>NZ_JADNYL010000001.1 GCF_017168195.1 Thalassotalea sp. G2M2-11
TAGTGTGGGAGTTCCCATGTGAGAGTAGGTCATTGCTAAGCACCTATTAAAGATATAGCCTGACTTAATGTCGGGCTTTTTCTTCTGGAGGGGTTCCCGAGTGGCCAAAGGGATCAGACTGTAAATCTGACGGCTCCGCCTTCGGTGGTTCGAATCCACCTCCCTCCACCATCATTTAATAGCCTGCATTTGCAGGCTTTTTTGTTTCTGCTATTAAATAATGTTATTTAGGTGTTTGGTGTGAGGAGAAAGTGAGCAGTTGTTGGTATTTACTGCGTAATTTATTGAATCGTTTATAGGATTCACTGGTTGGAGAAAGATCTTTCAACTGCTTCATTAACACTTTTGCTTGTTTAAAGTCATCAACGCGGCTCGGGTTTACTTCATAAGATACCAATAAAACTTGCAGCAAATTAAGTTTTATCCCGATGTGATTCGGAAAGTGGTATAGCGCTTGATTAAGTTTATCGATGGCTAAGGTATATTGATTGGCCTTGTAGAGTTTTATCCCCGTTTCTAAAGCGTTCTGTGCTGCTAATTTGTCTTGTTCGGTAACCGCTTTGTCAGATAAGGCGACAACTTCTGATAATATTTCCATATTGTCGGGATTTTCTTGCGCCAATTGTTGTAATAAATCATTCGCTTGTTTTCTCCTGTGTAAACCAATCAAACAACGGGCGATTTTGTAGGTGTGTTCAGGAGATAATTGTTGTTTATGACTATTTAGTAATCTTTCTGCTTCTTTTAGTGTGGATTGACTGGCAACCTTATTGTTTGTACAGCCATGTAAACGTGCGGTAAAAAATTGTGCGAGTAGCTTAATTTCATCACTAGGGAAGTCTTTGGTCATTTTTGTCAGTAATTCACAGGCTTTATTATTGAGCTTTCTTAACTCAAACTGACTTAAATTGTTGTGATTTTCTATGACAGCTTCGGCAAACTGTATCGCATTTTCGGGATGTTTGTGAATAGAGTGATAAGCTAACTCATTAGTTTTAGACAAGGCTTTAGTAGCTTTGTCTAATCGGTTATTGTTAAGGCAGAGATCAGCATATTTTCTCAAACGTGTTACCGATCTTGGTGATACCATTAATGCTTTCTCTAGCACTTCTTCTGCCTTATCAAACTTATTATCGAGCTCATAAGTTTTAGCAAGCCAATCATAGGCAGATAAATACAGTGGGTTGTTATCAATAACGGCCTCAAAGTATTTTTCAGCTATAGGGTAGTTATTATTTACTAATTCAACTTTGCCCATACCAATAGCGGCCCACTGACAATTTGGTGTGCCTATATATGCCATATAAATTTTTTGTGCTTGCTTAAATTCACCCAATTCAAAGTGTTGCCGAGCTCTGATACCTAGACATTCATTTCTAAACGGTGAGTTTTGCTTGATTAATTGATTGCATAATTGAATGA
Organism: Thalassotalea sp. G2M2-11; assembly: GCF_017168195.1. Lineage (GTDB taxonomy): Bacteria > Pseudomonadota > Gammaproteobacteria > Enterobacterales > Alteromonadaceae > Thalassotalea_E. The sequence continues at coordinate 1,423 of NZ_JADNYL010000001.1, forward strand.
CAAGCTGCCGGTTATTGCTGTCCATTGCTTGATAGATGTCAGCCATTACTTGTTTCTTTTCGAAGCAACGACTAAGCCGAACACTGAGATCTTTAAGGGTATATGGCTTGGTTAAGTATTCATCTGGTTTGTGTTCTAATGCGGCTAATACCATAGCTTGTGAGACTTCTGCAGTGATCATGATGATGATACATTTGCGTGAAATTTTGCCTTTGGATCTGAGCTCTTCTAATATTTGTTGACCATTCTTTTTTCGGGGTCCTAAATCATAGCCCATTAAAATAACATCAAACTCATTGTATTCGCATAATTGTAGAATATCAGCAGCATGGCTGCTTGTATGAACACTTAATGCGCCTAAACTGTACGCGAATATTTTAAGCGTATCGCTTGATTGTTTAATATTATCAACAATAAGGAAACGTTTGTTTCCATAATCAATCTGGCTCATGAATTCCCTTTATTTGATCATGCTATAGTTGCTTTTAGCGGAATTTTCACAACTTGTCTAGAGGGGGTCGCTTTCTTATTGTGCGCATGGGATGAAAATGACGATATATTGCTAAACTGGTGGCGATACTGTATGCTTCAGCGCCGCTGTAGTTCAGCTCGTCCACATTAATAAAGAGCCATATCATGAGTTTTTCCTCGTTAGCATTATCTAAGCCTATCCTGCGTGCGATCGATACTAAAGGTTATACCACGCCGTCAGCTATTCAAGCACAAGCAATACCCGCTATTTTATCTGGGAAAGATGTGATGGCTGCAGCACAAACAGGTACAGGAAAAACCGCAGGTTTTACGTTACCTATGTTGCAGTTATTGTCGAAAGGACAAAGGGCTAAAGCCAATCATGTGCGAGCGTTAGTTTTGACACCAACTAGAGAACTTGCCGCGCAGGTAGCAGCCAGTGTTGCTGACTATTCTAGTGGTTTATCCTTGTCGTCAGCCGTTGTCTTTGGTGGGGTTAAAATAAATCCTCAAATGATGAAGCTACGCAAAGGAATAGACATTTTAATTGCGACACCGGGTCGATTATTAGATTTATATAATCAAAATGCGATTAAGTTTTCTCAGCTTGAAATTCTAGTATTGGATGAAGCTGATAGAATGCTAGACATGGGCTTTATCCGAGATATTAAAAAGATTATTGCCTTATTACCCAAACAGAGACAAAACCTGTTGTTTTCCGCAACTTTTTCACCTGAAATCCGTGAATTGGCGAAAGGCTTGGTTAACCAACCCGTTGAAATTTCAGTCAACCCTGAAAATTCTACAGCGAGAACTATTGAGCAGGTGGTAATACCAACGGATAAAAAAGTGAAGCCGAAATTGCTGAGTTTTTTGATTGAGGAAAATAACTGGCAGCAGGTACTGGTTTTTACTAAAACTAAACACGGCGCTAATCGGTTAACTCGAGATCTCGAAAGCCAAGGAATTAATAGTGCTGCTATTCATGGTAATAAAAGCCAAGGAGCCAGAACAAAAGCATTAGCAAATTTTAAATCTGGTGATATCAGAGTGTTAGTCGCAACAGATATTGCTGCACGTGGTTTGGATATAGATCAGCTGCCACAAGTGGTTAATTTTGAACTACCGAATGTGTCGGAAGATTATGTACATCGGATTGGTCGTACCGGCAGAGCAGGGGCAACAGGTCATGCAATTTCTTTGGTATGTGCTGATGAGCATAAACAATTACAAGATATTGAGTATGTAATACAGCAACATATTGAGCGTAAACTTGAGCCGGGGTTCGAGCCTATTAATGAATTACCTCCTTCGAGAGACATTCGTCCACTTAAGAAAAAGAAACCAAAAAAGCCCAAGCAAGAAAAACCCGAGCATAAAGATGGACAACGCTCTGCTGAAAATGCAAGGGGACATAAGCCAAAAGGCAAGAATGCCAAGCACGTCAATTATGATAAAAAAACAAAAGTGAATACATCTAAGCCTAAGCGAGCAAAAAAGCCAAAGGCCTAAACGCGTTAGTTAGCGTTATTTTTAGCTAGCCATTTGTCTAAGTTATTCGCAAAGGCTTGGCGGTCAGCTTGGCTGATCGGTGCAACACCACCCGTTTCAACACCGCTGGAACGTAAGGTGTCCATGAAATCGCGCATATTAAGTCGTTGTCTGATATTGCTCATGGTATAAAGCTCACCCCGAGGGTTTAATGCCGTAGCGCCTTGTTCTACAATCTCGGCGGCTAGTGGGATATCACTGGTGATCACTAAATCACTTGCTTGGCAACGTTTGACAATTTCATTATCAGCAACATCAAAACCGCTACTTACTTGGATAAACTTAAGATACTTAGATGGCGGAATTCGCATAGCGTGATTCGCTACTAAGCAGGTTTCTATTTGAGTGCGTTCGGCTGCACGAAACAGAATCTCTTTAATAACGACAGGACAAGCATCCGCATCGACCCAAATTTTCATAACGTGTTTCCTTGGTTAGTTGCTAGTAAAAGTGATTCTAGGCTTAGCACCTTTGCTTGAATCAATTTGAGGAGTACACAATAACAAGCGTGAAGACTTGAGTTGAAAATCATTAACCATACGGTGTTTAAAATTGTCTAATCGTGTTTGAGCCAGCTTGAGTAGTTGCTTGATATCTTCTTTATTATTAACTTCATCACCTGCAGCTAAATCAATATCTTGAGGAGCCGCAATCGCGCATATGGTCATTTGTGTGGTGTCCTTCTCCTTCATTAATGCGGCAAATTGTTCAAGGAAGCTCTGATGTTCATCCGATAATGTTACTTGTTTAGGCGCAAAAATGAGATCATTAAAGCGCAGTTTAAGCATTTCATTACCTGCCGCTAATGCAACGGAGACAACTTTGGCGTAGGGCACGAAGGTTGTCATCAGATATTCTTTTGCCGCCATCATGGTGGCTTGTTTGACGAGTAAACTAAAAATACCAGAGGTGCCAAAGCTAGGATCACTGGTTTTGCCAGATAAAGGAATATTCAATTCAACGTTGCCATCACTGTCTTTTAACATGCCAATCGCAGCAGAAAATGGAATGGCTGTTTTATCGCTGAGCGAGTTTGCTTGGTGGTCATCGGCGGCCGTTAGGTCGATGCCTTGCAATAAAATGTCGGTTTCACCCGTTAGTTGCTCACCTTTGAGCTCAGCTTGTATTGCTAAATTAAGTAAACCGCTTTTGATTTCATACTTCAGGGCATCTTTGATGTAGGTGGAAACGCTGGGTAAATCTAACTCCTTCAGATTAGCTGTTAATTGTAGTTCAGGCTCTGGTAGTAAAGGCTTACCAAAACCATTAAAGTCAAAAATTGCGTATTGATTACTTTTGCCCGCCAGTGAAAATTTACTGACTAAATCCGGTTGTTGCGTGTCTATGGGTCCCAATAATAGTTTTTCGATGATGAAGCTTCGTTCATAAGCAGGATCAACACTATTGTCGGTGAAGTGAATACTGGCGTCATCAGCGAATTGGAAGCGTTCAATGCTAATTGGATAGTTTGATGCTGGTACTGCCTTTTTTGTTGCTGCGACAGGTTGCTGTTCAGTAGTGTTACTTTGTGGTTTATTGGTTAATAAGGATTCAAATGGTTGTAAGTTAGAGACTTTCTTCTCGCTATCTAAAGAAATATCTGCGGCCAAGCCAGCAATGCTGATCTCTTTGATTTTTGTCCCAAGCGCTGATAATGCGATATCAGTGACAGTGAGTTGCTCAAATTGTGTTAACGCAGGTAATTGCGTACCTTGATTTTTCGCTATCACAGCGTTGGTGATTGTTAACTTTGGCAAGTGTAATTGTTGAATTGATGTTTCAGTGTTAATTGCAACAAGACCGGTATCTACTTGCGCAATTGCTGCTAATGTTTGCTGGAGCTCATCTTGTCTGTTAATCAATGTATCTGTGAGTTTTACATTAAATTCGCCATCAATTAACACTGGTTTTTCCGGCTGAAGGTGAATGTTAAGGGTTGAGCTGGTAAATGCTTGTTGGCTCGCTGTGAAATTAATCCCCTGAGTATTTAGTGTCAACTGTTCAAGTGATTGGTGGGTATCAGTGAGTACAATATTGATTTTCTGATCGTTAATGTCTAGCTCTTGTTGTCCTGTGACGCTGAGTGCACCAGATAAAGCATTGAATTCTTCCGGTAGCCAAGGCAGAAGTTGAGCTAGTTGAAAATCATCTAAGGATAACGCATTTTTAATATGAACTTTATTATCAACGACTACAAATTTAGCTTCAGTGGCTAATTGTGATTGTTCAATAGCGACTTGTAATTGGACCGTCGCGGTTTGTGTGTCTTTATTAGCTTTAACATCGCTGACGGTTAACGCATTTATTGCGATTAGCTGTTTTTGCTTTGGGTGAACTACTAGTATTTCACTTTGTGATAATTCCAACTTGGGCATGATCACTTGATAAGGCATTGGCGTTTTATCTTCATCTGATGGCGATGAATCAGGTGCATTGTTGTTAGCTAAGCTAATGCCAGCCACTTGCCAGTGATTATTAACCAATTCAATAATGGTATACAGGCCGTTAATTTCAAAGGATTTGATAGATAGCTTATCGAAGATTAACTGTAATAAGTTTAATTCAATACAAAGCTTGCTCACAGCCAACATCTTCTGTTGGTTTTTATTGATAACCAAATCTTCAATGGTTAATGCAGAAATAAAGGGGTTATAGCGAAAATGTGATTGTTCAGCGAGTGATAATTGATAAGGAGATAACTGCTGTTGTACGACTTTTCCAATGATCATTGGTGAGGCCAACCAGATGATAAAATACAGGGAAAATAAAATAATCGTTATGTATTTAAGGGTAGAAAAAAACAGCTTCTTCATTGAGTATTACCATATTCCAAAGTTGGTGCAGTTATTTTGCAAGACTATTTTAACGAATAAGTCGTAACATGAATATCATTAGTTATGCGCTAATCTACTATTGAAAAGGCAAAAATTGTTTCATCTATTGTCAGCTAAGTGGTAGTTTGAGTTAGATTGGTCAAGTGTAGAGTGAAAATATGACGAAACGACAACGAGAATTAACCTTACGATTTCTAGCTGAGCCACAAGATGTCAACTTTGGTGGCAAAGTGCATGGTGGCGCCGTAATGAAGTGGATCGATTTAGCTGCATATGCTTGTGCTGCTGGTTGGAGTAGCCGATATTGTGTGACAGCCTACGCTGGTGGAATTCGTTTTGTCTCTCCAATTCATGTGGGGAGTTTAGTCGAAGTTAATGCTAAAGTGATATTAACAGGCAACTCTTCGATGCATATTGCATTAGAAGTTAGTGCCTGTGATCCCAAGTCGTTAAATCGCCGCTTAACTACCCACTGTATAGTGATCATGGTCGCCGTTGATGAACATGGCGAGAAAATATCTGTACCAGAGTGGATACCTGAGACCGCAGCCGATAAAAAACAGCATGCTACAGCGAAGCGCTTAATGGAAATGCGTAAACAAATCGGTGATGAGATGCAGATCTTTGTCGACTAACTTTAGGATATTATTATGAGTAAGAACACTCAATTTGATCAAAGCATTTCATCATTTGCTAAAGCTGTGGTGACAACAGAGACGTTATGGCTATTAACGGATGAGCATGGTTGTATGATGTTAAATAGTGAAGATGAAGATTGTGTGCCTGTTTGGTCTGAGCAAGTGTTAGCGGATGCGTGGATAAATGGTGAATGGCAATCTTGTAAAGCAGAAGCCGTAACGATTAATGATTGGCTTAATCGTTGGGTACCAGGACTTGTCGATGATGATTTAGCGGTAGTGGTGAACCCTGATCAACAAGCAATGGGAATAGTATTATTACCGGATGAGTTAGCTTATGAAATTGAACGCTGTCGTAAAAAGCGTACGAAGTAGTTGCGCTAGTCAAACATTAAAAGCTTGGATTAATACAATTACTCGGCAGTTGGTTTTGATAGAGTTGTTCGAGTTCGCTCGATTTTTTCATCTCACTGAGAATTTGATTAAATTGACGGACAAAGGAGGGCGATATTCTCTTTCGGTTGAAAATGAAATGAATATCTGCGCTAGAAATAATCAGAGGGTGCATGACAAGCTCAGGGAATTCTGAGCGAGCGAGTTCACTACAAAGTACAATATCATCGTCAACGACTACATCAACTCGGTTATAGGCAAGCATTTTTAACCGTTTTGCAACGGTATCCGAGAAAATAAAGCCATCGTATTGGGTTTTGGCTTGTTCAAATTCATGACCATACCAACCAGCTAAATTAACGGCGATAACTTTTTTAGCAGCGATTATTTCCGTTAAGCCGTTGATATTTTCAAGTGTATTATCACTTGCCCGATAGACAAAACGGTTCTTCTCAAAGCGATAAGGTAATGAGAAATCAAATTTTTTATGCCTTTCTTTGGTAAAGCTTGCTCCAAGGCCAATATCAAAATTTCCTGAACTTAATTCAAAAAGTGATCGTCTTTCAGGAAAGTGAACTACTTTAAGCTGGCATTGCATTTTTGACAGGATCTGTTTAAGTAACTCAACATCAACCCCTAAGCTTTGCTTTCCCTGTTGATAAAGGTATGGATACCAATCAGACGTAGAAGATAATACCAAAGGCACATCACATTCTTGAAAATTTTCAGCCTTAGATTCATTGCTCAAACTTAGAATTAAGTAGAAAATTGAACAAATTAGCAATGGTTTTATCGTCATCTTAATTTTGTATCAGTTAAGCGCTATAGCCACAAGTATAGGCGAATAATCTATGTGCTGCAGTAAGTCTGTTGCAGCCTAGATGTAGGCTGGATATTGAAGTTTATGGGGTAAACGGTAATGTTAGCGTAATTGTTAGCTAGCACAGTAAAAATGAATAGAGTCGTAAGCAATGTATGTACTTACGACTCTACAGGTTTTGTTAGTCTAAAGTGAGTAGGTAAGCGATAAGAGCTTTGTAATCTTGGACAAAATTTTTCGGGTCAAGTTCTTTGTTGTTGATTAAGTACTTACCGTTAACTACTAGCGTTGGTACGCTTTTTAAGTAGCGACCACGAGATAACTTATCTTGTTCTTTTTTATTACGCTTAACCTGGCCTCTAATTGCAAAACCTTTGGTGCCTTTATCAAAGGTGGCACCATCACCACCTGCGGCAATATAAATTTTACGAACGTCATCCAGACTGGTGATTGGTTGACGTTTTGTTTGAATATAGCTAAATGCTTCGGCATTAAACTGTTTGGCTAGCCCAGTTTTTTCAGCAATCGCTAAGCCAGTGCTTAACATGGTTTGGATTTCAGGCGAACTTTGTCCCATAAAGTCTACATGGGTTTTCTTTAATTTAGTTCCGTTAGGTAGACTACTTTCAATTTCGCCAAGATATGATTCGAAACTGCGACAGTGCGGACAGTAATAAGAAAAATATTCTCGTACCTCAGGGCTGTTTGTTGGTTGGCCGGGGACAACGAAATAATGGGTGCCTTCTTCATACTTAGCTGCATTGGCTGCTAATGGTAGAAAAGCGACAGCAAAAAAGGCAATCAACAGTTTTTTCATAAAAGCGTACTCGTTTTTGATGTAATAAATTAATAAAGATAAGTCATTCGATAATATCACTATTTAATGAAATAGGTAATATCTGACAAGAGTTATTCCCTGCAATAGACAGTGAATTAACCGATTCAGTTCCGCAAACTATGTAAATATTTATGTAACATGCTACTTTAACATTGAGTAGCAACAGCTCTAAGACAAAGGAAAGTACACATGCAAAGTCATGAAATAGATTATCAAATTATCGGTGAATCAATGCAGATGGTTGAGATCGAGCTTGATCAAGGAGAAACCGTTATTGCAGAAGCGGGTGCCATGAATTATATGGAAGATGGTATTGAGTTTGAAACGAAAATGGGTGATGGCTCACAGGCCGATCAAGGGTTGTTTGGTAAGTTGTTATCGGCGGGTAAGCGTGCATTAACCGGTGAATCTGTTTTTATGACACACTTTACCAGTCATGCATATGGTAAGCGTAAGGTCGCCTTTGCTGCCCCATTTCCGGGGTCTGTTATTGCATTAAATTTGGCGCAAATGGGAGGAAGTGTGACCTGCCAAAAAGATGCTTTTTTATGCGCGGCGCATGGAACTCAAGTTGATATTGCCTTCAATAAACGCTTAGGGAGCGGTTTTTTTGGTGGCGAAGGATTTATTTTGCAGCATTTATCAGGTGATGGCATGGCGTTTGTTCACGCTGGCGGCACTGTGATTGAAAAGCAATTATCGGGAGAAACTTTACGGTTAGATACCGGTTGTTTGGTGGCGTTTAGCGATGGTATCGAATATAGCATTGAGATGACCAAAGGGCTTAAAAGTATGTTCTTTGGGGGGGAAGGCTTTTTTATCGCTACGCTAACGGGTCATGGTAAGGTATGGATCCAGAGTTTACCTTTTTCTCGTCTAGCTGATCGCATTATTCAGCATGCACCTAAGTTAGGCGGTAGTGTGCATGGTGAGCAATAATGGATGAAATAAGAGGCGCTGATTGCGCCTCTTTAACTTGACTTTAAGTTAAGTTTTAAAGGTATTGGCTAAGTCTTGCAGTGTGCCAGCAAGAATGGCCTGTTCTTTTGATGTTGTCGCGATTTCATTAGCACCTGCGGTGGTTTCAACAGATTTTTCTTCAATATTAACAACATTTTGTGCAACATCTTGGGTAACAACTGATTGCTCTTCTACCGCAGTTGCTACTTGTTCAGTCATTTCAAAAATTTGGCTGATCGATTGAGTGATATCTTCCAAGGTATGCTCGACGTCCTTCGAATTACTGACCGCTTCACCGGCCTTAGATTGACTTTGTTCTATCACGTTGTACGCGGCATTGGCATCATTTTGTAATGAGTTGATAAAACCTTCAATTTCTGAGGTGGACTCTTGGGTGCGCTGAGCTAAGGTTCTTACTTCATCTGCAACAACAGCGAACCCTCGTCCTTGTTCACCTGCACGGGCAGCTTCAATCGCGGCATTTAACGCCAGCAGATTTGTTTGCTCCGCTACGGATTTAATCACATCCACAACTTTGGTGATGTTATTGCTACTTTCATGTAAGTTGTTGATTTGTTGGGCTAGGCTGTCAATCTCTTGTGCTAAAGACTCGATAGATTGATATGATTGTTTCACCACAGAGAGGCCACTTTGGGCTTGCTGATCTGCTTCTTTTGAGGAATCGGCAGTGAGCTGTGTATTGGTGGCTACTTCTTTTACCGTGGCTGATAATTCTTCAATGGCTGTGGCGATCAAACTGATGCCTTCTTGCTGACCATTTAATGACTCTGAATTACGGTTACAGGTTTGAGAGGTTTGCTCTGCAGCTGAAGCAAGGGTCAAGCTTGAGGTAGTAATTTCATCAATGGCACCAGAAAATTTACTGAACGTTAAATTCAGCGCCGTTGCTATTTGCCCTAATTCGCTTTTCCCTTCAAGTGTTGCCCTGACCGTGAGGTCATTTTCGTCACGAACTTTTGCCATTACTTGAGTTAATTCTCTGACACGTGTGGTTAAATCTTTAATAGTGAAAAAGCTAATGGTAAAAGTACCGATAATTAAAACAATCACTAATAGCGTTACCATGAGCATGGTAGTGAATGCTTGATTTTTTATCTCTTGTGTATTGGCAATCAGTGTATTGCCAATATGATTTTCAATTTTTTTCAACTGACCGATACGTTCGGTTGATTGATCAAACCAGTGCACAGCATCAGTATTAAGGTTATCGCTATTTGTGGTTGCAATAGCTCTCATGCGATTAACTTCTTTTACTGATGGATGAGATGTTTGTCGTTGGTAAACTTCTTTATTGGATTGAGTCGCCACAGCAAGGAAGTTATCAAAGTAGGTGTTTTGTTGAGTCACCAGTGAGATGTATTTAACAAACATTCCGTCTGCAAATGAATTACGGCTAAAGGTATTACTTAAGACGGCCCGTTCAATTCCCGCTCGCTCTTTACCCTGGAGAAAATTATAATAAGCCATAGTTTGTTGGGTTATACGAGGATCAGTGCTTAACTCGGTAATAATGGCAGAAACATTGAGTAACTTGGCATTTAAATTGGTATAAAAGCTAATCGCTTTGCTTGCTTCGATAGATAAGTTGTCTACTTGAGAGCGTATTGATTCAAGCTGCATTAGTTCATTTTTGATCGCTTGATTTAATTGCTTAACGGTACTTTGTTCAAAGCTATTATCGGCCAAAAACTGTCGTCTCTTGGCTGCTTTTTCATCGGTGGCTTGTCGTTGCCCTTTAATTTTTTGGGCAAACTTTTGTCCTTTTGAGCCGATATAGCCAGCAGTCATGCCACGTTCTTTCTGTAACTCATGCACTAAAGCACTAAAGCTGGTCGATAGTTGCGTTAATTGTTCGAGTTCAACCATTTCATTGTATTTATTCACTCCTTGATAAATGGTACTGATACTTAGCCAAAATAGTCCAATAATGGGCAGAGTTAACAGTAACAATATTTTTTTGGTAAAGGTAATATCACTGAATTTCATATTGCTTTCCTTAGATAAAATAATGGCATTTTCTCATGTAATAAAGTTGTAATACAATTGTACTAAAGTCGTAAACGCCTGATTTCAATAAATATTATTATATAAAATCTTGATGAACCAATATGTGATTTTAGTCAAAAAAGACCAAATTAGAAAAAAATTAATACAGTACAAAATCAGTCACTTAAATGAAACAGCTAAAAAAGATCTAATTAATTTGAAATAGTTTTGTAATTTGGTGATGCCTAGAGAGAGTTTCAGATACGGCATAATGCCGTATCTGATAATAAGCTTTATTTTGCTTTTGGCTGAGAGCCTATCAGCCCATAATGACAAATAAATACATAACAGAAAATCGGTAAGATGAAAGATAGCTGAAGTCCAACGGTATCAGCGAGCATCCCTTGAAAGAGCGGTATAATAGCCCCCCCAACAATAGCTAAGCATAAAATACCTGAACCTTGACTGGTGTGTTGTTTCAGGCCGGTAATTGCTAAGCTGAATATGGTGGGAAACATAATAGAATTAAATAGGCCTATGGCTAATACGGCCCACATGGCAATATGACCACTCGTTAAAATAGTGATAATTAATAAACTAATGACGCTGCACGCATTAAAGGCAAGCACTTTACCCGCGGCAATTTTTTGCATCACACCGGCACCAATAAACCTGCCCACCATAGCACCGCCCCAATAATAGGCAATGTATTTAGCGGCTTGGGCTTCTTCCATCGCGGCGATGTTGGGCTCGGCAAGGAAGTTAACTAATAAACTGCCAATGGCGACTTCAGCCCCGACATAAACAAAAATACCGATAGCGCCTAACACTAAATGTTGATATTGCCATGCATTACCTGATTGAACGTCGGATGAATGCGACTCTATATGGTGAGAAATCACGGGGAGTTTAAGATAGGCAAAAATTGCGGCAAGTATTAAAAACATGCCAGCAAGCAACAGATAAGGAAACTGTACGGACTCTGCCTGCTGGCTTGTCGTCATGGCTGTTGTTGCTTGGTCAAGAATCAACAGGGCTCCAAAGAAGGGGGCGACTGTGGTTCCTAATGAATTAAATGCTTGAGTTAATGTTAGGCGAGAAGAAGCGGTTTCTGGTGACCCTAAAATGCTGACATAAGGGTTGGCAGATACCTGCAATATTGTAACTCCGCTTGCCAGGATAAACAGGGCAAGTAAGAATACTGAATAACTCTGTAGACTTGCCGCAGGGTAAAAGCTAAAACAACCAAAAGCAGCGATTATTAAACCCAGCACAATACCCTTTTGATAGCCGAGCTTTTTCACCATCATGCCTGCCGGTATAGAGACAATAAAGTACGCACCAAAAAAACAAAACTGAATGAGCATCGCTTGGCTGTATGATAAGTTAAAAATTGCTTTTAAATGAGGAATTAAAATATCGTTTAAGCAGGTGATAAAGCCCCACATAAAAAATAGTGTGGTGAGCGAAGTCAGGGCGAAAGTATAATTTTCACCTTGAGTATTATTCACTGTGCTTGGAGCGATATCAGACGGGGATGTAGCCATGATTTTTCCTGATGCTAAATAATCATTAATTCAATCTAGATTAGCGTAATTGTCAGGCTAAGTGTTATTGGTTCTCCAGAGATCTTAGTGATCAACAGGATGGTTTTATCGTGCTAATATCTCTTAATATCAGAGTTTTTAAGCCTTGTGGGCTATTTAGCGCTTTCTATTGAATACGTATGCAGTATTTTGCTGGGCTGTTGCCCATTTTTTCTTGATATTAGTGCTAGAACGAATAAGACAAGTGCAGGATGATCAGGGCATGAAAGAAGGTGTTTTTTGATGACTAAAGACAATATGACTGTGAATAAAGATGATACTATCTGCCCATTATGCCAACAGCAAAATCAATGCGGCATTGCTGCTGAGCACGCATGTTGGTGCACTAAAGTTAAAGTGCCTAGTGAATTAACGCAACAAGTACCCGCATCATTGAAAAACAACGTATGTATATGCCAAGCGTGTATCGAAAAATTTAACATTGATAATGCACAACCCGCTAAATAATACTCAGCTTGTTCATGGTTATGGCGCTATTTTTTTACCCGAGTGTAAATTTTATTGACGAGTCAATACGCACTATTGATGACTACTAGTGCTTGGTTGCAGAAATTGGTTGGGTGAAATGCCCATCTGTTTTTTGAACATATAAATAAAGGCTGAACTGGATTCATAACCGAGCAAATTTGCAATATAACTGACACTGTCGCCTGCGGCTAAGTGTTTAATAGCAATTTGCACATTGAGTTTTTGTCGCCATGTGCTGTAGGTGATCCCCGTTTCTTTTTTAAATATGCGACTTAAGGTGCGAGAAGAGGCATTGACAAAGTTTCCCCAAGAATTGAGATCACTTTTGAGTGACGGATGCTTTAATAACTTATCGGTAATATTGGTTAAACGCTGATCACTTGGATAGGGTAAAAAAGTATCCAGTGTTGGAGCTTTGACAAGATAATCACGGATCAAACGTAATAGACGACCTTCGCTACCTTGCCATGAGTAATCATTCGTTATGACATGGCTTTCGAGTAATAAAGCGCAAACAAAAGCAGAAATTGATAATACGCAAGTAGCATTGGGAAAGTCTGTTGCTTCAGCTGGCTCAAAATACAGAAAAGAGAGCAGCACATCAGATTTTGCCACTAGCTCAAGCGGGGTGTTTGCAGGGATAAAAATAGCTTGTTGAGGTGGTACAATATAGCGCCCATGCTCATTAATTACCGATAGTACGCCATTTTGCACAAAAATCACCTGATCACATTCGTGCTGGTAATCACTTAGTCCAGTCATTGCAGGTGTTTCTTTGTGTAAAATAACGATTGGTGTAGTTAGCTTCTTAGGGTTGTCTGTTGTCGTCATTTCTATCTTTATTATAATATTTTCGAACTTATGACATAAAGTGTTGGTTAAAATCATCAAAATAGCAAGTTTAACGGTGGTAAATGCGAGGTGTTAACTACTTATTATTGACAATGGCTGGAGGCTAGCAGGGGATTATTTACAATAAAGTGATTGTATTTTGTATGCACAAATAATTACACTAAACACCATAAAAAATTATATCAAATGTATGGTTAGGGATTATAGATGAGAAAGTTAGTCACTTTGAGCTGGTTGCTGTTAAGCCCAATGGCTTTTGCTGACGGAGAAACCCATTATCAGGTGTCTTTTGATAATGCGGTGCACCATGAAGCAAGAATTTCAGCAACATTTTCTGATATTGAAAATCAGGTGTTAGAAGTGCAAATGAGTCGTTCCTCACCAGGTCGTTATGCATTGCATGAATTTGCTAAGAATGTCTATAACGTTTCTGCAGTAAATAGCATGGGACAACCTCTTAAAATTACTCGTCCTAATCCATATCAATGGCATATTGAAGGACATGATGGTGAGGTCACGGTAACATATACCTTATTCGGTGATCGTGGTGATGGCACTTATACGCAAATAGATCGTACCCATGCTCACTTAAACATGCCAGCCACTTTTATGTGGGCAACTGATCATGAAGATAGAGCCATTGACATTGAATTTCGCCCGTTTGATGCACAATGGAAGGTGGCAACGCAATTACCACAAGGGGATGGCGGCAAGTACCATTTTACCGCCCCCAACCTGAATTATTTTTTCGATAGCCCTACTGAATTAAGTAATCATCAAGTACGTTCATGGCAAGTGACTTCTAATGGTCGAACCCAAACAATTAATCTGGCGGTACATCATGATGGCATTGACGAAGATATTGATAAATATACAGATATGGCAAAAGCTGTGGTCGCTGAACAAGTTAAATTTTTTGGTGAGCTACCTGAATTTGATTATGGGGAATATACCTTTATTGCTTGTTACTTACCTCATGTTAACGGTGATGGTATGGAACATCGCAACTCCACCATACTGACAAAATCATCTTCGCTAGATGAAGCTGAATATTCTCAGTTAAGTACTTTATCTCATGAGTTTTTTCACCTGTGGAATGTGGAACGTATTCGTCCAAAAGAACTTGAACCATTTGATTTTTTAGGCGCGAACATGACATCGAGTTTATGGTTGGCAGAAGGTTTTACCACTTACTATGATCGCTTATTTATCAGACGTGCCAATGAATGGGATCATGAAAAATTTCTTGAGCACTTAGCAACCATAGTTAATCAAGCTTATTTTATGCGCGGGCGCTTATATTTAACCCCTGAGCAGGCGAGTCAGTTAGCGACTTTCACTGATGCAGGTACCTCAATCGATAAAACTAACTTTAAAAATACATTTTTTAGCTATTATACCTACGGTAGAGCGATGGGCATGGCATTAGATTTATCCATTCGTGCACAATTTCCTGGTAAATCGTTAGACGACTTTATGCGACAAATGTGGCTAGATTTTGGTCGTTCAGAAACCCCTTATACACCTGATGATATTAAGAACACTTTAGTGAAAGTAACCGGGGATCAACGCTTCGTTGATAAATTCTTTACTGAATATATTAAAGGGCAGACTAAGCCTGATTTCTCTGCTTTATTAGCACCAGCAGGTTTAACCGTGAAGCAAAAAGATGAAGAGAGTGCCTTTGTCGGTAAAGTTTCGTTTGATTTTGATGGTAAGGCTGCCATGGTTGCCAATCAAATTTTAGTCAATTCTCCCCTTTATAAGGCTGGCGTTGAACAAGGAGATCAAATCGTCAAATTAGGCCGTCGTGAAATTCGCTCGAAGAAATTATGGAACAAAGCGTTAGCGCAATTTGAACCTGGAGATGTTACCACTATTGAATATATACAGCGTGGTCATACCGTGAAGAAGCAAATCACGTTTATTAGTGATCCTCAGGTAGAAGTTGTGAAAATGTCAGAAGATGAATTAACAGAGCAACAACAAGCTTTTTTAATTGATTGGATTGGTGAAGATACGGTAGAAGAAGAGCAACAAGAAGCGCCACAAGTTCAACCACTTCCGGTTAACTAATTGTGGCACGGCTGCCGCCAGATTATTTGGCAAAGCCCAAGCTAACCAGTAAGGCAGTGAACATGAGCTATTCAGAGCAACAGATCTGGCAATTGACAGAACCACTTCGACAATCGCTAGGTAACAATATCACTTGGTCATTTGATGAGCGATTAAATATGATGCTAAGTGAGTTTGCACAAAACAAATCACAGCAAGTGTTATCTAGTTTGAGGGAAACCTTAATCGATGAATGGCATGACAAGTCATGGAAACATCAACCCTCAGTACTAAAAAATGCACTCGCTGACTTTGCTAAGTTGAAAAAAGGGCAGCGCATTTTAGCGCTTGCTGCTGATCAGCAAACCCCAACTCTTGTTGCATTATGGTGGCCGTGGGACCATGGAGGGACGTATTCATTAAGGATCAAATTGATTGAACAGAGTTACCAAGTGACACCTGAACAAGGTTCATCTTCAGGTGTCATTGCCTGGTTAAAAGGGTTATTCACTGGTTTTTAAGTTATTGATGACCGGCTGTTTAATAAAGTGCTGAACTGGAAGGTAACAAGCAAAAAAGCACACAACAATGACCGTCACACTGGTTGATAAATAGATCGTTATTAATTCTATTACGTTGAGTTGAGTCAGTGGCTGTTTTATTGAGAAATAAATGATCAGCAGTATAGCAACACTCGCTATAAGGCCGGCCAATAACGCTAACAAATTTTCTTTAATGATCATCGACAAAATAGTGCGACCGTTTGCGCCAATTGCCATGCGGGTGCCTATTTCGAATCGTCGCATTCGGGTCGAATACTTTAAAACCCCAAACAGGCCGATTGCGGAAAGTATCAATGTGATTATTGTCAACGCAGTGGTTACTGTTGCTGTTGTGGTGGCACTAAATAACCGTTGTTCTTTATTGTGAGTAAGTGAAGAAAAACTAAATAAGCTCAGCCGCTTATCGACGGATTTTATTATTTTGATCACTTCTTCACGTGTTAGGGATTGATTCGGCTTAACTTTAACAAGCAACATGTTTCTTGTACGGCTAGCACTGTAATAGAAACGCGGATGTTTAACACTTGTACCAGGAATGGTAATACTTTCAACTATACCGATGATACGGGCGCCATTGTTAAATGTTGTTCCTATAACATCACCGTGTTGAGCCAACCTTTTGGCAAAAATATCATTAACAATTATAAGCGGCTCACGGTTATCGACCTGTTGTTGAGTAAAATTATCGCCAGCTAATAGGCGTTGATTAATCAGCTTGAAATAGTGTTCATCTATGTCTTTACCTGAAATTGAATAGCCTTTGTTATCATGAGCCGTGGTAAGGGCATAAGTACCAAAGATACTGGGGCGCATACTTTGACTGACTATGTCAATTTTGGCGGTATTTGATAATGCGGTTTTAAGGGCGTTTAATTGACTTAGCCGAGCCTCTTTTTTCATTTCAGGTACAGACAACACGATAGCGTAGGTGTGATCGGGTTGATAACCTAACGGTTGCTCGATAAGTGTTAGGGCGTCTTTAAATAGCAAGACATTGATAAATATTAGTGTTGTTGCGATAGCTACTTGGCTGATAATAAATGCTGAACGGGTGTTCTTTGATACTTGTACAGCATTACCTTTACCACTTGCTTGTAAAGAGGCATTTAATGCGCGGTAATTCACTGATCTTTTTGCGACATATGATAATGCTAAGGTTAGTATGATTAAGCTACCAAAGGATACTAACACTGACACGCCATTCAGACTCAGTTCATTGAGTCTGGGTAAATGATCGTTTAAGTAGTAATGCAGTAGGTCAAAGCCCAAAACTGCAATGAATTGGGCAAATACCATCGCTGCGATCATTAATAGACCAATTTCACAGAGCAAGGTGTAAAAGATGTGTCTACTTGTGGCACCCACAGCGGCTGTAATTGCCAGTTGTTGCTGGCGCTCTGCATTGCGCGATAATAGTAAGTTAGCAATATTAGCAATGCTGATCAGGGTTAAGCCAATCGCGCCAATGAGTAATAAATATACCGTTTTAGTGCTACCACTGATGATTTTTGTTTTTAACGGTGATGTGTTTATCTGAATACGCCAATCTTTGAAAAAGTGCTGGTCACTGACTTGTATCTGCCATTGTTGGTCTATTAACTGTGTAAGCTGTTGGCTCATTTGTTCAACTGAGAGCGTAGAACCTGATGCAGTTTTACCGATAAACATTAACCCGCCATCGTCATTTCCCCACTGTTTTCGGTCGTGTTCGCTTACCGAATTAAAGTCCCAAGGTAAATACAACTGGGTGTTATAACCTGCACCTGCTATCGGGAGTTCTTTAAATGCTGGGTCAATTACGCCAATAATGGAAAAGCTCTTGCCATCTAAGGTGATATTTTTATTTAGAATATTCGGATCACTGCTAAATTCTGTTTGCCATGTGTGATAACTCAAAACCGCTACCGGGTTGTATGTATTGAGCGCTTCATTGTCATTAAAGGGTCGACCAATGATAGTGTTGATATTCAGTAATTTAAACCATTGTGGCGATACATATTTTATTTCCATCATAGGCTCTGAAGGTAGTGAAGTGACGACACTACCATCTAAATACATTAAAGCACTGTGCTCGAACACTTGTTGATTTTGATAAAGGTGCATTAAATTTGGATAGATAAATGCGTTACTATCCGTTTTATTTTCACTGTTAATGAGCTGCTGGTCGACAGCATATAGCTGGTCCTGTTCAGGGTAAGGTAAAGGCTTGATTAGCATCACATAGGCTAGTGTTGCTACGCATAGTAAGGCACCTAATGCTATTGCCATGGTCATGATCACCGCAGCAGAAAACATAACATTTTGCTTTATATTTAAATATGCCTGTTTGATTAAGTAGATAAATAATCTCATATTGATAACCATTATGATGCAAGTGCCGGTGATTGAGGCGCTTGTAATATTTGACCATCAAGTAATTGAATTTTCCTTGTTGCCATATCTGCATATCTCGGGTCGTGCGTTACCATACAAATGGTGGTGCCTTGTTGATTAAGTTGTTCAAGAAGTGCCATGACTTTGTCTCCTGCACTTGAATCTAGGTTACCCGTCGGTTCATCCACTAATAGAATGGCAGGGTTAGCAATGATTGCCCGTGCAATTGCCACTCGCTGTTGTTGACCACCTGATAATTGATTGGGCGTATGTTGACTCCGATGTGATAATCCTACTTTTTCAAGGCAATTGTTAACCCTTTGTGCTATTTCTTTCGCCGTGAAATTTTCATGGTGATAGCGCAGAGGTAGTGCAACATTATCAAAAACGGACAGTTGATCTATTAAGTTAAATGACTGAAAGACAAATCCTATTTGACAGTTTCTTATTTGTGCTGCTTGGTTTAGCGAGAGTGAAGTTACCGAATCCCCCGCAAGGGTATATTCGCCACCAGAAGCTTGATCAAGTAATCCTAAAATAGACAACAGAGTCGACTTACCACAACCAGAAGGGCCGCAAATAGCAATATACTCACCTTGATTAATAGTTAGGTTTATTGATTTTAATGCGTGAGTTTCTAATTCCTCTGTTTCATATATTTTTGATACATTGGTCAAGGTGATTACTTTGGTCATTCTTTTGCCTATATTCGATGTTATGTTTAAAGTATCTAAATTGCGTCACACTAATTGAGTGATATTTCGTCTGCTTGGTAATGTGTCAGATCTGTAATGACAAACTTTTCACCCTTAGCAACGGGTGACAAAATTTCAATATATCTACCGGTACTCTTGCCTAGTTTAACATTAGTACGATGTGCTAAATCTACCGTTTCGTTTAGCTTATACAGCGTTATATTTGTTCCTGCCTTGGCATTAGCGGGCCTTGTAATGTAAGTTGCGTTAGTTAAGGTGTTTATTAATATTTCTGCATTAACACTCTGTTCTGGTCTGACATTTTTTGGTAGTTCCGCAGGCAGTTCAACTTCAATATTAACGGTATTATCCGTCACTGTGGGCTCTATTCGTACGATATTGCCTTGCATCTTATCTTGATGGGTATCTATGAATACCGTTTGCCCGATCTGTGCAAGTCGTGCATCATGTTGCGCAATTTTAATTTCTGCTATTAGGTCTTCTTTACTGCCGATTAGCGCCAGTGCCTGCCCGGGTTGAAGGCTTTCTCCTAATGTAACCGATAGTTTTTGCAGTACGCCAAACATTCCAGCTTTTACCTCAAGGTTATTCAGTTGTTGCTCTAGTATGGCTAGTTTGCCTTGTTGTTGTTTAATGCGTTCATTGACAATATTAATGGCTTCAATATGTACTTTAGTTAGCTGGCTTAATTGCTGATTTATGATTGATATTCTTTCTTTGAGTTGTTGTTCATTCAGCATACTTTGCTTAAGAGTAATATCGGAAATGATGCCGTTTGTTGCTAATTTCTGTTCAGCCACACGTGTTAACTTTGCGGATTCGTATTGGAAGTTTAATTCAGTTAATTTTGCTTTTTCCGTTAATATTTCTCGCTGATTGTTCACTTTTATTTGCCTTAAGTTCGCCTTAAGTTGGGCAAGTTGTTGTTGTTCATTAGTCAATGCCAGCGCTAATTTCGGATTTACTAAGCGTAATATGATGCTATGTGGTTCGACGGTTGCACCCGGCTTTAACAGGATTTCGTGAACGGTTGCCTCTGTTTTAGTGGTGATTAACTGTAATTTTTCAGACGTTAACTTGCCGTAACCTGATACTGTTATAGGCAAGTTACTTTTTTGCACGGAGGCGATCAGTAAGTCTTTCTTATTTAGTTCGATTTCACTGAAATTGTTTGAAATCCATAAGTAAATAAAAGCAAACACTAATAGTAACAGTGGTAAATAGATGACTTTTTTAATGGCAAAGGCTTGTTTCGATTTTTTTATATCCATTGATTGCGCTTGTCTTTATGTTTTATCTCAGTTTGATTACTACAGCGAATATTATGCCAAGATAAAAAATGTTAAAAATCAGAACTATAGTTGCTCTGTTGTCGATTGTGGTGGTTACATTAGTCCGAAAACGAACCATGATATTCATTTGATATTAGCTAAATAGCCCTCATATAATAGTGCCTGATATTATCAGTAAAGAGCGAAGTTGATGACTACACAACATTTGGTTTGGGATCTGCCTATCCGACTTTTTCATTGGGGATTTGTTGGTCTGTTGATCGCGTTATGGTATACCTCAGATCAAGATAATGGCCTAATAGAGCTGCATATGCAGTTGGGTTATATCGCGTTAGCATTAGTGCTGTTCCGAATTATATGGGGATTTATCGGCACTACTCATGCGAAGTTCAAAAACTTCATCCCAAGTTTTTACCAATTGCGTATATATATACGCCAGCGCAATAACAATGTTAAGCAGTATGCTGGTCATAACCCTATGGGCAGTCTTATGGTTTTATTGATGCTGTTGTTAATTTTGTTGCAATCAATCTCTGGCTTATTTATGAGTGATGACGTTTTCTCCGCTGGACCGTACGCAGGTGTGCTATCTGGTGACATGGAAGGAATGGTAAAATTTTTTCATCATAATGGTTTTGATTTTATTGTGATCATCTCAGCTATACATATCGCTGCCGTTTTTTATTACTTATTGGTTAAGAGGCAAAATTTAATTAAACCTATGCTCAGTGGCAAAAAGCACAGTCAGCAAATTGAAGCGGATCAAGCGATAGGTCACTCAAAATTAATCAAAGCTTTACTCACTGCTATCGCTGTGGGGATATTTGTTTATTGGCTGGTGGTGCTAAATGCGCCAGTTGTTGAAGAGTTTTATTATTAATTATTGTATCTAGGGCGTGTTAACCCTTGTTTATATTTTCTACAAGAGGCTATTTTTGACGATAGCAAAGCGTATAAACGTCGTTTGCTTGTTCCAAATGAGTGATAGCTAATGCCGCTAGCGTTAAAAATACCCCTTACCCAAAGGGCTGAGGCTAAAATCACCTTACTCTACGTTGAAAATGGTTGATTTAGATGACTAAACGGTACTATTTTCGCCTTGATTAAAGTGATTTCTTCTCTCAGCAGAATATCTTAATCGGCTTTAAAATCATCGTGGCAGCCACCACAAGTTTTCCCTACACCGATGATTGCTTGTTTTAATTGCTTCTTGTCATTAGAGCTTGATAATTTTATTAGTTTGTCAGCGGCATTGGTTAGATCGTTAATGCGCTGTTCAAACAAATCACGCTTGGTCCAAACTTTAGTTAATGCGTCAGTTTTTACCTTAAATTTTGACGTATCTGTTTGAGTATAATCATCAATCATTAACGAAAGTTGATTGATGCGTGTTGCATGCTTTTCTATCGCGGCATTATCAAATGCTATTTTTCCTTTAGCCATTGCACCTAATGGTCCCATATTACTGCCCAGTAATTTGAAAATTGACTGGCGTAATTCGGTTGCTTTTTGTGCATGTTTTTCTGATTGCGCTGTATTGGCATAAACTCCATTGGTGATGATCAGTCCGCTGATAATTACTGCACCTTTAAGCAAATTTTTTTTCATTATTGATTCCTAATTTGAATTAATTCTAGTTTTTAAATTTATATCAATCGTTTCTAACTCGATTATTTTAGCAATAATTTAAGGTTAGCTTAACTTAAATTTTGCGAATATTTATTGCTGTTTTATGTCGATTGTGGTTAAAATACATACAGGTTGCACTGATGGTCACAACAATAAATATTATTATTTAACAAAGAGTTAATTGATTGTTTTTCATTTAAGTCCGAAATCGAACTAAATTTTCCCAAAATCGAACCGTTTTTTGTAATCGCTGATTTACGCGTTAGCTAAATCTTTGCTTGGTAAAATTATCATAACAGTAACACCCGCTTGATCTTCATTATTAAGTAGCTCAATCACTCCTTGATGTTGTTCAATAATGTTTTTACAGAAACTTAATCCAATGCCCTGACCATCAATTTTTGTTGTATAAAGTGGGACAAATAAATTATCCAAATTGGCAAAACCATGACCATCATCGATCACTTCAATAATAAAATGTTGCTGGTGTGCTGAAAAATTTAATTGTACATTTGTACTGTTAGCTTCTTGTGCATTTTGTATCAAATTAATGAGAACTTGTTCGAATAAATAAATGTCTGCCCACAAGGTGTCGATCGATTTTTCCAACGTTATTGATAAAGATGAGAAAAGGTTCTTCAGTGAATCTACTAAATCATCGATATGTATATCTTGTCTGTTTAAATTGGTTTGTTTAGATACTATTGAGTATCTGTCAACAAAGGTTTGTAAATGCTGACAGCGTTCAGCAATAATCTCAAGTAACTTTTTATCTTTTTCTATCAGTGATTTATCCGCCAAGCTCTCGGCCATCGAGGAAACTGGAGTGAGAGAATTGCGAATTTCATGCCCTAACACTCGAATAATCTGTTGCCAGGCTTTAAGTTGATTGGCGCGAAGAGCGGGTTCTATGTCAATAAATACTAATAATTGATGGTGATCACCATTTTCAATGAATGTACTGTGTTTAATTTGCCATTTCGTCTTAGTTGTTTGACTGAACTGCCAATGTTGGCCGTCAAACTCAAGGCCTAAACTTTGTGCAGACGCATGGCGAAAGGTTTGCCAAGGCTGCTGATATAATTGGCCAAAAGCATCATTGGCGAATGTCAGTTGTGATTTAGTATTAAAGACGATAACAGGTGAATTTAATTGACCAATTAATTGATAAACGAGGTAAACATGCTGATCATAACGAGCCTTTTGTGCTAATAAATGATCACTTAACTGATTAAGCTGCTGGTGAAAGTCTTTGACCTTACCTTGTGGAAAGCTTGCTTTAGCAAATTGATTATAATCTTCTTGTTTGATCGCATCTAAATGTAGGCCAGCTCTAGTGTAAGATCGCAGTACACGGTACTTTATTGCAGCAATGGACCAAGCAATAAATAACAGTAAAACAAACTCAGCTACTATGATCCATTGCCAATGTAATTGGGCATAGTGCCCCGTTAATGCCAACAAAATCACCGCAGGTAAAGATAGAATAATTAATTTAGCCGTTAAAAAGCTTTCTAGTGAGCGTGATTTAAGCCAGTTCATATTTTTCTATTCTTCTATACATGGATGATTTTGTCAGACCTAATAACTTAGCCGCGCTTGGAATATGGTTGTCGGTTTGTAGCAGGGCTTTTTTTATCAAGAGGACTTCAGCCTCTTTCAGCGGCATCAGGGGCAATTCTGTTTTAGCGGGCGCTGCGGTTAATCTCAGATCTTCAACATCAATCCGTTGACTGCTACTGAGTAAAACAGCGCGCTCAATAAGGTGACTTAATTCACGAATATTGCCTGGCCAATGATATGCAAGTAACGCTTGTTGGGCTCCTTGGGTTAATTCTTTGAGTGTGCGTTGATATTTCTTACTGAAAGTGTGAATGAAAAACTGACTCAGTGGCACAATATCTAGGGTTCTTTCCTTCAAAGGGGGCACCGTTAATTCGATAGTATTTAGCCGGTAATATAAATCTTCGCGAAATTCATTTTGAGCAATGAGCTGTTGAAAGTGCTGATTGGTCGCACTGATGACCCGACAATGAGCGTGTTTAGTTTTACTTGAACCTAATATTTCATATTGGCCACTTTCCAATACACGTAACAGCTTTGCTTGTTGAGTGAACGGAATGTTGGCTATTTCATCAAGAAACAGTGTGCCATTTTCCGCTAATTCAAAACGACCGATACGATTTGATTTTGCATCAGTGAAGGCTCCTTTCGTGTGACCAAACATTTCACTTTCGAACAGATTCTCAGGGATAGCTCCCATATTTACCGTGATTAGTGCTTCACTACTTACC
Source organism: Thalassotalea sp. G2M2-11 (assembly GCF_017168195.1). Lineage (GTDB taxonomy): Bacteria > Pseudomonadota > Gammaproteobacteria > Enterobacterales > Alteromonadaceae > Thalassotalea_E. The sequence continues at coordinate 25,784 of NZ_JADNYL010000001.1, forward strand.
AACGAATGTTGATGGATATATCGGGCAAGCTCACTTTTCCCTGTGCCGTTCTCGCCAGTAAGTAAAATATTGGCATCTGTGGCAGCAACCGTGTCGAGATTGTCTAGTAATTCAACCATACAAGCGGACTGCCATTGGTAGTGCTTGGTCTGGTCTTGATGAAGCTGCTGTTTAAATTTAGCATTTTCACTTTTTAACTGGCTAACCGATAGCTGTTGTTGAACAGCGTGCAGGAGTTGTTTATTTTTCCATGGCTTTTCAACAAAATCTCTCGCACCTAATTTCATCGCTTCAACAACTAGGGTGGTTTGGCTCCATGCTGTCATGGCAATGACTGGTGTATCTATGTCGACGCTTTGTAGCCAACTTAAAAACTGTAAGCCTTCTTCCCCCGAAGTGGTATCAAGACGAAAGTTCATATCTAATATAATTAGCGAAACAGCTTGGTGTTTTAATTGAACTTGAGCGCTTTGAGGATTATCTGCTTCGATTACTTGATAGCCGTGATCTTCTAACAGTACGGCTAAACTAAGCCGAATATCGCTACGATCGTCTATAACTAATATTTTGGTCATTGAAAGGGCATATCCATGATTAATGGTTAGCTTTTACTATATTTAGCTATTACTAGCAAATATTAGACTGACGAAATGACACTCACAGATAAAGGGGAGAGTATTTTGAACTTGTTCGGCGGCTGGTTATTTCATGGTGAAGGTGAATACCTTAGGTTCACAAACATCTATGCAACGGCCACAATTGCTACAATCACTGTTGGTAATGATGGGGGGAATATTTTTAGTTGCGCCTTTTAGCGCTGGCTTAAGCACATGGGGTTCTGGGCAGATGAGGTAGCAATCACCACAATCGTTACAATTATCTCGGTTGCTGGCGGTTATTTTTACTTGGCTTGTTCGACCAATTAAGCCATAGAAAGCCCCCATCGGACATAAGTGACCGCACCAGCCGTGGCGGGTAATAAACAGATCGAATAAAAAAATGGCCGTCAGTACTAACCAGCCATACCCGATACCGAAAATAATTCCTCGGTGCATTAATGATACTGGGTTGATCATTTCCCACGCAACATAACTGAGCAGTACTGGTGCGATAAAGCAGGCGGCAAGCAGTGAGTACTTAATGTGTCGACTCAATTTGGTGTGAGTGTTGATACCAAGCGTTCTTCTCAGCCAGGCGGCTAAATCAGTGAGCATATTCACAGGGCATACCCAAGAGCAAAACACGCGTCCCCCGATAAACCAATAAAACGCCAGTACGATAGTCACGCCAATAATGGCATTGAGCTGGGGAAAATGGCCAGAAAATAACAGTTGAAAAAAGACAAAAGGATCGGTCAAAGGGACAGTATCAAGGATGATGCTACTGGATAGGTTACCTTTAATTAGCCAAATATTGAGCCATGGGCCTAATAAAAATAACAGTAAAATGCTGACTTGTGACATTCTGCGCAGTATTAGTAAGCGATGAGCAAACCAAAAGCCATGCGCCTGTTGCGAGTGATAGCCAACTGCATTTTTCATCTTGTTATTCCGGCTTTGCCATGTTGAGTTTTGGCAAGTCTGGTTGCTTATTCAGCTGATCGGCTTGTTCGGTTTGCCAGTAAAGCTGATAGTGGTTTTGCATTTTTCCCTTGGCTAGCTCAATAGGTAGCACTTTGATTGAAGCCTGTTCGGTGATGCAAGCATGCTCACACTTACCACAACCCGTGCAAGCATCGGCATGGACAACAGGTTCGAGTATTGCGTGATAATCAATGCGTGGATTTTGACGCTTTTCTAACGTAATGGCTTTATCACGAACTGGACAAACGTTATAACAAATATCACATCGTAAACCGTTGATATTAAGACAAGTACTGCGATCAACAATGACTGCAATTCCCATTTTTGCATCATCAATATTGGTTAACTCATGATCTAATGCGCCGGTGGGGCAAGCTGGAACACAGGGAATATCGTCACACATTTCACAAGGAATATTACGGGCATCAAAATAGGGTGTACCATTAGGAGCTTCATCTAGCCAGCTTGCCAATTTTAATGTGTCATATGGGCAGGCTTGCACACACAAACCGCATCGGGCACAGGCAGATAAAAAGTCTTGTTCAGTTAGTGCGCCCGGTGGGCGAAGTGCTTGCGCGTTTGAGGAATTTGCCTGTGCAGCATAGCCACCGATGAAACTCGTCGCAACGCCTGCTGCACATGCAACCTGCGTTGAGTTGATAATGAACTGTCGGCGAGAGACTTTTTTTGATTTGGCCATGAGATATTACTTCATTCACTTGGAATAAGTATAGGCTGCTTAAATCGTGAATTTATTGCAGTGGATCAAACAATGGTGCGTATTTTTTAACCTGTTAAAGGGGCGAGTTTTAATTGAATTAGTCGTTGGTGTTGTTATTGAAATGTTCCTTATATCAAAAGTGATATAAGGAACATATTTGCAGTAAACTTAGTAGAAAAATGCAACCCAGCCTATGATGGCCAGTGCAGAAATGACAGGAAAAACCACCGTAATAACAAAGATGTCTTTATAAGCTTGTTTATGTGTCATGCCGGTAATTGTTAGAATAGCGACAACCGCGCCACAATGAGGTAAAGAGTCGAAGCCGCCACTGGCTATTGTCGCAATTCGATGTAATACATCTGCAGGGATCCCCAGTGCCAAGTATGACTCTGCCATGGTTTGTAAAAATATTTGTAATCCGCCGGCAGAGGAACCCACAATTGAAGAGCTTAAACTCACCGAGACAAACATAGACAATAAAGGTGGTAAGTCTATTGTGAGTAGAAACTGCACAAAGTCAGCAAACCCTTGGGTTTGCGTCACTACGCCACCAAAACCAATCACAGCTGCGGTATTAATTAACGGTAAAATTGAATCTTGCGTTCCATCACCTAATACTTTGACAGCTTGTACTCGAATAGATTTAAAAATTAGTAAGCCAACAATACAGCCAATGAACAACGAAATACTTGGCCATAAAATGATCTGTGTGGTGGCAAAGGTCATTAACTGACTGAAGGTATCATCACCATTAGTTAGTTCTGCACCGTAGATACCGGATAATATCCTCGGGGTAAGAATACAGAAGATAACTACAAACAATGGTATAATCGCTAAACTCCAGTGGGGAAGGTTGACTGACTCACTAAGCGTTTCTTTGCTCGTGCTAGAGGCGTCATTTGCGACATTGACTAACCCTTCATTATTAATCTGCGCAGCTTTACGCTGTGTTTCTAAGTACCAAATACCAGCACCAAACATAATAATGGTGGCAATAATACCGAGTAATGGGGCGGCAAATAAGTCGGTGCCTAGTGCGGAAGATGCGATTACATTTTGAATGGAGGGCGTGCCAGGTAAAGCGGTTAAGGTAAAAGTGCCACTGCCTAAGGTAATTGCACCAACTAAAAGTCTTTTGGGAATATTGGCTTGTTCAATTAATTTTAATCCGAGTGGGTAAATGGCAAATATCACCACAAAAACAACAACGCCACTATAAGTGAGTAAAGCACAGGCAATGGTTACTATCCATAATGTGCGTTGTGCACCTAGTTTGTCTGCTAAAGCGAACGCAATGCTGGTTGCTGCTTTACTTTCTCCCATCACACGACCAAACATAGCACCGCATGCAAAGAGAATAAAAAACTTGCCGGCAAAACTAAATGCACCTAATTTACCAAAGATAAAATATTGATTTAGGCTGTCGGCTAATGAGATAGGGTTGGTTACAATCACTACTAGCGATGCTAATAATGCCGAGAATATAATGTTTCTTCCGCGTAATGCCAATACGATTAGTAGGAATAAGGCACCAAATAATCCTATATTTTCAATCATAAACTATCCTTTTATTCTTATTATTTATTTGGACGTTACTGGTTAGCTAGTACACTCTACCAACATTCAGTAGCGTTGAACATTTACTCTGTATCTTATGTTTTTAGTTGAAAACACATTGTCTAGAGACTCATTAAAAAGTCGCACAGGATACATACGAATGCTTCGCGTATGTTGAATACACGAAAACCTATTCTTAGGCATTAACTTGACGCTGTCAATATTGTTTAAAGATCTGTGGTTCGTTCTTCAGTGAATCGGATGATGGTATTGAGTACAACCAATATGGTGTTCATGGTTGAAATTATTGGTTTGGGAAGAACTGTTAAGCAGTGAATATTAAATAAGCATTTGCTAATACGCGATAACTTGCTAATGTAATTTCTGTGTTTCAAGTTGTACTATGCCTGATCTTCAACATATAACAGTGATAATTCTTCTGTATTGAGGAGAAAACAAAAGACATAGCTAGTTTTCACATTTATTTATCGTATGACATATTTGTTTACTGTTTGATATTAACAAGCAGTTAACAAACTGATACATTTAGGCTATGAGAATAATAAAAGGAATAAATATGTTAAAAAAATGGTTTAAGCCTGCACAAATTGCTGTGGCAGCATCTATTTGTGTGACCACACTCTCACCTTCAGTGTTCGCTGAACAAGTAAAAGAAATCACTTCGGTAGAAGGGATCACAGAGTACCGTCTAGATAACGGCTTACAAGTGCTATTGTTTCCAGACAACACCAAAGAAACGGTGACGGTTAATGTCACTTATCATGTGGGATCAAAACATGAAAACTATGGTGAAACCGGCATGGCTCACTTATTAGAGCATTTAGTGTTTAAAGGTACACCTAAGCATAAAGATATTCCTGCCGAATTAAGCTCTCATGGTGCTCGCCCTAATGGCACTACTTGGACAGACAGAACTAACTACTTTGAAACTTTCGCTGCGACAGAAGAGAATATTGACTGGGCATTAAGCATGGAATCAGATCGCATGGTCAATTCGTTCATTGCGAAAAAGGATCTAGATAGCGAAATGACCGTGGTCCGCAATGAATTTGAACGAGGTGAAAATAGCCCGTTCAGAATTACATTGCAACGTATGCTTGCTGCGGCGTTTGAATGGCATAACTATGGTAAATCGACCATAGGTGCGCGTGCTGATTTGGAAAATGTACCAATTGATCGTCTGCAGGCGTTTTACCGTAAGTATTATCAGCCTGATAATGCAACGCTAACGGTTGCGGGTAAGTTTGACCCTAAAGTTATGCTGAAAAAAATTAAGGCGACATTTGGTAAAATTTCAAAACCTGAGCGTGAAATTGCCACACTTTATACCCAAGAACCTGCTCAAGATGGTGAACGTTCAGTAACGGTTCGTCGTGTTGGTGATGCGCAAATGATAGGTGCAATCTACCATGTACCTGCGGGTTCGCATCCTGATTTTGCTGCGATTGATGTATTAAATGAAGTATTATCAGCACAAGCAACGGGTCGATTACATAAAGCCTTAGTTGAGAAAAAACTGGCCAGTAATTCATTTGGTTTTAACTTCCAGTGGGCTGAACCAGGTGTTGCCATCTTTATGGCTGAAGTGGATAAGCAATCCGATTTGGCTAAAACCGAAGCGGCGTTGTTAGCGACGCTAGAAGGGATTGCTGATCAGCCAATTACCGCCGAAGAAGTTGAAAAAGCAAAACGTACCTTATTAAAAAATACCAAGCTTGCCTTTAATTCTTCAGAACGCATCGCGTTAGAACTAAGCGAATGGTTAGGTATGGGTGACTGGCGCTTATTATTCTTAAATCGCGATCGCGTGGAAAAAGTCACTGTAGAGGATGTGAACCGTGTCGCGAATAGCTATATTACGCGTAATAACAGAACCTTAGGTAAGTTTATTCCTGCTGAAAAACCACAACGTGCGACAATTCCACAAGTGGACAATGTTAAAGAGATGGTAAAAGACTATAAAGGTCGTAAGCAAGTCGCTCAAGGTGAAGCATTTGACCCATCGCATGACAATATTGATGCCCGTAGTGAAATTAGCAAATTAGATACAGGCGTGAAGGTTGCGTTATTACCGAAGAAAACACGTGGTGAGTCAGTTGTGGTACGTGCGTCGCTACAGATGGGTGACTTATTGTCGTTACAAGGTTTAAATGCGGTTGGTGATGCTACTGGTGCAATGTTAATGCGTGGTAGTGAAAACTACACTCGTGAACAACTAAAAGAAGCATTTGATAAGTTAGAAGCACAAGTGAGCATTGGCGGTGGAAACACTGGTGCTTATGTAACCGTAAATACTACGCGTAAAAATTTAAATGAGACGTTAAAACTGGTTGCTGAAGTACTTCAAAAACCAGCGTTTGATGAGAAGGAATTCGATCTTTATAAAAGTGAAACGAAAGTTGCCATAGAGCAGCAACTACAAGATCCACAACGTATTGCGTTTAGAGCATTTAGCAATCATCAACGTCCATACCCTAAAGGACATCCTTTGTATGTTGGGTCGTTTGAAGATGAGCTAGCAGCTCTTGCAGCGGTAACCTTAGATGATGTTAAGCGTTTCCATAAAGATTTTTATGGTGCAAACAGTATGCAAATTACTGTAGTAGGTGATTTTGACAAAGCGGCTACCACCAAAGTATTGGATGATATTACCGCCAATTGGCAAAGTGGTACTGCATATTCAAGAATTGAGGCGCCTTATAAAAAGTTATCGAATGATGCGATGACCTTTAATACGCCTGATAAAGAAAATGCCACCTTTGTTGCGTCTTTAAGTATTCCTGTAGGTACGGATCATCCTGATGCCCCTGCACTGACAATCGGTAACTATATGTTAGGTGGTGGTTTCTTAAATAGTCGTTTAGCGACCCGTTTACGTCAAAAAGATGGTTTAAGCTATGGCGCAGGCTCGTTCTTAAATATTAGTGATTTTGATCAACGAGCAGCCATGGGAGCTTATGCGATTTGTGCACCACAAAACTTGGCAAAAGTAGAAGTGGGCTTTAAAGAAGAGATCGCTCGTATGCTTAAAGATGGTTTTACTGATGAAGAAGTCACAGCAGCAAAATCTGGTTTATTACAAGGTCGTAAAGTGAGTCGTTCGCAAGATAGAGAACTAGCGGGCAAACTTAATAGCAACTTACGTTTAGACCGCACCATGCAGTTTGCTAAGCAATACGAAGAGCAAATCGCGCAATTAACCGCAGCAGATATTAACAAAGTTATGCGTAAATACCTGACAGTGGAAGATTTTGCCATTATTAAAGCCGGTGATATGAGTAAAGTTGAAAAATAACTCGTTATTTTGATGTAAGAAAAGGGAAGCCTAGGCTTCCCTTTTTTTATGTGCAAATTAATGCTTTTAGATGGTATTAATCATCTTCTTTATTAAGTAGTTCTAATAATCCAACTAGCGCTACAAAAAGCACTGCGCCTATCGGCCAAATGATCCATGTTACGCCCCATTGCATGGTCCATAAACTCCAGCCAAGAAAAATAGTGGTAAGTAATGGCCAATAAAAGGCTGCCAGCTTTTCTGCACGTTTGGTGCGTTTACTTTTTTCATTTTCTGTCGTGCTATCGTTAAGAATATTTTGGTATGCCTCGTATTTTGCCGAGGCTGGTGCCACCAAATATATGCCGATTGCTATCAAAAGCATCAGGGCGATTAACATCATAAAAATAATCTCAGCGCTTGCAGAAAACATGGCGGCAAATATTAACGGTACCGAGCTGAAGATGAAGATGAAAATGCCCATTGATAATTGTCGATAATAGCTTGTTTGATATTTTTTGAGTTTATCTGTAAATACGCTGTGTACACCGTACGCCAACTCAAACTTATTATTATCGATGGCGGCAGTGTCATTTTTATATTGATCGATTTTAATAAAAAAGCTGATACCGATACCGATCATTATTAAAAGGCTTAACACACCAAGAGCCACCGCAACATTGTTGGTTAGGTTCAATCGACTTGATTCTGCCATTGCCAGCAGGAAAAAAAGCGGTACCACTGAGCATATGCACAATATGACTCCCTTGGTGATTAACGCTGATATATTCATCTTGCTGTCAAAATATTCCATCGCTTGTTCCAAGGTGATTTGAACGGTGTCAGCCGATTCGCTTTTGCTTTCGTGGGCAAAAGTTTCATTTTCATCTTTAAGAAGAAAGTCGGTTGAAACCTCGAAAATGTCCGCTAACATTATTATGCGATTTAAATCAGGTATGCTATTCGTGCTTTCCCACTTGGAGACGGATTGCCGAGACACATTCATTTTTTCGGCTAAATCTTCTTGCGACCAACCCAGTTGTTTTCTTAATTTGACAATCTTTTCTGCTAGTATCATAAAGTGATCCTTTCATATTATTTCAGCAGTCAGTTTAAAAAGTAGGATAGTTGCAGACCATCAAGTCAGGTTGTTAATTTGTCAACTGGGGGTTGCAATTACGCTATATGGTTAAATTTAGCGGCTTTTTTGGATGCGAGCAATGCTGTTGTCTGTTTTGGTTAGCTGATTGGGTTGCTGTATCTATATTGTTTATTCCTTGTTTGTTTCATTACTCATAGTTTTGTTGTGTGCATACGTATTCATTTTTTCTGAGGGGTTTGAATACGTATGCACTTCGTTGTTGAAAGGCTTTGCTAAGTGCTAGCGTAGATTAATTAATGCGCAATTTCTGCAAAGTTAATAACAACAATAAAAGTACTAATGGGGAAAGAATAATAATGACGACTCAGGACGAAACATACTTTAAGCGGCTATCTAAACCAGCTGTGACATTAATACCACTGATGTTTTCTACTCTTTTATATGCCGACCATACGGTTCAACCTACCGCTATCGCTTTAGTTGGTGACTTGCAAACAGAGCTGGGATGTAGTGGAGATTGGCAGCCAGAATGTTCAGCAACAGAGTTGATTCAACAGGGTGATTTATGGCAAGCCAGCTTTTTGGTGCCGGCAGGAAGTTGGCAATACAAAGTTGCGATAAATGATAGTTGGGACGAAAGTTATGGTGATAACGGCAATAACGTAACGTTAGAGTTAGCTGAAGCGACAGAGGTGACTTTTACTTATCAACAAGGCACTCATACCGTGAGTGATAATGCGCCTGTTGTGGTTATTCAACCTGATGTGGTCACATTGGTGGGCGATTTACAATCAGAGGTAGGTTGTCCAGCAGATTGGCAACCCGCGTGTCAACAAAGTCGCTTAGTGTTAGACGATACCGACATGATTTGGCAAGGCAGTTTCGAGCTTCAAGCAGGTCATTGGTTATTTAAAACCGCGATCAACCAAAGCTGGGATGAAAATTATGGCGCAAATGGTCAAGCCAATGGCAGCAATATAGAGTTAACCCTTGGTCAAACGTCACTAGTTAAGTTTTATTACGACCATGCAAGTCATTGGATCACCAATGATAAAAATTCGGTCATTGCGACGATTGCCGGTAACTTTCAACAGCAGTTAGGTTGCCCGGGGAATTGGCAACCCGATTGTTTGCGCAGTTGGCTAAAAGATGTTGATGGTGATGGTATTTATCATTTTACTACTACGGCCTTAACCGCTGGTTCATACGAAGCCAAAGTTGCTTACAATGAAAGTTGGCAGGAGAATTATGGTGAAAATGGCCAGCAAAATGGTGCCAATATCCGCTTTAACGTACTGACCGATAATGACCCCGTAGAGTTTAGTTATGATCCCTCAAGCCATTTGTTAACGATTGGTGGTAATCAGTTTGATGCAAATTTGTCTGAAGCCAAAGCGTACTGGCTATCTGAAGATACCATCGCATGGGACGTTGCTGATGTAAATGTTGTTGAACTCCATTACAGTGAACAAGCGCAATTGGGCTTGTCTTTGACTGAAGGGCTCACTGGTGGCGATAAAATCACCTTAACAGCTGACGGCGTTGTTGATGGCCAACTTGCTGACAAATTTCGCCATTTAACGGGCTTGCCAACATTTAAGGTTCAGCCAGAAGATATCAGTAAAATTCCGGCCATATTGAAGTCGCAGTTCGCGGTATATGCAAAAACAGGTGAGAATGAACCAGCATTTGCCACAGGTATTCAGCCGCCGGGTGTGCTTGATGACTTATATACCTTCAGTGGTCAATTAGGGGTTATGTTTGATGAAGGTATTCCGACGATTCGACTTTGGGCGCCAACGGCCAAACAAGTTAAACTTCATTTATATGATTATGCTGACTTAGCATCAGAGCCTAGCATTTATTTGATGGATGAAAATACCGACTCAGGAACTTGGTCTGTTGTTGGCTCACCCGATTGGCATGGAAAATATTACAAATTTGAAGTGGAAGTGTATACCCGTGCCACAGGAAAAATAGAGCATAATCTAGTAACTGACCCATATTCAGTGAGCCTGTCAATCAATAGTCAGTTTAGTCAGATCATTGATTTGAATGCTAATGAATTAAAACCCGTTGCTTGGAATAACCTGCATAAGCCCGCGTTAAATGCTCCTGAAGATCAAGCTATTTATGAATTACATGTGCGAGATTTTAGTATCAATGATCCCGAAGTACCCGATGCTTACAAAGGCACATTTAAAGCATTTACCGTGAATGGCTTAGGGATGAAGCATTTGGCTAAGCTGGCAAGAAGTGGCTTAACCAGTGTGCATTTATTGCCAGCTTTTGATTGTGCGACCATTAATGAAGATACAAGTGAACAACTCACCGTTAGCGATTTGAGCCTGTATGGCCCTGATTCTCAACAGCAGCAACAAGCCATTGAAGCGATTCGCACTCAAGATGGCTTTAATTGGTGCTATGACCCATATCACTACACAGTTCCAGAAGGAAGCTACGCCACGCAGCCAAACAGTGCACTTAGGATCAAAGAATTTAGGCAGATGGTTGCAGCGTTAAATCGAGCAGGACTACGCGTGATAATGGACGTGGTTTATAACCATACGAGTGGTAGCCTGCAAGGTGAAAAATCGGTGTTAGATAAAATAGTGCCTGATTATTACCATCGCTTAAATAGTACTGGCGGTATTGAAATGAGTAGCTGCTGTGCCAATACGGCTAGCGAGCATAATATGATGGAAAAACTTATGCTTGATTCGTTAAAAACATGGGCAACAGCTTACAAGGTTGATGGTTTCAGGTTTGACTTGATGGGCCATCATAGCAAGCAAAATATTCTCAAAGCCCAAACCATGTTGCAATCATTAACCGTTGAAAATGATGGTGTCGACGGTAAAGATATTTATTTGTACGGCGAAGGTTGGAATTTTGGCGAAGTGGTTAACAATACGCGTTTCGAGCAAGCATCTCAGTATAACATGGGGCAGAATACTGGCGTAGGAGCATTTAATGATCATATCCGAGATGCTGTCAGAGGTGGTGGCCCATTTGATTCAGGTATAGATCATGTTGCCCGCCAAGGTTTTATCAACGGTTTATATTATGATGCCAATGATGAAAGCAATGCTAGTTTGGATGACTTACTATGGATATCAGACAAAGTGAGAATGGCATTAGCGGGGACTTTATCAGACTTTGTCTTTGAAAATTATCAAGGTCAGCTAATTAGTACCTCAAGCTTGGGAGGCTATGCAAGTGACCCTCAAGAATCCATTAACTATATTGCCGCTCATGACAATGAAACCTTGTTTGATGCTAACCAATACAAACTCCCGGTATCAACCTCGGCAGCAGACAGGGCAAGAGTTCAAAACCTTGGTAATGCTATTGTAGCGCTAGCGCAAGGTGTGCCGTTTTTTCATGCAGGTCAGGAAATGATGCGCTCTAAGTCAATGGATCGTAATAGTTATGATGCGGGTGATTGGTTTAATGTGCTTGATTTTTCTTATCAGACAAATGGCTGGGGTCGTGGCTTACCGTTAAAGTCAGATAATGAACAAAACTGGCAGGTGATCACGCCGTTGTTAGCAAACCCTGAATTAGCCATAACTAGTAACAATATTGTCTCAGTTACTAACAATATCCAAGCAATGTTGAAAATACGACAAAGTAGCCCGCTATATCGATTGCAAACAGCGGAAGAAATCCGCAATAAGCTACATTTTCACAACACTGGTCGCGATCAAATTCCAGGATTAATTGTGATGAGCTTAACTGGCAGTGAACAGATAGAGCAAATGGTGTTGATAAATGTGACGACCCAAGCGCAACAATATACCATGGAGTCGTTAACAGGCTATTCATTTAACTTACATCCAGCGCTACAAGGTGCAAAAGATCCGATTGTTAAGCAATCAACGTTTGCGAAAAAAGAGGGTGAATTTACTGTGCCTGCAAGAACGGTTGCGGTATTTGTTAACCAGCGCGATATCAAGAATGCTCGCAAGTATTAAAACTCGCTTTATGTTTTACAGTTGTTTTATGTAAATAGAAGAGCGAATTAAGAGTATTGGGCTGTAGAAATACAGCCCTTTTTTTTAGCTGATTCACAGTTAAATATTAATTTACTGCTTGTCCGCAGGCGACACCCTGAGCCCAGCAGGCTTGGAAATTGTAGCCGCCAAGCCAACCGGTGACATCGATCACTTCGCCAATAAAATAGAGGTTGGCTACTTTTTTACTTTCAAATGTTTTTGATGAAAGCTCGTCGGTGTTTATGCCGCCGAGAGTGACTTCAGCTGTTCGATAGCCTTCCGTGCCGTTCGGTTTAATTTGCCATTGATGTAGGTATGCAGCCAATTGCTCAATATCTAGATGGGATAATTGATTAATGTTTTTATCGGTAATTTCCTGTTGGCTGATCATGGCATCAACAAAGCTTTTTGGGAGCAGGGTAGCAAGCTGGTTTTTTAATGATTTTTTCGGGTGTGTTTCTCGCCATTGTGTGATGTGTTGCGCAATTGAATTGTCAGGAAGTAAATTGATTGTCACGGCTTGCCCTGCGCGCCAGAATGAAGATATTTGCAAGATGGCAGGTCCAGATAACCCTCGGTGGGTAAATAAGATATTTTCTTTAAACTGGGTGCCATCTTCGCTACTGACTATGGTAGGAATGCTAATACCAGATAAGCCATCAAAGCGCTCTTTATCGTGTTGATGCAAGGTAAATGGCACTAATGCCGCTGTTGTCGGCAACACGTCGATGGCAAATTGCTCAGCAATTTTATACCCGATTGGTGTTGCGCCAAGTTTGGGCATAGTCAGGCCACCTGAAGCAACCACCAGTGATTGGCATTGGTATTGATGCTCTGTGGTACTGACAATAAATCCGTTGTCATTTTTTGCCACGTCTAATACTTCATTTCTCAATGCAACTGTGACACCTGCCCATTCACATTCGGTCATCAACAGATCAACAATATCTTGCGCGGAGTTATCGCAAAATAGTTGCCCTAAGGTTTTATGATGATAATTAACGCCATGGCGTTCAACCAGCTCAATAAAGTCTTGTGCGCTATAACGACTCATTGCTGATTTAATAAAGTGAGGGTTTTGACATAAATAATTGTCTGGGCTGGCATTTTCATTGGTGAAGTTACAACGACCCCCACCCGAAATAAGAATTTTTCGACCAGGCTTTTTGCCCATATCAACCACAGTAACAGACTTTCCGCGATAGCCTGCTGTTGCTGCACACATTAGGCCAGCAGCCCCTGCGCCAATTATTAATACGTCAGTTGTTTGCACAGAGTGCCTTTAAGTTGGTGTTTTGCCGCTATTATAAAAGTAACTTAGTTAAGTCGCTAGGGGCTGATAATGCTAATCTGCGAGTAAAAGTAAAAAGGCTTCATTAAGAAGCCTTTATTGGTTTTACGCGTTTGGTTCCTTCATCACACTACTGCTGCCGCTTTTAGCCATTTCGGCTAAGTCTTTATCGACAAAAAATAATGCATGACCGTCATGGCCAACTAGGTTGATTTTATCTAATACACTTTTAAACAGGGTTTCTTCTTCGTGTTGCTCTGCAACGTACCATTGTAAGAAGTTAAAAGTGGAATAATCATGATTGGAAAACGCCAGATGGGCAAGCTCATTAATACGTTCGGTAATTTCACATTCGTGCTGATATGTTTTTTCAAAAACATCGGCTAATGAATCAAACTCGTGTGGCGGCGCATCAATGGTGCCAAGAATCGGTAGAGCCCCTGTTTCACTAACATAAGTAAACAGACGATTCATATGATCCATTTCTTCTAGCGCATGCTTTCGCATAAATTCTGCGGCTCCCTCAAACCCTTTTTCTTCACACCAAGCACTCATTTGTAAATAGAGATTTGATGAATAAAATTCTAGGTTTATTTGTTGGTTAAGTTGTTTAACCATTTCCGGTTTTAACATGGGCTGTCCTCTGTGTTTGTTTCGGTGGCAGATTTTGCCTGTTTTCCGATTGTTGTTCAAGGCTGTTAATGGAAAATCCTAAAGAAAACAACAAGATGGTAAATACTAATTATTTGTATTTATAAGGCTTTTAATATGACTTCAGCTTTACTTACTTCAAAGCTTTTTGGTTGCTCAACTTGAATGTTTTGCACAATACCATTGTCAATGATCATGGCATAACGCTGTGAGCGTACTCCGCCAAAACTACCCGTATCCATGGTTAAACCTAAGGCGGAAGTGTAACTAGCATCGCCATCCCCCAACATGCGGATGTTTTCAGCATTTTGTGAGGCTCCCCACGCATGCATGACAAAGGCATCATTGACGGAAAGACAAATGATTTCATCCACTCCTTTAGCATTAAATTCGTCTGCTAACACCACATAGCCAGGCAGATGAGCAGCAGAGCATGTTGGGGTGAATGCGCCAGGGACGGCAAATAATACGACTTTCTTATTGGCGAAGAGTTCATCGGTGTTATGGGTGATCACGGCACCATCTTTCAGCTGCTGTAATTGTCCCGAAGGCATTGCCATATTTTTAGCTATCATAAATATCCTTAAGAAGGTTAAGAGAGGGGTAATTTAACGGCTTTACATAAAAAGCCTTTGTCGTGGCTGGCACGGGCACAATCTTTACATATATATCTAGGTTTATCGACAATATGCGCGAGTTCGTGCAGTTGCTTGTCGATGTCTTTCTTTTTCCATTTACATAAAGACTTTGCCATCTATTGCGCCTTTCACCCTAGAGAACTTAATTTTAGTGGATATATGACAAAGGCGCACGGATAAATCTATTTTTATCCATTTTTGATGGGGTGAAATACCTGCTATCTAGCTTAACTGGCCACCAGTTTGAGAGTTTGGCTAATATCTTTGACCTGTGCTGAAACATCCTTTGATATGGTGTCAGCGAGTTGGCCCGACTGAGCAATCTCACTATTGACGCTCGTCATTGCTTGTTCAAATTCGATAAAATGCTGCCGTTGTTGATTAACTTGTGCCAAGGTGCTTTCAGCAACATTTGCCGATGTCACCGCTTGGTTAACAACAGTTTCAGCATTATCTCTTAATAATTGAGCAATATGTTTTTGTTGAGCAGATGCTTGTTCAATACCATTAATACAGCTTTGAAGGGTATCGCTTGCTTGATTGAGTTGTGCCAAGCGATCACTGACTTGGTTCAACGATTCTTGAGTTTTACCTGCTAATTGTCTTACCTCGTCGGCAACAACTGAAAAACCACGGCCATGTTGGCCAGCACGTGCTGCTTCGATAGCAGCATTTAATGCCAGCAGATTGGTTTGTTCAGCAATTGAGCTGATCACGTCGACAATGGTACCGACACTTTTAACCGATTCTGCCAGTGAGTGGATTGCTTCTTTACCTGCACAGGCGGCAAGGTTTGTTTTTTCACTCGCTTTGAGCACTTCACTGACATTGCCTTGGCTTTCTCGCATTGCTGTTTGTGTTGCTTGGGCATTTTCCACCACTTGATAAGACAAGGTATTCACTTCATCGGTGACTTTTGACAATGCTTGGATAGTTTCATCAACTGCAGATAAATGTTTATTCGTACTAAATGAAGAATTTAGGATGTTTTTGGCCTGATCTTCCATGGTTTTCATTGCGCTGGAAACCAAGGTGAGTTGGGTGGACTTTTGCTTATCATCATTAGCTAATTGCGACACCATTTGATTGAAGCTCTGTGAGATTTCACCCAGTTCCGTTTTTAGTGCGATACCTGTGATTTGATCGACCCGGCCTTCATTAACTAAAGTGACAAAACTATCACGTAGCTTGCGTAAAGGATTTAGCACAACGCTACGCATCAGCCAATAGTTGGTGGCTAGAAATAGTATTAAAAATGCCAGCAACCCTATCACTATCAACGTCAGCCTCTTGTTCACTTGTGCTTGCTGAGAAATAATTGTTGCTTCACCCTTGATGATGGACTGTTCTAGCTGCTCAACCTGTGTTGCTAGCATTGTTAAACCATTTTGCTGTTGTTGCTGTAATAAAAGCGTGGTGTCGAATTCACTTAGATAACGTTTAACTAAGGTAGTTAACTCATTTAATGCATCACTGGCTAAATCTTCGGGTTCATCTTCGTCAGCAAAAAAATCATCGTCATCGTTAAGCTCATCAAAGATAGCTAATGCTGGGTAGTTATTTAACAATTGCATATGTTGCTTAAGTTCATCAATGTAGCGCTTAATGCTTTGCTGATTGGCTTGTGTTTGTGAAAATAGCGCTTCGCGACTGGTGACTAAATCAGCAATAACTTTCGCTATGTTGTTGGTTAATTTCAGGTAATCGAGCTGCTGCTGTTGAGATAACGCAGCACTTTGTAGTGCATACTGTGATAATTGATGGTTAATTGTAGACATTGCCTGTTCACCATTAATTAATAATGCGAATGGATTGCCGCTAAGTTTACCCATGGCGCGATATTTATTTTCAATATCTTGTGTTAGTTGTACGGCTTGTTGTGAGATGTCGTGAGAGACACTGGCAATACCCAACCGTTTACTATGGTCGATAATTTTTTTGAGCAGGCTTTGTGCCTGATTCAGTAAACTGGCATCTCCTGTTTGTAAATACTGTGCAATTGTTCGATTGAATTTGACCGTAGCTAATGACTTGAGTGCCTGATATTCACTATATTGTTGACGGCTTTGAGTTAATGAGTTGCCGACTTGATACATGGTAAATACAAATACCAGTGCAAAAATAGCAATAGCAACGACTGAGCCTCGAGAAAAACTGGAAACGCGCACAATAATCCTTATTAAGTGACAGTTTGTGAGTGCGCATTTTCAATAAGCAATATGACAAAGCGATGACATTTTCGTGACAGATTGATGTCAACGCAACAAAAGCTGAGCTTAGGTAAAGCTATGCGTTAATGTTCTTCACATCAATAGCGTAGTTGGGTCTTATGCTCCAACTTTGTTTTTTCAAGCGGTTAGGCCGTATAAGCATAAACCAAAAGAAAAAGTATGCAGAGGCAAACTTGATCACCAGAGGAAACCAAGAGGGTAATGAGGCGGATAGATCAATTAATACACCATCGTTTGGGAAAAGCCCAACACCAAACAGGGATGGAATTCGATACCAGTAATAACAACTTATCGCTAGTGTCGCAAAAAGCCTATTAATGAACTGCGTTTGCTTTTTATTGGCGGACGATGTCAGCACTAAATAAACGAGCAGCGTTATCATCCCACTGAGCAGTGGCCAAGCATACGCGCTGATGACAGTGCTCAAGTTTATATCATTTCGGTAATCAGGAACGTGATTCCAGCCCCAAATGAAGCCGAAAAAACCACCTGTCATTAGGGTGGCTGCGAGTCGTTCCAGTTTATGACTTCTTGTCAGGCTACTGGTCATTTGCTTGGTAGAGTCAGGGCAGAGCGAGATACATTGTTCACATTGGTGGCAATGAGCATTGTCTGTGGTAAATAATGGTGTGCTGCCATACATACGCTCAACCGAGTGAATTGGGCAAGCGGTGGCACACCATCCACTGCGCCATTTGACTAGCATTCCCATTGTGACCGCTAATGAAACGGCAACTAGCAACATCACGGCTGTTGCTAAGCCACTGGTATTTAACAGTAGATGCCGTAATGGAACAATCAGCAGTAGCGCGATAACGCCGAGTAAATATAGCCAGGCTTGTTGGTTGGTAGTGAGTTGCCAGGCCTTGGAAAACTTTAGCTTTCTTGGGAATAAAGCGGTCGATGATAAAGGACAAATATTTCGCCAAACCCCTGGTAGTAAGACTAAAAGGGCAGGAGCTATAGGGATCAGTAAATTCCAAAATAGTAAAATACCTAGATCTGGTTTAAACAATAGCAGTAATACTAATAGCACACCGATTAACCAAAAACTGATTTGTAATGCTTTCCAAATAGTGATTGGCAGTGAAACGGTCATAGGTTTTCTTTTTGTAGAGATCATCAGCGCACTTTTCCTATTGTCTATTTATTTTATTGTAATGCTGTTTAAGCTAAAGCATTAGGCCAAGAAGTGCTTATTGATAATGGAGAAATATTGACCGATTTCAAAATTCGTCAGCTTTTTGAATAAAGCATATGTTTTATTCATCTGGCTTTGGGCTATTGTCAGATCAATTGTTTAGCTTAGGAATAGCCTGATTGACATAAACATCAAAGCGATTTTTTTTCATTTTGATCACCGTTGAAGGTTTGAGGTTATTTAACGGTGGTGCATAGTTAGGTCGTTTCACTACGACTCGATAGGTTGCTAAATCGAGGGCTGGTTGAAGTAATTTATCCGCATCTGGATCTTCTCCAACTAATGACTGAAAAACCCGCATTTCTTTTTTTACTGCTGCGGATTTTTCTCTGTGAGGGTACATGGGATCGAGGAATATCACATCTGGTGCGTTCACAGATGTCATATTTTCGATAGATGATGCATAAATTAATGTCATATGATCAACGATGGCTTGTGTGTCTTGATGTAGCGTCGCACGTGCTAAACCGTTTTCTAAGAGTGCAGCGACGATCGGCATACGTTCCATTAAACTGACCTGACAACCTAATGATGCCAGCACAAAGGCATCTCGACCAAGTCCCGCCGTAGCGTCGAGCACATGTGGCGTAAAACCATGCTTTAAACCAATGGCTTTAGCGATATCCTGACCACGACCACCGCCAAATTTTCTACGATGGGCCACCGCTCCATCGACAAAATCAACGCTAATTGCTCCTAATTTGGGTTCATCACATTTAAGTAACTCTAATTGTTGTACGTTCACCTGAAGCAAGAACTTAAGTGCAGGGTGTTTTGCTTGCGCTGCAACATCACCGATATAAGTAAAGTGCCATTTTTTCGCAATACGCTTCGCTAATTCGGCATCTGGTTTGTTAACGTAACCAATAGCAAATTCAGAGTTAGTAATCATAGGTTTATGCGGCTTGAATGTGGTTATCACCAGTCGCAAAAGCAACTAGTCGACTAAGTTGGCTCAATGATAAGTTGCTCTGCTGATGCCATTGGTTAAACTGCTGTTGAATGGCATTTAGGCTGGTTTTACTTTGAATACCGCCAGTAATAATGTCGTGAGCACGAAAATAGGCTTCTACGTCTTTGCTTAAAATAAAGGTATCAACGCCCAAGGCTCTCAATGCGTAAGGGCCGGTGTTTCCGCCAAGACGAGCGCCATGTTTTTTAAGATATGCCCATAAGCCAATAATGTCATTACTGGGCCAGTTAGCAATGAATTCACTAAAGCTGTGACTATTTTGTTGCCCTTCAAATATCATTTGTGCATTGGCTTTGATGGTTTTTACCTTGTTATAGTTGCGAATAATTTTGGGATCGCTGGCTTTTTTTTCTAACATTTCTTCAGGCATCATCAAGATTTTTTCAATATCAAAGTGAAAAAACACTTGCTCAAAATCAGGCCATTTATTTTCTACGACTCGCCAAACAAACCCGGATTGAAAGACTTTTTTAGTCAATGCGGATAAAACTCTGTCATCAGATAATGCATGAACGGCTTGATTGTCCGTTGTTGGGCCAAGCAATTGAATTAATGCTGATTCGCTACCTTTACGCTCACAAGCGCGTTGGTAAAGTGTGTCAAAAGATCCCATATAATTGTTAGATTACTTATCGTTATTATTAAAAACTACTACGCTATTTCTGCCGGAGTGTTTAGCTTGATATAAGGCAATATCGGCATCGTTGATATTGTCATCTAAACTCTTGTTAACATCAACTTGGCTGACACCAAAGCTGGCAGAAATATTGATGGTTTGTTGGTTGATGCTGATCGATAAATCTTCAACAATGCTTCTAATGCGTTCAGCGGTATGTTTTGCGTCATTGATATTGTTGTGAGGAAGTAAAATAACAAATTCTTCGCCACCGATCCTAATTAAGATATCTTCTGCACGTAGTGCTTTTTCGATAGCTTCGACAAAAGCGATCAGTACCTTATCTCCCGTGGCATGACCGAATTTATCATTGATGTTTTTAAACAAGTCGATGTCGGTTAATAAAATAGAAACTGGTATTTGGTTGCGCTTTGCCGAGGAAAATAGTTTTCTTGAAACTTCATTAAGGAAATTTCTGTTTTTTGCACCAGTTAAACGATCGGTGATTAACTCTTTGCGTAATTTACCAATGAGTGAATAAATGATGCTAAGCGCAAAACCGAAGAAAAGTATACAAATGGAGCTAAGCAAGGAAATAAAATATAGAATGATGGGCGGTTGCTTTTCATTAAAGTAGAACAGCATATAAAGCGCGATATAGACAACATAAACAGTTAATAACACTAATAAAGAAAAATATAAAATCTTGTCGCCTATACGGTAAGTTTTAAATTGGGTATGGCATTTCTTTAACGCTAATAAATATGGCACCAGAATATTGAGTAAAGTGGCTGTGGCACGAATATATCCCACTGTAAAATAGTACTCGATTGCTGCCAGAACTAAGACAAATAATACACTATGTGTACCACACAATATGAGTTGTCGTTTAGTGATGTCCGTATCATAGCGGGTATAAATGGCGAACATAATGTTATAGCCAAGCAACAAGATAAATAGGTTATTTAATATGTTGGTGAACACATGCGGGTAATCGAAGCGCAGTAACAATGCCGCCATCGCCGCCATGCTGAATAATAAAATCAGTCGAAAATAAAAGGTGGACTTTGCTTTATTTTGATTCTCTGGTTGCGGTAAAAAATAAGTAAACGCATATAGCACTATACAAACGATAGCTAGTGCAAAAAAATAAGAAAGCGCAATTAAATATTCGTGCAAAAAATTACCCAGTAATTGTTAAACGTAAAAAAGCTGTATAGTGATTATACAGCTAATTATATCGTAAAAATGTAATTTTGAATGAATAACCTTACATTAAATATGTTTAATGTAAGGTTGTCTTGCTATTCAATACCGCTATGACGAAGTAAGGCGTTTATCTGTGGTTCTCTTCCCCGGAAGTTTTTGAATAATTCACTGGGCTCCTGTGAACCGCCTTTTTCTAGAATATAGGTTAAAAAGTCTTGTCCGACTGCTTGGTTAAAGATGCCTTGTTCTTCAAAACGAGAAAATGCATCGGCGGATAACACTTCAGCCCATTTATAACTGTAGTAGCCGGCAGCATAACCACCACCAAAAATATGACCAAAGCTGTGTTGAAAGCGATTAAAATCGGCCGCTTCGACTACGGCATAATCGTTTCGAACTTGATCTAAAGTCGCTTGAATATAGTGCTTATTATCATTGCTTGGAGAATAATTCGCGTGCATTTTGAAATCAAACAATGAAAACTCTAATTGACGCAACATTTGCATGGCCGACTGAAAGTTTTTCGCGGCTAACATTTTATCTAACATTGCTTGTGGTAAGGGTTCATTGGTTTGGTAATGACCTGAGATAAACGCCAGTGCTTCAGGTTGCCAGCACCAGTTTTCTAAAAATTGGCTAGGTAGCTCTACAGCATCCCATGGCACGCCATCAATACCCGAAACACCACTGGCATTAATTTGCGTTAGCATATGGTGTAAACCATGCCCAAATTCATGGAATAATGTCACCACTTCATCATGGGTAAATAACGCGGGTTTATCACCGACAGGTGCATTGAAATTACAGGTCAGATAAGCGACAGGAAGTTGAATATCACCATTGGCAAGCTGACGGCGACCAACGCAGTCGTCCATCCAGGCACCGCCACGCTTTTTCGCACGTGCATAAAGATCAAGGTAAAAGCTGCCTCGTAATTCACCTTCTTGATCGAAGACGTCAAAAAATTTGACGTCTTGATGCCAAACATCGACACCCGTTTTTTCTGTGATGCGGATACCAAATAATCGATTAACTACCTCAAATAGTCCTGAGACCACCTTACTCTCGGGAAAATAGGGGCGCAGTTCCTCGTCAGAAATGGCATAACGGTGTTGTTTGAGCTTTTCGCTGTAATAAGGTAAGTCCCAAGGAGCGAGTTCATCACAATTAAAGTGCGATTTTGCAAAGGCTTTGACTTCATCTAAGTCAGATTGGCCTTGCTGTTTCGACTTATCGGCGAGTTGTTGTAAAAATGCTAATACTTGCTCAGGTGAATCCGCCATTTTTGTTGCCAATGATTTTTCGGCAAAGTTAGCAAAGTCTAATAAGTTGGCAAGCTCATGACGCAGTGCAAGTAATTCGTTCATGATAGCACTGTTATCATACTCACCTGCGTTAGGACCTAACTCAGATGCTCGGGTCACATAGGCACGATAGAGTTTTTCTCTTAATGCTTGATTATCACAATATAACATCACAGGTAAGTAACTTGGGATATCTAAGGTGAATAACCAACCGGTTAATTCTTGTTGCTGTGCTAACTGGGCAGCAGCGTCTTTTGCAGACTGTGGTAAACCGGATAGTTCCTGCTCATCGGTAATGTTGACGGTAAATGCATGAGTTGCATCAAGTAGGTTATTGCCAAAAGTTGAACTGAGTTCAGATAATCGTGTAGCTATTTCTCCGTAGCGCTGTTTTTTATCATCAGTAAGGGCAATACCAGATAATTTAAAATCACGTAACGCGTTATCTATGACTTTTTTCTGAGCGGTATTCAATTTATCGTACTCTGCACTATTGGCAAGTTGTTGATAAGCTTCAAATAACCCTTGATGTTGACCAACAAAAGTACTGTACTCTGACAACAAAGGTAAACAAGCTTCATATGCTGCTCTAAGTTCATCACTATTAACGACTGAGTTCATATGTGAAACAGGTGACCATAATTTGCCTAATGTATCATCGGCATCATCGATTGGCTCAACAAGGTTTTGCCAAGTATAGTGATGTTCATTTGATAGCACATCGAAAATCACTTTTTTACAGTGTTTAATTGCTTGTTCGACAGCTGGTTTAATGTGCTCAGGCTTAATGTCGGAAAACTTAGGTAACATACTTGGGGTTAATAGCGGATTGGTCATGAGCATCGATTTGTTAATAAATGTATTCTATAGATGTATGACCAAGGGGGACATTATTCAAGTTTGTTTAATAAATATCTTCACCACATTAAGTGTTAATATTATGTAAAATCATGGTTTGTATAGATTTTTTCATTATTTAGATTTAGAAAATTCAGGAGTTGCATTATACTTGGTTTAGTGCTGAACGAGGTTTTTATGGGTAATTTTGTCATACGTAATCTGTTAGTCATACTGATAAGTGGCTTATTAGTGTTATCTAATACGTTTGCACATGCAGATGATATATTTTTAAAGCATTTATCAGTAAATGAGGGATTATCACAAACAACCGTCAATGATATCTTTCATGATAATGAAGGTTATATGTGGGTCAGCACCGAGAATGGCGTTAATCTATATGACGGTTATCGCTTTAGGGTGTTGCCAGGTTTAGATGAGTCTTTTTTAACGAATGCCTTTTTTAAGGTCACTCAAGATAAGCAAAGTTTGATCTGGTTGATCGCTGCCCATGGCTTGTTTACCTATGATAAGAAAACCGATCAATATCAACATATTTTAAAGCACGCACCAGAAAAAAAAGAATATTACATCATTGATGTTGTTACCGGCAATGATCAGCAAATGTGGATTGCCTCGACTAAAACTGTAATGAGCTATGACAAGCTAACAGGGCAAGTCAAAACACTGATGGACTTGTCTGATGTTTTAGAAGGCAATGAGCGGATATTTGAATTATTCCATCATGAAAAGTTTTTATATGTTGCTACTCGTGATGGCGTATATGTGTTAAATACTGATACAGGGCAATGGAAAAAACTCACCAGTATCAATGACAACAATTTGGTTAAGAAAGAAGCTGATCTAGATAAAATATTTAATGTTTATGTTTCCAAACAACACCAGCTTTACTTAGGTACGTATGCTGGCATATATGCGCTAGATGTCGTGAACATTGAGAGTTTCATTGCCGGTGATGCCCAGTTAACCAATTACCAGTTAATTGATAAAAACATTGAAAGCTGGAATTTTCATGGCACCGAAGATGACTTATACATTGGTCATTATGGGGGGCTATCAAAAATTGATTTAACCACGAATCGCGCCGAACGAATCTTAGCGTTTAATGACGCATTTGAAGATGTCAATAATAACACTGTTAAGGCGGTATCTCATGATAATCAAGGAGGGATTTGGTTAGGTTCAGAAGCAACAGGCGTGTATAAATGGGACCCTAATTTAAGCATGGTCTCTCACTTACGTTATCGTAAATCAGACCCCAATCGTTTATCCAATAATATGATTTGGTCGATTGAAAAAAGTAAACAAGATGATGATTTAGTGTGGATTGCCACTAATAATGGGTTAAATGAGTGGCAAATATCGTCGAATAATATTTCACGTTACTTGGTCAACCCTGAGCTTAAAAACGATAATTCTATCAGTAATATTTTTCAATTACAGGAAGACAGTAAACAGCGTTTATGGTTGTTAACGACGAAAGGGGTTCAATTATTTGATATTCAGTCCAAGCAACTCATTAAGCCTGACTTTAATGAACAAATGCTCGAATTTCTTGCCAATGATCAATACTTATTTTTTGTTGATGACGATGATTATGCGTGGAGTCGAACACTTAAAGAATTCAAACGCATCAATTTAATCACTGGTGAGATTGATGAGCTGAAAGAGCTTGAAGCGGATTTTCCTGATGAAGATATTGCATATGTATTGGGTTTTTTACCTAATAGTAAAGAAATGCTGTTATCAACCTCTAACTCGCTGATTTCATTTGATATTGAAACCAGAAAGACTCGCTTGCTTTATCGCAACCATGATATGAGTGAAAATACTTACGCTTATATTGATAGTTGGGTCATAGATAAACAGAATGTATTTTGGTTGGCGTTTCCTTCTGTCGGATTAGTTGGCTTAGATGCCGATACCTTCACAGTCAAGTACGAGTTTACTCATAAGAATAGTGATATTGATCATAACGTCTATAACCTTATGATGGATACTGATGGCGATATATGGTTTTCGAGTCATAATGGTATTTATTTTTTAAACCGACAAACCTTGCATATTCGCAACTTTAATGTTGCCGATGGGTTTAGTGCTCGAGAGTTTAATGGTACTGCAGCCGAACGTATTTCAGATAATTTGTTTGCTTTTGGTTCGATAAATGGCGTGTCGTTATTTGATCCTATCCAATTAAAGCAACAAGATCAGGATGATGACTTTAAGGTCTATGCGACCAATGTTGAAGTGTTGTCTCGAGATATTCCACTACCCTTTATTATTGATAGTAGCCAGCCGATCGAATTAAATTATGACGATGTCGGTATACGTTTTGATTTCTCCGCGCTTAATTATAAACATAGTGATTTAGAGTATAGCTATCAGCTCGCAGGCAGTAGCGATGTAAAATTCCCAGATACTAAAAATAACTACATACGCTTTCCCAGCTTACCTTCTGGTAAGCACACTTTGTCGGTGAGAGTGCGTTCACCTTTTAGCGGAGAATATTCACCCCCCACTGATATTCATATTAATGTCAGCTATGCGCCATGGGCGTCCCCGTTTGCCTATTTTATTTACAGCGTCATTATTATTTTGAGTATTTGGCTGTGGTTAGCGCGCAGACGCAAGTTTACTCAGCAGTTAGTGTCGGCCCATGATGAAGTACAATTTAGGGAACAACGCTTATCGCTAGCTTTGCGCGGTAGTAACAGTGATGTTTGGGATTGGCTCGCGAAAGATAACGAGTTATTTGGTCGCCGAGCATCAGAAGAATTAGGATATGAAAACTTATCTGAAAGCTATAGCTTTGACCAACATATAGAGTTAATTCATGAGGGCGATCGGGAAGCATTTGTTCATCAGTGGCATATGTTCCTTGACGCGGCGGATACCGAGAATAACTTCTCTTGTACTTATCGCTTAAGGGCGGCAGATGGAGAATGGTTTTGGTATAAAGATCTGGGTAAAATTGTTGACGTTGATCAGTATGGTAAGCCGCAAAGGGTGACTGGTTCGTACACTAATATCACTCAGTCAAAAGCTGAATCTGAGCGTGCACAATATTATGGTGAAGCGTTTAAGCAAACCACTGACTGGGTCTTGATTATCAGTGATAACTTCTCTCGAGTAATCGCTAATGATTCATTAAAAGAGGTGTTTGGTTGGCGTAAAGATGATATGTCTTTTGATGATAGTATTTTTGGTTTAAATAAGCAGCGTCGCACTTTTTATATGAAGCTGTTTAGCTCCTTAAAAGAAGGAGAGCATTGGCGTGGCGAAGAGTTAGTACAAACCCATTCAGGCCAAGAATATCATGTGCTATTAAATATTAGTGTTAATCGTAGTGAAACCACTAATTCTACTCATTATGTGTGTATTCTTACCGATATTACTGCGCAAAAATCAGCGGAGAAAGAGCTACGTTATTTGGCAAATTACGACCATCTTACCGGCTTGCCAAATCGTTCGTTATTGTTAGAGCGAATCAAGCATGGTATGGACGGCTCTAAGCGAATTAAACAGTCTTTAGCGTTATTTTTCATTGATTTAGACCGATTTAAGCAAGTAAATGACAGTTTAGGTCATGATCATGGCGATCTGTTATTGCAAGAATTAACCGCTCGGCTGAAATCCATTGTCCGTGCTGATGATACCGTTGCCCGATTGGGAGGGGATGAGTTTGTTATTCTGCTCGAATCATTTAAGAACAATTCATATCTAGGAAAAATTGCCCAAAAAGTTATTGAAGTGGTAGGCGAACCCGTTGATCTGAAAGGAAATGTGGTGAGTGTCGGCGCGAGTATCGGTATTGCAGTGTTCCCTGATGATGCGACTGATTCTGATGAATTACTGAAAAATGCCGATGTAGCTATGTATCATGCAAAACAGTTAGGTCGCAATACCTTCCAATTTTTCACCCCAAGAATGAACGTTGAAGCAAATCAAAGGTTGCATGCTGAGTCGACTATTAAACAAGCCCATGAGCAGGGTGAATTTATCAATTATTATCAGCCTGTTGTTGATTCTGCTAGTGGTAAGGCAAAAGGGGTTGAATTACTGTTACGTTGGCAACAAGGGGATAAGCTTGTTTCCCCAGGTGAGTTTATTCCTATTGCAGAAGAAATCGGCCTTATTATCGGCATGACTGAGAAAGCGCTGGAACGGGGCTTGAGTGATTTAACCCATTGGTTGACCATTCGTGAGAATTTTTATCTTTCAGTTAATATTTCAGCTGTGCATTTTGGTAAGGATAACTTTGTACCATTTCTTACCGAAATTTTGGCTAAGTACAATATTCCGTCTCATTTATTAAAGCTTGAAGTGACAGAAAGTACGTTGATTAAAAACCCTGAAGCAGTTATCGAACAAATGACGGATCTTGCTAAATTAGGAGTTGCTTTATCGCTTGATGATTTTGGCACGGGTTTCTCGTCATTAAATTATTTAAAACAATTACCACTCGATGTTATCAAAATAGATCGCAGTTTTGTCGCTGGTATTGGCCAAGACTCTGCCGATGAAGCAATTGTTGAGGCAACACTAGTTCTGGCGAATAAGTTATGCATGGGCTGTGTAGCCGAAGGTGTTGAGTCAGAAGAACAACTCAGTTATCTTGCTGAACGAGAGTGTTACTCCATTCAAGGTTTTCTATATAGTAAGCCCGTAGACGCTGAAACCATTAGTCATTTCCTTAGAGAAGATAAAGTTGAAATTAAGGTAGCTGATAATAGTTAACTAAAAAGAAAAGTTTATTTGCTGAACTTGAAACGCTAGTAAACCACTCTTATATCTTAATTAACATATTTCAAGGATCTTTCAGTATGACTCAACATTTTGATTTTCTCGCTATCGGTGCAGGTAGTGGTGGTATCGCTTCGGCTAATCGCGCGGCAAAACTTGGTAAAAAGGCGGCGGTGATTGAAGCCAAGCACATTGGCGGTACTTGTGTGAATGTCGGATGTGTGCCGAAAAAAGCCATGTGGTACGCCGGACAAATTGCTGATGCCTTACACTATGCGCCTGATTATGGTTTTAAGGCTCCGCTACAGCAATTTGATTGGTCAACCTTGGTCAAAAATAGAGAAGCCTATATCGAACGTATTCACGCTGCTTATCAGCGAGGGTTTACTGCCAACCAAGTCACGGTTATCCAGGGTTTTGCTAAATTTGTCAATAAACACACGGTTGAAGTTAACGGTGAACAGATAACTGCAGATCATATTGTGATTGCAACGGGTGGTCGTCCCAGTATTCCTAATATTGAAGGCGCAGAGTATGGCATTGATTCTGATGGTTTTTTTGCATTAACTGAACAACCAAAGTCGGTTGCGGTAGTAGGCGCTGGTTACATTGCAGTTGAACTTGCAGGCGTATTAAATGCTTTGGGCAGTGAAGCTCATTTAATCGTGCGCAAGGAAAAACCCTTGCGTGGTTTTGATGAGATGTTATCTGATACCTTAGTGGAACAAATGGCTAAACATGGTCCTGAGCTTCATACCCACAGTATACCTAAGCGTGTTGAAAAACATGACAATGGTCAACTCACTATCCATTTAGAAAATGGCCAATCGATTGGCCCTGTAGATAGCTTGATTTGGGCGATTGGGCGAGAGCCTGCGACAGACAATATCAACATCGCAGCAACAGGTATAGAATTAGATCCAAGAGGTTTTATACCGACTGATAAATATCAAAATACCGACGTGGATGGTATCTATGCCGTGGGTGATAACACCGGTCGTGCACAATTAACGCCTGTTGCCGTTGCTGCCGGACGGCGTTTATGTGAGCGTTTATTTAATAACAAACCGTACGAGCATTTAGATTATAGTAATATTGCAACCGTAGTATTTAGTCATCCTGTTATTGGGACTGTGGGCTTAACTGAGCAAGAAGCACTTGCACAATATGGCGCGCAACAAGTCAAGGTCTATAACTCTCAGTTTACCGCACTCTATCAAGCCATTACCGAAGATTATCGCGATCCTACTCGCATGAAACTTGTCTGTGTGGGTAAAGAAGAGAAAGTCGTTGGTTTACACGCTATTGGATTTGGTAGTGATGAACTATTACAAGGCTTTGCCGTTGCCATGAAAATGGGAGCAACGAAAGCTGATTTTGATAATACCGTGGCAATTCACCCAACTTCGGCAGAAGAATTTGTCACCATGTAGGCGTATTGACCCTAACTTGGCACAACCTATTTAAGATATTGTTTTGAACAGCTCTCGTTGCTGTAATAAATATGTGTGTGATTTATAACGGACTTGTTGAGAATTAGTCTATCAGGGTAACGCTTGCATAATTTTTTGCTAAGATAGTCAC
Organism: Thalassotalea sp. G2M2-11; assembly: GCF_017168195.1. Taxonomy (GTDB): domain Bacteria; phylum Pseudomonadota; class Gammaproteobacteria; order Enterobacterales; family Alteromonadaceae; genus Thalassotalea_E. The sequence continues at coordinate 55,342 of NZ_JADNYL010000001.1, forward strand.
TGTTATTTAGGTGTGTAATTAAAGGTAGTTAAGTGATCAAAGGTATTTTATTAAGCATTGCATTGTTAGTATCGTTACAGCCACTCGCGGCTGAAATGAAGGGGGAGTATATTCAGCCTAATAATTATACGCCCAAAGTGCGTGTAGAGACTTCGATGGGTTACTTTATCATTGAACTTGATCGCTTAAGAGCGCAGCACACGGTGGATAATTTCTTGGGCTATGTGTCACGTGGTCAGTTTGACAATACCATGTTTCATCGAGTGGAAGAGGGCTACTTGATCCAAGCCGGTGGTTACATGACCAACTACAGCGAAATTGAACCTGATGCGCCTATTTTCAATGAGTCTGGCAATGGTTTAAAAAATCAAATCGGCACGATTGCCATGGCAAAACAACTCAGTGGTGCCCATTCAGCCACGAGTCAATTTTTCATTAATGTGAATGACAATACGCATTTAAACCCGGGTAATTCGTGGGGGTACGCGGTTTTTGGCAAAGTGGTCAAAGGCTATGATGTTGTTGAAGCTATCTCGCAAGTGAAGGTGGGTTATAGTGAGCAGCTTGGTTACCCGACCGTACCTAAACAAATGATCACCATTATAAAAATGGTGATCTTAGATGAAGAACAATAGATTACAGATTAAAACATAATTTGTTATTTCTTTAAGCAGTTATTTGGCTAGCTATAATGGACATAAGTGTTGTGTCTGTTGTTAGCTAGCTATGCTTAATTACCTTGTGTGTTCGACAATAAATTGTTTGATTTCTAGGTTTAATAACGTTGGCTGATCGAGCGGCGTTGCGTGATATGAATCTGGGATTATCACTAATTTTGCACGTTGGATTTTTTGGCTGTAATCGACTTTGTCTTGCACAGGGGTGTAATCCTTATCTCCGGTAATAACTAATACTGGCATGGTGAGCCGATGAAGCTTTTCCATCACACTCCAGCCAAGAAATGAACGTAATGAGCGAATGTATGCAGACTTTGTCATCATCATAAGGGAATATAAATATTGTTTTTTAAGGTGCTGTTGATCTGATTTTGGGAATAGTTTTTTCGCAATCACATTACCTAGGCGCGGCAACCCTAATATATTGATAATAGCGAGTCGCATCCATACGGTCAGTTTCATCGCGATTGTATTGTATGGGATAGCTGGCGCTGAATTAATAATGGTTAATGTTTTAATATTTTCAGGTTGATCTACAGAGAGTTGAAAAGCGATCATCCCTCCCATTGAAAAGCCAACTAGATGATAGTTTTTGATATTGAGCAGTGTGAGCAACTGTGAAATATCCTGAGCAAATAACGGGATAGTGTATTTTCCATCAGGCTTTTCAGTTAACCCATGTCCTCTACAGTCAATCGATATGACACGGTATCTTTTAGAGAAATAAGCTATTTGGTAATGCCAATCTTGTGCGCATGAACCTAGTCCATGCAGTAATACCATGGGCTCACCTGAGCCAGATTCTTGGTAATACATTTTGATGTTATTTACTGTGCAATGAGGCAAAACTTTTTCTCACTTACTTTATCTGTATATATCTACAAAATACGGAATATAAATTCCGTTGTCAAATGTCGGTTTATTGCTTAGTTAATGCTGTAACTGTTCATTTTATCCATTTTTATACTAAATTTAGTATTTTCATTTATCTTGTGTATTTGGTTAGTGAGTAGAGATTAGAGTTTAATTACTTGCAATCGGAATATTGATTCCGTATATTTGTATTGTTGAAAAAACAAACAGCCTGTTTCAGGTGACCGCAATACCGATAATAAATAAAAAAATATAATGACTAAAAAGGCATGCTTATGAACACTTTACATCACAAACTCGGGTTAATATCTGCCGCCGTATTGAGCGCAATTGTCAGCAGTACTGTTCAAGCGAACGAGACAGAACAGCCAATAGTGGAAAATAAGTCAAAACTGGAACGAATTGAAGTAACTGCACGTCGTACGGTAGAAAACTTACAAGAAGTACCCGTTTCTTTAGTGTCGCTAGGAGCGACCGAAATGGCGGAAAAAGGTATTACGGTCATTACGGATATTCAACAATACGTGCCCAATACTACTTTACAGGTTAGTAGAGGTAGTAATAGTACATTAACCGCATACATTCGGGGCATTGGTCAACAAGACCCGCTTTGGGGATATGAACCAGGGGTTGGTATTTATATCGATGATATTTATATGGCACGCCCACAAGGTGCAGTTTTAGATATTTTTGATGTTGAGCGCGTAGAAGTACTACGTGGCCCCCAAGGCACACTGTACGGTAAAAATACCATAGGTGGAGCCGTAAAGTACGTGACTAAAGAGATGTCTGGTGATGCAGAGTTTGCTGCTTCAGCTACTGTCGGAAACTATGGACGCAAAGATATCAAACTCTCAGGTCAATTACCTATTATCGAAGATAAACTCTATATCGGTGCTGCAATAGCAAATTTAACCCGAGATGGTTTTGGTAAATTTAGAAATAACGACGAAGATAATTATCACAAAGATGTCTTCGCCAGCCGATTGAAAATAGCCTTCAGACCAACGGAAGACTTATCGTTTAAGTTTAGTTACGACAATACCCAAGATGACTCAAATGCCAAGGGCGGCTATCGAATGTCTCCCAGTCGACTCACTGGTCAACAACCTTATGACAATGTCTATGATTCTGATATCAGCGTGCCGGTAGAAGGAATGGTTGAATTATCGGGAATGTCGCTAATCATTGATTGGGATCTATCAGATGCTCTTAGCTTTAAGTCGGTAACAGCAAAGAGAGAGGGTGATACGCTAGCGAGCATTGATTTTGATAATACCGCGTTAAAGTCTTTTGATGTGCCCGGTATATTTGATGATGAACAATTTACTCAAGAATTCCAATTAAGCTATAGGGTAAATGGTTTAAGTGCTGTTGGTGGTGTTTATTATTACGACGGTGATGCTTGTGGAACTTTTGACGTGCAACTTGAAGTTCTTGGCCAGATTTTAGGCGCTCCAGGCTTGACCTCTGAAAATGGAGGTTGTACGAATACTGAAAGTCTTTCTGCCTACGGACAAACATCGTTTGATTTAGATGATCATTGGTCTATGACCTTAGGTGCACGTTATACCAGTGATGAAAAATCTGCAGATGGCTATAAATACACATTTTATCAAACCGCTTTTCCTGGCGATGTTGATAAAGGGTTAGCCATGGCAATTAACCCTGATAATACTTTCGCCAATGATGAATCATGGACGCATTTTTCCCCGAGAGTGGGTGTTGAGTATAAGCCAAATGACAATTTAATGTATTACGCGTCTTACACCAATGGCTTTAAATCTGGTGGTTTTAATATGCGAGCTGATATAGGTGCTGATCCCAGTGCCGATCAACCTTATGATCCTGAAATTGTTGATACAATTGAGCTAGGATTTAAAAGTGAACCAACGGTTGATTTACGTGTGAATGCGGCAATATTCTCGTCAGATTATAGTGATATGCAAGTGACGGTACAGCGAGCCGTTAGTGAAGGTCAGTTTGTTGCGCGTGTGCTTAATGCGGGCGAGGCAAAAATAAAAGGGCTGGAATTCGAGAGTATTTATGCCGCCACCGATAATTTAAATATAAATTTAAGTATTGGTTATATCGATGCTGAATTTGTTGAATTTTTAGATGCCTCACCAACAGGTGAAGTGATTAATAAGGCCGATCAGTATGTGGTTTCTAATACGCCAGATTGGAGCATCAACTTAGGGGCAAACTACAGTTTTGTTGCCGATATTGGAGATTTTGTTGTTAATACCAGCCTTGCCTATCGTGGTGATAGCCACATGTATGAAACTCCGTCAGCGATTGATCAAAAAGCTTACACCTTAGTGAATGCCGGGGTTACTTTTTACCACAGTGATGGTCATTGGACGGCAGCATTAAAAGTGAATAACGTATTAGATAAAGAATATCGCGTGGCGGGTTATAATTTTGCGCCAACGTTAAGTCTTGAAGAGGTGCTAGTGGGTTACTATGGTGATCCACAAACCGTGGCGTTTACGTTAGGCTATCAGTTCTGATTTTTGAACAAACCTAGAGATGAATAAATAACCTGAAGTTTTGCTGCGGCGGCTTCAGGTTATTTAGTACTAGCACCTAAGTAGTTGATAAACACACGGGTCAATTCATTTTTTAAGCTTGTTTGAGACAAACCACCCAATGAACCAGTAATGGTATGTTGGTTTAATATACCTAATACCATATGAGCAACCGAGCTGATTGCTTGTTCAGGTTTGGGGTGTGATATCTCAGATAATCGCGCTTTCAGTAAAGTAGCCAGTTGTTCTCCAATAAACTCGTTAAGCTGGTGAACTTGATCCCTAAATTTAGGATCTCTGGATGCTTTAAGAATCATTGCACGTAAGGTGCCTGCTCGACCTTTATGTAATTCGACTAAGGTGCTGATAAATTTTTGGGCGATTTGAGCTATCGATTTTCCTTGCCACTTTTCAGGCGCTAATATATTGATGATAGTCGCTTCTGATTGTGTAAAAAAACGTTGAAGTAATAACAGCGATAAGGTCTCTTTGTCACTTAACAGTCGATAAAAAGTACCCACGGATGAATCAGCTTCTCTTGCAATTTGAGCAACACCAGCCTCTTCGAAACGATTTTCTGCTAATAATCTTTCGCCAGTCGTCAAAAAACGATTTAACGCTTCCTGGCTCCTAGTTTGCTTTGGTTCTGGTACGTTCACTAACGCTTTAAAAATTGACGTCATTCAATAACCATTCTCGAAAAAATAAGCAGAAAATAGAGTTAATAGCTTATCGTATTTTCGGTAAGTTATCTATGATAAACACAGTAAATATAGAGCATAACGTAATGAATAAAATAAATAATTTTGAATTTGTATCATTGAGAACTATTTATATTTTATTGATTACTGCGCGTGTTCAGAAAGGTAATTTTTTGCTTGTTCACTAAAGATAAGTAGTTCACTTGCTTGAGATAAATAGTCTTTGTCTATCAGTTTGTGATCATACTTAATCAGTAACTCGCTGATCATACTGGCTTCATAAATATAACAGGCGATAGGGTTTTGTGGAAAAAGCGTCTTTAAAGTGGAAGCTTGATGAATTTTTGATTGAAGTGCTAGCGCTGATAATATGCTTGGCGGAAATTGCCAGTGTTTAGCGGTTAAATACGTTATTCGCTTAGCATGAGAGATCATAAGCTCTTTAAACGCTAATGAATTAGGTTGGTAATCAGGGTGTACATAAGAAAAAGCCTGCGTTAACAGTTGATAAATAATCATTTCTCCTAAATTAGAAATTAAACCAATCAAGTAGCCTGTGGCGGCAGACGATTTATCATTGGATGCTAATATTAATTGTTTGGCGATATTGGCGGTGGATAAACTGTGTTGCCAAATTTTACTACCGTATTGGCGAAAATAGGCTTGTGATTGCGGTGTAAACTGGCTAACAAAACCGTTTAGAACACCTTCAATTAGTCCATTTACCCCTAGAAGCATAAAAGCTGATTTTAAATCGGTGATCTCTTTTTCTGACTTATTGTAATAAGCGGAGTTGGCTAATTCGATCACTTTCGCGGCGATGGCTGGCTCTAATTCAATTAAATTAATGATCAAATTTGCATCAAACTCTTCATTATTTAGCTGAGTTAACATATTACCTAATGAAGCGGGAAGGGCAGGAAGTGTCGATAATATCTGATTAGGTTCACTGATTAATTCATTAATTTTATTGGCAACGTAAAGCGATAATTCATCATGTGCTTGTTCTGAAGATGATTCGCCAAAGAGGTAATCATAAAATGCTTGCTGATGGTGATGCTCATCAACGATTTTATTTGTCTTTGGGGGAGTGGTTAATTGTTTTTGAAAGGCGCTAATTTCTTGCTCTTGTCGCTGCTTTGTTGGTGTATTATTGTCTTCATAATAAAAATAGTTTGTTTGAGAATCTTCTGTCGAAAAGATTTTTTTTATTACATCTAAAAACATAGCAATATAAACACATAGGGTTTGCTATGAGTATAGCTGAGATAATGACTGATGTTTTAATGAAGCTTGATGTATATCATGATATTTCAATTTACTGGCATATTTACTGAGTTTTTTGAGGTTTTGTCCAAAATATTAGATGGGTTCAACTTTACAACCTCCCCATAACACCCGTTATTTAAGGCTTATGTTTTTTTGTTATTTACAGGTTTCATATTACTTTAAAAATATTTTAATAATAGGGTGGTAATGGCAAAAAATTCTGGTAATCTCTTACACCCTTGGACAAAATATTCGGACGTTATTTGTTCAATAGCTGCAATGTGAAAAATTTTTATTCACATATTTAAAATTAGAATAATAACAGTGTAAAAAGGATTTTTTCTTACCTTTTTTTCCTAATAAACAGTAGTTTAACTACATAAGTCACCGTAAAGATGAAAATTCTTTATGGGCTTTAGTGATGCTTTTCAACATAGTTATCCACAGGCTTGACGTCTTTTTGGGTATAAAACTATTTTTCAATATGGAGAGAAGCCGCTGAATATGTCATGCTAGCGCTAATTTTTTCGTAAAGGTTTTTATTCATGTCGGATACCTCATTATCACCATTAATTTTAGTTGATGGTTCTTCTTATTTATTTCGTGCTTACCATGTGCCTTATTTGCAAGCACTTTCTACTGCCGATGGTCAACCTACTGGTGCTATTACGGGTGTATTGAATATGATCCGTAGCCTGAAGAAAGATTACCCCAATGGCAATATTGTGGTGGTTTTTGATGCCAAAGGTAAAACATTCAGAAATGATATGTATCCTGAATATAAAGCCAATCGTCCACCGATGCCTGATGACTTACGAAGCCAAATAGCTCCTTTGCATGACATTATTCGTGCGATGGGTTTGCCATTGTTAGTGATTGAAGGTGTTGAAGCAGACGATGTGATTGGTACATTATCGCACCAGGCAACACAAATGGGTATTGAAACGGTTATTTCTACCGGCGATAAAGACATGGCTCAATTAGTGAATGAGCACGTGCGCTTAATTAATACCATGACCAATGTAGAAATGGATGTTGCTGGCGTGATCGAAAAATTTGGTATTCGTCCTGATCAAATCATTGATTATTTAGCCTTGATGGGGGACAAAGTTGATAATATCCCTGGTGTGGAAAAATGTGGCCCTAAAACAGCGGTAAAATGGCTGTTAGCGCATGAAACCTTAGATAACGTGATTGCCAATGCCGATTCCGTTAAAGGCAAAATAGGTGAAAACTTACGAAAAGCGCTTGAGCAATTACCGCTTTCTTACCAACTAGCGACTATTAAATTAGATGTAGAGCTAGATCTTTCTGTAGAGCAATTATTACCTAAAGACCCCGATGTTAGTAAGCTAACCGAGCTTTACCAAGCGTATGAATTAAGACGTTTACTTGCCGATTTACAATCGGGTGCGCAAAACACTGAGACTGACACTGAGCAAAAAGTAGTTGAGAAGAATACTGCGCCTGAAGAGGTGGATTATCAAATTGTTTATACAGAAGATGAGTTCAACGAATGGTTAACCAAGTTATCGCAAGCATCGCTTTTTGCCTTTGATACCGAAACAACCAGCCTTGCTTATATGGAAGCAGAACTGGTGGGCCTATCGTTTGCTATTGAACCGGGAAAGGCGGCTTATGTACCGCTTGCTCATGATTATCCCGATGCACCAGCACAATTATCGGTTGATTGGGTATTGGCTCAATTAAAGCCTTTGTTAGAGAACGCAGAATTAGCAAAAGTGGGGCAAAATTTAAAGTATGACGCCAATGTGTTAAGCCGTTATGGCATTGAATTACAGGGTATTTATTTTGATACTATGCTCGAATCCTATTGCTTAAATAGTGTGGCAACACGCCATAATATGGATGCGTTAGCCGAGAAATTTCTCGACTATAAAACGGTGCATTTTGAAGAAATTGCTGGTAAAGGCGCCAAGCAATTAACGTTTAACCAAATTGAAGTTGAAAAAGCCGGCCATTATGCTGCTGAAGATGCCGATATTACCTTACGTTTACATCAGGCCATTTATCCACAGCTTGAGCAACGTAAAGGGCAGTTATCTGTGTTTCATAACATTGAGATGCCTTTGCTGAGTGTACTTGCTCGCATGGAACAGCAAGGGGTGTTAATTGACTCTGATATGTTGGCAGAACAAAGCCAAAGCATAGGTGCTCGTTTACAAGAGTTAGAAGTACAAGCCCATAATATTGCAGGGCAAAGTTTCAATTTAGGCTCTCCTAAACAACTGCAGAAAATACTATTTGAAGAACTTAACATTCCAGTCATTAAAAAAACGCCTAAAGGAGCACCTTCTACTGCTGAAGAAGTATTGCAAGAGCTAGCGTTAGATTACCCGTTACCGAAAGTGATTTTAGAGAATCGTGGGTTGAGTAAATTAAAATCTACCTATACTGATAAACTACCCTTAATGGTTGATCGCACAACAGGGCGAGTGCATACCTCATATCATCAAGCCGTTGCCGCCACAGGCAGATTATCGTCAACCGATCCTAATTTACAAAATATTCCAATTCGTAGTGAAGAAGGTCGTAAGATACGTCATGCCTTTATTGCGCCGAAAGATCATAAAATTGTTGCCATTGATTATTCTCAAATCGAATTACGTATTATGGCGCATTTATCCGATGATCCAGGCTTGCTTGATGCTTTTTCACAAGGCAAAGATGTTCACCAAGCAACGGCGGCAGAAATTTTTTCTGTTGAGCTTGAGCAGGTAACCAGTGATCAGCGTCGTAGTGCTAAAGCGATAAACTTTGGTTTGATTTATGGCATGTCTGCTTTTGGTTTAGCGAAACAGTTAGGCATTGCCCGAAATAAAGCGCAGCAATATATGGATACTTACTTTGAACGTTATCCTCGTATTCATAGTTATATGGAAGAAACGCGCCAAAAAGCGACAGAGCAGGGCTATGTTGAAACCCTATTTGGTCGTCGCTTGTATTTACCTGAAATTAAATCAAAAAATGCGATGCGTCGAAAAGGGGCTGAACGTGCTGCGATTAATGCACCAATGCAAGGCACAGCGGCAGATATCATTAAAAAAGCCATGCTGGCTGTTGATCAATGGATAGTAGAGCAAGATGATCCGCGTATTAAAATGACCATGCAAGTACACGATGAACTCATTTTTGAAATTCATCAGGACATTGTTGAATCGGTGACTGAAAAACTGGTGGAGATCATGAATAACGCGGTGGAGCTAAATGTGCCGCTAATTGCCGAAGCTGGTATTGGTGATAATTGGGAACAAGCACACTAGCTTGTCGTAGACAATTAACTACGTAATGACAAAACTCAGTGCAATTAACACTGAGTTTTTTTTATTAGTATGAAAGAAAGATACAACAAAGTCGCTTAGTGTTAGCAGATTTATTTGTTGTCGCTCACAGTTGATCAGGCAGCTTAAACAATGTGTGCGTCCTTCAGATGAATATCTATCTGTTTTGTTTAGCTAAATTAGTTAAATTAAGGTTGGATATTAGTAAGAATTTTAAGTGGTTCCTTGATATGAGTTAATTAATAGCGCATGAGATAGTTTAACTTGTTGTAAGTTTTAACTTTTCTGGTAGTTTAAATAAAAACTGGTAGATGTGTATTACTAAGACATCTACATAATATACTGTTAGCTGTTTTTCAAAGTTACGTTGATTAAATTAATAAAGGAGATTCAATCATGGAAAATAATCAATCAAGTAAACCTATTTTAACCTTTTTAGTTCCATTCTTAATCGCATATTTGGGGTCAAAAGGTATATTTTATTATTTCTCGTTTGAGTACGCTTTATTTTCTGACGCATTTGATTTACAAAAATTACTTATCGACCTTGGTGTTTTTGTAGGGTTATTTTACATAGGTACTATTCTGGCTAAATCTTTTATAAGCAATAGAACTAAGCCTGTACAATAAACAGCTAACAAGCCATTACAGTAACGGGACTGCTAACAGCTTGCTCGGTTCCGCTTCGCTTCACATTTTAGCAAGCATTACTCAGCCGTTTAACGCGGCGTTATACGTTTATCGAACTATGAATTTAATTAAACAGGTTTTACTCTTAACGGTTTTAACTGTGGGCTGTTCTGATCCTGACGAAGTTATATTAGAAGTCATTCCTCAAATTTCAAAAGATACAAAGTTTACATTAAAAGAAAGAGGATACCCCAGTAAACCATTATATAGCGGAAAACTGGGAAGATTTGCTGAATGTTTAAAAGGTTATAGAGGAATTACCCACAGAAATACTAAACAAAAAGGGAGAAGTGTTAGACAAGAGCTATGGATATCAGAAACTACATTTATTGATATTGTTAGTATCAACGGTGAAGTTTTTTATTTCACGGTAGATATAGTAAAAACAGAAGATAAAAAATCACTAGATAGCCGTACATATTCTGTTAATTGTAATTTATCATTACTTGACGTTGCAGCTTCTGAGTAAAAACGTATAACAAGAACATCAAACGGGAAAAACAGTTGGCTTTTGCTCCTGCGTCGCTATTTTAGCCAACAATTATTTGCCTCTGAATGAGGCGTTAGAAGTTCTATATGAAAAGGGGTGGCGGTGGTAACTTTTTAGTTTCCAAAGAAAGCTTTAAGATTATTCACCATAAACTTTATAGGTAAACAAGGAGAGTTTTGTGCTCGGTATTATTTTAGTTTCAATAGTATTATTTTTCGTAATAAACAGTTTTATTGCAATTAAAGCTACATTCAAAGATATTTTGTTCTTCTTAGCTATTCCTTTTATCGTTCTAATTGCCACACGTTTATTACTTCGGATTACAGAACTAGATGCAACAATCAATCTAATTATATTATTGTCCATTATTCTGGTAACTATATTTTATGTCTTTGTGCGTTCTAAAGCTAAATTTGAGCTCTCAAATAAACATGCCGTGATTGTATCAATTGTTTATTTTTTCAGTTTATGGGCTTCAGAGATTATTACAGGCTTAACTATGTCATTAATATTTACCTAAAAAGGGTAATGATGAATGTGACGTCTAAAGCTTGGCTGTCGCTCGTTCCTCGCTAATTTTAGCCAAGCATTTATGCGCCCTATATTACGGCGTTAAGTTTATTTAATATAGTGTTTACTTTAAGCTTCTATAATCATGAAAAAGGACTATCAGATGACAAACCTTAAACTAATTACCTCGTTAATCACTGTATCAGTAATTCTATCATTTAATTCTTTCAGTGCTTTAGCTAGTGATTGTTCAATTACTAGTAATTCAAAAGAGTCTGTTAAATGTCTGCAAAGAAAGATATCAAAGCTTGAAAATCAACTCGAGCAAAGAAAAAAATTTCAAGTAGTTTTACCTAAGGGAGCAATTGTAGACTTTAACGCTAAAAATTGTCCAAACGGTTGGAGTGAATATCAAGATAATCAAAATGGCATTGTTAACCTAAATATAAATAAAGACATAATTAAGTGTCAAAAATCATAAACATAACAAGGTAATAAAGAGCGGGACTGCTAACAGTTTGCTCGGTTCCGCTTCGCTGCACATTTTAACCAACTGATACATGCCCATTATTTAGGCATTATATGGCAAAGGAGTCGGCCAACATGTTTGATACTTTCCGAGACGAGAACTCTATTAAAGCAATTGCTACTTCAATGCCGAAGAAGCTTGTAAAAAATTTTGATAAAAAAGAGTTTTATACTTCAGAAGAGGTAGATAGTATTTTTTCAGAAGTGTTCGAAAGCAATAAGAATATTCAGTACGCATATGCAATGTTTTGTTCACCTAAAGATTTTATGAACATCGCTCAATCAATGGAGTTTAGTTCTTCATATTCTGATTTGCGTATAGCAATTGCAGATAAATGTTTTGATGGTTGGCCTCGCTTTAATTTTGAATCACTATTGAATTTAAAAAGTGGTTCATCAAGGTCTGAACTCGTTAATGAAATTACGGATATTGGGCTTGATTTACTTGGTGGTAGTTAGCTATATAACAAGCGCATTAATGAAATGAATGTCTAAAGTTTGGCTGGTGCTCATTCTTCGTTAATAATGGTCAAGCTTATTACGCGAATTATTAGGGCGATTGGTTTTTTTTTGAGAACTCGAAACAAGAGTGAACTTGCTTTGTGGCAAAGTCGTAAAGATCATGCAAAGTTATATTTTTATGGAGTGGTCATGAATAGAATTAATCCAGCGAAGTTGCACAACAGTAAGTGGACGGCGGTGAGTCCATTGAATCGAGAAAAGCATTTTCTCGTGTCAGAGGTAGAGTTTGACGAAGACGGTTCAGTTTTGGGGTGTAAAGTTGAAGCGGTGCTTTCAAACAAAGAGTACTTAATTGATTGGGTGGAACTTAAAGATCAAGGAAAATGGCTCCAAGGTTGGAAATAACGAACATTAAGACAACACATCTAACAAGCGAATTTAAGTAAATTCGCACGCTTGGCTTTCTGGGTTTGCAGTGGTTTTGAGTGTGTAAGGTAATATGCTGCGGATTGGTTTGTGCGTTGTTCTCTACTTAGTTAAGCGTTAGGCATACATCACTAAATGAGGTTATGGAGGATTAATGAAAAAGTACGAATATAAAATTATAGATACTCGAGATGTCGAATCAGCAGGGCTATTTAAAGGAAGAAAACGTGAAGATGTTGAAGCCTACCTAAACTCTCTTGGAACGAAGGGCTGGGAACTTGTGAATGTTGATTTCCGTGAGCTCGAAGGTGGATTGGAATTTGCTGGAGTCATGAAAAAAGAAGTTTAGGTAGCTATAGACTTTAAATGCCTAATAAGACACCTAGACCGGATAAATAACAGTTGGCATTTGTTTACTGCATCGCTTATTTTGAGCTTGCCGATTTTGTTGCCTCAGAGAGTGGTGGCTAACTAACAAGTTTGTAAAGTAATGGGGCGTATGATGCTCACCAGAGGAAGGAGTCTTGATTGAACTTTAATAAAAAGAATTTAGAAGACGCTGTAAATGAAAATATTATTTCATTAGAGCAGTCTGAAAAACTTATTGAATTTTTAAATAGACAACCAAACGCTGGTCCTAAATTTGATTTTACACACGTTCTTTATTACATAGGCGGAATGATTGCAATTGGAGCAATGACGCTTTTTATGAACTTAGGGTGGGAGTCTTTCGGAGGAATAGGAATATTATTTATTTCTTTATTTTATGCTGTCGTCGGATTAAAACTGACTAATATTTTCAAATTTAAAGGGTTAGCAATTCCTGCTGGTATTTGTGGAACTTTTGTTATCGCGTTAACTCCGTTAGCCGTGTATGGTTTGCAACATGCACTAGGTGTTTGGCCTGATGAAAGTGTTTATCGCGAATATCATCGATACATTAAGTGGCATTGGCTATATATGGAATTAAGTACGCTAGCTGTAGGTATCATCATTGCTTGGAGATACAAATACCCTTTCTTAGTCATGCCTATTGCAGTCACCCTCTGGTATTTAACAATGGATATCGCAGTGATGATCAATGAGGGCGACAATAGTTGGGAGCTCAGAAAATTAGTTTCTATGTATTCAGGGTTACTGATGATAGCTCTCGCTTTTTGGGTTGATATTAGATCGCATAATAAAGCGGACTATTCATTTTGGATCTATCTTTTTGGCGTTATTGCATTTTGGGGCGGAATGTCACTTCAACATTCAGATAGTGAATTGTCTAAGTTTATATATTTCACCATTAACCTTTTCATGATTTTTACAGGCGTTTTAATTGTAAGAAGGGTGTTTGTTGTATTTGGGGCGATAGGTTGTTCTGGTTACATCGGACATTTGGCATCAAATATATTTAAAGATAGTTGGTTATTTCCTATTACGTTAACACTGCTTGGATTGTTCGTGATTTATTTGGGAGTTCTTTGGCAAAAAAATGAATCTGTAATAACATCAAAAGCAAGAAGCTTTTTGCCAATAGCATTACGCAAATTATTAGAATCTAAGCATGCGTAATCGCATATAAAAAGCTGTTTAAGCGAACAAAATATACACATTTTAGCAAATTATTAATCAGCTCCTTAAATAGGCGTTAAGCATTGTGAAAACGTACAATTTATATTTCGAGTTAAAAGAAACCGCTAGTGAGTCAGAGGTCTTGAAAATTGCCTCTGAATTTGCCAATGATTTACAGCTAAAAGGTGTAATTGACTCTTGGGCAATAAATGTTTTAACAAATGCCATTAGTTTCACTGAAATGCTCAAATACCATATGGCAATAGACTTTAAAGATGAAAGTCATATGGAGAGAGGTTTTGGTGAAGTGCGAAGCAAGTATATGAATGAAGAACCTCATTCCCAATTGATGTCATCGGTGTCAACATTCAAAGTAACATTTACAGAGCGGGTAAAAGAAGATTTAGTGCAATAACAAGGCATTTGTGATTAGTAACTTTCTTGGATTACTTTCTATGTATTACAACATCCAATTTTAATAAAGGCTGAGTGTCGCAAATAGCAAAGCAATTTTGGGGGAGACAAATGTCCACAAATGACGCATGCAGAAAATTTAGCTCTTAAACCTTTGTTAATTTAATGCCATCTCAATTACTATTTATAACTATCTCATTACCAAAGGGACATTCTAATTGCGACTTAAAACGGTTAGCTACATTTTTATACTTAGGTTTACCAAAGGTCTAGTATGGCAGCTCAATATATAAAAGCGTATATCATTCTTGTTTTTTTGCATTTTACATCGGTAAACGCCAAGGAGCTTAAATTTGATGAAACTAAGTTTAAAGAATCTTTAGCGCCTGCTATCCAATTTAGAGACCATAGCGCAGTATTTCAATTACAAGATCGCATGAAGCGTTATGGTGCATCGGGTGTGAGTATTGCGATTGTCAAAAATAACGACCTTATTTTTACTAAAGCATATGGGTATATCGCAAAAAATAGTACAGTGCTCGTAAACGAACAAACATTGTTTCAAGCAGCTTCTATAAGTAAGCCAATAACTGCCCTAGGCATTATGCACCGGTTAGATGGCAAGAAACTCTCACTGGATGAGCCAATCAACAATTACCTGAATTCTTGGAAGTTTAATAAGGGAAAACCATTAACATTGCGCCAGTTATTGTCGCATACCGCGGGTGTTAACAATGCGTCTTATTCTGGATACGAACAAGGGGCAGAACTCCCTAATTTATTTGATATTCTAAATGGTATTGGAGAGTTAAAAGCTGTAAAAGTTGAATTGCCAATTGGCCAATATAATTACTCTGGCGGGGGGTACTCGTTATTGCAGTTAGTGATTGAGAACGTTTTCAAACAGTCTTTCTCTCAATTTATGCACTCAGAGCTTTTTAAAACGTTTAATGCTCCGCAAAGTCATTTTAAAATAATGGATCATTCTAGTAAATTTAATATCGCTAAAGGGCACGGTTATTCGGGGAATACATATCCATCTGGTTGGTTCAATTATCCTCAAAAAGCAGCTGCTGGGCTTTGGTCAACACCAACTGACATTGCGAACTTACTTATTGCTTATATGAAATCATATCAAGGTGTTGATTCCAAGATGATGTCTAAAGAGCAGGCAAAAGAAGTTGCGACCGTTGTTGAGTCAAAAATGGGTTTAGGTTTTGGTGTTCATGGTAAGGGAATTGATTTACATATTGACCACGCTGGTTGGAACAAAGGTTATAGGGCATATATGGTTGCTTTTCCAGAGTTAGGTGATGCGGTAGTGGTCATGGCAAATAGTAATTACAGTAACAGACTGATTGAAGAAATTATGCGTAGCGTCTCAGGCCAATTTGAATGGGATGCGTATAAAAGTACAAAGCTCACACTAGCAAATTGGAAAACATCGAAGTTTCAGGAGCTTGTTGGTAGTTATCGATTTTCTAAAGCAGGTTTTAGCGTTGAAATATATCAAGTCGATAATTATTTAGAATTAAAAACCCCCAGAGGTACAACACATCAATTGTATCCTATATCTAAAAACTCATTAGTTATGCTAGAAGATGGGGCAGTCATTAAGGTTTTAGAAAATGGTATTCTTAACTTTTGGGGAATGAACGCCCATAAG
The DNA here is from genome assembly GCF_017168195.1 of Thalassotalea sp. G2M2-11. Lineage (GTDB taxonomy): Bacteria > Pseudomonadota > Gammaproteobacteria > Enterobacterales > Alteromonadaceae > Thalassotalea_E. The sequence goes on from NZ_JADNYL010000001.1 coordinate 71,441, forward strand.
ATCTAGGTTATTTTTTGTGGAAAACTATCCAATTATTGTAGCTTTAATACGATTATGTAATTTAATTACAAAAAGTGCTTTACATAGGATGAGTAATTACTCTATAATTCTAATCGTTCCTAAGCGAACGCTTGTTGTAATAATTTGTATATTCTAGCTTTCCTCATAGCTAATTAGCCGATAATTGTTTATCGGCTTTTTTTTGCCTGAAATTTAATGGCAATACTCTGTAATAAACTTACTTTAAATGACTCTTTGCCGGTGGCGTGAGTTACTCATTGCTGTCATCAGGATCAATAATAGGGGTAATGGTTGGTGGTTTTGTTCTACCATTTTTACGCAGAGCATCCCGTAACACATATTCAATTTGCGCATTTAGGCTGCGAAGTTCATCGTCAGCCCATTGTTGCATTGCCTTTAATACTTGTTCATTAACACGTAATGGATAGGCTTTTTTTGCCACAATAACCTCTAGTCTTGGTGAGCAGAAAAGGATGATGTACTGACAACATCCTTAATTGAATTAATATAAGCTGCCTGAATTAATTACTGGTTGTGCAGCTTCATCACTACATAATACCACTAATAAGTTGCTGACCATGGCGGCTTTGCGTTCACTATCCAGATCGACAATTTCACGTTCAGATAATTGTGTTAACGCCATTTCAACCATACCAACAGCACCCTCAACCACTTTCTGTCTGGCGGCGATAATCGCCATTGCTTGTTGGCGACGCAGCATCGCATTGGCGATTTCTGGCGCATAAGCTAAATGACTGATCCGTGCTTCTATTACATTTACACCGGCCTTTGCGAGTCGTTCTTGTACCTCAGATTTTAGTGCTTTAGAGATTTCATTAGGGTGACTTCTAAGTGATATTTCATCATTATCATGGTGGTCATAAGCATAGCTAGTCGCTAAATTACGTAAAGCCGATTCACTTTGTATAGAAACGAAGTCTTCATAATCATCAACGTTAAATACCGCTTCGGCGCTATCCACCACTTCCCAAACAATCACTGCCGCAATTTCAATGGGGTTGCCATTGTTATCGTTAACTTTTAATTTGCCACTTTCAAAATTCCTTACTCGCATAGAAACCCGAGATTTGGAATAAAAAGGGTTGGCCCATCGTAAGCCTGGCAAGTGCACTGTACCTGCATATTTACCAAAAAGTTGTAACACGCGGGCTTCTTTTGGATTGACCATGAAAAAGCCAAACCAACAAATAAAGACCGGAACTGCAAGCACCAAACCGATAGCAGTTTGCATTCCTGATTGATTACTGATCCCATTAAAAACAACGGCGAAAGTCGCAAGTTGTAAGGCAAGTAAGATAAAAATAAACATGATACCGTTAGGTGCTTTGATTTCTTTTTCCGTTAACATCATCAACTCCTTAAGTTGTTAAGTGATATCATTATGATATCAAAATGAGGTTTTAAGCAAGTATTTTGCTGAAAATTTATTCAATATAATGTGACAACACGTAAAAAGAGATGAGGAGAGCATACTCTGATCGGCTTAACCCGCGGATTAAAAGCAAGCGTGGGGTTAAAAGAAGAGGATGTTGCTTACGTTAATAAAAATTTGAAATGTGATATTTATGACCAAGGCATATTAAAGTCAATTGCTTGCTTGAGTAACTCTATATTTATCGGTTTGGTTAAGTAGTCTTTACCACCTATGGCTTTTGCTTTATCAATATCGCTTTTATCATGAGAGCCTGACATGAAAATAATCGGAATATCGGCACGACTGGCTGACCGTTTTATGCGTTGACAACAAGAGAAGCCATCCATTTTAGGCATTTTTATATCCATTAAAATTATCGTAGGCTTAAATTTTGTCAGCAGTTTTAGCGCTTCAATACCATTGGAAGCAACATAAATTTGATGACCAAGCTCTTCGATCATCTTAGAAATTATTCGCACATTAATTTTACTGTCGTCGACAATTAAGATACTTGATTCAATGTCATTTGGCATGGAGAGTGTTTATTGGCAATTGATTAATTCATCTTAAAAAGTTGCTAAGCAATTGTAAAGTGTGAGTAAGGGGAGTGATTGACTATGACTCAAGTGAATCAATTAATTTGCTTGTGTGGTGATAGCGTAAACACACGTTAGTGATCAGCAGGCCAAGCCATGCAAATTGGCTCAATAACAGTAAGGAGAATACTGGATTTAACATCGGCATAAGTATGGTGGCTATTAAACTACAGCCACTAGCAAGATGAAGAATAAACAACCATAAACCTTGGCGCTTACTAATAAACGCATGCATATTTGGCAGGTGCGCCATGGCTGAAAACTGCGTCAAACAACGTTGCTGTAAGTGGGTATAACTTAGAAAAGGTAAAATTTTCAAAAGCATGCCCAGTAACACTGAACTGGCAAAAAAATAGATAAAAAGGGCACCAATCAATAATGGAAAGTTGGCCTGAATGATCTGAGGCCACCAATGTGCAGGTATTATCATCAATATAGTGATTGCAAATAAACTGATGGCGGCAAGTTGCCAAAAGCTGATGGTAGTATCTGCTATTTGTCGCTTACGTTGTTTTATTACGCGTAGTAGTGTGATCGCGAACAGGCAGTGTATTAATAATAATGCACTGACAATTACAGGTAAGGGTAACCAGGTATTAGGGATGATTAGTGCCGCAATTAGTAATAAGAAAATGCTTAAAGGTAAGAGCTTCATTAGCCATGTAGGAAAGCTGGGCGCTACATGAAACATAGGCACGACTTGAAAACTCACCGATATGATCAGTAAGCTGACCCAGCCAAAACCAAGCATCAAATGTAGGTTAGTGAATACTTTATCTTGGGGTAATATATCAATGCCCAGATATTGGGCTAGCAGCAATAACCCTAAAAGAATGGTTAATGCTAAGGTTGATATAGCCAATCGAATGCCAACGATGGTTTCACCTTGGCTCAGTTTTTTGATTAACACACTGGCGACAGCGCTTATGTAAAGAGTAAAGCTCAGTGCGAGCATGCATATAGCCATGATGGTAATATAGGGGTGAGGCCAAGCAAAGTGGATTAATAATAATGTAGTGCCAATGGTATGGAGTGAATGGCAAAGCTTACCAATGAGTTTGACCTGAGGAATACCTACACCACCCACCACAGGTAATATTTGAATAATAGCTCCCATCATCACCATGGTAAAAAAACCGAGGGTGAAACCATGAGTCACCAATATGGTGCTGGGGTGCCATCGGCTTGACCAGATTTGCTCGCCATTAAAAAGCATGAAAAAAGCGATAGCGATGATAAATAGCGGCGCCGTTGCAAAATAGCGAAAAGGAATGCTAATTGGTGGCAGTGCATTGAACGATAAACCAGCCAAGTTCATGGTTGATCCTGAGCAATTAATGCCATTGCCGCAGTTTGTACTTGGGGGCGAAATATGTAAATAGCATAACTATCATTGCTAAATTTTATCGTGTGATAATGCCAGCCAGCGGCATTAAGCTGTTCATATAACGGGAATGGCTCTCGGCGGTGTAATACTTTTAACACTTGCTGATTCGCCAATTTAGCTAATGCCGTGGTTATGTTAACGAGTGGTTCAGGCGGTGCTAGTGCTGAAACATCAAGTTCAACCAAAGAACACATATTGCTTAGCCAGCACAATCCGCTTTGAGTGCGGTTAATAGCGATGCCTGATCGCTAATATGTTGTGCCGCCATTGGATACAGCATCATCTCTTCTTTCATATTATGTTGTTGCATTAACACCATTAGCGTCTCAGAATAGCCTAAATAGTCATCTTTGTTGTTGGATGCGAGCGCAGCTGATAAATCATTTAAGATGGCACGCATTTGTTCATGTTCCATACGCATCACATGTGTTGGACCTGATGTCATGCCGGTAGCTTGTTCAAATTGTGGGAAAAGAGTTTGTTCTTCAGCTGCTAAGTGCATTAACAATTCTTTTTTGAATTCGTCAAATTTTGTGGTAGCGTCTGTCCAATTGTTTTGAGCAACGGCAGATTCTGCTTCGGTAAAGTAATCATCACATTCGCGATGCTTTAAGGTCATAAATTCGGGTACGGAAGTCATTGTTAATCTCTCAATTAGTGAATAATTTGATTGTAACGAGCATTTAACTTTAGGACTTGACTTAAAATAAGAAAAAGTTTGTTTGTCTTTATTTATTGTTTTTAATATAAGATTGTTCAGTACAATTGAGCTTTTCTAATTTAACGCTAGTATTAGCTGTAAGTTTAATTATTTGGAAAATGAACCTTAGGTATTTATATGTTTTTTCTTAAGGCACAGGTACGTGACTCATAAATTTATTTTAACTGAAGAATTGAATACAGATTTTTATGACGCAATGTTCGGTAGTTTACATGCTCGTGGCAGCATGAATTTAATCGAGCGTAATACGTTTGCACATACCTTGGAAAAACTTAAGCAGCCAACGGAAGTAAAGAGTCGCATCCCGTTATTACCTGAGATGCTAATTAAACTATTAGACGCGCTTAAAGATCCATACAGTGACCTGATGACTTATATAGAGATCATTGAAAAAGATCCTATGTTTGCGGCTGAAGTACTTAAGGTGGCTAATACTGCACGTTACAATCGTAATAATGAAGAAGTCATCCATTTACGTAAGGCGGCGGCATTTTTAGGCACAACAGGGCTGATGAAAATAGCCAGTACTTTATTATTGGCGGAAGTTATCCCGTGCGACCCTTTTTTTTATAAGATCTATGGTCGGCAAATTTGGACTCATTCAGTACAATGTGCCACCTTGTGTGAGCTAATAGCTAAAGATGAAAATATTAGTGAAGCGGATGCATATTTTATTGGCTTAGTGCATGATATGGGACGAATTATTGTCTTCAATGGACTGGCTGAAGTGAGTAAAAACACCTTTAGTTCGTTAATGCCCAGTAGTCGGGAATTTAAAATTTTGATGACAGATTTGTCCATGGAAATTAGTTACCTAATTGCGAAAGAATGGCAGTTACCGAGTATTTACCAACACGCATTGTTTCAGCAACGATTAACTGAACGTGATGTCTTAGGAGAGCTGCTCTATCGTGCTAATCGTCTTAGTGAGAATTATTTGCTCAGAGTGAAGCAGGATATCAGCCAAAAACAATATCAAACATTACAACAAGAATTAGCGATCAGTGACGAAGTGTTTGAGTCCTTTAATGAACAAGCGGTCGATATTGCTGCAAGTATTTCATAAACATACAGTATTTTAGTCGTTTTTGTTCTGAAAATAAGGCGTTAATTTAGACTTATGTCTTAGCTATAACCATTGTTATTTGGGTGGCTAACTTGCTAAGGTAACGATGGTATCAATCATAATAACAATAGAGCATCCCCATGTTCCCTAACTGGCAACTTACCTTCATCAGTATTAGTTATATTGGGCTACTTTTTATTATTGCGTATTTAGGTGATAAATATCGTCATCGAATTGCGCAAAAAAGCCAAAGTATTATCTACGCATTATCACTCGGTGTATATTGTACTTCGTGGAGCTTTTTAGGAACGTCAGCACAAGCATCGTCTAACTTTTTGTCACACATACCGATTTATCTCGGGCCAATTTTGTTATTCGTGTTCGCTTGGCCATTTATTCAACGTATTATTCGTATTAGTTTAAAATTAAATTTAACTTCTATCGCTGATTTGTTAGCTGCACGTTTTGGTAAATCTCACAACTTAGCCATTGTCGTTACCTTAGTTGCCTTAATAGGCACCATGCCTTATATCGCACTGCAACTTAAAGCCATTGTCTATTCTTTCCAGCAATTACAGGCGTCAAATACCGTCAGTACTTGGGGTTTTGGTTTAATTGTAAGTCTGGTTTTAGCGGGTTTTACCATAGTGTTTGGTATTCGTAATATTGATGTGACTGAACGCCACCCTGGAGTTGTGCTCGCAATTGCATTTGAAAGCTTAGTGAAGTTAGTGGCATTTTTAGCTATTGGTATTTTTGTGACTTTCTTTTTGTTTGATTCGCCAGCTGAAATTTGGCATCGCTCAGAAGCCAATGTGCAAATGTATAATAACTTTAATGTCGATAGTATTTTATCGATGACAGCCATGTTGATTATTGTGATGGCGGCATTTCTTTCTTTGCCACGACAATTTCAGGTGATGGTGGTTGAGTTAAAAGATCAAAAGCATACTTGGCTCAGTAGGCGAGTCTTTCCGTTATATTTATTAGTGTTCGCCATATTTGCGGCGCCGTTAGGGTTGGCGGGGCAAATTTTGCTTGGTGATAGTGTTCCGGCTGATACTTATGTTTTATTTTTACCTTGGATTGAGCAACAAACTTGGCTGACATTGATTGCTTTTCTTGGCGCGATTTCGGCGGCGAGCTCTATGGTGATTATCTCCTCTATTGCTTTAAGCACTATGCTAAGTAACGAAATTGTCTTTCCATGGTTGTTTCGCAGTAAAAGCCAGAATCATCATGAGATTGAATATGATCATTTCCGCTATCGGTTGCTGAAAATCCGTAAGTTATTAGTATTGATGGTAACTTTACTCGGTTATGCGGTTTTTCTGATGGCTTCACCCGATACCTTAAGTTCTATGGGGGAAGTGGCATTCGGGGCTTTTGCTCAGTTAACGCCAGCATTGATTGCCGCGTTTTATTGGCGTCGAGCTAGTTTAACAGGGGTGTATGGTGGTATTTTAGTCGGTTTCATGTTGTGGCTAATTTTAAACTTCTTACCGCAATTTGGTTTATATGAACAACCATTTAATGACGGTATCTTACCGGCCAACAGCACTTCTAGCTTAATCAGCTTAATGGCAAATGTCTTTGTCATGTGGGCGCTTTCTCAAGTCAGTAGGCAAAGTGTTCAGGAGCGGGTGCAAGCGTCGATTTTTCTTGAATGGCAATCCCCTAGCTTATTATCTAACGGCAAAAATCGCCGCATAGATTACCAAGAACTTGAGTTATTAACATCACGCTTTGTCGGGGTGTCAAAAGCGTCCAATAGTTTCGCTAAATTTCAACGTAAAAATATTAAAAAAGAATTAGGTACTGCCACTTATAATCAAGCACTACTGCAACACGCTGAGAAAACCTTAGCGAGTGTGATGGGGGCGTCATCGGCGCGTTTAGTGTTATCGTCTGCTGTTGACGGTCGGGATATTGCGCTTGAAGATTTGGCTGTGCTGGTTGAAGATGCGTCGAATCAAAAGCAGCAGTATAGTGAAACTTTACTGCAAAGTGCGATTGAAAACGCCAGTGAAGGTATTTCGATTGTCGATAGTGAGTTAAATTTGGTGGCGTGGAATCGAAAATATCTTGATATTTTTCAATATCCTGAAGAGCTGATTTACAAAGGCGCACCCATTGAGCAATTGATCCGCTTCAATGCCAGTAGAGGACTTTGTGGCTCTGGGGATGTTGAGCAGCAAGTGAGTAAGCGCTTACAGTATTTGCGCAGTGGCAGTTCTCATAGTTCAGAGCGGCAACAGGATAATGGACAAGTGATCCGCATTGAAGGTAATCCATTGCCTGATGGTGGTTTTGTGATGATGTTTTCCGATATCACCGCTTATCGTCAAGCGGAGCAAGTGCTTAAAGATGCTAATGTGGACTTGGAAGATTTAATTAAAGAGCGAACCCAAAAGCTTGAACTTGCCAATGAAGCGCTTGCGGCTGCAAGAGAAAAGGCAGAGCAAGCGCATGTGAAAAAAAGCTTGTATTTAAAGGCTTGTAGCCATGACTTGATGCAACCATTGGAGGCGGCGAGGTTGTTTACTTCTGCCTTGGCAAGTCAAAATAATTTAAATGACGCACAGCAGCGTCAGGTGAAAAATATTGATCATTCGCTCAAAGTTGCCAATGACTTGTTGGCTGATCTCAGTGAAATAGCGCGCATTGAAAGTGGCAATATTAAACCTCAGTTCAGTAATTTTTCCTTAAACAGTTTATTTGAAGAGCTTGACCAAGAATTTTCTGCCTCAGCAATTGAACATGAAGTCGAGTTTCGTATTGCTTATACTTCGGCTTGGGTTTATTCCGATCGAAATTTATTACATCGTATTCTACAAAATTTAATAGGTAATGCTTTTCGCTATGCCAGCCCGGGTAAAGTCTTATTAGGTGCAAGGGTCTTCAAAGAACAGGTTATTTTACAGGTATTAGATAATGGCCCCGGCATTCCAATAGAAAAGCAGTCGTTGGTTTTTGAGCAGTTCACCCAATTAAGTAATACTTCATCACAATCGAGTAGAGGGTTAGGTTTAGGGCTCAATATTACCCAAAGCTTGACGCAACTGTTAGGTCATCCGCTTAAGTTAGTGTCAAAAGAGCAGCAAGGGTGTAAATTCACCATCACAGTTGCTAAAGCTCAGGCTGAATTTAAGCCTGTAGTGGAGCGAGCCGTGATCAATGTTGGCTTTAATGATATTACGGTGATGTGTATTGATAATGATCCCGATGTTCTCAGTGGCATGGTAGAGCTATTATCGGCATGGCAGTGCACGGTATTGGCGGCAGATTCATACCAAGAAGCGTTAAATTTATTTACTCAGCATGGGAATGATGTACAAATTTTATTAGTAGACTATCAATTAGATAATGATCACGATGGTTTATCGTTAATTGCTTCATTACGTGAGCAGTGCGCCCATTATTTACCCGCGATATTGATCACTGCCACTACAGACAGTGATATAGAAGATAAAACTAAAGCGGCTGATGTTGGTTTTATGAGAAAATTAGTGAAACCTGCTGCGCTTAGAGCCATGATGAGTGCGATGTTGGCAAAACGCTTACAAGATAAATATATTCAATAGCCTGTTGGCAACAGGCTTTAATATCATTGTGCAGAGGTGATACCGCGCTAATCGTCGGTAAAGTTGGTATCGTTTAGATCAAGTTGTCCGATTGCAATAACGGCTTGGGTACGGTTTCTCACGTTTAGTTTCCGAAAAATTGCGGTTGCATGCGCTTTAATGGTCGCTTCAGAAACATTTAAATCATACGCAATTTGTTTATTGAGCATTCCTTGAGCAAACATCATTAAAATTCGATATTGCTGCTGCGTTAAACTGGCAACACGTGTGGCAATATCACTGTTATCATCACTTTTTTGTTGCTGCTGGAAAGAGTCGGGTAACCAAATATCACCAAGTAATACTTGCTGAATGGCTATAAGAATACTTTCGACGGGTGTAGATTTAGGGACAAAACCTGCTGCTCCATATTCCATCGCTTTCGCTATGGTATCGTGATCTTCATGCGCTGAAACCACTACCACGGGGACTTGCGGGAAATGGTTTCTTACGTGAATTAATGTATTAAAGCCATGCGCGCCAGGTATGTTAAGATCGAGTAATAGCAGATCAGCCTCGTTATGGGCATGTAATTGCTGCTCCAGTTCCTCAATTGTTTGTGCTTCTACCCATTGCGTTTGCGTCAGTTTTACTTTTAGCGTATCTAAAAGCGCTTGTCTGAATAATGGGTGATCATCAGCTATTATTATTTTTTCTGGCTGGATCATTTTGGGTTCCTCAAACTATTCTACAAACAGTATACTGGTTATTATAAAAAAAGCTTATAAGACTAAAATCTAATAAGCTTTTTTTTGATCTAATACCTAATTTTTACACGGGGTATTGTTTAATACCGCTACCAGCAATTGCCAATATTGCCCAACGCTGGTTACGTCAACTTTTTCATCTGGCGAATGGGGAAATTTAATTGTTGGTCCAATGGATACCATATCCCATTGTGGGTAAGCGGTTTTAAATAGTCCGCATTCTAAACCCGCGTGGATCACCATAACCTCTGGCGTTGTGTCGAATAACTTCACATAAGTATCGCGCACTACATTCATAATTGCGGAACTCGTGTCTGGTTTCCATCCGGGGTAAGCACCACTAAAGGTAATGTCTGCACCGGCTAATTTAAACAGCGACTCGACCATGGTTTGCACTTCTAAACGGCCGTCATCATGGAGGCTACGAGTTAAGGTCATCGCTTCAAAGCGCGTGCCTTTGGTTCTTAAAACACCTAAGTTTATTGAAGTTTCAACGACACCTTCAATGTCATCGCTCATGCGAATAACACCGTTAGGGCATGCATTTAATGCTCTTAAAATTGCGGTTTGACAGTTGTTACTCCAGCACTGTTCGAAGGTTTCTGGGGAAATTAACAACATATCAATGCTGTTTTCAACCGATTGAAGGTTAGTTTGTATGGTGGCTAAATAATCAGCTAAGTCTTGTTTTAAACTATTAACTTGTGATTGAGCAATAACAAAACTGGCATCGGCTTCGCGAGGAATCGCATTACGTAAGCTACCCCCATTAAGCTCAGTTAAATGAAAATCATACTTTTCACTCATTGTTAATAGAAAACGTACCAGTAATTTGCAGGCATTAGCGCGGCCTAAATGTATATCTACGCCGGAGTGACCGCCTTTTAAACCAGATAGAGATAAGTTGAATGCTTGATAGTCAGGCTTTACCGGTTCAAATTGTAAAGGGAATCTGGCATTACCATCAATACCGCCAGCACAGCCCATATAAATTTCACCTTCTTGTTCTGAATCAGTATTGATCAGAATGTCGCCCTGTAACCAGTTGGGCGCTAAGCCAAATGCCCCTGTCATGCCGGCTTCTTCATCGATGGTTAATAAGGCTTCTAATGGTCCGTGAGCTACGTCATCACTGGCTAAAATGGCTAAGGTTGACGCTAAGCCAATACCATTGTCTGCACCAAGGGTAGTGCCATCTGCGGTTACCCAAGGAGCACCGTCTTCTTCGATAATCAGTGGCGTGATAGCATCGGTTAAAAAATCATGATCATTGTCGGCATTTTTTTGTGGCACCATGTCCATGTGGGCTTGTAAAATTACCCCTTTTCTATCTTCCATTCCTGCGGTTGCTGGTTTGGTAATTAACAGGTTACCGACCGTATCTTCTTTGACATCAAAGCCTCGTGTTTGTGCCCATGATTGGATCCACGCGGATAGTTGTTGCTCATGCTTTGATGGGTGGGGAATTGCACAAATTTGTTCGAAAATCTGCCATAATGTTTGTGGTTGAAAGTGTGAAATGCTGCTCACGTAAATTCCTCATTAACCGAATTTTATCAGTAATACAGGCGTCTTCTGCGCCTTTATTATAAATAATTACTGGTAAAACCAAGGTTTTACCAGGGAAGACGTGCTTACTTGCTCGCCATTAAAAATTGCCATTGTTCATTAAAGCTATCGCTTGGTTTTTTATTAAAACCAGAACGAACATAGGCACCAATTTTACCTTCTGCGTAAGCGACTAAAATATTAGCTAAAGCTAACTCATTGATATCAAAACCTTTGCCTTCGCGTAATTTACGTTCTCTAAGTACTTGCTTAAACTGAGATTCTAATTTTTCGAAAAATTGATTAACTCGGGTACGTAAGCGTTCATTTTCTCCCATCAGTGCATCACCAGATAAAATACGACACATACCTGGGTTACGCTCGGCAAAAACCAGCAGTACGTGTAGGATATGATGACAGCGGACGAGTGTTTCTTTATGATCTGCGAGTATTAAATTAATGCGAGAGAAGATAGATTCTTCAATAAACTCAATTAACCCTTCAAACATTCGTGCTTTTGAGGGGAAGTGTCGATATAGCGCAGCCTCAGATACCCCAACTTCTGCCGCTAATTTAGCAGTAGTGATGCGTTGGCCTGGACTAGATTGCAACATGAGCGCTAAGCACTCTAAAATTTGTTGTTTACGGTTGGGCTTTTGATTAACCGACATATCAATGGTTCTCTTATTATTCGAATTATGACTATTTTAGTATTCACTTAGATTGTATCGTGAAGTGATTGCTCAATCTAGCTGTTCACTGATGAGCTTCACTAATTGTTGTGCGACAATTTGCTTATTTGCTAAGGGGATATCAAATTGTTTTTCACGAGAAAATACCGTTAAGGCATTGTTGTCGCTGTTAAAGCCTTGCCCTTGTTGAGCGACATCATTCGCGGCAATCAAATCAAGGTTTTTACGTTTTAATTTAGCTAATGCGTATTGTTCAACATCTTGAGTTTCCGCAGCAAAGCCAACAGTAAATGGCTTGTTGGTCAGTTGTGCCACATCAGCGACAATGTCTGGATTTTTCACTAAGTTAAGTTGCATCTGCTCATTATCATTGGTTTTCTTGATTTTATGGGGCGCAACTTGCTCGACCCGATAATCAGCCACGGCTGCACAGGCGATAAATACCGTTGCTTTCGGTGCGCTCTTCAGCGCTTGCTGATGTAGTTGTTCGGCGCTTTCTATGTCAATGCGCTCTACGCCTGGCGGTGTTGGTAAATTCACCGGTCCTGAAATTAAGGTGACGCTTGCCCCTGCCTGCTGTGCTGCTTCGGCAATGGCAAAGCCCATTTTGCCTGAGCTATGATTAGAAATATAGCGTACTGGATCGATGGCTTCGCGTGTTGGCCCTGCGGTGATCACCCAATGCTGATCAGTTAATGACTTTGTTTGATATAACTGACAGGTACGCTCGACGATTTCAGCTACTTCAATCATGCGTCCGTAGCCTAAATCACCACATGCTTGTTCACCTTGTGCAGGTCCCCATATGCTTACTTGTCTATTTTGTAATATTGCAATGTTGTCTTGTGTTGCTTGGGCGTGCCACATTTGCTGATTCATCGCAGGGATAACAACAATTGGTGCATTGGTAGCTAAGATAATGGTGGAAAGAAGATCTGCTGCTAAACCATGGGCAAATTTTGCGAGCGTATTGGCCGTTGCGGGTGCCACAAGCACGAGATCTGCCCATTTAGCTAATTCGATATGCCCCATGGCAAGTTCGGCTTCAGTATCAAGCAAACTATCTGATACCGCATAACCTGATACGGCTTGTAAGGTAAGAGGAGTTATAAACGCTTTGGCTCCGTCTGTCATCACAACTCGTACGTTAGCTCCTTGGTCTTTTAAGCGTCGAACCAATTCAGGAATTTTATACGCTGCAATACCGCCTGTGATGCCGATAACGATATTTTTGTCCTGTAAAGTTTGCATATGTGGTTAGTCTTACTAATCTAAAATTTAATGGTGCATACCATAGCATTATTAGTGTTTGAAGAAAATTATCACGTATTGATCTTTAACGTTAAACAGCATCTATACTGTAAATACCACTACTGTTTACGGTTACGCAAGGATGCGAATATGTTGAAAGATTGGCCTGAGGGTGAGAAACCAAGAGAAAAGCTTTTAAGCTTAGGGGCGGCAAGTTTATCAGATGCAGAATTATTGGCGATATTTTTACGAACCGGGGTAAATGGTTGTGATGTCGTTGAATTAGCAAGGCACCTGCTGGCAAACTTTGGCAGTATTGCTGCGATTTATCGTGCTGATCAACAGGCGTTTTGCCAAGTCAGAGGAATAGGCGCTGCCAAATATGCGCAACTGCAAGCGTGTTTAGAAATGACAAAACGCTACTTAGCAGAAGAAATTAACTCAGGAGTGGCATTAACGTCGTCAGCACAAAGCAAACAGTTTTTATTGAGTCAGTTAAGAAACGAAACTAATGAAGTGTTCGCCGTGTTATTTTTGGATAGTCAGCATCAAGTCATCCGCTTTGAAAAAGTTTTTCATGGTACCTTGAATGCATCGGCTGTGTACCCGAGAGTGGTGCTTGAAAAAGCGTTAAACTATAATGCAGGGGCAGTTATTTTGGCACATAACCATCCGTCAGGCGTGGCAGAAGCGAGTATTTCTGATAAACAGATCACTCAGCGCCTACAACAAGCCTTGGCATTAGTTGAAATTAATGTGCTTGATCATATGATAGTTGCGGGTCATCAATGCTTTTCATTTGCTGAACATGGTTTAATTAACTAGATGATAAAGCCGAGAAAATTCTTGCAACTCGATAAAATGACGGTTAGGTTTAATGACAAGTAGGATGTGGAGGTTAAAATGGTCGAAGATAACCAAGATGATCAAGACTATACAGAACGAAGACGTGCTTTTCGCTTAGATATGGAAAAAGAGCTGGTCGATATCGTTTGGCATAATGATCAGGGTCAGGAAATTAAGAAAAAAATTGTCTGTGTTGATTTTTCAAAAGGAGGCTTAAAGCTTGATTGTGACCAAGCTATTCCTCTTAATACAGATGTGAAAGTTGTGTTTCAGGGCGCTGCCCCGCAAAGTCAAGAACTTCCTGGTCGCGTGATTCGCTGTATACAACAACCCAATGGTTGGTTTGAAGTTGCTTTAAGTTTGTCTAGTTAATCTGTGACTTTAGATTTTTAGACTATAATGAAGTATTGTTGCATAAAAAAAAGTGGTCGTAGAAGGAATTAGCAATATGATGATTTTAGTTGGTGGCGAAAAAGGCGGCAGTGGTAAAAGTTGCCTTGCGCAGAATTTAGCTGTGTATTTTGCGCGTGATAAACAAGCTATCGTGTTGATGGTAGATTGTGATCCCCAAAGAACCACCTCTGATTGGATACAGGCACGAAACGCAGATCCATCTTTACCTGCGATTAATTGTATTCAACTTTACGGTAAAATTCGTAATGACTTACTCAGTTTAAAACAGCATTACGATTATGTGATAGTTGATTGTGGCGGCCAAGATAACCTTGCACTTAGGGCAGCAATGTCAGTGGCAGAACATGTGATTATTCCACTCAGACCTAAACGTCGAGATTTAAAAACTGTGCCTCATATGGAAGATATGCTGAGCACCTGTAAAATGGTTAATCCTAAGATGCTTGCGTCATTTGTTATTACCCAATGTCCATCATTACCTAATCAAGCAAATCGTATTATAGAAGCAAAAGAAGTATGTAGTTCATACGGCATTAATGTGTTAAACGCTGTGACCTATAATCGTAATGTTTATGATGACAGTGAAGAGCAAGGTTCATCGGTATTAGAGAATGAACCTAATAGTAAGGCCGCTGAAGAAATGAAAGCAATTGCTGAAGAATTATTAGCTATGGAGCCAGATGACTCTCATGAGTTTAAGTGATCTTAAAAAATCCAAGGATGATAAAAAGAAGAAAAAGGCATTCACAGTAGACGAATTTATTTCGGATGCGGAGAATTATGCTAAAGGCTCGCCTGAATTGGTGAGTCGCGGTAAAAATCACCCTGTTGATTTAACCCAAGCACTTGCTGCGGCTAAACAGTTTGAGGTTAAAAAACGCGCTGAGCGAAGAAAACCGACGAATAAACCATTTCGTCATGCAACGTTTACTTTAAGTGAAGAAGCGATTGGACAATTACAAGAACTAGCCAAGGATAGTCAACTGGCTAAATCGCATATTATCCGAATTTTGATTGATGAACTGTGCAATAAAGAACAACAAGAGAAACTGAACAAACTTTTAGAGTCTAATGTAGACTAAATTTGTTTGAATTAACTACGTTAAGCACAAAAAAACAGCGCTTTGTTCGCTGTTTTTTTGTGGGTGTAAGCAAAATTAAGTAGTATAATCATCTGAATATTAAAAGTTTTTTAGCTTTTACAAAGAGAATGTAGATAAAAGCTAGCATTCGTTTTTCACTTTCTCTATAATATGCCACCTTTTTCAGGATCCCGAGGCGACGGTCTTGGGGAAACATAGCTCGAGCTGAAATTAATTTTGGAGTGACTCACATGTCTAAAGTTTGCCAAGTAACAGGCAAAAAGCCAGTCGTAGGGAACAACCGTTCTCACGCAAGAAACGCAACACGTCGTCGTTTCTTACCAAACCTTCAATCTCACCGTTTTTGGGTTGAGAGTGAAAATCGTTTCGTTAAATTACGTTTAACTCCGAAAGGAATGCGTATTATCGATAAAAAAGGTATTGATGCAGTATTAGCTGACATTCGTGCCCGTGGCGAAAAAGTTTAAGCACTTTTGTTAAGGAGTTAATCATGCGCGATAAAATTCGTTTAGTTTCTAGTGCTGGTACTGGTCATTTTTATACTACAGATAAGAATAAAAAGACTATGCCTGAGAAGATGGAAATCAAAAAGTTTGATCCAAAAGCTCGTAAGCACGTAATGTACAAAGAAGCTAAAATTAAGTAATTAGTTTTTCTTCAATTAAAAACCCAGCAAATGCTGGGTTTTTTTATGT
Source organism: Thalassotalea sp. G2M2-11 (assembly GCF_017168195.1). GTDB lineage: Bacteria > Pseudomonadota > Gammaproteobacteria > Enterobacterales > Alteromonadaceae > Thalassotalea_E. The sequence goes on from NZ_JADNYL010000001.1 coordinate 87,546, forward strand.
CTGTTGATCAGGGATTTTCTATTGACCAAAAAAAATGCCATCAATCAGAGATGGCATTTTTCGAAATTTGATACGCATGTTTACGGGCGGATAGTAATGTCGGGTGAGCTATTGATTTCGCCATCATCTGAAATTGTCGCAGCGTTACCATCACGTAATAAAACCGCCATACTGCCAGAGTTACCGTTGCGAATAAACGCTAAGTCGTAGCCAAATTGAGACAAACTGCTGGCAGCAAATTTTTGTGCCAATGATAGTTTATCCCATAATACTGATTGCTCTGGTGTATAATGTCTTCTTTCAAGTAAGACTTCACGCTCTAATACTGCTTGCACTGTTGTCTCTGCCTCGGTTATTTTTATTTTTCTATATCAAGGACATTATCTTACTTTGCTTATTAATTCAACAAAAAAAGACATGGAATTAATGCATTAGTCATATTGGTATACTTAGTGTGTAGCAAGAAGAAAATTACTTAAAATCATTAGTTAGTGTTGTATTAACGTCATCAGTGCTTTTGTTCAATTGAAGTAAAAATTTAGTATGCTTAGTAAGTCATTTCTGCCTGTTCATGTATGTAGTTCCGTGTAACGTTGTAACAGTTTTTTTTCTACATAATGTGACTGTAATGGAGGATCTATAAAGTATCCTTGAATATAAGAAACTCCTAATAATTTAATGAGTTCATACTGTTCGACTTGTTCAATACCTTCTACAACTATTTTGAAGTCCAATTGCGAAGCCATGTTCACGATGGAGCGTAAAATTTTATTGTATTTGTTATTTTGTATTGCTTGTGCAATAAAGAGTTGATCTATTTTTAATACGTCAACAGGTAGAGTGGCTAGAAGTGATAATGAACTAAAACCAGTTCCGAAGTCATCGATGGCAATTTTGACGCCTTCATTTCTCAGTTTCTCCAACTGTAAAATAAGTTCAGGAGATGCGTCAACAAAGCAAGACTCAGTAATTTCAATCATTAGAGACTTTGCTGGTAAATCAAATTTATTAATAGCTGCTATTACCCATGGGTGTAAACAACGATGTTTAAGTTGAATACCAGAGACATTGACAGAAATTCTTGTTTCTTTCATACCTGCATTGTACCAAGAGGCCATTTGTCGACATGCTTCATCTAGTATCCAATCACCTAACTCAAGTATTAAATTTGAATCTTCGGCAATAGGAATGAACTCTGAAGGGGATATATGGCCCTCAATAGGGTGCTGCCAGCGGATTAATGCTTCGAAATAATTTATTTCGAGACTATTTACGTTAACAATTGGTTGATACGAGAGGGTAAAGCTATTTGATGCAAGTGCTAAGCGCATTTCTTCAACCAAGTAGTGGTGTCGGCGCATTTTTTTACTCATTGTTGACGAATATACGTAACAAAGCCCTCGACCGTTTGCTTTCGCGTGATACATGGCAACATCTGCCATTTGTAATAAGGCATTTGGAGTTGTTGAGGAATTTTTTGGATAAATTGCAATACCAATACTTGCGCTTATATTGATACTTTTGTTTGCTATAAGGAACCCTTTTTTTAGTTCAAATATAATATTTTGCGCGATGCGAATCGTGTCTTCTGAAGACTTGAGCTTATGGATAAAAATGGCAAATTTATCTCCTCCTAAGCGCGCAAGGTTTAGTTCAAACGTTTGAGGTGACATTTTAAAGCTCAGTTTTTCAGTGCACACTACCGAACGAAGACATTCAGATACTTGCTTTAGTAATTCATCTCCAAATGAAAGACCAAAGGAGTTATTGATTTGTTTAAAGTCGTCTAAATCAATAAATAAAAGCCCACTTTGGTATTCATTTTTTGCAGAAATAATGAGTCGTTGTTTAATATGTTCTAAAAACTCCTGACGATCGATCAGCTTAGTCAATTTATCACAATGGGCAATATTTTCTATTTGCTTATGTTTAGTTTTGGTTTTCATGATTAAATCGCTGAAAAATGAGTGTAGATTGCTCTGCATATATTTACTTTTTTTTACTTGATGTCTCAAAATTTAGTCTCAATGAAATAAAGATTAGAACCTAGACTATTGGTTTAATCTCGAAGCTCTATCATGTCTTTATTAGACCGAAAATTGAGCTGAGTTAATGTTTGGCACTGGCTCTGATATGTGCTGCCTTGCCAGTTAAAAAAGCTTATATCGTACCCCGTTAAAGCTTCATCGTAGTTGTGTGCTACCCGTACACATGGATTTCTACCTCTCAGTAATAGGATAATGTCAGTTAATTCTGCTTTCATTTTTTCGTTAGCACTGCCGTTGATAATGATTAACAGCTTATTAGTTGTTCAATGTCTTTTGCCTGAATGATTAGTGGCGCAGGAGTTCCATTTGTGAGCTTGTTCTCTACAACGCTATAACCAGTTTTGGGGTTATAAGAGAGTACTTTGAATTGCGCATCATTTTTTAGAGAAATTATTGAACCAGGAGGATAAAGCCCCATAGCTTCGATAAATCTGAGAGTTAATCTGTGATCAAGTTTAGTATTTATGTTATGTACTAAGCTTTTTATTGCTTCTATTGGGGAAACAGCTTTTCTGTATACTCGGTTTCGTGTTAACGCTTCAAACATGCAGGTGATATTAAGCATGCGGGAATACAAGCTTATTTCCCGGCCCTTTAAGCCACTTGGATAACCCGAACCATCAATATTCTCATGATGATGTTTAATCGTGTTCAAAATGAGTTCAGAAAATGTGTTCTCTTTTTTCAATATATCAACGCCAATTTTGGTATGGTTTTCAATATACTTACGCTCATTTTTGCTGATAAATGCAGAGTTAAGAAGTTCTTTAGGCGCCGATAACATGCCTACGTCATGTAGCATGGCCGCTATAGCAATGTCTAGCAATTGGGTTTTTTTGACGCCAATATGTTTGGCAAAGACCAAGAAAAAAACAAATACCCTAATAGATTTTTCAGCGAGTGAATTATCTTTTTCTTCAAGCATGTTTAGGTATAAGTATGATTCTGTTTCACATAATATTTTATTGGTGAACGTTCCAATAAAATTTATTAAAAAATGACTATCAATGCGATCGCCTCGTTGAATTTTATCGAAGAACTGCACAAGTATTTTTTTGGCTTTGTTTCTTTCTAGCTTGGCAGCATTAATTGCGTCAATTTGGTTTTGTTGTTTGATGTTTGTAGTTGAAACACTTTTAGCGGGATCGATAAAAACAAAGTCGCACTCAGTTTTAAGACGTTCGAGTAGTTTTTGATCTTTTATTAAGAATGAATGGCGAAAAAATGAGGTGTCAAGCCAATTTCGGTCAAGCTTGGCTACGTACATTCCTACGGTCAAATTATATACACTAGTCTTAATCATGATAATTCCATCATTTAGACTTGCCTAGCTCTGGTTTCGCTAGAGTGTTCCAATAGGCAAGCCATATTTCTAACAAAGATAGCTCTACTATCGCAGTTAGGGTAAAAATAAGGCTACCATCCCATTGGTAAATATAATAATCCTTTGACATCTATCGCTGATAAAATCGACCATAGATGATCAGCTGCGGATAATACTAAAAGAGAATTTTATTTGCAAATAACTAAAACGATCTGCTTATGGGTAAAGTATGTGGTTTTTGTTTTACAGTAAGCATTATATAATTTAGAACAAATGCACTAAGAGTAAGAGTTTTTATGAGCCAGGTTTTAAATGATTTATTGGCGTTGTTAACGCTGGAGAAGATAGAGCAGGGGTTATTTCGTGGTCAAAGCCAAGATCTTGGTTTTAAAGCATTGTTTGGCGGCCAAGTGATGGGACAAGCATTATCTGCGGCACAAGAAACCGTCGAATCTACCCGCCATATTCATTCTTTACATTCTTATTTTTTACGTCCTGGTGATGCACAAAAGCCAGTTGTGTATGATGTTGAAAATATTCGCGATGGTCGAAGTTTTAACACTCGTCGGGTGCAGGCGATTCAAAATGGCAAGGCTATCTTTTATATGACTGCATCTTTTCAGCAAGAAGAGCAAGGCTTTGAACATCAAAATACTATGCCTAAGGTTGAGGGACCTGAAGAGCTTCCTTCATTTAGTGACTTTATTTTTGATCATCAGCAGCTTATTCCAGAAAATGTCAGGGGTAAGTTTTTATCTGAAAAACCGATAGAATTACGCCCTGTTGAACAATATAATTGGATTAAGCCCGAACAGTCTGAGCCTATTTGCCATATGTGGATTAAGGCTAATGGTAACTTGCCAGATGATCCGCGCATTCATAAATATATGTTGGCGTATACGTCAGACTTTCATTTTCTACCAACGGCATTATTCCCCCATGGTGTGAGTCACTGGCAGCCGAACTTTCAAATTGCCACCATAGACCATGCTATGTGGTTTCATCGTCCATTTCGCTTTGATCAATGGTTATTATATGTGATGGAAAGCCCTACCACTATGGGGGGACGTGGGCTGGTACGTGGTCAGATATACAATCAAGCTGGCGAGTTAGTGGCAACCACTATGCAAGAAGGCGTTATCCGACAACGTTAACATTTAACGTTGTCGCCAATCGGCACCACTTGGATGCTGGAATACGCGTAATTCAAATACTGGCACCATGGCATAAAGGTGATCAAATATATCGGCTTGAATGCTTTCATAATTGACCCAGTTCTGATCATTACTGAAAAAGTATAATTCCAAAGGTAAGCCTGTGGCCGTTGCGGGCAATTGCCTGACCATGCAGGTCATTTGCTGGTGTACTTTGTCATGTTGGCGTAAATAAGCTTCAATGTAGGCGCGAAAAGTACCAATGTTGGTGAGTTGCCTTTGATTGACCAAATCATTATCTGTAATGCCATTTTGTTGATTGTATGCGGTAATTGCTTGCTGCTTGTCCATTAAGTACTGCTTAATCAACTTAACCTGACTTAACCGCTCAATATCATCTGATTGATAAAAATGAATGCTGGAAATATCAATGGTGATGGTTCGTTTGATGCGCCGACCACCAGAAGCAAACATATCGCGCCAATTTTTAAATGAGCCACTGATCAAAGCGTAGGTTGGTACAGTGGTGACGGTACGATCAAAATTTTGTACTTTGACGGTATTCAGCCCAATTTCTAAGACATCACCGTCTGCTCCATATTGGGGGATTTCAATCCAATCACCTGGTGCGAGCATTTTATTCGCTGATATTTGAATACTGGCGACTAAGCCTTTTATTGTGTCTTGAAATACGAGTAATAACACGGCTGTTAAGGCACCTAAACCACTTAATAAATAAATGGGTGACTTATCAAGAATAAATGAAATGGATAAAATACTGGTGACTAGGTAGATGATAAGCTTGATCACCTGAATGGTGGCATTAAGGGGTAAATAGCGCTTACTGGCCGATTGTTGTGATAAGCTTTTAATCACATTTAAAATCGCATCAAGTGTTCTTGCCACTTGAAAAGCAACCGCCACTTTGGTGGCAACAATTAGAATCGTGAGGGTAATTGTTTCTTGTGCCAATAGTTGCGGAGCAAGAAACCATAAGGTGAGTAATGGTATGATTAACGCTATGCGCTCGAAGACTTTATGTTCAAGTATTAAATCATCCCACTGGTTGCGAGAACGCATAACCAAATGATTAATTAGTGACAGTAACTTATATTTTGTAAAATAATAGGCAAGAGCGCATAGCACTAAGGTAATTGCTAAACCTATCAACAATGTCGCGAGTGCTAGGTTGTCAGAGGAAACCCCTTGTTCAGTTAACCATGAAGAAATAAACGCTAGCATGTTAATCCTTGATTATTGTTGTTGATGAAGCTTAGCCAGTTTCTCATCTTTGTCGAGCCATAATTGATTGACCCATTTTTGAAAGCGAATTTTATGTGCTCTGTCGTTGATGTAGTCGCCCGTGAGGGAATGATCAATATCAGTAATGTTGATGTCGACTTGCACTTGTTGCATCTTACCACATAAGAAATCAATAAAATTAGGCGTTTTATTGGGATAGTAAATGGTGACATCGAGTACTTTATTTAATTGATCCCCCATGGTCGACATCACAAAGCCAATGCCACCAGCCTTAGGTTTTAATAAGTGCTTAAATGGTGAATGTTGCGCTTGATGTTTTGCTTTAGTAAAGCGGGTACCTTCGATAAAGTTCATGATAGATACGGGTTTATGTTTGAATTTTTGACACGCTTTTTGGGTGGTTTCAATATCTTTCCCTTTAAGGTGCGGATTTTTTTTAATAAAGCTTTGGCTATAACGTTTCATAAATGGAAAGTCTAACGCCCACCAAGCAATACCAAGAAAAGGCACATACAATAATTCTTTTTTTAGAAAGAACTTGAGAAAAGGTACTTTACCGTGCAACACCCGTTGTAGCACCAATATATCGACCCATGATTGATGATTGGCGATAACAAGATACCATTGCTTTTTCTCTAATTTTTCTAAACCATTCACTGAAATCTTCGTTTTGGTGAATATTTTTTGGTTGATGGTATTAAGAGCGACCCAATTACTGGCCATTTGATCGAGTAAATAACTAAAAAATTTACGCCAGCCGTGGAAAGGTAAAATGGCTTTTAACAGCGAAAATAAAATGATTGGTATGAGCCATAAAAAAGTATTGATGGCGTATAAACAAAAAGACAAGAACCCAATTAATATTGATGGCAAAAAACTTAACATAATGCAATATATACAATAATTAACCCATTGATAGAGGGTATCATAAAGCGATTTACTTTCCCTTTCAGCTAAATTTTTACTTTTCATTATTATACTGGCTAACAACTAATCAAATATAATCTTTCTATTGTTTTTATGGTCAATTAATCTAAGTAAATGTCCAAAAATGTTCTACTATCATTTGTAATTGCCCTAAAGCAATCAAAAGAACAATTCTTTCTAACAAAGGTCAGACCTTTATTTGCATCTATAATTGAATCAAGGCATTCTAATAGTAAGTTTATAGAATGGAGGATTAATGGATTTTAAAAGAGCGGTGATAAAAGTAGGAAGCGCGTTAATCGCGCCAACAAGCAATGGTTGTAGCGGTCAGTATGCGCTAGCAATCGCACAATTTATCACCAACTGTCAACACCAAGGTAAAGAAATCATACTCGTCTCATCCGGTGGAGTTGCTGCAGGTCGCAGTATTATCCATCACGGTTCCCCTGAATTATCTGTGACTACACGTAAAGCGATGGCCTCTGTAGGGCAAATGCAAATGATGGCCAATTGGCAGCGTTTTTTTGATAACCCGTGCAGTCAAATTTTAATCACCCAAAGTGATTTAGCCGATCGGGCGCGCTTTATCAGCATTAAAGAAACCATCAATGTGCAATTGGCCAATGGTGTATTACCAATTGTTAATGAAAATGATACGGTCAAAACCGATGAACTTGCTGTTGGCGACAACGATAACCTCGCTGCATTAGTTGCACAAGTGTGTGAAGCAGATTGCTTGTTTATTTTAAGTGATATAGATGGCGTATACACCAAAGACCCGAAAGTGAACAGCGATGCTGAATTAGTGCCTGAAATCACCGAAATTACCGATGCAATATATGCCATGGCAGGTACTAGCCGAAGTCACCTCGCTACAGGTGGCATGAAAACAAAGATTGAAGCTGCTGAAAAAGCAATTGAGCATGGTATTGATACTTATATTCTCAATGGTAGCAAGAGTGAAACGTTCGCTTCTTTATTACAGGGTAATAATCCAGGTACTCGCTTTACCGCTGAAAAAGAGATTATTACTGCAAAGAAACATTGGTTAAAACACACATTAAAGAGTCAGGGACAGATTACTTTAGACGCAGGTGCGGTTGATGCACTAGTGAATAAAGGCGCATCGCTGTTACCGTCAGGGATTATATCTGTCAGTAATACTTTCCAAGCGGGTGATACTATCGAATTGCTCGATGATACGACAAAGGAAATTATTGCTAAAGGTATTTGCTTATACAACCACAACGATCTAAGACGCATTATGGGTAAGCATAGTGATGAGATCGATACGATACTGGGTCATAATTATGGCGATGTGATTGTACATCGTGATGACATGGTGATCCTGAAAGAATACAGCAAATAAGTACCGTACAAGTTAACCAAATATAGAGTAATAAAATGACTACTTTTTCTATGGAAGCCATGGCAGCGAACAGTAAAGTTGCTAGCCGTGTTGCTGCACAACTGACAACAGTTGAAAAAAATAATCTTTTAAATCAAATGGCTGATGCAATTGAAGCATCTGCTGACACTATCATTACTGAAAACAAAAAAGACATTGATGCAGGCGAGGCTAAAGGTTTAACTAGTGCCATGCTTGATAGACTATTGCTAACGCCAGAGCGTGTTAAAGATATTAGTGATGCTATTCGTGAAATTGCGACACTGACTGATCCTGTTGGCGATATTAGTAACCTATCTCTACGTCCAAATGGCATGCAAGTGGGTAAAATGCGTATCCCACTGGGTGTGATTGCGATGATTTATGAAGCGAGACCAAACGTCACTGCAGAAGCGGCGGCGTTGTGTATTAAATCAGGTAATGCCGTTATTTTGCGAGGTGGTTCAGAAGCTATCCACAGCAATTTGGCATTAGCACAGTGCTTACATCAAGTACTGGAACAGCAGAATATCGATAAAAATATTGTGGGAGTTATCCCAGATACTAGCCGTGGCGTTATCGAGCAGTTATTAAAACAGCGTGAGACTATCGATTTGGTCATCCCTCGTGGGGGTGAAGGCTTGATTCGCTATGTCACTGAAAACAGCCAGATCCCTGTGATTCAGCATTTTAAAGGGGTTTGTCATTTATTTATTGATAAAGCAGCTGATCTCAATAAAGCAGTTGATATTCTAATCAATGGTAAAACTCAACGACCTAGTGCCTGCAATTCAATTGAAACGTTACTTGTGCATCAAGAGATTGCCGAGCAATTTTTACCGTTAGCGGCAAAGGCTCTTGCAGATGCAGCACAAGTAAAAGTGCATGCCTGTGCGCAAAGCTTACCGTATTTTGAACAAGCAGAGCCCGCTAGTGAAGAGGATTATCATGCAGAATACTTGGCGCAAGAAATTGCGGTTAAAGTGGTGGCAAGCTTTGATGACGCGGTTAGTCATATCAATGAATACACCTCTGATCACACTGAGGTCATAGTGAGCCAAGATACTTCACGAACTCAGCAGTTTATTCGCCAGATTAACTCGTCTGTTGTAATGGTGAATGCCTCATCAAGATTTTCTGATGGTGGGCAATTAGGGTTAGGCTCAGAAATTGGTATTTCTACCAGTAAATTACATGCCTACGGTCCTATGGGCTTAGCATCACTCACCACTGAAAAATTTGTGGTCTATGGTGATGGGCAAGTCAGAGCATAATAACTGCTAAACGCAGCCTAATACTTAGATATTAGGCTGCTATCTCTTTACCAATCGCTCATGCTTACTCAAATGACTACTCAACCCACCCCAGTTTGACGTACAATAGCCAGTAATATAAGCAATACGCTTATGGTTTTTGTTTTCAACGTTGAGGTAAGTAATCATGACGGAAGTGGTTTTTAAACATATGCATATTAATGAATTATATGCAGTGTTAGCAGAGCAGAGCCATGTAGTTGTTGATATTCGAGATCCGGCTTCTTTTCAAGCAAGCCATATTCCAAATGCAATTCACTTAACCAATGATAATATCAGCGACTTTATACGCGAAGCTGATCTAGACGCGCCGCTTGTGGTGTGTTGCTATCATGGTAATTCAAGTCAGCAAGCTGCGCAGTTTTTAGCAAGCCAGGACTTTACTGATGTCTACTCCCTTGATGGCGGTTTTGTTGATTGGCAATTACATTACCCTGAGCATATTGAAAAGGGTGCATAATGAGCTCGATGGATTTAACTGCGCTGGTTGGCGTATCGCAGCATAATGTGGCGTTATTGTTTGCTAATTATTTAATTAATAATGACATTGCGGCTGAAGTTCATCAGCAAGATCAGCAATTTGTTATTTATTGTCAATCTGATAAGTGGCAGCAAGCAAAAGAGTTATTCGAGCAATTTATTGAAAACCCTTATGATGCTAAATACCAAAGTGCAGCATGGCAAAGTGGGCAAACAACGGATGTGGTTGGTCATGCACCATCATTGTGGACGGCTTTTAAGCGCCAGTTTCTTGCCCATGCAGGCTTAGTGACTTTAACCATTTTTGCATTGTGCTGGGCAGTTTATCTTGCCGGTATCATGGGATGGCAGTTGGCCATTTTTGAGCGCATACATTTCTTTGAGCAGTTATCTGTTCAAGCATTTTTTGACAATCCAATTCGGTTGATTGGTCCGGTATTTTTCCATTTCTCCATTTTACACATTGCCTTTAATACTATGTGGTGGTGGCAATTAGGCGGCGATATCGAACAACGCTTAGGTAAGTTTGAGTTGTTGCAACTCTTTTTGATCTCAGGAATATTATCAAATGTTGCGCAGTTTTTAGTATCGGGTCCAAACTTTGGCGGTTTATCGGGTGTGGTATATGGGGTGGTTGGTTATGTATGGTGGGCAGGCTGGTTAGCACCTGAAAAAGGCTTACAGTTATCTCGACCCATTATCGGCTTCTTGCTCTTTTGGTTGTTGCTGGGATTTGTTGATATGCTACCCGTTAACGTTGCCAATACAGCGCATCTAGTTGGTTTAATTGTGGGTTGTTTACTTGCTTGGCTTAAGTTTTCTCCTCGCCAAGCAAGTGAATAGGAGTAACGCTTTAATTATCGAGCCATTGCGTGAACAATAACTTTTTAATCAATGGCTTGCCAGTTTCTTTGGTCAGTAAATTTTTGACTTTTATTTCACATAATTTTTGAATTTCGTGTCGGCCATTAATCGATTTAATTTTGGCCTCCGATTGCTGACCAATAATGGTAATAATGGCGTCACGTAATAATGGTGCATGATGTTCAACTATTTCATAATTAGTTGATTTTTCAATCATTAGTTCCACGGTTAATCGAACATAGCCCATTTTCTTTTTCACAGCGACATAGTTAGTGACAATGGAAGGCTCAAATCCATAATATGCATAATCGGCTGCTTTAGCAGCAGAGAATGTTGTTAGGAAAATTATCAGTAAGATAACGCATCTGATCATATTTGTTTAGCCTATTGTCATGATAAATATTGTCATTATTGATAGTTATTGTAGCCATCTTAGCAAAGATTTTCATTTAATTTATTCGTTTAACGATAAAATAGTCGCTCGCTGTAAAATAGGAGTAAAAGCCTCGTGGCAAATATCAACACCTGATGAAAAAAAACTGTTATCATACGCCCGTTTTAATGGTTATGGCTCGTAAAAATTAATGACAAAGTACGCTGATCAACATACTCTGTTTCCTGTGCAGCTACACGCGAATTGGCGTGATGCACAATCGTTTTCTCTTCCTGAACATCTGCGTGATTGGTTGCTAGAACCCAGTTCGCTGACTGCCCGTTTGAAACAACATTGTCGAGAGTTTCGTGTCGAAGTGTTGGGACAACAAGTGTTGCCTTGCCCAGTTGATGAAGCAACAGCAGAAGTTGCTGTTGATCAAGATGTGTTAGTGCGAGAAGTGATTTTATATTGTGATCAGCAACCTAGCGTATTTGCTCGTAGTTTGTTGCCGCTTAGTTCGTTAACCGGTGATGCTCAGCAACTGGCTAATTTAGGTGAACAACCCCTAGGGCAAGTGATTTTTACTCATCCCAACTTGGTACGTAAACGAATTGAAGTGGCGTCATTTGATGAGGCATCAACCGTCGCGAGTTTAGCCAAGCATTGCCAACTGCCGGTGTCATCACCATTGTGGGGACGACGTTCAATTTTTATGCTGGCGGATAAACCTTTAATTGTTTCTGAAGTATTTCTCCCTCATGCTGCGGCATATAATGCTAAGAGTATGAACTGATGACCCAAGCTTCAACTTCCTCTTGGCAAAATAAATGGCATGCGGTTAAGCAAATCACGCGCATGGATAAACCCATTGGCACTTACTTATTATTGTGGCCGACATTTTGGGCATTGTGGATAGCATCCGATGGTTTTCCCACATTTCATCACTTATTTGTTTTTGGTTTAGGGGTTTTTATTATGCGCAGTGCAGGCTGTGTCATCAATGATTATGCCGATCGTCATGTTGATGGCAAAGTAAAACGCACTGAGAATCGACCTTTGGTTTCTGGTGCTATGACGAGTCAGCAAGCGCTAAGTTTGTTTGCTTTTCTAATTGGTGGAGCCTTGGCACTGGTATTAACTTTGACTTTTTATACTATTCAATTATCGGTTATCGCCTTATTGTTAGCAGCCAGCTATCCATTTATGAAGCGTTATACTCATTTACCGCAAGTGGTATTAGGTGCAGCATTTAGCTGGGGCATGATCATGGCGTTTGCTGAAACCATGGGTGAAGTACCACTGGTCGCCTGGATGCTTTTTGCTGCCAACTTAATGTGGACAGTGGCTTACGACACTATGTATGCCATGGTGGATCGTGATGATGATATATTAATCGGGGTGAAATCGACGGCCATCTTGTTTGGTCAAAACGACAAGCGGATTATCGGCTTTTTACAGCTTATGACGTTAGCATTGCTTTTTAGCGTTGGGGAAATCTTAGCCTTTGGCTGGCCTTATCAATTGGCCTTGGTGATATCAGCCGGTTTATTTTGTTATCAACAAATGTTAATTGCAACGAGAGAGCGCCAACCCTGTTTTCAGGCTTTTCTGAATAATCATTGGGTTGGCTTAGTGGTCTTTATTGGGATTTACGTTGAATACCTGTGATCGTTAAATACAAACATTAACGTAAAATACTTTGTAATACTGCGATATCAACTAGGTTGTGCACTTTAGGCTTGAGCGTTTCTATGGTGCTACTGGCCATTAATTTTCCATCATCATCACTTGCGATAAATCCGTGTTCTCGCATCGCATTAATTAAGGTCATTTGCGCTTTTTTATCAATGAACTCAGGGGCATTGATATTGTTAATTACAGATAAGCGCTTAGCAATTGCCACGACTTTTTCACTGAATTCATTTTTGCCAATTGGCGACAGTCGTTTGATTAGCGTGGTGATGATTGTTAAGCGTAGTAATGTTTCTTCAACACATTCACCGAGTAATTTGATTTTGTTCAGTGAATTGTGATCATCTACCAGCGTCCAAAATCCAGCTTTACTTTGTTTCGCGTGTTGTTGCTCTGCTAATACCGATAAAATTTGTTTGGTGGCGCTCGCTAATTGCTCGTCATTTTGCCAGAGGAAGAAATCATTTTTTAATAACGGCATCAGAGTAAGGACATGCTCGATGATATCTTGTTGATTGATCTTGGCGGTGCGGTCTAATATTCGGCAGATTAATGCCGGCAGGATATAGGTATGGAGAACATTATTGCGATAATAACGCATTTCAAGTGCGGCTGAGTCGCTTAGTGAAATAATATCGCCGAAACTATCCTGTTCGACTGTCACTTTATTTAAACTGATTGCATGTGATAACAATTGCTGACCATTTTGTTCAGGAATGGTCAGTTCATCACTGTATGGAGCATCTCGCTGCATCATTAAGAAAAAGTCGAGCTGTGCTTCTAACTCTTGACGAGATAAGGCTTTATTTTCTGAAGCATGAAGGATCAAGGCTATTAATGAGATGCTATTAAGCGCCGCACATTTGTTAATGGCAACCATCACTTGATCTGCCAGTACGTTCACACTAGGAGTTAGCCAAGTAGGTTTTTGAGGCTCTACTTCATCAATGGCAGACTTCCAATCGGGTACCTGCTCAGTTAAAAATTGATTGATATTAATCGGTGTACCAAAATTAACATAGCCTTTCCCGTAATTACGCAGGTTTCGAATGGCTTTAAATACACCAAAAATAGATTCATTTTGCTTTTTACTACCACTTAATTCTTTATGGTAAGTGCCTACTTCCATCACATGTTCATACCCTAAGTATACAGGTACAATCGTCAGCGGACGTTTGATACCACGCAGTAAACTTTGAATAGTCATGGCTAACATACCCGTTTTTGGCTCAAGTAATTTACCAGTGCGACTACGCCCACCTTCAGAATAGTATTTCACCGAATATCCGCGTTCAAACAATAAGCCTAAATATTCACGAAAAATAGTGGAGTACATACGATTACCACGAAAACTACGGCGAATAAAAAATGCCCCAGCTTTTCGAAAAATTGGTCCTGCCGGCCAAAAATTTAAATTAATACCCGCAGCAATTCTGGGGGTAACTAAGCCTTGTTGATAAATGATGTAGGTTAGCAGTAAGTAGTCCATATGGCTGCGATGACAAGGAACATAGATAACTTCATGACCTTCGTCAGCTAATTCGCGCAAAGTATTGGCATTATTGACTTCAATACCACTATATAATCGATTCCATAACCAATGCAGTATGCGTTCGCCCACACGGATCATTGATTCACGATAATCGCCGGCAATTTCGTCCATGATAGCGAGCGCTTGTTTTTTGGCTTTCTCTTCAGTGATTTTTTTACTGGCGACTTCTTCTGAAATTAACCGCTTAATGGATGGGTTTTTCATTAAGGTTTTAAACATTTGCTGGCGATGCATTAGACGTGGGCCTGTCGCCGCAATTTTTTGTCGATAAAAATGAAAACGAGCAACGCGTAGTAATTTACGGGCTATTTTATCGTCGGTACCATGCTTATCTGCCATAAAACGAAACGATAATGGATCACTGAAGCGCACTAAGGTGTTACGTCCTAAAAATAAAACAATAAAGAACTTACGCAGCCAGTTGGGAGACTCCTGATCAGCGAGTAAAGTACCAATACTGGCTTTGTTTCTTTCAACCGTGGGTTTACGTCCCCAGATCAAATTCACGGGGATTAACTGAGCATCGAGTGCGTTATTGATGTGATGCGCGGTTAATATTGCTTCTCCTTGAAGTTGAGCCGCCTGATTGGTTGTGCCCGCAGAGCCGAATAGGCGACTAGGCTGTTCAAGACAAAAAGTACGATCGTAACGTTTACCATCAATGGTGACTTGTTCCAGAGGATCAGGATAGTGCAGTTTCTTACAGGCTTTTTTTAACGCCAATAAATCGCTTGCAGATTTATTGCGTACCACATAAAAGATTGGTTTATTGTTATTAGCTTGTTTATTATCGAGGACATTATCGGCAACAATTCTACAATTTACCCAAATTTTTATCGGTAGATTTAATAGAAAGTAGAAAAATTGTCGGAATGCTAACATCTGGTTTTACTCGGTTTTATTAGGATTATTAGTTTAGCAGTTTTCACTAAACTTGTCGTTTTGTGCGAATTTTACCGCAATATGCTAATGAACATAAGTGCATTTATACTAGCAGGGAATTATTAATATGAGTTTGCGAATATTTTGGATTGCTATCTCGATAATTGCGTTACCTAACTTAGTCTGTGCAGAGAATCAATCTGCATTAAGTGCTGTTGAACAGCACATGGTGCAAGATATTCATCAAAATCTTAACACTACTTTAACTGAGCTTGAGCAAGCGGTAAATATCAACAGTGGCTCGATGAATTTTAATGGGGTTAAAGCGGTTGGTAATTTAATGCTTAGGCAATTATCGCAATTAGGATTTGATGCTAAGTGGCATGATGGCAGTGCCTTTAATCGTGCAGGTCATGTGGTTGCTACTTATATGAGTCACAATCCTGATGCTAAAAAAGTTCTGATGATAGGGCATTTAGATACCGTATTTGCTCAAGATGATAGTTTTCAAAAATTTAGCAAAATTTCAGAAACCGAAATCGCGGGCCCAGGGATCACCGATATGAAAGGGGGTAATGCCATTATTATTGCCAGCATACGGGCATTGAAAAATGCCGGTATATTGGATGACATCAGCATTAAAGTGGTGATGACTGGCGATGAAGAAAGTAGTGGCAGACCTCTGTCTCTCTCAAAAAAGGCGATTGTTGATGCAAGTCAGTGGGCTGATGTCGCGTTGGGGTTTGAAGACGGTGACAGCAACATTAAAACCGCGATGGTTGCCCGCAGAGGCTATACTGGTTGGACTCTCAAAGTGAGTGGAAAACCGGCTCATTCTTCACAAATTTTTACTGAACAAGAAGGCTTTGGCGCTATTTTTGAAGCCGCACGTATATTAAATGCCTTTAGAGAGCAATTATCCTCTATAGAGTATTTATCGTTTAACCCAGGTGTAATTGCAGGCGGTACACGCATTGACCAAGCGCAATTACCAACTCTATCGGTTTTTGGTAAATCTAATGTGATTGCGCAAACAGTAACAGTGTCTGGTGATTTGCGTGCATTAACTGCACAGCAAGTGGCTCACGCCAAACAAGTCATGCAAACAATTGTCAAACAAAATCTTGCTCATACTCAAGCAAGTATTGAGTTTGAAACAGGGTACCCTCCGATGGCACCAAGTGCTGGCAATCGTCAGCTGTTAGCATTATACAGTCAAGTTAGCCAAGACTTAGGCTACAATGAAGTTGTGGCGGCAAACCCGAGAAAAGCAGGTGCTGCTGATATTTCCTTTGCTGCGAATAAAGTTGATATGGCATTAGATGGCTTAGGCTTAATGGGTCGAGGCGGACATACTAAGGATGAAGTGGCTGATATTACCTCATTGGCTAAAAATATTGAGAAAACGACATTGTTGTTATACCGTTTATCTCGTATAACGGATTAAAAATCACTGGAGCTGCCGTGAAAAAAATAGCTGTTTTTGTTGACGTACAAAATATTTATTACACCACTCGCGATGCCTTTCAACGGCAGTTTAATTACCGTAAATTTTGGCAAATGCTGAGTGAAGAGGGCGTTATTGTGATTGCCAACGCCTATGCCATACAACGAAGTGATGATGCTCAACACAAGTTTCAAAAAGCGTTAAAACATATTGGCTTTAACGTTAAGTTAAAACCTTATATTCAACGAAGTGATGGCTCAGCAAAAGGTGATTGGGATGTTGGTATTACAATCGATGTGATGGAAACTGCACCTGATGTTGATGAAGTTGTTTTACTCTCTGGTGATGGCGATTTTGATCTATTGCTGCAAAGTATTAAGGATAAATATCAAGTACATACTAAAGTATACGGCGTATTACGCTTAACAGCCAATTCGTTAATCAATAGTGCTGATGAATATATTCCTATTGATGAGGCGATGTTGCAGTAATCCATACATAGCAGCATTTCACTTATCCATACGCAGAGTCTAAGTTAGTAAATAAGGCGAGGGCTCACACTTTAGCACTATTCGCTTTTACAAAACATTGGATTAAAATGCATGCAGACCAATAATAAACATGAGCTCATATGCTATCGATTTCCGCGCTAGTTTTAATTTCATTTTTCTATTTAGTTTTATTATTTGCTATTGCTTTTGTTGGCGATAAATACACGATTTCAACGAAATTAAAACCGGTAGTTTTTAGCTTAGGCTTAGGGGTTTATTGTACGTCGTGGGCTATTTATGGCGTTACCGGACAATTTGCCCAAACGGGTTGGTGGTTTACGCCAACTTTTACCGGCGCAATACTGGTTTTTATTTTTGCTTGGCCTTTGGTGCTCAAAGTTGCACGTATTTGTCGTGAACAATCACTGACGTCGTTAGCCGATTTTATTGCCTCTCGCTATGGTAAATCGTCAAAACTTGCTGGCTTAATTACTATTACTGCGGTGTTTGCCATCATTCCATATATTGCATTACAACTGCGCGCCATTACCAATAGTTTTAATACCGTAACCAATCATTCATTTGCGTTGAGTCGTATCGATATCACACTTTTGTTTACCTTAACATTAGCGGTTTTTGCTATTTTATTTGGTACACGGCGTATTCGATCCTCTGAGCATAATCCCGGGTTGCTGTTAGCAATCGCTTTTGAATCTATCGTAAAACTGGTGACATTTTTAGCTATTGGCTTTTTTGTCTGTTTTGTCATGTTTGATGGCATGTCTGATTTATTTACTCAAGCGGAAACCAATCAAGCGGTACAAGATATCAGTGCACCACCGAGCTATGTTTATCTGACTCAAACCTTGCTGGGGGTGTTAATGATGTTTTGTTTACCCCGCCAATTTCATATGACTTTTATTGAGCATGATAACGAACGTGAATTAAACGCTGCTCGTTGGCTATTTCCATTGTATATGATTTTGTTGAATGTCTTTGCTTTACCCATTGCTTATGCTGGCTTGATTTTATTCGATGGTTCCAGTATTGGCTCCGACAGCTTTATGTTGCAATTACCTATGTTGGCAGGAAATTACTGGATGACGGCTGTGTCGTATTTAGGTGGTTTTTCGGCTGCAACCAGTATGGCAATAGTGGCAACCATAGTGTTGAGTATTATGGTGTCAAATGACTTAGTAACGCCTAAATTGTTAGTCAGAGAGAGCGGCTTACAACAACAGCAACGCTTGAGTCCAAATACTTTACTGATCATTCGTCGTATCACCATCGTCGTGATTTTACTGGCGGCCTATGCCTATCATCAGGTGACCTCTAATGCCGAGTTGCTGGCGATGACAGGACTGATGTCAATGTCTTTGGTGGCGCAGTTTTCACCAGCATTATTGTTAGGATTAATTTGGCGACGGGCGAATGTTAAAGCGGCTTATCGAAGTATTTTAGTTGGTACGTCGTTATGGTTTTATACCTTACTGCTGCCATCACTAAATCATAATTTGGTCAACATTGATGCCTTGCTTGAACATGGCTTACTTGGTATCTCATGGCTTCGTCCAACCATGATGTTTGGCTTAGAATTAGAGTTTATTTCACATGGTGTGATCGTCAGTTTAGTCACCAGCTTTGTGGTCTTTATTTATTATTCTTTGATTGTTCAGCCAGATATTAATGAACAATTACAGGCACATAGTTTTATTGGCAAAGATAGCCCCGGTAAAGAGACTCAGCATTTAGCGTCGAAATTATCCATTAAAGAATTACACCATGTGTTAGTGCGCTTTTTTGGTCAACAATTTGCTGATCAATTATTACAACAACACTTTCAGCAACAATCATTTGATTGGCATCATACCGCATCAGTCAAACTTGAGCAGCAAGCAGAACAAGAGTTGGCTGGGGTAATTGGTGGCGCATCAGCTAAACTTTTGCTCGATTCTGCTAAAAGAAGACGACATGCTCAGCTCAATGAGGTAGTTGATATTGTTGATGAAGCGAGTGAGCTATTAAAGTTTAACCGTTCTTTATTACAAGCGACCATCCAAAATGTTGAGCAAGGGATCTCCGTGGTCGATAAAGAGTTAAGGGTGGTTGCTTGGAATCGACGTTATATTGAAATGTTTGATTACCCAGAAGCTGAAATTTTTGTCGGACGACCGGTCGAAGAGGTCTTAAGATTTAACGCAAAACGTGGTTTTTTTCCTAAGCATAACAGTGCGTTAGAAGTAGCTAAGCGGATTGCTTATCTAGAGGAAGGCAAATCATATCGTTATCAGCGTGTGCAGCGAAATGGCAAAGTGTATGAAATGTCAGGTAACCCGCTTCCTGGTGGCGGTTTTGTTACCACCTATTCAGATATCACGGAATTTGTGAATACACAAAAAGCGCTAGAAGAAATTAATGTGCATTTGGAAAGCCGTGTAGCGCAACGTACTCAGGATTTACAGCAATTAAATATACATCTGCAAGCAGCAAAACAAGAAGCGGAGCAGGCGAATATTAATAAAACTCGTTATTTCGCCGCACTCAGTCATGATTTATTGCAACCATTTAATGCTGCGAGTTTATTTTCATCCATTTTAGTCGAGAAAACAGAAGAGGAACTGGTTGATAGCAAAGAGGTAAATGAACTCAGTCAAAATATCCACCGTTCATTGAGTAATGCCGAGCAATTATTGACCTCGATTTTAGAGTTGACCAAGCTCGATGCAGGCACTACTCAGCCATTTGTTGAAGATTTTTATATTGATGAGTTTATCTTACCTATTTGCCAAGATTACGCCTTAATTGCCAAAACCAAGGGGTTGGTATTTACCCAGCACATTGCGCAATTGGGAACGCGCTCTGACAAAGCATTATTGCGCCGTGTATTGCAGAATTTATTATCAAATGCGGTGAGGTATACGCCTAAAGGTGAAATTTGCGTTGTTGCTCAGCAGCATGAAAGTGAGTTACTCATTAGTGTCCGTGATACAGGCGTTGGTATTGCTGCGGTTGATCAGCAACGTATCTTCAATGACTTTGAGCAGATAGGACATACAACGGATGAAGATCATCATGTTGGCTTAGGACTAGGGTTAGCGATTACCTCGCGGATTTGTAAAATACTGGGTATATCATTAAGTGTGCAATCAACAGAGGGGCAAGGCAGTTGTTTTACCATTAGCTTACCTATTATTAATGTTACGGCTAAACCTTCGCTGGCCCCCTCGTCTTCACGACAAAAAAGCCGGCTTGATCTGGCTAAGCTTAATGTTTTAGTGATAGATAATGACCAGTCGGTATTATTAGCAATGGTAAAACGTTTAGCAGAGTGGGGCTGTAAGGCACAATCTGCCATGGATGAAGAAATAGCATTAGATTGCTGTAAAAAACAGCAACCGGACATCATTATTGCTGATTATCATCTTGATGCGGGTAAAACAGGGGTACAAGCGGTGCAGTTTGTTAATCAACAACTCGGGCTCTGTATTCCTGTGATCATCAATTCAGCGGATCATTCAGATGAGATACATGAGCAAGTGGTTGAAAATGGCTACGTCTTTATTCATAAGCCGGTTAAGCCAGCAGCGCTAAAAAGAGCGATTAAAAAACTGATAGTCTAATGATATTGTTTTAATATGTTTAACCACGACTTATTAGCTGGTAGCGTGGCAATAATGTCATCAATATCGTTAAAAATCTCAGGTAAATGTTTGGGTACTAGCACTTTGCGATTGTAGATATCGTGTGGTTTTTTGGATAAATGAAATAATTGCTGCCAGTTGTTTTTTTTCACCATATAACTGAAGGTTGAGTTGCTGATCACCGCTACATCAATACGTTGATTAAGCAGCATATAAAATAAGTCTACTTCGTTGGCAGTGTTAACTCGTTGCAATTTTTGTTGCTTGACCAGTTCATTAATTCCAAAGTAATAAAATCCTCTGACGCCGCCAAAAACCTTCCCGATAAACGATTCGGGATTGGTAAATTCAAAACTGGTGCTGGCTAAGGATACAATCTCATCTCTGTCTACGGTGAATGGCGCCGACCAAAAGTATTTTTGTTGTTCTTTATCGTCAAACCACACGGGGTTTACCCCCAGCAATATACCTTCTAATTGGTGCTGAATGAGCATGCGCTCGATACGTTTACGCGGCACATGAACGGCGTCAAAAGTAAAATGCTCGCTATGGCGATTGAGGTAGTCAGTGAAATCGTAATATAGCCCTTGTTGTTTTTGAATATCAATCACAAGGGGAGGTTTATTATGGTAAAAAAAAACAGTTACCGCTTGTTTATCATAAGCGGCAGTAATGCTGGAAAAAAGCAATAATAGTGAAAGTAAGTAATACAAAAGCAGTTGATCTTCACACTAACATTTTTTCATTATAACAAATAACTTATGATTTGTAGATGTCAGTTAAAGACTGAGACTGCGAGGGTTATTGCTCCAGTTGTTTGAGTTTTTGAAACAGGGTACTGGCTTGCGTTCGATTATTAACGGCAAGTTTTTGCAAAATAGCAGACACATGGTTTTTTACCGTGGGTTCTTGAATATGCATTTCATAAGCAATTTGTTTGTTTAATAAGCCATTGGAAATCATATCAAGTACTTTGTATTGAGCCGGTGTCAATTTACTTAACTTTTCTGCAATTTCAGTAGCTTCCGAATTTTCATCTTCCATAATATCAATATTAGCTGGTAGCCAGGTTTCACCATCTAATACCACATCAATGGCATTAGAAATCTCATCTAATCCGGCTGATTTTGGTATATAACCACATGCGCCTAAACTAATGGCTTTATTGATAACATGAGGGTCTTCGGTCGCAGAGACCATGACAATTTGAATATCAGGGTGAGCGTTTCTGATCCGGGTTAAACCAGTAAAGCCGTCATTTCCAGGCATATTGAGATCAAGGAAAATCAGTTCAAGATCGCTATGGTCATTGATCACTTTGAGCAGACTTTCAAATGAGTCTGCTTCGATAATTTGACTATCCGGTAGTGATTTTTTTGCCGCTTGAATTAAAGCAGTACGGAATAACGGATGATCATCTGCAATGGCAATTTTCACGGTTTCAAGGCTCATAGGCAATAATATCCACAGTATTAAACACCAATTAATCACACGTTACTAGGGGCGTACAGCATAATATACTGAAATAGTTGTCCTATTTAGTGCAGCTTCATTGAAGATAAATGTAGAGCAATTGCGCGCTATCGTCTGTGGTACTTAAGTACTATACCGTTTCTAGCATAGCTGCTGCACAATTAATCGATATTCTACATAAGCTTTATCTTCAAATTGGAGCACAAAATGAAAGACATGACAGCCCTGATCACTGGTGCTGGTAGTGGTATTGGATTCGGTATTGCCCAGTCACTAGCCAAGCAGGGGGTTAACCTCATCATTACTGATATCAATCAAGCAGCACTGAGTGAGGCGACCAACACATTATCGAATGATGGTGCATCTGTACAAGGGCTCATTTTAGATGTCACTAACGCGCAGGACGTCGAACAACTGGTGCAGTCATTGGCTAATACTCGGATTGATGTATTGATTAATAATGCCGGCATTCAGCATGTATCACGTTTAGAAGACTTTCCAATGGAGAGCTGGCAGAAAATTGTCGATGTGTTACTAACGGGGCCAGCACGTACTTGCCAAGCGTTACTACCTAAAATGCGTCAGCAAGGCTTTGGCCGTATTATTAATATTGGTTCTATTCACGGCTTAGTCGCATCGCCATTTAAATCGGCTTATGTGTCAGCTAAACACGGCTTAATCGGCTTCTCAAAAGTCATCGCGCTTGAAACTTCCGATACGGATATTACGATTAATACCATTTGTCCGGCATATGTAAAAACGCCATTAGTAGACAAACAAATTGCGGCTCAGGCTGAGCAGCATGGTATCAGTGAAGCACAAGTAATTGATGAAATCATGCTTGCACCTATGCCGAAGAAGGCATTTATTGATATTGAAGAAATTGCCGCGACGGTGAGCTTTTTAGCAAGCCCACAAGCAAAAAACATGACCGGACAAGCCTTGGTATTAGATGGCGGTTGGACAGTAAAATAGGAGAAAACAATGTCAGGCTTTAATAAAGTAGTTACCAGTTATCAAGCTGCAATGGCTGGCCTCACTGATAATATGACAGTGATTGCGGGTGGTTTTGGTTTATGTGGAATTCCAGAAAACTTGATTGAGGAGATTAAACGTAAAGGCACCAAAGGCCTGACGATTGTCTCTAATAACTGTGGTGTTGATGATTTTGGCTTAGGGCGACTGCTCAGCGATCATCAAATTGCTAAAATAGTCGCTTCTTACGTGGGGGAAAATGCCGAATTTGAACGTCAAATGATGAGTGGTGAGCTGGAAGTAGAACTAACGCCACAAGGCACCTTGGCTGAAAAAATGCGGGCAGGCGGTGCGGGTATTCCGGCATTTTATACCGCTACGGGTTATGGCACACCCGTTGGAGAAGGTAAAGAACAACGCTCATTTAACGGACGAGATTATATTTTAGAGGAAAGTATCCGTGGTGATTTTGCCATTGTTAAAGCATGGAAAGCAGATACCTATGGTAATTTGGTTTATCGTAAAACTGCACGGAATTTTAATCCAATGGCAGCAACTGCGGGAAAAATAACCGTCGCTGAAGTAGAAGAAATTGTTGAGCCGGGAATGCTCGATCCCGATCAAATTCACACACCCGGTATATATGTTGACCGTGTGATTCAAGGTACTTTCGAAAAACGTATTGAACAACGCACAGTGCGCGCTAGTTTATAAACAGGGGAGATGTGAAATGGCACTTACAAGAGAACAAATGGCGCAGCGCGTTGCACAAGAATTAGCAGATGGTTATTACGTGAATTTAGGCATTGGTATTCCTACCTTGGTGGCCAATTATGTGCCTGATGATATCGACGTTATGTTGCAATCAGAAAACGGCTTACTTGGCATGGGAGAGTTTCCAACCGAGGAAGAACTCGACGCTGACTTAATTAATGCCGGTAAGCAAACGGTGACAATGGCGACGGGTGCATCTATATTTTCCAGTGCAGAATCGTTTGCCATGATCCGAGGTGGTCATGTTGATTTGACTGTGCTTGGTGCATTCGAGGTGGACGTAAACGGTAATATTGCATCATACATGATCCCAGGTAAGCTCATTAAAGGCATGGGTGGTGCAATGGATTTAGTGGCAGGTGCCGATAATATCATTGTCACTATGACGCACGCGTCAAAACACGGTGAATCTAAGTTATTAAGTAACTGTTCATTGCCGCTGACGGGAAAAAATTGCATTAAAAAAGTACTGACAGATTTAGCTTATTTAGAAATTAAAGAAGGTAAATTTCATTTGTTAGAGTACGCGCCCGGTGTGTCAATTGAACAAATTCAGTCGTTGACTGAAGGTGAGTTAGTGATCAGTGATAACGTGCGTGAAATGAAAATTGCATAATATCATGAGTGAAATCGGCCAATTTGGTGTTTAGTGTCGGTTTCACTGCTCCCTCCCATTTTACGTTATTGCCACCTTGCTAACATCGCAAAGTTTTAACGGCAAGATAACAGACACTAGCCAAGTCAAGGCAGTTAGAATAAGCTAAACTACTAGGATGTGTTTATCTTTGCTGCAAAAATAAATTTGAAAGATAAACACGCCCTAGTAATAACTCAGCTTATGGGAGCATGTTACCTTGTCGATTGAGCAAATATCTCAGCAAATTTCACAATTATCAGATGATGAACAGTCATTACCGCCGGTAGAGTTATGGGATCCTCCCTATTGTGGTGAAATAGATATCTGTATAAAAGCTAATGGTGACTGGTATTACAATGGCAGTATTTTTAAGCGTCAGGCATTAGTTAAATTGTTTGCTTCGGTGTTGAAAAAAGAGCAAGACGATTACTTTTTAGTGACACCGGTGGAGAAGGTAAAAATCACCGTAGAAGATGCGCCCTTACTGATCACACAATGGCAATGGCTTGATAGTGACAAAAGGCAGATGCAATTAATCACCAATTTGGGTGATAGGTTTGTGCTTAACCAAGATCACCCGATGAAGCTCAGTGATGAAGGAACATTATACGTTAACGTGCGCCGAAACCTTTACGCAAAAGTGCATCGGAATGTCTATTACCAGTGGGCAGATTTAGCCACAGAGACTGAGCATAATGACAAGCAAGTGTTAGCATTTACTAGTGCAGGCCAGCAATTTGTCTTAGGGGAGCTTGAATAGCACGACTAAGCCATAGCTCAATAGTCAGTCGTGCCATTGGTTAATTGGATACTTAAATAACCCGCGAAAAGCGTTGTTGATTAATATGTTGTTTCATATAAGCATCAAAGCTCATACAAATAATACGGATCAGTAAACGTGCTTTTTGATCGACAATAATTTCATCTTCATTAATTGTAATGAGCTGATCATCAATAAAGGTATTTAGCAGCGGCAGATCTTCAGCAAAATACTGATCAAAATCGATAGTATATTTCTCACTGATCATGTTTTTATCAAGATATAAATTACACATTAATTCTCTGATCACTTCCCCGCGAATGATGTCATCTCGGGTTAAGCTAATGCCTTTTACTTGCGCATGGCCTTGTTGGTCGATGGCTTTGTAATAAGGCTGTAAATCTTTAATATTTTGACTAAAGCTATTGCCAATAGCACTGATTGAAGACACACCCAAGCCGAGTAAGTCACAGTTACCTTTAGTGGTATAGCCTTGGAAATTACGGTGAAGCGTACCATTTTTCTGTGCTATAGATAATTCATCGTCTGGTTTAGCGAAGTGATCCATGCCGATAAAGTCATAACCAAAACCACATAATGTCTCAATCGCAAGCTTCATTAAGGCAAACTTCTCTTTAACACTTGGCAGCCATTCATCACGTAATTTACGTTGCGCGGCAAAACGACTAGGTAAATGGGCATAGCTAAACAGTGAAATGCGATCAACATCCATCTCGTGCACTTTATTTAAGGTACGGGTAAAGGTTTCAATGGTTTGATGCGGCAAACCATAGATTAAATCAACATTAATGGACTGAAAGCCAACGTGTTTGGCATGAGCGATAAATTGTTCGATAAACTCAGTCGACTGCACACGATTAATGGTTTGTTGAACTTTTTCATCAATATCTTGCACCCCAATACTTAGGCGATTGAAGCCTAAACTATAAAGGTGATCGGCAAGGTCCAATTCAATTTCCCGAGGATCGATTTCAATACTCATTTCAACCTGTTCAGCAAAGTGAAACTTAGACTTTAACAAGGTCACTAGTGTCGTAATTTGCTCGTGAGTTAAGAAACTGGGTGTACCGCCTCCCCAGTGTAACTGTTTAACGGTATAGTCTTTAAATAATGGCGCTCGAGATGCAATTTCTTGAGCCAGAAATTCAAGGTAAGTATCAGCTTTACCACGATGACGGGTGATCACTTTATTACAGCCGCAGTAATAGCATAGTGAATGACAAAAAGGGATATGAACATAGAGTGATAATTCTCTATTTTCCGATGCTTCGATAGCATTAAGTAGCTCGTCATGGCCAAATTTATCGCTAAATTCAAGTGCCGTAGGGTAAGAAGTATATCTTGGCCCGCTGGTGTTGTATTTGTTTAATAATTGGCTATCAAAAAATTGCTCGGTTTGCATGCTTGTTCCTTATCTAAAGTACCTGAGCAGTATAAGATAAGGGAGTTGATTAGTTATTGATCGAGCGCAAGCAAAGTGATTTTTGTCACATTGCTTGGGAATTTTTGTCCAAATTGTTGAAACTTATTCGGCACACTGAACGCATTTAATCGCTGCGGGCTGTACATTTAGCCGTTCAGGTGCAATTGCTTCACCACAGCCTTCACAAATGCCGTAATTTCCTTGTTTAATTTTATTCAAAGCTAATGATAGTTGTTGAATCTCAACTTTAGCTTCAGATTCAAGAGCATTCAGTACTTCGTCATTCTCGCGTTCACCGGCTTGCTCTGACCAGTCAGCATCGCGCCCTTGGGCAAAGTCTTGATGAATTGCTTCAACGCGTTGCTGTAATTCGATGATACGTTCAGTGAATTGTTGCTTTAACTCTTGTGTCATAGCTTGCTCCTACTTCTGCAAGAAGGCAGAACAGAGCAGCTACTGCGATAATGCGCTGATCTTTTCTACCGCATAATTGTGCAAATGATCAACTGCTTGAAAAACTGAAGGTTGTAAACGCGCTTCTATCTTAGTTCGCTCGAGATCGAATTTCATGCGTTCTTGCTTACTAAGCTTTTTACGTGCTTCAAGAATTGGCATATGTTTTATTGCACTATATAACTCAAATATAGCAGGAAATTGCACACTTAGGTCGTTTACCGTCTTTAAAGAGTCCAGCAATACCGCCAGTCGCCAACATCCCTCAGAGATATCACATTGCTCTTCTTTCATCGCTCTGACAATGATCACAACGCTATCTAAGATTTTTTTGTCATGAGTTTTTAATGCTTGCTGTTTTTGCTCGGCTAATTGCTTTTGCTGATTGGTTTGTGCTTTTAGCTGCTTAAGCAGTTTTATTGCATAACTAGCGAGTACTGTAATGATCAGCACACCAATAACGATAAGATAAGGCCAATAATTATCAAACATCTGAGTTTGTTACTCGTAATCAGTTAAATGGTTGTTGTCTAACTTATCCCATAACGCGTCTTCATCAGTGTCGCTCTTTGGTGCTGCTTCTGTGATGTCTTCTTCTTCATCCCAACCTAATTGAGTGGTTAGCCACTGATGACGGTCCATTTTTTCGTTGAAGTAATCAACTTCTTGCTCAGTTAGGGCAATTTCTTGTTCTTGTTTAGCAATTATCGATTGTAGTTGTTGATCGTCTTCAATGGCATAAAGTTCTTGCTTTAATGCTTCACTGTTATCAACCACTTTAATAGGAGCCACTTTGTTTTCCGGCGTTTTAGCGGCTTTAACAGATTTATTCTGCGGTTGAGTAGCTTTGGTTAACACAATTGGCTTTTGGCTGCCGATTCTTGGATCTTTTTTGGATGCAGACGTATCACTAGTTTGCTTTTTGTTACTTGCTTCTAATTGACGAGATCCTGACTTTTTTCCTTTATGTTTTTTTGGTTTTTTATCATGGGAGATGGAAGTCTTATCGTCTTTTTTAGCACTTACGGGGGCAACGCCAGGCTTTCTTGATTTTTTCTTACGTGTCATAGCAGCAAAGTCTTAATATAAATTTTGCTGACTATTTTACGTTACTTTTATCAGAATGGTTAGTGCGATTGCCAGATAAAGCGATTTTTTATTGACCAGAAAAGAAAAACGATGGCTTAGCCATCGTTTGAGGAGAATACAGTGTGGTTATTCCACACAATAATAGTTCCAATTCTTAAATAGTTATCCTAACTAATTAGCACGCTCCCTGTTAGAAGTATTGTTCCTGTTGTAATTATTATCTTCCTGTTTTCTTTTTCTCGGTCATCCTAACGCTTTCTTAAGCTATCCGTATTTCCTGAACTGTTGAATTAGTATTCTTCCGTAAATTTAAGGTAATCATCCTTATTCGAATAAAGTCATATTCAACTCATTGAATATGTATGCTTTCCGTGCAACGACATTCCTTTTTATGTAAATGCTACCGAGTAGCTAGCCAATACTTTACAGCAGTGAGTTTAACAAACAAGTAACAATTGTGATAAAAATAGAGGTTTTTTCATATTTATCATGTAACTAATTGTTAATGCTAAGAATTTAATTTATCTGTTTTGTGTTTTTTAGGGTGAAAAAGTGAATTTAATGGCAAATGTCTTACAAATTGCTAGCAAGTTTTTAGGTAAAATATGCGGTGTTTTTATACGAAAAACTTCGTTTTAATTACAGGCTCAGGCATCTTTTCTGTAAATGGTAAGCGATTGATAATACACAATCGCTTACCTTTAATAGGCCTAATTATTTGTTATTAAGTAGGAGTTGATGATGAAAAACTAAGTGTTGTTCAATAAAGCTACTGATAAAGTAATAACTGTGATCATAACCCGCTACCATATTAAAGGTTAATGGTAAGTTGTTACTTTTAGCCGCTTCAATCAGTGCTTGCGGTTTCAATTCAGTTGTTAAAAATTGATCATCACTCCCTTGGTGCACTAATATTGGTTGTGATTTTGTGGCTTGTTTAGCTAACTCAGAGGCATCAAATGGTGCCCACATATTTTTATCTTCGCCTAAATACTGACTCAATGCTTTTTGCCCCCAAGGACAATCGATAGGATGGCAGATTGGACTGAATGCTGAGATTGACGCGTAAAATTCAGGGTTGCGTAGCCCGAGTACGAGTGCGCCATGGCCACCCATTGAATGACCGCTTATGGCGCGTTGTTGTGTGACCGGAAAATGTTGCTCAACTAAGGTGGGTAATTCGTGCCGAATATAATCATACATCTGATAATGTTGTTGCCAAGGAGCTTGTGTGGCATTGACATAAAAACCAGCACCTAAGCCAAAATCATAGGCTGCATTTTCATCATCTGGCACATTGTCACCTCGTGGGCTGGTATCGGGCGCTACAATTGCCATACCCAGTTGCTCCGCCATTTTTAATGCCCCTGCTTTTTGCATAAAATTTTCGTCGGTGCAGGTTAAGCCAGATAACCAATAAAGTACCGGTACCTTATTGGTTTGACTGGCTGAAGAGGGCAAGAAAATGGAAAAGCGCATGGTGCAGTTAACGGTATTTGCCTGATGGCTGCATTGCTGCAACCATCCGTCAAAGACTTTGTGTTTATTGAGTACTTGATAGGTCATGGTCTATCCAATGGTGTTAATAATGAATAACAGAGCGAATACTTTTACCTTGATGCATGAGCTCGAAGGCTTCATTAATATCATCAAGCTTCATGGTATGGGTGATAAAGTCTTGTAGTTTAAATTCACCATTTAAATAACGCTCAACATATTCAGGTAATTCACTGCGCCCTTTAACACCGCCAAATGCAGTGCCTCGCCATACTCGACCAGTGACTAATTGAAATGGTCTGGTGGAAATTTCCTGACCAGCGCCAGCGACACCAATGATGATAGATTCACCCCAGCCTTTATGGCAGCACTCTAGCGCTGAGCGCATTACATCAACATTACCAATACATTCAAAAGAGTAATCAACGCCACCATCGGTTAATTCAACAATATACTCTTGAATGGGCTGGTCGATATTTTTTGGGTTAATACAGTCAGTTGCGCCGAGCTGTTTTGCTAATTCAAATTTACTCTCATTGATATCAATGGCAATAATACGCTTAGCTTGTGCCATTTTAGCGCCGATCACCGCAGATAGACCGATACCACCTAAACCAAAGATGGCCACAGTTGCACCCGCTTCAACTTTTGCAGTATTCATTACAGCGCCCATGCCGGTTGTGACACCACAGCCTAATAAGCAGACTTCTTCTAATGGCGCTTGAGGATTAACTTTTGCCAGTGATATTTCAGGCAATACTGTGTATTCAGAAAAGGTAGAGCAGCCCATATAGTGGTAAATAGGCTTGCCATTTTGATAAAAGCGGGTAGTGCCATCAGGCATTAAGCCTTTACCTTGTGTTTCTCTGATTTTCTGACAAAGATTGGTTTTACCCGACAAGCAAAACTTACATTCACCACACTCTGGCGTATACAAAGGGATCACATGGTCGCCAACGCTAACACTGGTAACGCCTTCGCCTACTTGTTCAACGATTCCGCCACCTTCATGACCAAGAATTGCTGGGAATATGCCTTCGGGATCTTCCCCTGAGAGGGTAAATGCATCGGTATGGCAAACCCCTGAGGCAACAATTTTGACTAACACTTCACCCGCTTTAGGTAACATTACGTCGACTTCTTCAACACTTAGCGGTTGATTAGGACCCCAAGCGATTGCTGCTCGAGATTTGATAAATTGTTCACTCATAATGATGCTCTTATTATTGATTTAATCTAAGCAGCAATTATGAACCTATCTGAATAAATTACCAATGGCTGAAAGAGAAAATTAAAAAAGAAAAGGTGGCCATTTGGCCACCTTGGAGATGATAAACAGACTACTTTGTGGTGAGTCCGCGACGTTCTAATAATGGTGCTACGTCAGGATCTTGCCCCCTAAATTTACGATACATCACGGCAGGATCTTCCATGCCGCCTGGCTCTAAGACATATTTACGATAGGCTTGTGCGGTTTCTTGGTCGAAAATACCATTTTCTTTAAAGGCTAACCAAGTATCAGCATCATAAATATTTGACCAAATATAGCCATAATAACCTGCGGCATAACCGCCGGCGAAAATATGTGAGTAGTAACCCGTTCGGTAGCGAGGTGCGATTTCATCAATTAAGCCAATTTCTTTCATTACCTTGCGCTCAAACGCATTGGTATCTTGTAGTTCGGCGGTTTGTAATGAATGCCAGCTCATATCAAGTAAAGCTGCCGCTAGATATTCTGTGGTAGCAAACCCTTGATTGAACTTGCCTGATGCTTGAATTTTTTCAACTAGTGCTTGTGGGATCACCTCACCTGTTTGGTAATGCTTGGCAAAATTAGCCAGTACTTCTGGCTCTGTCATCCAGTTTTCCATGACTTGTGAAGGATATTCAACGTAATCTCTAGGTAACGCCGTACCGGTTTGCGAACGGTAATAGCCGTCTGATAACAAGCCTTGAATCGCGTGGCCAAATTCATGGAATAACGTTGAGGCTTGCGAGAAGGTTAATAGTGTGGGTTGATCTCCGATCGGACGCGGATAATTGAGGACGTTATAAATAATAGGGGTAACTTCTTCGCCATACATGCGATATTGCTTACGGAAGCTACTCATCCATGCACCGCCGCGCTTACTTTCTCGAACAAAGTGGTCAGTCATATAAATACCAACGAATGAACTATCTTTATCAAATACTTCAAAGGTTCTCACATCTTCATGGTATTTAGGTAGATCAAAGCGTTCTTTAAAAGTAACACCCCAGAGTTTTTCTGCGGTGTAAAACACGCCTTGTAAGGTAGATTCTAAGGAAAAATAAGGCTTAGTTTGGCTTTCATCAATGTCGTAACGAGCTTTACGAATTTTTTCTGCATAATACCACCAATCCCATGCGGCAACTTTGAACTCGCCGCCTTCGGCATCGATCATTTTTTGCATGTCATCGCGTTCTTCTTGTGCTTTGCTAAGTGCTGCCGGCCATACCTGATCAAGCAGCTTAAATACGTTCTCTGGTGTTTTTGCGGTTGCTCTTTCTAAGACAAAATCAGCATAGGTTTTATAGCCTAACAGCTGTGCTTTTTGAAAACGTAAGCTGGCCATTTTAGCGGCAATTGCTTGATTGTTATTGGCGTTATCATTGTCGCCACGCATGATATAACCTTTGTAGATTTTCTCACGCAGTGAACGGTTTGTTGAATAGGTTAAAAACGGGTTTTTACTAGGACGATGTGTAGTAAATACCCACTTACCTTTATGGCCTCTCTCTTGTGCAGTAGTGGCGGCCGCAGCAATAATATCATCAGGCAAGCCAGCAAGATCGGCAGGGTTATCGATGACCATTTCAAAACTATTGGTCTCGTTGAGTAGGTTTTCACCAAACTTAAGGCTTAAAGAACTGAGCTGGCTGTTTAAATCACGTAAAGTTTGTTTGTCAGCCTCATTTAAATTTGCACCGCCACGCACAAAGCCTTTATAGGTTTTCTCAAGTAGTGTTTTTTGGTCGGTGCGCAGGTTCAGTGAATCTTTTTGTTGGTAAACACTTTTAACGCGAGCAAATAATTTGTCATTCAATGCAATATCGTCACGCAGCGCTGATAGCATTGGAGATACTTTTTTCGAAATAGCACGCATTTTTTTGTCTGACATAGAGCCAGTTAAACCATAAAACACATTGGTGACGTTATCTAAAAAGTCGCCAGATTTTTCCATGGCTTCAATGGTGTTCTCAAATGTTGCTTCGGCTGTATTGTTAGCAATTTGCTCAATTTCTTGTTTATTTTCTGCAATGCCGTGTTCGAATGCGGGTAAATAATGAGATTTTTTGATATTGGCAAAATCAGGCATACCGTAAGGGGTATCAAATGGCGCAAAAAAAGGATTACCTTGTGTGGCCGTTTGTACACTTTCTGTTGTTGTCGTGTGTTGTATGTCGCTAGATTGACAGCCAATTGTTGCCAAGCTAATTGCTAGGGCAATCGGCGCGTATAAATGTTTGTTCATAGTTGTACCAATTTGTGTGATGAATTTGTTTATTATTATGTATTCGTATTTAACTTAATGGCCTTAAATTGCAAAGTCACAATAAGCGTTTAACTGGGATTCTAAACAGGGAAAGGTGGAACAACAACAATAATAGTGGGATTTATTGATTCATCTCTACAATATTTGATCGTGGCAATGAAAGCTCGATGTGGAAAGGATGCAGTAACTTCTCTAGCAGTTTAGCCAGAGAATTAAATTATCACTGCCAATAATCTAACAATAGTTTGTGCACTGAGTTTATTATGAAGCGTCTGGTAGTTTCTTAAAATATGAAATTTTTGCAAGAAAATGACTTACTATGGCGGGGGTAAACACTACTAGTAAGGTGTCTTTTATCATCACAGCTAATGGCCAACCACTTTCTACTTCAAATGTTGAAATAAGCAAAATGCTTGATAGACCCACTATCAAACCGACGAGAAAAAACTTTTGTTTGAAATGATAAGAAATTAAAATACTGACCAGTATTGCCGCTAGGATGGTTGCTAGCAAATGACCGATACTTAATAATCCATAGAGTTCAAATCCAGCCTTGCCTTCTAGGGGTAAAACCTCTAAGAAAAACCCGCTAAACTCAGCAAGTAAATAAGCGTGAACAAATAAATAAACGATTGAGCAAATAACAAGATACAAAGTGTTTTTAAGTATTTCCATTTTGAATGTCCTTCCATGTTAATAACACAACTTTGAAATAGATCGTAGTTATCCTGAGTACACAGTAAAAACTACTTATATAGATAGGTAAAACTTATTTTGTAAGCGCTTCCAGTTTGCGGGTGAATAAATAGATTGTCAAATCTTTCATTTTGGTTATTTCAACTCAGCAGGAAAGAGATTGTTCGCCGATAAACAATTTCACATGTTTATTTATGTATTGCTAGAAGCGTGAAATTACTCAGCTAATAAATAGTTAAGAAAGGTTTGAGGAAGTAGAAGAATGGGGTGGCTAATGGGACTTGAACCCACGACAACCGGAATCACAATCCGGGGCTCTACCAACTGAGCTATAGCCACCACTGATATTACTTAAGGCGCCTCTTATTAAGGCGCGTGGATTGTATTGTATTTTTAGGCTGCTTGACAAGCAAAATTTACCCTTTTGATTATCTTTATCTGCTTTTTAGCTATGCAGTACCAATCCCTTTGACTGTAAATTAGTCAGTTGGTGAAAAAACGGCACAGGATAAAATAGTTACACTAGAGCATGTTGATCTTTACTGTTTAATTTTTGTTCGAGATAAAAGCGTTGTAAACGTTACTTTAATACTTGCGATTATTTACAGCCTGTATACAATAACAGTAATGCTGTGCAAACTTACAGGAAGTGCCAAATGTCTGATTTACGTCCATTAACGCCGCGTCAACAGCAAATCTTTGATCTGATCAAAGAAAAAATTGCTGAAACGGGGATGCCACCTACAAGAGCAGAAATAGCTGAATTTTTTGGTTTTAAATCCGCTAATGCTGCTGAAGAACACTTAAAAGCCCTTGCTAAAAAAGGGTATATTGAAATGTTAGCGGGAACTTCACGTGGCATTCGTTTAGCCGAAGAGGCGATTGAAGAACAAGGACTCCCTTTAATAGGGCGAGTTGCTGCTGGTGAGCCGATATTAGCCCAAGAGCATGTTGAAGATAGATACCAAATTGATGGTAATTTATTTCATCCCGTTGCGGATTATCTCTTGAGAGTTAATGGTGAAAGTATGAAAAATATTGGCATACTTGATGGTGATTTATTGGCTGTGCATCAAACAACCGATATCCAAAATGGTCAAGTCATTGTTGCCCGTGTTGAGGACGATGTCACAGTAAAGCGCTTTAAACGTGAAGGTAATATTGTTTACTTACATGCCGAAAATGACGACTTTGCTCCAATTAAAGTGGATTTAACTACTCAGCATTTTAATGTGGAAGGTCTTGCTGTAGGGGTTATTCGTAACGCAGATTGGATGTAAATTGCACAGTTCAATTTCTTTAGACTTTCAACAAGGTGATTGTTGAAAGTCTCTCATTTCTCTATTTGGTTAAAAAACCAACAGCTAATTCTTATATTCCTAAGAATAATTATCATTTCCTCGGTTTATCTTTCATAGTTAACTTTAACTTGCTCGATAAATAATCAATGTTTTTTGTGACATATGTCACTTTTTTAGAGCTGTTGCTCAATATTTAAACATCTGCTATAGCCCTTTTAAAATGGGCGATTTTATTTTTTAGAGTCCTTACTCTATTGTTATTATTGGTTTTTTTATCAAATATGTCATAAATTATAAATTGACCTAGATCAATATTTAAGTAATTCTAGAGTAGAAAGTGAACAAAATAGAATAATAAGGTCAGTTTTTGACTGATGAAAAAATCGTCAGAAAAATAATAAAATAAATTCGCAAAAACGTATGTGATCAATGCAGTGGTTATGTGTTTTACAAGTTTTTGCACTTAAAGGGTGGAGGAGATGTCGAGTGAGTAGACGTAACCTAAGTTGGCTATTATTAGGGATGATTCTTCCTAATATAGCTTGGGCAGAAACGCAGCTAAACCTTACCAAGGGTGTGACAGAAATAAGTAACGAAGTATATGGATTACATATGTTTGTGCTTTATATTTGTACCGCCATTGGCATTGTCGTTTTTGGCGCGATGATTTGGTCGATGATATTCCATCGCAAATCAAAAGGGGCAAAGGCGGCAACATTTCATGAAAGCACTAAGGTCGAAATCATTTGGACCGTGATACCCATTCTCATTTTAATTGCCATGGCAGCACCAGCAACAAAAACACTGATCGCCATGGAGAATAATGAAGATTCTGATTTAACCATTCAAATCACGGGTTCTCAATGGAAGTGGCATTATAAGTATTTTGATCATGACATTGAGTTCTATTCGGTATTATCTACACCGCGTGAACAATATGAAAACCAGCAAGGAACTAAAACCGATAAAGGGGAACATTACCTTTTAGAAGTTGATAAACCACTGGTGATCCCTGCTAACAAAAAAGTACGCTTTTTGATGACCTCAGATGATGTTATTCATTCATGGTGGGTGCCTGCTTTTGCCGTCAAGCAAGATGCTAACCCAGGGTTTATTAATGAAGCATGGACCAATGTGCCGACACCGGGTATTTATCGCGGTCAGTGTGCTGAATTATGTGGTAAAGATCATGGTTTTATGCCAGTCGTTGTTGAAGTTAAGTCTGAAGCTGACTTTGACAAATGGCTTGCTGAGCAAGCTCAGTTGATTGCTGATGCAAAAGCAGCAGAAGCGGCTTCTTTAAATGCATCGCTATCAATGGATGAGTTAATGCAGTTAGGTGAAACAACGTATACCGCACACTGTGCCGCTTGTCATCAACCAACAGGTTTAGGTTTGCCGCCGGCATTCCCTGCATTGAAAGACAGTCCAGTGACAACTTCTGGTAGTGTTGAAGAACATATTAACATAGTGGTTAATGGGCGTTCGGGCACTGGTATGCAAGGCTATGGCAAGCAGTTGAGCTTGAAAGAAATCGCTGCTGTTGTCACTTATGAGCGCAATGCTTGGGGTAATAATACTGGTGATGCGGTACAAGCAGCCGATGTACAGGCGATATCTGGCGGTGGGGCTGTACAATCTGCGGTTTCCGAAGCTAAAAAAGTGGTAGAAGATGCGGTTGATAAAGTTTCTGAGACTATTTCAAAAGCAATGCCAGAAGAAGATATCAATAAACAATACTCGCTTGAAGAAATGATGACCAAAGGTGAGCAAGTTTACAACACAGCTTGTGTGGCTTGTCATCAATCTACAGGGGCTGGTTTACCGCCGGCATTCCCACCACTAAAAGGCAGTGCGATTGCCACTGGAGATATCAGTGCGCACATTGATATGGTGGTGAATGGCAGTAAGAAAAATCCAGCAATGGCACCATTTGGTGGCCAATTATCTAACACTGACATTGCCGCGGTGATTACCTTTGAGCGAAATGCTTGGGGTAATGATACCGGTGATGTTGTCCAACCCGCAGACGTTGCTGCTGCAAGTGCTAAGTAGGGAGGCAGAATAATGACTACAGAAGCTATTCACGACTCGCATGAGCACGATGATCATCACGATCATAAAATGACGGGTATTAAACGTTGGTTATATACCACTAACCATAAAGACATTGGTACTTTATACCTTTGGTTTGCATTTATCATGTTGTTGGTTGGTGGTGCGTTAGCCATGGGCATTCGCGCTGAATTATTTCAGCCGGGTTTGCAGTTAATGGAGCCAGATTTTTTCAATCAGCTCACCACAGTGCATGGTTTGATCATGGTGTTTGGCGCAATCATGCCAGCCTTTACCGGTTTTGCTAACTGGATGATCCCAATGATGATAGGCGCGCCGGATATGGCATTGCCTCGCATGAATAACTGGAGCTTTTGGATACTGCCTTTTGCGTTTGCTATCTTATTGTCTTCATTCTTTATGGATTCAGGCGCCCCAAACTTTGGTTGGACGTTCTACGCACCATTATCTAGTACCTATTCAAATGGTAGCACCGCGTTTTTTGTATTTGCTGTACATATTATGGGTGTATCGTCAATTATGGGGGCGATTAACGTTATCGTGACCATCATGAATATGCGTGCTCCTGGTATGACCTATATGAAAATGCCACTGTTTGTGTGGACATTTTTCATTACTGCGTATTTATTGATTGCCGTTATGCCAGTGTTGGCGGGTGTAGTAACCATGCTACTGACTGATACCTACTTTGGCACCAGTTTCTTTGATGCCGCTGGTGGTGGCGATCCGGTCATGTTCCAGCATATTTTCTGGTTCTTTGGTCACCCAGAAGTTTACATCATGATCTTACCTGCATTCGGTATTGTATCGACAATTATTCCAGCATTTGCACGTAAGAGACTGTTTGGTTATAGCTCAATGGTGTATGCGACCGCATCGATCGCGTTCCTTTCTTTTATTGTTTGGGCGCATCATATGTTTACCACCGGTATGCCATTATTCGGTGAATTATTCTTTATGTATTGCACCATGCTGATTGCGGTGCCAACAGGGGTTAAGGTCTTTAACTGGGTAGCGACAATGTGGCGTGGTTCAATGTCATTTGAAGTGCCTATGCTGTTTTCCATTGCCTTTGTTATCTTATTTACCATCGGCGGCTTTTCAGGCTTGATGTTGGCAATGACGCCGATTGATTTCCAATACCATGATACTTATTTTGTGGTGGCGCACTTCCATTATGTGCTAGTAACGGGTTCATTATTCTCGATTTTTGCGGGTACCTATTACTGGCTACCAAAATGGACCGGCAATATGTACAGCGATAAATTAAGTAAAGCGCATTTTTGGTGCTCACTGATTTCAGTGAACTTGCTGTTCTTCCCGATGCACTTTTTAGGTCTAGCGGGTATGCCACGTCGTATCCCAGACTATGCATTACAATTTGCTGATTTTAATATGTGGGTCAGTATTGGTGGTTTTGCCTTTGGCTTATCACAGCTAATTTTCTTAGCCGTGGTGATCAAATGTATTAAGGGTGGCGAGAAAGCAGAAGCTAAGCCTTGGGATGGTGCCGAAGGATTAGAATGGACAGTGCCTAGCCCTGCACCATACCACACGTTTGAAACACCACCGAAAATAGATTAACAGGTAAACGTTTATGAGTATTGAGCAACAACCAACGCCAGAAAATAACAAGGTAAATACAGCTAACACCGTGAAAAAATTGGTCTTAGTGGTCTTTGCAATGTTTGGCTTTGGTTTTGCTTTAGTACCCTTATACGACGTGTTTTGTGATATCACTGGCTTGAACGGGAAAACATCGACGACAGCTGCCAATGTCAATGAAGCAGGTATTGATGAAAGTCGTACCATTACGGTGCAGTTTATCAGCCGTACCGCTAAAGGCATTCCTTGGCAGTTTGAGCCGATGGTTAATGAAATAAAAGTTCATCCCGGTGAAATGAAATTAGTGAAGTTTTATGCAAAAAATGAATCGCCTAACGCTATTGTAGGTCAAGCTGTACCGTCGGTTTCACCTGGGCAAGCAGCGGTTTATTTTCAAAAAATAGAGTGTTTTTGTTTCAACTCACAACCATTAAAAGCACAAGAAGATGTTGAGATGGCATTACAGTTTTATGTTGATACTGAATTGCCTGAAGAAGTGACGACGATTACCTTGTCTTATACTTTATACGACATCACTAGTTCGGTTGAAACATAGGCGTTAGCGCTTTAAACACAGGGGAATAGTTATGACAACAAAAAAATATGAAACATATTATGTACCCGCGCAAAGCCATTGGCCGATTGTCGGGGCTGTGGCTTTGTTCTTAATAGCCGTTGGGGCAGCTAATTATGTTACCGATATTAAAAATGCCGAATCAGGATTTGGTGGTTACAT
Source organism: Thalassotalea sp. G2M2-11 (assembly GCF_017168195.1). Classification (GTDB taxonomy): domain Bacteria; phylum Pseudomonadota; class Gammaproteobacteria; order Enterobacterales; family Alteromonadaceae; genus Thalassotalea_E. The sequence continues at coordinate 127,418 of NZ_JADNYL010000001.1, forward strand.
TTTAATAGCCGGCATCGCTTTAGTGATTTATATGATGTTTGGCTGGTTTAATAATGTGATTAACGAGTCAATGTCGGGTAAATATAGCCACCAAATGGATAATTCATTCCGTCAAGGGATGAGTTGGTTCATCTTTTCGGAGGTGATGTTTTTTGCGGCATTTTTCGGTGCCTTATTATATGCCAGAACCTTTGCCGTACCATGGTTAGGTGGTGATGGTAATAATGCCATGACTGGACAAGTGTTATGGCCTGAATTTACCGCGCAATGGCCATTAATTAAAACGCCAGATGGCACAGAAACAACAGGCATGGGCTGGTATGGTTTACCGCTGATCAATACTATTTTGCTGTTAACATCATCAGTGACCGCGCATTTTGCTCATGTTGCTTTAGAGCAAGAGAAACGTGGCTTACTTAAGTTCTGGTTAGGTTTAACTGTGGCATTAGGTTTGGCGTTCTTATATTGCCAAGGTTTAGAGTATGCTCATGGTTATGCCGATGAAATGAAGTTGTATTTAACCAGTGGTATTTATGGCAATACTTTTTATATGTTAACTGGCTTTCACGGCATGCATGTGACCTTAGGGACCATCATGTTAATTGTGATGTTAATTCGGGTGTTTAAAGGTCATTTTACCCCGAAAAATCACTTTGCTTTCCAAGCGGCTAGTTGGTATTGGCACTTTGTTGATGTGGTTTGGGTCATGTTGTTTGTCTTTGTCTACATCTTATAACGGGAAAAGACTGTGGCTTAATGGAAGTATTCAGCTGAATACTTCCATTAAATGTTAAGCTGGTAGCCTATTAAAATGGGCGTGGATTTGGGGTAATTACCCCAGTTAATATACCAAGTAACAGTAAGATAACAATGACGACAGAGGTCATCACTCGTCGACCGATAAACTTAGTCATGCTCGGTTTGTTTGGGTCATTCTTGTTCATTAATGTGAGCGCTTTAAATAAGTTGTAGATCATAAATATTAATAAACCAATAATAATGATTTTGATGATCACATTACCCTCGCTATAAGTGTTAATTAGTAGTTTTATATGCAGTTAGAACACATACAAGCTTATTTTCGCCAACTTAATTGGCTACTGATTATCATTACTTTGCTTGTCTTTAGTGGATTAATCAAGCTTGGCTTATGGCAAACAACTCGTGCGCTAGAAAAAGAACAGCGTTTAGCTAGAATTAGCGCATATCAAACACAACAAGCATTAAGTCTTGCTCAATTACAACAACTCAATCAAACCGAACAAGAGATTAATGATGTTCCCATATCGGCTAAAGGCAGATTTGATACAGAACATCTGCTATTACTCGACAATCAAACCAATAATGGCCGTTTAGGCTATCGGGTACTACAGATATTACATACCAATAATGGCAATGTGCTGGTGAATTTAGGTTGGGTACAAGGATTCATTGATCGCGATAAATTGCCACAAGTTAAGCCGATAAGTGGTGAGCATAAGGTGCGCGGCAATATTCGAATTATTGAACAGGGCATAGTGTTATCCGAGCAAGACTATGAGCAAGTGACATGGCCGCTTCGCATTCAACAGATTGAATTAGATAAAATTTCACAACTAATAGGGCAAAAGTTATTGCCCTTTGTCATTTACTTAGATACAAATGAACAGCTTGGGTTTGAAAAAAATTGGCGTCCGATTGTGATGCCTCCAGAAAAACATCGTGCTTACGCTTTTCAGTGGTTTTCGCTTGCTGGTGCATGGTTGATATTAATGCTCAGTGCAAGCGTATGGTTTTATCGAAATCAAGACACATAATAACAATAATGAAGGTTTACTATGTCATCACAGTTAACTAAATCTCGTCGAAATTTACTTTTGGTGCTAGGGGTATTCATACTGCCAGTGATATTGGCAAAGTTGGCGTTAGAGCAGCACTGGTTTAAATACGGTGTGACGAATCATGGCACCTTAGTAGAACAAGAAATCACCTTGGACAAACTTGGGCTTGTGAATGAAAAATTCAATGGGCAATGGTTAATGCTTTATCGGGTGCCTGATAACTGCCAACAGTTCTGTCAACAACTGACCTTAACCATCAATAATACTTATACGCTATTAGGTAAGGAGCTACCACGAGTGTCTCCTGTCGCATTAAATGGCGCTGACAACCAAAGTCTTGTGCAAGATAGTTTTCGTCATCATAAATGGTTGTTCAATAAGCTACCCGATACTGCTAAATCTTTTATTAATAATGGCCAATTATTGATTGTTGATCCCTTAGGTAATGTAGTGATGAGCTATAAGGAACCAACATCAGAAAATGATTTAAATAGCTATAGTAAAGCGATTATAGCTGATATGAAGAAGCTGCTGAAATATTCGAGGATTGGCTAAACATGCAAGAGAAAAAAATCACTCATTTAAGACGACTCGTATTTGTCAGTATCTTGCTGGCTTTGGTTGTGGTAAGCCTCGGCGCTTATACCAGACTAACCCATGCTGGTTTAGGGTGTCCTGACTGGCCTGGTTGTTATGGTTTGTTAGATGTACCTGAAACTCATGAACAAATTACTAAAGCAGAACAATCATTTCCAGACCGTCCGGTTGAACCACATAAAGCGTGGAATGAAATGATCCATCGCTATTTTGCTGGTGCCTTAGGATTGTTTATTCTAGCGATTGCGTTTTTATCGATTAAATATCGTCATCACAATATACCGGTACTATTACCCCTTGGTATCTTATTGGTAGTGATCTTTCAGGCGGCGCTTGGTATGTGGACAGTCACATTGATGCTAATGCCTATTGTGGTGATGGGACACTTACTTGGCGGTTTTACCACCCTGTGTTTACTATTTTTGCTGTATTTACGCTTAAAACCTTATCGTGTGCCAGGTGGAGATGTGAGGGTACGAAAATATGCTAAGTTTGGCATCATCGGCGTCATCATCTTAGCGGGACAAATCGCATTAGGCGGATGGACATCGTCTAATTATGCGGCATTAGTCTGTGTCGAGTTGCCTATCTGTCAATCTGGTTGGGTAGAACAATTAACCTTTGAAAACTCTTTTGATCCGATCCCACCAAAACGTGACAGTTATGAATTTGGCCATTTAAATCATGATGAACGGGTAACGGTTCATGTCATGCATCGTATTGGCGCAATTGTGACAACAATATATTTGTTATGGTTAGGACTGATGGTATTTTTGAAATCACAAACGCAATTTTTTAAATCGGCCGTGCTCGGGTTATTGGTGCTACTGACGACACAAGTGAGCTTAGGTGTCAGTAATATTTGGTTTTCTTTACCTTTAAGTGTGGCGGTGGCGCATAATATTGTAGCTGCCTGTTTAATGTTAATGTTGATTGCGTTAACGTATAGTTTAAAGCGAAAAGCCTAGGAGTCCCAAATGAGCGTTCATATTAGTTCAGCACAAACGACAGTCGACTCGGTGAAAACAACAACTTGGCGCGATTATTACGAAATTACCAAACCAAGAGTGGTTGCTTTGCTGGTATTAACGGCCTTGGTGGGTATGTGCTTATCAACTCCTGGCGCAATTCCTTGGCAAGTATTGATCCCATCAATTGTTGGTATTGGTTTTTTATCATCTGCGGCAGCGGCGATTAACCACATTGTTGATGAACGAATTGATAGTGTGATGGGGCGTACGCATAATCGACCGGTAGCAACTGGCCGATTAGACCCGAGAAATGCTGCTTTATTTGCTATGTTATTGGCTGTCAGCGGCTTTGCTATGCTCTATAGTTTAGTGAATCCATTAACGGCATGGCTCACTTTTGCAGGTTTAGTTGGCTATAGTTTTGTTTATACCATGTATTTAAAGCGTGCTACGCCGCAAAATATCACTATTGGTGGTTTAGCTGGTGCTATCCCGCCATTACTCGGTTGGACGGCTGTCACCAATGAAATACATGCCAATGCCTTGTTGCTTGTATTATTAATTTTTACTTGGACACCACCTCATTTTTGGGCATTAGCGATTCATCGCAAAGATGACTATGCCAAAGTAAATATCCCTATGTTGCCAGTTACTCATGGGGTCAATTTTACCAAAACACAAATTCTGCTCTATACGGTATTATTGTTTGTTGTCGGATTATTACCGTATTTAGTAGGTATGAGTAATTGGCTCTATCTTATTGGCGCGGCAATATTAAATATTATCTTTTTTGTTTATGCGTGGAAGCTTAAGTTTAATGCCGATGAAAATACTGCCATGGACACCTTTAAATTCTCTATTATCCATCTGATGGTGCTATTTATTGTGTTGTTAGTTGATCACTACTTATTGCCGATAAAATAAGAGCACTTAATCATGAATAAATTACTGGCATTGATCCTTGCTTTTGTGTCGATTGCAATCGGTGTGTTTGTCTATCAATCGTCATTTAATCGTCCAGCGCCTGAACATGCTTTATATTATCAACAGCCGAGAACGATTAAGCCGTTTGCGATGACAGATCATTTAGGGCAAGCGTTTACTAATCAAGAGCTGATGGGAAAGTGGTCATGGGTCTTTTTTGGTTATACCTCATGCCCTGATGTTTGTCCTACGACTATGCAAGAATTAAATTTTTACTATGATGACTTTAAATCTGTTAGTAACAATGTGCAGGTGCTGCTGGTGTCGGTTGATCCTAAACGTGATACTGTGGAAAAACTCGCTCAGTATGTCGCTTATTTTAATAATGAATTTAAAGGGTTAACGGCAGATCATTCGGTATTATTTCCATTTGCTCGCAATTTAGGGTTGATGTACGCCATTAGTGATGACCAAGCAGATGATAATTACTTGGTTGATCATAGTGCGTCTATCGTGTTGATAAATCCCCAAGGTAAAGTTGCCGCGATATTTAAACCGCAGCATGAACTAGGACAACTACCGATCATTGCTGGTCAGCAGCTAGTCGATGATTTTGCTAAAATCGTTCAACTTGCTGATTAACTCAAAAGCGCTTGTTTGAGTTAAAGCGGATACCACTGGTTATTTTCTTTTAAGATAAACCACGGTTTAGAATACCAATAATAACGCCCAGGCTGGCTGATACTCGGCGCAGTGCAGTTACAACGCACTCGACCAACAGGTAATGGCTTGCTAAATTCAATCGTAAAACTGCTATCATCTTGCCATTGTACTTCTTGTCTACCTAAACCCGAAATATAACAATTTAATTGTGATGGATGAAAGTCATCAACCACCACTTCAAAGGTCACTTTCTCAACTGTGTTAACTGGAAAAATCGTTTGCGCATCTTGCTTTGAGGGATGAATAGCAAAGGGCAAGGACGCTAATTTATCTTTTAAACTGGTCAGTTTGTCATATGGCTGGGAAGCGGGGAATCGAGGCACACTGGTTAAACTTGTCGCAAGACCAACAGCGCCACTTTGTTGAGAAAAGGCGATGAAATCAAGGTCCTTTAGCCACTGCTCGATCTCTGGAGTATATTCACCATAAGGGTAGGCAAAATAGTACCAGCTTTGACCTGTTTTTGCTTCAATCATTCGCTCTGATTCCAGTAACAGTTTGGCTTGTTCGTTTAGCCATTGTTGTTGTGATTGTCCGTCGGGAATCCGAGCAACAGAGTCATGATTGAAACCATGGTTAGCGATGATAACGCCATCATCGGCCATTTGTTTTAGTTGTTGCCAGCTGAGGTAATTCGGCTTGTTTTGCTCAACAATGCCAGGATTGACAAAAATGGTAAACGGAAATTTAAAGCGGTCGAGTATGGGTTTACCATACTGCAAAATATCTAAATAAGCGTCATCAAACGTGATAGCAATGGTTTTATCTGCAATAGGTTGCTGCTTTTTAATACTGTTCATAATGTCGGATAACGGAACGACCCGATAACCATTGTCAGCCAAAAATTGCATGTGAGCTTCGAACTGTAGTGGCGCTATGCTGGTGCTTGTTGGTGTTTCATTACTGACATGGTGATATTGCAAGATCACCGCGGCATGAGTTTGGGTCAATATTAAAAGATAAAATAAGAGCAAAGCTAAAAATTGTTTCATGGTGAGCTCCCGCAAATCACGCTAGTTGAAGAAGAAAGATGTTATTATATTCCTTTATCGCTAAGAGGTGTTGTGCTTTTTGAAAAATTCTCTTCATTACCAATTATTCGTTATTGCGTTGCCGATGATTTTATCGAATATCACCGTGCCGCTATTAGGCTTAGTGGATACGGCGGTAATAGGACATCTTGAGCATGCTTATTATTTGGGCGCGAGTACAGTTGGTGCAACAGTAATTGCTTCCATTACTTGGCTGTGTGGTTTTTTAAGAATGTCTACTACGGGGCTAGCAGCACAGGCCTATGGAGAGCAGAATAGCCAACTTGGGCTAACGGTACTTATTCGTGGCATATTGGTCGCTTTGTTGATCAGCTTGGTGGTTTTACTGTGTCAAAGCCTATTTATCCCATTTGCGATTGCGCTTTCTGGTGGCTCAGCGCAGGTACAGTTATATGCCACTCAATATGCCGAAATACGTGTGTGGGGGCTACCTGCCGCGTTATCAAATCTGGTGTTAATCGGCTGGTTATTAGGTAATCATCATGCCAAAGCGGTGATGTGGCTATTAATTATGACTAATCTGATCAATTTAGTATTGGATATACTTTTTGTCGTGTATTTAGACTGGCAAGTCGCCGGCGTGGCAATGGCAACGCTAATCGCAGAATATAGTTGCTTATTTATAGGGCTTGTTATTGTCAGCAATAAGTTATCGCTGAAGGTAAAAAACTTCTATGGCCAGTTAACACATTCGTTAATCAATAAAGTGGTATTGATTGATTACTTTAAATTGAATCGGGATATTTTGATCCGCACGTTATCATTGCAGCTTTGCTTTATTTTTATCACCTTCCAAGGTGCTAGGCTTGGTGATCATGTGGTTGCCGCTAATGCGATTTTAATGAATTTCTTACTATTTATCTCTTTTGGTCTTGATGGTATTGCTAATGCCGCTGAAGTGATGGTGGGTAAAGCAAAAGGGGCACAAAATTATCGTCGTATTAAACAAGTGGTTACCATTAGCTTATGGTGGAGCTTTGCCTTCGCGTCACTGTATAGCTTATTATTTTTATTTGCTGGGCAATCCATCATTATGCTTATCTCTGATATCACTTCAGTGATTGAATATGCTGAACAATTCTTGATATGGATAGTTATTTTGCCGTTGGTGGCCTGTTGGAGCTATTTATTTGATGGTATTTATATTGGTTTAACTGAAGCGCGGATTATGCGAAACAGCATGTTGGCATCCACTTTTTTATGTTTTTTTCCTGTTTGGTGGAGCCTCCAGTCTTTAGGTAATCATGCGTTATGGTTAGCCTTTACTGTATTTATGTTGGCACGTGGTATTACTCTGGCATGGCATTATCGAACTCACTTGGCAGGTAAAGCGATTTACTAGTTGGATACGGGAGCGTCAGTTAGGTAAACAGAGCTTAGGTGTTTCTGTGTGTTTTATAGTTATATAAGGTCGGAGACTATGTTCAGTTTTCATTAAAGCCTGGTATGATTTTGTGATGGCCATAAAAAAACCAAGCAATATCGCTTGGTTTTTTATGGTGGATCGATTGTCTTAGTAGTAAGAGTGTTCGCCTCGTTGATGTTCTGTCATATCGCGAACACCTTTAATTTCATCACCCATGATGTCAATTAATTGCTTTTCGATACCATCTTTTACCGTAACGTCTATTTGACTACAACCATTACAACCACCGCCAAATTGTAATACAGCATAACCATCGTCGGTAATTTCCATTAGGGTACATTCACCGCCATGGCCAGCCAATTGAGGGTTCACTTCAGCTTTTAAAAAATAATCCACTCGATCAAATAACGGCGCATCGTCTGCAACTTTGCGAAGTTTCGCATTAGGTGCTTTTAAGGTCAGTTGAGAACCCATCTGATCTGTGGTGAAGTCGATTTCAGCGTCTTCTAAAAATGGTTTGCTATCTGCATCAATATAAGCAGAGAAATGCTCATAAGGGATTTCTAAATCTTCAGGTTCTACTGCGTCAGCAGGACAATATGATACACCACATTCCGCATTTACCGTACCTGGATTAACAACGAATACACGGATGCTTGTACCTTCGGCTTGTTGAGACAGCAGCTTAACGAAATGGGCTTGTGCAGATTCTGAAATTGTGATCATATTGGACTTTCACTCTTAACGACAGTTAATTGATGGTTTACTTGATACCTGACTAATTTAGTCAAGTATGTACATTTTACTCTCCTTCAATCAGATTCGCTAGTGATCCGGCAATAAATTTATCTACTTGGTGGGGTTATTACGAAAAAAGAGAAAGAAAAGAGGTAAAATACACGGTTTCATGGGGCGAAATACTAGCTGATAACGTTAGAGTTTGCTATTTTGACCGCCATATTTAAGTATCTATTTATAGACTAGGATTATTTATGTTTTATCGATTGATGGTAGCTTTTCTTACCATAGTTGTTATTCAATGTGCAGCACAGGCTGCTAATGTTGAGCAGTATCTCCCAGCCAAGCAGAACTATGAGAAAAGCATCACTAAGCCTGAACAAGTATTAGGTTTTGGTATTGGTGAACGTCATATCCGTCATGATCAGTTAGTGCGCTATATGGAGCAATTGTCACAAGAGTCTGATCGGGTGCAGCTAACACAAATGGGCTATACCAAAGAAATGCGTCAGCAGCTGTTAGTGACTATTTCAGCGCCACAAAACTTAGCTCGTTTACCGCAATTGTTAGCACAAGACTCTGATGGTAAGAATTCTGCGGATCCTTTAGTCGTCTGGCTTGGATATTCTGTGCATGGCGATGAAATTACGGGTAGTAACGCCGCGTTAGTTGTGGCGTATTACTTGGCAGCAAGTATGGATAAAACTGTAGAACAGATATTATCTGACACTGTAATTGTGCTTGAGCCGAGTATTAACCCTGATGGTATGGATCGTTTTACTCAATGGGTGAATATGCACCGAGGAACTACACCTAATGCGGATCCTAATCATATAGAACATCATCAGGGTTGGCGCAGTGGCCGTACTAATCATTTTGGTTTTGATTTAAACCGTGATTGGTTATTGTTGTCGCAGCAAGAAAGTCAAAATCGCATTGAGTATTTTCATCAGTACCAGCCGCATGTGGTTGGCGATTTTCATGAGATGGGGGCAAATAGTAGCTATTTTTTCCAGCCGGGTATTCCTACTCGCACTCATCCATTAACACCTAAAGCCAATACCCAATTAACGCAATTGTTAGCTACTTTTCACAGTGCCGCATTAGATAAAGACAATCGTTTGTATTACAGTCAAGAAAATTTTGACGATTTTTATTACGGCAAGGGTTCTACTTACCCAGATATTAATGGTGGTGTTGGTGTGTTATTTGAGCAGGCCAGTAGTCGTGGTTTACAGCAAGAAAGTATTAATGGTTTGTTGACCTTTGAATATGGCGTACAAAATCATGTTTATACCTCGTTATCTACCATAACCGGGGCTTGGCAGAACAAAGATAAATTTAAACAATATCGTAGAACTTTTTATCAAGAAGCGTTAAAGCAAGCGAAAGATGAAAAATATACCGGCTATTTAATCAGTGAAAAGCATGATCAGTACCGTTTAACTAATTTTTTAACTAAATTACAGCAGCATCGCATTAAGGTATATCCACTTATCGAAGATCTACGTTTAGATGGTAAGTTGTATTCAAAAGCGCATAGTTATTACATCCCGTTAGCTCAGCGTCAATACCGCGTATTGCAAGCCTTGTTTAATCAAGGCACAAATTTTCAGGATAATACTTTTTATGATGTTTCAGGCTGGACCTTGCCCCTTGCCATGGATATTAACTTTAAACGAGTTAAACGTACTTGGGGCATGGAGATTGCCAAAATGCCTTGGCAACCGATCCAAGATCGTACAATTGCTGCAATCAATCCTCAGGCTTATGCTTATGCGTTTGAATGGCATGATGCATTAGCCCCTAAAATGTTGTATCAATTATTGTCACAAGGCATTAAAGCGAAAGTGGCAACAAAAAGTTTTGCTTCTGTGATTGATGGACAAAGCAAAACGTTTACCACTGGCACCATAGTGATCCCTGCGGGTATTCAGCATCAAACAGCATGGCGTGAATTAGTTGAGCAGTACGCACAAGAGAATCATCTCAATATATTCAGCATTAACACGGGGTTGACGATTCAAGGCGTTGATCTTGGCTCCCGCTCTTTGCGTAATGTTGAACCGATAAAAGTATTGTTGATCGGCGGTAAAGGCAGTTCCCAGTATGAAGCGGCAGAGGTTTTACATTATTTAGATGATACCCTTAATATCCCCGTCACTGTGGTGGAACAACTGCGTTTAGCAAACATTGATTTATCAACATACAGCCACATTGTGATGGTAGATGGCCGCAATCAGCATGTGAAAAAGTCTGAAATAGAAAAAATCAAACAATGGGTGAAGCAAGGTGGCGTTATTTTTGGCCAAAAACGGGCTGCACGTTGGTTAGTCAGTCAAGGAATATTAAAAGCTAAAATTGTTAGTGACGAGAGCTTAGATAGCTTGTTTGCAACCGATGATTTAGCTTATCAGGATAAAGAACGGTTATCGGCGAGAAAGCGTATTGCTGGCGCAATTTTTGAGACTCACTTAGATTTAAGTCATCCGCTTAGCTTTGGCTTTACCGATCAACAGTTACCGTTATTCAGGAATAGTACCTTGATCTTTGACGGTAAAGATCAACCTTTTACTACGGTAGCCGAATATACCGCCAAGCCGCTAATGAGTGGCTATGCCGATCGCAACTTGGTCAATCGTATTGCCCATAATCCGGCCGTGATTGCCCATGATTTCGGTAAAGGGCGTGTGATCGCTACCACAGATAATTTGAGTTTTAGAGGCTATTGGCTAGGAAGTGCCAAATTGCTTGCTAATAGCTTGTTTTTTGCTAAAGCCTTTAGCGCTTCAGCAAAATAAACTAGCGAGGAAGGGTTAAGGCAAGGCATATAGCTGTAACACTTGTTACATTTTGTTTTTTCAGTTGCTGAGCGATAACGTTAATGGTTGTGCCCGTTGTTACAATATCATCGAGCAAAAGTATATGAGACTTTGCGGGTAATATATGTTCAGCGACTGAAAATGCATTGTTTAAATTTTTGCGTCGCGCTCTACCACTTTGTCCTACTTGGCTCGCGGTAAGTTTATGCCGAATGAGCGCCCGCGGCAGATAGGGAATACTGCTATATTTTGCGAATGCTCGTGCAATTAAATGCGCTTGATTGTATCCCCTGTTTTGCCAATGTTTAATGTGTGTTGGTACCGAAAGCAATTGGTATTGTTGGTGATTAGTTGATGTTTGTTGCCACAATTCACTCAGCAAGAAACCGAGTAAGTCAGCTAGTTCAAAGCGATTATGAAATTTTAACTGTTTTAGCCACCCATTTATCGGCCAAGTGTAAGGCGCGAATGCCAGTAAATGATCGAAATGGCGCCGCGGAAATAATTTGTTGGTTGCCGGCCAGTTGAGTAAATCCTCCTGACACATTGCCAGATCAAATGCTGGTAAATCAGCCAAGCAATACTTACATAGCAGTGGGTGAACAAGGGTGTGCCCTTGGCATAGTTCACAACAGCTTAACGCTAATTTTGATTGCTGAATGAGAGAGTGAATTTTACTTAAATGATCTTCTTTAAGATGAAGGTTTCGAATATCAGGCAATTCCATTTGTCTGTTCCTTTCTATAAACTGTCGCGCATCTAGCGTCTTATATAGCATGGCAGAAATGTTAAAAATATCGAGTGTCGGTGAAGGTATACCACTGGTTTTTATTCATGGTTGGGGATTAAATTCGGGGGTTTGGCAACCAAGCGTTGAGCAATTACAGCAAAAATTTCAGGTGATCACGGTTGATTTACCCGGTTTTGGTTTAAATGTTGAGGCCCAAGTAACGCCTTATACTATTGAGACAATTGCCCAACAAATTGTGCAATCAGTCGATCAGCCAGCCGTGTATATTGGTTGGTCTTTAGGGGGATTGGTTGCTACACATATTGCGTATCATTATCCTAAAGTGACGAAAGGGTTAGTGACGATTGCCAGTACACCATATTTTGTTAAACATGAAAGTTGGCCTGGCATTGAAGCTAACGTATTGCAATTGTTTCATCGTCAATTGTCACAAAATATAGAAAAAACCATTGATAACTTTTTAAAAATCCAAGCGATGGGTAGCCCTCATATACGCCAGGATATTAAACAGGTACGGCAATTGGTGATGCAATATCCAATGCCTACAGCGCAAACGCTTGACACCTCATTGCAGTTTTTAGAGCAAGTTGATCAACGAGAATTACTCGCTAGTATTCAGGTACCTTTTTTGAGGATGTATGGCAAGTTAGACGGCTTAGTACCAAAAGCGGTTATTCCTTTGATTGATCAGCTGTCACTATCAAGTGAGCACTATATCTTCAACCAAGCATCTCATGCTCCATTTATCAGTGATCTAGTCGAATTTGTTGAGCAGCTTACTGGTTGGCTTGAACGCCACATTTAGTGTGTAAGCGCTTTACATTTTGCTTGTTTTGGTTAATAATTATACAGGTAACTTTGTGTCAATATCGTGGTATCAGCGTTGTCACCTACAGTGGCTAATGACATGCTGAGATATTAAGGAGTACATAGTGGAGATTCAATCAGCCTTTAACGCTGGCGTTCAGGGGTTTCAAAAGGCAACTGAGACGGCCAATAATGCAGCGGCAAGTATTGTCGAATCTACTTCGTATCGACCTGAAGACTTTACGCTTGGTCAACAAGTTAATGATAATACTGTTGAGCAAAATAGCGCTTCCGGTAACTTATCAGACCTGAATCAATCGATTGTTGAATTAAAGGTTGCTGAGTATCAAGCGAAAGCATCTGCTCAGGTTGTGAAATCTGCTGATGAAAACCTAGGCACCTTATTAGACGTTAGTGTATAAGTTATGAATATTACGCCGCAAGCACCCAACATTCCAATTCCTACCGTAGTTAACCCGGCTACGGATGCTTTACGTCGTGAAAATCATCAAAGAGAAGTGATCACCCAACCGGCTCCTACCCATCAATCAGCTGCTGAAAAAGGGGTAGCGTCAGAGCGAGAACGGGCAAAAACGCCGGCTCAGCAAAACCAACAAGTAAATTTTGCTGAAATACAAAAAAAGATTGATGAACAAAATAGCACGATAAATGATGAACAATCTTCAGGTAAACAAGAGGATCAGCAAGGTGCCCAGCAACAGCAAGCTGAACAAAGTGAAGGTGCTACAAACTCAAGGGCTGATGAAGCAATTGACGATGTTGCAATCCAGAAGGAAATTAAAGAGCTAGCTGCGAGAGATCGTGAAGTACGTGCTCATGAACAAGCACATGCTGCTACTGGTGGTGTCGCCACAGGGGCGCCATCGTTTAGTTTTGAAGTTGGCCCTGATGGTAAGAAGTATGCAGTTGAAGGGGAAGTGTCTGTTGATTTAAGCCCCGTTAGTGGCGATCCAAGAGCAACCATTACCAAAATGCAAAAAGTGTATAATGCTGCGTTAGCGCCTGCCAATCCTTCTATTCAAGATATGAGGGTAGCAAATTCAGCGGCACGTATTATTGCACAGGCGCAAGGTAAGTTACTTGATGAAGTAAATGCTAATAATACCACCGATAATGAACAAGAACGCCGTACCAATTTTGAACCTTCAACCAATACACCCAATCGAGACAGTTTTAGTGGCAACAATACCGATAATGCTGTTGAAAATGATTTTGATCAATTAGTGAATAGTACACTTGAGTCTCAAGAGGCCATTGCGCCAAGCCGTAATCAAGCGATTGATGCTAGAGCCGGTAGAATTGAGAACTTTTACGCTGATATCAATCGTGCTTATGAACGCCCACCTAGTCACCAATTTGAATTAACAGCGTAACTAACCTCAGCTTCGCATAAGTCCTGCGTTTCTAGGCGCTATTTTTACAGACTTGTGCGTTATTTTTAAACGGAAAAACCAGCTACTCCAGCGTCAAAAAGCCTTTAATTCAGACAAAAATATCAAGCTAGAAATTGTTAAGTTTTTGTTTTATTAGACTTAGCACCATTACTTATACAAACCTGAGGTTAACTATTATTGCGGGTCTACTTGAGTGAGTTCATGCTTTAGGCTTGGTACTTTTTTGCTTAATTGTCGGGTAGTGATAGCTTGCTGGTAATCGAGTTGGCGTAGCGGACTACGCCAACCGTCTTAGACATGGTTTATCTAAGGTTAAATACCGTAATCTTGGCGATATTGTTTAATGCTGGCTAAACTCGTTGCCATATCAGGCTGTTCTTCAAGGTAAGTGATTAAATCAGTTAAGGTCACGATTGAAATCACTTTTGTGGCAAAATCACGCTCAACTTCTTGAATGGCTGAAAGCTCACCTTTCCCTTTTTCTTGACGATCAAGGGCAATCAATACACCAGATAGTTCAGCGTTATTAGCTTTAATGATATCCATTGATTCTCGAATGGCTGTGCCCGCAGTGATAACATCGTCAACAAGCATTACCTTACCTGCTAGCTCAGAGCCCACTAAGCTACCACCTTCACCATGAGTTTTTGCTTCTTTGCGATTAAAGCAATAAGGTACGTCAAGATCATGATGATCAGCTAATGCCACGGCGGTTGTTGTGGCAATTGGGATCCCTTTATAAGCAGGGCCAAACAGCAGATCGAACGGTATATTGGCATCGGCAAGTGCAGCGGCATAAAAGCGACCTAATCGAGCGAGATCTCGACCGGTATTGAACAATCCTGCGTTAAAAAAGTAGGGGCTAGTGCGACCCGACTTTAAGGTAAACTCACCAAATCTAAGTACTTGCTTTTCAAGCGCAAACTTAATAAATTCACGTTGGTAATCTTTCATAGCGACTCCCTTAATTCAATGCTGATTGTTGAATATCAAACAATTCGTTAATGGCATGCTTAGCTAATGTGAGCATTTCTTGCATTTCATCGAAACTAAAAGGCTCTTCTTCGGCAGTGCCTTGTACTTCAATTAACTTGCCAGTATCTGTCATGACCACATTCATGTCAGTGTCAGCGGCTGAATCTTCTGGATAATCTAAATCAGCAACGGCTTCACCTTGATATACGCCAACGGAAATTGCAGCAATCATGTGTTTTAACGGGTTGGTTTTAATAATGTCTTTAGCACGCATGTAATTCAGTGCGTCTACTAACGCGACACAAGCCCCGGTAATTGACGCGGTACGGGTACCACCATCTGCTTGAATGACATCACAATCAACACTGATGGTATTTTCACCTAACGCATGCAAATCAACAGCAGCTCTAAGTGAGCGTGCAATTAAGCGAGAAATTTCTAAGGTACGGCCACTTTGTTTACCACTGGCCGCTTCTCTGCGCATACGCGTGTGGGTTGAACGTGGTAGCATGCCATATTCGGCAGTTACCCAGCCTTTGCCCTGACCTTTAAGAAAGCGAGGAACACCTTCTTCTACAGATGCTGTACAGATGACTTTAGTGTCTCCAAACTCAATCAATACTGATCCTTCTGCATGAGATGTAAATTGACGAGTAATAGTTACGGGGCGAATTTGACCTAATGTTCTGCCACTTGGACGCATGATTTGATCCTTATCGGTAAATTAATGTGCGCATTATAATCGGATATAGGCAATATTGACATAATGACGAATAAAGAATTTTGAAATATAGTAAATGGTTTTAAGGTCATCTTTAGCAAGTTCAAACAGATAGAGTTTTATAATGAAATATATTGGTTATCTTTGGTTAGTTATGGCGTTGATGATTGTAAAAGTTGTTGGTGCCAGTGAAGTAACACTCGACCCAGAACTCCCCAGATACAGCCAAGTGTATGATGACCAAGCCGACCCGTTTAAAGACGCAAAAGCCGCTATTGCACTGGCAAAGGCAAGTAATCGTAATGTCTTGATTGAAATTGGCGGTAATTGGTGTGCCTGGTGTCATAAAATGGACGCGTTTTTAGCGAAAAATCCTGATGTGGCAGCATTACTTCATCAACACTATGTGTTACTTAAAGTTAACGTCAGTGACAGTAACGAAAACAAAGCATTTATGGAATCATTACCGCCTGTTTTAGGCTACCCTCATATGTATGTTGCAACAGCTAATGGCAAAATGATGTTATCAAAAGACACGGCCGAACTACTTGATAACAGTGAATATTCGGTCACTGCATGGACTGATTTTTTACAGCAGTGGCAAGTGAAAAATAATGCCCATCACCTTGCTCTATTGTCAGCAACTAAGGTTTCTGAATGACAAACTTATTTCTTTCAAATAAACGATTTTCGACCCCCGCTTGGTTAGTGGAAAAACAATCACGCCGTCAATTTTTAAAATCGGCTGCTGGTGCTTCAGCGACGCTGGGGATGACAAAAATTGCATTGGCAATTCCCGCCAGTAATGAAAAACAGTACTTATCGGCTTTGCAACAACCGCTGTGGCAAACCTTGGATGCTGTATTAAATCATTTATTACCATCTTCGGTGAGTGGCCCAGGCGCCAAAGAAATTCAAGCAACTTATTACCTGTATCAGCTAGTGCATGAACAACCAACCGATAAAGGTGAAATTGAGTTTGTCTACCAAGGTGTTGAGTGGCTCAATGGTTATAGTGATAATCACTATTCAAAGCCATTTATGCAATTATCATCGCAAGAAAAAGAGCGGGTACTCAAAGGTATTAGCCGATCTCAGGCTGGCAGTAATTGGCTGAATATGTTGATTCTAGATATTTATGAAGCCATGTTGTCACCACCTGCCTATGGCGGTAATCCTGATGGTATTGGTTGGCAATGGTTAGCGCATCAGGCGGGATTTCCGCTACCAAAAGCTGGACAGCGTTATTATGAATTACCGCCACGTAGCCGGGTAGTAGGGCAGGCACAGGCATCCATTATTCGAACACATGATATAACCGCTAAACGGACTGTAAACGCAAAAGGTGATCGCAAAGCATGAAATATGACATTTGTATTGTAGGTAGTGGTGCTGGAGCTTCGCCTGTTGCTTATACATTAGCTAAAGCTGGCGCTAAAGTGTTGGTACTGGAAAAAGGCCCTTGGCTAACAGAAAAAGAATTCTTTAAAGATGAGTTGGCGATTAGCTTGCGTGATGCGTATAACCCTGACTTACAAGATGAACAACACGTTATTGAAGAAGCGTATGAAACTGAGGATGGCAGCACTTACTGGCAAGGTGAAGCAACCAGTGAATCTGGTTGGAGCTTCTGGAACGGTAGTGTTGTTGGTGGCTCATCTAACTTTATGAGTGGCTATTTTCATCGCTTGAAGCCGATTGATTTTCGGTTACGGTCAGAATTTGGAGATATTGATGGGGCCAATATTGTCGATTGGCCGATTAGTTACCAAGAGTTAGAGCCATATTACGCGCTGGTTGAGCAGGTAGTTGGTGTTTCTGGCAAAGTGGTTGAACATCCACATCAAGAACCACGCTCTACCAAAGATTTTCCCTACCCACCACTTGCTGAACATGCGGTTGCTGGTTGGATTGATGACGCGGCAAAAGCCATTGATTTTCATAGTATGCCTGTGCCAAGAGCGGTTTTGTCACAGCCGGCAATGGGGCGCAATAGTTGTGAGTATTCAGGCTATTGCAGTAGCTATGGCTGTTCTACAGGAGCCAAAGGCAGTGGTCGAGCGGCGCTGTTAAATCATGCGGTCGCGACGGGTAATTTAACCATAGTGGATAATGCCAAGGTATATCGTCTTGAAACTGATAATGAGAACAAGGTTAGCGCGGTACATTATTACGATCGACAAGGACGGAAACAGCAAGTCAGTGCCACGATTTATGTGGTTGCCTGTCAAGCAATTGAAACGTCAAGGCTGTTATTAGCCTCTCGCAGTAAGAATTTCCCCAATGGTTTGGCAAACAACAACGGACAAGTGGGAAAAAATTTAGTATTTAGTGCCGGTGGTACCGGCCAAGGTGATTTTTTCTATCAAGATCTCTCGAAAGAGAAACAAGCAGAATTAAAGCAAGTTGGCCCTTTTATTAATCGTGCATTACAAGATTGGTATCAAATTGATGACGCAACGTTTTCAGGCGCTAATGATGCGGGTAAAGCGAAAGGTGGTACTATCGACTTTTTATTTCATCAAAACCCAATTGCTCGTGTGCAAGGTTCACAATGGGATGATAATGAAGATCTAGTGTGGGGCGAACAACTCAAACACAATATTTTTAAGGAGTTTACTAGTTATAAGACGCTGCGTTTTGAAGTGTTTAATGACTGGCTTCCCACCGATGATTGTTTTGTCACCTTAGATGAAGAAGTCACCGATAAATGGGGCGATCCTGTTGCTAAGGTCAGAATTGGCGCACATGCTCACGATCTTAAAGTGGGGGAATATCTCGCAGAGAAAGGTGAGCAATTGCTTAAACAACTTGGCGCTAAAAATGTGAGCAGTTCAGTGAGTAGCTATCCTCCAACTAATCTGATGGCAGGGGGATGCCGATTTGGTGATGATGCAAAAACGTCGGTGCTCAACAAACATTGTCAGGCGCATGAAGTTGCTAATTTATATATTACCGATGGCTCATTTATGCCAACAGGTGGCAGTGTACCTTATACTTTTACCATCTATGCCAATGCCTTTCGTGTGGCTGACCACATAAAGCAGCGCTATTTCAGTAGCTAAGATAATGTAAACAAGGGTGACAATTAGCTCGATTAAGTGTTTGTTTACCAATTGTAGTAAAATTAAAGCCATCATATGATGGCTTTACTATTATCTTATTGCTTAGAATGAATACTTTGTTCTAACAAAGAAGGTTGAACCTAAAAATGCTGGGCTATAAGCGCCTGCTGAATTAGTATCTCTGATGTTTGATAGTATCTGGGTATCTAAAGTGGTTTAACATCATTTTAATGACAACCGTTGGTGTTTTACTCGTAAACTAATTCATTTAACAATAAATAAACAAGGCTAATAGTGGCGACCTCATCGCTGCTCAGGCATAATCGCCCTGTTCATTCTTATAAAACAGACTTTATAGAGTAATAATAGGAAAGATTATGATCCATAGTATGACGGCTTTTTCACGCGTAGAAGTGAAAGGAGATTGGGGTAATGCCATTTGGGAAATTCGCAGCGTTAATCAACGCTTCTTAGAGACCTATTTTCGTCTTCCCGAACAGTTTCGCAGTATTGAACCGGTATTAAGAGAGCGATTTCGAAAAGCACTTAATCGTGGCAAAGTAGAATGCGGACTACGTTTTAATCCAAATCCTGCTGCGAAAGGAAAATTGTCACTTAATCAAGATTTAGCACTTCAATTGCTACAACATGCCAGTTGGATTAACGAGCAAACCTTAAATAGTAAAGTCAATCCAATTGAAATTATGCGCTGGCCAGGCGTGATGGAAGCTGAAGAAACTGACATGGATAGTATTCAAGCAGAAATACTCGCTGGTTTTGATCAGGCATTAAAAGACTTTATTGTGGCTCGAGCCAGCGAAGGTGAAAACCTTAAAGCCTTAATTGAACAACGACTTGACGGCATAGTAGTAGAAGCTGAAAAAGTGCAAGCTCACATGCCAGAAGTTATCGAGTGGCAACGCAAGCGTATCATTGATAAATTTGAAGAAGCGAAAATTGAACTAGAATCTACTCGTGTTGAACAAGAGCTTGTGATGTTGGCGCAGAAAATGGATGTTGATGAAGAAATTGACCGCTTGTTCAGTCACGTAAAAGAAACTAAAAGCATCTTGAAGAAAGGCGGAGCGCAAGGGCGCCGTTTAGATTTTATGATGCAAGAATTTAATCGTGAAGCAAATACTTTGGGTTCAAAATCGATCAATAGCGACATCACCAACTCAGCAGTTGAGCTTAAAGTGCTTATTGAGCAAATGCGCGAACAGATCCAAAACATTGAATAGAGATACTATCTGCGCAATTTGGAAGGGAATTTAACCAAATACCATATAATTTAAGGCGTTAGAGCGGAAATATTTAAGAAAACTTTTAAAACTTTATGTTTTCTTTAGCGCTTTTTAGGCCAATGTGGTGATTCAACTGGTGCTTTGTCACCCTCATTCACCTCATTTACTCACCACTTTAAAAACGAGTAAATGAGGTATTCCATGTCTGTAATAGAAAAAAACAATCGAGTGGCCGAATTGGTTGAACAAGGTCAGCCTGCATTCGAAAGTATTTATCAAGGTCTTTATATCGATGTTAAATCCAGAGGCACAGCCAGTTGGGTATTCCGATATCAGCTTTTTGGCAAACGACGTCAATTTAAAATTGGTGCTTACGGGGTAGATCATGATGATCTTCTAGATGTCGAAGATGCCATCAAAATTGCCATTGACTGTCGTAAAAAACTGAACGGTGGTATTGATCCGAAGCTCGATGCTGAACGCCTTCAATACAAAAAACTTGTAACGTTTGACGACTGCGCTCAAAAATACCTAACTCAGAAGCAAGAGCGTATTAAAACAGCTTATATATATGAGCGCGTGTATAACAATGAAATCAAGCCCTATCTGGGTAACGTGCGTATGGATCGCATTCACAGCTATGATATTGATAGTGTCATTCAACGAGTACTAGATTCAAAGCGTCCTGCGGTTGCAAATCAAGTTCTTTTGTTTATTAAACGCGTGTACCGTGTTGCAGTTAAATATCAAGTGGTCATGAGCAACATTGCCCAAGAATTTTCTCAAACTGAAGATGCGGGTGGTGCTGACAATCGACGCCAACGTTTCTTAGAAGAGCAAGAGATTGAACTAGCATTTGGCGTATTTCGAGAGCATCCCAACAAGATCCCAACGGCTAGCTACATTGCTCTTTCGCTTTTACTTGTACTTGGCGTGAGAAAGATGGAATTATTATCTGCTCGCTGGCAGCAGATCGACCTCAATAGTAAAACATTTAAGTTATTCAGCGAAGGCACTAAAACAGCTACAGCCTTGATTGTTCCAATCCCTGACTTAGCTATACCATTGTTTCGAGACCTTAAAATTTTGAGCCGACATTCAGACTATTTATTTCCCAACCGTAAGGAAAGCAAGAATCCTCACATCTCTGAAGACACGCTAAATGACGCAATTAGCGCTTTATTTGGCGTAGCATATGGCAATCGTAAACCCGGTCCAGACTATATGACAGAAGCGGGGGTAGATCATTTTACCGTCCATGACTTACGTCGCACTTTCCGTACTCTTTTATCTAAGTTGGGCGTTAAAAAAGAAATTGCTGAAAAATGCATCAATCACAAGCTAAAAGGCGTAGAAAAAACATATGATTGTTATGCGTATTTTTCAGAACGAATCGAAGCTCATAATCGTTTAGCGGAATTAGTAATGCCCCTAATTAAATATGAAGCGTTTTCACAGCATGCCTAACTTAAATATAAAACGGCAGCTTCCGAGTCAGCTTGTTCACTAGGACACTATAAAAAGTACATTGTAAAAGAGCGCAGTATCCATACCAAAGTGGCTTCATCAGCCACTTTCATATATCTATCTATGCGGCTTTTAGTTCCGATATCCGTGCGGCTTGTTCATTGATTATCCGGTCTTTATCAGCGATAGTATTATTGTGGACTTCAGCTTTCGCTTGTAACTCAATAATCACTTTTTCTAATCCCACTATCTTATTTTTAAGCTTATGGACGTCTTTAAGCTCTTTTGACATAGAGTAAATGCGATCTTCATTTTGATTAATGACCTGATCTGCATCAGTTAGCTTTTCTTCTAGAATTTGCATTTGCTCATCAAATTTAACTTTTTCTTTTTCAATACGGCAACTAGCCTTGTCTTGAATCTGTTTATCTGACTCTAAAAGGAAAGAAGCAAAGCTTGTTTTGACGGTGCTAAGCACTGATTCGAGTGCAAACTCAAGAGATTCAGGTAATTCTTGTACCAATTCATCTGACCCTCGCAGATCAGCTTGATAACTTTCCCAGATTTCGATGAGTCTAGCGGGTCTACCACCACCTAATTTTGCGCTAAGTGCGTGGCCTGTAATTCTTTTTGCAGGGTTTTCATTTTTTAATTCATTGCCCGCTGCAATGATCTGTTCATCTGTATAGTTAGACGGACGCATATATCACCTCTATGAGTAAATTATTAAATTGTCCCCCGACTAATTGTTTAATTTTCCCCGCTGAGAGTGATCATATTCTAGACAGATGCTGCGGATCAATACTAAGAATCTAATAGTTCAGAGTATTAAATTTTCTAATATTTTCTTAACCTGTTTATACTTTTAAACAAACAAACAAACAAACAAACAAACAAACAAACAAACAAACAAACAAATAACTGTTGATAATTATTTGGACGCTGCTTTCTTTGCTTTAACTTTTGCTAATATCAGCATCTGTTCAGTATCCGTACCTAAATGCTTTGGGCATGTAAAAATATACATTTTTCTTATTCTGCCTTTTTGATGACTTTTTTCAGTTGGCAGCAGGACTTCAGTGCGAATATCAATACTTTTGTTGTTACAGGCTGTGCATTCCGCATTTTCAAAGTCGATATTCATAAGTTTTTACTCACTAATGCAAAATTAAATTTTGGTTATTAAAGCCGTTTATTTGTTGAGGACTAAAACCGTGGCGGAGTAATTCAAAATCAGATAAATCAATCTTTGCTTTACTACCTGTTCCTAGTAGTTGGTAGATGCTACCTGATGTGGTCGTTATAAGTTGAGTTTCAAAATTAATCTTCTTAATCTTTGAGGTGGTAACATAATCTCCTTTGCAAAAACGAATCGTACTGTCATCAACGACAGTTGCATACAACACGTCACCAATATGCTCCTCTGCTTCATAAACGGATACAATTTGCCAATCTTTAACAACAGTGTTCATGATAAGCTCCTATTTTTAAGTAAGAGCTTATCTTACGGAAAGAAAATTAAAACTTCGCGTGAAAGCATGGAGGTAATGTTGAGTAATTTATAACCTGATGATATCTAATCAAATTCAGTAGACTGAAAATGACTTAATTGGTCATATCTAATAAATATGCTTATCGTGTACTTTTAAATAAGAACGCCAAACGCCTTTTCCTCTTCCTTCAGAAAACATGCTTAATTCAACGTCATCCGCAGAGACTGCTTCGCCTAAGCTATCTGCTGTTTTTTCAATGAAGTAGCAAAACTTTTCATAAGCAGACGATGTATTTTTGTCAGATACATGCGCTTGAACTTCTCCCGACTTTTTAACCTGCTTATTCATTAGAATGTCGTGATGCCCATGAAGCAAATTGTATGAGCGTGCAGTCCACTGATCCATTATGTACCCACGATTTTTTGGCTGGGATAGAAAATAAATTAGCTTAGTGTAATAAGCAGGTCCCATTCCGGGCAGTTGTTTCTTTTTTCTTAAGCTTGCAAACGCATCGTACGCACCTGCTCTTGTGGCATTGCCTGATAAAATATCTTCGGCAACTGACTTCCACGAAAACCATTTATTAAAGGCACTGTAGCAATGCTTTCTATTCATACCACCCCAAGCACAAATTACAATACAACTATTAAACAGTTTATTTGAGCAATTTGTAACATAATCAAATACGTCTTTACGACTTAATGCTTTATCTGGAAAGTTTTCAATATCAATTTGTAATCCTAAGTTTTTCAAGCTCTGAGCATAGCTTCTGATGTTAAAGCCAGCCCAAGACTCGTCTTCTGAACTTAAGATATTCTTGAACAAAAAGTCTAAATGTTCCTCTGGTGTTTTTGCTGGAGCAAGACTTACATTTTTTTTTATACTTAGATTTCGCTTTGTATCGTCTTTGTTCGAATTAACTTTTATATATTTATAATAATAGGTATTTGCCTGCTTCTCTTTCATCTCAAGGCTGCCCATTAATAGTTTAAGAAAACCCTGTCTTGTAAACTCTGGATGAGCCTTGGCCATATTTTTCGCAATTTCACTCTTAGCCATCCCTAAGTTAAGTTGACTTTGATACTCTGCAATTAACTCCAACATTGCTACTCCTAAATGCTTCCTGCCAACTTACGTTGGCTCACTAATCTATTTGTCTGCATATTACACAGTTAATAAGACATACAATGTCCCATACTTTACACCTTTAATTAAAGAGGCCAAAGTCACTCGACCACTACATGCTAACTCTATTTGCTTTCATTAATCATATCCCTCCAAGCTTCTTGGATCATCACCATTGCTAATGTATCTAGCTCACAGTACATCAACAGTCCGCGTTCAAGTTCTTTTCTTTCATAATCAGACATCTCAGTGAACTGAAGTCGAGCATATGCAGTCAAAGCCAGACCGCCATTATTTAGTTCATCGGATTCTGATAGCAGCTCTATGTCATGCTCCGATGCTTCAGCAAACATTTTTGGTAATGATTTGTATGGGTCTTTTACTTTTCCGCTTTCATCAAATTCAATCCAAGCTTTGTTTTTAAAATTTAAGCTTGGTAACTCCTTGGTCCCATAAATAGGTTGTTCGTATTTTTCTTGTAAAAATTGAGAGCTATTTAAAATGGCAGGTAGCACCGCCTTAATAGAATTTGAGCCACCTGTGGCGGGGTCGTAATAGTATTTTTTAACTAGCTCCCACTGGTCAACCATGTTTCTTTCACCTAGCCAGTTGTCTTTGCTGTTGTTCGAAGACCTAGTGATCGACTTAATAAAGTCACAAAGCTCGTCTTTATCCACTTCAGCCGATAGTTTTAATTGCTGATAAACCATATTGAGGTAGGCATTCTCATGGTTGGAATATCTGAAAATAGTGCCGTTGTCTTTTTCTAATTGAGCCTTTAACTCCCTTACAAAGTTGAAGTTTGGGAACTCTCCAATCTGTGAACTAAGAAATTCACCAGAATGCTCTACACGGCCGTCTTCGTGTAATATGTGGTGGGAAAACTGGAAGGCTATGCCTTCGTATGGTGACATTCCTTTATAAAATGGTATAGCTACAGCACAGGTTTCAAAATCGATAAAGTGAAGAGGATAAGTCCAAGATGCCATTTCATTTCGCATGCTATCAACATCGAAATACACACTAGAATCGTTGTCTTGCACTTTTTCTATTTGAAGCCACTGCCTTTCTTTTAATGTAAGCGCGGGGGTTGATGACTCTTCGTAGTTGATGTCTTCTGGCGCAAGGTCTTTTAGCTTTACTTTGCCATTTTCTATACAGCGATTTGAACCTCTATAGTTAGAGATGCTTAATACCGTAGGCTCATTAAAATCTTCGTCACTCCAATGCAGTTGCTCTTTCCAGCATTCCTTAAATCCACTTTTAAAGCCATTCGCCTCATCTTCTTCCGAGCATTTGAACTCACAACTTTTACACTTTGAGCCGATGACTGGCATCACCTTTTCATCATTAGCGTACCGTTCAGCTAGCACTTCGATATTAGGGATGAAACCTTCTGCTGGCATACCCGTTTGTAATTCGGTTTCATAAGCTATTTGAACCGCTTTGTCGGTATTTACCTTTTTGAGAATTTTAACCGATAAGTCCGAGGCAGATAACGAATTAGAAACAGACACACCGCGTCTGTTTCTGTCATCACGAGTTAATTTAAACTTCTGATTTAAACCATCTACAGGGCAAGGCGTGTCCTTATCAACAACCATTAAATAGCTGCTAACTAGCGCACCGGGTATGGCCTGCTTTAAAACGTATTTTTGAAACGCCACGTCAAAAATGTATGGCTTCCACTTTGAATCTAACTTTCCAGATTTGTTTAAAAAGTCTTTATCTTTTTTAGCCGAATATGACTTGGCTTTAACTTCAATGAGCTGATATTCATTGCCTTGTTTAACTAAAATATCGACACGAACAAATAAGTTGCCAAAGCGAATTGCAGGCTCAAAAATGACGACGTTGTCCTGCTGTAATAGCTCGCTGGTTTGCTGAATCGACTCTTCATAATCTAAAGAAGTAATGTCATGACCTTCAGGGTAATAGCACTTAGCTAATTCACCCACCTGAAAACCGCCATCAGCTAATGAGGCAAGAAAAGGGTCATCAAGCTTGTTATCCAAGTATTCTTTTTTACCCGTGTAAAACAATTTTGTTGGGCACTCAGTGGCTAACTTAAATCGTGATTTAGTCAAATAGCGTGGATGGCTCATATCAATACTTCCTTTAATCAAGTCTTTCCATAAGTCTACTTTTAACTTAGGACATATAACGTCCCAATAAATTTATATTCAATCATTTAAAGCAAAACTGCAATTGATTCATCAAACTATGAGCAATTACATCACCACGTATTTGTATAAACTTCATCTACTTTTGAAGGCAGGTTATTTTTGATTTCATATGCTTCACAAGCGGCGGTCCAAAACATAAAGCCATATTCACTATCTGCTTGCTTATTTAAAAGAGAAAGCTTGATTTGCTCCAAATGAAATTCGTATTCTACTTTACTGTGAATAACATGATCTCCTGCCCAAATTAAACAAAACTCTAAATTAGTCATAGCTACCTCCCAAAACAAAAGATTAGCTTGTTATTGGGACAAAAAGCGTCCTAACTTTTCCGTAGGCTTATTTAAATAGTTAAATTATAAATGAGTGAATCAATGAATCGCGAAACAGTTAATGAAGAACACTTTTTAATTAGCATAGAGCCAAGCACGGTTGCTTCAGCTTATCTCTTAATAGCCCAAACAGGAGTCTTATTCTCTGAAGATTTAAGTTACAGGTTAGCTATTTCAGATATTCAAATTGATAAGGCTAAAAGTCAAAAATCTTATCTATTCTTTAGAGCACAAGCAGAAATACATGACATTTCAGGAAACGACTCAAACTTCGTTGAATCAATAGCCGCTGTTGGTAGCTTTTCTCAAATTTATCACTATTTAGTTGCTCAGTTTGAACAGTTTTTGATTCAGAAAGGGTTAAACATATTAGTATTTCAGGAGGAAAAGGATGCATAAATGCCTCTATATAATACTTGCTCTAAACACTTCTGGCTGTGCAATTACCAACTCTAACTGTGGCTTACCTGCCGATGTATATAGCAAGGTTAAACAATATAACAGAGGCCCAATAAATGGCGCTTCGGACGATAATAATGACGGACAAATAGACCAATATGAGGCATTTGGATATTGGGACTTCGAACAACTCTCAAGGGTTTTCCAATTTGGCGAGCCATACCAAGCATACAAATGGACGAACGTAGATACATGTTACGTATTTAAAGTAAACGCTGAAGACTATTTTGAAGACTCCAAACAAGGAGTGTTATACCAAACGTGCAGAAAATTTACTTATTCAGTGACTAACCCAACTGGCCAAAAACTAGGTTCGGGAGCAGGCCAAGCCTGCCGGAATTTTGCAACACATCGGTGGGAAATTTTATGATTATCCAATAGTTCCCCAAGCATCAAGCAGCCACCAACAAAAGCCTAATAAAGCCATGTGAGGAATAAAGAAAAGCAAATAACTCCACCATACTTTCGAAGCTCTATTCGTTATAGCTGTGATGGCTTGTTGTTTTTTGTATTTAGGCGCAGTTTCGTCACTTAATCTTTCGATATAGTTAATATCGATACACTTGATTCTAAGCTCTCGGTCCTGCCATTTATCATACCAGCGCTTCGCTCTCAGCAGTGTAATGGTTCCGATAAAAGCACTAACCCAAAATAGAATATCTCCTCTCATTACTACAATAGAAAACATAACGCCAAGTTTACCCGCACCAATTAGAAAAAAGCCGTTTTGAACACATTCATAAACAGGGTTAAAGCCCCCTATATAGACTTCTTTTGGTTGATACTGCATAAAAGCACTCCTAAATATTTAATTGTTGATCACATTGGAATATTGAAATTGTAAATTTTTTATGGGACAAAAATTGTCCTAAAAATCTTTTCGGATTTTTCTCATTTCTCTAAATCGTTCATCTGCATAATACTGCGTTGAACGACTAGGTCTTTGGTGCTTTTGTTCGTATACCCCAACGGCTTTCCACCATTTGGCATGGTTATAATGTTGCTTGTCCTCTGGAGAAGCATGAAACATAACATCTATAGATTTATGTAAGTGATATAAGTAATCGCCTTCAGATGAGATAAGATCATATTTTGAGTCAACTTCTTGCTCTAATGGTTTTCCATCTTTGTCATATTCAAGCCAATCGCCAAAGTCGTCTGGCTCAATATAAAAACCGTTGTGCTTGCTTTCTAGTTGCTCCCTTAATTCTGAATACTTGCTAGGCATATTGTTATCAAATTCATAAAGCGCTATTGCAGAAATCCAATCAGTAAACTCAAAATTTCCCCAGTTGTTGTCGTCAAAAACAATTAGATTCATAACGAGCGTTTTATAAAGCAAGGATTCATATTGCTGATCATTGTCAATGAGGGTATGCCCACATCGTTTAATGTGAAATGCTCTAATAAGGTCTTGAGTGGAAGTTTTCATTAGTGCATCGCCCTTTCTTCAGAAAGTAATGTTGATTGAAATTGCTTAAGTTCATCGACCAGTTTCGTCAGGTCAGACATGACTGCTGAGTCAGCTGCTTTTTGTATACTTGATTCTAAAGCTTCTTGTACTGAGAGAATCAGGCATGAAAGAACGTACTTTTCTCTATTAGTATTTAGTTGTCCTAATGAAAGTTGATTAATCACGTTTATAATTTCTGTACTCGTTGAAAAGTCTTCATAAAACGAGGGTTCACAAAACATTTTCATGACATTCAATAGTTGTTCAGACAGCATAAAATTTACTCCTCGATTGACATTAATGGCATTTTAAAAGAGTATCGAGACAATATTTGTCCTATAGAGTTTGCTCACTTGTATGAAGTCATCAAATTCAGAATTTAGAAACGCGATCGTGCGAAGCATTGATGTCGGTGAAGATAAAGCGATTAAAATAAAAGATTTAATTGAAAACCGACTGTCTAGCTTTAGAAAAGAAAGCCAAGACTCTTTTGATTCTTTCAAGAAAAACGCATCTCGAATTATCACTTCTATGCTAGATGATGAAGGAGAAGGACTCTCCAGAATAAAAAAGGGAAATGCTTATTGGTATTACTGGACCTCACAAAAAGACAAAGATGATGCTTTTGAACAGTTTGAAATGTCAGAAGAAAGAGCGTTTGCATTTGCGTTTATTAAAGAATATCTACCTGAACTAATTCCTCCTCATATTTTTTTAGCGTTACAAACTGAATTCAAAAGAGCTGAAGAAGTATTAGACCATTCGGAGCTTACAAAATATTTATCTAAAATAGATTTCAATCCGATGGGTTATGACATGCATAGCACGTTAGATCACGAATCAGCAACAATTGAAGAACGAAAAGCTTGGCAGTTTGTTTTTGATTGTACATTTGAAGAAAAGTGCTTTTCTGCTAAGTACCAATCAATTCACAGGAGTTTTGATGCAAAAGAATTAATCTTATCGCCTCAAAGAATTGTACTGTTAAACCAACATTTAAAAATACTGGCTCATGAGCATAATACTAACACGACAAGATATTTTGAAATAGGCAAATTGCATGATTTAACTGCGTCAAAAGAGCAGTTTATTGCAGTCAAAAAAACAGAATATGAAACAAGAGAAAAGGTCTCAGCTATTTGCCATAAATGGGTTAAAAGTAATTTCGAAGCAACTTCTTTAGCTAATAAAGCAACTTTTACTAAATTAAAGACTGATAACTGTTGGTTAGTTGAAATGGAGTTAAGCTTTCCAATTCACTTCAATAGAAAAGAGCCAGATCCTTTCTTTATTGCAAATTATTTAAGTGGATTTTCAGACTCAATAGTTGTGTTGCAGCCTGAATTCTTAAAGAAAGAAATGCAGCGTAGGGCAATTAGTTTGGCAAACGCTTATAATGAAGAGTGTGATGTCGAAGCATTAGTAACTGAAAGCCCACATTTAATGGCGAGCAATTAGCTAATTGAAGTAAATGTGGTAACTAGATGAATAGTATTTCGCTATATCAGAGAGTGAAACTTTGACAGACTTTTTGCCGAGTTTGACAACGTTCGTTCCAAGTTTGACAGTCAATTTGCCAAGAATGGCACGAAAAATTTTGACATGATTTTTAAGATTTGTAGAAAAGCAGAGATTCAGGACGTTTGCGTCCTTACTTTGGTTATATAAATTTATAATAGTTACAATCGTTATAACATGAAAATCAGCAAATATGAACCCCCTAACCCAATCTGCTATTGCTCTTAGCGACCGAAAAACATCTAAATATTTAATAAATTTAATATAAAAACTTATTAAATATTTTAAAAAATCAAGCCGTTCACAGTGAATTTATTGGCTATCATAAATAAACGCTACACAATGAGCACAATGCATTGAAATATAACAATATTTACATAATAAAATAAAATTTTTTATTTACAATTTAGTATTCAAATAGCAATTTCGTTCAGTTAAAGTTTTCTCGTTGAAGCCCAATTCTGCGCTCAACAAACAAATAGAGAAAATTTTTTATGAAAAATCTAAACATACAATCAATTAATTCAAGTCAATATGAGCAAGCAATCGCGCTATTTGATGAAAATTTAGAAGCTGAGTTCTATCGTATCCTCAAACAAAACAGAAAAAACACTGATATCGTTGAAGAGCTTTTCGTTAGAACACATAGTAAATGCGAAGCATTACTCGACAATTATATGTTTGACGATATCCAGAATTTTACAATCGAATTATTAAGGCGCCATCCACAGCTAATTACTACTTATGTGGATATTGATAGCTTGCCCACTGACGAGGATCAGCAAACTAGCATCTGTGATTCTTTGTTTTATTTATTCTTTGAATTAAAAATCAATCAAGCGTTTCAAATTGGAGTCGACCTTGGCGTTTTCGAAGAAAACGAAGGCACAATAAATTTAACACCTGATTATCGGTCACGAGAAGATCAAATAAGCGTTACAACCCACTAATAAAAAATATCTGTAATTAGAACTAAAAAAATATAGGTGAATAGAATGAAGATAAAAGAATTAAGTAAGACAATTTCAAAACTGCAAGATGCTAAAAACGTGACAGATTATTTTCTGTATCGAACTCAGAAAGTGGCAAAATTTATTTGTGAAGAAATGCAAACTCTTGGTCTAAATGAGTTATTAAATGGCAAATACTTTCTCAATGAAGTATTTGCATGTGGGCAGTCTTTTTCATTGCTCAGTTTACAAGTTAGCGACAATGATTTTTTCGAATACCCTGTTAACTTGATGAGTAACGAAGTTAGCTCGAACCGAAAAATGAATTTTTTTGGCGGTGACTATAATGCTAAGTATTATGTACCAAATCGACATGACTTACTTACGTTCATCAACGATATCCCAAAAATCTTTGCTGAATTGGCAGATCAAAATGTAGAAAATGACATTGAATTACTCGACTGTATTCTGGAGGTGATCGACTCACATCAAAAAGCTGCTTAAGCACAGGTTTAAGGCTGAAGTAAAAATAATGAATAAGCGTAACTAAAGGAAACGCTCAGCCTAAACCTAATTGATTGCATCACTATTTTATAAGTTATTTAGCTAATCTATATTTTTTAAATACTCTGTATCGTTTAAATCTATATTAAATATATACGAAATATATACGAAATATTCCCACTACATCGTTAAACATATATCCGGCCATAGATTGATTTTAGTTACACAAATAATGACGTTAGAACTACTGTTTGAATTAATAATGCAATAATTAAATATGACTATTTAATAAATATTAAAATATATATTAATCAATAAGTTGAAGGTTTTATGCTGACAATAGCACATTAATTTGTGAAAGAATATAAAATCACCAATTCACTCATTTTTAAATCAAATCAGTATTTCCTTAATAGCTTTTTTAAAGCTAGCTTAAAAGTGATTTTTAATCACAGATCGGAGCTAAATTTTTAGTAATCCTAACCACCATGTTTTGAGAGTAAGAAAATGAATGTTAGTTATTTGTTCCAACCGGAAGACTACCCAATTGAACTACCCATTTATACGATTTCCTATTTGCTTGAGCGAGTCAGGGAGTCACATCGATATTATGTTGCCATTAAGAATGTTCGTGAAATAAATGGATACAGTCTGAACAGGCATGAGTTGAAATTTAGTAAATTGTTAAAAACAATTTTCCCTCAGGACTCAAGAATCGTTAACGCGCTGAAATTAGATTACTGTGACGATATATATGGTTTTACCAACAATGAAATATATATCATTTTCTTTTTAGTTGAGCTTTCAGGCTTGAACTTACGCAAGACAGTAAGTCAACTGCATGTTTCGAACCAAGATAAAAGTGACTTGATGTTACTTATTGATGACTACGACAAAATTTCTGAATCAAATCTTTTTATTACAGAAGCCATAAACCCTAAAGAGCTATATGAATTTTTGAGAGCTAAGCGAAAAAAATCAACCCAAAGCCCTAAATCTCAATTCATTGATAATGTTGTAAATGAAATCGGCCATGAGAGGTTTGCTGAGCTTGGCTATTTGCTTCGTTCTAGAGATTTA
The DNA here is from genome assembly GCF_017168195.1 of Thalassotalea sp. G2M2-11. Taxonomy (GTDB): domain Bacteria; phylum Pseudomonadota; class Gammaproteobacteria; order Enterobacterales; family Alteromonadaceae; genus Thalassotalea_E. Next base: position 159,973 of record NZ_JADNYL010000001.1, read on the forward strand.
ACCTTTGAAGACGTAGCTAAGAAGTATATAAATAAAACAAATAACCAAACGAGTGAAGATAAAGCAATGCTATTAGTCACTGAATGGCAATTTACTTCAGCGTTAGTCATCGGCATTATGCACTCAAAAGAATTCATACGAGGATCAAATTCTCTTGAAAAGCTTCATTGTGCACGACGGGAACATGAAGAGCATTATACATTTAAAAATTTTGCAATTGTTTATGCAACAGTAAATCAGCGTGATCATAAACAAATGAAAAATAGTGAAATATTGGCACAAATATGCAAACAAGATATGGAAAGACTAGTTGAGCTTCAGCAAGAGCTTTGCGAAGATCCAGAACTCCTGAGTTATTACTGCTGATAATTAAAGGTCCTACACAATTACTTTGATTATTAAGTCATTTAACTCATCAGCTCATGAGGGTTAAATGACTTTCCCAATACAATTTCAAATTAATCCAAGTAATATTAACTGGTATATAGATGTTAATGCTGTAAACAAAATGACCATTTAATTTATATCACTGTCGATTACCAAATTAGGCATAAAACAACTTGTATAAGTGTAAACAAACCCGTAAAGTTTTCTACGTAAATAAAAGGTACCTTTAATTTATGAAAATAGGTTATGCGCGGGTAAGCACTGAAGAACAATCGCAAGACTCTCAGCTTGATGCACTAGTAGAAGCTGGGTGTGAAAGGGTTTATCGTGAAAGTTACAGTGGTAAATCAAAAAATCGCCCAGAACTTGAACGTATGATAGAAGCTTTGAGAGAAGGTGACATAGTCATCGTTCAGCGATTAGACCGCTTAGGCAGAAGTTTAAAAGATCTTATCGAACTATTGGATGGTTTCAAGCAGCAAGGAGTGCAGTTCATTTCACTCAACGAGAATATCGATACAACTACCGCTATTGGCGAATTAGCATTTCATATGATCGGCTCTATTGCTCAGTTTGAAAGGCGGCTAATATCCGAAAGAACCAAAGCTGGACTTGATGCCGCGCGAGCGCGGGGGAGAAAAGGCGGTCGAAAAGCAAAAATGTCTCCAAATGATATAAAGAAAGCTAATGCTATGTTACTCGATCCAGAAATGACGAAAGCAGAAGTTGCGGAGCACTTTAATGTAAGTCGCCCAACATTAAACAAATGGCTAGATGAAGAACAAAACTAATTAAGAATTATTGATGACAACTGAAAAAATAACGCTCTCACAGTTAGAGCAATACTTATCAAAAGCGGCTTGGATTTTAAAAGGTCCTGTAGATGCTTCAGATTTCAAAGTTTACATATTCCCTTTACTTTTCTTTAAGCGAATATCTGATGTATATGATGAGGAGTTTCGCATTGCGCTAGAAGAGTCTGATGGTGATGAAGAATATGCTGCATTGCCTGAGTTTCATCGCTTTGAAATCCCAGATGGCTGTCATTGGAAAGATGTTCGTGAAACGACAACTAATGTAGGTGGAGCTATTGAAAGTGCACTTCGTGGTATTGAACAAGCGAACCAAGACTTTTTATATGGCATATTTGGTGATGCGCAATGGAGTAATAAGAATAAACTCTCTGATGAGTTACTCATAAATCTAATTGAACATTTCTCTCAATATATCTTAGGCAATCATAATGTCGATCCGGATATGCTAGGGAATGCCTATGAATATCTGATTAAGCACTTTGCTGATTTAACTAACAAAAAAGCAGGTGAGTTCTATACGCCTCGCTCTGTGGTACACCTGCTTGGCTTAATCTTAGACCCGCACGAAGGTGAAACTATTTATGACCCAGCCTGTGGAACTGGTGGCATGTTGCTTGAGTGTGTTGACCACCTTAAAGAGATTAAAGAAGACTACAGAACGTTAAAGCTATATGGGCAAGAAAAGAATCTAACATCTAGTTCAATTGCTCGAATGAACATGTTCTTACATGGAATTGAAGACTTTGAAATATTACGTGATGACACTTTACGTACCCCCAGATTCTTCGAAGCAGATGGACTAAAAACTTTCGATTGCGTTATTGCCAACCCACCTTTTTCATTAAAAGACTGGGGAGCGGATACATGGGCAAATGATCCATACGGTCGAAACATTGCCGGAGTACCCCCAAAAGGTAATGGCGATATGGCTTGGGTTCAGCATATGGTCAAGTCTATGAATAGCACGGGCCGTATGACCGTTGTTCTGCCACATGGAGCACTATTCAGAAAAGCTGCTGAAGGGAAAATTCGTAAGCAATTATTAGAGCAGGATCTGCTAGAAGCTGTTATTGGTTTGGGGCCAAACGTCTTTTACGGCACACAACTAGCAGCGTGTGTAATGGTATTTAAACAAAATAAGCCTGCCGAGAAGAAAGGCAAAGTATTGTTTATTGATGCTTCAGATCAAATTCGTATTGGCCGTGCACAAAATTTTCTTGAGCCAAGCCACGTTAAACAAATTTATGACTGGTATCACGATTATCAAGATGTAGAGAATTACGCGAAAGTTGCTTCAATGGATGATTTGAAGGAAAACGATTTTAATCTAAACATCCCACTGTATGTTGAAAAAATCATTGAAGATAATCTGCCTTCTGTTGAAGAGGCAATGACCGATCTAAAACAAGCATGGCAAGCTAGCTTAGATGCAGAAGATAAATTTAAAGAAGTTTTAGCGAGGTTCTTAAAGTGAAGGAGCTGCAATCGCTAGAAGATATTTTTAATAAAAAAATTTTTCGTATTCCAGATTATCAGCGTGGTTATGCTTGGGGTCAAAAGCAGCTAATAGAGTTTTGGGAAGATCTAATCAGTCTAGATTCACATCGTTCTCATTATACAGGTGTACTTTCTATAAAAGCCGTTACTCCAGATGTTTATAGCTCTTGGCATGATGAAAAGTGGCTTGTTGAAAAGCGTCGCTATACGCCTTACTTTGTGGTTGATGGGCAACAAAGATTAACAACAGTTTCTGTATTTCTTCAATGTTTAGTTGAGGAAGTAAAACTTCATTCGAATAATGAAAGTTTGGCTAATGATGAAATATATCTTGGTTCATATAGTCTCAGTGAAATCATCGAAACTTACATCATGGCCACTGAGCCTAAACATAAAGTTACTCATACATATAAATTTGGGTATGAAGTAGATAACCCCTCCTTTGAATTTTTAAGACATCATATATTTAATGAAGGCTTTGCTGGCACACTCAAGGAAACCTTTTACACCCTAAATCTTGAAAATGCGAAAGCATTTTTCAAAGAAAATATACACGAGTTATTAAATAGAAATGGCTTAGATGCCCTTGAAGATTTATACATAAAGCTAACTCAAAGACTCTTGTTTAACCTATATGAGATAGATGACAACTTTGACGTTTTTGTAGCATTTGAGACTATGAATAACCGAGGTAAACAGTTATCAGATCTTGAGTTGCTTAAAAACCGATTGATTTATCTAACTACTTTGTATTCACCAAAAGATGTCAGTGAAGATATAAAAGAAACTACCCGGAAGAAGATAAACGATGCATGGGGAGAGGTTTATAATCAGCTAGGTCGCAATAAACTATCTCCTCTTAATGATGATGAATTCCTTAAAGCTCACTGGGTCATGTATTTTAAGTACTCTCGTGTTAAAGGAAACGACTACATACGCTATTTATTAGATGAGCACTTTTCACCCAAAAATGTATTTGAGAAGCTTGAAGTAAGCACTCAAAAAATAAGCAATGTCGAAATACTATCTGATGAAGAAATAAACGATGAAGATGACATAAATGATTCTTCTGAATTAGTTATAGAAAAGCGGTCAAAACTAACAATCAAAGACATTGGTGATTATGTAGATAGTCTCAAAGTAGCTGCCAAAATATGGTATGCGACTTTTTTTCCGCAAGATAGTAATGAACTGACAGATGCGGAACGACTTATGATGGACAAAATAAACCGAGTCAAAATCGCATATTTCAGGCCGTTAATAATGGCTGTATTGTTAAAACACTCATCAGAAAATCCTCAAAGATATGAGTTACTCAAACAGATAGAAAGGTTCATATTTTTGAATTTTAGGGTATGCCGCTCCCCCTCCAATTCAGGTAGTAGCCATTTTTCAAGAAGAGCGCGTGATATTTATCTAGAGACTGTTCAGATAACAGATGTGATCTCGGAGCTAAATGAGCATTTAGAGTGGATGTTTGATGAAAATAATGAGTTTAAAACCAGTTCATTTAAGGAATTCATAACCAAAAAATTTGCTAACAAACAGGGGGCTGGATTCTATGGTTGGAATGAACTGCGCTATTTCTTATTTGAATATGAAGAAGAGCTAAAGCATACAAGAGGTCAATCGAAAATAGGTTGGAAGAATTTTATCAAAAGTGAAAAAGATAAAGTTTCTATTGAGCATATACTTCCTCAAACTGACGATAATCAATATTGGGCTGAACGTTTCTCAATGCATTCAACTAATGAAAAACGTTTCTTGAAAGGTTCGTTAGGTAACTTATTGCCACTGTCCTCAAGTATTAATTCGAGTTTGCAGAATGATTCTTTTCCTGAGAAAAAGAATACTAAAAAGGATAATTCTGGAAAAGTTATCAGAAACGGATATTCAAATGGCTCATATTCAGAAATTGAAGTCTCGCAGAATGAAGATTGGAGCGCTTTGGAAATATTAAATAGAGGATTATCTTTATTGGAATTTATGGAAAAACGGTGGGTTCTAAATCTAGGAACGCATGCGAATAAATTAGAATTGCTTCATTTATCATTTTTAGAAGAAAAAATTATGGTTGACGCTGATGCAGAAACAGTTTTAGAAGAGGAAGCATCAGCATGATGACTCAACAAGAATTAGAAAAATACCTTTGGGGTGCTGCAACAGCTCTCAGAGGCACCATAGATGCTGGTGATTACAAGCAATATATCTTTCCGCTAATGTTCTTTAAGCGTATATCAGATGTATACGATGAGGAATTCGAAAACGCCTTAGCCGAAAGTGATGGTGATTTAGAATATGCCGCATTCGCGGAAAACCATCATTTCCAAATACCAAAGGGTGCTCATTGGCAAGATGTTAGAGAAGTGACAACTAACATTGGTTTAGCACTACAAAATGCAATGCGAGCAATCGAGAAAGCCAACCCAGATACATTAGAGGGTATTTTTGGTGATGCAAGTTGGACTAATAAAGACCGACTGTCTGATGCCATGCTCATTAATCTTATTGAACATTACTCTCAGCACAAATTAGACCTTAAAAACGTGCCTGACGATAAATTGGGTAATGCTTATGAGTATTTAATTAAGGAGTTTGCTGATGACAGCGGCCATACCGCAGCAGAGTTTTATACCAACCGTACAGTAGTAAAGCTTATGACGATGATCATGAATCCTCAGCCGGGTGAGTCTGTGTATGACCCAACTTGTGGCTCTGGCGGTTTACTACTTAATTGTGCTTTACATCTAAAAGATGAGGGTAAAGAGTACCGTACACTTAAGCTATACGGTCAAGAAATTAACCTACTAACTTCTGCCATTGCTCGTATGAACATGTTCATGCACGGTATTGAAGAGTTTAAGATAGTACGTGGTAACACCTTGTCCAATCCCGGCTTGTTAGAAAATGATGAGTTAAAAAAGTTTAATGTTATCTTAGCTAACCCTCCTTACTCGATTAAATCATGGGATCGTGGCGCATTCGAGAATGACGCGTATGGTCGTAATATCTGGGGCACTCCTCCACAAGGGTGTGCTGATTATGCTTTCCAGCAACATATTCAAAAAAGCTTAGATTTAGGCAATGGTCGCTCCATCTCACTTTGGCCTCATGGTATTTTGTTCCGTGATGCTGAAACTGAAATGCGTAAAAAAATGATAGAGCAAGACTTGGTTGAGTGTGTTATCGGCTTAGGGCCAAACCTCTTTTATAACTCACCAATGGAAGCGTGTTTGTTAATCACTAAAACAAACAAGGAAGAGCAAAAAAAAGGCAAAGTGTTAATCATTAATGCTGTTAAAGAAGTTCGCCAAGATAAGAATATTGCCTATTTAGAGCAAAGCCATATAGAGCGAATTTATAACGCTTACAAGGCTTTTGCGGATGAAGATGGATTTGCAAAAGTTATTAACATTGAAGACGCGCTATCTCATAAAGCAAGCTTAAATATGCCGCTGTATGTGAGTAATGTTGATAGCAGTAAAGCAAATATTTCATTAGAAGAAGCAATAGATAATTGGAAAGGTTCGTCTAACACTTTAGCTACCAGTATGGAACACTTATTCAAGGAGTTAAGTTAATTATGTCAATAGTAAATAGTGAAATGGCGATTGACCTAAACGACTTGGATAAATCCAACTGGAAAACATACCGCTTTGATGAAATCGCTAAGAACATCTCTGAACGAATAGACCCAAACAATACAGACTTAACCGTTTATATTGGCTTAGAGCATTTAGATTCTGGTTCTATTCATATTAAACGTCACGGCACTCCAGATGATGTTAATGGTCAGAAATTAAAATTCTATAAGGGTGATGTAATCTTTGGTCGCCGCCGTGCTTATCAACGTAAAGCTGGTATAGCGACTACAGATGGCTTTTGCTCAGCTCACGCCTTAGTTCTTAGAGCAAACCCTGAAGTCATTTCTCCTGAACTATTTCCATTTTTCCTGCATTCAGATTTATTTATGAATAGAGCGGTTGATATTTCTGTCGGCTCTCTTTCTCCGACTATTAATTGGGGGACCTTGAAGCATCAAGAGTTTATTATTCCTCCTCTTCAATTACAGGGAGAACTATCCAAACTATTTAAATCAATGGATAACTTATCAATAAAAGAGAATGCTTTATTAGAAAAAGCTATTACTTTTAAAAAAGTAAAAATATCAAATTTGCTGGACGAATATAGTAATAAATCAAGTGAAAGTGTAGCACTATCTTCTCTTTACAGTAGAAAGTTCAAATCTATAAACCCTCAAGACTATAAAGAAGAAACCGTATTACATTACAGTTTGCCTGCTTTTTTAGAGAATGAATCTCCTGAAAGAGTAAAAGCTTCAGAAATTAAAAGTAACAAAATCCTTATTAGTGAGGACGTGGTTTTATTTAGTAAGTTAAACCCTAATTTACCCAAAATCTGGACTGTGGAATTTGATGAGCTAGTTAAAAAAGTTGGTTCCACAGAGTGGCTACCTGTTATTCCAAATGAAACATTCAAAATATGTTATTTATTAGCATATTTATCTTCCGACTATTTCATAAATCAAGTTATGAGGTTTGTTCAAGGTACTAGTAATAGCCACAAACGTGTAGACCCCAAAAAGTTCTATGCTCTAAAAATTCCAGTATTAACTGCTGAGCTTAGACAGGAAATATCCGAAGCAAATGCTTCATGTATAGATGTTATAGAACAGATTAAATTAAGAAAAAATAAATACAAAGTAGTAAATGGAAATATCATAAATAAGGTGTTTTAGGTATGGGATTTACCGAATTAAATAGTGTGGAACACTACATCATCCATCAAATGAGTGGCGTTAACCTTAACACTAACCAAGTATCAGAGCCACAACCCACTTTTGGTGTTAAATGGCAATTCCAATCACCAGAGCAATTAGATCGTGGTGTAAATGAGGTGTTGGTTGAGTCTCAATTGGTTAAAGCGTTAATTCGACTTAATCCAGAGATTGAAGCTAATCTAAACTTAGCGGATGAAGTAATACATAAACTCCGTGCTATTTTAATTTCGGTAAATCAAGTTGGTTTGGTTAAAGCCAATGAAGAGTTTTTTGCTTGGATGACAGGTGAAAAGACTATGCCATTTGGGGAAAACAATCGCCATGTGCCTGTAAAACTAGTCGATTTTGAAGATTTAACTCGTAACGATTATGTTGTTACTAATCAATTCCGTATTCATCACAGAGAAACCAAAATACCCGATGTGGTAATGATGATTAATGGTATTCCTGTGGTAGTAGGTGAAGCTAAAACACCTATTAGGCCATCGGTAAGCTGGTTAGATGGTGCTCATGAAATTCACCAAATTTATGAACATTCAGTACCTCAGTTGTTCGTGCCAAATATATTATCCTTTGCCACAGAGGGCAAAGAGTTGTTCTATGGCGCAATTCGCTGCCCATTAGAGTTCTGGGCACCTTGGCGTATTGAGGACAATGATAATCAAATATCTAAAGCGTTAGGCTTAGCTGAAATTGGCAGAGAACTCACCGATTTACTTAGCCCCCAGCGTTTACTAGATATAATGCGTAACTTTTCATTGTTTACAACTAACAAGAAGAAACAACGTATTAAAGTTATCCCCCGCTTTCAGCAATATGAAGGGGCGAACAAAATTGTTCAGCGAGTTATCGATGGTAAAATTAAAAAAGGCTTGATTTGGCACTTCCAAGGTTCAGGTAAGTCTTTGCTTATGGTGTTTGCCGCCCAAAAACTCAGACGAGCACCAGACTTAAAAAGCCCTACAGTCATCGTATTGGTCGATAGAATTGACCTCGATACACAGATAAGTGGAACCTTTAATGCCGCTGATGTAGCTAATGTTGCTACCACTGAGACGATTAAAGAACTACAACAAATGATTGAACGAGATACTCGCAAGATCATTATTTCGACAATTCATCGCTTTCGTGATGCAAAGCCAAATATGAATGATAGAGAAAATATCATTCTATTGGTGGATGAAGCTCACCGCACACAAGAAGGTGATCTGGGTCGCCAAATGCGTGCTGCATTGCCAAATGCTTTCTTATTTGGCTTGACCGGAACACCTGTAAATAAAGCTGATAAAAATACGTTTTGGGCATTTGGTTCAGAGGAAGATCAAGGTGGGTATATGTCTCGCTACACCTTCCACGACTCGATTCGAGATGAAGCTACATTACCTTTGCACTTTGAACCAAGGTTGGTTGATGTACATGTTGACAAGGAAGCTTTAGACAAAGCATTTGAAGAATTTAAAGAAAGTGCAGCACTAACTGACGAAGAAGCTGATGAGTTAAATAAGAAGTCAGCAAAGATGTCGGCTTTCTTAAAGTCACCAGAGCGTGTTGAAAAAATAGTAAAAGATATCGCTGAGCATTTTAAAGCTAAAGTGGCGCCACACGGCTTTAAGGGCATGATAGTAACACCGGATCGCCATGCTTGTGTGCAGTACAAAGAGGAACTAGATAAATATTTCCCTGAAGAGGCCAGTAAAGTAGTTATATCTACCACTGCCAATGATGACCTTGAGTTCAAGCAAAAATGGGCTGTAGATAAAAGTCAGCAAGAAAAAATTGTTGATGAATACAATGACGCCACATCCGAGCTTAAATTTATCATTGTTACTGCGAAGCTATTAACAGGGTTTGATGCACCGATTTGTCAAACCATGTATTTAGACAAATCATTAAAAGACCATACATTACTTCAGGCAATATGCCGAACTAATCGCTTATACCCACAGAAAACGTTTGGCTGTATCGTTGATTACTTTGGTGTGTTTGATGATGCAGCTAAAGCACTAGAATTTGATGAACAAAGCGTTAAGCAGGTAATCACCAACTTAGGTGATTTGCGCTCTAGGTTACCACAAGCAATGGATGATGCACTGAGGCACTTTGAAGGTGTTGACCGAACAATTGATGGTTTTGAAGGGCTAGAGGCAGCGCAAAATGCAATTAACTCAGATGAAAAGAAAGATGCCTTCGCAAAAGACTTTAAGTATTTGGCTAAGCTTTGGGAATCACTTTCACCAGACAACGCCTTAGATAAACACAACCAAGATTATAAATGGTTAGCTCAAGTATTTGAGTCTGTTAAACCAGCGTCAGATAACATCGGTAAGATGCTGTGGTTAGCTCTTGGCGCACAAACAACTCAGCTAATACATGAAAATATTCATGTTGGAGAAGTTCATACCTTAGATGAATTTGTCTTAGACGCTGATGTGATTGAGAACATTTTCAATAATCCAGATCCTAAGAAAGTTAAGCAACTAGAAAAAGACTTAATTAAGCGCTTTGTCAAACATAGTGGTAATGCAAGCTTCAAGACACTTAGTGAACGATTAGAAGCCCTGAGAGATAAAGCTGAGAAAGGCTTAATCACTTCGATAGAGTTCGTTAAAGAGCTATGTGCTATTGCGAAAGAGACTGTACAAGCTGAAAAAGAATTAGAAGAAAAGCTAACAGAAAAATCGCCTAAAGCCGCATTAACGGAGCTTTTCCTTGAACTTAAAAACGATGAAACCCCTGCTGTAGTTGAGCGAATTGTAGCAGATATAGATGCCATCGTTAGAGTGGTTAACTTTCCGGGCTGGCAAAATACTGTTGGTGGAGAAAGAGAAGTACAAAAATCACTACGTAAAGCTCTTCTCAAGTACAAATTACATAAAGACCAAGCACTATTTGATAGAGCATACGCTTATATAAAGGAATATTACTAAAATGACAGCGATTTCTTTACCCTTACCGGGCAATGTGCTGCACACTGAAGAACAGGTTTTAGAGTTTGATAAAATCGCTACTTTTATTGGTGGAAACGGCTCTGGTAAATCATCAATTCTAAAATCAATATTTGATGAAAAACTGAAGCCAGCAAGCACTCGATATCAAGATTATAAGATTGTCTGTTTCTCCTCTGGACAGAATGAGAGTTATTCAAAAGACTTTGGCGAACACCTTAACAGTGAGCGCTTTAAGAAGAATGCTTTAAATCTAGACTGCTTTTATTACGACAAAATATGGTCAAAATTATTAATATTCTTAGCGTCTACAACGAAACCAGAAGGGCTTGTCCGTAGCTTTCTAAAACAAAACAATTATGTCATTGAAAGCGAATTGGATGAGGATTTGTCTACAAAGTTGTCTTTTCAAGTAAAAGTTGGGCAGCAATATGTTGAATTAGTTAAAGGTGAATTAGTTGATGAGGCCAACGGTAAAGTTGATGTTGTTACAAATAAAGCCTATCACCAAACGCTATATAACTTTATTAAGACCTTAATAGATAATTCGTATGACTTCGAGGAGCCTCTCAAACAAACATCTATTGAACTTACTCAAGAATCGTTAGCCGATATCTCTTTTGAAAGAGATACCGATGCTCCTTTTGATTCAACTATTATGTTTTTCACACAAGCAGCAGACAATGATTATTTTATTGTTAAAGAATCGTGTAATTTAACATTTGTTAAACAGATTGAAGGCACGCAGGATAAAGTTCTAAGCTTAGAAGAATTGAGTGACGGTGAGTACCAATTACTGTTTCTTAACGCGCTAATTGACCTGTTCGACACAAACAATACTATTTTCTTACTAGATGAAGCAGATTCTCATCTTCACTATGAAAATATTGATAAGTTATGGACCATATTTAACGACGCCCAAGGTAGAGTAATTTCTACAACCCATTTATTAGACTCTATTTCTAAGGCTGGTGTAAAACGAATTAGAGTAGTAGAAAATGGGAAGGTCAAGCCGTCAGAAGATCCACTGAATCTGGTAAAGCGATTAGAGACTTTATCTGATATTGAGGCAGTTTTGTACAAAGTCGTTTCTATGTATAAAAATGTTGTAATAATGGATTGCGTGAATGATTGGGAAATTTTTAAGTTACTTGTTTATAGAAAGTTGGCTGTAAACGAGGAAAAGCAAAAAGAGCTAACTGAATTCTTTTCAGATTTTATTTGTGTAGGAATACCTTCGAGCTTCAATGGTGCTCAAAATGATAACTTTGCAGACACAAAGATAAATTGGTGCATCAATTTTTGTAGATTTTTATATAAATCTAAAGGAAGTACTCAGCAGGCATTTATGATTTGTGATAGAGATGAACTTGCTCTTGCTAGTATAGATACTAAAAATGCAGCTAGACCCTTCAATGTAAATGGTATCAAAGTTAGCTCAACGACCCCCCTTAAAAAGTGCCATTTATTATCTTGGTGGAGAAGGGAAATTAAACACTACCTACTCTCATTTACCGCATTAGAAAGTAATATAGATAAGATAAATGAGCAATTAGCACCTGCCTGCCAACTAAAAGAAAAAGAGAATGGTGATTTGGGAATTAAAGGAGCTTTTAATAATAATCTTGCAACTTTACCTTCCGAGCTAATAAAGAAAACTGTCGACCCATTTATAAGTAAAGAAGATAAATTGTTCTGTGTTGACACTTGTCGGTCATATGTTGAAAAGATCCCTCGTGAAGAGATCAGTAGTGACATTGAAAAAATGTACATGTATTTGGTAGCAAACAATGAATAATAATGAAGATAAGCTTTTTAAAGTTGCCGAGTATATTAGGAAAGACTCTGGCGTAAACAATGCTATAGACGCAATGGAACAATTATCGTTACTTCTCTTATTTCATTGCGTTATTAATCAACGCGAATTTAAAGGGGAGCTTCTTGATAGCCAATATTATTTTGATGAGTTTTGGCAGGCTCAAAGTGTTAGAAACTTCTCTCACATAAGAGATGTTTTTTCAAATGCTATAAATAGAAGTTCAAATAACTTGTTTTTTGAATATAAAAATATAGAGGAAATATTTGATTCAATTCCTTTTAAGTTGCGCTCCAATAAGATATTTAGAGTTGTTGTAGAGCTACTTAGCCAAATAGAAATCAACGATAATTTAGCATTTGCATACGACAAACTAATTACCAATATGATAATTGGTTCAGTTTCCTCTGGTGTTTATCACACCCCTAGTTCAGTAGTAAAAGCGATTGTTACTGTTATGGAACTGAAAGGCTCTCCATCTATTTTTGATCCTGCTATGGGGACTGGACGTTTTTTAATTGAAGCCAACAAGTTACTAGAAGAAAGCTCTAGTTCAAATCATAAATTTAACAATATCGTTGGAAACGATATTTCTCCTTTTGCTCACTTGGTAGGAACTCTAAATTTATTACTTAACGATGTTACCGTCAGTAATATTTCACTTAAGGATTCTTTACTTGAACAGGATGATAGGCGATTTGATTATATACTGTCCGGAATTCCTTTTGGAAAAGTGAATGACATAAATAAATATGATTATTTCCAGCTTGGACAAGCATCCAGCTTAGAGGAGATGTTTCTTGACATAATAATGCGAAAGCTCCAACGAGGAGGAAAAGCGGCTGTCATTGTTCCTGACAGTATATTGTTTAAAAAGGGGCATTGGGTCGAATATTTGAGAAAAAAACTATTAACTGAGTTCGATTTACATTCAATTCTCAGTATACCCAAGGGGATGTTAGATTCTTACAAAGGCGGTAAAGCAAGTGTTTTATTTTTCAGCAATCAGTCTCCTAGCGAAGATATTTGGTATTATGAGCTTCAAAATGCGAGACCATCAAACAAGCGAAGCTCTATCAATGAAGACGACTTTCAAGAATTTACGTCTTTATTTAGTTCAAGAAAGAATACCCCGAATTCCTGTTTGATCTCTAAACAAGAGATTTTCGATGATAGTTCATTTAACCTATTACTCTCGCTACCACAAAAAGAAGAAAGCAGCTTTAAGTATAGAAAGTCTGAAATTGTAAGTTCATTAAAAAATGAGCAGTTATCTTTAAATAAGTTGTTGGATAATCACTTTGATACTATTACCAAAGAATTTGACGTCGAATATATAAATAAGGTTACTATCGGCAGCATTTCAAACATTAAAACGGGCAATAACCTAAATAAGTCAGAAGTTTCAACAACTGGAAGCTTCCCCGTTTACGGTGGAAATGGAATTATTGGTTACTACCACGAATCCAACAGAAGTCGTGATACGATTATTATAGGTAAGGTTGGTACACATTGTGGCAATATTCACTTTTCTTTGACACCCTACTGGCTAACAAGCAATGCTTTAAGCTTAGAGGTTAAAGAGCCAAACGTTATCTATACTCCTTATCTTGCCCATGTTTTAAAGTGTTTGGAATTGAATAAACTCTCTAGAGGTACAGCTCAGAAGTTTATTGCCATAGAGAGGCTAAAAAGCCTTGAGGTGTCATTGCCTACATTTGAACAACAAGTTGAGCTGAGCAATTGGTTTACGACGTTAGAAGAGAACAAGTCTGCAATTCAACGTCTATTACTCAATTTTACTGATAGTCTTGATAGCGTTACGAGTAATTCAATTGTCGAAAAAGCTCTAAAGCGTTAGGTTATGTTGGGGGAAACATGAACTGGTTGTCGGACACTAACTCATTAATCGGTATTGTATCTGGACTAATTGCTATTTATACAGCCTTTGCTGTTTGGAAAAAGCAGCAAGGCAAAAAAAAAGAACAAGTTGAATCTATTAAGTGCCCTGCTGAACGATTTCTTAAATTGTTTGAGTCTCATGGTGTTTCAAGAAGCCAAATTTCAGGCTTCTTCGGACATGGTTTATCCATAGCTGATTGCTCTTCGTCTGATAAGTTAATAGAAAAAATAACTGAGGAGATACTACGTGATGCAGCAGAGCTGTTTGGTATTAACTTAGAATGGCTGCATGGCGCATCTGAAGAGGTTTACAAAGTTCATCATTTTTATAAAAATCCACAGAAGTGTATCCAGTTTATAAATACTCTTAAATCTACAGGAAATGAGCTTTCCGGATATGCTTTAAGACCCGACAACTCGGTCCCTTTAGATAGTTACACTTCCGCTATAGTTATTCTAGAAAACATTGGTCAAATAAACGAAAAACCTGTAAATAGACTGCACGTTCTAGGCGGCTGGGTTCATACATACTGGAGATGCCGAGGCTACTATGCAGCTTGTGCATCGATAGCTATGAATAATGATATTTGGCTAGTTGGTAAAACGTGTAACAATTCGTGGCTTACAAAATTTTCTTCTGGAGAATGCCTACCTGAATATGAATTTGATCTTGCTAGTTTTTGCTTTGAGTTAAGCGAAGCTTGGTACGTCGATGAGTTTTTGGAAACACCCAGAAAATACCTTCAAGATGTTTCTCCTGAAGAAAACAACTTTGGGTTGAACTCAGCAATTGAGCTATGGCTTAAGTTAGAAAGCCAAGGCTACATGTGTGTTGACAAATATTCTAATAAGCAAAGAATAAGAGATGCCTTCTTGAGCTATAAAATTTAGTCTCAGCTCCAAATACTTTTTAGCCAGTTAAATACTCTCGTAAAGATGCTAATTTTGGTATGAGTTTCTTTTATTGATAAGTTCCTAAATAAATCCTCAACCGAAATTTCTTTATTTATTAGCTTTAAACCTGATTCTTTATCCAAAATACTTTCAACTAGATATGCCCCTGCTTTATCTAAATACGAGAACTTTAATCTATCTTTTTGACTATATTTCCATACATTACTTAAATAATGCATCGCTGCCAAAGCCCTTTTACGCGTTGGAGTTTGCTGTTCGATTAATTCAATCTGAATATATTCTGACTGCGTAACTAATGAACTACATTGATATCCTTTTGCCATTAACCCAGAAATAATTGAAAACAATATTTGGTCATCTCTGTGCTCCCTGCGAGTGTTTATGTAATTTGAAATACCTAAAATGTTATCAACATTGAAAATTACTCTCGCTAATCTGACCGCGTTAAACGTAGATAAGATATCTTCAAGCAAATTATCCAACTCACCTCTGGAAAGTGACGCTTTTTTTTCGCCATTTTTATATGACACATTGATCATATTTTGCTGGATCTGAAAATTTAAATGTTGCGCTATGTTTCTCACTTGATTTAGCAAGATATCATCTTTTGTGAAGGTTAAATGTCTCGATAACTTGTCCGAGCTTTTTAACTCATCGACTATTCCTCCAAACTCAACTCCTTTAGTAAAATCAAACTCTTTGTTACGGCTGACTTTTAGAATAAAGCGAAGCTCTTTTAAAATTGGCTGAATGCATGCTTCGATAATGGTACCTATCTGTCGAAAGGACTCGAATGCAAAGTCTGATAACCCTAAATCATCCTTGCTAGCTTCCGCATGAACAGTACTCCAGTAAATCTTTAACCCTTCAGATACTTCAAACTCCATCGCTGCACAAGCTTCGTAACACGCTTCAGGGTTAGTCTTTTTCGCATCTCTATAAATTTCTAGAACATTTTTGAATAGTGCAAAACTGTTAGGGTTTTGCTTTAGCAACATACAATTATCGGCTTCAGGAGGAAGCGAATCTAGAGCAAAATCGTTTAGCAAGTTTTCATTTTCGAAAAATGGATTCAATATTGTGATTATTTGCTTCTTTATCTCATCAGAGTCTATCCCTGCCTTAGCCATTTCTTGGAATGGTATTTTACCTATTCCTGACAACACTCTTTCTTGAAAATCTAACACTGCCAATTCATATCCCTGTGAACACTACTTTGCTTGAACCGATATAATAACGTATTGATAAGAAATAGTTCCATTCAATTAAATCATGAAGTTAAAAATGCATTTTCAACAATCTCATTATTATCAGAAGAACTGCTGAACTTTTAATCCACTCTATTCAAATTGCTTAGATTGCTAAAGATATTAGCCCAATCTAATAATATTTATACCACCTAATATTCCTTTGAAATTAACCATAAAAAACAGCAAATTATACTAGGCTGCTATTTGAGATTTTAACCACTCTATGTTGTCATATTTCTGCCAATGATTTGATTATTAAGAGAGGTTAAAATGGCAGAAAAGAAAAAGTCTAAAAAGAAAAAAATTCATAAAGAGGAAGCTATTGAGTCGTTTATCGACAAAGGAAAACGGGGCATTTACTACGTTGCTGCTAATTTGTATTTAAAGGTGACTAGTCCAAAAATTGGCTCTTGGTTCGTAAGAGTTCAATATAAGAAAAAGCGCTATGAGAAAAAGGTTGCAGCTTACGGTAAGAAGAACCCTTATTTAATGGACTATCAAGGTGCTATCGACAAATCTGTAGAAGTACAACGAGCTGTTGCGGCTGGCCAAAATCCATTAGAGCGGGATCATGTAAATGTTTTTACTTTAAATCAGTTGCACAACGTTTACCTGAACATTTCGAAATACAAATATGAGAAACAGCAAAAGATCTATAGTGAGTATTTCGCCGAAAATATAGGGGAGAAACTGCTTTATGATCTAACAAGAAAAGATGTCGAAGATGCTATCAAAGCAGTCGCTGATACAGGTTATAGCAGTATTGCAAATAAGGGCTTGTATTATCTGAGAAGTATTTTTAAATATGCCCATATACACCGTTTTACGATAGAAAATATTGCCGATCATTTAGATGTTGAACAGCATGCTGGAGGATCCCCTAAGTCACGGAATGTTCATTTATCGGAGCGAGAAATAAGTAAAATATTCGAAGTGTTTGAGCAATATCCTCAACAGGCCACGTTGGACAATAAAATTGCAATTGCTTTATATCTTATTTTTGGCTCGCGTAAATCTGAGTTATTAAAGTCCAAATGGACTGATTTTGATTTCGAAAGAAAGGAGTGGACGGTTTATCCAACCAAAATGGGTGAAGATAGGCTAATTATTGATGTTCCCAATCGGGTAATGAACCTGTTTTGGGTATTAAAGGCTCGCTCTAAAAGTGGAAATCCGTATATGTTCCCAACAAAAGGTAACTCAAAATCTGGGCACCTTTCAGAGAGCACCTTAAATCATATGCTGAGCAAATTTTTTGGTCAGTATAAAACGCATTCCGTAACAATTGATAACCCGCTAGGCAAAGCTAACGTACAAAAATTTACTGTACATGATTTGCGTCGCACATTCAAAACGAGTGCGAGTGATAATGAAGCATCGGATGACGTAACGGAACGGTGTCTGAATCACAAGAAGCGTAAAGGTAAAAAGGTATACGACCTTTCTACACGCCAAAGTGAGCGTAAAAAAGTTTATAAAATGATGTCAAAGATAGTGATGCCACTCACGAGGCTTGAATCAGACATCAAAAAATATGAACGTAAGGTCGAGTTGATCAAGGAGATAGTGTTACCTAACAAACAAGCGGCATAAACCCATTAAATTGCGTAAGAACTATCTTACCAACACCTACAAACAATAAGTTTGTAAAAATAGAATGTAGAGACAAATAACAGTATTAATAAACTTCTACATTTCTATTTTGAAATCCTACAACATCAAGACCATAATCGAATTTATTCCTGATTAACGAAACTTAACTTATGCCTAAAATCGAGCATTTAGAGCAAGTAAAACAGAAGCGACGACTTAAAAAGCTTATGTTGGAATATCACGATGAATTTATGCAACTATTTCCTTCTGATGGCTTTAGAGCAATTTCAATTTTTAATGGTTGGGAATACACAGTAAGTTGCTGGTTTATGCGTAAACTGGATCAAGAAGTAGTAAGGAATAAAGATTTTATTCAGATCTCCGACATCAAGTATAAGCATAATTATTTGAGCATAAATTACAGCAGTCAATTAGATATTGACTATGACGAGGTCATAGCGGCACTCGATAATCTAAATAATGAAAATTCCTAACGTATGAAATTTAGCTAGCAGATATAAAAACCACCATTTTTGCAGATTCTTTAAGCGAGTTTCTGGCATTCATTCAGAATTTGGTTTACACTCACAATCGAGTAAATGAAGTGAAATTGTATTTAAAATTGTCGAATTGGTACACAATGTGAAGCGTTCTACAATTTACCATCGAAATAAATTATTGGAAAATTTGCGAATATTTCCATTCCCCACCGGATAGATCCAGAACATCAAATAAAATATGAAGTTATTCGTTGCTATATCTTAATGTTTAAAACACCTCGCTTTTGCGAGGTTTTTTGTTGTCAGTAAAAGGTGAAATTCATCAGTAATAGTGAGCAATTGTTGAATGGATGCTATAAAAAGTTATATTCATCAGTAAAGGTGAATATTGATCCTGTATGGTTATTGTATAATTTATTTCACTAATAATGGTGAATATTTGGTTGATTATATTATATTTACCAATATAATCACTATTAATGGTGAATAATAGAGTGCTAATCAATATGGCTAATCGAGTTAAAGTTTCAGACATGCCTAGCTCAGCATACATAGATAGTGCAGAAGTTCTAGGCCAACTCATCAAAGCAAAGAGAACGGAACTCGGCTTAAAATTAGCAGACTGTGCAGCGCTATGTGGAGTCGGTATAAATACTCTATCACGCATTGAAAATGGTAACGCTAACTGCACTTTATCAGCGGTATTTTCAGTTTTAAACGGACTAGGTATTAAGCTAACCTCTAAAGAACTAACCCCTTTAGAAAAGATGTCATCATCTCACAATGAGTGGGTGTAGTTATGACAAAAGCAAAAGAATACAGGCTAGACATTAAATACGCTGGTCAAGCAATTGGTAATTTATCTTTAGATAACACGACCAACTTATTAAAACTTAGTTATTCACCGCGGTGGCAAAACGAAGGATTTGCTATCTCTCCCCATTTACCACTGGATAATCAACACTCACCAGAAGTCGCTTACAACTTTCTAGATAATGCCTTGCCTGAAGGTGAAGCAAGAAAGCTATTGGCTGAAAATTTGGGTGTTTTAGAGAAAAATGTTTATTCACAAGTTCGAGCCATAGGAAATGACTTAGCCGGCGCTGTAACATTTTTACCGTCATCAGAAGAAGAACAAAACCAGCCATCTTTTAGAATACTTGAAGAAGAAGAGTTAATTACAAGACTCGACAATAAAGAAGAATTTGGCTTACTCACATGGGATGATAAGCCACGTCTCAGCGTGGCCGGAGTTCAAGATAAATTAAATGTTTTTATTGATGAGAAAGGCAATATTGGCTTTGGTGATGGCTCACTCTGCTCTACCCATATTTTAAAGTTTGAAAAGAGAAACTGTCCTAATCTTGTCTTGAACGAATTCTTTTGTATGAAGCTCTCTAGTGCGGTTGGATTGCCAACTGCTGATGTTGAGTATAGACATTTTGGAACGCACCCAGCGCTCATCGTTAAACGATTTGACCGCAAATATGTTGTCGACTCCAACAAAGTAATGAGACGTCATGTTATTGATGGCTGCCAAGCGTTGAATTTACCAAGAGACTACAAATATGAGCGAAACTTAGGTGACGGAAGAGATGTTCAACATATTCGAGATGGCGCAAGCCTCCCTAAGTTATTTGAATTTAGCAAATCAATGTCTTCCCCTGCTAAAAGTGCACAATGGCTAATTAATTGGCAATTATTTAACTTAATTATTAGTAATTATGATAGTCATGGAAAAAACGTGTCACTGTTTTGGGGTAAGGATAATAGTAGTTTCACCCCTGCTTATGATCTGGTGAATATTGCCATGTTCCGGCAATTCAAGCATGTCCTAGCAATGGCAATGGGCGACGAATTTGATCCAATTGATATCAATGCTTATCAATTGGCCGACTTTGCAGAAACTTGTGATATAGATAAAAAGTTACTATCCAGATTGCTTGCCGAATTATTGAAAAAAGTATTTTCTACTCTAGCTGAAGAATCGTTTATGCGAGCTTTAATTGAATTGAATAAGTTCAATAAAGAGGAAGAAGCATACCTAGGCAGAATGAAAGATAATATTTTATCTAAAGTACGGCATTTGAGTTCACAAGTTTCACTAATTCCGACAATTGATGTTTAAAGTAATAAACTGATAGATGTCGTTAAGGTTTACCTACGCTATTCTATCGCTTTTTACCTATCTTTCAGTAAGTAATAATTTATTCCTTTGTAAATTTTTTGTTAACAAGGGAAATAAAAAGTGATTGAAAATGTCTGTAAGTTTCATTGTCTAGACAGTTGAAATAATTTCACCTGTCAGTTTAGTTACCATCCAAATTTTTTAATAGCAGCATAGCGTTACTAAGGTATGCGCGTGTTATAAGCGAATCTATTATTAATTATAAACTAATACTTTATTCCTAAATATTCAAAATGGAATAATTTATTATTTACATTGTTGTGATTTCTGATACATTAAATATTGATGCTTATTTAGCCATAATAAATTTTTTGCAAAATGGAATGAACAAAAACGTTGCTTACCTGCATTAACCGGTAAAGTTTGGTTGATTAGCACTACAAGGGGTCAGGGAAATTAATTATAAAAAAACATAGGGTAGAGATATTATTATGAAATTAAGTAAATTGGCGCTCTGTTTGGCTTTAGGCGTTGGTACGATCACCAGTGTTAATGCTGCAACAGATATAAAAGGTAAAATATTAGCGGGTGCAAGTAATGCCTCTATTGAAGGTGTTGAAGTAGTTGCAACAAGTAATGTAATGCCTAAACCTCGTCGAGCAATCTCGCGCGCAGATGGTAGCTATAGCTTACCAGCTCTCCTTCCAGGTCAATATGAACTTACCTTTAAAGCAAAAGATGGTACAACACATAAACGTCAGGTAAGAGTTTATTTAGATCAAACATCCAATGTGAATATTGCCTTAGCAGAAGGTAATGTTGAAAGAATTTTAGTAACAGGTTCTGCAATTGTCCGTGAGGGTGATTCAGCCTTAACTAACTCAATTGGCGCTGATGTTGTGGAATCGTTGCCTGTTGGTCAAGATTTCAGAGACATGATGAAGTTAGTGCCAGGTGTACAATATTCAGAAAATGGTACGTTAGGTGTTAATGCCGGTGGTTCGGGCCGTGATAATAAATATGGTTTTGATGGCGTCGATGTGTCTTTACCAATGTTTGGTAATTTATCAGCTGAACCTTCCACTCATGACATTGCCCATGTCTCTATGGATCGCGGTGGTGCTAAAGCGATTGGTTTTAACCGTTCAGGTGGTTTTTCCGTTAATTCAAAATCAAAATCAGGTACTAATGAATTTCATGCCAACATGGAATATAAAATTCAAAACAAAAACTTTGTTGCCGATCGCGATATTGAAGATAAAGAATTAGCTCAATATACCTTAGACAAGTCTTGGCTATCATTAAACGCCAGTGGGCCAATTATTGAAGATGAATTATTCTTCTATGGTTCTTATTATCGTCCAGAAACCACACGAGTGAATAAAGAAACCGCTTATGGACCGGCGAAAGATTATGAGAGCGTTCGTGAAGAATATTTCGGGAAACTCACTTGGGCGCCAATAGAAGATTTATTATTAGATCTTAGCTATCGTACTTCCGATAGAGACGGTCGAGGTTTATCTGTCGGCTCTTTAGATACAGATAGTACATCACAAGGTTCTGATGCTACGCAAAATATTTTATTGCTTGAGGGGGATTATATTATTAATGACACCACAAGCCTTAGTTTTAAGTATAGTGAGTATGATTATGAAACCACCTCGGGACCAGACACAATGTTCCCAAGTGTGATGCCAAACCTAGGGGATTCTTTACCTTTAAGTCAGTTGGATCAAATTGGTTCATTCCGAGTACCTGACTTAAAAGAAGATAACGAGAATTATGATAATGCTACGGCGCAAATGTTGATTGATCAATATGGCTATATTGGTGATGACGGCATGAAACACGGCGGTGGGGTTATTGGTGGTCATTCAACCATAAATGAGCAAAATTTTTATCGTGATAGCTTTGAATTAAACCTAGAGCATGAATTAGATGCTGGCGATATGATTCATTATCTACACTTTGGTTTTAAGTGGTCTGAAGGAAAAGAAGTCCTAAGTCGAACATCAAATGGTTGGGGCTTTGTTTCATATATTGGTGGTGAAGGCTTTGATGATTACGAAGGTGATGTGCCGGTGTATTATGCTGCCAGCATCCAACAAATGAGTTTAGGGGCATCTGGTCAGTCAGTTTCTGCCATCAATTCATCAAGTGAATCATATAATTTTGAGATCCACGATACCATTGAACACGGTGACTTTGTCTATAATATTGGTGTATTGGTCAGTAAAGATGTGCTTTACGGCCAAGATTTAAAAGCTAATGCAAATAATGTTTCTGGCTATGAGATTTCATTAGGTCATAAATATAAAATGCATGAAATTCCGTTTAAAGACATGATCCAGCCTCGCTTAGGTATTACTTGGAATTATGCGGAAGATGCCAGCTTTTTTGCCAATTTTGCTAGCTATAACCCTGAAGCTAGTTCATTAGCGCGTGCAGCCTCTTGGGCACGAAACTCGCGTAAGTCGATAAATGTCTTGTTTGATGAAAATGGTGACTATATCGATAATATTCCGGCAAGTGGTTCATCGGGTAAATTCTTCCAAAAAGGTATGAAAGCCAAACGAATGGACGAGTACACCATAGGGGCGACTAAGTCAGTGTCTGATGAGTTATTCTTACGTGGTCATATCCGTCACCGTACTTTACAGCATCCTTGGGAAGATACATGGAATGGTTCTCGCTTATACGGCGAATACGGTCCTTTTGGTGGCGTACCAGCGCATATTGCAGCCAAAGGGGAATATATTCCGGAGTTAGCCGATTATCGCGCTGAAGTCGGTGGTTCTTCTTATGTTATTGCTGAGCTTGATGATGCGAAGAATAAATACTGGGAAGCAAGTATCGAAGCTGAATACAATACTGACCGTTTCTATGCCAATGTTTCTTACACCTGGAGTCATTACTATGGTAACTATGATCAAGATATTACCAGTGGCAGTAGTGATGGTAACTTGTTTATCGGTTCGTCTAACTTAGCGGATGGCAAAGGTCGTCAATTATGGGATGGTAAATACGGTAAGCTTAATGGTGATAAACCGCACGTATTAAAAGCCTATGGTTACTATACGCTTGATTGGGAAGCCAACCTTGGTGCTTACTTTGTTTATCAGTCGGGTGATGTTTGGGAAGCATGGGATGGTAGTGTCTACGGCTACAGTAGCAGTACTATTCGTTATGCAGAACCTGCAGGTAGTCGTCGTGAAGCCAGCCACTGGCAGCTTGATTTAAATTACACTCAAGACTTCCAAGTATTTGATAACTATACACTGAAGTTCCGTGCCGATTTGTTTAACGTGTTCGATAGACAAACAGGCTATAACTACAACCCATACGTTAGTAGTGAGACATTTGGCGAAGCACGCAATTTAATTAATGCGCGTCGCTTACAGCTGTCTTTTAGCGTCGGTTTTTAATTAGCGGTAAAGCATAAGTTAATCCCCGCTTAGGCGGGGATTTTTCTTGATGGCATTACATAGTGAATTACTCAGTTGATTATTTAATGTTATTAAATCTTTGGTCTGTTGCTTGTTGTTATGATTAAAAAGTCTTTTTTATTTGCTGTTGTTTTGTTGTTGATGAGTTGTACTCATTTACCCATAGAGCAACTCCCCTCAGAAAATTACAGTAAGCGCATTAAATTTTTAGTGATGCATTACACGGCGATTAATTATCAACGTTCGGTTAAAGCCCTAGTTGAAAAAGGCTATGTCAGTTCACATTACCTGCTCCCTGAAAATGATGATGATACTTATCAGGGGGAGTTAAAAATTTATCAATTGGTGGATGAGAATGATCGTGCTTGGCATGCAGGTAATAGTTATTGGCAAGGGCGACAAGACTTAAATGATCAATCTATCGGTATTGAAATTGTTAATATTCCAAAATGTAAGCGACTAGATACAGCAACAGAAGTCGAAAAAGATCAAGAAAATGGTGATAGCCGTCACTGTTTTTTCCCTGACTATGATCCAGAGCAGATACAGTTACTAATTGAATTATCAAAAGATATTTTAGCGAGAAACCCTGATATTGGTCCTACGCAAGTGATTGGCCATGCGGATATCACACCAACACGAAAAAATGATCCCGGCCCACGTTTTCCATGGTATCAGTTATATAAAGCAGGAATTGGCGCTTGGTATGAAAAGCAAGATGTCGATGAACTATGGCAACAATTTAGTCAGCATTTACCGAATATTGGCTTAGTGCAAAGCGCGTTAAATAGTTATGGTTATCACATTATTGAAACAGGCATACTCGATAACCAAACGCTTGATACTCTGTCGGCATTTCAAATGCACTTTTTACCTTGGCAGGTAAACGGGAAGGTAGATGCAAAAACATCAGCAACCATTTTTGCGTTACTGAAAAAATATTTCCCCGAACGTTTCAGCCGTTTAATGCAAAGATATCAACAAGAATTAACACCCGAGCCTACGCCAGAGCTTGCATTTAAGCGCGGGCAAGTTGATCAAACATTTCCGGCAGTTAAGCGCAATAAAAGAGCACTAGTCAATGACAGAACAACGTTTAAATCGCACCAAGGTCGAGGCGAGATCATCATTGAAAATATTGATGCGCTATCGGCTGATATTTTTGTTAATGGCCAGCGATTAAATATTGCTGCTGAACTAAAAGCAAATACCGCATACCAATACAGCTTGGCGCGCAGAACAAAAAATGGTTTAAATACGCTGCGAGTTGATAATGTGCAACCTGCGGGTGCAAGTATCAATATTGTCATCCCTTACCCTGAACTAAACACCAAGCAAACGAATAAAGCGCTTAGTAAAGGTTTTGCGAAAGTTGATCAGCTGATTAATCAAGACATAGACAATGGTTTTCCTGGTGCTGTGTTGTTGGTGATCAAAGACGGAAAGGTAATAAAACACAGCGCCTATGGCAGCGCAAGAAAATATGCCAGTGGCGGTGTATTGCTAGAGACGCCTGAAAAAATGACTCGCGATACCTTATTCGATTTAGCTTCTAACACCAAAATGTACGCCACTAACTTTGCGCTGATGATGCTAGTTGAGCAAGGTAAGTTAGATGTGACTAAACCTGTTGCCCATTATCTGCCAGAGTATCAAGGAGGCGGTAGAGAAGTACGCACAGTCAAAGATTTATTAACTCACCATGCTGGCTATGCCCCGCAGGTACGTTTTTTTAGCGAAGATAACCGTTTAGGTAAACGCTTTTTCTCACAGGATAAAGCGCGAACACAGCAGCTAATTTTAACGCAGGTGCCATTTGCCGTGGGTAAACAAACTAAACGTATGTATAGCGATACGGATTTTATGTTGCTCGGCACCCTGATAGAGCGCATTACCGGTATGCCGTTAGATGTGTATACCGAACGTTTTATTTATCAGGAATTAGGGCTGAACAACATTTTATTTAACCCTCTGAAAAAAGGTCGAATGAAATCGGAATTTGCTGCAACCGAGATTGATGGCACCACCAGAGGTTGTCGCTTCTCTTATCCGAATGTGCGTGAGTATGTACTTCAGGGTGAAGTGCATGATGAAAAAGCATTTTACTCGATGGAAGGGGTTGCCGGACACGCTGGCTTGTTTGCTAACGCCAGTGATTTATCGGTGTTATTGCAAACCCTGTTAAACGGTGGTGGCTATGGTGATAAATACTTTTTCTCGCAAAAGGTACTGGATCAATTTACCAAACCGGAGGAAAACGCTGGCAGTTATGGTTTAGGTTGGCGCAGAGCCAATCATGGTGATTTTAAATCGTTTTTTGGTCCTTATGCCAGTAGTTTAGCTTATGGCCATACGGGCTGGACAGGCACGGTAACCTTAATCGACCCTGCTCATGATTTAGGGATCATTTTACTCACTAATGCACGCCATACTCCAATTGAAGGGGATGAGCGTAACTACAAGTTTTTAGGTAAAGACTTTGAAACTGGTAATTATGGCAGTGTGATGTCGTTAATTTACGAAGCGGTATTAAATAAAGATTTTTAAGAGAAACAATTAGCACATAGAACAGTATATAATCGACAAAGTAGTAATTTTTCATCTGTTTTGTTAGCCAAATGTTATTTATGTGTTAGTTGTTTGTGGGCAAAAGGGAATATATCGCTTTTCTTTTTTCGCAGATAGAATTAGGCTTTAGCAAAATGAAACTAAAAAACTTTGATTTCAAAGGTCTAGATATTGTGTCCTGCTTATTAAAAATGCGCGCATTGCGTGACAGTTTTTCTGCTAATGAAAGGCGAATTGCAGATTTTGTCATAGAAAATTCTCAATTTATGCGCGATTACTCGTCACAGCAGTTGGCTACTGCCATTAATGTTAGCCAGTCGAGCATTGTTAAATTTAGCCAAAAGTTGGGCTATAAAGGCTATCCCGATTTAAAAATGGCGATTAATGAGTCGGTGGTGAAAGAGCAAGCAGGCAATATGTCGGCAACAAGTCCTCAGTTAGCGAATGATGCCTTATCCGTTTGCCATTTAAGCACTATTCGCAATGCCATTAATGAATCGTTAACACATTGTGAATCAATCAATGAGCAAGGGGTGATTACTGACTTTGCTCAGGCGTTATTAAAGGTGAATAAAGTATTTATTGTCGCGACCAGCTTTGGTATTGGTCCGATAGAAGGTTTAATGGAGCAATTGTTAGACCTTGGTAAATATTGTCGTATTATTCGTTCAGACATGCCTCATGAGCTGTCGAAGTTACAGCAATTAACCTCTGGTGATGTGCTGTTGATTGTTGAAGATGATGAGTTCTCTAATTCGCTTGTCTCGATGGTGAATACGCTTTGGCGTCAGGGTGTTTATAACTTACTACTTAACCGCTTCGGTGATTCTCAGTTATACGCCGTCACCCATCATCAATTACAGTGGGTGGTCACTGATAATGATTCTAAGCTAGGTAAACTTCAGGCTGAAACATGCTTGATCAATTTGATTTATGCACTAGAGCTCGAAATCACCGCGTTAGTGCATAAATCAGATTGATGTTCCTAGGGCGGTTTTCTCTTTGCTGCAAAACAAACTTGAAAGATCAACATGCCCTAAGGTAATTTCCATTTCGTCTTAAACAACTGATAATCTTGTTTGGTTAACGCGATGATAATGGGTGATTGCTTTTCATCTAGCCAAGCCAGTAATTCATCTATGTCTTGCTCTGACATGGCAGTGCAGCCAGCTGTTGGTTTGTTGTTATCGCGCCAAAGGTGTAAGAAGATACAGCTGCCTTGATCTGAAATATTACGGGGATTATGGGCAACAAAAATACCTTTTTTGTATAGATGGTCATTACTATGAATATCTCGGCGCATTGGCTCACTGGAGCCTTGTATCGCATCGTTACCAACAATTGCAGCATCAACTGTTTGGTTATAATACTGTGAACCTCTGACATCGATACAAAAGTTGTTTTCATTCATGGGAGAATATTCAAGCTGAGTCGACAGATTATCAAGATAGCCGAAGGCTCCTGTGAGTTCGAAAATACCTGCGGGGGCTTTTCCATCGCCTTCTTGTTTTTGCTTACCGGGCTGCTGGGGATGTAAGCCTATGCCCCAGGCTAACCCTGTACGACCAACGACAATTGCATGAGGCTCAGCAACTTGCTGCCATTGCCCGTCTTTTTTTTCAAAACGCGATAACTGCCCTTGAATGGCTGACTCATCATCGGTGATCACTAATACCGCTTGCTGTGCATCGATTTGATCAAGTGAAAAAGCTGGTTGTTGTTCTTTAACCACTTGCCATTGCATATCGTAGTGCCACTGATCAAAATAAAGGTTTCCACCGGACCATTCCACTTCACCTCGCTGAGAATCAACGGTTTCAGAGCGTACATGTTGTTTTTTCGGATAAAACGGCTGGGAGTAATCATCGTTAAAAATTAAGCGATAGCTATCAATGCCGCCGAGATAAAACCAAGTTAATCGTTTGTCTGTGCTGCTCAGTTGGCCGTGGGTAACATCCATTGGCACCCAACCATAAGGTTCAAAGTAAACCATGCCCCAATCATGCATGGTATCAAATTGATTATTTGAAAATTCCCAGCCAGATTGCCATTTTGCCGGGATACCGTTCATGCGTAGTAAAGTGATCAATAACAGGGTTTGTTGACCACAATCGGCATAAGGCGCGGTGAATGCCCGCATGCTTAAATTACGTATGGTTGAATATTCTAAAGCGGTTCCCCATTTGATTTGATCAACATAAGCAAAAAGCTTTTGGGCAATCTTATAAGGGTTAGTTTCATCGCCGACAATTGATTGGTTTAATGTAACTAATTCAGGTGTAAAAACAACGTGTGGACTTCGCTGAGCAACAAATGGCTTCAGTGATTCAGGTATTTCGGTGAGCGCTGTAACTTTATTGGCATCAATATTGTGGTTGATTGCGTTGGTTTGGTATTGATACTCGATCCAAAATTCAGTTTCTTTATTGGCAATTGCCGTTGCTTCCATGTAAACCGTACGCTGTAAGTTGTCATTTGGCGCGATGATTGGCTCGTCATGTGAGCTGGCAATAAGCGTAATATTGGTTTGTCGATTAGCAATTTCTCGAGGGAAAGGTAGCCATGCTTTCACTTTCTCGCCAGCGGGCACTGCATTGGCATCAACGGTTAGTGAGTACTTAATACGAAATGTTTGAGGTAACACTGCGGTGTTACCCGTTGCTAATGATTGATCAATCACGGCCACATGATGTCGATTGGTGTCATACAGTGGCGCCCGAGCAGTAAATCGTTGGTAATCTTTGCGTAGGCGCAGTGCATCGTCATTTAACTGAAACAGGTTATAACCAGCGCTTTTGAAGTAACGACGCTGATTATCAATGACGCGAAACTCCAACTCGCCAGCTTGATCCCATGTCTTAATCTGCTGGTCGGTAACGCCTGTTGCATAACGTTTGATATAGGCGCTGACATCGTCAAAACTGGCGCTGAAATCTTTCTCGATTCGTTTCATGCGTTCTAATTCAAACGATGCATTTTTTGTCTGATCAGCTGTTAAGCCTTGTTGAGTCAATAAAGTGTTTAATGCTTGTGTTGCACGGGAAAAATGACCGTTATCAATATCCTGCTTAATACTAGTAAGTTGCGTTGAATAGTCAGTTGGTTGTTGTTCTTCGCAGGCAACTAGTAGCAAGGCGATGAGGATAATAATGACACGGTTCATAAGTTGATGACTCCTTAATCGTTAAATGGGATAAAATGATTAATCGCTTTTACGCCCAGCCCAGGGCTTTCATTTAAAGTGACATCAGACTTGTCAAAAGTCACACCGCCTTGAATTGAAGGGGTTTTACATAATAACGGTCCATCGAGATCGATCTTACGAATGGAGTGTGATTTTGCCGCAGCAACATGGGCGGCAGCCGAAACACTGATATTACTTTCTAACATACAGCCCATCATGCAATCGACGCCAAAAGTGCTGGCAATATCCGCAATATGAATGGCGCGAGAAATACCACCAGTTTTCATTAATTTGATATTGATAATGTCAGCCGCTTGTTTTTGGATCAAGCCAATGACTTCTCTGGGGCCAAAACTACTTTCATCGGCCATTATTGGGGTATGTACTCGATCAAAAATATATTTTAATCCTTCAATGTCATGGCCTTTGACGGGCTGTTCGACCAATTCAAGGTTAATACCTGCATTTTCGATAATATTAATCGCTTTTACCGCCTGTTTTGGTGTCCAGCCTTGATTAGCATCTAACCTAAGCAGTGAACGGCCTTCAACGGCAGCGTGTATTGCTTTAATACGCTCTATATCTATACCAATATCTTTGCCGACTTTTATTTTTAAGGTTTCATAGCCTTGTTCGACTGCTTTTACCGCATCAGCGACCATTTTATCGATGTAATCTACACTGATGGTAACATCGGTGGTCAGCTTTGAGTCACCGCCCCCTAGGGCTTTATAGAGCGGTTGACCTAGCATTTGAGCCCAGAGATCATAAACGGCAATTTCAATTGCTGCTTTAGCACTAAAGTTGTTCACCATCGCATTTTGAATGGTATGACAAATGTAGTTTAAGTTTTCTATCTCTACCCCGAGTAACTTAGGCTTGAGGTGGTGCAAAATTGCTTCTTTCATTGACGCTATGGTATCGCCAGTAATGACCGAAGTTGGTGGCGCCTCACCGTAACCAATATGACCGCTATCTGTTTCAATTAATACCACAATGTCTTTGACTTGCTCGACGGTGCGAATTGCTGTTTTAAAAGGGGTTATTAACGGTACTTCTACCATACCAATGCTAATATCAGTAATTTTCATAATGGTTACCTAATCCGCTTTATATTGTAGATGCCTTTTAAATAACTTTTAAAAGGTAATAATGGAGTGACAGAAACACCATTTAACAAGCCTGATATTTTTTCACCCTGACTATTTGTATAACTTAAACCGTGTACATCATGGATAATAAAAGGTTTGCCATCATTGCTATAGCCAAGAAACATAGCAACATGACCTGGAAGGTACAGTAAATCACCTACTTCAAGTGATTGAAAGTGTTTCATTTTCTCTTTTATTTTTGTGCCTTTAGCAAAACGTGTGTTCACGCCATAGTCAGCACTACTTTGTTGTCCGGTATTGCGTGGCATTAACAAGCCAAAAGTTTTATGAATTTCACCAATAAAACCTGTGCAGTCTCTGCCATTAAAGTCGTGGCCCCATCCGTAGCGCTCACCTAAAAATTTAAATCCCTGTTTAATGATATTGGCTTTGGTAAAAGGTAAATAGCCAATATGCACATCGGCACTTTTAGCAATCAGCGCCGGCTGAATTGTCAGCGTACCATCGTTGTTACGTGTTGGTAGCTGAACTAAATGTCCAGTGATGGGGTTCTGACGATTTAACGCATGTTGTTTAAAAGTGGCCTTATCAATTAATGGTAACTTAGTGCCCATGTCCAGCTGTACCTCTGATACTGAGGTTTGGTAAGGGTCATACGTGGTATAAATTTTATCACCTGTGACCATGAGAAAATCGCTGGCCTGATGGTATGCTGCAACGATTTTTCGAGGCGCTTTAGCTACATATTTAGCTTGGATCCATGCGCGATAGTGGTAGTTTTGCACGAACAACCATTCGCCTGTTTTACTGGTGTGTAATATTGCTACTGCCTCACCTGGAAAAGCGCCTGTTTCCTGAAAACGATCAATGTCAAAGTCCATGCCTGAATTGAGCACCCGATCAAGGGTTGGGAATGTTCTCATCGGTGCTCTTTTTACCACTAAGCCAAACTCTATAGTTTGTTTTGGCGCCAGTGTCTGTATCGCCATTTCATCAAGGTAAGCTTGATAATGTTGTTGAGTGAGTTTGGTGCCGTTTGGGTAAAACCTGTCATATTTGGATGGCGTGCTGATTGCCTGAATAAGCTGGCGTATTTCATCTTTTGATAAGGTCTCAGGATAATCTAATGGAGCGTTAAGGTATGTTTTACTTGCAAATTGCTGCTGGTTTAATGCTGAGATTTGTGTCGATGTTAATAGGAGCTTGCTGGCGTGCTGAGTTTGTTTGAGCCAGTAGCTAGGCTGCAGTTTTTGTTCCGTAATACCTTCAACATTATGATAGAAGCTTGTTTCTTCAACGGTTGCACAAGCCCCTAAACTCAATAATAGTGAAAAGAGGGTAAGTAACTGTAAAATAAAATTCTTTGGCATCATTAATAGGTCACTTAATATTTTGTTCTTATTCGATGGAACACTCAAGTTAGAATAATACTTTCTTAATTATTTTGAAAGAAAAATATTTTATTCCTTTTCTTTTTCTCTCAATTCCCATAACCTTACCCAAATAATAACGTCATGCTTGGTTGCTAATTCGTTGTTTTGAAGCAATATCATTGGCAATAATAAAGAGAGATAAATTGTGCAAGATTGGATCACTGTCATTCCGCCGTTACTCGCGGTTGCTATCGTATTGTGGAAAAAAGAAGTCATATTGGCATTGTTGTTAGCAATATTTAGTTCTGAATTACTGATATTGATGCAAGTAGAACAATCTGCCCTAGCAAACTTTACCTTCGCTGGGATTGAACGAGTGGTTAACGTATTTGCTGATGGTGGCAATACTCGGGTGCTTATTTTTTCTCTGTTAGTCGGTGCACTACTTGCCTTTATGCGCAGCTCAGGTGGTGTCACCGCGACGGTGGATTTTCTTATTCGCAAAGGGCTTAGTGGTAATGCCAGACAATCTCGCCTGTTAGCATTCTTTACCGGTTTGATCATTTTTATTGAATCTAACCTCAGTGTGTTAATGGCAGGTATTATTTCGAGAGGCTTATTTGATAAGTTTAATATGAGCCGTGCTCGACTAGCGTATATCATAGACAGTACCAGTGCGCCGATATGTATTCTGCTATTGATGAACGGTTGGGGCGCCTATGTATTAGGCTTGCTTGGCAATTATGAACTTGAAGGTTCTATAGTGTCGTTGTTAGTACAAACGATCCCACTAAATTTTTATGCACTGATCACTTTGGCCATCGTGCTTTATACGATTGTTGCTGATAAAACCCATGGTCCGCTTAAGCAAGCAGAAATAGAACAAAACATCACGCATAGTCATGCTGAGCTTGATGTTGAGGCATCAAAACCTCGCTATATGTTGATCCCGCTTTTTATGATGTCATTCTCTATGGTGGGCTTTATGTTCATCACAGGAAATGGTGACTTCACCGCGGGTTCTGGCTCTAAGTCAATACTTTACGCAACTGTGTTAGCTTGTTTAACTGCCTATATTATGATGACAGCGAGTAAGCGATTTGCCCATAAAGACATGATGAATATTGGCTTTAAGGGCATGTCAGAACTGTTACCGTTAGTGAGTATCGTGTTATTTTCATTAGCTTTAGGGGCAAGTTTAAAGCAACTGGGCACCGGTATTTTTATTTCAGGGTTAGTGGCTGATAATTTACCGATGTTTTTAATCCCTGCAGTTATTTTTATTGCCGGCGGCTTAATGTCGTTTTCTACAGGAACGTCTTGGGGCACATTTGCCATATTGATCCCCATAGGCATGCCATTAGTGATTAATTTAGGTTTACCTGCGCCATTGGTGTTGGCGGCTATTTTGGGTGGCGGGGTGTTTGGTGATCATTGCTCACCGATTTCAGATACCACAGCTGTCTCTGCCGTTGCCTCAGGCTGTGATCTGCTGGAACATGTAAAAACACAGCTGCCTTATGCATTAACTGCTGGTGCACTTTCTATCATTGCCTATATTGTTGCTGGTTTAATGATGATTTAAGGAAGTAGGATGAAGAATTTACTTGTGCTCTTTTATTGCTTTGCCTGTGTGAGTTTAGCGCATGATATTCCCAAGCAATTTGTTGATTTAAGTGATGTATTACCCGATGCCCATTATGATATTCGCTATGCCAGTACTAATAATTTTGTTGGTGAAAAAATTAAGGGCTACCATGCGGCTAAATGCATTATTCATCAAGATGCGGCAAAGGCATTAACCATTGCGGCTAACGAACTTAAAAAAAGCGGCTATCGCTTTAACATCTTCGACTGTTACCGACCTGAGCGAGCTGTTGGACACTTTATGGCATGGGCGCAAGATTTATCGGCGCTAAAAACAAAAGCTGAGTACTTTCCAAATCTAGCAAAATCGACCTTAGTGCCTGATTATATCGCTGCAAAGTCAGGGCATAGTCGTGGTTACACCATTGATCTTAGCCTTGAAAAAAAGCAGCCTGATGGCAGTTATCAGCCTGTTGATATGGGCTCACCATTTGATTTATTTGATACCTTATCAAATACAGAGGATCCAAGAATCACGCCGCAGCAAAGCGTTAACAGACAGTTGCTAAAAAGCGTGATGCTCAACCATGGTTTTACCGACTATTCATTAGAGTGGTGGCATTTCACCCATAGTAGCGACCCTCGTGATCGCTACTGGGACTTTGAGATCCGTTAAACCCTCTCTCAATAGTCGTTATAGTCAAATTGATGGGCGGTGAACAAGGCTTGGGTTTGTCGCCAAATGTCTCCTAAGTTACCATTATTAATGATTTTATCGTCTAATTGACGAACGGGACCGACTTGCTTGGTGGAGCTAGTGAGCCATATTTCGTCGGCAGCAAACACTTCGTCGCGGGTGACAACACGTTCTTCAACTGGGATATCACTATATTTATCCAATATATCTAAAATCAGCAGGCGGGTGATGCCAGGTAGTTTTTGGTGGTCTAACTTCGGGGTGATCACCACGCCATCTTTGACTATAAAGCAATTACAGCTAGCGGCTTCTGTCAGCTCGTCTTTTTCATTGAATAATAATGTTTCATCAAACCCTGCTTGGTGGCTGCGTTGATAATGCATGACATTGCCGAGTAAGGAGGTCGACTTAATGTTGCAGCGCTGCCATCTTAAATCCTGAGCACTGATCACTTTATAGGTGTTAATCTTGGTATCATCAACACAAGGTGCTGGTGGTATTTCGAAGGCATAAGCAAATAAGGTTGGGCGAATGTTTTGGGTAAAAGCATGATGCCGTTTAGTGTCAGCACCACGGGAAACATGGATATAAATTCCTAAATCACCCCCACCGTTTTGTTCACAGAGCTGGTGACAAATTTCTTCAAAAAACGCATGATCATAAGGGTGATTAATTTCAATCGCCGCTAAACCATCGAGCAAACGGTCGATATGCGGGGTAAATCCGACAAATTTATTATCATAACTTGGGATGACTTCATAAATGCCGTCGCCAAATAAAAAGCCGCGATCCATAGGGGATATTTTGGCCTGTTCTGGTGGAATAAACTCACCATTTAAATACACTATCGACATATTAGACCTATCTTTGTATGTGTGTCTTGCTCACTTAAGTGATGTTTGACCTTGTTATTGATTGCGGGGCAGTATTTATTGCTTATTTGCAGGGTAAAGCAAATAAGGTTGCCGCTGCGCGTTAAATGCTGCCAAGCCGTTTTGCCATTTTGCTGTAATGGCTGCAAGTGATTTACCTGCTAGCATATCCAACCTGATTTGGTCAGTACCTGCTAGTTTATCGAGAAACTGCGCTCGTTGGAAAAATTCATTATCATGTTGTGCGAATAATTGATACCACTGGTAAAAAAGTGATAAATCAAAACCGGAGATCTGCGAAGCTCTTAAGTCCATGCCGGTTAATTTTTTGCCTTTTAGTTTTGGATTACTGGCGGCTCCGACAATGGAACGCGGTGTAAACTCAAAATCGCCGATGGCTAGCGTGTCATGGCCAAGTACTTGAAATGGAAAATCTGTACCTCGTCCTACACTGACGGGTGTGGCTTCAAAAAAGCACAAGGACGGGTACAATCGTATTGCGGTACTATTAGGTAAATTAGGGCTAGGCAATACAGGTAAGTCATAGTGATCTGCACGAGAATAGTCGAGTACCTTAACCACCTGTAAATTTAACTTATGCTTGATGTTGTTTGGGTTTTCAATGGTATCTAACCAGCCTTCGCCAACGATCATTTTTGCCAGTTCACCGACTGTCATGCCATGGATAAGCGGGATCGGCAGCAGGCCGACAAAAGAGCGAAATTTATCATCTAACATGGGCCCATCAACATAGGCGATATTTGGATTAGGTCTATCGAGCACAATAAATTCAATATCATGTTGAGCCGCTGCTTGCATCATATAAAACATTGAATTGATATAAGTATAGAACCGGACGCCGACATCTTGAATATCAAAAATAATCACGTCGAGTTCTGTGAGTACTTTGGTACTGGGTTTTTTGTTCTTTCCGTAGATGGAAACAATGTCGATCCCTGTTTGCTCATCTTTGCTGGAATTGAAAACTTCTCCCGCATCTTTTTTGCCTCGAAAACCGTGCTCGGGAGCAAATATTTTACTGATGGTAATGTTGTTTTCATGCAGTAAATCGACTAAATGCTTGCCTTTAGCGCGAGAGCTTTGATTGACAACCAAGCCGACTTTTTTATTGATTAAGCGTGGCAGGTAACGCTGAACTTGTTCAGCGCCAACTTGCGAAGGCGCGATATTTTTTGCACTTAAAAGTGGTAGCCATAACAGCAATGGTAGCAAGATCATTAGTTTCATTGGTTTATCTCTTTGTTGTCAGCTTGCTTGCCTACATTTGTTGATTAGAACCTAAACTGGTTAACGCATGTCGTAGAAAACCGTTATTTTCATCGAGTGATTGCTGACATAGTTCAGGGGAAACATCTGTCAGGATATGTAGTATTGCCAGTTTTGCTTTTTGACCACATTGGTTCAGTGCTCGTTCTGCGGTGTTACTGTCACATCCGGTTGCCTGCATCACAATGCGAATTGCCCTAGCATAGAGCTTTTCATTACTGGCATTAACATCCACCATCAAATTTTCATAGCTTTTACCAGAGCGGATCATACTCGCTGTTGTTAACATATTCAGTACTAATTTTTGTGCAGTACCTGCTTTTAATCGAGTCGAACCTGTCAGTACTTCGGGGCCAACTACGGGGCATATGTTGATTTCGGCATGTTCAGCAATCGCAGCATTTGGATTACAACAAACACTTACTGTGCTCGCGCCAATACTTGTTGCATAATCCAGTGCCCCGATCACATAAGGCGTTCTGCCACTTGCGGCAATGCCGACTAATACATCGTTTTGATTAAACGAGATGTTTTGTAGATCTTGTACGCCGATTGTTGGATTGTCTTCTGCCCCTTCCACTGCTTTAAAAATAGCATTGTTACCACCGGCAATAATACCAACCACTTGTTCAGATGAAACACTGAATGTTGGTGGGCATTCAACCGCATCTAATATCCCTAAGCGACCACTGGTGCCTGCGCCAATGTAGACTAAACGTCCCCCATGACGGAAAGCGTCGACAATTTTGTCAACCGCTTGTGTGATCGAGGGAATGCATGCGGCAATGGCATTGGGGACATCTTTATCATTGTCATTGATCGTTGTTAATATTTGTGCAGTTGACATTAAATCGAGTTGCATTGTGTTTGGATGGCGTTCTTCGGTCACCATACTATTTAGGTGCGATAATAGCTTTTGCTTTGCTTCACCCGTTGATTGTGTGTCAGTTTTTTTAGGCATATTGATTCTATCCGGCATATTTAACAGCATATGTTCTGCGATCAGGCAAGCTCCATCTAGTGAAGAGCCTTTAGGTGATTGGGGTTGACCAATCACTTTAGGATTTAAGTAAGGTAGGGTAGGGGGTGATAGCCCTCCCATCAGTACTAAAGGTAACGATTTACCATTGCGAGTGAGCGCTATTAATTCTTCCACATGTTTGACATGTTGCTCGATGACATTGCGTGCGGTGTCACATTGGCCAGCGAGTTCAAATACTTTTTTGGTCAATCTGGCAAAATCAAAAGGTTTCGCTTGGCGAAGCCATTGTTGAACCGCTTTTTTATTCGGTCCCAATTGTTGATTTAAATACTTCCCTAAAAGTGAGCTTGGAGCTTGATAAAGATCTAGCTCTTTCAGTAATGATTTAACCGCCATTTGGCCTAACTTAGCGCCACCGCCTTCATCGCCAATGTGAAATCCCCAGCCGCCCACGTAGTGCTCGCGTAATTCGTTATCTAAGGTGGCACCGACTGAACCTGTCCCCAATGCTACTATTGCTACTGGCTCGCCCAGATTAGCACCATATAAGGAAGTTTTTGCATCATTAACAATTTCAAGTGCCGCAAATGAATACGCCAAATGGTTTTTAAGGGCATCTGCTTGGTTTTTATCGCCGCCGCCGGCTAATCCCATGACTACAGCGATATCACTGGCTTGGCATTGCCCTTTTTCCAGCAGACAATCAATAAGTTGGGTGATTGTTGCACAAGCTGAGCGAAAGTCATTGGTGAGAGAACTTGCGCCACTTCGACATTCAAACGTTTCACCTGTCGCTAAATTTTTTATCCGACCAAGTGTTTTAGTGCCGCCACCATCTATCCCGATAATATACTGAACTGTCATATGCGAGACCCCTCTGCAGGCTCTATGACTGTTGGTCGTACATTGATGGGTTGTTTTTTACCACTGACACATACGATGAATGACAGCAAAGTGCCTAAGCATAATTGCCAGGTAAAACCTAGATCTAACTGCCATGCTGGTGGGAACAAGGTATCCATCATGTAGGGCTGAAATAAGAGTGTAAGTACAAAACCACTGATCAGTGCGAGCAACACAGAGACACTGTTGCCACGATCAGTAAACAATACCGTAAAATACACACCCAATAGGCCACTATAAGAAAACACCATCACGCTTAGTGCAAATGCTAGTAAAGGAGTATCAGAATATTGTTGCCAGTAATAACAAAGTATTGCCATTGAGCCTAAACTAAAAGCAACTAGGCTCATTGCAACTTGCCCCGAATAGACAAAATGTTTTTCACTTACCGTTGGTGTTTTCTTTAATTTCCATGGACGGTAGATATCTTGTACCAATACCGAAGCCATAGAATTAAGCCCAGAATTAAGGGTTGAGAGTGCAGCAGCGATGACCCCAATGGTAACAAAACCTTTCACACCTGCTGGCATCTCATGCAATACGTAATACATAAAGATGGTGACTTTTTCACCGGAAAAAGATTGATTAATTTCCGACATCCCATCAGTCTGCATTAAATCGGGTCGTTGATAAAAAATGAACAACAGTAAACCAATAGCGATGAAAATAAACATCACAGGAATAACTAACACAATAGACAGTAATATCGATTTACTGCCATCTTTGGCATTTTTACAGGTTAACACCCGTTGGGTTAAATCCTGATCTAAGCCAAATGCTGCGATATTTAACAACACAAATCCGGTGATGGCTGACCAAACACTGAACACACCACTGGGTGAAAAATCTAAGTCCCAATTGAGCAAAGTTAACTTTGAAGGCTGACCTGGAGCAGGGTGTTCTAGGGCTGCTAAAATTTGCGAGAAATCTGCAGGAATACTCGCCAGCAGAAAGTAAATGACTAATAATGCCGCTGTGACATAAATAATACATTGAATCACATCGTTATAGATCACGGTACGAATACCGCCAACAACAGAATTTCCAAGACCTACGGCGACCAACACTAAGGTTGAGATGATGACGCTGTTTGCTTCTATATTACCAAAAATGATCATCGCAACGGCAATGGCTGCCATATATAAACGTGCGCCGCTAGCGAAAACCCGACCAAATAAGTACATTAAGCCGGCTTGTTTTTTTGCTGCTGTGCCGAAGCGGTTTTCAAGCAGTTCATATACTGTTGCGACCTTGTTCTGGTAAAACTTGGGGATCAACAGTGCTGCGACGATAAATGCGGCGATAAAGGCGCCAATATTTGTGGCTAAATAGGATAAATCATTGCGGTAGCCCTGATCTGGTCCCCCTAAAAAGGTGGCTGCTGATTGAGAAGTTGCCAATACAGAGATGGCGACTAACCAGACAGGCATAGTGTTACCACCTAAAAAATAGTCATTAGTGTTTTGGGCGGTTTTACGGTTGAAAAACCAGCCACTTAGCGCTAACACCAATACATAGATAGCAAACACCAGCCAATCAGCCAATACAAACTGAGATCCCATACAGTGGCCCTCGACCAAATAATTAATAATTCCAATACGACTCTGTAGATAGAATATATAATTCCTGTTAAGATGTAAAAACATTAATAAAATATTTTAACATTTATGATCTCGGTGACTGATTATCATGGATAAAGTAAGGTATATTTTCTCTTTAGTAATAATAATGATGGGACTCAGTGCTTGTGATGAGCATGAACTTGATAAAGGCGACCAACCATTGGCGACGTTAAAGCAACAACTTGCACAAAAAATAATGCTAGATTTTCGTTACTATTGTCATGATGAAATTGCTTTTGATGGTGATAAAGCATCGGTGTGTACTCAGCCAATGACTGAGTTGCCAGAAGAAATTGCCCAGTTAATTGCGGGTACAGATCTTGGCGGAGTGATCCTATTTTCAGATAATCTAGTATCTGTTGAACAAATTGTGACATTAAACCACCAGTTAGCTGTTGCCGGCCAAAATGCGGCACTTAAGCTACCTTTGTTTATTGCTGTTGATCAAGAAGGTGGCAGAGTTGCCAGATTACCGAGAAATCATTCAACTGCATTTACTGGCAGTATGTCTATTGCCGCTACTTATGCAAAGCATGGCGTTAAGTATGCGCGTCTTAGTGGTGAAATCATCGGGCAAGAACTGATGGCTACAGGCTTTAATTTAAACTTTGCTCCCACCGTTGATGTCAATGTTAATCCAGATAATCCTGTGATTAATGTGCGTTCCTTTGGTGAAGATGCCGATCAAGTAGCTGAGTTGGCAACAGCACAATTAAAGGCAATGCAAAGCCAACAGGTGTTAGGTACGTTAAAGCATTTTCCAGGTCATGGTGATACCAGTGTTGATAGTCATACCGGATTACCATTAGTTGCTCATAATGTGTCGAAAATTAAACAGGTTGATTTGGCACCATTTCAATATGCGATTGAGCAAAATGTCGCTCATGCGATCATGACGGCACACATTCAATACCCAGCTTTAGATTCATCTACCTTCGTCAGTAAAGATGGCAAGACTATGATTAAGCCTGCCACCATGTCTAAAGCGATTTTAACGGATCTGCTCAGAGAAAAAATGAACTTTCAGGGATTAGTGATCACTGACGCGCTAGATATGAAAGGTATCAGTGAATTCTTTGATGAAACTCAAGCGGTGATTGAAACCTTTAATGCCGGTGCCGACATTGCTTTGATGCCTATCGCTATTCGCTCGAAAGGTGATATTGTCAAATTTGAACAGTTGTTATCGTCATTAGCACAAGCGGTTGAACAAGGAGCGCTTAACAGAGAAATGGTTGAGCAATCTTTTAATAGAATTTGGCATGCTAAACAGCAATTACCAAGCTCAACAATGACGCTGAAACAAAAACTTGAACAGGCGCGTACTGTTTTAGCTAATGACAAAGCAAAGGCAATAGAGCAAGAATTGTCTGATCAGGCGATCACCGCCATTAAAGGTACCGGACAATTATCAGCAGAGGTTAAGCACTTACATATCTTATTTCCAGATGATAACAAATGTCAGGCACTTAATAATGAAATTGCCCGTTATCGCGCCGAGATAAAAATTACTTGCAGTAACACCATGACGGCCACAGTTGCTGAGGAAATTGTGCGAGTTAAACAAGCTGATGCGTTAATCGTTGCGAATGTGACACCAAAACAAAGTGTGGTTGAAATGGGTGGTATGGCTGATCTGCCTCGATTGCTCGAGCAATTGAAAAAAAGTAAACGTAGCAAAACTGATCAAGATAATTTTATTAAAGAGCTGCTAACCTTTGCTAAACAAAAAGGCAAAGAAACACTCTTTATCAGTTTACGTATGCCTTATGATGCCATAGATTATCGTGCGATAGCTGATCATATCATTGCGACTTATTCATATAATCAATACGAAGATAGCATGGGTAAGCAAACAGGCACGGTTTATCAATCAATCGCTAAGTTGCTGACTGGACAAATCCAAGCACAAGGGCAACTCCCTGTGACTATTGATACACAAAAATTAAAGGAAAATGCGACAGCAGGTCATTAATACGCTGATCGTTTTTAAAAAAGAGTTGGAGTTACATAATGTCGGTACTGGTTAAAATAAAAGCGCAATATTTGGCTTTCACGTCTAAAGAAAAGCAAATTGCTGATTTTATTTCCTCATCCCCACAAGCGATTAAAGATTTATCCTCGAAAGAATTGGGGGCCGCGATTGGTGTCAGCCAATCCAGTATCGTTAAATTTACCCAAAAGCTAGGCTATAAAGGTTATCCCGCATTAAAGCTCGCTTTGGTTGAGTCGATCAATAAACAAAGCAAAGATCAGCCGTTGCCAGGAGATATTTCGCTTGAAGATAATATTGAACAGTTAGCTGATAAATTGTTAGCCAGTAAAGTGAATGTCTTAAAAGAAACCTTTCAGATCAATGATGCGGCTTCTTTTGAGCAAGCCACCGATTTAATTTTACACGCCAAGCGTATTTTAGTCAGCGGTATTGGCGCATCGGGCTTGGTGGCAAAAGATTTTGGTTTTAAATTGCAAAAAGTGGGTTTACCCGCGATTTCTGAGGCGAGTGGTCATAGTCAGCTTGCGTATTCAGCAACTTTTGGCCGAGGTGATTTGGTGATTGCGATCAGTGAATCGGGTCGAACAGCTGATGTGATTGCCGTTGCCGAACAAGCGACTAGTCGAGGAGCAAAAGTGATCAGCATTACCGGCGTCACTAAGAATAAGTTGCAAAAATTGGCGCAAATTCCATTATATAGTGTCGCTGAAAAATCGTCTTTGCGCTTATCTTCTATTTTAGCGAGAACATCACAAGAACTGATTATTGATACTTTGTTTATCGCACTGACACAAAAATCAGACGAGTTTAGAGAACGGGTGCAAGTGTCTAACGAGGCGGTCAGTGACTATGTTGAAAATGGCAATAAAAAGTAGCTGCTACCAAGGCTACCTTCCTCAATTACTTACAGCAAACTATCAAAATAAGAGTCATTATGAATAAGGCCAATTTATCTCCCGAAACTATCCGAGAACAAATTCGAGCAGGTAGCTGGACTTCTCATACTAGTGGCGTGGCTAAAGGCTTTGTGCAATGTAATGTGGTGATAATGCCTGCAGCAGACGCGAAGGATTTTGAAACTTTTTGTCAATTAAATGCCAAAGCTTGCCCTATCATTGCCAAGTCAACGCATCCGGGGTCACCATATATTAGTGTTGGTGATGACTATGTTGCCGACATTCGTACCGATATCCCAAGTTATTGCGTATATGAGAATGGCAACTTGGTCGATCAACCTCAGGCGATTGAAGAGCTATGGCGAGACGATTTAGTCACCTTTTTATTGGGATGCTCTTTTTCTTTTGAGGAAGCCTTATTGGCTGAAAGTGTCGAAGTGCGCAATATCACTGAGCAAGTCAATGTGCCGATGTTTAATACCAATATCCCCAATAAAAGTGTCGGTAAGTTCAAAGGTAATATGGTGGTAAGCATGCGCCCAATGCCAGCTAGTGATGCCATTAAAGCGATACAAATCTGTAGTAAGTTTCCTAAAGTACATGGTGCGCCCATACATATCGCAAACCCTGAATTCATTGGCATAACGGATATCTCTAAGCCAGATTATGGTGACGCAGTGACTCTTCATCCAGAAGATCTACCGGTGTTTTGGGCCTGTGGGGTTACACCGCAAAATGCTATTAAGCAAGCTCAATTGGCTTTTTGTATTACTCATAGTCC
The DNA here is from genome assembly GCF_017168195.1 of Thalassotalea sp. G2M2-11. Taxonomy (GTDB): domain Bacteria; phylum Pseudomonadota; class Gammaproteobacteria; order Enterobacterales; family Alteromonadaceae; genus Thalassotalea_E. Next base: position 203,828 of record NZ_JADNYL010000001.1, read on the forward strand.
CGGCTGTATGTTAGTGACGAATATGTTAAATAGCGATTTGATGACTAGGGCGTGTTGATCTTTGCTGCAAACACAAACTTGAAAGATCAACACGCCCTAGTTAACTTCACTTAAGATAGGCAAAGGTTTTTACATAGTTATGCAACATTTATTGTTAGAGTTAAGTGCTCAAGTTGAACGCTTATTGGTGGCCAGAAACCCCCGAGGTATGCAGTTTGCCAGCCAACATTTACAGCCAGGCTATTATTTACGAGCGGCAAGATTAATCCAGCAAAATAAAGGTTGTGTGCTAATAGGTACGGGATTTCCGGTGGAACAAACCTTTGAAACCGATGGGCCTGTCGGTGCTATTTATCTTTACGAGGCGTTACTTGCCTTGGGCTTTTCACCGATGATTGTTTGCTCTGATCCGCTATTTTCAGTGCTCTCTACTCGATTTGATTGCTTAGAGCTACCCGTAGGTTTTAAACAATCTGCCCAACAAGTACGTGATGTTTTAGGGACATACCAGCCATCGTTAGTGCTATCAATTGAGCGGCCTGGATTAACCCAAGATGGCACTTACAGAAATATGTTTGGCGCTGATATTTCAGAGCGCTGTGGTCATTTTGATCACTATATCGAGCTGGCGAATTGTCCAACTATTGCTATTGGTGATGGTGGTAATGAGATTGGCATGGGGAATATTTCAGCGCACTTAACCAGTTTGAATGTTAGTTTGTCGGCAACTCAATGTGATGAACTCTTAGTAGCTGATGTTTCTAATTGGGGCGCTTATGGTGTGCTTACCATGTTGGGGGCGTTGGAAGGGCAATGTTTGTTACCCGATTTTGATCCTGTTCAGGTGCTTAGTTGGCTGTCAAATCAAGGCAGTGTCGATGGCGTAACAAAACTGAACACGCTAACCGAAGACAGTTTATGTTATCGACAAGGGCAACAATTGGTTGAACAATTAAATCAACTGTCTGCGCCATATTGGAAAGCTAGCGATGCATAGTGACTATTTAGCTCAAATAAACACAATATTGCCTAAAGAGCGAGTGATCACTGATTATCTTCGTCGTTTTGCCATGGCAACCGATGCCAGCTGTTATAGCCTTATTCCTAAATTGGTTGTGCAAATAGCGAATAAGGAAGAGTTACGGCAGATACTGACACTGTCAACGCAATATCAGGTACCGGTTACGTTTCGGGCGGCAGGAACTAGCCTTTCTGGGCAGGCGATCAGTGATTCTGTGTTGATCACCTTAACCCCCGACTGGCAAGCGTATGAAATACTTGATGATGGGCAAAAAGTTAAGGCACAACCTGGCATTGTCGGGGCAAAGCTTAATCGCCTGTTAGCACCACTGAAACGCAAAATTGGCCCTGATCCCGCTTCAATTGAGAGCTGTAAACTTGGTGGCATTATTGCCAACAACTCTTCTGGTATGTGCTGTGGCGTGAAAAATAACAGTTACCATACCTTGCAAGCGATGAGCGTTATCTTTGCCGATGGTAGTTATTTAGATACGGCAGATGAGCACAGTGTTAACGCCTTTTGTCATAGTCATAAAGCCTTACTTGCTAAGCTTAGTGCGATCAGTCAGCGCGTTAAAGCCGATGCTGAACTGAGCACCTTGATAGCAACTAAGTATCGCATTAAAAATACCACAGGCTATGGGCTCAATGCTTTGCTTGATTTTGAGCAGCCGATCGATATTTTAAGCCATTTGCTCGTGGGTTCGGAAGGCACACTTGGCTTTATCTCCGATGTTACTTTAAATACGGTGCCGATCAGCGCACATAGTGCGACTGGATTATTTATCTTTGAAACGGTTGAACAAGCCAGTGCGCTGATCCATTTGCTTAGTCAAATGAAGGTTTCAGCCATTGAGTTAATGGACAGCCGGGCCTTACTTGCTGTTGAAGAGAAAATGCGTGCATATTGTGATGTAAGCGCTATCAGCTGTGATAATTTGGCATTATTGATAGAACTAGAAGCCATGGATGAAGAGGCGCTAACACAATTGACCACTGAGGTATTTGCGTTAATTCAACACGCCAATCCCCAGCTTTCTGTCCCCTTTACTACCGATCAGCAGACAAAAGAGAACTTGTGGGCAATTAGAAAAGGCTTGTTTCCTAGTATTGGCGGGACACGAGCGGTTGGTACTACCATTATTATCGAAGACGTGGCATTTGAGCTTGATAAATTAGCAGACGGTATTAGAGGTTTAACGGCTTTATTTGTCACTTATGGCTATCATGATGCCATCATTTTCGGCCATGCCTTAGATGGCAATCTACACTTTGCCTTTAGTCAATCTTTTAATACCGAGCAAGATACCGATAATTACCATAAATTTTTAGATAAAGTGGTCGAGCTGGTTGCCATAAAATTAAACGGCTCGTTAAAAGCTGAACATGGTACCGGGCGAAATATGGCGCCATTTGTGAAGACTGAATGGGGAGAAAAGGCCTTTAATATCATGCTTGAGATTAAACAGTTGTTTGATCCCCAAGGTATTTTAAACCCTGATGTCATCATTAGTCAGGACTCAGATATTCATTTAAAAAATTTAAAGCAGTTGCCAGCAATCGATCCTCTGGTGGATAAATGTATTGAGTGTGGCTTCTGTGAAGTCGTCTGTCCGTCAAAAGATTATACCATCACCCCTAGACAGCGTATTGCTCTGCAGCGGCGCTTAACTGATCTTAAGCAGCAAGAAAATACTGTAGATAATCAGACTCAAATAAAGGCATTAACCCGGGATTATCAGTTCTATGGTATCGATAGCTGTGCAGCGACCGGCATGTGTAGCCAGCGTTGTCCGGTTGGTATTGATACCGGTCATTATGTCAAACAATTAGCCGCTAAGCAGCATACGGCGATGGCACACTGGCGCGCTGATTTTATTGCTAAACATTACGCCATGATGGTAAAGCTGATGCGGGCAGGGCTAAGCGTATCGAGTGTGGCGATAAAATTACTCGGTCCTAAGTTCACCGATGCTATTGGTCGAACCATGCATAAGTTGGGGGCGGGGTATTTACCACTGTGGCATGCTAAGTACCCTCAAGCTGCTAAACGAGCTGACACGATTAATTCTGCTGAAAATTTGCTGACGGATACGGATAAAAAAGTGGTGCTGTTTAGCTCCTGTGCCAATCAAATGATGGGACCACAACAAGGCTCTCAGTTTGAGGCAAGCTTTGTTGATGTTTGTCGGTCTTTATTTGCAAAGGCCGGAATAACCCTTATCGTACCCGAGCAAAATCTAGCTTATTGCTGTGGGCAGCCATTTGAAAGCAAGGGCTTTTTCGAACAAGGTGAAAAAAAGAAAAATGAGTTATTAGCTTATCTCGATACGGTTAGCAATAACGGACAATGGCCGATTATCAGTGATACCTCGCCATGTACGTTACGCTTGTCAGATAATAATTCAGCTAGGCCTATTCATGATCTCGCACAATATGTTGCTGCTCATGTGTTACCTGAACTAACCATTAAACAATTACTTACTCCCATTGCATTGCATGTTACTTGCAGCGCTAAGAAGCAGGGCACTGCGCAATATATCAGGCAAATTGCCGATGCGTGCAGTGCAACCGTGGTTGAATCGGAAGATGTACAATGTTGCGGTTTTGCTGGCGATAAAGGTTTTTTTCAACCTGAACTGAATAAAAAAGCCTTACAACACACATTACCAGCCACTAAAGGATGTCAATCAGGCATCAGCCAAAGCAGAACCTGCGAAATAGGCTTATCACTCAATACCGGTATCGAATATCAATCGTTTATTTACTTATTAGATAAGTTGAGTACGCCAAATAACCCTTAGGGCAGTGAAGATTTAAAAAACTTATCAAAGCCTTGTTTGGTTTTTGCTACTGCCTCGAGAGACGTTAGTCCTTGTGGATATTCTTCTTGCTCGAGTATTATCCATTGGGTATGTCCAGTATTGATTGTCGCCTTGATTAATTTATCCCAGGCAAAGCCATTGTCACCTATGATCGGGCTGATACGCCCTTGCTTTTTAGTCGCTATTTTATAATGACTGGTTAACAGACGATCCCCATAGCGTTCGATGTATTTTTTTGCATCCTTACCAGCATATCTTACCCAACCAACATCTAGCTGTAACACGACATCATTGGTTGTTTGTTGTGCAATATAGTCCCAATAAGTTTGTTGCTTATAGGTGGAAAATTCGTATTGATGATTGTGAAAGCCAATTTTCATACCGTAGTTTGCTAATCTTAGTGCAAGTCGGTTTAAATCTTCGGTTAATGATGGTATTTTTTCATCATGCCATGCGCGCTCATCCCAAGGGATGATCACCAATTCAATTCCCAGTGTTTTGAAAAACAATAAGTTTTTATCAATGACATTTTCAGCCAGTGCGTCAATACCAACATGCGCGCCACTTGGGATTAACTTCAGCTGATCTAATAATTGTTTTAATGCATGAGGGTCTTCGGCATAAGGCCCATAAAAACCTGCGAATTCAACCCCTTCAAAGCCAAGATCCGCCAGTTGCTTTAAGGTGCCGTTAAAATCCTTTTTCAGCGCGTCTTTTACTGACCAAAGCTGAATGCCTATTTTCGGTATCTGAGTAGAATGAGAAGTCTGAGTAAAAGCATTTGTATTGACAGAGATGATAAGTGCTAAGCTGGCTGTTAATGTGCGGTATATATTCATGCGTGTTATCCCATAAAAAAAGGTGAGCAGGGAAAGTCGATGTTGCTCACCTATTAAGGTTAAGTTAAACAGAAGTCGCTTTATAGGCGTATTCTGTTAAACCTAAATCTTCAAGCACTGTTGCTAAATGTTGTTTAGCGGCATCATCAGGCCCAGGGTAGTCTCCGGCAATAGCAACATTGCCCATATAGCCAATGTCTTTCATCCCCGCAGGAGAACAGAAATAGGCCGCAAGGATCAGTTCGCGAAAGCGATCAAATGCTTTAGCGATTTGTTGAAACTGTACCGGCGTTTGTTTGTTGCGATAAGCAATATCATCAATGATGGCTAATTGTTGTTTTGATGATAGTTGCACAAATTTAGCTTTAAAGCGTAGCTGTGCTTCATCATCAATCCACGCAAGTGCATGTAAAATGGTGACTCGGTCACGCTGTTGCCCTGAATATGGTGCACTGACCCATTCATCGATGACATCGGGTACATGCACCTGTGTAGCTGACGGTGAACTGCCTTCGCTCGGCACGATAATATCCGCTAATATTGCCACTAAGGTTAATTGCTTTTGGGTTAAGGTTAGTGGCCATGGCGAGCTTGGTGGAATAATCAAATTGGGATCTGTGCCATACCCTTTAGCGGTAATCGGCGACAAGGTTAAATCAGGCCAATGACCCGTCTTACTTGGGGTAACCAACTCAGCGGCTTGGCTGTATTTGCTCACGGCAACACTGGCGGAGCCTGCGGCAAGTAGCCCTAACCACTTCAATGATTCACGGCGAGTAATGCCCGATTGGTACTTATAACTATCAAATCGTTCAGTCATTTTATAGTACTCCTTTATCCAGTTGCTTGGCTAACCAGGTTGAATTTCGCATTGCCAAAGTCATGATGGTCAGTGTGCAATTTTTATGAGGGTTTGAAGCAAATACGCCCGCATCCATCACAAATACATTGTCACAATCCCAAGTTTGTCCCCACTGATTAGTGACAGAATCCTTTGGTGAGCTACCCATGCGTGTTGTGCCAACTTCATGAATAATTTCCCCGCCTTTTGAAATTGCTCTCTCAGGCGTGGGTAATTTACCCACATGACCACCCATGGTCTCCAGTATCGTTTTTGCTGTAGCTAAACCATGTTCAATTTGATTAAGTTCGTGTTTTGACCATTTAAAGTGAAACTTAGCGACAGGGATGCCCCATTTGTCTTTGGTCTGCTCATCAATTTCCATATAACTATGTTTGTTCGGTAACATTTCACCTCGTAGCGCAAAGCCGACATAAGAGCCGTAAGAGTCACGCACTTGCTGTTTTACTTCTGCACCATAACCTTGTAAGCCACTGCCAATTCCTGAACCTGGTTGGTGAAAACCACTACTAATTTCAAAATGATACCCGCGAGGAAAGTCTAATTCGCCCTTGTCTTGCGCTTGATGTCCCCACCAAGGAATAAACAGGTGGTTGGCGGTATGACCATCTTCGTTATAACGAGGACGACCTTTCAGTGCAGGAATGGTTGCTCCTAGCCAAGCGCCAGTAGAGTCCATTAAGTTACGGCCGACTTGACCACTTGAATTGGCTAAGCCTTTTGGATGCTGCTTACTTTTTGAGTTCAATAAGATGCGTGCAGACTCACATGCACTGGCAGCAAGTATCACAACTCTTGCAGTAACATTGTGTTCATCGCTTGAATGTTTATCAACATAAGTGACGCCAACAACTTTACCGTTCTCGTCTGTATCCACCGATTTTACCATGGCATTGGTGATAACTTTTAAATTACCTGTCGCTTTGGCCATTGGGATCAATGATGTGGTTGTTTGAAACGCGGCACCAATCGAGCAGCCATGACCACATGGGGTTGCGTAAAAACAAGCTGCGCGATCATCTTTGGGCCGTGTGAGAACCGCTCGATGCATAGGAACTGCGGGAATACCATGCTTTTTCGCGGCTGCCGCAACCAGTAATTCGGGAACCCGAGGTTTTGGTGGTGGTTGCAGCACTCCATCAGGTGATGGCGGCATATCGTCAAGCCCCGTATTTGTGCCACAAATACCAACAATTTCTTCAGTTTTGTCATACCAAGGGGCAATGTCATGGTATTCAAACGGCCAATCAGCGCCTAGACCGTCACGACTTTTACCTTTGAAATCGTGTTCACTAAAACGTAAGGAATAACGTCCCCAATGATTGGTTCTACCGCCTAACATACGGGCCCGCCACCAATAAAATGTCGAGTCTTTCCCCGTTGAATAGGGCTCATTTGGCACTTGCCAGCCACCATCAACGGTGGCGTCATAAAAACCAAAATTCTTATCCACATTACCAGCCCCCATTAATGGTGCTTCGCCATTACTTTTAAACATAGGGGATTCAGTTTTAGGATCGTAATTACGTCCGGCTTCAAGCATTAAAACCTTATGTCCGGCTTTTGTTAGTGTGTAAGCGGCCATGGCGCCACCAGCGCCTGAGCCAACTACTAACACTTGGTGTTTAAAATCTGACATTGTTATAACTCCCTAATTTTTAGGTTTTTGAACCAGACTTGATCGCCGTGATCCTGCAAGCCAATATGTCCGGCATTGCCTTCAGCAAACCCTTGCCAGGTGGCAAATTTACTGTTCTTTACTAAAGCGTTCCAACTGGTGCTGCCAATCACGATACTGGTGGTGCTCACACCATTTTGCCAAACTTCTAAGTGTTTGTTATTTAATTTAATTCTTACACGGTTCCATTCTCCGGCAGGTTTATGAGCCGTGCTAGGGGAGGCTAATAAATCATAAATAGAGCCCGATAAATGCGAGTCTATTTTATTATCGCTGTGGCGTTCATTGTCGAGAATTTGAATTTCAGGCGCATGTGAATAGATCGCACCACCTAATTCATCCGCTAAAATAAAAATACCACTGTTACCCGCTTTAGCTATTTTCCAATCAAGGACCAGTTCAAAGTTTTGATAACGTTTTTTTGTTAAAATATCACCGCCACCTTTAGCGGATAAGGTCATAATGCCTTCTAGCACTCGCCACTGAGGATTGAGCGTATCACTTTTAAAATTACGCCACTGTGACATGTCTTCGCCATTAAACAGTAGCTGCCAGCCAGCAGATTTTTCTTGCGCACTTAACTGGTTATCCGCGGCAAAGGCGACTGAAGAAGCTCCGATTGATATGGCTACGATTGCCATTTTTATTTTATGTAACATAGTTTTAACCTTTAAACGTAAGTGATCATGCTGATTTAGCATATTGCTGTTTTTTACTTTTATTGATGAACAGATAAAGTCCAATAAAGGCAACAATTAAGACGCATGGAAAAATAAATAAGTTTTGCAGCACGGCTTGACCGGCGACAAAATCTGTTTCTGTCGGTGATAAATTGGCAACTTGTGCTTGTGCACGGGCATCATCAATCCAATGACCGATCACAGGGTTCCACATACTGACAGCAAACATACCGGCACCCCCGATAATCGACATACCTAAGGCGCCTGTTTTTGGAGTGTATTCTGCGACACAACCCAACATAGTAGGCCAAAAATAGGTAACGCCTAAGGCAAAAAGAATGGCGGCAATATAAACAAAGTAGCCTTGAGCCTGACTCATCAGAAAAATGCCACTTGCGGCGAGTATTGCAGAACCTAACAATACACCTGTGGGGCTAAATTGATGGACAATAGGGCCCGCAAATGCGCGGCCAACCGCCATTAAACCCGTGATCATCGCCAGCATTAGCATGGGCGATGCGCCGCTAGCACTTAATATGCGTTCAATCCATTGCTGTGTGCCAAGTTCTGTGGTGGCAGTGAACGTCATACACACCACTAAAAATAGGTACAATGGGGAGAATAAATGGCGCAGATTGCTGGCTGTTGAGTGAAATTGGCGATCAAACTCAGGAAACTGGCTTTTTAGCAGCAAGGCACCGTAACAGAATGTTGGAATTAAGATAAGTGCCACTTGCCATTGCCAATTAAAGCCTAATGATGTCATGGCATTCGAGGCTAATGCGCCAATCACTATGCCACCAGGAAACCAGACATGAAAGCGATTAAGCATAGTGGTTTTATTATCAGGATACATTTCGGCGATTAACGGATTACATCCTGCTTCAACCGAGCCATTGGCAAAGCCAATTAAAAAGGTGGATATTAATAACCCCCAAAAACCGCCCGCGTATATGGTTAATAGTAAACCTAACAAGTGACAGAAAAAGGCAAGTGTGACGAGTTTTTTGGCGCCAATGGCATTATAGATGGCTCCGCCTATCATAGTGGCTAACGGAAAACCAAGAAATGCCATGGCATTAACCCAGCCCAATTCAGTACCCGTTAAACCAAATTCATTACCTAACTGTCCCAAAATACCGGCACGTATGGCAAAGGTCATTGACGTCACAACAAGTGCGATGCAGCAGAGTCTAAAGACAAATAAACTTTCTTTATTATTCATTATAGTATCCAGTTATTTGATGCCTATTTATCTAGGCCTAGTATTTGGTTATTTTGATGTTTGTCTGTTGCGACGCTGACAAAATCATCAAATGCTTTTTCCGTTGGCCTGATCAGGTGCTGTTTGATAAATTCAGCTCCTTCTCTTGCGCCATCTTCAGGGTGCTTAATACAGCACTCCCACTCTAAAACTGCCCAGCTATCAAAACCATATTGCGTTAATTTGCTGAAAATACTTTTGAAGTCGATTTGGCCATCACCTAAAGAACGAAAACGTCCCGGTCTGTCTAGCCAGTTTTGATAACCGCCATAGACGCCACTGCGCCCATTGGCATTAAATTCGGCATCCTTAACATGAAAGGCTTTAATACGCTCATGATAGATATCGATAAATGCTAAGTAATCTAGTTGCTGTAATACAAAATGACTCGGATCGTAGAGAATGTTGGCTCGCTGATGGTTGCCTGTCGCGGCTAAAAAGCGCTCAAATGTGACACCATCGTGTAAATCTTCTCCTGGGTGCAATTCGTAACAAATATCAACACCTGCCTCGTCAAACTGATTAAGAATAGGCAACCAGCGCTTGGCTAGTTCCTCAAACCCTTGTTCGACTAGTCCAGCTGGGCGTTGTGGCCAAGGATACATCGTTGGCCAAAGTAGCGCACCAGAGAAGCTGGCATGACTTGTTAATCCTAAGTTTTGGCTGGCTTTGGCTGCCAAGCCCATTTGCGCTATTGCCCATTGTGTTCTTTGCTGAGGTTTACCGCTTAACTCCGCTGGGGCAAAGCTATCAAACATTTGATCATAAGCCGGGTGTACCGCGACTAATTGCCCTTGTAAGTGGGTTGAAAGTTCCGTTATTGATAAACCATACTCTGCCGCTATTGATGTTATTTCTTGGCAATAGTTTGTGCTGGTCGCCGCCAGTGATAGATCAAAGAGTCTGCTATCGGTCGTCGGCAGTTGAATGCCTTTAAAGCCTAAGTTACTAGCCCAGTGACAGATTGAGCGAAAGTCATTAAATGGAGCTTGATCTGACGCGAACTGGGCAAGAAATATTGCCGGGCCTTTAATTTGTTTCATTTACGTTATCCATCTGAAAAGTATGCCATTTAGTCGCTGATTGACTTGCGGCTACTGTGTTTTCAATAAAAGCCATTCCACGAATCGCTTCATTAATACCTGGCACATCGAACAATGCATTGCTCGCTGGTTGCCCTTGTTCAAAAGCACATATTTGCTGAGCAAAATTGCAATATATATTGGCAAATGCCTCTAAATAACCTTCAGGGTGACCTGCTGGAGTGCGTAATGCTTGCTGCGCTCTCGGCGAAAGTTCGCCGACACCTGCACGTAATAATTGCGCGGGTTCATTGTGGTTTCGTAGCCATAAACTATTTGGCTCCATTTGTGCCCATTCGATACTGGCACGATCACCGTACACTTTTAGTGTCAGGTTATTTTCTTCTCCTGTGGCAATTTGGCTAGCCATAAGCACACCCTTACCGCCATTGTTAAAGCGTAATAGCACAGTGCCATCATCATCGAGCTCTCTATTATCGACAACCGTATTGAGATCGGCACAGAGTTCAGTGATTTGTAAACCAGTGACATACTCGGTTAAATTCGCCGCATGAACACCAATATCTCCCATACAGCAGCTGATACCCGATTGGGCTTTATTTAGCCGCCAACTTGCCTGTTTACTGCCTTCATTATTTTTATTGGCTAACCAACCTTGGTTATATTCAACAATCACCTTTCTGATGTTACCTAATGCTTGGGATGCCACTAAGTACTGGGCATGTTTGATCATTGGATAGCCGGTATAGGTATGTGTTAATCCATAGAGACAATTGTGCTGTTCTATCACGTTTTTTAAGCTGGTAGCTTCGGTTAAATTTAGTGTTGCTGGTTTGTCAGATAACACATGAAAACCATGTTCTATCGCCATTTTTGCGATTGGAAAATGTAAATGATTAGGGGTCACTATCGCGACAAACTGCATGCGTTGCTCTGCGGGTAATTTGGCTTCTTGTGCAAACATCGTTTGGTAACTGGCGTAGCAACGTTGCTTAGGCAGGAACAAAGCTTGACCAGACGATACACTACGATTTTCATCAGAGCTAAACGCACCGCAGACTAAGTCAATTTGACCATCGATATTGGCAGCAATCCGATGAACTGCACCGATAAAAGCGCCTTCACCGCCACCAACCATCCCCATTCGAACTTTTTGCTGCATTTTATTTACCTTTTGATACCTCAGCAGTATCAGCATTAATTTGACGATAATATTGATAATACGGTGATGGCTTGTGAAGTGATAATAATTTTTCGGTTGACAATGAAACAAAATCGGCGTTTACAATGTAGATAGAAATTTTATAAATTGCTAAGAATGTCGTGATATGGAAGCTAAAGAACTGTTACAACAAGTAGGCGTTAAACAGATAATAGCCGCGTTTGACTTGCTACCTGATATATTGTTTTGGATAAAAGATACTGAAAGTCGAATTCTTTATGGCAATAAATTATTTATTGAGCATCTTGGCTTCAAAAGCTTAGATCAGATCCTGAACAAAACTGATTTTGATTTTTCGCCTCAGCATTTAGCCTTTCAATTTGTCAATGATGATAAGCGTGTGATGCAAGGACATTGTGTGTTGGAACGGTTGGAATTAAATCAAACCGCAAGCGGAGAACTTGGCTGGTTCTCGACATCTAAACATACTTTGGTTGATGAACAAGGGAAAGTGATGGGTACCTATGGGGTGACTAGGCATCTGGAAAAAACCTCTAAAGCACTTTCCAGCGTGAAAGCGATAGAAGTGCCCGTGCGTTTCATTCGAGAACATTACCATCGCACTATTACCATTGAAGAGTTAGCTGAACTTGCACATTTGTCGGTCAGTGCGTTAGAGCGCCGATTTAAAAAATATCTTGCGAAAACGCCTAATCAGTTTATTAATGAAGTGCGTTTAGAAAATGCGCGGAAATTAATTGTGGAAACGCCGCTTGCGATTTCACAAATTGCTTATCAATGTGGCTTTTCAGAGCCAAGTTATTTTAGCAAACAGTTTCAACGCCTATTTGGCGAAGTGCCGTCACACTTAAGAAAACAATTAGATTAACCAGATGAATTGAGTTGTCGGGCGAGTATGATAGCCCCAGCTTCTGGCGTGCTTTTGGGCTGACATAGCTGGCTACTAAGTGTGTTATCAAGCCAAGGTCTGATTGCATTGGTAATACCACCGAGTAAGCATAAACGCTGCGGTGACAGTGTTAACAAATGTTTTGCGTATAACTGGATATAGTCCGTTGCTTTTTTCACTATGGCTAACGCCATATCATCGCCTTGCTGTGCATAACTAAACACCAGTGGCGCAAATTGTGCGTAAAAACTGGGTTGAGCGGTTAATACCTTCGATAGTAACTGCTCATTGCTATGACAGCGCAACTGCTTGAGCAGTGCATTGCTTAACTGAGTGGCCGGCAGAACACCATCAAGTACTTGGAAGCATTGTTGTATCGCGTTTAAGCCAAGAGCTGCGCCACTTGCATGGTCTCCGAGGTATAAGCCATAACCACCAAATTCTTTTATCTGATCACCTGTTTTGATCGCGGCACAAAAACCCGTACCGACAATCATGACACCTCCTGATTGTTGATGATGAGCACCGACACAAGCGATATGCATATCCGTTGTCACATGTAATTGAGCAAATGGGTGACGCCAGTTCTCTAAGGCCGTTTTACTTTGCAGCACATTCGCGCCGGCGACACCAGCGACAGCAATGATACGATGAAAGTCTTGCTGTGATAGGTTGGCTTGCTCAATGGCTTGAATAGTTGCGTTGATAATAGCGGTTTGGGTATCTCTAAGACTACGCACTACGTTGGCTGGTCCGCCAAGCCCTACCGCTAAAACATTACCTGCAACATCTTCAAGTTGGACTTTACATTTAGTGCCGCCGCCATCTATGCCGAGATAAAGTGGATTTTTTTGCATGATTGTCATCTTGATATTGCCCTAGGATAAAATGTGATTAATCGTTGATGGCATGATATTGCCATGTTGATCGAGCACGGCTGAATGACAGTGTAATGAGATCTGAGTATGCGAGTTTTCAGCCAGTTGCCATAGCCTAGCGGCATTTTTTGTTGTGACACCGCCACCTATCACTAGCTCAAACTGCCCATTGATGGTCGTAGTAAGTTCGGTCAGTTTCTCAATATTTGGCGTGTGAGCATATCGATTCTGCCAGGTGTTACCATTGCTTAGCAGGCGGTTAATGCCCAAAGTGGCAAGTTGCTCAATTGCTTGTTGCTGATTAGGTATTGCATCAAAAGCTCGATGAAAGGTCACACTGAGTTGTTGTTGCTTAGCACATGAAACCAGTCGCTTCATTGCATCGATATTGACGTGATTGGCTTGGTTTAGTACACCTAAAACGACACCGTCAGCTTGCTGGTTGGCTGCATCGGTAATTTGTTGACACATCATATCTAATCCATTGTTATCATAACAAAAGTTTGTATGTCGTGGACGTATCATAATGAGCAATTCACCACTTTGATTCATCGCCGATTTTGCTGCTTTAATTTCAGTGGTATTTGGTGTTAATCCATCACATTCCATGCTGGCACAAAGCTCAATTCTTTGTGCTCCGGCACTTAAACAAGCGCTAATGTTTTTTGTCATTTTTTCGATGTCACTTGTACTAATACAAACTTCGAGAATTCTTTCTTTATCCATCTTATTGATTTTTATGTTTATTATTATCTTTGATAACACTTGTTATGCAAGGGTTCGCCATTTACTTCTGCGTATCAATCTTTTGATTTTAGTGTTTGATAGAAATGTTAATCACATGAGCTTGTACCATACATGGTTTTAAAGATAATTGTATGATTTGCCACCACAACGCCGATTTTATTGCATTCCTAACCGAATTTATATTATCCCTTTCGCTGCTCATAACCCTATGCTGAGAAGGGTGATAGATTTGCAGTTCACCCTGCGAAGTAAAGTAATAATAAAAATAGTTACCACACATTAGAAACTGTTGGAGAACGGTATGACGAATAATAATCATCGAACATTCTCAGGGGGTATTAGAATGTTCAAAAAGTCCGCGCTAAGTCTTGCGCTGCTTGCTTCGTTCAATCTCGCATATGCTGAAGAAGCGAAGAAAAAAGACGAAAAGATAGAGGCCGAAGAGGTTGAAGTGATTGAAGTACGAGGCATTCGTGCCAGTATGGCAGAAAACTTGGCCATTAAACGTTTGTCTTCAGCGATTGTTGATGCGATCACCTCTGAAGATATTGGTAAGTTTCCAGACAAAAACGTGGCGGATTCATTACAGCGAGTACCGGGAATTGTTATCACTCGCAGTGGCGGTGAAGGGGAAAATGTCAGTATTCGAGGCTTGTCTTCTGATCTCACCTTTACCCAGCTTAATGGTAATTTTATCGCATCATCACCAGGCTCACCTTCCCGATCGTTCAGTTACTCTTTATTACCGTCGACTATGGTACAACGTGTTGAAGTGTATAAGTCGTCAGAAGCACGTTTAGATGAAGGAGGTGTGGGTGGCACCGTTATTTTGCATAGCCGTAAGCCGTTAGATATGCAAGCGAACTCAGGTGTATTTAATGTTGAATATACCTACGCCGATGTGACTGAAGATTATGAGCCTGGTGTCAGTGGGGTTTATTCGTGGAAAAACGAGCAAGAAAATTTAGGTTTTCTGTTTGGCTACACTCGACAAGATCGCACTAACCGTAGCTTAGGAGGTAATACCACGGGAGGCGGCGGTTGGCGTTGGGCAACGAGTAATGATGCACCTGCCGCAGACATACATGGTAATGAAATTACTGACAGTACTCGCCGATTTTCTGCATTAGAAGATGCTTATGGTAATCTTGCTGAAGGTGTCTGGGTACCTCAAGTTGCCGGTGTTGGTATTACGGAGGAAAAACGTGAACGTGAAGGTATTCAATTGACCAGTCAATGGCGACCTTCAGATAACTTGTCGCTGACCTTCAATTATTTTCGTTTTACGTTAGGACAAGATCGAACCAATTCTCAAATGTGGATCCCAGAATGGAAGTACAACCCTGATCATTTAACTGGGGTGCACTTTGATGAATCGGGCACAGTTGTTACTGGCATGGATTTTACTTCTGGCGCAGGTGGTACTGAAGGGAATATGGAATTTCCTTGGATAATTGGTAGTTACACCGAAGAAGAAGATACTTCTGATACCTTCGATTTGGGGCTGGAATATCAAGGTGATATGTATGATTTACGCTTTAAATTCGGTCATACCAAAGCCGAAGGTGGACCATCAGAGTCTTGGCGTGCTGCATATAAAAGTGGTCAACCGGCTAAACGCAGTGATTCTGGCTTAGTGGAAAATGCCGCAGCATTTGCTGGCTGGCGTTTAGGTGATCGCGTCAGTTTATATGCTGATCCTGCGGTATTAGACAATTTAAAAGCCGGTATTGCTGGTGATCCCGATCCAGGTTCAACAGGCTCAAGTTTTATTGTTAGTGAGCTTGAAGAAGATTACGCACAAATTGATCTTGATTATCAACTTGATTACGGCATTGTTGATATTTTACGTGTCGGTGCTAAATATCGTAATGCCACACTGCATCGAGAAACAAATAACACTTTCTTTGTTACTCCTGAAGGTGCTGCCGGTATTGCTAGTGGCGAGTTAGACCCATTCAATCAAGGTGATATTGATAATGTCGCTTATCACTGGATAGGTGGTATGCCTTCAATGCCCGATATTTTGAATGAAAATTCTGAGCAAAATATTCCTGGCGGTTTTGATGTTAACGTTATGCCTACGATTAACTGGGATCGTTACCGCGATATAGTTACTAGTGAATACGTTAAATATACCCGACGTGAACCAGATTTTGTCTTTGATATTGAAGAAGAAATTACCTCATTTTATGTGCAGGCGGATTTCTCTTATCGCAATTTACGGGGGAACTTTGGTGTCCGTTATGTGGAAACTGAAACGGGGATCATGTCGTCCGATAAAATTAACTACTTCCTTGATGATATAGACGATACCACTGAACAAGATATTTTGGGTGAAGATCGCTTGTTATCGGTTGAAACAACGGTTGAACGTGTGGTTAAGGATAAGCAGTTGTTACCAAGTGTTAACTTGGTTTGGGATGTTAATGACAACTTAGTGGTGCGAGCTGCGATGGCGAAAACTATGTCTAGAGCGCCATTTAATGACATGGGAGCGCCAGAGCAATTAAACTTTATTTCGCAGGAATGGGCGGATGATCGCTTAGAGTTTCGTGGTAACCCTGTTGATCAAGGTTGGTCAGGTTCTGGTGGTAATAAAGCGTTAAAACCTTTTGAATCAGTACAAAGTGATATATCGATTGAATATTACTACGGTGAAGGTTCTGCGATTGGTGCGGCAATATTCAATAAAAAAGTGGATAACTTTATTGTGCCATTAATCATTAGCTCAACACGTCCATTTGACGGCTATACCAATCCCAATACTGGTCAAGTAATTGTGCCTAAGGGTGAGATTGAAGTTACGCCGTTTAGCACTACCGCTAATGGTACTAACGCCACATCCCGCGGGTTAGAATTATTTGCTCAACATGCCTTTAACAATGGTTTTGGAGTCAATGTTAACTACACCCTTAATGATACTAATCGTGCCGATATCAGCATAGATGGTGAAAAAATTGGGGATTCTGAATTGGTTGGCAGTGCCGAGAACCAATTTAACTTTTCTGGTTATTATGAAACCGACAATTATAGCATTCGAGCATCGTATAACCGTCGTGGTAAAACAGCCTTAGGCCTTGCTGATGGGTTAACTGTTTTCCAAGAGCCATACCAGCAAGTGGATGTGAACGCTTCTTATAGCCCAATGGAAAACCTGACATTAGTTGCTTCTGTGATCAACTTAACCGAAGAAGAATCAAGAACTTTTTATGGTGATGATACCAAAGCACGATTGCGTAGTAGTAGTTATACCGGGCGTCGAATATACGCTGGATTGACTTATCGTTTCTAACAATCACAACCATTAATTTGAATGTAGTCGATGGTAAACAACGGTTGAATCGGCTGACATATGCAAGGAATTATTATGAATAAGGCAAGAAATTTTAGACTAACGTTGCCTATGGTACTTATCACCAGTGTGTTAAGTGCTTGTGGTGGTGGCGACAATGATCCGGATGCTAATGATATACCGGTGACACCTGTAACAACCTCTGCTGAATTAGCGGGCTCTGTTGTCAAAGGAAATTTATCGGGTGCGGCTATTACCGTAGAGGCATTAAACGGCAGTACATTAACGCCCACTGGCCAAGTGCTGACTGACAGTAATGGCCAATATTTTGTTGAACTCACTTCACAGCCTGGTTTTGGCATTAACAGTCTTGTTAAACTCACCGTTAGTGCGGATGCGAATACCAGCATGATTTGTGATGCCACAAGCTGTGGTGATGCAAATCTAGGGGACAGCATCAGTGGGGAGCTTATTGCTGGCACAGAGTTAACCACGTTAGGACAGTTATCCGTTGATTATGGTAACCACGCTGACGGTAATGCAGATGGTCAAATGCAAGCCAACGTGTTAACCACTTTAGCGACTGAGCTAATTGAACAAGCGATGCTTGATGGGCGAAATGTCTCAACACCTGAATTGTTATCATTAGCACAAGCGGAGTATTCATCGTTATTACTCAGGGCATTAGGTTGGCAAACCAATAATACAAATGTATTTACTACCCCAGTAGTGAGTGCTGAACATGTGGAAAATTTTGTCACTGGCTCAGAATGTCAAACAACGGAGCAAGGTGATGAGCAATGTTCAGATATCATGGCAGAAGAAACCGTGATAAAGCTGTCATTATTAAATGCGGCATTTGCACAGTTTGAGTCTACTTCGACACAACAAGCACATCTTCAGGCTGCAAGAGAATATTTAGCACTAGCCATTGATGGTGATGCAGACGCATTAGCTGCATTACGCGCCATGCTTTATCAGGCGTTGCTTAATCATAGTGTCGCTATCGAGTTAGGTTACAGCGCGGATAGTGTGATTGATTTAGCGTTAGCATTATTTGATGCTAAATCGTCTGGTGGACCAATCCATGAAATTACCACGGATGAAAATATTGCCAGTGCAACCTTGACGGCTCGTTTTAGTATCAGTGATGCAGAAGGTGCTGCGCAAGCATTTGACGGCGATGTGAATACCAAATGGCTCGATCACAATGAATGGCAAGGGGCACCAAGTGTTGAAGATCCTGCGTGGATTCAAATTGATTTTGCTGAACCACAAGCAGTAAATACCTTGATGATCACCAGTGCTAACGATGCCTCAGCACGAGATCCTGAAAATTTCACCTTAGTGGCATCGAATGACGGTGAAACATGGAGCACCTTACTAGATATGGTTGGCGCATCATTTGAAGAACGTTTTGAACGTCAAACCTTTAGCTTTGCTAATGCACTTAAGTATCGCCATTATCGTTTAAATATCACTAAAAATGCCGGTAATGATGGCTTGATGCAATTAGCTGAAATTGACTTACTTGGGCCGATATATACCAGCTTAGTGCATTCAGCCAATCAAAATGCAGTGATCACTGCGCGAAATAGCATCGGTGATGGAGAAAACCAAGATAAAGCTTTTGATGGTGATGTCACTACCAAATGGCTTGATCATAATGATTGGCAAGGGGCGCCGTCAGAAGCCGATCCATCATGGATTCAAATGGACTTTCCACAAGCGGTTGCTGTGGATAAGGTCGCTATTACTAGTGCTAATGATGCACCTTCTCGCGATCCCGAAAATTTCAACTTGCAGGCATCAAACGATGGTGGAAGCACCTGGATAACGCTTGAAACCTGGGTAGGTGAAGCATTTGATGAACGTTTTGAACGTAAAACATTTCAAACAACTAATGTGCTTGCCTATACCAGTTATCGTTTAAATATCACGAAAAATGCTGGTAATGATGGCTTGATGCAAGTAGCAGAGATTGAGTTTATCGGCCCCGAGTTAGCTGGGCTTGAGCATAGCCTAATGGCTGGTGCTAGTTATTCAGCACGTTTTAGTATTAGCGACGCGGAAGGAGCAGCGCAAGCATTTGACGGTGATGTGAATACCAAATGGCTCGATCATAATGATTGGCAAGGGGCTCCTTCGGATGAAGATCCAGCATGGATTCAAGTCGATTTACCGGAAGCAAAAGTGGTCAATACCTTAACCCTTACCAGTGCCAATGATGCACCTGAGCGTGATCCAGAAAACTTTACGTTGCTTGGTTCTAACGATGGTGGTGAATCTTGGGTGACATTAGCTTCATGGGTTGGCGAAGCATTTGATCAGCGTTTTGAGCGGAAGGCATTTAATTTTAGCAATGTGCTGGCTTATAGCAGCTATCGTTTGAATGTGACAAAAAATGCCAATAACGACGGCTTATTGCAAATTGCTGAAGTAGGCTTGATCGGGCCACAATATGCGGCGGTGGATCATAGTGAACAAGCTGGCGCGATCTATAGTGCGCGTAACTCGATCAGTGACGGTGAGAGTGAAGCGCAAGCCTTTGATAATGATAGCACCACTAAATGGCTTGATCATAATGATTGGCAAGGCGCTCCTTCTGTAGATGATCCGTCATGGATTCAAGTAGATTTAGTGTCAGCACAAATTGTCAGTAGTTTAGCCATTACTAGTGCAAATGATGCTCCTGCGCGTGATCCGGAAAACTTTCAATTGTTAGGCTCAAATGATGGTGGTAGTACTTGGGTTGAAATTGGCAATTGGGTAGGTGAAAGCTGGGACGAACGCTTTGAACGTAAACAGTTTGATTTTGTCAATGGCTTTGCCTTTAGTAGCTATCGATTAACTATTACCAAAAATAAGAATAATGATGGTCTTATGCAACTTGCTGAAATTGAATTAATTGGTATTTTGCAGTAATTTCTTCCCGTGCACTGCGGTTACTTGTGAGAAGTTGGCACTTGTAACCGCATTTTCTTTTTGTCAAAGCATCATCATGATGTCGCTGTTACCCTTATTACAACAGCGGGCGCGTCACTACAAATTTCATCACTTGAGAAAGCCTTATAATCTCGGTATGCTACGCGACTTTTTCGCTTGCTGAGGAGGTTCAATGATAGGTTTTGATTATGGTACGTCGAACTGTGCTGTCGGAGTGATGGAGGGCGATCAGCCTGAAATTTTATCGTTAGGCGATCATGGCCGTTTAGTGCCATCGAATTTGTATGCGCCGAGCCGAGAAATTATTGTCCATTGGCTCTATCAGCGTTTAGCTGAAGTAGAAAAATCCAGCTTTCTTGCGGCACGAAAATTACCACTGCAACAAGCACAGCGGGCGTTGCGAGAACTTAGCCTTGATGGCATTGAGGCTAAGTTATTCTTTGGTCAAGCGGCATTAGCGCATTATCTCGAAGAGCCAGAGGAAGGTTATTATATTAAATCGCCCAAATCATTTTTAGGGATGAGTGGTTTAGTGCCAATGCAAATTAACCTGTTTGAAGATATTGTTGCCGCCATGATGCTCAATATCAAAAGCCTAGCTGAGCAGAATTTACAGCGAGAGATCAGCCAAGCCGTGATTGGCAGGCCAATTAATTTTCAGGGCTTGAAAGGCGAAGAAAGTAATCGACAAGCCATTGAAGTGTTAAGTAATGCAGCACATCGTGTCGGCTTTAAAGACGTTGAGTTTCAATATGAGCCAGTAGCGGCAGGTTTTGAATTTGAAGCGACCTTGAGCAAAGAAACTAAAGTCTTAGTGGTTGATATTGGTGGTGGTACCAGCGATTGCTCGATGTTATTGATGGGACCGAATTATCAGCAAAACACTGATAGAACAGCAAGCTTACTTGCCCATAGTGGTGTGCGAGTTGGTGGCAATGATTTTGATATTCAACTTGCCCTGAAAGGCATTATGCCGAGTTTAGGCATGGAGAGCCTGTTGAAATCCGGTAAGCAGATGCCAGTGAGTAGTTATAATCAGGCGGTGGCAATCAATAATGTTAATGATCAGACGGAGTTTTATAGCGAAAAGAATGGTCGTTATTTACAGCAATTATTCAATGATGCTCAGCAACCAGAGCTGTTTGCACGTTTGCTACAGGTTTATCGAGAAAAGTTAAGTTATCGACTGGTCAATGGTGCTGAACAAGCAAAAATTGGCTTGTCTGAGATGAACGAACAAACCATTGAGTTAAGCGATATTGCCAGTGATTTAACGGTAAACATATCACGCCAGCTGATGGCCGAGGCTAACGCAAGTCAGTTAAACAACATTGGCCAGTTAATGACAGAAGCAGTGACTCAAGCAAGGTGCCAGCCTGATGTGGTTTTTGTTACCGGTGGTACGGCAAAATCGCCTGTCATCAGTGAGTTTTTGCGACAACAGTTGCCGAATACGCCATTGGTAGTAGGGGATCATTTTGGTAGTGTCACCGGAGGATTAACGCGCTGGGCTCAACGAATTTATCAATAAACTAGGTCATTAACCCATAAAAAACCAGTCATTTAGACTGGTTTTTTATGTCAGTGTTTTGTCTTAGTCATCAGCACTTGATAACGTTATCTCAGCAATTTTATGTGCTTCGATATCTGCTTCAGTAAAGCGTAATGGACGCAGCTGTGGTTGAGTCGAGTAAAGTTCTGATTGATCGGTGTTATGCTCATCACCATAGGTGCGTGATTGTGAATAGCTCAATAAACCACGCGCTACAGGGCCTTCATCGGTAAAGTTCACCACACTCATCCAACTACTACCATAGCCAATATGATATCCACCAGCTTCGGTACTTAGTATTGATGTACTATCTTGCGGATTGTAGACATGGCGTGGTAACAAAGTACCATTATTGCTGGTACGAGCATTAAATACATTGAAACCACCCTCAATATTATGTGCACCAGCCCAAGGTATTTTGACCCCTGAAGGTGCGCCATTTGGCAGACTGCGTTCTACAAATTGTACATCAGCTAACACAGCATCTAGCGCAATGCCGGCATTTTCTACTTTGGTGATTGCAGTGGCGAACTGCGCTAGCGTGGTATCATTTTGTGCTAAGCCACTGGGGGAATTAAGTGGATCTGCTGCATTGAATGGGGTTAGCCATTGCGGATCAAGTGCAAACTGGAAGGCAAACTCTCTAAATAAGTGTCCCGCAGCACTGTGATTATTCATGGTACCGTCCCATTTCGCTAACGCATTACAACCTGCGCTAATGTCTTTGCCATTAACAGGGGTTTTTCCCTGAGCGTTACAAAGGGTGAGTAGGTCGTTTAGCACCGCTTCACCTAAGTAATTTCGATTACTTAATAAGGCGGTTTCAACTTCTGTGGGCGAAAATAATCCGTCACTACCAGCGGCATCACTTAATAACTTATGTGCCATGCGCGAGCGTAAGGTTTGCTGGTTGTTTACTTGACCATATAATGGTGAAACTCCCGTGATGGGCATGCCAGCATTGGTTAACCAAAAACTGTCATTAGAGTTTTGTACATAGTCAGTGCCTTCATATTTGGGAGCCTGTTCATAAGGTATTGAAGTATCGAAAATAAATGTCGATAAGTGCCCTGGTAATATAGTAAATCCTGCTTGTTTTTTCGCACCAATCAGAAGTGGGTTTGTCGTTAGTTGCTCAATAGCGACCGATGTTAAATGCGGGACGGTTGAATCATCAATGTAAAAAACATCACCATTGCTATCTGCTGACATAGTGTTATTAAAGATTACGCCGTCATACTCTTTAAAGGCTTGTTTAAATTCGTTGAGATCGCCAGCTAAATTCATCGCTAACCAGTGGTCTATAATGTCTAAATTGTTGCTATTCGCGTCTTTAATCGCATAAGCTGATGTTTCATCCCAGTTAAAGCTACCCGGGACGACGATCATCGGGCCTTGTGCAGTACTGTAACTCTTCTTCGCTAATGTGATGGTTTGTCCAGGTGCAACAGCAACATCTATGGTTAACTCACGCATATCGATAGGGCGAGGAGAGCCATCAATCACTTGGGTTAAATGATCCGAACGGCTTGTATCGAGCGTTAATTGATATACGACAAAGTGTTCGGCACTGGAGAATGTGTGGGTCCAGGCAACGTTTTCATTAAAACCAATATTGACGACACCAGGCATACCGGAAAGTGAACCACCCATAACATTCATATGGCCAGGAATGGTGCTGTGGAATTGCCAGAACCTTAAATTGCCAGTATGAGGAAAATGTGGATTGGCTAATACCATGCCTTTGCCATTTTCAGTTTTATCTTTGCCTAATCCCCAGCCGTTTGAGCCTAAATCTTGAGGATTTTTTTCTGGTAGCGATACTTTAGGACGATACTTGATGGTTTGTGCCGGAGCCATACCGGCTTTCATGTATGGCGCAAAGCTTTCTCCTGGAGGGGCTGCCAAAAACATTGGCCCTAAGAAGTTAGCGGCACCAGGTAGTAGGGCGATCCCTAAAGAGTAGGTTAATACGTCAACGTTAGTAATGGGTTGCACCCAAGGTTGACCCGCACAAGCAGGGTCAATTTGATCGCCTGTATCGGCTAAGTAACGGTTATAACCTGCGGCATAGCCAGACAGTAATGCCTGACTATTGGCTGACATACCTCGAATATTGTTTTCAGCTTGTTTTCTGATATCTAAGGCTAAATAGCCAAAATCGTTGATCAGGTGTTCAGAATCACCAGAGCCAGGCACTAGATCAGGGCCAAAGTATTTGGCACGTTGAGAGTTATATTTAATGATTTGATCTGCTAATACACAAATATTGTCTTTAGCAAAAGCATAACCTACACCGTAAGACATACTTTGCAAATTGTCGGCGGTAACATGGGGTACGCCATAATCGGTCCAACGTATGTTGGCATTTAATATACCGTCAGCGTCGAATGCAGGTATGGGAGCTGAACTCGGTGGTGTCGTCGGAGTAACTGGTTCAGGTGGTTGATAATTGCTGGTGTTAATGTATTTATAATCATCACCACAAGCGGCTAATAAACAGCCTAAGGTGAGAAGTGTCAACGGGGTGTTTAAATGGGTTGTAATAGGTTTCACAGTCAGCTCTCCAATGCTTGTCAGTATTGTTAATATTTTTCTCTGATCGTACCACTTGTAGCATAAGAATATTATTTGCACAACTTTTGTACAGAGATTGAAAGCTAGGCGGCGTTGATATGTAACAGATCACAAGTTGCAGTTAATCTATGCATCCACTGTGATGTTAATGGATGGAAGCAGGCATTGTTGTTTGCTTATTGAACCTTGAGCTAATTCTATTTGCATCACTTTTGGGCGTAATGAAATTTGGTAATGCCCTGCAGTTAAGCTATAGGCATCGAGCAAGTTTAGCGTAATGGAGCGGCTGTTGTTTGCTTCAATAACGATGAAGTCTTCTTCTAAGGGTTGCACTCTTTTAAACATTGGGCCTTGATAGGCTAATTGCTTACCTTGGCTATCAGTTATTTCAAATAAGTTGCTCATAAAGCCTTCGAGTGGTGTGTACCAGCTTAATAGCTTTAGCGATTGTGCAGAGGTGTTGGTGACTTTATAAGTCAGCATAATGCCGTGACTGTTTTGTTGGTGATGTTCAGCAAAGATTTCACATTGTAAATAACGATGAGTGGGTGTAGACATTGCAATAAAAGTGATAAAAGACAGTATGACGATCAAGCCAGTGAACCAATAGGCTTTAAAGCGCTCATCCATTTTTTATCACTCCATTATTAGGTTAGCTACATCATAGTGTAGCTAACCATTTTTCGCTAGTTTAAGTTTGGCGTGTTTTCAGCAAAGTATTCATGACTGTCTGCATTATTTAGTGCTTGATCAGGATCTGAAATGGCTAAACTTTTTGCGCCACTTTGACCATAAACAACATCATCTGTACCGGCAACTACATTGAAATGGCTTAGTTCATGGATAATAGTACCAGCGCGAGAATCGGTACCTAATTCATTAGCATTCCAAAATGCACGACATAAATACACTTTATAAGGTTGGCTTGGATAGACATAGGCAAAGTACGTTTTTTTACAGCTACAATCGAAAGTAACCGGTTGATTGTCAATAGCGTCATCAATGGCTTCAAAGTTTGCTTTGGCAGTATTAAAGCGTGCTGATGTCGCATTACCAAACCAGGTGGTATAACGTGTAGTGACATTGCTGGCTGAATGGCTGTTCAAATAACTTACCGCATTATTGGCAATGCTATCTGCAGCAGCTAATGCACTGATAATTTCTGTTTGTTGGCTGTTAGAACAACGACCAGTGAAACAGGTACCGTCGATACAATCACTGGAACCGCCTCCGTCTGGTTTACCTTTGTTCGTTCCACCTTTTGTTAACAGGCCTTCTAAATAAACAGATGCAGTGTTTGATGTTAATGAGGCAAGGTTAAGTCGCTCGGCTTTTTTTAGCTGACCAGGGTTTGAATATAAATGTAATGATTTTACATCATATGTAATGTCATATTGACCGGCTTCACTCATGTCGTAATTAGCGGTTAACTCAAAGGTTTTTGTCAAAGATTGACCTGATTTTAATTTAATATAGTCATTTTCTGTCGGCGCTGGGCGTTTGTAATGAGGGCCCATATATTGCACTTCGACACCATCGCGTGTGATGTGAAAAATATGTTCTTCGGCTAAGTCTGTGTACCAACTCAGTACTTTTTGTTGGCCTTTATGGTTATTGGTGATGGTGAGGGTTGCGTTTACATCACCGTTGGTCAATGTTTCTACGTCTACATTCACGTCTAATGCTGGTTTTATTGCATTTGCTGAAAATGCTAGGGTAGCAAAAATGGATAGTAGAAATTTACTCGAAAATTTCATGGTGGATATCCTTGTGTTTATTTTTATAAGTATATGTTTTATCAGTACTATGCTGATGATTCAGCATGGAACAAAGTGCCTAGTTCTGCTAGCAGAAAGACGACAATTTTTCGATAAATTACGACATAATTACCTTGCTATTTTTGTGTGAAGAATACAGTGTTTGCGAGCACTACAATGGCAAATTATCAGCTTGCTTGGTATAACTTAACCATCGTAATTTTCAGGAAGATTAACTATGCTTGTTTTTTCGCCTATTCAGTGTCGGGTCATCGGCGCAATGCTTGAAAAAGAAACAACAACACCAGAGCAATATCCATTATCTTTACACGGTATCATGACGGCTTGTAACCAAAAAAGTAACCGTGAACCTGTGATGTCATTATCTGAATCCGATGTGCAAAATGGCGTCGATGAATTGATCAATATGCAGCAATTGATGGAAGATCGCCAAGCATCGAGTCGAGTGCCCAAATATATTCATCGTTTTTGTAATACTGAGTTTGGTGATCTGCAATTTACTGCACAGCAGCGAGCAATTATTTGTGTGCTGTTATTACGTGGCGCTCAAACTCCCGGAGAGTTAAGAAATAGAACTCAACGCTTAGCCGAATTTAGAGATGTTAATGCTGTAGAAGATACCTTATTACAGCTGCAAGATTTTAACGGACAAAGCTTAGTAAAAAAACTCGCCCGAGAACCCGGTAAACGTGAGTCACGGTATGTACATCTTTTTACTGACCAGGAAGCATGTGATCAAGAGCCGTTTGTACAATCAACTGCGGCCTTGAGCGTTGAAGAAGCATGTGACAACACTAGTGAGTTAACCAGTCGAGTGTCGCAGTTAGAGCAGCAAGTGGCTGCACTTACTGAACAGGTGATCTCATTAAAAAATTTAATAAAAAGTTAGCTGTTGAGCTTGTGTTTTGAGTGATGAGGGAGTTGGGATAACTCCCTCAAATGCTGGCATTAGCTAAAGTAGCTTGCTAATGCTTCACTTCCACCGATATGCTGACCATCAATAAACACTTGCGGGACAGTGTCGGCATTTGTGACAGCCTTTAATGCTGCAAGTGACACCGATTGTCCAACTTCAATTTCCACAAATGCCAGCCCTTGCTCTGCTAATAAGGTTTTCGCTTTTTGACAGTAGGGGCAATTAGGTTTTGTAAACATCGATATTTTCTCTGTTTGTGCCGCCTCTGGATTAATGTATGCTAGCATGGTATCGGCATCTGATACTTCAAATGGGTCGCCTTCAACTTCTGGCTCGATGAACATTTTCTCTATCACGCCATTTTTTACTAACATGGCATATCGCCAGCTGCGTTTACCGAAGCCAAGTTCAGCTTTATCCACTAACATGCCCATGGCTTGTGAAAACTCACCATTACCGTCAGGCAAAAAGCTAATGTGCTCAGCGTGTTGATCTTGTGCCCATGCATTCATCACAAATGTATCATTAACAGACAAACAAATGATTTCATCAACCCCTTGTTGGTAAAACGTTTGTGCCAACTCGTTGTAGCGCGGCAGATGCGTTGATGAACACGTTGGTGTAAAAGCACCTGGTAAAGCAAAGACAATAACAGTTTTGTCAGTGAAAATATCTTCACTAGTACGCACTTGCCATTGGTCGTTTGCTCTTAAAGTAAACTTAACATTTGGTACGGTTTGACCTTCTTTATTCTCTAACATAAAAAGTCCTTGTGTTGCTGTAATGAATGATTAACTGATGACTATTATGATGAAAAACTTTAAATTGGTATAATCGTTATTTCTTATCTATTCAATAGGTAATAGCTATCATCTATTGAATGTTGTTCTGGAACGATAGTAGAAAAGTACTAATGTTCTAAGTGGTTAAGTTGTGTTTTTTGGGCTTGCAACATACGATAGGCATGATTCATTTTGTTGGTGATTTCTTCTTGCGGGCAGGGTTTAGCCATGTAGTCATTAAAGCCAGCTGCCATGCAATTTTCAGCAGCTCCACTGAGTGCATCGGCCGTGACTGCAATTAACCAGATAGGGCGTGTTTGTTGTTTAAGTATTGCTTTGGCTAATTCAAAACCATCCATGTTTGGCATATGGCAATCCGATATAATGATGTCATAAGGAGATTGCTCGTGTAACGCTAGAGCTTCAAGCCCGTCATACGCCACATCAGCGTCGATATTTAGACGCGACAATTGCGCGGTTAACACTTTGACATTGACTAAATTATCTTCTGCAATCAATACCCGAATATTGGCAAAGCGGTTGTCGGTTTTATCGTTGATATGGCGACTGTTTTTTCGTCTGTCTTCTGTTTTATCAACGATTTCAGCCCGTTTTAGAGGCAGTGTAAATGAAAACTTGCTGCCTTGATTAGGACTTGAATCTATGGTGATTTCGCCGCCTATCGCACTGACAATTTCCTGACAAATACTTAACCCTAATCCTGTGCCGCCAAATTTACGGGTGATATCACTGTCGGCTTGAATAAAGGGAGTAAATAATCGTTTTTGATTCTCTGTTGAAATACCAATGCCAGTATCGCTGACGCTGATGTTAATGTGGTCAACATCATTGCATTTTGCCTGAGCAGGAGCGGCGCATTTTTTTATGGCTAAGGTGATAGTACCGTGTTCGGTAAACTTAACGGCATTACTGATTAGGTTACTCAATACTTGGTTTAAACGTGTTGGATCGGTGTAATAACGATGATTAATCGTGTCATCTATAAACAACTTTAATTTTATATCGTTACTCGTTTCGATATGTTGAAAGCTTTTTATAACGTTTTTTGCCAATAGATGGATATTAACTGGCATTGATTCTAAGGACATTTTGCCAGCATCCATTTTGGAAAAGTCCAGTACATCATTAAGTAACGCTAATAAGTGCCGTGCTGAGCCTTCAAGCGTTTCGAGTAATTCCGCTTGTTCTTTGTCTAGTTTGGTGTAATTAAGTGCCTCTGTCATGCCTAGCACCCCGTTCATGGGGGTACGAATCTCATGACTCATTCGAGTGAGAAAAGTAATTTTAGCTTGTGCAGATGTTTCGGCTTCTTGTCGCGCAGACTCAGCAAGAGCCAAGGCATGCTCTACTTTTTTTTGCGCTATTTTTCTCACTTGTAATTGACGATAGTAAACCCAGAAAGCAATCAGCGCGATTAAGGCAATCGTTAAAAAAACATAACTGGCTTGGCGGTAGGCATCAGCAATTTGTTCTTCAACATTCGTCACTGGAAAGGCAGATTGGCTCCATTTGTTGTACATGGCATCGAATTGGTTGGTTGGTAAGGTATTAATTGCCTTATTGATTAACGAGATTAACAGTGCATGTTGTTTTGGCGCAGCAAATACTAAGCTTTCATCTTTATTAAACGGCGGGTAAGGACGTGAAGTTAAATTTGCGTAACGCAGTTGTTTGATTAAATAAGAAGTGATCAATGAACTGCCGATAAATACGTGAGCTTTGCCATCGGCAACCGCTTTGATTGCTAATGTAGTGGTGTCAAACACTTTAATGGTTGCTTTTGGAAACATTTGTTTCAATCGCTCAGTGGCATTGCGATTTTTTACCGCTGCGATATTCAGTGCTTCGATATGCTCTAGTTGGTCAACACTAGTGAGCCTAGGATCATAAATTAAATTATAGCGAATGGTAAAATAGGGGATACTGGGGATTAATTCTGTGCTTGGGTGGTGCTCAAAGTTGATTACCAGCTGCGCGTTTTTCTCTGTGATTTGCTGTTGAAATGCTTGTTCATTTTCCACATAAATAGGGTTGAAAGTGATACCTATTTTTTCAGCAACAAATTTAATTAAATCAACAGTGAAGCCTCTTTCGGTAATATGGGCAAAGCTACGAGTAATGATTAACGGTGGCCGACCGTCTTTGCTGACCGGATAGTGTATTTCATTATGATCAAGCAGGTATTGTTTTTCTTCAGCTGAGATGTTTTGTAAATATTTCCCCATGGTTAAGCTAATATTTGAGTGGTTAGTAAGGGCATACTTTTCACTCCAAAGCTTGGCTTGTGCAGGTTTTACTGCTCGGATACTGTTATTGATCAACTCCATCAAGGCCCGATCATTTTTGCGAGTGGAGAAATAAAGCTTTATCTGTGGAATTTCTGATTGATTAATATAAAACTGATCATCAATACCATGTTGCTTTAACTTACTGGTCATTAGCCAGGGGCGGGTGGAATAAATGGCATCATATTGTTGGTATTTCGCTAACAGCTGATCTGCATCTTTATAATAAAAGCGCTCAATGTGAGGGGAAAGAAAGTCGAGCACTTTATTTTCCTCAGCATGAATTGCAATATTTTTACCACTACTGGGGTTTTTATTGATGTTGCGGAAAATACTTTGTTTAAACATGCCATAAGGTAGGCTGTATAATAGTTTCTTATCTCTCTCAAAAATATTTAAAGCGACAATATCGAGTTGTTGTTGTTTTAATTGTTCAAGTGCCGCTTCTGTCGGCATATACAGAAATTGCACTTCAAGCTGGTGATCTATTGCCCAAATTTGCCAATATTCTTTCAAAAAATTAACGAGGCGACCGAAGGGCTCTGGTGATGCTGCCGCTAAACTGGCTTGATCGGGTAAGGCTATACGTATCACCCTATTTTGATCGATCTCAGGAAATGGCGATTTAGATTCTGCTGCCGATAAAGGTTTCACCAATGCGACTATCACATAAATAATCAGTAGCAGTAAGTGAAGGAATTTCAGCGGCATTTGTCAGTAGTTTTAACTTATAGGTAATGATTACTAACCTTATGCGATAACACTAATTCCTACAAATGTTATTTTTCTGATATTTGATATCAGGCAAAGTGCGATTGGCTAAAAGATATTGGCGAAATAGTCGAACCATGATAAATTATGAGTAACTTGTATATACAATTAAGGGTGAGAGCATGGGAGATAGTTATCAGTTAATTAAAGGTAATGTACCATTGTTGATCAGTATGCCGCATAACGGTCAGGCCATACCGGATGATATCGCCCAGAGAATGACGTCATCTGCGCAGGAAGTGCCAGATACTGACTGGTATAAAGACAGGCTTTATCAGTTTGCCATCGCGATGGGGGCATACATATTAATGCCTAAATACAATCGCTATGTGATAGATCTTAATAGGGATCCAAATGGTGTTGACTTATATCCTGGTGCTAACTCAACCGAGCTTTGTCCCACTACCGCATTTGATCTGAGTGAACTTTATCTACCGGGAAAGCAACCTGATGAGCAAGAAATCACTCAGCGTATTGTTCAATATTGGCAACCTTATCACCAAACGATCCGTTCAACCTTAGATGAAATTAAACAACACCATGGTAAGGCGGTATTGTTAGAAGCTCATTCGATTCTGTCTCATGTACCACGATTTTTCGACGGACAACTGCCTGATTTTAATTTCGGTAATGCCGATGGTAACAGCTGTAGTGAGGACTTACTTGCACAGGTTAAAAGTATTGACTATTCGCCATACACTATGGTGAGTAATGGGCGCTTTAAAGGAGGCTTTATTACCCGCCATTACGGAGAGCCGGAAAATAATATTCATGCCTTGCAATTGGAGTTATCGCAAATCACCTACATGAATGAACCAACAAATGAATACAATGAACAAAAAGCGAATCAAGTGATACCCAAATTAAAAGCCCTTGTTCAATGTTTGATCGATTTTAGTCAATCATAAATGATACAGAAACAGTGAGTGAAGTGATGAAATTATATGCACAGCGTATTTTACTTGCCGATGGTTGGCATAAAAATCAAACGTTAACCATAGACAACGGCATTATTAGCGAGATTGAATCGGGTAATGTCAACGCCGATGTGGATGTTGGTACCGTGATCCCAGGGATGGTGAATTGCCATTCTCATGCTTTTCAACGGGCGTTTGCTGGTTTCAGTGAGCAAGGGAGCGAAGGGCAAGACAGCTTTTGGACCTGGCGAACGATCATGTATAAATTTTTGCGCCAATTGACGGTGGAACATGCGCAAATAATTGCCACTCAGTTATATATTGAAATGCTGAAAATGGGTTATACTCGAGTGGCGGAATTTCATTATTTGCATCATGCCTTAGATGGTAACAATCATGATGATTTGTCAGCGATGGCCAAAGCAATATTTGAAGCGGGCGATACATCTGGCATTGGTTTAACCTTATTGCCTGTGTTATACCGTTTCAGTGGTTTTGGCCCGTTACCTGCGACTGAGGGGCAAAAGCGTTTTATCAATACAACTGAACAGTTCAATCAACTAGTGACAGAATGCGTACAGTTAAGCCAAAACTATCGCAACACCAATGTCGGCATAGCGCCCCATTCATTACGTGCGGTTGACTTACCCTCGTTAAATTCGGCTGTAAATCATATACGAGGAATTGATGAGTGTGCGCCGATACATATTCATATTGCAGAGCAGCAAAAGGAAGTGGATGATTGTTTAGCACATTATGGCAAGCGCCCGGTACAGTGGTTATTAGATAACTTTACTTTAGATCCGCACTGGTGTTTGATACATGCGACCCATATAAACGAAGCAGAACGACAAGGCTTAGCTCAGTCAGGGGCAATTGCTGGTATTTGCCCAACAACAGAAGCTAACTTAGGGGATGGGGTATTTCCTACCGCCGAATATTTAGCAGAAAAAGGCAATTTTGCTATTGGCTCAGATAGCCATATTTCAGTTGATCCTATTGAGGAGTTACGCTGGTTAGAATACGCTCAACGTTTAACTAAGCAGCAGCGCGCAGTGTTAGCGGATACTAATACTTTATCCGTAGGTAAAAATTTATGGCAACGTGCTGCCCGTGGCGGCGCGTTAAGTACTCATAGTAACACTGGTGAGTTAGCGATTGGCAAACAAGCTGATTTATTAGTGCTAGATGAAGATAAGTTAAAGCTCTTTGCCCATAGTGAACAACATTTGCTTGACAGTGTGGTGTTCGCTAGTCAGTCGAATCTAGTTGCCGATGTGATGGTTAATGGTCAATGGGTGGTACAAGCCGGTAAGCATGTGCATGAAAATCAAAGCGCTGAACAGTTTAGTGAACTTTTATCGCAATTGTCGGCATAAAAAAAGCGCATACTTGTATGCGCTTGCGCTCTTTTTGCAGTCAATGTTTTAAAATAGTGACTGATAAGGTGATATAGCGTCACACACGACTTTTTGATTACTTTGATGCAAAACTGGTGAACTGACTTGTTTATCAGCACAATATTTTTGAAAAAATTCTTTTACATTCGCTCTAGAGGCGGTAATTTCTTTAATATACCCTTGCTCGTTTTCATTAAATTGCGCAAATTTTGACTCTAAATCACGATATATCTTGCTTGGGTTTAATCTGACTTTAGTATCTGTTGCATCAGAAAATTCAGATAATACCCAAGTTTTTTGTTCTTCATACCACTCAGTCAACTCAGGCTGAGGGTAAAAGTGTAAAAATAGTGCAATTGCAACGATTAAGATCAATAAATTCTTCATGTGATTTCGTATAATGTTAAGTTATTATAAGTGCGACCAAAATTGATGTCGCCATAGTATCATTTTACTTAATGTATCAAGATACCGTTAATTTATCGCCGATACAAACATAGTTATCTGAAATTCACCGGTTAGGAACAGTTGTGAACTCAAAACAAGACAACCATAAAGCTCAAATCCCAATTAAAAATATCAAAATTCATCAGCCTAAACAGGCGGAGCAATATAAGCCAAGGGATCAAATTTACGTACGTAAAGTAACTGGCTTTTTTCAACAATTACGTCGAAAGATGAATTTTTTCTTTTTAGCTTTATTTGCCATACTGCCATGGCTACAGTTTAATGGCCATCAGGCGATTCTGTTTGATATTGCCGAACAGCGCTTTACTTTGTGGGGGCTAACCTTGTGGCCTCAAGATTTAACCTTGTTAGCCTGGCTGTTTATCTTAAGTGCATTTCTATTATTTTTCGTCACTACTTTTTTAGGCCGAGTTTGGTGTGGGTACTTATGTCCGCAAACGGTGTGGACCTTTATTTTTATTTGGTTTGAAGAAAAAATAGAAGGCAGTGCCAACCAACGAAAAAAACTTGATAGTCAACCGCTTACAGTGAATAAGTTTTGGCGAAAGTCACTGAAGCATTTTTGTTGGCTCATGTTTTCAGTATTAACGGCATTGACCTTTGTGGGGTATTTTGTGCCGGTAAAAGAAGTGTTTATAGACTTTTTTACCTTTAATGCCTCTTTTGCGGTTGCGGCAAACGTATGGTTTTTTGCTTTTTGTACCTATGGCAATGCCGGTTGGATGCGTGAAATTATGTGTTTGCATATGTGCCCTTATGCACGCTTTCAGTCTGCGATGTTTGATAAAGACACTATTACCGTTTCTTATGACCATAATCGAGGGGAAAATAGAGGTCCTCGTTCAAGAAAACAAGATCCTAAAGCCATGGGCTTAGGAGATTGCATTGATTGCAACTTATGTGTACAGGTTTGCCCAACCGGCATCGATATTCGTAATGGTTTGCAATACGAGTGTATTAATTGTGGTGCATGTGTAGATGCTTGTGATGGTGTAATGGAGCGAATGAACTATGAAAAAGGACTTATTCGCTATACAACTGAGCATGAATTAGCAGGAAAAAAAGTTCATCTGTTACGTTCTAAATTAGTCGGTTATGCTGCGGTATTGTTAGTGATGACTGGACTGTTAGCCATGGAAGTTGTTAATCGTGCCCCTGTATCACTTGATATTATTCGTGATCGCACTGAATTAGCGAAAGAAAACTTCAATGGTGAAATTGAAAATGTTTATACCTTGAAGATTCTCAATAAATCGCAAACCGATAATCGTTATCGTTTATCGGTGCGTGGTATTGAAAATACCAAATGGCACGGTGAGCAAGAAGTTTTTGTCAAAGCGGCTTCGGTTTATACTTTGCCGATGAGTATTTCAGTAGACCCTTATGAATTGGATGGTTATATGACTGACATTACCTTTGTTGTCGAACTTATTTCTGACGAAGATGATATCTCTTTAGCGCATGAAACACGTTTTTTTAATAAGCGTTAAGGTGAATTAATCTCTAATGTCAGTATTTGATTTTACTTCGTTATCACCCGATTTAATTATCGATGGGATCGAAAGTGTTGGCTTACAAGTTGATAGCGGTCTATTGGCACTAAACAGTTATGAAAACCGAGTGTATCAGTTTCATGATGAACAGCGGATAAAATATGTGACGAAGTTTTATCGTCCACATCGTTGGTCTGTTAAACAGATACAAGAAGAGCACGATTTTTCATTGGAATTGCAGGATCATGAGTTACCTGTTGTTGCCCCTTTACTATTTAATGGCCAGTCTCTATTTGAGTACGAAGGCTATCCATTTGCCATTTATCCTTGTAAAGGGGGGCGCATTTTTGAGGTTGATAACTTAGATCAGCTTGAGTGGATGGGCCGGTTTATCGGCAGAATTCATGCGGTTTCACGTCAACAAGTGTTCAATTATCGTCCGAGCTATAGTACCGATGAATCATTAATACAGGCACGCGACATTATTGTTCAGTCTGGTTTTATTCCTGATTATTTAACAACGCCATTTTTTACCATTCTTGATCAAGTAATTGACCTTACTCAGCAGCAATATCAGCCGCAATCGGCGATTAGGCTTCATGGTGACTGTCATGCGGGTAACATTTTATGGACGGATGATGGGCCGCATTTTGTCGATTTAGATGATAGTCGAATGGGGCCTGCCATTCAGGATTTGTGGATGATGCTCTCAGGCGATCGTCAGCAGCAAACGTTGCAGTTAGATACATTGTTGCAAGGCTATGAAGAGTTTTGTACCTTTGATACCAGAGAATTTGCACTAATCGAACCATTGCGAGCTATGCGAGTAGTGAACTATATGGCATGGTTGTGTAAACGCTGGCAAGATCCCGCATTTACGCATAGCTTTCCTTGGTTTAATACGGCAAAATATTGGGAAGAACAGGTATTGATGTTAAAAGAACAAGTGTCTGCTTTACAACAAGCGCCGTTAACATTAATGCCTTAAAACAAACAATTAATCATAGGAACATTCAATGAAAAAAGTGATTGGTATCGTAGCGTTACTATTAATGCCGTTTATCGCCAGCAGTACAGATTACCAAGAAGGTAAGCATTATGTAAAAGTTAAAGAGATTGCCGTTAATGCGCCTGAAGTACGTGAATACTTTTCATTTTATTGTCCTCATTGTTATCGCTTTGAGGGTTTAATCGATCTCGTTAAAAAAGCGCTGCCAGCAGAAGCTCAATTGGTAAAAAACCACGTGGACTTTCTGCCTGGTGCTTCAAAAAAAATGCAAGGAATGCTAACTAAAGCTTTGGTGGTTGCCAATAATATGGAAAATACTGAGAGCCATATTGCTGCAATTTTTAAATATATTCATGTACATCGTGGTGTGTTTACTTCGCAAAAAGATGTGCGAAATGTGTTTGTACTAAATGGTGCTGATGGTGCTGAGTTTGATCGTTTGATGGCTAGTGAAGCGATAAACAATGCCGCCAAGCAAATGAAAACTAATCAAGATACGTTATCGAGAAGTGGTGATTTGAAAAGCGTGCCATCTGTGGTAGTTAACGGTAAGTATATGATCCATACCCACGATTTAGATAAAGAAAACTTTGTTGAAGATTACATTAACTTAGTGAAGTATTTATTAGCGCTAGATTAATTTTTTCGAATACGTTTTCTTACCCAGAACAATGCGAGGTATAACAGCCTCGCATTTTTTATTTAGTATTTTTTTGTTGGTGCAAAATAGTCGCTTTTGCTTGTTCGAACTCTTGTTCTGAGAGTAGGTTTTGTTGTTTTAGGGCTGCAAGTTTTTCGAGTGCCTGCACGATAGAGGTGTCACTGGCTGGATGATCTCTTGCTATATCAGACGCTTGTTGATTTGCTGGTGTGGATACATGGGGTTCACTGTCGGTTTTTTTTACAGAATTTACAGAGGCAGTGTTGGATGGCAAATGTTCATCGCTATTGGTTGGTCGCTTTTGGGTCTCAACATTACTTTGTTGTGATAACGGAGCTTTCTGTGTGTTGCTAACGCTAGTAATGGTTGGAGTTACCAGTATTTTACGTTTTTCGGTATGCTGAGGATGGAGCATTGCTGAGAATAACCAACACCAATTCAATAATTGTTCGGTTGATTCATCAAACTTGCTTTTGGTCATCCGTTGATTACCTTTTCGAAAGTAGAGACATATCCGATAACTTTTCTTTTTCGTATCTTGCAATATAAGCTCATACTTTCTTACGCGTTCATCAATCATTTTTTCACGTTTTTCTTGTTGTAATAACGCGTTAAATTTCTGTTCTTTGTTGTTCGAAAATACGCTATTTTCGTCGCTATTAATGTGACAAATTTCCACATCATTTAAATGGATTTTGCTTTCAACTACCTCATTTAAAGGCAGTTTAATGGCTGGCTCGGATTGATGACGATGATACAGGGCGATGATGTTATTGTGCTTGTCGACCTCAAATTGAGCAAACTGCTCATACAAGTACTTTTTAAGTAGTGATAATGAGGATTTTTTCGAAAAATAGAACAAGGCAATGAGTAAAAATAACGCGGTTAATAACAAAAAGTAGGCAAGGTAAAAATTCTCATCAGGCTTATCTACATGACTTGGGTTGTGCTGCTTATTGGCAGCAGTGACTGGCGCTGGAAATAGCTGAAAAGCGCTATTACTACTTTGATCAAACACCAGTAGTTCATCTTGATGGTCTGTAGTGAGTATTGGCTTAGCCGTAGGTGACATGGCTAACTTTTCTAATGAGGTGATTATTTCGGGTTGATATGGTGCATGTGGGGCAAGAGCTACCAATAACCATTGTTCTTGCCAAGTTAAATAGAGTAATTTGTTTCTATGTGCTTTTAATTGTTCGCCACGATAAATTAAGCCATTTGATGAATTAGGTGAGAGCTTTATATCAGTTAAATGGTCTGCTTTTTTTGAAGCTGAGGTGAAATCATCACCGAGCTGAATTCTTGAAAGTTTTTGCTGTTGCTTACCCCTATGACGAATATAAAGCTGATTCGGATTCTGTTTAAACCAATGGATATTGTTAATCAGGTTTAGCTGTGAAATGAGGATTTCATTATTAATGTTGGGTTCGTCAATAAAGGCATTAGCGGGGGGGATTCGATAATTTTTTGCGCCAAACTTCTCTAAAGCTACTCTTAAAATCGCCCCTGAGTAGAGTGGAATATCGGTATTGTTTTCATCTGGCATGAGTACGGCGAATAATTGATTGGCATGGTTTTGCCAGGGCTGGATAAACGGGTTAAACGCAAGTTGTGTGATATAGGTTTGTTGTGATG
Source organism: Thalassotalea sp. G2M2-11 (assembly GCF_017168195.1). GTDB lineage: Bacteria > Pseudomonadota > Gammaproteobacteria > Enterobacterales > Alteromonadaceae > Thalassotalea_E. The sequence continues at coordinate 242,242 of NZ_JADNYL010000001.1, forward strand.
GTACGCCGATCCTGAAAATTTCTTTTCGTGAAGTTGCTGTAACCTTTAATTTCTGTAGATTTTCATCATTAAATTGCCACTCGATTAATACTAATTCATAAGGTGTTTGCCCTTGGTATGTTGGAGCATTAATTATAGTTGTTGAAGTATTTTTCTTACTAGATTCGATATGAGCGGTGTAAAAGGTGAGGTAGCCTTGCTGTTGTACTAATTTAAAACTTGGGTGTGCGGAAAATGCGGTTAACTTGACTAAATTAGGATAATGGTCGACTACATTTAATAACTCTTTACTTGATAGGCCCTTACTATCATAAAGTTTGATTTTTCCATTGTGTTCACTGGTAAAAAACTGCTGTTGAGTTAACGGGTTTATAATGATGTGTTGCCATGTAGTATGACTTTTATTTGTTGGTAGTGTTAGCTGAGTAAAGGTTAATTTTTCAGCATGAGAAGATAAAATGAAGTTAAAAAATAATGACAACAGTAGCAAAAGCTTACGGCGTTGATTCGTTAAATAAAGGTGTCTTTTCATAGGTTGTGAGTGGACTTATCTTCCTAAAAGTCATGTTTGTCTACAATATTAGCTTACCTTATGTAAAGCAACATGTTGAGCATCAATTAATTGTGATTTGCTATTGTTATTTACGTAATTTAACTTACCTTCTATGATCAGCTCATCGCCAATCATTACCGTGTCTTTTAAATAGTCAGCCTGTTTTCCCCAGACATGTACTGTGCGAGTTATATCGATACAACGTAATTCTTGTGAGATGGGAGAATAGACATAGAAATTTATATTGATGGGAAATTCTGCTAGTTGACGATTATTTTCTGTGGTGACCAATTTAACATTGTTAATAATTTTACCACTGCAGTGTAGTTGGTTAATGGAACGAGCATAGCCTTTAGGGTATCGGTGGGCGTAGGTTGCGTGAATAATTTCTCGATTGGAGTTTTTACTATTCACCATAAAACCTTGGATTAATACTATGTCGCCTTTATCTGCTTGTAACAGGCTACGCTCAACAACATCACCTATCATCTTTACCGTGTGATACTGTGTCCACTCTTTGTATTGACCCGCCGCCTTGTCGAACCACTTACTGTGAGTGGCTAGTTTAAATTCTGCAATAGCAATTACAGGGTTGGCTTGATAGCGAATATCAGGCTTAGTAACTAAGTTACCCAATAGGGTGAGAGAACATAAATGATTTTGTGGTAACGGATTTTTCATAGCAGCCTCAATACAAAAAAGCTACTTTACGTGACTACCGCTAAGGATTCAATTGGCAAGTGTATTATGTCAATAAGTTAAACGAGAAAGACATAGAAAACCATCTAAAGACGGTTTTCTATGTTGATTTGATAAGTGATAATTCAGCATTAATGCTTAAGATTTTTAAACCTTAAAGCCAACAAAGCTAAGCCTAAAATACCTAGTGTTGACGGCTCTGGCACATCAGTAGGTGTATCTGCTGGATCACGAGCCCATACAGCTAGGTGAGAAAAGCCCTTGCCACCAAAGTCGCTACCCAAATCCAATGTGCCACCTAATACAAATGCAGTGGTAAAAGCACTAGGGCTATCAAAAGTTGGGTTTCCGTTGTCAATTTCATTTTGGAAGATATCTTTGAAATTGAAATCATAAATTGCCCAACCACCATCGCTGTTTTCGTTACCAGATTTTACTGAGAAGGCTAAATGATCAAAAGTAGACTTACCGATAATGTCTTGCACTGTTTCGACAATATCTACATCAGTAGCGAGTGTCCAGCTAAGGGAAGTACAGTCGTTAAGCCCACCACCGTCACCATCTTCACAGCTAAATGATAACTGTAAAACTTCAGAAAGATTTAATGTCATCGTTTGATCATAAGAAGTAATACTACTGTATGATGCTTCAGTATCTTCTGCGTCAAAGTCACCTAAGTGAATCCAACCTGGGTCGGTTGCATTACCATCGCCATCTATGTCTTGTAAATCCGATGCGTTGATAAACTCAAGACCGCTTAATTGGTTACCAGCATATGGCCCGCTTGTGAATTCAGCGCCATTTAGTAACCCGTCACCATATTCACCAATATTATTGTCCAATGGTGGAACTTGAGCATCGTTACCATTAAACAAACCTATACATGAACTGGCATCATAAGGGCCGTTTTGTAGCAAGTTCGGTTCAACAGCGCCACCTGTGCCGGCTGAAATGTCTAAATCAGAAATATAGATGGAATCTAAAGTAGCACTAGTAGTAGTGCAAGTTGCAGTATTGGTAATGATACCAGCATGAGTAACAACTGAAAAAATACTCAATATCACTATCCCTATAAACTTTTGTGATAAATATTTAAACATGATAAATCCTTTTGTTTTGGAGCATATTACTTGTTTTGTCTGTTTTTTAAGCATAAAAAATGCCGTGATTCTAATCTATTGAATCAACTTAAATTAATATTTCTTTTATAAAATGATGTAACGAATTTGTAAAAATTCCTGACATATTAGCTTTGGAATTACTACAAATAAAAGTGAATCTATGGTTGAGTAGAATGCGAAGAATAGCACGTTCTAGTATGATTGCTTTTTGAAGCTTAAAGAATACTATTGAGCATTGATCGCATGTCATTTCATCATTATCTGTGTTAGTTGATCTTTTTGACGACTTAAAATATGTGTCCAGGTATCAGCGGATGTAACATTCGTTATTGAGGGAAATTCAGTGCGGCTGAATTTGCTAATGAAAGAGTGTTGGCTTTGTTACTGGCCCGCCCTGCAGGAGTCGAACCTGCGGCCTCGGCCTCCGGAGGGCCGCGCTCTATCCAGCTGAGCTAAGGGCGGTCAATTTTAATCGCGGCAATACTAATGGGTATCTGGTCGCTTGTCTAGCCTAATAGGTGAATTTGCTGGTAATTATGGCTCAATTATCAGCTTGACTCGCTTAATGATGAATTTAATGTACATTTATCTAATCGACGATTAAAGTAGGGACTATAATAATTGCTAGTTACATCAACAAGGTAGTTAAGTTCTAACGTTATGAAACATATTCTCTGTTATTTTTTCTTAAGCATTACTTGTACGTCATTTTTAGCGTCAGCTCAAAACTATGAGATTGCGCAAGTGTCAGTCTCGCCTTATGAAAAATCTTTTACCCGAGCGGGTAAGGTGGCGTTCAAACGGACAGCAAACCTATCATTTAAAAGTAGTGGTTATTTAGATGAACTGTCTGCTGATGAAGGGGATTTTTTTTCATCTAAACAACGATTAGCCTCATTGAATACAGAAGAATTGAAAGCATTAAAAAATACACGTTATATTGCTTTATTACAGGCAAAAAAGGATCGTAAACGAATACAACAGCTATTAGCCAAAAAATTAACTACAGAACAAGCACTTGAACTTGCACAAACGAAAGTTGAAACGCAACGAGAAGCGTACCAAATCGCTTATTATAATTTAGAAAAAGCTGAGATATATGCGCCGTTTAATGGCGTAGTATTGGCAAGACACGCAGAGTTGGCAGAATTTCAAACGCCAGGGAAGCCAATTTTAACTGTGGCAGCTATCGATAATAACCTTGTGGTGAAAGTGAGCTTAACCTCGAGAGAAGTGGTTTTTGTTAAACAAGGGCAAGAAGTAAAAGTGCGATTGCCCAATTTAGGGCAAGTTGATGGTGTTATTTCCAAAGTACCTGTGATTAGTAATACTGCCGGACAGCTCTATTTAATTGAGGTGTTGTTAAAAAGCATGTCAGCGGGCGGTGGTGTTGTGGCTGGACAATTAGCGCAAGTTGAAATTGATGTTGCGTCAGATAAATTGGTGTATAAAGTGCCGTTAAGTGCGCTGATTGAAATTGATGAGCTTGGTAATGCTATTTTACTGACAAAGGTGAGTGATGAACGTTTTATTCACCAGTCATTTACTGTGTTGAATATGGATAATCAGTTCTTATACTTAAATGCGAATAGTCAAAATGATACTTTGGACGTTGTTACCACCGGCTGGCAGCAACTTAAAGTGAGCGAGTAGATTATATGCAGCTCCCTCGTTTAGCGATTAAAAACGCACAATTCACACTGACTATCGTTATTTTAATGGTATTAGTAGGCGTTGTTTCTTATATTAATATGCCGCGTTCTGAAGATCCGCAATTTGATATACCTATCACGTTAATCGAAGTGATTTATCCGGGGGTTTCGCCTAATGATATTGAAACTTTAGTCGTCAATCCGTTAGAACAAGAGTTTGCCGATATTGAAGGTATCAAACAAATAGAATCGCAAATCAAAAATGATGGGGCGAGAATTGAAGTTAAATTTATTTATGGCAGTAACCCACAAATAGCATTTAATGAAATTAAACAAGCGGTTGCTTCTGTAAAGCCTAATCTGCCAAGTGATGTGCAAGATGTTTTAGTGTTAAAAGCTACGCCAACCAGTGTCGCTGTTGCTCAACTGGCGTTATGGAGTGAGCCACTCGATTATAAGAAAATGGAGTTTTACGCGAAAAAATTAGAAAAACGATTAGAGACAATTAACAGCGTAAAAAAAGCAGATATTTGGGGTTATCCCCAGCAAGTGGTGTCTATTAACTTGAACTTAGATTTACTGCAGCACTATGGCATTGCGGTAAATAGCATCAATCAAACGTTGCAAAATAGAGCTGTGAATATAACCCCAGGTTTTGTTGATGCTAGTTCGCGTCGCTTTAATGTTAAAGCGAGTGGCAATTATCAACAATTAACGCAATTGTCAGAAACAGTTGTCTACTCAAATGAATCGCTGGTGATCAAATTAAAAGATATTGCAACAATTGAGTTTGGTGACGCAAAGCCTAGTTATTTAGCCTACTTTAATCAACATCCAGTGATTTTCATTACCGTAGAACAACGTAAAAACACCAATATTTTTGATTTAACAGAGCGATTAACGGCAGAAGTTGAGCAATTTAAACAGCAATTGCCAGAGGAAGTGAAGTTAGCGCTTTTGTTTAAGCAAGCAGAAAGTGTCTCTACCCGTGTAGACGGTTTTTTTGATAATTTATGGCAGGGTTTGATACTCGTTGGCTTGATGTCATTGTTGTTTCTGGGTCTCAGAGAAGCAATCGTGGTCATTGCTGTGATCCCGTTATCTTTTTTGATAGCGATGGGCTGGTTAGATTTTGCCGGCTTTGGCTTACAGCAAATGTCGATAGTAGGATTAATTATTGCGCTTGGGCTGCTGGTTGATAATGCCATTGTAGTAACTGAAAGTATTCATCGGGAGAAAAAGCAAGCCGCATCGTTAACAGAGGCAGCAGCAAGTGGCACCAGTAGAGTTGCATGGGCGATCACAAGCGGCACGATAACCACAATGTTTGCTTTTTTGCCTATGTTAATGTTGGCCAGTGATACTGGGGATTTTCTGCGCTCTATGCCTGTGACCGTTGTATTAGTTCTATTTGCATCTTTACTGCTTGCTTTGACATTTACGCCATTATTATCGAGTAAGCTATTTCAAACTGGGCCCAGTAGAATAAAGACGTTGCAACATTATGTTAATCGATTTGCCGCCACGGTATATAAGAATACGCTAGCAATTGCTCTACGGCGAAAACTGATAGTAATCATACTGTTTATTGCTGCACTTGTGTTGATGTTTTCTTTGTTTACTAAGGTGGGACTCAGTTTATTTCCTAAAGCTGAAAAACCCATGATACTGATTGATATAGAAGCACCAACTAATTCATCTTTAACTTATACGCAAGAAGTGATGCAGAGTGTCTCGAAACAACTGAGTACTTACCCGTTAATTAAACAGCAAGCGCTTAATATTGGTAATTCTAATCCGAGGATTTATTACAATGAAATACCAAAACGTGGTGTTGCTAACTATGGGCAAATTTTAGTGATATTGGCAGAGTTTGATGCGGAAAAAGTCACAGATTTAGTGACAAGGTTACGGAAAGAGTTTGCTCAGTGGAGCCAGGCTACAATTACCGTGAAGGAATTCACTCAAGGGCCTGTAACCGATCAGCCCATTACGGTGCGTTTGATGAGTGAGTCGCTTGCTGATCTTGAAAAAGTTGCCAAAGAGCTGAATCAGAAAATGGCGACGATTCCTGGCATCATTAATATCGAAAACCCTATTGGATTAGCCAATACCGAGTTAATTATGGATATTGATTATGAAAAAGCAGGTATGTCTGGCATTGATATTCACTCGCTGGATCAAACACTCAAAACATTAATTACCGGGCAATTTGTCGGGCAACTAAGTGATAGTAATGGTGAAAGTTACCCTATTTTAATCCGTAGCAAGCAAATGGATGTGTCAATGCTTGAAAATATTCATATTGCTAATAACTTGGGGCAATTAATACCGCTTAATCAAGTGGTGTCAATTAAACTCGCTAAGGGGCATTCAGAATTTTTTCATTACCAAAAACAGCGGATGGCAAAAGTTTCTGCAGATGCCGATAATGGCTATTCGGTAACAGCGCTGACGCAGCAAGTGGTAAATTTTTTAGAATATTATCCGTTTCCTGAGGGTATGTATTATACACTGGGTGGTGAAGAGGAGTCTCGACAAGAGTCGTTTGCTGGGCTTTCTCAAATTATGATTATCACAGCGATAGGGATTTTTTCTGTATTGGTATTACAATTTAAATCATTTTTGCAGCCTTTAGTGATTTTTAGTTCAATCCCATTTGCGATGGCGGGCTCGGTTATTGGCTTATATATATTTGGTTTATCATTTTCAATGATGGCATTTATTGGTTTGATCAGTTTATTTGGTATTGTAGTGAATAATGCCATTATTTTGATTGATACAGCTAACCATAATTATCTGATAAGCAATGATATGCGCACAGCTATTTTAGAGGCAAGCGCAACGCGTTTTACGCCAATATTACTCACCACATTAACAACCATTGGTGGATTACTACCATTAACATTATTTGGTGGTGGCTTATGGCAACCGTTAGGCGTAGTGATTATTTCAGGCTTATGTGTTTCAGCTATCGCTAGTTTTGTTTTAGTGCCCGTATTGACTGAATTGTTTACTCGAAATAATAGTAAGTAGGCGAACACACTTTTATGGAATTTCTCGGCATAGTTGGTTTTGGGTTAAGTAGCATCGCTTACCTTGTTTTCATATTGTTAATTTTTGCTGCTCGTAATAAATCATTACTGGCCCAATGGACGATTTTGTCAGCACTAAGCACTTTAGTCGCAAATGCCGTTGCAGGTATGCAAATCAAGCTTGGTTTTAGCTTACAGTGGGTGATGTTGGCTGATGGTATAAAAATCGCCTGTTGGTCTATTTTATTGTTGATTTGCAATACTGAATTAACCTCATTACGTCGTTTGTTAAGTAATTATCATATTAGACAGTATGCGGTTATATGGCTCCTATTGATGTCGGGCGCTTGGCTTGCGACTTATTCTTTTAATTTCTCTTACCAATTTTTGTTTTTACTGTTTATCGTCTTGAACCTATGGACTTTGGTGTTATTAGAGCAACTATTCCGTAGTGCTGATGACCATGTTCGTTGGGCGATTTGGCCGTTAGTTATTGCTTTGGCAAGTATTTCAGTATTCGACTTTGTAATGTATGCACAGGCGACAATGGTTGATGGCATTGATTTTGATTTCTGGTTTAGTCGAGGTTTTGTCGCTTTAATTATCGTGCCGCTCCTATTGGTGAGCATTCGACGCATTAAAAATGGCTCTGTCAGAATCTTCGTATCTCGACAAGTGGTGTTTTATAGCTCAATTTTGATGATGGCCGGTGTGTATTTGCTCATTATGGCATTCGCTGGCTATGTTATTAATTATATTGGTGGGAAATGGGGCAGTGTCGTTAGTGTTGGCTTTTTGATGCTCAGTATTATTGTGCTAATGACGTTGTTAATCACAGAATCACTGAGACGAAAACTGAAAGTTTTCATTGCTAAGAATTTCTTTGCTAATCGATATGAATACCGTGATGAGTGGTTGGATCTTATTGAAAAAATAGAAACCACCAGTGCGCAGGGTTATTATCAAATGGCGACATCGATTATGATGTCAAAATTGAACGCTCAAAGCGGTGCCATTATAAAAAAAAGGAATGACTTACACTTTGATTGCCAATTTAAGGATGGCCTAGAGTTAACTCAAGCCTTTGACCTTCAGCTTGCATTGTTAAGTGAATTTTGTATAAAAAAAGGATGGATTGTAGACGTTGATGAATATGAAATCACTCCTTCGATGTATTCTGGCTTAACCTTAGATATTGATTTATGTCGCAGTTTTAATGTGAGAATTATCGTGCCTATTTTTATTGGTAAGGCATTTTATGGATTGTTTGTACTAGGTAGAATAAAAGAGTTAAAGCAACTGAATTGGGAAGATAGAGATTTGTTATTTGCGGTTTCAAAGCAATTGGGGAATTTTATTTCACTTAATGAAGCCAACGATGAGCTTGCAGAGGCAAAACAGTTCGATGCGTTTAACCGTATGTCTGCCTTTCTAGTACATGATTTAAAGAACGTCCAAGCACAATTATCGTTAATTACTACTAATGCGGAAAAACACAGAGATAATCCCGAGTTTATCGATGATGTCTTTGAAACCGTTGAGTCAGCAACAGAGCGATTAACTAGAGTATTGACCCAACTACGCAATAAAAAAATGGCATCAGCTGGTAAAATGAATGTAGAAATTGCGACTGTGCTTGAGAAAGTGGTTGAACAACGTAATGTTGATTCACCTAAAGTACATATTGTGCAAAGCGATAATTGCTTATTAGCCATAGATAAAGAAAAGTTTCATTCTGTGTTAAACCATCTTATTCAAAATGCACAAGAAGCAACAAGCGATGATGGCTGGGTAAAAGTGAATTTAACCTCGTCTGAGAATCAAATATGCATTAGTATAAGTGATAATGGCTGCGGTATGACGGCTGACTTTATTGAGCAACGCCTTTTCAAGCCGTTCGATACAACCAAAGGCAACGCTGGTATGGGTATTGGCGTATATGAAGCTAAACAGTTTATTGAGAGCTTAGCCGGTTCCATTAAAGTTACCAGCATTGAACACGAAGGCACGACCTTTAAAATCAGTTTGCCAATCAATGATACATAATCAAATGCGTGAAACAAAGGATACTAACCACATGGAAAAACTATTGATCGTTGATGACGATAAGGGCATCCAAAAACAACTAAAATGGAGCTTATCAGATTACGAATCAGTATTAGCAAGCAATCGTGAAGGTGCGATTGCTGCTGTGCGTCGTTATGAGCCAAAAGTGGTGACTTTAGATTTGGGCTTGCCGCCAGATTCTGCCAACGCAACGGAAGGATTAGCGGCTTTGGAAGAAATCTTAAAAATTGCTCCGCATACCAAAGTGATAGTGATCACAGGTAATGACGATAGGGAACATGCGCTTAAAGCTATCGAATTAGGTGCCTACGATTTTTATCAAAAACCGATAGATTCTGAAGTGATAAATATCATTATCGCTCGAGCTTTTAGTGTGGCTTCGATTGAAGAAGAAAACCGATTAATGCGCTCAGTAGGCGGTAGTGACATAGGTATTATTGGCAATAGTGAAGCGATTGAACGTTTAAGGATGATGATCAAGCGCATAGCACCAACGCAGATTACCGCTTTGTTGTTAGGTGAAAGTGGTACGGGCAAAGAAGTGACCGCCAATGCAGTTCACAAGGCAAGTGATCGCGGTAACAAACCATTCGTTGCAATCAACTGTGCTTCCATTCCTGAAACATTGTTAGAAAGTGAGTTATTTGGTTTTGAAAAAGGGGCTTTTACTGGCGCAGTGCGCACGACAAAAGGGAAAATAGAATGTGCGGAAGGCGGTACTTTATTTTTAGATGAAATTGGCGATATGCCGTTCAATTTACAAGCAAAATTATTACGTTTTTTACAAGAAAAGAAAATAGAACGGCTCGGTGGACGACAAGAAATAGAAGTGGATGTACGGGTTGTGTGTGCCACTAACCAGAATTTAGAAGAAATGGTGGCCAATAAAACATTTCGAGAAGATTTATTTTACCGCGTCAGTGAAATTACCTTGAATATTCCGCCATTACGAGATCGTGATGAAGACGTTTTGATCTTAGCGCAGTTTTTTTTACAACGATATGCCGAGGAATATAAAAGTAACGTTAAAAGTTTTTCTCAAGATGGCTTAAGTGCTATTAAAGCACATCGATGGCCCGGTAATATTCGCGAATTACAAAACAAAGTAAAAAGCTCTGTGATCATGGCAACAGGAACACAAGTGACCGCTATGGATCTAGGTTTCTTAGACCATGTTGATAAAGACTTAGAATTGAACCTGAATTTAAGGCAAGTACGTGAACATGCTGAATCGATTGCGATTCAAAAGGCTTATGCATTAACTGAAGGTAATATGTCTAAATGTGCGGAATTGTTAGGGATCACACGTCCGACCCTATATTCTTTAATAGAAAAATACGCGTTAGATATTAATTAATAACTTGGAAGATAATGATGTTTTTATACGGGAGTGAGGTGTAATTTGAAATTTTATCCTGTCAGAGTTATTACAATTTTATTGTGCTTACATGTATTTTCATTTGCTTATGCAAAATCGGCTGATCAGCTTTATGAGGATGCCTTACAGGCATTTAATAAAAAAGAATATGCGCAATCAGTTATCTTGTTAAAAAATATCATGCGAGAAAATCCGAGGCATTTGTCAGGACGAATATTGCTTGGCAAAACATTTTTATTGCTTAGTGAGTTGGAAAATGCCGAAGAGCAGTTCAGACAGGCGTTAATAGATGGTGCTGATAGCAGTCAAATACTAATACCTCTGGGGCAGTCATTATTATTACAAGGTAAATATCAGGATGTTTTAGATAATGTCCAACTTTCAGAGCAAACAAGATTAATTGCTACTGAAGTCTTCTCACTGCGAGGTCGGGCATATTTAGAATTAAATCAATTTGAGCTGGCAAAGTCTGAGTTTGATGCTGCGATAGCTAATGAACCAAATGAAGCTGTTGGTTATTTAGGATTAGCTATTTTAGAGCTTAAACTTGGTAATATTTCGTTAGCGCAGCAGTGGCTTGATCAAGTACTAGAGATTGACTCATATAATGCTGAGGCCTTGCAGTTAAAAGGGGATATTTTTTATAAACAAGGCAATTTAAATTTAGCAGAATCTTTGTTAAATCAAAGTTTTACTCTGGATGAGAATAATCTTCGAACACGCTTATTATTGGCTGAGGTTTATATTGCATTATCGGATATTGAACAGGCGTTAAAGCATATCTCATTTGTTTTAGATTTAAAGCCTAATTATCCAAACGTCAACCTGCTTTATGCTTTTGCTTTGTTTAAATCTGATAAGAAAAATGAAGCGGCAAAGGTGGCTAAGAATATTTCTGCTTATTTAAGTAAATTAGATGATGCTGATCTTAATCGATATCCATCATTACGATTGATCCAGGGGACCAGTCTATACATGCAAGAAAGCTGGGAGAATGCTTATAGTCATTTAAATTATTATGCCCTCCGATTCCCAGGTCACGAGCAGAGTCACCTAATGGTGGCTAATATGGATATGAAGTTTGAACGCTATCAATCGGCAATGGAGATTCTTGAACATTATAACGGAGAAGAAAGGTCTCTTGAGTATTGGCTGCTGAAGTTGAATGCCTTAGTTAAGCTGGGTAAAATGTTTGAAGCGTTAGTTGTGGTTGATCAGGCAATGGAAGGGTTTCCTCATGAACTAACCTTGCTCGAGTATAAAAGTAAGCTACTCGTCGCCACTAACAACTTAAGAGAAGCGCTAATGTTAATGGAGAGCATTTTTGAACAAGGGAGTGCTAGTGACCAATTGGCGTTACTTCTAGGACAATTACAGTTAAGTTTAACCGAGATTAATAAAGCATCGGCAACGGTAGCGAGACTATTAAAAGAAAAGCCTGATAATCCTGTTTATTTGAGCCTATCTGCTGGTATCGATTTACAAAGTGGTAAATTTGTCTCTGCCCAGCAGAAACTGGAACATGCGCTAGACTTGGCTCCTAAGATGTTACAACTGTATGTTAATCTTTATTATGTTTATATTGCTCAGAAAAATGTTAACCAGGCAGCTGAAATATTAAACAAAGCTTATCAGTTGAGCCCGAATCAACCTCTGCTATTAACAAAGTTGGCTGAGTTATCTGAGCAAGTTCGAAATTTTCAAGCAAGCATTCAATGGCGAAAGCAATTATATAAGTTACAACCTGATAATTTAGATAACTTGGTTCGCTATGCCGAGGCACTTGTTCGCACAGGTGATAGTAAATCTGCTTTACAATTGCTCTTACTTCATCGTATTGATTATCGGTTAAATGCACAATATCTCGCACGGTTAGCAACAGTTTATTTAGATTTAAAGCGTTGCAGTGATGTTGATCAAGTCTTAGGGGTGCTGTACGGCTTATCGTTAAACCATGCTCGCCGATTAGTTACAATCGCAAATATGTATATGCAATGTCATCGCTTTGAATTAGCGAATCGGGCGTTAACATATGCGGAACAGTTGGATATCAATAATATCTATGTACAACTGGCAAGAGCACGATGGTTTTTAGATATTAATCAGGCGGAATTAGCCTTACGTTTATTAAAACCTTTAGCTCAGTCGGGTCATCAAAAAGCTTTACAGTTGGAAATCAGTGCTTATGAATATTTGGGTGATGAAGAGAGTGCTATTAGCATCGCACAGCGATTATTTAAATTGTACCCTCGTCCGCTTTATGTGTATAAGTTATATCGATTATTAGAGACGGCGAAACGTGCTGATGAAGGCATAGTTATACTTGAGGAATACTTGAGACAAACTGACAATATTAACATTCGTCGAACGCTTGCTCATGCTTATTTACAGATGAAGAATAAACAAAGTGCGGAAAAACACTTTATTATTTTGGCAAAGAGTCATAATGATGCTTTGGCTTATCGACAACTTGCTATTTTAAAATCAGAAGAAAATATAGAGCAGGCGGTAACTTATGCTAAAAAAGCTTATGGTATTGATCAGCAGTCACCAGCAATTGCTGCAACTTATGGCTGGCTGTTAACGCAGTCAGGTAAACCGACTGAGGGTTTACCTTTATTGCGATCTGCTCATGCTCGTAATGCCAATCAACCGACTTTACTTTATAGAATGGCGGAAACCTTATTACTGCTGGATCGGCAAGAGCAAGCGTTAAAATATTTTAAACAAGCGGCACGTTTTGATTTTCCTGATAGACAGCGGGTAGATTTAAGGTTAAATGAATTAGCAAATAGATAAAAGGTAGCTGAATTTTGATGTCAGTTTTTTTTACAACACTGTAATCTTGATAATGTAATTTACTGTATTTTATCATTATTTTTTTTGGTCTGTTTTTTGCAAGATAAAGGTCAGTTATGTGACTGTCTTCGTATTGTATGATTAAAAGACTAGCGTTTAAGGAGTTATAACGTGAATCCGTTGATTAAAATTTTGTTGGTGGGGTTATTGGCGATTGCCCAAATAACTGCTGCTTATGCTGGAAAAAAAGAAATTAATGAATGTCAGTTATCTGACCTTCAAATCACTACCTTTCAACTATTAGATGGTAGTGAGGAAGTCGAATTAGCCGTTCCTGCAGATGCTACGGATTGCTTAGGTGCCTATTATGGCAACAATAGTGAATTTATTAGCCCAGTAGATAATTTGGGTTATGATGAAGATGGTTGGTTAAATAAAGATAGCTATAATGACTGGTGGACTGGTCCTGGTGCTTTTGTTGATCAAAGTGATTTATACGATCTGGATGGTGATGGTTTAGCAGATGATCCAGGTTGGGTATATGTTGGTAAAGATGAAGGAAATGGTTTTAAAGGACAAACTAGTTCAGATGGCAGTACTAGCTATGACTTTATTGATAATTTGATTACATTTACAGATTGTGAAGATAAAAAGGGTAATTCTACTGATTGTGTAGGCGGTAATGCGGTTAAGGGTAGCTGGTCTTATACACCTCCTGCAATGAATCCTGATGAACTTGTTGAGTTGCTTGGCGGTGAGTTCTTCGATCAGGTTGCTATCATTTTTAAGGCGGGTAGTTCATTCGCTATGTATAATTTTAGTATCGAAGCATTAGGTTTAGATCCTGTATTGGCTGGTGATTATAACTATGCATTTACAGGTACATGGGATATCAGCGAAGTACTTGGTGGTAGTGCGCTATCAAACTTTAGCTTTTGGGCACGTGATCCTGTGGCTGAAAGCGTACAAGTTCCAGAGCCGCCAACTTGGATTCTAATGATGGCTGTGTTTGCTTTCATGGTGCGTAGAAAATTATATAGTTAAAGTCACGAGCTTTATTCACAACATAAAAAAAAAGCCTAGTTTGGGCTTTTTTTTTATGTTGTGAATAAGGTCATGTTACATTAAGGTTCAATATTTTGCTCAGCATACAGCTTGCTTTTATGTTTAAGTAACTTATCAACATAACGAGCCATCTTAACTTTTTGCTTAATAGATGACTCAAGAATTTCTTCAACGTCTCGAAGTACTTCTTTAATATTCTCAACGTTCTCAGATGAGTTAACTACTACTTGTTGATTCGGCTCTTGACTATTTATAGGAGCATTATTTAATGAACCTGTAAGCTCGACTTCCATTTCATCAGCAACGCTACTGATTGCTTCTGAGTTAATTTCATCTAATTCTTCAAGAAAGCCAAATAGTAATAATCGATCAACAAATATATTTATTTTACGAGGAACACCGAGTGTTTTCTCATGAATCAACTCAATACCATTATCAGAAAATAGATTTTCTTTATTACAGCCAGCTTGCTGTAAACGATGGTTAATGTATTCTTTTACTTCCTCAACAGTTAATGGTTTGAGATGAGCAGAGGCTATAATCCGTTGCCTAAATTGCTCCATATTTGGTGCCTGGATTATAGGTTTAAGTTCTTCTTGTCCCAGTAAGAAACTTTGCATAAGAGGCTTATTATCTAGCTGAAAGTTAGAAAGCATTCTTAGTTCCTCAACTGTTTCAGAAGGTAAATTTTGTGCTTCATCAACGATTAATAACGCGCGTTTACCTTGCTTATTCAAACTTATGAGGAATTGTTCTATCGCTTGTAATAAGTCTGCCTTTGAGTCCCCTTTAGCTTCAATATTAAACTCTGAAACGACTAAAGCCAGTAGTTCTTGTGGGTCTAATTTGGTTGTAACGAGCTGGGCTGCGACGATACTTTCATCGCCTATTTGGCTTAAGAGGTTACGAGCAATTGTTGTTTTTCCAGTACCAATAGGTCCAGTAATGACAATAAACCCTTCACCTTGATCTAAACCATACTGCAAATATGATAATGCTCTTTGGTGATGGCTCGAAGCAAAGAAAAACTTTGGATCTGGGCTTAATTGGAACGGCTTCTCTTTGAAGCCATAGTAACTTTCATACATATCAGAATTCTTTTGTTATTTTAAAGGATACTCGTCCTTCTTCATAGTTATATAATTGAGTATTAGAATTACGATTAATATTCGCTAAATCAAATTCGAAAATTAATTTACTATTAAGAGATTTTGAATAGCCAATCGCTATTCTACGATAACGATCTCGACGTTCTGAGCTACTATTCTTTCTTAACCAATTATCAGTATAAGATGCACTTAGATTGATATTAGAGCGTCCACTGATAGCTCTAGATGTTGAAAAGTTGATATAAGTTTTATCATCTTCATTAAGGCTTTCTAGATCTTCTCTGTTGGATAGCTCAGCAACTAAATTAAATGTGGTTCTAGCTAGCGCTAATTCACTTTTCCATGAAAGTGTTTTATATAATGAAAAAACATCATCTTCATTGAGTTCATAATCGGTGATTGTCAGTAGTTGATAGTCATCAAAATTAATATCATTCTGGTTTTCTAGAAAACAATCATTTAGATTTATATCTGAATTGGATGGACACCAAAAACTCCCTAAGGGGATTACTTGGTAATTACTACGGGTGAAACTTCTTACTTCCTCTTTATAGTTTATTTGGTTGGTTAACCTTCTATTTCTATGGGAAAGGCTTAAACCATATGTATCTCCAAAAAAACGTTGGGAATAATTGGCTGTTAAAGTTGTACGGCTTGATGGCTGCCAATTAACATTCATATCAATGTAATTGCTTTGTGGTTTACCATTAAAACCTAAATTACTGCTGATTGGTAAATTGTAAGAAGCATCGAGATAAAACCTTGGCGTTATAGACCATCTGATGCCTGCCCCATAAGAGTTTGACTCTGTTGAGCGCCCTGTTTGTATTGTGCCACTGTTGTCTTCATCGTAATAACGTAAAAATGGGTTGATTTTCCAAGAGGTAATGAATCCAATTTTTAGCTCGCTTTGATAAGAGCGGGCCGTTTGATTTTGGTTTTTTCTTTCTTGGTATTGTCCATTGATATCCCAAAAAACTGAACGAGATGCATTGCCATTTTTAGAAGTGACGATAGAGCTATAGCCTTCAAAGTTACCGATATTATCTTCTGAGTTGGTCAAGTTATATTTGATATTAGAATTGATGATAAACTGACTATTAACAGTGTTGTATGCGATTCCACCACTATAAGACTCGACTTGCACCGTATCCGATGAAACGATATCTGCTAATGCATTTTTAGCATTATTCCGTGATCTGTTATCTATATTAGCCTTACCAATTAATGCAAAACCCTGTTGGCCAAGTTTTAGATTGAAGTCGCTATTCAATGTTTGATAATCATCATCTAACTCATGGTCATGACTATAGGCAGCATATATACTTTTTGAAGATAAATTAAATGTAAGTAATTTAGAGCTATAGTTGGACTCAATATTGATTCCAGCCTGACTAACTAAACTGCTAGTGTTTTTAGTACTCGTTAGTTCTACATTATCAGTGTATACTTCTTCCGCAAGAAATTTTGGCGTAAATTCCCACTCTCCAGCGTAAATTGGATGCATTAGCAGTGATGTTGCAATAGCCGCTGCTAATTTAGTCTTATTCACCGTACCCATAACCATAATAGCCATACAAATCCTTATGAGATCTTATTGCTTTGTTTATTACAATGCCAAGAGCTAGGTCTTCATTGAGAGATTCTGTCGCAGCTTTGATATTTGCAATAGTTGTTTTTGATTCTTCTACAACGACAATTGCCTGACCAACTAAATTCGCTAAAACTAATGTTTCTGTCACGCCTATCAAGGGCGGGCAGTCAAATATGACGACACGATCAGGGTAGCGAGTTGCTAATTCATTAGCTAGTGCTGCCATTCTTTCGCTGGCGAGTAATTCATTGGATAAATGATGAGGTTGACCCGCAGGGATAAGTTTTAAATTTTTGATATTTGTATTGTATAGCACATCGCTGACATTTTTCTCTGGCTGAAGTAGGTACTCAATTAAACCTTCAGCTTTTTCTATACCCAATTCTCTATTGACACTAGGGCGTAAAACATCCGCATCTATCAGTAATACTTTCTTATCTTGTTCTAGTGCAATACTTAACGCTAGGTTAACAGAGACAAAGGTTTTACCTTCATTTGGTTTTGCACTACTAACCATAATTAAATTAGGGTGATTAAGTAATTTAGCCCCACTACCAAAAGCATTATTCAAAAGCTTGCGCTTTATCTGTCTAAATTCGTCTTTAATGCTTTTTCTTTCTCCAGTGTCGATTAGATATCCACGACCAGCTAAACTATCGGTATCAATAGTTAACACGCTTCTTTGCTGAGAATGCTCATCCCTTAAGCTTGTTGTATCAGGCTGAGTGGTGCTTTCAGTTGATTGAGGAGAATGAGTAGCTTGCTCTTTTTCAGAAGCTTCTTTTGTTGCTTTACGAGCTAACGCTTTTTCAATAGTACTCATGATTAAAGCATTCCTTTTAATGGAGCCATAACTTGTTCAGGGAAAATTGAATAGATAATAAAACACGCTAGTAAAATCAACAATACTGTATTAGAAGCGATGAACACAAAGGTTTTTTTACGGTGCCACTTTTGTAGGCCTAAGTTTTCAGCTGCGGAGACCACACCAAATACAGGGATACCTGTTTCTTTGGTTATTTGGTTTCTTGAAGTGACAACAGGATTAATCTGGCTAAATAAAAATGATAAGCCGACACCAACACTAATACCTATAATTGTACTAGCAAGTAAAAATAGTATCCTTTTCGGCCCTGTTGGCTCTGCCGGTGCACGTGGAGGATCAATAATTCTGAAATTGATTTTACTAGTTGTTTCATCGGCTTGTTTGGCAAGTTGAGCAGTTTCTTTTCTACTTAAGAGTTCTTCATACTTCTTTTTGGTGATATTGTAACCTCGATTTAAAGCCGTTAACTCAGCTTCAATCTCTGGTAAAATATGGATTTTATTTTCTAAACCTTCTACTTCTTTTTCATAGTTATCGCGACGTACTTTAATTGATGCAACCTGATTTTCCAGCTGGTTGATTTGAATTTGTAAGTTTTGAATAACAGGGTTTTGCGATATTTTTTGGGTAGAATCATTGGCAGAACGAGCTGATAGGTAATCTTGAATTTCTTTTTCTTTTTGCGTTAGCAAAAGATTTAATCTATTTTGAGCTTCTTTTACATCAGGATGACGTTCTGTATATTTCAATAATAGGGAGTCAAGCAAGGTCTGCAATTCGTTAATACGATCATCATAACTAGTTACAATTGTATTTGAATCCTTAATGTTTGACTGCGCACTTTCTTCTGAATTTGTTGAGCTAAGTTGTGCTCTAGAGTTAGCTAACTGTGATTCAGTTTCTGATAAGTTTAACTCAATTGCTTTCAGTTGTTCCTTGGCAATCCGCAATTTATTATAATATCCACCATACTGGTCTGGTAATACGTTACTGTATTTTTGTTTGAAGTTTGTTAATTTCGCTTCATCTGAAAGTAGTCGATTCTCATATTCTTTAATTTGCGTGTCTAAAAATTTTCCCGCTGTATCAGTGTCGCTTCGGTTTTCACCCAAGGTATTTTCTATGAAAACTGTGAGCGCTGATTGCACAACATTTTTTGCCATTTGTGGGTCTTTATGTTGATAAGAAATGGTAAAAATATTGTCTCGTCTCCCCGCGGATTTTTTAATAGTAATATCTTCTTTTAAGTCATCAACTAACTCTTCATATTCTTGCGGGGTCGCAACTTGTATATCAAGATCAGTCATTCGAGTAATGCGCTCTATATTTGGTCTACTCAATAAAGTTCTCACCATTAATTGAATCTGTCTGTCAGTATTAGTTTCAACAGTTAACCCTTTCAATAATGGACCTAAAATTGATTGAGTATCAGCATAAACACGTGCTTCAGATTCGTAAATATCATCTAAATTGACGATAACAATCCAAAGCAGCGGGCAAATAAGCCATGTCGATATCATGATGTATCGACGTTTAAGCCAAATTCCTTTTAAATAATCTAAAGCTTGTTCCAATAACTCTTGCATTCCTGACCTCTAAAAAACAGGGAAATAAAACGGATAAAAACGATTAATTAAAACCAAGTTTCTGGGATAACAATAATGTCACCTGGTAGTACATCTACATTGGCAGAGATTTCACCATTTTTTATTAGGTCTTCAATTAATATCTTGTATTGTTTTTGTTGACCATTTTCAACTCGAACAAGAACAGCGTCATTACCATCGGCAAATTCTGTTAGACCGCCTACCCGTATCATCACATCAAGAAGGGTCATATGCTGGGTATAGCTGATTGCTTGTGGTTGTGCAGCTTCACCTATGACTCTTATTTGTTCACCAAAAGGACCGACAAAATCATTGACTGTTACCGTGACTACTGGATCGCGTAAGTAGGTTGAGAGAATTTCTTCAATGGTACGAGCTAATTCAGTGGGGGTTTTGCCTGATACCGGAATATCTTCAACTAAAGAGGTGGTGATCATTCCATCTGGTCTTACTTTAAATGTGCCAGATACTTCAGGGTTGCGCCATACAAAAATGTTAACGGTGTCACCAGCGCCTATTAAATATTTATAAGAACTTACATCAACCGTTTTTGACTGGTGCAGTGTTGCAGGCGGGAGAGAGGATGTACTACACCCCGAAATCACATAGATAATACAAGTTAATACAATATATTTTATTTTATTCATCAATCGGTTTTCCATGGTCTCAACCTTTTTAAAGTTATCGCAAAAACAATCATAAACTAACAGATTCTATTTTATTTTTATAGTTGATGCACTTATTAAATATCTGTTAAAAAAAAGTAAAAGTTGCTAGTATTTGCCATCTAGTAACTATATTAACTATAGTGTCTGCTCTCACAATATAAAAACTAGTATAAATAAATGGCTTATTATTTGTTTTATAAGGAATTAAATTTTACTTATGTCTAGCCCGAAGTTTCGTGATCTTTCATCTGGAAGCAAATCGCTTGTTATTATTGAATTATTCCTCTTTGCAGGCGCTTTTCTTATTTCTTTTTATAGTAATCGTATTCTTCATATCGTCGAACACTATAACATTCCGCAAAATTTTGTTTTTATTCATGCCTTTGTTTATGCATTAATTGTGCAGTTATCGTCATTAGCGTTAGGTTTATATAATTCTAAACTAAGAGAAAGCTTTAGAGGCTTAGTGCGTCGTATTTTAATGTCGGTCGCCATTGGCTTTTTTATCGCGGTATTAATTAATCCATTATATGCTCAGTTCGCGTTACCCATTGAATTATTAGCAATCGCGGCATTGATTAGCTGTTTTATTATTTGCTTTTTCCGTTACTTTACTTATCGAGTAGACATTTTTGGCTTAAATAAACGAACTGTTTTAGTACTAGGGGCAGGAGAAAGGGCTTCTATTATTGAAAAGCGTATGCGTCGTGGGGTTGATCGTCAAGGGTTTACTATGCATGGCTTTGTTGTGATGGATGGAGATGCATCAGATGGGATTGTCAATGAAAATAGGATCGATTTAGATGGCTCGTTAGTAAGTTATGCGTTAGAGCATGATATTGATGAAATTGTCGTTGCCAGTGATGAGCGTCGAAACAATTTACCTGTCGATGAACTCTTTGCTTGTAAAATTCGTGGCGTTGAAATTACAGAAATATTGGATTTCATTGAACGAGAAACCGGCCAAATTGCAGTTAATTTGATATATCCGAGTTGGGTGATTTACTCCAACGGTTTTGCTTCTGCTAATCATTTAAGAAATACCTTAGATTGGATTTTTAATGCCGGTATTGCGTTTTTTTTATTTTTGATCACTTGGCCTGTGATGTTAATTACCGCCTTGTTGATCAAACTTGATGAAGGGTTAAAAGCGCCTGTTTTTTATCTACAAGAGCGTGTCGGTTTAGATGGACAAGCGTTTAATATTTATAAGTTTCGCAGTATGCGTATTGACGCCGAGAAGCATGGTGCACAAATGGCAACTGAGAATGATGATAGAACGACTAAAATTGGTAAATTTATTCGCAAGTATCGTATTGATGAGTTGCCGCAAATTTATAATGTGATGCGCGGTGATATGGGGTTTGTTGGTCCTAGACCCGAGCGTCCAGAGTTTGTACAGCAATTAATAAAAACCATCCCTTATTATAATGAACGTCATAATGTAAAGCCTGGTTTGACTGGGTGGGCGCAGCTTAAGTACCCTTATGGTTCAACGGAAGAAGATTCGTTGGAAAAGCTAAAGTATGATCTGTATTACATTAAACACAGAAGTTTTATGTTGGATATACTGATTTTAATTCGCACGGTAGAAATTGTTTTATTTGGCAAAGGGCGATAAGCTTTAGTGTCGGGTATAAATTTTTAGAGAAAAAAAATTGCCTTCGTTATTAAAAATTAGCAACATATCAGTTACTTCTATTGGTAAGTGTTATCAAATCTCTGCAGATGTTGGATTTCAAAAACTTTGGTTTAGGGTACCTGTTCAATTCAAACCTGATAACTTAGATGCAACACCATTTTTGGTGTCTTTGCTTTTACCTGCTATGTTGCTTGGTAAAGATATTGAAGTCAGTAAAAATTACTTTATTTCCGAAGAAATTTATCACCAATTAGATCATATTCAAAGTATATATCATGATTGGAATCCATGTTTTAAAAAAATCAATGTTTACTCTAATTTAGCCCCTATTTCGCAAGGTCAAGATAGAACAGGGTCATTTTTTTCAGGTGGTGTTGATGGTACGTATACCATGATGAAGCATTTGGAGGATATTGATTATTTAATCCTAATAAATGGTTTTGATTTTGGCATGGGAAATATTACTTGGTCTAATATGGTCGCTCGTAATAGTCATTTCGTTGAGCACTTTGACAAGCAATTACTTGCAGTAGAAACTAATTTTAAAACGTTTATCTTGAACTATGGTATTGCTAGAGTGGTTAACTTTGGTGCTTGTTTAGCGGCTATTGGCTTGATTTTGAAGTTTAAAAAGTACTATTTGAGTTCAGCGACAACCTATTCTCATATCAAGCCTGACGGAAGCCATCCGTTATTGGATCATTTCTGGAATACTCAGCATACCAGCTTTATCCATACAGGCTTAGAAGCGGATCGCTCAAAAAAAATTACTTTTCTTAAAAAAACACCTTACGCTTTATCGCATTTATGGGTTTGTTGGAAAGATCCTAAACATAATTGTGGGCAATGTTCTAAATGTATTCGGACATATGTGGCGTTATTATTAAATAATGCTGAACATGAAATTAGTTTTCGTAATGAAATTGATATCAATGGACTTGCTAAGCAAACGATACTTGATGATAGTGATTTTGATTATTTTAATACTTTTAGAGAATTGGCTATTAAAAAAGATTTTCAGCAAATTAAGCTAATTCTTGACAAGATGTTGTTTAAGTATAAGTTAAAGTCATTCTTACGAGATTTTGATAAGTATTTACTAAATAACTTCTTTTTAAAACGAAGACGGAAATCTGCTGGTTTAGATGATATGAATGTAAAGGTCGCATTAACTTCTAGATATTCAGATGAGTATAATATTAACAAAGTCAGTCAATATGTCAGTATGAGTGAAATAACAGAAAATAATTGTATAGTCGGTTCAATTTATTTTTATGAGCCATCGCTTGATCCTGACACATTAGGTGAAGTACCTAGTTAATTATTAATATTTTGGGGCACCAGTTGAAAATTTTAGCGATCGAACAATCGAACAATGAAAATAACTCTATTGATGTTTTAATAACTATTGAAAATAACTTTCCCTTAATATTTAACTTTAAAGGGGCTGATAACCTCCCTTTACTAAATGATTGTGTATTCTTATCTCTTTATCTTCAATCAATGCAAGATGGTACTGACTTACAGCTTCCAAATGATTATCCAGTTTCGAAAACGCTAGTTGAGAATTTATTTGAACATCAACGTATTTTTACCCGATGGTTCCCAGATGAGCTTCTACCCATTAATATTAATGTCAATGCAGTAGACAGAAGCTTTACTCCTAAAGGGAAGGTTTCATTATTTTCTGGAGGGGTTGATTCGTTCTATACATATGTGTTGACTGAGCAATCGCTTAGTCACGTTTTTTTATGTATTGGCTTAGATATTCAATTAGAAGAAGTTGATAAAGTAGAAGCGGCTATTGAGTTATATAGTGATTTTGCCTGTCGAAACGGTAAGCAGTTATTGATTGTAACGACAAACATTCGTCATGTATTTCCAAATGGTAATCGTTCTATTCAGCATGCTGCGCTGTTAACTGCAATGGTCTTAGCCTTTGGGCTTGAGTTTTTATATATCCCAGCCTCTCATAATATTGATGAACTTTTCCCTTGGGGAAGTCATTTGTTAACAGATCCGCTTTTGTCTAATGGTATTACTCAAGTGCTTCATCATGGCGCTGTTTCACGTTCGGAAAAGACCATGACTATTGCTGAAAATCAAAATGCATTAGATAGTATTCGTATTTGTAATTCATCAGAAGAGTTTAACTGTGGTGAATGTGAAAAGTGCCTCCGTACAATGTTTGTTTTGGAGATTTTAGGTAAACAGACCAAAAATCTTCCTTTGTTAACAAATAAGCTGAGCCTTCTTAAAGGAATTAAAATTTATAAAGAAAGCCAAGCAACTTTTTGGCTCGATAATTATAAATTTGCCATAAAACATCAACGACCTGATTTAGCTAAATACGCCCACGATATTGTCCGTAATTACCGATGGCGTCAATGGCTAAAACAAGGAGTAGCTCTAATTCGTTATAGGTTAACAACCTCAACTAAATGTTGATGTTAATATTTGATGTTGAGTTCTTGCAGTACAATATCAAGTGCAGCAATAGTCCATTGAGTTTCAGTGTCTAGTTGGTTTGGATCGCTAATGTTTAAATATTCTGCTGCTGTTATTACATAATCACGCAAACATGTTTCAAGCCATTTCAAGTGTGGGGCAGGAAAGCCTTTTTTAGGTAAATACATTAATTCTGATTTAAAGTACATTTCACCAATTTTTCGGAGGATTGGTTTAACGTTGTCGCCTGCTATCGTATGGTACACTGGTAGCTGAGATGCAAAATTGATTACATCAATATCTACAAACGGGCTTATTATCTCTATGTTGAAATGGTTAGCTAACGCACCTGTTTCATGGAAATGATTATCTACATCAGTATTTAGGGCAAAACGCTTAATTTTTAATAAATCATTTTTTAGATTTGGTTTTATTGGTAAATCTGAAGTTAACTGTTGGAATGAATAATTATCCTTTTTTAACGAGGTGATTTTTCTAATGTAGTTGATACTGTAGTCGTTGAGTGCGAGCTGATTATTTGAGCGGATAAAGTCTTCAACAGACTCGTTTAACAACATACTAATTTTAGAATTTTGAGGAAGTAACTTAATTATATTATCAAGCAATGGAATAGCATTGATAATAGTACTAATATGTTGCCGTTTTTTATATCTTTGTAAATAACGTTTAAGTGTATTATTCCCAAATAAGGTATCTGCTGCTTCCCCATAAATAACTTGGTAAAACTCACCTTCAAGCTTGGAAAAAAGTAAAAATAAAATAATTGAACTTTGAAAGCGCGGAGCTTGTTCAATTATTTTAGAGCATTGCTTAAAAGCACAAGCTATTTCATTATCATCAATATCAATTATTCTGTGTTCGATGTTTAACGTTTTAGCAAATTTTATTGCGGTATTTAGCTCTGGGTTTTCGTGCTGTAAAGAACGATGTGATATCGCAACTAGCTCATGACCAGCATGATGAGCCATTGCTGCTAAAATTGATGAGTCAACACCTCCGCTAAGCAATATAGCTACTTTTTTTCTAGGTCTAACCATTTTGTTCAGTGCTGTGGTTAGTAGGCTATGCGTTGTAGAAGTGAGGCTTTCTAAAGATTCGTTTTGATACCTTTCTGGGTGAGCGATGGGTAAAGAAAAATATTTGATTTTTTCTTTGATAATATCCTGAGAAATTAACCAATAATGCCCAGAGGGCACTTGATAAACACCTTTGATTAAGCTGTGCTCTCCAGTAATCCAGCGGTATAAAAACTCTTCTTCAAGAGCTATATTCTCTATGGTGTCATTATTTGTAACTAAATTACTTAGCTTTTGGCTAATAATCCATTGAGAATCGTTTTGTCTGAGATAAACTCGGTTTCCACCTGATTTGTTGCTAAATACTGTAAATTGGTCTGTATTTTTACAAACTTTTATTAGTGAATAGTGACCGTTAAGTTTAGTGATATTATCTAATATGTTTTCGTTAGAAAAATATTCAGCCTTGTCTTTTGAGTGTAAGTAATCATTATCTTGGATATAGCCAATGATAAAAATATGGCTATGGGTAGTCTCAACATGGCTGATAGCTCCCATGATCTTACAGCTTAACTTTCTTCCGTAAAAGCTCGATTCTGGTAATGGAGTTATGCTATCACTCGATTGATTAATTTTAGTTATTGTGATTGTCGCCATTTAATTAAATACCTTCCGCCAAGCGGATTTGAAAATATCCGATACCTGCCTAGCGGCTAACACTATTGCTGGATACGGATCCCACCAGACAAAATAAATATAGATGTGGCGCTTCTTAATGAAATTTTTAATATATTCCTGCATAACGCCAAAAAATGATTCTCCATCTCTTAAACGGGAGAATAAATCCTCATAAAAGCTCACAAACATTACATTTTCTTGCATTTGATTGTTTTGAGGCAGTGCTTGGTTTGTTGCTAATAAGTAGGTCGCATACGCGTTGTTTATGCCACAAGAAGTATCAAAAAAGTTGCACATACCGAGTCGAGGATTGATTTCAATATACTTGTAAATATTGTCAACAGGGTCTTGCTTGAATTCTATCATGGCAGGTCCAGTATACTTTAATGCTTTACCTAGTTTGGCGGAAAGCTCCATTACGTCTTGATTTTTCTTACTTATTGCATAACTTGTGACGCCATAGTGCGAAGGAGAAAGTCGTAGTCGATTAAAAGTAAAGGCTTGTGTTAGTTCACTATTTTCATCAAAAAAGCAATTACATACCCATTGAAGCTTATCTGGACCCTGAATTATCTCTTGAGCAATTAAATGCTCGAGTTTATCACCGAATGTATTGAAAAATTGCTCTAGTTCATTCCGTGAGTTAATGACAATATTCTTACATCCTAACACCATGTGCTTATGGGATCTTGGCTTAATAATAATTGGTAAAGCAAGTTGATTAAGTAATTGTTGTTCATTGTTGATTTGCTGTACGGTTTTAGGAATAGGGATAACTTTACCTACAGCAATGGTTTCCTCTGCTTTATCGATTAATATTTCTGATAATTCCGCATCTGGAATGATAAACACACAGTTTGCTTGTAGTACTGAAGAGTGTTCTGTTAAAAAAGTTACATACCAATCGGATGTTGGAATAATAACGGTATTCTTAGGTTGTGTGCTTAGGATAGATAACAACCATTTTTGTTGCTCTTCATCAGTTGAACCATCAGCATACAATTTAATTGTAGGTACTTTAGATCTTAAAGTAATGTCATTTTTATCGCGAGTAATTACCTGACATTTTACACCTTGCATATGTAAGCTTCTTACAACACCTAAGCCATTTGGGCCTGCAGCAAGAACGATTGTATTTGCCATAATGTTCTATGTCCTATGTATTTTTAACGATAATATTTTTTAGTTGCGAAACTTTACAATTTCCATCTACAGGCAGTCGTTTAAGCTGAAAACGCTCTTGGCTATTGAATGAAGTGATGATGCCTGGAACAAAAGAAAATGCTACTTTGTAATTAGCTTGTTGGGCTAATTGACGTGTCGTTTCGGTAAATGCCGAGTGACCACCTACAGGATACGCAATTGAAGTGACTTCTTTCGATAGGTGTTGCTCAATTATCGCTTTTGATTGGCTGATCTCTTTCAGTTGCTCTTGAGGGGGCAAGTGAGAAAGTATGGTATGAGACATGGTATGAGAACCTATATGCATGCCATTATCTGACATTTCTTTTGCTTGTTTCCAGCTGATAAATAATGGGGTTTTGCGTAACTCATCAGGCATTTCACACTGGCATATTTTTGATAGCTCAGTGATTTTATCTACCATTGTGCGCTCTTTGTCTTGTTTTATCACCCTCAATATATTTCTTACTTTTTCAGTGATGCTACCTGAGCTGATATCTACAGTTTCAGACCAATTTTCAAATTTTATTTGTGTATTATTTGTGTGGCGAATGATCCACGCAATTTCATCCCACCATGGTATATGAGGTGTATCGAGGTAATTGGTAGCAACATAAAATGCGGCCGGTGTTTGATACTTTTTTAGTATTGGATAAGCAATATCATAGTTGTCAATATAACCATCATCAAAAGTGATTAATGCGTATTTATTATCAATAGGTAAATTTCTTTCGATTTTGTCTATTAGTTGTTCAATACTAATGACTATAAAGTTCTTGTTATAAAACTGTACATGTTGTTCAAATTGTTTGGCAGTACAACTGAATACATTAGGGTCAAAGATACTAGCGTTTTCATCGCCTATACGATGATAATTAAAGCAATAAATACCTTTTGGTATCATTGGCCACATTACTTTTCCGTATAGCTTTTTTAATATTGTTTTCATTACAATTAACCGACCTTATAGCTTGGTGCCGCTACGACATAGTCTCGGTATTCATTAGGATCATTGTTTTCACCTGCCTCTGCAGCCTTTACTATATTGTACATTTCTCTAGCAGAAACATAATGAAGCTTATATTTATTACCATCATTATATTTTTTATCTAGGTATTGACACATATCATGAAATGGTTGTCCTAGTAATGTATCTATATCTTGCTCTTGGGTACCATGAGTATGAATCTTAATAAATAGCCAGTCAGGCTTTCCTTTAACTGTTATAGCGGTATCAACCCATAGATCAACCCTATCGCTCGTTGGAGGCATTGAGGTGCGGATATCACTGTTTTCGATCTGTGGTATTATGCCTCTCTTGCATTGCTTCCAATTTAAGCCTACAGGGCCAGTTATTAACATGAGGTCTCCCCATGGTTGTCCGCCAACTTCAACCATTTTTCCAGTATTATGAGATTTTGGTTTGTTTGGATCATCTTTTGCGTAGTAGATTTCATTCACTATTGCTGGTTGAGTTGGACTAGGCGCTGACGGAAAGGTAAAGTCAGCAAAACAGCCTGTTTCTTTTAATACAATGAGTTCATCATTGACTCCACACATATTCCCACTAGGGAGGCTATTGTCTAAACACCAATTACCATGGATAAAAGTATATTGTAATTTGCCAGTTTGCTTGTCTCGAACAAATGCACCATGGTTCTCATGCAAAGTTTCGGTAAATCTTTCTAATGTAGTACGCAGATTCTCACTGGTGTCATTGTGATGATGTAAGTGAATTTCTATTTCCCCTAACCCTTGAGCGCATAACTCAGTAATTTTATCTAAGTGTTCTTTTCGATACTCTTCTTCGGGATAAAAAAATGAGTGCTTAGGGTAGCAACCATCAGCATCTTTAAACTGCATAGCTACTTTCGGGTACTCTTTATGCCAACGAGAAACGCGATCACATTCTTGTTGATAACTTACATTTTTTCCCCACATAGGTTCATAATGATCTACAAAACAAAACATTATGTGCTTAGGCTCTTTACTTTTTACTGAGGGACGGAGTTTTCTTTTTAGATAATGCCCTAGCCATAGGTGCATATGTTTTTTTCTAATGACTAAAATGAAACCAGCTGTCATCGCTATAGCGATAATGAGTAACGTTATTAACATTTAATTATTATTCCTTTACATTTTATCCATAATGTCTGGTTGTTTAACGAGTGATAATAACTGCTGAGCATTATGCTTCCATTGACGCTCATTTTCGATATAGGCACGAGCATTAGTACCAACCTTCTTTTGTGCTTGTGTATCTTTTGCAACAGCTAAGGTTTTGTCAATACATGCTTGGCGATCATTTGCTGGAAATAACCAGCTAGTTTCATCGTCTTTTACTACTTCGGCAATAGGTGTAAAGTTTGGGGCAACCATGCCTTTGCCCATTGCCATAAATTCAAATAATTTCATGGGCGAACCATAGTTATTTGAATCAGGTAAAATACCAAAATCCATTGCTGACAAATAGGTACTTACTTCGTGATGGGCTACTCGACCAGTAAGAATGACTTGCTCTTCAATATCAGCTTGTTTGATTCGTTGTTTAATTGGTTCATAACTAACACCATCACCAATAAGTAATAAGACAATGTTTGGGAAGTTTTTTAGCTGTTCGCTGATAAGATCTACAAACCAGTCAATGCCATGCCAATGCACAAAAGCGCCGACATAGCCAATAACGACTTTATCATCAATGTTCAGTTTTATTCTCAACTTTTGTGCTTTGTCTTCATTAATAACAAATGCATCTAAATCTGCAGCATTGGGTGAAACTACACATGGCGCTATTTCACCGTGTTCTTGTTCTGCAATCTGTTTAAATTCACTTGAAATAAAGACTAAGCCTGTAGCATTTTTAAATATCCAGCGTTCAAATTTTCGTGCTAAGGAGACAAAGAACAGTTTCCTAACACGATGCACTAAACTAGAGTCATTAATTTCGAGTACAATGGGGATATTATGCTTTTTGGCCCACCAGACAGATGCAAATAGAAATAAGGAATATCGTTCGTAGATCATATCTGCTTTAGCGTCTGCAACTGCTTTTCGTAAACGAAAAATAGAAATAAAATTAAACATAATTTCTATTAATTCAAAAACAAACTCTGGGGTATATTTTGTTAAGTTAGCGAGGAATGCAAGTACACCATTTTGGGATTGTGTTTGCTGATTTTTTGGTGTTTTGTTTTCTTCTTGTTGCTCAGGTTCCGCGCCAGGCAACGACAATATACTGACATTATGTCCTAGCTCCCTTAGCCCTTTAGTGACACCACGTATGTGGACACCTTCAGCACCTTTACCTCTTGTTCTATGATGAAATAGGATGTTCATTTAGCTAACGGCCTTTATTAGTATTAGAATTTGGTTTGCAATCACTTTAACTATGCTATCAAATTAGTCTTAGGTAGAGAAAAGTTATTTACTTTCTAATAAATTGACTAGTTGCGCTTTATTTTTCTGCCAAGAAAATTGCAAACTATGTTTTTTGATTTCAGATGGGTCCCAATGATGTTCTGAAATGTAGCGAATAGCGCTTGCAATAGCATTATCGTCTTGTGCGGGAATTATTTTACCGCAGATTTGTTCATCAACAATTTCAGGAATGCCGCCCACGTCGGTTGCTATGATGGGTTTACCACATGCCATGGCCTCTAAAATGACATTAGGTACCCCCTCGTGATAGCTAGGTAAAATTAATGCTCGACAATGATTTAACCACATGGGGATTTCGCTATGATCAACGCTACCTAAAAATATTACTTGATTTGTAATATGATACTGCTTTGCTAGTTCTATTAACTTAGGCTTCATGATTCCATTACCAGCAAATATTAAATTAAGCTCTGATTGATACGAACTAATTTTTGCAAAGCCTTCGAGTAACTCTATAACTCCCTTGTCATGCTTGAGGTTACCTATAAATAAAAGATATTCATGAGGGTGGGGGCGTTCACTTACCTGATTAAACTTATTATGGTCTACACCGTTGTAGATAACTTTTATTTTTTTCTCGTCGACACCCATGGTGATCATCTTTTTTGCCAGAGCTTGGGATACAGATAAAATCCCTTTCGCAAACCGACTTGCTTTCACAACTTGTTTGGCACGAGCACTATGTTGACATTGAATGTCAATGTCACTGCCATGTACTTTAAAGTAGAAGTCTGCTCCTAAGCATTGGCTTAGCCAACGGGCAGCAACAGCATCAGGGTATGCCCAACTAGCCAGTAACTTAGTAGGTTTCAATTGTTTTAACCATAATCCTGAATGAAGTAGCATGGATAAAAACATTGATAGTGAGTAAAAACGACGGCCAACTTTGGGGGTGAAGAAATAAGGTACATACCTTCTTTTAGCACTCTGCCTGATTGTTTTTCTATATTTAAACCATTCAATAAAAGCGATAGGGATAAGATAATGAACATCGTATTCTTCGACTAATGGCTCAAATTGTTGTCGATTAAAGGTTGCTCTATTAGGTTCCCAAGGTAGAGGAAATAGGTTCGTAATAATTAGCAATTTGGTTTTGTTAGACTTCACAGATAGTAACCTTATGCTTACCTGTTTTAGTTAGTGGAATATGATCGACTCTTTCAATATAGATATTAAGAGAGCCTTTACTGTATTTATTTATTTCATCTCGAATTGATTGTTCATCGATTGTAGAAAACGTTTGGTTACAGACCAGCTTGACGGTAATACTTGCTAACTCTTTCTGAATGACTTGAAATCGTTCAATTCCTGAAAATTCTTTAAACATATGGGGAAACAACTCACCAGGAATGGTAGCCCCAGTCGTTGTTTTAATAATATCTAACTTGCGGCCATCGATGCTACTAATAATAGGTAGAGGGTTACCACAATTACATTTCGCATTCTCGATTGTTGCTTTATCACCGTTTACATAGCGAATAAGAGGCATACCGTAATTATAGAGATCGGTAATAACTAGGTCTCCTGATGAGCCAATGAGTGTCTGGCCATGTTCATCAATTACTTCAATGACAAGATGATCAACATTCATATGTAATTGTTTTTCTTGCTGGCATTCCGCAGCAATGAGCATGAATTCTCTACAGCCAAACGTATTGTATACGGGAGCTTTGAATGCTTTTTCAATTGTATCACGTTGAAAATCATGTAGTTGTTCTGCACCAGTAAGTATTCGTTTTGGTGAAGTTACTTTGAGGTTATTTGCTATGATATAACGTGATAATTCATATAAAGGATTAACATAGGAAACAATGGCATCAGCTTTGTAAAGATTAATATCACGAATATAATTGATCATATTATCTTTATTCATAGCAAATGAATTGAGCATTTTTCTGTGATAAAAACCGTGATATAAAGCGTTTTTGAGTGATTTTGCCTGATTAGGGTTGCCTAAGTCTGCACCCCATAAGTACAGTGTTTTTATACCTAAACCAGCCCCCAACCAACCATAACCTCGCCACATTACAGCTTCTCGCCTAGTATTGCTTTCAATATCTAATTCGAATGTAAAAGGCTGCCCTGTTGAGCCACCAGTAGATTTTTTTATATTATTAGGGTGTAAATCACTGACAAATTCACGATAGTGCTCACGTATTAATGACTTTGTTACAACAGGGAGTTTTTCAAATTCATTCATTGACTGTATGTCTAAGTAGGAATCGATGCCATGAGTTTTCCAGTATTTAGGATAAAAAAGAGTATGCTCAAAGGCGTGCTTAATTAATTTTTGTAGCTCTTGCCATTGTTTATCTTTTAACTGTTCTGGACTCCATGATAAATGCTGCTGATATTCATTTACATAAGGAATGAGGTTTTTGCCTTTTATTCTGTCATAAATAGGCATAATGACATGCCGAAAAAGAGGGGTATATAAATCCATGTTATCCACTTATGCCTTATTACCAAATGGTAGTTTAGATGTAATTATTGATATCGACTGTTTCTTCAGCGTTTTATTGAGTATGAAAAACCAGTTTGTCACTACAATAAAAGGAAACAGCACGATGGTAAATATTATTAACATAAACCAACTTTGTTCAACATATTGTTCTAGTATGGTTTGCCCTAGTATTCCGAATGTATAGGTTAATACCACCGAAAGTAAAAAGCCTCTAATTACAGGGGTAATATTGAAGTTGTTATAACGTTTAAGTAAGTATAGGTTTAACACTACATCGGTACAGAAAAAGCCAAGAGCGCTACCTAAAGCAATACCTTGAAGACCAAAGTAGTGAGCTAATATAATTGACGAAGTAATGTTGATGAGTGCACCAGCTAAATTAGTGAGTGTTAAAAACTTATGATTAGCTTGTGCTAGTAAAACTGCTTTTGTCGACCAACCTAATGAACGGCACAAGAATGTGAATATGAGAAGGTTCACTAGTAGAATAGAATCGGTAAAATTATCACCCACCCAAAGCACAATAAACATGCCACAAAAGATAAATAATGACTGATATAAGATACTGTAAACAGTAATATTAATCAGTGATACATTATTGTACATCTCTTCCATATCTTCATCGCGGGCAACCATTCGAGTAAATACGGGTTGAAATATTGCCGTGATTGATTTTGCGAACCCTTCTACTAAGGTGCTTAGCCTGTTAGCAATACTATATATAGGAACTAAAGTTAATTCGAATAATTTTGTGACTAAAATTGGAGCTGATTTTGTATTTAAAGAATTCGCTATTCCGCTTGCGATTACATGTTTAGAGAAATTAAAAAGTTCTTTAAGCTCACTAAAACAAACAAATGTTCGGCTAAACCTAAGCGGTGGGTACAACTTTTTTACAAAGTAAATTTTTAAAATATTACTGAGAAAGTCAGCTAAAAGAGTAGCAGCGACTGCACCAAAAATATGCATTTGGGGTATCAATATAAAGACTAGAACGGCTTTAATTATAGAGTTAAAGGTGGAAATATTTGCATCAATATCATATCGCAACATACCTGAGAAGAAGCCATGAAAGGCATTCATTAAAAAATCCCAAAGTACTTTAATCATTAACAAGGTTAGTATGCTTGAAAATGTCGTTGCACTTGTATTGTCTACACCAACAATCATTGGAAACTGGGATAAAGTATATAAACCAATTGTAGAAATTATTCCGAGAGAGCCAAATAAGACAATACTTGTGGAAAAAATGGTATTGATGTGTGCATTATCTTTTTTTTCTAATGCAATCGTTATTTGGCGTTGAACGGCAGCAGGAAAGCCCAAATCAATAACATTGAACCAACCTAAAATTGACAGCGTAAGTAACCACAACCCATAGTCATTATTACCGAGGGTCTTAATGAAAAACGGTGTCAGTAATAAGGAAATACTAACCAAAATGATGTTTTCAATGAGCCTAAAAAAAGAGCTGGCAAATAATTGTTTTTTCATTGGGTACTCTAATTAGTTGCTTACTATAGGCCAATTTTCATTGCTATAAATACAGTAAAAATAATCAACCATGAATATTTTATGCTTTTAAATATCATGGTGGCGGAAAATAATTCTTTTAATTCGGGCCTAATTTTGATGACTCTTAAATGACTAGCTGTTAACAACCCTAGAAAAATGAAAAGTAATAAGCTATAGCTTCTACTGAGGAAAAAGGCTGTTATCATAAAACCCACCATTGAAAAAAACAGGGTTTTGTTTATCAGTAATTCATTCTGATACTGGCGTTTGGTATCACTTGATACAGTTTCTCCGTCGAGGGTTTGATATTTTTTCATTAATAAAAATCCTACAAGCATAGTGACTATTAATACTCCTCCCCAAATTGAGTAGCCAAATATGCCAAGCTCTGCGGCAATATGAATATATGAATTGTGAGCAACAAGATTATGTTCTTCAATGAAGTTGCCCATACCTATACCAAAAATAGGGTTGTTAAGAAGCATATGCACTCCAACATACCATGCATCTAGCCGTCCATGTGCAGAGGACTCCGAAGAGGAAACCCCACCAAAAGAGGCAAGCAAGGTAGCGGCTAATGGGGCAACAATCATTGAAAAGATAATAAGTTTAGTGCCAGCTTTAGTAAAAAGGAAATAAATACCAATAATACCTAAAATACCTAGCAAGGTACCACGGGAACCCGTCATATAGACACCGTAAAACAGAGCTGAAATTACTCCTAACATTATGATCTTTTTGAAAAAATTACCCCTATGTAGAAAGTAAATAGCGAAAGGGAAATTCATAACCAAAAACATGCCAAGATCATTTGGATCGCTAAAAAAACCAAAATAAGTAATTCTAATTTCTTGACGAGCAATACTACCAACACTTCGGCTACTTCCTATCCCTGTGCCATACTCACCGTTATAAGTAGAGAACTGTAAATGTCCGTTATAGACCATGAATAAGGCGGCCAGTAGACTAATGTACATAATTATATGCTGTCGCTGTATGCTGGTGATGCAGTTACTAAAGAGAAAGAATGGAATGATTGCACTGATAATTAGAATGTTTGCCTGATTGATACCTCCACTTAGCCACCCATTGAACAAACCAGACATGATTACAAAGGGGACTAATATAAATAACATAAAATGTTGCGGTATTAGTCGGATCGGTCGCAATGAAAGAATTGTTAATAGGATAGTTATTAAGGTTAAGACTTTGATTATAATTAAATTTGCTGTCTCAAAAGAAAACTCGTGTGGCCTTACCAATACAAAAAATGTATAAAGCATAAGAAAGAAAAAAGCGACAGGTGCATTTTTTTCTTTTTGTATGGGTAACCGTCTTGCCATTGAAAATATTCCCTTATTGTTATCTCGCCGCGGAATTATAAGCTAGATAGAAATTATCTTCCGCAAAACTTTTAATATTAAGTGTTTTATTGGTTTAAATTGGTGATGAACATCATAAAGTGGACGCTTAAAAGGTTTAAATTTATTTTTATAAGTATTACTTATCGGGCCCATCATTAGGTCATAAAAAAGCTTATTGTTATTTTCTATCGACCAAACGTGTAGCGCGAACCCCGGTGATAACTTATCGTATGAAGACTCATTCCAACCTGACTGATAAAAATAAAGTGTATTTTTGTCCACAAGATAATAATTCACAGCGATAATGACTTCATTTACCAGTAAGGCACTGATACGGATATTGTTTTTATCTTCGATAAAATAATGATGAAACTGATGGAAATCTTGATGAAAAAATGCGCCGTGCAAGTGTTTTTTTTGCCATCGTGCTTGGTGATATTTACTCATTTGATGCCAATAAATAGGGTAATCCTGTGGTTCAATCCAAACGAATTTACTGTTTAATTTCGCTAATTGATTTTTACAGCGGGCGTACCGATTTCGATTGTTTTTACTGAGTAAACTTTTATCCCATTGTTGATTATTTATTGTATATTGATACCCAGATAGTTTGTGTTCTACTTTTAGAAATTCGAGTATGTTGGCGTTTGGTTTGACCGCTCGGATATGAATGCTATCAAATTTACGTTGGCAATATGATTTGAGAAAATACGGATAAACTACTTCTTTCTCTTTTGGTTCTATTAAAATATCCGGATATTCGGTTGCGACTTCTGACTGGTCAGGCTCTCCTTGACCTAGTAAAAAGAGCTTTTTTTCTGTTAATCCACTACTGATAAATTGATAATACAAAGGGAATAGTGCAATCAACTTCTTATTGCGGAAAATAGCCAAACAATTGAGGTGCCAGTCCATTTGCCAAAAAGTGTCATACCATGTAGTTATCCACTTAGGAGAAGTGAATATACAGCCGTCATTCACACGGTGATTCAAGTCTACCCATTGTGGCTCAAGCGCCATTAACTGCTTTATATTTTCAATTTTTTTACAAATAATTGTCATTTAGTATCTAATATTAGCCGCAATAAAGTATATTGTTTTCTTTGCCTTAGACTTCGATAGTACTGGAAGTCCCATCTA
Organism: Thalassotalea sp. G2M2-11; assembly: GCF_017168195.1. Lineage (GTDB taxonomy): Bacteria > Pseudomonadota > Gammaproteobacteria > Enterobacterales > Alteromonadaceae > Thalassotalea_E. The sequence goes on from NZ_JADNYL010000001.1 coordinate 279,323, forward strand.
TGTTACCGCATAATTGTTAAAAATTTAGAAACTAATGATTAACAATGATTAACAATAATAATGTATCAAAAGTTTTGCATGTAGTCTCCAGTTTAGAAGTTGGAGGGGCAGAGCGTTTTGTCATTGATTTGTGTCAGGTGCAACGTGAAAAAGGGGAAAAAGTTGCGATATTGACATTCGGTAGCCAACAGGATCCTCTTGTATCTGAGTGCAAAAAAAATGATATAGAAGTGTTTTTTGTCTCTGGTAGTCGAACGAAAAAGTGGCAAATGGCTCTAAAGGTAATCAATAAATTTACTATTATTCATTTTCATTCTCCCTATCCGTTGAAATTTTTACTGCCTTGTTTGCCTATCTACTTTTTTAAAAAAGTTATATACACACGTCATGGAGCAGATCCTTTGTCGGGATTTATGTGGGGGATCGTGCATAAAATTGCTAATTATTTTGTTGATCACGTTACTTTTGTTTCTCAAGAAGGTGCTGATGTCTTTGAAAATTCGCATGGATGGCTGCGAAAAACTAAACATGTGATAGATAATGGTGTTAATTTTTCGAAAATAACCATTCATAGAGAGACATCTGATTGCCTACGCTTGGGATCCGTGGGCCGGATGGTTCCACTTAAAAATCAGATCAGTTTATTAAAAGCTGTTAGTTACCTGCCGAGCGAATATAAAAAAAAGGTGTTAATACATTTTTATGGTGACGGGCCTTGTTTAGCTGAACTTCAACAATTTGTAGATGAGAATGATTTATCTGAGCAAGTTGTTTTTCATGGCATGGTAAGTGATAGAAGTACTATCTATAACAGTTTTGACGTGTTAGTTGTTACTTCTGAGACTGAAGGTTTGTCTCTTGCTATTATTGAAGCTATGGCTTATTCGTGTGCAATTATTGCGACCCATGTGGGAGGGAATCCTAAATTAGTTAGCCATCAAAAAAATGGCTATTTATTTGAATATGATGATGATAAAGCATTATCAGGTTACATTAAAACCTTACAAAATAATGTTGCATTAAATGAACAGTTTGCTCAAGAGAGTCGAGAAAAAGTTGCACAACAGTTTTCACTTGACGAGTGTGCAAAAAAATACCAACAACTGTATTTAACTTCATAGTCATTATTATGCTTATTTTTCGTGTTTTTTTTCTGTTTCTCTTATGTCTCACTTCAGTTAAGTTATTTGCGTTTTCACAACAAAAAATTTCATTAGAAGTGGGAGGGAAAGGTTCATACTTAACTATTCCAGTTCCTCATCATCTTATACCTGTCGCAAGCGACATTAAGGTTTTCAATAAGGGGCTTTTAGTTAAAGCTGATGTTAGTTATGGTTTAATCTGGCCTAAATTGGCAGGAGAGCTCGATTATGTCCGCTTAATTAATATCGTTATTCAAAACGATATTCGTTTATCTTCAATAACATTAGTATGGCAAAATAGTCACAAAAAACTGCTTAAAACCTCAAAGCGTTTGATGATGAATAGTGAATTTGTTTATCCTGATTCGCAGTGGTTGAGGAAAAGTTTGCTTTTAACGGAGAGGGATAGCGTTGATGAACAGTGGTATCGAGACGTTCAAAAGTTAAGAGCGGAATATATAATCGATGAAAAAGCATTAGCAAAGAATAAATATCCCCGCTTTGAAGCTAGCCAATGGTTGTATGACCGTCCTCAGGCTCTTTATCAGTTGTTCATTGCTACTGGAGAGGATAAGTGGAAGCGTTCCGCAGATCGTTTTGTTGCATTTTATATTAGTCAGGTTGATAGTGACGGTTATTTTAAATTGTCGAAACCTAATGATATTAAGTACTTAATGGGTAGATCGATAGTTTATCAGTATCTTTTGAATCAAAGAGAATCATCTATTGAGGTGATTGAGCGACTATATCAGGCATCTCTCTCTTGGTCTGCCCAATATAATAGTAACTTTTGGACCGAGCGTCATCATGCTGCGGCATTAAATGTTGCTATTAGTTATTGGGAGTTAACTAATGATACTAGCGCTTATATAAGAGTTAACAATCTTATTAATAATCTTTGGGAAATGACGTTTTTGCCAGAAAATAATTGGCCTAAAGAAGGGTGTCCACAGCATAGTTTTCGGGCTCATGAAGGATGGGGGGATGATTCGCCAGCATGTTCACCCTGGATGATGGCGTTAGTTGCAGATCAGTTATGGCGATATTATTGGTTGACATCGAGCCCTAAAGCCGCTCGTCTATTAATTGCATTTTCACACTTTGTTGCCGACAAAGGTGTCTATGTTGCCTCAAAAGGAAAAATCAAAGGGCAAATCATTCCTAAGTATTTGGTATCTCTTCAAAACGCTGAACAAGAGGAGCTTGATCCTTTTTCAGATAGGCAGCATACCTGTGATGTGGCTGCTATGGTAGGCAAAGGTGTTTATATACAGACCAAGCTTGGAAGTTCAAGCAACCCTCAGGCAAAGAAAGTTTTTCAGCAGTTGGCCGAACGGTGTAAAAAGCAGCACTTAGCAGTTTTAGATAAATATAAGTATGTTAAATTAACACACTTGGTCAGTAAGCCCCCAAGAAAGTTTGCTTGGCTATATTCAAGTACGGATGACTTGCCATGGTTACTTTCAATATTCAAAGAAACCAATAAGAATTAAGGGAAGTATTGTGAATTACCGTAGTGATATTGATGGCTTAAGAACGATAGCCGTGTTTCTTGTGATCTTGAATCATGCTGGGTTTTCTTTATTTTCTGGTGGGTATGTTGGAGTTGATGTTTTCTTTGTTATTTCTGGCTTTTTAATTACTTCAATTATTTACCCTAAAATAGTAGAGAAAAACTTTAGTATAGGTTGGTTTTTATCTCGCCGAATCAAGCGGTTAATGCCAGTATTGTTCTTTATTATTTTTATCATAGCTATTGTATTCTCATTAATCATGCTCCCTCAAGATTTGGTTAAATTTTATCAAAGTATTATTTGGGTTATTTTATATGCTGGGAACTTCTTTATGTGGATTCATCATGGAGGATACTTTGATGGTAACTCGCAAGAAGCCCCTTTATTACATACATGGTCGCTTGCTGTAGAAGAGCAGTATTACTTTGTGTGGCCTATTATGCTTATTATTGCAGTCAGACTATTTGGCGTTAAAGTTACAGCTTGGTTATCTATTTTCTTGTTTGTTGCTATGACAGTGTTCTCGCAATGGGGGACAGAAGTAACTATTGGTGCTGCATATTATTTATTACCCACTCGTTTCTTTGAATTGCTTCTTGGTTCTTGCGTGGCAATTTTTTGGCATAAGCGCCCAAAGTTAAATGAAGTTAGCCATCATTTTATTTCACTTTTGGGACTAGCACTTATTATTGTAAGTGCTGTTGCTTTAAGCGAGCACTCTCCATTTCCAGGGTATAATGCGTTGTACCCTACGGTAGGTACCGCTTTACTTATTTATAGTCAATATGGTGTGGTAAACCGTTTTCTTAGAACTAAGGCAATGGTTTACAGCGGTAATATTTCCTATTCTTTATATTTATGGCATTGGCCAATTTTTACTTTACTCAGGTATTTATCGATTGAACTATCGCTGTTAATTCAAATATTAGCGATTGTGCTGACTTATGTGCTATCTGTTCTTTCGTACCATTATATTGAGCAACCATGTAGAAAGAGTCGTATCAATTCGTTTTCTCCTATTGCAATAAAGTTTTATGTGGTACCAACAGTATTGATTGTATCAATAGCTCTTTTTGGTATTTATCAAAAGGGATATGAAAGCCGGTTTGATGGACAAACGCTCAAAATGGAACAGGCACTCAATACGCATTCAAGTGACTCTAGAAAAGTATGTCATTCAGCATTTCGAGATTATAATAGAAAGCCTAGCGAAGATTGTATTATAGGGGAGCGTCAAGCGAATTCTAAAGGGGTTTTGATAATAGGAGACTCCCATGCTAATCATTTAGTACCGTTTATTAGTGAGCTATTAAGTACAGCTTCTGCTTGGGGACAAGATTACACCTTAGACCGTTGTCTTCCTATCGTTGGTTTGAACTGGGGGGGGAACCTTTATAAGGCTGAACGCTGTCGAGCTCGAAATGAGATGATACTAAGGCATATACGTGAAAATGCTTTCTCATATGTTGTTTTGGCCGCGTCATGGCCAGATGAAACTACAAGAAGGATGTTTGATGATAATAAACAGCTGACATCTGAGCACGAGAAAATAGCCGTATTTCAGAATAAGCTGCAAAAAACTGTTGAAGAAATAATAAATTCGGGCGCTGTACCTGTTTTATTTGAAGATACGCCTACCCTTGAAGGTAAAAGCCCTAAGTGCCCTATAAAGCAAAAGATTTATAATGAATCTCTTAACTGTGACATTAATCTTAAAACGAATGAGTTTATCTCAAAGGCATTTAGAATTGTAAAGTCTATATATCCTGAAACAATTATTATTAGGCCGAGTGAACTGTATTGTAAGGAAGGAAGTTGTTCTATGAGTTTGAATAACATTCCTCTCTATCGAGATGATGACCATCTAAATGTGGTAGGGGCAAAAGAATTAGCTAAGCAATATCTTAACCACCATTCTAATTTTATTCGTTAATGAGGAAATTGCTTAAAGTTTGTGTTCAACTCTTATTGCTGTGTTTAATGCTTTTTCCATAAGCTAGTTATATCTTTTACTGTAAGGTATTTCCAACAGGCTAATAACGCAGCAAGGTTTAGACTACAAAAGCTGATGCAGGTATTGATTAAAGGAAGCTGTGTATTACTATTTTTAGTGAGATAGCCTAATAGCGTGTAAACGTAAAAAACAATCTGAGTTGTAATAAATATTGGTTGAGTAGGTGAGTCTAGGTAAAAGCTGGAAACAAATAAACTAATAAGTGCAAAAGGCATTATAAGCCTTGCAATCTTATGTGATAAAAACTGAAAAAATAAAGGATTCTTTTTTGGTGAAAGTAACCATGGCATTTGTTTTATTAATTGATAATTTCCCGCTAACGTTCTTACTTTTCGAGTAAACTCTTCTTCAATAGTACCAGACGCTTTATCGTAAGCAATTGCTTGTTCACAAAACTTGATTTTATAGCCTTGTTGTACCATTGAGAGAGGAATGTACATATCATCTAATAAAGAGTCATGTGGTAAATTAGGCAAAAGTTTAGTTTTTGCCATATAAATAGCACCAGTTACTCCAAGAAGTGAATTTAGATCACTTTCTTTTTGGCGAATAGACTTTTCATACTTCCAGTATAAACCTGTTTCCTCGTTATTTGCTTTAGAAGTAATGACTAAGTTTCCACTGACAGCTCCGATTTTTTCTGAAGATAAATTATGAGCAAGTAGTTTTAGTGCATCACTTTTAAATGACTGGCGAACGTCAGTGAAAGCAATATATTCTGTTGATACATGCTGAAAAGCATATGAGAGTGCGTATGATTTTCCTTTATTCTCAGGGTATTGCAAGAGGGTGATTTGGGGGGTATTTAGCTTGTCAATTATTCGTTCTGGGTTATCCGTGGAGCCATCAGAAACGACAAGAATATTGAGCTTCGCTGATGGGTAGTCGCTAGCTAGAATGTTTTCAATTCTGCTAGCCAATTGATTTGCTGAATTATATATACATAAAAGAACGGTTAACTCGGGTAATTTTTCATCTTTGATAGGAGGCGATGTTTTCTCAGATTTAACTAACTTTAAAATGGCAGGGTACCCTACGAAGGTATATATAAGTAGTGTCAGGCTTAGAAAAAATAAAATGCTCATTAATGGAATTATATTTGATAATTTATGTGTTGGTATAATATAGAAAAATATGACTAGGTGTTTATTTTTTGCAAAAAAAAACCGACTTACGTCGGTTTTTTATAAAAGACGTTCTACTTAAGATTTTTTGCGTCTTAATAGGCTAAAGCCAATTATGCTTAAACCAAAAATAGCGATTGTAGAAGGCTCTGGAACTGTACGGATTTTAAATTCAGCAGCCAGTTGATTTGCATCTTCTTCAATAGTTACAAACCCATATGGACAAGAAGTATTAACATTATCATTAAAACACTCGTCAGACTCTAATGTTTGTAGACCTGATAAACGAGTAGTTACTAAATATACTGTATCACCCCAACCTTCAAGTGGTTGATTATCTGCGCCCATTAAAACAAATGGGACTGTAAACTCTATAAAGTCATCACCAATGTTAATTGGTAATTGAAGTTGATCTAAACCAGTTATTTGGAAAATATCACCACAACCATTTATATTACTGCCAACACCATTTGCAAAACCATCAGGACAGTTTGTTGCTTGGTTCGGTGTTTCGAAGAAGTTAATGCCAAATGCTAATTGAGGAGCGAAGTAAGGAGCATTGTCAATCAAAAGGTTCTCATCATCACCAAAAGCATCCCATGATGAAGGGATTAATGCTAATCCATCTAATACTGTCGCATTTGTTAGTTCATCATCTGTGATTTTGTAGTTATTGTGTGTAATATCAGTACCTTGCGCCCAACTCCAATCATTAGTAGTCAAAGTGTCATTTACAGGGCTATCGATAACTAAGCTGCTTTTTTGGCCATTGCCATCAAAGCCAGGAGTACCCCACTCTAACATTGTAGCTAAAGAAGTATCGCTACCGTCAACAATAGTATCTAGGTTAGTATCTAGTATATTTGTACCGCCGCCAGTAGAGTCTCCACTTGCTGCGACATCATCATCAGTCCAACTGGTATCACCGTATGAGTCAGTTGTGCCTGTCCAATTAAGGAAACCTGCTTGGTTGCTGTAAGTCCACTCGGTAACGACACCGGCAGAAGCAGTACTTGATAAAATTGATGCTGCTAATATAGATGCGCAGACTTTTAATTTTGAATTCATGCTCTTTCCTTAGCGATAAATTAGTTTGGTTCGTTTCTTAATCTAAAGCAGTTAACATGCCAAAACTATTTATTTGTTATTTATCATCATCTTGCATGGTTATGCTGAAACGTTTTTTTTATGTGTGTAAAAAAATCTGACAAAAATATTTGGTCCAATTAAAAAGCCCTTACTGTGGTAGCGGCGTTATATGCCAGACTAATTGTGTATCACCTATTCCTTTGAGGGCATTTAAAATTTTTATTTTCTTTAAGCTTGTTAAACTACTTGTTGCCTTGTTACCAGCAATAAATTGGTACTCAATAAAATAAGCACTATTTTTGTTTCTAACTGTCATAGTGTTCCATTCTTTGGTGTTTTTAATTTGGGATACCTTATAGTTTTGAGGAGTGAACTTATTTTCAAAATAGTTAACAGACTGCCCTAGTTTTTTACCGTTAAATAAATATGTATATTTGAGAGTGCTTTGAACACGATAACTGCATTTTCTATGCTCGGAAACTACGATTGGTAATGGAAGATCATTTACATACTGCACAGTATCACAATGGTCGAGATTGAAGTTACTTTGTTGATAAATCGTGTTATTGATTATCACTGGTGAACTGATTATTACTATTGAAGTTGTAGTTGCTAGATTTTGCCAATTTGCAGCTCGTTTCTGTGGTTTATCAATGTTAATGGAACCACTACTTTGACAATATTTTTGTCCAAAGGTGAATAACAATAACATAAAAGGGATATAGAGATACCAGCCGAAAGTATTGTGATCGGTCATCAACTCGCTTTCCATATTGGTATAGTGACCAATTAAAATAAGTGCTGTGATTCTGATCCAATTAGTTAATAGTGCGCCTAAAATAGCAAATACAACAAAAAGCACAGCGGGCTTAAATTTATCGATATAAAGAAAGGTATAAAGTGAAGATATTGCAAGAGATACTAATAGGTACCTCAATCCACTACAGCCCCCTGCAATTTCGAAAATCCCTGCAGGAATAGTAATGAGGTTTTCTTCAACAAAAATAGGAATTCCAGTAACTTGCATTATTAAAGTTACTGCTAAAGTAGATAATTCTTGTAACGGTGTAGTTAATACCCCCCATATTGGTACTAAAAAAATTAAAAACAAGCTTGGAAACAGTACTTTAATTGACGGTCGGAATATAAGCGCAATCAAAGATGACAAAAAAAGGATAAAGGAAATGCGATAGCCAGTAGTGAATTGAGCAATAGTAAATATAATCAGAGCTAACATGATTGTTAGTGACATGATGATAAATAATGGCCGTAGTCTTTCTTGATAAACAAGTAATCCATCTCTATACAATTGCCAATAAAGAAAACCAGTAATAAATGGGATTAAATACGCATGTGAGTATGTGCCATCATCAAAGCTAAACTGCCAAATATTTTCAATAATGGGATATTGGCTAACTCCTGCAGCTAAAAATATTAGTAGTACAATCAGTAATGGATGACTTTTTGTGATTAACATAAAGAATGTCTACTTAATTATCACTTTAATATTATATTGATGGCGAGAACTCACAGCTTTTCTGCTAATTCTGGTTGATTATTTGCTTTATAAGCTAATGATAAGTGAGTCAATATTTGTTGATCATTAGGCTTTTGCTGATTTGCTCGAATTAATACCTTAATAGCATCATCTAACTTGTTCTGTTTTGTTAAAATAACACCGTACGTATCTAGAATATCAGCATTATTTGGTGCTAACTCTACTGCTTTTTGTGAATATGAGTTAGCGATACTAAGTTTATTTTCTTTATAATATAGCCAAGCTAAATTATTGAGTATGGTTGTGCTTTTTGGGGATGTTTTTAATAAGTTCTCGTATGAAATTATTGCTTTATTTGGCGATGTTGTTATGTAAAGTTCAGCGAGTAATTTTTTAAAGGCGATGTTATTCGGGTGTTTATTAACGAGTTGTTCCATTAAAAACGCAGCTTTTTGCGTCTCTTTTATATTGCGATATGACGTCACTAAAAATAAAGCTGTTTCATCTTTAGGGTTTGAGTGATAAGACTTGCGAAGGTAATGTATTGCTTTATCAAAATTAGATTTAGCCATAGCTAATTGCCCCTGTAAACGAAGAACAAAAGCGTGTTCTGGCTGTAATGCAGATAATCGTCTTATTTCTTTTTCAGCTAGAGAGTATTGCGAGGTTGCTAATAGATAGTAAGCCTCAAGTGCTTTCAATTGAAAGTTTTGCTTCAAGGGTTCTGACGTAAGAGCGTCACGAGTGATAGTTAAAGCATCTTGGTATTTACCTAATCGTTCGAGTAGTTTGACTTGGCTTAAATATGCGCTCGCATTGTTTGGTTGTGCCTGTTGCCATTGCGTAAAAGTTTGGATTAATTGATCAAATTTTTTCGTTTTTGTTAGCGTATTTTGAACTGCCTTAAAATACGCGTTAGGCAACACTTTGAAATTGGTAAGCTGTGCTAATAGTTTTTCTGCTTTGTTGTACATGCCAGTTGCATTGAAGCGACGAGCAAGAATTATTCTTGGCCAGATAGCTGAAGGGTTAGAGTCAATAAGGGCATGTAATTTGCCCTCTAAGAGCTTTTCATTGTTTTGTTTGATAGCATTATTAATAGCTAATCTGTAGGCATAAGGATACTCAAGGTCGATTGCAAAAAGTTGGTCCAGATATGCATTTGATTCGGCTATGTTTCCGCTTTCAGCAGCGATTACTGCTAAGTTAAATACGGGGATAATATTGGTCGGCGATAGGTGCAGTGCCTGTTTGAAAAATCCGATAGCTTGTTCTTTATCACCTGAGTGATTAGCAATGTTACCATTTAAGATTAAACCTGAGATACTATTGGGGTCTTTTTCTAGCCAGGTATTCGCTATTTCTTGAGCCTTGTTAATTTCTCCCTGTTTTACATGGTTCATAGCTAACGCTATATTTGCAATCGCAGATTTAGGAGATAATTCTACAGCAGTTTGTAGCTCTTTTATTCCAGAGTCATCGTCTTTAGCTAGTTTTATTATTCCCAAGAAAGTTTTAAGTTGTGCATTATTAGGAGCTAAATTTGAAGCAGAGTTAAACATTTTTTTAGCCGCTTCTGTATCTCCTAAATTAACATATTCACTTCCTAAATCTGCAAAAAAAGAAGCGTCATCAGAGAAGGCTCCTAGACTTTCATCAAGTTCATCTGTATAGCCTAATTTTACTTGCAAAATAGCAAGTATACGATTGACTTGATGATTCTTAGGTAAGCTATCAGTAATAGCATTAAGCTGATAATAAGCTTGCTCAAATTCCCCTAATTGATAACTACTTAAGCCTGATATCATTTGTGCTAAGCCACTATTAGTGGCATTAAATACTTGATTAGCTAATGTTTTTGCTAAAGAAAAGTCTTGCTCTACATAGGCAATCTGAGAGGCTAGAGTATTGATAGTTGGATGTTTATCATTAATCTTTCTTAATGCATCTATATGTATTTTTGCCGCTTTATAATCGCCTGCTTTAATTAAATTATGAGCGACTAAAGTTCTGACTGCGAAATTCTGTGGTTTCTTTTGGTAGTATAACAAGTAGGTCTTAGCAGCTTGTTGATATTGATGATCATTACTTAGGACACTTGCTTTTAGTAAAATAGCATCAACAAAATCTGTATACGACTCCATCAATGAGTCAAGCAATATAAGTGCCTGATTTGTTTTTTTCTCATAAGCAGCAATCAGTGCTTGACCGAAAAGACTGTACTTTGAATTATTATCGGCAGAAACTGCTGAATTAACTAATTCCTTTGCTTGCTCTAGTTGATTTAAATGTAAGTGAGCTTGGGCAAGCAAAATTTGAGATCTGATATTATTTTCAGTTGTTTGAAATGTTCGGGTTGATAATAGGTTAATAATTTCTTGAGGTTGGGTCAGTGAAAGGTATGTTTGACCAAGAGTTAATATTGCCTTTTCATGCGCTGGATTTTCAGCAATGGCATGTCTCAATTCCTTTTTTGCAGCTAAAAAATTATTATTTGTTAAATATATTTTACCTAGCAAGTACCTTGCTTCACTATGGGTTGGGTTTTTCTGTAATATATTTTTTAGGTTGATAGTTGCAGTAGCTACTTCACCTTTCTCAAGGAAAGCCTTAGCATCAGCCAATAATGAATCGTTGTCCTTGTTTTCTGTACATCCCCAAAGCAATATGACAAAGGTAAAAAAAAGAGGGGGTAAGGCTGTGATTCTCATCTGAATTCCTTTCATAGATAAAACCTAAATAAATTAATATCGGTTAAATTATTTTGTTATTGAAATAGTTTACTGATTGACAATTTTTTTAGCAATCTTAAACATAATTCTTGGTATGATGCCAGCATTGCCAAGAGGACGCCACGTTTTGACAAATTTATTACGATAAGCATCAAAATGTAAACCATGAGGAGCACAAATAACATCTCCACGATTTAATAATATTTTCAGCGCATATGTCCCTGTGATCCCCGCGCATAAACTCACAGCCATTGGCGTTGACGGGCCTTTCTTTTCTTTAAAGTTCACTCTCGATTCATCAACCAGATAAGAACGCTGTAACATTGCTGGAGATAGCCCTATTAAAAATTGAATTAGTTGATCTTGTTCATTGCTCTTGTCATTGAAACGAAAGTATTGTTCGTAAGTCATTTTTCCCGGCATAAAACATAGAAGTGCGCATCCCATGCCTAAGGGGGCCGCGGTGACGACAGGAATATTTTTTTCATAACATTTTTGAAAAACTGTCTTTCTTGCGGAGAGTGCAAAAAAATCAAGAGCATCAACATATAAATCAACATCTTCTAAGAAATCATCAACATTATGTTCAAAAACACCTTCAGGAAATGAAATGATATCTGCCTCTGGGTTAATATCTTTTGCCATTCTTTCCATCACATCAACTTTTTGTTGGCCTAAGGTAGACATAAATGCTCCAGATTGACGGTTGAAGTTATGGACTTCAAAGTCATCAAAATCTGAAATATTAAAGTTTGATATACCTAAACGAGCTAAGGTTAGCAGGTGAACACCACCGACACCGCCTGCTCCAGCTATTGCTATTCGTTTATTTTTTAATTGCTGCTGTTCGTGCTCAGTTACCCAACCAATATTGCGAGAGAATGCTTGTTGGTAGTTGAACATATTAGCCCTTATTGATTGTAAAAGTTAATTTATCAATATAATGATAGATAAATTTGAAAAGTGCCACATAGAAATTGCTGATACTTAATATTCTTATCAAACAAACGATGTTTTTAGACTTAGTTAATTTTTGGTAATTGTTGGCAAATGTCTTCTCTAATTGATAGGAATAACGCTGAAAACCCAGGCGTTAAATTTTCTAAGAAAATGTTGGGGTTAATATAGTAAGGTGCTCTTAGCCCATGATAGTCAATGGCCTCGCCAATTTGAATGAATTTTATCCCGACAAATTTCATGCTGCGAGCAAGCCTTGGTTCCATCATAACGTATACATGGTTCATGCCTGTATTGATTGCCATAGTGGCGGCCGCCATATACAAACCGATAGCAATAAAAGGAAAACAACGTAGCTCAGTTTCTGAATAGGTAGATTCACTAATGGCACCAGTAGCAGAACCTTTAAATTTATCTGTTGCACGTCGCCTAAAATCTGCTTTTACCGCTAGTCGGGATATTTCACAAATCTCATTTCTTGCAAAATTACTAGGATGCAACTCTTTATTTTGAATAGCGTCTAGACAGTACTTTTCCATAGGTAACAATTCATCATTATTACGAGACTGCACAACACGCACGCAACTGGTATAAATATCAGAAGGCTTGTGTTTGATCATTGAGAAAATAGACTGATCATCAAACTCGTCTTTTTCTTGTCCTTCTTCTTTGATTTGTTCGAATGCTAATTCTTCACAATAAACATTATGGCGAATTCGAAACACTTCTTCTCTTAACTCTGGTGTGGAGGCGACTTCCGGAGCTAAAAACTGTGTAAAATGCTCAGCAATATTTTTAGCGTCATGATTTACTTTCATTGACACTATTTTCTTGGTCATTTCACCCACAACAGGTGTATTCAAGAGTTTTTTGCTCCAACTCATTTAGCTTTTTGCTCCCAGGTAGCTCACTTTTTTGGTAATTACTTTAAATGTTACTAGTACAGTATAGATAACTACCGTGGTAAATCATTAACGTCAGAGAATAATTATTACGATATAATTAGTTTACATTTTTTAAGTACCATGGCATGGCTTCAGCTATTCCATCTTTGATACGGTGGGATGGTTGGTACCCAAGGTTTTTACGTGCTTTATCTACATTTGCCTGAGAGTGACGGACATCACCTTGCCTAAAGTCTCTATATTCAGCTTTTTTGCTGACGTTGACTTTGTTGGTGGCTAATGCGTTTTTTATTGAATCAAAAAGTTCATTTAAGGTAGTTCTATCTCCTACTGCGACATTATATACATGGGCTTTGGCTCCATCAGCCCCTGTGGCAGCAAGAATGTTCATTTGTACGGTATTCGCAATATAGCAAAAGTCCCTGCTAGTTTCGCCATCACCATTGATATAGACCTGTTCACCTTTGATCATGGCAGCTGTCCATTTTGGAATCACGGCAGCGTAGGCACCATCGGGATCTTGTCTACGACCAAAGACATTAAAATATCGTAAACCTATGCATTTGAAATTATATGTTCTCGCATAGACATCTGCGTATAATTCATTAACGTACTTTGTTACCGCATAAGGTGATAGGGGATTGCCGATATTTTCTTCCACTTTTGGCAGCGCGGGGTGGTCGCCGTATGTTGAGCTACTTGCCGCATAAACAAAACTACTGACATTATTTTGTTTCGCTGCTTCTAGCATATTGAGAAAACCGGTAATATTCGCTGAATTTGTCGTAATCGGATCTGCGATGGATCTTGGTACAGAACCTAGAGCCGCTTGGTGTAAAACATAGTCAACATTATTACTGGCCAAGAGACAGGTATCAAAATCTCTAATATCCCCTTCAATAAAGGTAAAACGCTGCCACTGTTCATTTGAAACGATGTCACAAACTTCATCTAAATTCTTTTGATAGCCAGTAGCAAAATTATCAAGCCCTATGACTGTTTGGTTCAGGGTTAATAGTTGCTCTAATAAATTTGAGCCTATAAAACCAGCAACGCCAGTAATTAGCCAAGTTTTCGGTTGATGAAGAAGATCTTGCTTAACTTGTTCAAACTTAGTCACAAACTTTTCCTATTATATTATGAAACTTACAAACGCATATCGACACGAGATTTATCTAAAATACATTTTAGATCGTACAATACATGGTTAGCCTTACCGTAAGCTCTGATCTTCTCGATACCTAAAGATTTAAATTGGTCATGAGCTACAGCTAATACTATCGCATCATAGTGATCCTCTTTGGGCACTTCGGTAAGTGAAACACTGTATTCATGTTCTGCTTCTTCGCTAGCGCATAGTGGATCCACAATGTCGACATTAATATTATATTCTTTAAGTTCACGAACAATATCGATAACCTTAGTATTACGTAAGTCAGGACAGTTTTCTTTAAAGGTCAGGCCCATCACCAGTACATTGGCTTGCTCGACTTGAATGCGTTTTTTTAACATGCCTTTTACAAGCTGTGAAACGACGTATTCACCCATACTATCGTTGAGTCTTCTGCCCGCTAATATCATCTCTGGGTGGTAGCCAACTGCCTGTGCTTTATGTGTTAAATAATAGGGATCGACACCGATACAGTGTCCACCGACTAGGCCAGGGCGAAAAGGTAAGAAATTCCATTTAGTGCCTGCAGCTTCAAGCACCTCTAAGGTGTCTATGCCTAAACGGTTGAATATGATGGATAGCTCATTAATTAAGGCAATGTTAACGTCGCGTTGAGTATTTTCGATAACTTTTGCTGCTTCTGCGACTTTAATTGATGATGCTTTATAGGTGCCGGCGGTAATAATTGTACGATATAAAGCATCTACTTTCTCTGCCACCTCAGGAGTTGAACCAGAGGTTACCTTTAGTATGCTAGGTAATCGATGAGTTTTATCGCCGGGATTAATTCGTTCTGGTGAGTAACCGACAAAAAAATCTTGATTAAACACTAACCCAGACACTTGTTCTAAAATAGGGACACAAGCTTCTTCTGTTGCTCCAGGGTAAACTGTTGATTCATAGATAACAGTTGCTCCTTTGTTAATGACTTTTCCTAATAGTTCAGATGCTTTTCTCAGGGGAGTTAAGTCTGGTTGCTTATGATCATCTATTGGAGTTGGGACAGTTACAATATAGTAATCACATCCTTGAATATCTTCAGGTAGGTTTGAGCATTTAAGTTGTTTAGCTGAGGTAAGTTCTTCATTTTCTACTTCTAATGTACGATCAAAGCCTTGATTTAATTCCGCGACACGTGCCTGATTAATATCAAAACCTATCGTGTTAAATTTCTTTCCAAATTCAACTGCAAGAGGTAATCCTACATAGCCTAGCCCGATGACAGCAACTTTGGCATTTGATATCTGTTCCATTCTAACTCCAAGCAAATGTTTAAATTATTATCTGCTACAAAAAATTAACAATATTTTCATTGTAACGATAATAATTTAATTAAACTAGCGATAACTGAGTGATAATGATAAAAAATTATCTGCTCTCAGTTTGTTTAATTGTTAGGTAATTTATTTGTTATAAGCTGCGGATTTTCATCGGTAATATTTTGTTTACGGTGTGGTAACCTTTGAAATAAAGGGCTTCTTTTTGAGCGGGTGTCATGGTGAAGTCTACGGCTGACGAAGTACCGGTATTGATCACCACAGTGTTATGCCAGAAGGCATCATTAATATATTCACGAGAGATGGTGGTCATAAAGGTGCGTATTAATAAACTGATATATTGCACAATTGGAAAGATGCCATTGGTTTTCACTTCATCATATTCGTAGTCACCTTTTAGTCTAAAACAAATGACGGGGGTGCCATCATCCGCCCAGTCACGGTGCAGGGCATCTTCGGATAGGATACTACCATCGACCATTAAGTGATCTTTAAATTTTTTAAAACTAAATACCAGTGGAATTGACATTGAAAAGCGTACAGCTAGCGATACCTTAACGTCAGGGGTTTGCTCCTTATTAAAGATGACTGGCTTACCGCGAGCTACATCAGTCGCGACAACATGTAGGTTATAATCCATTTCTTTAAAGGTTTTTCCGTCTAGTAATCGATCAATCCAGCGCTCAAATACATCGCCAGAACTTAATCCGCCATTTCGGATGAGCTTAATTAATGAAAATTCTCGAAACTGATTATAGTTAGTATTAAGTGCAATGTGCTTAACCTCAGCAAGCGTGAGGCCAGATGCATATAGGCTACTAATGATACTGCCACCAGAGACGCCAACAATATTGTCAAAGTCAATATTATATTCTTCTAACGCTTGTAAAATGCCTGCATGGGCCGGTAGTCGAGTCCCTCCCCCTGCTAAGATGGGCACAATTTTTTTCTTTTCCATGATATTCACTTATCAGTCATACTAACTTATTGTTACCTATATTATTATGGTAAAGGATCAGGAAAGCTGCACAAAAATATTACGATTAATCTTTTTAAGGAAAATGAAGGTGTACAAGAGTTTATTGGTAACATTACTATTTGTAGTAAATTTCAGTGCTTGGGGGGATTTAGTTACCACGTTAGCTAAGATCAAACTTTCGGTAGTCGGTGTTGGTGTGCATACGCCAACAGGAAGGCCTCAGAACCAGTTAATGGGCACTGGGTTTGTTGTGGGTAATGGTAACTATGTGGTTACTAATTATCATGTTGTTGCTAATGAACTTGATGTGAAATTATTACAACAACTCGCTGTCTTTGTTGGCTTAGGCAAAAATGCTAAAGTGAGAAAAGCTCGGTTAGTGGATTTTTCTCGCAAATATGATTTAGCTGTGTTGGCGGTGGAAGGACAACCCCTACCAGCGATGCAACTGGCGAGTCATGAATACTCTGCAGAAGGAAGTGACGTCGCTTTTACTGGTTTTCCTATTGGTGCGGTTTTGGGCTTATATCCAGTAACACATCGCGGCATCATTGCCAGCATCACACCGACTATTGCCCCTGTGCAAGATGCAAGGCAGATTAATATTGCCATGCTAAAACGATTACGCGATCCCTATTTAGTGTATCAGCTAGATGCCACGGCTTATCCTGGTAATAGTGGCAGCGCATTATACAACATTGATACTGGCCGCGTGATAGGCGTGATTAATAAAGTTTTTGTGCAAAAAACTAAAGAAGGAGTGATTAGTAATCCAAGCGGTATTACCTATGCGATCCCAGTGAAATATGTTATCGAATTACTGAAAAAAAATAACATAGCATTTAATCGGTAAATAAATTTAACCGAGATATTAGTGTTTTTGGTAGAAGTTTTTATACCACCGGACAAAGGCTTCAACACCATCAGCTACTTTAACCGAAGGCTTATAACCCGTGATTTTAAATAAATCCTCGACATCCGCATAAGTTTGATAGACATCACCTGCTTGCATCGGTAGCAGATTTTTTTCTGCTTTGAGCCCTAACGATTGCTCAAGTGATTCAATAAAATCGAGCAGTTTAACTGGATTACCATTACCAATATTGAATATTTTGTAGGGGGCCGAACTGTTTGACGCAGCGCCGCTATCCACTGACCAATTTAGATCCGCTTGAGGAATAATAGCCTGAATACGAAGGATGCCTTCTACGATATCATCGATATAAGTGAAATCACGGCGCATATCGCCGTGGTTATAAACATCAATAGCATTGCCTTCAATTATCGCTTTGGTAAATTTAAATAACGCCATATCAGGTCGACCCCAAGGGCCATACACAGTAAAAAAGCGCAAGCCGGTAGTTGGAATGCCATATAAATGTGAATAGGTATGCGACATCAACTCATTGGATTTCTTTGTTGCTGCGTAGAGTGAAATAGGGTGGTCAACACTGTCTGATGTTGAAAATGGGGTTTTGGCATTTAACCCATAAACTGAGCTGGAGGATGCGTAGACTAAATGTTCGACATTATGCTGGCGACAGCCTTCTAATATGGTTAAGTGACCGATTAAATTTGCATCGGCATATGCCATTGGGTTATCAATTGAGTACCTGACACCCGCTTGGGCTGCTAAATGGATAACACGATTAAACCCCTCTTGTTTAAACAAGGATGCAATACCTTGTCGATCAGCAAGGTCAAGCTGAATAAATGAAAAGTTAGCATCTTGTTTTAGTTGCGCCAAACGTGCCAATTTAAGCTTTACATGGTAGTAATCATTCAGATTATCTAAGCCGATAACTTGGTGTCCCTGCTCACAGAGCGCTTTTGCGACATAGTAGCCAATAAAACCAGCAGCGCCGGTGACTAAATATTTCATTAGTTGACCTTTTTAACGCTATCACCACGACCAATGGCATAATAGGCAAAACCACGAGCTTTTAATAGCTGAGGATCGTAAAGGTTGCGACCATCAACAATCACGTTATGACTAAGCGATTGGGCGATTAATTGAAAATCTGGCGCTCTAAATTGACTCCACTCAGTACAGACCACTAGTGCATCAGCGCCTTTAAGGGCAGATTCTTTGGTCCCCATAAGCGCCAAATCTTCTCGGTGACCAAAAATACGTTGGCATTCTTCCATGGCTTCAGGATCATAAGCCTGAACATTTGCGCCTGCTTCCCATAAGGCGTTCATTAACACGATTGATGACGCTTCACGCATATCATCGGTTTGTGGTTTAAATGAAAGCCCCCATAGTGCGATAGTTTTGCCGGATAAATCACCATTAAAATGTTGATGCAAATGCTTGAAGAGCTTTTGCTTCTGTGCGTAATTGACTGACTCAACCGCTTCGAGTAACGCTGGTTGGTAATCAATGCCATTGGCCGTACGAATCAGTGCTTGTACATCTTTAGGGAAGCAAGAACCGCCATAACCACAGCCTGGATATATGAATTGATAACCAATACGAGAATCTGAGCCAATACCATGTCTGACGGCTTCAATGTCAGCCCCTAATAATTCCGCTAAGTTAGACATTTCATTCATAAACGAAATTTTAGTCGCCAGCATGCAATTTGCGGCATACTTTGTGAGTTCAGCGGAGCGAACATCCATAAATATCATGCGATCATGATTACGATTAAATGGCGCATATAGCTCACGCATTGCTTGTCGTGATTGTTTGTTTTCTGTGCCGACAACAATGCGATCTGGCTTCATGCAGTCACTAACGGCGGCACCTTCTTTTAAAAATTCAGGGTTTGAAACCACATCAAAATCAATATTTACAGCACGCTTAGCAAGCACCTCGTTAACTTTAGCCGACACTTTATCTGCGGTGCCTACCGGTACGGTTGATTTATTTACGATGATTTTGCTTTCATTCATATGAGTAGCAATGGTTTCAGCCACGGCTAATACATATTTAAGGTCCGCGGAACCATCCTCATCAGGCGGCGTGCCTACGGCAATTAATTGAAGAATGCCGTGTTCAATGCCTTCTTGTGCATCAGTGGTAAAGTGTAGTAAGCCATTTTGATAGGTTTCTTCAACCAGCGGGGTTAAGCCAGGCTCGTAAATAGGAATGATTCCTTTTTTAAGGTTGTCGATTTTATTCTCATCAAGATCGACACACATTACATCGTGTCCAACAGAGGCTAGTACAGCTGCTTGTACTAAGCCGACATAGCCAACGCCAAATACGGTAACTTTCATGATGTCCTTAAATTTATTGTCTAAATACTCTTGGTATTTTAATCGTGTTATGAGGTAATAACAAAGTTCTTTTATCGCCCAACTAAGATATGCCTTTAGCTACTAATCTGTGTGTAATAATTGTTGTTCGTTGATTTTTGGCGGCAATAGCTCAGAGATACCGACTAGTTCTATGTCGTGACTTGCTAATTGAGGAATTAAATAACTTAATGCGGTGACAGTTTCTGGGTGAGGATGGGCAATTGCCACCACGCGTTTATATTTTTTTGCCTGACGTACTAATTGAGCGAATTGGCCACTGATGTATGTTTGAGTTAATTGATTATCTAGAAATAAATGCCTACTTAAACTGGGCACGCCATAATGACGCGCTATTTTTCGTGCTTTAGAGTGTTGTGTGGTGACGCTATCAACAAATAATAACTGATGATCTTTGAGGTAACGCATGGTCCACGCCATCGGTGAGTATTGCTGAGTGAGTTTGCTACCCATATGGTTATTAATACCAATGGCAAAGGGGATTTCGTCAAAAGAGGCTTGTAAACTATCCCTTATTGCTTGTTCATCCATAGAGGAAATTAACGCACCTGGCCCTAGTAATTTATCACTCTCTGATTCCATTGGAATATGTAAAATTACATCTTTATTTTGCTCATAAGCTTTTTTAGCTAAGCTTGGACCAAATGGGGTATGCGGTAAAATAGCTAGGGTTAGATTGCCAGGAAGCTTTAGTACATGACTATCGGTTTTTCGATAGCCAATATCATCAATAATAATTGCAACTTTCGCCTGTTCCGCCAAGCAAATGTGAGATAAAAGTAACAGGGCTAAGGTAATTAAAGTACGCAAAATAAAACAGCAAGACAAAAATAAAGTGATAGCTTATCAGTTAGTTTTAGCTTAATCGAGCAATAACTGTGTCAGAGATAGACGATGAAGTTCAATCCTTGTTATTTGCACCATAGTTTAGGGTTGACGGCTTGGCCATTATGGCGAATTTCAAAGTAAAGGGCTGATTGGCTTTGTCCACCACTTTGGCCAACAAGTGCAATAGGCTCTCCTGTTTCAACACGATCGCCAACAGATTTAAGTAACGCTTGATTATGGCCATATAAACTCATATAGCCTTTGCCGTGATCAACTACGGTGACTAGCCCGTAACCTTTTAACCAGTCAGAAAATAAGATTGTGCCATGGTGAATGGTTTTGACTTCACGGCCAACAGGCGCTGATAATAATACGCCTTTCCATTTTAAGTAGCCTTGCTTACGAGAGCCAAAGCTTCGGCTTATGCGCCCTTTAACGGGCCAAGATAATTGTCGCTTTAGCTTATCTAAGCCATTTAGATCAATGGCTTGTTTACTTAATCTCGCCATGCGGGCTAAGGCTTGGGTGAGGTTTTCTTCTTCCTGTTGCAGTTTTGCCAGTTGTTGTTTCGAACTGAGTAACTGATGATTAAGTTGATTTATCGTTTGTTGGCGAGCGGTATTTTTGGCTTGTAATGAGGCCTTTTGATCTTTTTGTTTCCGTTGTAATTGGCTCAATAGTTGAGATTGTTGCTGTTGCTCGTTGGTGATGTCAATGAGCTTTTCGATGGTTGCTTGGTAATGATCAATTTCTTTAATACGTGCTTTATTGAGGTACTGATAATAGCTAATGGTGCGTTGTACTTTACCCGGCTCTTCTTGGTTTAATAACAGCTTGAGGTAATCATGATTACCCGTGGAATAAGCGGCGCGTAATTGTTGCGCTAATATGACTTCCTGTTGTTTTTTTTCGGCGGTTAACTGTTGTTTTTCTTGCTTCAGTTCGCTGAGCTTTTGTTGAGTCGCATTGAGGGATTGGCGAGTAGCATTCAGTGATTTACTGACTTTAGCAATGGCCAATTCATTTTTCTTTAATTGAGCTAATAGTTGTTGTCGCTTTAAATCGACGGCTTTGATGGTATCTTTTTGTTGGTTGATCTCTTTTTTAACTTGTTCAAGTTTATCGTTAGTCGACTCTTGGGCAACTAGCGAAAAACTCGCCATAATGCTAAGGGTAATCAGTTGCACAAAAAAAACTAGCGCTAATCTCAACCGAGACAAGGCTAGTTTTTTAACTATAATCGATTGTTTTATCATCATATCTACTGTCGGGAATCCACTTAACGCGAAAGTATTATGAATCAAGCTCCATCAAATTAGAACCTGTCATTTCATCAGGTTGTGCCATGCCCATCAAATTTAATATGGTTGGGGCGATATCACTAAGCGCTCCTTTGCTAGCGGGTATTGCATGACGACCAAAATAAATAAGGGGTACTGGTTCGCATGTATGAGCGGTATGGGCTTGACCTGATTGGCTATCTGCCATTTGTTCTGCATTGCCATGGTCGGCAGTGATCAAACATTCACCACCGGTGTTTTGCAATGCCTTAATCACTCGTCCAATACTTTGATCGACCGCTTCACAAGCTTTTACTGCCGCATCAAATTTTCCAGTGTGGCCGACCATATCGCCATTAGGATAGTTACAGACAATAAAGTCATGTTCCCCACTTTCAATCGCAGCGACAAGCTTATCGGTTAACAAGGTTGAATTCATTTCTGGTTGCAAATCATAAGTCGCTACCTGAGGAGATGGAACCAAAATACGTTGCTCGCCGTTAAAGGTATCTTCTTTACCACCACTAAAGAAGAAGGTGACATGGGCGTATTTTTCTGTCTCGGAGATACGTAGCTGAGTTTTATCATGCTTTTCTAACCACTCGCCCAATACATTCTCTAATTTGGCTGGTGGGAACGCACAGCTTGTTTTGATATCAGCGGCATATTCGGTCAACATTACAAAGTCAGCTAAGGCTGGCGTAGTTTTTCGATCAAAGCCATCAAAGTCTTGTTGAACAAAGCTACGGGTAAACTGACGGGCACGATCGGCTCTAAAATTCATAAAAATTAAGCTGTCACCGTCATTTAAGTGGATGGTTTCACCTTGCTTGTTTGTGATGGCAGAAGCTTTGACAAACTCATCGTTTTCATCACGTTCATAGGCGGCTTGTAATGCATCAACAGCATTATCAAATTGGTATTCACTTGCGCCTAAGGTCATTAAATTATACGCGGTTTCAACACGATCCCAGCGTTGGTCTCTATCCATGGCATAGTAGCGTCCAACAATCGATGCGATTTGACCACAATTTAGTGCAGCAAATTTTTCTTGCGCTTTACTTAATGAAGCTTGCGCACTTCTAGGTGGGGTGTCTCTACCATCTAAAAAAGCGTGCAAATATATTTGCTTCGCACCACGTTGATGAGCCAGTTCAATCATGGCAAAAATATGATCTTCGTGACTATGTACGCCACCTGGTGACATTAAGCCACAAATGTGAACGGCTTTGTCATTTGAAACCGCTTTATCAACGGCTTGGCATAAGGCTGGGTTATCGAAGAATTCTTTATCTGCTATTGCTTTGGTGATACGGGTGAAGTCTTGATAAACGATACGGCCCGCGCCCAAGTTGACGTGACCAACTTCAGAGTTACCCATTTGTCCGTCAGGCAAACCAACCGCCATACCAGAAGTATCAATCAGCATATTTGGGTAATCGCGTATTAACTTATCGAGTACCGGGGTATTAGCATGGTAAATGGCATTGGAGTCTTGGTTTTCACGATAACCCCAGCCATCTAAGATAATAAGTACAGTGGATTTTTTGTTTGGCATACTACTTCCAATTATTCGATTAGGTTCATAGTTAATATGAGCGTTATTGTATCAAGGCTATAGTGTAATTGCTGTAACCTTACTAGATAAAATTGTTCTATCTAAATGCCGCAAGGTGATTTTCATCGCCAAGCTGCGATAAATGTGTCTATATAGCTGTAAAAAAATGCACTTGGCTGTATACTGTCGAAAATTTTTGTGAATCACAATTGAATAGTTTATGGAACAATTTATAACTTTTTTATCAAATCACCCAATATTAAGTGCTGCTTGGGTCGGTATTTTTATCGCGATCATCGTTACTAGCATTAAAATCAAGTTATCACCAATAAAGCAATTAAGCCCACAAGAATTGACCTTGTCAGTCAATCGTGAGGATGGTGTTGTTGTTGATATTCGAACAGAAAAAGATTTTAAGGCTAGTCATATTATCGATGCAAAACATCTATCGACGGAGAAAGTTAATAATAATGACTTTGCCACTCTTGAAAAATATAAAGATAAACCCATTATAGTGGTATGTACGGCGGGTATCACTGCGTCTAAAGTGGCCAATCAACTTTATAAAGCAGGCTTTAGTAAAGCGAGTTTGTTGAAAGGTGGTATGAACGCTTGGACGGGAGCAGGATTGCCTGTTGTAAAAAAATAAATGACTGTTAAGTAGTAGGTCGATAATGGCGGTAGAAATATACAGTAAAATGACTTGTGGCTTTTGTATGAGAGCGAAAATGTTACTCAAACAAAAAGGGGTGGAATATAACGAAATTGATATTAGTTATGATCCTAAGCTACGTGAAGAAATGATCGAACGTAGCAATGGCGCCTATACGGTTCCACAAATCTTTATCCATGACCAACATGTTGGTGGTTGTGATGATTTATACGCTCTACACGGTCAAAACCAACTCGATTTATGGTTGAATAAGTCGCTATAGCGTACTTGTTTTATCATTCAATATTTAAAATTTATCATGCGAAACGCATAGCAATAGGAAGAAGAAAATGGCTGACGAAAACCAAAACAGCACCGAAGGTAATGCAGAACAAGCGGCGCCACAATTTGCAATTCAACGTGTTTACACCAAAGATATTTCTTTTGAAACTCCTAATTCTCCAGCTATTTTTCAACAAGAGTGGAAACCTGAGTTAAAATTAGACTTAGATACGCGTTCTGCGAAATTAACTGATGATACTTATGAAGTTGTATTAGCATTGACAGTGACTGCTACAGTAGGTGATCAAACGGCGTTTTTAGCGGAAGTACAACAAGCGGGTATTTTCACTATTGGTAATTTGCCTGCGTCACAACTGGCACACACTATTGGTGCATTTTGCCCATCTACTTTGTTCCCTTATGCACGTGAAGCAGTGGCGAGCTTAGTGAATCGTGGTTCATTCCCACAGATCAACTTAGCACCTGTTAATTTTGATGCTTTGTATGCGTCGTATGTCCAGCAACGTTCGCAAGAACAACAAGCTGAGCAAGCACCTGCAAGTTCAGAAACTCACTAATCGATGACTGAGCCATTGGCTAAAATTAGTGTGATTGGTGCGGGATCGTATGGTACCGCACTGGCTATTTGTTTTGCGCGAAATGGTCACCAAACGCTTCTATGGGGCAGAAATACTGATCATGTTGAACAGATGGCTAATACGCGTAGTAATGAAAAGTATTTGCCTGGCAGTTGCTTTCCCCAGGCATTAGCTTTGACAAGTGATTTATCACAAGCTGTGCAGGCGAGTGATAATATTTTAGTGGTGGTACCAAGCCATGCGTTTGGTGACATGCTAAAACAAATTAAACCACTATTACGGTCAAATGCGAAAATTGCATGGGCAACTAAAGGTTTAGATCCCGATACAGGCAATTTATTACAAGATGTTGCTCGTGATATTCTCGGTGACGAGGTTTCTTTAGCGGTGCTTTCTGGCCCTACCTTTGCTAAGGAAATGGCAGCAGGGTTGCCGACAGCAATTTCATTATCATCTACTGATAACGCCTTTGTGAGTGAGTTGTCAGATTTACTGCATTGTGAAAAAACCTTCCGTGTCTACACCAATAATGATTTTGTTGGCGTACAACTAGGTGGTGCGGTTAAAAATGTTATCGCGATTGGGGCGGGTATGGCTGATGGTATTGGTTTTGGCGCCAATGCTCGTACAGCGTTGATCACTCGAGGCTTAGTTGAAATGACACGCTTAGGTGAGGCATTAAATGCTGAGCCTTCAACCTTTATGGGAATGGCAGGCTTAGGCGATTTAGTATTAACCTGTACCGATAATCAGTCACGTAATCGACGGTTTGGCTTAGCCTTAGGGCAAGGCAGTTCTGTTGAGCAGGCGATGGAAGATATTGGTCAAGTAGTTGAAGGTTATCGCAATACCAAAGAAGTCTATATGTTGGCGCAACGCTTAGGTGTTGAGATGCCAATAGTCGAGCAGGTTTACCAAGTATTATATTGCAACAAAGAAGCACGAGTTGCGGCATCTGACTTATTATCTCGCGAACGGACATTTGAGTAGCGCTCGCGTTACTCAAATGTTTAATTACGTTAAGCGTTAAACTGAGCCAGCAAACCCTAATTGACGCCAAGCCTCAAATATAATAACAGCTGTCGCGTTAGACAGGTTCATGCTTCTACTACCTTCAAGCATAGGAATGCGAATTTTATCCTGTTGGGGAATTTGTTGCCTAACTTCATCGGGTAAACCAGCTGTTTCTGAGCCCATTAAAATATAGTCACCTTCAGCAAAGCTTACATCTCCATAATAATTACTCGCTTTTGTGGTGATGGCTAATACTCGTTTTGGTTGTTCTGCTTCAAGAAAAGCTTGGTAATTGCTGTGACGTTTTATCGCAGCAAATTCATGATAGTCTAATCCTGCGCGGCGAAGTTTTTTATCATCTAGATCAAAGCCTAATGGCTCAATAAGGTGTAACCTAAAACCTGTATTGGCGCATAATCGAATAATGTTGCCAGTATTAGGTGGAATTTGTGGCTGAAAAAGCACAACGTCTAACATCTGATAATCTCTTGAGAAAAATTCGATATAATTATACCTTGCGCATAGCATAGAACAAACATAGATAGCTATTAATTAACGCAGTTAGTAGTAACGATAGATGATTTGATACAGGAAGTTTATGAATTCAACTAAACAAACCTATGACTTTTGGGTTCGATTGGCGGCCCTTTCTGCAACTGCGGTTGCTTTAGTATTGGTGGTGTTAAAGTTATATGCCTGGCTAATGACAGATGCAAGTGCCATGTTAGCCTCGGCGACTGATTCCATGTTAGATTTATTTGCTTCGCTGATGAATGTGGTGATTTTACGTTTTGCTTTAGCACCGGCGGATCAAGAACATAAATTTGGTCATGGGAAGGCCGAAAGTTTGGCGGGCTTAGTGCAAGCCGCTTTTGTTTTGGGGTCTGCGCTGTTATTGATTATCAACGGTGTTGAGCGGGTGATCACCCCAAAAGCGATAGTGCATAGTGAAGTAGGGATTTGGGTCAGTATTATTGCTATCGTATTAACGTTAGCTTTAGTGGTTTTACAAAAAATAGTCATTGCAAAGACGAAATCATTAGCGATCAGTGCTGATTCATTACATTATCAATCAGATCTCATCTTAAATTTAGGCGTGTTAGCGGCACTGTTTTTAAGCCAAGGCTATTGGGATAAAGCCGATGGTGTTTTTACCTTGATAGTGGGTATTCACTTAATGCTTGGTGCAGGAAAAATTATATGGATGAGTGTACATCACCTCATGGATCATGAACTTTCAGCCGAAGAAGTCGATAAAATAAAAGCAATCATTTTAACCCATGACAAAGCATTGGGTATGCATGAATTGCGGACAAGACAAGCGGGGCATCAACGCTTTATTCAGTTTCACTTAGAACTTGATGATGACTTATCCCTGCTTGAAGCTCATAGCATAGGGGAGACGATTGAAAAAGAGATTGAGCAAGCCTTAGCCCCTTGTGAAGTGTTTATTCACCACGACCCATCTTCCGTGGTTGATCATGAGTTGCGAACCAAAGAAATAATTTAATAACGGGGATTATTGCTCAAGCCATTTTTTAATGGCTCTGAGTGCTTGCTCTCGATAACTATCTTGTTCAAATAATATTTCGTGATAGGCGTCTTCGATAACAATCAATGACTGACAAGTATCGGATCTGACTTGGTTTAGTGCAGAACAAAACGCTTTTTGAGCTTGATTATCAACAATTGTATCTTTGCCTGCTTGTAAAATGGTTAAAGGAGTCGTGATTTTATCAAGTTCAGCAAATAACTGCTGGTGAGCTGTTAACGCTTGTTTGAGCCAATTGAAAGTGACGCCGCCAAGTTGTAACTCCGGAACTTGTTGATATAAATCGATAAATGCTTGGTATCTTTCTGGTGAGTGCATCAGTTTATTGTCGGCAAATGCAATACTTTGATAGTCACCTTGACCGAGAAAATACCATGCATCATTACTGATTAAGGTATTTAAAAACAGGCCTCCTTCAACCAGCCATTTTGCGAGCCATAAAGGTAAGCCACCACTGTTAATGGCAATCATAGGTGAAGATAACAAGGCTGTGCTAATAGTATTTGGATACTTCTGTATCATTCGCAGCGTTATCGCTCCCCCCATAGAATGCGCCAGTACTTTGGGTAAGGCATGGCTTTGGCAGTAACGCGGAATGATCTTGTCAATAAAGTAGTGTAGATCATCTGCATAGTCATCAAAATGCTTTACGTAGCCCTTAAAACGATTCGCTAATAGTCGCTCAGACAAGCCTTGCCCGCGATGATCAATAATGAATAAATTGATTTTCTGCTGGAACAATTCATAGGCTAGCTCTTGATATTTTAAATAACTTTCAGAGCGACCAGGAGAGATCACTAGGCACTGTGCTTGGGGCTGGTGAATAAATGCGGCATAATTAATGCGTTTATCGTCCACCCCCTGAAAAGAGGAAAAGATACCTGCTTGCCAAAATTGTTGAATAGCATCATTTTGTTCTTGAGGTTGTGCTTGAGAAAATTGTGATGAATGAGTCATAAATGAAACAACAATAGTGCAAACTGGTAAAACGATAAGCAGTAAACGTTTTAACATTTAATCCATTGCCTTAATGATTAAGCTGTTTAATTGGTAATTCTAGAGTAATCGTTAGCCCGCCGCTATGATTATTTGCTGCCTGAATGCTACCATGGTGAAGGTCTACGGCTTGTTTGGCTATTGCAAGCCCAAGCCCTGTACCTCCTGTGTCTCTATCGCGTGCATCCGATACGCGATAAAACGGGGTAAATAACTTGGCTAATAGAGATTCATCGACTCCAATGCCATCATCGGCAATAGCGATTCGTATGCTGTCATTTAACACCGAGGTGGTAATGGTAATAGTACCGTTTTGTTGGCAATACTTAATGGCATTAATAATAATGTTATTGATAGCACTGCCTAATAATGATGCATTGCCATCAAGCTGTAATGTACCTGCGTTATTCAAGTGAATGGTAATCGCTTTTTCTTCGGCGATAAGCTGATTATCCTCAATCACTTTTTCAATTAATTGGCTTAAGTTAATTTCATTAATTTCAATGGCCTGAAAGTTATTTTCCATACGCGATAATGATAAGATATTGCTGATCATGCTATCAAGTTGGGTAACTTCTTGCTCGCAGCGTAATAGGTGCTTATCGACAGTAGGATTATTATGATTGGCTTGTTGAATAAGCCCTAATGTCATTTGCAGACGAGTCATGGGAGAGCGTAATTCATGCGAGACATCTGCAAGTAAGCGTTGATGGGCATTAATGTTGTTTTCAAGTTTTTCCGCCATTTGATTGAAGCTAGTAGCCATTTCTCCAATTTCATCACTGCGTTTAACGGCCTTGCCTACCCGAGTATCATAATGTCCATTGCCGATGGCTTTTGATGCTTTTTTGATTGCGATTAATGGGCTCGTGAGGGTACGGGCTAATATCCAACAAAATAAGAAACTGATCACGAAAGGGATCAAGTATCTTATCCACATGGGGAGTTGCATAATAATCGAGCCAATAGCCGGTGGTCTGGTGCGATGGGTGATATAGAGTAGGTAGTCTTTGCCTTGAATGTTGATGGTTTTAGGTCCAGTTAAGCGGACAAAAGGAAACTGGATCGTGCTGACATTACTTAAGTTATTTTTCTCTAAAAAATGCTGAATACCTCTAAGGTGCCTTTTAGCATTAGCGTAAACAGTGGAAGAATCATTCTCTTTCAATAATAAATTAACATTATTTGGCATGGGAATGTGCTTAAGTAGCGACTCAACGCTGCTCGGTTGTTTATGATCAATTCTTTTGCTAATGCGCTGTAGTTGCCGTAAATCGCTAGGCTCAACGGGGACTATAATACTTTCTTGTTCTAACTGAATGGAGACAAAGCGGGTAATTGAAATGGATAAAATAGTGATCAGCCAGAAGGAAAGAAAGAGTTTAACCGCGATTGAGGATAGATATTTTTTAATAAATGTCATGGGGTTACTCGCCTGAAAGAAAGATATAGCCGGCACCACGCACAGTTTTAACTTTATCGTCAGAGCAATGGACTGCAAATTTTCGGCGGATATTACTGACATGCATATCAATACTGCGATCAAAAGGGCTTAGCTTTCGCTGTAATACTTGTTCAGAGATTGTCTGTTTACTAACGATTTGGCCTACGTTTTCCATCAATAAAGTAAGTACTTGATATTCTGTGCCAGTTAACTCGATACTCTGTTGATGACAAAATACTTCGCGCGTTGTCGGTTTAACTTCTATCTGATTAACGAGTAATTGCTTGCAGGATTGTTGCTGTGTTTGTGTTTTTTCAATTCGTCGTAAAATGGCATTGATCCGTGCCAATAACTCTCTATGTTGAAAAGGTTTAGCGAGATAATCGTCAGCGCCGAGATTTAAACCTAGTACTTTATCGGCTTCATCACCTTTAGCGGTCAGCATAAGTATCGGAGTGCTATGCGTGCCGCCTAAGGCTTTAAGTACTTCAAAGCCCGTTAAACCTGGCATCATGACATCAAGCAATATTAATGAATAATTGTTTTCTCTGGCTAAGCTAAGACCTGATAAACCATCATGACAGCAAGATATCTGGAAACCTTCTTGGGCTAAATACTCACTGAGTAGTGCAGTCAGTGCTTTATCATCGTCAATAATCAATAAGTGTTTATCTTGTTTCATCGTTACGTAATACCTTGTTGCTCTTCGTTAATAATACACAAATTGGCAAACAGAAGAGTTAACTTTACAGAACATTTACACTGCTTTGCGTTTCTTTGCATTGCAATGGTTACACTGTACTTGATAATTAATTAAGGAGTGTAAACCATGAAAAAAATCAATAATACGCTAACCGTTGCAGCTTTCATTGCCATGATAGCTTCATCTGTTTCTTTTAATAGTTATGCCCATAAAGGGGGAGATGAAATGCCTCAAGAGCACCAAGGGTCTCATCACAAGCCGTTTTCAGTTGGGGCTAAGTTAAAGCAATTAAACCGATTAGTTGACTTGAGCGATGAGCAGAAACAACAAATTAAAGCGATATTTATTCAGAGTAAAGCGGAGATGAAAACTCATCAAGCTTCAAAAAAAGATTTTAAAGAGCAACTTAGCTCGCTTATGGCTGCCGCGGTTTTTGATGAGCAAGCATTTTTGAACTTACATCATCAATATCATGAGCAGTTTACTGCAGGCGCATTAACACGAGCTAAAACCCGACATAAAGTGTTGCAAGTATTAACAGCTGAACAACGAGAAATCGTACAAAAAATGAAACACCGAGCTAAAAAGCTAACGCATTAAGCTGAATGAAAATATTTTAGACATACTGCTTTCTATCGGCTTACCATTGTATTTTGCTGGTAGAAAGCGCCATTTAGATAATGCATTACGAATTGCATTTCGGAAATAATTCACCTTACTTTTTTCCTCAAATACAATATCTTTCACCCTACCTTGCTTATCTATGGTGAAATTAATTTTTACATCAAGCTCAAGACCGCGACGTTTAGCATTTGTGGGATAACGAGGATCCGGAGAAGCGATGATCTCAGCGGGCTTACGAATATTAACCGTTTGCTTTTGTTCAGGTTGTTGAGCCCGAGTAATAGTGTAGCGGGGGCGTTTTTTAATTGGTTTTGGGCTTGTTTTAGCTGGCGCAACTGCTACAGGCTTATTTTCGCTCTGGTTATCTTGGTATGTGGGAGTGTTGACCAGATCTGCAACCTGTTCTGCATATGGATTATGGATCTGCGATTTTTGTCGATGAGAATCTGTTCGTTCAAATGCTTGATCCGCTGTTGATTGTTCCATTTGCTCGGTTAACAGTTGTTCAGTTACTGAACTCTTGGAAGATTTACTGGTATTTTGCTCAACCGTTAAAGCAATAAGTTGTTCATCTTCTGTTGATGCTTGAGCTGATAAAGCTTGATTACCCGTCTCATCTGTCGTGGAAGTCACTGGTTTGTCAGCGAGCTTGACTACTTTTTCTACCGCAGAATTTTTGTCTTTAATTATGGTTTGTTTCGCGGTAGCGATAACCTGTTCATCTGGCTCGACTAATCCTTCTTTATCTTTTTGTAACAGTAAACGGGCGATAGAAGTTGCTGACAAACTACCAGCTGAAACGGGTTTCTTTTGAATAAAATCGTTGGCTGTTTGAAAGAATGAAATATGGCCAGACGTGAGGTCGATAACGTTAGCGTTCAAATAAGGTTTGATAAATACCGCCACCACAGAAAAAACAATTAATACCGTGGCTAAAAACTTTCCAGAATCATTTTTGGCAGAGCAATGATGCTGATCAACCAATCGTACAACGCGTTGTTTTAGATCGCCGCCAGAAGCCGCCATCGCCATATTGGGGATAGCGTGATGCCTGTGTTGATGACATAACGATGCGGTATCTGCTAATGTTCTTGCGTATGCAATAGGGTTACCACTGATCTTAACTGCTACATCATCACTGCAATATTCTCTTTCGTTGCGCATTTGTTTTGATATCCAGCTGACCGCAGGATGGAAAAATAACAGGGTTTCGACAATCGTCTGTATAAAGTTAACCAGGTAATCATGTCGGCGCACATGGGCTAATTCATGCAAAATTAACATGTCCAGCTGTGCAGGCGTTAAACCTGATAACATCGAGGCAGGGATCAACACCACAGGCTTTAACCAACCAAGTGCCATAGGAATATCAGTTTGTAATGAGATCAGTAAACGAGGTGTTTTACGCAGACCCACTTTTCGTACTAATTCAGCAAATCGTTCTGTCAGTTCTTGCGTCGGTGCCATTGATGCCACTTGAGGCAAACGATTAACATTATATAACTCAATCAATAACTTGCTTGATAGTAAACCAACAGTCGCAAGCCACAATAGTGAAATGTAAGGTAAGACATCAAATATTTCTTGATACCAAGTAATAGTGTCTTTATCGGTGAAAGTTTGTTGATTAATTATTGTTGAGATATCACTGCTAAAATAGCTTATCGGCTGATAATCAGGTTGATAGATAGCAATAAAAGTGACAACAGGAACAATTAAGCTCGCTAACATGGCAAGCGTTGCCCAAGTATAGCGTAACTGGGCTTTATGATAAGGCGTTAATATTAATAATATTTTAAGAGCAAGCGCAATCAAGCCCCCTTGCCAAATAAAGTGGATCAGGGTTAAAGCTAAATTATACCATTGTGGGCTATCGATAAAGCTTTCCATCATACTCTGCTAAGTATCCTTCCTATTTAATCCTGTTGTTCTAATTCATTTAATAATTGACGAATGTTAGCAATTTCTTCTTTGCTGTGGGATTCATCCAAAGCACGCATAACTAATTTTGACGTTGAACCGCCAAACGCTTTAGTGACTAAATCTTTTAGTAATGATGACTGCGTTTGTACTTGGCTATTGGCTGCTGCATATACATGGGCGCGATTGCTTTCATCACGGATAACTAAGGCTTTCTCATGCATAATTTGTAATATTTTCAGTACGGTGGTGTAGCCAGTTTTTTGTGTTTCGCTTACCGCTTCATGCACCTGACGAACTGTTGCAGGGCCTAATTTCCAGAGTATATTGAGTAACGTCAGCTCTGCTTCGGTTGGCTTAGTACCAGGGTTTTCGTGAGCCATCAAACTTCCTTAATAAAAAATTTATAAGTTGAGTAATAAAACATGACGGAAATATTACGAACTTAATCGTATCTTGTGTTGGTTAATTGAGCAACTATAAATGTAAATTTTTTTCTTTGATCTGTAACATGTTGAGTTTTCTTATTTAAATTTTGATTTATTCTCAGCGGTTAATTTTGGCATTTAATCGCCTTACTCGTTCGGCTGTTAAGAGGAAAGTTGGTAAATACAGCGTCAACATTTAGTTGGCGACAAAGGGCTAGGTCATAGTACTCATCAACAGTATAAACCCACACTTTTAAACCGAGTTGATGCGCATTAGTGACAATTTGCTGATTTATACTGGCAACATCTAAGTTTAAGTAATGACAGTCTAGTGCTTTTGTGAAACTTTCGATTTCAAGAGGAAGGTGAGCGATAAGTGCTGCCGTTGAAATGCTCGGGAGTGCTTTTTTGCAAGCATATAAAAATGGGTGGTTAAAAGAAGAAATAATGAATTGTGCTTGGTTAAAGTGATCGTGAATGAGCGCATGTTGAATATTTTGTTGTAAACATTTTATTTGCTCGGTAATTTCTTGCTGAGTACCCGCTGAAGATTTCACTTCAATATTGACTAATGTCCTGCCGGCAATATGCTTTAACGCCTGTGCTAAAGTGACAATAGGTTGCTGATCCCCTAGTGGCGGTTGTATAAGCTGGGCTAAACTGAAATCATTTATATGTTTTTTAACCGATGTGGTGGCAATAATATGCTGATCATGGATCACGATAAAGGTTTTACTGGGTTGATGAAATTGAATGTCGAGTTCAATGCCATCACAATTTTGTTCGATTGCTTGCTCGAATGCGAGCAGTGAATTTTCTGGAAATTCACCACTCGCCCCTCGATGAGCAATTATCAGCATTAGTCGCTCGACGCTACTGCGCTAGTGACAATATCGGCGTAATGTTCGCCTAAGCGCGTCACCGTTTTTGGTCCAGCGTTAGCATTAAACTCAACCATATTCGGGCTAAATGTAGATATTACGGTTGAGCCTAATTTAAAACGTCCCATTTCATCACCTTTTTCAAAGTGAACCGCATCAACACCTGTGGCTGGATATGTCCAACGAAAGATATCTTTGCCTGCCGGAGGAGTAATTGTTCCTGCCCAAGTGGTTTCAATACTAGCCACTATGGTGGCACCAACTAGCACCATGGCTAATTGACCGTGTGCGGTATCAAAGATGGTGACCACTCGTTCATTACGTGCAAATAAATCAGGGACATTGTTCGCGGTTAATGGATTCACAGAGAATAACTCGCCCGGCACGTAGATCATTTCTCGTAAAGTGGCCGCCATTGGCATATGAATTCGGTGGTAATCTTTAGGAGCCAAATAGATACAGGAAAACTTACCCCCTTGAAATGGCGCCGCGGTGGCTTCATCACCGCCAAGTAAACTGGTCAGGCTGTAGTTAAACCCCTTTGCTTGTATTAATTGTCCATCAACAATCTCACCTTGCTGGCTAATGGCGCCATCAACTGGATAGCATATGGTATTGGGTGTCATATCAATCGGGCGCGCACCGTCGGCTAGCTCACGGGTAAAAAAGTCATTAAAAGTGTTAAAGTCTTCAGCGTGTTGTAGTTTAGCTTCGGACATATTGATATCGTAAGCTTTAATAAACCATTTGATTGCCTTTGTGGTCAACCACCCTGCTTCAGCAGCAGCGAATTTACCAACTAATCGAGAAATACCGTGTTTGGGCATCACATATTGAAGGGCAATTTTAATTTTATCGAGAGACACTGATTTTTCCTATGTAATTATTTGTGGCTGTAACCTTTTTGGGACAATTAAACGTGATTTACGCATTATTGTCACTTAAATATTGCTTGATGATTCCGAAGTAACGCAACATCAGTTAAATGACGTTCAGTATATGCAAAATTATCAAAGTGAAGATCAATAGCTCCTAGTTAAAGCGAGAAGTTAAGGTGTTTTCATTTAAACTGTTTAATATTTTTTGAAAACTGGCTAAACGTTTTGGGTGTACTTGGTTAGCTAAACTGGCGGCAACTAAAGCACATCCGGGGTCGGACTGATGTTTACAATCTCTAAATTTACATAATCCTAAATGATCTGCAAATTCAATAAAGCCTTGACATACCTGTTCAGGGGTTAAGTGCCATAAACCAAATTCTCTGATCCCCGGAGAGTCAATTAAATCGCCACCTTGAGCAAAGTGATACAATCGTGCAACGGTCGTTGTGTGTTGACCAAGGCCAGAATTTTCAGAAACTTCTTGAGTATGTACCGATAAATTAGGCATTAATGAGTTAGTCAGTGTTGACTTACCTACCCCTGATTGACCAACAAAAATACTGGTGTTGTTTTGTAGCTGTGCTTTTAATTGCTCAATGCCAGCTTGTGTTTTGTTACTGACATAGATGATGCGGTAGCCAATATCACGATAGATATCGAGTTGTTGTTCGATTTCTTTTTGGTTTTCTTCGGTGAATAAATCAATTTTATTGAGTAGGATGATTGGCTCAATACCTGTATTTTCCGCAGCAACTAAGTAACGGTCAATAATGTCGGCATTAAAAGCGGGTAACACGGAAGAGACAATAATGATTTGACTAATATTGGCGGCAATTGGTTTAACGCCATCATAAACGTCTGGTCGGCTCAACACAGAGCTTCTTTCATGTACTGCTTCAATGACACCTGAGATGCTATGCTCGGTTTGTTTACCTTGACGCCAGACGACTTTATCACCACAAATGAGAGAATCGATTGAGCGACGCATATTACAGCGATAGATGGAGCCGTCATCAGCTTCAATATCGGCATGTTGACCAAAGCGACTGATCACAGTGCCAGATTGTGCTTCACCAAGCTCATCATCTTGCCACTGAATTTTTTCGGCTTTGTTGCTTAGTTTTTTTGCTTGGTTTGCTTTAATACGCCGAACTTGGCCTTTGGTCAGTTTTTTAGCTTTTGCCACGTGATATTTTCATATTGTCTATAGTTACATTAAAACACCGCGTCAGATAAAAGTGTTTCAATCGAAGTTAATTCTCACGTATTATACTGACAAAATCATAATTCATCTAATACTTGTGTTTGAATTGCTCAAAACAAGTGGTAATAAAGGTTAAGGGACGAATATGTCTTGCAGCGATAGCAATTTAATTTGGTTAGATTTAGAGATGACAGGGTTAGAGCCTGAGCATGATGTTATTTTAGAAATTGCCAGTATAGTCACCGATAGTCAGTTAAATATTCTCGCGGAAGGGCCTGTTTTTGCGATTCACCAGCCAGATCATGTATTAGAGAATATGAACGAATGGTGTATTGAAACCCATGGTAAATCAGGTTTAACTCAACGTTGTCGGGCAAGTACAACGGATTTATCAACAGCGAGTGCCGAAACGATGAAGTTTTTAGCGCAATATGTGCCTAAAGGTGTTTCACCTATGTGTGGTAATAGTATTGGCCAAGATCGTCGCTTTATTAACAAGTATATGCCTGAATTTGAAGAGTACTTTCATTATCGCAATCTTGATGTCAGTACCGTGAAAGAATTAGCTCGCCGTTGGAAACCACAAGTGTTAGATAAAGTTGAAAAAAAAGGCGTGCATTTAGCGCTCGATGATATTCGAGAATCAATCGCCGAGTTGAAGGTTTACCAGCAGCATTTTTTCAACGTGTAACTGATTTTAGAATATTAAAAAGCACATGATGGTGCTTTTTTTTGCAAAAAAACTTTATGGTCAGACCAGTTTGCGGCACAATATCATTTCATTAAGCCTAGCTGAAAGTTAGTTCCCACATGAAGGAGTAGTAATGAGTAATCAATTTAGTCGTTTAATAAATAAAGTGCAGCGATTACCCAAACGGTTTCATCCTTTTTTATTGACTAAACTGTTTTGTACTAAAGTGAGATTTGCAGGCACTTCAGGCATTAACATTCAGTCAGTTACTGCCAATCGTGTTGAAATTACATTGGCTAATCGTAAGAAAGTACAAAACCATATTGGTGGCATTCATGCGGTGGCTGCCGCTGTATTGGCAGAATCAGCAACAGGTATTGTTTTTGGCATGAATGTTCCCGACAGCTGTTTGCCTTTACTGAAATCAATGAAGATTGACTATAAGCGAAGAATGCAGGGAGATTTAACCGCAATAGCTGCTTTAACGGATGAGCAGCAACAACAGATCAAAGAAAGTGAAAAGGGCGATATGATCATCCCTGTTGAAATTTATGATCAAAGTATGGAACAACCAATTTTATGCCAAATGGAATGGGCTTGGATCAGTAAAAAACGCTAGATCTTTAAGCAGACAGATAAATTTGTTTGATTCTGCTTTGCAATTCCCTAAACTGGAGTCATTTATTTTATCGCTGAGCGAATATTACGATATTGGCTTGCAAATGCTTTAAGGCAGATATTGTCAGCATGGATTCATCGACTCCTTTTTACCAGCAACTAAATGCTCGATTTTACGCTTTACTCTTTATTTTAGTAGGCCTTTTAGGAGCAATTTTTAGCCTCTTTGTTTTTCAAGAGCAACAACATTCTCAGTTTACCCAGCAAACTTTACCTAAATATATACAGGTGGAGAATGAAGCTGCTACACAGTATCGAATTCGACTATTAATGGCTCAGTTAGCGCAGCATAAAACAGCAGACTTGCTACAAGCTGACTACCAAAAGTTAATAGCTGAATTGACAAAACTAGCTGAGAGCGATTCAACAAATAAAAGACAATTAACGCGACTGCTTTCGCAGCTGCAACCTCAACAAGAGTCGATTACACGACTAGCAGAAAATAAAGAACGTAATGC
The DNA here is from genome assembly GCF_017168195.1 of Thalassotalea sp. G2M2-11. GTDB lineage: Bacteria > Pseudomonadota > Gammaproteobacteria > Enterobacterales > Alteromonadaceae > Thalassotalea_E. The sequence continues at coordinate 317,662 of NZ_JADNYL010000001.1, forward strand.
CTTATTACGTGATAACGCGTTAATTCAATTGCAATTAGTGCTTGATGAATTTAAAAGTATCCGTAAGGAACTAGCGTCACAGCAAGGCAAATTGTATCAACAGATCGTTCAAGATAAGGTCAATGATGCCATTACCACATCTAGAGTAAACGCCTATGCGAAGGTTTCAGCGCAGCTTGAAAAAGTGAATACGACACTTTTTGCTGTTGAGCAAGTGTATGTATTGTTTAATCGCATCTCCTTACAGTACTTATTGGAAGATTTTGATTATTACAATCGGTTATTAGCAGAGGCAATTGCGTTATGGCATCAGCAATTTGATAGTCAAACCAAGCAGCCTCAATATGTCACGTTATTAAATACCCTAGAAAAGCTGCTATACAGTGAACAAAGCGTGATGGCAAAATGGCGAGGGCAAGTGCGATTAGCGCAAGAGTTTGTGCTTGGCTTAGATAATATTCTACAGCGATTACCAGCACCGCCAGTAAGTAATGGCGATGAAAAAATTCAGCCGATGGGCTTGGCAGCATTGATAACATCATTTATTCCTTCGTCAGCTTCATTCACACATCAGCAGGTTAAACTAATACTGGGCTTGTTATTAAGCGTGCTTACTCTATTCGTTGTCTGGCTATTGTTGAGCATGCGGGCTCGAATAAAACGTTACGATGAGGCTACGCTGGGTATTGTTGAGCAACAACTAACGGGCAGTGAAGAAAAAATACCTGCTCAGTCGGCACTGCAACAGCAAATGTTGCGACTATTAGCGCAAGTGAGTACGCCTAAATACAGTGAAGATGATTATTTAGCGTTAAGGGCAACGATTGAGCAGCAGGCTCTACAGTTGTTTGAACAAGCGAGTACAGTTTTATTTTCAAGTACACAAAAGCAGCTCTCAGAGCAAATGCGAAGCCTATTATTTTCGCAGCAAATTCATCAGCCGTCAGCGCAAAATATGCCACAATGTTTGCATTGGCGACACGCCTTTTTAAAACAAGATCTCCATGAGGTTCTGGCTGAGGTTAGGCAAGCAAAAGCTGATCAGCAATTGCTTGAAAAGTCACTGACAACACGATCAGGCACTGAGATCAAGCTGATCCTGCAATATTATCATGATGCGTGGCATGGTGTGGTGATCAACAATGAACTGCAAAATCAGTTAACTGATAAATTGCAGCAAGTTGAACAGTCGTTGCAGTTGCAACAAGTTCAACAAGAGCAAGCGTTGCATCGTTTGGGTCAGCAATTAGCGCAGATGACCGTTCGTGCAATGTTACAGAATCAAAAATCTAGTGTTGGCGGTAATGACTCATCATTACAGGTTGCTAGACAGTTGTACCGAATATTGGATTGGTGTCAACAGCTGCAAGTTAGTCACATTGAGCTGGAACAAATGAAAGTTGATGGTCTTTGTGATGTTTCTTTGCCAGATGAACTGTTTGCTTTTATTCATAATATTAGTCAATTTACCAGTGTCAGACGCAATAAAGTACAATATTATCAAGACCCTATATTGATTGAGCAAGGGCGAATTAATCCGTTTTTATTTCACCAAGTGTTAATGCGCCTTGCCAAACTGGCATTACAAGATACGTTGAATGCTGATGTTGTTATTAGGGCGACAGTGGTTGATAAAAATGCGGGACAACAATTGGTCAAAATCTCGATTGAAGCTCAAGCCGAACAAAATACATGTACTGTCCCTAATGACCTAAAAGCACTGGTAAATAGTACAAGGGAAGGTGAAAATAATTATAGTGCGATACACTATCTGCAGCTGTTGTTGCAGGTAAATCATGCCGATGATCTTCAGCTTATCGAGTCTGAACAATGTTTTGAATTGAATTTTACCTTGCCGATCACTTTGATTGGCCATAAGAAGTTAACGACAATACAGGCGCCTGATTTAAAAGAAGCAACGATTGTTGCCTTTAGTCAAAATAAGCGCTTAACCGCGCAACTAAAATCTTTGGTTAGTCAGGCTAATGGTCGGTTTGACTCTGTACAAAGTATTGAGCATTTGAATAAGTTGTTGACCAATCATCATTTAAAACGTCAGCCGATAGCTGCAATTATTATCGGGCCAGAGTGTTACAGTGCAGAATGTCATGTGATTGCTCAACAACTCAATAACTTAGCGAAACCTATTCGACCTAAATTAATGGTTTTACAGTCATTATTTAATAATCGATTAGCAAAATATGGCTTATTTGCTGATACTCATTTGGTTGCAACGCCGAGTGGTTTTTATCAAGGGTTGACCAAGTTAGTTAAAGGTAGTGCACAAGACAATTTACTGGTCAGTGCAGAGGTATTTAAACAATACCGGTTCAGTCAAACGCAAACTGAAGTGCTCATTGGCGTTTCTGAGCCTGTTAAGCAGCAAGCATTATCCAAAATTATCCAGTGGTTAGGTTTTCAGCCATATATCGTTTGTGAACCCGAAAGCTTGCTTCATCTTTGGCAAAGTGGTCGCTATGTCATTTTAATTAATCAGCTCGCTCTATCACCTTGGGTCAAGTTAGCCGTTGGTAATAATATCAAACGAGGTGTTTTTTCGCTTAAGCATGCGGGGCATACTCAACAGCAATCTAAGGGACATAAAGATTTTCCCCATTGGCAAAGTGGTGAAATTGACAATGTATTAGATATTGATCACTTAGTAAAATTACTGTCACCATGGCTGAAAGAAAGCTATGGCGAAAAAACAGTGGCTGTAATTGCACCAACAGCTGTTGGTGATAAGAAAGAGCCGGTGAAAACATCAGCTAAGCCTCCTAAAAATAATGCAGAAAAAATTGAACAAGTAACACCAATTCACCCAGTAGATCGTCAAAAATTAACTAATGAGTATGAGCAGGCTTTTGATTTGATAAACTACGCTCGTCATCAAGGTTCTCCAGAACTTGCGGTGTTCATGCTAGAGGAATATCTGCAGGACATCAGTGATGCGCTTGAGCAGCTACAAAAGGGCTGGGAGAGCAAAGACACAAAACAAGTATTACACTATAATGAAGTTATCAATAGAACTGCGCGCATTTTAAGTGCTGCTGCGTTGGTTGAGGTAACAGAGCAATTAAGTCAGGCGTTAGCAAAAAAATCCGTTCGACAAGCAAGCAAAGGTGTGCAACCTATGATAGAAACATTGCAATCAGCGCATCAAACGTTAGTGGACTTTGCTCAGGCGATTTAATTATGAATAAACTCCCCAATAATGAGAATTTAAGTCCTTGTATACGAAATTGCTGTTTAAATGAGCAAGATGTTTGTCTGGGCTGTTATCGACATCTAGATGAAATAACCGGCTGGCAAGCCTTTACCAAACAAGAAAAAATCGCTATTTTGTCATTATGTACAAAAAGAAAAGTCGCGAGTAATTATTTGCAGTCATGCAAATCATTGGATTGAACAAATGGGATCTCAGGTTAAAAATTTTATTGGTGAACATCGCGACTTAAAAGTATTGATTATAGATGACAATACTTTAGTTCATGATGCCTTAAAGCACACCTTGTATAATATGGATATTAGAGTGGTTCGTTGTGCTCAAAATGCTTATTACGGTATTAAGCTTTGTAGTGAAACGCAATTTGATATTATTATTTGTTCGTTTAATGTAAAAAGTGATAAAGATGGCTTTCATTTGCTCGAAGAGCTTAAGTTTAAAGGCTATGTAAAGAAAACAACCGTATTAATTTTTCTTAGCACTGAAACCAGTGAGTCGTTAGTTAACTCGATAATTGAATTGCAGCCAGATGACTTTTGGGTGAAACCACTACAACCTGCCAAAGTGCAAAAGCGTTTAGATCAAACGTTACAAGTGAAAAATCAGCTATATAAATTGTATCAAAATATGGATGAACGTGAGTTTTCAAAAGTCATTTATTATGCTGATCGCCATTTACTTGATAAAAGTTTGGCGCCTTTTCACCCCAATATTTTACGTATGAAGGGGGAAGCGTTATTAAACCTATTGGAATATAAAGAGGCAGAAACCTTTTATAAAGAGTTGTTCAATACTTATAAGTACTCATGGGTTTATATTGGCTATGCCAAATCTTTATTAAAACAAGGTCGAATTGAAGATATACAAGAGTTGATTGATACCTTAAAAGATAAGCCTGAAACGCGTTTTGCGACTCATGATATGTTAGCGCAATATTATATCGAACAAGAGAATTATGATCAGGCCTATCGAGAGATCAAAAAAGCTACTGCACTAGCGCCACGCAATATTGAACGCAATAAGAAATCTTGGGATTTAGCACGGCTTAACCATGATCATCATGGTCAATATCAAGCGACAAAAAGTATTGCCCAAAACGCTAAAAACTCTATTCATGACTCGCCCGAATTATTACTTAACGTTATTCGATCTGGGGTAGATCTTGCGGTCACTATCACTAATGGCGGTGCTGATAAATTACTGCAACAAGCAGAACGACATATTCAGCAATTAGAAGCAGAGTATGATGATGCCGCGTTATTTAAAGAGCAGATCAATGTGGCGCGAGCACGCGTTTGTAACGCCAGAAATGAAACTGAAAAAGCAAAACGTATTGTTGAAAATCAAATTTCTATTCGTCCAACGCCACTAATTGAAGATAATTTAGATAAAGTAAAAGTGTATCATGAGCTGGGTATGCGTGAAGAAGCCATGCTGTTGTTAGAATCAATTAAAAACCAAATTTCGGGTGATTCACTGACCAGCCAAGTTGTTAATCGTTATATTCAACAAGAAACTCAAGAGCGTAGCGATATTCATTTTACGCCGAAGCAGCTGCATGATATGGCGGTAGAACATTTTCAAAAGAAACGTATGCAACCCGCGTTAGAAGCAGTTTTACAAGCAATTCAGTTAGCACCTACCAGTATAAAATTTGCCATCAGTTTATTAAAAATTCTTATTTCATTAAAACAAAGTGATGAGCTAGATGACTGTTATCTAGATAACGCAGACAAGGCGATAAAGCTCTTTGACACCACTAAACTCGATGGCAAAACGGCTGAGTCGGTTGAACAAGTCAAAACTCAATGGTTGAGCTTGTTCGAAAATGTAGCGGCGCCATAAGCTGTTATTATACCAATGGAAATAAATATTTAAGCATCACGAGGCAAGCCTTTTTCTACCGAGCGAATGAGCCGTGCAGATAAGCGTTTATTTGTCTCTTTAATGCTAAATGCTTGTTCCGACAAAGCCTTCTTTTTTTGATTTTGCTGGGCTAGTGCCCAATCAATATGTTCAGCCACCATCGCAGAGGCATGAGGGCGTTGATTGGAAAGTGCCGCGATGATGGTTTGCTGATAATCTGCATTCCCTAAGGCTACCGCGATATTGCGTTGCCAGCAATCAAAGCCGATACGCCTAATGGGCGAGCCTTGGGTTTTATCTAAAAACTCTTGTTCAGTCCAGGCAAACACCTCGAGTAGATTGATATCATCAAGTTGTTGCCGCGCTTCAAAGTCTAATTCTTTTGTCAGCTGGCCATATTGATTCCAAGGGCAAATTAATTGACAGTCATCACAGCCATAAATACGGTTGCCAATTAACGGTCTAAACTCTTCAGGAATAGCATCTCTAAGTTCAATGGTTAAATATGAAATACAGCGACGGGCATCAACCACATAAGGCTCAACGATAGCTTGAGTCGGACAGATCTTAATACAAGAAACACAGCTACCACACTGGTTAGTGGAGGGTGTGCTGATAGGCAAAGGAATATCGACCAGCAATTCCCCCAGAAAAAACCAAGAACCAGCTTCTTGGTTAATTAATAGTGAGTGTTTACCAACCCAGCCCAAACCTGCTTTTTCAGCTAAAGGACGTTCTAAAATAGGTGCTGAATCAACAAATGGGCGGTAATTAAACTGCTGGCAATATTGTTGTATTTTATCACCAAGCTGTTTTAATCGTTTACGCATTAACTTGTGGTAATCACGCCCTAAGGCATAACGACTGACATAGGCTTTATTTTTATTTTTTAACGTTTGAGCAAATTTTGCCTGACTTGGAAGGTAATCTAAGCGAGCACTGATCACGCGAATTGTTTCAGGTACCAATTCTTCGGCCCTTGCTCGCATCATGCCATGCTTTGCCATGTAGTCCATTTCGCCATGGTAGTCATTGGCTAACCATCTCTGTAACGCTTTTTCGTGTTTCGATAGGTCGACATCACTAAATCCTAACTGTGAAAAACCGAGTTCTTTGCCCCAAGACTTGATTTTTTCTGCTAATTCTTGATAGTTGATAGTGGAAGCTGTCATGAAAGGTCAAATAGTTGATGCGAGATGAAAAATTGCTGAAGAGTTTACCACAAAGAGCCTATAGCGCGACACAGGTACTGAAAAATGAAGCGCGGATTGCGAATAAAATGTCGATTGCCATGACGAAGCTGATGGAAATGGCTGGGGCAGCGGTATTTGATTATCTTCAACTCACTTATCCGAATACTGACAAGTTGTTAGTACTGTGTGGTAAAGGAAATAATGGCGGTGATGGCTTTGTCATTGCGCGCCTTGCCCAAGCACATGGCATGGCGGTGACGGTTTATTTATGTTGTCAGCCTACCGAATTAAAGGGAGACGCGAAGATTGCCTTTGAGCATTTATTGGCGAGTCAAGTGACGCTCATCTATCAAAATGAAAGGACACTTTCGGCAGGTTTTCTCAGTGATGAACAGTTTCATTTGGTGGTAGATGCAGTATTTGGTATTGGTTTTAAAGGGGCATTGCCAAAAGAAATTGCGCAGTTGGTGGAAGTTGTCAATGACAGCTACCTTCCTGTGGTCAGTGTTGATGTGCCGTCAGGGCTTAATGCCAGCACAGGTTATGTAGAAAATACTGCGATAACTGCCAAAGCGACAGTGACCTTTATTGCTGCTAAGCAAGGGCTGTTTACCGGACAAGCGGCAAATTATTGTGGCCATTTGTATTTTGCGTCACTGACCTTAGCAGAGAGCTTTGAGCACACTATTTCTTCAAATGTTTACATTCAATCGTGTTGCTCACAAGGGCGTGCGAAGTTACCAAGTAATCCCAAACGTCAGCCTGCCAGTCATAAAGGTAATGTTGGTCAATTGTTGACCATCGGTGGAGGCCAAGGTATGCCAGGGGCGATCCGTCTTGCCAGTGAAGCGGCGCTAAGAGCTGGAGCTTCATTAGTTACAGTTTGTTGTCATGGTGATAATGTCTCTATGGTGGCAAATGGACGACCTGAGTTAATGCTATTGGCTGCCGATCAGCAAGCATTGACCGATTCCCATTTTTATCAAAAAGCAAAGTGGTTATTGTGTGGCCCTGGGCTTGGGCAAAGTGATTGGGCGCAAGGCCTATTTGATTGTGTGCTAAGCTCTTGCAAACCGTGTGTGCTCGATGCTGATGCGTTAAGTTTACTCGCGAAGCAACCAAGTTACCGTCAAGATTGGGTGTTAACACCGCATCCGGGTGAGGCGGCTAAATTACTTGCTTGCTCGATTGCTGATGTTGAACAGAATAGGTTTGCAGCGGTTCAACAGATCACTGAAAAGTATGGCGGCATTTGTGTGTTAAAAGGGGCTGGCACCTTAATTGGTGATGGTCATGATGTTTGGATTAATACGAGTGGCAATTCAGGTATGGCTTCGGGTGGCATGGGCGATGTGTTATCAGGTATAATTGCCGCGCTAGCCATGCAGATGTCTTCAACCATTGATGCAGTTCGCTTAGCCGTATATATTCATGGTGCTGCAGCTGATAGGCTTGCTATGCAATCGGGTAAAATCGGTATGTTAGCAAGTGATTTATTGCCACAGATTCAGCACCTTTTAAACCAGAAGAGCACAAAAATTTATGACCATGGAATCGAATATAACAAGAGATGAGAATTCACTTCCTTGTTTAACCATACCATTAGCGGATGAACAAGCGACTGTTGATTTAGGCAATCAAATGGCAGCTGTAATAAAAACAGAACTAAATCAGGGGATTGTGGTCTATTTGAACGGAGACTTAGGCGCAGGTAAAACAACATTAACGCGTGGCTTTGTGCAGGGAATGGGTCATAGCGGTAATGTGAAAAGCCCCACTTATACCTTGGTTGAACCTTATGAGTTGGCTGATTGGCATGTTTATCATTTTGACTTATATCGTTTAGCAGACCCTGAAGAGCTTGAATTTATGGGCATTCGCGAATACTTTAATGAGCATTGTTGTTGTTTTATCGAATGGCCTGAAAAGGGAGAAGGGTTATTAGCATCAGCTGATATGATGATCAACATAGCGTATCAGGGAGATGGGCGTATAGTAGAGTTGGTCGCAAAAAGTGAGCTAGGTAAACAGCTATTAATAGCATTGAATAAAAGAGGTTGATATCAATGACATCACGCGTTAATAACAAGTTATTATTTTTAATAATTGTGGTGTTAAGCACCGTCATTATTAACGCTGCCTATGCGAGCATGAGTAACAGTATTGATGGTGTGCGTGTTTGGCCTGCCCCTGAAAATACTCGAGTCGTGCTTGATCTCAAAACAACGCCAGAATATAGCTATTTCAGTTTATCGTCCCCTGATCGATTAGTGATAGATTTAAAAAACACCCGAAACTTAGTGGCGTTGAAACAGCTTGCTGATAATGATGATCGAATCCTTAAAATTCGGACTTCAACGCCAAAAGATAAAAACTCGACCCGATTAGTGCTTGAATTAAAAGAGAAATATAAACTTAACCTTTTCCCGTTAGCGCCAGCTGGGCAATATGGTAACCGTTTAGTTATTGATTTATTTGATAAAAATAGGGTGTCAAAACCTGTATTAACGCATACCCCTGATGATAAACGGTCAATTGTTGTTGCGATTGTTGCTGGGCATGGTGGTGAAGATCCCGGTTCTATCGGGGCGAACGGAACGTATGAGAAACGGGTCACTTTAGCTATCGCAAAAAAATTGGCTAAATTGGTTGATAAGCAAGTTGGTTTTAAAGCTGTGATGATCCGAACAGGAGATTATTATGTCAATCATGATCGTAAAACGGAGTTAGCACGTGAAAGTGGCGCAGATTTATTAGTGTCTATTCATGCAGATGCATTCACTTCTCAGGGACCAAATGGGGCATCTGTATTGGTGCAATCTACTCGTCGTGCGGATTCGGAGTTCACTCGTTGGATCGCTAATCGTCAGAAAGAGTCTGAGTTATTAGGTGGTGCGGGTGAAACGATAAAGAAGACAAAAGATAAAAATCTAGCAATTACTTTAGCGGACATGAAAAAAGAATATACTATGGCCAGTAGTTATGATTTTGCTGAACATGTGCTTCATCAGATCAAAAGGGTGACGAAATTACATAAGAAAAGACCCGAGCGTTTAAGCTTAGCAGTATTAAAGTCAGCGGATATTCCATCAGTACTGATTGAAACCGGATTTATTTCCAATCCAGGTGAAGAAAGGCGATTAAATAATTCGGCACATCAATATAAATTAGCTAATGCCATTGCTAAAGCGATTAATCACTATTTTGAAGCTAACCCACCTCAAGGGACATTATTAGCTTCTCTCAGTTTAAAGAAACATAAGATATCGAGAGGGGAGTCTTTGTCGATAGTAGCGCAGCGCTATAATGTTTCGGTGAGGCAACTAAAAGCAATTAATAATTTAAGTTCGAATGTTGTCCGTATTGGGCAAATGTTAAAAATTCCACGTACCAATTAATTATAAGAACAATTATTCATGACGATAGAAATTTTACCAGCACGGCTTGCCAACCAAATTGCGGCAGGCGAAGTGGTAGAAAGACCTGCCTCTGTGGTGAAAGAACTGATTGAAAATAGTTTAGATGCCGGTGCTACTTCCATTAAGGTTGATATTGAAAAAGGTGGTGCTAAACGTATTCGCATTAGTGATAACGGCAAAGGCATTGTTAAAGATGAATTAACCTTAGCGTTAAGCCGCCATGCTACCAGTAAAATTAAAAACTTATCGGACTTAGAAGCAATCGGTTCGCTTGGCTTTCGAGGCGAAGCGCTCGCCAGTATCAGTTCAGTAGCCCGTCTTACGTTGACATCTAAGCCAACATCACAGGAAAACGCTTGGCAAGCATGCGCTCAGGGGCGTGATATGGATGTTGTTATTCAGCCAGCTGCACATTCCGATGGGACAACAATTGATGTGGTTGATTTATTTTTCAATACTCCGGCTCGACGAAAATTTTTACGCACAGAAAAAACGGAATTTAATCATATTGAAGAGGTCCTCAAACGGATCGCCTTAGCACGCTTTGATGTTGCTTTTACCTTAACGCATAACGGTAAAACTATTCGTCAATACCGCATTGCTAATTCAGATGCACAAAAAGATAGGCGAGTTGCGCAAGTGTGTGGTCAGGCGTTTATTGATCATGCGGTTAAAATTGATTGTCAGCATGATGGGCTTGAGCTATCAGGTTGGCTAGCACAACCAAGCTATAGTCGTAATCAAAATGATATGTGTTATAGCTATGTTAATGGGCGCATGATGCGTGATAAATTAATTAATCATGCTATTCGTCAATCGTATCAAGAGTTGTTAACGAATGAGAGTTACCCTGCGTTTGTGTTATTTTTAGTACTTGATGCTAAAGAAGTTGATGTTAATGTTCATCCAGCTAAGCATGAAGTGCGATTTCATCAGGGGCGTTATGTGCATGATTTTATTTATTCGGTTTGTCATCAAGCGTTAATACCGCCCATACAGGAGCAAGCACTCGATGACAACATAGATCATTTTGCATCACATCAAGGTAGTTCATTATCAACAGCAACGCAGGCAATTGCTCAGGCGTATCAACAAAGTCGTGAGTATGTCAGTCAATTACAACAGGCTGATCAGCAAACTGAGCAAGCGCCAAAATCAGTTAATTATCGGCCAATTAATCGTGCTGGGATTTCAGCTTTGGCGGGTGAAAACTATCAACGGTTAATGACGCCTATTAATCTCCCTGATGAAGTGACCGAGGTGGCAGCAGAGCGAGAGGTTGAGCAAAGCAGTGTTCAAGTCGCTAACTCCCCATTGCATTTTGTCGCACCAGATTATGCGCTTTTTGTTATGGCGGGTCAGCCTAGATTGCTGTCTTTATTAAAGCTGTATTGTTTGTTGCAGCAGGAAAAAATAGCCCGACAATGGTCGACAGGCTTAACTAGCCAGCCATTATTATTACCGATAAAGTTGTCTTTACCGCCTGATAATCACCAGTTTGTAGAACAGCATCAAGAAGAACTCAATCAACTAGGTATTGTGTGTCATATTTTGGATAAACAGTCGATACAAATCCGGCAATATCCTGCTTTGCTGCGTAACCAAGATGTCAGTAATAGTTTTGAGCACTTAATAACTTTATGTCTTGCTAATGCCAAGGAGCAAGCGTTAAGTGACAGTGATTGGCAACATATCATGGCACGGGTCATTGCTGAAAAAAAACGCAATGAATTTGATGAACAACAAGTTCAATGGTTGTATCAACAAACTCTTGAGTTAAAAGGGGATGAAATTAATCAAGTACTGCTCTTGAATTCAGTTGAAGTCGACCTTACATCAGCAATACAGGCGTTAGAATAAGTTATTATGTCACCTTTTTCATTACAGTCAGCAAAGCAACCTCCCGTTATTTGTTTAATGGGGCCAACAGCTTCAGGTAAAACCGCGTTGGCATTTGAATTAGCTGATGCTTTACCTTGTGACATAATTAGTGTTGATTCGGCACTGGTATATCGAGATATGGATATTGGTACGGCAAAACCAACAGCAAAAGAGTTGGCAAAATATCCACATCGATTAATTAATATTCGTGATGCCAGTGAAAGTTATTCCGCTGCTGAGTTTTGTCAGGATGCGTTAAACGAGATTGCAACTATTCGCGGACAAGGTCGTATTCCCTTATTGGTTGGCGGCACTATGATGTATTTTAAAAGCTTGATCGAAGGTATTTCACCTTTACCGCAAGCCGATACCAATGTGCGCAAAGAAATTGAGCAGCAGGCAGAAGACAAAGGTTGGGCGTGGCTACATCAAGAGTTAGTGAATGTTGATGCTGAGTCAGGGGCGCGAATTCATCCAAATGACCCCCAGCGTATTACGCGGGCATTAGAAGTTTATCGTCTGACAGGTAAAACATTGACGCAATTAACGGCGATTAAAGGTGAAACACTTACTGGTGATGTTTTACAATTTGCCATTGCGCCAAAAGAGCGAGCAGATTTACATGCGCGCATCGCGCTAAGATATGAGCAAATGATCGCTCAAGGATTTGAACAAGAAGTCGCTGAATTAATAGCGCGTAATGATTTACATCAAGACTTACCTTCAATACGCTGTGTGGGGTATCGTCAGATGTGGCAATATTTACATGGTGAGTTTGATCATAAGGAAATGGTGTTTAGAGGGATTTGTGCAACAAGGCAGTTAGCAAAACGGCAATTAACTTGGTTAAGAAATTGGCCAAATTTGCAATGGTTGAATATGGAAGATGAAAACAACCTAGATCAAATTTTAACTGTGCTAAGCAAACTTTAAACATTGATGTATAATTAAAATTATTAGATAGTAAACTATGTGTAGATTTACTATAAATAAAAAGAGCACCGTTAAAGAATTAATGAACAGTTCAAATTGAACTATTAGGTTTCACAACAATAACAAAAGGGGCCAAATAATGGCAAAGGGGCAATCGTTACAAGACCCATTTTTGAATGCTTTACGTCGTGATCGCATTCCAGTTGCAATATACTTAGTGAATGGGATTAAACTACAAGGACAAGTAGAATCATTCGATCAATTTGTGATATTACTGAAAAACACCGTCAGTCAAATGGTATATAAACATGCTATTTCAACTGTGGTACCAGCCAGAGCAGTGAATACCTCGCCTCAAGCAAATCAAGCTGGCTACAACCCATCTATGGATCAAGAAGATTAATGATCATAGCCAGTATTGTACGGAGTCGCTCATTTGTTTGATAGGTATCAAGCAGGTGAGCAGGCGATACTTGTTCATGTAGACTTTCCTGATGAAAATGCCCGAGAGGATTTACAAGAGTTTGAAATGCTTGTGGATTCTGCGGGTATTGACGCTTTAACAGTTGTCACTGGAAAACGTAATACCCCACACACTAAATATTTTGTTGGTAGTGGTAAAGCGCAAGAAATTGCAGATGCCGTGAAATTGTATGATGCCAATGTCATCTTATTTAATCATAGCCTCTCACCATCACAAGAAAAAAATATTGAAGCCTTATGTCAATGTCGCGTCGTTGATCGTACTACTTTGATTTTAGATATTTTTGCTCAGCGTGCCCGTACTCATGAAGGTAAATTACAAGTAGAGCTCGCACAGCTGCGTCATATTAGCACGCGACTGATCCGTGGTTGGACGCATTTAGAAAGGCAAAAAGGTGGTATAGGTTTACGAGGCCCAGGGGAAACCCAATTAGAAACGGATAGACGTTTATTGCGTGAACGTATGGGCAGCATCAGAAAACGTCTAGAGAAAGTAGAAAAGCAACGTCAGCAAGGGCGTCGAGCAAGAAATCGTGCGGAAATACCAACCGTTTCCTTAGTAGGTTACACCAATGCGGGGAAATCCACCTTGTTTAACCGCATCACGCGAGCCGATGTATATGCTGCTGATCAGTTATTTGCTACCTTAGATCCAACGTTGAGAAAAATTGAAGTCGAGGATGTTGGGCGAGTGATCTTGGCTGACACGGTTGGCTTTATTAGGCACTTACCGCATGATTTAGTTGCCGCATTTAAAGCAACATTAACTGAAACGCGTGAAGCTGATTTATTACTCCATGTGATCGATATTGCTGATGAACGCCGTAGTGAGAATATCGAACAAGTACAAGAAGTGTTAAATGAAATTGAGGCAGGTGAAGTGCCACAATTACTGGTTTGCAATAAAATTGATCGACTAGAAGATGTCGAGCCACGTATCGATCGAGACGATACGGGCAAGCCAATTCGGGTATGGCTGTCGGCGCAACAAGGCATAGGGATTGATTTGCTGTTTACCGCTTTAGCTGAGCGATTAGGGCAAGAAGTTGTGCAATATTGTCTTAAAATTCCCCCTAATTATGGAAAATTACGCGGCGCACTCTATCAGCTTAATTGCATTAATGATGAGCAATACGATGAGCAAGGGAACTGTCTTTTACAAGTGAAATTACCCATGAAAGAGTGGCAAAGATTAATTAAACAGGATGAAGCCTTAATAGAAGACTTTATCGAACGTTAACAGACTGATATATTAAGCACAATGTTGACTTATTATGTCAATTTCCAATTTTTTTGAATAGCGGAGAGCATCATGGCTTGGAATGAACCGGGGAAAGACGATAAAGATCCCTGGAAAAACAAAGGTGGTAATAATCAAGGGCCACCCGACTTAGACGACCTGTTAAAAGATCTAGGTAATAAATTTGGTGGCATCTTTGGTGGTAAGCCTTCTGGTGGTAGTGGAAAAAGCTTCTCATCTATTGGTATTAGCTTAGTGCTGATTATTGCTATTTTAGTGTATGCCTTTAGTGGTTTTTATACCGTGAAAGAAGCCGAAAAAGGAATTGTTTTACGTTTTGGTCAATACACGGGAATGGTTGATCCTGGATTACGTTGGAAATGGACGTTTATGGAACGTGTTATTCCTATCGATATCCAAACCACGCGTGATTTACCGGCCTCAGGCTTTATGTTGACTCAAGATGAAAATGTTGTTCGTGTTGAAATGCAAATTCAGTATCGAGTGGTTGACCCGCGAAGCTATGTATTTAGCGTAACTAATGCGGATGACAGTTTGAGCCAAGCATTAGATAGTGCGCTAAGGTATGTGGTTGGTCACTCAAGAATGGATGATATTTTAACGAGTGGTCGTGAACAAGTGCGTCAAGATGTTTGGGCTGAGTTAAATAAAATTATTGAGCCTTATAACTTAGGGTTAATTGTCGTTGATGTGAACTTTAAAGATGCCCGCCCGCCAGAAGAGGTGAAAGATGCCTTTGATGACGCAATTGCAGCGCAAGAAGATGAAGTACGTTACCTGCGTGAAGCTCAAGCTTATGCTCGTGGTATCGAGCCAAGAGCGCGTGGTCGAGTGAAGCGTATGGAACAAGAAGCCTTGGCTTATAAACAACAAACAGTGTTAGATGCAGAAGGTGAAGTTGCACGTTTTGAAAAACTTTTACCTGAGTATCAAGCTGCACCTGATGTGACAAGAAAACGTTTATACCTTTCAACGATGGAAACGGTATATAGCAATACCAGCAAAGTTATGGTTGATGTAGAAGGTGGTAATAATATGATTTATTTACCATTAGATAAAATTATGGAGCAACAGTCAGGTACGCAACGAATATTGCCTAAATCAGCACCAAATGTGAGAAGTTCATCAACTAATAATACCACGAGTTCCGCACCTGCGATGTCAGGGCGTAGTGATCGATTTAATAATGGGAGAAACTAAGCGATGAAGAATTTTATAATTGCTGTGCTTGCCGCATTGTTTGTCTTAGTTATTTCATCGCTTTTTATCGTGTTTGAAGGTCAGCGAGCTATTGTGTTCAAGTTTTCAGAAATGAAAAAAGACACAGACAATAAACCGGTGATTTATGAGCCTGGTTTACATTTTAAGTTTCCGTTAATTGAAACGGTACGTAAAATTGATGCACGTATTCAAACACTGGATGAAGCACCTGATCGTTTTGTAACCTCTGAAAAGAAAGACTTAATGGTGGATTCGTATGCTAAGTGGCGTATTGTCGATTTTTCTACCTATTACTTACGTACTTCAGGCTCTATTGAAAATGCAGGTGCCTTGTTAAAACAAAAGATTAATAATGGCTTAAGAACTGAGTTTGGTTCGCGCACAATCAAGGAAATTGTCTCTGGGGATCGTGATGACATTATGGCGAAAGCATTGGAGAGCTCTGAATCTAGTCGTAAAGATCTTGGTATTGATGTGATTGATGTGCGAGTAAAAGCAATTAACCTTCCAGCTGAAGTAAGCGCTTCAATTTATGATCGTATGCGTGCTGAACGAACTGCTGTTGCCAAGGAGCATCGCTCACAAGGTCAAGAGCAATCAGAAATTATTCGCGCAACCATCGATGCTAAAGTCACCGTTATGTTAGCAACGGCGCAAAAGCAAGCGTTTGAAATTCGTGGTGAAGGTGAGGCACTTGCGGCAAAAGTTTATGCGGATGCCTATAGTAAGGATGCCGAGTTTTTTGATTTTTTCAGAAGTTTAATGGCTTATGAAAAAAGCTTTAGTAATAAAAATGATATCTTAGTGGTCAAGCCTGATAGTGAATTTTTTCATTACTTGAAAAAAAGCGCTAAAGTACAGTAGTGATCACACACGTTCATTAGTTGAAAAAGCCATGACAGTGTCATGGCTTTTGTTTATCAAGGCACTAACAATCGAGTTTATAAACGATGAAGATGACATTTGAGCTATTGCTCACCGCACTGGCTTTAGCATTGATTATTGAAGGGCTTATTCCCGCTTTGTTTCCCAATAAATGGCGTGCATATGTGTTGAAGTTAGCGCAAGAAACACCGCAATCGATCCGTTCTCTCGGTATTACCATTATTATTATTGGCATCATACTTTTATGGTTAGCGAGTTAATTGGCACTTGGTTTAATAAAATGCTTTGACGAGTTAACTTGTTCTCACTAGAAGATATTCTTAAATTGTATTAAAAACCAGCAAATAATTGCTTGGACTCGATTTGTTATTTTGGTAGAATCCCCGCCTAATTTTTTTTCCAAAATGTGAACATGGGTAAAAACGTCGTAGTTCTCGGCACTCAATGGGGTGACGAAGGTAAAGGTAAGGTCGTAGACCTTCTTACAGATAAAGCCAAGTATGTTGTGCGTTATCAAGGCGGCCACAATGCGGGTCATACATTAGTTATCAATGGTGAAAAAACCGTCTTACATTTGATCCCTTCTGGGGTATTACGTGACAATGTAAAATGTTTAATTGGTAACGGTGTGGTGCTTTGTCCAAAAGCATTAATGACTGAAATCAAAATGTTAGAAGAACGAGGTGTACCCGTTCGTGAACGTTTATTGATCAGTGATGCTTGTCCACTTATTCTTCCTTATCATAATGCATTAGACGCTGCACGTGAAAAAGCACGTGGCAGCAAAGCAATTGGTACCACAGGTCGTGGTATTGGTCCCGCTTATGAAGATAAAGTCGCGCGTAGAGGCTTACGTGTTGGAGACTTAGTTAATGCTGAAACCTTTGCATCTAAGTTAAAAGAAATTGTTGAATACCATAACTTCTCTTTAACCCAGTATTACAAGGTTGAAGCCGTTAATTACGAAGAAGTTCTTGCAGGTGCGATGGAAGTACGAGAAGTGCTAATGGGTATGATTGCAGATATTTCTGAAATCATTGATCAATCGCGCAAGGCTGGTGACTCTATCATGTTCGAAGGTGCCCAAGGTACTTTACTTGATATTGACCATGGTACATACCCTTATGTAACGTCATCGAATACTACAGCGGGTGGTGTATCAACAGGCTGTGGTTTTGGTCCGCGTTACTTAGATTATATCTTAGGTATCACTAAAGCGTATACGACACGTGTGGGTTCAGGGCCTTTCCCAACTGAGCTAGACGATGAAATTGGTCATCACTTAGGGACTGTCGGTCATGAGTTTGGTGCTACTACTGGGCGTGAGCGTCGTTGTGGTTGGTTTGATGCTGTTGCTATGCATCGCGCAGTGCAGATAAATAGTATTACTGGTTTCTGCTTAACCAAACTGGATGTGTTAGACGGTTTAAAAGAGTTAAAAATTTGTACTGGCTATCAAACAAAATCTGGTGAAGTGCTAACTGTGCCTCCGACAGCAGCAGAAGGGTATGAAGAAATAACTCCTGTTTATGAATCTATGCCGGGCTGGAGTGAGAATACGGTAGGTGCGACATCTGTTGATGCCTTACCTGAAAACGCCAAAGCTTACATCAAGCGTATTGAAGAAGTAACAGGTGTGCCAGTTGATATCATCTCAACAGGTCCTGATCGAAATGAAACCATCATTTTGGTAAACCCTTTTGATGAGTAACTTCAGTTTCTGTTAAAAAAAACCACCTTATGGGTGGTTTTTTTATATTTATTTGTTGCTAGTTATTGCTTCTGTGTATTAGTTAATTATGCTGATAACTATTTCTATATGCCAGCTCATCACCTTGTTGTTTGTCGAAAATCGCCACATTTTAACGTTATTTATCATCCATTGATCGAAGTTCGATTATCTTCGTCTATCTTCTGAGTTCTTGCCCAATAACGCATAATGAATATTAAGCAGAATAATATGAAAATCTATTAGAAAAATCGTATGGTAAAGGTTGATATTTAAGTCTTAGATTCCGTTTGCCAGCTTGAATGTCACGCTAGAAATACGTTAATATTAAAAATAACAAAAAGAAATAGATAGTTTGAAATATATAATATATTGATATAAATATAACGCTCCTAGGACAGATAATGACAGACTTCACTCAACAAGCGCTTGATTACCATCAGTTCCCACAACCGGGGAAAATTAGTGTTGAAATTACTACACCGGCAGAAACCAGCCAAGATCTTTCTCTAGCATATAGCCCAGGTGTAGCTGAGCCAGTTAGGGCTATCGCTGAAAATCCAGATGATGTTTATAAGTACACCGGTAAAGGAAACAGTGTGGCGGTGATCACGAATGGGACTGCAATCTTAGGTCTAGGTAACTTAGGCGGTATGGCCTCAAAACCTGTGATGGAAGGGAAAGCATTATTGTTTAAACGCTTTGCTGGAATTAATTCATTTGATATTGAAGTGAAACATAAAACGGTTGATGAGTTTATTTCTACTGTCGCTAATATTGCAGATAGTTTTGGTGGTATTAACTTAGAAGATATTAAGGCACCAGAGTGTTTTGTGATTGAAAAAGCGCTGATTGAGCGTTGTAAAGTACCAGTATTTCACGATGACCAACATGGCACCGCTATTGTGACGGCAGCGGGGATGATCAATGCGCTTGAGATCCAAGGCAAAGCATTAAAAGAAGCTAAGATTGTTTGCATGGGAGCCGGAGCGGCTGCTATTGCCTGCATGGAATTGCTAATTAAATGTGGCGCGCAACGTGAAAAAATTTATATGTTAGACACCAAAGGGGTTATTCATACTCGCCGTGATGATTTAAATGAGTATAAGAAACTTTTTGCCAATAATACTGATATGCGCACATTAGAAGATGTGATTGAAGGCGCAGATGTGTTTGTTGGTGTGTCAGGTCCAAACGTATTAGCGGTTGAGCATGTTAAAATGATGGCGGCAAAACCTGTGATTTTTGCTTGTTCAAATCCTGATCCTGAAATTAAGCCTGAACTGGCTAAGGCGGCAAGAGACGATGTGATTATCGCGACAGGTCGTTCTGATTATCCTAACCAAGTGAATAATGTGCTTTGTTTCCCGTTTATTTTTAGGGGAGCATTAGACGTCAGAGCACGCACCATTAATGATGAAATGAAGGTGGCTTGTGTCCATGCTATTCGTGAATTAGCAAAAGAGCCTGTGACCAAAGAAGTATTAGAAGCTAGCTGTGAAGAGAGTCTGTCATTTGGCAAAGATTATATTATCCCGAAACCAACGGATTCTCGATTGCGCGGAAGGGTAGCTAAAGCGGTTGCACAAGCGGCGATTGATTCAGGTGTAGCAGCACTGGAAATGCCAAGTGATTATATGGCTTAATTGCCATTAAAAGAGCTTAAAAGCAAAAAAGGCCCGCGGGCCTTTCTTGTTTTATGTGGTAGAAGAAAGTTTAATCTTCGTCGTTTTCGTATTGACTGAAGTCAGTAACACCCTGTTCTTCTAGTAACTTTCTGACACTTGCGGGTAATTTTTGCTCATTATCTTTGGCTAAATCAGCATCATCCGGTAGTGGCTGACCAGTAAAAGCATGTAAAAATGCTTCGCAAAGCAGTTCGCTGTTTGTGGCATGTCTTAAGTTATTAATTTGACGGCGAGTGCGTTCGTCAGTTAACACTTTTAACACACGTAAAGGTATAGAAACGGTGATCTTCTTAACCTGCTCACTTTTCTTACCGTGCTCGGCATAGGGGTTTATGTATTCACCATTCCACTCAGCCATGAATTACCTCAAATAAAGTATTAATTAAATATTATGTTATCGTTTGACCAGCTTATATAACACAATGGTATCTAGAGTAGATTTTACTGGTTAACGGTAGCGAGTCAATAATGAATGTGTAGAAGTTTAGATGTCTAAAGTTCTTGACCCAATAATTTAAAACATTTAGACTTTTGGACGTCCAAACATCTATTTGGTCTTGATGATGAAAAATCATCAATTTTCAGCATTTGGAGTAAATCATGGCAGCGGGTAAAGCATCAACAATCGCGGTGAGAGCAGGTATAAATAGCGATAAACATTATGGCGCAGTAGTGCCAGCGATTCATTTATCGAGTACCTACGCATTAAAAGGCTTTAATGATAAGCGACAATTTGATTACTCGCGTACGGGCAACCCAACGCGTGCAACCTTTGCTGATGCTATTGCTGAACTAGAACAAGGTAGTGTTGGGATTGTGACTAGCACTGGTATGTCTGCGGTGCACTTATTGTGTCAATTGTTAACGCCTGAAGATACTGTTGTGATCCCGCATGATTGTTACGGTGGTAGTTATCGATTATTTACCCATTTAGCAAAACGTGGGTTATTCAACCTAGTGGTTGTCGATCAAAATGATGATCACGCCCTAAGTCAAGCGTTGGCGCAAAAACCTAAGTTGGTGTTAATTGAAACGCCGAGTAACCCGTTATTACGTATTGTTGACATTGCAGCCATTACGCAGGCAAGTCAGGCGGCGGGAGCGCTGGTTGCGGTTGATAACACCTTTTTATCACCATTATTGCAGCAGCCAGTAGCCTTAGGTGCTGATATCGTCTTTCATTCAACCACTAAGTTTATCAATGGTCACAGTGATGTGGTTGGTGGGGTTTTGGTGACTAAAGAGCAAGCCTTGGGTGAAGAGCTCGCTTGGTGGGCAAATTGTATTGGCATCACAGGTAGTGCCTTTGATAGCTATCTAGCGCTACGTGGTTTAAAAACGCTACCGTTACGTATGAAGCAGCACCAAGAAAATGCTGATGCAGTAGCGAAATTTCTTAAGAATCATCCGGCAATTGAGCACGTTTATTTTCCTGGCTTTAGCGAGCATCCAAATTATGCTATCGCGAAAAAACAGCAAGTGAGTGCCGGTTCGATGATGAGTTTTGAGCTCAAAGGCGGCGTGGAAGCGGTAAAAATGTTATTTGATAATTTGTCATTGTTTACGCTGGCACAATCGCTTGGCGGTGTTGAGAGCTTGATCAGTCATCCATCAACCATGACACATGCAGGCATGGAAATTGAGGCACAACTTGAAGCAGGGATCACCCAATCGTTAGTGCGAATTTCCGTGGGTATTGAAGATATTGACGATATTCTTGCTGATTTAGACCATGGATTGACGGTTAGCCAACAAGGCTAAATTTTTAACACCTATTGATGAATTTGAGCGCATTATGAGCCATGTAAATGTTGTAGAACAGCTAACTGCAGAACGAAACCAGCTTGCTAAACAAGCCGTGCAAATCCATAAATTTGGAGGCAGTAGCTTAGCGACCACTCAATGTATTGAGCGAGTGATTGATATTATCCGTCAGCATTGTCAATTGAATGATTTGATTGTCGTCTCTGCCAATGGTGATACTACTGATGCGCTATTTCATATTTATCAACAAGCAATGGCTCAAGATAGTCAATTACACGCATCGATTGATGAACTACAGCAAGTCCAAGCGCAATTGATTGAGGATTTATTGAGCCCCGCTAGTGCCAATAGAATGTTGGATTATTTATGCTCCGATGTCCATCAATTAAAATATTGGCTAGCGCATGCTCCAGAACAACATCAAGCCGACCTGTTATCATTTGGCGAACTTTGGTCAGCACGGTTACTTTCTGCGATTTTAAGTGAACGTGTCTGCCCTAGTTATTACGCAGATGCCCGTGAATTTTTAGTGATTAACAATGAAAGAGAATGCTTAGTAGATAATCAGTTAAGCCAAGAACAATTTTCTCAGTTAGTTCAGCCCAATAAACTAGGGGTTGTTACTGGGTATATTTGTCAAGACAGCGAAGGAAAGACCTGTACGTTAGGGCGCAATGGTAGTGATTATTCGGCGACCATTATGGCTTCCTTATCAGGCGCATTAAATGTGACGTTATGGACGGATGTTGATGGTATTTATAGTGCTGATCCTCGAATTGTTCCGTCGGCACGAAAGCTACATCGTTTACCTAATGGCGTAGCAAAAGAGTTAGGCCGTTTAGGTAACCCTGTGCTGCATGCTAAAACATTGCAGCCATTAACGGATCACAGTACACATTTGCATGTTGCCAGTAGCTTTGATCATCAGATCAGTGGTACTGAAATTGGTAAATTTGGTCAGATTGCCAAGCAAGAGTTATCGGTAACTTACTTAAATGAATTACTGCTTGCACAATCTGAGAGTTTTATCGGACAACTTGGGGATGAAGCTCAACAGCGTTTTCAATGTGTGTGTGGTGATAATAAAGCCGGCTATATTGTGATCCATCAACAGCAGCAAAAAGCCGTTAGCCAATGGTTAGCCAGCCATGATACTGAAGTGTCTTTTACCCCCGCAGCCATTATTGCTACAGTT
The DNA here is from genome assembly GCF_017168195.1 of Thalassotalea sp. G2M2-11. Lineage (GTDB taxonomy): Bacteria > Pseudomonadota > Gammaproteobacteria > Enterobacterales > Alteromonadaceae > Thalassotalea_E. The sequence goes on from NZ_JADNYL010000001.1 coordinate 340,406, forward strand.
GGACATCGTGTTATTCACCATGGTGATATCAAAGCAAGATTTAAGCGAACCTTAAAGCATGAACGGGTGTTTGCCATCGCTGACTCGGCTTATGAGCATAGTTTAATTGCGGTATTAATTCAGCCATGTTCGGTAGAATTGCTTAATCATGTACATCATAATATGACGAAAGATGTGCGCCATATCGGTCTTGTTGTTGCAGGGCTTGGTAATATTGGTGAACGCTTTTTAGCCATGCTACCTGAGCAATTAGCCTGTATTCCATTGTTAGAAAATATTCATTTAGTGGGGTTAGTGTCATCGAAAAAAGCATTGATTAATAATGATGGTATAGATGTCAGCAAGGCAATGATACAGTTTGAGCATGAGGCGCAGCATTATGATCATGAGTTGTTAATGTCGTGGCTATCTCATCATCCTTATGATGAATTAATTGTCGTTGATATTACTCCAAGTGAAGAGTTTAGCTTACTTTACCCAGCGTTTTTTAAACAAGGAATTCATGTGATCGGTGCGAATAAATGGGCGGCATCTTCCAGTATTGAGCATTATCAACACTTGTTAGCTACGGCAAAGGCCAATAAAAGTTTATGGTTAGGTAACACTACCGTAGGTGCGGGTTTGCCAGTGAACTATGCAATACAAGATTTATTAAACAGTGGTGATAGCATTACCGAAATCTCTGGTATCTTTTCAGGTACGCTATCTTGGCTGTTTGAAAGTTATGATAATAGCGTGCCTTTTTCGACCTTAATGCATGACGCGCTCTCGCAAGGGATCACTGAGCCAGATCCACGTGAAGACTTATCTGGTCGAGATGTCCAGCGTAAATTGCTGATCTTAGCGCGCATGGCGGGTTTAACACTATCGTTATCAGATATTAGCTGCCAAAATTTAGTGCCTGAATCTCTACAATCTTTGTCCACTCAAGAGTTTTTAGCGAATGCTGAACAACTTGATGAATATTTTGCTTCACGGTTTTTAGCGGCTAAGCAAAATAATCAGTGTATTCGCTATATTGCTAGGTTAAGTATTGAAGGTGAAACAATTAATGCGCGTGTCAGTCTAGAAGTACTTAATAACGATGATGCGTTTGCCAACTTAACGCCTTGTGACAATGTGTTTTTGATCAAAAGTCAGTGGTATCACGATAACCCATTAATTATTCGAGGCCCTGGTGCTGGTCGAGATGTTACCGCTGGTGGATTACATTCTGATTTGGTGAGTATTTGCCGTCAATTGATTGATCGTCACCATCAAGTAAAATTAAAAAGCATCAATACTTTGTAAAATAGGCTATGGTTATAATTAGTCGTTAATAATATCAATGATAATGACTTGAGTCTTAATGCATTATTCATTAGCATAAAATCAACCTTATTATCATTGACAACCAAGTATATCGATTTATGTCGGGTAAAGTTTATAGTGATACTCATTTCACTGCTCAAGTGAAAGTAATAATTAATAAGTTATATGGCAAAAGTATTGTCAAAGATTCTTTGCTCGAACGGGCCATGGCTTATTATGAAAGCCAACCCTTAAATCAAAATAAGCTGGATACTTTAAAAACCAGAATTGTCGAGCTTAAATCTCTACCTGGAGATGAAAAAATCAAGAAGCAGCTTGCAAAAGCTGAGCGAGAGTATCGAGAAATAAAACAAGAACTCAAAGATGAAAGTAATGAGCGACATCAGTTTTTGCTTAATATTTGTCGGGAAATTGTTGAGTTAACTGAAGGTAATAACTTTAACGAATGTAATCGTAAGTCAGCGCAAATGCTGGGCACTATTCAGTTACTAAATCCTACTCAAGGTAAAAAAGTTGCCGAAGCCAATGAAAAAAGTAAGCCTTTATACCGTGCAATTTTATGTCTTAGGTTATTAGATAAGCTATGTATTGATGAAGCTTTTATTGCTCATGATGGGCACTTAAAGCAGTATTTACATAACATTGATGGTGATAACTACCAAAATTGGCCGAAGGTCGATGCACAGAGTTATCAAGCATTTGTTGATAATGTCAAAATTCCATTGGTAATGGCAGCGCTATTGCAAGATATCGGTAATTTTCATCAAGACGCACTAAAAATCTTAACGGGTGATGATGGCAAACTTGATGTTCATCGAACCTTACCGGTTGATGAGCGTAAATCATTACTACAGGTAAACTATCGAGAGACGATTAATTTCTTGGTCGAAGGTATTGGCGCTGCTTTGTATGTAGGCAACTCTAAAACAGAACGTGATAAATTTAATCTGTTAGAGCATAGTAAGTTAGTGTTCATTAAGCATTTATTAAAAAATGCTATTTCGCCAAAACAAGGCATAGGTAACTTACTGAAAGTCCCACAAATTTATACTTCAATCATTCTATCAACCAAGCCAAGCTATAACTATAAGTTATTGCCAAAGGTCTACCAAGCGCTTGATCAAAATGCTGAACGGGGCACCTGTAGTCAGTACGTTGTTGATACTTTACATGAAATAACTGGTGACTTCCCACAAGGCTTTGGTGTGACCTATATTCCCAGAGATCGTGATGGTAAAGAAGGGGAACAGTATGAGTATGCTATTGTTAATCAATTATACCCAAATACATTAGATCATCCGCTGTGTAGAACAGCTACACGTAATTTAACCTTTATTGGTCATGGACAAGACATTGAAGTGCCACTGAGTGTTAACTTATACCATACAGACACAGCCAAGGCCTTTTCTTCAATCAGTAAGGAGCGACTCAATGAAATCTTGGAGAAGCTCTCTTCAAACTACCAAGAGCGCAAAAAGTTAGATTTGTTACCCCGTTGTTGGGATGCCAGTGAGTTTTTCTCGATGAAAAGCCATCAAAAGCTTTGGAACAAAACCTCTAGATAATATCTGTTGTTACCTAAAATTAGACATAGAACATGCTGTGGATGTCGCAGAGCGAATACGTCAGCAAACTGAGCAATTGTCGATTGAGTCAGATAAGGGAAAGATCACTTTGACGGCCAGTTTTGGCGTTTGCTCTGTCAAAGAATACCACGACATTGAAGTTGCCATTAGCAAAGCTGATCAGGCAATGTTTCAGGCAAAGTCTACCGGCCGAAATTTAGTGAGAACATCTCAGATCATCATCAGTGAATTCGCGTCTTAACGCAAAGGCGATAAACAATACTTTTCAATTAACGTGGTCAGAATTCTATTAGTTTGGCTGATCTCACTATGAGCTAAAAATTCATTAGGTTGGTGCGCTTGGTTGATTGAACCAGGTCCTAATACGATAGTTTGACAGCCAAGTTGTTGAATAAACGGTGCTTCTGTCGCGTAATTAACGGCACAGCAGCTATGACCACTGATTTCTTCTGCTAAGGTCACTAATGGTGAAGATGCTTGTTGTTCAAAGCTTGGAGAACTTGGGTGTAGTTCATCAAAACTGATCCTATCAGGGTATTTTTCTGCTAATGGTGCAATGGCCTCAGCCAACAACTGTATTAGTTCTGCATCCGTCATACCGGGCAGTGAACGCATATCAAGATCTAGCTCGCAATGACCACAGATGCGGTTAGCATTATCGCCGCCTTTAATTGCACCTAAATTGAGGGTAGGGCCTGCAACGTCGAACGCGTTATTATGAAAATTTTCAGCAAACTTTTCTTTAAGGGCGATTAATTGCCCAATCACCTGATACATGATCTCAATCGCATTAACGCCTAAGCTGGGTTTACTAGAATGACCCGATTGACCTTTTACTTTGATGCGATGTGACATGTGACCTTTATGCATGATCACAGGTACTAAGCCTGTTGGTTCACCAATAATTGCGACATCGGGTTTGATATCTTGGCTGTTGGCAAAAAAGCGTGCACCTGCCATGGTGGTTTCTTCATCAGCCGTAGCTAAAATATAAAGTGGTTTAGTGAGCTTTTTAGCATCTAGCTGTTTCACTGCTTGAAGAATAAATGCGAAAAAACCTTTCATGTCACATGTACCTAAGCCGAAAAACTTATCATCTTGATTTAAAACCTTCAGTGGATCTGACTGCCAGCGGTTTTCATCAAAAGGCACAGTATCACTGTGGCCTGCCAGTAATAGCCCTCCTTCACCGGAACCGAGTTTGGCTAACAAATTGAATTTGTTGCGAGTATCTGGCACAGGGTGAATAGAAATGCTAAACCCTAATTCACTGAACCAAGTGGCCAATAAGTCAATAATATCTCTATTACCTTGATCCCAACTTTCTTGGGTTGAGCTTATAGAAGGACTGGCGATCAGCTGAAAAAGTGACTCACTAAAGTTGGGTAATGGCATTAAAAAAAACCTCGAATTATTTTTTAGATAGTTATGTTAAAAAGTTGCATAACTACCCATTGAGTGATAAATTATCAACCAATAGTTTAATGAAGCAAATACTATCTGGCTACGAAATTTATTTTCTAAGTTACATCTATAGTTAATAAAGCTCATATGTTTTAGTTTAAAAACAACTGCTTGATAAAGGTTTCCCGTAAAAACAAGGTGTTTTGCGAGGGAATTTGTAAAAAATTACCGTTATTAATGAATAAAATTGCAAATAGAAGAGGATGTATGAAGGTAGCTGTCATTGGGGCAAGTGGTTATGTTGGCGCTGAGCTTATCGCATTACTTTGTGGGCACGATAAAATATCGTTAAACCATTTAGTGGTGTCAGAGCACAGTAGTTCGGCTGAAAAAACATTCTCTGAGCTTCATCCTAAATATGCAGGTATTTGTGATTTACCTTTAACACCATTTTCAGCTCAATGGCTAGCACAAGCGGCGGGTGACTTAGATGCTGTGTTTTTCGCTACACCTCATGAATTTAGCGCAACATGGGCACAAGCATTTATTGAATATGGTGTGAAAGTATTTGATTTATCTGGTGGCTTTAGGCTGAAAAAGCTTGAAGACTACCCGACATACTATGAGTTTGAACACCAATACAGCGAGTTATTAGACCAAGCAGTATACGGGTTAGCTGAATGGCAGGCAGAAGAGATTAAACAAACTAACTTAGTTGCTGTGCCAGGTTGTTATCCAACAGCAAGTTTGTTGTCGTTAAAACCAATTACGCATCATCAACTTCATAAAATGGATGGCTTAATTGTGGTCAATGGTGTTAGTGGGGTCAGTGGTGCAGGTAGGAAAGCATCATTAGCAACGAGTTTTAATGAGGTAAGTTTAACACCTTATAATATTTTACAGCACCGTCATCAGCCAGAAATCAGCCAGGAAGCGGGTGCCTCGGTAATCTTTAATCCTCATCTTGCGCCGTATAAAAGAGGCTTATTGGTCACCATCACATTGCAGTTAAAAGCCGATGTGACGGAAGCACAAGTAAAGCAAGCTTATTTAACGACTTATCAAGATAAACCATTAGTACGTTTAGTGGATACTTGGCCAAAAGTAGATAATGTTGCCCACACACCATTTGCTGATGTGCACTGGAAATATGAGCAAGATCAACAAGTGTTGGTGGTCAGTTGCGCCATTGATAATTTACTAAAAGGGGCTGCCTCGCAAGCAATACAGTGTGCGAATATCAGCTTAGGCTTGGCCAGTGATTATGGCTTAATAAATACTGCACTAAGAGGAAGTTGCTGATGAAGCGCATTGTAAAAAACAAACCATTAGTGATTAAAATTGGCGGCGCTATTTTAGCAAGTGCCAGTGCATTGACCGAACTGTTGACTGTAATTAAATCATTAAACAATCAGTCGATTGTGTTAGTACATGGTGGTGGTTGCGTCGTTGATGATATGCTTGCTCAATGTGGTTTTACCACTGAGAAAAAACATGGTTTGCGCGTCACACCTGCAGCGCAAATGCCGGTTATTGCTGGGGCATTAGCTGGTACCGTTAATAAGTCTATTGTAGCTAGTGCAACCAGTTTAGATATTTCTGCAGTGGGTTTATCGTTAAAAGATGGTGATATGGTCACCTGTACATTAAATGAACAAAATTTAGGTCAAGTGGGGCTGCCTCAGCCTCATAGTAGTAAATTATTAGATACCCTATTGAAAGCGAACTTTTTACCCGTGATTTCATCTATTGGCGCATTAGCAAATGGTGAACTGGTCAATGTTAATGCTGATGATGCCGCGGTGGTAATTTGTCAGTTATTAAATGCTGAGTTGTTATTGTTGACTGATGTTAACGGTGTAAAGGGAGAATCAGGTGATTACCTTACTAGTTTAGATCAGTCGTTGGCACAGCAATTAATCAATAATGGCACTATTGCTGGTGGCATGACAGCAAAAGTCAATGCAGCGTTTCATGCTGCAAATCAATTACGACGAAGTATCGCGGTGGCCAGTTGGCAATTACCAGAGCAAATAGTGCATTTGCTAAACGGTGAAAGCATTGGCACCCGCATTGAACCTACTAACTACTCGTCTTAATTGATATTTATTGAGTTACTGAACACACAGTTAACAACATTAAGTCCGAGTAATGAACCATTTTTATCGTAATTTTTTAGCCCGACCGTAGAGGCTCGGGGAGGACAAAGAAATGTCATTACAACAAACAAATTTTGCTCATTTTTTAGCGGATGACCAGCTAAATAAAGCCCAAATTGAGGCTTTGATAGCCCTAGCAATTGATATTAAGCAACAACCGAAAAAATATAACCAAGCACTTGCTGGTAAATCGGTGGCAATGATTTTTGAAAAGCCGTCATTGAGAACACATGTCAGTTTTGATATGGGGATTGCCAAGTTAGGTGGTCATGCGCTCTACCTTGGTCAACAAAATGGTAAATTGGGTGAGCGTGAGCGTGTCAGTGATTATGCGAAAAACCTTTCTTGCTATGCAGATGCAATTGTTGCTCGGGTATTTGAAAATCAATCCATCGAAGGGTTAGCACAACATGCGTCAGTTCCTGTTATTAACGCGTTGTGCGACTTGTATCATCCGTGCCAAGCATTAGCGGATTTTATTACATTAACAGAAAATTTCTCAGACTTGTCTACAGTTAAGTTGGCGTATGTTGGTGACGGGAATAATGTCTCAAATTCTTTAATGTTAATGGCGGCAACTTTAGGTGTCGACTTCACCTTGGTATGTCCATCAGGTTTTGGCCCAAGTGAAGCTATGTTGAGTAAAACAGAGCAATTGGCAAGCAACAGTGGTGCGGTATTTACTTTTACTACGGATATTGATGCGATCGGTCAGCAAGATGCCATCTATACTGATACTTGGATCTCTATGGGCGATGAAAATGCTAAAGATAAAGCAACTATTTTAGCAAACTTTGCACCTTTTCAAGTGAATCATCAGCTGATGGAAACTACCGGAGCTAGCGTGGTGATGCATTGTCAGCCAGCACACTTAGAGGAAGAGATCAGTACGGCATTATTTGATGATGAACAGCTGTCAGTGGTGTTTCAGCAAGCTGAAAATCGTATGTGGGGACAAGCTGCAGTATTGGTCTCGTTATTAGCGGACTAGTTAACTAACAAATTTTGTTGATCTTAAATTAATAGGATCAAAGTAAAAACAATCAACAGATTTTAAAATTTTATAGGTAATAACAATGGCATTAACAACGAAAAAACAAATTAAAAAAGTGGTATTAGCATACTCGGGTGGTTTAGATACCTCAGCGATCATTCCTTGGTTAAAAGAGAACTATGATGGTTGTGAAGTGGTCGCGTTTTGTGCCGATGTTGGTCAAGGAGAAGAAGAACTTGAAGGCATTCAGGAAAAGGCGATTGCCTCAGGCGCATCAGAATGTCATGTTGTCGATCTCAAAGAAGAGTTTGTTAAAGATTATATCTACCCAATTTTAAAAACGGGTGCAGTATACGAAGGGCAGTATTTATTAGGCACATCAATGGCACGCCCAGTGATTGCGAAAGCTCATGTTGAAGTTGCGTTAAAAGTTGGTGCTGATGCCGTTTGTCATGGCTGTACTGGTAAAGGTAACGATCAGGTTCGTTTTGAATCCTGCTTTGCTGCACTTGCGCCTGAGTTAACTGTCATTGCGCCATGGCGTGAATGGGATATGGTTTCTCGTGAAGACTTATTAGATTATTTAGCTGAACGTAACATTCCTTGTGCAGCATCACTGACTAAAATCTATAGCCGTGATGCCAATGCTTGGCACATTTCTCATGAAGGTGGTGAGTTAGAAGATCCGTGGTGTGAACCATCAAAAGATGTTTGGACCATGACGGTTGATCCTATGGATGCTCCTGATACACCAGAGACAGTACAATTAAGTTTTGACAAAGGCGAACTTGTTGCGGTGGATGGCAAGCAATTATCGGCTTATGACGCGTTAATGTACCTTAATGAAAAAGCTGCGGCCCATGGTGTTGGTCGTATTGATATTGTTGAAAACCGTTTAGTAGGTATGAAGTCGCGTGGCTGTTATGAAACTCCAGGCGGTACAGTATTAATGGCGGCATACAAAGGGTTAGAAACCTTAATCTTAGATAAAGAATCATTGAAATATCGTGAGTCGGTTGGTTTAGAATTTTCCCACGTGATTTATGATGGTCGCTGGTTTACGCCTTTAGCAAAAGCACAACTTGCCGCCGGTGCATCGTTTGCTGAGCAAGTCACCGGTGATGTAGTGGTGAAAATGTATAAAGGTAATGCCACGGTGACGCAACGTCGCTCACCAAATAGCTTGTATTCCGAAGAATTTGCAACCTTTGGTGCTGATGATGTTTATGACCAAAAACATGCTGAAGGTTTTATCCGTTTATTTAGCTTATCTAGCAGAATTACAGCTCTTTCGCAGAAGGATAAATAATTATGGCGTTATGGGGCGGTCGGTTTAAAGAAAAAGCCAGTATTCAGTTTAAAAAATTTAATGATTCACTGCCGGTTGATTATCGTATGGCAGTGCAAGATATCGTTGGTTCAATGGCTTGGGCACAAGCCATTCATGAAGTCGGTATATTAACTGATGATGAACTGAAACGCTTAACGGCAGCATTGGCAGAGCTAAAAGCGTCGGTGGAAGAAAACCCAAAGCAAATTTTAGCCTCTGATGCTGAAGATATTCATAGCTGGGTAGAGATCCAGTTGATCGAAAAAACGGGCGATCTCGGTAAGAAACTACATACCGGACGTAGTCGTAACGATCAGGTTGCCACGGATCTGAAACTGTGGTGTAAAGAATCAGGCGGTGATTTATTATTTGCTTTGGTGAATTTACAACAAGCGATGATGAACTTAGCGGAACGTGAAAAAGACACGGTATTGCCTGGCTATACTCACTTGCAGCGTGCGCAACCAGTCACATTTGGTCACTGGTGTTTAGCCTATGTTGAAATGTTCAACCGTGATATTGGCCGTTTAAAAGATGCGCTGTATCGCTTAGATACTTCACCATTAGGTTCAGGTGCGTTAGCGGGCACGGCTTACCCCATAGATCGTAATGCGCTCGCTCATCGTTTAGGGTTTAGAACCGCAACTATGAATAGTTTAGATGCGGTCTCTGATCGTGATCATGTCATTGAATTGCTTGCTGCAGCGAGTATTTCAATGATGCATTTATCACGTTTTGCTGAAGATTTAATTTTTTATAATTCAGGCGAAGCAGGATTTGTTGAAATGAGCGATTTAGTGAGCTCAGGTTCTTCATTAATGCCACAGAAGAAAAACCCAGATGCGTGTGAATTAATTCGTGGTAAAGCAGGTCGGGTATTTGGCTCGTTAACTGGTATGTTAACCACAATGAAAGCACTCGCACTTGCTTATAACAAGGATATGCAAGAAGACAAAGAAGGACTTTTTGATGCCATGGATACATGGCAAGAATGTATGGAAATGGCAGTATTAGTCGCAGATGGCCTAAAAGTTAATCGTTCAAGAACGCTAGCGGCCGCTCAACAAGGGTATGCTAATGCGACTGAACTTGCTGATTACTTAGTCAGTAAAGATATTCCATTTCGGGAAGCGCACCATATCGTCGGTGAAGTGGTCCTTGCGGCGATTGATAAAGGCTGTCCGTTAGAAGATTTAACCTTAACGCAGTTGCAAGAATTTAGTGAGAAAATTGAACAGGACGTTTACCAACATTTATCGATAGAATCGACGCTCGATAAACGTGAAGCATTAGGTGGCACCTCACGTGTGCAAGTGGAAAAAGCATTAGCGTCAATTCAATCGGGTAATGAAGAAATTCTCAATGAACAAGTCGTGGGTGCGCCGGGTAAGCAACAAATTCAAATTGCCCTAAGGCAAGTAAAACAACGCTTGAATGCTCAACGCGCTGCGGCAATGTCGGTTCGTCGTGCCCGTATGTCAGATGTTGATAACATCCATCAGCAGGTCAATTACTGGGCAGAGCAAGGGGAAATATTACCGCGTAGTCGAGATAACATTATTCATGATATTCAAAATTTTGTTGTTGCTGAAATCGATGGTGAAGTTGTTGGTTGTGCGTCCTTGTATATCTATCAAACAGGGTTAGCTGAAATACGCTCAATTGTGATTGATAAGCAAGCGCAAAACCAAGGGCAAGGTCAAGCCTTAGTGCAGTATTTGCTTGAATTTGCTCAGCAAATGGAACTCGAGCAAATTATTGTCTTAACTTATATTCCACAATATTTTGCCAAGCTCGGCTTTACTGAAATGGATAAAAGCTTACTAGCTGAAAATATTATCGAAGACAGTGAACCAAGTCCTAATAAAGATGCTGCTGATGAAGTAGCCATGGAATATATTTTGGGTCAACAGAAGTAATTAGGCAGTGAGTGACACCATGCAACAAATAGTGAATAGTGATCAAAATTATGTCAAGTGGTTTAGAAATGCTGCTCCATATATTAATGCGCATCGTGGTAAAACCGTGGTATTGATGTTTGGTGGTGAAGCGGTATTACATCCTAATTTTGCTAACATTATCCATGATATTTCATTGCTACGTAGCTTAGGGGTGAAATTAGTGGTCGTGCATGGTGCAAGGCCACAAATTGAAGATCGAATGATAGGGCGAGGCATTAGTCGACATATCGAAAATAACATTCGTGTGACCGATGCTGATACTTTGGTGGCGGTTAAAGATGCCACCGGTTCTTTGCGTTTGCACATCGAGGCTTTGTTGACCATGGGCGTGGTGAATTCACCGATGCATGGTTCGCAAATTCGTGTCAGTACCGGCAATTTTGTTATTGCTAAGCCTATGGGAGTGCGCAACGGCGTTGATTATAAATATACCGGTAGTGTCAGAAGGATTGATGCCGACGGTATCAACAAACAGCTCGATTATGGCTCGATTGTCTTGCTTTCTCCTATCGGTTATTCACCCACCGGTGAAGTGTTTAATTTGGCGTTAGAAGATGTGGCGACGCAAACAGCGATAGCTTTGAAAGCGGATAAATTAATTGCCTTAACGGAAGACGATGGTTTAATTGATCATGGTGGCAAGCTGATCCGTAGCTGTAGTGTGCGAACAGTGAAAACCTTGTTGGATGAAAACGACTGTCATGTCCGTCAGTTGTTACTCAGATCAATTATTCAATCGGGTGAAAATGGCGTTGAACGTTGCCATTGTGTGAGTTATCAAAGTGATACTGCCTTGTTGCAAGAGTTATTTACTCGTGATGGTTCAGGCACGTTGATCGCCAAAGATCACAAAGAGCAAATATCTACCGCAACCATTGATGACGTTGCAGGCATCTTAGAATTGATCCAACCGCTGGAAGAAGAAGGGGTACTGGTTAAACGTTCGCGTGAATTGCTTGAAGTGGAAATTGATCGCTTCACCATCATCAAAAAAGAAGATGTGATTATTGCCTGTGCGGCATTGTACCCTTACCCAGAAGAAAATAGTGGTGAAGTAGCATGTGTGGTGATCCATCCAGATTATCGTAAGGGTAATCGCGGAGAGCGGTTAATGGCGGCAATAGTCGACAATGCTAAAAAACAAGGGCTTAATACGGTCTTTGTGCTCACAACCGTTAGTGGTCATTGGTTTATTGAGCAAGGCTTTGTTGAGCAGCCCATTGAAAAATTACCTGAAAGTAAAAAACAAATGTATAACTTTCAGCGCCGATCAAAAGTGTTCATTAAGCGCATTTAACCCATTAGTTTTTACAGTCGTATAGTGATATGCTTTTGTCATTAAGCTTTCACTATCGTACTGTAGCGTATGAGTCAACAACAAGAACAAAGTATAAAACAAAATCAGCCGTTAGCAGATGCATCGCATATTGAAACAGATGAGCAACGCAGGAGGTTTATGGAAAAGTTCGGTAAACTTGCCGCAATCACGCCTATTGCTCTCACTACTATGATGTCACCTGCCAACTCTGCTCCCCCCCGTTCAGGCTGCAACAGAAACGGTAAAGGTTGTCGATAGTGACCTTTGGGTTATGTCATGATGACTGTGACTAAGTTCTCTCTTAATACAGATTATTTAACGCTATTTGTTGAAAATGATAGTGCTTTAGTGTTCCATCATATAAAACAATCGTTATTTCATTTATCTCCTTTATCCGTGAGCTTATTGTTAGCCCTAGATCAAGGGGTATCAGAGCAACAAGCCATTCAACAGGTGTTAAAGGCTAGTGACTGCCGTCAAGTAGATATCGAATCTCACCTTGCTTCAGTGTCTGATTTGTTTAATAAACAACCGCAGGAAAAACACTATTTAGCCGAGCAGTATCCCGAAATAAGTCGACCAGTACCGGAAATAGATAGCTGTTCGTCAAAATGTTACTGTGTTAATGACAGTTACTTTGTCATTGAAGCGGATTCTGTGGCGTTTACTGATGAAGTCAGTCGATTGCTAGCACCTTGTAGAAAGCACAATAAACTAATTGATTTTTATGTTGAGATCCGTCAACACAGTGATCATAGATTTTCATTTAGCTGTAATGGTTATTGTATTGAACAATCACTGCCCTATGAACAGTTAATGCCCGAATTAATTGAGCGTATGCAAGTACTTGCTTACCAAAAAAGTGATTATCTTTTTTGTTTCCATGGAGCTGCACTGAAAAATTCAAACCAATGTCTTTTATTGCCAGGAGTGTCAGGAGCAGGGAAATCAACATTAGCGGCGCAATTAGCTCAGCGCGGCTTTGCCTTGTACTCTGATGAAATGATGGTGTTAGATCCCGATTTTAATTTAATCTCGCTGGCGTTACCGATAGCGGTTAAATCTGGAAGTTGGCCTGTGCTGACCGCTGAGTATCCGAGTTTAGCAAAGCAAAGCGCTTGGCGAAAACAAGATGGACGAGTGGTCAAATATTTATGGCCACAGCAATTTGTCGTTTCACCAACACCGTCATGTCAAATGCGCTTGATTAACCCAGAATTTACGGCTGCTGAGCAGGGCAGTGAGTGCAATGAAGGCTTTCAAGAGCAGCCCTTGACTGTGATAGAGGCGTTAGCTGTATTAACGCAAAGTGGTTATCAAGTGCATCAAAAACTTGATATTAACCTTGTTGAGCGATTATTTGTTTTTTTGAGTCGGATGACGCGTAGTCGTATGCAATATGCTTGCTCGAATAGCGTGTTAGAGAAGTTATCGAGTTAATGCTATGTCACAGCAGAAATTGCCACCGATAACACATTATCATCTTGAACTGTTCACCCAACTATTAACAGCTAGTGAGTTAGATTGTACAGAGACAATCGTCGTTCTTAACGATGAAAAACACTACTTACCCATAGTACAAATAGCAAATGAGTTTTGGTTGACGTCAGCTCTCATAGAGCAACTAAAACATAAGCAATTGTGGCAAGCTCTACCGCCATTGCTAAGAGAATATTTGGCGCAAATCGCACAGACTTATCAGGAGCGAACAGATAAAATACTGGAAGAAATACACCATTGTTGCCAGCTTTTAACTGCCAACGATATTCGTGTGCTGTTGTTGAAAGGTGCTGCCAGTATTTTAAATGGCACTTATGACAATAACAGTAGTCGATACATGGTCGATATTGATTTACTCATCCCTCAAGAGCAATTACTAAAAGCTCAGCAAGTATTGCAACAAGATGGTTATCAGGAGTTTACCCAGCCTTTTGATATACACCCACATCACCATCATCATTTGCCGGCCTTAAAACGGGCAAATAGTGTCACATCCATTGAGTTACACTATTTGCCGTTAAAATACTCACTCAGCAATATGTTGACAACTCAGCAAGCATGGCAAAAAGCGAGTCCTTTAATGATCTCGAATGCCAATCATGTTGAGCAATTGTCTGCTACGCATCAATTTATACTTGCGGTGGCCCATTCTGAACTGGCAGATGACAATTACCGCAAGAACAAGTTAAACCTTGGTCAATTACATCATATCTATATGATCGCTCGATATTTCTATAATGATATTGATTGGTTGGCTGTGCAGCAGCATTTTGAGCGAGTAGGAAAGCAAGCCATTTTGATTACGGTTGTTGTGCGTTTACAGTCTTTATTTTCACTGACAATATTGCCAGAACTAGGACAAAATAAATCGTTAACTGACTACGCTGAGCGACAGCTTACTCGAGCAACTAAGCGCTACCTTAAACAGCAAAGTGATTTTGGCCGGTTTGAAGCCATGATTGAGGTGGTTCATGGTTATCGTGTTTCAGTGATCCGTTCGCTATACGGCGGCAATGATTGTTTATCGCTGGCACAAGGCTACTTTCGCCACCTTTATCGTCACCTATCAAAGCTTATTAAGTAATGTATTGATTTAATTGGTTTTGTAGTGAATTATGGCGGTGCTATATCGTCACATGATGTTACAAATGTGTAATTATTAGGTTTAAAACTTGTTTTTTATGCTGAAATGCTGTGCAATAAGCAGACAATAAGAATAATATTCGTAAAATACATTAATGATTGTGCGTGAAATGACAATTTGTTTTGCCGTGTTTGGGATGCTTTTGTTCTCAGTACATGCGGTCGGTGAACAAAATTTATTTCATACTAAAACAGGTAACATATTTGAACTGCGGATAACACCTGAACTGGGTTATATCGATAATTTTCTATATAGTTATCAACAAAGGAAGGCAACTTCTTACGTTGCCATACATAGTCAAGCAAAACTACAAGTAGCGCAGCAGCGACAATTGTTCTCGTTAGATGGGAATTTTCATCATTATAACTACCAAAAATTTTCTCAAGATAACCATAGTAACTTTGTGATATCACCAAGCTATCGTTATAAAGTTGCAGATAAACAAATATTTTATTTACGTGGCAAAGCACAGGAGCAGTATGAGTTAAGAGGTACTGGCTTGTCATTAGGAGCTGCTGAGTCTTTACGAGTTGGAGATAGTAAAGCCATTACCTCATTTGATGCTGGTTATTTATTTGGTCAGACAGACTCAATGGCGAAATTGTCTGTGAATTTAAGTTTTTATGATAGTCGATATCAAACACGCAGAGCGTTGACACGCACACTTGATCATCAACGACAGCAAGCGGGTATTAGCTTTGATTATTTATTGTCAGGAAGTACTTACTTAGCGAGTGAGCTGGATATACAAAACATTGAGTTCACTCATAACCAACAACAAAATAAGCAAAAGATAACTGGGCTGGCAGGTATTAAGTGGCAAACATCAATAGCAACGCGCTTGTCTGCGTTATTAGGTTATCAAAAAGTTGCATTTGAACAGCCAGGGTTTGACGATGATAGTGCGTTCAGTTGGCGCTTAGATTGGTATTGGCATCCGATTGATTCGACAAAATTTATAGTGCGCTCAAGTCGGGATTTTCAGGAAGCGAACAGATTGAACAATAGCTATCGGGTTGTCGACAGTCATCGCATGGAATTATCACATCAGTTTTATCCCTATTTAACCAGTGAAGTGCAAGTAGGAGTTAACCAAGAGCAAGTGATGTACAGCAATATGCATATTGAAGAAGATTATTGGTTTGCTCAGGCAAGTGTAAATTATCAGCGTAATGAGTGGTTATCGTTTTATCTACGTTACCATTTTGAAAACTTTAATACCGAAACGTTATTGTTAGATTATCAACGGAATGCGGTAGTGTTTGGGGTCAATGTTCGTGTTTAGCATTAATTGGGGCAACTCATGAGAATACTGGCGAGTGTTTTTTTTGTTCTATTAATTAGCAGTGCTAATGCTTCTGACTATTTGTTAGGAGCAGGCGATAAAATTTTAATTTCAGTCTATGGTGAGCCAGATTTAACCCTTAATACAAAAATCAGTAAATCGGGCATCATTTCGTTTCCTTTTTTAGATGATATTAAAGTGATTGGGCTATCAACTAAGTCCTTAGCACAAAAAATTAGTAACGGGTTATTAGGTGATTATTTGATTGACCCTCAAGTAACTGTCTCGATTGTTGAGTACCGCCCCTTCTTTATTCATGGGCAAGTGAAAACCCCAGGTGGTTATTCGTATCAAGATGATTTGACATTAGATAAAGCGATTGCATTGGCTGGCGGTTTAACCAGTCGAGCATCTAAAACGGATTGGAAAATTACAAGGACAGTTGATGGTAAAAGCATGGTAGTAACTGGGGTTGTAATGACCCCAATATTACCCGATGACATAATTAAAATAGAGCAAAGTTTTTTTTGAGTGATAAAGAACATCTACAGTTAGCAGCAACGCAAGAAGAAGTTGTTTTAAAGGAAATATTAAGCCCACTGTGGAGTAAACGATGGAAAATATTAGCTTTTGCACTACTAGTTTCGCTAGCAGTAGGATTGTACGCCTCTTTTTTGATGCCGTCTTATCAAGCGACAGCGATACTGCAAATAGGCAGTAATCAACCGAGTAATACCTTATCAATTAAGAAAGCTTTTAATGAATCTGCTGCGAGTTGGGAACAAGTACAAACACAATACGAACTGTTACGATCTCGTAAATTTGCTGAACGAGTGGTAACCACTTTGCAGCTTACTGAGCATCCAGCCTTCAGCAGTGGTAAATATAAAGAACATGCGTTATTTTCGGACAATGACGCTGAGCAAATAACTAGCTTATCGTTTAGCCAAGCGGTGGCAATATTACAAGCGGGTTTAACCATTACGCCGATTGTTGATACCGAGTTAGTGAAAATAAGCTTTACTGCCTATGATGCCGAGTTAGCCAGTGAAGTGGCCAATCAAATTGGTCAAACTTACTTGGAATATCAAGATGAATTACACAGTGCGTCAAAAGAGTCCACCTCACATTGGCTGGTTGACCAATTACAAGAATTGGCGGTTAAGTTAGAGGTATCTGAGCAGGCATTGCAGGCGTTTAGAGAGCAAGAAGGCATTGTCGATGTAAAAGGGATTGCAGGCTTAATTGAATCGGAACTGACTGAGCTTACTTCTTCTGCGTTAAAAGCCTCTAAACAAGTTGATGATTTGAAGGTGACTTATCAGTTTATTCAGCAGCATAAAGGGGAGCCCTTACTACTGATTGAACTTTCCGAGATAACCAATAGCCCTAGTTATATCAAATTACGTACCGCGCAAGATCAATTGGAAAGCAAAGTAAATGAGCTGTCGCAGCGTTATGGTCCAAAACATCCAAAGCGCAAATCAGTGGAAGCCGAGTTACAGTCGCTAAGCACAAACTTGGCCAGGCAAGTGGCGGAGCAAGTGACAGCGATTGAGGAAGCTTATTTCGTCGCGCAAGCCAAAGTAGAGGCTCTTGATGAACGTTTAGCTAAAACAAAAGCTGAATTTCTACGTATTAGCCGTTTGAATAATCGCTTTTCACAATTACAACGAGAGGTGGAAACTAATAAAGAGCTTTATAGTAGTTATTTGGTTCGATTAAAAGAAACCGATGCGATGGGGAATTATAAATCCAATTTTTATGTACGCTTTATTGATAAAGCAATCACCCCTCAGTTTCCCGTTGCTCCGAATAAATCTTTAATGGTGATCATGGGCTTCGTTTTATCGGTCGCCTTGACGGCATTTATTGTCGTGATGAAAGAGCTGTTAATGGATACATTAAATTCTCGTCGTAAGTTAGATAGCTTTCATGAGGCAGACATTCTTGCGGTGCTACCTAAATTTAAAGCGACTCGAGATTATCAAAAAGGTACTTGTACGGATAACCGTTTTGTTGAGGCGATTCGTTCGTTAAGGACATCACTGTTGCTGAGCAATGATAAAAAGCCGCCGCAAGTTATCGCTATTACTTCTTCTGTACCCAATGAAGGCAAGTCAACCGTGGCATTGCAACTGGCTCGTTCATTTAGTGAGATGGAAAAGGTGCTCCTGATTGAGGCGGATATGCGTCATCCCACGATATATAAAAGTTTAGACCTTGATATGCACCGCCCAGGTTTGTCTAATTTATTAGCCAAAACCCATCAAATTAATGAGTGTATTGTGCGAGATACCAATGTTAGGTTGGATATTTTAACGTCAGGGATCACCCCAGCTAACCCGTTAGCATTTTTATCGATGAAACGATTTAATATGTTGATCAAAGTTTTTAGTAATTTTTATGATCGTATTATCATTGAAACACCACCTGTTAACGCGGTGAGTGATGCTGCTATCACCTCTCGTTCAGTCGATAGCGTATTATATGTTGTTCATAGCACTAAGACTAAACGTGAACACATTACTTCGGGTCTTAAAGTGTTAAGTCAGGTCAATGCCCCAATCGGCGGTGTTATTGTCAATCAAAGTGAAAATATTGATACCGATAACTATCATAATAAGTATTATCATGACAAAACGAATATTATTAAACTCCCCGTGCGAAAATATGGATAAAGGCGGTTGTCAATTATCGGATAAAGCATACCGCTGCTGATACTTTTGCATTACAATAGTTGAAATTTTTTGTTTTAATCAATCTTGTTAGCGAGTCATCAATTGCAATTGACCCAATATAATAGCTTTGCTATTGCTGCTTATTGCCCTCATTACTATGCGCCAAGTTCTATAGAGCAGCTCAACGACATTTTTCCTTTACCTGACCAGTCGTTTTATATTTTAGGGGAAGGTAGTAATACCTTATTTGTTGAATCCACAACGCCTACTATTATTCAGCCTAATTTTACTGGTATAAGTGTAAAAGAAGCTGCGCATCAAGTTGAGCTGACAGTAAAAAGCGGTGAAAACTGGCATCAATTGGTTGAGTTTTGTTTAGCCCGTGGTTATCACGGGATAGAAAATTTAGCGCTGATCCCTGGTAGTGTTGGGGCTGCGCCAGTGCAAAATATTGGTGCTTATGGTGTTGAGCTTGCCGATGTAGTGAAAAGTGTTCAATGGTATGAATTTGCTAAGCAGAAACTTCACACTCTGTCGAAAGCGCAATGCCAGTTCGCCTACCGCGACAGTATTTTTAAGCACCAATATTACGGAAAAGGACTGATAGTGTCCGTCACCCTTACGTTATCTAAACAATGGGGGCCTAACTTATCTTATCAGGGCTTAGAAGCGTTAGGGCTACAGGCAACAGCTGAGCAAGTATTTAATCAAGTTGTACAGCTTCGCCAAGCAAAATTACCGGATCCTAAAATTTTACCGAATGCGGGCAGTTTTTTTAAAAACCCAATTGTCGAGCTTGATGTTTTTCATAAATTACAGCAGGTTTACCCTAATATGCCATCCTACCCACAAGAGGATAATCAAGTAAAGCTCGCAGCGGGCTGGTTAATTGAGCAAAGTGGCTTGAAAGGTTATAGGCAAGGTGAAGCTGGCGTGCATAAGCAGCAAGCATTAGTGTTGGTCAATCATGGACAGGCAACGGGTAAAGACATTTATCAATTAGCGCAATACGTACAGCAGCAAGTTGCACAGAAATTTGATATCTGGCTAGAGCCTGAAGTGCGTTTGTTAGATGACAAAGGCTTAATGCCATTAGTTCATAAAGAAAAGCAACGTTAGTATGGCAAATTCAGTAAAAGAACAACTAATCAAACAATTAGCTAGCGGACAGTTTGTTTCTGGTGAACTGATAGGTAAAGAGCTGGGTATTAGCCGCGCCGCAGTTTCAAAGCAAATTGCGGGTCTAGCAGAGATGGGAATTGATGTCTTCAGTGTGACTGGTAAAGGGTATCGATTAGCTTCTCCCATTTTATTGCTCGATAAAACAAGCATCCTCGCCCAACTTTCCGTACAAGCATTAGCGACTAAGTTAGAAGTGCATGCACTGATTGATTCAACCAATAGTTATTTAATGCGTCGTATTCCTCATCAAATTAAACAAGGGCAAACGATCATTGCTGAATACCAATCTGCTGGGCGAGGACGGCGAGGCCGACAGTGGATATCGCCATTTGGTTCACATATTTATATGTCTATGTATTGGTACTTAGAACAAGGTATGTCTGCGGCTATGGGACTGAGTGTGGTAACTGCTTTAGCTGTCAGTGATGCGATTAAGCGGCTTTACCAGATTGATGTGGAGTTGAAGTGGCCGAATGATATTTACCTCGAGGGTAAAAAGTTAGCTGGGATTTTAATTGATCTTGAAGGACAAGCATTAGAACCCTGTCATAGTGTTATTGGCATAGGACTGAATATTGCGATGCCATTAGATGCCGCCAATGAAATTGATCAGCCTTGGACAGATTTACAATCTCACCTGACAACTCAAGTTGACCGAAATGAGCTATGTGCAGCCATTATCAATGCCTTATATACCCGATTAGAACAACACAAACATCATGGTATTGTTACTATGGTGGATGATTGGTTAGCTCAGGATTTGTATTTAAATAAATCAGTGAAGTTGATAACGGGAGATAGAGAAGTGTTAGGTGTTTGCCGAGGTATCAATAATCAAGGGGCACTATTGCTGGAAAGTGACGGACAAATAAAGCCTGTTTACGGCGGTGAAGTAAGTGTTCGGGGACGTGAATGAAGGTATTGTTTGATATTGGTAACACTCGTACTAAGTATGTGTTTTATGATAATGGCCAGATGTCAGCGGTACATTATGTTGATACCGCTTCATTGTCACATACCTGGTTATCTCAACAATGTGATCACGTAGCTCAATGTCTGATTGCCAATGTATCACAGCAACAAGTGACAGAGCTGATAGAACATTGGTTTCAAAAACGAGCTATTGATTGTTTGGTTATACAAACGCAAGCGCAGCGTTTTGGTGTTACTTGTGCCTATGATATGCCTGAATGCCTAGGGGTTGACCGTTGGTTAGCACTGCTTGGCGCAAAAAAACTCTTTCCGGATAACCATTGTTTGGTTATTGATGCAGGGACAGCGACAACGATTGATCTATTACAGGCGACAGGGGAGCATTGTGGAGGCTGGATCTTACCTGGGGTAAATTTATTATGTAGTAGCTTATTGGCTAACACCGAAAATGTGGTCGCTGAAACTAAAGCGATTGACGATATTGCCTTTGCTAAAAATACTTCAGAGGCAGTCAATCAAGGTGCTTGGGTTGCAACTTTAAGTGCTATCGACACGGCAAAGCAACTTGCTCAACAACAATTGAAAATTTCCGAACAAGCATTAATTGTGATACTAACGGGTGGTAATGCAAAATCGTTAGCAGCGTTATTAACCAGTGATAATCATGTTATTTGTGATTTATTATTTGTTGGTATGCTTAGTTATGGCCATTGATGTCTTATTTTTTAACTAAGTGTTGAATAAAAAAACGTCAAACAGTAAAAAACATGCTTTTTTTTACGTTTTTGTATTGCAAGGGGCAAAACATTACTCTAGAATTCGCACCACTTAATGTAGTGCCGACTTAGCTCAGTTGGTAGAGCAACTGACTTGTAATCAGTAGGTCGCCAGTTCGACTCCGGCAGTCGGCACCATTAATACACTTTAAATAGTGAGTTAAAAAATATGGAGGGGTTCCCGAGTGGCCAAAGGGATCAGACTGTAAATCTGACGGCTCCGCCTTCGGTGGTTCGAATCCACCTCCCTCCACCATTTTTTATAGAGATATTCTGATAGAATATGCGGACGTCGTATAGTGGTAATACCTTAGCCTTCCAAGCTAAAGCTGCGGGTTCGATTCCCGCCGTCCGCTCCATCTTTGTCGTCGTGCTGATATAGCTCAGTTGGTAGAGCGCACCCTTGGTAAGGGTGAGGTCGGCAGTTCAAATCTGCCTATCAGCACCACTTCTTATATTCTATCTAATATCATTACATTCATATAAATTATTACATTTGTTAAGACCCTAGAGGTATTTTAAAATGGCTAAAGAAAAATTTGAACGTTCGAAACCGCACGTAAACGTAGGTACTATCGGACACGTTGACCACGGTAAAACTACGTTAACAGCTGCTATCTCTGCGGTATTAACAAAAACTCACGGTGGTGATGTTCGTGATTTCGCACAAATCGATAACGCTCCAGAAGAGCGTGAGCGTGGTATTACAATCAATACCTCTCACATTGAGTACGATACAGCAATCCGTCACTACGCACACGTAGACTGTCCAGGTCACGCCGATTACGTTAAAAACATGATCACAGGTGCTGCACAAATGGACGGTGCTATCTTAGTAGTAGCAGCGACAGATGGTCCAATGCCACAAACACGTGAGCACATCTTATTATCACGTCAGGTTGGTGTACCTTACATCATCGTATTCATGAACAAATGTGACATGGTAGATGACGAAGAGTTATTAGAATTAGTAGAAATGGAAGTACGTGAATTACTTTCAGAATACGAATTCCCAGGTGATGACTTACCAGTGATTCAAGGTTCAGCATTAGGTGCATTGAACGGCGAAGCACAATGGGAAGAGAAAATCATTGAATTAGCAGACCAATTAGATACATACATTCCAGAGCCAGAGCGTGCGATTGACGGTGCATTCATCATGCCGATTGAAGACGTATTCTCAATTTCAGGTCGTGGTACGGTTGTAACAGGTCGTGTTGAGCGTGGTATCATCAAAGTAGGTGAAGAAGTAGAAATCGTTGGTATTCGTGAGACACAAAAGTCTACTTGTACAGGTGTAGAGATGTTCCGTAAGTTGCTTGACGAAGGTCGTGCAGGTGAGAACTGTGGTATTCTTTTACGTGGTCTTAAGCGTGAAGACGTAGAGCGTGGTCAAGTATTATGTGCACCAGGTTCAATTTCTCCTCACACTAAGTTTGAGTCAGAAGTTTACGTATTATCAAAAGATGAAGGTGGTCGTCATACACCATTCTTCAAAGGTTACCGTCCACAGTTCTACTTCCGTACAACTGACATCACAGGTGCAGTAGAATTACCTGAAGGTGTAGAAATGGTAATGCCAGGCGACAACTTGAAGTTTGTTGTAGAGCTAATCAACCCAGTAGCGATGGACGAAGGTTTACGCTTCGCTATCCGTGAAGGTGGTCGTACAGTAGGTGCTGGTGTTGTATCAAAAATCATCGACTAATTGATGATTAGATAGAATATCTAAACTGATTAAGAAAGGCGCTTAGGCGTCTTTCTTGCTATCTGGCGGTAACAAAAAGAAGGTGATGCATGAGTTGGTGTTGTATCGCTGTACCTAAGAGATAGCATCGACTAATTGATGGTTAGATAGAATATCTAAACTGATTAGGAAAGGCGCTTAGGCGCCTTTCTTGCTATCTGGGTAACAAAAAGAAGGTGATGCATGAGTTGGTGTTGTATCGCTGTACCTAAGAGATAGCATCGACTAATTGATGGTTAGATAGAATATCTAAACTGATTAGGAAAGGCGCTTAGGCGCCTTTCTTGTTATCTGACGGTAACAAAAAGAAGGTGATGCATGAGTTGGTGTTGTATCGCTGTACCGAAGAAGTAGCATCGACTGTTCTCGATATTTTGGCTTCACATTAGAACTGATTGAAAAAGGGGGCTTCGGCATCCTTTTTTGCGATTTGGTTGTGATAGAAAGCGTGGGAAATGTTAAGGCCATCAGTGATATGCAAGTACTATTTAACCTCAGGTTTGTATAATAAATAGTGCTAAGTCCAATAAAACAGTAACTTAACAGTATCTGATATTTATAGCTTGATAAATTATGGTGATTAATCACGATTAACAAAGGAGGGTTAAAATGATCTCAGTTATGGTGGGCGTTAATAGGATTAACTGAGAGGGGAGAAAAACACCATATAATAATCATCAAATAAATATTCGTTAACTTCACAATATACCCTATATCGGTGTGTGCCATTGAATTTGCTTTTGATGTTCACATCCATGGAAACGTACTCAGCGTTTTCATCAACAGATTCAATAACCAACTCCCATTGTGCGGTAACTACTTTTTGATAGTCTTTGTCAGGAAAGGCAACTTTAAACCAAGTGCTTTTATCGGGAATATCTTGGAGTGACCAACCTAGTTCTTTATTAAATCGTGTATTTAAAAATATGATTTTATGATTGGAAGTTAACTCATCATCTTTTACTAAGGCTACACAAAAAGGCAACTTATTAAGATATTGTTCGATAGTGAAAGAAACATTCATCAATAAAATAACCCTTATGTCATTGAATATAGCTATCCTGTAAATATAGTTATAGCGTTAGGATATAACAAATAAATCATGAAAGGGCGTTATCGTTATAGATTGATAGGGTAAGGAAGTGCTTTGAGAGAAACGCTTATCTTAGCGAAGATAAGCGTTTATAAAGAAATAATTTTGGGCAAAATTATTCTATTCTTTTTCTGAACTTTCAGTCGTTTGCTCTACTTGTTCTTGCTCATTTTCTTGTTTTGCTTCATGGTTTTCACCACCGCATTGTCCACAACAGCTCATATTAATAGCTCCTAAAGTTAATGTTGGCGCTATCATAATCGCTATTATTAATTAGTGTGTTGATCAAGATCAGTTAAGCCATCATTGAGCCCAAACCGATAAAATATCAAAGCGCCTATGGGGCTGTATTTGGGATAATTTGTATTTCCACTCGACGGTTTAACGCACGGTTACGTTCGGTGCTATTGTCGACAATGGGTCTGCTTTCTCCAAATCCTGATATTTTTAAACGAGTATCTTGTATCGATTTTGAAATCAAATATTGCTTAACGCTTTGTGCTCGTTTAGTCGACAATGTCTGGTTGTACTGCTCGCTGCCTGTATTGTCAGTATGGCCCTCAATGCTAAGTAACGTTTTATCAAATTTAAGCAATACGCTAGCAACATCATTTAACGTTTGATGAAACCCTGCCGAAATATATGATTGGTCGGTAGCAAAAGTAATATTTGATGGCATCACTAAGCGAATATTATCCCCCTCCCGAATAACATCGATACCTGAGCCAGATAATTCTTCACGAAATTCTTGTTCTTGCTTGTCCATGTAGTCACCAATTGCAGCCCCAGCAATGGCACCGATAGCTGCCCCCCATACTAAGCGCTTATCTTTGTGGTTACTGGTTGATTTACCGAGAATTGCACCAGCAACAGCACCAATGGTTGCGCCTTTTTCTGCATTGGTGGTTGCACAGCCTGCCATGGCAAGGGAAAGTGAAATAGCACAAACTAATGGTTTGTTTAAAAACATAAAAATACTCCATTTAGGAAAAGAAAAATTACGCAATTGCAGTATACACTAATCAGGTTTTATCTTAATAAGAACTTATAAATATCCCTTGAGTAATCTGTTGTCATCAGTATAATAGCCCCTCACTTCTCGTGTTGCTCTTAATTTTCCCAAACAAACTAAGAATCGCTCGACAAGTGTAACTGAAATTTAAAGGGGTATAGTTCCAATTGGTAGAACAGCGGTCTCCAAAACCGACGGTTGGGAGTTCGAATCTCTCTACCCCTGCCATATTTTTATTGGTGGTGATGATTTACCACTAATTGAAGTGCTCAACTAGTGAGTGAATTGTCTGATTTAGACATGCAATAACAGGTTTAGAATTATGAATGCAAGTACAGAAAACCAAGAAAGCGGTTCTCTTGACTCTTTAAAATGGGGCATCGCTATACTTTTTTTAGCGGGCGCTGTAGTTGGTAATTATATTTATGGCGAACAGTCGGTTTTATTGCGTGCTGTTGGCGTAGTGATCGCAGTGGTGATTGCTGGCTTAGTTGCAGGTCAAACTGAAAAAGGCCGCAATGCCATTAACTTTGCGAAAGAAGCAAGAACTGAAACACGTAAAGTGGTTTGGCCAACGAGACAAGAAGCGGTCCAAACAACCTTGATTGTATTGGTTGCTACATTAATTATGTCATTGGTTATGTGGGGCTTGGACTCAATTTTATTTGAACTTGTTGGTTTCATTACAGGATTAAAGGTTTAATATGTCTGAAGAAAACTCAATCACTGACGGCGATTCAGCCCAAGAAAATAAACCTAAGTTACGTTGGTATGTTGTACAAGCTTTTTCTGGTTATGAAGCACGTGTACAAAAAACCTTACTTGAGCATATTGAAATTCACGGGCTACAAGATAAGTTCGGTCAGATCCTAGTACCAACGGAAGAAGTTGTGGAAATGCGCGCTGGCCAAAAACGTAAAAGTGCTCGTAAATTTTTCCCAGGCTATGTGTTAGTTGAGATGGCAATGGATGAAGAGGCATGGCACTTAGTGAAAAGTGTTCCTCGCGTTTTAGGTTTTATTGGTGGTACCAGTGATCGTCCTGCGCCTATCACGCAAAAAGAAGCGGATCGTATTTTACAGCGCTTAGAAGATGGTGATAAGCCTAAACCTAAAACATTGTTTGAACCGGGTGAAGTGGTACGTGTTATTGATGGACCATTTGCTGACTTTAATGGTGTGGTTGAAGAACTCGATTATGAGAAAAACCGAATTAAAGTGTCTGTGCTTATTTTTGGTCGTTCAACACCTGTAGATTTAGAGTTTGGGCAAGTTGAAAAAGGTTAGTTAAATTTGCTCTAATGGAGCAATGTAAGAAAAAAGCGAAAGAGAAATCTTTCGCTTTTTGCGTTTTAGTGATGTTTTAGCGCTAGAGTGTAAACAAGTCTTTGGTAAGTTTCTTCTCTTCTAATTGCTTATTACGGACGATGTTTATCCTAAGCTAGGGCGTGTAGATCTTTGCTGTTTGATTTTTGTTCGAAATAAAAGCGTTTTAATCGCGGCGTGAGGAATGACGCTTAGTCATCTAAGCAAATCTCCTCACAACAAAGAGTAAAACGCTTTTAACCGAACCTTTCAGGCAGCGTTTGTTGTCGTTTCTACTATGTTAGTGCTTTATCATGTGGAACAACCACATATCAAAAGCACTGCCTTGTATAAATTTCCAACAAACTGCTGCAAAGACAAACTTGAAAGATCAACACGCCCTAATAAAACACTTGAATCGGTATGCTTGATTAATATATAATCCGCTGCCGATTTTTTTTGGCGCGTTGATTCTTATTAAATTAGTGTGTCTAGAAATAAAAATCGATTTTTAATCACGGGGAGCTCAAACCATAAGGTTCATGCTGTTACAGCTGGGCGTTTGCACCCATATAGAGGAAGTTTTAAAGATGGCTAAAAAAGTCCAAGCTTTAATTAAGCTACAAGTTGCTGCTGGTGCAGCAAATCCGTCACCCCCAGTTGGTCCTGCATTAGGTCAACACGGTGTGAATATCATGGAATTCTGTAAAGCATTCAATGCAAAAACAGATTCACTAGAAAAGGGCGCTCCAGTACCAGTAGTTATTACTGTATACAATGACCGTTCTTTCACATTTGAGACAAAAACTCCACCTGCTTCTTACTTATTGAAAAAAGCAGCTGGCGTTAAAAGCGGTTCAGGTCGTCCTAACACAGAAAAAGTTGGTACTGTTACTACAGCGCAACTTGAAGAAATTGTTAAGACTAAAGAACCGGATCTTACTGCTGGTTCACTAGAAGCTGCAGTGCGTACTATTGCGGGCTCTGCTCGTTCAATGGGTTTAGTGGTAGAGGACTAATCAATGGCTAAATTATCAAAACGCGCTCGTCTTATCCGTGAAAAAGTAGACGTATTAAAAGATTATGAAATCAACGAAGCATTGGCACTTTTAAAAGAATTAGCAACAGCTAAATTCCGTGAAAGTGTAGATGTTGCTGTAAACCTTGGCATTGATGCACGTAAATCAGACCAAAACGTTCGTGGCGCAACTGTATTACCAAATGGTACAGGTCGTGATGTACGTGTTGCTGTATTTACGCAAGGCGCTAACGCTGATAAAGCGAAAGAAGCTGGTGCTGATGTTGTAGGTATGGATGACCTAGCAGAGCAAGTGAAGAAAGGTGAGATGAACTTTGATGTTGTTATCGCTACTCCTGATGCTATGCGTGTTGTTGGTCAACTAGGTCAGATTTTAGGCCCACGTGGTTTAATGCCTAACCCTAAAGTTGGCACAGTAACTCCAGATGTTGTTACTGCAGTAAACAATGCTAAAGCGGGTCAAATTCGTTACCGTAACGATAAGAACGGTATTATCCATACTACTATCGGTAAGGTTGATTTCGATGATGCTAAGTTGAAAGAAAACTTAGAAGCCTTATTAGAAGCGCTTAAGAAAGCTAAGCCTGCTAATGCTAAAGGTCAGTTCATTAAGAAGATTTCTGTATCAACTACTATGGGCGCTGGTGTTAGCGTAGACCAAGGTAGCTTGACGCTTTAATTTTCGCTTGTTTGCACTCGTATCATAGCGTTATGGGCGAGTGCTACTTGCATAAGTAAAAATCAAATTATTGATGCTTTACTTTGGCGAAATTGTAAACTATAATTTCGCCCCTTAAATTTTGGTAGGTGTTGTCTCTTTAACAATCTATATCGTTAAAAAGTACAACCCCGTCAAAGACCGTAGGTGTGTTTATTTCTTCTGATTTAAATACTTAATATGACCTACGTAGATGGTGATTACCCAGTATTTCCTTAATTCTGGTCCTCGCCGTAACGGCCTGAATTCATGTAATGAATTCAGGGATAGTAAATGCCGGATTTTCCGGTTGAACCAGGAGTAAAAGCCAATGGCTATCAATCTTGATGACAAAAAAGCAATTGTTGCTGAAGTTCAAGAAGCTGCCAGTGGCGCTCAATCAGCTGTAGTCGTAGATTCACGCGGCGTTACAGTTGAAGCAATTACAACTTTGCGTAAAGAAGCTCGTGAAAATGGTGTATGGATGAAAGTTGTCCGTAACACATTAGCACGTCGCGCATTAGAAGGTACAAATTTTGAGTGTGTTACTGACACATTAAAAGGTCCTTCATTAATTGCATTTTCAAACGAGCATCCAGGTGCAGCTGCACGTTTATTCACTGACTTCGCTAAAACAAACGAAGCTTTTGAATTAAAAGCAGCAGCATTTGAAGGTGACTTAGTTGATGTTTCGGTTCTTGCAAAATTACCGACATACGACGAAGCAATTGCACGTTTAATGAGCGCTATGAAAGAAGCATCTGCAGGCAAACTTGCCCGCACACTTGCTGCAGTACGCGATCAGAAAGAGCAAGAAGCGGCTTAATTGTTGGATTAAACAAAAACCAACGCACGCTTTTTGTATTTATAGTTATTTAAAACAATCTATTGATTGTTTATTGAAACAGGAAATTTAAAATGTCTATTTCTAAAGACGATATCCTAAATGCTATTGCTGAAATGTCAGTAATGGACGTAGTTGAATTAGTTGAAGCAATGGAAGAAAAGTTCGGCGTATCTGCTGCAGCTGCTGTTGCTGTTGCTGGCGGTGACGCTGGTGCTGCTGCTGAAGAGCAAACTGAATTTGACGTAATCTTAACTGGTTTCGGCGATAAGAAAGTTGCTGTAATCAAAGCAGTTCGTGGCGCTACAGGTCTAGGCCTTAAAGAAGCTAAAGAACTTGTTGAAGGTGCACCAAAAGCACTTAAAGAAGGTGTTGAAAAAGCTGAAGCTGAAGAGCTTAAGAAAGCACTTGAAGAAGCAGGTGCTTCTGTTGAAATTAAATAATCTGTTTACAAACAGATTATTTGCCTGAAAAGGCAATGGCTGGTGATTTAAACGTCACCGGCCTTTTTGCGCTAAAGAAAGATGTTTTTTTAAAAGCTTTATAAATAGGTTTTTTTTTAAACGAAAACAGTGCATTATTTGATACTTACTATTAAAGTATCACTGCAATACCCTGTCTGATACCAATTGGATTAGATAAGTGGTCAAAATATAAACATATGATGACTAGTTATTTACTCCAATTGGTATTTTTAGGCAGATTCGGCCATAACCAGCAAGCTGAGGAACCCCATGGTTTACTCTTACTCTGAAAAGAAACGTATTCGAAAGGACTTTGGTAAAAGCGTACAGGTAATGGATTATCCATTCCTGTTATCTATCCAGCTCGAATCTTTCCGTAAGTTTATTGATATTGATCCGACAGGTGAAACAGGTTTAGAAGCCGCGTTTCGTTCTATTTTCCCAATTAAAGCTTATTCAGGTAGCTCAGAATTACAATTTGTAAGCTATCGTTTAGGTGAACCATTATTTGATGTGAAAGAATGTCAAATACGTGGTGTTACATATTCAGCTCCGCTGCGCGTTAAATTACGTTTAGTAATTTATGATAAAGAAGCACCAGCGGGTACCGTAAAAGATATCAAAGAGCAAGAAGTCTATATGGGGGAAATCCCATTAATGACAGAAAACGGTACGTTTGTTATTAATGGTACTGAGCGTGTTATTGTTTCTCAATTACATCGTTCACCTGGCGTGTTCTTCGATCATGATAAAGGTAAAACACATTCTTCAGGGAAAGTGTTATATAACGCTCGAGTTATTCCTTATCGTGGTTCATGGTTAGATTTCGAATTTGATCCTAAAGATAACCTTTTTGTTCGTATTGACCGTCGTCGTAAATTACCTGCGTCGATTATCTTACGTGCATTAGAATATTCTACTGAAGAAATTTTAGCGCTTTTCTACGAAACAACATCGTTTGAAATTAAAGGCGACAAGTTAATTATGGAACTTGTGCCTGAGCGTTTACGTGGTGAAACTGCTACTTTTGATATCAAAATGCCAAACGGCGATGTTTTGGTTGAACAAGGTCGTCGTATTACAGCACGTCATATTCGTTCGCTATCAAAAGAAAATGTTACTGAGTTAGAAGTACCTGCAGAATATATTGTTGGTAAAGTATTATCTAAAGCGTATATCGATGAATCTACTGGTGAAGTGATTGCTGAAGCAAATGCTGAGTTAACGCTTGAGTTATTAGCTGAATTAAGCCAAGCGGGCCACAAAGTATTATCGACACTATATATGAACGAATTTGATGTTGGTTCATACATGTCAGACACTTTACGCATCGACAGTTCAACGAACCGTTTAGAAGCATTAGTTGAAATATATCGCATGATGCGTCCTGGTGAGCCACCAACAAAAGATGCTGCTGAAACATTATTTGCCAATTTATTTTTCTCATTAGAACGTTATGACTTATCAAATGTAGGTCGTATGAAGTTTAATCGTCGTGTTGGCCGTGACGAAGAAACAGGTGAAGGCACGCTTTCTAATGACGACATTATTTCGGTAATGAGAACACTTATTGCGATTCGTGACGGTAAAGGTGATGTCGATGATATCGACCACTTAGGTAACCGTCGTATCCGTAGTGTTGGTGAAATGGCTGAAAACCAATTCCGAGTTGGTTTAGTACGTGTTGAACGTGCAGTGCGTGAACGTTTATCGTTAGGTGATCTTGATGCAGTCATGCCACAAGACTTAATTAACGCGAAACCAATTTCAGCGGCTGTTAAAGAATTCTTTGGTTCATCACAGCTTTCTCAGTTTATGGATCAAAACAACCCGTTATCAGAAGTGACGCATAAACGTCGAATCTCTGCATTAGGTCCAGGTGGTTTAACACGTGAACGTGCAGGTTTTGAAGTACGTGACGTACATCCAACTCACTATGGTCGTGTTTGTCCTATCGAAACACCTGAAGGTCCAAACATTGGTTTGATCAACTCGCTGTCATGTTATGCGCGTACTAACGACTTTGGTTTCTTAGAAACGCCTTATCGCCGTATTGTTGATGGGCAAGTTACAGATGAAGTTGATTACTTATCAGCGATTGAAGAAGGTAACTATGTTATCGCTCAAACCAACGCTGAGGTGGATGAAAACGGTAAGCTTGTTGATGGTCTAGTACCATGTCGTCACAAAAATGAATTTACCTTGATGTCGGCTGAACAAGTTCAATATATGGATGTTTCACCACAGCAAATCGTTTCAGTTGCTGCCTCATTGATCCCATTCTTAGAACACGATGATGCTAACCGTGCCTTGATGGGCTCGAACATGCAACGTCAAGCGGTACCAACGTTAAAAGTGGATAAGCCTCTTGTTGGTACGGGTATGGAGAAAATCGTAGCGGTAGACTCTGGTGTAACAGCGGTTGCTAAACGTGGCGGTGTTGTTGATTACGTTGATGCCTCACGTATCGTTGTTAAAGTGAATGAAGATGAAATGGTTGCTGGTGAAGCAGGTATTGATATCTACAACTTAAACAAATACACACGTTCAAACCAAAACACGTGTATCAATCAGCGTCCAACTTGTCGTTTAGGCGAACCAGTCGTTCGTGGTGATGTGTTAGCCGATGGCCCATCAACTGATATGGGTGAATTAGCTCTTGGTCAAAATATGCGTATCGCATTTATGCCGTGGAATGGTTACAACTTTGAGGATTCAATGTTGTTATCTGAGCGTGTTGCCCAAGAAGATCGCTTTACTACTATTCATATCCAAGAATTAAGCTGTATTGCACGTGATACTAAATTAGGTTCTGAAGAAATTACTTCAGATATCCCGAATGTTGGTGAATCTGCATTATCTAAATTGGATGAATCTGGTGTTGTATACATCGGTGCCGAAGTAAATGGTGGCGATATCTTAGTTGGTAAAGTGACGCCTAAGGGTGAAACACAACTAACACCAGAAGAAAAACTTCTACGTGCTATTTTTGGTGAAAAAGCCGCAGATGTGAAAGACAGCTCTTTACGTGTGCCTAACTCTGTTTCTGGTACGATTATCGATGTACAAATCTTCACCCGTGATGGTGTCGAGAAAGATAAGCGTGCTTTAGAAATTGAAGAGATGCAGCTTAAAGAAGTGAAGAAAGATTTAGGCGATGAATTCTCTATCTTAGAAGATGGTATTTACGCCCGAGCTAAAAAGCTTCTTCTTTCAGCTGGCTTAAATGATGCCGAGCTAAATAGCATGTCTCGTGATAAGTGGTTAGTACAAAACTTATCTAACGAAGATCAACAAGCTGAGTTAGAACAAATTGCTGAACAATACGACAATATTAAAGCTGATTTTGATAAGAAATATGAAATCAAGCGTCGTAAGATCACTCAAGGTGATGATTTAGCTCCAGGCGTGTTGAAAATTGTTAAGGTTTACTTAGCCGTTAAACGTCGTATTCAACCTGGTGATAAGATGGCGGGTCGTCATGGTAACAAAGGTGTTATCTCGAACGTTGTACCAGTGGAAGATATGCCGTATGACGAAAACGGTGTGCCAGTTGATATCGTATTAAACCCGTTGGGTGTACCTTCGCGGATGAACATTGGTCAGATCCTTGAAACTCACTTGGGTATGGCGGCACGTGGTATTGGTGAAAAAATTAATCGTATGCTTGAAGAGCAACGAGAAATTACCAAGTTACGTGAGTTCTTAAAAGAGGTTTATACCTTAGGTGATTCACGTCAAGAAGTTGATATTGATAGTTTCTCTGACGATGAAGTAATGCGCCTAGCCGGTAACCTACGTGCTGGTTTACCTATCGCTACGCCAGTATTTGATGGTGCCAGTGAAAAAGAAATTAAAGAGTTATTTAAGCTTGCTGACATGCCAGAAAGTGGACAGTTCACGTTAACTGATGGTCGTACAGGTCGCCAGTTTGAACGTCCAGTGACCGTTGGTTATATGTATATGTTGAAACTGAATCACTTAGTTGATGACAAGATGCATGCGCGTTCAACAGGTTCTTATAGCTTAGTAACACAGCAACCACTTGGCGGTAAAGCTCAGTTTGGTGGTCAGCGTTTCGGTGAGATGGAAGTATGGGCACTTGAAGCATACGGTGCTGCATATACCTTACAAGAGATGCTTACTGTTAAGTCGGATGACGTCAATGGTCGTACTAAGATGTACAAAAACTTAGTCGATGGCGATCACCGCATGGAGCCGGGTATTCCAGAATCGTTCAATGTATTACTTAAAGAGATCCGCTCATTAGGTATTAACATTGAGTTAGATCAGGAATAAGCAAAGGCTTCGTCGCTGAACGTATCAGTACATGGAGAAGTGCATTATTTGCACTTCTCCCAAGGTTAACTCCGACAGGAGACAGAGTGTGAAAGATTTACTTAAGTTTCTTAAGCAACAAAATCAAACAGAAGAATTCGATGGTATTCGTATCGGATTAGCATCATCAGACATGGTTCGTTCATGGTCTTTTGGTGAGGTTAAAAAACCTGAAACAATTAACTATCGTACCTTTAAGCCGGAACGCGATGGTTTATTCTGTGCACGTATTTTTGGTCCAGTTAAAGATTACGAATGTCTTTGTGGTAAATACAAGCGCTTAAAACACCGTGGTGTGATTTGTGAAAAATGTGGTGTTGAAGTTACATTAACTAAAGTACGTCGTGAACGTATGGGGCACATTGAGCTGGCAAGCCCAGTGGCACATATTTGGTTCTTAAAATCATTACCATCTCGTATAGGTCTTTTATTAGATATGACCTTGCGTGATATTGAACGTGTACTTTATTTTGAATCATATGTTGTTACCGAGCCAGGTATGACAACATTAGAGCGTAGCCAAATCTTAACCGAAGAAGAATATCTTGATGCTTTAGAAGAGCATGGTGATGAATTTGATGCGTTAATGGGTGCAGAAGCGGTATTAGCATTATTACAGCAAATTGATTTAGAAGCTGAAGTTGCGCAAATGCGTGAAGAACTACCTGAAATTGGTAGTGAAACTAAGCGTAAGAAAATCACGAAACGTTTAAAATTGATGGAAGCATTCGCCCAATCAGGAAATAGCCCTGAATGGATGATCATGTCAGTATTACCGATTCTTCCGCCAGACTTGCGTCCATTAGTACCGCTTGATGGTGGTCGTTTTGCAACGTCTGATTTGAACGATTTATATCGTCGTGTGATTAACCGTAACAACCGTTTGAAGCGTTTATTAGAGCTAGTTGCTCCTGATATTATCGTGCGTAACGAAAAACGTATGTTACAAGAGTCAGTTGATGCCTTATTAGATAACGGTCGTCGTGGTCGTGCCATTACAGGTTCTAACAAGCGTCCTCTGAAATCACTTGCAGACATGATCAAAGGTAAGCAAGGTCGTTTCCGTCAAAACTTACTTGGTAAGCGTGTTGACTATTCAGGCCGTTCAGTAATCACGGTTGGCCCAACGCTACGATTACATCAGTGTGGTCTTCCGAAGAAGATGGCACTTGAGCTATTCAAACCTTTTATCTACGGTAAATTAGAAGCTCGTGGCTTAGCTACAACGATCAAAGCGGCTAAAAAATTAGTAGAACGTGAAGGCGCAGAAGTATGGGATGTATTAGACGAAGTTATTCGTGAACATCCAGTCATGCTTAACCGTGCTCCGACACTTCACCGTTTAGGTATCCAGGCGTTTGAACCGGTACTTATTGAAGGTAAAGCAATTCATTTGCATCCTCTCGTTTGTGCGGCGTATAACGCTGACTTCGATGGTGACCAAATGGCGGTACACGTACCATTGACATTAGAAGCTCAGCTTGAAGCTCGTTCATTAATGATGTCAACCAACAACGTGTTATCTCCGGCGAACGGTGATCCGATTATCGTACCTTCACAAGATGTTGTATTAGGTCTTTACTACTTAACGCGTGATCGTGTTAATGGCTTAGGTGAAGGTATGGTGTTTGCTGATACCAAAGAAGCTGAAAAAGCTTACCGTACCGGCGTTGCAGAGTTACATGCGAGAGTAAAAATTCGTATCACTGAGCATCTGCGTAACGATGAAGGTGAATTAGTTGAACATACAAATCTGCGTGATACCACGGTGGGCCGTGCTATCTTATGGCAAGTATGTCCGAAAGGATTACCTTATGAGCTTATTGATCAACCGTTAGGTAAAAAGCCAATTTCTCGTTTGATTAACCATGCTTATCGTAACCTTGGTTTGAAAGATACCGTTATTTTTGCTGACCACATTATGTATACAGGTTTCCATTATGCGATGGTTGCCGGTGCATCAGTTGGTATTGATGATATGGTTATTCCTGATGAAAAATACACTATCATCAACGGCGCGGAAGAAGAAGTAGCAGAAATTCAAACCCAGTTTGAGCAAGGTCTTGTAACGGCTGGTGAGAAATACAATAAAGTTATCGATATTTGGTCATCTGCGAACGAAAAAGTGTCGAAAGCGATGATGGACAACTTATCAAAAGAAACTGTTATCAATCGTGATGGTGAGCCTGAAGAGCAAGATTCATTTAACTCTATCTATATGATGGCTGACTCGGGTGCTCGTGGTAGTGCTGCTCAGATCCGACAGTTAGCAGGTATGCGTGGCTTGATGGCAAAACCGGATGGTTCAATCATCGAAACTCCGATCACCGCGAACTTCCGTGAAGGTTTGAACGTACTACAATACTTCATCTCAACTCACGGTGCGCGTAAAGGTTTGGCTGATACGGCATTGAAAACAGCTAACTCTGGTTACTTAACACGTCGGTTAGTGGATGTAGCACAAGATTTAGTGGTAACTGAGCCTGATTGTGGTACAGAGGAAGGTTTATTAATGACTCCACTTATTGAAGGTGGTGATGTTGTTGAACCGTTAAGAGAACGTGTACTTGGTCGTGTTGTCTGTGAAGACGTAATGATTCCTGGTACTGAAGAAGTATTACTTCCTCGTAACACACTGATTGATGAAAAATTATGTGATACGTTAGAAGAACACTCAGTGGATCAAGTAAAAGTTCGTTCGATCATTACTTGTTCAACTGACTTTGGTATTTGTGCACAATGTT
Source organism: Thalassotalea sp. G2M2-11 (assembly GCF_017168195.1). Lineage (GTDB taxonomy): Bacteria > Pseudomonadota > Gammaproteobacteria > Enterobacterales > Alteromonadaceae > Thalassotalea_E. The sequence continues at coordinate 377,252 of NZ_JADNYL010000001.1, forward strand.
ATGGTCGTGACTTGGCTCGTGGTCATTTGATTAACCAAGGTGAAGCCATTGGGGTTGTCGCAGCACAATCAATCGGTGAACCTGGTACTCAGTTAACCATGCGTACCTTCCACATTGGTGGTGCGGCTTCGCGTGCTTCAGCAGAGAACAGTGTACAAGTTAAAAATAACGGTACGTTAAAACTGCAAAATGCGAAGTTTGTTACTAACTCTGAAAATCAATTAGTGATCACTTCTCGTTCTTCCGAGCTAACTGTTATTGATGAGTTAGGTCGTGAAAAAGAACGTTATAAAGTACCATATGGTGCAGTGCTTTCTAAGAAAGATGGTGAAGATATCAAGTCTGGCGATGTAATTGCTAATTGGGATCCTCATACGCATCCAATCATCACGGAAGTAGCAGGTAAAGTTCAATTTGTTGATCTTGTTGATGGTGTGACAGTTGTTCGTCAAACGGATGAACTTACTGGTTTATCTAGCTTAGTTATTACTGAAGCTGGTCAGCGTAATGCTGCTGGTAAAGAAATGCGCCCAATGGTTAAACTGATTGACGCTAAAGGTAATGATGTGATGATTGCTGGTACTGATATTCCAGCACAATACTACTTACCGGGTAATGCAATTGTTAACCTTGAAGATGGTAATGAAGTAAATATCGGTGATGCGTTAGCACGTATTCCACAAGAGTCATCGAAAACTCGCGATATTACTGGTGGTCTACCACGTGTTGCTGACTTATTTGAAGCGCGTAAACCTAAGCTACCAGCTATCTTAGCTGAGAAGACCGGTATCATCGGCTTTGGTAAGGAAACTAAAGGTAAAGTACGTCTTCTAATTACGCAGCCAGATGGTGAAGTATACGAAGAGATGATCCCTAAAACACGTCAATTAAACGTGTTTGAAGGTGAATCAGTACAAAAAGGTGAAGTCATTGCCGATGGCCCAGAGTCACCGCATGATATCCTACGTTTACGTGGTGTAGCACCAGTTGCGAACTACATTGTTAACGAAGTTCAAGAAGTTTACCGCTTACAAGGTGTTAAGATTAACGATAAACACATCGAAGTTATCGTACGTCAGATGATCCGTAAGTGTGAGATCCTTGATGCGGGTGATTCAGAATTCCTAAAAGGTGAACAAGTAGAAGTGGCGCGCGTAAATATCGCAAACCGTGAACTTGAAGCAGCAGGCAAAAAACCCGCAGAATATGAAATGCAAATGATGGGTATTACCAAAGCATCACTTGCGACAGAATCATTCATTTCAGCTGCATCTTTCCAAGAAACAACACGTGTACTTACTGAAGCTGCTGTTGGCGGTAAAGTGGATACCTTACGTGGCTTGAAAGAAAACGTTATTGTTGGTCGCTTGATCCCAGCTGGTACTGGTTATGCGTATCACCAAGAGCGTGCGAAAAATCGTGCCGCTGAAGTTGAAGAAGAAGTAACAGTATCTGCAGACGAAGCAGCTCAAGCATTAACTGATGCTTTAAATGCTGATTTGAACGCTGAACCAGGTGGATCTTCAACGGATATGTAAAAAATCGTCAAATTAACCTGTTAATCTTGACTAAAGCTTGACAGGTTAAAGCTTGACCATTAGAATTCCGCGACCTTATATTCTGTACCTTGTGTACTCTGAATAAAAGGTCGCGGTTTTTCACGTTTATAAGCGGGTAAATTTGGCAAACTTAGTCATGAAAATTTACCCAATGTTTTAATTAATCAGGAGCTATAATGGCAACTATTAACCAATTGGTACGTAAACCACGTGTCAGACAGGTTCAAAAAAGTAACGTTCCAGCGTTACAAGCTTGTCCGCAACGTCGTGGCGTATGTACTCGTGTGTATACTACTACACCTAAAAAACCTAACTCAGCACTACGTAAAGTTGCTCGTGTTCGTTTAACTAACGGTTACGAAGTAACTTCATACATCGGTGGTGAAGGTCACAACTTACAAGAGCATAGCGTAATCTTAATCCGTGGTGGTCGTGTTAAAGACTTACCTGGTGTACGTTATCATACGGTTCGTGGCGCACTTGACTGTTCAGGTGTTAACGATCGTAGACAAGGCCGTTCTAAATACGGTGCGAAGCGCCCTAAATCTTAACGGTTTCCGTGAAGTAAGGCCAAATTAACTAATTAACAATTTTGGGTAAACCCTGAATTAAACGGAGATATCAAGATGCCAAGAAGACGCGTCGTTGGGCAACGAAAAATATTGCCAGATCCTAAGTTCCATAACGAACTTTTAGCAAAATTCATCAACATCCTTATGGTTGATGGTAAAAAATCTACTGCAGAAAAAATTGTATACGGTGCATTAGACATTTTAACTGAGAAAAATTCTGAAAAAACTCACTTAGAGTTATTCGAAGAAGCTTTAGATAACATTCGCCCACAAGTCGAGGTTAAATCTCGTCGTGTAGGTGGTTCTACTTATCAAGTTCCAGTTGAAGTTCGTCCAGTACGTCGTAATGCACTAGCCATGCGTTGGTTAGTTGAAGCAGCTCGTAAACGTGGTGAAAAATCTATGGCTCAACGCCTTGCTAACGAAATGCTTGACGCATCAGATAGCAAAGGTGCAGCGGTTAAGAAACGTGAAGACGTTCACCGTATGGCCGAAGCGAACAAAGCGTTCGCACACTATCGCTGGTAATCACGATAGTAATAAGTTAGATAGCGTGGTTACCGGTAAAACGGTGACTACGCTTTTCTACTCTATAGCGTTAACAATCAAGCTATAGTCAAATAGCTTTAGGCTAAAACTATTTGACTATAACTTTACTGTACAAAGGAAAATTGAGTGGCTCGTATAACACCTATTGAGCGTTATCGAAATATTGGCATTTGCGCACACGTCGATGCTGGTAAAACGACAACAACTGAACGTGTTTTATTTTACACAGGTCTTTCCCATAAAATTGGTGAAGTGCATGATGGCGCGGCAACCATGGACTGGATGGAACAAGAGCAAGAGCGAGGAATTACTATTACCTCTGCGGCAACCACTTGTTTCTGGAAAGGAATGGATGCTCAATTTGACGATCACAGAATCAATATCATCGACACCCCAGGGCACGTTGATTTTACTATTGAAGTAGAGCGTTCATTACGCGTACTTGATGGTGCAGTACTAGTGCTTTGTGCATCGAGTGGTGTGCAACCGCAAACAGAAACTGTTTGGCGCCAAATGGAAAAATATTCTGTCCCTCGTATGGTTTTCATTAATAAAATGGATCGTGCAGGTGCGAGTTTTTTAAATGTCGTCGAGCAGATGAAAGATCGCTTAGGTGCTAATGCCGTACCTATTCAATTAGCGATTGGTGCTGAAGAAGAATTTACAGGCGTTGTCGATCTGATCAAAATGAAAGCTATCAACTGGAATGAAGCTGATCAAGGGATGACGTTTAGCTACGAAGAAATACCTGCTGATATGCAAGAGCTTGCTGAAGAATGGCGGGAAAATCTGATATCAGAAGCGGCTGAAGCTAACGATGAACTGATGGAAAAGTACCTTGAAGAAGGTGACTTATCCGAACAAGAAATCAAATTAGCATTACGTCAACGTACGTTAAAAAATGAAATAATTTTATGTACTTGTGGCTCTGCGTTTAAGAACAAAGGGGTACAGGCTGTATTAGATTGTGTTGTTGAATATATGCCATCGCCAACAGAAGTTGAAGCGATTCGTGGCATCAATAATGACAAAGCCGAAACAGAAGGTGTACGTGAAGCTGATGATAATGCGCCATTTGCTGCGTTAGCGTTTAAAATTGCTACGGACCCATTTGTAGGGACATTAACCTTCTTCCGAGTCTATTCCGGTGTGGTGAAGACAGGGGATTCTGTTTTCAACCCTGTGAAAGGTAAGAAAGAACGTTTTGGTCGTATTGTGCAGATGCACTCAAATGATCGCCAAGAAATCAAAGAAGTACACGCAGGTGATATAGCTGCGGCAATCGGTTTGAAAGATGTGACCACAGGAGACACCCTATGTGATCCAAATCATGTGATCACCTTAGAACGCATGGAGTTTCCTGAGCCAGTAATTTCTGTGGCTGTTGAACCGAGAACAAAAGCCGATCAGGAAAAAATGGCGATCGCATTATCGAAATTAGCGGCAGAAGATCCGTCATTCCGCGTTGAAACAGACGAAGAAACAGGGCAAACCATTATTTCAGGTATGGGTGAACTGCATCTAGATATTATCGTTGATCGCATGAAACGCGAATTTAGCGTTGATTGTAATGTTGGTAATCCTCAGGTTTCTTATCGTGAAACCATTCGTTCTTCTGTTGAAGTAGAAGGTAAATTTGTTCGTCAATCAGGCGGTCGTGGTCAATATGGTCATGTCTGGTTGAAACTAGAACCACTTGAAGGCGAAGGTTTTGAATTCGTCAATGAAATTGTTGGTGGAGTGGTTCCTAAAGAATATATTCCAGCAGTTGAAAAAGGTTGTCGTGAGCAAATGGATTCCGGTGTGTTAGCGGGCTTTCCATTGCTTGGTGTTAAGGTGACACTATATGATGGCTCTTTCCATGATGTCGATTCTAATGAAATGGCATTTAAGGTTGCTGCTTCTATTGGCTTTAAACAAGGGGCTATGGACGCTAAACCCGCATTGTTAGAGCCTATGATGAAAGTTGAAGTGACGACACCTGAAGAGAATATGGGTGATGTTGTTGGTGATTTAAATCGTCGCCGTGGCATTATCGATGGTATGGATGAAGGCCCTGCTGGTTTAAAAGTAGTTAATGCCTTAGTGCCGCTTGCAGAGATGTTTGGTTACGCAACAGATTTACGAAGTGCGACCCAAGGACGAGCGTCATATTCAATGGAATTTCAGCAGTATAATGAAGCGCCAAAAGCGGTTGCTAATGCTGTGATAGAAGGCCGTGGTGGTTCAGTTATTTAATTAACACCATGAGGCTGAATATTTTGAGTTAATGCTTGCTGTGTTGATTCAATAATAAACAAACTCCCAGTGAGTTTGTAATTAAGGCAAAAGCTGGAGGTAATTTTTGACAAGGCAAGCCGCCTTATCTAGAATTAACTGTTTAATTTTTTGTCTTTTTAACTCTCGCTGAGAGAAAATAATTTTTAATATTAATTAATATCTTTTTAAGGTAATTGAAAAATGGCTAAAGAAAAATTTGAACGTTCGAAACCGCACGTAAACGTAGGTACTATCGGACACGTTGACCACGGTAAAACTACGTTAACAGCTGCTATCTCTGCGGTATTAACAAAAACTCACGGTGGTGATGTTCGTGATTTCGCACAAATCGATAACGCTCCAGAAGAGCGTGAGCGTGGTATTACAATCAATACCTCTCACATTGAGTACGATACAGCAATCCGTCACTACGCACACGTAGACTGTCCAGGTCACGCCGATTACGTTAAAAACATGATCACAGGTGCGGCACAAATGGACGGTGCTATCTTAGTAGTAGCAGCGACAGACGGTCCAATGCCACAAACACGTGAGCACATCTTATTATCACGTCAGGTTGGTGTACCTTACATCATCGTATTCATGAACAAATGTGACATGGTAGATGACGAAGAGTTATTAGAATTAGTAGAAATGGAAGTACGTGAATTACTTTCAGAATACGAATTCCCAGGTGATGACTTACCAGTGATTCAAGGTTCAGCATTAGGTGCATTGAACGGCGAAGCACAATGGGAAGAGAAAATCATTGAATTAGCAGACCAATTAGATACATACATTCCAGAGCCAGAGCGTGCGATTGACGGTGCATTCATCATGCCGATTGAAGACGTATTCTCAATTTCAGGTCGTGGTACGGTTGTAACAGGTCGTGTTGAGCGTGGTATCATCAAAGTAGGTGAAGAAGTAGAAATCGTTGGTATTCGTGAGACACAAAAGTCTACTTGTACAGGTGTAGAGATGTTCCGTAAGTTGCTTGACGAAGGTCGTGCAGGTGAGAACTGTGGTATTCTTTTACGTGGTCTTAAGCGTGAAGACGTAGAGCGTGGTCAAGTATTATGTGCACCAGGTTCAATTTCTCCTCACACTAAGTTTGAGTCAGAAGTTTACGTATTATCAAAAGATGAAGGTGGTCGTCATACACCATTCTTCAAAGGTTACCGTCCACAGTTCTACTTCCGTACAACTGACATCACAGGTGCAGTAGAATTACCTGAAGGTGTAGAAATGGTAATGCCAGGCGACAACTTGAAGTTTGTTGTAGAGCTAATCAACCCAGTAGCGATGGACGAAGGTTTACGCTTCGCTATCCGTGAAGGTGGTCGTACAGTAGGTGCTGGTGTTGTATCAAAAATCATCGACTAATTGATGATTAGATAGAATATCTAAACTGATTAAGAAAGGCGCTTAGGCGTCTTTCTTGCTATCTGGCGGTAACAAAAAGAAGGTGATGCATGAGTTGGTGTTGTATCGCTGTACCTAAGAGATAGCATCGACTAATTGATGATTAGATAGAATATCTAAACTGATTAAGAAAGGCGCTTAGGCGCCTTTCTTGCTATCTGGGTAACAAAAAGAAGGTGATGCATGAGTTGGTGTTGTATCGCTGTACCTAAGAGATAGCATCGACTAATTGATGGTTAGATAGAATATCTAAACTGATTAGGAAAGGCGCTTAGGCGCCTTTCTTGTTATCTGACGGTAACAAAAAGAAGGTGATGCATGAGTTGGTGTTGTATCGCTGTACCGAAGAAGTAGCATCGACTGTTCTCGAAAATGCTGGTTTTTACAATCAAGTGTATTGTTAATTTATGCAATCATCATTTTCAAAAATACAGACTTTATTACGACCATTATTTTTTGCCTGATAAAGGGCATTATCCGCTTGTTCAAGCCAAGCTTCACTGTTTGTTGCGTTTTGATTTTGCAGCGAGGCAACACCAATACTCACGGTGATCTGGTGTTCAGGAATGATAGGGGATGACTCTATGAGAGCTCTGAGTTTTTCAGCATGGCTGGTAGCATGTTTTAATTGAGTATCATGCATAAGAAGGACAAATTCTTCACCACCTACCCTAAAAAGTAGATCAGTTTCACGACTATTTTGGCTGATTAAACTTGCAATCATTTGAATGACTGTGTCCCCAGTATTGTGTCCCCATGTATCATTAATGATCTTAAAGTGATCAATATCAATCATAATAAGTGAAGAATCTAAATTACTTCTTTGTTTATGAGCAAGGCTGTTTTCAACATAAGAATGTAATAGTCTTCTGTTTAATGCTCCAGTCAATGGGTCTTTTATTGACTCATCCGTAAGGCTTTGATGCAAGCGCTTAATGTGAGCACCAATCAGGTTTGAAAATACCAACATCAGGAAAAATGCAATCGATGTTCTTGCCGCTTCTGTCAGTGGCATATGTCCAAAGCTGTAATAGCATACAAATGCTAAAGTGAGTATATTAAAAAATAATGCAGTTCTTCTTGGCAGCAGATAAATCAACACTAAACAGGTTGGGTAAAGCCAATTAATAGCACTCGTGCCTAGATAATGAATAGTGATAAATAGTGCTGTTAATAAAGAAGTGACAGCGGTGTTGATATAAAGCGGTCTAGCTGTACCTTTAAATATACTATATAGAGCGGCAGAGGCGATACAAACAAAAAGCAGTAATGAGATTGCCACCCAATGATTACCAATAATGTAATTTCTGTACGCTAAAATACCTATAATTAAGAAAGCGATCGCTAAGATATAAAAGAGAGTTTCTTTGCTTCCTTTTAGTAAAAAATTTAGGTTTTGCTGCGAGATACTCGACTCAACATCGAATGCTTTGTTTTTCTGCATAACATTCCCAAAGTTATAAGACTTTGATCTTATGTGCAAATAGCCAGATGGAAATCAGCTGTATGTGAGTATGTAAAGTATAGCAAATTGCTTGCTAAATAGAACAACTCTACATCTAAGTCACTTTGCTGACCTTCAAAATTACACAAGCGAGCTAGAGTCAGTACTTATACCGAACAGAACCGTCCGCTTCAATAATGCTGGTCAATTTGTGTCGGTAAATATTCATGCGCAATAAAACTCTATACATATGATTGATTGTTTTGGTGGCTTATCAGCGATGCTTTGGGACAACGGTACTCAGTTTTTATAATCTGTCGAACAAATAGTGATATAAGCTCCCCTTTCTCAATGGCGGTTTTCTCTGGATTTTAACGAAAATATTACATATGCTGAGACCTACCTGAGAAAGGAGATAGGGAATAATATTAATGAATATAGAAAAAATCACTCAGTTACTAAATGATTTTGTTATGCAATACGGCATGAATTTTATTATGGCGCTTGCGGTTCTGCTGATTGGTTGGTGGATTATCGGGCGTATAGTCAGTGCGGTTGATTATTCAATGGATAAAGCGAACGTTGAAGTGACACTACAGCGCTTTTTATTAAGTTTTATTAGCATTGTGCTGAAAGTGATTCTAGTAATTATTTTTGCCTCAATGGTTGGCGTAGAAACAGCTTCTTTAATTGCAATGCTAGGTGCCGCTGGTTTGGCGGTAGGTTTAGCACTACAAGGAAGTCTTTCTAATCTTGCCGGTGGTGTCTTGATCTTATTCTTCAAGCCATTCAAAGTGGGCGATGTGATTGAAGCACAGGGGCACTTAGGACGAGTGGTAGAAATACAAATCTTTAATACATTAATCACTACGTTGGATAATCAGCGTGTTTATATTCCTAACGGCTTGCTTTCTAATGGCTGCGTGAAAAATATTTTTGCAGAGCCGACACGTCGTGTTGATATGATGTTTGGCATTAGTTATGGAGATGATATCGCTACGGCCAAAGCGATCATTCATCAAGTACTGGATGATAATAAGTTGGTTCTAAAAGATCCCGGAGCGGATGTGTTTATCTCAGGGCATGGTGCGAGTTCAATTGATATTACTGTTCGTCCTTGGTGTCAATCTGATGATTATTGGAATGTTTACTTTTCCACGCATGAAAACTTGAAAATTGCCTTCGATAAAGCGGGTATTACTATTCCGTTTCCACAGCGCGACGTTCATATTATCAAAGAAGATTAGGTTATATTTTTTTTAAAAAAGCCTGCAAATTAAGATTTGCAGGCTTTTTGTTTAATATGTCGAACTGATTTACTGATTTACTTGAGCTTGAATCCATTCGGTTAATAAGCGAACGCCATAACCCGTACCACCTTTAGGTACTTCACCTTTTGCAGAATCGGCTAATGCGTTGCCTGCAATATCTAAATGCGCCCATTTTACATCACCTGCAAAATGCTGTAGAAAGCTTGCTGCTGTTGTGGCACCAGGTCCACCTGTTCCCGTATTACGAAGATCGGCAATGTCACTGTTGAGTTTATCTTTATAACCTAAAGGTAGACGCCACAGGTTTTCGTTTACTTGCTCACCAGCATTGATAAGTTCACTGACCAGCTCGTCACTTTCCGAAAAGATTGCTGCATAGTCATTTCCTACTGCGCGTATTTTGGAGCCTGTCAGAGTTGCTAAATCTACCATGACCTGTGGTTTGTAATATTTTCTTGCATACCACATAGCATCTGAAAGCACTAGTCGCCCTTCAGCATCGGTATTGGTGATTTCTACGGTTAAGCCTTCGGCAGTGGTTAACACATCACCAGGTGCAATTGAGTATTCAGAAACCATATTGGCGGCCATACCCATCACGGCAACAACATTTACTTTTGTTTTGCTAAGCGCCAGTGCTTTAATGGTACCAAGTGCAGCAGCGGCACCTGCCATATCCACTTTCATGTGAGCAATTGAGTTACTGGTTTTAATATTGTAACCGCCTGAGTCGAAGGTTATGCCTTTACCAGCGATAGCAATTGGCGCATCGTCACTATTTTTGTAATGAGCAATAACTAGTCGAGATCCGTCTTTACTACCACGGCCAACTCCTTCTAACGCTCCCATACCGAGCTTCTTCATTTCTTTTGGCGTGAGTATTTTGACCTTTACTCCTAATTTTTTTAAGGACTGTGCTGCTTGGGCAAATTCAACAGGTGTCATTTCTGTAGCTGTTTCATTAGTGAGATCGCGAGCAAAAAATACTCCACTTGCAATGTGCGATAGTGGCGTAAAAGCATTTTGGCTCGTTTTACCGTTATTAACATCAAACAGGTAGTTTTTTTCTACGCGTTTTTCCTTGCGGTATTTATCGAATTGGTAGGCTCTTAAATTTATGCCATGAGCAAGTAAAGCACTGGTTTTGGCATTGTTTTGGCCTAAATCATCGGCAGCAACAGTAATGGTCTTTATTTGCTTATGTTCTAATTGTGCGGAAATATTCCCGCCGAGTTTAGTGATTTGCTTTTTCGATAAGAGATTGTTGTCAACACCAACGATTAACACCCGTTGATAGTTGATGTTATTTGGTGCTATTACTGTAACAAATTTGCCATAGTCTCCTTTAAAATCTGTTGCCTGCATAGCCTTGCTTAGCTGGCCATTTGTTTTTACATCAAATGTTTTAAAGGTTTTATTTACACCATTGGTGCCATGAAACACTACGAGTGTATCTGATTTGTCGTTTACTTGACTATTGAATGAAAAGTTATCTGCTTGGCATAGAGTGGCTGCCGATAGCATTGCAATGGTTAAAGTGAATTTAGAAAATTTTATCATCTGAATTTCCTTATTTGTTGTTATATTTGGACGTATTTTAAGAAACATACTACCTGATTTAGATGTTAAATTAATGGCTATAAGATTAATGGAATGCAGGGTGAGATTAATAGCAAATACTATGGAGAAAGTGAGGCAATTGCATAAGGTGATGACAGTTGTTGTTGTGCTATTTTGTGTATCTAGATCAAAAAGCCCCGCTAGTTAGCAGGGCTTTGAAATAATCTAACTAAATGTTAGAAATTATTTTTTCTCGTTACGTGCTTTAACTTCAGCAATAACTTCTTCAGCTACGTTTTGTGGTGCAGCTGCGTAGTGGCTGAACTCCATAGAGAATTGGCCACGGCCTGATGTCATTGTACGTAAGTGACCAATGTAACCAAACATTTCTGAAAGTGGTACGTCAGCCTTGATACGAACACCTGTTGTACCAGCTTCTTGGTCTTTGATCATACCACGACGACGGTTAAGGTCACCGATAACATCACCCACGTGATCTTCTGGTGTGAACACGTCAACTTTCATGATAGGTTCAAGAAGTTGGGCACCGGCTTTAGGCATTGACTGACGGAAAGCGCCTTTTGCTGCAATTTCAAAGGCAACCGCTGATGAGTCAACTGCGTGGAAACCACCGTCAAATAACTCAACCTCAACGTCTAGTACAGGGAAACCTGCAACTGGACCTTCTTGCATCATGCCAGCAAAACCTTTTTCAATCGCAGGGAAGAATTCCTTAGGAACGTTACCACCAACAACTGATGAAGTGAATTTGAAGCCTGAATTTTGCTCACCTGGCTTGATACGGTAATCAATTTTACCGAATTGACCAGAACCACCAGATTGTTTCTTATGAGTATAAGAATCTTCAATCTCTTGTGTGATAGTTTCACGGTATGCTACTTGAGGCTTACCAACTTCAAGTTCAACACCGTAAGTACGCTTAAGGATATCAACTTTAATGTCTAAGTGAAGTTCACCCATACCTTTAAGGATAGTTTCACCTGAGTCTTCGTCAGTTTCAACTTGGAATGAAGGATCTTCAGCAACCATTTTACCGATAGCGATACCCATTTTCTCTGTTGAACCTTTATCTTTCGGAGCAACAGCAATTGAAATAACTGGTTCTGGGAATACCATAGCTTCAAGCGTACAAGGGTTCTTAACATCACATAATGTGTGACCTGTTTGAACGTTTTTCATACCTACGATGGCTAAAATATCACCTGCTTGCGCTTCAGTTAACTCAGTACGATCATCAGCTTGCATTTCAACCATACGGCCAATACGTTCAGTCTTACCTGTGAATGAGTTAAGTACAGTATCACCTTTCTTGACGCGACCTGAGTAGATACGAATGAAAGTAAGGGCACCAAAACGGTCATCCATGATCTTAAATGCTAAGGCGCGGAATGGTTCGTCAGCGTCAACGATCGCATGTTCACCAGTAGGCTCACCTTCTTCATCAGTTAATGGCTGAGGTGGAACTTCAGTTGGTGAAGGTAAGTAATCAACAACAGCATCAAGTAGAAGTTGCATGCCTTTGTTTTTGAAAGCTGAACCACAGTACGTTGGGAAGAATAATAATTCATTAGTACCTTTACGAATACACGCTTTGATTTGCTCATCCGTTGGGTCTAATTCACCTTCCAAATAGTCCATTAATAAGTCTTCGTCAGCTTCTAACGCTGTTTCGATTAACTGTTCACGGTACTCAGCTGCTTGGTCTACCAAGTCTGCTGGAATATCAGTGATTTCGTAGTTTTCTGGTTGACCTGAATCATCCCATACGTACGCTTTTTGAGATAAAACGTCTACTACACCTACGAAATCATCTTCTTCACCGATTGGTAAAGTCATTACAAGCGGGTTAGCACCTAATACTTTTTTAACTTGATCTTTAACGCGGAAGAAGTTTGCACCTAAACGGTCTAACTTGTTAACGAAAATCAAACGAGCAACTTTTGACTCGTTAGCATAACGCCAGTTAGTTTCTGATTGCGGTTCAACACCACCAGAACCACAGAATACACCAATACCACCATCAAGAACTTTTAATGAACGGTATACTTCAACGGTAAAGTCAACGTGACCCGGAGTGTCAATTACGTTAAAACGGTGTTTTTTCCACTCACAAGTTACCGCAGCAGATTGGATTGTAATACCACGCTCTGCTTCTTGCTCCATGAAGTCAGTTGTTGATTCACCATCGTGAACCTCACCAAGCTTATGGATTTTACCTGTAAGTTTCAAAATTCGTTCAGTTGTTGTGGTTTTACCAGCATCAACGTGAGCGAAAATACCAATATTTCTGTATTTGCTTAAATCTGCCATTGTATTGCTCTAATAAGGTTAGTGAATAAAAACCGCGCGAGTATACCAGAAGTTGCGTTAAACAAAAATAACTTCTGGTAGAAAATTGCAATCTTCACAATTTAATTGGCTATTCGCTGAAGAAAACGTACGGTGCAGTAGTGCAATATGATAATAGTGAAATATAAATGTAAATAAGTGCGACCGTTAGTCCAGCTGACTTGTTTATTAGTGTAAAAAAGTACAAAGGATGGTGATTGTTGAACGAATGGCATGAAAATATCGTAGATAGGATGAAGAGGGGAGAAGCACAGGCATTTGAGCAATGTTATCAATGTTGGTCATCGAATATTTACACAGTTATTTCGCAAATTTGCAATGAACCGGCCTGTGTTGAGGACATTATGCAAGATACCTTTATTAGCGCTTTTGAAAATATTCATAGTTTTAAACCTCAGTACACATTTATCGCTTGGTTAAAACGTATTGCATTTAACAAGACTATCAATGTGTTAAATAAAGAAAAGGTTAAACGTAATGGACAGAGTGAGCTCAAGAGGATGCATATTGAAGCATTGTCACAAGATCACAGTTACGAACAAGAAAATTTACTGAGTTATTTGTTCAAAGATCTTCCCAGTCAGGAAAGGTTAATACTTTGGTTATTTATAGTTGAGCAATATAGCCATAGAGAAATCGCCGATCTTGTTGGTCGTTCTACCAGTTATTCTAAGTCAATCGTTTCAAGAAGCTTAAAAAAGCTTAGAGAAAAATATGGGAGACAACAATATGCATGCTTGTAATGGTAAGTTCAACTCTTCATTGAATGATATTGAACCGGAGCATTTGGAACAGTGTAAAAGCTGCCAATTAGATTATGAATTGATCACTAAACTAAGAGCAGATGCTAATGCGTTATCATTAAAGTTACCTCCTGAGCGTATTTGGCGCAATATTACAAAAAATACGACTGACACCGGAGGTAAAATCAATATGCATATAACCAGTGACCGATTAACAGAGTCGTTAAGTGACATAGAGCTGTTACATATAGAGTCGTGCACCCAATGTAAAGCAGAGCGTCAAAAACTGCCGGTTAAAAAGAATAAGGTGTTTTCATCGAAGCCACTTATTTACGCCACCGCTGCTTCAATAATGATGCTATCCATTAGCTGGCTTATGTGGAGTCAACATCAGTTACAACGGCAGTTAGATGAAGTCTTAGTCATAAATATGATGTTAGAAGACAAACTAAATAATGAATCGCACATTACTTTTCAACAAGCCGCTTTAGTTGAGGTGTTACGAGAAATTGATGAAGAGTTATATCAAGCTAGTTCAGCTAAAGAAAAAATAAAAATACTACAGAAAAGGCGCCAAGTGATTCAACAGCACTTTGTGCAGTCAAAAGGAGATGAGAATGAATTCAGTATCTAAAATTTTTACCACTATAACCTTGTTATTTTGTGTCAATAGTTATGCAAAAGAACAGTGTTCCGTACTAACTTTTGAGCAAACGGATGACTTTGTGTTAGATCTTGCCAGCGTAGATAGTAAACCCGTGTTGGTTTCTCGTAATTACCGTGAGGTCATGAGCGGTCGGCATGAATATAAAATCATGCCTGGCGAGCATTCTATCACCTTGCTGCAATACCCTAAATCATATTATCAGTTAAGCAACTCTGATTTTGCGCCAAGGGCAAGCGCCAAAGGTTTGGTTGATGTAAAAATTAAGGTTTTTCATTTAAAAATAGACAGTGGTTATAAACTTACTATTGGTTTAACAGAAAATTCGGAGTTTGCTCCTATTAATCTTGTGAACCAACAAAGTACAAACTGTGAATTGCAGTCAGATGACATAATATTTGGAAAAAAAGACAGTTTGTATGTAGATAACGAACCATTACCTGATGAGCTCGAGCAAGGTTTAACTCGTGTAATGACCCGTATTAGGGATTATCATCAACAGGAAAGAGATTTTGAAGCGAATATTGTGCCTACCAAAATCGATGAATACTTTGGTAGCGTTATTGATGATGATTATAGTGACAAAAACCAAATTAAAATTTTAACAGTGTTACCTTTTTCGTTGGCGGCTGAATTAGGATTGAAATCTGGTGATAGCATCATAGGTATGGGGAATAGAAACATAACTAAAAATGACGGAGAACCGCGAGATTTATTTGCAAGTTATATAAAAGGTGTTGATTACAAAGCGCCTTTAATTTTTGATGTTATTAGAGATCATGAAAAGCTTAAGATAACTGGGAAAAAACAATTTAAGATCATTCCGGGCAGTCATTATTCTTTTGATAATACAACAAACCAACCCTTACAAATAACCAACAGAAAAAGGTTAGATCCAAAGTTGGCTTTTGCCTATGACAGGGAAATGTTGGCTTTACAGGAATATTATCGCACAAAAGACATAAAAGCCGATTATATCCGTTTGCATCGAGACAAAAGACTCAGTAATAGCTTTGGTCTTAAAGGAAAAGCAATTAAAGGGGCAGGGATTTTAGTAACATTTCTCACTGAAAGTAGCCCTATGAAAAAGCTTGGGTTAAAGAAGGATGACTTAATTATTACCCTTGGGGACGGATCAAAGGCGACCGATAATATCGAGACGTTAATCGCGCAAACTAGGGCATGGCAACCGAATGAAAGTGTTTCTATGGTAGTAAAACGTGATGGTAAATCAGTAGAATTACAAGGTGTCTACGAGCCGCAATATTTACCTGGTTATACGTTATCTTTAGAGGTGAATGCTGAAAAATACATTAATGAAGCGAGACAAGAATTACGTAAAAAGAATTTTATATCCAAACCTTTTCCTATGCCACACAGACAAATAAGGTTTAGCAGTATTAATAGCAGAGCAAAGAGTCGTGCCGCAGATAATCCCCGATACAGAAACGTTAACACTAACAGCAAATAGCAAAAATTAATCAAATAAAATAAGAAGGGCAATAGTGTTTTAGTGATTGCTCTTCTTACATAGATGATAACCATTATTATAGTATTTAAAATAATGACAATTAATAAAGCTGAATAATGCGATAACAACAAAAAAAGTGCGACGATATAATCAAGTTAATTGTTTAATAACTATAGAGCAATAAAAGGAGTTATTTTTGGAGATTTGGGAAATAAGTTTAGTGGATGAATTAAAGCAAGGAAGCACGCAAGCGTGTGAGCGTTGCTACCGTTTATTATCTTCCCAGTTATATACCGTTATTTATAAAGTGTGTCAGAACCAAGCAACAGCCCAAGAATTATTGCAAGATACCTTTTTGGATATTTTTGAAAAAGTACATTGTTTTAAGAAACAACAATCTTTTGTTGCTTGGTGTAAGCGGATCGCATTTAACAATACACTAAACTTCATTAAGCGTAATAACCGTATGGAATTTATAGAAGAGTTGCCTGATATGTTGTTTGATGAGGAAAATTGTGTATCTGAGGTGATTGCAGATAGTCGGTTGATAGAGTCACTATTTGCCAAAATATCGGAAGTTGAAAGGTTAATTTTATGGTTATTTATTGTCGAACAATATAATCATGAAGAGATCGCTGTTCTAGTATCAAAATCACCTAGTTATTCCAAATCAATCGTATCACGTGCCTTAAAGAGAATACGAATGTCACCGGAGGTAAAAACATATGCACATAACCAGTGACCGATTAACTGAATCATTGAGTGATATAGAGCTGTTGCATATACAGTCATGCACGCAGTGTAAAATTGAACGCCAAAAATTAATGGCGCTGAAAGTTTCTGCCAATCAAATGTCGTTAATGTCACCCTCAGATGAAGTGTGGCAACAGCTTGCTAAACAGCTGCCAGTTAAAAAGAAAAAGTCGTTTTCAATTAAATCATTTACTTATGCTAGTGCCGCTTCGTTAATGATGTTATCAATTGGCTGGTTAATGTGGAGTCAACATCAGTTGCAGCAGGAATTAGAAGCAGTCTTGGTGCTTAATAACAAACTGGAAGAACAGTTATATAAGGCTGATGTACCTGCTTATAACCAAGTATTGATAATGCATGATTTGTCCGAAATCAATAGCCGGCTTGTAGGGACTAAAAGTACCAAAGAGAAAATAGAAATTTTAGACCGACGATCTAAACTTATTCAGCAATACTTTGCTCAACTAGAGCAAGAAAAAGATGATCTTTTTAGTATTTAATTCTCACTTAGTAGCTTAAGCATCTACTTGATATTAAAGAGTGTTGTTAGGATTGTTTCAATGTCACTAAGAGCAGAACCTTAAGGGCGAGGAATGACTGTATAAGAACTTGTGGTTGTGAAATGGAATAAAACAGAAAAACCACCTAATTAGTATGAGCGAACAATGGATGGTTGATGAATTAGAAAGAGCTAGTACAACAATAATGACTTAATTGTTAGAAGGAATAAAAGATGAATGTTATATCGACTCGAACAGCAGTATTCGCCATGTTTATTGGCAGCCTTCCTGTTGGCAGTGCGTATGCACAAAAATGCACACATATAGATTTGGTTAATGAGCAAGAAGCTACAACTTACTTAAAAATTGTTGATATCGACAATCAAACTTTAGCGCTAGACACCGGATTTAAGGCTGAAAGTACTCATTATACTGTAACTGAAGGAACAAAGGTTTTCACGATTTTAGAAACCCCAAAAGAGCTATATAAGTTCCAAAAGCGTTTATCTAGACCTAGCAGCTTTAGTCAGTCATTTGAAAGAAATAGAAAGGCGCGCAAAAAATATGCTCAGTTGTTTGAGCAACAAAAGGTGCATCAGTTTGTGCTACCGTTAGTGAGTGATAAAAATTATACCATAGGACTTAATGAAAATGATGCTGTCGATATTCTTTTAGTCAGTGATCGTCAATGTGCTGCCAATACTCAACTGACAACGAAAAAATCTTACAAGCCAGTAATAGAAGATGTGAAGAATTTGCCGAGCGTTTTAAGACGCTCCCTTGATAACATCATGTTGGCGTATGAAAAACAAGCAAAGACAGAAGAAGCTATCTCACACTTTTCCCCCTTAAGTGTTTATCAATTTTTTGGCGCTGTAGTTGATGACAAATACAGCAAAGACAACAATATAAAAGTGTTAACGGTATTGCCTAATACACTCGCATTTAACTTGGGCTTACGAAGTAATGATGAGATCACTGGCTTATCAAATAACGAGCGGCTTTCACCAAATGAGTTGTTAGCTAACTATTTACGCGAAAATAACCAAGAGCAACAATTAACTCTGTCAATTAAAAGGAATGGCAAAACTCAAACCCTTAAGGGAGACAACCAACCAACCATTATCCCCAGCAGTTGGTTTGCATTGGCTCAAGGTGATTTAAAAGGCGGAGTGATAAAAGATTCTCTAAAAGAAAGTCAACTGGATGAGCAATACAATACATTAATGTTAATGCTTAAGCGCTATTTCGAAACAAGTGAGCACAGCGACGGACGAATTACATTGATAAACAGCCAGAGACGTAATGCCAGTTTAGGGGTAAAGGGGAAAGAGTTAAAACAAAAAGGTCTACTGATTACCTCTATTGAAGCGAATAGCCCATTAGCTAAGCTAGGCTTACGTCAAGGCGATATTATCACTGAGATTGTCGGCGTAAGTGGAGTGGTTGATAAGGTAAACTTACTGACACAATTTACTGATGGATTAACACCTTCACAATCTTTTGCGTTAAATATCGAAAGAAATGGTAACAAGCAAATGCTAGCGGGTAATTATTTAAATGACTTTATTCCATCCTATCAATTGACGGTTGACTTAGATTCGACCGAAGCATTTCAACAAAGGTTACTTGCCAGAGCTGAAAATCCATCCATTTGGGATATGACTACCAGTTTAAAAAACCATCCATACTTCCATTCTCAAAGAGCTAATGTTTATAGTAATAAAGCTGAAGCAATCGCGACTAGAGGCACGTACAGTAATAGTGGCAGCTACAGTAAAAATTATAATGGTGGTAATTAAGTAACTGTTGAATTTAAATATTACTACTATCTTAAAAGAAGATAAAAGGTAAGGATATTTAATCCATTGCCTTTTATCTTTTTTTATGTATAATACGCGCTCACGATTGGCCTAGCCATCGGGAAATAACTAAGTTGCTTTGAAAGAACTTAGTTCATACAGCAACTCCGATAGGGAGTTGAATGTTTATAGCGATACTCCCCCCTTTTCAATAAAAAGGTGATGGGCAGTATTTTGTTCGTTCTTTAAATTTGGGGATTTGTTTCATGACAAATCAAAGAATTCGCATTCGTTTGAAAGCGTTCGATCATCGTTTGATTGATCAATCTACAGCAGAAATCGTTGACACTGCTAAGCGTACTGGCGCGCAGGTTCGTGGTCCTATTCCATTACCTACTCGCAAAGAGCGTTTCACAGTTTTGATTTCTCCACACGTTAACAAAGATGCGCGTGATCAGTACGAAATTCGTACTCACAAGCGTTTAATTGATATCGTTGAACCTACTGAAAAGACTGTTGACGCATTAATGCGTTTAGACTTAGCAGCTGGTGTTGACGTTCAAATTAGCTTGGGTTAATAGGGGGTTTTTAACATGACTATAGGTCTAGTTGGACGTAAAGTTGGTATGACTCGTATCTTCACTGAAGATGGCGTTTCTACTCCTGTTACCGTCCTTGAAGTTGAAGCCAACCGTGTTGCTCAGGTAAAAACTGTAGACAACGATGGTTATTCAGCGCTTCAAGTTACTACGGGCAGCAAAAAAGCTAACCGTGTTAACAAACCAGCCGCTGGGCATTTCGCGAAAGCAGGTATCGAAGCAGGCCGCGGCTTGTGGGAGTTCCGTTTAAACGAAAATGAAGGTGAAGGTCTTGAAGCCGGCAGTGAAATCACTGTTGAGTTATTCAACGAGACAAAATTAGTAGATGTAACCGGTACTTCTAAAGGTAAAGGTTTCCAAGGTGGTATTAAGCGTTGGAACTTTAGCATGCAAGATGCTACTCACGGTAACTCTATTTCTCACCGTTCTAACGGTTCGATCGGCCAGTGTCAAACACCAGGTCGTGTATTCAAAGGCAAAAAAATGTCTGGTCATATGGGTGCTGTGAAGACAACTACACAAAACCTTGAATTGGTTCGTGTTGATGCAGAACGTAACTTGCTCCTTATTAAAGGTTCAGTTCCGGGTGCAATCAACGGTAACGTAATCATCAAACCAGCTGTTAAAGCATAACGCCCAGGAGATTTGTGATGGAATTAGCATTAAAAGACGCTTCAGGCGCTCTTGAAGTTTCCGAAGCAACTTTTGGACGTGAGTTTAATGAAGCTTTAGTACACCAAGTAGTAGTTGCTTATGCAGCTGGTGCTCGTCAAGGTACTCGTGCTCAGAAAACTCGTTCAGAAGTAAGCGGCGGTGGCGCAAAACCATGGCGTCAAAAAGGTACTGGCCGTGCACGTGCTGGTACAACTCGTGGACCAATCTGGAGAACTGGTGGCGTTACATTCGCAGCTAAGCCTCAAGACCACAGCCAAAAAGTAAACCGTAAAATGTACCGTGGTGCTCTTGCAAGCATCTTATCTGAGTTAGTTCGTCAAGAACGCTTAGTTGTGGTAAATGATTTTGCAGTTGAAACGCCAAAAACTAAAGAATTAGTTGCCAAGCTTAAAGGTTTAGAGCTTAAAGACGTATTAATTGTTACACCAGAAGTAACAGAGAATTTGTTCTTAGCTGCTCGTAACTTATACAAAGTTGATGTTCGCGACGTAGCGGGTATCGACCCTGCAAGCTTAGTTGGTTTCGAAAAAGTATTGATGACTGCATCAGCAGTTAAGCAAGTTGAGGAGATGTTAGCATGATAAGCGAAGAACGTTTGTTAAAAGTGCTTTTGGCACCGAACATTTCTGAGAAAAGCACAATGGCTGCTGAAGCAAACAACACTGTTGTTTTCAAAGTTGCTACAAATGCTACTAAAGCTGAAATCAAAGCAGCTGTTGAGAAACTTTTTGAAGTTTCAGTTGAAGGTGTTCGCACACTAAATGTTAAAGGTAAGACAAAACGTACTGGTGCTCGTTTTGGTCGTCGTAGCGACTGGAAAAAAGCTTACGTTACTCTTGCTGAAGGCAGCGACATCGACTTCGTTGGCGCAGAAGCATAGGAGAAGGTATAAATGGCTATCGTAAAATGTAAACCTACTTCTCCGGGTCGTCGCCACGTTGTTAAAGTGGTCAACCCAGAGTTGCACAAAGGTAAGCCTTACGCTCCATTGTTAGAGAAAAACTCTAAGTCTGGTGGTCGTAATAACAAAGGTCGTATTACTGTTCGTCACGTTGGTGGTGGTCATAAGCATCATTATCGCGTAATTGACTTTAAACGTACTAAAGATGGTATCCCTGCAACTGTAGAGCGTTTGGAATATGATCCAAACCGTAGTGCTAACATCGCGTTAGTATTATATGCAGATGGTGAACGTCGTTACATCTTAGCTCCTAAGGGCTTAAAAGCTGGTGATTCAATCCAGTCTGGTGTAGATGCGCCAATCAAAGCAGGTAACACATTACCATTGCGTAACACACCATTAGGTAGTGTTATTCATGCAATCGAACTTAAACCTGGCAAAGGTGCTCAAATCGCTCGTGCAGCGGGTACTTATGCTCAATTAGTTGCTAAAGACGGTGCTTATGTCACTTTACGTCTTCGTTCAGGCGAAATGCGTAAGATTGAAGCAGATTGTCGCGCTACTTTAGGTGAAATCGGTAACGCTGAGCATATGCTTCGCTCTTTAGGTAAAGCAGGTGCAAATCGTTGGCGTGGTGTTCGCCCAACTGTTCGTGGTGTTGCCATGAACCCAGTTGATCACCCTCACGGTGGTGGTGAAGGTAAAACTTCAGGCGGTCGTCATCCGGTATCTCCTTGGGGTGTACCAACTAAGGGTTATAAGACTCGTAAAAACAAGCGTACTGATAAGTTTATCGTACGTCGTCGTACTAAGTAATAGTACTTATTAATTAAAGAGGAATCACCATGCCACGTTCTCTCAAGAAAGGTCCATTTATTGACCTACACTTGTTGACGAAGGTAGAGAAAGCGGTGGAAAGCGGGAATAAAAAGCCAATTAAAACTTGGTCCCGTCGCTCAATGATCATACCTAATATGATCGGATTGACCATTGCTGTCCATAATGGCCGTCAACACGTTCCTGTATTTGTAACCGAAGAAATGATCGGTCACAAATTGGGTGAATTTGCACCAACTCGTACTTATCGCGGCCATGTCGTCGATAAGAAAGCGAAGAAGTAAGGGGAAGTTAAATGGAAGCTATTGCTAAACATAAATTTGCCCGTGGTTCAGCACAAAAAGCGCGTTTAGTTGTGGATCAAATCCGCGGCTTAAATGTTGAGAAAGCTTTGGAAATCTTAGAATACAGCAACAAATCAGCTGCTGTTTTGGTTAAGAAAGTACTTAACTCAGCGATCGCGAATGCTGAACATAACGAAGGTGCAGACATTGATGAATTATTCGTTAAAACTATTATGGTTGACGATGGTCCAACAATGAAGCGTATTAAGCCTCGTGCGAAAGGTCGCGCGGATCGTATCCTTAAGCGTACAAGTCACATCACTGTGATTGTAGCTGATAGCTAGGAGATATTAGAATGGGTCAAAAAGTCCATCCAAATGGTATTCGCTTAGGTATCACTAAACCTTTCGCGTCTACTTGGTTTGCAAGTAGCAAAGAGTTTGCAGATAACTTACACGGTGACCATTTGGTACGTGCATACTTATCTGAAAAGCTTAAGCGTGCATCATTATCAAAAATTGTAATTGAGCGTCCAGCCAAATCAATCCGCGTAACAATCCACACGGCTCGTCCAGGTGTTGTTATCGGTAAGAAAGGCGAAGATGTAGAAAAATTACGTTTACAGGTATCTAAAATTGCCGGTGTACCAGCACAAATCAACATTGCTGAAGTACGTAAGCCAGAAATGGATGCGCAGCTAGTTGCTGACAGCATTGGTAGTCAATTAGAACGTCGTGTTATGTTCCGTCGCGCCATGAAGCGTGCCGTACAAAATGCTATGCGTTTAGGTGCTAAGGGTATCAAAGTTGAAGTTAGCGGTCGTTTAGGCGGCGCTGATATCGCACGTTCAGAATGGTATCGTGAAGGTCGTGTACCTTTACATACATTACGTGCTGACATCGATTACGCAACTGCGCGTGGCGAAACAACTTACGGTACTATTGGTATTAAAGTTTGGATCTTCAAAGGTGAAGTGATCGGTGGTATGCCTGCACAGGTAGAAGCACCAGCTAAGCCTAAGAAAAGAAACAACCGCAAGAGCAAGTAGGGGATAAGTTATGTTACAACCAAAACGTACTAAATTCCGTAAGCAATTTAAATTGCGTAACCGCGGTCTTGCACAAGTAGGTAGTTCAGTTAGCTTCGGTACTTACGGGTTAAAATCAGTTGAGCGTGGTCGTATGACTGCACGTCAAATTGAAGCAGCTCGTCGTGCGATGACTCGTCACGTTAAGCGTCAAGGTAAAATTTGGATCCGTGTATTCCCAGACAAGCCTATTACTAAGAAACCTCTTGAGGTTCGTATGGGTAAAGGTAAAGGTTCTGTAGAGTATTGGGTATGTCAAATTCTACCAGGTCGTGTTCTTTATGAAATGGAAGGTGTATCAGAAGAATTAGCGCGCGAAGCATTTGCTTTAGCAGCAGCTAAACTTCCGTTCAAAACAACCTTCGTAACTAGAACGGTGATGTAATGAAAGCTAGCGAATTAAAAGAGAAAAGCATTGAAGAGCTAAATGCTGAATTACTTGAGCTTTTGCGCGAACAGTTTAACTATCGCATGCAAGCAAGCACAGGTCAGTTAGCACAAACTCACTTGCTAAGAACTGTACGTCGCAATATTGCGCGTGTTAAGACTATCATAGCTGAAAAGGCAGGTAAGTAATGAGCGATAAAATTCGTACACTACAAGGTCGCGTAATCAGTGACAAAATGGATAAGTCTATCACTGTATTGATTGAGCGTCGTGTTAAGCACCCAATCTATGGTAAGTTCATTTCGCGTTCAACTAAGTTGAAAGCTCATGATGAAACTAACCAATGTGCAATGGGTGACATTGTAACTATTCGTGAATGTGCTCCAATCTCTAAGTCTAAATCTTGGACATTAGTAGATGTAGTGGAAAAAGCGAAAGTAATTTAATTCTCACTTTATGGTGTGAATGAATAAAAACGGCTTCCAAGGAAGCCGTTTTTTTATAGGTCTTTTTCCGAGAGCCTCATCAGTGAAAGTAGGCTATATAGAGAATTCATAAAAATTGTCTAAATAAAGTACCACTTTTTTTCTACTGGTGTTATAATCTCGCGCCCTCATCTTGTGAGTGGGGGTTGAAAAGGCAGTGACGGGTCGAATTTTTGGCCTTGAATTTCTATCTTAGTATTAGATAAATAGCGGAGCACATGTAAATGATCCAAATGCAAACACAGCTTGACGTTGCTGATAACAGTGGCGCTCGACGCGTGCAATGTATAAAGGTCCTTGGTGGCTCGCACCGTCGCTATGCACGCATAGGTGACATCATCAAAGTTGCAGTTAAGGAAGCAATTCCTCGCGGTAAAGTAAAAAAAGGTGATGTTCTAACTGCGGTAGTGGTGCGCACTAAAAAGGGCGTACGTCGCCCGGATGGCTCAGCCATTCGTTTTGACGGAAACGCGGCTGTAATGCTTAATGCAAACTTACAGCCAATTGGTACTCGTATTTTCGGGCCTGTGACACGTGAATTAAGAACTGAGAAGTTCATGAAGATCGTTTCATTAGCTCCAGAAGTACTATAAGGAGTCACGATAATGGCATCTAAGATTCGTCGTGATGATGAAGTAATCGTACTTGCAGGTAAAGACAAGGGCAAAACTGGTAAAGTTACTAAAGTTCTTGTTGAAGAAAGCAAGGTATACGTCGAAGGCGTAAACATGATCAAGAAGCACACTAAGCCTGTACCTCAGTTACAGCAGCCTGGTGGAATTGTTGAGAAAGAAGCACCTTTAGACGTTTCAAACGTAGCGATCCTTAACCCTAAAACGGGTAAAGCAGATCGTGTTGGTTTTAGAGATGAAGACGGCAAGAAAGTTCGCTTCTTCAAATCTAATAACGAATTAGTTTAATAATTGGAGTAAACGATGGCGAAACTGCATGATTTTTATAAAGATACAGTTGTAGCTGAGCTTCAAAAGAAGTTTGACTATAAAAGTGTCATGCAAGTCCCTCGGATTGAAAAGATCACCCTTAACATGGGTGTTGGTGAAGCGATTGCCGATAAAAAGGTATTAGAAGCAGCCACGAATGATCTTACTGCAATCTCAGGTCAAAAGCCTCTGATCACTAAAGCACGCAAATCAGTTGCGGGTTTTAAGATTCGTGAAGGCTACCCTATTGGCGCAAAAGTAACTCTACGCGGCGAGCGTATGTGGGAATTTTTAGAGCGTTTAATCTCTATTTCTGTTCCTCGTATTCGCGATTTCCGTGGCTTGAACCCTAAATCGTTCGATGGCCGTGGTAATTACAGCATGGGCGTGAAAGAGCAAATTATCTTCCCAGAAATCGATTATGATAAAATCGATAAGATTCGTGGTATGGATATTACTATCACTACTACTGCGCAATCGAATGAAGAAGGTCATGCTTTGCTTACTGCCTTTAACTTTCCGTTCAAGAAATAAGGTGTAGAGTCATGGCAAAAGCGTCAATGAAAGCTCGTGAAGCAAAACGTACAAAACTAGTAGCTCAGTACGCTGAAAAGCGTCGTGCGTTAAAAGAGATCATCTCAAGTGTAAACTCTTCTGAAGAAGAGCGTTGGGATGCGGTATTGAAACTTCAAAGTTTACCACGTGATTCATCAAGTAGCCGTCAACGTAATCGTTGTAATGTTACTGGTCGTCCACATGGTTACTTACGTAAATTCGGCTTAAGCCGTATTAAGTTGCGTGAAGCAACGATGCGTGGTGAAGTTCCAGGTCTTAAGAAAGCTAGTTGGTAATTCACGGGAGTAAATGGTTATGATGACTGATCCTATCGCGGACATGTTTACACGCATCCGCAACGGTCAAGCTGCAGTAAAAACTGCAGTAACAATGCCATCTTCGAAGGTTAAAGTGGCTATTGCTAACTTACTTAAAGAAGAAGGTTATATTTCAGATTATTCAGTATCAGGTGATGCAAAACCTGAGTTAGCTGTTGAATTGAAATATTTTGAAGGTAAAGAAGTAATTGAAACAATCAAACGTGTTTCACGTCCAGGTTTACGTGTATACAAAGGTCGCGATGAGCTTCCTCAAGTATTAGCGGGCATGGGTATTGCGATTGTTTCTACTTCTAAAGGTTTGATGACAGATCGCGCCGCTCGCACTGCGGGTTTAGGTGGCGAAATCATCGGTTTCGTAGCGTAAGGAGCTTATTATGTCTCGTGTTGCAAAAGCACCCGTAACTGTTCCTGCTGGCGTTACCGCAACGTTGTCAGGTCAAGACATTACAGTAAAAGGTCCAATTGGTGAGCTTTCTCGCACTATCAATGATTTAGTTACAATTTCTCAAGAAGAAAATGTAATTACAACTACAGTGGCAGAAGAAAGCAAAGCAGCTTGGGCACAAGCCGGTACTGCACGTGCTTTAATCAATAATATGGTTGAAGGTGTTAGTAAAGGTTTTACAAAAACATTAGTATTAAACGGTGTTGGTTACCGTGCAAAAGCCGCTGGTAAGAACTTAAACTTATCACTTGGTTTTTCACACCCAGTTGACCACGCGATTCCTGAGGGAATCACTGTTGAAACTCCTAGCCAAACTGAAGTTGTGCTTAAAGGCGCTGACAAGCAGTTGGTAGGTCAAGTCGCAGCGAACATTCGCGCTTATCGTAAGCCAGAGCCTTATAAAGGTAAAGGTATCCGTTATAGCGATGAGTATGTACGCCGTAAAGAAGCTAAGAAAAAGTAGGGTAATACGATGGATAAGAAAACATCTCGTTTACGCCGTGCAAAGCGTGCACGTGCTAAAATCAGCGAGCTGGGTGCGAATCGTTTAGTCGTTCACCGTACTCCTCGCCACATTTACGCGCAATTGATCGCTCCAACTGGATCTGAAGTTATCGCAACAGCGTCTACTTTAGATAAAGAAGTGAAAGCTCAAGTTGAAAAAACCGGTAACGTTGCCGCAGCACAAGCTGTAGGTAAAGCAATCGCTGAACGTGCAAAAGCTAAAGGCATTGAGTCTGTAGCATTTGATCGCTCAGGTTTCCGTTACCATGGTCGCGTTAAAGCGTTAGCAGATGCAGCTCGTGAAGCTGGTCTTCAGTTTTAGGGGTTGATGATGGCTAATCATAATCAAGAAAACTCACAACAAAGTGATATGGCTGAAAAGCTAATCGCCGTTAACCGTGTTTCAAAAGTGGTTAAAGGTGGTCGTATTTTCAGTTTCACCGCATTAACAGTTGTTGGTGACGGTAACGGTCGTGTTGGTTTTGGTTACGGTAAAGCACGTGAAGTGCCTGCTGCTATCCAAAAAGCAATGGAAAAGGCTCGTCGTAACTTAGTAACAGTTGATTTGAAGGGTACTACTCTTCAGCATCCTATCAAGGGTCGTCACTCTGGTTCTAAAGTTTACATGCAGCCTGCTTCTGAAGGTACAGGTATTATTGCCGGTGGTGCGATGCGTGCGGTACTAGAAGTGGCCGGTGTACAGAACGTATTGTCAAAAGCATACGGTTCTACTAACCCAATTAACGTAGTCCGCGCTACTGTTTCAGCGCTAGCGAATATGAAATCGCCAGCAGCTGTAGCAGCTAAACGTGGTAAAAGCGTTGATGAAATCTTGGGGTAATTGAACATGGCTAAAACAGTAAAAGTAACTCAAGTTAAAAGTTCTATTGGTCGTTTACCGAAGCATAGAGCTACATTGAAAGGTCTTGGTTTACGTCGTATCAACCATACAGTGGAGTTAGAAGATACTCCTTCTGTACGTGGTATGATTAATCAAGTACATTACATGATTAAGGTGGAGGATTAATAATGCATTTAAATACTTTATCTCCTGCACCAGGTGCTAAGAAAGCCAAGAAACGCTGTGGTCGTGGTATTGGTTCAGGCTTAGGTAAAACAGGTGGTCGCGGTCACAAAGGTCAGAAGTCACGTTCTGGCGGTAGTGTACGTCCAGGTTTTGAAGGTGGTCAAATGCCTTTGAAACAACGTTTGCCTAAATTTGGTTTCACGTCTCGTAAATCTTTAGTTCGCGCTGAAGTACGTTTACATGAACTAAATAGCATCAATGCAGATGTTGTCGATATTCATGCACTTAAAGACGCAAACCTTATTTCACGTAACATTGAAACGGCAAAAATTATTTTGTCTGGCGAAATCACTCGTCCAATCACTGTACGTGGCTTAAGTATTACTAAAGGTGCTCGTGCGGCTGTTGAAGCTGCCGGTGGAAAAATCGAGGAATAATACAGGTTATGGCTACACCAGGAATGGATAATAAAGGCGCAGGCGGCTTGTCTGAGCTAAAACAAAGATTATGGTTTGTTTTCGGTGCACTAATAGTGTTCCGTTTAGGATCATTCGTGCCAATCCCTGGTATTGACGCCGCTGTATTAGCTCAGTTGTTTGATCAACAAAAGGGTACCATCGTAGAAATGTTTAACATGTTCTCTGGTGGTGCTCTTGAGCGAGCCTCTGTATTGGCGCTAGGTATTATGCCGTACATTTCAGCTTCGATTATTATGCAATTGTTGACGGTGATTCACCCTGCAATGGCAGAATTAAAGAAAGAAGGTGAGGCTGGACGTCGTAAAATCAGTCAATATACCCGCTACGGTACTTTAGTATTAGCAACGGTTCAATCAATAGCAATTGCAAAAAGTTTACCTGGAATGATGCCTGGTCTAGTGATGGACGCAGGTTTTGGTTTCTACTTTGCTGCGGTAGTTTCGCTCGTCACCGGTACCATGTTTTTAATGTGGTTAGGTGAGCAAATTACGGAACGCGGTATTGGTAATGGTATTTCGATTTTGATTTTTGCTGGTATTGTTGCTGGTATGCCATCAGCTGTTGGTCAAACAGCTGAAATGGCGCGTCAAGGTGAATTGCACTTATTAGTATTATTGCTAATTGCAGTCATTGTATTTTCAGTTACATTCTTTGTTGTATTTGTTGAACGTGGTCAACGTCGAATTGTTGTTAACTACGCAAAACGTCAACAAGGACGTAAAGTGTTTGCCGCACAAAGCACACATTTACCATTAAAAGTAAATATGGCTGGTGTTATTCCGCCAATTTTTGCTTCAAGTATCTTGCTATTCCCTGGTTCAATTGCCAGTTGGTTTGGTCAAGGTGATGGTATGGTGGCTGACGTGTTACAGGAATTGTCTATTGCGATTTCTCCTGGCCAACCGCTGTATATGATGTTGTTAACAGCAGCGATAGTATTTTTCTGTTTCTTTTATACGGCATTGGTTTTCAATCCGCGTGAAACAGCAGATAACCTGAAAAAATCTGGTGCGTTTATTCCTGGGATCCGTCCTGGTGAGCAAACGTCTAAGTATATAGATAAAGTGATGACTCGCTTAACCTTAACTGGTGCGTTATATATTACCTTTATCTGTTTGGTTCCTGAATTTATGAGAATGTTCTGGGATGTTCAGTTCTACTTTGGTGGAACATCACTATTGATCATCGTAGTTGTTATCATGGATTTTATGGCTCAAGTACAAACGCATTTGATGTCACATCAATATGACAATGTGCTTAAGAAAGCAAACCTCAAAGGCTACGGTCGTTAGGTTTAACGGAGTATAAAATGAAAGTTCGTGCATCCGTAAAAAAGATTTGTCGTAACTGTAAAGTTGTTAAGCGTGCTGGTGTTGTTCGTGTAATTTGTAGCGAACCAAAGCATAAGCAACGTCAAGGCTAAATCTTTAGCAGTGGCATTATGCGGATATTTCTGTATAATGCCGCTTCGATTTGCAAACAAGTCGCTGGTTGAGTATCCTAACGGGCTTTTCAACCGGTTAATTTTAAATTTTGAATAGGAGATGTGTTAGTGGCCCGTATCGCTGGCATTAACATCCCTGATCGTAAGCATGCAGTAATCGCCATTACTGCGATTTACGGTATCGGTCAAACGCGCGCAAAAGCAATTTGTGCGGCGGCTGGTATCGCTGAATCAACAAAGATCAGTGAATTAGACGAAGCTCAGATTGATGTGCTTCGTGCAGAAGTGGATAAATACACCGTAGAAGGTGATTTACGCCGTGAAGTTTCAATGAACATTAAACGTCTTATGGATTTAGGTTGTTTCCGTGGCATTCGTCACCGTCGCAGTCTTCCTCTACGTGGTCAACGCACTAAAACAAATGCGCGTACCCGTAAAGGTCCTCGTAAGCCAATTAAGAAGTAAGAGGAACTAGACAATGGCTAAAACACCTGTACGTACGCGTAAACGCGTAAAAAAACAAGTTGCTGATGGCATGGCTCATATCCATGCTTCTTTCAACAACACAATCGTAACTCTGACAGACCGTCAAGGTAATGCATTATCTTGGGCGACTGCTGGTGGTTCAGGTTTCCGTGGTTCACGTAAATCTACCCCTTTTGCTGCGCAAGTAGCTGCAGAGCGCGCTGGTAAAGCTGCTCAAGAGTTTGGTTTGAAGAATATTGAAGTGTTCGTTAAGGGCCCAGGTCCAGGTCGTGAATCTGCGATCCGTGCTTTAAATGCTGCTGGTTATAAAATCACCAACATTACTGACGTAACACCGATTCCTCATAATGGTTGTCGTCCTCCTAAGAAACGTCGCGTTTAATAGGATAGTTGGAGAAAGAAAATGGCTAGATATTTAGGTCCTAAGTTAAAGCTTAGCCGCCGTGAAGGAACCGACTTATTCCTTAAAAGCGGTGTTCGAGCAATTGACACTAAATGTAAATTCGAAATGATCCCAGGTCAGCACGGCGCACGTCGCGGTCGTTTATCTGACTATGGTGTTCAACTTCGTGAAAAACAAAAAGTACGTCGTATTTATGGCGTATTAGAGAAGCAATTCCATAACTACTACAAAGAAGCTGCGCGTCTAAAAGGCAATACAGGTGAAAACTTGTTACAACTTTTAGAAGAACGTTTAGATAACGTTGTATACCGCATGGGCTTTGCAAGTACACGTGCAGAAGCTCGTCAGCTTGTAAGTCATAAAGCTATCGTAGTGAATGGAAGAGTTGTTAATATTCCATCTTTCACTGTTAAAGCTGAAGATGTAGTTTCTATTCGTGAGAAATCTAAAACTCAAGCGCGTATTGTTGCTGCTTTAGAATTAGCTGAACAACGTGAGAAACCAGTCTGGGTTGAAGTAGATAATAAGAAAATGGAAGGCGTTTTCAAACGTGTTCCTGATCGTACAGATTTATCTGCCGAAATTAATGAACAGTTGATAGTAGAACTTTACTCTAAGTAAAGTTGAACTTTAAGAGAGGACATAATGCAGGGTTCTGTAACCGAATTCCTAAGACCACGATTGGTTGATGTTGAAACTGTAAGCCCAACGCGCTCAAAAGTTACTTTAGAGCCGTTAGAGCGTGGTTTTGGTCACACTTTAGGTAATGCCTTACGCCGTATTTTATTATCTTCAATGCCAGGTTGTGCGGTAACTGAAGTAGAAATTGATGGTGTATTACATGAGTACAGTAGTAAAGAAGGTGTGCAAGAAGACATCATTGAAATACTGTTAAACCTTAAAGGACTAGCTATTGGTTTAGAAGGAAAAAACGAAGCAGTTTTAACCTTAACTAAGACTGGTGAAGGCCCTGTAACGGCAGCTGATATTCAACATGATGGTGATGTAGAAATTGCAAATCCAGAACATGTGATTTGTCACTTAACAGGTGACGGTTCAATCAGCATGCGTATCAAAGTTGAAACAGGACGTGGTTACGTTCCTGCATCAGCCCGTCGCGAAGCCGAGGAAGAAGAACGTGCAATTGGTCGTTTATTGGTCGATGCTTCTTTCAGCCCTGTAGTAAGAATTGCTTATGACGTTGATTCAGCTCGTGTTGAGCAACGTACTGACTTAGACAAATTAGTCTTAGACATGGAAACTAACGGCACGTTAGATCCAGAAGAAGCGATTCGTCGTGCATCAACCATCTTAGCTGAACAGTTAGATGCGTTTGTTGAATTACGCGATATTACACAAGAAGAGCCGAAAGAAGAGAAACCATTATTTGATCCAATTTTGCTTCGTCCAGTAGATGATCTTGAACTTACTGTTCGTTCAGCTAACTGCTTAAAAGCAGAAGCGATTCA
This sequence comes from Thalassotalea sp. G2M2-11, assembly GCF_017168195.1. GTDB lineage: Bacteria > Pseudomonadota > Gammaproteobacteria > Enterobacterales > Alteromonadaceae > Thalassotalea_E. The sequence continues at coordinate 409,543 of NZ_JADNYL010000001.1, forward strand.
ATATATTGGTGATTTAGTACAGCGTGCTGAAGTTGAGCTTCTTAAAACACCTAACTTAGGTAAGAAGTCATTAACTGAAATAAAAGACGTGTTAGCGTCTCGTGGTTTATCTTTAGGTATGCGCCTAGAGAATTGGCCACCAGAAAGCATTGCTGATAACGACTAAGTCGGTCATCATTTTTTAATAGTTGAGATAAGGATTAACTTATGCGTCATCGTAATAGCGGTCGCCAGTTAAACCGTAATAGCAGTCATCGTCAAGCGATGTTCCGCAATATGGCAAGTTCTTTAGTGAAGCACGGTGTTATTAAAACAACTGTTGCTAAAGCTAAAGAATTACGTCGCGTTGTTGAGCCATTAATCACAATGGCCAAAACCGACAGCGTAGCAAACCGCCGTTTGGCTTTTGCACGTACACGTGATCAAGAAGTAGTAGGTATTTTATTCAATGAACTTGGTGAACGTTACCAAGATCGCCCAGGTGGTTATACTCGCATTCTAAAATGCGGCTATCGCACTGGTGATAAAGCGCCTATGGCTTACGTTGAGCTTGTAGACCGTCCAGCAGTTGAAGAAGTTGCTGAAGAAGTTGAAGAAGCAAACGAAGAAGCGTAAATAACACTTTGTTATTTAGTGAAAAAACGGAGCAACTGCTCCGTTTTTTTATGTTTGTCTTTCAACAGAGCTAAAGGCTTGACCAATTAGCTAAATACTCGTATAACATTAGCCTGTCGTCAAAAAGGTCCCAATTATGTCATCGAGAAACCCCATTATCGCTGTTACAGGTTCTTCTGGCGCAGGTACTTCCACCACAACTGAATCATTCGAGCATATTTTTCGTACGCTTGGTATCAATTCTGCCAAAGTTGAGGGTGATAGTTTTCATCGCTTCTCTCGTCAAGAAATGGATCTTGAAAAACGTAAAGCTCGGGAGACGGGACGTAAAATTAGCTACTTCGGTGATGAAGCGAATGACTTTGATGCTTTAGAAAAGTTATTCTGTGATTATTCCGAAACAGGTAAAGGGCAAATGCGTCGTTATTTGCATACCTTTGATGAAGCAGTGCCATACAATCAAATGCCGGGTACTTTTACTCCATGGGAACCCCTAGGGGAGGGGACCGATCTTTTATTCTATGAGGGACTCCACGGCGGCGTAGTCACCGAAAATAACAATGTGGCCCAACACGTAGATTTACTCATCGGCATGGTACCAATTGTTAACTTAGAATGGATACAAAAAATTATTCGTGATACCAATCAACGTGGCCACAGCCGAGAGGCAGTTACGGCCAGTATCGTTAAAAGTATGGAAGATTATATCTCATTTATTACCCCACAATTTTCACGCACCCACATTAACTTTCAACGTGTGCCTACAGTAGATACTTCTAACCCTTTTAGCGCAAAAGCGATTCCTACCTTAGATGAAAGCTTTGTGGTAATACGCTTTCGTGAGGTTAACAATGTCGACTTTCCTTATTACCTCAGCATGATTGAAGGATCTTTCATGTCACGCATGAATACCTTAGTGGTGCCAGGTGGTAAAATGGGCTTAGCAATGGAGCTTATTCTCACCCCTTTAATTAAAGAATTAATGGACAAGAAAAACCAAGCAAATAAGCAATTAGATTGGATGAGTGGCTTTTAGCCGCTCGCTTGATATTATTCGTTAAAGTCCCTGCCTGTATTTTACAGAAACTTCACTTATTCACTGCTTCTAATACGCTATTAGTATTAACTAAACGCATCGCTACAGTTGAATGGTTTCATTCGTATTATCTTGTTTAACCAATAAAAAAGCCTCCATATGGAGGCTTTTAATCAAACGATTAATCGTTTAATACTTAGAATGCGAAACGTGCACTCAGTTGTACGTAACGAGGAGTTTGGAACGCTAATGGGCGACCAAATGTACGACTATTAATTACACCAAAGTTTTCTTCAGCTGTCTCTTCAACACGTGTATAAGTATCAGCATTTAACACGTTAAATACGTCAATTTTAAACATCGCATCAGCACCCATAATTTCAGTGTTGTACATCATGTTTAAATCTAAACGAGCTTGCCATGGTAAACGTCCCATAGAGCCACGATTAGTTTTAGTGTATTCACACGTGCTAGTATCTGATGGATCATCACATGTTGTAAGGTAGTAACCTTCACCGTAATCTAGCTCACCAACGTTAGGATGACCTAAACCGAAGGCATTTAACGGACGACCTGATTCTAAGTTAAAGTTAAAGCCAGCAGTCAAATCTTCAGTGATTGCATAAGTACCGTAAACTTTAAACATATGACGACGGTCATTAGGTAAGTTACCGTATGCACCATCCATTAACTCAGGGAAATCCCAGTCAGTTGTTAAACCAGCATCGTCTTGGCCGTTATCTGATTTAACCATACCTTCAGCATTACCGTAGCTATGTGACCAAGTGTAAGTCGCACTTAATGACCATACGCCATCCCACTGCTTCTTAACATTTAAATCAACCGCGTGATATTTACGAATAGCTTCTGCATAGACTAAATCTTCAGCAGAGAATGTCATCCAGCCATCTGCTTCGCCGTCACAATTAGTATCACCGTAAACTTCCATATCTTTACCAGGGTTACCTAGTACATATTGGTGTGGGTGATAGTCTGCGCCACAGTCATAAGCATGATCGATGATCATATCATCAATGGCACCGTTCATTTCACGGTTAGTGTATTTAACACCGTATGACCAGTCATCGTTGAGCATGGCTTCATAACCGATGATGATTTCATCTTGATACATAGCGTCTAAGTTTTTAGAGACGATAGAACGAGTATCAGGTACAGAACCATCAGAAATTACATCTGTTCTCCACGGTTCGCTAAGTGTCATTTGGTAAATACCGTCAACTTCTGTATAACCTTCTAAGAAATAATAACGACGAGAATCAGCTTCGTTACCAGCTAAACGTACGTTAGTATTACTTGCTACCGGTAAGAAATAACGACCTACGTTAAAGAACGCTTTTGACTCACCGTCGCCATTTACATCCCAAGTTAAACCTAAACGTGGTGCGATCATGTCATCCATTTTCGCAAACGTTTCACCTTCACCATTTTTGTTGTCAAACATTTCACGACGTAAGCCAATGTTTGCTGTTAAGGTTTCTGAGATTGTCCAAGTATCTTCGATGTAGAATGCACCAGCTTCAGTTTCAAAACTACCACCAACAGTTCTTACACGGTCACGTACAACATCTCTGTCATCGTAGCCAAAGTCTGAACCAGGGTAAATAAACCAATAAGCACCATTAGGACCAGAATAACGTTGCTCACTGAATGAAGTGTTAGTCTCGTTATCCATACCAAAGCGAATGATGTGATCATCTAATACCCATTCAAAGTCGACACGAAATGCTTCACGTGTATCATCACCTACTTCAACAAAATAGTCATCAAACGTACTACAACCTGTTAAATAACGATCTGGTACTGGCTGGTCACCATCCGCACCGAAGTAAAAACGGCGATCCATTACTAGTTCACAGCTATCCGCTGTATTTGATAATGATGTACGGTTATATTCGTTTTCACCGTATAACACAGTCATCGATAAATCTTCAGTTAAATAGCCTGTGTATTTAATTGACCAGTTATCACCACCTGACAAATCATTTGTCGTAGAGGCATATTCTGCGTTGCCATTGTTATTACGATAAGTGTTAATTGCTTGAGTGTTGTCATCAGAGAAAGCTAAAAACTCTAAACGATGATCTTCTGTGATGTTCCAGTCAATTTTGGCACCCCAGAATGCATCATCCTGTTCATATTTAGATAGATCGCCATTTGATTCAAATCTATCAAATTCGCTATCGATATTTTTTGGGTTATAAATTACATAATAGAATAATGTATCTTCTATGATAGCACCTGACGCCCATATGTTAGCTTGTGTGCTAGAGCGCGTGTCATTATCACGATATGATAACCAAGTACCATCGTTTGCGCGTACAGAAGGAGATGTTTCACGTAAGCCTTCTGGTTGAACAAAAATGCTTGCACCAAATTCAAAATCATTCGAACCAGATTTAGTTACCGCATTGATAACACCACCTGTTGAACGACCAAACTCTGCAGAGTAACCACCAGTTTTCACTTGGAATTGGTCATAAAATTCATATGGTACGTTTGAGAAACCTAAACCGTTACGGAAGTTAGTAACGTTAAGGCCGTTAATGTACATTTGGTTTTCAGCAACAGATGCACCACCGAATGACGCAGAAGAACCAAAACGGCTGTCACCACGAGTTGTACCTGGTGCTAATAAAGCAACAGATGTAACATCACGAGGAACAGGAATACGCTCTAATTCAACTGAGCTAATGTTTAACGCTGATTCTGAAGACGTTACGTCGATAGTAGCAATGGCAGAACCACGTACTTCGATAACTTCAGTATTATCAGAAGAAACCATGGTAATGTTTACATTGGTGTCACCACCGATACCAACATTAACAGTACCTAATGAAACTTCACCATAACCGTTATAGTTTGATGTAACACTATAAACACCAACTGGTAAGCCACTTAAACGGAATGAACCGTCAGCGTCAGATGTTAACGTTTTGGTGAAACCTGTTTTAGTATTTCTAATTGTTACTGTTGCACCGCTGATAACGTTACTTGTAACAGCATCGAGAACTTTACCCGATAAACCACCGTCGTTGTTACCGGCAAAAGCAGTATTTGCACTTAGGGCTAGGGCAGCAGTAACTGCACCTGCAATAAGTGACTGTTTAATATTTTTCATATTTATTTCTCTCTGGACTTACGTTTATTGTTTTTTTCATTCATACAATGTGTGTAAAAATGTTACAAAAAGTAACATCACACTGATTTTGCATAGTTTGAAAATATTTTCAAGTTATTTCATTACAATTTTTTGATCTGCAGGGCTTACCAATAAAGGGGGGAACTATTGTATGACATAGCCATCAGGCAGCATTCTTATTGGTGTTGATAGCTGGAAAGTAATGTTTGCAGTACGGGAAAAATAGCAATGAATGGGCTAAACAACATATTGATACATTTACGAACATTATGTTGTTTAGTCGTAGTTTCTACTTAAGGTGTGTTAATTGAAAAATCATGGCTGATGTTGACGGCTTTGTTAAGCATCAGTGCCACCGAGCAGTATTTGTCAGCAGATAATGCAACCGCCCTTGCTACATGTTTTTCTGAGACATTTTCACCAGTGATGACAAAGTGTAAATGTATATCGGAAAATAGTTTAGGTACAGTGTCCACACGAGTTCCAGAAATCTCTACAGTACAACCAGTAATGTTTTGTCGTGCTTTTTGTAAGATGCTAACAACATCTACCGATGAGCAGCCACCAAGTGAAATCAATATATTCTCTAGTGGGCTAGGTGCAAGTTTACCAGCATTAGCATCTAACACTACGGTATGCCCGCTCTCTGAAATACCTGCGAACATCTCTTCGCCGATCCATTTAACTTGTGATTTCATATTTTCCTCAAAGCAAAAAGGAGGATAATAACTGACTAAAGTGGAGAAGACTAGTGAGTGAGGTTAGCTGAGGACACCTGAATGTATTTCGGTATCAAACAAGTTTTTAATTAATAAGGTAAACTCTTTAATAAAGGCTTTTTGTTCGGTGGTTGCGGGATTATTGATAACGCCTGAAAGGATTTCTTCAAGATCAGATACCATGGCATCTACTTCACGAATTATAGTGTTGCGCTGGTTAAAGCTAAGTTGTTCATTTTGGCTACAGACGATAATAACTTGTTCTGTTAATTCTTGTTCAATGACTTCCATTACCGTTACGTTATCGCTGGCTTGAGCCGCTTTATTTTCAAACAAGCTTAAATGTTCGGTTAAGTATTCAATGATATGAACATAACCCTCGGTGTCGGTAACCATAGTAAACCTTTAGTTATTGCTGTTCATTTAATACTACTCTCTCTTTGTAAAAACAATCAAGTTTTGTCTAATAAAATAAGCTCGGGGATATGGGTAAAACAAGAAGGGTGAATGAATGGCTGTAGGTATATTGTCGTACATTGTGTGTCTATTTGTAACCAAATGTGTGTAAAAAAATGCGTACAAAAGAGTGTTTTCTTTTGTTAAGTTGTTGATTTAAAGGTGATTGTTTGTGCTGCTTGTTAGTGCTTAATATGTTTCTCAGATCATGTAACTTCACTTGATAATATTTCAAAATGAGGCAGAATCAACGACATGTTACTTTTTAGTAACAATTGTGCACGAATCTATTTCAACACAATAAAAAAATAAAACACTATAAGTCCAGAGAGAAACACAATATGAGAAATAATATTTCTAGATCGTTTAAGCGCTCAGTTACAGCTGCTGCTGTAGCAATGTCGCTTGGTGTTGCTATGCCTGCAATGGCAAATGAAGGTAACATCGCTGGTAAATCAATTACGACAGAAGGCCAAGCGTTATCAGGCGTTTCTGTTACAATTAAAAACTTAACCACGGGCTTGACTCGTACTGTATTATCTGATGCTCAAGGTAACTACCGTTTTCCTTTATTGCCGGCTGGTGAATACTCATTAGAAGCGAAAAAAGACGGCTTTACCGTATTAAAGCAAGATAGCTTAAGAGTTGGAGCTATCGGTTCAACGAATGTGAATTTGGCATTAGAAAGTGGCGATATTGAACGTATTACTGTTACTGGTGCTATGATCTCTGCTATCGATGTTAGCTCAAGTGAATCACAATTAGTCGTTGATGTTGCTGACTTAGAGAAAATCCCAGTTCCTCGTGACATTACATCTGTTGCAATGTTAGCACCAGGTACCGTTGAAGGTGACTCTGATTTTGGTAATCTTGCATCTTTCGGCGGTTCATCAGTTGGTGAAAACGTTTATTATGTAAATGGAATTAACACTACTAACTTCCGTAATGGTTTAGGTGGCTCTGAACTACCATTTGAAATGTATAAGACATTTGAAGTTAAAACAGGTGGTTATTCTGCTGAGTTCGGTCGTTCAACTGGTGGTGTTGTAAACATTGTTACCAAGAGCGGCTCAAATGAATTCAAATGGGGTGCAAGTGCCTACTTTGAACCAGCATCATTAAGAGAAGAGTCTCCTGATGTAAAACGTACAGATCCAGATAATATCGAAGAAGCTGGTTCTGAGTACTATGTTGTTAATAACAGAGACAACGTTGGTGAAACCAACTATAACCTTTGGGCTAGCGGCGCACTAATTGAAGATAAGTTATTCTTCTTTGGTATCCTTAACCAACAACAACGCGATAGCGACTATGCATCTAGCAGTGCTATCTTTGATCGTGAAGCTAACGATACTTTATATGCGTTGAAACTTGATTGGTATATCACCGATGATCATATCTTAGAGTTTACTGGTTGGGACAACAGTTCTGATTTAGACAGCACTAAAAACCTTTACAACCCAGATACGAATACTACCGGTGAGCACTATGGTGACTACACCCTAGAGCGCGGTGGTAAAACTTGGGGTCTTAAGTACACCGGTATTATTACAGATGACTTAACTATTAGTGCCCAATACTCAATTAACAAAGCGAGCTATAGTAATTTAAACGCAGGTAGTAACCCTGTTGGTGACAAACCAGTAGTTTATGAACGCTTTTCAGGTCGTGAATTTGGTGGTTTTGGATTGTTCACTCCATCGGTTCAAAATGATGAGCGTAAAGCATTTCGTTTTGACGTAGATTGGTATGTTCATGATGATCACACTTTGCGTTTTGGTATTGATTCAGAAGATTTATCTGCAACTGAGAATACTCAACGTGCAGGCGGTGTAGCATGGCGTTATGAAGATTGTGACTCTGACTTGCTAGCTCAAGGCCAATTAGACTGTGACTCTGTACGTAAAGAAATTTATAGAAACCAAGGTGATTTTGAAACTAAGTCTTCAGCTTTCTATATTGAAGACAAATGGCAAGTTACTGAGAACTTAGTAGCACGTATTGGTTTACGTAATGAAACGTTTGAAAACTACAACAAAGCGGGTGACAAATTTGTTGATGTTTCTGACCAATGGGCTCCTCGTCTAGGTTTAAGCTGGGATGTTAAAGGCGATGGTGAAAGTAAAGTCTTTGCCAACTATGGCCGTTACTTCTTACCTGTTGCAACGAATACAAACGTGCGTTTAGCGGGTGATGAAACTTATACGCGTCAATATTTTGATGTTGAAAGTATCAATGCTGACTTTACTCCTAACTTGGTTCCAGGTTCAGGTGGTAGTGTTTCTGTTTATGGTGACGGTACCTTAAAAAATACTGCTGAGACTGTTAATGCAGACTTAGATCCTATGTATCAAGATGAATACATTATTGGTTACCAACAAGTCATCGATGATTCTTGGAGCTTTGGCGTTAAGGCCACTTATCGTGACTTAGGTAGCTCATTAGAAGATATCGCGATTGATGCTGGCTTTGATGCTATGTTAGATGGCGGTTGTACTATGTGTGCATCAGGTTTCCATTATTATGTATTAACTAATCCAGGTGAAGATGTGACTATCACTACTGATCCTGATGGTGACGATGGCCCATTAGAATATAAAGAATATACTATCAGTGCAGATCAATTAGGCTATCCTAAAGCAGAGCGTTCTTATGCTTCTGTAGATGTTACTGTAGATCGTCAATGGGACGACCAATGGATGATGTCTTTCACTTATACTTGGGCACACAGCTGGGGTAATAACGAAGGTTTTGTTCGTTCGGATAACGACCAAGATGATTCAGGTTTAACGACTAACTTTGACCAACCGGGTTTAACTGATGGTGCAAACGGTAACTTACCTAATGACCGTAGACACCAAGTTAAGTGGAATGCTGCATACAATGTAATGGAAAACTTTAACATTGGTGCAAACTTCCGTTGGACTCAAGGTCGCCCACTTAACTCGTTTGGTTATCACCCTACAGATGTATTCGCGTCTTTGTATGATGCGGCATCGTTTGTTAAAGATGGTCAGCTAGTAAAACGTGGTTCGGAAGGTCGTACGCCTAATACATGGAACTTAGATTTATCTGCTACCTATGACTGGTATTATGATGACAGTAAAATAACATTCCGTGCAGACGTATTTAATGTCTTCAACAATGATAAAGCGACTCAATTCAATGAAGAAAATGAGCGTTTTTCTCACTATGATGGACATCCAACCAGCCCATTTGGTGTTATTGCTCGCGGCGAGCACAACCCAACTTATGGTTTGCCAACATCATTCCAAACGCCACGTTATGTTCGTTTCAGTGTATCAGCTGAATTCTAATATAGTGTAGCTAATAACGTAGATAAAAAGCCTTAGCATTTTAGCTAAGGCTTTTTTTTGTCCAATAGATGCAAATGATTAAAACATTTATCATTAGTTAGTTGTTTTATAACTAGGTAAATGCCTGATTTATCGACCTTAATCAAGTTGAAAGCAGAAGATAACCCGCACTAGGGTGAGACAATATTCATTAATTGAAGAACTTTGCTTTGATAAATGCTGAGCAATTGAGTGAATGCGGATTTAATGCTTGCCGAACTTGCCCAACACTGGCTGTTTGTACTGGCTGGTCATTTTGATAAAAAGTTAACATTTCTGGGGTAAATTCGGTTGTTAATTGAGCACAGCATTGCTTAATCGTAGCTTCAGGTTTTTGTACAAGTTCTTCATAACTGATCTGTAGTATTTTATCAGCAAATAGCGATTGCCAATGAGCCATGAGTCTTGCTTCACCATTAATAAAGGTTTTGATGTTTGAAATGTCAAAGCTCCAAGGTAACCCTTGACTAAAGAAAGTTCTAAAACATGACCAAGCTGTTGTGTTAGGGTCTCGGGTAATATTAATAAATGTCGCGTTAGGGTATAGCTGCATCAACAAACCAAGGTGATGATTAATATTCAATGATTTGTCTATTATATAAGGGCTGCCATCGGTTCGTTGAGCCATCAATTGGCTGTATTCGCTTTGCAGTGTTGTCAGTATCTCTTTAGCATTTGTATGGTTAGCTAAATTATTTATTGTTTGTTGTCCTATCTGTGCGATAGCAAGTGCTAAGCTATTTGACTCACCAGCACTAACAATTGAAGGATGGGACGATAATACCTGTTGTAATAAGGTTGTACCTGTTCTGGGTAACCCTATAATAAAAACAAACTTCTCTGACGATTTTGGCGTTAATTTCGCAATCTTTTGAAAGTACTCTTGATTTTGATGCCTAATGATCTCATTTATTTGATGTTGATATTCAATATCATTAAATGGATATTTTGCCTTCATTAACTGGCAACCAATTGAGAACTTTGCAAAGGCTTGCTCTTCTTTATCCACATCTAATAACGCTTTACCATAGGCAAACCAATAGGGAATTTGATTTTGTAAATCATTGCCTTGACGCATCTTAACTTCTAATGCTTGTAAGCTTTTAAACTCTTTGTCTTCGATAGTAAATTTTTTTAACGCTGATAATGTTAGCCAGGAGATCCCTAATAAAGGATTTTGTGACAGCGCTAACCTCAAATGTTTCAGCGACAACTCAATTTGACCTACTTGGCTGTATGCCGTGCCTAAAAAGTGATTAGCTGCTATTGAGTAATGTTGCGTTGCAGATGATTCCATCAAAGCAATCGCTTGATGTATTTTACCTGCTTCAGCATAAATCCCAGCTACTTGTAATCGTCGATTATCTTCATTAGGAGCAACATTTAGGTAGAATTGAGCACAGCGGATTGATAAATTTATTTCACCAACTGATAATGCAATACGAGTTAATCCACCCCAAAGATTACCCAGATCAGCTTGTGCTTCTATTAACTGAGTCAAATTTTCAATAGCTGTGGCTTTGTTATTTTTTTTGATATTGGCTAATACTTGATTAGCTAAAGTTTTGTGATCCAAAAGAATGACCTAACGTTATTTGTTTACTTTTCAACGTTATAATTTAACCTTTAACGGACAATAATCATAGCTCCGCCATGAAACTTGTTGGGCGGAGCAGATATAGCAGCTATATTAGTGTTTAGTCTCTACCAATAAATGCGCTAACTGTGCCTGATCAAATTGATAAGTACTTAAGCAATAATCACAGGTCATGCTAATGTTGCCTTGCTCGGCTAATATACTTTTGATTTCACTCGGCTCTATTTGCGCGATGGCATTTAAACACTTTTGTTGTGAGCAACTACATTGATATTCGACCGTTTGTGGGTCGAATAAGCGTACCTGCTCTTGGTGATATAAACGATATAGTAGCTCTTTGGCATCTAATGTAAAAATTTCATCAGCCTTAATGGTTTCTGTTAATTGGCACAGGTGATCAAAATCATTAAGCTGCTGTTGTTTATTATCGCCATCAGGCAAAAGCTGCACTAAGCTGCCAGCGGCTTGTTGATTTGTATCGTCATGAAATAACCATATTTTTGTCGGAATTTGTTCCGATGCTTCAAAGTAATGGGCTAAGCACTCAGCAAGTGTGGCATGCTCAAGTGCAACGACACCTTGGTAAGGTTCACCTTTGCTGGGGCGTATAGTGATCACCATATTTCCTTTGCCAATTAATGCTTGTAAGCCAGTGGCATTAGTTTGCTCAGATAATTTGGCAATGCCACGCATTTGTTGTTGATGATTACCATTAACGGCAAGATAGCCAATGGGACCATCACCTTGTAACTGTACGGCAATTTCACCTTCAAATTTTAACGTTGCGGTCAATAAGCAAGTGGCTGCAACTAGTTCGCCTAATAATTGTCTTACGCCTGAAGGATAATTGTGTGGCTCGATTATTTGTTGATAAGTTTGACTAAGTTGTACAAGCTCGCCTCGTACATGTAAATCATCAAATAAGTAACGATGTAAAATATCTGGTTGAGAAGTCACTCTTAGATCCTTTCTTTAAATTGTCGTATTTGTCGGCGTTGTTTTTTATCGGGTTTACCATCGGCAGCTGGGCTTAATAAAATACCTTGCTTTCTTGCGATGGCATTACGAGTTCTTAACTCAACACTGTCTTCAGTTTCCTGATAAAGCGTTTGAGCAAAAGTCGCATCTCGGCGCTTATCGGCAAGTGCAACAACAACAACTTCTTTTTCTTCGTAGCCCTGGCGTACTTTGATGGTGTCACCAATATTGACGTTTTTGCCTGATTTAGGGCGCTGACCATTATAAAATACTTTACCGCCATCGATCATCTGTTTTGCGATAGCGCGTGTTTTATAAAAGCGTGCTGCCCAAAGCCATTTATCTAAACGGGTTGAATGGCTAACATCGGCTGTTTTATCTTTTTTCATCTTAATGTCATTCAAATCATTTAAAATAGGTTGTATCTGTAGTCACTATTTTACACTATTGAGCGGGTTATTTTTTAATATTCTTGAAAAATCCTGTAGATTTCTTGTTGCAAAGCGATTGCTCAAGTATCATCAGGCAACGATGAAATCAAAATTAACTGCATTATTATAATAAAATGGGATTTCCTAAAGATTTAGCAACAGCCTATGAAGTTTTGCTAAAGTTACCTCAGCAAAAAATAGCGAAAGTTATCAGTGCATTATTGCTGTGCTATATCGCTTATCTATGCGCAAAATTGACCTGGTTGTTAGTACCACAGCAGCAAGTTGCGTCTGCGCCTGTTTTTAATCAGGGACAGCAGTTAGCGCAAGCGCAAAGTGCGAAAATTGATATCGCCTCGATCATCCAATTAAATTTGTTTGGTGAATACAACGCAACACCTAAAGTGGTGGAAGTGAAAGTACAAGATGCACCAGAAACTAATCTACGTTTGAAGTTAACGGGGACGGTTGCTAGTGATAAGCCAGAGATAGCCGCAGCCATTATTGAACAAAACGGTAAACAAACAACCTATGGTGTTGGCGATAAGATAGAAGGCACCAGAGCAACATTAGAAAGCGTCGCGCAAGATCGGGTATTGATTAAACAGTCAGGTCGCTTAGAAACGTTAATGTTAGATGGTTTTAAATACAATAAAATGTCATCCTCTTTGCCAAGCGTGCCTTCGAAAAGACCGCCTGTGATTGATGCGCCGAGTAAACCTCAAGTAATTGATCAGCGAGATAATCAATTACTGAGTGAATCTGCGAAACAATTGAAAGAAGATATTAATAATGATCCGGGAAAAATTATCGATCATTTAAAGATAGTACCCAAACGAAGTGATGGTACCATCATTGGTTATCAGCTGATGCCAGGTAAAAACCCTGAATTTTTTAAAGCTTCGGGTTTGAAATCTGGCGATATTGCCGTGCAAATGAATGGTTTAGACCTGACTAATCCCAGTGAAGCCGCTCAAGCGTTACAGGCACTGAAAGAACAGACCGATTTATCGTTACTCGTATTGCGAGGCAACGAAATGACAGAAATACTTTTTAGTATTGAAGAATAATAATTTTTGAGAGTATAAGGAATTTTTCATGCGCACATCGATAATTGCGCCTTGGCTAAAACGAGCCTGCTTAGTGATATCAACCGCTGTTTTTTTTAATGGTATGGCTTTTACTGCGCTTTCTGTTAATGCGGCCCAGTATTCTCCTAATTTTAAAGGCACCGATTTAAAAGAGTTTATTAATATTGTCGGTAAAAATTTGAAGAAAACCATGATTGTCGATCCTAACGTTCGCGGGAAGGTGAATGTTCGCAGTTATGATTTATTATCCGAAGAACAATATTACCAATTTTTCTTAAATGTATTAGAGGTTTATGGTTTTGCAGCCATAGAAATGGATAATAACATCATCAAAATTATCCGCGATAAAAAAGCTAAATCTGCAGCAACCCCTCTTGTTGATGAAACCAATCCAGGGGTTGGTGATGAAGTGGTCACTCGTGTGATCGAAGTGAAAAATGTTACCGTTAGAGAGTTATCTCCATTGTTACGTCAAATGGCTAACCAAGCTGGCGGTGGCACAGTGGTCAATTATGATCCTGCCAATGTGTTTATTATGACCGGTACTGCTGCCGTGGTAAATCGCTTAGCTGAAATAATTAAACGTGTTGATAAAGCAGGCGATCAATACGAGCAAATCATTAAATTAAAATACGCATCTGCTGGTGAAATGGTGCGAATTATCGAGTCGCTGAATAAAAACTCTGGCAATAAGGCAGGGACACCGAGTTTTCTTATCCCAAAAATTGTTGCCGATGAACGAACCAATAGTGTGATTGTCAGCGGTGAAAAACAAGCACGCGAGCGTACCGCAAAGTTAATATCCCGCTTAGATAGCGAGCTGGAAAGTAATGGTAATACACGGGTGTATTATTTGAAGTACTCAAAAGCTGAAGATTTAGTCGATGTTCTTAAAGGGGTGAGTGAATCGATAGAAGCTGAGGATAACGGTAGTAAATCAAAATCACAGCGTAGCAAAAATCGCAATATCAGCATCAATGCTCATAAAGAAACCAATACTGTGGTTATCACCGCACAACCCGATATGTTACGTTCGTTAGAAGCGGTTATTCGCCAGTTGGATGTACGTCGAGCACAAGTATTAGTGGAAGCTATTATTGTTGAAGTATTTGAAAGTGATGGGGTGAACTTAGGAGTTCAATGGTACAACGAAAATGGTGGCTTTACCCAATTTACTAATGGGCCTGCTACCATCAGTAACGTCGCTGGCGCTGCTGAGGCTGCCAGATCTGAAAAGGGAAAATATATTCCTCCAGTATTACACCCTGACACCGGAAATATTATTTCACCAGGTGTGCAAGAACCAGACATTAAAGGTAATTATGACTTACTGGCACAAGTGCTTGGTTCAGTAAACGGTATGATGTTCGGCATCATGGATAATGATTGGGGCGCGATTGTGCAAGCGGTAAGTGCTGACACTAATTCAAATATTTTAGCAACCCCAAGCATCACCACGCTTGATAATGAAGAAGCTGAATTTCTAGTCGGTCAGGAAGTACCAGTGATCACAGGGTCTACTACTGGTAGTAATAATAACAATCCGTTCCAAACGGTTGATCGTCAAGAAGTGGGCATCAAGTTAAAAGTGACGCCACAAGTAAATGAAGGCGCGGGCGTACAGTTAACCATAGAGCAGGAAGTCTCTTCTGTCAGCGGCGCTACAGGGGTTGATATTGCGATTAATAAGCGTGAAATAAAAACCACGGTCATGGCTGATAATGGTGCGACTGTTATTTTAGGTGGCTTGATTGATGAAGATGTACAGGAAAGTGTGCAGAAAGTACCATTCCTGGGTGATATTCCGATCATAGGCCATTTATTTAAGTCTACCAGTAACACTAAGCGTAAGCGTAACTTAATGGTATTTTTGCGCCCAACAATTATTCGTGATGGTAAATTGATGAATCAAATCAGCAAGGAAAAATATAATTATATCCGCGCGGATGAATTACGTAAGTTAGAAGAAGGCATCGATTTGATGGACGATGAGAAATTACCATTATTACCAAAATGGAATGATAAATTGGTGTTACCGCCATCGTTTGATCAATATATCAAAGATAAGCAAGAAAAATCATCAGAGCAGCAATAGTTATGATAAGTGATGATGAAACCGTGGTGACTGCGCCGATCGAACATACCGTACTACAATTGCCGTTTGGTTATGCTAAACGCCATAGTGCCTTGCTGACTTTTGAAAATGAGCAATTGTCACTGCATTGTTTAGCGGATATCTCAACCGATGTCATGGTTGAAGTAAGACGCTTGACTAAACAGCCATTTCAGGTGGTGATAGAAACACCTGAGCGTTTTGAATTATTGCTTACGACTGTTTATCAGCGAGACTCTTCCGAAGCCAAGCAAATGATGGAAGATATCGGTAATGAAGTGGACTTATATTCACTTGCCGATGAGATGGTGGAAACCGAAGATTTATTGGCGAACGAAGATGATGCGCCGATCATTAAGATGATCAATGCCATGCTCAGCGAAGCAATAAAAGAAAACGCCTCTGATATTCATATCGAAACATTTGAACAAGCATTGCAAATTCGTTTTCGCGTAGATGGTGTATTGCGTGAAGTGTTAAAACCCAACCGTAAATTGGCCTCGTTATTGGTGTCACGTATTAAAGTCATGGCTAAGCTTGATATTGCTGAAAAGCGAATTCCACAAGACGGGCGAATTTCCTTGCGTATTGCTGGGCGTGCTGTCGATGTGCGGGTATCAACCATGCCAACGGGGCATGGCGAACGGGTTGTACTTCGCTTATTAGACAAAAACTCTGCGCGGCTTGATTTACAAGACTTGGGTATGACCGATGGTAACCGAGAAAGGTTTTCGCGGTTAATTGAAAAACCACATGGCATTATTTTAGTGACAGGCCCTACAGGATCAGGTAAATCGACCACCTTGTACGCTGGTTTAAGTCAAATCGATCATAATGAGCGCAATGTATTAACCGTTGAAGATCCAATCGAGTATGCGATTGAAGGCATAGGTCAAACGCAAGTAAACACTAAGGTCGATATGACCTTTGCGCGCGGGTTACGTGCCATTTTACGTCAAGATCCTGATGTGGTGATGGTGGGTGAAATACGTGATTTAGAAACGGCGCAAATTGGTGTGCAAGCTAGTTTAACTGGGCATTTGGTGTTATCCACTTTACATACTAATACCGCTGCTGGTGCGATCACTCGTATGGAAGACATGGGCGTTGAGCCATTTTTACTTTCCTCCAGTTTATTAGGCGTGTTAGCACAGCGATTAGTGAGAACGCTTTGTCCGCACTGTAGGGAAAGTCACCTGCCTGATGATAAAGAAGTTAAACTCTTAGGTTTAGCTGCAGACAGTCAGACGCATATTTATCGAGCCGTTGGTTGTGAAGAATGTAACTTTAAAGGCTATAAAGGGCGTACGGGTATCCACGAATTATTATTGGTAGATGATAAGGTGCGAGAACTCATTCACAATGGTAAAGGTGAGCAAGCCATTGAAAAATACATACGTACTAATACTGCAAGTATTCGTCGTGATGGCTTTGATAAAGTGCTTGGTGGTATAACTACGCTGGAAGAAGTGTTACGCGTTACTCGGGAAGATTAATCAAGCATTATGGCAGCATTTGACTATCAAGCGGTTGATAACCGAGGAAAAATTAAAAAAGGGGTCATCGAAGGGGATACACCTCGGCATGTGCGCACTTTATTGCGCGATCAGGGGTTAATGCCAACGGAAGTCACTCCTAGTTTAATGAAAAGCAAACAAAAGCAATCTTCATCAGGTTTTGGCCGTAGCAAAAAAATTACCGCTACCGAGCTTGCTTTATTAACCCGTCAACTTGCTACGTTAGTTGAGTCAGGTTTACCGTTGGAAGAATCTTTGCTTGCTGTTGCTGAGCAATGTGAAAAAAATACCCTGAAAAGCATGGTGATGGCTGTACGAACAAAAATCACCGAAGGCTATGGCTTAGCCGAAAGTATGGCGGAATTTCCTCAAGTATTTAATCACCTTTATCGCGCCATGGTCGCAGCAGGTGAAAAATCAGGCCATCTCGATAAAGTTCTAAATCGTTTAGCTGACTATACCGAACAGCGTCAGAAGCTCCGCTCTCAGATGGTTCAGGCTATGGTGTACCCATCAATAATGACTGTTGTTGCTATTGGGGTTATCGTGGTGTTATTAACCTCAGTGGTCCCTCAAATTATTGGTCAGTTTGAGCATATGGGGGCTAATCTGCCGGGAACGACACAATTTTTAATTTCGACCAGTGAGTTTTTGCAACACTATGGCTTAGCTATTTTAGTTTTGATAATAGTGGCGGTAGTTATATTTTTGCAAATGATGAAAAAGAGCAGTTTTAAGTATCAAGTTCATCAAAAAATATTATCTATGCCTGGGCTGGGAAAAGTGATCCGAGGCATTAACACCGCACGTTTTGCCCGTACTTTAAGTATATTAACAGCCAGTGCGGTGCCACTATTGGAAAGTATGACCATAGCTGGTGAGGTACTGGATAACCTTTACATTAAAGATAAAGTGAAACAAGCGGCGGATAAAGTAAGAGAAGGCTCAAGTTTACGCTTGTCATTAGAACAGACAAAACTTTTTCCTCCTATGATGCTCCATATGATAGCCAGTGGTGAAAAAAGTGGTGAATTAGAACATATGTTAGGCAGAGCGGCAGATAACCAAGATAGAGAATTTGAAGCATTAGTGAATATTTCACTAAAAGCGGTAGAGCCAGCGATTATGGTGACAATGGCTGGCATTGTATTATTTATTGTTATGGCGATTCTTCAACCGATTTTGCAGTTGAACACGTTAATAGGAAGTTAGTATGAATAAGAAGAGAATGAGTAAACCACAATCAGGTTTTACCTTATTAGAAGTGATGGTGGTTTTAGTGATCATCGGTATTATTGCCAGTATGGTTGTGCCTAACCTGATGGGAAGCCAAGATACTGCGCGCGAACAAAAAGCGGTTATTGATATTGGCTCATTAGAAACGGCGCTAGGTATGTACCGTTCACAGAATTATAATTACCCCACTACAGAGCAAGGTCTCGAAGCATTAGTGGAAAAAACGGATATTGAACCTATCCCTAAGCGTTTTCCTGAAGGTGGATATATTAAGCGTTTGCCTCAAGACCCATGGGGTAATGATTATCAGTTGTTAAACCCAGGTGAGCATGGTGCAATGGATATCTTTTCAATGGGACCTGATGGTGAAGCCGGTACTGATGATGACATCGGCAACTGGAATTTAGGCGACTACCAATAATTCGCCTCTAGTGCGAAATGCTCTGTTGATACAATGAAAAATCTAACCAACAAACACCACAACTTTGGGTTTACCTTAATTGAGGTGTTGTTGGTGATCCTCGTTGTTGGCCTAATGGTGGCGGCAGTTCAGCTCAACTTTAATTCCAATAAGCCAGAAGCTCAGCTGCAACAAGAAAGTGCTCGATTTGCTAGTGTATTTAATTTGGCAGCAGAGTATAGCTTACTCAACAACCTAGAACTTGGCTTGTATATTCAAAACAATACCTATCAGTTTGTTGGCTTTGATGGTGTGAGTTGGACGACAATTCCTGATAATAAGCTGTTTGATATTTATCAATTGCCGGATATGTTCACGATGAACTTAGTGTTTGACGATCTGCCGATGGAACAGCCCAGCCTTGTTAGTCGAGAGTTATTTCAACTTGATGAGGACGCGATACAAGACCTTGAGGATGATGCAAGTGATGAGCAGCCTGTGATTATCCCACAAGTTTATATACTTTCAGGGGGAGATATTACGCCGTTTCGTATGGTATTTTCTTTTGCGGATTTGTTTGATGTCGAGCAAGATATCGCTTATGCCGTGACTGGTTTATATAGTGCTCCAGTGAGGGTATCTGAGCCTATTATCAACGGTGATTTTAGCGAGCTGTCAGGAGAGTCAGATGCATTATAACCGTAGTTTCGGCTTTACCTTAATCGAGGTCTTATTAGCATTGTCAGTGTTTTCATTAGCTGGCTTGGCGTTGCTAAATACTGCAGACACTCATTTTACCAGTTTGAATCAATTGGAAGATAAAATGATGGCGGAATGGATCGCCAGTAATCAATTGGTAGAAGCTCATTTAGAGAAGAGTTGGCCACCGAAAAATAATAAAAAAGGCAAGGTTGAACTTGCCGGTCGCCAATGGCATTGGCTACAAAAAGTGATCAAGACAACTGACAAAGATATGCGTGCTATTGTTGTTGAAGTCAGATCAGATGAACAATCGGAATTAGCACTGACAAGTTTGACAAGCTATATCTCGAAAGGAAGTGCCAAATGATCAGGGCTCGTCAACTTCGTTTAGCCGTTGGTTTTACTTTGATAGAAGTGTTACTCGCAGTATCTATTTTTGCGATGATCAGTTTAGCTAGTTTTTCAATTTTTGATGGCGTGATGAGAAGTGAACAGAGTTCTCAAGATAAAATTGAACGTATCAATGCGCTGCAAAATACATTCATGGTGATTGAGCGTGATTTTTTGCAGATATCTCAACGTTCTATACGCATGGATGGTGAAGCGCCGAGTAGCGATTTTATTTATACCAGTAACAATAGTTACTCATTATCGGAGCAGGCTATTGCCTTTGTTCGTGCGGGATGGACAAACCCTGGTTTATTGATCCCGCGTAGTGATTTGCAGTCGGTTGCTTATCAACTGAAGGATAACCAGTTACAACGTTTACACTACAATTTTGTAGATGCAGTGGTGGGAGAAAAACCTAAAGTAAGGGTATTAATTGATCATGTTTCATCAATGGCGTTGCAATTTTTTTATGATAATAAATGGCAGGAAAAACCCATTGCAGGTCGTTTACCCAGAGCAATTAGTCTGACACTTGAATTAGATGATCTTGGTGAAATTGAACGAAAATTCTTAGTTGCTGAACAAGCTGGGGTCAAATCATGAGGCGCAAGCCCAACAGCGGTGTTGCATTAATCACTGTTATGTTAGTGGTTGCACTCGCTGCTATTATTGCGACACAGATGCTGGCAAGGTTACAGTATCAAGTACAACGCACTACGAATATCAGCTTTAATCAACAAGCGTATTGGTATGCGATGGGGGCAGAAGCATTTGCTAAACGTGTGTTAGCCACGGCGTTTGAACAAGAGCCTAAAGTGACGCACTTAGGGCAAATTTGGGCGCAAGGTGAAACCACCTATCCAGTAGACTTTGGCGAAATCAGTGGTGAAATTACTGATATGCACTCGTGTTTGAACCTTAATGCATTGCGGGTTATCAATGATCCAAATGTTGCGGCAAAAGCAGAGCCTTTGGCAAAAAAAGCATTCCAAGAGCTGATTTTAGCGTTGAATATTGAAGGTATTGGTGATTTTGAAGCTGAATACATGGCTGATGCGTTAAGTGATTGGTTAGATGATGATAGTGCAATAGTGAGTGCTGGCGGGGCTGAAGATAATGATTATTCTGCCAAAGAGTTTCCTTACCTACCTGCGAATCATTACTTAGCGAGCGTTAATGAATTAAGGGTTATAGAACATTTTACTGTGCCTGTTATCGATGCGTTAAAACCTTATGTTTGTGCATTACCTAATACCGATTTACACCAGATCAATATCAATACCATTGATGCTGAAAAGCCTCAATTGCTCCAAGGACTACTTGCTATCGCTGAAACTGACGCAGAGCAAATTTTAGCTGCTCGAGGCATTGAAGGTTTTAAAGAAACGGGGGCGTTTTTTGATTTGCCTGAAGTGAAAAAATTAAAATTAACCGATGAACAAAAACAGCAGTTTGTAGTTGATAGTGAATACTTTAAACTAACAGCTAAGACAAATTTTAATACGAGCTACTTTCAACTGAATTCGGTGTTACAAGTAGCAGAAAATAATCAAATAAGTGTAATTAGCCGCACGATAGGACGTGACTAATGGCAGAAAAATTAATTATTCGACTAGGTAGTCATATACACGATCCAGTTCACTGGTTGGTGTGGTCGAATACAGAAACAAATATTATTGCCAGTGGCGAGCTCGCAAGTGCTTCGTTATTGGCTGAACTTCATGATAAGTCATTAACTCGGCAAGTGCTGGTGTTAGTGCCGGCATGTGATGTAGCGTTAAAACAGCTCAAAGTGCCGGCAAAGTCGAAAAAAGCGATGCAATTAGCTGCGCCGTTTATGCTAGAAGATGACTTGGCACAAGACGTTGAGCAGTTATTTTTTGCTTATGGGGATGTAAAATCAGCAGATAATCAGCACAATTGCTTTATGGCGGCGATTGAACGCCAACAAATGCAGCTATGGTTATCCTGGTTAGCAGACGCGAATATAAAAGTGTTGTGCATGTTACCCGATGCTCTTGCTTTACCTGATGCAAGTGATAAATGGCAAGCGATTCAATTAGGTCAACAAGTTATATTACGTCAAGGAGATTGGCAAGGGATCACCGTTGATGCATCGTTATGGCCCAATATTTGTCAAACTTTCTCGAGTGAAGCAATTAAAGTAATTGAGAGTTACTCGCCGTTGCCAGAAGCCGATGTTGCACTTGAGATCGAGTCTCAACCTGAAGAATTACCTTTGGCGCTCATGGCGCAGCAATTATCAGGACAGAAAATTAACCTATTACAAGGAGAGTTTGCTGTTAAGTCAGATCGTTCTCCTTTGCTGAAAACATGGGCATGGGCAGCAGGGTTTTTAGTGGTAGCCTTGTTAGTCAATGTCATGCTTAAGTCACTGACGTTAATGAAAATTAATCAGCAACAAGTTGAAATTGAACAACAAATAGTGGCCACTTATAAACAAGCTTTTCCTGAGACTCGACGGGTCAGAATCGCAACGATTCGCTCACAACTTAAGCGGAAAATGCGTGCTGTAGGCTCAGGAGATCACCAAGCTGAGTTCCTTGCTTTATTAGCGAAGGTGCAGCCTGCTTTCGCTGCGGTGCCACAGTTAAAGCCAGACTCACTACGATTTGATGGCAAACGAAATGAATTACGTTTACAAGCAACAGCTGACGGTTATCAGCAGTTTGAGCAGTTTAAAGTGCAGTTAGAGTCACAGCAATTAAGCGTGTCGCAAGGAACGCAGAATAATCAAGGGGATAAAGTGACGGGCGCATTTAGTATCAAAGCGAGTAACGGAGGTCGATCATGAAAGCTTGGTGGCTTCAATTAAACGCGCGTGAACAGCGGTTAATCAGTGCGTTATCCGCAGTGGTGATCGTTTTTATTTTGTATAGTCTTATCTGGCAACCGTTAAACACACATATTGAAAAAGGCGAACAGAAACTTGATAAACGAAATGAACTGCTTGCTTGGGTCACTAGTGAAACTGCACGCTATCAGGCTGCAAAAGGACAGCTAGCAAGACCGAGTTCAGGCAGTATTTCAAGTATTGTCAACCGTTCAGCTCGTTCCTATGACATTAGTATTGCCCGCATACAACCGCAAAATAATGATGTACAAGTATGGATTGATAGTGTTTCTTTTACTCAATTATTACAGTGGTTGGCGCAATTGGCTGAAAAAGAAGGTATTCAAGTGTTAAATATTGATATTGCGGCATCAGAGCGCTCAGGGGAAGTGCAAGTGAAGCGTTTGCAATTAGGCAGAAGTGAATGAAAAAAGTAGCGGTTATTGCCAGTTTTTTGTTGGCGTATATTGTATTTTTGATTATTTCAACGCCCGCGCGCGTTGTGATGCAATGGGTTGAACTACCAAGCAATGTTATTTTAGGTAATGTTTCGGGTACGATTTGGCATGCTAAAGTAGATGCATTGAAAATCAATCAGGAAGTTGTGCACAAGATTGAAATCAAACCGAATGTTTGGTCATTTTTTACCTTCGACCCAAGTATTAATGTCACGTTCGGCGATGCTTTACTGCCAGGGCCAGAAGGGCAAGCAACCATCGCAGGTTTGTTATCTGATGTTCGATTTTCACAAACTAAAATAACCGAGTCTGCGAATCGGATTGTCAGTAAACTTTCTTTACCGGTTGCGTTAACGGCTCATCAATTTGTTGATGTGAGTATTGATGAATTTGTTGCCGGTGAAGCAGGTTGTCAGGCGCTTGCTGGTGATGTGCGTTGGGCTAATGCAGCGGTTACCGCGTTGGATGAAAAAATCGCACTCGGAGATCTTCAGGCGACATTGACCTGTCAACAAGGCGCTATTGTATTAACTTTGCAGGAGCCGAATAATCTAGGCTTGAGTTTTGATTTATATCTTGGTCAAAATGCTCAGGTTTCGGGCGATGGCTATCTTAAACCGACGGCGCAAATGCCAAAAGCAATAGAACAAATGGTGCCATTTTTAGGCTCTCCAGATAATCAAGGACGCTATCGTTTGCGTTTTTAGCCGCTATAGGGATTATTACTGATATCATCAACTAAGGTATTAAAGTCTTGTACTGACGGATATTGAGTGATTTCCCTTGCAGGTTGCTGGCTATCAGGATTAGCTACGGCTAATAAATGTTGAATACCAAACTCTTTGGCAGAATCTAAAATATCAATATTATCATCAACAAATAAGGTGGAAGATAAATCAAACGGCTCGGTTTTTTTGAGTTTTTGCCACAGTTCTTGTGATTCTTTAGTGACACCGAATTCATGTGTTGAGTATAACTTGTCAAAGTATTTATCTAATTGAGTGCGCTCTACTTTTAATGACAAACTATCCGGGTGGGCATTGGTGACTAATATCACTCGTCTGCCAGTGGCTTTTAAAGTTAACAAAAATTGTTCAGCATCATCGCGTAAACGGATCAGGTGTTGCACCTCTCGCTTTAGCATAGCGATGGGAAGTTGGGTTTGTTCAGCCCAGTAATCTAAGCAATACCAGCCAATGGTGCCATAAACTTCTTGGTATTGTGCTGCCATGTACTTTTTGGCTTCTGACAATGAAATATTCTCACTTTCACTGTATCGTTTAGGTAAATGCTCTAGCCAAAAATGGTTATCGAAATATAAATCAAGAATAGTACCGTCCATATCAAGTAAAACAGTTGAGATATTTGACCAATCAAGCATAGATTTTTTCCAGTGAAGCAACGTATTATAGTAGTATATCGAATAATAAAGGGTAGTTCTCAGGTAATCTATTTATTTGAATGGTAAAAATGACTAAACAGAAAGTATTACCGCAGATATTAAAGCGTAAACAAGTGGCGAAAAGTCAGCTATTTGCTATTGAGCAACTGGAGTTACAGTTTAGTAATGGTGTTGAGCGTGTTTATGAGCGAATGCAAGGCTCAGGCCGTGGTGCGGTAATGATAGTCCCTATGTTAGATCACGAGACTATATTATTAGTAAAAGAGTATTGTGCGGGCACTCACAGTTATGAATTAGGTTTTCCTAAGGGGTTGATTGACCCAGGAGAGAAACCGATAGTCGCCGCGGATAGAGAGTTAAAAGAAGAAGTGGGTTATGGAGCAAAGCAACTAACCTTATTGCATACGGTAGCTATGGCTCCGGCATTTTTCTCGGGCTCAATGGAGATATTTTTAGCACAAACACTTTATCCGGAAAAGCTTACAGGGGATGAACCTGAACCATTAGACGTAGTATCATGGAAAATCAAAGATTACAAAGCATTATTACAACACCCTGACTTTAATGAAGCGCGCAGTATTGCCGCTTTGATGTTAGTGGTAGATAGCGTAAAGAGTAGCGAATGAACTTAGAACAGTTGTTGACTATTGCGCTGGATAGCAGCAAAAAAGCTGGTATAGAAGTGGCAAAGCACTATAGTAGCGGTGATTACACGGCTGAAACTAAAGATGATAATAGCCCTGTCACTAGTGCTGATCTTGCGGCTAATCAGGTATTGATGGATGAATTGCAACGTTTATCGCCCAATATTCCTATTATTTCGGAAGAGGTGGGAGCACTACCTTTAGCGCAACGTAAACAGTGGCAGCGTTATTGGCTACTAGATCCTATTGACGGCACAGGTGAATTTATTATTGGCAGTGGTGACTTTGCTGTCAATGTTGCCTTAGTGGACAATGGCTGGCCTGTGATTGGGGTTATTCATGCGCCTGATCATCATACGACTTATTATGGACAACGTCAGCTGGGAGCTTTTAAAGAGACATCAACAGGCAGCCAAGCAATCAAAGTCGCTTCATATGATGGTGAACGTCCAATTAAGGTGGCGATCAGTAGAAGACAAAAGCTTCATTTGATGGGACAGTATTTAAATGATGCGTTTGATTACCAACACATTGCTTATGGTAGCTGTTCGCTGAAAAACTGCTTAATTGCTGAAGGTGTTGCTGATTGTTACCTGCGAATAGGACCGACAGGTGAATGGGATACTGGAGCCAGCCAGTGCATATTGGAACAAGCCGGTGGCAAAATACTTGACAGTGAATTTAATCCACTGTCCTATAATTTACGTGAATCTTTGATGAATCCTGATTTTATTTCGTTAGGCTCATCGAGTATTCCATGGCAGCAAGTGATCCGTCCTCATCGGGCACAACGTTAAGTAAAGGAGTATCTATGAACAAGTTAATTGGGTTTTTAGCATTATTTTTGTCATTTTCTGTGTTGGCAAATTGGCAACTCGACAATCAAGCTTCTGTGGTGAGTTTTACCACATTGAAAAAAACACATGTTGCGGAAAATCACCGATTCCATCAAATCGCCGCTACTATCTCTGAACAAGGCAAAGTGGCTCTGTCGATTGATTTGACCAGTGTCGATACTAAAGTTGCTATACGTGATCAGCGTATGAAAGAGTATTTATTTAATGTTAAACAATTTCCAAAAGCGAGCTTTTCGGCTCAAGTGCCAGTTAAACAAATAACAGCGCTTGAACAGGGGAGTAGTGATATTTTAACGGTAACAGGTTTAATCGAGCTGCACGGTCAAAAGCAACAACTTCCTGTTAAAGTGATGGTAACTAAGGTGAGCGACGATCGTATTTTAGTCTCGAGCATTGAGCCTATCTTGATTCAGGCACAAGCATTTGATCTTATTAAAGGAATTAATAAATTGGCGGAATTAGCAAAATTACCCAGTATTACAACCACAGTACCGGTGAGTTTTGTATTAAGTTTTACTCAGTAAGGACAACAGGCCTATTCCAATACTTGATTATTAAATTGCTCTGCTGGCAGGATATTGACCGTTTGATGCAGTTCAGAAAAGACTAAGACAATTTTCTTTTGTTCAAGCTGTTGTTTGATTTGTGTAATTTTATCGTCGAGTGACACATCATATTCGCCATAATCTGTGCCTTCTCGCAGAATAAAGGCCTCTATGATGTTGTTTAGTGTTTCTGCTGTCAGCGATTGGTATGGAATGATCATAGTATCTTGTTGATGGATAAATAGGGGTCTATGTTACCTAAAGCAACTAAAAAAGCCTACGCAAGAGTAGGCTTTTCTGTATGTGGTGTAAGTGATATTTAAATCAGTTGGTTAACTAATAAGCCTTTTCGGCTATCTTCATCTTTTTTGTTAATGATGGCAGCTTGTAATTGCGTATTGATTTGCTGTTGCTCGGCAGTTGTCTGCGCATAGTCAGTATCTTGTATACGTGAGCGTGACGCTGAAACATTGACGCGTGTGGTATCATAACTAACAGACTGGCTGGCTAATGCGTTACTCTCTGCACCCAAAGCCGCCGCATTTTCATTAATTGCCGTAAAGGCAGATTCTAAAGCTTGTTGCGTGGCTTCAGGATCATTGGCGTCTAAACCAGAAAGAAAATTGCTATCTCCCAAGGCTTGACCTGCTACTGTGTTAATTTGTTCAGTGAGTTGGTCAAGTTCACCTTGAATTGCATTACTGTCGCTTAAAGGGCTGCCTGACTGAATTGACAGCACGTTAGCACGTTGTAAGCCATCGGCAATAGAAGAGAGTTGGCCTGATTGTACATCGTTAATATTGGCTTGATCTTGAGCATTATTACTGAGTTGCTGGTAACCATTTACTTGAGAGGTTAAACGACTAGAAATTTGCAGGCCAGCAGCATCGTCTGCTGCACTGTTAATACGCTTACCCGACGCTATTTTTTCATCTTTTTCTTCACGTTCGTTGTTCAAGCGGTCGATAATGCTTAACGACGGTGATGTTTGATTAATAGAAAGTGCCATAAAATGCCCCTTGATCATATTACAAGTACAACGAATAAATGCACCTCACAGTATAGCAGAAAATCTTGTTTTGGTCACAAAATAAACAACTATAAAGATGAACAAGTTAGCAATAAATTTGTTTAATAGATCAAAGGTATCATTAGGCGAATTACCGACAATCGAACTACAAACGAAATTCTATTATTTATTTTGTTCGATGTTCTTGAGGAAGAAATAGACATAAAAACCACAAATGCCTAGTACGATTGCTAAGCCAATAATAGAGGTAAATACCACAGGATCGTTAAGTAACATGTTAAAAAAGTTCATGACAAACTCCTTGCTTAATTCGTTATATTCCACATTGTTTGTAGGTGTATTTTATAACGATTAAGCAAGAAGGAGATGATGCAGATCAATATTCTGTTTCATCGGTATTTTTTTGCGAATTACAGCCGTGATTGGCGTGCTTTTTTGGCTTTTAAATCTAATTGTATAAAAATTTGCTCGCGCAGCGACTCTGCTTTTTCACGACCTTCTTTTATGTCATCAATACTCAACTTATGCTCATCCATGTCTCTACTTTTTTCCGCTGGCTCATAGCCACTTTTAGCTGCGATATAATTCCACACATAAGAGTTAAGTAAGCTTTTTTTCACGCCTCTTCCTTCATAGTACATTAGCGCTAAGTTGAATTGTGCTAAAGCGTAGTTTTGTCTTGCTGCTTTTTCATACCAGTAAGCAGCCTTTTTTGCATTCTTTCTAACACCAATCCCATCAGAATACATGACACCTAAGTTAAATTGAGCGCTAGCTAGATCTTTATCTGCGGCTTTTTTCATTAAAGTGAATGCTGTTTTTAAATCTTTCTTAACAATTTCCCCATCACTGTACATCACTGATAATGAAAATAATGCATCTGGGTAGTTTTGAGCTGCAGCTAAGGTGAGTAATTCAAAGGCTTTTTGAGGATCTTTTTTCACTCCCCAACCATTCAAATGTATCATTGCCATTTGATATTGAGCGGGAGAGTATTCCTCTTCAACTAAAGGTTTAAACTCTTTGATGGCAGCGGCAAATTCACCTCGGTTTAATTGAAAAATGCCCAGTTCTAAATCGCCATCAAAACTATAGACTGAAACGCTTGAGCTCAACGCAAGTAATAGTATTGCTTGTTGTATTATTTTCATAAAGCACCTAAGTATTGAATTATTTGACTTAATTTTTAGATTTACTTTTAGGGCGTGTTGATCTTTCAAGTTTGTTTTTGCAGCAGTTTGTTGGAAATTCATACAAGGCAGTGCTTTTGATGTGTGGTTGTTCCACATGATAAAGCACTAAAGATTTTATGCTCCTGCAAAATCACCTTACCCCACATCCATGTGGGGCAACATAGTATAAATGACAACAAACGCTGCCTGAAAGATTCGGTTAAAAGCGTTTTACTCTTTGTTGTAAGGAGATTTACTTAGATGACTAAGCGTCATTCCTCACGCCGCGATTAAAACGCTTTTATCTCGAACAAAAATTAAACAGCAAAGATCAACACGCCCTAGTTAAGTGTAGCAAGTGAATTAAATCTTATACTAATTTATCGTAAATATTTATGACTGAACAGGCCATCACTGCGACATGATTTCTTCAATCTGTTCTTCAAGCTCTAACCATAACATTTCATTTTCAGCGATATCTTGTTTCAATGAAGCTTGTTGCTTAAGTAATTCGGCTAATTGATCTTTATTGTTGCTCTGGTAAATATCACTGTCTGCTAAAGTGTGCTCTACTTGTGCTAATTCTTGCTGCCACTGGGTGATTTTTTTCTCATATTGTTGTGCTTTTTTCTTCAGTGGGGCAGCATGTTTTCTCAATTCAGCTTGCTGTTTACGTAGCTGCTTTTTATCAATGCTTGGCTCAGTCGATGGTGTTTTCTCATTTTGAAAGCTTACTTTTTTATCATTGTTGAGCCATTGCTGATAATCATCAATATCACCTGAAAACTCATCAACTTGGCCATTAGCAACAAGGTAAAATTCATCAACACAAGATTCCAGTAAATAGCGATCATGGGCGATTAATATGATTGCTCCGGTAAATTCTTGTAATGCTAAGACTAGCGCTTGGCGCATTTCCAGATCTAAGTGGTTAGTGGGCTCATCAAGAAGTAATAACTGAGGTTTGTCGAGCACAATTAACGCTAAGACTAAACGTGCTTTTTCACCACCAGACATGGTATTGACCGCTGATAATGCTTGATCGCCGCTAAAGCCGAAACGACCTAAAAATGTCCGTGCTTGTAATTCACCAAACTCAGGTTTTGCGCGTATTATATGCTCAATGGCGTTAGAGCTCATATGCAGTTGTTCAAGTTGATGCTGAGAAAAGTAGCCAATTTTCAGCTCTTGGGCGCAATATCGTTTTCCATCAAGTAAGTTTATGTCACCGGCGAGCGACTTGATCAATGTTGATTTCCCTGCGCCATTACGGCCCAATAAGCCAATACGACTGCCGGGTACGAGTGAAATATTTGTATTATCGAGAATTTTAATTGCGTCATCGTATCCGCAGTCGGCTTGCTCTAATGACAGTAGTGGATAAGGCATGTAATCGGGCTTGTCGAAGCTAAAAGTAAATTGGCTATCAACATGAGCCGGCGCTAAGTCAGGTAACTTTTGTAGGCGTTTTAATCGACTTTGAGCTTGTTTCGCTTTACTTGCTTTGGCTCTGAAACGGTCTACAAATGCGGTTAAATGCGCAACTTCTTTTTGTTGTTTTTGATATTGAGCATCTTGTTGGGCTAGTTGCTCTGCACGTTGACGCTCGAAGGCAGTATAATTGCCGCTATAAAGTTTGGCTCTTTGCTGTTCAATATGCAAAATTTGGCCGATCACGTCATCAAGAAAGTCTCGGTCATGTGAGATCAATACTAAGGTGCCGGTAAAGCGTTTTAACCATTTTTGTAGCCAAATGACGGCATCTAAATCTAAATGGTTGGTTGGCTCATCCAGTAATAATAAATCACAACGACTGATCAGCGCTTGGGCTAAGTTTAGCCTCATGCGCCAGCCCCCTGAAAAATCTTTTACAGGTTGACTTAATTGTTCTTGCAAAAAACCTAACCCATGTAATAGCTCACCAGCTCGTGCAGGCAGGGAATAACCGTTAATGGTATCAATTTGATTAATAATCGTGGCTTCTAAGGTACCATTATTGTCTGCTCTTGCTTGTGCTAGTTTTTGCTCAAGCGCGCGGAATTCTTTATCACCGTCAATCACATAATCAAGCGCTGACTTTGCTAATGCAGGAGTTTCCTGTTTAACGGTGGCAATTTTCCATGTGGCTGGCATAGCTAGTTCACCAGCATCTGGCTGTAATTCACCTAGTAATGCGGCAAAGAGCGAAGATTTACCACAGCCATTAGCGCCAACCAAACCAACTTTGTGATTAGGATGTATGGTAAAGCTTGATGATTTTATTAAGTTTTTAATGCCTCTATCTAAGCTTAAGTCGACTGCGGTGATCATGAAAAATCCTGATAATTAAAAAACGCGGCTATTGTCGCTTTTCCTCGGGTCGTTATTCAAGGTAAAATGTGAAAATTAACGCGATTAATGAAAATATGAGATCTTAGGTGAAAAAGCGATTTATAGCGGGTGCTGTGTGCCCAAAATGTCAAGCAATGGATACCATGGCTTTGACAAAAGAAAATGATGTGGAAAAAGTTACTTGTGTAAGCTGTGGTGAACAGATGACACAACCCGAAGCGCAAGTTGAAAAAGCGGTTCGCGAACATGAGCAAGTGATCGGTGTTTTTAAACAATAAATCGCTCGTTTAATAATGCGGTGGTGGAGGCTCTATTTCTTGCTTGTCGGTGGATTGGGGCTGGCTTTCTTTGAGTCGCGTAGCAATAAGCTTCAACTGAATTTTTAAATTAGTAATTTCTTCTTGATGAATGGTTAATTCGTGATTGAGTTGTTCGATCACATCGTCCTGAAAAGCATTTCTAGACTCCAATGCTTCAATACTTTGTTCTAATTGCTTAATTGTTACGGAAGGCTCGTTTGCCATAATTCTGCGTATCCAGAAGAAGATTCAGTTAATATAAGGTTATTATCGCTAAAAGCAACGCTATACACAACCGCTCCCGCTGGACGAATATCTTCTCGTGGTGTCACGCGCCAACTTTCTAATCGCTTGCCATTAGATACTTGCCAGATACTGACTTTTCTTGAAGGTGCCCCAGTGACTATGTATTGACCGTCTGGTGAAAACCTCACCGCACTAAAGACTTCTTGACGATTTGTGTATTTGAGTTGGCTTATTAGTTTTCCATTGGTTAAATCCCATATATTTGCCGATTTTTTGCTGTCGGCGGTAAAGGCGTAACGGCCTTGAGGGTCGATAATAACTTTTGTGACCCGGCTGGGGTGATTAAAACGATAAATCACTTGACCAGTTTGCGTATCCCACACATACGCAACAAAATCATTAGAGCCTGAAATGGCGATGCGTCCATTGGGTAACATATCGACGGTATTCACTTTTTCCTGATGGCCTAAAAACTCAATACGACGGCCACTTTCTGGGGTTAAATGAACAACTTTGCCATCACTCTTTCCGATTAAAATGTACTTACCGTTGTTGGCTAAAGCAATATCACGGATATTGGATGAACTGATCTGCCAATACCCTTCAGAGACACCTGTGGTGGTATTCCATAATGAAAACTTTGTTCGACTAGCGGTTAAGACATGACTATTGTTATCTGCAATGTCAGCGGCCAATACCAGATTATCAGCGCTGTCTTGTTGCTGAGACCAATTAAATTTTAACGCGTTATTTTCTATGTCCCATAAACTAATGCCGTGATGAATAGAGGAGACGACACTTAGTTTACCATCATTTGAAATATCGGCGGCATATGCCCCTTCAACCGCATGCTGCCAGCGAATAATTGGCTTTTGTCCGGCAGGCTGGCAAGCGAGTAACATCATGCCTAGTAAGCAAAAAGTCAGTATGTAAGTTATTTGTTTGCTTATCGTCAAAATTTTATGCTTTTATCGTTCCGCGTTTATCGTTAGTATAAGTTCTTTTTTTACACATGTGTATCGCACATTAACTTTGTTCATTTGTGGATCACAGAAATGAACCTTAACGGAGAAGTAAATGAAATTGTTTAAACCCACTTTAGTGGCATTGGCTCTAGTTTCAGTCATTGGTTGTCAACAAGAAGCTAAGCAAGAAGAAAAAGCCCCAGTTTTAGACACTGAAGTGCAAAAACAAGCCTATGGGTTAGGAGCATCAATTGGCATGTTCACTCAACGTAACTTAGCTGAACAAGAAAAATTAGGTCTTACTTTAGATCAAGCGCTTATTTTACGTGGTTTTAAAGATAGCTTAGCCGGTCAATCAGTGATTGAAAAAGAAGAAATACAAGCGCTTATGATGAACCTTGAGCAATCAATGCAAGCGAAGAAGCAAGAAGCTGCAACAAAAGCCGCTGAAGAAAGCTTAGCTGAAGGTAAAAAATTCATGGAAGAGAATGCTAAAAAAGAAGGCGTTCAAGTGACTGAATCAGGTATTCAATATCAAGTGTTAACAGAAGGTACTGGTGAAAAACCAACAGCTACCGATACGGTTAAAGTTCACTATAAAGGCACTTTTTTAAATGGCGAAGAGTTTGATAGTTCTTATAGCCGTAATCAACCAGCGGTATTTCCATTAAATCGTGTGATTGCTGGTTGGACTGAAGGTGTACAATTAATGCCTGTTGGTTCTAAGTATAAATTTACTATTCCATCTGACTTAGCCTATGGACCAAATGGTAATCCGCCACGCATTCCAGGTAACTCTGTTTTACAATTTGAAATTGAATTATTAGAAATTCAAAAAGCAGAAGAGCCAGAGCAAGTTGGCGATGCGTCAAAATAATCAATAGATTAATATGCAAAAAAAACCAGCGACTTTCGCTGGTTTTTTTATGTGTGGTCAAAGGATAATGTGATTATAGGATGATTGATAACTGTTCACTTAATCTCACTGCTGCCTGTAACATGCGCTTAGTTAACTTTTGTTGAAATTCTTGATGATAACTGGGAGTTATTTCGATGGTTTTTGTTTGATTAGAACGGCAGTTATCTGACACTAATGAACAATACTGTAAAGGAGCACTGCGCACTAGGGTTAGTGATTCATTAGCCCAGTCTATCACATTACTGTTACGCCATTCTTGCCAAGGAGCGCTACTTAATGATTGCTTTAACTGTTGATATAAACGCTTTTTAAAGGCCGGGTAATCAAAATTTTTCTTGGGTTTGTTTAATGGGTACAACAAACACTCATCCCAATACCAATGCAAGTTGTTACATCTGCCTGTTGCAGGGATAACACTATTTTTATTTCCACCATAATCTGCGGCAAAGCTAACATGTAAAGGTTGATGAATATCTCCTACCCAATGGCCTAAAAACATCAATGCTTGTGCTTTTTCAAAAGGGGTGGTTGAGTGTTTTAGTTGCTCACTATGAAAGCGAATCGCCTGCGTGACACAGTTTTTACGACAAGTTGCCTGACTAACATTCGTTTGGTCTTGCTCAACATTAAGGTAATGCCAAGGTTTAAACTCATCATAGCTGTCATCTCTTTTAATGGCATCAGCCCAAGTGCAACTATTGGCAAAACTTACTGCTTGGTCTTTATCTGTTCGAGTGTATTGGTTGATGAGGAGTTTGTGTTTCTTGGGGAGACTTTCTAACAGTTGATTGATTTTTTGTTGTTTATCCTGAGGTAATAGCTCATAACTGAGCTGACATACAAGTTGATGGCCAATTTGTCCTAATGCCCAACTTGGAAACGACACACTAGTAAGCAGTATCAGTAATAACAGTAATAGACGATTCATCATATTGTTCTCTTTATTTTTTGCTAAGGATATAGCATTAATGATGAAATAAAAATATGCTGTTAAATATATCTATACGCATTGGATAGAATAAATTATGGAGCATTTTGATGCCGTTATTGTTGGTGCAGGTGTGGTTGGCCTTGCCATTGCCGCGAAGTTGAGTGAGCAATTTTCTAAGGTATTGCTGATTGATAAAAATGCGTGTTTTGGCGAGGAAACCAGTAGTCGTAATAGTGAAGTGATACATGCAGGCATTTATTATCCATCTTCAAGTTTAAAAGCTAAGTTGTGTGTACAGGGAAAAGAAGCCTTATACCGTTACTGCGAGAAAATGCAGATCCCTCATCAGCGATTGGGAAAATTTTTGGTGGCGCACAATGAAGATGACGAGGATTTTTTACATAAAACCGTGACCTTGGCTGAACAAAATGGCGTGTGTGATCTCACTTGGCGTACTCAGTCTCAGTTACGTGCTATTGAACCCGAACTGGCTGCTAGTGCTGCGCTATCTTCTCCTTCTACAGGGATAATTGATGTACATAGTTACATGCAAAGTTTGCTAGTGACGTTTCAGCAAAATGGCGGTTTGTTTGTCGCGAACACCAAAATGAATGCAGCCGAGCCTATGAATAATGGTTTCGAACTTCAGATAACCAGTGTGAATGATGCCATTACGCTATCGACACAATATTTAATCAATAGTGGTGGTCTACACAGCAGCAAAGTTGCCACCACGATAGCAGGGCTAGCTGCAGACTCTATTCCCGCATTGCATTACTGTCGCGGTCATTATTTTTCTTATATGGGCAAAAGCCCATTTGAGCATTTAATTTACCCGATACCAGAAGCGAATGGTTTGGGTATTCATGCATCTTTAGATATTGGTGGTCAATTAAAGTTTGGCCCAGATACACAATATATTAATGAGCTATCGTATGGGGTTGATGAACAACTAAGAGAAAAATTTTATTTAGCAATAAAGCAATATTTTCCCCGTATTAATCGTGAAAAATTACAGCCTGCTTATGCGGGTATTCGCCCTAAATTACAGGGTGAGAACGATGGTTTTTGTGATTTTAAAATACAAACCAGTAAAGAGCATCAAGTAGGTGGTTTGGTCAATCTCTATGGTATCGACTCGCCAGGGTTAACTTCTAGTTTAGCGATAGCTGAGTATGTTTTACAGTCTCTGCTAGATGATTAATTAAACAAAAGTTATAACTTATGGCTGAATTGTTATTTATTTTTAGTGAATAGTTTGTCATTATCTAGGTGTTGATTTTTCAAGCTGTTTGTTATCGATAGGGTACAAGTGGCTGGGGGGAAAATTAATGTTGTCAAGGTTAGAGTACTCTCTCTGGTAATGCTAACTGACAGTTGAGCAACTTTCTAGTGATCCTAATTTTACCTAGACGTGCTAGTAAGTTTTTTCAGGGTAGCTTTGCTACCCTTTTTTTATCCAATGATAGAATTATCAATTATTGCTGCTTTCAGACAAGAGTGACCTTAAAAGTTAAGTATTCAAAACCTGAAAAGCGATTTCTAAAATTACCGTCGTGATACATACGACAGCAATTGTCAACAATCCATACGTTTTTAACATATTTTCATTCAGTTTATTTTCTTCATTGACTAATGACAGTTTTAATTGACCTTTTGAATTAGCGTGAAGCGAGATCATCAGTGGTTTTATCAGGCAAAGGTAGATAACGACTGCGGTGATGGGGCCAATTAAAGATTCTGATATATGCAGGTATAACTTTGAACCGTCATCAAGCGTGCTGAGTAATGACACTAGGCTCACTAAAAGATAAATAATGCCTGAAGAAATAGTTAAGCGGCTTAAATAATTTAAGAACATATGAATAGTGATCAGTTGGCGCTCCTCTGTCACTCCCTTAAGTGCACCTATTAACAAAGGTAAGGTAAGTTTTCCATAAGAAATAATGGCGCCCACAATGACGAGTAACATAATGAAGATAAATGCAGGCATGAAAAATATATTCGCACCTATAGCTGACGGTGCGAGTATTACGGTTAATAAAATGAGCAGCATTCCAGTGATTCGAGTCATTGTTGCCGTCCCACCTGCCTGTTCAGATTTATAATTAAGCGGAGTAGATTGAAGCTTTTGTTTAATAAGATTGTGTTTTAAAACTTGTATCACTAACTCAGAAAATATAATTGCGTAAAGAAAAGAAATTATAAGTACAGCAAGTGCTGGGCCCATCAATTTAGGTTCATTATAGTTTTTTATGATGAGTAAAGTTTCTACGCCCATCGCCACT
Organism: Thalassotalea sp. G2M2-11; assembly: GCF_017168195.1. Lineage (GTDB taxonomy): Bacteria > Pseudomonadota > Gammaproteobacteria > Enterobacterales > Alteromonadaceae > Thalassotalea_E. Next base: position 446,281 of record NZ_JADNYL010000001.1, read on the forward strand.
AGAAAACCATATAAAGTAAAATTAGAAAGAGAGTTAAACATTGCAACTTTATTGAAAAGCCAAGAGTATGTTCGTTGCGAATTTGTAACATAAGAAGAGCTAGAAAGCTTGGGGTTTTTGGCATATGTTAATAAAGTACAGCCGATGAGAACACCACCAACAAATAAACCAGAGACAAGATCTACAAACATATTTAGATGCCCGAACTTTAACATTAGCGTAGTAACTATTGATAGCATCAATAAGATACCTAAAAGCTCAGGTAGTTTTTTTACTTCATGTTTGTCATTTAACGGGAAGGATTCTTCTAGTAGATTAGATTTATCGGTATTAAAAGCTGAACAAAGGGCTGATAATGTTTCTATTGATGATATTCCTGTTTTTTCGATGCGTTGAATAGTTCGTAAACTCACATCGCAGATATCAGCTAGTTGCTGCTGAGTCCAATTTTTTTGAGATCGAAAACGTTTTATTGCTTCAATATCCAGTTGCAAGTTCATAATGTATTTCCGCCGCTTGAATTTGACTAGCATAGACTTACTAATTGATTTATCAACGACTTTCCTGTGATGTCATGTGACATGGCATATGTATGTCATATTACTTGATCATATTAATATATAGAACAATTCGATAAATGAGCATGTTTAGTTTAAATTAGAGTGTTAAACCCGAGATGAGAATATTCTCATTCCCGAATAGATTCACCACAAGTAAAGCGTAATTAATAAAACATAGTTTTATATTCTTTATTGGAATAAAAAAGCCTTTTCTATTCTTTTTCTTTTGGACAGACTCCGTCTATTCTTGCTTCATTATTTTGAAATGGGCGAATTGACGATATGTTGCCAAATCAACAAAATTTAAACCAAACCATGCTGGATGCGAATCAGTTGGCATCTTTACAACAAACTGTTGGCAATTTTTCGCCATTACAATTGGCGTGGGCGAGTGGCTATTTAGCGGCGAAAGCAGAAGGTGCTTCCGTTGCTGTGCTGCCTACTGGTAGCAATGTGCAGGCCTCTTCTACCCTAACGATTTTGTATGGTTCTCAAACTGGTAATGCCAAAGGTGTAGCGAAAGCGCTGGCTGAGCAAGCACAGGCTCAGGGTCTTACTGTTGATTGCAAAAGCATGGGAGAGTTTAAGCCGAAGAGCATTAAAAATGTGTCGCATCTCTTGATTGTTGCTAGTACTAATGGTGAGGGTGAGCCGCCCGATGATGCCGTAGCGTTACATGAGTTTTTACAGTCTAAAAAAGCGCCGAAGTTGGCCAATTTACATTTTAGTGTTTTGGCATTAGGTGATACTAGCTATGAGTTCTTTTGCCAAACAGGTAAAGACTTTGATGAATTTTTAGTAAAACTTGGCGCACAACAAATTGCGCCACGTGTAGATTGCGATGTCGATTATGATGACGCCGCACAAGCATGGTCGGCAGAGATCATTGCAAAATCAAAAGATTTATTGGGTAGCAGTGAAGCGCCAACCAATGTAGTGGCAATGCCAACCATAGGGGCAAGCAGCCAATACACCAAACAACAGCCTTACACCGCTGAATTAAGTGTTAGTCAAAAGATCACTGGTCGTGACTCTAACAAAGATGTACGTCACATTGAAATTGATTTAGGTGAGTCAGGTTTAACCTATCAACCGGGCGATGCCTTGGGTGTTTGGTTTGATAATGATGTTGAATTAGTGGCTGAAATTATTTCAGCGCTTGAATTTTCAGCTAATGAGCCGGTTGAAATTGCGGGTGAAAGTCTTTCATTAAAAGCCGCATTAACATCTAAGCTTGAGATCACGCAAACGTCTGTCAATTTTGTTAGCTTTTGGGCGGAACAATCTACTAATGTAGCGTTAGTTAAGCTGACAGATGATAAAAACAAACTACGTGAATTCGCTGCAAACCACCAAGTGGTTGATGTGATCAAATTAGCACCAGCCAAGGTTGCTGCCCAAGACTTTGTTGATGCATTACGCAAAATAACACCACGCTTGTATTCGATAGCCTCAAGTCAGGCAGAAGTGGAAGAAGAAGTGCACCTTACCGTTGGCTTAGTGGAGTATCAACAAGGTGACCACCTTAGAGCAGGCGGCGCATCAAGCTTTTTAGGTAAACGTTTGGCCGAGGGTGGCGAAGTAAAAGTTTTTATCGAACACAATGATAACTTCCGTTTGCCTGCTGATGGCAATACGCCAGTGATCATGATCGGCCCAGGTACAGGTATTGCGCCATTTAGAGCATTTTTACAAGAACGTGAAGCAACTGATGCACAAGGCGATAACTGGTTATTCTTTGGCGATCAAACCTTTACGCAAGACTTCTTATACCAAGTGGAATGGCAAGGGTATTTAAAATCAGGGCTGTTAACCAAAATCGATTTAGCCTTTTCTCGTGATCAGGCTGAAAAAGTATATGTGCAAGATCGTTTGCGTGAGAATGCCACTGAAGTCTATAGCTGGCTTGAACGTGGTGCCCATCTTTATATCTGTGGTGATATGAGCCGTATGGCAAAAGATGTCGAGCAAGCACTTACTGACATTATTATCGAACAAGGCAATAAAACAGCCGAGCAAGCCCAACAGTATTTAAAAGATTTACGTGACGCTAAGCGTTATCAGAAGGATGTATATTAATGACAAGTACAACTCAAGCAAATGGCCCTCTTATTGTTGAAGGTAACTTGGCTGATAACGAGCGATTAAAACGTGAAAGTCACTTTTTACGTGGCACTATTGCACAAGATTTACAAGATCCTGTGACAGGGGGCTTTACTGCCGATAACTTTCAGTTAATACGTTTTCATGGCATGTATCAACAAGATGATCGTGATATTCGTGCTGAACGGACCAAGCAAAAGCTTGAACCATTGCATAATGTGATGCTACGTGCGCGGATGCCTGGGGGCATTATTACTCCTAAACAATGGTTAGCGATTGATAAGTTTGCTGCACAAAGCACTATGTATGGCTCTATTCGTTTAACGACTCGTCAAACGTTTCAGTTTCATGGGGTGCTTAAGCCAAATATTAAGGTGATGCATCAAACGTTAAATAGTATTGGTATTGACTCTATTGCCACTGCTGGCGATGTTAATCGTAATGTGTTGTGTACCACTAACCCGGTGGAATCTGAACTTCATGAAGAAGCTTATCAATGGGCAGCGAAAATAAGTGAACACTTATTACCTAAAACCCGTGCCTATGCGGAAATCTGGCTAGATGGCGAGAAACTTGAAGGCCCGAATGGGGAAGATACCGAAGAGCCCATTCTTGGTAGTAATTATTTACCGCGTAAGTTTAAAACAACGGTAGTGATCCCACCGCAAAATGATGTTGATGTTCATGCGAACGATTTAAACTTCGTTGCAATTGCAGAACAAGGCAAATTAGTTGGTTTTAATGTCTTAGTTGGTGGTGGCTTAGCCATGACTCATGGCGATAAGTCAACTTATCCTCGTAAGGCAGATGATTTTGGTTTTATACCGCTAGCACATACGCTAGATGTGGCTGCTGCGGTAGTGAGTACGCAACGTGATTGGGGCAACCGTGTTAATCGTAAAAATGCGAAAACCAAATATACCTTAGATCGTGTGGGTATCGACACCTTTAAAGCCGAAGTGGAAAAACGCGCTGGCGTTAACTTTGCTGATTCTCGTCCTTATGAATTTACAGGGCGTGGTGATCGCCTTGGTTGGGTAGAAGGTTTTGATGGTAAGCATCACTTAGCATTATTTATTGAAAATGGACGTTTATTGGATTATCCGGGCAAGCCGTTGAAAACTGGCGTGGCAGAGATTGCCAAGGTACATAAAGGTGATTTTCGCATGACAGCGAATCAAAACCTTATTGTGGCAGGTGTTGCTTCTCAAGATAAAGCGCAGATAGAACAAATAGCCCGTGCCCATGGCTTAATGGATGATGGTATCTCAAATCAACGTAAAAATTCGATGGCATGTGTGGCGTTTCCTACTTGTCCATTGGCAATGGCAGAAGCCGAGCGTTATCTTCCTAGTTTAGTCAATGAAGTGGAAGCTATTCTTACTAAGCATGGCGCTGGTGATGACAGTATTATTTTACGGGTAACAGGTTGTCCTAATGGCTGTGGTCGAGCAATGCTCGCTGAATTAGGCTTAGTTGGTAAAGGACCTGGTAAATACAATATGCATCTTGGCGGTAATATTGCGGGTACTCGTGTACCTAAAATGTATAAAGAAAATTTAACTGAGCAAGATATTCTGACAGAAATTGATCAATTAGTGGCGCGTTGGGTTGCTGAGCGTGAAGGTAATGAAGCCTTTGGTGACTTTACGATTCGCGCTGGGATTGTCGATGAAGTGGTGGTCAGTAAGCGAGACTTTCATGACTAATATACCTTCGCAGGCATCCTCTTCTGTGATCAATAGTAAATTTCCTGCCTCATTACCTGAGCCTTGGTTGAGGCAGTGGAATGAGCTGTTAGAGCAGCAATCAGCAACAGAACGTGTTGAGTGGGCAATGGAAAATTTGCCGTCACAGTTTGTTTTATCATCAAGCTTTGGTATTCAATCGGCAGTGATGTTGCATATGTTGACGCAAGTTGATGCCAATATTCCGGTGATATTAACCGATACAGGGCATTTATTTCCTGAAACGTATCGCTTTATTGATCAATTGACAGAGCGATTAAAACTGAATTTACATGTTTACAGTGCGAAGGAAAGTGCGGCATGGCAAATGGCTAAATATGGTGAAGAGTGGCAAAAAGATGAAGCGTCATTAAAAGCCTATAATCGTCGTAATAAGGTTGAGCCGTTAGAGCGAGGCTTAACTGAATTAAATGCAGGCACTTGGTTCTCTGGAGTGCGACGTCAGCAGTCGCAGCATCGTGAAGGTTTGTCTGTGGTAGGGATCTTACGTGGCCGCTTTAAAGTGCACCCTATCATTGATTGGAGTAACCGCGATATTCATCAGTATTTAACCAAGCATAGCTTGCCGTATCATCCATTGTGGGATCAGGGCTATGTATCTGTGGGCGATACTCACAGCACTAGGCCGTTGACGCTGGGGATGGATGAAAGTGAAACTCGTTTCTCAGGGATGCAACGTGAATGCGGTTTACATACCGATGGTGATGGGATCTAATTAATCCTTAATAGAAAATAACCCTGAAAAGGCTTGTTTTATACTGTTAAAATATTTTTGATTGGCATTATCACCTATCAGTTGGGCCAGTTCTGAGCCCACTGGGGTGAATTTATAAAAGCGTAATAGACAATTATTTTTATCTGCAACTATGGTAAATGGGCTGCCATTATAATTGAGCGAAATTGATTCACCTTTACTAATGGGAGACGTTTCGGTTTCTTGAATAAAAATAAGGTGGTTGTCTGCCAGAGTTAATAATTCAGAATACGCTAAACCAAACTGGCTCAAATTGATGTGCTGTTCTCTGCTCTTACTGAAAAAATTAAATAGCCCTGGGGTTTGTGAAGCACCTGAAATAATTCGCATATTTCTATAACTGTGATCTCTGACAGCTAATGCACAAGCTTTTGATAGCAATTTGGCTTCACTAATACTTAAATTTCTAAAGGCGGAGAGTGATTTCAGTGAAAAGCTACCCGGAGCTGCAATTTCACCTGCGAGGATCTTGGCCCATAACTCTTGCATGGTGTTATTACTGATATCCTCAGCCAAGGCGGTAAAACTATTAAACCAGTCTTGATCTGCGCGATCGGTTACCTCATTACTTGAACAATAGGGGATCGCTTTTTGGATAATATTCTCAAGGTTCTGCTGTTTACGAAGTTGTAAGAGTCGTTCTCTTTTTCTCATTCGCTCTTCAAGAGGTGCTTGTTTATCGGGGGAAAGTAATGCGCCATCTACGACAAATTGTTTAGCGAGAGTAAGTAATTGCATGTGAGAAGAAGGGCTTGCGCTGTGTTTAGTTTTAGTGCCAGCGTCTACACTTTCTGTCGTCGTAGCTTGGCTTTTAGCTTTCACTGGGGTCACTTTAACCGATGTTGTCGCAGAGGCTTTACCAATTTTCATTGTAACATCCTAAAAAACAGCACTATTTATTTCTTACTGATTCAGTATCCTCCGCTTTTATTGTTTTGTCTACGAGAAAATTAATTTGAAATTTTATAGGTAGTCTCAAAAACTTCACCTATTCTTTACATATAGGTAACGGGCGTTTGAATTAATTAATTATTATGCAATTGTTAGGTTGAATATTCCGTTACTCACTTTTATTATGTAAGTGTGGGTGTTTAATTTATAATAATTAACCTAGTAGTGAAATACAGACAAAATGGCTAGTTGTCTACTTACTTTGAGGAATATATGCAGGCATCTGAAGAAACAAACGATGATTTTTTGTTTATCGATGATAGTGATGAAGACGAGATTCTCGAAGACTCGAGCAATGATACATGGAAAGTATTAATCGTTGATGATGATCCTGAGATCCATTCTGTGACGCAACTTGCTTTATCAGATTTAGTGGTATTAGGTAGACGGTTAGAATATTTCCATGCTTACTCTGGACGCGATGCTTGTCAATTAATCGAACAACATGAAGATTTAGTTTTAGTATTACTCGATGTAGTAATGGAAACTGATGATGCTGGATTAAATGTTGTTAAACACATTCGTGATGAATTGGATCGTCAAGATATCCGTATCGTGCTCAGAACCGGGCAACCGGGTTATGCGCCTGAAGAAAGCGTTATCAAAGATTATGATATTAACGATTATAAAACCAAAACTGAACTAACCCGTCGAAAACTCGTTACCACTGTATTTGCTGCTATTCGTTCCTACCAACAAATAGACACAGTGACTGAAAATAGAAAAGGTTTAGAGAAAATCATTTGCTCCGCAGCTGAGTTGTTAGAATTACACTCCGTTGATGAATATGCGGAAGGGGTACTGAAGCAGTTAAGTGCGTTAAGTGATTGTGAGTCAGGTGTTTTTTGTGCTCGTGGCCAAGGTATTATCGAGGGGGCGGATGATTTAAGTCTTTATGTTTTAGGACAACAAGGTTTTTCATCTGTACTGAATCATCAAAAAGTAGATATGCTTGCTAACGAAACAATACAGCAACAAGTGACTAGTTGTTTCCAGAAAAAACAGCATATTTTTGATACAGACAGTGTGAGCTTGTATTTATCCAGTGGCGGTTATCGCGCCGTTATTCACTTGGTATTAAAAACGGCCTTAACCGATACCCAAAAACAATTAATTGAAGTATTCATGACCAATATTGCGACGGGTTATGAAAATGTACACTTGTTTCAAAAGTTAAGCGATGCCGCCTATAAAGACTGGTTAACAGACTTACCCAATCGCTTAGAATTTGTGAATTTATTAGATAATTTTGCGCAAAGTGATAATACAGAACTTGTCGCGGGTTTAATCGATATTAATCACTTCAGCGATATTAACGATGGTCTAGGGCAAGATTTAGGTAACCAATTGTTGATGGCTGTGACTAGCCGAATGAAAGCGATGGGTGAACAATGTCAGTTTGCTCGAGTGGGTGCCGATGTTTTCGGTATTATCGGTACAAAAGACAAAGTTAACCCAGAAAAATTAAGTTTGTTATTTAATAAACCATTCTCTGCTGGTGAACAACATTTACCGATTAATGCATGCTTTGGTTTGTGTGAAAAAGCAGATGCTGGTTCGCGCGGTGTTAATGTATTAAATCAAATTAATATTGCATTGAACTTAGCGAAGAAAAATAACCAAGAGCACTTTGTTTATTACAAGCAAGAGATGGAAGAAAAAACACTGTGGCGTTTGGGGATGATCCGTCAATTGCGCACAGACTTTGCCGAAAATCGCTTAGAGCTATGGTATCAACCACAATTAAACTTGCAAACCGGTAAAGTGATTGGTGCTGAAGCGCTGTTAAGATGGCGTACCGCAGATGGCCAATTTGTTTCGCCAGGGGTATTTATTCCATTAGCCGAATATTCAGGGTTAATTATTGAAATTGGTGATTGGGTGATCAACCAGGCCTGTCAACAAATCAAAACGCTTGAGCAAGAGTCTTTTGATGATGTGGGAATTTCAGTGAATGTGTCAATTCCACAGTTTAGGCGAGAGAACTTCGTTGATAGCATCATCGACGCTACTGTCAGGCATAAAGTGTTACCGAATAAGTTAGAGCTGGAAATCACTGAAAATATCTTAATGGATGAACCTCAGGTTGTTATTGATGCGTTAGTTAAGTTAAAGCAACAAGGTATTAGTATCGCGTTAGATGATTTTGGTACTGGCTACTCATCACTGAGTTATTTGCAGAAATTGCCATTAGATAGACTTAAAGTTGATCGTTCATTTGTTACTGATATAACAAAACCAGGACAGGCTATTATTGCTGATACTATCATCAATTTAGGTAAGCAAATGAACTTGAAAGTGATTGCTGAAGGGATTGAAGAAGAAGAGCAGCAAGCACATTTGAAAGCGCAAAATTGCGATGAAGTACAAGGTTTCTTTTACGCGAAACCTATGCCGGCAGATGAGTTTTTAGCTTTCTTAAAAGCAAATGAATAACACTAAATAATAACGTTATTGAGTAAAAAAAACTGAGCTATGCTCAGTTTTTTGTTTTTAGTTTAACAAAACAAGCATGAGGAGTTATGTCGAGCTGAGGTTCATATTTTCATGCTTGCGCAGTTCCACTCCTTGCATCGGATGGCGCGGAATTTGAGAGGAAAGTAACAACGAGCAAGCAGCAAAACCAGCACCAATGTAAAATACTAGTGATGAGTCTACTAACCATACCATGCCAAGTAACACAGGAATAATAACGGCGGCAATATGGTTGATTGAAAAGCTGACGCCTGCACTGGCCGCAATATCTTCAGGTTTAGCGATTTTTTGAAAGTAGGTTTTTATCGCAATGGCCAGCGCGAAAAATAAATGATCGACTACGTATAAAATGGCAGCAAAAGTGGCGTTCTCAGCTAAGCCATAGGCAATAAATAAGGTGATAAGGCCGATATATTCAAATCTAAGCACTTTACGCTCACCAATTATGCCAATTAATTTACCAATGCGAGCTGCAAACAGCCAATTGAAAATGTAGTTAATTAAAAATAAAGCGCTGATGTCAGCCACGCTATAGTGAAATTTTTCTACCATTAAAAACCCTGCGAATACTACAAATATTTGTCGGCGAGCGCCGCTAAAAAATGTTAATGCGTAAAACAGCCAATAGCGTTTTCGCAGGATCAATTTTTTTTCCTGTTCGGCTTTAATTGGAAATTGCTTAAATGAAATCGCTAATAGAAATGTCAGTATTAATGCTAAGCCGCCAAATAAAGTGTAGGTGGCTTGATAAGACCAAGATAGCCATTCCATTAATAGCCAAATACTGCCGAAGGCCAGCAGTGAAGCAGCGGATTTAACCGATAATAAACGCCCTAAAAAGTGGGCGGTGTGTTCTTTATCAATCCATTGTAATGTTAGTGATTGATTGACTGTTTCAAAATAATGAAAACCAACTGACATGATCACTGTGGTGATATATAAACCAATTGCAGACGGAAAATAACCGGTAATGGCTACGCCGAAAGCCGTGATGCCTAACGCAAGCAAAGCGAGTTTTTGCTCTTTAATGAACAACATGACATAGATTGCCGTGAAGGCTAAAAAACCTGGTACTTCTCGTAAACTCTGTAAAATTCCTATTTCAGCACCAGTGAACTGCGCCTTTTCAATTACGAAGTTATTTAACAGTGCCATCCAGACTGAAAAAACTAACGGCATGATAAAAGCCATCGCAAGTAATAAAGTTTCTGGTGTGTGCATTTTGGTTGGCATTTTCATATATAAGAGCTAATTTAAGGTGAAGTTACTTTTTCTATTCCCAGTTTAACACGTTTTATCAAGGGATTATGTAGTGTTGTCAATAGAACTATTTCGCTCATTTTGAGCAAATATTTAAAAATTAATACACCTAATTAAAACACTTGTTTAAAAAATTTGCTTTTCAATTTCATTCAAGGCACACTCAATCGACTATTATTAAAAAACACAATTGTTCACCCTACATTTAATTGAGGAGACTAGGCATGTTATTTCAAGGCAAAAGCCTTTCTGCCGAGCTATTGGATAACGGTATTGTCGAATTTAAATTCGATGCCGAAGGTTCAGTAAATAAGTTTGATCAGGAAACGTTTAAAGAATACAGAGCAGTCATTGCAGCAATTAAGGATTGCAGCGATGCTAAAGGTGTTTTAGTAACATCAGGTAAATCTAGCTTTATTGTTGGTGCTGATATTACTGAATTTTTGGATATGTTCAAAAAGCCAAAAGAAGAGTTGATCCCTTGGATTAAAGAAGGCTCTGATGTATTTGACTCATTTGAAGATTTAGACATACCAACGGTAGTTGCCTTAAATGGTTTTGCTCTAGGTGGCGGCTGTGAAATGAGTTTAGCCTGTGATTATCGTATTGCCGATACTAGCTGCTCAATCGGCTTACCCGAAGTAAAATTAGGCTTAATGCCTGGCTTTGGTGGTACCGTTCGTTTACCTCGTTTAATTGGTGCAGATAATGCCATTGAATGGATGTCAACAGGTAAAGCCCATAAGCCAGAACAAGCGATGGCTGTCGGTGTGTTAGATGCGGTCGTAGCGCCAGAAGATTTACGTGATGCGGCCTTAAAGATGTTGCAACAAGCCATCGATGGCAAGCTAGATTGGCGCGCCAAGCGTCAGCCAAAACTTGAACCATTAAAGCTGTCGCCTACTGAAACGGTAATGACGTTTAGTACTTGTAAAGGCATGATAGCAGCTAAAGCTGGTAAGCATTATCCAGCACCAATGGCGACGGTTAATACCATTGAAGCGGCGGCAGGTTTAGATCGTACCGGCGCTATGAAATTAGAAAATGAAGGCTTTGCTGAACTGGCTAAAACAGATGCGGCCACCGCACAGATTGGTTTATTTTTAGCGGATCAAGTGGTGAAAGGCAAAGCGAAAAAAGCCAGCAAAATGGCGACTAAATCGGTAGACAGAGCTGCCGTACTTGGCGCAGGCATAATGGGTGGCGGAATAGCCTACCAATCTGCCTATAAAGGCACGCCGATTGTGATGAAAGATATCAACAATGAAGCGCTTGATTTAGGATTAACCACTGCTGCAGGTATTTTATCTAAATTGGCAGACCGTGGACGTATTAACGCTAAGAAGATGGCGGGTGTATTAAACAATATTACGCCAACACTGAGCTACGATAGTGTCAAAGACGTTGACGTAGTTGTTGAAGCGGTTGTGGAGAACCCTAAAGTCAAAGCCTCGGTATTAGCTGAAGTTGAAAGCTATGTGAGTGATGATGCTATTGTTACTTCGAACACATCAACCATTTCAATTGATTTACTTGCCCAAAGTGTAAAACGTAAAGATAAATTCTGCGGGATGCACTTTTTCAACCCTGTGCATAAAATGCCATTAGTTGAAGTGATCCGTGGTAAAGAGACCTCTGATGAAACGGTTGCTGCAGTAGTGGCTTATGCTGCTAAAATGGGAAAATCTCCCATTGTCGTCAATGATTGCCCTGGCTTTTATATCAACCGTGTTTTATTCCCATACTTAGCTGGTTTTAGCCAATTAGTTCTTGAAGGTGCTGATTTTGCTGCTGTTGATAAAGTGATGGAAAAACAATTTGGTTGGCCAATGGGTCCTGCCTACTTATTAGATGTTGTCGGCATTGATACTGCCGATCATTGTACAGGCGTGATGTCAGAAGGCTTCCCAACTCGCATGGGTAAAATAGCTAATGACCCTGTGAGTTCTCTGTATCAAGCTAACCGTTTGGGACAGAAAAATGGCTCGGGCTTCTTTGACTATGGTAAAGATAAGCGTGGCAAGCCAACTAAGGTGGCAGCTCAAGCGGCCTATGATTTATTTAATATTGAGCATCAAACATTTGAAGCCGATGAAATCATTGCTCGTTTAATGATCCCTATGGTGAATGAAGTAATTCGCTGTTTAGAAGAAGGAGTGGTTGATAGCGCTGCTGAAGCCGACATGGGCTTGATTTATGGTTTAGGATTCCCTCCGTTCAGAGGTGGTCCGATTCGCTATCTTGAAACCTTAGGATTAGAGAACTTTATTGCCATGGCTGATAAATATGCTCACCTAGGTGAGATTTATCAAGTAACTGATGGTCTGCGTGAAATGGCAGCATCAGGCAAGTCTTATTTTTCTACAGATGTTAAAAAAGCTTAGGAGCCGACCATGAAAGAAGTCGTAATTGTCGATTGTATTCGTACACCAATGGGACGCTCTAAAGCGGGCGTTTTTCGTAATGTACGTGCCGAAGGACTATCTGCACATTTGATGCAGCAACTGTTAGTACGTAATCCCAACTTAGATCCTGCACTCATTGAAGATATCATTTGGGGTAATGTTAAACAAACCAAAGAGCAAGGTTTTAACATCGCTCGAAATGCTCAACTGCTGACGGATATTCCAAAGCACGTGGGCGCAGTCACAGTGAATCGTTTATGTGGTTCATCAATGCAAGCGTTACATGATGCCTCAACTAATATTATGTCTGGTCAAGGTGACGTGTTTATTGTTGGTGGTGTTGAGCATATGGGGCATGTGCCTATGATGTATGATGTCGATTTTGATCCGGCACTAAGTAAATACATCTCACGTGCCGCAGGCAATATGGGGTTAACTGCAGAGTTATTGGGTAAACAACATGGTATTACGCGTGAACAACAAGATGCATTTGCTGCCCGTTCACACCAGCGAGCTCATCAAGCAACACTTGAAGGACGTTGGGCTAATGAAATTGTCGCAACTCAAGGCCATGACGCACAAGGTGCATTAACTCTGGTTGAACACGATGAAGTCATTCGTCCTGAAACCACAGTTGATACACTTGCTGGGCTACGACCTGTGTTTGATCCTGTTAATGGCACGGTTACCGCGGGTACTTCTTCAGCATTGTCTGATGGCGCATCGGCTATGTTGGTTATGTCTGCTGATAGAGCGAAAGAATTAGGCTTAACGCCGCGTGCTAAAATTCGTGGTATGGGGATCGCGGGCTGCGATCCTTCAACCATGGGATTTGGTCCGGTACCAGCCACTAAGAAAGCATTGAAACGTGCTGGCTTATCGCTTGAAGATATTGAACTAGCAGAGTTTAATGAAGCATTTGCTGCGCAAGCATTGTCTTGTATACGTGCACTTGGGTTAGAAGATAAAGCTGACGATATGATCAACTTAAATGGTGGTGCTATTGCGTTAGGTCATCCGTTAGGTTGTTCAGGTTCTCGTATTACCGGCACATTATTGAATTTAATGGAAGATAAGGATGTAAGTCTTGGTCTTGCAACCATGTGTATCGGCTTAGGTCAAGGCATTGCAACCGTAATAGAACGCGTTTAATGCCGAACTAAATGTCAGTAAGAAGCCCACTTCGGTGGGCTTTTTTTTTGTCAAAAATTCTTTGAGAATAGCTCTAATAATCATGGGTGATTTAACGAACGATTTGATTTGTGTTGATAGTAGTTTTTTTTCTTACTATTGGATAAGGGGTCTTGTTATTTCCATTTAGCTGCTGATTTTTTTAATTATTTATTGGTTTTGTATGAATTTATGCCGTTGTTACGTTATAGTAGGAAATAAATATAATTAGAGTACTAAAAGTACCATATCAAATAAATTAATAATGATTTAAGGGAAATTTATTATGAAACTAACTAAGTTGCACTGTGCTGTATTGTCAGCTATAGCAGCGTCAGGCTCTATTTATGCAGAAGAAGTTAGCAAAAAAGATAAAGCAACCATTGAAGTGATTGAAGTTACTGCAACGAAACGTGCCGAATCTATTCAAGAAGTGCCAGTGACGGTCACCGCGTTAACTGGCGATAGTTTAGAAACACTGGGTGTCTCTAATTTTGATGAGTACGTTGAGTTCTTACCTAATGTGGTTTTCCAAGGCACAGGCCCAGGACAAAATGAAATTTATATTCGCGGTGCGGCAACGACACAAACGAATATCAGTGTGTCATCAGTACAAGCATTGCAACCTTCAGTGGCTTTTTATTTAGATGAGCAACCGGTTTCGATGCAAGGTCGTAACTTAGATATTTATGCCACAGATGTCGAACGGGTAGAAGTATTACCTGGGCCGCAAGGGACACTGTTTGGTGCTAGCTCTCAATCAGGTACCGTTCGTTTAATTACTAACAAACCGAACCATGACGGTTTTGCTGTTGGGTTTGATTCCAGCATCAGTTCAACCTCTGGTGGTGATATGAGCAACTCTGTTGAAGCTTATGTCAATATGTCATTATCGGATGATTTGGCGGTGCGCGTTGCGACTTATAATGATACTCAAGGTGGTTGGATTGATAATGTACTAAATGTACCCGGTGATGGTGGTTACATTGGTAGCGCGGAAGTGATCAGTCGAATCTCAGGAGGGGCATTAACTAACCCTGAAGATGTACCAGTGACCTCACCAAGAAATGATTCATTAGTGGAAGAAAACTTTAACACGGCTAATTACGCTGGTGCGCGTTTTGGTTTGTCTTATTTAATTAATGATGAGTGGGAATTGTTGGTACAACATACTCAACAATCACTTGAAACAGAAGGGGTGTTTGCTTATGACCCTAACCTTGAAGGTGAATCATCGACTAACCGTTTTACGCCAGAAGATAATCGTGATGACTTTGGCTTAACGACCTGGACCTTAGAAGGTCGTTTAGAACAGCTTGAGCTAGTCTATACGGGTGGCTACTTAGACAGAGAAATAGACTCAACCATTGATTACACGGGTTATACCAATGGTGGTTCTTTTTCTGCCTATTACGTCTGTAGCTATTGGGGCGCTCCAGAAGCTCAAGAATGTTTAGATCCAACGAAGTTTTATAAGGAACATACCGACACTTCACGTATTACCCATGAACTTCGTATGAATACCTCAATGGATAATGACTGGCGAGTCACTGCTGGTGTGTTTTATGATTCACAAGAATTAGCCACGGTTGGTTTATTTAACATTGCTAACACGGATTTACCTCATTTTAGTAATCTAGAAAGAACGCTTGTCGGTAACGAAGGCACTAACAGTGGTGAAGGCCCATTTTCTGCTGAATATAGCTTTGTGAATGATATCACTCATACTATTGATCAAATCGCACTATTTGGCCAAGTTGAGTTTGATTTAACCGATACGGTGACAGCAAGCTTAGGTGCTCGTTGGTACCAGATTGATGATATTTATAAAGGTTCAACAACGACCGCAGATGTCAGTGGACGATTACGTGCCTTTGGAGATGGTAGTGATGCTGCCTTAACCGAATTTTTTGGCGAAGATGAGGCGCAAGCCATTCAAGAAGCGATTGCGAATGGACAATTAGACACGAGTCTGTTGGATAGCGACGGTACGCTAACAGTTGATGACACCATTTTTAAAGCATCTCTCGACTGGAAGGTGTCAGATGAAGTGATGGTGTTTGCATCTTATTCAGAAGGTTTTAGACCTCCAGTGACTAACCGCGTTGGTGGTGGACAGGCCAAAGTTCAGGAAGGGGCATTTGATGGCTTCCGTATTCCAGTGTATTCGACTACAGATAGTTTGGATAATATTGAACTTGGTTTAAAATCAACATTGTTTGATCAAAGCCTGCGCTTTAATGCCACGGCGTACTATTCAAAAATATCTGATTTACAAACGTCACGGTTTGACCCAACCAATATTAGTTTCTTAGTGTTTACCGATAATGTCGGTGATGCAGAAATTAGAGGTATTGATGGTGACTTTAGTTGGGCAGCAACTGAAGATCTAATCATTTCAGGTGCGTTTAGTTTCCTTGATACAGAGTTAACGTCAATTAATGCTGAACTAGATGGGATTGCACCACCGGTTGGTAGTCGATTACCTTACTCAGCTGAGTTCTCTGGTAATTTACAAGCACGTTATTTCTATCATATCAAAGGAGATATGACAGGCTATATTAATGGTTCTATTAGTTATACCGGGGAAAGATTCACAGGTATGACAATGGCAGCATTTGTGCAGGAAGATGCGACTAACTTGATCTACGGTACAGGCTCTGGCATCAGCATTAAGAAAGAAGCGGATGTTTATACCGGTGTTAATTACACTGATAGAAATGGTCAAACATTTGCAGGTGGCCGTTATATCCAAGACAGTTACGTGCTTGCAAATTTAAGCTTTGGTGTCACCAACGAAGAATGGAAAGCTGAATTGTTTATTGATAACTTGACCGATGAAAGCGCAACTTTATATGTTGATATGCAACAATTCACACCTAAAGTTGTAACAAATCGTCCTCGTACGATTGGCTTAAGATTTTCGTATGATTTTTATTAAGCTGTAGTTAACAATAATGCTGTGCAAAGCCGCTTGATATTTGTATCAAGCGGCTTTTTCTTGATACAGTGTTCACTCTTGCAGCTCGTCGCTATTTCTATCATTTTATGGAGCTAAATCGTTGGTCAACTCATCTTCCTCTATTGAAGTGCAATTCAAAAATATTCAACAATTAATCCAATCGGCAAAATTTAATGAGGCCATTGAACAGGCAAAACAATCCCTGAGACAAACTGATGAGCAGGCGCATCAAGTGCAACTGCGGTATTTAGTTGCTGTTGCCCAACGCTATGCAAAAAAATTCTCCAGTGCTTTGGCAAGTCTCGATGAATTATTGGTGCTCGATCACAAGCACAGCAGAGCTTACCAAGAAAAAGGCTATAATTATCTGGCACTGCAACAAGCTGACAAAGCACAACAGGCATTTGAGCAAGCCGTAAAGCTTAATCCTTGCTTAGTCGCGAGTTGGCAAGAATTAATAGAAATATACCGCAAGCAAGCTCAACCGAAGTTAATACAACAAGCGGCAAATCAATTAGAAAAATTGAAGCAATTACCGCCTGCTTTGCTAGCCGTCACTGAATTTATGCATGAAGGTAAGTTTGTTAAAGCAGAACAAGTATGTCGTCATTTTCTGCAACAGAATAAACATCATATTGAAGGTATGTGCCTGCTGGCTGAGATCGGTATAGAGCTGAAAGTGTACGCCGATGCTGAGTTTTTATTGTCGAGTGCTATTGAATTAGCACCAAAGCATATCCATGCGCGTTCTTTATATCTAAATTTGTTGATCCGTTTGGGCAAATTTAAAAAAGCTGAGCAGCAAGTTGAGATATTATTAACCGCACAGCCTGATAACCATAGCTTTAAAGTCGCAAAAGCAAGCGTGTTAACTGGCTTAGGAAAAACCGAACAAGCAATTAATATATTTACGCAAGTGATAGCCGATAATGATCAAATTGCGGGTTATCATTTACAGCTTGGGCATGCCCTAAAAGCTAAGGGAGATTTAGCTGAAGCAATTAAGGCTTATCAAAGGGCATATCAAATACAAGCGAATTACGGTGATGCATTTTGGAGCTTGGCGAATACTAAAACTTATCATTTTAGAGATGACGAAATAGCGCTGATGCAACAGCAAATTGACAATGAACAGGCTAGCTTAACCGATAAAGTTCAGTTGCATTTTGCTATGGGTAAAGCTTATGAAGACAGAAAGCAATACGATCAAGCATTTCATGCCTATCAGCAAGGCAATCAACTGCAAAGTTCTCATAATAAATTTGATATTAGTAAGATCGAGCAGCAAGTGGATGAACAAATACACCATTGCACAGCTGAGTTATTTGAACAACGGGGGCATTTAGGTCTTGATGTGCCGGATCCTATTTTTATTGTCGGTTTACCTCGTGCGGGTTCTACCTTGTTGGAGCAGATACTAGCATCTCACAGCCAAGTAGATGGCACCATGGAGCTGCATAATATCCTTGGCTTAGCTGCACGTTTGCGCGGAAGAAATAAACAAGAAAATTTATACCCGAAAAATTTAGCTGACATTGACGGGAGTTACTTTAAACGTTTTGGTCAGCAATTTATCGATGACACTAGGGTCTATCGCGAACATGCGCCATTATTTATCGATAAAATGCCGAACAACTTTCTTCATATCGGCCTGATCCGATTAATTTTACCTAATGCTAAAATCATTGATGCACGGCGCTCTCCCATGGCGTGTTGCTTTAGTGGTTACAAACAGTTGTTTGCTGAAGGGCAGGATTTTAGTTATAGCCTTGAAGATATTGGTCGTTATTACAATGCATATATGAAATTAATGGCACACTGGCAATCCGTCTTACCTGGTTTCGTGTTGACAGTGAACCATGAAGATGTGGTGGATGATCTCGAAGGGCAAGTCAGAAGAATGCTTGATTTTTGTCGCTTAGAATTTGAACCGTCATGTTTAGAGTTTCATAAAACCAAACGTAATATCAAAACGCCAAGTTCTGAGCAAGTTCGCCAGCCTATTTATAAAAGTGCTACAGCGCAATGGCAATACTTTGAGCAGCATCTTTCACCTTTGAAGAAAGTGCTTAATATCAATTAAGCACGTTGTCTTTTCGCACGTTTACGTTTTTTATATGCCGGAGCTTGTGTTGATTTAATTCCTGTTAAGCTGACGGGTAACTGCTGCATCGCTAAGCTAATTAATTCAGTTAATGTCTCAGTGAGCGGTGTTATAAAGTGCTGATAGCTGGCTTTGCGTTCGGCAATATTGTTTAATGTCGCTTCCCATTGTGCGGTCATATCTGGTTGCGTACATTGTTTCGGTAATGCATTGATCAGGCCTTTCCCCGCCTCAGTTGCGTGAATATTTTTGCCTTGACGCTGTAAAAAACCACGCTTGAACAATAATTCAATAATGCCGGCACGGGTAGCTTCGGTGCCTAAACCATCAGTATCTTTCAATATGGCTTTAAGTGTTTTATCACTGACAAAACGATTAATGCCTGTCATTGCGGCAAGTAAACTAGCGTCAGTAAAAGCTTTAGGGGCTTGAGTCAGCTTTTCCAGTAAATTGCCTTGTTTACAAAGTAGCACGTCACCTTGTTCAACTACTGGTAGTTGTTGCTCTTGCAAAGCTTCATCGCTGTTCTTAACCATTTTTTTCTGAGGAAATAAAGACTTCCATCCCAGCTGTTTAGGGATATTGGCGCTTGCAGTAAAGTGGCCTCCAGCAATTGTTAATGAAATTTTTGTGTGGTGGTATAGATAGTCGGGATAAAACTGGGCGATATATTGGCGTACGATCAGCTGGTAAATATTTTGCTCAAAATTGTTTAATACGATGGCATTAACAGGTTTTTCTGTCGGGATAATCGCATGATGTGCGGTTACTTTTTTGCTATTCCATGCTCCGCTTTTTAATTGTGCATTGGCATTACTTGCCGCTTTAGCCAGTGATGAATTTCCTTGGGCGATATGCGTTAAAATACCTGTTGCTTGACTGTGTTGCTCATCGGGTAAATAACGACAATCAGAGCGAGGATAAGTGATCAATTTATGCTTTTCGTATAAAGACTGGCAAACATCGAGCACTAATTTAGCATTCATTGAAAACTGTTGAGCTGCAGCTATTTGTAATGCGGATAAGTTAAAGGGTAATGGTGGTGTTTGCTTTTTATGCTTTTTCTCGACCTCAGTAACGGTTGCCGGTTGCTCAGAAATGCGTTCGACAACATTTTCTGCTAATGCTTTAACGACCACTCGTCCTTCTTCATCCATATAAGGTATACAAGCATCGCTGGGTTGCCATTTTGCCTCGAACTGCTCGCCGTTTGCTGTTTCTAGCACGGCACTTACTTGATAAAAGGGTTTACTGACAAAGTGTTCAATGTCGTGATCGCGATTAACTACCAGACCAAGTACTGGCGTTTGGACACGACCTACTGATAGCACGCCATGATAGCCTACTTTACCTCCTTGTATGGTATAGGCACGAGTTAAATTGATGCCGTATAGCCAATCAGCCCGACTGCGTGCCAATGCAGATATTGATAATGGCATAAACGCTTGATTCGGTTTTAATTGTTGTAATGCGCGTTTGACGGCAGAAGTATTGAGATCACTGATCAATAACCGTTGCATATTGGCTTTTTTGTGCGGTGCTACCTTAAGGAATTCAATTACTTCATCTACCAGTAATTGTCCTTCGCGATCAGGATCGCCAGCATGGATGATCTGTTGTGCTTGTTTGACTAATTTTCGGATGACACTAAGTTGCGATTTTGTTTGATACTTTGCCGTTAGCTGCCACTTTGTAGGGATAATAGGCAGATGTTCTAACTGCCATTTTTTGTATTTTTCATCATAGGCGTCAGGTTGTGCTTGTTCCAAAATATGGCCTATGCACCATGTGACAATATCGCCATTCCCGAGTTCGATATATCCTTGTTGTTTTTTATGTGGTTTTGGTAGTGCTGAGGCAATAGCTCGGCCAAGGCTGGGTTTTTCGGCAATATATAATCTCATTGAAATTAAAGTGTCGAGAGAATGTTTGAAGAGTGTAATTGATAACTGTTTTTATATCCAGTGCTTCTTGGATGGTATGAGAAAATAGGGGCTAGAATATTGCTTGGTGACAGCTAATGTTATTAATTCACTTTACTTAGCGTGTCAAAACAGCACTGAGTTTATTAATAGTGGTTAGCGATTTTTGATTTGATAATAGGCAATATCACATTCAAATAACGGATCAACATGATGATAGGTTTTCACATATGACATGCCGATTTTCTGCATGATATTGATAGAGCCTAAGTTATCAGTGGCAGCTATCGCGCTAAAAGCGCGGTAAGCTTTATTTTGCGCGAGAATGTTTTTGATATGTTGGGCTGCCTCTGAGGCATAGCCTTTACCCCATGATGAACGAAAAAATCGCCAGCCAAGTTCAAGGTTGTCAGCTTCAGGGTGATCAGAGAAAAAATTCATTGGTCGGACTAAAATCCAGCCGAGGTATTCATCCGTTTGTTTGAGGTTAACTTGCCATAAGCCCCAACCTTTATCTTCATTTCGGTAAGCTTGCATGCGAGGAATAAAGGTATTAATGATTCTATCTCGAGTTGAGATGATACCGCCTGTGATATATTTCATTACCTCAGGATCTTGATCTAACTGCCATAAAGCGTCTATGTCAGAGCTATTCATTAACCGAAAAGATAAGCGGGTTGAATCATTAATATCCATGCATATGCCTTTATCTGCTGGCTGAGAACGCCAAATAAAAAAGCTCGATGTAAGTTCATATCATCGAGCTTTGTTACACATCGCTATGTTTGTTAAGCGAGAGATTCCTGTAGTGGCGGTACCACTTGTTTTTTACGAGATAACACACCGTCTAGCCATACTTTGCCATCAGTAGTTGCTTTACCATAAGCTTTTTCGGTTAAATCGTCATTATCACTTACCACTAACACTTCTGAGCCTTCTTTCATAATATCTGTTAATAATAACATCACACTATGGCGGTTACCTTCAGCTTTGAGTGCTGCAATATCAGCCGCTAGCTCTGCTTTGATATCGTCAAATATCGCCAGATCGATCACTTCTAATTGTCCGATACCGACTAAGTTGCCATGCATATCGAAGTCTTTAAAGTCACGTAATACTAAGTCACGGATCGGTGTGCCTTCTACCGCAGATTTCACTTTAAACATTTCCATGCCTAAGCCTTGTGGATCATCTATTCCTGCAATTTCTGCTAGAGCTTCAACGCACTTGATATCAGCGGTAGTACAGGTTGGTGATTTAAAAATAACGGTATCGGATAAAATCGCGCACATCATCGCACCAGCAATATTTTTAGGGATCTCAACATTGTGGAAGTCGTACATCATTTTAATAATTGTGTTGGTACAGCCGACAGGGCGGATCCAACATTCCAGCGGCGCATTTGAGGTGATGTCACCTAGTTTATGATGATCAATAATGCCTAAAATAGTAGTGTTATCGATATCATCTGGCCCTTGGATTCGATCAGAATGATCAACAACATAAATACCATCAGTATCAGCAAAACTTAGCTTAAGTTCAGGTTGTTCAAAACCAAACTTATCTAAAATAAATAATGTTTCAGGTGAAAGTTCGCCTAAACGTGCTGGTTTAACGTCTTCGCCCAGCGTTGTTTTTAAATATGAAAGCGCAATTGCTGAGCAAATTGAATCTGAATCAGGAACCTTGTGTCCTACTGCATATGCTGACATTGATAGTGTTCTCCAAACGCCATGAGTTGCCAATAAAGCAATTTATATTGGCTATTGATAATATTAGAGTGTCTATTCTAACAAAAAGTTCGTTGGTTAGACTAGTCAACAATTGTACTAATTTTATCCACTATTATTCTTAAACAACTTTACCGTGATAAAGGCTTTATGGTTTTTCTCAGGTGGGCTAATATTGCTGCGAAAAATGATAATAATCCAAAGCTTTAAATATGAGGACCTTATGTTCAAATTAACATCATTTGCGGCAGTGCTTTCGTTAGTCAGTACAACTGTCGTAGCAGACGATACTATTAGTATCGAGGATATTCCAAAAATTAAATCAGTCGTTAGTAGTGTTGTTAGCCCAAGTGGTGATTACCTTGCTTATACTCGTACGCAACCTCGAGAGCTGTATGTTGATCAACATGGTAAAAATTATACCGAATTATATATTACTGATGCGAAAGGAAATACTCGCCCATTTATTACAGGTAAAGTGAACGTTGGTGGTTTGGAATGGTCTGCCGATGGAAAATTTGTCTATTTTCTGGCGAAATTTAAAGGGGATAAGTTTACTCAGTTGTATCGCATTCCCGTTGATGGTGGTGAACGCCAAAAAGTCATGGGGTTAAAAGATACTTCGATCAGCCGTTACGATATTAGTCCTGATGGTAAGCAAGTGGCGATACTTGCTATGCCAGCAAAAGACAAGTCTGAGAAAGAACTGAAAAAGTTAGGTTTTAAAGCCGAAGTGTATGAAATGGGCTTGAAAAACAAACAGTTGTTTGTCACCGACTTAGCCGTCCATGACAAAGCACAGCAACTGGATGCCTTTGATGTTAAAGGTCATGTGACCGATATGAATTGGTCAGCTGATAACGAGCAGTTATTGGTGAAAACTCAACCCACCTCATTAATTGATGATACATACACTCAATCACAATGGCATGTTATGAACCTTGCCGAGCAGAAAATCACCTTATCTATCGCCACTGAAGGTAAGTTAGGCACTGCTGAGTTTTCTGCTGATGGACAATACATCGCCATTATCGGCGCACAAGATAAACATGATCCAGCAACTGGACGTTTATATTTAGCTGACGCAAGTAGTGGTAAAATTAGTCATTGGTTACCGAATTTTGCTGGTCATGTCAGTGATATTGAGTGGTCTCATCACAGCGACAAATTACACTTTATTGCCAATATTGGCACTGAAAGCATAGTGGCAAATATTAAGCCGGGCAGCAAAAAGTATCGAACGCAATTGAAAGCGGGCAAAATCATTGCTTCAAACCTCTCAATCTCTGATTCAGATAAAACCATCGCGTTAAAGGGTCATAGTGCCAAACACCCAAATGAAGCGTTTATGCTTCGTGGTAAGAAACTGACGCAAGTATCAGATTCCAACCCTTGGTTAAAAGATAAACGTTTTGCGAAACAAGAATCTATTACTATCAAAGCACGTGATGGCGTGGAAGTAGGCGGGATTTTAGTTTATCCGCTTGATTATAAAAAAGGTCAGCGCTATCCATTGATCATGCAAGTGCATGGTGGACCTGAAAGTCATGAAAAAAATGGTTGGGTAACTGCTTACTCTAAACCCGGTCAAATGGGCGCAGCGCGCGGTTATGCAGTATTTTATCCTAATTATCGTGGCTCAACCGGTAAAGGTGTTGAGTATTCTAAGTTAGGACAAAATGATTATGCGGGTGCTGAGTTTAATGATCTGGTGGATATGAAAAATTATCTGGTTGAGCAAGGCTTAGTGGATAGTAAACGAGTCGGCATTACTGGCGGTTCGTATGGTGGCTATGCCTCTGCTTGGGCAGCAACAAAATTGACAGAGCATTTTGCTGCAAGTGTGATGTTTGTTGGTATCTCAAATCAATTATCTAAATTTGGTACTACCGATATTTCTAATGAAATGCATTTAGTTCATGCGCGCTCTTACCCATGGGATAAATGGCAGTACTATTTAGAACGTAGCCCTATTTATTGGGCTCACCAGTCTAAAACGCCTCTTTTGATCATGCATGGTAAAGATGATCCTCGAGTGCATCCGGCACAATCGATGGAAATGTATCGTTACATGAAAGTCCAAGGTAAAGATGTGCGCCTAGTATATTATCCAGGAGAAGGTCATGGTAACCGTAAGGCTGCAGCGCAGTATGATTACAGCTTACGTTTGATGCGTTGGATGGATAATTATCTGATGGAAGGTAAGAAAACCATGCCGGATTATAAGCTTGATCACAAAGCGAAACTGAAAGCTGTGAAAGATAAAAATAAAGCGAAGAAAAAAGAGAGTGCTTAAGATAACCTCAGCTTCATATAAGCCATGCGTTTAAAGCATGATAAATCGTTGAAAAAAATAAAGCCCTGAACTATCAGGGCTTTTTATTTGGTAATGCGCTCATGCAGTTATGAGGTTACTGATAATAACTTAAACATTTTGTCACTTCGTTTTTCGAGCCCATGATCACCTCTACACGTTGGTGAATATCTGATGGATCAATCTCCATAATGCGCCCTTGAGAGGTCATCGCTAGGCCACCGGCTTGCTCAACCAAAAAGCTCATCGGATTAGCTTCATACATTAAACGTAACTTATAGGGTTTATTCGGGTTTTTGTTATCAGCAGGATAGGTAAATATGCCGCCTCGAGTCAATACGCGGTGAATATCGCCTACCATAGCTGCAATCCAACGCATGTTGAAGTTTTTACCTCGTGGTCCTGTATCACCGGCCACTAGGTCGTTAATATAATTTTGCATGGGTTGTTGCCAAAAGCGTTGATTCGACATATTAATGGCAAATTCTTGTGTATCCTGAGGGATTTGCACATTTCGTTGCACCAATAGATAACCGCCATGGGTACGATCTAAGACATAAAAATGTGTTCCTTGACCTGTAGTCATCACTAGCATGGTGGATGGACCATAAAGCACATAACCGGCACATACTTGTTTGTGACCCGCTTGCTTAAATTGATCAGGGTCGTCAGCAGCCAACTCTGGGCGAGATTCATGGATTGAAAAAATTGTACCTATGAGTGAGTTGATATCAATGTTTGAGCTGCCATCTAGCGGGTCAAATGAAACGATAAATTTTCCTTTTGGCTCACCAGCAACAGAGGTATCTTCTTCTTCTGAAGAAATGGCTTTAACAAACCCTGATTCTAATAAAATATCTTTAAATAATTCATTTGCCACAACATCTAACTTCTTTTGCACTTCACCCTGAATATTTTCATCTAAGGTAGAGCCCATTAAGCCCCCTAAGTGTGCCTGACTGACACGAAAAGAAATCTCTTTGGTGGCTGCTAAGATAGTTTTGATCAGAGAAATTAAATCTAAAGGTACGTTATCTTCACGTAGAGCTGGGGCAAGTCGTTGCATTGTTTTACCTAATTTTGAGTGAAATACTCGTGTTTGAGTAAATTGTATATTATATTTGTTGGGCTTTTTTTAGTCACTTTTTGTTCAACTAACATTAAACTGGCGCGTTAAAATTACTGATAATTTAACCAATAATAAAGATTCAATTAGTAAAATTGAAATATTACACCCTAACTTTCACGCTAATTATAACAATAAATGAACGGTTTTCTGTAGCGTAAATGCTATAAATTTAACTGATTTTTTAAAATTAAAAGGGATATCAATGCACTTAGTTAAAAATATACTTTTATTACTCGTATGTAGTATTTTTTCATTGTCGGTGTCAGCCAATTATACAGAGTTTGTGGAAGGGAAAACTCATCATCAAGGCTATTTTTCATTTTACTTGGATGATACTAGCGGTAAGGTCTATTTAGTCATCGATAAGTTTGAGCAAGAGTTTTTATTTCAAAGTTCATTACCGCAAGGAATTGGCTCTAATGATATCGGGCTAGATCGTGGCCAATTAGGCGATACACGCCTAGTCCAGTTTGAACGGGTGGGAAATAAAGTATTTTTGCGACAGAAAAATAGTTATTACCGCGCCAACAGTAAAAACAAGTTAGAACAGCAAGCGGTCGAGCAAGCATTTGCCAGCTCTATAATTTGGGGCTTTAACGTTGCTCAAACAAGTGATGATGGTCAGTCTGTTTTGGTTGATTATACCCCGTTCTTGTTATCAGATATTCATAATATCAGTGAAAAATTAAAGCAAAGAAAGCAAGGCAGCTTTAGTATTGATAGCAGTCGCAGTGGTTTGTATGCCAAACGCAGTAAAGCATTTCCTGAAAATACCGAATTAGAAGCACGGGTGACTTATAAAGGCAGTGGTGCCGGTAAATATTTGCGCTCAGTGACGCCTGACTCTCATGCGGTAACGGTTAATTTGCATCATTCATTGATCAAGTTGCCAGATGATAAATATCAAAGTCGTGCTTTTCACCCTTACAGCGGTTTTTGGGCGATCAGTTTTGCCGATTATGCCAGTGCCATTGATGAACCTCTCGTTAAACGAGTGATCCCACGTCATCGTTTAGCCAAGAAAAATCCTAGTGCAAAAATAAGTGAAGCAGTAGAGCCTATTGTTTATTACTTAGATGCCGGTGTGCCTGAGCCTGTACGCAGTGCGTTACTTGATGGTGCTAAATGGTGGGATCAAGCCTTTGCTGCGATTGGTTATAAAAATGCTTTCCAAGTGAAAATGTTACCTGAAGATGCTGATCCTATGGATGTACGCTATAACGTGATCCAGTGGGTTCATCGTGCAACTCGAGGTTGGTCGTATGGCGCATCTGTGATTGATCCTCGCACTGGTGAAATTATTAAAGGCCACGTGACCTTAGGTTCGCTTAGGGTCAGACAAGACTATCTTATCGCATTAGGGCTAACTTCTCCGTTTACCTCTAAGCAAACCGATACCAGTGAGATGAAAGAAATGGCGTTAGCCCGTATTCGTCAATTAGCAGCGCATGAAGTTGGTCATACATTGGGTATTGCCCATAACTTTGCAGCCAGTGTGAATAATCGTGCCTCAGTGATGGATTATCCGCACCCTTTGATCACGTTAACAAATGGTGAAATAGACTTATCGCAAGCATATGACGATAAAATTGGTGTTTGGGATAAGCATGTGATTGCTTATGGTTATGCTGACGTTCGCTCTGATGAACCCCAATATTTAGCGCAAACCATTAAAGCAGCGCAAAATAAAGGCTTGTTGTATATGTCAGATGCCGATGCAAGGCCGCGTTCAGGCGCACATGTTAGCGGTCATTTGTGGGATAATGGAGCGAATGCTGCACAAGAGTTACAACGAGTCTTAGCCGTTCGTGCCAAAGCCTTGGCTGATTTTGGCATTACCAGTATTCCGGTGGATACCCCGTTGTCAGAATTAGAGCGAGTGCTTGTGCCAATTTATAATTTTCATCGTTATCAGGTTGAAGCTGCGGTTAAATTAATAGCGGGTGTTGATTATCAATACCAAGTGCGTGAGCAGGCGTTCACTAACTCTTTACAGCCGGTAAGTGGTGAACGACAACAGCAAGCTTTTGCGGCGTTACTGGATACGTTAGCAAGTGATACTTTGACCTTGCCGGAGCATATTATCAACTTGATCCCGCCAAAAGCTTATGGCTATCAACGTGATCGCGAAAGTTTCACCAGCCAAACTGGGTTAACGTTTGATCCTGTGTCCGCGGCGCAAGCCAGTGCAAAACATACCCTCACTTTATTGTTAAATAGTGCGCGCTTAGCACGATTGCAGCAACAAGCGGTGCGTGATGAAAATATTTTGTCAGTAGGGCAATTATTTGAGCAGTTAATTGATCAGACCATCCACTTACCGAGTCAGTCTGGGCTTGCTTCATTGGTACAACAACGGGTTAATCAGCAGGTGATAGAGCAGTTACTTGCGCTGTGGCAAGAGCAAGGGGTAGTGAGTGAAGTTCGAGCAGAAGTTTTTGTGACGTTAACTGCTTTGGAAAAGTGGTTAACTAAAAAATCCTCGTCGCGACAATATCAATCATATCGGGCGCATTTTGCCTTATTGGCGCAGCAAATACGCTATGGTTTAACTCATAATGAACTTATGCCCCCTGCATCGAACATTAGCTTACCACCTGGTTCTCCTATAGGTAGCTAGCAATAAAAAAAAACGGCTTGAGGGGAAGGTATCCTCAAGCCGTTGTGCAATTTGCACGGCTCTAATGTGCAATGCCACAGAAGGAAATTACTTTATGTTGAAAATGAGCTTGGTTGAGGGGGATTACGATAAAAGCGATACCATACCTTTGTTGGTGTTAAGACAATAATATTACCGATAACGATCAGCAAAAAGCCGATTATGGTGTAGCCGCTCCATTGAAAGTCCTCAACAAAAGTGGAAATAATCACAGCCACTGCTGGAAACATAATCGAGCTGTAAGATGCTTTATGGGCGCCAATATTATTAAGTAACGTTAAATAGCAACTAAAGGCGATCACTGAGCCAAAAATAGATAAATAAAGCAGGGACGATACATAGGGTAAGGACATGTCAAAGCCAAAACTTTTCCCTTGTAGTACATTGACCAGCGCCATGAAAGATGCTCCATAGAACATGCCCCAAGCGGTGGTTGGTAAAAGGGGAAGTTGCTTACGTTGATGACCAATTGACAACATGTTACCGGTTGACGCAAACAGAGTACCTATCACACATAACAACAAACCTAAAAGCACTTGATCGCCAAATTCTGTCAGGTAAATTTCTGGCCAAAACAAGGTAGTGATACCGCTAATACCGATAAAGCCACCTAGGTATACCCGCTTAGAAATACGGGTGTTATACCAAATTTTTGCATTGATAATATTGGCAAATAAAATCAACGAAAAAGCGATGCAAGTCAGTGCGGAGTTAATATATTGTTGTCCGCTGTAAAGGAAAAAGTAATTTGCACTGAATAAAGTCAAGCCAAAAAAGAAAAACTGCCCATGATGTTTTAGCTGAAAGCTTAGCGAGTGCTTTTTCAGTTTGCAGTAGGCAAAGAGCACAAGTGCAGCAAGACCAAAGCGATAGCTTAGTGATGCTTCATTACTGACTTCGCCTAATTGATAATTGATGGCTATCCAAGTGGAGCCCCAAATTAGCACAGTCAACATATAGAGCAGAAAATTGTTCATTAAGGTTTACCTTATTTACAGCAGGAAGCGCAATTGTTTGCTTGCTCAGTTAATGCAATGTTAGGAGTTTCTTGTGCCACAAGTTGTTGCGCCATCTGGCTTTTTGCCATGGCTTTAATCCATTGGTGGATAAGTTGTTTTATGATGTAAGTAAAAGTCATTGTGCAATCTCCTTATGGTCAGAATAAACAAACATCAAGTGATGTGTGGTTGATGATGGACAGTGTATCGAAATTTTGTTGTAATAACATACACAGAAAAATGAAAATGAAACCTATACAGTTTTATGCGATTATTAGATAAGTCGGCACCTGAGTTTTTATATCAACAAGTCATTGATTTTATTGAACGACAAGAAAAAAGTGGTGCATTAAAGCCCGGTGATAAGCTACCCAGTTTAAGAAAACTGAGTAAACAGTTCGACATTAGTGTGCCAACGGTGAAGCAAGCATATATTGAGTTAGAGCGTCAGGGAATGATTTGTGCACGCCCACAATCGGGCTATTATTTAAAGGCAAAACAAGCGAGAACCTTGTTGCCGATGCCAAGTAAATGGGCGTGTTGTCAACCGGTTGAAGTGTCATGTCGTAGCCTGATTGAACAGGTGTATGACGCAATACACATTCCGGATACTGTTGCTTTGGGGATTTCTAATCCCGTGAATGCACATCCACCGGATAAAGCGTTGGCAAGGTTGATGCGGTCAGTGTTAACGAAAGTATCAGAAAAAGCGGTAAGTTACGGTCCAGTCAATGGTGATGCAAAATTGCGTTTAACCTTAGCGTTACGTTACCAAGAACAAGGGGTGGCTGTCGATCATCAGGACATGGTGATCACCAATGGTGCACAAGAAGCTATTGCGATTGCGCTGCAATGTGTAGCAAAACCTGGTGATATTATTGCAGTAGAGTCACCTTGTTATTTTGGCTTGATTGAGTTGATTGAAAGTCAAGGCATGAAAGCACTTGAAGTATACACTTGTACAGAGCAAGGGGTTTGTGTTGATTCTCTTGAACAGGTATTAGACCAGCACCCAGTACAGGCGTGCCTTTTTTCCACCGCCATCAACAACCCGCTCGGGTCAATGATGAATAACGAACAGCGACAAAGGTTAGTGAAGCTGCTGGAGTCAAGGGATATCCCGCTCATTGAAGATGAGGTTTATAGTGATCTTTATTACAGTGAGCAACGTCCTATTCCTGCGCAGTTATATTCGGAAAAAGGGCTGGTCATGACGTGTTCATCGTTTTCCAAAACGGCAGCACCAGGCTATCGCGTTGGTTGGTTGATCCCTGGTAAGTTTGAAGAAGCAGCGAAACGTATAAAACGTGCGATGTCATGTTCAACCGCAATGCTTCAGCAATGGACTTTGACGGATTATTTATTAAGTGGTGAGTATGATCGCCACTTGCAAGTATTACGTAAAACCCTACGTTACAATTGTGAACGAATGCGTGCTTTAATCGCAGAACACTTCCCAAGTGAGGTATGTATTTCTCAACCTAAAGGGGGCAGTGTGCTGTGGATCCGCTGTCGTTCCCATGTCGATACCAGTAAACTTTTCTTTCAAGCGATCGAAAAGGGCATCAGCTTCTCGCCGGGCGAAATATTTTCACCAGCTGGAAAACATAAAAACTATATGCGCATCAGTTATGGTGAGAAATGGAGTGAGGCCATCGAGAAGGCTATTCAGACGCTTGGTCAATTAGTACATCAATACCCAAAGGGTGACCGATAATAGATGAGTAAGGAAAAAACATCTTTAACAACGCATGAGCCGCATTTGATTTCGGTGACCGTGTTGCTGCCATTGCTGGCATCAGTGATTGCGGTATCACCGTTAGCAATTGATATGTATTTGCCAGCGATGCCGTTGTTGGCAGAACAATTTAATACCAATATACCGAGTGTGCAAAATAGCTTAAGTGTTTACTTGTTGGGCTATGCACTAGGCTTATTATTTTTTGGTCCTCTTTCTGATAAATATAGCCGACGAAAACTGGTGATAATAGGGTTATCGGGTTTTGCCGTGATCAGCTTTTGTTTACCATTTTCAAGCACGATAGAGCAGTTTATTGGTTTGCGATTTATGCAGGCATTTATTAGCAGCGCCGCCACTGTGGTTGTGCCTGGCACCATCCGAGAACGCTATGGCAAAAATACAGCGAAAGGCTTTTCGTATGTCTCGATGATCATGATGTTGGCACCTATGATTGCCCCCACGATTGGTAGTGTTTTGCTTTTGCATAGCTGGCAGGCTATTTTCTTTGTTTTAGCTGCATACAGCGTAGTGGTTTTATGTTTTGTTGCTTGGTATTTGCCCGAAGCAAAACGTGATACTGAACAACAGCATACCAGTTTTATTAGACGATATCAGATTGTGTTATCCCATCACAGTGCTCGTCTCGATTTGATCTCTTCTATGGTGGTGTCACTGGCATTTTTTGCTTTTATCACGTCTATTTCATTTGTTTACTTAACGGTGTATCAGGTATCGGAGTTTGCGTTTAGTATGCTGTTTGGTATGAATGTACTAGGGTTGATGAGTGCACATTTTATTAATACACGCTTAGTGGTGCGCAAAGGTTCAAGAGTGATGCTAAGTTATGGGCTCATTGTTGCTTTGTTGGCTTCTTCCGGGCTTGTGTTAGTTAATTATTGGCAACTACCGTTAATTTTTACCATAGTGACGTTATTACCGTTAATGGGCAGTATTTCAATGATAGCGGTAAATACTGATGCGCTAGTATTACAAGAGTTTCCTAATGAATCTGGTACGGCGACGGCGGTGATCGGTACGCTGCGTTTTGGTATCGGTGCATTAGCCGGTCCGATATTAGCCTATTTTCATAATGATACTGCCTTGCCCTTTGCCTTGTTAATGTGGTGCTCGATCATTGTGGTATTATTGTCTCAGATATTGGGTAAATTTAGCCGTAAACAGAAACAAGCAGAGGAAGTTTAATGAAGAAAATCGCAATTATATTATCTGGCAGTGGTGTTTATGATGGCAGTGAAATTCATGAATCGGTATTAACGCTTTTAGCTATTGAGCAGAAAGGGGCGAGCTATCGCTGTTTTGCGCCGAATATAGAGCAACATCATGTGATTAATCATCTCAATGGTGAGGTCATGACCAGTGAAAGCCGAAATGTCTTGGAAGAATCAGCACGTATCGCTCGTGGTGATATAGAAGATGTTGAGCAATTAAATGCGGATGAGTTTGATGCCTTAATTGTTCCCGGTGGCTTTGGCGCTGCAAAAAATTTATGTGACTTTGCTATTCATGGTGAAAATTGTCAGATCAATGAGCAAGTATTAACGGCGTGCCAGCAATTTAAACAGGCAAACAAGCCGGCTGGGTATATGTGTATAGCCCCAACGCTAATTAGCTTTGTTTATGGCAAGGGAGCATCTGCAACAATAGGTAAAGACCAAGGCGTTGCTGCTCAATTGGAAGCGATGGGCTTGAATCATATTAATTGTGAAGTGAATGACGTTGTGATTGATAAGCAGCGTAAATTAGTAACAACACCTGCTTATATGCTGGCAATGTCTTTGGTAGAAGCTTCGTCGGGCATTAATAAACTGGTTGATGCGATCATCGCTATGTGTGATTAAGTCAATGACTTTTTAGGTTCAGCTCAGATGAGAGTGATTAAAAGCCGAGCTGTACTCGGCTTTTTTTATTGCTCAGTTGTTGGCTTTTCTGCTTGTTCTTTGAGTTTCACCTGTCTCAAACGCCAAGCTTTTAACTCAGCGTAATAATGATCCCATACACAGGGATCACAGGCACTGTCACAGCATTCACCGTCAGCTGGTGGTTGCGGTTTTTCATCTACTTCATTCATCATTACTACCTGATCTTTTGCTGAGTACAATCTCTTAAACTGCGTCTTATTTTACCTTTTTTTATCTTTGCTGGCTATCACTCGGGTTATAGTTGATGTCACCACACCTAGATAAAATTAAGCACATAAAAAAGCCCTGCATTGCAGGGCTTTATATAACATGTGTCAATTATTCAGTATCAGAAAGTTTCTTCTCTAGATAATGAATATTCGCACCACCATTGACAAAACCTTGATCGGTTAAAATGTCTTGGTGTAATGCAATATTGGTTTTAATACCATCTATGACTAACTCTTTTAATGCATTACGCATACGAGCGATAGCGACATCGCGATTATCACCGTAAGTGATTAATTTTCCAATCATTGAGTCATAATGAGGAGGTACTGAATAATCGGCATAGATATGAGAATCCCAACGTACACCCATACCACCTGGTGGGTGGAAACGAGTAATTTTACCTGGAGAAGGGATGAACGTGCGTGGGTCTTCCGCATTAATACGGCACTCAATTGCGTGACCGGCCACTTTAATATCTTCTTGTTTATATGATAATGGTTGTCCAGCGGCAACGCGAAGTTGCTCTTTGATCAAGTCAACACCCGTTACCATTTCTGTTACCGGATGCTCTACTTGAATACGAGTGTTCATCTCAATGAAATAAAACTCACCATTTTCATATAAGAACTCAAAAGTACCTGCACCACGGTAGTCAATCTCAATACAAGCATTACAACAGCGCTGACCAATTTTAGCACGCATTTCAGGGGTGATACCTGGTGCTGGCGCTTCTTCAACTACTTTTTGATGACGACGTTGCATTGAACAGTCACGTTCACCTAAATGAATGGCGCCACCTTGACCATCCGCCATCACTTGGATTTCAACATGACGAGGGTTTTCAAGGAATTTTTCCATATAAACCATGTCATTGTTAAAAGCGGCTCGTGCTTCGGATTTTGTTAATTGAATCGCTTCTAATAATTCGCTTTCTTCACGCACAACACGCATACCACGACCACCGCCGCCGCCTGAAGCTTTGATGATGACGGGGTAACCAATACGCTTACCGTGGGCAAGGTTTAGTTCATCATCACTTGTTAATGGCCCATCAGAGCCAGGCACACAAGGTACACCAGCAGCTTTCATCGCCTTAATCGCTGACACTTTGTCACCCATTAAACGAATGCTTTCTGCTTTGGGACCGATAAAGGCAAAACCTGATTGTTCAACCTGCTCGGCAAAGTCTGCGTTTTCTGCTAAAAAGCCATAGCCAGGATGAATAGCAACAGCATTAGTGACTTCGGCAGCAGTGATGATACTAGGAATATCTAAATAACTATCAGTAGCTGGAGCTTTACCAATACAAATGGTTTCATCTGCTAGCAATACGTGTTTTAGATTGCGATCAGCTGTTGAATGAACTGCAACTGTTTTGATGCCTAATTCTTTACATGCACGGAGAATTCTCAGTGCAATTTCGCCTCGATTGGCGATAACGACTTTTTCTAACATGAAATTACCCTTACTGGTTGGGCTTATTCAATGATGAATAGCGGTTGATCAAATTCGATAGCATCTTCGTTGCTTGCTAAAATTTCTTTGATAACCCCTGATTTATCGGCTTCGATTTGGTTCATCATTTTCATGGCTTCTAAAATACAAAGCGTATCACCAGCATTAACATGTTGACCTACTTCAACAAATGCAGGTGCATCCGGAGAAGCTGCTGAATAAAATGTCCCCACCATTGGCGAACGTA
Organism: Thalassotalea sp. G2M2-11; assembly: GCF_017168195.1. Taxonomy (GTDB): domain Bacteria; phylum Pseudomonadota; class Gammaproteobacteria; order Enterobacterales; family Alteromonadaceae; genus Thalassotalea_E. The sequence continues at coordinate 481,118 of NZ_JADNYL010000001.1, forward strand.
CTACGTGGCCAGCAATGGCTGCAGGCTCTGCAGCCGTTACTGCTGGGGCTTCTGCTACAGGTGCTGGAGCTGCAACTGGTGCCGGTGCTAGAGCAGGTGCTGGAGCACTAACAACTGTACCACCACGGCTGATTCTTACAGACTCTTCACCTTCTGCTATTTCTAATTCGTTAATTCCTGATTCTTCAACTAATTCGATTAGCTTTTTAATTTTACGAATATCCATGGGATTACCTTATAACTCTCTATTGATGACTGTGATTTAGTGACTGAAATGGTATTCAATCACTTCGTATTTTTGTTTAACCAATCTTGAGCAGCATCTAATGCGTATTGATAACCTTTGCTGCCAAGTCCACAAATAACACCTTTTGCTATGTCTGAGAAATATGAGTGATGTCGAAACTCTTCTCTGGCATAGACATTTGATAAATGTAATTCAATAAAAGGGATATTAACGGCCAGTAATGCATCTCTTAATGCAATACTTGTATGGGTAAAGGCTGCAGGATTAAAAATAATAAAATCGATGTGCTCAAACGATTGGTGAATCTTAGTAATTAATTCATGTTCGGCATTTGATTGCAGATGGGTTAATGCAATATCACGTGCGCTTGCAATAGTTGTTAATTCATTGATTATTTCGGCTAATGACAAAGCACCATAAATTTCTGGTTCACGCTTTCCTAACATATTTAGGTTTGGGCCATTAAGCACTAAAATATTAAACTTTGCTGCCATCTTTCTTAAAATACCGGTTAAAGTTTGTTAATAGCAATATCATCACATAATTTCAGTAAGAATGGAATAATGAACTGATATTTGCAGTAACTTATAAAATTAATCGCATATTATAGTGTTTTCGCCGAAATTAGCAGCAAAATACTGGTCTAATCTCTTTTTAGGGGTGATTTAATGAGCAAATGATGTAAAAAATTTGTTATTTCGCTGATTTTGACTAGACTTTATCCTAGAAAATATGGTTCTATTCGCAATAAATTTAATTACTTAGCTATTTATCATTGTGAATAGTTTATTTCAGGCCTTGCTTGAGTGAGCTTCAGTTTACCAATGATAAGGATATCATTATCTTTCATATTCTTAAGTTTTGTTTATTGATTGTAATGTTAGTAATGGTGAGACCTGTACTCGCTATAGATGTTATTACTCATCAATCGGTCAACGTGTCTGCTATTGATACTACACAATTGCGACGAATCTTTACCATGCGCCAACAGCGTTGGTCTGATGATACACCTATTGTGGTGTTTGTGTTACCCAGTCAGCATGATGTACATATCCAATTTGCAACTCAATATCTAAAAATTTTTCCGTACAAACTTGATAGGATCTGGAATAAGTTAACTTTTTCTGGTTTAGGTGTGGTACCACGTAAAATCTCTTCTCAACAAGAAATAGAACGATTAGTAAGAATTACTCCTGGCGCAATTGGCTATGTGGATAAAGTAAGTGAAGGTGGACATATCAATGTTGTTAAAATGTCAAAGTGAGCACATAGTGAAAAAAAGTTTTATACAGGGCGGTTTGTTTTTAGGAGCCTTGCTTAGTTTCTTTAGCTACAGCCAAGAATTAAACAATAAAAGCTGGCAAACGCATGGCTTTTTATCACAAGGTTTGATCAATGTTAATGGCACCAATTTTGTCACTGACAATGAAGGGATGTCGACTGATTTAACCGAGTTAGGTATCAATGCATCTTATCAATTAAATGATGTGGTGCGATTAACCGGGCAGGCAGTTTATTTAAATGGTGGTAACCGTTTTGTTGAAGGGGCAAGAATTGATTATGCGTTGATTGATTTTAGTGTCTTTCAAAATGAACACTGGCTGGTGAACTTTTATCTTGGTCGCTATAAGAATAATAACTGGTTGTATTCTAGTACCCGAGATGTCCCCCATGCTCGGCCCAGTATTATTTTACCTCAGTCTGTTTATTTTGATGGCTTTAGAGATATTGCCATGGGGAGTGATGGTGCGGCATTAAAGATCAGCTATAGTGGTGAACACATTGGTGATATCGATATTAATGTTAATTATGGTGCGTCTTCATTAAGTCGCAAAGATGCTAAACTTTTATTGGGCGATTCAGTGTCAGGTAAGGGGGAACAAGAATTTGATGCGCAATTTAGCATTTACTGGCAACCTGAGTTTTCACCTTGGCAATTTGGTTTTTCTTTACTTGATTCTGATTTTAACTATCAGCATGTCAGTACCGATATGTTTACTGATGCAGGTTTTAGCTTTCAGCAGTATACCGGTAATATTTTATATGAAGGAGAGAAGTGGCAATTTAGTACTGAATTCTTTCAACAAAACTTTTTGTTAACGGGCCTGTACTTTGATGGATTTAGTAAGAAGTCGATTGGTCAGGGAGCTTATCTTCAGGCGCAATATCAATATAGCAGTCATTTGTCTTTATTAGCGCGCGCTGAGCGTTTTTATGTGGATAAAGATGATAAAAATGGTAGTCAATTAGCTGCCGGATCATTTGGTTTAGTGCCGCATTATTTTGCCTATCAAAACGATCTAACCTTTGGGGTATATTACGATATTAATGCCTCACTTCGCTTGCAGATGGAGTATCATCATATTGCTGGTACTGCGCGTTTAACACCTATTGTTATGCCCGATGCTCAACGCAATGACCAAGAAGACTGGAATATTTTAGCGATGCAATTGATGTATTGGTTTTAGCTTATGAGCAAGTTATTTATCAGCGTATCGAACAAGTTATTATTGTTAGTCGTTGGCGCGTTAATGTTATTAAGTGCGGGCATCTCGGTAATGTCTATTGATCGTCTTAATAAAGAATTTAAGCGCTTTCAAATAGAAAAAATTGCTCAGGGGCAAGAGCAATTGAGAATACACAGCGAGGTCGCGAAAGAGCAATTAGGTTTATGGGTTGAGTCATTTAATGATGTGATACAACATAACGGTAGTGGTGGTGAGCAGGCGTTAGTGACTGCCTTAGATCGTCAATTTGATGCCTTGCAAATCAATCATAATGTTGAAAATATTTGGTTAATCAATCAAAGCGGTGAGCTACTTTATCAATCAAGTAAACTCGAACAAGATGTAAAGTTTGCGGCAGAATCTGCATTTAATGACCAGCAACCTTGGTATCAACTCACTTGTGCACAACAATGTTTGCAATTAATGGCAATTCCTCTGTTATCGACCAACGGGGAGCCCGTTGTGTTGGCAATGACCATCTCACTTATTGATATTATTTATTCAATAAATCAAGCGCTTAACAGTGAAATATCTATAGTTAGTTTTGAAAATTCTGCTCAAGCAATCATGTCTGATATTACTTTTATTTCGGCGTCAAATGCCAGAATGATGAAGCAGGTATTCCAGCAAATACCGCCAGAAAATCTAGTGAGCTCAGTGAAAGAGAAAGGCTTGCAAGTAAAGCTTGCCAAGCAGCATTATTTAATTAATTTGATCCCATTATCTGTGTCGGCAGAGCGTCAATACTTGTTGTTGTTAGTCGATGATGTGACCTCTATCGCTGAGGAATATCATCAGCATCGTTTACAGTTTTTACTTTCTGCCTTACTGATATTTATCACCCTTGCAATATTGGTTTTCTTTGTGACGAACCCTTTTGCTAACCGAATATTAAAATTATCTAATGCCTTGCCATTATTGGCACGCAAAGAGTTTGAAAAGTTTCGTTTGATCCAGCTAAACCGTCGTCGCTTGTTTGCTGATGAACTTGATAGTGTCGCGGATGCTGCAACAGAATTGAGCTTTGAATTGGAGCAGCTCAATATTGAGGTAGAACAGAAAACCAAAGAGCTGGAAAACATTGCGATGTATGATTTGTTAACCGGTTTACCTAATCGCAATATGTTGAATTACCAATTAAAAAAAGCCGTGGCGAATATTGCGCGTTATAAGCATGGTGTCGCGGTATTATTTTTAGATCTCGATGATTTTAAAAAAGTTAATGACAGTCACGGTCATGGTGAAGGTGATAAATTACTGATTGAAGCAGCTAAACGCGTTCGATTAAGCGTGCGCAACATTGATTTAGCGTGTCGTTTTGGTGGTGATGAATTTGTTGTGGTATTAAGTCATGTTAATAGTGAGCAAGATACCATTCCTGTTGCTCAGCAAATTTTGGAGCGCTTTAAAGAGCCAATAAAAATTGGTTCAAGTATTTTTTATGTTTCCACGAGTATTGGTATTGCTTTTAGTAACGATGAATTGACCAAACCAGAGCAATTAGTGAGTCAGGCGGATATCGCCATGTACGAAGCTAAAGATAACGGTGGCGATCAATTTCATATCTATCATCAGGATATGTATCAACGTGTTGCGTTCCGTGTGATGATGGAAACTGAAGTGCGACAAGCGTTAGCTAAAGGCCAGTTTAGCATTAGTTTACAGCCACAAGTGATGGCGAAAAACAATAAAATTTATGGCTTTGAAGCCTTATTGCGTTGGCAGCACCCCGAAAAAGGTATGATTTCGCCGGATGATTTTATTCCTATTCTGGAAAATTCTGAGCACATGGTAGAACTTGGTTATTGGGTGATCAGACGGTGTTTTGAAGTGGTACAGCAGTTACAGGCTATTGGGCTTAAGAATGTCCGTATTGCCATTAACTTATCTGCCGGACAATTTGTTGATGTTAACTTACCTCGGTATTTACAAGGTTTATTAAGAGAGTTTGCCTTACCAGCACGCCTTTTTGAATTAGAGCTGACAGAACAAACCTTAGTAAAAGATATTGATCGCGCCATCGATATGATGAATAACTTAAAAGAAATAGGCTTTTCCTTTGCTATTGATGACTTTGGTACGGGGTATTCTTCACTCGCTTATATCAAGAAAATGCCTGTTGATGTGATCAAAATCGATAAAAGTTTTATTTTTGGTATGCTAGAAAACCATGCCGATTATCAGATCATTACTTCAACCATCGCTATGGTGAAGAATTTAGGTTTGACCGTTGTTGCTGAAGGCGTTGAAAGTAGCGCGCAGTTAAGAAGTTTATCCGAGAGTAATTGCGATATTATTCAAGGCTATTACTTTTCTAAACCTATTCCAGATAGAGAGTTACTCGAGTTTATCGATAAGCAAGTGGTTGACGGCTTTTGGAAAACAACAGCGCAAACCATTGTGTCGTAGTGAACCTATGCTTAGTTCACTACGACTAAACAAGACTTAATCTTTAAAGAGGCGATTGACGTGCTCTGCGAATTCGTCTGGTCCCATAAATCCTGTGACGCGTTGTTGAGTTAACTCTTGGCCATTTAGATCAAAGAATAAAATTGAGGGTAATCCCAATATTTGATATTGGTCCATCATGGCGCGCGAATTAGGATCGCCCATGTCGGTTAGATCCATTTGAACGAGTACCGTATTTTTTAGTGCTTGTTTAACTTTCTGTGCGGTAAAGGTGTATTTCTCAAACTCTTTACAGGCAATACACCAATCGGCATAAAGATCTACCATGACGGTTTTGTTGCTGTCATTGGATTGCTTAACCAATTGGTGCAGTTCATCAAGCGATTTCACTTTGATAAATTTTTCTTCATGTTGCACTTGTGAAGCAGAGGAAGCCATATTTGGATAGATCAAATGATAAGCTTGTATCGCCCCATAAAACATCATTAAGAAAATCACTAAGCTACGCACACCAAACCATAAATTTGCTTTTGAGCCATGGTTGACCACATAAAAATAGCTAGCGGTTGTTAGCAATAGTGTTATCCATAAAATATTCGCGATAAGTTCAGGAATTAAACGTTCCAGTAAGAAAATAGGCACCGCGAGTAGTAAAAGGCCGAAAATGTTTTTGATGACATTCATCCAATTACCAGCTTTAGGTAATAATTTACCACCAGAGCTTCCTAAAATTAATAAAGGTAAACCCATGCCTAAACTCAATGCATAAAGGGCGAAGCCGCCGAGTAAAATATCACCCGACTGTGAGATATAAAGCAAGGCCCCTGTTAATGGCGCTGTGGTGCAAGGAGAAGCAACAAGGCCAGAAATAGCGCCCATGGATAATACTCCTAAATATGATCCCCCTTGTTGACTATTGCTTAAATTATTGAGCTTGTTCTGCCAGCTATTAGGAAGTGCTAAATTAAAGACGCCAAACATTGATAAGGCTAAAAAGATAAACAGAATGCTTAGGGTAATTAGTACATATGGGTGTTGAAACATAGCTTGAAATTGTGCGCCTGCTAGTGCCACAACAATCCCTAAAATTGTATAGGTAATGGCCATACCTTGAACATAAATAAAAGATAAGCTAAAGGCTTTTTTCGTTGATAACTTATCTTTTTGCCCAACAATAATACCGGTTAAAATAGGGTACATCGGGAAGACGCAAGGTGTGAAAGACAGTAATAATCCGCCAATGAAAAAGGCAATGAGGGTGAACAGCAGATCATTGCCTTTTAGCAAATCAACAAGTTGATGCTGCTCGCTATTTTCTGCTGATGATTGTTGTGAAATAGCTGAACTGTTACTAGGAGACTTTGACCCAGTCGACAGATTTAAAGCAGATAACACAGCGTTTGAGCCAGAGTGAATAGTATTTAACTCAATTGTTTTTATGATTGGCGGAAAGCATAACCCTGCTTCTGCGCAGCCTTGATAACGAACGTGAATTTTACCCTCTTCATCGACTGAACTGAGCGGCACTGTAAGCGATAACTGATCGACATATATTTGCTGTTTACCAAAAAACTCATCTTCATGATCTTTTCCAGTAGGTAAAGACACTGGATTGAACGTTATCTTTTCACCAGTAAATTTAAATTGTTTTTTGTACAGGTAGTAACCATCGGCGATATCAAACGTCAGAATTAACGTGTTGTTTTGCTGATCAAAATTAAAGACAAATGCTTGATCCGGTTTTAAAAATTCATCTTCATTATTGAATAAAGAGGAAGCAGATGTATCAAAAATCGAAGATTGACCGTATGTGCTTGGTATTGCGGCTAGTAACGTAGTTAATGAAACAAAGCATACGAGTAAAAAATTTCTATTTATCATTTGGTTAACGACTCATCTATCCATTGTAAATAAGAGTGATTGCCTTGTGCTATATCTAAAGCAATGATTTCTGGCGTATCATACGGATGCAATTGTGATATTTTATCACTAACATCGGTAAAGTGTTCAGTTTTTGTTTTAATTATCAGCTGCACTTCATCATCACAAGCTATTTTACCTTGCCACTGATAAATAGACTTGATCTTCGGCAAGATATTAACACAAGCGGCTAATTGCTCAGTCACCAGTGCGGATGCAATCTGTTCTGCTACTTGCGTATTGGGACAGGTTGATAAAACGACTTGGTACATTAATGACTTTTCCTTAAATGAAACTTAACACAAATACTGTGAGCTTATTTTTCTCTTTACGAGTGTAACAACAGCACCTACCTGATACCAGTTGCTTGAAATAGACCTGAATACCCCCATATAAGTTTCACCGTCTTTTTTTCTGGGTATTGCATGTTTAAAATTTTATTTTTCTTATTTATTGTTATTCCAATTATTGAAATTGCTGTGTTAATGCAAGTAGGTGCAATGCTTGGGGTTTGGCCAACAATTGCAATAGTTATTATCACAGCATGGCTAGGCGCTAAAAATGTTAAACAGCAAGGTATGGCCACCGTTCAATCGTTACAAAATAAAATGGCCATGGGAGAAATGCCCTCGGAAGATATTGTTGCTGGCTTATTACTGTTAGTTGCTGGTGTACTTTTGGTGACCCCCGGCTTTGTGACCGATATTTTTGGTTTATCGCTACTTATCCCGCAATTTAGAACGCTGTTAATTGGTGCAGTACAACGCCACTTAACCGTATCAAGTATTGGCGCTGGGCAAGGGTTTGCTTTTCATCATCATACCGTTTATGGCCAGCCAGAAGAGCGTAGTGTTAAACCTGATAGCGTTACTAATAAAGAGCCTAGTATTGGCACTCAACCCCATCGTGGACAAACCATTGATGGCGAGTATGAGCGAAAAGATTAAAAAATTTTATTGGGGGACTTGTGAAGTGATAAAACACCCCCATTTCTAACTCAAACAATTTTGTTAAACCCTAATAGTAAGTTTATATCTCAGGAGAGAAATCAATGAGCATTCGTCCATTACACGATCGCGTAATCATCAAACGTAAAGAAGTAGAGTCAAAATCTGCCGGCGGTATTGTTTTAACGGGCAGCGCTGCTGAGAAATCTACTCGCGGTGAAGTAGTAGCTGTTGGCAATGGCCGTATTTTAGAAAACGGTGAAGTGCGTGCTTTAGACGTAAAAGTTGGTGACCAAGTGATTTTTAATGAAGGTTACGGTGTTAAGACTGAAAAAATCGATGGTGAAGAAGTTTTGATTCTAAGTGAATCAGATATTTTAGCTATCGTTGAGTAACACAAAAATAATTTATTGATGATGTAGAGCTTAGCTCCATCTAAACTGAAATTTAAGGAATTTAAAATGGCAAAAGACGTATTATTTGGTAATGACGCACGCGTTAAAATGCTTAACGGTGTAAACATTCTAGCAGATGCAGTAAAAGTAACGTTAGGCCCTAAAGGCCGTAACGTTGTTTTAGACAAATCATTTGGTGGCCCAACAATCACTAAAGATGGTGTTTCTGTGGCAAAAGAAATCGAACTTGAAGACAAGTTTGAAAACATGGGCGCACAAATGGTGAAAGAAGTTGCTTCTAAAGCCAATGATGAGGCGGGTGACGGTACAACAACTGCGACAGTACTTGCACAATCAATTGTAACTGAAGGGTTAAAATCAATTGCTGCTGGCATGAACCCAATGGATCTTAAACGCGGTATCGACAAAGCGGTTATCGCAGCGGTTGAAGAATTGAAAGGTTTATCAACGCCATGTGCCGATAACAAAGCGATTGAGCAGGTAGGTACTATCTCAGCTAACTCTGATGAAACTGTTGGTAAAATCATTGCTACTGCAATGGAACGTGTTGGCACTGAAGGTGTTATCACCGTTGAAGAAGGCCAAGCATTAACTGACGAATTAGACGTTGTTGAAGGTATGCAGTTTGACCGTGGTTATTTATCACCATACTTCATTAACAATCAGGAAAGTGGTGCAGTTGAATTAGAAAACCCGTTCATTTTATTAGTTGATAAAAAAATCTCTAATATCCGTGAATTATTAACGACGTTAGAAGCGGTAGCTAAAGCAGGTAAGCCGTTATTAATTATTGCTGAAGACGTAGAAGGTGAAGCGTTAGCAACATTAGTTGTTAACAACATGCGTGGCATCGTTAAAGTAGCTGCAGTTAAAGCACCAGGTTTTGGTGACCGTCGTAAAGCCATGCTACAAGATATCGCAACATTAACTGCCGGTACGGTTATTTCTGAAGAAATTGGTATGGAGCTTGAAAAAGCAACATTAGAAGATTTAGGTCAGGCGAAACGTGTAGTGATCTCTAAAGACAACACAACTATCATCGACGGTATTGGAGAGCAAGCTGACATTGAAGCACGTGTTGGTCAAATTCGTGGTCAAATTGAAGAATCTTCTTCAGATTATGACAAAGAAAAACTTCAAGAACGTTTAGCTAAGTTAGCTGGCGGTGTTGCGGTAATTAAAGTTGGTGCAGCAACTGAAGTTGAAATGAAAGAGAAGAAGGCTCGTGTTGAAGATGCGTTACATGCAACTCGCGCAGCGGTTGAAGAAGGCGTAGTTGCTGGTGGTGGTGTTGCTTTAGTTCGTGTATCTGATGCAATTAAAAACTTAGAAGGTGCTAATGAAGACCAAACACATGGTATTAACGTAGCACTTCGCGCAATGGAAGCACCACTTCGTCAAATCGTATCTAACTGTGGTGATGAAGCGTCAGTAGTATTAAATGAAGTACGTAACGGTGAAGGTAACTATGGTTACAATGCTGGTAATGGCACTTACGGCAATATGTTAGAAATGGGTATTTTAGACCCAGCTAAAGTGACTCGCTCTGCATTACAGTTTGCGGCATCGGTAGCAGGTTTAATGTTAACAACAGAAGCTATGGTAACTGACGCTCCACAAAAAGATGCACCTGCAATGCCTGATATGGGCGGCATGGGTGGTATGGGCGGCGGTATGCCGGGCATGATGTAAGCCAGCCTTTCGGTTTGTATCTCTTTTAAATCAATGAGTTACAAAGCGTCGTAGACATTAATGTAGACAGTAAAGAGGGTGCTTGTTGGAGACAACGGCATCCTTTTTATTTAGATTCAAACTTATCTTTAAGCCAGTTGTTCAACTACAAAGCACTTTTACCGTTTGAGTAGGTCTTTTTCTGAATATAGTCCATTGAACATCGTGTGTACTTTTAACAGACAGTTTAAGGTCATATTATTATTTAGCTTGTTTTTCTCATAAGTTTGTTGGTCCCAGCCAATACAAATAAATGAGATAGCTCTAGATAGTTCTTTATCGTAACCGTCCTGTAAGAACATATTTTCGAGCTCCTTTCTAGCTTGTTCGACTTTATTTGTAACCCATTCTATTTGTCCGAGATCCTCTTTTCCTAAATTTCGAAGCACTATCGATTTGGCGAATTTTTGGTTTATATAGTCGATGTCATCGTCAGTTACACCATCGTACTCTTCAATTACTAGTTTCGCCCGTTTGACTCTTGCTTCTAGTGAAGCTTCGAATTGAATCTCGTTCCATTTTTTCTTAATCGAACTGAACAACTTATTATTTCCTTGCTTAACTTAATATTAGGTTTAGTTAAATAAATTCAGGTATTAATTGTCAACCTTTAAGTTAAAACAGGCATTAGCAACAATATAAAGGCGATCCCCAGAACCCTCTCACAATTTAAACGACGGGGCGAGAATTACCCTCGTGGTATGGCCTAGGAAGGACCCGTAGGCTTCTCTAAGCGTTTGATCGACTCGTAAAGGCGTTCTGTAAGTTTGGCTCGATTTACCCCATAATGGAGCTCTCGGTGACAGTTAGGGCATAGTGCTACAGCATTTGATATGACATCGGGCCCTCCGTCGGCAAGGCGTAATACGTGATGAACCTCTAAGAACGGGGAGCCATCATCTTTTTCGAATGGCGCTTTTTGTTTACAGCACTCGCAGTTCTTTTGGGCCACGTTTAAAACCCATGCGACAACGGCAGGGTCCCTAACGAATTGTGTGACGGGGGAGCTTGAAGTACCGGGTGACTGATTACCTTCTGGGGGGCTCTTTATGCCTTTTTTAAGGGATGCTCTAATTTTCTCCTCGAATGCGGCTACAGGCGGAGCAGAATTTCCCTCTAGTTCGTATATTAGTTCTTCGATAATGCTTGCGTTGGTAGGTCCAACATTCGAGGCTGGTTTAAGGCCATCTACCCATTCTCGGCCCATTAGCGACAATACGTGCGAGATGTTTTGCATCCTAAATTCAAAGGCTTTCCCGGTCCTATCGAAGCGCTCCTCAAGTTGTCTATAGACAGCCGCTTTATTGATTCGGTTACCTTGCATCTCTGCTGTACGTATTTCTAAGTATGCCTCAACCGATGCTCTTAATTCTTTACGGGTCCATGGGGCGGTTTGGACGGGCTTCGGCTTCACGTCGTTTTCGTTCCTAACTAAGTGACACTCCCCAGTATCTTCTGAGTAGGAATCTACAATCCATGGTTGCGAGTCTAACATTCTCGCTTTAGCTTCCTGCTTCCCATCCTTTCTATCTTTTCCGGCCATAATTATAGCTCTTATGGTCCAGCCGCCCAATGAAGCTACTCTTATCGCAGAGTCCATTGTTGCCGCTCTTCTTCTACGGTTGGGGTCTTGGTCTGTATCGGCTATTAACCGTAAATTTAGCCTTTGGCTGATTTGAGTGTTATCGACATAAAGCTCATCGAACCAAATGTTTAAAACTACTACCTTAGACTTAAAATCCCTAAAGCACCATTCGTAACAGTACTTAGGATTGCTGGCGGGAACTTTACAAGCTGTCCCATCTTCATTGGTGGTCCATGGAGTAACATCGATGCCTGCCTGTGCGACAAGATCAATTATTCTAGGAGAGTCCTTAGGGCGAAGTAATTCTATATCCATTTATTCACCCTTTGAGTTTTCGAGTATTAATTTACTAACAGAGTAGCAGGTCCCTAACGAGTTAACTTTGTCTTCAATTTCGCCCTCCAAGGGCATTAAATCAGGTTCACCGTCAGCATCAACACCATCTAACGTTATCCAAGATAATTCTGGTGCTATTAATCGACCATGTACTAAAAGAAACTCTAGACCATTAACCTCGTGAATTACTGCGTTGTCGGGTACAGTTATTTCGCATTCCATTTTAAACTTAAGAGTCTTCATTTTGTCCTTACTTATAGTTACCTAACATTCTTGAAAATACTAATCAGCAATAAGCTAAAGTTTTTTATATTTTAAAACAAGGCCATGCTAAAGGTTTTAGTTACGACCGTACTCTAGTCCTCCCCGAAAAGCTCTAGGAAGTCCTCGTCTGGTTTATCATTAAGCTTATCTTTTAGCCTACCAATTAATGCGTAAGCGGCTTTTAGGGCCACCTTTTCGTCATAGCCTTTAGCGGTCGCAGCGAAGTCTGTCAAGGCTTCTCGCTCCTTGCTTTGGCGTCGTTCTTCTTCTCGCTCCCTTTTAGCTAATAGCTCCGTTACGTCTCCAGTCTCTACGACCGACTTCCAGCCGACTACGGTCTCCTTTAGGGGGTAGCCCTTGGAGTCATATCGGGGGTTAATTAAGTCTACCGTGGGGGCTCTTAAATGCTCTCTAAGGGCGGCTATAACTTGCTCCGGGGGGAGTCCTTCGAGTTGAGCCTCCTCTCGGGCAAACTTAGCGGCATTCTTATATTCAGCTATGGTCGTGCGTCCGAAAGAGTGAGAAAACATTTTATACAATTGGTCGATAGACTTGTCCATAAGGAGGCCGTTAAGCATGAGGCGGAAGACGTGGGCCTTCTTTTCGTCCTGCGTTAAGAGTAACGGGTGCTTTTCGTTTGCCTCGTAAGCGGCGAGCATTAGGTCCGCCATAGTTTCGCCCTCTAGCTCCTCGATAGGGACGCGGGTCTCTAAGCCGTACTTTTTGACAATGGCCTTGTAACGTTGGTAACCGTCCACCAGCGCATAAGAGACGCCTTTAAGTTTCTTCTCGTAAGCCGTCGGTAGGTCTCTGGGGATCTTAGCGACTTTAAGCCGTTCTATGTTTGCTCCTATCGAAAACCCTTGAGGCGTTACCCTAGCCTTAAGAGCAGCCTCGCTGGTTAAAGCTTGTCGGTGGTCGTCTGTGAGTTTATCTAGGACCTTTTGTCGACCCTTTGAGCCTTTCCCTAGAGGACCGCGAGGAGTTATCTCGTCAATTAGTAAGATTTCCTTAAGGGGGACTTTGCGGGAGTTACCTCTAGGCATTAAGTTTTTCCGTAATTAATTAAAATTAAAATTGTAACGACAAGAACGTCATAAAGCCAGCAACAGCGAGGTCTAAGAGGTTTTTTAGGTCAACCTTAAGGACGTTCGATAAGGTATTTAAAAATCCGGATAAGTGTATCGAACAACTATTTTTTGTTCTTACGGTGCTTTGCTAAAAGTATGCAGCCCAAGGCCATTACAATGCCATTGTAGTAAAACGTTTGGTTCCATAAGCTCGCGAAGACGCTAGTTAGGCCAATTAATGCCCCCAATAAGTAAAGAGACGTCGATGAGAAGATCCCTAGCCCTTTTTGGCCCCTACCAAATAACAACCTAATAGACAGCAACAGCAATAAGACTCCGGCGGGTATCCCTATGACCTTCGCGGGGAAGTCATTTGACATAAAAACCAATATCAGGACACCTATAGAAACGAGCAAAGATATCCAACCCCAAAACCTTGCAGTTCGGGTCGACGTTTTTTCAATCAGTCGTTCAGGATCGGGAATAAACATCAGTGAGTTCTTTTCTTCTCGTGCTTGCTGCTATCTTAACGTTTTTATGATTTTAAACACAGTCGTCTTGCCGATTCCCGTCTCTCTGATTATCTGTGCGGGCTTAACGCCTTCTAAGTAAAGCTTTCTAACTTGCTTCTTCTTCTCCTCGGACACTGGCGCTCGGCCCTTATAGACGCCCTTCTCTTTGGCCTTGGCGATACCTTCTAGCTGACGTTCTTTACGAAGGTTGGTCTCGAACTCAGCGAAAACCCCGAGCATATCGAGGAAAGCCTTCCCGGCGGCGCTCTTTGTGTCGATTGGTTGTTCCGTTGCTTCGAGGTGAACTCCTCGGACTTTTAGGTCGTGGACTATGTCTTGTAAATCTTTAAGTGAGCGAGCTAGACGGTCTATTCTGGTCACGACAAGAGTGTCGCCTTCGCGTAACACTTCGAGGACTAAGGACAACTCGGAGCGGCCTTCTCGGGTTATTCCGGACGCCTTCTCCTCGAATATACGGTTGCATTTAGCCGCCTCTAGAGCTTCTCGTTGAATGCTGGTGGATTGGTCTAGTGTCGATACTCGGGCGTAACCGTAACGGTGTGCAGTCATTAGGGGACCTTATCAAAATAGTTCGTTTAGAGTCTAAAGGTCAGCATCCTATGATGGAGTTCATGGAGATGCAAGTCTAAACGAACTTTATTTTGGTTCGGCCTAATGGTTCGTTACGGCTATAGTCAAAAAGAACTCTTCTTTAATAGTAATCTTTTTCGTATAAATGTTTAGCTGCATCGGCGTCCTCTAGCATTTTGTATGTATGCTCATTATGTTCGCTCAACGATTTAAGTGTTTCATAATTCCATTTTATTTCTTCACCGCTCATTGAGCTTTCGAGGAATTGAGGCGCAATATCATCCTTACAAAATTGATTTAGAGGTTCACTTAATGTAGCTATACGCTGCCACTCTCTATAAAAGAGGTTTGCGACTTTCGGGTCATTAATAAATATAACGTTTTCTCTTGAGTAAGGTGCATTGTCTGAAAAGTTAAAAGAGCCAGTAACAATCTTTTCAGCACTAATTGTTCCATCATTATCGTAGTTACAAAATACTAAAAACTTTTGATGTGATAGAGGATATCGTTTTCTTGTTTCATTATCGTCGCCAACTTCTTCATACGGCTCTGTTGATAAACCAAAAAGTCTAATAGGGTCTTTATTATTGATTTGTTTTACATCTGGAGATGTTAACAGGTATAAATCGCCAAAAGTGGAAGGGTCAAATTTAAAAGCTGTTAAGTTAGAACTCGAATCCTTTAAGAATCTCTGTTTTTTGAGAGAACTTTTCTTATCGACGATAATGCACACTTCCTTTTCATTTGAGGATAAAGCTTCAATAATTTTTTCATTTGAAAGAGTCAGGGTGCAGCCAACGATTAAATTATGTTTCTCTATTTCTTTACAGACTTCTAGTTCTATATTGTCGAATACTACTTTTAGTAAAGAGTCTTCATACGAAGAATTACTATCATCAAAAAGGCTATTAATGTTCATCGTTAGCTCCTGCTTGCGACTTTGTTAGCGAGAATAGAAATTAGTAAACCGAGCATAACAAAGCCGATGATTACTTCTAAAATTACGACTCCCATCGCCAAAGAGTTGATAGGCGTTATGTCGCCAAACCCCAATGTTGTAAAGGTTACTACCGAATAATAGAAAAATGGGAAGAAATCACCCGCTTTAATAAGTTTAGTAATCTGATCATTAAACGTGAACCCATCAACTCCGATATTAAAATAGGCAATGGCAAAAATTAACGCAATTACCAATGACCAAACGGACCACAATCGCATGGAACGTCCGCAGTCGGAGGATATTAACCATAGTTTGTACCAGTGAGGATGGGCTGACGAAAACTCTTCGACATAAGCCTCTTCGTTAATTGCTTTTTTAAATCTTTCATTTCCATACGAACCATCTATTCGACACCCGACATAATTTGACTCTCTTTTACTATTAAAGGCCTCTTTAAGGCGTTTAAAGTAGCCTTGTTGTTTGCCTATCGCTCCCGCCAAGTTAGAGTTAACGAAGGTCGCCAGTTTAAGCCGTGCTAATGAAAAGTTTGCGGCAGTTAAGTCGGAACCTACAAACTCGGCATTTGACAAAGAGCAGCCCGAAAAGTCTGCACCGGATAGACTGACTGATTTGAATTTCGCACCTACCGCTGTAGACTCTTTAAAAACAGTTGAAATCATATTGCTATCGCTAAAGTCTGTGCCACTAAGCTCACTGTAAGAGAGGTCATGTTGTTGAAGGAAGTTGTGAGTTAAATCGCAACGGATAAAAGTAACACCGTTTAACTTAGCGGGAGGCTCGAAAAAACCACCGAATTTAGCCTTTGTCAGCTTAACTTCCGCGAATTTGGCCTCACTCAAGTCACAGGCGCTAAAGTTCACTTCCGACATATCGCATTTATAAAATAATGCATTTTTAAAGAGTGCGCCTCGTAGGTCTGCTTGTCCAAAATTAAGAGCAGTAAAGTGAGACGGGCGATGCTCTTTACTTTCTTGTCCGTTTACGAAAGCGACTCCTCCCACAGCTTCAAGTCCACCTCCTTTATGGAATTTTACTCTCATACTCTGTGGGGCATGTTCATAATCGCAATCTATAATTTCGTTATTAAAATCGGCCTGTTGCCCTTCGCTGCCTTCTGAGTTTAGCCAAAGTTGGTGGTTCTTAATTATTAAATCTAATTCTTCCTGAGTCATTTTTAGTCCTTTACCAAATAATCTTTTCGACGCACTTATCGTACGCTTCTTTTAATTGTTTAAGTTCGTAACCTTTCGAGTAGTATCCGTAGGTCATTGTATTGCCTCGTTTATGGCCGATTATGGCGGCGGCCTTTAATTCCTCGACCTCGGCTTGTTGCATGGCCGTGGCGAACATAACTCGAAATGAGTGGAATGACTTTGCGGAGTCGGTCGATATGTGTTCGGTCTTAATTCGTGAGAACCATCGACTGGCGTCTTTCCCTTCGATACCAAACAGCCTTTCACCTTTAGTTTTTTTCTCGGCTAAAGCTTCAAGGCGCTCTCCTAAATCGTCTGTAACGGGTACTAACCGGGTTGACGCAGATGTCTTTCCTTCCTCGATAAAAATAGCCGACACGCCTTCTCGGCTAATGACATGCTCGGGAGTAAGGTTGCATAGCTCTGAGATACGACAACCTGTAAAAATACCAAGCTCCAACAATAGGCGCTTAATAGGGTCGTCCGTCGCTACGTTGTTTTTAATCCAAGTCATTTCCTCGACCGTAAAGGGCTGCTTTTGGTTCCGCTCGTCATTCCCTACGAAGATATGGCCATCGAACGGACTCTCTCCTGATACTTCTCCTAGGCTCTTACAATAGTTCCATATCGAGCGTAGACGACTTATTTTACCTTGTACCGTTGCTCTGGCCTTGGTCGCTTGTAGAACCTCGATAAAATCGTGAACCTGTCGATTAGTTATATCGCTGATCTGTATGTCGAAAAGGTTTAAAAATTCTAGGAATTCGTAGGCCGTTTTCTTAATCTTAGAAACTGTATCGGCAGTCTTTGTAGTTTTAAATTTTCTCGTCCATGCTTCGACACCTTCTTTGAGCGTAATGCCGTACTTGTGTCGTTGATCTTGGTAGCCGTTAACCGTTGTGTAGGCGTCGAGAGCTGCGTCATCGCCTTTACGTTGCATTTCTCGAGCGTCGAGAGGCGCATCCCACTCCCCCGGGTTACGTTCTTTTTCATAGGAGAACTCTTGGACTAACTCTAAGAAGCGGTGACGATCTGGATTGAATGAGTTGAACTTTTGTTCCTCTAGTTTGCCGTTGAGAATATCCCGCTTTGCGCGAGCCTCTCGAATGTCCCCTGTGTTTAGGCTTTGAGATAATATCGTTTGTCCTTTGAAGCGCTCTCTAAGGGCCGTAGGGACTCGTCTTTGATACCACCATACATTTCCCCTTAGTTTTAAATATTGGTTCTCTTTTTTCGCCATGTAGCCGCTATTGTAGTCATTGTTATAGACAGTAATGTTAACACTAAGCCTTATTTAACGGCAACTTACGGGGGATGTGGTGAATGGGTCGGTATGATGTAATCATCCTTCTATGATTTCATAGAAACTCATAACCTTTCAAAAACCCCGTAAACTAATGTTTATGGGGTTTTTTTATTTATATTGTTATGTTCCTTTATTTTTTATCGTTCGAGTTTTTTCTTATCAATTTATTACTAATAGATTGATAAATAAGATATAAATTATCCTTAACAAATAATTACATAACTTTTGGTTAAAATCCGGTCTAATATAAATGTCAGTAACAGAAAAAGGGGCAAATGATGAATAAGTTAGCCAAGTCTATTACCTTAGCTGTGTCGCTATTAGTTATGACAAATGCACAAGCTGGTGTGAGTGAAGTTACCTGGTCTAATCCCGATAAATATCGGGATGTTGATGTAGGAGAAGGTCATAGAGCGAAGTTTAAAGCACGAGTATTTGCTGAGTTTGAACAGCATTTTGCTAAATTAGCCAGTCAGTTACCTGAAGGGCAAACCTTAAAAATAGTGGTTAAAGATGTTGACCTAGCGGGTGATGTCAATCATGGCGGTATGCACCGTATTCGAGTGGTCAAAGAGCTATTCTATCCACGATTGAAGTTTAGCTATCAATTATTGGATGGGAATCAACAGTTGCTCTCATCTGATGAGATCAATTTAACTGATATGAATTTTATGCTTGGTGCACGTTTGAAATACCATAACGATCAATTGAGTTATGAAAAACGTATGTTGGATGACTGGTTTGCTGATACTTTTAATCAATGAGGGAGTATCAACCGTAAATAGGGAAATTTTTTAACCAACAAAAAAAGCCGAAAATTCAATTTTCGGCTTTTTTATTTTGTGGGCTGTGACTTTAAAACAGCGTCTCAGATTATTGAGTGATTGGGAAGTCCTGAGTAGCTACGGCTTCATTTTCAACCGTCACTGTGATGACTTCCGTTTCAGGGTTTGGCAGAGTAATATCACCATCATATTTTTCTGGGTCATCGCCTTCTTCACCTGAGTTACAAGCGTAAACCAAAGTGTATTGACCACTAGGGACAAAACCAAATTCGTATTGGTAAGTTTGGCTGTCATCATCAAAACTTGGTGAGGTTGAATCTATTGGTGCAATGGCATTGTCAGGCGCACCATGATTAGCTTCTTCACTATCAAAGTTGTCTGCTAATAGGCTGGTATCTAAATCAGTACCTTCATATAGATAAATCATATTATTGTCAGCCATACAATCAACACCAGATTGGTTAATGGTATCAAGAGCAACAACGCCAGAAATAGTGCCTGACTCACTATTGTCTACAACACGAACACCGGTAGGTTTTAAGATATAGCGATCTGGCCCAGTGTTATACGTCATTGAACGGCGCAAGTTAAACTCAATGGTTAATGCGGTAGTGTCATTGCCTTCGCTAAAGCTAACACCACCAAGTTTTAAGGTATCACTAGGCAATTTAATTGCTTTAATGTCGCCATCTTTTTCCAATAAATAGGTGGCTTCGATATCATCATCAAGGATACCAACAATAACTTGATTGTAATCACCGACATCAATCATCTCACCTTCGAGGATGTTGATTTGAGCACTGCCTTGGTATTGAAGTAAATCAATTTGTACTGTGTCGGCATTTTCAATGCCGAGTTCACTATTATTAAAGGTATCAAATACCACATCATCATTACCATCTCTTTTGAACGTGATGGTATCAATAGTAACGACTACTGCATCGGCATCATCCACTGGCGCATCAGAAATACCCAGAGTTAAGCTAGTTTGGCTCGTGCCTGTTGGTGTGGTGGTATCAGAGCTACTGCTACCACCTCCACAAGCAGTTAATAAAAAAGTACAGCATAATAAAAAAGTACTACGAGCATGATTGTTCATCAGTTTCACCTTATTGTTTATGTGTTTATCCGGTTAAGTATAGGTTATTTGTAGCGTCTCTGTGTAGTGAGTGTCACATCTTGTTACAAGGTATGTTACTCAGTATATGTCTGTTCAAAATTAGCCAGTACAGTAAATAATTGTTCAATACGTTTAACGATTGAAATAAGCAGTTGTTTATCTTGTGATTGCTGCCATTTTAATAAGTCATCAGCGACTTCTTCAACATAAGGTTGAAAGGTATTGGCAGAGCTATTAAAGCCCGCATCTTTTTTGAAGATAGCGTCAAAACCGGCCATCTTTTTTTCTCTAAGATCGGTTAAAGTGGCATCAGCAGCCAATGATTTCTTTAAAATGATGGAGATATTATCAATTAATTGTTGGTTAACAGTTGCAGTCATAAGCTCATATTGGGTTGGTCAAAAAACGCCGCTATTATGCCAAATTTAATGGCGTTTTGTTAGCTTCTCCCGCAATTTCTCGCACCACTTTTGGCATTAAAAACCCAGGTAATCTTGCCATCATTGCTTTGACAATTGATTGAGCCTTTTCATCATTGATATTAAAGTGCGCAACCCCTTGTACTTTATCAAATAAATGTAAGTAATAGGGTTGGATACCACTGTCAAACAATTGCTCACTGAGTTGACAAAGCGTGTCTACATTATCGTTAACTCCTTTGAGTAAAACGCTTTGATTAAACAAAGGGATGCGAGCTGCTTTAAGCGGCTCAATGGCTGTGCGTACTGAGGAATCAATTTCATTAGCGTGGTTGATGTGAAAGACAATGGTGGCTTTTAATCGTGACTGTTGCAATAGCGAGACAAATTCATCGGTGATGCGTTGCGGTATAACAATCGCCATGCGGGTATGAAACCTTAAACGAGTCACATGCGGGATAAGTTCTATTTGTTTAACTAACCAGCTTAAGTGAGCATCGCTGGCCATTAATGGGTCACCACCACTAAAAATAACTTCGTTAATCTCTTTGTGTGCAGCTATGTATGTTAGCGCATGCTGCCATCTCTGTTTATTTGGACTGTTATCCTGATAGGGAAAGTGGCGACGGAAGCAATAGCGGCAATTGATGGCACAACCGGCTTTCACTATCATTAATACTCTGTGCTTGTATTTGTGTAGTAGTCCTTCAGCGACAGTGTCATGTTCGGCTAATGGATCAAGGCTGAAACCATCGGTTTCGATAAACTCATCTGACAAAGGCATGACTTGTTTTAGCAAGGGATCATTGATATCGCCTTGGTTCATACGGCCAATGAAGCTTTGGGGAACTCGTACCGGAAATAACTTTCGAGCACTAAAATGCTGCAAGTACTTCTCGGGGGCGATATTGAGCATTTGTAGCAGTGTTTTTGGATCTGTCACAACATTTGCTAATTCTTTTTGCCAAGAATTGTGCAAATTGTTACTGATTTGGGTTATTATTTGCGGCATTTCTTAATTCTACTTAACTCTCTGCGTTAATAAAAAGAGATCTATCTTATGGCGAACTATAGTACTAACCAATTTAAAGCCGGTCTAAAATTAATGATCGATGGCGAACCATGTAACATTTTGGAAAACGAAATTGTTAAACCGGGTAAAGGCCAAGCATTTAACCGTGTCAAAATTCGTAAATTAATTTCAGGCAAAGTCCTAGAGAAAACGTTTAAGTCTGGCGAATCAGTTGAAGGCGCGGACGTAATGGATTCTGAACTAGGATATTTATATGCCGACGGTGAATTCTGGCATTTTATGAATAATGAGACCTTTGAGCAAGTTGCAGCGGATGAAAAAGCCATTGGTGATGTCGCCAAATGGTTAGTGGAAGGCGATATTTGTACTATTACTTTCTGGAATGGTAACCCAATTTCGGTTGAGCCACCTAACTTTGTTGAACTGGAAATTACAGAAACCGACCCTGGCTTAAAAGGTGATACTGCGGGAACCGGCGGAAAGCCTGCTACGTTAAGCACGGGGGCTGTAGTACGTGTGCCTTTATTTGTGCAAATTGGTGAAGTGGTAAAGGTTGATACTCGCTCAGGCGAATACGTATCGCGTGCCTCTAAGTAATCAACTGTCGGTAAGACGGTAAAGTCAGTATGAGAAAGCTCGCAATTTTGCGAGCTTTTTTATTGAATTTACTCTATTAACTTCTAGGTGTGTAGCGATATACTGGTTTGCTGTCTGGCCAACTATTGAATGGAAAAGGGTACTTATCTGAGTTGACGGTTAAGAATTGATTAATTTGAAAAATATAATTGTTTAAGCTTTCACCAAATATTTTGAGTGGCGTATTAGCTTTTCGAGTTAATAACAACGAGAAAAACTGAAAAACAGCAATAATGGTGATCAAAAACCGTGCAAAGCCACCGATAAAACCAAAGATGAGCATAAAAATCCCTCTTAGCCATACACTAGTGTTTAACCAATTCTTACTGCTTGTTTGCTCAATACTCATGTTTTTTACCTCATTTACTATGGTTCAATATTAATAAGCAAAAATAAAACCATTTAATTAAGTACTATATATCAATAAGTTAATTTTTATAGAAATGACAACAGTGGCAAAAAGCACTATTGTTGAGTGAGTTTGACCAAGTAAATTGACTTTCTAGTTCTAGCTCAAGCGTTAGCATAAAAAAAGCCTGCGCTTTGCAGGCTTATTTGAGCTCTTGTCAATCGAGAAACAAAATGATCACTGGTTACGATTTAGTAGGTGTTGATCAAAGTAATCGGTTTTTAATGTTTGTAAGTGAAGTGTAGTGCCTTCACCTTCCCACAATCCGTGACTACGATTAGGGTAAGACATAAACTGAAATTGCTTGTTATGTTTGACTAATTCATTAATCAAACGCTCTGCGCCTTGATAGTGCACATTATCATCACCTGTACCGTGTACCAGTAGTAAATTACCCGCTAAGTTTTTCGCATGAGTAATAGGTGAACCTTGCTTATAACCTTCTTCATTGTCAGCAAGGATGCCAGAGTAACGTTCTTGATAAATTGTGTCGTATAAACGTTGATCCGGTACTGGCGCTAGTGAAATACCAACATGATATTGCTCAGGGTAGCGAAATAACATGTTTAATGTCATAGAGCCTCCACCAGAATGACCCCAAATACCAACACGGTCAGTATCTATGTAACTCCAACGCTTCGCCATAGCTTTAAGGGCATCTGATTGGTCGCGAGAGGATAAAACTCCTATTGCACCATAAACTTGTTTACGCCATTCTCTGCCTTTCGGCGCGCGAGTGCCACGGTTATCAATAGAAGCGACTATATAGCCTTTTTCCGTCATCATTTGATCCCATAGGTACGCATTGCCACGCCATCTATCTTGTACTGTTTGCCCCCAAGCTTCACCGTAAACATAAAAAATAATAGGGTATTTTTTATTAGGGTCAAAATCAGCAGGGCGCATGATATAACCGTCTAACACCACACCATCTTGAGCAGTCACTTGAAAAAACTCATGTTGTGGAGCAATAAGGGAATCGAGCTTAGTGATTAATTCGTTGTTATCCATCATCATGTGTTGCTCTTGATGACCTTCAATCTTTACTAAGCGTTTTTGTGTTGGTTGACTAAAAGTGGAATGAGAATGTATCGCCCATTCACCGTTAGGTGACATTTGATAGCTATTTGAGCCGGCAAAAGCATCAGGCGTTACTTGTTGATTAACAATGCTGGCGTCTAATTTACTTCTAAATAAATAACGTTGCCCGACATCTTTTGGTGAGGCGATATAATAAAGCCAACCGCTATCTTCATCTACGGCTTGAATGCTAACGGTATCAAATTCACCCGGCGTGAGATCTATTTTGGTTTTACCATCTCGTGAAATGTTATAAAAATGACGCCAGCCACTGGCTTCACTAGTCCAAATAAAGTTTTTACCTTGATTGATCCATTTTGCATCGGTAATACCGTCTAAGAAGTGTTCATCTTGTTCGGTATAAATTTTTCGTACGTCACCTGTTGATACGTTAGTAAGGTAGAGTATGTCTCTGTCTTGTTTACGGTTTAGGTGTTGGATAAGAATTTCATCACTGTTGCCTGACCAATTCATACGAGGAATGTACATATCGCGAGAATTATTAGGAATTTTTGCCCAAGTTGTTTTTGCACTGGCTAAGTCAACAATACCTATTTTAGCTAAAGCGTTAGTTTCTCCCACTTTTGGGTACGGAAAACTGGTAATGGTTGGGTAGAGCGCATCGGTATTATTGATCATATGAAAATCTTTACTACCACTGGTATCTAGCTGCCAATAGGCGATCTTCTTGCCGTCAGGGCTCCAACGAAAGCCATCGCGAATGCTAAACTCTTCTTCATATACCCAGTCGAATAAGCCATTAATAATGCCATTACCCGCATCTTTAGTTAACTGAGTAATTTGTTGATTAGCTAAATTTTCCAGATAAATATTATTGTCTACCACATAAGCTACAGCACTTGCGTCTGGCGAAAATTTAGCAAACATCAAGCTGCTGTCTTGCACATCCTTTCCACCTAAACGCGCTAACTTGCTTGAAGCTAATGTTAAGACCCAATAGTCGCCGCGGCTATTTGAGCGCCACACTTTTTTGCTGTTGGTATAGATCAGTAGTTTTTTACGATCATCTGACCAAATATAGTTATGAATGGCAAGCGGCTTGGTTTCACCTTCAGGGATCAGTTGCTCTGCACTCACTAATATCGTGCGTTCTAATGTTGCGGGATCGTAAACGACAATATCTTTACCTATGCTAACTTCGTCACCCTCATCATTTTTTTTCTTTGCTGCAGATTTCTCAACAGCGGTGTAACCACTGCCATCAGCTAGCCAGCGGATACGGCCAATGCGATCTGATGTAAATTCGTGGTCTTGATAAATGCGTTCTAATGTTAAGTGATTGTTCTTTTTTGTTATATCCGCTGAATCTTGCTCTTTGACTGTGCTTTGGCACGCGGCAAGTGTTGTGGTAAACACCGTGGCTACCATCCAGCGCTGGAATGTTGAAAGTTGCATATAATTTTCCTTGTTTAACTTGCCGATACTTTAAATTGCATACAATTTATTGGCAATGTTTTTCATCTTAAAAACTGGCTTGGTTACCTTATTTGATTAAACGCATCTTTATGATATCCATCTACTTTTAAAGACATATTTATGTTGAATAATGATGATAATTATTCGCTATTGGCTTTATGATGGATAATTTGAGATAGTGGTAAGAGGTTAATACTTTATTAATTTTTTAAGGTTATTATATGGATATTACTATTTCCGAGTCGGTTATTACCTGTCCAGCGTGCGGGGCTGAAAAAAAGGAAACCATGCCTAAGAATGCTTGTCAGTATTTTTATGAATGCACCTCTTGTCGTAAATTATTGAAACCATTACCTAAAAGCTGTTGTGTTTTTTGTTCTTATGGCACCATTAAATGTCCACCGGTTCAAGAAAATGGTTCTTGCTGTTGTTAAAACATTTTCTACGTCGTGTGTCCGACATCATAGATTTCGTCGATGTAAAAGTATGAACAGGTGAATAAGGGGGGTTATATTAGCTGCGACAACGAGGTTGGCGTCTGTAGTGCTCCATATACCTCATAAGGTGTATAGATAGCCGAACCGCTTACTTCTCATAATGTCTTTTGGATAATATACAGCTAAATTTTAGTGTTACTCTCTCAGCACGCATTATTTAATTACTGTTATATACTCAAATAAGTGAGTTAACTGGCTTATCTTACAAATATTTCAATGAGATGAGTATTGAGTCTTTCTTTGATTGAGGAGTCCTGCTAATGGATAAAGACATGTTTATTCGTGATACATCAGCGCAGATATATGCAGCAATGTTCGCTAATCCTGAAAAAGAGCCTTCTACGCAAGTTGCTATCAAAAGTGCAATTAACTTATGGGAGCAATTGATAGCCAATGATATTGATCCTCATACTCAAGGTTCGGAGAACCCAAGGGTGTATCTATAGCTTGCGTCAGTTGCCAAGGGCGTATTGAACTCTTATTTAGCATCAAATTGATACCGTTAAAAGCGAGCAAGTTTCACTAAATCGAACTGTGATTGTTGATGAAAATGTTTATAGCTATATATATCATTTTGAGCTAACGATGATTGATAAAATACGGTTATGATATTGATCATATTTGACTTTGGTGAGACACAAATAAACGAGCTGTAAATATGGGCATAGAAAAGTTAATGAGCAAAGCGATTGTTACCGTACAAATGGATGATACGCTGAAGCATATTAAAAAATTATTTGATCACACAGGCTTTCATCATTTACTTGTTGTTGAATCTAATGAGTTAGTTGGGGTGATTTCTGATCGTGATTTACTAAAGTCATTAAGCCCTAACTTAGGAACAGCATCTGAGACAGCGAAAGATTTAGCCGTTTTGAATAAGCGTGTACATCAGATCATGTCGAGAAAGTTAGTCACCCTTACCTCTGAGGCAAGTGTCTATGATGCGATTGATGTGTTCAACCAATATAAAATATCTTGCATTCCAATTGTTGATCAATCCAAGAAGGCCGTGGGTATACTGTCATGGCGTGATATTATGTTGGCGCTAAAACGAAAAAATCAGTAAATCCAATACCTTCACTTTATTGAAACTGCTACTACAAGCACAGCAAAGCTGTGTTTATTTGCTAATCTAAAAGAACCATTCGTTTAAAAAGCTGAAACCTTCAGCGATAGATCATGAGCTATTTGTCTGATCTACTAATCAAGTGAAAGGGAGTGTAGAGATGAGTAAAATAGCGATTATTCAACAGGCACCTGTTGTTTTAGATAAAACACGCACTATTAACAAAGCGGTGGAATTGATTGAGAGTGCGGCTGAACAAGGTGCTCAGTTGATCATTTTCCCTGAAGCGTTTATTCCAGGTTACCCTGCATGGATCTGGCGATTAAGACCTGGTGGCGATTGGGGGATTTGTGAATCATTACATCATCAGTTTTTTGAAAACTCTGTCAACTTATCCACTGACGATCTCAAGCCTTTATTTGATGTTGCGAAGAAAAAACAGGTTACTGTCGTTTGTGGGATGAGTGAGCGAGATGACAAGAACAGCCAAGGCACACTTTATAATTCACTTGTGACTATCAGCGATAAAGGTAAACTGATTAATCACCACCGTAAATTGATGCCTACGAACCCTGAGCGTATGGTTTGGGGCTTTGGTGATGGGCATGGATTGAACGTGATAGATTCGCCTGTTGGCAAAATTGCCAGCTTAATTTGTTGGGAAAATTATATGCCTTTGGCGCGCTATGCCTTGTATGCGCAGGGCGTTGAAATTTACATCGCACCAACGTATGACAGTGGCGATGCCTGGATAGGTACGATGCAACATATTGCTAGAGAGGGCAAATGCTGGGTATTATCTTGTGGTGTGGCTCTTGAACGAGGTGATTTACCGAAAGACTTTCCTGATATTGACAGGTTATACCCTGAAACAGAGCAATGGATTAATCAGGGGGATTCTTTGGTGGTATCGCCTAAAGGAGAAATTATTGCCGGCCCATTATCCTGTGAAAAAGGTCTACTGCTGGTTGATATTGATGCAGCACAAGCAACTACTGCTAAACGTGCATTAGATGTGGCTGGCCATTATGCGCGGCCTGATATTTTTAAACTCACCGTTGATAAAGCAAGACAATCGCCAATTAGCTTTACCAATATAGAGTAGTGCTCAAATCATAAACTCGTGTCATCATCAAAAACTTGAATGATAATCATGCGAGATATTTAGTGCTGCCATATTGAAAATATTGTTTTATCCCCCATGTTATCAAGACGATCTTAATGAGGTATTGCTATGGAAAAAGCGCTCGAAATAACAAGCTTGAAAAAAACATATAAGGGTGGCTTTCAAGCGTTAAAAGGTATTGATTTGTCTGTTAAGCAAGGGGATTTCTTTGCATTGCTCGGACCTAATGGTGCGGGTAAATCAACTACGATTGGCGTGATCACCTCCCTTGTCAATAAAACCGCAGGTCAAGTAAAGGTGTTTGGTCATGACATCGATCAAGCACTTGAAACAGCGAAAAGTTTTATTGGTTTAGTCCCACAAGAATTTAACTTCAACCAGTTTGAATCGTTAACAAAAATTTTAGTTAATCAGGCGGGTTACTATGGCGTAGAAAGATCGCTGGCTCATAAACGTGCTGAAAAATATCTAAAACAACTCGATCTTTGGGATAAAAAAGATGCTCCTGCACGTAACTTATCGGGTGGTATGAAACGACGTTTGATGATAGCACGTGCATTAATGCATGAACCTAAAGTACTGATCCTTGATGAGCCAACTGCTGGTGTTGATATCGAGCTACGCCGCTCAATGTGGGACTTTCTCAGGGAGTTAAATAAGCAAGGTATCACTATTATTTTAACGACTCATTACCTAGAAGAAGCAGAAATGCTGTGTCGAAATATTGCTATTATCGATTCAGGGGTGATTGTTGAAAATACCGATATGAAATCGTTATTGGCCAAATTGGATGTTGAAACTTTTGTACTCGATTTGAAACTAAATAGCCCTGAACCAAAGATTGAGGGTTTTTGTTATCGTGTGATTGATGGCCATACCATTGAAGTGGATGTCAAAAAATCACAACGTATTAATGATGTTTTTATGCAATTAAGTGAACAACAAATTGATGTACAAAGTATGCGTAATAAGAGTAATCGTTTAGAAGAGTTGTTTGTCAGTTTAGTGGGTTCAGGGGCACATGTTGCTGCGCAAGGAGAATAATTAATGTCGTCTGCAAGAAATATGATCGCGCTGAAAAGTATATTACACAAAGAAGTACACCGATTTATGCGTATTTGGGTACAAACGTTAGTACCGCCGGCGATCACTATTAGTTTATATTTTGTTATTTTTGGTTCGTTAATTGGTGCTCGCATCGGCACTATGGACGGCTTTGATTATATGTCGTTTATTGTCCCTGGTTTAATTATGATGAGCGTGATCACCAATTCCTATTCGAATGTTGCTTCGTCTTTTTTTAGTGCCAAATGGCAACGTAATGTTGAAGAAATGTTAGTAGCCCCTGTGCCTAATTGGGTGATTGTTGCCGGCTATGTCGGCGGCGGCATGACTCGGGGCATTTTAGTGGGGTGTATTGTTACTTTTATTTCATTGTTCTTTACAGATATTCAAGTACATAACGCTTGGGTGATCATTGTTACCGTGGCACTAACATCTGCAACATTTGCCTTGGGCGGGTTAATTAATGCCATATTCGCCGGTAGCTTCGATGATATTTCTATTATACCAACCTTTGTTTTAACGCCATTGACTTACCTTGGAGGCGTGTTCTATTCGATAAGCTTATTACCGGAATTTTGGCAAGGGGTGTCTAAGGTTAATCCGATTGTCTATATGGTTAATGCATTTCGCTATGGTTTTATCGGGGTATCAGATGTCGACTTGACCGTTGCATTTGCTGTACTTGGTGTGTTTATTGTAAGTCTATTTACAATCGCAATGATGTTAATTACTAAAGGTATAGGGCTAAGAAGTTAATGACAGATAAGGCGTTAGGTGATTCAAAAGCGATTATCACCAATCAACCAGATATCCATGAAAAGTTACTTGATGTTGCTAAGAAACATCTTGCGCATCCGTCAAAGAAACCTTTTCAGTCCCATACTCTAGAGGCGTTTGAACAAGCAAATCAGCTGGTTCAGGCGCATCAAGGTGAAGTGATCTTAGATTCTTGCTGTGGTGTCGGGCAAAGTACACGGTTGCTGGCTAAACGTAACCCCAATGCATTAGTCATTGGGGTGGATAAGTCAGCACACCGCATTAATAAAAATGATGGACAGTTAATCGCCCAAACGGCAACACAACAAGTAAATAATTACTTACTTGTGCGGGCTGATTTAAATGACTTTTATCGGTTAGTTAAACGCGCTAACTGGCCGGTGAGTAAACATTATATTTTATACCCAAATCCGTGGCCAAAAGCGAAACACTTACAAAGACGCTGGCATGGCAGTGCCGTTTTTCCTGAGTTGATCAGTATTGGAGAAGAGATCGAATTACGCAGTAACTGGCGCTTGTATTTGCAAGAGTTTCAACTCGCCGCCACGTTAGTTGATCGCCAAGGAGAGCTTAACGAAGTTGTTGATCAACAACCGCTCACGCCATTTGAAGCAAAATATCAGGCTAGCGGTCAAACATGCTGGCAGCTGTTATTGCGCTAAGAGCTGATATTTCGCAGTATTTATAATTAGTGAAATTTACTAAAAATTAGTTGTTTTTTCTTAAAGCAACTAACAATCCATTCTTTCTTAACTATAATAGTTTATATATATCAATAATTTAAAATATTGGCTTGAAACTTGTTTATAAAATATAAACTAATTAAGGAAGTGATGAAAATGACAACAAATATTAAAAAGAATGTATTAATGATGGCATTAAGTAGCTTAGCAATTGTTGAGTTAGGTTTTGTTTATTTAGCGACATTAGTTGCTTAATTGACGCTGTTAACGCGAATAAATGAAATAAAACACAAGACTTTTACTGTAAATTTTATTAAAGTGCCGCACTTATATTGAATATTTCGCTTGTTTGAGCAAGCCAAGAATAGTGATCTAAGTATGACGGTATCAAAACGCGCAGCTAAGGCGACAGAAGAGTCGTTACACCGCATTTTTACCATTCCAGAAGCGCCAGATTCTACCTTAGGGCGAATTGAACAAGAAATGTCACAAAACCTGACGGGCTTTCTTGGTGATCACATTGCCGCGAAAGAAATGGCATTATCTGAAATTGAAAAAGATTTCGCTTGCTCACAAATTCCTGAACAGCCGACCTTTGTATCTGACCATATGCATCACTTGCTGGATAAGCTGGTGGCGCAATCGGTGCATACATCAAGCCCTAGTTTCATAGGGCATATGACCTCAGCCTTACCATATTTTATCTTACCATTATCAAAGCTAATGGTCGGCTTAAACCAAAACCTCGTTAAAATAGAAACATCTAAGGCGTTTACGCCATTAGAGCGTCAAGTATTGGGCATGATGCATCGCCTTGTTTATCGAAATGACGAACCGTTTTATCAGGAGTGGATGCATAGTGCCAATCACTCTTTAGGTGCTTTTTGCTCTGGCGGCACCGTTGCCAATTTAACTGCGCTGTGGGTTGCTCGTAATAACTTGTTAAAACCTGAAGGTGACTTTAAAGGAGTTGCTCGTGAAGGGTTATTTAATGCGTTAAAGCATTACCAATACAATGGTTTGGCTATTTTGGTTTCAAGCCGTGGTCATTACTCGTTGAAAAAATCAGCTGATGTCTTAGGTATAGGACAAGACAGCGTGATTGCTATTCCAACGGATGAAAACAATAAAGTTGATTGCCAAAAGCTGCGTGAGAAATGCCAAGAGCTCACAGATAAAAATATACGGGTATTAAGTATTATTGGTGTGGCGGGCACAACCGAAACGGGGAATATTGATCCGTTAACGGAAATGGCTGAGATCGCTCAGCAGTTTCATTGTCACTTTCATGTTGATGCTGCTTGGGGCGGCGCTACGTTATTATCAGATAAACATCGCTCTTTGCTTGCCGGTGTTGAATTAGCAGATTCTGTCACTATCGATGCTCATAAACAAATGTATGTACCTATGGGCGCAGGCTTAGTCGTTTTTAAAAATCCAGCTTCTGTTGCTGCGATTGAACATCATGCTGAATATATACTGCGTAAAGGTTCTAAAGACTTAGGATCTCATACGTTAGAGGGCTCTCGACCAGGTATGGCAATGTTAGTTTATGCCAGTTTGCATGTGATCAGTCGTCCAGGTTATGAACTTTTGATAAACCGTAGTATTGAAAAAGCACATTATTTTGCTGATTTAATTGAGCAGCATCCAGACTTTGAATTAATTACCCGTCCAGAATTGTGTATTTTAACTTATCGTTATAATCCTGCTGTGGTGCAGTACCTTCTTGCACATAGCGATAAGGCGGGACAAGATAAAATCAATTCTTTGTTGGATAAATTAACGAAGTATGTACAGAAGCGACAGCGGGAAAATGGCAAATCATTTGTTTCTCGTACCCGTATTGAAGTGCAGAAATACCAAGGTAGAAAAACCTTAGTTTTTCGTGTTGTGCTGGCAAACCCGCTGACCTCAAATGAAATTTTAGTGGATGTTTTGGCTGAACAAGCAGAATTAGCGCAGGAAAGTCGAAACTTTTTACCTAAATTACTTACTTTAGCGAATGAAAATGAGTAATTGTTACGTTTATTTAACTTATTGATATTCATAAATATATTTAAATTCTTTACATTTTCCCTTTCTTTTCATAATTAAATTGTTTCATTGTGCTTACAAAATGAAAGTTATTGTGTAATAATTCAGGTGTGGTTACACTTTGGAGTAGTATTATGCATAGTGAAGAGAATAACATGCCTGAAATGATTGAAGAAAATAACGTAACTGAATTGTCAATGGAACAGCAGCTTATCGAAGCGCAGAAAGAAATTGAGGATTTGAAAAGCCAATTAATGTGGATGGAACGTTCGTACGAATAGGCTTTTATTCAGTCATAAAAAAACCGAAAGCATCAGCTTTCGGTTTTTTTATCTGTAAAAGTCTATGACAAGCACTCAGCTAACTGACAGAGTTAAAGGTGTAACCTTGTCTGTAATGTTACAGTGTGACTTGCAAGTTGTCGATTAAACGCGCTTTACCACAGTGAGCAGCTGCGAGTATGACAAGCTCATGATCATCTTCACTGGCTGGTTGTAAGGTACTCGCATGACAAATATGAATGTAATCGGTTTTGAGTCCGGCATTGTCGATAAAACTGGCGGCTTTTTTTGCTAAACCGATAAAGTCATTATTATGTTTTAATTGCTCTGCTAACCATTGAATGTTTTGGCTCAGTGCTGGAGCGATCTTCTTTTCTTCGTCAGTTAAGTAACCATTGCGCGAGCTAAGCGCTAAGCCGCTCGCTTCTCTGGCCGTTGCCACAGGAATGATTTTTATTGGCATGGATAGATCTTCCACCATGGTTTGTATCACTTGAACCTGTTGGTAATCTTTTAAGCCAAAGCAAGCTACATCGGGTTGAACTAAGTTAAATAATTTACAAACAACGGTAGCGACACCGCGAAAATGTCCCGGTCGACTTTCACCACAATAGCCTTCAGAGACATTAGGTACTTCGACATAGCTTTGTTTATCTAAACCCTTTGGGTAAATAATCTCAGCGGTTGGGGTAAATAGTAAATCTGTGTTGGCTTCGGTTAATTTTTTCTGATCATCTGCAAGAGTGCGAGGGTAACTATCGATATCTTCATTGGCACCAAACTGCATAGGATTGACAAAAATACTGGCAACAACTTTATCCGCATGCTTGTGGGCTTCGGTGACGAGTGAAATATGGCCCGCATGTAGATTGCCCATAGTAGGAACAAAAGCGACGGTCAACCCTTGTTGATGCCATGCTTTGATGATTTGACGGAGTTCGTCAATTTGGCTGACTGTTTTCATGATAACGCCTATTTAAAAATGTGCTCTTCGCCAGGAAAATTACCTTTGGATACTTCCGAGATATAAAGCTCTATCGCTTTTTTAATATCACCGGTATCTATCAGAAAGTTGCGTGAGAATTTTGGCATGTAACTGCACGAGATGCCAAGCGCATCATGCATCACGAGAATTTGGCCGTCAGTATCTTTGCCTGCACCAATACCTATGGTTGGAATGGTAATCGCTTCTGCAATCATTTTACCAAGTTCGGCGGGAATGCATTCTAGCACTAATAGTTGCGCACCCGCTTTTTCTAATGCCTTGGCATGCTCAACCATCTCTAGTGCTTTCGCTTGTTCTCGTCCTTGAACTTTGAAGCCACCGAAGACATTAACCGATTGTGGGGTCAGCCCTAAATGAGCACAAACAGGAATACCGCGTTCTACTAAGCCTTCAATGGTATCAGCTAACCATAAACCACCTTCGAGCTTCACCATACTCGCACCAGCTTGCATAAGCTTGGCGGCATTAGTAAAAGCTTGCTCTTTGGTGGCATAACTCATAAAAGGCATGTCACTAATGATTAAGGTGTTTTCTACCCCTCGTTTGACACATTGAGTATGATAGGCCATATGCTCTATGTCGACCGGTAAGGTATCATCCTGACCTTGCAACACCATACCTAAAGAGTCACCTATTAAGATGGCGTGAATACCTGCTTGGTCAAATAATTTAGCAAAGCTAGCGTCGTAAGCGGTGATGGTGGAAATTTTTTCACCTTGTTGCTTCATTTTTTGTAATGTTGCTGTGGTAATTTTTGCCATGCTTGTTCCAAAATTGTATTGAAGTTTTTTTATTGTTTTTTGCTGCCAGTAGGTCAGCGGCTTATAGTTTTATCAAACTCAAGCTATTTTAGCGCATTTGTAGGGGGTAGCTCAATTGACTATGAATTTTTAAGCCATTGGCAGGAATATTACTGGCAAGTGTTTGTATTTTGTCACCATCAGGTAAAACTAAATCATCGCAAATTTCAGCGAGAGGAATTAAGACAAACTCACGCGCTTTGAGTCCGTAATGGGGGACAGTTAAACGCTCATTTTCAATCAACTCCTGATCATAAAGTAAGATATCAAGATCGAGAACACGCGCACCCCAGCGGTTTTCTTTTCGTATTCTTCCTGCTTTATTTTCAATTGCTTGTAGGTGATCAAGCACGGACAGTGGCGTTAATTGAGTATGTAATTTTGCCACAGCGTTCATATAATCGGGTTGATCTTGTGGCCCCATTGGGCGACTAAAATAGAGTGATGACGTTTTGACAAGTTCACTGTCAGGCATGGCGCTGATGGCGTGTAACGCCTGCTTAATTTGTTGCTCAGGATCCGATAAATTACTGCCTAATCCGATATAGACTGTGTTCATGGTTTACTCGGTGCTGTTGTTGCTCTTGGCTTTCGTCGCTTTCTTGGGCTGCGGCGCGCACTTGGGCGACCAAGGGTTTTGATCATCTGTTTTTGTGTTTCATGGTTATTGGTTTGAAAATCCGTCCACCACTTTGCCAATTCTTGCAGTTTTGGCTCTTGTTCTATTTCAGCTCTGAGCAGTAAAAAGTCGTAACCCGCACGAAATTTAGGATGCTCAAATGTTTTAAACGCTTTTTTTCCTTCCCGTTTCGTCAGTTTGTCTTGTAAAACCCATATATCTTTCATGACAGCTTGAAAACGTTTGGGGATGGCAATGCTACGCTGTTGCTCCGCCATTATTTCACCCAGCGCATTGAAAAACGCATCTTGTGGCGTTAACTGTGTTTGCTCACGTAATTGTTCGATCTGCCTTTGTAATGGATACCAAAGCAGCGCAGCAAATAAAAATGCCGGGGTTACCCGTTTATTGTGATTTATTCTGTCATCGGTATTTTTCAATGCCGTTTCTATAAAAGAATTGATAAAAGGTAATGACTGTTGCTCAATAGCTTGCGCTACGATAGGGAAAAAGTACTTTAATAGTTCATAATGATTGAGCTGGTGATAATTTGCTTGAGCTTTTCCAGATAAAAATAACTTTAAAAACTCCTCAAACATGCGAGCAGGAGGAATATTACCTAATAAAGAAGCCAGTTCTTTAATTGGTTGTTCTGTTTCTGGGCTGATGGTCATATCGAGTTTGGTAGCAAAACGAATAGCTCGTAACATCCGAACAGGGTCTTCACGATAACGCGTTTGTGGATCGCCAATTAGACGAATTGTTCGGCTGTTGATATCTGCTAGGCCATTAGCAAAATCGTAGACCTTAAAGTCAGCTGTAGAGTAATACAAGGCATTGATGGTGAAATCTCGACGCTCGGCATCTTCTTCAATTGAGCCGTAGATATTGTCACGCAGTAACATGCCGTGTTCATTTTGCTTAGATGTTTTTTGACAAGGTTTTTGCTGTTTCTCATCACTATCATGATGGCCGCGGAACGTGGCAACTTCAATAATTTCGCGGCCAAAAAGAATATGTGCTAATCGAAAGCGACGGCCGATAAGACGACAATTTCGAAACAGGGCTTTGATTTCTTCTGGAGTAGCATTTGTTGCGATATCGAAATCTTTTGGTGCTAAGCCTAATAAAATATCACGTACACCACCTCCAACAAGGTATGCGTCAAAACCAGCTTTGTTTAATCGATATAATACTTTCAATGCGTTGGCACTGATCAAGCTGCGAGAAACAGGGTGTTGATCTCTGGTATATACGTGTGGGGATGTTTGCTTGATAGTGGCTGGTTTAGTGCTTTTTTTAGCTAAAACTTTTTTGCACAAATTGATCACGCTTTTGATGATGAGACGCCTTTAACATACTTTGAAAAAAATAAGGGCTAATAATATAACAGTAGCGGGAAAAAGAGAATGAAAAAACACCAATGGGTGAGAATTTCTAGCAAATATGAATTTGTGTTTTTCTTGGTATCGCAGCACGTTGCCAGTGAGAGATCCCCCATTGAATGATGTCATCGACTGTACCATCGCGTAGCTCATTGGGAGGACATTGACCCAAGAATTCTAAAGCCGCAATCAGTGACGCTTGTGGTTTTGTAACATCAATGGCTGGCGCTTTATTTTGCTTACTAAGCTTATAACCTTGTTCAGTGACTGCAAGCGGCACGTGCGCATATTGAGGGGCTGTTGCATTGAGTATCTGATAGAAACTGAGCTGTCGACAAGTCGGCTCAAGTAAGTCGCAACCTCTAACTACATGGGTGATGTTTTGATAGATATCATCAGCCACTACGGCAAGCTGATAAGCAAATAATCCATCTCTGCGACGGATGATAAAATCTTCCTGAGCGAGCGCTGGATCGCAGCTCACCTTGCCTTGGATCAAGTCGTTAAATGAGCTAGTTCCGGCGGTGTTTTTAACTCGGATTGCACAGTGCTGGTCAGCTAAAGCTAAGTCTCGGCAATGACCTTGATAAATACCGCCTGCAGCCTTAATTTGTGCGCGTGTACATTGGCAATTATAACTGAGCTTTTTATGGCTTAGCTCATCAATAATGGCTTGATAGCGTGCAGTTTGTTGGCTTTGATATAAAACCGAATCATCCCAGTGTAAGCCATAAGCTTCTAGGGTATTTAAAATGACGTTACTTGCGCCGGCTTTTTCGCGTGGCGGATCAATATCTTCAATGCGAACTAACCAAGATCCTTGATTTTTTCTGGCATCGAGAAAACTAGCTAAGGCACTGACTAAGGAGCCAAAATGAAGGTAACCGGATGGAGATGGAGCAAAACGACCACGATAACTCGGTGGTCGTTTGATTGACTGCGTCATTGTTTTGTTAACAATTAACCAGCGAGTTGACGTTCTTTTATTTCTGCTAACGTTTTACATTCAATACAAAGATCGGCGGTAGGGCGAGCTTCTAAACGGCGAATACCGATTTCGATGCCACAAGCCTTACAAAAACCGAAATCATCTTCTTCAATTAACTGTAACGTTTTTTCAATTTTCTTGATCAGCTTACGTTCGCGATCTCGGGTACGTAGCTCTAGACTAAACTCTTCTTCTTGTGCCGCACGGTCTACGGGATCAGGAAAGTTTGCCGCTTCATCTTTCATATGGGTTACGGTACGGTCAACTTCTTCTCTTAACTGCGCGCGCCAAGTATCAAGGATCACCTTAAAGTGCTCTAATTGCTCAGCGCTCATGTATTCTTCGTTAGGTTTTTCTTGGTAAGGTTCAACACCTGCCAAGGCTAAAATACCTAAAGCTTTTTTGTTTGGCATGCTAAGTCTCCTAATGCTAAATAAATCAACTGGCTTTGTCTGTTTTAGTCAGTTAATTGCAAGTGCCAATTATAAATAGACCTGAAATATCAGAACTATATTGTGTTACAGAGAATAAAAATCAAGAAGAAATCAACAAATAATTAAATAATTAAATATAATCAACCACTTAGGTTTGATAAAAATTTATTTTATTGAGCAATTACTCTGCAAGCACACTTTTTTAGCAAGTTTTACCCTGTTTCGTCAATGGTTAGTTGGTTTTATCCTCTTTATTTTTAGCCGTTTGACAAAAATAATTGATATTACAGATGATATTATCTGTTATTGGATTAACTGGTAATGGTTGAGCAGATCAACTTTATAAGTAATTAACTGCATACCTTGCTTTATCGCCTGCTCAAATGCTTGTTGGTATTTTGCATCAATATGTTGGGCTATCTTTACGGTATTTATGCCCGAATGAAGAATGGCGAAAATCAAAACAGCATGACAGCCAGTACGGCTCATTTCTTCAAGTTCTCGTAAATGTTTCTGGCCCCGGGTGGTAACAGCATCGGGAAAGTACCCTTGACCATGTTCAAGTAAGGTGGCGCTTTTGACTTCTACATAAGTATCAGGCTTAGTGGGGAAATTGAGTAAAAAATCAATTTTACTTTGTTCCTTACCGTATTTTACTTCTCGGTGAAGCGCACTAAAACCTGATAATGCTGGTATTTGCTGATCAGTCAACGCCTGTTCGATAAATTGGTTGGCACGAATGGTGTTAACACAGATAAGATCGCCATTCGGTTTTTGTGTTAACTCCCAACTTAGGGGGTACTTACGTTTAGTGTTATTGGATGTGCTGTACCACACCGTATCTCCTTGTTCGGCACATCCTGTCATCGCCCCAGTATTAGCCACATGAATGGTTGTTTGACTGCCATCTTCAAGTATCACATCGGCAAGAAACCGCTTATAGCGTTTGATCAATGTGGCTTTATTTAACGAAATTTTATGAGTATTCATATTATTGCAGACGAGGAAGCTAAAAAATTAATAATGCAAGATCCTAACATGCCTTTGCGTGAAATATTACGTTAGGTGATGAAACTCCACAAAAGATCCCATATCATGAGTATATACAAGTAGAAATTAGCAAACGGTGGAAAGATATGACACAAGTGGTTTCAGTCGAACTGACATTTGAACAACAAACGCAGGATTGGCAACAAGATAAACTGATTCAAATAGTAGGGGATGTGGTTTATATCTATCTTGAGAAAACTCAAGAGCATCAATTGCGTCAGATCCAAAAAGCCGGGCGTAATATTGAGAAAATGGGGATAGCTCACGCAAGATTGGTTGGACAACACTGGGATATTGACAGCCAGTGGGCATTCGCTTTGGGGTTCACTTGTGTCGGTAAACTGTGCAATATTGAATTTGTCGGAAGCAATGAAGAAATTAATCAGTTGAATGATAAATTGGCTGTGTATGCTTGGGCACGAGATTTAACGAATCATACACCGTCTCAGTTACCGCCTGAGCAATTAGCAAAATCAGTGACCGATTATTTAACCGCTCAAGCACCAGCCTATGTCTCTGCCAAGCTGATTAGCGGTGAAGAACTGGCTCAACAAGGCTGGCTTGGTGTCTACAATGTTGGCAAAGGAAGTACTCACTCACCTTGCTTGTTAGAACTTGATTATAATCCTACGCAAGACAGTGACGCGCCTGTAAAAGCGTGTTTGGTTGGTAAAGGCATTACCTTTGACAGTGGGGGCTATAGTATTAAAACCAGTGAAGGCATGTTTGATATGAAGTCAGATATGGGGGGAGCGGCTGTTGTGGCAGGAGCATTAGCATTGGCGATTCGCCAAAAGTTATCGCATCGTGTGAAGTTAATTTTATGCTGTGCTGAAAATATGATTTCAAGTAATGCTTATAAGCTCAGTGATATCATCACTTATAAGAATGGCGTGACATGTGAAGTGGCAAATACTGATGCGGAGGGACGCTTAGTATTAGCCGATGGTTTGTTATTAGCTGGTGAAAGCCAACCAGAAATGGTAATTGATGCTGCTACCTTAACAGGGGCCTCTGTGATGGCTACAGGAGGCGATTATATGGCGCTGTTTGCGTTAGATTCGTCACTCGCGCATAAAGCTAAATTATGTGCACAGTGTGTACAAGAACCCATCTGGCAATTGCCTTTAGAACCTTGGCACCAGGAGAAATGCCCATCTGCTTTCGCTGATACCGCCAATAGTCGTACGCAAAAAGGTGGCGGTGCTGGTGGTGCCAGTAATGCGGCGGGCTTCTTATCACGTTTTGTTGAACCAAAAGGTTGGCTGCATTTTGATTTGTCATCCGCCTACAATGGCTCTGGGAATGAATTATGGGCGGCAGGGGCTACGGGGGTTGGCATTGCCACTATCGCAGAGTTGATTAAATAGGGAAACTCCATGGTTCGCAGCGCAATAAGGTATTTGCGCTGCGACTATAATGATTAGATGATGTGAGTGTTAAGTGGTTGTGGTTAAACTATGTTGTTCAATATAGTCTGTTAGCCAATTCTTAGCACTGTGTACATCACTGAAAACATGAAAAGGTAAGTGACAAGTTTGGTAAACACGTCTGAGCTGCATTTGCTGAAGGTCTGCGGTGCTTGAGTTAATGATCACACTGGCATTGGCAATCATGCCTTTTTCCATACGAAAGCGCGTGATATCAATTAATGTTTGCTCTGCTTCAGGCGTAAATATACTTTTGCCATAAAAAGTTACTAAAACTCCCCAAGGTTGTCCTGATAAAATATCACAAGCCTGATACATTTCTTCAACATAGGCTTTAGCGGTTACTTCATTAAACGGGCCATGCGCATCAACAACTAAAATGTTACCTTGAGGTTCAATTTTATAACTTCCATGTGCTGCTAACTTCATTTTGACTCTCTGCTAATTAAACCAGACGATATAGTTAACAGAAACGAAAGACCTTGCCAAGTAAGCAGATTTTTTCAAATATTCAAGTTTTTTTATATCAATAAAAGCAGTCACTTATTTTTGTACAAAAAAACCAACTTTTTATCGGGGTATACATAACACCACGTTCAGTTGATTGCGAAGCATACAAACTAAAGCTTGAAATGTTAATAGGTAGTGCGAGCGAGGGGACTTCAGGCAAGAGTTTGGCTTTTCGCGCAATCGAGAGGTGAGGTAAAAAGTCTCTTTTTTCTTGAAATATGCCTAATTTACTCGCTTGTGCTGATAAATAGTTTGCCAGTTTGGTTAACTCTGATGGAAATTGAGGAAAAGCCAAATAAAGCACTTGTGGTTTTCGAAATAGTCCAAGCTCATTTGCAACTAGATGATAGTGCTGACTTAGCGTTGGAGTATTTAACACATATTCATTTGCTTGATTAATTAACTTTGTTTCAGCACTTTTTTTTATCTGTCCTAAAAAAGCTAATGTGATGTGTAAGTTATCTTTGCTCACAGGTTTTACTGCTAAAAACTGATGCTGCTCCCGCCAGTGAATAAGTATGTTTTTGTCTCTGGGACTAATATCAAGAGCAAAGAAAAGGCGCTTCATCGACATGAATAGTGGTCAGTTTGTTATCGTAGTTGATAAAAGTTAACTGAAATTTATCGAAAAGAAAAGGTCAATACCCAAGTGAGTATTGACCTTATTTAACCAGACAGTTGTGTGTAAGGGAGTGTCGGTTAAAACTTGGCTGAGACACCTGCAAAGATTCGGCGACCATAGTTATATTCCGCTAAACGAGCGGTAGCACCGGTCTCCGATTTTACATAGTACTCTTGATTTTCATCAGTAAAGTTAAGTATCTGAAGATTGAAAGAAATATTATCATTTAAGTGGTAATTAAAGTTTGCATCCCACTGACCATAATCATCGGTATAACGATCAATATTTCTGGCTAATCCTGCATAGTACGAGCTACGGAACGTATATGAGACTCGTGCGGAAAAGTCTTTGACTTCATAATACCCACTCATGTTAAAAGTGTCTTTTGAGTTATTTGGAAGTACGGCATCTTCTTCATCCATATCAGCTTTTTGATAGGTGTAGTTAGCTAATAAACCAAAGCCGTTATTAAAGTCGTGTTGAGCATTAATTTCGAAACCTTTATTGGTACCGCCACTGCCATTAACGGGAGTTCTCAGTTCCATTTCGGTTACTTCATAGGCAACACCATCTACACCAAACTCATTTACTGATTCATCCGCAGGGAGTAAAACCTTTGCTAACACATTGTCTGTATCTACATAGGTTTCAATATTTTTAATAAAGTAGGCAAATGACAAAATAGACGCTTCGGTAAAATAGTATTCGGCCGAGATGTCATATTGTGTAGCTTTGGTTGGATCTAGCATTGGATTGCCTTGTACCCCACCAGCACGAGAGTATATTTTTCGCTGAGCTAATAAGTCGTAATCGGGGCGAGCAATAACTTTCGCAGCAGCAACACGCACAATAATGTCGTCTTGTACCCGGTAAGATAAGTTCAGACTAGGTAACACATCGGTATAGTCGCGCTCAACAGTAACAGGAACTGCCGTATCAAATAATACATCTGGCTTATACCAACCAGCAGGTGTTAAAATATCGACACCAATACTTGCCTGTTTAGTTTTAGCAACACGGATACCTGCATTACCTTTTAATTTACCTGATTCAAAGTTAACTTGAGCGTAAGCACTAGAAATTTTTTCTTCTAACGCTA
This sequence comes from Thalassotalea sp. G2M2-11, assembly GCF_017168195.1. GTDB lineage: Bacteria > Pseudomonadota > Gammaproteobacteria > Enterobacterales > Alteromonadaceae > Thalassotalea_E. The sequence continues at coordinate 523,510 of NZ_JADNYL010000001.1, forward strand.
GCGAATAACCTAAATGATTGTAATCCCTAAGTGTTGTAACTTTGTCAAATTCTCCTAGTAAATTAGAGAAGTTATAGTTGAATAGGTGTGGGTGAGTCCCTTCGCCCATAAAATTATCTGCTAAACCATTGGTCATGCCGCCCATATTGATCGACTGAACACCCATACCAGGATAGATGCTGCCTAACCAAGCAGAGCCACTCCAAGGCTCTTCATATGAAAGCCAAGGGTACTTGATTTCTAAAAATATTTGAGAGCTTTTGCTGTGATCCATGTACTTTATGCCAACATCAAAAGAGTTAATAAAGTCATGATCAAGTTGGTAATGTAAGTCTGTTTGGAAATAGGTTTCTTCTTGATCATTGACAAACAATTTGTCTGCCATGTAAGTACCAACGTAGTCTTCCGGCTGAGGGTTGGATGTCAGAGAATAATTTAAACTGTTTCCTGACACGTCAAATGTGGCATCAGTAGGCGCTTCATAATCAAGTGCTTGAATTGAAATGTCACCCTCTGCTTTAGTGATGCCGACTTGCATGGCAAGATCAAAATTATCTCCAGCCCAGTCTAATCGTAGATCATGTACTTTGGTTTCATAAGAGCCGATTTCTTGTGTCAGTGCATAGCGAGACTCTAGATAGTCTTGTGTATGATGGTATCTATCAGGTTGTGTTTTAATGTCGCTAAGGTTTGCAAAGATAGATCCTGAAGTGAGAATATCCCCGGTAAGCGTACCCGTTAGACCTGATTTTGCCGGATCTTTAGAACCAATATAAACCCCATTTGAGGTACTTCGGTTGGCTTTATCGACACTTGAAAGCAGGTTGTTTAAGGTTAATACCACACCATCCGTTATTTCGAACTGCAATGCTGACGATAAGGTGGTCAGTTCTTTGTCTGACTTATAGCGTGAAGCACTCACATCAAATGGCGTATAAACGGTTTGTCCATCGTGGCTGAATGAATGCTCGTAACCAATTGAGCTGTAGCCATCACGCTGCGTGGTGCTTTCTTTCACAACACCGCCGATATTAAAACCAAAGTTCTCATTGTTATTCTTCCAAGTATAATAACCGGAATACGTTGGAGAGTGTTCACCACTGGTTTCTTGATAACTGTCTTTCAAAGAAAAAACAGCGGTATTTGCTTTTTCATTCAAAGGAAGTCGGGTTTTTACAATAACAGTACCACCTACTGACCCTTCTTGTACTTTCGCTTGTGCTGATTTATGCACTTCTAATGTATTAATGATTTCGGTGGGCAATAATGAATAATTAAAACCACGTGATGCTTTTAAAATTGAATGAGAAGCTGTTGCTGAGGCGACATTTTGACCGTTTAGTAAGGTTAAATTCAGGTGTGGCGCCGTGCCTCGAATACTGACTCGGTTACTTTCACCTTCAGACTTTTCTACTTGAACACCTGTTATCCGTTGTAATGCATCAGCAACGGTTTGATCAGGGAATTTACCAATATCTTCGGCAGAGACAGCATCGACAATCGTATCGGCAAAGCGTTTGATGTTTAAGCTTTTTTGAACAGAGCCTCGGTAGCCTGTCACTTCAATTACTTCGACTTCTTCTGCCTTTTTTTTCTCTTTCTGCTGCTTTTGTTCTTCAGCCCAAACTTGTCCCGTTAAGCCAATGCTAAGTAATAATGCCGATTGAACAGCAAGCACGCTTTTTTTCACTCTTGTATGTTTCACCTGTCTCTCCAAATAATCTATTCTTTCAGTTATAAATTTAAGGAATTTTTTATTATTGCAGTGCCACTATTGAACAAATTATTATCAATGTCAATATTTTTTGGAATAATTTATTCTTCTATTGTTTGGTCACCGAAAAACTATAGGTGTTTGCTAAATTACTTTAAAATGGGGAATATTTTTTATGAATGATTAACAGTGACATGCCTTCAGCTTTACCTATTGAAAGTTTAAAAGCAGCGTTTATTTCGGCCATTAACGTGAATAACACGCTGATTGTGTCTGCAGAACCTGGCGCAGGAAAATCCACGCGCTTACCCCTGTGGCTGCTTGACAAAGAGTTGGCAATTAACGGGAAAATTTATTTGTTGCAACCTCGGCGAGTGGCCGTTAAAACGATTGCGCTATTTTTGGCAAAACAACGAGGAGAAGCGGTCGGGCAAACTATTGGTTATCGTCTTAGAGATGAGAGCAAAGTCAGTGATATAACGCGCTTAGAAGTTGTTACTGAAGGTATATTAATCCAAATCATGCAAAGTGATCCTGAAATGGCAGATACCAGTATCATTATTCTTGATGAATTTCATGAACGATCTTTACAAGCCGATCTTGCTTTTGCTATGGCGCGAGACATTCAGCAAAGCTTAAATGAAAAGCTGACGTTAGTGTTAATGTCAGCGACTTTAGCCACAGAACAGTTACAACTCGCCTTACCTGAGTCGTGTAAACTGTCGAGTGAGGGGCGAAGTTATCCGATTGAAGTGAGCTACCAAGCAGCGAAAGATATACGCCAGTGGCGAGGGCATTGTACTAAAGTTATTAAGCAAACATTAGCCAATCATGCGGGCTCAATATTGGTATTTTTACCTGGCAGTGGCGATATTCGAGCGATTTATCAACAGCTAGCTGAATTAGCCGATGAGCAGTTATTGATCTGTCCATTATATGGTGATTTGAGCTTAGCAGAGCAGCAACAGGCCATTGCACCTTGCCATGAAAATCAACGAAAAGTGGTATTAGCCACTAACATTGCTGAGACCAGTTTAACCATTGAAGGAATTAATATCGTTATTGATTCTGGGTTAGAAAAAGTTGCGGTTTATGATGAAAGTCGACTGACTAACCAGTTGCTCCAACGCAATATTGCTAAGTCTTCGGCAACTCAGCGCGCAGGTCGCGCTGGACGGTTGAGTCATGGCTTATGCATTCGATTATATGGTGAAGAAGAATATCAGCGTCGCAATTTGCATAATCCATTACCGATCACCAGAGCTGATATTCTCCCTGTGGTGATTGAAGCGGCGCGGTGGGGAGTGAGTGAATTAGCACAGTTGCCGTTACTCGATCTGCCGTCGAAACCGCAGGAGTTGTTAGCTTGGCAAACGCTAGAAAAATTACAAGTAGTGGATAATAAGCACCGTTTGACGCAACATGGTGAACAAGTGGCAAAATTGCCGTGCCATGCGCGTTTTGCTCATATGATCATTACAGCCGTAGCCCTTGAGTTGCAACATCAAGTATCAGGCTTAGCATGGTTAGCTTGCCTTTTGGCGGCGTTGCTAGAAGAGCGCGATATTCTTTCAAGCCAGCAAAGAGACGCGCAAGCCGATATCGCTTTGCGGCTTGGGATATTGCAGTCGAAACCTCACGAGCCTCGGTTGAAGAAAATTATTCAACAGACAAAGCGTTTAGCGAACATTGCGGGTGTGCGCTACGCGCAACATCTTCCAAATGAATATGCGGGTGTATTGCTGTTTTTAGCTTACCCCGAACGATTTGCTAAAAAACGTGGCGACTCAGTAAATAATAACGGTGAATATCTTGCCAGTTATGGAAAAGGCTTGTATTTGGCAAGTGAGGATGCTTTGAATAACCATGACTATCTTGTCGCAGTCAATGTGGCTGTTTACCAAGGCAAGCTGGCGATTCGCTTAGCTGCTAAAGTCGATGTTCAGCAGTTGCTTGACTGGCAGTTGATAACTATAACGAAAAGAGATGTATGTACTTACCAACCGAATAAGTCACGAATTATCTCGGTTACTCAACAGTGTATAGGTGAAATCGTATTAACTGAACAAAGTACCAGTGCTCAAGAGAATGAGCAGCAACTGTATCAGGTTTGGCGGGAGCAAATTCTCGCGCAGGGGTTGGCGTTTTTAAACTGGCAGGTGCAAGATCATGCGCTGTTAGCACGTTGGCGCTGGATAAATTCTTGCCAAGATATTGATGGTTTCCCTGATGTGAGTGATTCAGCCTTGTTAGCCAGCTTAGATTTATGGTTGCAGCCTTTTATTGGTGGAGTGTTAACCAAAAGTCAACTCGGTAAGTTAGACATCAGTACCATGTTATTGTCGATGCTAGATTACCAGCAGCAACAATTACTAGATAAGTTGGCACCGAGCTATTTTATTGGTCCTACGGGGCGGAAATGCCCTATACGCTATAGTCAGCAAAGCGCTCCGATTGTGTCATTACCGATGCAAGAAGTTTATGGCATGCAATCGAGCCCATGTGTTGGACAAGGCAAACAGCAAACGCCGTTAACAATAGAGTTGTTATCTCCTGCACAACGTCCGATTCAAATAACGGCGGATCTTGCGGGTTTTTGGCAAGGGAGTTATAAAGAGGTGCAAAAGGAAATGAAGGCCAAGTATCCAAAACACTACTGGCCAGATGATCCAGCGAACGCTTGTGCGACTAATAAAACTAAACGTCACCTGAAAAATTAGCTACTATAGCCATCTGATTAACTTATTTTTACGAAAACTTGTGTCAAATAAAACTACTAAAGATTCTGCTGAAAATGTAACCATTAAAAAGAGCAAGTTGAAACGCGCATCAATATTTTTTGCCAAGTTAAGCTTTGTTGCCGTGGTGGTGTTGGCCTTTTATACCTTGTATCTTGACAGTAAAGTTGTAGCTAAATTTGAAGGGCAACGTTGGCAAGTCCCCGTGCAAGTGTTTGGCAAAATTGAACGTTATCAGTTAGGTGATGCCATCAATTTGCAGCACCTGAAAGAAAACTTACTACTGACTGGCTATAAGCGGGTTAATCATCCACGAAAATCGGGTGAGTTTGCGTTATCAAAAACACGCATCATTATATATCGTCGCCCGTTTGACTTTGGCTCAGGTATTGAAACAAGCCAGCAAATATTAATTGATGTGGCACAGCAAGCCAATCAACAACGTGTTTCGCAACTCACTATCGATAATGCGCCTGCTTCCCAAGTTGTATTAGAACCGTATTTAATCGATCGCATTATTCCAGAGAACAAAGAAGATCGCGTGTTAGTACCACTACAATCAGTGCCAGAGAAATTACTCGATACTCTATTACTAGTGGAAGATAGAGATTTTTATTTCCATGCGGGGATTTCGCCGTTAGGCATTTTGCGTGCACTTTATGCCAATTTGCGTGCCGGAAGAACGATACAAGGTGGTAGTACCTTAACCCAGCAGTTAGTGAAAAACATGTATTTAACTCGTGACAAAACCTTGTGGCGAAAAGTCAACGAAGCCATTATGGCGTTGTTGCTGGAATATCGTTATAGCAAAGACCAGTTATTAGAAGCTTATATTAATGAAGTGTATTTAGGGCAACACTTTGCCAATGGTATCTATGGCTTCGGTTTAGCGGCCGAATTTTACTTTGGAAAAAGCATCGCCCAATTGACTGATGAGCAAATGGCAACCTTAGTTGGCGTGATCAAAGGACCAAGTTATTACGATCCATGGCGTTATGAACAACGAGTAAAAAAACGTCGTGATCTGGTGCTGAAATTGATGTTTCAGCAGGAGTTTTTAACTAAGGCTAACTACCTAGCTGCGGTGAATTCTCCTTTAACGGTGAGAAAATCACGTCGCTTAAAGCAGACGAAACAAAAGTTTCCCAATTATTTGCAATTAGTTAAACGAGAATTATCTCAAGTATTATCACCGAGTGAGCAAGCGTCCGGCATTCGTGTGTTTACTAGTTTTTCTCCCTATAGTCAGCAGCTGGCACAAGAGTCGGTGCAACAACAATTGGCGAGCTTAGCAGGGAGTGAAGAACATCAATTACAAGCGGCGATGATAGTCTCAGATATTTCTACAGGAGAGATCAAAGCTGTTGTTGGTGATAAAAAAAGTGGCTACGCAGGCTTTAATCGTGCAGTAAATGCCAAAAGACCGATTGGTTCACTGATCAAACCCGTTATCTACTTATCCGCATTAGAGCGGTATCAGGAATTTCAATTGGCCACCTTATTAGATGATAAACCTATTAGTTTTGAAATGGATAACGGTGAAGTGTGGCAGCCGAAAAACTATGACGGTAAGTTTCATCAACAAGTGTCGTTACACGATAGCTTAGTTCGCTCCTATAATATTCCCACAGTCAATTTAGGAATGACGGTGGGCTTAGCGCATATTGCAGAAATCATTCATATGCTAGGTTATGATGAAGATATTACACTGAGGCCGTCAATGTTGTTGGGCTCAATCAACATGTCGCCTTATCAGGTTAACCAGCTGTACTTACCTTTTGCTAATCAGGGACATTATGTTGAAAGTCATGTAGTTGACTTAGTGATATCTTCTCAAGGGGAAACTTTATATCGTGGTGTGACAGAGCCAATCGCTTATTTTTCCTCACAGGCCAGTTACCTCACTGACTATGCATTGACTCATGTGACAACTGAAGGGACGGCTAAATCCTTATCATGGCGGTTAAAAAATCGCGTAGTAGCAGGAAAAACAGGCACGACAAATGATCAGCGAGACAGCTGGTTTGTCGGTTATGACAATCAACACTTGATCACGGTTTGGCTCGGACGGGATGATAATAAAGCAACTGATTTCACTGGTAGCAGCGGCGCATTAACTGTATTTGCTAAATTTATGGAGCAATATGGTGTGATTGATAAGCAATTTACTGTGCCAGCCAATATTGAGCAGGTTTCATTTGAACAAAATACCGGCTATCCGTTAGCCGTTGATTGTGAAAATACCATCGAATATCCGGCAGTGAATCAAGGATTACCATACCAATACAGTTGCTCAGAAAATAATCAAGAAAACAAGAAGAAACGTTCGTGGTTTGAAAAATTGTTTGGTTAAAAAACACACAGTGGCTCTTAGGTTAATTTGGGGTAGTTAAATGTGAGTTTTATCACGTTATTTTCCCTGAATAATAGCTATTCTCATTTGGTAAGCTAACATAGAGTCTGTACAAGTTTTTTTAGCAATAAATTGCAATTTCTCTGTCGCTAACCGCCTTATTTGCCTTGTAAAAAATAGGGGTTTTCTTTATGATCAGAAAAATTTTTTGTCGCTAAGTGTATTTGAACAAAAAATGTCCGTATTTTGCTTGTTAAAGTATCGATATTTTACTTTGTTCAAATAGAATAATAATTGGAGATGTTGGATGAGCAATGCGCCCGTGAATAACGGCCGTCGACGCTTTTTAACTGCTGCTACTTCGGTAGTTGGTGGTGTGGGTGTTGTCGGTGTAGCTGTGCCTTTCATTGGATCCTGGAACCCAAGCGCTCGTGCGAAAGCAGCGGGTGCTCCAGTTGAGATCCAAGTCGGGAAAATGCAGCCTGGTCAATTAGTGCGTGCCGAATGGCGCGGTAAACCTGTGTATGTAATACGTCGTACTGAAGAAACGTTGCAAGCGTTACCGAAACACGATGATCAGTTACGAGATCCTCAGTCTGTTGAACCACAGCAGCCAGAGTATGCGACGAATGAACATCGTTCAATCAAACCTGAATACATGGTGGCATTAGGGGTGTGTACTCACCTAGGTTGTGCGCCTACTTATCATAAAGGCACATTTGAAGAGCAAGTTGAAGGTGTTAAAGATGGCTTTTTCTGCCCATGTCATGGTTCTAAATTTGATATGGCAGGTCGAGTTTTCCAAGGTGTACCAGCGCCGCTTAACTTGGTTGTTCCTGAGCATTCTTATCCCAATGAAGACACCATCTTAGTTGGTGTTGGTCCAGGAGAAGCGTAATGAATAATTTTTTTGCATGGATTGAAAAACGCTTACCATTAATGGATGCGATGAACAAACATGCTGCACAGTATCCAGCGCCAAAAAACTTTAACTTTTGGTATGTGTTTGGAATTTTAGCGTCGGTTGTCTTAGTTAACCAAATTCTGACTGGCATTTGGCTTACCATGAACTATGAGCCGTCTGGCGATGGCGCTTTCGCATCAATCGAATATATCATGCGTGATGTTGATTATGGTTGGTTGTTGCGTTATATGCACTCAACGGGGGCGTCTGCGTTTTTCATCGTTGTCTACTTGCATATGTTTCGCGGTATGATGTATGGCTCTTATCAAAAACCACGTGAGTTATTGTGGATTTTTGGGATGTTTATTTTCCTTGTGTTAATGGCTGAAGCCTTTATGGGCTATTTGTTACCTTGGGGTAATATGAGTTATTGGGGCGCGCAGGTTATTATTTCATTATTTGGTGCAATTCCGGTGATCGGTGATGATTTAACCATTTGGATCAAAGGTGACTATGTTATCTCTGGTGCAACCTTAAACCGTTTCTTTGCTTTGCATGTTATTGCCTTACCTTTAGTGTTGGTCGTGTTAGTCTTCTTGCATATTTTAGCTTTACATGAAGTAGGTTCTAACAACCCAGATGGCACAGATATTAAGAAGCCTAAAGGCAGTGTTCCTCCTGAAGAACAAAGCAAGTTCAAATATCACAAACAATATTCAGAGAAATACGATATTGTTGATGCGGTGCCATTCCACCCATATTACACAGTGAAAGATTTAGTGGCGGTAGTAGTATTTTTATTCTTCTTCTGCTGGGTAATGTTCTTTGCGCCAGAAGGGGGCGGCTACTTTATTGAAGCGCCAAACTTTGAACCTGCTAATGGCTTGAAAACACCTGAGCATATTGTACCAGTGTGGTATTTTGGCCCATTCTTTACCATCTTACGTGTCGTTCCTGACAAGTTATTTGGCATGATCACTATGTTCGCTGCCATCGGTATGTTATTTGCGTTACCTTGGTTTGATCGTGGTACGGTGAAGTCAATTCGCTATCGTAGTAAAGCGCATTTACTTAACTTAACACAATTTGCGATCAGTTTTATTGTATTAGGTATTTTAGGTACTATGCCAGCAACTGACTTAGCAAATATGATCGGTCGTATTGCGAGCTTAGGTTATTTTGGTTTCTTCATCTTACTTTGGTTCTACAGTAAGAACGAGCAGACTAAACCAGTACCAGAGAGGGTGACAGGATAATGAAAAAGTTATTAATTGCATTATTAACTGTAGTTCCTATGCTGGCTTTAGCGGCAGGATCATCAGTACATTTGGATAAAGCAAACAATGATTTAACGGATAAAGAATCACTTAAGCGTGGTTTCGAAGCTTATTTAAACTATTGTTTAGGTTGTCACCAATTACAATACCAGCGCTATAATCGTACATTTGCCGATTTAGGTATTGATGAAAAAGAAGGTGTGGCAAACTGGATGCCAACGGGTGAAAAACCAGGTGATCATATTACTAATACCATGCCAGCTAAAGAAGCGGCAAAATGGTTTGGTACAACACCACCTGATTTAACATTGGAAGCACGTTTTAGAAGCCCGGATTATATTTATACCTATTTACATTCTTTCTATCAGGATGATTCACGCCCATTTGGTGTTAACAATAAAGTGTTTAAAGATGTTGGTATGCCGCATGTGCTACAAGATCTTCAAGGTTTAAAAACCATTGATGAACACGGTAACTTATCACCTGCTACTGGCGGTACGATGACAGCGGAAGAATATGACGCATTTGTGCGTGATATTGTTAACTTCTTAGAGTATGTCGGTGAACCAAATAAACTTGAGCGTGAAGCTCTTGGCTATTGGGTACTAGGCTTCTTAGTAATTTTATTTATCTTTTCATATTTACTTAAGAAAGAATATTGGAGAGATGTACACTAATATTGCATTAGTGTCGTAAAATATTTTGGGGGCATTTGCCCCCTTTGTTAGTTTTTAATTTGTAGAAATTTGGAGGCGAAATGGCCGTTGCTGCAAACAAACGCTCTGTAATGACTTTGTATTCTCATGCAGATGATATGTATAGCCATCAAACTCGTATTGTCTTGGCTGAAAAAGGCGTTGGTGTAGACATTCACTTGGTTGATATGGCGAATTTGCCAGAAGATTTATTAGATTTAAATCCTTATGGAACTGTACCTACACTAATTGATCGTGAATTAGCTTTGTATGAAGCGTCAATTATTATTGAGTATTTAGATGAGCGTTTTCCTCATCCGCCATTGATGCCAGTATATCCGGTATCTCGTGGTCGTAGTCGTTTAATGATGCATCGCGTTGAAAATGACTGGTACAGCTTAGCAAAAATCATTTTAAATGGTCCTGCTGAACAAGCTGCTAAAGCACGTCAAGAGTTGAAAGAAAGCTTGTTAAGTGTAGCGCCAATTTTGAATGAAGCACCATATTTTATGAGTGAAGAGTTCAGCTTGGTGGATTGCTACTTAGCACCATTACTATGGCGTTTACCGGTATTTGGTATTGAGCTTGAAGGTCAAGGTTCGAAAGAATTAAAGTCTTATATGCTTAAAATATTTGAGCGTGAATCATTTCAAGCCTCATTAACTGAAGCGGAACGTGAACTTCGCTTTGGTAGTGCAGTGTAAGTTGTTATGTCAACTCGTATGACTTCAACTAAGCCCTACATTGTTAGGGCTTTTTATGACTGGATTTCTGATAATCAGCTGACGCCTTATATTGTTGTTGATGTGAGCGTTTATGGTGTGATGGTGCCGATGGCATTTGTCAACGATGGCCAGGTTGTGCTGAATATCTCCTCATCTGCTGTTGGTGCTATTTCAATGGTAGGCGAGCAAATAGAATTCAGTGCTCGTTTTGGTGGTAAATTAGAAAACTTAGTGGTGCCTTATGGCGCAATTGCAGCGATATATGCAAAAGAAAATGGTGCTGGCACCAATTTAGCCATTGAGCATCCTGAGGAGTCTGATGAAGTGAGTGAAGACAAAGCTGGTGCAACATTATCATCGGTTACGTCAACCAAGTCAGATAGTTCAGAGAAAGAAAGTGTTGATACAAATAAACCAAAGAAAAAAGGCAAACCTAGTTTGAAGGTGATCAAATAAAGCGTCCACTTAGGCAAAGCTTTTATCTTTGATAAATAAAAAATCCATCAATTTGATGGATTTTTTTATGGGGAATAGAAACCAAATAGTTTAGCGATTAATCTTGGTATTCAAACATTTTAAAAACACGATTGACGCCACCAATATGACGAGCGATTTCAACCGCTTCGTTTGCTTCATTGGTTTTGATCAACCCAAGTAAGAAAACCTCACCATTTTCAGTCACTACTTTGATATTGGTTGCATCTACTTCATCACTTGAAAATAAGGCAGTTTTAACTTTAGACGTTAACCATACATCGTTGGTTTTAGTGGTAATTGAGGTGGTATTACCGATGCGAATTTGATCATGAATTTGCTCAATTCCATCAATTTGATTGAGGGTTTTGATGGCTAAGTTCTTTAAATAGCGGTTTGGTGCTTGACCTACGATCAGTACTTTGGCGTTGACACTGATCACTTGCAGATTCGTATTATCACTTAAACCGTCTACTTGAGCGAGCTTGCTGTGTGCAGCTAGTTCGATTTTCTGGTCATCAATTAGTTTACCAACGCTACGGTTGTCATTAATTACAGCTGCTCCACCGACAACGCCAACAACGGCAGCAGAAACACAGCCTTGTAACACAATTACTGTGGTGGCGATTAACAGGTGTTTGAATTTGATCATAGTGAGTTACGCTTCATCTTGTGGAAATAAAGTGGAATCAATAATATCACATAAGCAATGAATAACGATTAAGTGGACTTCTTGGATCCGAGCGGTGCGCGACGAAGGTACACGAATTTCAACGTCGTTCTCCCCTAATAAACCGGCAATATCACCGCCATCTTTACCCGTTAATGCAATAATTGGCATATCGCGAGCGACAGCGGCTTCTATTGCTTTAATGACATTGCGTGAGTTACCACTGGTGGAAATCGCTAATAGCACGTCTCCTTTGTTACCCAGTGCTCTGACTTGCTTAGAGAAAACTTCATCATAATGATAGTCGTTAGCAATTGAAGTAATGGTGGAACTATCAGTGGTTAATGCAATTGCAGGTAAGCTAGGACGTTCAGTTTCATAGCGATTGAGTAATTCGGCAGAAAAGTGTTGTGCATCACCAGCTGAACCACCGTTACCACACGAAAGAATTTTACTGCCACTTAATAAGCTTTGCACCATGATCATGCCTGCTTGCTCAATAGGGCTAGCTAATGCTTCGCTTGCAGCAATTTTAGTTTGAATGCTTTCGGTAAAGTTGCTTTTGATTCTATCTAACATAAATGCTCAATACTCCACTGGTTTGCTGTTAAAAGGCATTTTTTAGCCAAGTTATGTTGGGTGGATTGGTCGTGCCTTCAATAGCAACGACATCAAAACGACAACTGGTATTATATTCATTTAATCCGTGTTGTTGCAGAAAAAATTTAGCTGTTTGATGAAGTTTTTGTTGTTTAGTGTGGTTGACGGCATTAATTGCGCCACCAAAATTACTCTTTTGGCGAAATTTAACTTCAATAAATACTAAACAGTCATCATCTTGCATGATCAGATCGATTTCACCAAAACGGCTGTGAAAATTTTTATCGACGCTGACTAAGCCTTGCTCGCTCAGAAAGTGCTCTGCTACTTGTTCCCACGCAGTACCTGTTGTGCGAGATGAGCATTGTTTATTGCTGCGAATCCATCGCAATTTCTTCCACCTTGTCCTTTTGGTAGCTCCCCCATAGTAAACTGCGGGTGAGGATGCCTTGTTGAGTTAACTTGATAATGCCCGTTTGTCCATAATGACGGATATAAGGCACTTGTTTCAATGCAGAGAATTTGTTAATTAACGCTAAACTATCGTAGCCCATGGCAAAAATGCGTTTCAGGTTATCATTCGTGTTTGGCCAAATACTGTCGACTAATTGTTTTAAGGCTTGGTTTTGTTGCTTGCTTTTTAACAGCCAGGGCATTTCAGTAAATTGTAAGCCAGTAAGGTCTCGACTATCGCTACTGTCGGCATTGTCACTATGACTTCGTGAACTAGCAAAAATCGGAATGGCATCAGCAAACGGGCTAATGTTGACATCAATATACGGTTTAAGCAGCCGTGTTTCATTTGGCGTACTTACTAAGTAAATCATATCAATATCACGGCGGTTGCGTGCTTCTGTCTCTAATTTTTGTCGAATTCTTTGGTCTATTTCATCAATGCGATCCTGACTTTGCTTAATGCCTAAACTGATCTCTAATTGTTCCTGCATTTTACTGCGATCATCAAAAAAGATGATTTCAGGCGCTGAGCCAGTAATTTTCTGCCATTGATTAACAAAGGTGAGTGCTATTCGTTGGCTGACATTATCACGCTGACTTAATACGATTGGGTGTTGGTATTGTTGACGGCTTAAGGTGGTAGCTGCCTGTATCGCTTCATCTTTTACATCCATAGAAAAAACCATTTGAGAGGCTTTTATCTGTGCTTGTATGGGTAAATTTAATAAGAGTGTAGGTAAGGTGAGCGCCTCTTGTTGAATATAGGCATCGACATTAGGTTTTAATAATGGACCAATCACATGATCAATGTTGTTATCTGCCAGGGTTTGGGCCAGTGTACTAAAGTCGAGCTGGTGTGAGTCGATAAATTTGAGGTGTAATTCGCTTGATGGGTTATAACCTGCTAACAAGCCTTGTTGAGCCGATTCACCAGCGTTTTTGTGTTTGCCAGATAAGGGTAAAATAACAGCGATGTTCGTGGGTGGCTGTTCGTTCGTTTTCACGGCGGTTAACTGCTTAGCAATTAATTTGGCAGGGTGCTCAGGGAAGTTTCTGCGCCATTGGGTTAAGTAACGATTAAAACTGGCAGCTTGGTGACCAAAACGATGAGCAAAATTAAGTAATTGCTGCCAACCAGCTATTTGTGGAGGAGCAAGCGCAACTAACTGCTCAACTTGCCATTGTGACAATGCATTTAATCGCTGCCATACGTGGTTAATTTCTTCTGCTGACGGTGACGGATTAAAGTGGAAAGCGCGTAATGTTGCGTCAGCTGCGATCAATGGTAAGCCTCGTTGATATTGCACTTTAGCTAATAATTGAAAGTACTTTTGGCCAAGTTGTGACTCATCCTCTATGATTGACGTTGCTTGTTGCAGGCTTTGGTAAGACAACTCAATTTCATCAAGAAGATATAAATTCTCAGCTTTTATCAGCTGTATTTGGTGGCGCTGTTCTTTTTCTGTAACCAGTGTCAGTAATTGTTGTGCTAACCATAACGATTTTGCGTAATTTTGCTCTACAAGATATTGCTCGCTGGCTTGTTGTAATAGAGCAATGGCTTGTTCAGTGTCGGCTTTTTTGGCTTGCGATAAAATGTAATCACCGCTAATGCTGATTGTTTGTTCGACTTTACTAGGTTGCTCAGTGGTTGTTGGGCGAGTGGTTACTTTCGGACTTGCACAACCAAACATGACGCTTAAAAGCAGTAAAGTGATAGTTAAAAAAGGCAAAAAACGCTTAATATAAATAGTGTTCACAAAGAAAATCTGTATTTTATTCACGGAATTAACTTTATAATAAACGTCATCTTCCTTAGTCACAACATAAGTATTGATAAATGGCCGCACAAGACTCAAAAACAGGTACACTCTTTATTGTTGCAACCCCAATAGGAAATTTATCTGATATTACTCAACGGGCTATTTCTGTCTTAACTGAGGTGGATGTTATTGCCTGTGAAGATACACGCCATACTAAAAAGTTGCTCTCAGCCTTTTCAATCACAAATAAAACTTTATCGTTACATGATCATAATGAAAGGCAAAAACAAGACTATATTGCCGAGCTGTTACTTGCGGGTAATGATGTGGCATTAGTCTCGGATGCGGGCACACCGTTGATTAGTGACCCTGGTTTTCACTTAGTCAGGCATTGTCGACAGCTTGGCTTAAAAGTTTCTCCTATTCCTGGTGCTTGTGCCGCTATTGCTGCTTTATCGGTGGCGGGTTTACCTACAGATAGATTTACCTTTGAAGGGTTTTTGCCGTCTAAATCAACCGCACGTAAAAAGGTATTTGAGTCAATTCAAAACGAATCCCGTACCGTCGTTTTTTACGATGCACCGCGACGTGCGATTGATACGGTAAGTGATATTGTCGAGGTCTTAGGGCCTGAACGACATATTGTGATCGCACGTGAATTAACTAAAGCATTCGAGACTATTCATGGTGATAGCGCCGGTAATTTTTTAGCTTGGCTACAACAAGATGCTAATCAACTCAAAGGTGAGATGGTGTTAATAATTGAAGGGTTAGTTAAACAAGAAAACCAGCTGTCAGAAAGTGCTATTTCGTTGTTAAAGCTATTGTTAAATGAACTACCTCCTAAAAAAGCCTGTGCAATTGTTGCGCAGCAATATCAATTAAATAAGAAAACATTGTATGAATATGCGTTATCATGTAAATGATAACCTAATCACTGCCTTAATCAGGGATTTCCCTTATGACAATACATGGTAAATATAACGTTGAGTTAATAGATAATATTTTATTTGTAAAGCTAAGTGGTAGTTTCAATTGTGCAGGAACCGAAGCTTATGTTGCAACTGTAAAACAATATATCGCAGAGTTAGCAGGACAACCATTTGCTATGTTAATTGATGATTTAGATGTGGAAGGCGGCACCCCTGAAGCTTATCAAAAATTGAATGATTACAATGAATGGTTGGTGAGTCAGCCCATTGTCGGCAAAGCTTTTATTATTAAATCGTTAGCAATAAAAGAAATTGTACTTGAACGGACACCTTCACTTAAACAGCAACAAATTGAGTTTTTTCAAGATGTTGAATCTGCTGAACAATGGTTGCGGGATAAACTAAGATAAATACTTTGGCGCGATTGATTATTTGGGGTAGAATGCGCGCCGAGTTGACGAGACAATCGCTGCCTCATCGTGGTACTTTCGAGTATACGGGTGAGGGGGAGGAAAGTCCGGGCTCCAAAGAGCAGGGTGCCAGATAACGTCTGGGCGGCGTAAGCCGACGACAAGTGCAGCAGAGAGAAGACCGCCGATGGCTGCTTTCTATTTCGGTAGAGCGTAGCACAGGTAAGGCTGAAAGGGTGCGGTAAGAGCGCACCGGGCGACTAGTAATAGTTTGCAGCAGGGTAAACTCCACCCGGAGCAAGACCAAATAGGAATTCGTACGGCGTGGCTCGCGTTGAATTCGGGTAGGTTGCTTGAGCTATGGAGCGATCCATAGCCTAGACGAATGATTGTCACTTTTCTTCGGAAAAGATACAGAACCCGGCTTATATGTTGACTTAACACTTTTAGTAACCGCTTGTTTTTCTTTATGTTAAACAAGCGGTTTTCTAAAATTCCTTTTATATCAAATGATTAAAGTAAAAAATGGTACACCTTTTGGTACACCAAATTTAAAAAATTCATTAAATACTTCCTTATTTTATCAGTTCTAATTCGAATTTAATTTTCCACTATTCAACTGGAGTTATTGTTTAGATTGAAATTTATTTTTGATAGACTCGAAACTTAGTTTTAATTCCTTAAATTTCAAAAGATTAATGGATTCGTAGCAAATTATGATACACCAAATTGTTCACCGTTTTATTTATGATCTTTTACTCTCATTGAATTTGAAACAGTGCGAGTTGCGAGAATACAGCTATCTTAATCGTTGCTGATAAATTACTAATCGCTATTCTGACAATATTAATTGATAGACTATTCATGCTGAGATGATGTGAAAAAATAGTTATCAATAGACTAAAGTTGATTGATATCTGAAAATGACTATTTGATTGCCATTAAATGGCCAAAATTAGTTATACCATTACATTAGACACTAGTTTAATTCCATCCGAGTTTTCACAAACCAAGGGTGCTATAAGCAGTTAGGAATATCCGATATTACAATCAGATCAGGTTGTATACATCAAATAATGAGTGTTCTTTAATTGAGTTGAGTCGTCCGCAATAAATGTGTCTTTTATTGCTTGAGCAGAATAATTCACGATTTGTGTTGAATTTTAGTCTTTTTATAGTGGCTGGGAGAGATGCTAAACCAGCTTTTAAAACTTCGACTAAACGCCGAAAATTCTGAATAGCCTAGATTTAATGCAAGTGCAGTCATGGACATATCATCTGTTTGTATCACCCGTAACGCTACGTCTTTTCTGGTGTGCTCCAATAAGTCTCGATAAGTGGTGTTATGCGCTTGCAGCATTCTTTCCAGTTTTTTCTGGTGAATGCCCAAACTTAAGGCAATATTTTGTTTACTGCAGTCACCTGTGGGTAATAGCATATTGATTGCGTGACACACCACTGCTACCGGATCTAACTCGTTTGAAGCTTGCTGTGAATGGAACTGTTTGGCAACAATGTCATTCACTAAATTTTCAGGCATCAGCGGTTTGGACTGTAACACCTTTGCTGAAAAATGAATGGAGTCGCTCTCGCTTTCAAAAACAACTTTGGGTTTGTAGGCATTGATGTAATTTTGCCGACCAGTATCAGTAGTTGATTGCTTGAAATGAATACTATCTGCTTTCCATTGATGCCCTGTCATATCGAGAAGCATTTGATAAATGATGGCGATACTTAGTTGCATCAGTTGAGGGTAACGCTGTTGCTGGTTGACTAAAATATCAATTTTAATTGCGCATTGCTCTTCGGTGACGGGCTCGATATCTAAAATGGCACCTTGTGCGTGCATATAGGTATATTTCTGTGCAATTTTTAGCGCATCTCCTATCGTCTGTTGCTGACACATAAAGGCACCAATTAGTCCTACTGTGGTCATATTTTGGCGTAAACCAAGCGCAGTACCAAAGCTGGAAATATTGAGTTGTTTCGCAGTGATTTCTAACAGATCACCTAAATGACTATACAGAATCATATTGTCAGGGTCGTGCAATTGCGCAGGTATAATATTAGCGGCTGACATCAGCTCGATGGGATCGCCTCCCAGTTCTTGTACTAATTCAATATAACCCGAAAGAGAGCCCGCTCTTACGTAGTATTGCAGGTCTTTTCCCATAATCACAATTCCCACCTATAATTACCTGTTATTAACATTTCCATCAACCTTTTTACGCTAATCGTTGTCTTATAATGTCATGTTGATGTCTTAAATTGTCAAGTCTTTGGTGAGTAATAAGTGCTAAATATAATAAAGAGTACGTGCACAAAAAAAATACAAAGTACGACTCATTAATAAGCGCGAAGACAATAAAAAATATAGCGCTCAAATAAAAAAATAATAAAAACAGTAAATTACAGTTATACAACGCAAGGTGTTATCATGATTGAATATCAAGGTTTAAAAACGAAGAAGGCATTGTTAAGTATATGTATTATTGGTGCTTTGAATCAGCAATTGGCTTATGCCGAAGAAACACAAGAGGTAAATAAACGCGCACTTGAAAAAATTACTGTTACTTCGCAAAAGCGAGTACAGTCATTAAGTGAGGTACCTATGTCTGTATCAGCCATGAATGCTGATAAAATTGAACAGGCAGGTATTGAACGTCTCGAAGACTTATCAACACATATTCCAAACTTTAAAATAGCGAAGGATTCAATTGCCGATCGTATTAATATTCGTGGTATGCAATCGGGAAATCTGGCGGGTTTTGAACAGTCTGTTGGTACTTTTGTTAATGGTATATATCGTGGTCGCGGTGCACAGTCGCGATTCTCGTTTGTGGATGTTGAACGCGTCGAAGTCATGCGTGGACCACAGAGTATTTTATTTGGTAAAAACACGGTTGCTGGTGCGCTTAATATTACTACTGCTAAACCAGACGATACCTTTAATGGCAAGCTTTCATTAGCTTATACGCCAACCTTTGATCAAACTGAAGTCAGTGGTATGGTCACTGGATCATTATCAGATTCCTTAAGAGCACGTGCTTTTGTTTTATCGCGTGAGATGGAAGAAGGCTGGGTACATAACAATTATTACGACAGTGACAGCCCTCAAAGTGAAGAAATGATGGGGCGCGTAACATTGGAGTGGGATGCAGCCGATAATACACTTGTTACCCTGATTTATGAAGCAAGTGATTATGACTTCAACAGCTTTCCTCATGCCATGAAAGAACCTGGGCCGCTGAAGGCATTAGGTTCATTTTCCAGCTATACCGAATCATTTATGGGCAATAGTAGCCCAGTAATGAATTTTGGTTCTGCTCAGGCGATGAATGGTGATTCAGATGAAATTACCTTAATCAGTGAAACTGATTTTGCCAGTGGCGATTTTACAATCACAGCGGGTCATTCGGCATATCAATTTGATCGTAGCTTAGATGCTGATTATTCCGGACTTGATGGTATTCGTTTTAGTGATAGTGAAGATTTTAGTCAAGACAGTGTAGAAGTGCGGTTTGCTTCAAACACCGGTGGAGACTTTGAATATATGCTAGGTCTGTATTGGCAACAACAAGATCTCACCCTTGATGGCCTATCGCTATTTAACATCCCGGTATTACAGCAGGTATTGATGGGCGGCTGTATGGCTGGTATTGGCGCTTATGGTGGCGACTTTAACAGTTTATACGCTTCTGGTGATGTGGTGACTACTGCGGCTGGTGTTATTGGTTTAGGTGGTTCTGCTGGCTTAGTGAATGCCTGTGGTACAGCGGCAGCGTTTGATGGTATTCCTACAGGGGTTGGCCGCTATGCGCTACTTGAACAAGATGCGGATACCCTTGGTGTGTTCGCTCAGGGAACCTGGAATATCAACGATAACTTTAGGGCAACCTTTGGTTTACGTTATACCAAAGAAGAGAAGTCTGCCTCAAAAACTGGTTATGCAACGGATTTTATTCCTGATAACAGGCTTGAATCATCAAATCCTCTGGTGATTGCAGTATCACAGCAAGTGGGAGAGTTTGAGACTCATCATTTTAACTCATCAGACCCGGGTATGAAGCGCAGTGAAAATAGTCCAACCTGGTCACTTAACTTGCAGTATGACATTGGTGATAACACCATGTCTTACGCAACCGCAAGCACAGGCTTTAAATCCGGTGGTTTTAACTCGTTTTATATGCGCAGCCCAGATCGTAATAATGTTGCAGACTCAAGAGATGTTGCTTTTGATGAGGAAAATGTGCTGGCATTTGAGCTTGGTCTAAAAACTGAATTACTTGATGGTCAGGCGGATCTAAATATTGCCGCGTTCCACTCAACCTTTGATGACATGCAAGTTTCAGTCTTCAGCGGTAACACGACCTTTGAAGTGAAAAATGCTGCAAAAGCTATCAGCTATGGTATTGAGATGGATGGTCGCTGGCGTGCAACTGACGATTTAACCATTACAGGTGCAGTAGGTTTATTAAATTTTGAATATGATAAATTTGTCAACCAAGCTTGTACTAGTGATCAATTTTTAGCTCAGCGAGAAGCGATTTTTAATGCTGCTGATAATTTAGCAGCACAAATTGGGACTGCCATGGGGTATAGCAATGCCAACTGTGCCGCGGTCGGTATTAATGACCTTTCGGGTCGAACGGCGTCAAATGCACCTAAAGTGTCTGCGTCGTTAGTGGCCAGTCATATGACTGAATTCGGTGATTTTGAACTTAATTCTAGTGTAGATCTTAACTATCACAGTTCGGTTTACCGTGTAGATGATCTTGATCCTATTGGTAAAGAACCTTCACAAACTTTTGTGAATGCGCACATTACGCTTGATAACCCAGATCAGGGTTGGTCGCTGACACTGACAGGTAAAAACCTGACAGATGTTAAGCATTTTGACTATATCAACGATGTACCGTTATTTGCAGGCGCACATAACTTTATGCCGCTGGCAGGTCGTTCATTCACCTTAAGATTTAACTACTCTTTTGGTGAGTAACCCTGCATTAAGTCAGGGTCGTTTAAGACCCTGACTTTTCTTTATGACTTATTGTGAGCATGACAATTATGTATTCAATCACTCGCCAGCCATTGGTGCACTTTCTCGTTATTGGCTTCGTCTTATTTGTTGCCTTTAAACAATTTGTTGCGCCTAAAAATGAAGCACAAAAACGTACAGTGGTGCTTAGTGAGCAGGTGCTCAAACAGTATTTGCAATACAGAAGCAAACGTTTTGCCGCCAATGACATTGATGCCGAATTTAAGGCCATGTCAGCAGCCGAAAAACAGCGGTTGGCAAACGATTATCTTAGGGAAGAAGTCTTGTTTAGGGAGGCGAATAATTTGTCGTTATCGAATAATGATTTTGTAATTCGCCAACGCCTTATCCAAAAAATGGAATTCTTGAATAGAAGTTTTGTAGACAGTGCAACACAGCTGAGCGAACAGCAACTACAGGGATATTTTGAGCAACATATCGAGAATTATCGTCGACCTGCTGAAGTCAGTTTTTCTCATGTTTTTCTCGTAAAAGGTGCTTCAACAGAGCAACAACAGCAATTCAATGCTTTAAAACAACAACTCAATACCCAAGGGATAACACCCGAAGATGCAGGCATATTTGGAGATGCTTTCTTATATAACCGTCACTATATGAAACGTCATGTTGATGTGGTTTCCAGTCATTTTGGTCAGTATTTCAGTGACCAGTTGACTAAACTAGTCGTTGGAAATGGACAATGGCAAGGACCGATAGCCTCTGATTATGGCTGGCACCTTGTATACCTGATTGAGAAAAAGCCTTCGAGCATACCTGAATTAGCTGAAATTAAAGCACAGGTCACTGCTGATGCTCGTATTTTTTATGGTAAGCAAGCATCAGAGCAAGTGATCTCTAATATTGTCGCAGGCTATCACATTGTTGATCCTGCCAACGTATTAGCTATTGAACAACAGGCAGTCACACAATGAGAGCCTCATATTTTCTGATCTTGTTGTACTTACTTAGCTGCTATGTCACTGCGCATGATGCGCGCCCGATTGTGATTGATATCAATCAGCATAACTCGCTAGTCAGGGTCGATGTCAAAATGCCGGCTGCTGTGCCCGTAAATACCTTACCTAAGGTTCACATTAATGCCCGTTGTGTAACGAAGCAACAGGGGGCTGTGCAGTTACAGCCGGGGGCCTATGTGCAAATCCAGCTATTTAATTGCCAGCAAACTATCGCCGGACAAACCTTGACCCTAGATTTTCCAGCGGCGAACCCTTCACTGTCAACCTTGGTCAAAGTGCGTTTAGATAATGGTCAGTTTTATACGCAGTTACTGGCACCTGATGAAACACTTTGGTCTATACCTCAACAAGAAAGTGTGCGCGGCGTCATTTGGCAATACAGTCAAATGGGCGTGATGCATATCCTTAAAGGGTGGGATCATTTGCTTTTTGTATTATGCCTGCTTGTTCTCGCGGGCAACGTCCGGGGTATCGCTTTAACGGTTACTGGTTTTACGCTTGGGCATTCAATTACGCTTATAGCTACCAGTTTAAATTGGCTCCATTTTCCTGTTGCCCTATGTGAACTCTTGATCGCACTTAGCATTGTGTTTCTCGCGGTTGAGATTGCTAAAGGAGATAAAACCTCTTGGAGTTACCAATACCCAGCCACCGTCGCAACGCTATTTGGTTTATTGCATGGCGTTGGTTTTGCCTCGGTACTTAGAGAAATTGGTTTACCGCAAGTTGAGCTACTTTGGGGCTTAATTTCATTTAATGTCGGTATTGAATTAGGACAGCTGGTATTTATTGTTGCCGTTGTCACTTTAATAAAACTGCTTAGTCACTTGTTCCCTCCCAGTAAGTTCAGCCAGCTTCAATATCCGTTAGGGATCTACTTAATTGGTAGTGTTGCGGCATTTTGGTTCTGGGAACGTTCGATTTTAATTTTTTATCCGGAGATTTAATTGTGCACAAAATAACAAAACTAAGCCTAATGCTGTTTTCCGTACTTAGTTTGGCGGCTCATGCTGAAGGTGAACAGAAACAGTTGTTATGGGGCGATACTCATTTACATACTTCCTATTCTATCGATGCCTATCTGATGGGGAATAAGGATGCCACTCCAGATACATCTTATCGTTTTGCTAAAGGCTTGCCAGTCGTTCATCCATACTCCGGTGTGAAAGTACAGCTTAATACGCCACTGGATTTCTTGGTGGTGTCAGATCACGGTGAATATTTAGGGATCATTCAAAAAGTTTTTGCAGGTGATCCCCTGCTGATGAAAACTGAAATCGGACGTCGCTGGAATAAAATGGCAAACACCGGGCAGGGGCGTCAAGTGTATTTTGAAGCCGTTGGTGAGCACGCTAATAAACGTAAGCCTTCACCAGAATTACAGCAAGACAGTGTCCGCAGTAGCGTTTGGGGTGAAATCATTGATGCTGCTGAGCGCCATAACAAACCGGGTGAGTTTACTACCTTTGTTGGTTGGGAGTGGAGCTCATTGACTGATGGCGCCAATTTGCATCGTGTGGTGATTTCAAATGCTGACCGCACCTCGGCGAAAACATTTCTACCTTATACCTTATTTGACAGTGATAAGCCTGAAGATCTTTGGCGTTGGCTAGAAAGTACTTCGAAACGTACCGGCGTTGATTTTGTTGCTATTCCACACAACTCAAATATCAGTAAAGGCTTGATGTTTCCGATTATGGACAGCAATGGCAAGCCGTTAGATCAGCATTATGCTAAAACGCGTATGCGTTGGGAACCTGTGGTAGAAGTAACGCAAATTAAAGGGGACTCGGAAACGCACCCGAAACTTTCACCTGAAGATGAGTTTTCAGGCTATGAAAAATTCGAACATGTAATGCAGCTTGATAGTGATATTGATGAAGCTGGTCAAGAAGATATGGCAGCGAATTATGTGCGCTCAGCATTACGTCGAGGCTTGGAATTACAAGAAAAAACCGGTGCTAACCCTTTCAAGATCGGCATGATTGGTGCCTCTGACTCACATACCGCCTTATCAACCACTGAGGAGAATAATTTCTGGGGAAAAATGGCAATTGATTCAACCCCAGCCAATACTTTAGATCCTGATTTACTGGTGATCCCTCCTGCTTCAAAAGGCGTTGATATGAGCGCGGCAGGGTTAGCTGCTGTTTGGGCAGAAGAAAATACCCGTGAGAGTATTATGGCGGCGTTTAAGCGCAAGGAAGTGTATGCCACTACCGGACCGAGAATTAAACTTAGGGTCTTTGGTGGTTATCATTTCGAGCAACAAGATGCCGGTAAGCCTAACTTGGCAACCATAGGCTATACCAAAGGTGAACCTATGGGGGGCGATTTACCTCAATCCCCACAAGGCAAGGCGCCTAGCTTTTTGATCGAGGCAGTAAAAGATCCTAAAGCAGCTTCTTTAGACCGAGTGCAGGTTATTAAAGGTTGGGTGGATGCTAACGGACAGAGCCATGAGAAGGTGTTTGATGTGGTCTGGGCTGGTGAGCGTCAACTTGATGCTCACGGGCAGCTGCCCGCAATCACTAACACGGTCAATATCGATACTTTAACGTGGGATAACAACACTGGCTCACCGCGACTTGCTACCGTTTGGCAAGATCCTGAGTTTTCAGCTAAGCAAAAAGCCTTTTATTACGTCCGAGTGTTACAGATCCCGACACCAAGACACACCTTGTACGATGCTGTGGCGTTAAATGTGCCTCATCCACAGGGTCATCCAGCAACAATTCAAGAGCGAGCGTATAGCTCACCAATTTGGTATACCCCGTTGACACAGGAGAAAAAATGATGAGTCAAATGAAAGCTATTTGTATGCAAAATGGTGCCATTAGTTTAAATGAAATTGATGTGCCGAGTCCTGGTCCCGGGCAAGTGTTAGTAAAGAGCCTGGCATGCGGCATTTGTGGGTCTGATTTACATATTACCCGCCATGGTGATGAAGTCTTTGATATTTATAAAAAACTCGGTGTAATGCCAGACGTTGATGGGGAAAATCCAGGTATTATGCTTGGTCATGAATTCAGTGCTGAAGTGGTAGAGTATGGCGTTGATACTACGGGTGATATCCCTATTGGCAACCGGGTGACCTGTGTGCCTATTTTAATGACCATGGGGGGAGCCGGAGTAGGGGTAACCCCCGGTCTATATGGCGCTTATTCTGAATACTTTATCGTCGATGAAGCGCTACTCATCCCCATTCCTGAGAATGTTTCATCAACAGCAGCAGCCATTACCGAGCCGCTTGCTGTTGGCTTACATGCCGTAAATCGTGGTGATATTGATACCGACGAAGTCGCGTTGGTTGCCGGTTGTGGTCCTATTGGTTTAGCTGCTATTGCTGCGCTGAAAATCAGAGGTGTTAAGCACATCGTCGCCTCAGATCCGCAGGCAGCTAAGTGTGAAATTGCCCAGCAGTTTGGTGCCACGCACACGGTTGATCCAACGCAAGAAGATGAAGTGGCTTTTGCCGCATCACTTGCTGGAGATAAACGCGTTGTTATTTTTGAATGTGTTGGTGTTCATCAATTAATTAACAGCTTTATTTTAAGAGCTCCGGCAAAAGCTACGTTAGTGATCACTGGTATTCATACAGCAGACACTACAGTGAATTTTGGCTATGCAACGGTCAAGGAAATGGATATTAGATTTTCTTATTACTATAACCCTGAAGAGTTTGCTGAGTCCTTGCAAAATATCGCCGAGGGGAAAGTTGACTGGCAAAAAATGTGTACTGGAAAAGTGGGGATTGATGGCGTTTCAGATGCCTTTGCTACTCTGCTAAAACCAAACGATCATATCAAAGTCATTATTGAGCCATGGCGCAATGGTGCTCTAGAGCAAGTGAAAGGGTAGGTTGATTATGAATAATGTATTTATCACCGGAGCAGGTGGTTTTATTGGTCGTCATTTAGTTGATGAATTATTGAATAAGGGCGTCACGATAACCGCGTTGATGTTAGCTAATGAACCTGTGCCAAGTGAATGGGGCGATAAAGTGCGCATTGTCATAGGCGATGTCCGTAAATTAGTGTCAATGGCTAATGAAATCGGGGAATTTGATACCTTATTTCATCTTGCCGCTATCGTTAGTGATTGGGGCGCGAAGCAAGACCATATCGATATCACTGTTCATGGCACTGAGCAGGCTATTAAACTTGCAGCTATCAATAAAGCTCGTTTTGTTGTGACGACCAGTATCGCCGCTTTTGGGAGTGCCATGGGCACGGGTCGTATTGATGAAAGTACGCCTTGTGGTAGTACCGCTTCTAGCTATGAATATGTTAAGCAGTTACAGGAAAAGGTGACTCTTGATGCCGTTAAACAACAAGGGTTAAGTGCTGCGATTATTAGGCCTGCCAATGTTTATGGTGTAGGTAGTGTCTGGGTCACACGCTTTATTGACTTGTTAGCCAAGCAAGAGCCTGCGCTGATGGGCAGTGGTGAATGGGATGCCGGCTTAGTACATGTTAAACATGTGGTTCAGGGACTGATTCTGGCTGCTGAAAATACCGACATGCCAAGTGGCGAAATCTTTGTGATTGCTGATGATCCAGGAGTGAGCTGGAAGCAATATCTGGATGCACTTTCTACTACACTGAATTTACCAAAAGCGAAGGGTATTCCTAACTGGCTGGCTAAGTTTTTAGCACCGGTGGTAGAAGGCATAGGTCACTTAATCAATCAGAAAAAAGCACCACTGGTTACCAATCTTGCTTATCGGTTAACTGGTGTAGAAAGTATCTTTGTCAATGACAAAGCAAAACGACTACTCGGCTATCAGCCAACCATCACCTTAGAAATGGCGATGGAAGAAATTAAACAACATTATAAAAACATAAAGTAAACAATGAGGAATAAATTATGCAACTACCAACAACCATTAATCATCAAGACTTTTTATTAACACTCAATACAGAAGATGAAGGCTTTATTAAAGATGTATTACCAGGAGTCCATGTCGCTCCGTTATTTTTAGATTCAGAAAACGGCATCTGGGTGTTAAGGGTTTTATTTGAGCCAGGAGTCACATTACCTAAACATTTTCATACTGGCGTTGTACACCTGTATACCATGAGCGGTAGCTGGCACTATGTTGAATATCCAGATCAGCCTCAAACTGCTGGCAGTTACTTATATGAGCCAGGTGGTTCAATTCATCAGTTACATACACCAGAAAGCAATGAAGGTTTAACCGATACCGTCATGATGGTACAAGGTGCCAACATTAATTTTGATGAAGATGACAATTTCTTAAATATTATGGATGCTGGTTGGATCGAAATGATGATCAATGAAGCAGCGAAACGAGAAGGTAAAAAAGCTAAGTATATTAAGCCAGGCGGTACGGCTGATTACAATAAATAGTTCTCTTCATCTGCCCGAAATGTGATTAATAATCGTTGTTCGGGCTTATTATACTGAAGAGAGTTAACCCCTTTTTTATTTAGATATGGTGAGGATAATTTTATGCTGTCGAGTATCAACGACTATCAAAATCTGAGTCAATTTATCAGCGATGCGATGCAACAATTTGCAGATAAACCTGCTTATAGCTGCTTAGGGCAAACCCTGACTTTTCAAGAGATTGATAGTAAGTCAACCGCCCTTGCTGCTTATTTCCAATCATTAGGGTTATGCGCGGGAGACCGCATTGTTATTCAATTACCTAACTTAATACAGTACCCGATTGTTAATTATGCCGCTCTGAAAGCAGGCATTATTGTTGTGAATACTAACCCGCTTTATACGCCACGAGAAATGAAACATCAATTCAATGACTCCGGTGCCAAGGCTATTGTTATCCTGAGTGATTTATATCCTAAGTTGCTTGAAATTCTGGCAGAAACTAACATTGAGCAAGTTATTGTAACTGGGGCTGCTGATCTGTTGACCAACAATGTTGAAGTGTCAGAGCCAAATACTATCAGTTTTAATCAGGCAATCATTGCTGGTGAAGGTTTAACGTTAACACCATCCAATGCCGCACTGGATGACGTTGCCTTATTGCAATACACCGGAGGCACCACAGGTGTTTCTAAAGGAGCGCAGTTAACACATCGCAATGTGATTGCTAATGCCCTTCAATCAGCAGAGCGCATAGGGGAGCGTTGCCGTGAAGGGATGGAAACTTTTGTCTGTCCATTACCGCTTTATCATATATATGCCTATACGATTAATATGCTACTTTTTTCCGCTAAGGGCAATTTAAATGTGTTGATCCCAAACCCGCGGGATCTTGATGCCTTTATCGCAGCCATTAAGCCCTTTAAGATCACTGGAATTGCCGGGCTAAACTCCTTGTTTGTTGGTTTATGTAATAAAGCTGAGTTCAGGGGGTTAGATTTTAGCCAATTGAGCTTGACCCTTTCTGGAGGTACTGCGTTGACACATGCGGCTGCTTCTGTCTGGCGCGAAGTTACTGGTTGTAGCATTTCTGAGGGATATGGCTTATCGGAAACATCACCGGTATTAACGTTAAATACGCCTGGTAAAGAAGAAATTGGCACCGTCGGATTGCCGGTAATAGGGACTGAAATTCAGTTTTGGGATGAAAATGACAAGCCTGTTGCTGATGGCGAAAGTGGTCAGTTGGTGGCACGTGGCCCGCAAGTGATGAAAGGCTATTGGAACATGCCTGAAGAAACTGCAAAGGTAATGACGGCAGATGGCTTTTTCAAAACCGGTGATATTGGTTTGCGTCAGGAAAACGGTAACCTAAGAATTGTTGATCGGTTAAAGGATATGATCATCGTCTCGGGGTTTAATGTCTATCCTAATGAAATTGAAGATGTCTTAGTGTCGCACCCCGCGGTTCTGGAAGCGGCAGTTATTGGCGAAGCTGATGAAAAAACCGGAGAGTTAGTCCATGCTTACATTACCTTAAAAAGTGAAACACAAGAGACTGAAATTGTTGATTTTTGTCGAGAGCGTTTAACCAACTATAAAATGCCCAAAAAAGTGACTATTTTAGATGAACTGCCGAAATCATCCGTGGGTAAAATATTACGTCGACAGTTGCGTAAGTAGCTTTTTAAATAGACTGTAGTGGCATAACAAATTTGCTCATCTAAAAAGAGGCTGAGAAATATCTAGAGTATTTGTGTCGATTCAAAGTCAGCTAGACCCTAAGAGCAAGTGTAGATACAGGCTTTATTAGCCAAATCCTAAAATTACAAGTTTATAAATATCAATTATAACAAGTAATTAAATGTATTTTGCAAGCTAACTTATATATTGACTCATCAAATATATAAACCCCAGCAAAGTTGCTGGGGTTTTACTTTTCTGAACAATGAGAGCCCAGGTAAATGATTTTGTTCCTCTAGATAGAAACAATCGTTTATTGGTTAAGTTTATCGAGGAGTGCCATCACCACCATAAATTTTACCATTTGGCGCTTTACAACCATTGGTTTGGATGTAGTCTATAGCATCTTTGGCTTGTACTAAGCCCCAACCATATTTGTGGTCGTAACCTGTTTCGCCTAAATCTTCAGCGGAAGCTTGTAATGCTAATCGAATACCTGTTGCAGAACATTCTGGGAAGTTACTCCAAACAACCGCAGCAACAGCAGAGACATGCGGCGTTGCCATTGATGTACCTGATTTGAAACTATGGTTTGGATAGCTATGAACGGTAATAGTTGTTTCTTTACCGACATTTTCCAGTAATGTTAACCCTTGTTTCATAGTTACCGTACCAGCAATGATTGAAATATTATCTACAGTGCCAGGTATTGGGCCCGGTAGATGATTTCGAATGATAGCGCCAACGCCACCATCTTCTGCACATTGGTTGATTTTATCTCCGAATGTTATCGGGGTTGGCCAACCACCTTCAACTTCTGATGGATGAAAACCACCACGCTCGAACAAACAGATTTTACTGGTAACATCACCACAGCTTTCATCACCAATTCCACAATCGACTAGCTCACCGCTGACCGTGCCATCGGGGAGTTCATTGGTGTATGAGTTCATACCAAAGCCTTGGAAAATAAGTCCGTCTTGTTCGACTGTCATTGCTGGGTTGTCGCGATGACCTCGTCCTTCTGGTACCGTTGAAAATACACTGACGCCAGGGGCCGCTAGTTCAACTTGGCTTGCGCGTTGTGAAAATGGCGCATGCACTTTGTGATCATCAATAGCGGCAACCGAAACGACACTATCATAAGACGCAGGATAAGAATGTTGAGCTTGACCTGCGTTACCTGCTGCTGCAATCATTAGAACCCCATCGCGAGCCAATTGATTTATCGCACGTTCTTCTAGTGGGTTAGAAAATGATCCGCCTAAACTCATGGATACGATATTGGAACCCGCTGCTTGGCAATCTTCAATTGCGCCAGCAATATCGGATGCATAGGCATATTCACCACGAGAATTAAAAACACGTACAATATGCATTGGCAGAGACTCATCGGAGACAACACCAACACTCCCTTGATTATTTTCTAACGCCGCAATCGTACCTGCCACATGAGTCCCGTGACCTAATTGATCTTCATACCAAGAACCTGCACCCCCATCATTGGCACCGTCAACGTTATTTACAGGAAGATCTGGGTGACCTAAGGAATAGCCACTATCGATAATACAAACCTTTTTTCCACCTTGGTAAGTGACTTGATCCCCTTGCACCATAGGTAAACCATAAGGAATTAATTCAGTGCCGCTTTCAGACATCAATTTACGTGGAACATCAGGGTAGAACGCACTAACACCATTTAAATTTGCGATATCAGCAAGTTGTTCACGCTCTAGAGTGATAGCGAAACTATCTAGTGTTGGTAGTTCCTTATTAATTTGTACGCCAATATCATTTAACTTTTGTTTAATTTCAGCAACACTATTAGCTTTCGCTTCTAGTACCATGCGAACGGGTTCTGTTGCTAAACTAGAAAAGCTAAATAAAGTAGCAATGCTGGCGGCAATCATTGTTTTTTTATGGGTAAAGTTCATATCGGCTCCTAAGATTTATTTGATTTATCAGAAGGACAAGCACTAATTTGAACGTTGCCAGACATAGTGCCTGCATTGCTGTACCCTTGATATGGACCTGACTCGATTTGCATTGTTTTTAACAAACCTGTCGCACCAAAACCTGAGCTTACCCCGTTACCGGTATCTATCATGCAAATAAAACCTTTGCCTTCACCAGGTGTTTTTGAATTGGTTGATTTATAAGTAAAATCTGCTTGATACATTCCTCCTGTACAAACATCTTGTCGACAATGCTTTGTCGAATCTCCGATGTGATCTGGGTGTACAGGTTGATCAGAACAAAAACCGGCATCGTAAACTTCTGCATTAAAAGCTACGCCACCAACATTTTGCCAATCTAACGCTGTTTGGTCTTTGTACGTTGCCTGACCTTTTACTTCATCGTCACAGCGCGATGCATTAGCCGTTAAAACGGCATTTCCTGCACCGCCTTTTGAGTTTAGTGTTCCCCCGACAGTTACTTTGCCATCAAGTTTTGCACAACCACTTAGTGCCGTGGCTGCAGCGACAAACAGTACTCCTGGTATTGTTAAATGTTTCATTTAACCTCCTAGTTTTATTGTTATAATTTTTTTTAGCCTATATTCATTCTAAATTTGTGAATATTTATTCGACTAACTTTAATTAACCATAAAAGTCAGTAAATAACGACATCTTAACTGGGGGTTTTTTGTAGCATTTTGTAGCATTGATGAGACGTTCTTGTGGAGGAAATGACTCTTAGATGTTGCATAATGATTTTATCAGTAAAGAGAGTCGCCTTGAGCGATAGTGCTTAAGGCGATAGGAAGGTTAGAGGCTGCTTTTAGAGAAGGTAACTGACAACTTAACTATCAACAGTAAATCTTAGTATGCTTTCTTAGTCGTTGCTTAACCTAAGTGTTTGATAATTATTTTATGATTGATAATAAAACGCTTAGTAAATATCTGTAGTACTTCGCTGCCTTGGTTATCCTGATAAATGGTTAGTGCTGTTAATAATCAGGTATGCCTTTGCCTAGAAAAATATCACGATTGACAGTCCATACCCCTTGAGTGTTTTTTTCGGGAGTGCTGAATCCACATCCTGCTCTACATGGGCGACTTTGCTTATATTGTTGAGTGAGTAAAGGGTCATCATTAAAAGTCACATCATCAATATAATAAGTACCTTTATTCGGTTCTATTACGTGTAAGTGAATATGTTGAGGGATACCGCGCTTTGGATACGCTGCTGGGCGAACTGTGCTAAAAGAGTAGCGTCCTTTGTTATCAGTAAGCGCCCAACCCCGCAGTCCGCCATGCTTAGTGGTACTTTTAGGATAAAAACCTTCTGCATTGGTTTGATATGCGTAAACAACAATCCCTTTTGCTGGCATACCATTTAGCTGGTAGACCTTGCCATTAACTGTCATTTTCTCACCTTTTTCATTGGCAGGTCCTATTGTCGATTCAGTGCTTAATTGCTTTGGCATACCAACAAAGACAAGTTCACACCCTTGACAAGGGCCGCCGATAACTGGCTCGTTTGCATAAGTGACGTTAAGGAAAAATGCTAAAAATAATGTGAATAAAGAAGTTTTGAACATAATGGTTCCTTTCGATGTAAGTTAACTTTTTTGAAAAGTCATTCTAATTAAAGTGTTATCTTTGTTAATAAAGTGGTGATATAGCGCTGCGGCGATATGACCGACAATAAATGTGCTGAGAATCCATCTTCCTATCACCTCGTGAATGAGCTCTGCAGGCTGCTCGAGTTGCTCCAGTGTGATGCCGATAAAATTGAATAGCTCAACATTCTCGAACATAGTGATGGGATAGATAAAAAAATAATCGATTTGTCCTTTACCACTGGAGAGATAGTTGGCTATCGATAAATAACCGCTTAATGGCATAATAAACATCATAGAGTACAGGCCAAAATGTACTAAGCGGGCAAGTTGTTGCTGCCTTCCTGATATGACATCATTTTTTGGGGGGCGGTTTAATATTCGCCAAATAATTCTAAGTGATACTATGCCTGCCAAGCTAATACCGACAGATAAATGAAGTTGAATGGTTAGCCAGCTTTCAAAGTCTGATTTTGCGATCCATTCCCGATAATAAATCGCACAATAAGACACTAAAAAAAGTAGTGCAGTGAGCCAGTGAAACCACTTAGCAATTGAGCCATAATCAGTGGCCGTGTTTTTGATGCCCATTGGCCGACCTCAATAAAATGTGAATGATGATTGAAAAATCACATTAGGGTTTATCGGCGTCAATGGTAAATGAGCTAAAGCGATGAGTTTATCTTTTAAGCTGATGAGTCGATTTGAATTCTGCTTTGAACTCCTTAACAAAATTTCTGCTTAATCTCACTTCAGAGCCATCTTGAAGAGTTAAATCATAGTCACCATTGAGTCTTGATTGATAGGAAAGTACCTTATCTAGGTTAACGATCATCGAACGGTGAATTCTGATAAAGCGTGCATCTAAATCTTGCATAATAGACTTTAACGTTGCTGAATGAAGATGTTGTCTTTGTGCTGTTTGAATAGTGACATAGGGAGTCGCAGATTGAATATATATGATATCTGCCAGCTTGATTATGTGATTATTTTTACCTGAATTAACGGTAATAAAATCCGATATCGAATCTTGTGGTTGAGAGTGTCGTTCACTGGCTAGAGGAGATGCTTTTTGGTTGTTGGCAAAATATTTAAACAACACGATAAATGCGCCATAGATTACTATTATTTTAAGTAAATCATTGGCTAGGGTGTATGTCAGTACTTTGTAAAAGCCATAAGATTGTTCTCGAAAAATCGTCGATAAACTCCAAATAGTTGATGGCACCAGAATTAGGTGAGCCAATGTGGCAACGACAAGTGCTATAACCATTCGACTAGGAGAGTTTATTGTTTGTTTTTGTAACTCGCGTTTTAGCAACAATAAAATGGGCGGGAAAATCACCCATAGGCTTTTAAATAACAAAGACTCTGAGAAAAAGAAAGAAATGCCATTCCTCTGAGAGTGCAGATAATCCTGAAAAATGCCAAGGGCTATGATTGCAAGGACAGTTACTATGGAAATGGGCCAAAGTTTACCCTTTGTTGCTGAAAGTATTTGGCTCGCAGATGGAAACATTAGCTGATCTCTTTCTTTTTCCTTGGCTAACAATAATCAGTATTAACATTTAGCATATTATCGCTTTATCATTTATCAAACTATTATTTGATATTTTTCTAATCGATACAAAAACGCTTTGTATGACATCTGTAAATATTTCGCTGCTTTGGTTTTGTTACCCTGATTAATAGTGAGTGCTTGTGATAAGCAATATCGCTCAAAATGTTCCCAATTAAAGCCCGCCTCTGGAAAAGTAAAATCGGGGAGCTTTTTCGTATCTTGTGTTACTTTGTTTGCGTGAGCAAAGTTTTGTACTAGCTCCTGCTCATCATCAAGTAACACAAATCGTTCGATTCTATTGGATAATTCTCTGACATTGCCAGGCCAATGGTAGTCTAATAATTGGCGATATAAGGCCGAGGATAACTGAGGGGCTGGACAGTTATGTTGCTTGGCATGCTGTTGAATGAAATGATCGGCTAGTAAAGCGATGTCTTGTTGCCTTTCTCGTAAGGCTGGCATGTGAATCGGTACCACGTTTAAGCGATAGAATAGGTCTTCTCTAAATTTTCCTTGTTTGACATCATCCTCTAAGTTGCGATGAGTTGCGGCTATCACCCTAACATCAAGTTTGATCTCTTCATTGCTACCTAATCGGTTGATACAGCCTTCTTGTAGAAAACGAAGCAGGTGTGACTGCAATGATGGTGAAAGTTCACCAATCTCATCAAGAAAGACAGTGCCGTGATCCGCTGCTTCAAAACGTCCAATTTTTAGTGTGTTTGCGCCGGTATAAGCGCCTTTCTCAGCGCCAAAAAGTTCGCCTTCAGCAATTGACTCGGCAATTGCGCCACAATTTATTGCGATAAATTTTTCATTCTTACGAGGAGAGCTTTCGTGTAATGCTCGTGCGGCAAGCTCTTTACCTGTACCACTTTCACCGAGAATTAAAACTGTCGCATTGGTGGCAGAAATTTTATTGATACGTTGATACACCTTCTGCATACAAGGAGCTTTGCCGACTAAGCTTACTAATTGATGTTGTTCGCTCAATTGTGCTGACAGTTGCTTATTTTGTTGGCGTAGGTGACTCGCTTTTAAAGCTTTATCAATCGTTAATAGTAATTCTTGGCGTTTGAAAGGTTTAGGTAAATAATCATCAGCCCCTTTTTTAAGAGCATCTACGGCGTGGTTAATAGTGCCGTATGCAGTAGCGATAACAAACCCAAGGTCTGGAAAGTTGCGCTTTACATAGTTGAGTAAATCGATACCCGATAGCTCGCCTAATTTCCAATCGGAAAAAACAGCATCAAAGGGCTGTTTTTTTAATTGTAATATTGCTTGTTCAACGCAATCAGCACTGATCACGATAAAGTCACTGGCGGTTAAAATATCGCAAATTAACTGGCGTTGCTCTGGTTCGTCTTCAACCACAAGTATTCGATTATTACTATTCATACGGTTTTTCATTATTCGTTTGAGTCGGCGCTACTGATTGCAATGCACCCATGGCAAAAGTCACTTTGGCAGTACAACCTTTATCTGATTGCTCAGCAGGGTTATTGGTTAATGTTATATCGCCTTGATAATGAAGCGATACTAAACGTTTGGCAATATATAATCCCATACCTGCACCTTCTGGTTTCGTTGATACATGGGGTTGATAAAGTTGCGAAGCAATTTTTTCATCAATGCCTTTGCCATGATCAACCACAGTAACACAAAGCTTTGACCCAGCCATATCGGCATTAATCAACACGGTATCATTTGGCATAGAGGCTTCACAGGCGTTGATAATAACCGTGTGTAAAATACTTCTTACCTCTGATTCTGCGCCATGAATGATCATGTTGCTATCTATGTGAACATCAAAATTGATTGGTAGGTTTTGTCCCGATTTATACTCTAAAATAATATCTTGGATAATCGCCCGTAGCGGAATAATATCGGTTCTATCTATACCTGATGATGTGAGTGTCAGTAAGGCTTTAATGCTTTTTTCAATATTGGTAATTTTATGTTGAATCGTCGTTAATAACTTAGTTTTTTGTGCTGGGGCAATATCCTTATCTTGTAATTGTTCAATGGCTAACCCTATGGTGTGCATCGGGTTGCGTAATGCATGGGCTAAACCTCGGCTGACTTCACCCAGTTCAGCCAGATGGGCGATTTCTTGGTGATGTTGTTCGGCTTTGCTTAGCTGATCGAGTCGTTTAGTCATTTGGTTAAATTGTGTGATGGTCGTACGTATTTCCTGTACGCCAATTACATTGACTTGATGTTGATAATTACCTTTGGCTAATTGTTTAAAACCATTGGCTAAGGCTTTTAACGGGCGATTAAATTGTACACTTAACCAATAGGCAAAGAATAACGCAACGACTGCTCCTAAGATCAAACTGTATTGCATCGACTGAATTAAACGGCTGGTTTTATCTGGCGCTACGATGGGAAACTCAGTGATCCAGTGTTGTTTAATTTCACCATCTTTGACCACTATGGTGGAATTAGCATTTTTCGGTACGTTAGGCAGTTGATGAGTTAAAATTTTCTCGATTTGCTGCTTAAATTCTTTGCGCAACACTCGTTTACTGATATGGGGTGTTGTTTTAGCGTTATGTTTATCTTCGGGGTGTTCAGCGCTATCGTTTACTTGGGCATGGCTTGAAGCTTCTATCTCAATGATTGTTTGTTGACCTGTGTTTATTGGGGTTTTGAAAGCCAGTACTTCAATGTTTGTGTCTGTCTGTGCAGCGGAAGGGGGTTGCTCCGTTTGAGATAATTGGCTTTTAGCTGTGTCAACAACTCCGTTTTTTATCAATACTTGCTCATCTTGATGAATAAAGACTTTATCTAAGGCTAAATCTAAGGCTGTTTCGTTAATGCGTTTAACATTTGTCATTACATCTGCTTGAACGTTCTGCTCTAGCCAATACAGCAAAGCAAGTTGCATCAGGGTAAATAAAATAATCAGGGTGCCTACTAGCGAAAATAAATAACGACGTAATGACATAAAAAGGCTCGGTAATTTAGTTAATCATACATTATCAAATATAGTGCCAATTAGTTGCTTTGATAATAGTAATAAATAACAACTAGTTACCTGATTCACCATTATTTTGCTCAGTAAAATCTGTTAAATATCCCGATATCAGGAAAGTAAACTCCGGATATCAGGGTTTATCCCTTAATAAGATAGTTCAATTTTTAGCTACCTTATTGATAGTTATAGTTTTTACTCGCTTGGTATAAAAATAGCAAAACACCGGATGACACATTAATTTATAGCAACTGTATATGCTTAAGGATAGAAAATGAAATTTCTCAATCAAAAATGTAGTAAAACGGCACTGGGTGTACTTTTTTCGGTTATCGGAGCCATGGGTAGTATGTCAGCTATCGCCAGTATTGGCGAAGATGTTTTGCATGAACAGCGTGTGGAAATTATCAAATCCTCAGGCGAAGATGTTAATGTTTATGTGGATGTGGACGGAAAGGTGAGCGATTTAACATTAACTCACGAGCAGTTAACTGATGAAACAGCACTTAGGCAAGCTTTAGTTGAACTGCCGGATGAAGTGCGTGAGCAATTGATAAAAAGTCTGTCCAATTTATCAACTAATGGCAATGTATTACGTGTGCATCATTCAAACGATCCTCAAGATCAACTCCACTGGAAGAGTAGCAATGGGGATGAGCAAGTGATAGTGGTTGAAATTGACGAACACGAAGTGGTTGATGGTGTTGCTCATAAAGTGATCAAACATTTTAAGGGTGGGGAAGAGCAACGGGTGTTGAAAATTCAACAAAAAGGCATGAAAGCCAATATGCTCGTTCAGTTAATTGAAAAAGGTGAGTTTACCAGTGATGATTTAGATAAAATTCAGCAAGCGCTTGATGCTAAAAGATAATAAATATCTTTTATAGAAAGCCGATATCAAATAATCGGCTTTCTAACGTTTAGCGAGCATTATCAGTGGTGTCTGCTTTGCTACCCTGACTCATTTCACTTTCTGTATTTTGTTACCTTCAATCATACTTCGCGATTCTTTATACAGAGTACTATAATTAATATCACTTTTTTGCTTTTCATTTTGCATACAGCTTCAGCTTGTTGAAGGTCACTTGGTAAATTTAAACAGTTAGCACTAAGCTTATAATGTTATATCTGAAAATATAATTGGTTGATTGTGCAATAAAATGTGCTAATTTATCAGTGAATAAGAATAAAAGGATGTTAGTTATTTCCAAGCATAGCTTCACAATGCGCAAGCGCATCTTACTTATCATTGGCCTGTTTGTTCTGGTCAATGTGTTCTTACATATTATTGGTCGTATACAAGCGGATGTGATGAATAATGTGCGAAGCTATGTTCGTGGTGAAGGTCTATATGCTAAAGCGCAAAAAGATGCGGTATTTTATTTGCAAAAGTATGTTGCCATGGGAAATGAGCAAGACTATCAGGCCTATCTCGATAAACTAAACGTGCCTTTGGGTGATCGCCAAGCCCGCATGTTATTAATGGCAGCGGAACCAGACAGACAACAAATTACCCTTGCCTTTCTCCAAGGGGAAAATCATATTGATGATATTCCCGGCATGATCCAATTTTATCAACGCTTTAATCAATTCCCTTATGTTAGAGAAGCTATTGAACTCTGGACTGAAGCGGATGCTTTAATTATCAAATTACAAGCCATTGGTGAACAAATCCGTCAAGCCAAAGTTGGAGAAAATAATCAGCCCATTGCTGATCTATTAGATGAATTATATCGATTAAACCAACAGTTATCAGAGTTAGAAATTCAATTTTCTCTTGTACTGAGTGAAGGCGCTCGTTGGGTTAAAAATTTACTGAGCTGGATAACGCTAATTTCTATGGGGCTCATGTTATGTGTCATTTTATACATTAGCCGAAGGATTGGCTTAGGTATTGAAAAAACCGAGCGAGAGTTATTGATCAGTGAAAGTCGGTTTAAAGCGCTTTATCGCACAGAGATGTTAGGTATTATTGAGTGGCATTTAGATGGTCAGATCTTCGATGCTAATGATGCATTTTTGAACATGATTGGTTACTCACGACTTGATTTGAGCAATGGTCGAGTAAATTGGCGTGATTTAACACCTGAATCTGGTTATGCGCGTGATGAAGTTGCTTTGAAGCAAATTGCTAAACAAGGCTATTGCACTCCATTTGAAAAAGAATTTATCCACTATGATGGAAAATCCTTGGTACCTGTATACGTCGGTGCTGCGTTATTTGACGGTGATGAAGAAAGGGGGATTTGCTTCATTATTGATCATACCGAAATAAGAAAAGCACATGAGGACGAACAATTATTAGCAACGGTATTTAATGCCAGTAGTGATGGTATTTTAATTTGTAATAATAACCGAGAGATCTTAGCGGTGAATAACGCTTGGTGTCGCATGAAAGGCTATACAGAGCTAGAAGTGATAGGAAAGCAGACAGATATGTTAATCAAAGAAGGAGTTGAGGATAACTTCCATCATAAGGTATGGCAAAATATTGAAGATAAAAGTACTTGGCAAGGAGACGTTATTGGTTATAAAAAAGATGGTAATGAACTTCATGTCCAGCTTGGTGTTAATGCCATACGAGATGAGAACCACAGCATTAGTCATGTAGTAATGACGTATACTGATATTAGTGAACATATCATGCTAGAAAATAAACTACGTGAAATGGCGCATTATGATTTTCTGACAGGTCTCGTGAATCGAAGTTTGTTTAATGATTTATTAAAGCGGGCAATTGAGCGAGCAAAACGTTATTCAACCGTATTTGCTGTATTGTTTATTGATTTAGATAACTTCAAACCCATTAATGACGTACATGGCCACGAAGTTGGTGATGAACTGTTAAGAGAAATTGCTCAACGTTACCAGGGGAGTGTGCGCGGTAATGATATTGTATCTCGTTTTGGTGGTGATGAGTTCATTATCTTATTGGATGAAATCAACCAGAGTACCGATGTAAATATAGTCGCTGATAAGTTGATACAATGCACTAATCAGCCGATTAACATTGCTGGGCACACCTTGAGGGTAGGTTGTAGTATTGGAGTGAGCTTTTTTCCAAATGATGGCGAAGATGGTAAAACTTTACTCCATAATGCCGATGAAGCTATGTATGCCGTTAAAGCGACAGGACGTAATAATTATCTAGAATACTCTTCTCTTAATTCATAGACGGCTCATCTACAGTTGTTAATATAAAATTCAATTACTTATCTGTGCTTATTCTTTTGTTATCGCTAAAAAATATAAAGAAATCTAAATAGTTATATTGATTAGGTTGTTATTTAATCAACAACATTACTATTATGAAAGCGCTTCCAGAAATAAAATCAATGACACAATAAGGTTTCAGTATATCGATACGCTTATTGTTAAAAACTAAGATTGGAAGCGCTTCCTGAGGGAGAAGGATGGCTCTCGATAAAATCAAAAAAGAGGCATAACATGCATAAAATTAAAATAAATAGCCTTGCTAAGGTACTCATTCCATTAGGGGTTTCATTCTTTTCAAATACAGTATTAGCACAACAGTGTCAAAATCCAACGCCCGTTTGGGCTGATGAATTTGATGGTACATCATTAGATACGTCAAAATGGGAAGTGATGACTGGGGATGGTTGTAGTTACGGTATCTGTGGTTGGGGAAACAATGAGTTGCAGTCATATCAAGCGGAAAACAATACCGTCAGCAATGGTATTTTAACCATTACGGCTAAAAAGCAACGGGTTAAATCGAAAAACTATACATCTGGGCGTATTCGTACCGCTAACATGCCTAATGGTGGTCAATGGACGAATGGGCGCTTTGAGGCGAGAATAAAATTACCTAACGGTACGGGGATGTGGCCAGCTTTTTGGATGTTGCCGACAGATCCTGATGTGGGTTGGCCTGCCAGTGGTGAAATCGATATTATGGAGGCTACAGGACAAGCAGATATGTTTGCTTTTGGTACTATCCATTATGGTCAAGCTTGGCCTGATAATGAATGGACTAGTGGTAGAATTTTAAAGCAGCCAGACGCCTGGTCAGCAGATTTTCATGAATATGCCGTTGAATGGGAACCTAATGAAATCCGTTGGTATATTGATGACATCTTATATTCGGTTAAGACACCCGCCGATATGAGTGACTCTGCTTATTGGACTTTTGAAAATTATCAATATCATTTTTTATTGAATCTAGCCGTTGGTGGCAGTATTGGTGGTGTCGTTGACGATAGTATGTTGCCGCAAACGATGGAAGTGGATTATGTACGAGTTTATGACTTTGCTCAGCCATCTTTATCTGGTGAGCATATTGTTGAACCGAACAGTAGTGTCACTTACCAGGTGATTGATGAAGCGGGTACCGGTAGTAGCTACTCATGGACATCGCCTACGGGAGAAACTTCTAGCAGCAATAGCCTGACAGTTAATTGGGGCACAACCTCTGGCACAGTCTCAGTAGCGGTGACC
Organism: Thalassotalea sp. G2M2-11; assembly: GCF_017168195.1. Lineage (GTDB taxonomy): Bacteria > Pseudomonadota > Gammaproteobacteria > Enterobacterales > Alteromonadaceae > Thalassotalea_E. The sequence goes on from NZ_JADNYL010000001.1 coordinate 564,835, forward strand.
AATAGTTGTGGCAGTGAAAATCTGTCGATGGATGTGCATGTTTCACCTGAATTAGTACAAGAAACTGTGTTGGATGATTTTGATAGTAATCGTCATTTGAGTTACACAAGTTGGACTGGAACCTTTGAGCCTAATACGGCGAACCCAGCTCCAGATGCGATCAATAGTTCCACTTTTGTTCTTAAACATACTCGCGATGCGGCTTCTCAATGGGATGTTATTGCGGCTGATACTACAGCGATTGCCGATGTTGCGCCGTTTATATCAGGGAACAAAGCATTTTATTTAGACCTATATACAGCAGCGCCAGTTGGTACAGAAATATTGGTGCAATTAGAAAATGCCAATACGGCAACTCCTGACAATTATCCAACAGGTCGTCATTCAAAATATATTGCCCACACCACTGCACAAAACACATGGCAGCGCTTAAAGTTTGAACTTGAAGATCGTATTGATGGTGCAACGGCTGATACAGATGTTAATAGTGTTATTCTATTGATTGATCCTAATGCGTTTAGCAGCGATACATACTACCTTGATAACTTTGATATTTATGGCACTAATATGGGAGGAGGTACTGGTGAAGAAGTTGCGACATCAGTTGTTGTCAGTAATGTTACCACAGGCACTGTTAGTGCCGGTAAAGGTAAGAAATACGGTAAAGTGACGGTCACTGTGGTAGATAACTTAGGTGCGCCAGCGGCTGGGTATTCTGTTGCTGGGAGCTTTTCAGGTACATTTAGTGAATCGGTGACAGGGACTACCGATGAAAATGGCAAGGTAGAATTATTAACCAGTGCGAGTGCCAGTGGCAGCGTGAGTGTTAATTTTTGTGTGAGTGACGTCTCGGGCTTACTGGTCCATGATAGTAACTCAAGTGTGGGAATATGCCCATAACCAGTTAATGCCTAACGCAATTAAGCCTTGTTTAACTGGGCTTAATTGCGTTTTCTATTCCTTTTTTTTCACCTCTGTCAAGAGTGACTATTTTTTCTTTATTTGATCGATGCAGCTAATCAAGCACAAATGCTATTTGCGTGAACTAAATAAAAAGGTCTACACTTGACTATATAAATAACAATAAGTTAACACTTTTGAATACGATTAACCCTATTACTAGAAAGGTTATTATTAGTATTATCCTTGTCAGTGCTATTGTGCATTTGTCGGTGCTTGCTCTTGCCCAGACAATATTGGAAGATTGGCGTTGGCAACAAGTGCCTTTTCACAGTGCAATCGAAGTCGCTGGCTCCATTATCGCCTTTTTTGTTGTTTATATGTTGCTGATCTTAGAAAAAAAAGGGCGAGGGACTAGTTATAATTATGTCATAGCTGGTGCGTTATCAGCGATGGGAATATTAGATTTAGTTCATGCCATTGTGCCATCAGGTCAGCTATTTGTTTGGCTACATTCTAATGCAACGTTTGTTGGTGGTTTGTTATTTTTTGCCATGGCATTGCCTGATAAATGGCGAGATAAGTTAAAGAAAACATGGCTAGTTAGTGTGATTTTTATCACCGTCACTTATGCCATATTGTCGATAGCTTTATCTTCAAAGCTACCCTTGATGGTGAATCAATCCGGTTTTACGCCAATAGCTACCTTTTTAAATATTGCTGGTGGCATTGGATTGTTAGCGGCAGCGCTGAAGTTATATTTAACCTACTTAATGCATCGTAAAACGGATGATTTATTATTTGTTTTACATTGCACTATGTTTGGTATGGCTGCCATTATGTTCGAGCAGTCCGTTTTATGGGATATTTCATGGTGGGGCTGGCATCTGTTACGTTTATTGGCTTATGGTGTTGCTTTGTGGTTCGCTTTTGCCAATGAAAGTATTATCAATGAAAAGGTCAAACGTGCAAGAGATCACTTAAACAAACAAGTAGCACTGACCACTAAGCAGTTGAGGATCTCCAAAGAGCAGCAAACAGCGGTATTTCGGTGTTTAACTGATGGTATTATGGTGTGCAACCATCAAGGTATCATTAAGTTTTTTTCTCCTTCTGCCCAACAATTGTTTGGTTATCAGCATCAACAAGTATTAGGAAAGAATATTGATCAGATCATCCAGCCAATTACGCCAGATGATAATATTTTTGAAGAAAAGTTTTTTGGTTTAGCGCGCGAGTTCAGCGCATCAACGCCTTCGCATAGAGCATTCCCGATAGAATTGATTGTCAGTGAAGTCAATTTAGATGGTGAAATGAATTATGTACTAGTTACGCGTGAGATCAGTGCTCGAAAAGCCTACGAGCGTGAACTTAAGCAAGCGAAAGAGCAAGCGGATAAAGCTAATAAAGCGAAAAGTGCTTTTTTAGCCAATACCAGTCATGAGATTCGTACACCAATGAATGGGGTCTATGGAAATTTGCAGTTGTTAGCTCAAGAACCATTATCTACACAGGCTAAAACCTATTTAGATAATGCAATCTACTCAACTAAAAGCCTGATGACAGTCATTAACGATATTCTCGACTTTTCTAAAATTGAGGCAGGTAAATTATCGTTAAGTCTGCATACCTTTAACTTAAAGGAGCTACTGGATAAAACCTTAAGTGAGATTTTTCTTAGCGCTAAAGATAAAGCGATTTCATTTAAAGCGATTAACCATATTGAGCACGAACATTGGATTGGTGATGCCGATCGTATTCGACAAGTGTTACTTAATATTGGTTCTAATGCGATAAAGTTCACCAGATCTGGGGCTGTAGTGATTTCGACTTCTTATGTGGAAAAGCTAGGGCAACTAGTGATTATTGTTACCGATACTGGTATCGGCATGACGCAAGAAACCGTTGACAACTTATTTGCACGATTTGAGCAAGCAGATAACTCTATCACGAGACGATATCGTGGTACCGGGATCGGTATGTCGATCACTTATTCGTTAATTGAGTTGATGGGGGGTGAGATTGAAGTCTCAAGTGAACCTGATGTTGGTTCAACCTTTACGGTAAAAATCCCCATCGAAAAGGACCTGAGTGAAGACAGTCAAACGCTTGAAATAGAAAATAAACAATATGATCTCAGTGAAAAGGTCATTTTAGTTGCCGAGGATAATCGTATTAATCAAACGATAGTGAAAACGATGTTGGCTGATGCGGGGGCAAATATTGTCCTTGCCAATAATGGTAAAGAAGCGCTTTTTGCCGTTGATAAGCGTGTGCCTGATTTAATATTAATGGATATCCAAATGCCAGAGCTTGATGGCATCAGCGCCTGCAAACAGATAAAAGTGATGTACCCTGATCTCCCCGTTATTGCCTTGACCGCCAATGTGATGTCGTACGATGTTAAAGCCTATGAACAAGCGGGTTTTGATGGTTATGTTGGCAAGCCAATAGAACACCAGCTATTAATGACGACGATTATAAATCATCTACAATAAGGCTCGTTTGCTATCACGAAAAATGATAAGACCTTGATATTTATTTTATAAGAATAATGTACTTAGCTAAATTCTCAGGTACTATTTAGCTAGGAATCATTTTGAGGTTAAGTTAATGTCTAAAGCAACATCATTTGATATTGCCTATAGAGCAGGGGTGTCACAATCTACCGTTTCTCGTGCATTACGAAATAGTCCGTTAGTGAATGAAGAGACACGCCAAAAAGTACAAGCGATTGCCCAGGAATTAAATTATAAAGTTGATAAACATGCCAGCAGTTTACGTACTCAACAGAGTGACACTATAGCCTTACTATTGTTTGAAGACCCTACCAATGATGATTCATTAATTAATCCATTTTTTCTCTCTATGCTCGGCAGTATTACTCGTGCATGCGCGCAAAAGGGCTACGATTTATTAGTGTCTTTTCAACAATTAAGTGATGATTGGCACGCCGATTTTGAGGACAGTAAGAAAGCCGATGGTTTGATACTACTCGGTTATGGTGATTTTGTTGATTACGAAGACAAATTGCTGAAATTAAGTGAGCAAAATACGCACTTTATCCGTTGGGGCGCACAAGTGAAAAATGACAAAATTATCTCTGTAGGGTGTGATAATTTTCATGGCGGTTATCAGGTGACGGAGCACGTAATAAAAAATGGTCGTACTAAGTTTGCCTTTTTGGGCGATGCATCGAGTCATTCACCAGAATTTCTTGATCGTTACCATGGTTTTTGTCAGGCGCTGACTGACAATAAGCTTTCCGTCAATAGCGAGCTACAGGTTGATGCATTTTCAGTGGAAGAATCAGGCTATCAAGCCGCGTGTCAGTTACTTGAAAAAGGCATTGAATTTGATGCAATTTTTGGTGCTAGCGATCTTATTGCCATAGGAGCAATGCGCGCTTTGCAAGAACATGGCATTAAAATTCCTGAACAAGTGGCAGTGGTTGGTTTTGATGATATCGCCGTGGCAAGTTTTACCATTCCTGGCTTAACGACCGCCAAACAAGACACGACACTTGCGGGTAATTTATTAGTGGATAATTTAATCGCTTTGATCCAAGGCGAAACGCCTGAAACCGTGTTAATGCCGACCAAATTAATTGTTCGTAAATCCTGTGGTAGCTAAGTAAAAGAGTAACGTTTACCTTTTGCTTGGTTATGCACCCATGTACCTATTAAAAAAGCCATATCAATCATCTTGATATGGCTTTTGTTTTTTTATGGTGTTCAAATTGTGGTGTTCAAAAAAAGCTTTGTTATAACGCTATGTTGGTTGGATCAGCCTCAATCTCGCTAGCACTGGTACTAACACCATCTTTGACAAAGTAGACGGAAATCGCCGCGAATAGCATTGACGCACCCGCCATCATCAAAATGTATATCGCTTGATTATTAAATAACGCTGTTAATATCCAGCCAGCGAATAGTCCTGAGACAATTTGCGGTGCCGCGATGGTAAAGTTAAAAATTCCCATATAGACTCCCGTTTTTTTCACTGGAATACTGCCCGCTAAAATTGCGTATGGCATGGCTAAAATGGCTGCCCATGCGATACCAATGCCAATCATAGGTACAAATAATGCGACCGCTGCTTGTGGCACTTGCACTTGAGTCACCAGTAAATTAACCGTTGTAGGTGTTGTATCGTGTAAAAAGAAAATACTGATATAACCGATTCCACCAGCCATTAATGACAAGGCGTAAGTAAGTTTTCGTCCAAGCTTATTGGCTATCTTCGCTAAAAATACCGAAAAGATAGCGGCAAATAGCGAATAGGCAGCAAAGATGATCCCAACCCAATCGCCCGCTGCGCCTTTTGCTGCAGCAATATCAGCAGGAACTTGTGCGATAGTAGCTAAATAATCGGGATCAAACCATTTTGCCTCCACTCCCCAAATGTGTTGGGTAATGGCTGGCATGGTATAAACCCACATAATGAACAATGCAAACCAAGAGAAAAATTGCACAACAGCAAGCTTTTTCATGGTATCAGGCATTGATTTCATCAAGCCGAAAAATTCCGATAATTTAGTGAACATAGAACGCTCACTCGGCAGTGCATCTGGTGTGGTTAACCCGTATTGCCCAGGGGCGTATTCTTTCGTTCTAATGACTGTCCATAATACTGAACCAAACATGACGCTGGCACCTAAATAGAAGGCCCATATCACTGATGGCGCTACTTCACCGGTTGGTGCGGTATTGTCTAGGCCAATAATATTGGTTAATACAAAAGGTAGAATTGAGCCACAAACTGCGCCAATGTTGATTAGAAATGATTGAATGGAATAGCCAAGGGTTCGTTGGCTATCTGGTACCATATCTGACACTAAGGCGCGAAATGGTTGAAACGCCACATTAAAGGAAGCGTCCATAATCGCCAGCATCATAGCGCCAAAAAATAGTGGCGTAATAAAGCTGGCGATGGTGGCAGAATTAGGCATTAATAACATGCCGATAGCTGCAGCAATACCACCTAACAAGATATATGGGTTGCGTCGACCAATGCGGTTCCATGTGCGGTCTGATGCGGCACCAACAATGGGTTGAATTAACAGCCCCATGATGGGGGCGACTAGCCAGAATAATGACAGAGAGTGTAAATCTGCCCCTAAATCTGAAAGGATCCTACTGGCATTGGCATTTTGCAATGCAAAGCCAAATTGCACACCTAAAAAGCCAAAACTAATGTTCCAGATCTGCCAAAAACTTAATTTAGGCTTGTGCTTTGCTATGGGGGCTTTCGTTGTCATTATGTTAAACCTAATTCAGTTACACGTTAGTTAAGCGCTTTAAAGCGGATTGCTGCGCCGCCACTGGTTGCCAAAGGTAAGGTTAAGCTATCAGCTGCTGAGACTTCTTTTTGTTCAATGATCATCTCGTACGGATTATCAACCCAATTCGCTTTTTCACCATCACGATAGATTTGTGCTTGGTAGCGTTTAGTTTTATCTAAGAAATCTAAAGAGAGCGTTAGTGTTCGCGCATCTTCATTGGTAAGGGCGCCTAAATACCAATCATCACCATCTCGCTCTTGTCGGGCAAATGCTACGTATTTACCAACTTCCCCCGCGATGGCTTTACTCTCTTGCCAATCAGTGGGCACGTCAAGGATAAACTGAAACGCTGGTAAGTTTGCTTCATAATTACGAGGTAAGTCTGATGCCATTTGGATCGGGCTATAAATTACCACGTATAAGGCTAATTGTTTTGCTAAGGTGGTTTGTGGGCGATCGGTATCTGCACCTAAGCCTTTAAAGGCCATGTCGAATGTGCCTGGCGTAAAGTCCATCGGCCCTGATAGCATACGAGTAAAAGGTAAAATTGCCGTATGTGATGGTGGATTTGGTGGTGACCCCCAAGCGTTATATTCTTGTCCTCTTGCGCCTTCTCGAGCTATCCAATTAGGATATGTTCTACGTAGGCCGGTATCTTTAATTGGCTCATGGGTATTAATACTGATTTGATACTTAGCTGCTAATTTGATGTTGTACAAGTACTCGTTTGACATAAACTGACCGTCGTGCCATTCCATACGTGCAATGCCATTTTCATCAATCCGTTTGATTTTTCCGCCATCGGCAACATAACCTGTTTTGACTTGGCGAACCCCATGCTGTTGATACAACTTAAAAGCATCTTCCATTTGGTTACGATAATTAGTTACATTACCTGAAGTCTCATGGTGACCGACTAAACGAACACCTTTAGCTAAGCCATATTCGGTGATCGCTTTGATATTAAAGTCATCATATGCTTTAGTAAAGTTAAATACATCGCCGTTGTCGTACCATTGGCCGTCCCAGCCAATATTCCAACCTTCGACTAACACGCCTTTAAAACCATATTTAGCAGCAAAGTCCATGTAGCGTTTGGTTTCACTGGTGGTTGCGCCGTGTTTGTCACCGCTGCCCCAAGTATTTTCACCAACGTGCATGCCCCACCAAATCCCAACGTATTTACTTGGCTCAATCCAAGAGGTGTCTTCAATCTTACTCGGTTCATTGAGGTTTAAAATTAAGTCAGAGTTCAATAAACCAACGGCATCTTTACTGACTTGTACGGTACGCCATGGGGTGGTGAAACCGGCTGTTTTTCTGACTAATATGCCATCATACCAAGGGGTTAAATCAGCTTTTAAGCTGCCACCACGTTGTTTTTGCAAGGTCATGCCTGCGTAATCAACTAATGCCGCTTCATGAATACTTAAATGATGACCATTGGCGAGTTTAAAGGTAAATGGTGTGTGTACATGATCAACATCGATCAACTTAGTCGTTTGGTAAATATATTCGTAACGATTCCAGCCGCGTGATGGGATCCACCAAGCGGTCGTCTGCTCAGGCTGACCAACATTGAATTCTGTTAATTCATTGGTAATGGCAATGTTGCCATCTAAACCCGGCTGACTGGGGACTTCATAGCGAAAACCGATACCATCATTGAACACTTTAAAACGGACATTAAAGGTATTTGCTGATTGGCGATCTAGTGAAAAAGTGACTAACAACTCATTGTAGTGATCACGCACATTTTTACGTTCACCCCAAGGTAATTGCCAGTTGCTATCAACAGTGTTGCGTTGAGTGTCGGTAATGGCAAACCCTAACCCTAACTCGGCAGCTTTTTGAAACCTTAACCCTAAACGGGATGCTTCAATGGCGCCTTCGTTGTTGAAATCGATACGGTAATTAGGGGTTTTGTCATCATTAACTGTGACAACAATGTTGCCATCGGGTGATTTTACTTGTACTGACTTTGCCAGCAGTAAAGGTGATATTAAGCATGTTGTAATAACCAGCAGTATTTTCTTCATTTTAATTCCTGAGGTGTTCCTAGATTTCTACAGCATAAAAGTAGCGGCAGTAAATTACAGCTACCTGCATACGTATTCAGCATTTTATTCAACGATTATTTCTCATTTTGCGCGACTTCAAAAATGGTGACGCTGCGCTTTTTGACCGTGAGCACTTTGTTTATGGCATAGCTTTTTTGTGTCATGACATCGATGAGTGTTTGTCCTTTACCCGTGAGCTCAGGGTATTGTTGCGGCGTGATGGTTAGCGGTTTATCATTTTTATTGACGATGACCAACACATGATTTCCTGCACTTGTGTTTGGCAGTAAACGACCATAGACATAAACCCCATTTTGTGGCGCGTAATGAACGAGTTTACCCTGATGAACGGCAGTTGCTGTTTTGCGCCAATTTAATAACTTTTTATTAAATGTCAGTAATGATTTTTGTTGTGGACTCAACTTCTGTTGAGTAAAAACATTGCTGCTGTCATTGGCCCAACCACCGGGAAAATCACTACGAATAATGCCGTGATCATCTGTACCACGATTAGTCATACCAATTTCAGTACCATAAAAGAGTTGCGGGATCCCACGTGTGGTTAACAAGATGCTCATGGCCATTTTATAAAGCGCCACATCTTCATTAAGTTGGGTAAATACACGGCTCATGTCGTGATTATCGGTAAAAGTCACTAAGTTATATGGCGCGGCATATAAAAAGTCATTGGCTAGCACTTGATACAACTGATTTAAGCCGGTATTCCAGCTTTCTTGCTTGGTTAAGCCATCAATTAATGCTTGTTGCAGCGGAAAGTCCATCACACTGGGTAAATAAGAGACGTAGCCATCATGATTAGATTTTCCTCGCTGCCAATATGAAACCAACGCAGGATTAGTTGTCCATTCTTCTCCCACCATATTGATATTTGGGTATTGTTCAGTGATTGCTCGACTCCACTGAGTTAAAAACTGACGATCTGAATAAGAGTAGGTATCTACACGAATACCCGATAAGTTGGCATATTCAATCCACCATAGGGTATTTTGAATTAAGTAAGTACTAACATACTGATTACGTTGATTTAAATCTGGCATGCTAGGTACAAACCAACCGTCACTGAACTGGGCTTTATCTTGTGAGACCGCGTGAGGGTCATGCAAGCTTTCACGTTTATGATGGGTGCCGACAAACGCATCTTTGTTGCCTAAGGTATTTTGAAAATTTAACCAGTCTTTCGTTGGTAAGTCTTGCATCCACCAATGATTTGAACCGATATGATTTAACACCATATCTTTAATCAGGCCTATGCCTAGTTGTTGAGCCTGTTGCGATAATGCTTTATACAGCTCGTTGCTGCCAAAGCGTTTATCGATTTGATAAAAATCGGTCGCTGAATAGCCATGATATGAATGGTCTGCTTGATCATTTTCGATCATAGGGTTCGTCCAAATCTGCGTAAACCCCATCTCGGCAATGTAATCTAAATGGTTGATAATGCCTTGAATATCACCGCCGTGTCGTCCGCCTTTTGCCGTTCTATTCAGTCCTTGCTGTAAGCCTTTTACCGTATCATTAGTGGTATCACCATTAGCAAAGCGATCGGGAGTGACTAAATAAATCACATCTTTGGCACTAAAGGACTGCGTTGCCTGAGAGAGTTTATTGCGCGCATGTATAGTATAATTAACGGTTAACACTTTCTGATTTTGTTTGTAAAAATCAATAGGGTAACTACCTGGTTGTAGTGAGTCAGCAAGCGTTAAGTCGATAAATAAATAATTGCTATTTTCTACTTGGTGTACCTGGGTAATGGTAATCGCTTTGTTATCTATTTTAGGCGTTAACTGGGCTATTTCTTGTCCATGCACCATTAATTGTAATTGTTTTGATTGCATGCCGGTCCACCAAGAAAGCGGTTCTAGGTGGTCAATATTAAATTGTTGAGCATGACTATTTGCGCTAGCGCTAAACAGGCAAAAACAAACTAGGAAGGTGAGAAAAGTATTGATATTTCGCATGATTATTTTCCTATTGTTTAATAAAGACAGCAGTGGTTAAACCAGGCACAGTAAAACCGCTGTCCGTTGCACTACTTGTTTTTACTAGAGGGTCTGCCCCTTGTTGTAAAACAGGGTGAAGTTGATATTGTTTTGCGTCAGTAAAGGCAAAGTGTTGACTGTTCTCTGCACTATTAAAAATCACCATCAGTGATGGTGACTGCTCATCACCCTCGATACTCATCACAATCAAGCCTAAGGTTTGTTTACTGCCGGTATTATGAAATTTCACCCGTTTTAATATCTCGTTTTCATTAGTTAAACGAAATAATGGTGAAGACATTCGCAGTTTGATTTGATCTAGAAACACCGCAGAGCTAAAGGCAATGTCTTGCGCCGAAACCAGATCTTTGCCCGCGTTGTTTGATAGTATTTCTCGGATCATTTGCCAGTTTTGCTGGTCTTTCTCTGCTGGTGGCAAGCCAATATTGTAGTTATTACTTTGCTGGCTAAAATCGACTTTATTAAACCAGTCGCCGTAGTCGTATGAATCGCGTAAAAACCCTTTCGAGCGTAATAACTCACTGCCCATGTGAATAAAAGGAATACCTTGCGCAAATAATACATAAGATAGACTTTGTAATTGCATTCTTACGCGTTGTGCTGTGCTTAGATGGTAGGCAATCCGGTATTGGTTATTATCCCATAGGGTTTGATTATCATGCTTGGAGACATAATTGATGGTATCCGCTGGATCTAAGGCATAGCCCGTTGGTTGCCCCCCGTAGCTAATTTCTTTACCTAATGAGGTATCATCAGAGGCGGTAACTAATGGGTAATTGGCAAGGTTGCCAGTTAAACCAATGCGAAGTTGATCCGCGAGTTGGTAGTACTTATGCTGCGCATCACTGGTTTGTAGTTCATTCGGTATCGTGGCTAGGCCGTTGCCTATTCCTTGGCTTTTACGAATATCACTGCCTTGAGCATTAAATGCCCCACCACGAACGGCATCACGTAATCTATCGGTAAAAGTGCCTATTTCTGTGCCGCTCAGCTCTAATTGACTGGCTTGGACAAAACGTTGATTATTAGCCACTTCGCCAAAATTCCACCCTTCACCATAAAAGTAAGTATCTGGATCAACCGCTTGTACCGCTTGCCTTGCTAATAGCATGGCGGCTTTGGGTTGGTGCGCCATTAAGTCAAAGCGAAAACCATCAATTTTATAGTCTCTGGCCCAGACCACTAATGAATCAATCATTAGCTTTTCCATCATGGCATGTTCGGTTGCGGTATTATCACAACAAGTCGATTGAGCAATTTCACCTGTGATGGTATCTAAACGCTGGTAATAATTGGGGACAATTTTATCAAGCACGGCTGTTGGCTCTAATGCAGCTTGATGCGTGTGATTGTAGACCACGTCCATGATGACGCGAAATCCTAGGTTGTGTAATGCTTGCACCATAGCGCGAAATTCGACAATTCGGTTCATCCCTTCAGGGTTAACCGCATAGCTTCCTTCAGGCACAGTATAATGGAAAGGATCATAACCCCAGTTGTAACTGTCTATGCTACGTAATGCTGAAACGAGTGCTTGTTGTTGCTCACTGTCTGTGGGTAATGCAGCTAAATAGCTGGCGATGGTTTGGCTTTTATCTGTCGCCAAGTCACAAACAGCAGCTAATTGACTGCGTTGACATGCCGTTTCAAGGGTATGATTAATATTAACCACCTGACTTTCATCTTCATTGATGGTGCCAATATCAAAGGTAGGCAGTAAATGAATACTATTGATGCCAGCATCTCTTAGTGCATTGAGGTGTTTAATCCCTTGGCTATTTTGTTCGGTAAAGGCAAGGTATTTTCCTCGGTGCTTTTCATTGCTTAATGCGTGTTCAAAGGCACTGAAGTCACGAATATGGGTTTCATAGAAAATATTATCTTCTGGATGATTAACACTGTTATCTTGTTGGTCTAGCCAACCTTTTGGCATAGTGTCTGAGTGATTAAGGTTGACAATTTGCGAGTACTTACTGTTGGTTGACAAGCTTAAGGAATAAGGGTCGGTTGTAATGATGGTTTCTACTTGCTCACTTGAGCTGTGGTAAATTTCAACTTCATACTGATAATACATCCCCGTTAAGTCATTACTGCTAGTCGCCGACCATACGCCTGTTGCTTCGTCTTCTTCCATGACTATACTGGCTGGTGTCAGTGGCTGTTTATCTTGTTCAAAAAGCAATACCTTGACCGAACGTGCGGTTGGCGCCCAGAGTTTAAACTGTGTTTGTTCGCCATCAAGTTGGGCGCCAAAATCTGTTATTTCATTGGCATCATTACTGCCAGCAGCATAAAGGGCATCAAGTAAAAGTGCGGTTTGCACTCGTGTGCCTTTTTCATTTGAGCTGTTTTTCTCGCCACTGATGATAACCAAAGGTTGCTTGAGTAATTGTTTGATTTGAGTGTTTTCTAGCTCAAGACGATAACTGTTAAATGCACTGAGATGAGGATATTTATTGGCGATTGCAGCAGGCATAGTGACTGGTGTTAACGTAAATTCTTTTGTTGCCGTTAGACTATCAAGTGAATTAATCAGGCGGACGGGTTGCTGACTATATTGTTTATCAATTAATAGAGTTTGTGGTGCAACCCAGTGAGCTGCAGCTAAGCGGATCGGAGAGCTCTTTGGCGTGCCTGATGATGCTTGCTGGTCGTCAGAAGATTGAGACTGACAAGCGCCACATAGCAGTAAAATAAGGTAGACAATCTGTCGCATGGTTGCATCCTGTAATAATAATTTTGTTATTTGTTGTTAGGGCGTGTTGATCTTTGCTGTTTGATTTTTGTTTGAAATAAAAGTGTTTTAATCGCGGCGTGAGGAATGACGCTTAGTCATCTAAGTAAATCTCCTCACAACAAAGAGTAAAACGCTTTTAACCGAACCTTTCAGGCAGCGTTTGTTGTCATTTCTACTATGTTAGTGCTTTATCATGTGGAACAACCACACATCAAAAGCACTGCCTTGTATAAATTTCCAACAAACTGCTGCAAAAACAAACTTGAAAGATCAACACGCCCTAATTTCACTTAATTTACGTGGCAATTTGTTGAATAAGAAGCATCGCTCAGTCCTTGCATACGTATTCAAAGCTTGGCTTCTTTTAGAAAAAATGCTTATTTTTATCAATGTTAGTCTATTTTTAATAGATGTAACTATATGTTTCATCGGGCTTAGCGCTTGATAAGGCTTAGGCTGATTTTGTAAAAAGTAAGCAGTGTTGAATACGTATGCATGACAAATGCGAGTTTGAATACGTATGCATAATGTATTTTTCGGTTGCTTACCTCTCTATATTAATGTCATCCACCTTTGAAGTGGGTAACACATACACATGAAATACATAGTTATTACAGTCAGTCGTTTGGAACGCTGAAACATAAAATAATTTACACGGATGTTTGGGGGAGAGATCACACATGGTTAAGTTTAAACCGAACAAGTTAACATTAGCGATATTGTCGACAGGTTTATTGGCAGTAAGTGCTTCTTCATATGCCTATGAAGAACAAACAAAAGAGACAAAGAAAAAAGCGGAAGACGTAGAAGTTATTGAAGTGACAGGCTTTCGTGGCAGTATTGTTGAGTCAATCAATACAAAGCGTTATTCGTCCGAAGTAGTTGAGTCAATTTCTGCGGAAGATATCGGTAAGTTGCCGGATTCATCCATTGCTGAATCAATTGCTCGTTTACCTGGTCTAACAGCACAACGTCTAGATGGTCGTGCAAGCCGTGTAAGTATTCGTGGCTTTGGTGAAAATGAAAGTGGTACCACTTTCAATGGTCGTGAACAAGTATCGATTAGTGACAACCGTGGTGTTGAATTTGACTTGTACCCCTCAGAGATCATGAGTGGCGTAACGGTTTATAAAACACCTAGTGCTAGCTTAGAAGCCGAAGGTATTGCTGGTATTATTGATATGCAAACCGTTAAACCACTTGCCAAAGAAGAGCGCGTGTTGCAATTTAACGGTCAATTTGAGCAGACGAGCTTTAACAAGTTAAATCCTGACGGTAATGATAACGGTTTCCGTGGAACCTTCTCTTATATGGATAAGTTTGCTGATGATACTATCGGTGTAGCATTTGCTTATACAGGTATGAGCTCTCCTAACCAAGAAAAACGTTGGAACGCCTGGGGTTACCCAACTTTTACTTACCCTGATGGCTCTGAGGGATCTATTTTAGGTGGCGCAAAACCATTTGTTCGCTCATCAACCTTAGAGCGTGATTCAGCCATGTTAGTGGTTGAAGCTGTGCCTAGTGATAAATTACACCTAACATTTGATGCTTTATACGTCGATTTTTCTGATGAGAAAATTTTACGTGGTATCGAAGTGCCATTTGCTTGGGGTCAAGGCTCTATTTCTGCTGAAAATGCCACTATTGATGCTGAATCAGGCTTTGTCACCAGTGCTATTACCGAAGGCCAACGTGTGGTTGTCCGTAATGACTATGAAGAGCGAAAGGCGGAGTTAACTTCATTAGGTTTTAATGCGCAATATGACTTAGCAGATACGTGGCAATTAGAGTTTGATGCCAGCTATTCTCAAGTAGAACGTGATATCTGGAGTATTGAAAGCTATTCAGGTACTGGCCGAGGTGATTCACGCGGCGCTGCTGATAACTTAGGCTACCAATTTGATGGTGGTAATACTGGTGCAACTTTCTCACATCAATTGGATTACAGCGATTACAATTTAATTCAACTTGGTGGTCCTTTGTCTTGGGGCTGGAGCTCTGCGCTTAATCAAAAATATGGCGTAGTCGGTACTGAATACGAAAACCAATTACAAGATGGTTTTATTAACGCGCCTAGCATTGATGATGAATTAACGGCATTAAAACTTGCTGCTTCACATGATATTGAAAGTGATGTTATTTCTTCAGTTAAATTTGGTGTTTCTTACCGTGAGCGTGAGAAAACTAAGGCTTCTGAAGGCTACTTTATGACCTTGTCATCGTTTAATTATCCAAATAATCCAGGCATGTTAGTTGTGCCAGAAGAGTACCGTGAAGGTACGGCTAATTTAGACTTTATCGGTATGGGCGATATGATCGCTTATGATACCAATGGTCTGATTAACGATGGTTATTATGATTTATTAGCAGAAAGTTTAACTAATCCTAGTCATGCAACTAAGTCATGGACAGTTAAAGAAGAAGTTCTGTCTGCCTTTGTTCAAGCGAATATTGATGCTGAGATTGGTGGTGTGCCAGTAACAGGTAATGTAGGTTTGCGTTATGTCGAATCTGATCAATCTTCACAAGGTAACGCTTTTAATACTGTTGATGGTTTAGTGGTAAATTCGCCGACGAATATCAGCCATGACTATTCGCACTTATTACCTAGCATTAACTTATCATTTAGATTGGACGACCAACAAACACTTCGTTTTGGTGCGGCAAAAACTATTTCTCGTGCCCGTTTAGATGAAATGAATGCCTCTGTAAATGCTTCATATAACCAACAGCCAGATGAAAATGGTAATTACTGGAGCGTCAGTGGTGGTAACGTTGGCTTAGAGCCGAAAGAAGCCATAGGTATTGATCTTTCTTATGAAAATTACTTTAGCGATGAAGGGTATTTCTCAGTAGCGTTATTTCATAAAGACTTAAGTGAATGGATTTTTGATGGTACTTATGCAGTTGATATGACAGGTGTTGCTGATCCGGCAACAGGTGAAGTACCAGCAAACTCTTCAGGTACTGGCTACGGTAAAGTGAATGGTGGTGAAGGTACTTTATGGGGCTATGAATTATCTTTAGCCTTCCCATTCAAAATGATTGATGAGAGCTTAGATGGTTTTGGTTTGATTGCCAGCCATACCTCTGTTGATTCTGACTTAGAAGATCCAAATGGTAATGAATACCAGTTACCTGGATTGTCAGATAGCATCCAAAGCTTAACATTCTATTATGAAAAGGATGGCTTCCAAGCGCGTGCCAGCGTGCGTAAGCGTGATGACTTTAAAGGCGATGTGTACGGTTTAGGTTTCTCAACTAACCAAGTGGATATTTTAGGTGAAACTATTATTGATGCTCAAATTGGTTATGACTTTGGTGAAGCAGGCGTTGAAGGTTTAGAAGGTTTATCTATCTTCTTCCAAGCGCAGAACTTAACGGAAGAACCATTTACTTCATTACAAGGCGATAATGCTTTACAAGTGCGTGATTACCAAGATTACGGTAGTACTTACTTACTAGGCTTTAGCTACAAAATGTAGTGAGTGATTATTGCTCAATGTAAGTAATAACTAAGCCCTTGCCTATGCAGGGGCTTTTTATATACAGGAAGTATGGTCGAAAAATGCTCCATGCGTTTTCGACATTTTCACCATCCTTGGTGATCGTATGACGCGGGCGCATGACCGTTCCTAGGCATCCATGCCTTCACGGCATTAGTATTTCCTATACGTCGAGGCGCCGGAGCGGCGATATACAGGATGTATGGTCGAAAAATGCTCCATGAGTTTTCGACATTTTCACCATCCTTGGTGATCGTAAATCGAAATGACAGCAGTATTATTTCGCGAAGATACAACTGATAGGATATGACGTAGGCGCAGATTTTTATATTTGTGTCATTTTTATAAAAGTAATAATTCTTAGATAGCGCATGAAATAATTTGTTAAATCAGCAGCTAAGCGACATTATTGATAGATAGCGTTGCAGATAAAATACAGGTGACTTGTGGATAGTAAAATTGAAAACGTGGTTATTGTCGGTGGTGGTACTGCTGGCTGGATCACTGCCGCTTTGATGGTGAAAGTGTTAGGTAAGTCAATCAATATTACCTTAGTAGAATCTGATAAAATTGGCATTATCGGGGTAGGTGAAGCGACCATTCCACCGATCATTCCTTTTAATAATGCCTTAGGTATTGATGAAAAAGCGTTTCTAAAAGCAACGAAAGGCACATTAAAACTTGGTATTGAATTTGAAAACTGGAAGCAACAGGGCGATAAATACATGCACGCTTTTGGTGGTATCGGCAAAAACTTCCCATTCTGTGACTTTTACCACTTCTGGGTAAAAAGCCAACAGCTAGGTTATGGATCAGAGTTTGGTGACTTTTCATTGAATTACCAAGCGTCAAAAGCAAGTAAATTTGCCAAGTTATCTCATATTGAAGGGACGAACTTACCGGGCATTGAGTACGCTTATCATTTTGATGCTGGCCTTTACGCCAAGTTTTTACGTGATTTCAGCGAAAAACTCGGTGTTACTCGGGTTGAAGGTATCGTGGAAAATGTCGAGGTTGATAAAAATAATGGCTATGTCACCCGCTTGCAACTAGAAGGCGATCGTAGCGTTTGTGGTGATTTATTCGTTGATTGTACTGGCTTAAAAGCATTATTAATTGAGCAAACTTTATCGACAGGCTTTGATGACTGGTCGCACTGGCTGCCTTGTGATCGTGCAATGGCTGTTGCCTGTGAATCGGTGAAACCTATTGTACCTTATACACGCTCAATTGCGCATGATGCGGGCTGGCGTTGGCGCATTCCATTACAACATCGCACTGGCAATGGTGTAGTGTACTCGAGTAAACACATGAGTGATGAGCAAGCCAAAGATTTGTTGTTATCGAGCCTTGACGGTGAGCAAATTGGTGAGCCTAGAACCATTCCTTTTAAAACTGGGCGACGACGGAAGCAGTGGAATAAGAATGTGGTCGCCATAGGCTTATCGAGTGGTTTTTTTGAACCGTTAGAGTCCACTAATATTCATTTGATCCAAACGGCAGCCACTCGCTTGTTAAAGTTTTTCCCGCATTTGGGTATTAAAGATGAAGAAGTGCAGGAATTTAACCGCCAATCACAAATAGAGTCTGAGCGGATGCGCGACTTTATTATTTTGCACTACAAGCAAACACAGCGTGATGACAGTGATTTTTGGCGGGCATGCCAACGTATGGATGTCCCCGACACCTTAACTCAGAAAATGGCACTCTTTGAACAAAGTGGTAAAATTTTCCGTGAGCAAGATGAACTGTTTACTGAAATTGCTTGGCAACAAGTGATGATCGGGCAAGGACTTATTCCGAAAGACCATCACCCACTGGTCGACTCACTGAGTTCAGAACAAATCACAGACTTAATGGATAATCTGAAAACACTTGTGCAACGTACAGTGAATAAAATGCCGATGCATGAAGACTTCTTGTCTCAACAGTGAATAGATAGATGTGAGTAATAAAAAGGATCGCTGCTTTCTAGCGATCCTTTTTATTTTGATATTTACTCTGGTCCTTTTAACTGCAGTTCACTCAACTGAGCGCGTAAATGACGCATAAAGGTTTCGCCAGGATCGCTCTTTTTGGTACGGTAATTAGCATCTGCTTCTTTAAATAAAGGATGATCTTCAAACTTATCGTATTCTTGATGACCAATTAAGTAATCGACTTGCGGATATTTTTTCTTCAAATAAGTAATTAACTTAATATTGGCTGCTAGCTGCGCATCGGTTAACGGGGTATCTTTATTACCACCAACATTTTCAATGCCAAAGGCGCAATAATTGAGCCCAATAACATGTCGAGCAAAGGTGGTCTCTTCCGGTAATATTTGGTAAATCGTCCCATCTCTGTCAACAACAAACTGCGATGAAACATTGAGTGAACTGGCACCTGTTATTGCAGTGCGTGAGCTAGCGAGAGTCGGTTGATTGAACGCTCGCATTGTACCTTCCAAGGTGGGCACAACTGTGTAATGCACTACGATCATTTTAGGATCTATGACCGCTTTATCTGTCGTTATGCCATGGCGTTCTTTTAAATATTGCAACGACAGTTGCTCTCGCTCTTGATTAAAGATCACCGGCTTTTTGACGATCTCAATGGTGCTGCTACACCCAAGAAGTAACACTAAATGACAAATTATTAATATAGGTTTAATCATGAGCGGCCTTTTGTATCGATTAACTTATCTTGTTGTAACTGACAGTAATTTTTTCCTTCACATGAAAGCGTGGCTTTCTTGCCAAAAAAGATCGGTTTGTTATATAAGCCATGGCCAATATAAGGATAATAATAAACAGGAATTGACACGCGCTCAGCATAGTTCTCAAGTACCGCTTTATAGATTAAGCGCTCTGCATCATTAGCGTCAAGGGGGTGAAACTGTCCAAAAATAACGCCTGCGGCATTTAAATTATCGGCATATTCGAGTTGATGTAATACTCTGTCGATTTTACGATAGCCCTCATTTACATCTTCTAGCACGAGAATTTTTCCACTCAGGTCGGCTTGATATCGAGTGCCCATTGTTGCTTGGAATAAGGTTAAGTTGCCTCCTCTAAGCTCTCCTTCAACACCATGTTTGGCCGCCTCATTAAGGGGGAGTAATCGCTTATAGTGCACGCCGTTAAATAGTGCCTGATGTAAGTCAGCTATGGTTTCACGGCCATTGCTACTATCCCCTTTTTCAGGTGCATGCTTTGGTTTCAGGTTGTTTAACTCATCAACTTCGTGGTTGTAGGCAGCGACAATACCATGCACGGATGGCCACCCTAAGCTGTTGTTAAGAAAATGGTGGATGGCAGTCACATCACTGTAACCTATGATGGGTTTAGTGGGCAGGTCACTCAGCTCTGTTTTGTGTTTTTCTAGTGCCGGTAATAAATTGAGGGCGCCTGCACCACCACGAATAAACCAAACAACATCACTGTCGGGCGCTTTAAGTGCATTGAGAAATGACTGGATACGGTTATCGTCTAGGTTGACATAGCCAAGATCTGAAACGGTCTGATCAAAATAACGGGTTTTTACTGTCATACCTAAAGATTCTAAGTTCTTTTTCAGTGGCGCTACTTTAGTTTCATCATAGGAGCTTGACACCGTAATCAAATCAACGGTGATTGGATAATATGGAGAATTGACTTTATTTTTTACTACCGAGGCACAACTGATCAATGGTAACGATAACGCAGCAAAGAGTATTATTTTCAAGTTTTTCATCATCTCATCTCCTCTAACTTATCCAAATAGTATTGCTAAGGAATAATTATTGTTTAAATGTTATTTTGTTTGGAATATTTTATTTATATCATGTTTATGCTTAAATGTGAGGAAATAATTTTTATTTATAGGTTTAGGCAATGATCCGATGCTTACGTTTTACTCATTTTTTATTTTGCTTGTTACTGATAAATTTCAGCAGTTATGCCGCGATTGGCAATGCTGATTCACTTGCACAACTAAAACAGCAGTACCTGAACATTCAGCAAGCTAACTTAGACAAGCCGACCATCTACCCCAATGATATTTACCCCTTGATAGAAAAGCTTAAGCAAAACAAGCGTTTTACTGTGGTTAAAGCCGGTACCAGTTATTTAGGGAAACCGATTTATCACATCACGGTGGGTAATGGTCCGAGAAAGGTATTTATGTGGTCGCAAATGCATGGCGATGAACCGACCGCAACGGGCAGTTTATTTGATTTTATTAACTATATTGATGCGCCAGAGAATCAAGCTTGGTTTAACCGCTGGAAAGAGCAATTAACCATTCATATGGTACCTATGGTGAATCCTGACGGTGCCAAATTAAGGCAGCGTTTTAATGCGCAGGGTATAGATATCAATCGTGATGCCAAACGACTACAAACTCCTGAAGGGCGGATGTTGAATCAGTTAGCGGATCAAATTAAACCTGAATTTGGTTTTAATTTACACGATCAAGGACGTTTTTATAGTGTCGGAACAACAGAAAACCCAGCAACCATCTCGGTATTAGCCCCAGCATTTAATGATGCAAAAGATATCAGTGGCAGCCGAAAAAGTGCCATGCAACTGATTGGTTTGATCAATGAATCTATTCAACAACTTTATCCTAATCATGTGGGTCGTTATGACGATACATACTCGTATCGCGCCTTTGGCGACTTGTTCTCAAGTAAAGGCATCGCAACCACGTTAATTGAATCGGGTGGTCATCATGATGATCCTCACCGGCAGGTTGCCCGTTGGTTAACTTTTATGTCTTTGGTGCAATCTATCGATATTATCAAGGATAAGCGTTATGAAAATGAGAGCTTGGCTAAGCATGATGCGATCCCAATGAATAAGAGCCGAGGTTTAGTTGATTTACTGCTGAAAAATGTCACAGTCAATAATGATTATCTGATTGATATGTCGATTTATTTAGGGCGAGATTTTAATCAGGGGAAAGTGTCTGAAATTGGTGATATCAGCCATGGCGTTGCGTATATGACTGTCGATATGAGTGATTATCAGCTGTTAGCTCCTAAGGCATATACAGTCACTAAGCCGCTAACATTGACCGATACAACCTATAAACAGTTGCTACAAAAAGGCTATAACTATTTTGTTGATAAACAGAGCTTGCTGACAATTGAAACTGATTTACCAGTTATCACAAAAAAACGGCAATCGATGCCTGAAGTACCACAGCGCGGGCAGGCGGCGAGTTTTATTTTTACCCAAGAGGGTAAGCCCAAGCTAGCAATTATTGGTAAGGCAAACATTGCACTCGATTAATGCGATTAAGCTAAAATGCCCTTATTACAAGGGCATTTTTCTTTTAAATAGCCAATTGCATGTCAAACCAGTTAATCAAGACTAGTGGCGATAAATAGCAAACGATAAACCCGCAAGTTGTAGCTGACCATTTGCCGTTAATTGTGAATGTTCTGAGGGCGACTGAGCAGATTGAGTGATTAATTGATAGTGACCATCAAGTTCAAGTGTCGCTGATTGTGTGCTTGTTGAGGTATTGAAGGCGATGAGATAGTCGCCGTGCTCATCTTTTTTGTTAATCACTAATAAGCCCGATTGCTCACTGCTATAAACTAATGTTTGTTTACCATGTTTGAGAGTTGGATGTTGATGGTAAGTACTCGCTAACTTTGCGAAATATTGATACAAGGGGTGCTGTTGATTAAAGTTGTCATCAGCCGTACTACCATTGCTAAGTAACAAGGCTTGTTGGTTATGGTTAACGACTTTTGATGGCATCATATCTTGGCGAGCATTATGATTATTAGCATTGCCAATAAAACCTTGTTCGTCTCCATAATAAATCACAGGTACACCACGCACATAGAAAGTGATCGCACTGGCCAGTTTGAAACGTTGGGCTATTTCTTGGCTGGAAAACTGCTTTTGCTTGCTGAGTAAGTAAGCAAAGCGCCCCATGTCGTGATTCCCTGTAAAATTGAGCAGTTGATTGGCGTTTTGATATAAAGCGTCTTGGGCAAACAGTTGCTCAAATACTTGGCTGGGTTTTGCTTCTATCAGGGTTTGATAAAGGGCAGACTGTAAGCCAAAATCGAGTACTGAAGGCAACTTACCTTCAGTAGTGAATTTACTGAGCTCGATTGGATCAAAGCTATATACTTCACCAAACATAAAGAAGTTATTAATGCCTTGTTGTTCAGCGTGCTGTTGTAATGCGGGGGCAAATTGTTGCCAAAACTCAATATTAACGTGCTTTACTGTGTCAATGCGAAAGCCATCGGGTTTAAACTCCGAAATGATGTGTTTATAAATATCAATCATGCCGTTGACGACAGTCGGTGATTCAGTATTGATATCATCTAAGCCAAAAAAGTCGCCATTAAGTGAATTTTCCCCTTCAAAAGTGGAATCACCTTGGTTGTGATAATGCACAGGGTCATTAAGCCAAGAGGGTGATTTTAGTGCTTCGTTACCCGCTTGGATCACGGTTTGATAGTGTTTGCCTTGGGCTTTTTCGGCTAATGAAATATAAGGGCAGGGTTCACCACTTTCTGACCAACCAGAGCCATCTTCCCCATGACATTCTTTGTATTTGATCACATCAGCAGTGTGGTTCGTGATGATATCAAAAAATATTTTGATGTTTCTTTGATGTGCTTGAGTAATTAATTGCTTAAGATCGTCATTGCTGCCGATGTGGGGATCAATTTCGGTGAAATCTAACACCCAATAGCCGTGATAACCTGAAATATTTCCTTGAACCGCTTGGTTTCTCAAAATAGGTGTTAGCCAAATACTGGTGATACCCAGTTGCTCAAGATAGGGTAGTTTGTTGGTTAACCCCGTTAAATCACCACCGTGAAACGCCATTTCATTGCTTGGGTCAAAACCGCCATAAGAAATAGGAATGTCGATTGCCCCTAGATCGTTTTTGCTATCACCGTTACTGAAGCGATCCGGTAAGACAAAATAGAATACTTCATCTTCAATTGGTCGTTGCTGATAGGGGGCTAATTCACTTGCTATCACAGACTTAACAGTAGAAGAAACGTCAGCTTGTGAACTGCTTTGCTGCTTGCAGCCAAGGGTTATTGCTAATGTAGTTAACAACAATAAGCCGTTAATAGTGGTGCGATGTAATTGTGTGATGCGTGCAAGTGAGATCATAAACAAATTATCAGTAAATTTTAGTTCTCTTGATAGTACAAATATCAAATTAACAAGTATAAAAATTACATACGTATGCATAAGCTTTTCGGCTCTATTTTGCCATGCATACGTATGCAGTGCCATTGCACTATATCAGGGGGCTACTTATGCTTACTAGCGTCATTAGTTAGTGTGACACAATTATTTGTTAGTCGGTAAAGGTGTGAATTTTTACTGGCAACACTCATAGATATGAATTGGACTAGTATGGAAATTCAACCTTGGTGGCGTGGCGCCGTTATTTATCAGATTTATCCTCGCAGTTTCATGGATGCCAATAACGATGGTATTGGTGATCTTGCTGGCATTATCACTAAGTTGCCTTATGTGAAAAGCTTAGGCGTTGACGCCATTTGGATTTCACCATTTTTCAAATCGCCGATGAAAGACTTTGGCTATGATATCAGTGGTTACCGTGAAATCGATCCTATGTTTGGCAATATAGATGATTTCGATTCATTGATGGAAAATGCAAAAACACTCAATTTAAAAGTGATTATTGATCAAGTGTTAAGTCATACCTCAGATCAGCATCCTTGGTTTATTGAAAGTAGAGAAGATAAAACCAATGATAAAGCGGATTGGTATGTATGGGCCGATGCCAATGAAGATGGCACACCGCCGAACAATTGGTTATCTATTTTTGGTGGTTGTGCATGGCAGTGGGAACCGCGTCGCCAGCAATATTATTTACATAATTTCTTAACTTCTCAGCCTGATTTAAACTTTCACAACCCACAAGTGCGCAAGGCTGTGCTTGATAATGTCAAGTTCTGGTTAGATAAAGGGGTGGATGGCTTCCGTTTAGATGCGATTAATTTTTGTTTTCATGATAAACAATTACGTGATAACCCAGCTAAAGCGCCTGAAGATCGCCAAGGTCGAGGGTTCAGTGAAGACAATCCTTACGCATTTCAGTATCACTATTACAATAATACTCAGCCAGAAAATATTGCTTTTATGGAAGAGATCCGCGCTTTGATGGATCAATATCCAGGCGTGGTTACCTTAGGTGAAATATCGTCTGAAGATTCATTACAGACCATGGCTGAATACACCCAAGGGGATAAGCGCTTACATATGGCGTATAGCTTTGAATTATTAACGCCAGATGGTAGCCCTCAATATATTCGTCAAACTGTGGAAGCATTAGAAGGCAAATTGGCGGATGGTTGGCCTTGTTGGGCAATTGGCAATCATGATGTGACTCGTGTTGCTTCTCGTTGGGCTTCAGCACAAACCAGAGATCAACAAAGTAAAATGTTTAACGCTTTACTTGCTTCATTACGCGGCAGTGTTTGTAGTTACCAAGGGGAAGAGCTGGGGTTAGAGGAAGCGGATATTGCTTTTGAAGACTTACAAGATCCATACGGTATTACCTTCTGGCCTACCTTTAAAGGACGTGATGGTTGTCGTACCCCAATGCCATGGCAACGTGATGAAATGCATGGTGGCTTTTCTAACGGTGAACATTCGTGGTTACCCGTGAGTGAGCAACATAAAGCAAAAGCGGTTGCTGTGCAGGAACAAGACAACAACTCAGTGCTAAGTGCTTATCGCATGTTTATGCAGTGGCGTAAGACACAGCCAAGTTTACAGTATGGCGATATTAACTTTGTCGCAAGTGATGATGAAAAGCTGGTATTTACGCGTCAATACCAAGATCAACGCTTGTTAGTTATTGCTAACTTTAGCGAACAACCGATTAGTTATGAGATAAATGCAACAGATGTTCAAGTGTTAACAGGACATGGTTTTACTGCACCCGATATTCACTTCCAAGGTGAAACGTCAGAAATCAAGCTAGCAGCATATCAAATTGCTTATTTAACGCTAGCCAATTAACTCAAACAATTCTTTAGGCCAATACGCCCTTGAGGACATAAAACCATCTTGCTATCAAAGTAAGATGGTTTTTATTTAAGCTGTATCAGTTAATGCCTTTAGTTTTTCGACGGTATTTAAGTTTCTTACCGTTGTGCTAACGCCAAGATAGTCTTCCAATTTAGCGGCTAATTTTGAGCGACCAATGCCGTTGGGAGCATGTAGGTATAATACCTTATCTACTAATAAAAATTCTTCACCGTTGGTAGCAAGATCAGTCGCTTTGTCCTCATTGAAGCTAGGTGTTTGTTGGCAGAAGTAAAATTGTACTGTATTACCGGCAAAGCTTGAATAGGGATTATTAGTGATGCTTTGCGACAGTGCATCAGTGGTTAACGGCATAATTTTAGGCGTAAAGCCAAATTGCTGCGCGATGCGTTGCCCAATTAAGTCAATATCGACACTTGTTGCCTTGAGTACAACATTACCGCTTTGAATATAACTTTGTACTTGTTGATAGCCTAGTTCACTTAATAACGCTTTTAGTTCTTTCATCGGTAATTTATTGTTACCGCCAACATTAATACCGCGAAATAACAGAATAAAGGTTTGCATGCTTGTCCTTAATTGATTGAAATTTTACTCGACGCATCGAGGTGAGAGGCCAGTCAGATCGCCTGTAATAATTGTTCAAACTTACCACTTTTTTTCATTGCTTTTAACTGCGTAGCTAATTGGTTTGCTAATTCTTGATGATAATTATGCATATAACTAAAGAGTTTCAATGATGTTATGGCAGGATATTGTTGTTTGACCGCTCCTTTAAATAAGGCGCTATTTCTGGCTAATACCGCTTGCCCAGTGCTTTGACCAGTGATGGTCATATCTGCTCTGTCTCTAAACGTCATGTGAAATGCTTGTTCTGTCGAGTTAACTGGAATAAGTTGTTCGAGTTGCTCTTTTTGATTTTCAATAAAAACAGTGCCTCTTTCGTATGCAATCCGATAGGGCTGAATGCTTTGCCAACCATTGATTTTGATATTTTTCGTGCTGAAGGCATACTGCTTGATGTCAAATAATTCTTCCTCCACCTTAATTAAGTTAGGGTAAATACTGGTTAATGATTGTATTCGAAAAGCAACGCCGTCTATTTTATTTACGTTTGCCCAAACCATACTCCGTTTATTGGGCAGGTGCACTAAGGTGAAACTGTATCCAAGCTGTTTGAACGCGTGCGTTAAAATAAGGTTTGCTTGCTTAAATAAGATTGAATTGACATTGTTGGTGCTGCCAAAAACGATATCGTTCGCGGATTTTTTTGCCAATATGGCTTGATTGTGCGCTTCTATGGAAAATGCCTGTGCATGGCATGTAAAAGTCATCACAAATAAAAGAACAAGCTGTTTCATTTTGCTGGTAATCATCGTTTATCAAAGCGCTACCTTATTAATCATAGTGGTATCTGTGCCGAAGTTGCAACAATTTAAATGCCACACTGTGTCGATAGTGAAACAGTGAAGAATTCACTATTTTGTTATTTTTAATTTTTCCTTTTTATATCAACAATATAAAAAAAACTCTGTTTGGCATAATGCTTGTATTTATCTAGGGCGTGTTGAACTTTCAAGTTTGTTTTTGCAGTAGTTTGTTGGAAATTTATACAAGGCAGTGCTTTTGATGTGTGGTTGTTCCACATGATAAAGCACTAAAGATTTTGTGCTCCTGCAAAATCACCTTACCCCACATCCATGTGGGGCAACATAGTAGAAATGACAACAAACGCTGCCTGAAAGGTTCGGTTAAAAGCGTTTTACTCTTTGTTGTGAGGAGATTTGCTTAGATGACTAAGCGTCATTGCTCACGCCGCGTTTAAAACGCTTTTATCTCGAACAAAAATTAAACAGCAAAGATCAACACGCCCTAGTTACTGAATTAAGAGTGGTCAACAGAATTATGGATATAGCAAGAGAAGTTGCAACACAACCTGTCTGGAAAAAATACTGGTATGTTTTTCCGGTCATTATTTTATTAGTTGCTGTGTATTTACTGAAAAATGCTTTTGGTAATGCTTCCTATATTATTGAAAAAAAGGATGTGTTAACTGCACAAGTTGAACAAGGGACATTTCGCGTAAATGTCAAAGCAACCGGCGTATTAAAACCATTAAATATTCGTTGGGTGTCTTCACAAGTGGCGGGAAAAGTTGAGCAGGTGCATGTTAAAGCAGGTGCATATGTTGAACAAGGTCAAGTATTGATGCAACTGTCTAATCCTGAATTGCACCGAGAATTAGAAAAAGCCCGTTGGGAATTAGCCGCTAATAAGGCCGAAAGTAATGCGGCGTATGTGGCGTTAGAGTCTCAGTTAGTTGATTTAGAAAACGCAGTGATTGCGGCTAAATTTAACTATCAATCGGCTAAATTAAAACTTGATGCTGAAACTGCACTGATTGAGCAAGGTAATGCCACAGTATCTGCGTTGGATTATCAAAAAAGTCAGTTGGCAGTTGAACAACAACAGCAATATTGGTTAGCGCAGCAGCAGAAAGTGGCAAAGATGAAAACCAATATGGCCGCTACTCAATTAGCCCAAAAGGCACGCTTAGGTTTAGTTGAGAATAATGTGCAACGGATGCAGGAGCAAGTGGCGGCGCTACAAGTGAGAGCCTCTACTTCTGGGGTTGTGCAACAAGTATCACTAGAGCTAGGTGAGCGTGCCCACATAGGTGATAGTGTGGCATTAGTGGCTGATCAACAGGTGTTGTATGCCAAGCTACAAGTACAGGAAGTGCGGGTGCGAGATATTATCATCGGTCAACCTGTCACTATTGATACGCGCACCAGTGAGTTACAAGGAGAAGTATCACGTATTGATCCCGCCGTTAAAGCAGGCATGGTGGAAGTGGATGTGAAACTAACCAGTCAGTTGCCGCCAGAAGCTCGACCAGAGCTGGCGGTCGATGGTTTTATTGCTATTAGTAATATTGAAGATGCCCTCTATGTTAAAAGACCCATGTATGCACCCCGTTACAGCAATATAGGCTTATTCAAACTCAGTAAAGACAAACAGTTTGCTAGCAAAACCCAAGTCACATTAGGTCAAAGTTCAGTCAATAAAATTCAAATCGTATCCGGTTTAACCTTAGGCGATGAAATCATTATTTCAGACACCTCTGACTGGCAAGAACATCAAGAAATTATGATCAATTAATGTGTTTTTACGCACTATCGATAAAGAATCACAACAGGAAGAGAAAATGACAGAAATTATAAAATTGCAAAATATTAGCAAATCATTTTTAACAGAAGAAATCGAAACACGGGCGTTACACAACATCAATTTGACCATTAATCAAGGCGAGTATTTGTCGTTAAGTGGTCAATCGGGCTGTGGTAAATCAACGTTACTTTCTTTGTTAGGTTTATTGGATGTGCCTACAACCGGAAGTTATCACTTAGCCAATAGTGATGTTTCGTCATTAAGCCGAGATCAACGAGCGAGTATTAGAAGTAAAAAAATAGGCTTTGTGTTTCAATCGTTTAATTTAATTTCTGATCTAACCGTTGAAGAAAATGTGATGTTGCCGTTAACTTATCACAGCGATAAGTCTCAAGCGGTTATAGCTGAAAAAGTCAATGAAGTACTGGCTAAGGTCGAAATGGGGCATCGCAGAAATCATTACCCTTCGCAGCTGTCGGGCGGACAACAGCAACGTGTCGCGGTTGCTCGCGCCTTAGTTAATAATCCCGCCATTATTCTAGCGGATGAACCTACGGGTAATCTGGATTCTAAAAATGCCGAATCAGTCTTACAGTTGTTTGATCAACTTCATCAGGAAGGGGCGACGATCTGTATGGTGACTCATGATCCTATGTCGGCTAAACGAGCCAGTCGTTGTTTGGAAATGTTCGATGGGCAACTGATAAAAGATCATCACAACCAACACGGTGATGATAAATATCAAGCAACGGCTGAATTGGCATTGGGGTAACGTGATGGCTACGTTAATTGATATAAAATACGCGCTGCGCTTATTATTTAAAGCGCCTAAATTTACCGCTATGACCTTGGGTGTACTTATTGGTGGCCTGTCAATCAGTCTGTTTACCTTCTCTTTTTTATATACCACGGTTTATAAAGAATTACCCTTACCAGAAGGTGATTCGGTTCGCGCTGTCGGCGTGTACATAGAGGGAAAATACCGCTTATTGCGAGCCAATGAGTACCAAGACGTTAAAGATGATCTCACTCAGTTTGCTGAATTTGGTGTCTATCAAAACAGCACGGTTCGCGTTTCTAAAAATGGCGCAGGTAAAAATGTCTCTGCTAGTTTTGTCCGTGCAGGAGCAATTGAGTTTAGTCGAGTGGAGCCCATTATTGGGCGGACCATTGCACCAGCCGACACGGAAAAAGGTGCGGCCGCGGTAGCGATGATTTCAGAAGAGCTTTGGCAAAGTGAATTTCAGCGTAGTGAAGACGTGCTATCAAAAACCATGATGTTGAACGGTGTTAATACCGACGTCATTGGAGTGATGCCAAAAGGTTATCGTTTTCCTAATACCGCACAAATTTGGTTACCTTTATCTGACAACGTATTTGATTTTGCTGCTAATGAAAGCCCATATGTGTTTGCTTATGCCCGAGTGCGTGCTGGTGTTAGTGAAAAAGGCGCTGAGCTAGAGTTAAGCCAAGCAGTGAATCAAGTTTACCAACAAAATGTGCAGTTATATGATCTACCTGCGGTTGAAAAAGGTGTGCAATTGCTGACTTTCCAAATGGCACAAACGGGCGGTGATGGTGAAATGGCATTTGCTTTTCTTAATGGTATTGCTTGGATCATTTTATTATTGGCCTGTATTAATGTGGGTAACTTATTGCTGGCTCGCTCGGTAGAACGTCAAAAAGAAACGGCTATTCGTGCCGCTCTGGGCGCTACCACTGCACGATTAGTGAGCCAACTTATGTGGGAAGGAATTATTATTACCCTAGTTGGTGGTGTGTTATCACTGTTGCTAGTGGGGGCGGCGCTTGATTATATTGAAATTGTTTTACAATCTTGGTTGCCTTCTGGTGGATCGTTTTGGTGGCACTACGGTATGGATGCTGAAACTGTTATTGTCGGCGTGGTGTTTACGTTAGTCACTATTTTGTTGTCAGGATTTCTGCCAGCATGGCGCTCTGCACACCAAGATATTAATAGCACCTTACGCGATGGCACTCGGGGTGCACAAAGCAAAAAATCAGGCAAAGTGGCTAAAATTTTGGTGACTACCCAGATATTTCTCGTGGCTATTTTAATGTTAATTGGCGCTATTTCAGGCTTTATTGCTCATAATATTATTAATTTAGAGACAGGAGATGATTATCAGCAGGTGATGAGTGCTCGCTTTAGTATACCTACGGAAAAATACCCAGAGCCTGAACAGCAATTAGCGCTGTTAGAGCAAATTAAACAAGGGGTTGAGCAACATCCAAGTGTTGTTAATGTGCTATCTAACTATTCGCGTAGGGCGTTGACTGTAACCATTGATGGCGTTGATTATGCCTCTGCAGCAGAAAAACCTAACATTGATACCATAGGCGTGATTGGTGATACCGCAACCGTGGGAGTGAATTTAGTCGCAGGTCGGCAACTGACACACCGAGATAAGCAAGGCGCTCGAATTAATGTCATGATCAGCCAGTCCATGGCGAACCGTTATTGGCCTGGACAATCGCCATTAGAGCAAAGCTTTACCATGAATATTGACGATAAAGAACAAAAAGTGTTTGTTGTTGGCGTGGTGACTAATCGACTTAACTCTTCTACCTTGTTTGGTGACTTAGCAAGTGCCGATGAAATTTACATCTCTGGTTATCAGTTTGTCAGTGACTATCAAGTGTTTATGTATCGGGTGTTGCCAAGTACGCCAAACGCAGAAGAAATATTTTATCAGGCGATGTTTCAAGCGGATCGACATATTGAGTTAACTTATGGGGTGCAACCTGCTTTATATAATCGAAACAAAATGCGTGAATCTATGGTGTTATTGTCAAATTTGACATTTGGCACAGGTTTTTTTGCATTGCTGCTTGCCATGGTGGGCATATATGGACTAACGGCAAACACGGTGGCACAACGTACTCATGAAATTGGTATACGCCGTGCTGTAGGCGCTAGTGATAAACATATTATTCAATTGTTTTTAAAGCAAGGGGCTAAGCAATTGCTGATAGGGTTAGGCGGTGCATTAGTGATATTTGCTTTGCTTTCTTTTGGTTTTCATAGCCTGACAGAAGCATTGTTTCCGGTGCATATGTATTTTATTCAAGCTTTTTTTGTGGTGCTTGGTTTATCTGTGGTGGTGATGGCTGCTGTTTATTTGCCGACTAAACGTGCGGTAAAAATGGAACCGAGTACCGCTTTGAGGTATGAATAACTGAGTTCAGATAACAGAGCATCAATGTATCTTGATGCTCATTTTTGTTAATTGCTTGTTACTATAAAGGTTTTTTAATACAGTGAGAGCGATTTATTAGGAAAAATGACTATTTGTGAATAAAACTATTTTAATTGCTGATGATGATATCAATATTATTGCTAGTCTAAAGTATGTCTTGGCTGAGCAAGGCTTTGATATTCTCGCGATGACCACGCCGCAGGCGGTGTTGGAGAATTTACAGCAGCAACAAGTCGATTTGATCTTGCTGGATATGAATTTTCAGCAAGATACTACCTCGGGCGCTGAAGGCTTACAGTTACTTGCTGCGATAAAAGAGCGAGATATTAATGTCCCGGTTATTGTGATGACTGGTTGGGCGACCATTGATATTGCGGTAGAAGCGATGCAAGCCGGTGCTAGAGACTTTGTGCAAAAACCGTGGCACAACGAACGATTAATTAGTGCCATCAATACTCAGTTGGCATTGGCGCAATCTTATCAGGTGGCTGAGCGCTTAACGCAACAAAATAAGTTATTGACAGGGCAGTCAACATTAGCCGATAAAAACGCCATTATTGCGCAATCACCTAAGATGCAAACTTTATTATCAACCTTAGATGAGTTAGCGCAAAGTGATATGAGTATTTTACTGACAGGTGATAATGGCACAGGTAAAAGTATGCTAGCTGCATATGTTCATAGTGTTTCTTGTCGTGCCAAGCATTCATTTGTCCCCGTCAATATGGGAGCAATCCCCGAATCTTTGTTTGAAAGTGAAATGTTTGGTCATGTTAAAGGGGCATTTACTGACGCGAAAGAAAACCGCATCGGTCGTTTTGAGATGGCAGAACAAGGCACCTTGTTTTTAGATGAACTTGCTAATATCCCGTTAGCTCAACAAGCAAAGTTATTAAGAGTATTAGAAGAAAAGAAATATGAAACCGTGGGCAGTAGCAAGGCGAAAACTGCCGATGTCAGGGTTATTTCTGCAACTAATAGTGATCTGCTTGAACAAATTGCTAATAATCAATTTCGTCAAGATCTCTATTATCGTCTGAATACAGTGGAAGTTAGGGTACCATCGCTGTCCGAACGTATTGATGATATCCCGTTGTTGGCTGAGCACTTTTTACGGTTATTCAGCGCAAAGTATCACAGAGCTTGTCCTGCTCTGTCACAACAGGCGATCATTAAACTACAACAATATGCTTGGCCGGGTAATATTCGTGAGTTAAGTCATTTAATGGAACGATTGCTCTTTACCAGTAAAAAGGCAGAGATAACAGCGAATGATATCGCCTTAACTGATAGCACTCCGTCTGAAGATTCATTAGATGATCCGCAATTGACCATGAGTGAAATTGAGAAAAAGGCGTTACTTAAACGGCTGGAGTATCATCAGGGTAATGCCACTGAAACAGCGAAATCATTAGGCTTGAGTCGTAGTGGTTACTATCGACGATTGACGAAATATGGCTTGGATTAATTTACTAGAGCGTAAGCTCAATCATTTTGCTTGGCTGAAGCTGTTCAACGTTGAGCAAAAGCTGATGTTAGTGATAATCATCCCAAGTCTGATTATTTGCATTGTTTCGTTAGTTGTCGCGCAAGTCTCATATTACCTGATCGCCTTTATTACTATCGTTTATCTATTGATCGCTGGTTATGCCTTATTGGCGATAAAACAAAATGCAGATTTTCAAATCAGAACCTTATCAAACCTCATTGAATCTATGATTGATGGTGACTATTCATTACGTGGTCGTTTGCAAACAAATCAAGCCTTTCAAGAGTTACTTAACCTAATAAACCGATTATCTGATACCTTAGCCAAACATAAGTTTGAAGCCAAAGAGTCAAGATTATTACTGGAGCGGATCTTAGCACAGATGCATGCATTTGTGCTGGCAACGGACGCTGAAGGGCAAGTAGTGATGGCGAATGCATCCGCAAAAAAATACCTGTTTGATGGGATTGATAGCGAAGAAAAAATAAGTTTGCCGGCTAACGCACTTGGTGCGGCTATTATGAACGCCAACCCCGGTATTGTCAGTTTTAAGCAGGCACCGTTAGTTGGTGAGTACTTTTTGGTGAAAGAGCCTTTCTTAAGTGGTGGAGAGCAACATCAACTGTATTTTATCAGTAATGCGGAGCAGCTGTTGATGGAGCAAGAGCGAAAAGCCTGGCAAAGTCTGTTGCGTGTGTTAAGTCATGAAATGAATAATTCCTTAGCGCCTATTGCCGCGATTAGTCAGGCAATGCAAAGTAAACTTGCTAAGCAAAAGACGCCAGAACATCAATCATTGCTTGAAGGCGTTAATATTATTAATGAACGAGCATTATCATTAACTACTTTTATTGCCAGTTATAGCCGCTTGTCACATTTACCCAAACCGAATATGTCAGTGGTTAATTTAGCACAATTATTAACAAGCACTGCTGGCCTGTTTCCTGACTTAGATACTTGCATTGCTGACACATGCGATATCGACATTAAGGTTGATAAAAGTCAGTTCGAACAAGTGTTGATTAATGTTTTCAAAAATGCCGTTGAAGCGATGAGTGCTCAGCCGCAAGCTGTACTGGAAACTTTTGTTGATGTCACTGACAGCCAAATAAGGTTAACTTTAAGAGATCAAGGTTGCGGTATTGCTAATCTTGATAACGTCTTTGTGCCATTTTATAGTACCAAAACTTCAGGCAGCGGTATTGGTCTAGCGCTTTGTCGACAAATCATGTTTAACCATCAAGGACAAATAGCTATTAGCAATCGACAACATACATCAGGGGTTGAAGTATTGTTAACGTTACCGAAAGATTTGGGTGACATATCACTATAAACGGCTGAGATAACCCCTTAATGACAGCAAAACGATAATTTGCTTGTTAGAAGTATGAATTTTTAGCTATGCTAAAGATAGCCGTGCTAAATTTTATATCGAGTATATTGTTGTTATGCGAAAGCTTTTTTTACTTATGGTAGTAGTAAGCGTAAATTGCAGTAACTTGGCATGGAGTGCAAATAAAACGCAAGTAAGCGATACTGAAACGCTACGTTTGAAATATGAACCATCTGGTTCAAATTCTTGGTTTCCTTATTATATTAAATCAGAACAGCGCCAAGGTATTTTGCCTGAGTTGATCCCTTTGGTATTACAGCGTGCTGATATTGAGGGGCAGGAAGTGGCATTACCTGCTGCGCGAACCAATTTAGCGTTAGCAAGTGGTGAAATTGATTTTGATTTTATTAACCCTGAGTGGTTGCCCGCCACTACCCCGTTAGAAACGTTTATTTTTAGTGTACCCATTATGCCAATAAAGGAATACTTTATTGCGCTTAAGGACAGTGACATTGAAACATTGCCTGAAAAAATGAAGCAGTCATCGGATATTCGAATTGGCACTGTGCACGGATATTATTATCATGATGATGACCTATTTACGCGAGTAGATTTTTCATCAGAAAAAAATTTAATTCGTGCGTTAAAGCATGGCAGGATCAAATATGCGATTTGTGGTGAAGTAACAGCAAAATATTGGTCAAAAATACTCGACGTACCTATTGTAGTTGGCGCTATTCATTCTGATGGTTATTTACATTTTCGCTTTCGCAAAGAGTTAGCGGAAGTTGTGCCTCGGATCAATCAGGCGATTACTGAATTAAAACAAGCGGGCTTGATCGACAAAATCGTTTCATCTTATCTCTAGAGTAGGATATTTCCTGTTTGTTAGGACAACATTGAAAAATCACGATTAGCAGCAGGTTATCTACGATAGGCTCACTGGAAATTTTCGTTGGCTCTCGATATAGTGAGGTCATCGTGTAATGTTACCTAATCAAAATAATATCTAAAGAGAATTTCATGAAATTTAAATTATTAACTTCGGCAAGTTTATTATCACTTGCTGTGTTAACCGGTTGTGGACAAGAAGTTGCTAAAAGTGATGATGTCCAGACAGCAAAACCAGAACAAGTCAATGCCGAGCGTATCAAAGCTCACGTTGAGTTTTTAGCTGATGATACCTTGAAAGGGCGCGACACGGGCAGTGAAGGCTATCAAATTGCGGCTAATTACGTTAAATCTAACTTTAAACAGTTAGGCTTAACACCTCAAGGAGAGCACGAAGGTTTTGAGCAAATAGTCACTTTTCGACGGACTTATTTGCAAGATGACAGCGCTAAAATGACTATTGAAAATGGTGCTGAACAAGTCGAACTTGCATTCAAACAAGACTTTATTATGTCAGGTTCGGCATTAGAAACAGAATCTTTTGTTAAAGCCGAGACCGTATTTGTTGGTTATGGTGTGGTATCACCTGAATTTGATTATGACGACTATGCGGGACTAGATGTTGAAGGTAAGATTGTTGTTACCTTAACAGGCCGTCCTGATGATTTACCGTCAGAAGAAGGAGCGCATATTGGCTCTGGTAGTGAAAAAATTCGTCATGCTGCCGAACGTGGTGCTGTTGGTTTTATCACCATTCATACCCCAAAACGCGATAAAGTGCGTACCTTTGAAAAGTCAGCTAAATATGCCAGCGCACCTCGTATGAGTTGGTTAGATAAAGATGGTCAACCTTTTGGTAAACATCCAGAAATCAAAGGCGGGGCTTATCTAAATGGTGAAAAAGCAGAACCATTATTTGCTGGTGCCGAGCATAGTTTAGCGGATGTGTTTACTCAAGATAGCGAGAATAAACCAGTTAAAGGCTTTAACTTAAATGCTGTTGTGACTATGGCAAGCAAATCTCGCCATGAAGAAATTACGAGCCCGAATGTGATCGCAACGTTAGAAGGTAGCGATCCTCAGCTAAAAAATGAATACGTAGTCTTTAGTGCTCATTTAGATCATATTGGTGTAAGTAGCCACGGTGAAGATCATCAAGAAGGTGAAGCAGAAGATAATATTAATAATGGCGCTTTAGATAATGCGTCAGGTGTTTCTATCTTATTAGAAACGGCTCGATTATTAGCATCAAAACCTGTAGCACCAAAGCGTTCAATATTATTTGTTGTGGTCACTGGTGAAGAAAAAGGCTTGTTAGGCTCAGGTTACTTTGCCAATAATCCAACGGTTCCTTCGATGCAAATGGTGGCTAACGTTAACTTAGACATGCCGTTAATTTTATATCCTTTTGCTGACGTGATCGCCTTTGGTTCTACTCATTCTAGCTTAGGCCAAATTGTTGAAACTGCAGCACAGAAAATCGATATCAGCTTGAGTCCAGATCCAATGCCTGAACAAGCATTGTTTACTCGTAGTGATCATTATAACTTTGTTAAAGCTGGTATTCCGTCGGTATTTTTAATGACAGGCTTTAAATCAAAAGATCCTGACATTGATGGTGGCAAAATGTTTGGTGACTTTTTGAAGAATCATTATCATCAACATAGTGATCAGCTTGATTTACCGATCCGTTGGGATGCGGCTGCAAGCTTTGCTGAAGTCAACATGATGATAGGTTTAGAAATTGCGAATGGTGAGCAACGTCCAACCTGGAATAAAGGGGATTTCTTCGGTAAAACTTTTGCTCAGTAACCTTAGGCTGTGCGAATAAGTAAATACCAAAAGCGTGATATAAAATGTCACGCTTTTTTGTTTTCATTGAAATGCCAAAGCGTTACACTCAGTGAAAGGATTTTTTAGGACATTTACCCATGAATGCTCATGAATATGCACTACAAGCGAATGGTTCTTTCGCATTGCCAGACGCTTGTTTTAAAGTAAAGTCGTTAATTGAAGATGATAGCTCGACCATTGAAGATTTTGCCAATGTGATCAGCATTGACCCATCGATGACCTCACGTTTACTGCAAATAGCCAACAGTGCTATCTACAGCTTTCCTGGTGAAATTAGCACCATCTCCCGAGCCATTACGATTATTGGCACCCAAGCGATTTATAACATGATGTTGGTGGATGTTGCGGCCACTGCGTTTAAGCACTTCTCAAATCAGGCCATCGATTTAAAACGGTTCTGGCGAATGAGTGTTTTTTGTGGCTTAACCACAAAAAATTTAGCCGTTAAAGCGGGGATCCGTGATATTGAACGTTTATTTGTTGCAGGTTTGTTGCAAAATTTTGGCGAATTAATCGTGGCTAAAATATCTCCAGATATTGCCAGTGCATGTGAGAAATATTCTGCCGATTGCCTACCTTGGGATGTTCAGCGTCAGCATCTTGGCTTTACTTATACCGATGTTTCTGCTGAATTATTAAAGATTTGGCAAATTCCTGAAAAGGTGATTTTACCTATTCGGCATTACAACGAGGCGCAAACCATCCAAATTAACAAGGATGTTAAGGTATTATATTTGGCCACGCGTTTAGCGTTAGTTGATTCACACCCCGATGAATTTACCTATGATGATACCGTTGACGAATCATTATGCCGTAGTTTGGGTATTTCAACCGATGATTTGAATGCTGCCGCTGATTTTGCCGCTGAAGAAGCCGAAAATATTTTGCATATTATGGGCGGGCAGTTTTTCACTCGTCAATCACGATAATTTCTTGGTTTTACATTGGTTTTTATCAAATCGAAATCATAATGACATGGTTTTATATCGTTCGTTTACGTAAACGTGAAGGGTAATGCAAGACTTTCGCTTTAAACCTTGATAGCATCAAGCATCAAAAGAGATCAGCCCTAACTTTTGTTTATATAAAATTTAGGGTAAAACAATAATAACATGCCCTATAAATATTATAATGAAGGACATTTATGACAGCTTCTAGAGAACATTTTAGCTCCCGTATCGGGTTTATTTTAGCTGCCGCTGGTTCAGCGGTTGGTATTGGTAACCTGGTCGGTTTTCCTGTAAATGCCGCGAAAAACGGTGGTGGTGCATTCTTACTTATGTATGCACTGTTTGTATTTTTTATCTGTTTACCTGTAATGATTGCTGAAATGGGGGTGGGTCGAAAAACGCAGAAAGAACCCGTAGGCGCATATAAATCATTAAGTGGTGGTAGTAAATTATGGGGCGCCGCTGGCTTTTTAGGCGTGCTTACGCCATTTATGATTGCGGTGTTTTATATGGTGATCACGGTATGGATTTTCGGTTATATCGTGTTGATTGCCATGGGGGATCTCGACTTACTCGCTAACAGTGACTATTTTGGCAGTTTTGTTCATGATAAGTACTTATTTGGTGGTTTAATCGCTGTTGCTTCCATTGTGTATTTTATTTTAGTGGCTGGCGTGAAAGACGGGATTGAAAAAGCGGCGAAAGTGTTAATGCCGACCCTGTTTGTGATGCTGATCGCATTAGTCATTTATGTTTTAACCTTAGATAATGCCATGGCTGGTGTGAAATTCTTTATTATTCCTGATGTTGCAAAGTTAACCCCTTCGGTGATTAATGGTGCATTGTCGCAAGCATTTTTCTCACTCTCATTAGGGATGGGGATTTTAATCACCTATGGTTCGTACATAGATAATAAAACAGATATTGTCAGCTCTGCTAAATTTGTTGCTATTACCGATACCGCCGTAGCATTTACTGCGGGTTTGATGATTTTACCGGCGATATTTTCTTTTGACCCTAACATTAATCCTAATAAATTAAGTGACAGTGGTGTCGCGCTGATTTTTACTTTTCTACCGAAAATATTTTTAGCATTACAAGCATCACTAGGTTACTTTGGGGCGAGCGCGATTGCAGTGTGCTTCTTCTTACTGGTATTTTTTGCCGCGATTACCTCCTTGGTTTCTATTATTGAAGTACCGGTTTCTTATTTAGTAACAGAGAAATGCCAGAGCCGTAAGAAAGCGTTAATGACCTTAGTGTCCACTGCCGGTATTTTAACGGTTTTTGCATTAGTCTCTTACGGTATGGTGG
This sequence comes from Thalassotalea sp. G2M2-11, assembly GCF_017168195.1. Taxonomy (GTDB): domain Bacteria; phylum Pseudomonadota; class Gammaproteobacteria; order Enterobacterales; family Alteromonadaceae; genus Thalassotalea_E. The sequence continues at coordinate 604,607 of NZ_JADNYL010000001.1, forward strand.
ATTTTTTCACTAACTTTACAAGTTATGCCGGACAGAATAAGCCGTTTTTTGATGTAATCGTGGATGTATTCTATGACACCATTTTACCACTGAATGGCTTCTTACTTTGTATTTTTGTTAGCTATCGCTGGAAAAAACAGTTAAGTAAAGAACTCTCAATAGGTAATGAAGGCTATGTCGGAAGTTGGGTTGAAAAATACGTTGATTTTTCACTAGGGACCTTTGTGCCTGTGATTGTGTTCTTTATTTTCATTAACACTGTTGCCTCTAAGTTTTTTGCTATTAACTTATTTGGCTTCTAGCTAACTTCGTTTTTCTAGTTGTAAGGCCGCATAATTTGATATTATGCGGCTTTTCTTTTTCTTGAGTCATTATGATAGATCACATTAAACAACACTTATTAACGGCTGATCTGGGTGAGTGTCAGCGAGTGTTTCATGGCCGAGGTCATGCCTATCCTGGTTTAGCTCATATCAATGTTGATTGGTTTGAGCCTGTATTGTTGATCACCCTCTATCAAGAAGTTGAGCAGGTGTGGCTAAATGAGCAGGTCGAGCAACTTAAACATTTGTTTGCACATTGTCGCTCCATTCAAGTACAGCATCGCTATCAAAAGTATGCACCAATCGAAGTGGTATTTGGTGAGCAGATAGTTAACCTAGTTGCTAGCGAGCAACAACTTAAATTTAATATTCAATTAGGCAAGGCACAAAACAGTGGGCTATTTTTGGATATGGCCAATGGGCGGCAATGGCTTCGTCAGCATAGTGAAGGTAAAAATATCTTAAACCTGTTTGCTTATACTTGTGCGTTTTCGGTAGCGGCACTTGCAGGCGGAGCTAAGCAAGTTGTTAATATTGATATGGCGAAAGCTTCGTTAGCAAAAGGGCGAGAGAATCACAAACTTAATCAGCAAAATTTAGCAAAAGTAAAATTCGAAGGAGTGGATATTTTTAAGTCGTATGGACGATTAAAAAAATATGGACCTTACGATATTTTAGTGTGTGATCCCCCGTCTTTTCAAAAAGGCAGTGTCAATATTGAACGTGATTATCAAAAAATTATTCGCCGTATTCCACAACTTATGAAGCCTGAGGCTCAATTGATGCTGTGCTTGAACTCCCCTGATTTAACAGAAGATTTTTTATTGGAAGAAGTTGCTAGGGAATGCCCTAATTGCATTTACCAAGGAAAAATCGCTAACCCTGATGTGTTTAAAGAAGCCAAAGCAGGCAAAGGGTTAAAAGTATTATTGTTCAAATACTTGGGGTGAACTTTGACTTCGTTCGGCTGTTAAACGTTAACAGCCGATAGATAATATGAAAGCGCTAATTTAGGACGACACGCGCGGCAAGTAAAATTAAAAAGCTGCCTGTAATTCTGTCGATAATATGGCTGTTACGTTTCAGCTTCTCCAGTATTGGACCTCGAGAAAATAAAAATGCCACGATTAAGTACCAGACGGCATCAATGATCCCAACCGTAGAAACCATGATCACTTTCTTTTCCATAGAGGCTTGTTGGTCGACAAATTGGCTAAATAATGCCAGAAAAAAAATCGCCAGTTTGGGGTTGAGAAACGCAATTAAAAAACCATCGCGCCAACCATTAATGGCATTTTTTTGCTGACTTGATTGTTCTGTATCATCTTGCTCACAGTGGTCGAGCTCAACAGATTGTTGTTTACTCATCAAGGCTTTGACGCCTAGATAAAGCAAAAATGCGGCACCAGCGTATTGGATGATAGTAAATAACATAGGTGATTGCACTATGATCACACCAATGCCTACTGCTGTAAAAGCGGCATATAAAGCTACACCAGCCCCATGACTAATGGCGGTTGCATAGCCTTGCCTAGCGCCGCCAAACAAGGTGTTTTTAACTACTACCGCTAAGCTTGGTCCTGGTGATAACGCTCCCATGACACAAATAAATGCCAACGATAACCATAAATGAAATTCCATCGCTTTACTCTACTTTTTGGCTGAATGTCGAACACGCAGAAAACTGGCAAATCTTGGCACATCTCGTTTTGTTTTACCAATATATTTGAAGGTAATAACGCTGCCGATAGCGGGAGGATTTGCTCTTTCTTTATCTGAAAATCCGGTACCTATTTTAAATTTTATACCGTCAGACGTTCTTACCACTAACGCGCCTAGCATGCCTTGATATTTGCCTTTACCTTCTGTGTGGGCAATAACAGTGGCTTCACTGTCTTGGTAGGGCTTGAGCTTTAATAATGCCTGATTGCGTCCTGATTGATAGTATGCATCTTGCTTATGGAGCATTAACCCTTCTCCACCCGCAGTGACAACCTGGTTAAGCTGTCGATAAAGTTTTGCTTTAGTCGGAATACGGAATTGTTTGACCATACTAAGATAGGGAGAGTCTGTGGTATTGAGCAATTGACCCATTGCGTGAATGCGCGCACTAAAGTGTTGAGGGTGAGCAGGTAAGTCAAACACCATAAAACGTATTTTTTGCCAGCAAGAGTTTTTGGGGATTTTTTGTCTCACGCAAGAAGAGATATACTCAAATTGACCTCGTTGACTCCAAAGTTCTCCATCTAATGGCACGTTAGGCCAATGTTTTGTAAAACTCAGTGGTGCGTGAATACGATTTCCTTGCCTAGTATATAACTGTTTACCATCCCAGTAGCCTCGAATACCATCAAGTTTTTCACTGACCCAATAATCTCTGATATCGATTTCATCGGTGGCGGTGATACCGTGTTGTAGCGGCGGTTCTGTGGCGTTGGTGCATTTAATACAAAGCAGTATAAGTAAAACTGACCACGGGAAAAGTGCTTTCATGGGAACATCCTTGTTCTTCAATTGTTGATAATATTAGTATAGAAATAAATGATGTTTTTTCACTCAACGTTCAAAATCTACACTACACTTGTGTGATTCAAGGATGAATAAGGGATGAACATGGGCAAAAGTTTTGGATTTATCGCATTGTTTTTATTTATGTTGCCAAACATGGGCTGGACAAAACAGCAATGTCAGTCATATTTAAACAAATTTAGACAAGTGCAAGCATTACAACGGCAAGGTCATAGCAATAAGCAAGCTCGAACACTGGCCAGTCGAGAGCAGAAAGCGCGTGATCAATGGTGGCAATGTAAGCAAGGGAAATTGAAGCCTAAGTCAAAAAGAAAAGTGAGCCATAAAAAAAGCCAGCCAAACACTCCGCGTGTTTATCATGACCCTCAAGCAAAGCCTTTGACCAGTTATACCAATGAAGTGGTGATCAAGGGCGCGTTTAGTGGCAAAAAACAACAAGACTGGTTAGATTTTTATCAGCCTTTAGCTAAATGTAAACGCCCACGCTCAACGCAAGAATTTGCTTATTGCATGGAAGAAAGACGTCGTCAGCAGCAGGTGTTTGAGCAGCAATACCAGAAATAATGGGGGATTTGACAATTTATTTGTGATTTAAACTAATTGTTTTGATTGCGAAACATTTAACCTTTTGATTATTAAGTAACTATTTCTTTGGATTGATACTTGCTTAATTGATAGTTCAATCGATTAAATTATTCATAAGAGTGAAAGATGAAAAAGTTAACCTTAACTGTTGTTGGTTTTGCATGTGTTGCTATTGGCCTTATTTTTATCTTATTACCTGGGCCTGCGGTTATTTTTATTCCTCTTGGATTAGCCATATTAAGTACCCAATACCCTTGGGCAAAAAATTGGCTGAGAAAGAGTCAACGTATGATGAGAAAAAGTGCCGTACAAATGGATAGTTGGTGGCTTAAATTTAAACATAGACGATAGAGCCTTTAAGGCTCTATCAAAGTGGATAATTAAGCACTAAATTGCGCTTTTTTACTATTATATTGTTGCACAATATCATCAATGGTTGCTTGTTCGTATGGTCTTAATCCGCTCAGTAGCATATGTTTTTTACCGTGACCAATTTTTTTACCATCAGAGATCAGATCAAAAATCAGATCTGCCACGCCACGCTTTCCATCAATTGATAAGGTAGACTGAGCGAGTTTAAGCTCGACCGAAGTAAAATCGACATTATCTAAATGAATCGCCATGCTTTCATACATGACCATTGGGCGTGTCGGGTTGATCATGACATTATTCTCGGCCATCAGAGCTACCAAAATATGCGGGAACGTTTGCCCTGAGAACTCTACATAAGCTTTGGTTAATGCTGAGATAGTTGCTCTATCTGAGGTGTTTTTACCACTGGCTGTTATGCTCAAGTATTCCTTGTTATTGTCATCAACAATCGAGGCTTGTTGTTCGATAATACTAGGAAAAGTTAACTCGACCCCATCGTTTACCATACCAGAAAAGGTAAACTTCATTTCTTGTGATAAACCGGATTTTTCTAATACTAAAGCGAAAAGTAAATCTCCGGGTACACAAAATCTCTTAGCATCCGCATCATGTAGGGGGTTGAAATCATTTGCAACTTTTTTAGCAAAGTCACTGCCTTGCTGACGTGTAAAACTAATTTTGTTGCCTGAGGCACTACAATAGCTTTCTAAAAACATGGAACCTACTTCAAGGGGAAAATGAAAAACGAGCTATTCTAGCAGTAGTTAAGCAAGAAATCGAAGCTATCCTTTACTGAGCAGACCAGTAAAATCAATGGTTTGAGTGAACATCTGTGATGTTTTTTAGTGTATAGCCGTCGACTAATTTTTCTTTTTGAGCTTTGCTCAATTGTTTTAATTGGTATTCCCGCTGACTTGCTGACTGACGATTCTCTGCTGATTCTAAATAGGCAAGTAGCACAGGTCGGCGTACACGTGTGTATTTTGCGCCGGTTTTATTACATTGATTGTGTTCTATTAATCGTCGTTCGATATCTGTGGTGATACCAGCATATAGACTATTATCTGAACAACGCAGTAAGTAGACACTCCAGTTTGCGGTTTTTTTATTGGTCATCTTCATTATGGTGCAGTTTTTATTGGTGTAGTATGCCATTTTTTCTTATCATGGTTGCAATATAAATGACTCGGTAGAAAAATGCAGACAGACGTTGGTGCCTTACGAAAAATGACAGCTCAATTAGATGAGCAAGGGCAAGTACAATATCAATTACCTATCGGTGAGCAATCGGTGAAGCTCAACCAGTTAATAGGTAAAACATTATCACTTCATTTTCATCATCACATTAGTTGTAGCCATTGCGGCAGAAAAACCAAGAAAAGCTACTCACAAGGTTTTTGCTTCCCTTGCATGCAGAAATTAGCTCAGTGTGATATGTGTATCATGAAGCCTGAAACCTGTCATTTTGATAAAGGTACATGTCGTGAACCTGAATGGGGGGAGACGCATTGTTTTATTCCTCATTATGTTTATTTAGCAAATACCTCAGGTTTAAAAGTCGGTATTACTCGTCATTCACAAGTACCTACTCGCTGGATAGACCAAGGAGCAACTCAAGCACTCCCCATATTTGTGGTAAATACTCGGTTACAGTCAGGGTTAGTGGAAACTGCGTTAGCGGAGTTTATTGCTGACAAAACCAATTGGCGTACTATGCTCAAAGGCAATGCCGAGCCAATAGACTTACAGCAAAAAGCACAAGAGTTAGTGCCACACATAACCCAGCGTTTAGACGATATTCGTTTAAAGTTTGGCGTTGATGCTGTTAAGCAGTTAAACGCTGACATTGTGACGCTTAATTTTCCTGTTGAAGAGTTTCCAACAAAAATAACCTCATTTAGTTTTGATAAAACCGACGTAGTAGCTGGCACATTAATCGGGATAAAAGGGCAATATTTATTATTTGATACTGGAGTCATTAATATCAGAAAATTCTCGTCATATCATATTCATGCACAGTGGCATTAAGGTGTGTGTGTGCGTATTTATATGGGATATTAATTGATTTAAAAAGGGTGAGTGAAATTTTCTTCACGCAAGAAAATTTTGTCTATACTGAGGTTAGCAGTTCGTTATTCCATTTTATATCGTTTTGAGTGAGGAAGTTTTTTGTGGTGGTTTTTAGTTTGAGGTTTTTTCTTATTTACTTCGATATAAGTGGTAAAGGTGCTATTTATGGATGCCATTGATTACGCTGAGAAAGCGAGTGAAGTATTTGTACTATCTGACTCCTTTGTGCGTATAAAGGAATTGATTGATGATGAATCATCAACCATTGATGATATTGCCGATGTGATTTTGTTAGATCCTGCATTATCAGGCACTATTTTAAAACTGGCGAACAGTTCTTTTTTTAACTACCCAGGTAAAATAGATACCATTTCAAAAGCGGTACTCGTACTGGGTATCACTGAGGTATATAACCTAGTCATTGCCTACTTTACGACTAAAGCGTTTAAAGCCATTAAAGCGCCAACGGGGTTTTTAGAAAGCTTTTGGGAGCAAAGTGTTGATTGTGCCTTGATGATAAAGTTTTTAGGCTCTGAGCTATCGGTACCCAATGCTGAGCGATTGTTTATTCTCGGTTTGTTGCACAATTTAGGTGAGCTGGTCATGCAACAGTTCGCAGCAGACGAGGTGGAAAAAATACACCAATTTAAGCATGGTGAGTTACCTTGGGATAAACAAAAACAACAGTTAGGTTTTAGCTTTGGTGACTGTACTGGTGAGTTGTTAAAATTATGGCAACTCCCTTATAACTTGATTGAACCTATTCGCTTTCAAGATGAGCAAGATTTTGAATTTGCTACCACAGATACCAAGCTGTTATACATTGCTAAACGTATGATGCTTGCCAATCATCATGAGCAAAAACTTTCTGTTGAACAACTATTGCCAGCAGAAAAACTAGCCGAAATAGCTGTTAGTTCAGAGATATTTGAACGAGCCAATGATTTCTGTGATATGGAAAGGTTGGCGATACTGGCGGTGCTGAACCCAAGTGCAGCTATGATTTATTAATTAAGGTTAATGAATATCGTCGTTTATATATCTATATTGAAGGAGTCAAAATGCTTCTAACTATGGATGAAAGAAACATCATTAGATTATCGTTTGCCCAGTTAAGCAAAGGCGGTAATGATTTTGCTAAAGTTTTTTACGATAATTTATTTGAGATGGCACCATTAATTAAACCGATGTTTAAAAGTGATCGTGACACGATAGAAAAACACTTCTATGAATTAATTAGCTTCGCTGTGAATGAAGTAGAGCATTTTGAAGATTTTAAGCCTCAGTTAAGAGAACTGGGCAAAAGACATAAAGAATACGGGGCACAAATAGAGCACTTTACCATAATAAAAACCGCATTCATGCTATCACTTCAATACAATCTTAAAGGGCAGTTTGATGAACTATCGGAAACCGCTTGGTCAAAATATGTAGATATTATTGCACAAGAAGTGATTGAAGGGATCTCAACTTAAATGGTACTTGATAGAAACAATATGCAGTTTAACTACACTTTAAACAGTTTGTTCATGGAAGGTTGTGCAAACTAATCAAAACAAACTTAACACCCACTGATCCAATCTCACATTCAGCTTATATGCTTATCTAATTCTTAGGTTGCCTTGAATTTTTAGCTATAAGTGGTGCTGAACACTTAAATGTGCACCACGATTCATCAATCGTATTATTTAAATGCACCAATTTGGTGCTAGCTAGTGCGTTGATACACACGATAACTTGTTATCTATCTGTTTTTGAATGAAAAAAACTATTTGGTACAAGTATTGAATATTCCTATGCAAACTATAAATAGGGGTAGTCAATGAAACTAATTAGCGCAATTGTAAAACCGTTTAAATTAGACGATGTCCGAGAGGCGATTTCTGAAGTCGGTGTTGAAGGGTTAACAGTCAGTGAAGTCAAAGGTTTTGGCCGTCAAAAAGGGCATACAGAGCTCTATCGTGGTGCGGAGTATCAGGTAGACTTTCTACCTAAAGTGAAACTTGAGGTTGCCGTGACTGATGATTTAGTGGAACGTTTAGTCGAAGCGATCACTAAGTCTGCTTACACAGGTAAAATTGGTGATGGCAAAATCTTTGTCTATAACCTTGAACAAGCCGTGCGGATCCGTACCGGTGAAAACGATGTAGAAGCACTTTAAGGGGGATATCATGGAACAAAATATTTTTCACTTACAATATGCCATGGATACCTTTTACTTTTTAGTATGTGGTGCTTTGGTAATGTGGATGGCTGCGGGCTTCTCAATGTTAGAAGCGGGTTTAGTAAGAGCTAAAAATACCACAGAAATTTTAACTAAAAACGTCGCGTTATATGCGATTTCTTGCATGATGTACTTAGCCTGTGGTTATGAAATTATGTATGGCGGTGGTTTCTTTTTATCAGGTATAGAAACGGTTGACTCAGAGGCGGTATTAAAGTCATTTGCTGAGCGTGAAGGTGGTTTTACCGGTGGCGCTATTTATTCCGCGGCTTCAGATTTCTTCTTCCAAGTCGTCTTTGTTGCAACGGCCATGTCTATCGTGTCAGGTGCGGTTGCTGAACGTATGAAGTTATGGGCATTTCTTGCATTTACTGTGGTATTAACTGCCGTGATTTATCCAATGGAAGGTAGTTGGACTTGGGGTGGAAATGCTGTGTTTGGGCTTTATAGCTTAGGCGATTTAGGTTTTTCTGATTTTGCAGGTTCAGGTATTGTGCATATGGCTGGTGCTTCTGCAGCGTTAGCCGGTGTTTTATTGCTGGGGGCTCGTAAAGGTAAATATGGAGCAGACGGTCGTGTAAACGCTATCCCAGGTGCTAATTTACCATTAGCGACTTTAGGTACGTTTATTTTATGGATGGGCTGGTTTGGTTTTAACGGTGGCTCAGTATTAAAGCTAGGTGATATAGGCAACTCGCATTCTGTTGCTATGGTATTTTTAAACACCAATGCTGCCGCTGCTGGTGGTGCTGTAGCTGCATTGATTTTAGCTAAAATATTATTCAAAAAAGCTGATTTAACCATGGCATTAAATGGTGCATTGGCTGGCTTAGTGGCTATTACTGCCGAACCATCAACACCAACGGCGCTGCAAGCGACAGTGTTTGGTGCGCTTGGCGGATTAATTGTTGTATTCTCAATTGTCAGTTTAGATAAATTGAAACTTGATGATCCAGTTGGTGCAATTTCTGTTCATGGTGTGGTTGGTTTGTTCGGCTTATTGATTGTACCGTTAACAAATGATGGCGCTACTTTTAGCGGGCAGCTAATTGGTGCGGCAACGATATTTGCTTGGGTATTCGTTACTAGCTTTGTCGTTTGGTATGTACTTAAAGTGACTATGGGCATTCGTGTTAGCGCTGAAGAAGAATACGAAGGCGTTGACAAAGCCGATTGTGGTATGGAAGCCTATCCAGAATTTACTCGCGGCTAATCATTCGTTACCTGTTATTCTTGAAAGAAAAGCCAACAAGTATTTGCTTGTTGGCTTTTTTATCTCTTAGTGATAAACAACTACTGCTTATTCATTAAAAACGTGTAAAATTAAGCTATTAGTAATTTTTAAGTAGAACAGGTATGGCAAGAGAGCAGTTCGGTATTTGTGCGGAGCCCAGTTTGCATGGCTATTATTTATTATTTAATGCTTTAGATGATAAAAATTCTCATATTCGACAAGCTTTGTCGCGCTTACCTGCGTTATTTGATAAGTACGCGGATCGTTTTTCAGAAAGTAATTTAACGGGCGTTATTGCTATCGGAGCTAATTATTGGGATGAGTTATATCCCCATGCTCGGCCTAAAGCGTTAAAACCGTTTAGTGAAATTAAGTGTGATGATCGAATTGCGCCGTCGGTGAATTATGATCTGTACATTGAAGTGCGCAGTGATCGCGCCGATGTCAATCATATTGTGGCGGGTAAAGTATGCGCTTTATTGGCAGATAGTGTTGAATTGATTGAGCAAGTACGCGGCTTTCGCTTTCTCGATGGACGAGATTTAACTGGCTTTGTAGATGGCACAGAAAATCCTCAAGGTCGTCATAGACGAGAAGTTGCATTGGTGGATGAACAAAGCGACCAAGCATTTTCAAGTGGCAGTTATCTACATATTCAACGTTATCGCCATAATTTAAATTTATGGAATACCCTGAAAGTAAAAGAGCAAGAAGATGTTTTTGCCCGCACTAAATTAGACAACGAAGAGTATACCAGTGAAAATAAACCACTAACGTCACATATTAAGCGTGCTGGCATTAAAGATGCCGATGGCAAAACGCTTGAAATTTTGCGTCAGAGTATGCCGTACGGTGATATGAAGTTACAAGGCTTAATGTTTGTTGCTTATTGTCAATCACCTGAACCATTTGAACTAATGCTCAAGAGCATGATTGAAGGTGACGTTCATGGTCATTCTGACCACCTGTTAAAATACACCCAAGCGGAAACGGGTGCAGCGTTTTTTGCACCAAGTTTGAATTTTTTAGCGACACTCGCAAAGAGCGATAATTAAATTAGCGTACTGCACGCTAATGTTATTTAACTGAATTTTTTAGAAAATAACTCTTCTAGACGTGTTACGGTTTTTTTTATTTCACTGATTTTAGTGGGCGCAATAAAAACAGTGTCATCACCTGCGATAGTGCCCAACACGCCATCACTTTTACTTAAGCTATCTAATAGTCGAGCAATTAACTGAGCCGCCCCAGGACTAGTTCGTAGGATGATCATCATTTCGTTGTATTCAATATCAAGCACCAATTGACGCAATGGGCTTTGCGCTGTAGGTACGCCGAGTTCTGCGGGAAGACAGTACACCATATCTTGACGAGCATTGCGGGTGCGAACCGCACCATATTTACTGAGCATCCGAGATATTTTTGATTGACTGATATTGTCAAAGCCTTGTGTTTTCAGTGCTTCAACAATTTCCCCTTGTGAGCCAAATTGTTCCTGTTTAAGCAAATCTTTAAATGCTTGTACTAATGCTTCTTGTTTCTGCTGAACTGTAGTCATAAAAGTTACATCTATATTGATCTGATGAATGGTTAGAATAGGTTAGTTTTATTTTATACCTAAGTATTATTCCGTTCGTGAAATTATACGCTATCCTTGTATCTCAATACACGATTAAACATTGTTTTTTGTTGTCATATGCTATATCTTTTGGCAGCAAATTATTTACGTAAATACTCAAATTTCGGAGACATCCAATGAAAGTAGCTGTATTAGGCGCAGCTGGCGGTATCGGCCAAGCGTTATCATTATTATTAAAAACTCAATTACCGGCAGGTTCTGAGTTATCTTTATATGACGTTGCACCAGTAGTGCCAGGTGTTGCTGTTGATCTATCTCACATCCCTACAGCGGTTAAAGTTGAAGGTTTTGGTGCTGATGATTTAGCTGATGCATTATCAGGTGCTGATATTGTTATCATTCCTGCAGGTATGCCACGTAAGCCTGGTATGGATCGTGCTGATTTATTTGCAGTGAACGCGGGTATTATTAAGACTTTGGCTGAAGGCATTGTTGCTAATTGCCCTAAAGCATTAGTTGGTATTATCACTAACCCTGTAAATGGTACAGTTCCAATTGTTGCTGAAGTATTTAAAAAAGCAGGTACTTACGATAAAAACCGTGTATTTGGTGTAACAACATTAGATGTTATTCGTAGTGAAGCATTTATTGCTGAATTAAAAGGTTTAGACGTTGCAGATGTTAAAGTGCCAGTGATTGGTGGTCACTCAGGTACAACAATCTTACCATTACTTTCTCAAGTAGAAGGCGCTACTTTCTCAGATGAAGAAGTGGCTGCATTAACACCGCGTATTCAAAATGCTGGTACAGAAGTAGTAAATGCTAAAGCGGGTGGCGGTTCTGCAACTTTATCAATGGGTGCAGCAGCAGCTCGTTTTTGTATGTCTTTAGTGAAAGGTTTACAAGGTGAAAGCGTTGTTGATTATGCGTACGTTGAGGTTGAAGGTGGTGATGCCCCTTACTTTGCTCACCCTGTACGTTTAGGTAAAAATGGTATTGAAGAAATTTTACCTTATGGTGAGTTAAGTGCATTTGAGCAAAAAGCAAAAGACGATATGCTGGCAACACTTAACAGTGATATTCAAGAAGGTGTTGATTTTATCAACGGCTAATTGAGTCGCTCTTTAAAAAAAACCGCCTTCTTAGGCGGTTTTTTTGATCATGCCCTTAAGAAACTGTATGTCATTGTCTTAACTTATTACTTTGATGTGTTAGCATCGGCAAAAATATAACGTTTTGTGTCTCAAAAAACTTTTAATCGCCTATAGTTAAATTAGGAAGCTGAAAGGACATGCTATGAGGTTGATTTTTTGGTTTTTGTTAAGCTTTGTTTGTATTACTCCTTTAGAGGCAAGTGAGCAACCAATTTCTTTTTGTTATGAAGAGTGGGAGCCATACTCCTTTATTGATGAAAATAATCAAGCAGTTGGGGTGAGTGTTGATTATTTAAAATACAAGCTAACTCTTGCCAACATGCAATACAAGTTCTCTGAACTGCCTTTTCCTCGCTGTATGCAGCTAGTAAAGTCAGGAAAAATAGATTTTATTTTGCATGTTGATGAGAATGATAATTTACAGTTGATAAAGCAACCGATTGCAGATTGGGAGCTTACTTTTGCTGTTAGTGATAAAAACCCTATGTCTTTTGAACAGCTTATGCAAAGCAAAGGGCTCAATGTTTTAGTGGCTCGCTCCTATGTATACCCGGCTATTATTGAAGAAAAACTGCAACAAATGTCTGCCAATGTCATTAAAGTTTCATTTTATACTGATGAGGTGGTCGCACTAAAACGGTTATTTCATCGATTAACTGTCGGGCAAGGGCAAGCCATGGTTGTTGATCGGGTCTGGGCTGAGCAAATGATTAAAAAGCACCACTTGCCGATTAAGCTGTTTGATCAGTTATTGGTGAGTATTCCACAATATATTGGTTACATAGCGAGTAATAAACGCAATGGGGAGCGCCTTTCTGCCGCCCTTTCTGAGCCTTAAAAGGTTACCTTTAAGTACTGTGGGAAAGTGATAAAAGTTAAGAACCAATCACTCATACAATGAGTTATAGGCCGCAGTATTAATAATTACGGCCTTTTCGTTGCCAGTTTAAGCGCTTCTATTTGCCGCTATATGCGCCAATGCGATTAACGCTTGTTTATATTCAGACTCAGGAAGCACGGCTAGTGCGCGGATCGCTTTATCAGCTTCTTGTTCGGCAATTTTTTGGGTGTAACGTAACGAACCTGTTTGCTCCATTGCGGTGAGAATGGCGTCTAAATTATCCATGCCATTGCAAGTTTCTATGGCTGCTTTAATCAGTTCACTTTGTTGTGTTGTCCCATGTTGCATCGCATATAATAACGGAAGAGTAGGTTTACCTTCTGCTAAGTCATCACCGACATTTTTCCCCATTTCTTTCGCGTCTGCTGTGTAATCCATAATGTCGTCAACCAGCTGGAAAGCCGTGCCGAGGTATTTACCGTAATCAAGCATGGCTTGTTCTATGGCAGGGGATTGATTTGAAATGACGGCGGCTAAGCGAGTAGCTGCTTCAAACAACTTGGCTGTTTTACAATAAATCACCTGCATATAACTTGCTTCAGTTGTGCTGGCATCATTGCAGTTCATTAATTGTAAAACTTCGCCTTCGGCAACAATATTGGTCGCGTCGGATAAAATATCCATGATCCTCATATTGCCTAATTGAGTCATCATCTGGAATGAACGAGTATATAAAAAGTCTCCGACTAACACACTGGCACTATTACCGAATAATGCATTGGCTGTTTCACGACCTCTGCGCATATTGGATTCATCAACCACATCATCATGTAATAAAGTAGCGGTATGAATAAATTCAATAATGGCAGCAATGTCAATGTGGTCGGTATTGGTATACCCTAATGCTCTGGCTGCCAGTACGGTTAACATGGGGCGCATTCGCTTACCACCACCGTTAACAATGTAAATGCCAAGTTGATTAATTAAGGTTACATCTGATTGAAGTTGCGAATAGATAAGATCATTAACCGCACTCATGTCTGATTGTGCTAATGCTTGTATTTGATTGAGATCCATAGAGCGAACGTGCTAACCCGATTTTGCAAATTGTATACGACTTTTATGGCGTTAAGTTTACACTAATTCGTTCGATAATGAAGGTTATATTCCTTGAGATAATATATTCAATATTAATTAATATTTTTATCTCAATTATGCTTGCGATCACTTATCGCTTCGAGTAGAATTCGCGCCCTATATTTTTAAAATTTAGCGTCTATAACAAATGACGCAGTACGGAGTAGCTATGTACGCGGTATTCCAAAGCGGTGGTAAACAGCACCGTGTAACTGAAGGACAAACAGTTCGTTTAGAAAAAATCGAACTTGAAGTTGGAGCTTCGGTTGAATTCGATAACGTTTTAATGATTGCCGATGGCGATAACATCAATGTAGGCGCGCCTTACATTGCTGGCGGTAAAGTAACAGCAGAAGTTGTGACTCAAGGTCGTGGTGATAAAGTTAAAATTGTTAAGTTTAAACGTCGTAAGCATTCACGCAAAGAGCAGGGCCATCGCCAATGGTTCACTGAAGTGAAGATTACTGGTATTAACGGCTAATTTTAGGAGCATTATAAAATGGCACATAAGAAGGCAGCAGGTAGTACCAAAAACGGTCGCGATTCAGAAAGTAAACGCTTAGGTGTTAAACGTTTCGGTGGTGAGTCAGTTTTAGCGGGTAACATTATTGTTCGTCAACGTGGTACTAAGTTCCACGCAGGTGACAACATGGGTATCGGTAAAGATCACACATTATTTGCATTAGCTGACGGTAAAGTTCAGTTTGATGTAAAAGGTCCAAAAAACCGCAAGTTTGTAAGTATTGTTGCTGAGTAACAGTATTTAGTCTTTGAAAAACCCTGCTGTTTGGCAGGGTTTTTTTTTATATGCAGGGTCTTAATAATAGTTCAGGTATATAAAAACTGTTCGTTTTACAGAATGGTTTAGGCTGCGCTGACGCTAATAAGATAATTATTGCGTTAAATTAACTTTTGTATCAGCTTAGTTGATATAATCGCTTATAATATGTACAGATATTTAGTTTTGGAGTGTTTTATAACACCATGAAATTTGTAGATGAAGTAGAAATTCGTGTTGAAGCTGGCGATGGTGGTAATGGCTGCGTTAGTTTTCGTCGAGAAAAATACATAGAATTTGGTGGCCCAAACGGTGGTGATGGCGGCGATGGTGGCGATGTGTACCTGATCGCTGATGAAGGTTTAAACACCTTAATTGACTATCGTTTTGAGCGTTTTCATCGTGCCAAACGCGGTGAGAATGGTAAAAGCCGTGATATGACCGGTAAAGGGGCGGATGATTTATACCTGAAAGTGCCAATAGGTACTCGCGCCATCGATGTCGATACTGACGAGTTAATTGGTGACTTAACTAAACATAAGCAAACCCTGATGGTGGCTAAAGGTGGTTGGCATGGTTTAGGTAATACACGCTTTAAAAGCAGTACTAACCGAGCTCCACGTCAAAAAACAGATGGCACACCGGGTGAAATTCGCAATTTAAAACTGGAACTGATGCTATTAGCTGATGTTGGCCTTTTGGGTTTACCTAATGCTGGTAAATCGACTCTAATACGCAGTGTTTCCGCTGCGAAACCGAAAGTGGCTGATTATCCGTTTACCACCTTAGTACCTAACCTTGGTGTTGTGCGCCTAGATGCTCAACGAAGTTTTGTCATTGCCGACATCCCAGGTTTGATCAAAGGCGCTTCAGATGGTGCTGGTTTAGGTACACAATTTTTGAAACATTTAGAGCGTTGTCGAGCTTTACTGCATGTGGTCGATGTTATGCCAGTTGATGGTTCTGACCCTTTAGATAATGCCAAAGTGATCATTAACGAGCTAGAATCTCATTCTGCGAAGTTAGCGGATAAGCCTCGATGGCTAGTGTTAAATAAATTAGATTTAATGCTTGAAGAAGATGCTGAAGCAATTAAAACTCGTATTGTTGAAGGGCTAAATTGGCAAGGTGAGGTGTATTGTATTTCTGCCTTTAATAAACAAGGCACGGATGAATTATGCCGAGATCTGATGGATTTCATTGACACCATACCTGGTGAAGTCGAAGAGAGTCCTGAAGAAAAATCAGTTGAGTTTAAGTGGGATACCTACCACCAAGAAGCAATAGATGATTGGGATGACGATCTTGATGATGATGACTGGGACGAAGACGAGTATGATGTGGAAGTGGAATACCGCAAATAATTCATCTTAGTGATCAGAACGTTAATCAATGCCTGTCGTAGTTTACGATGGGCATTTTTATTGTCCGCACTTTTTTGCAGATTCATTTGCAACTAATGAAAAGCTAGTTCAGCATTTTTAAAGATGTCAATGCATGATAAAATTACGCCATCTTTAATCACAGTTTAGATTGTTTATGACCATTCTTTCGATGATAGTTGCTCATGCCGATAACCGTATTATCGGTAAAGACAATGACATGCCTTGGCATTTGCCAGCTGATTTAGCTTATTTCAAAAAAACAACATTAGGAAAGCCTGTGATCATGGGGCGTAAAACCTTTGAATCTATCGGCCGTCCATTACCAGGCAGACAAAATATCGTGATTTCTCGTGATCAACAATACCATGCTCAAGGAGTAGAAACTGCTACTTCTGTTGAACAGGCATTATCGCTTGCCGGTGATGTTGAAGAGGTCATGGTAATTGGTGGTGGAGCCATTTATGAACACTGCTTGCCCGCAGCTGATCGTTTATATATTACACATATTGATGCCGCAATTGAAGGCGATACAAAGTTCCCTTCGTATGATACAGAAAATGATTGGCAAAAAGTGAACAGTGAAATTGTTCCCGCCGATAGTAAAAATGCTTATCAACTCGACTTTGCTGTTTATCAACGTAGGTGAATAATGTATCCGTTAAGTTATACCGAGCCTGTTTTTCGTCCGCCTAGTGAGTGGAAAAGTTTAATTTTACAAGTGACCAATGGCTGCTCTTGGAATCAATGTACTTTTTGTGAAATGTATACCAGTGATGCGAAAAAGTTTAAGCCAAAAAAGCTTGAATTGATCGAGCAAGAGCTGCAACAAGTGGCGCAATCAGGTTTAGCGGTGCATCGAGTTTTTTTGGCTGATGGTGATGCCATGATGTTACCGTTTCGTCAGTTAAAGTCGATACTAGAGCTGATCCAACGCTATTGTCCGCAAGTGACTCGCGTATCGAGTTATTGTTTACCAAGAAATTTACGCAATAAAACGGTTGAACAACTCGCTGAGCTAAGAGCGCTAGGCCTGAGCTTACTTTATGTTGGCTGTGAAAGTGGTGATGATCAGGTATTGTCCATCATAGAAAAAGGTGAAACTTACCAAAGCTCATTGAGCGCATTAACGAAAACCAAACAAGCGGGTATTAAAAGTTCGGTGATGATTTTAAATGGTTTAGGCGGCGTTAAGTATTCAAAGCAACATGCATTAAACTCTGCTCGTTTGATGAATGAAGCGCAACCAGAGTATTTATCTACTCTGGTGGTGTCGTTCCCTCTTGGAGAACAACGTTTTGCACAAGGGTTTAATGGTCAGTTTCAGCAATTAACGCAGCCTGAACTCTTTCAGGAAATGCAGTGGCTTCTGACAACGCTTGATTTAGATAAAACGATTTTTCGTTCAGATCATGCCTCTAATTACCTAGTGCTTAAAGGCGTTTTAGGACAGGATAAAGCAAAAATGTTAGCACAAGTGAATCAGGCAATTAATCACCCTCAAACCATTGCTTTACGGCAAGAATGGCAACGAGGCTTATAGTTACAAGTCGTTAGGGTGATTAACCTATGTTGTTATCGACAATAAAAAAGCCGCTGATAAGCGGCTTTTCTGTGCGTATTTCTTTAAAATCAGAGTTTGAACTCTTGAACGGATAATTGAAGCTCTTCAGCTAGTTTAGCAACTTCACTGCTTGATTCTGCCGTTTGCTTAGAGCCCGCCGTGGTTTGCTCAGCGATGGCAACAATTGACTCTAAGTTTTCACTAATTTCATGAGCAACGGTACTTTGCTCTTCTGCGGCAGTAGCAATTTGTTCACTGCGATCAAAGGCTTCATGTACTGCATGAGTAATTGTTTCGAGTGCTTTATCAGCTTCTTCACTTTGATGAACACAGTCTGTTGCTTGCTTTTTACCTGTTTCCATCACAGCCACTGCTTTTTCAGCACCTGATTGCAAGACTTCGATCATGTTTTGAATTTCTTGCGTGGATTCTTGTGTACGGCTTGCTAAGGTTCTGACTTCATCTGCAACAACGGCAAAGCCTCGACCTTGTTCTCCAGCACGAGCTGCCTCAATAGCAGCGTTTAATGCCAGTAAATTAGTTTGTTCTGCAATACCGCGAATAACATCTAAAATTCCGCCGATTGAAGAGCTATCTTGTTGTAATTTATTAATTACCTGCGAAGCATCTTCAACTTCATTTGCTAATAACTCGATTGTTTTGCGGTTTCTCTCTGAAATTCCTTTTACTCGCTCGGCTTCTTCGTCTGCTTGCTTGATTTCACCTAATGCATCGTTGGCACTGGATAAAACACTTTGCGAAGTGCTACTCATTTCTGTGGTTGCAGATGCCGCTTGTTCAACTTGAGTACGTTGCTCTTCTATTGCCGTTGTACTTTGTGCTGTGACTGCAGAAGTTTGTTCTGCTGCTGTGGCTAATTGTGTTGAGCGGCTAACAATGCCGTTGATCAATGTTCTTAAACTGTCAATAAGTAAGTTGCAGTTACGAGATAATTGAGCAAACTCGTCTTTACCACTTTCATCTAGCTTTCTTGATAAGTCACCAGAGGCAACGACGTTGAGCATGTCATTTACTCGCGCCAGTGGTCGAGTAATACTGATTAAGGTAAACCAAGCGATGGTGATAGCTGCAACGATAGAACCAAGCATGATTAACCAAGTAACGCTATTGCCAGTAGATACCGAGTCTGCGACTAACTCGCCACTTTCCGTTGTAGTTTGGTTCGCTAATTCAATTTGTTTTTTCAAAATATTATTGGCGTTTGTCACATCCGTTTCAGCCGCCGCTAATTTGTCGGTCGCTGTGGTAAGGGCAGTTACTTGAGTTTGTTTATGAGCAAAAATACTGTTAGCTCCCTCAAGTAAGTCATCTAAGCTTGCGATGGTACTGGTCACTGAGCCGGCGATATTATCAACGCCATTGACGGCTAATTCATTGGTGATCTCAGTTGATGTACGTTTAACATCTTCAAAAGTATTGGTGATTTGACCTTTAATCAAATCAATTGATTGAAGATCTGTTAAGTCTCTAAATTCATAACTTGATGCAACGATACCATTTAATTGCGTTTCTAGTTGCTCACCTAAACTAACAGCACGTTGTAACTTACTATCGGCTAACTCATGATCCATAAGGTCAAGCATTAGGGTAGCAGCATCATCTGCCTTTTCTTCCAATGTGAATATTTTGTCAACTAACGTACTGTATTGTTCGATGCTGGTTTTTCGGTTAGCAAATACGGCGTTAATATCAACAACTAAGGTTTCATAAACACTATCTACCTTTTTTAGGTTGCTAAGTAGAGCATTTTCCTCTTTAACGACTGACTTTAATTTTTTTAAATCTTGTCTAAAGGTTGTCTCTAACTGTTCGAATGAGGCTAAATTTTCACCTAATGGTGCGAGTTCTTTCTGATAATAACCCCTTAATGTTAAACCATTTAACTTCACTAGGTTATTGGCTAACTCATTACTACCTCTTAGTGTAGGAATGGCTAATTTACTCTGTTGGAGAGTAGCATCATGGATTTTATTTAAATTATTAAGGGATGTAATACTAGTTAATACAAGTAAAATTGAGATGATGGTGAAACCACCAATTATTTTCATTGCAACAGTTAGGTTCATCTAATTCACCAATTGTTATTAATTTAAGACGTTAGCAAGATATACGTTAGTTATTGTTATAGAGTGATCATTTATCGACAATATACCAAAATACCTTAACAAATTTTAGTATAACAAGCTAACGGAGAATTTCACTTTTAGTGGTTGCTTTATCATGGTTTTTTATGCGTTGGTTCGGTAAATATCGCTTTGTCAGGCCAACGTAAAAAAGTTAGGTGTCCACCCCAAACACAGCCAGTGTCCAGAGCAAATAGATTGGTGTATGGGGTTTGTCCCATTAAGGCAGCCCAGTGACCAAATATCCAATCACAGCCTTTCATTTGAGTCGATGCTAAGTCAAACCAAGGAATTAATTGTGCCGGCGCATCTTTTGGGGATAACTTGTAGTTAAACTCTAATGTACCATCTGTTAGACAATAGCGCATGCGGGTAAACGCATTGATGGTGTAACGAAACTTATCTTCCTCGCTGTATACCTGTTGCCAATCATTTGGTTTCTCACCATACATGATGGCGAGCCAATGTGTGCATTGATTACTGCTAAGTTTTTGCTGCGCAAACTGCGCCATCTCTACCGCTTGTTCTATGCTCCATTGAGGCGAAAGCCCTGCATGAGATAAATACACAGCTTCATTAGGTAGTTTTCTTAATAGCGGTTGCTTTGCTAGCCAGTCCATTAGTTTGGGGGCTTCAGGTGCCGCTAATAACTCATCTAGTTTATCACTTGTCTTTGGCTTTTTTAAACCCGCATAGGTTGCTAACAAATGGAGATCATGGTTACCCAGTACCGTTTTAAAACAATCACCGAGTGAATATAAAAATAGTAAGGTTTGATAGGAGTTGGGACCACGAGCAACAAGATCTCCAGCCGCCCAAAGTTCATCGTGTGCTACATCAAAATTGACACGTTTAAGTAATGCTTTGAGTTCGCTTAAACACCCTTGGATGTCACCAACAAAATAAATTGCCATGGTTAATTTAATATATTGGGCAGGGCTAATCGAAACACAGGAATGGCTACCTGAAATACTTGCTTATCGCTATCAACAAATTGATAGTGTCCTTCCATGGTGCCAAGTGGGGTTTTTAATATACAGCCACTTGTGTAAGTAAAGCTTTGGCCTACGGCTATGTTAGGTTGTTTTCCCACCACACCTTCACCAACCACTGTTGATTTGTCATCATTGGCATCGGTAATGAGCCAATAGCGTGATAATAATTGCGCGCTAGTATCACTATTATTGGTAATGGTGATGGTATAGCTGAAGACATAACGATGTTCTATTTCGCTTGATTGTTGCGGTAGATATGCCGTTTGAACACAAACGTGAAAATCCTTATGTGCTTGAGTATTCATTGATTGCTTAAGTCTCTTTATTTACTGGATGCTCATCGACAAAATTAGCCAAAGCAATATAGTCATCAAGGGATAAGTTTTCTGGTCTAAGGCTTGGATCTAACCCCAATGAGCTCAGTTGTTCAGCAGAAATTAACTTTTTAAAGCTATTTCTAATGGTCTTACGGCGCTGATTAAATGCCGTTAAACACACTTGATTTAAAGTCTTTAGATTGTTTACCGGGTTTTTAATGCTTTTATGCGGGATCAATCTCACAATGGCAGAATCAACTTTCGGTGGCGGCTGGAAAGCTTCTGGACCAATTTCCATAACCGGCATTACTTGGCATTGGTATTGTGTCATGATAGATAAGCGCCCAAATGCTTTACAGTTATGACCGGCTGCCATACGTTCAACGACCTCTTTCTGTAACATAAAGTGCATGTCTTTCACTTTATCTTTAAAGGATAATAAGTGGAAAATAAGCGGTGTTGAAATGTTATAAGGTAAATTGCCAAAAATACGTAAAGGCTTATCAGGGCTTGCTAAGCTGCCAAAGTCAAATTTTAAGGCATCTTGTTCATAGATGGTCAGATGTTTCGCTAAAAAAGGGTGATGTCTTAAACGGTGTGCTAAATCTCGATCTAATTCCACCACTGAAATATCACCAGCTCTTTCGATAACCGGCTCGGTCAGAGCACCTAAGCCCGGACCAATTTCAATTAAATTTTCATTTGGCTCGGGATTAATTGCATCAACAATTTGACTAATCACTGCTTCGTTATGTAAAAAGTTTTGCCCAAAGCGTTTTTTGGCTTGATGGCCTAAATGAGAGTTTTTACTCATATTAATAGATTACCTCAGGTAAAACGTGTTAAGTCTGATTATTGGCTAATGTGATGGCAGTATTAATTGCCTGATAAAAACTACCTGGCTCAGCTTGGTCCGTGCCTGCTAATTCAACGGCCGTGCCATGATCAACTGAAGTGCGAATAAAAGGCAGTCCTAAGGTAATATTAACTGATTTACCAAAACCTTTATATTTTAGCACTGGAAGACCTTGATCGTGATACATGCTCAGTACCGCATCAGCGTCTTGTAGGTACTTATCTTGAAAAATAGTATCTGCGGGGAGTGGCCCAATCACATTGACACCTTGAGCTCTCAACTCATTTAATACAGGTGTCATTACTTCAATTTCTTCCCGACCTAAATGACCATCTTCTCCAGCGTGAGGGTTAATACCGCAGACGTAAATTTTAGGGTGAGTAATACCAAACTTGTTGAGCAAATCTTGGTGTAAAATATTAGTCACTTTCTTTAGACGCTCAGGGGTAATGGCTTTGGAAACATAAGCAAGCGGAATATGCGTTGTTACCAGAGCAACTCTTAACCCTTCTGTTGCTAACATCATCACCACATCTTGACAGTTCGCTTGAGAAGCAAAGTACTCAGTATGACCACTAAATGCGATGCCCGCTTTATTGATTAATCCTTTATGAACAGGTCCAGTAACTACAGCATCAAATTCACCGCTGATGTTCTTTTCACTGGCTATCCTGAGCGTTTCGACCACATAGTGACCATTAGCTGCATCTAATTCGCCAATCACGCAAGGAGCACCAAGCTCAACGGATAACACCGTCAATGTATTCGCTGGTTGTGGTGTCGCAGGAACGCTTGGGTCGTATTCTGTAAAGGTGATGTTAGCACCTAACGTTGCAGCTCTTGATTGTAAAAGTTCAAGTGATGCTACGACAACCAGTTGTGCTGGCCAGGCTTGTTGCGCCATTGCAATAGTTAAATCTGGGCCAATCCCTGCCGGTTCACCTGGGGTGATTGCAATGCGTTTAGTCATTACTTGTTACTCTGCTCTAAAATTTCAATATAAGCTTCATCTCTTAGCTCTTTAATCCAACGTGTACTTTCAGTTGAATATTTGCGTTTATAAAGCAGTTGGTAGGCACGGTTTTCATTCATACGTTGTGTTGCATCTAGTGTACGGCGGCCGGTTAATTCAGCTAAGTGCCAGCCAAATGAAGAACGAAATGGTTGTGATAACTCATTTTCTTTGAGTTTTGCTAATTCCTCAGCAAAGGCAGGATCATAGCTTTTAGGATCCGCCCAACCTAAATCTCCACCTTTTACCGACGTGGGACCATCGGAATGCTCTTTAGCTAATTCAGCAAAATCTGCTTCACCAGCTAAAATTTGTGCGCGAAAATCTTTCAACATTTGTTCTGCTTTCGCTTCGCTTAAAATGATCGATGGTTCAATAAGGATGTGACGAGATTTCACCTCTTCAACTTCCACAACCTGACGTCCTCTGATATCAACTAATTTGACGATACTAAAGCCTAGACCTGTTCTAATGGGACCAAGAATGGTGCCTTTGTCTTTACCTTCAATAATTTCAGAGAATAAGGTTGGCATTTCATTAATGCTCTTCCAGCCTAAATCTCCGCCTTCTAGTGCTTTATCGCCACCCGATGAAGCGATAGCAATTCGTTTAAAATCACTGCCACTGTTGAGTAACTCAATGACCTTTTCTGCACGCTCTTTTGCTGCGGTCATGTCCGCCTGAGTAGGCTCAGGTGGAAATTCAATTAAAATATGTCCTAAACGATACTCGACATCATTGTTGGTTTGCTCCTTCATTACCGAAAGCAAATTGGCAACTTCTTGTGGTGAAATATAGATGCGACGACGAACACTATTACGTTTTACTTCTCCAGAAATAAGCTCTTTACGCACATTTTCACGGTACTTTTCATAATCGAGCCCTTCATCGACGATGGATTGGCGAAATTGTTCGAGCGTTAAGTTATTTTCACTCGCCATATTAGATAGGGTTTGATCTAATTGAGCATCACTAATTTGTATGCCCATTCGTTCACCAATTTGCGCAACTAAGCTATCGTTAATCAGCTTATCCATCACTTGCACGCGTAATGCTTTGTCGCTAGGTAAGCTTTGATTACTTTTACTGGCCTGTTGTTTAATATTATTGATCAGTTCAGTCACTTCAGATTCTAGTACAACACCTGAATTGACAATGGCAGCTACGCGGTCTAATGCGACTTCTTTTGCATTAAGGTTGGCACTTAAAAGTAGTGCGGTAAATGCGCAAATTTTTAATATGATTTTCATCTAAGTTCTTTTTCTATTGTTAATTGTTGAGAAAATAAGGGCGTTTGTAACCGAAGATACTAGCATTAAACATGTCGTTAGTACCTACAGGTTTTTGTTCGCCTCCTAGTCCTTTAATTACGAACTGTACCATGAAACCACTATCAAATTCATCGCGGTTTTCATTAAAGTTCTGTTCATCTAAGTTTGAGTTGATGTGCCGGTGATAGGCAAAACGTAATGCCCAGCAGCAACTTTCATACTGAAATCCAGCATAACTTTCTAAACTTCTTTTATTCTGTAAGTCTTGCGTAATACGTCCTACAAATTGCCAGTTGTGGTTGATGGCAAAGTTCGTCAGCAGTGATACTTGTTCTAGACTCGTACCTGAGACATTGCGAGTATACCTATGGTTCAATTGAATTGATTGATTATTGTTAAAATAATAATCCAGAGAGCTTTGGCTCTTGTTGGTTTGGTTATCTTTGGTGTTATATTGAATATCACCGCTAAACTGCCATTGGCGGTTGATTTGCATAAAAATTTCACTTGCCAGAGCAGACTCATCGTTATTGCTTTGCCGGCTATTATTTAACAAGTTGTTTTCATTACTTAAGTAAACGATCCGGCCAATACTTAATCTAAAGGTTTCTTCACTGAGCGGATTGAGCACGCGACTGGTTAAACCCCAAGAATACTGATTAGCCTGGGCTATTCGATCCAAACCACTAAAGCGTTGATCTCTAAATAAACCATTATAATCGTCTTGTAATGGCGTGGTGTCGTATAGCCCTATCGCACTTTGATCTTCATCGGGAATATACAAATACTGCAATTGTGGTTCGAGTGTTTGGGTATAGGATTGTTGAAAAAGTGACATGGTGCGATCGAAATTGATACCACCATGAAAACGTACTTTAGGTAATGTACGAGAAACACTTTCTTTTAATTGGCTAAAAGCTTCAATTCGTTTTTGGTGATAGTTAGTTTGTAACAGTTTAAATTCTGAGTTTAAAAACCAAGCAGGGGTTGAATAGGGGAAAATAGCCCCTGCTTCGATATGGTAACGATCTGCCTCGGGTAAATTGCGGTTGTCGCTGGTAAAACGGGTAAGTTCCGAGTAAATATCAAATTGCCCCTCTAACCAGGGAAGCGCTTGAAAGCTGCTAAATTCAATATGGGGTAATGTTTTGTAACTGGTGCGATGCTTACCCAGTACCTCAAAATCTTGTAACAGGACTTTTGCTTGCCAATTATCACTAAAATAAGCTAATTCACCAATCTGATACAGGTAGGCATCATTTGAGTTATATTGCTCACTGTTAATATCGACTAAATAGTTATCATCACTAATGGTGGTGTAGTCTACATATGCTCTAAAATTTTGCGAGAAGGTGCCAGTATGTTGGAAACGAGCAAGGTAGCGGGCATCATCATTTGCTTTGAGTTCATCATCTTTACTGAGGTATTCAAAATTAATGCTCCCTTGTTGTAGGCCAGTTAAGTAGCGAAATTCAGTTAATAGTTGCATACCACGTTTTGACATATAACGTGGTGTTAGCGTGGCGTCCATATTTGGTGCGATATTCCAGTAATAGGGGGCTTCTATCATTAACCCTGAACGGTCTGAGGTTGAGATTTTAGGGTACAAAAAACCAGATTTACGCTCATTATTGACCGGGAAAGAGAAATAAGGGATGTATAATACGGGGATATCAAACAAGCGAAACCTAGCATTATAGGCTTCGCCATAATTTTTGGCGGTTGATATATTGATTTCACTTGCTTGTAATTGCCAGTCCGGTATTTCACCGTAACATGTAGTAAAGCTGGAGTCTTTTAGGCTTAACGTGCCATCGGAAGTCACCGATATCGAACCTGCCTGACCATGGCCAGGATTATTGGCCATCTGATAGGAAGCTTCTGACAAAACGGTTGACTGTTTAGCTTTACTTGCCTCTAACTGCGATGCAAATATATCGACGCCTTGATTTTGAAAATGAATGTTGCCTTGGGCATTGATATACGAGGTTAGTCGATTGATTTCGATGTGATCGGCGAGCACCGTGTGTGCTTGTTTAAATAAAGTTACTGCGCCAGAAAACTGCGCATATTGATCTTTTTCAATAATGGAAGTATCTGAAATAATATTGATGGCATTGCTATGAATATTTTGATCATTAACCCTGATATTTTTATAACTTGGAATAGGGCAACTAACTTCCTCTGTTTCAGAGGTGGGTATTTGCTGAGCAGTAGCATGGTAAGTTGTTAATGTGCCAATAAAAAATAATAGCGATATACGGAAAAAAGGCATTAACTGTCCGGAAAATTAACATTGATTGTTAGCTGATCACTGCATCGAAAACAGTAAAAAGCGCGCAGTCGATTATTTTAACGTTAAACTCGCTAATAATATAGCAATTTTCTTTGTCATGCGAATTGGTTATATTGGCACTTTATTTTGGCTTAGAGTAGTAGTTTTTGAAAGAGAACAGAAAGCAACAATTACATCAGTGGTTAGCGAGGCAATTTTCGACTGATGGGATTAACTTAAGTAATATGACTGGCGATGCTGGATTTAGACGATATTTTCGCTTTATGGTGGCAAACCAATCTTATATTGCCGTCGATGCACCTACCGACAAGTGTAATAATAATGCCTTTGTTGATATTGCTTATCGTTTACAGAATGCTGGTATTAATGTGCCAACCATCGTTGCCAGTGATTTAGCTCGCGGTTTTTTATGCTTATCTGATCTCGGTGATCAATTGTTGACTCAGCTATTAACCCCACAATCGATGGAGCATTATTATCAACAAGCGATTGAACTATTACCAAGTATTGCTCAGGTATCGACCGAACAATTACCACTTTATGATCAAACATTGATACAAACCGAGCTTGAAATATTTCCGCAGTGGTTATTAAAAGAGCATTTGGCTTTACAATTAACCAATGAGCAACAAGTGCAATTACAACAGTGTTTCGACATCCTAATTGATAATGCCCTTAGTCAACCTAACGTGTTTATGCATCGGGATTTTCATAGTCGTAATATTATGCAACAAGCAGGGAAGTTAGCGGTAATTGACTTTCAAGATGCGGTTGTAGGCCCTATTAGTTATGACATTGTCTCGTTATTGCGAGACTGTTATATCAAATGGCCCAGAAAACAGGTAAAGCTGTTATTAGATCATTACATTGATTTAATGGAAAGTGCAGGCTTAGTGGAAAAATATGATCGCCAGTTATGGCAGCGTTGGTTTGATCTGATGGGGTTACAACGACATATCAAAGCATCAGGAATTTTTGCTCGTTTATTTCATCGAGATAAAAAACCAGGATATCTGGCAGATATTCCATTGACTTTGTCTTATATTGTCGAGGTCAGCGCTGATTATCCGCAACTTTGCTTTTTGCATCATTTAGTTAAAAATGAGGTGCTAGCTAAACTTAACTTGCAGCAATTGGAGGCAGTCAGTTGAAAGCTATGATCTTAGCAGCAGGTCGTGGTGAACGTATGCGTCCGTTAACGGATGAACTTCCTAAACCTTTGTTGAAAGTGGCAGGAAAACCTTTAATTGAACATCATTTAATTAAGTTGCAAAAAATTGGCGTCACTGACGTAGTGATCAATCTTGCTTGGTTAGGTGAAAAAATAGAGGATTATCTACAAGACGGCCGTCGTTTTGGTTTAACGATTCATTACAGTTGGGAATCAGGCGGCGCACTTGAAACCGCTGGCGGAATAATCAAAGCCTTGCCATTGTTAATGGAAGGTGAAAGTGATGTAGATCAACCCTTTTTGGTCATTAATGGTGATATCTTTATTGATTATGATTTTACTCATTTGCCAATATTGGCGGCAGAGACATTGGCGCACTTATGGCTAGTGGATAACCCACCGCATCATTTGGCCGGTGATTTTGCCTTGCAAGGACAACAGTTAGTTAGCAAAGAGACGTCTATATCCCAGACAAGTTATACTTTTAGTGGTATTGGCTTATATCGTCGCTCATTTTTTTCTGAGTTTTTATCTAAAAAAGTGGTGGCACTGGCGCCATTGATTCGTGCTGCAATGAGCAAAGGAGCTGTTTCAGGTACTAAATTAACTGGGTTATGGACAGATGTAGGGACACCAGCACGTTTTCAACAAATCAATCAACAATTAGCTATGCAGGCGAGGACAACGAGTTAATGAAAATATGGGGCAAGGTCTTAGGGTTTTTATTTGGTTTTATGTTAAGTAAAAACCTGTTCGGTGCATTATTAGGCCTATGGTTAGGTCATCGGTTTGATAAAGGTGTGGGTTTCGATTTTGAGGGCTTATCGCGCCAGACCGATGAAAGCCGCCAAGCGGCATTTTTTTATAGCACATTTGCCACCATGGGATTTATTGCTAAAGCCAATGGGCGTGTCACGGAACATGAAATTGCTTTTGCATCGGCTTATATGGATAAGCTTGGTTTACATTCAGATATGCGTCAACAGGCGCAAGATGCGTTTCGTGAAGGCAAAATGGCAGGCTTTCCTGTTGAGGAGCATTTAACTAAATTCAAGCGTCTTTGTATCAATCGCCAAGATTTACTGCTGTTGTTTTTGGAGATTCAAATTCAGGTGGCATTTGCTGATGGTAGTTTAGATAAAGAAGAACGTCAGGCGCTTCATCGAGTTGCCAAAGTACTTGGTTTATCCAGTGCTGAATTAGATCGTTTACTCGAAATGATCATCGCTGGGGCTAATTTTCATCAGCAATCGGGGGCGGCTCACCAGCAAACTAGTCCTCAACAACTGGAAAATGCTTATAAATTATTGGGTGTTAGTCAAAATGCCAATGAGAAAGAGATCAAAAAAGCGTATCGAAAATTAATGGCGCAGCATCACCCTGATAAACTAGTGGCGAAAGGACTTCCTCCGGAAATGATGGATGTTGCTAAACAGAAAGCGCAAGACATTCAAGCAGCATATGAAATGATCCAAGCGCAAAAGACATAGCACTTCATCGCATATTTGTTATTATTTGGTTAACTTTTCAGTAATGTGACTGAAATTTAACGCAAGGAATGAACATGAAAAAACTAATTACTTTGATCATGATGTTGTTTTTATCTTTTAATGTATTTGCGGATAAACAGGCTGATCGCCAAGAAATATTGGATATGCGCAAAGAAGTACTCGCCAAACTTTATAAAGAAGAGCCAAATGCAAGAAATGAAATTAAAGACGCTAAAGGCTATGCGGTTTTTTCTAATATTGGTGTGAATTTGATCTTTCTCTCTGCTGGTGGTGGTAGTGGTGTTGTTCATGATAATAGTACCGGAAAAAACACTTACATGAACATGGCATCTGCAGGAGTGGGTGTTGGTCTGGGAGTGAAAGATTTTAGTGCCGTATTTATTTTTCATACCAAAGAAGCGTTAAATCGCTTTATTAAATATGGCTGGGATTTTTCTGGTCAAGCGGATGTTGCAGCTAAATCAGGTAAAAAAGGTGCTGAAGGCAGTGCCGCTGGCACGATTGTCAATGGCGTGTCTATTTATCAAATGACTGAAACTGGCTTGGCATTACAAGCAACATTACAAGGAACCAAGTACTGGGTCGACAGTGATCTAAACTAGTGAGAATTTGGGTAGTGATGCCTGTCAGTATTCTTGATTGGTGGTATTGGCTTGATTGCTGATATTACCAACCAAGTGATTTTAACCATCCGTTAATCGTTTTAGTTAATGCTGTTTCTGGGTAATATCCCGTGTGGGTATTAAACAATTCTTTTTGTCGATAATACGACTTTAATTCCTTATTGACGTACTTTTTGCGTAATGCCACTGATGATTTTATCAACCGTTGATCGGTTCGAAGATACAGATCTAGTACTGGCAGGTCAGTTTGTGCTAAATGTTCAGCACTTTGCTGGTTAGTGTGAGCATCATCGATATAAGCGCTTAATATCACTAGTGCATTAGGTGGCTCGGTGAGTTGTTGTTGATATTGAGTAAGTAATAATGCGCCATGGCGTCCTTCAGCAACCATGACAATGATGCCGGGATAATTTTTTGCTTTTTCGGTGATGGCTGTCAGTATTTTTGCCAATTGCTCATTATATTGTGTGATTGTTTTGCTGTTTTCTTCATTGCGCTGATTAAGCGGCTGCGCTGTTGAAGGATATGCAGCAGGCTTTGGTGTTGGTTGTATACTGATCGTTGTCCAGCCGTGTTGTGGCATGCTTTGACGTAAATAATTGATTGCTTTGGGACTGGTGGCGCTTTGTTGCCAATCAGCAAGTAATACCATGACTCCCTTACTATTGCTGGTAGCATTGGTTTCGATTAATGAAATATGTTGCTCTGGCCCAACAAGAATCGGCTCAATCAGTTGCTCATCAAGGTAATGGTTAATATCTGATATTTGTAATTCAGTGGGATCTAGCGGAGGCGCAATCTTCATATCGCTGCGCTTAACATCAGGGGCTGTCTCGCGATTTTCTTCTGTTTTTTTATCGTCAGCAGGTTTTTTTTGTTCAGTGCTTGGTTTGTTTGATTGGGGCTGTTCGTCTTGCATCGTCGCAAATACTTGATTATTGCTGGCGATAAAAACAAGCAATACTACGCCATTAACAAGCAACCGTGAAAATTTACCCATGCACTTTCCTTAAAAATTAAGACAATAAACTGCGCTTATTCTGCATTATCTAATAGTAAATACAATTAGCTGAACGGGCAAGGTGCTTCAAAAGTTAACGTTTGCTCAGAAACGGGATGACTGATCTGTAACCATTTGGCATGCAGTTGTAATCGAGGACTTTCTGTTAATGCCTTATCATGGGCATAGAGTCTATCACCTAAAATAGGATGACCTAAGGCAAGCATATGCACCCTAAGTTGATGAGAACGTCCAGTAATAGGGAGCAGTTCAACAAAGGTGCTGTTTTCTGAGTAAGATAATACATGATAATGGGTTTTAGCTTGTTTACCATTTTCATGATCGACTTTTTGTTTTGGTCGATTCGGCCAGTCACAGATCAAGGGGAGATCAATCGTTCCGTCCTGTTCCTGTACGTGGCCATAGACGCGTGCGAGGTATTGTTTTTGTGTTTTTCGCTGTTCAAATTGGCGACTAATATGAACATGGGCTGCTTTGTTTAACGCCATTAATATTATCCCTGAGGTCGCCATATCAAGCCTGTGCACTATGGTTGCACTGGGAAGTACGCGTTGTACCCGAGTTTGTAAACAATCGCGATGTTCAGTTAAACGACCGGGTACAGTTAATAAGCCACTGGGTTTGTTAAGTACCACGATATCCTTATCTCGATAAACAATATCAAGATAAGGTGATAAAGGTGGTCGGTAAATGAAGTCAGGGTTAGCACTCATGGTATTTACTGATCGCTAATTGCTCACAACGACTAAGCGGATCGCTTCAAACTTCAGCTGCGCTTTATGAATATAGTTGGCCAACTCTGTTTGTTGATGCTTGATAAAGTCTAGCTCGTCTTGGCGTACACTGGGGTTAATGGCTTTTAAAGCACTTAGGCGCTGAAATTCTCGTTCAAGCTGCTCTTCCATACGGGCTTGTGCTTTTGCTTGAACCTCTGCAACACATTCTTCAGCATGACCTTGTGCCTTAGCAACTAGTGGCGATACTTGCTCTTTTAAGGCTTTTACTAATTGTAATGCCACTTGTTTTTTCACCGGTGTTAACTGTTGATCTAATACCTCGGCACTGACTTTATCAGCAAGGTTATTGCCATTTTTATCGACTAATACGCGAATCGGGGTAATAGGTAAATAGCGGTTTAATTGCAACTGACTAGGTGCAGTCGCCTCAATAGTAAATAAACATTCAATAAAGAAAGTGCCTGCTGGTAAGGCCGGATTTTTTAATAAACCTATGCTGGAGTTGCCAATATCATCCGATAAAATCAGATCCATCGCACCAATGACCATGGGATGATCCCAAGTCAATAACTGGTAATCCTCGCAGGCCAGAGCGGTGTCTCGATTAAAAGTGATTGTGGTTCCATCATCGGGTAAGCAAGGAAAATTACCACTAAGCATGTGTTCAGTGGGCTGCAGTGCAATGGCGTTATCTGACTTATCATCTTGGGCAATACCAAAGACGTCAAGCACCTGAAACATAAATTGCGGTAATTGTGTTTGACAGTCTAAAGCGGCTATATCCTCAACGAGTTGTTCAGCTTTTCCTTGTCCTGAAGAATTAAGTTCTAATAATTTATC
The DNA here is from genome assembly GCF_017168195.1 of Thalassotalea sp. G2M2-11. Classification (GTDB taxonomy): domain Bacteria; phylum Pseudomonadota; class Gammaproteobacteria; order Enterobacterales; family Alteromonadaceae; genus Thalassotalea_E. The sequence goes on from NZ_JADNYL010000001.1 coordinate 637,173, forward strand.
TCGGCCAGCTTCTAATTCCGCTTTTAATGTTAAGTGTTTCTGGTGGCTAGCTTGTATAAGCTGATCGATATCTGTCTGGGCGGGAGCCGCAGAAAATGTCAGGGCGTTTAATGTCTCGGAAAACGCTTCATATACTGCCCGACCCGTGATACAGGTATGTTCAAAGGCATTGAGTGCTTGATGATACCATTGGAATAACATGCTTTGCGGTGAATGTTCGAAATAAGGCACATGCAGTTGAATGGTCTGTGTTTGCCCGATACGATCGAGTCGACCAATACGCTGTTCAAGCAAGTCAGGATTAGTAGGTAAATCAAACAACACTAAGTGATGAGCAAATTGGAAGTTACGGCCTTCACTGCCGATCTCTGAACACAGTAAGACTTGAGCGCTATCTTCATCTTGAGCAAAATAAGCTGCGGCGCGATCCCGTTCAAAAATACTTAATCCTTCATGAAATACCGCAGCGCGCATACCTTCTTTTACGCGTAGGGCTGTTTCTAATTCAATCGCGGTTTGTGCATGGGCACAAATGACTAAAACTTTCTCTTTATTCAGTGATTTTAGTAAATCAATTAAATAGTCAACTTTAGGGTCAAAATCGTACCAAGGTTCGACTCCATTTAAGCTATAGAGCATTTCTGGTGTCACAAGGTATTGTGCTTGTTTACTTTGTTGGAGGTTCTCAACATTATCGCTAAGCAAAAAGTCTTCAAGTGTTTCTTGATATTGCTGTGGTAGCGTGAGCGCTGTTGCGTTTAGTTGTCGTGCTGGAAAACCTTGGATCGTGTTACGGCTATTTCTAAATAGAATGCGACCAGTGCCATGACGATCAAGCAGTTGTGATAATACTTGTTGGCGAATATCATGCTGCGCTTGCGCATTTCCCTCTTGGTTGATCTGTGCAAGTTGTTCGCTAATATCCGTTTCGCTTAATAACTGTTGTAGGGTACTGATCTGCTCATTTGTTAACGCTTCCTTGGCAACAAGGGCATTAGCTGCATCGGCAACTTCAGTATAATGCGTTTCTTCTTCAGTAAATTTTTGGTAGTCATAGAAGCGATCAGCATCGAGCAAACGTAAGCGCGCAAAGTGACTTTCATGGCCTAATTGATCCGGTGTTGCCGTTAATAGCAAAACACCAGGAATTGACTGTGCTAATTGTTCCACACATAAATATTCCATGCTGGCGTTATCAAGTTGCCAATCTAGATGATGCGCCTCATCTACTACCATTAGATCCCAGTCTTCAGCAATTAATGATTCATACCAATCAGGATGTTCAGTAATAAAGGTTAAGTTCACTAATACCAGTTGTTCTGCACTAAACGGGTTGACGGTTTCACCTTCTTCGGCACTGTTAGCTATTTCTTGGCAGCGGGTTTCGTCAAAAATGCTGAATTTAAGATTAAATCGGCGCAACATTTCTACTAACCATTGATGCATTAATGATTCTGGCACTATGATCAGTACTCGTTTAGCGCGTCCTGTCACTAATTGCTGGTGAATAATAAGGCCAGCTTCGATAGTTTTACCTAAACCAACTTCATCTGCCAGTAATACCCGAGGTGCAAATCGACTACCGACTTCTTCAGCGATATATAATTGATGGGGGATCAGGCTAACACGACCACCAATTAATCCGGTTAAGTCTGATTGTTGCTGAGTATATTGGTGATTTAAGCTGTCTTTACGCAGTCGAAACCAGTCTAAGCGGTCTACCTGACCATTAAGTAGGCGATCTTGTGGTTTATTAAATTTAATAAAGTGATCGATCATCACTTCTTTTAATTCGGCATGCTCACCATTATCTAATCGCTTACCGCTATATGTGATCAAACCTGAGTTTTCTTCAATATGATGAACGGCTAAATGCCAACCTTCATGACTTGGTATGATGTCACCTTCATTGAAGATGACTCGCGTGAGCGGTGCATTGGCTATTGCGTATTTTCTCATGTCGCCAGTAGCGGTAAACATAATTGAAACAAATCTGTTTTCAACAGCGGTTACTGTACCTAACCCTTGATCTGATTCACCATCACTGATCCAACGTTGGCCGGGATGAAACGACATAGAACACTCCAATAGTTTAAACTTGAATACAATCTGAGCTCATTTGGCTAAAATGTGGGCTCACATTAAAAAAAAGGCGCTATGGTACCGTTAATCATAGCTGTGATCATCAAATAATTCTGAAAAATTTTAGGCTTGTTGAACAATTGAGCAGATGAAGGAGTAGTTGAGCTGAGATGCACCATATAATGCTTCTCGGCTCAGGTTTTTACTTATTTAATCAAGCTTATGTTATTTAACACCAAGCTCTTTTAAGCGCTCAAGTAAGTAGCTTTTTTGTGTGTGTCTTTCTGAAAGTACCACTTCGTCTCTTGGATGCAAAAATAACGGCAATGAAATACGTGACTTGGTCGCATTTTCGCCGCTGGGGTTGACTACACGATGGCTAGTCGATGGGAAATAGCCCCCTGAGGCTTCTTGAAGCATATCGCCAATATTAATGATCAGATTACCAAAGTCAGCCGGAATATCTAGCCAGGTGCCATCTTGCGCTTGTACCTGTAAACCTGGTTCATTAGCGGCGGGTAAAATGGTTAATAGATTGATATCCTCATGTGCTGCTGCACGTAATGCTCCTGGCTCTTCGTTGCCCGTTAAAGGGGGATAATGAAGTACACGTAATAAAGTATTTGGTGTGTCTTTGATCATGTTAGACAAGGGTTCTGAATAATGTTTTGCTACTTCTTCAGGACTATATTGTTCGACCCAATCCAATAATTCTGCCGCGAGCTCAGAAGTGTTGTGATAATAGGTGAGGATCTCATCTTTAAGTTCGTCAGGAATACGGCCCCAAGGGTATATATGATAATACTCTTTAATGTCTTTTTGCTGATGTCCTTTTGCCGTTTCTGAGATCTCAGGAGCAAAGTAACCGTCTTGTTTCGCTGGATCAAACGCAAAGTCTTGTGGATTACCTTGAGTAAAAAATTGGTACCAGCGTTTATAAATGGATTCAACTAATGATTGTTGAATTGGGTGGTTCGTTAGCACCCCAAAGCCCGTTGATTTTAAACTTTCAACAAAGCGTTTTGGTGCATCTTTTGATTGATAATCAACAACTTGAACTTGCATGTTGGTATCCTAACGTATTTGATAGAGCAAAAAGTAAATGAATTATAAAACAAAACTTGTCTATTTGGTCAATTATTTATCGTTTTAACATCCGACTTTAGAAACTTGAAATAGCTGTCTATACTCAAATAATAAAAATAATTTAGTCCAGAGAAGTACTTATCATGAAACTAGTCAATGTTACTGTCAGTTCTGCTATGGTGTTATTATCCAGTTGCGCCACTCAAGAAAATGTCTGTGAAGATATTACTATAGCAAATGAGCAGCTCCAGCAGTGCCAAGTATTACAAAAGCAAATAGCGAAGGCGAAAGATCGCCCTATTATTCGTACAGAGCTTGAACGTCGTTATCAAACAGATTGTGTTGATGTGCGTTATTATCGCGATGAACATCAAGAAGCTATATGTGGTAACAAACAGCAATTGGAACAGTTGAAACAAAAAGGCGATAACAGCTCCGACCAATAATTAGGATAGTGACATCCAACACTAGAAATTTTATTAAAATCCCGTCATTATGTGGCACTACTTATCAGTATATCCCAGTAGTGATATGACAAACGTAACAAACAGTGAACTAACATTATTAGAGCAAGATAAGCAATTAGCAAAAGAGGCAATTGAATTACTTGATAAGTATCGAAAGCTTCAAGATCGCTATACTGCATTACTAAAGCTTAATCAGCTGTCAAATGAATGCACTGATTTGGATACATTTTTTAGTCAAATTCAGCAAGCTATCTCATCGATCATGAATGCCAATAATTTCTATATTGTCATGTACGATCAAACCTTTCAAACGCTTGAGTTTGTTTATCACGTCGACGAAAAAGATGACTACCCGCGTGGCACATTTGATTTTGAAAAATTTAAAGGCTCGCTTACTTGCCATGTTATAGAAACCGGTAAACCGTTACTGGCAACTCCAGAAATATTACAAGGCTTGATTGCCGAAGGAAAACTAAAAGCAATAGGAACATTAGGAACCGACTGGTTAGGGGTTCCGTTGATCAGTGATGGCTTTGTTATCGGGGTAATGGTGGTACAAAGTTATAGCGAATCGACAAGGTATCAAGAGCATGATTTAGATATGTTGACTTTTACTGCACAACATACCGTTTCTGCCATGGCGCGTTTACAAGATCGTGAACGTTTACAAAAAGCCGTTGATGCTAGAACTCGTGAGCTTATGAAGCAAATTCGAGAACGGGAAAAGTCAGAGTTATTACAAGAATCATTGTTTAGGATCTCAGAGCTTACCAATCAAGCATCATTAGATTTGAATAAGTTTTACCCTAAGGTGCACAATATTGTTGGACAATTAATAAATGCTGAGAACTTTTATATTGCAAAATATGATCGGGTAAAAGATGAATTATCTTTTGTCTATTATTCGGAACAAAGTAATGACGAAATTAAGCGTAAATTCAGTACCAGAAAATTTTCTAATGGTTTTACTGAATTGGTGATCAGCTCGGCTGATACTGTGCTGCTTAGTGATCTCGACATGCTGGAATTATATCAGCAAAATAAAACCTTAAAACCTACTGGGGAAACTAAGTCGTGGCTTGGTGTGCCATTACTGCAAAATGGTGAAGCAATCGGGGCGATGGTGCTACAAAGCTATCACACCGATGTGGTTTATAACGAGCAAGACGCAGAACTCCTAAACTTTGTCTCTCAGCATGTTGCTACTGCGATCAAACGTCGTGAACTAGCGATTTTTGAACGTAAAACCCAAGAATTGTTAGAACAACAAGTTAAACATCGTACTGCTGAATTAGAAGAAGAAATCAAGCAACGGGAAAAAATAGAACAAAAGTTAAAGTACGCAGCATCTCATGATAGCTTAACAGGCTTACCGAATAGGACTGTTTTTCTTGATTTATTAAACCATGCCATTGCCTGCCACAAGCGCCGTCCTGAGTTACAGTTTGCCGTACTATTTCTTGATTTAGACCGCTTTAAAGTGGTCAACGATAGTTTAGGGCATCATGCTGGGGATATTTTATTAAAGAAAATTGCCAAGGGGTTGTCTACCTTAGTACGAAACAAGGATACCGTGGCGCGACTCGGTGGTGATGAATTTGTGATACTCATTGAAGATCTTGATAATAAACAAGAAGCATACGATGTTTCACAACGCATTACTGAATGGTTAACTGAACCCTTTATGATCGAAGACCAACCTGTCTTTATCGGTACAAGTATTGGGGTGCTCTTTAATGATATTCATTATGAAAGTGCTGAGTTTATGCTAAGGGATGCTGATACTGCGATGTATCATGCCAAAGATATGGGCAAAGGACGTTACGAAGTATTTGATACTAGTATGCATAAGAAGGTGCAAAACGCGTTAACGTTAGAAGCAGACCTTCGAGAAGGAATACGTGACAAAGAGTTCATCCCGTTTTATCAACCTATCGTGCGTTTATCTGATAATAAAATTGTTGGCTTTGAGGCGTTAGCCCGCTGGCAAAATGAAAAGCGTGGCTTTGTTTTTCCAAATGATTTTATTCCGCTGGCTGAAGAAACGAGCTTAGTGCTAGCGATTGATTTACAAATTATTGAGAAATCATGCCGTCAATTAAAAGCGTGGCAAAATACGTTCAATTGCGATGATCTCTACATAAGCTGTAATCTGTATTGTGATCACTTTTTTAATGATAATTTAGTTGGGGAAATCGCCGATATTATTGAGCGTGTTGGTATTGAACCTCGCCATTTACGGGTTGAGCTAACAGAAAGAGCCTTGTTAGAAAATACCGAAATGGTGCTAAAAAACATGACCGATTTACGAAAGTTTGGCGTAAAAATATTATTAGATGATTTTGGGACCGGCTACTCTAGCTTAAGTTATCTACATCGCTTTCCGATGGATGTGTTAAAAATTGATCGCTCATTTATTAATAATGTTCATGAATATGATAATCATCAGGCAATTATTAAGACCATTATTGATTTAGCCACTAACTTGCAAATGGCAACGGTGGGAGAGGGCATAGAAAATGCTGCTGATGCGATGTTACTTGCCCAGATGGATTGTATTTATGGTCAAGGCTATTTTTTCAATAAACCTATGCCAGCAAACGAGGTAGAAAAATTGCTGAAATAAAACGGATAATGGCAGCGAGAGGAATAAAACTGTTATAATAACGCCACCATCGCTATTTAGAGTGTTAACTTGTCAAACTTACCGTTAAATTTTGCCGCAACATCATTAAAACCTGAGCTACTTGAAAATTTGAAAACCATAGGGTTTGAGCAGATGACGAGTGTTCAAGCTGCCAGCTTACCCGCAATTCTTGCTGGGCAAGACGTTATTGCTCAAGGGAAAACAGGCTCGGGAAAAACCGCCGCATTTGGATTAGGGCTTTTACATCATTTGCAGGTGAAGAAGTTTCGTGTGCAATCGTTAGTGTTATGTCCCACCCGAGAATTAGCCGATCAAGTAGCACAAGAAATAAGACGGTTAGCACGTACCATTCATAACATTAAAGTACTCACTTTATGTGGTGGTTCACCGGTTGGACCGCAAATCGCTTCTTTAGAACATGGCGCACATATCATCGTGGGAACGCCAGGACGTATAGAAGATCATATACGAAAAGGACGATTACAACTTGAGCACTTACAAACCTTAGTACTGGATGAAGCCGACCGCATGTTAGAAATGGGGTTTGAGCCAGCATTAACAGCTATTTTTTCTTCCTGTCCACAGCAAAAGCAAGTGCTGCTTTTTAGTGCGACTTTTCCGACTCAGATCGCCACTATGGCTAAACATATCATGACAGATCCTGTTTCTGTTAAAGTGGACTCAAGGCATGATCACGCTAGCATTGACCAACGCTTTTATCAGGTTAATAGTGATATGGAGCGTTTGAGTGCGGTTGAACAGTTATTAATGCTTGAGCAACCGGAATCGACCGTGATTTTTTGCAGTACTAAGGTACAAACGCAGGAGATTGCCGAACTTCTTAATGCACAAGGGGTGAGTTGTCAGGCTTTGCATGGGGATTTGGAACAACGACAAAGGGATCAAGTGCTCACCTGTTTTGCGAATAAAAGCGTTAACGTGTTAGTGGCTACCGATGTTGCTGCACGTGGGCTGGATGTTGATGGCTTAGACATGGTCATTAATTATCATTTGGCAAGAGATCCTGAAGTGCATGTGCACCGTATTGGACGTACAGGTCGTGCGGGCAGTAAAGGCATTGCCTGTACGCTGATCAGTGATAAAGAAGCGCGTAAATTAATCAAGCTTGAACAGTACTTATCACAAGAGATAATTACCAAGCCATTGCCAACGTTAAGCAATGCTCAAGCATCCGTACCGCGCGCTAAAATGGTAACGTTACAAATTGATGGTGGAAAGAAACAAAAATTACGCCCAGGAGATATATTAGGAGCGTTAACTGCACAAAAAACTATTTCTGCAGATCAGATTGGTAAAATTAATGTCTCGGCATTAGCCACCTTTGTTGCCGTGGAACGTTCTGTCGCCAATCAGGCACTTAAGCTTATTGGTAATGGTAAGTTAAAAGGTCGTAATTTTAAAATTAGAAAATTGAAGTTATAACTAGGGGCTGTAGATCTTTCAAGTTTGTTTTTACAGCAAAGATCAACAGGCCCTAATGAAAAAGGAAGATATGTAATGTCGGCTGAACAACCAAGCACTATTGTCGATAAGACCTCTGGATTATTAAAAGATGAAATCGAGCAAGTGACGGGATTTTATCAGTTACTTTTAGACTTCTTTGCCAATTATAGTTTTCAGTTGGTTGGTGCGTTTATTATTTTTTTACTCGGTTATTATATTGCGGGTAAATTTGCCAAAGTTGTATTAAGACTCTGTGAAAATCAACAATTAGACGTGACTTTAAGTCGCTTTTTGGCCAACACCACTAAAATGCTGGTGGTGGTGATGGTGACAATTGTTGCCTTAAGTAAGTTAGGCATCAGCATCACCCCGTTTATTGCAGCAATTGGCGCAATTTCATTAGGGGCAAGTTTAGCGTTTCAAGGGCTGTTAGCCAACTATGCCGCCGGTTTTAATATTATTTTAATCCGGCCTTTTGTTGTTGGGGATACTATTACTGTGCAAGGGGTGAAAGGCATAGTGCAAGAAGTGTTATTAGCCTATACCATCATTAAAGACGAAGATGAGGTAGAAATCACCATTCCTAATAAACACATTGTTGGTGAAGTGTTACATAATTCTAAAAGTCATACCTTGTTAGAAATGAAGGTTGGTATTTCATATCAAGACGATCCTGTGGCAGTGATTGCTTTAGTTGAAAAAACGCTTCAAGAACTGGCATTTTGTGATGAAGCATCGAAATTACAGGTGGGGATAGATGAATTCGCAGACAGTGCTATTAATATTGGTATTCGATTATGGATCCCTACGTCGACGCTGTATCAAACGAAATATCAAGGTTATAAAGCAATTTATCAGGCATTTTCACAACATAATGTGACCATACCATTCCCGCAGCGGGATGTGCACTTAATTGAAAAAGTTGATTAGTTTAACGAGCTGGCTGTTGGCTTGGCTCATTGTCATCATCTAAGGAGTCTTCTGTATCATCCTCGTTACTTTGGTAAGGAGTATCAAAAGGCTCAATGGTATAGTAACCGCTATTGATTGCTTGTTCGGTTTCAGGCGCAATATTACCTAATGTTAACAATGCTGGGCCTGTTGGCTCAGCAAGTATATAGGTAGAACCCTCGTAGGTGATAGTCTGTTCACCTTGTTCAACTAAAGTGTCTATGCCGATAAGCGCGTGATTTTCTGTATAGACCAACGCCATTTTTATTCGTGGCATCAACATTCTTAGTAACGCTGCGGTGAGTGTTACTTTACTGTCGCAATCCCCTTGATTTTCCCAAAGTAATTTAAGGGGAGGATTAAAACCTGCACCCGATGAAGTAACACGGGACGCTAGCGGAGCATAAGGAATGCTTTGAACAAAATTCAGCACAAAATTGGTGACTTTACGAATGTTTTTGATTGATGCTTTTTTTAAAATAATGTCTTTTAACGGTTTAAAATCAACGGCAGAGTCATAAGCGATACGTGCGTGATCTGGTTTTACCGCACGTATTTGATTGGCTGTGGTAAACAGCTGATAGTATTTGTTGGCAAGGTATTGCTGTGTTACTTCCGCTTTTAGCTTTGCAAGCGTTTGATACGCTTGTTGTACTTTTTCTTGATCGTCAGCGTGAATGTCTATCACCAGTTGATTGTTTGTTTTCTTGATCTCTAACTGCACACCGGTTAACGGTGTTTGCTGTAAACGTTTTAGTAATTGGTTATTGATATACTCTTTGGCGAGTTCAGGCTGGTATCGGCTAAAGTCACGATAGCGATTGAAAATATCTGTTTTGGGAATAGCAAAAGAAATCTCATGTTGATTGCGGGTGTGATCACGCCATTGATAATGAAAAATATAGTCACCTTGTTTAAGTATTTTGCTAAATTTTATTTGCTCGGCTTGTGCGCTATATGGGCCTGCGATAAGTAGGCTCAAAAAAAACAAGGAGTTGTAAAAGGATAGCTTTGCCGTGTTAATAATATAATCCTGATTGATTTTTAACGTAAATACTGACATTGGTCGCAAGAGTAAAGATTTCTTTCCCTATCACTGTATGCAACCTCAAAGCATAGGACAAGTGATTTGCTATTATTACTTTACTTTTTGTTCAATTAGGTTATATTCAAACGCATGTTTGAAATGTATGTTTGATTATTGAGGTTTTATTATGGCTGATTACGTTGCTCCCGTTAAAGATATGAACTATCTCTTGTATGATGTGTTCAAGAATGACCAATTATGGCCGACTTTGCCTAAGTTGGCAGAGCATGTAGACAGAGAAACCTCTGAAGCCATTTTATTAGAATGTGCAAAAATTGCAGAGCAAGTGATAGCTCCTTTGTCACGAGAAGGGGATGAAACTGGTGTTAGTTTTGATAATGGTAAAGTAACAACCGCCCCAGGTTATCAACAAGCATTTCGCACTTATGCTGAAGGTGGCTGGACTGCCCTTGGTGGTGATGTTAACTATGGTGGCATGGGCATGCCAAAAGTGATCACTTCATTACATGAAGAAATGCTTTGTTCTGCCGATATTTCTTTTTCATTATATCCAGGGTTAACAGCTGGTGCTGGTTTATCGCTTGCAAAACATGCCAGTGAAGAACTCAAGCAACGTTATTTAACGCGTATGTATGCGGGTGAATGGGCTGCTACTATGTGTTTAACCGAATCTCATGCAGGTACTGATTTAGGTATGATCCGTACCAAAGCGGTGCCGCAAGATGATGGCAGTTATAAAATTACCGGTAACAAAATATTTATTACCGGCGGTGAGCATGATCTAACTGAAAATATTATTCACTTAGTACTCGCTAAGTTACCGGATGCACCTGCTGGTCCTAAAGGTATTTCATTGTTTTTAGTGCCGAAATACAAGGTGAATGATGACGAAAGCCTAGGTGAGTTTAATCAGGTGTCATGTGGCTCAATTGAACATAAAATGGGAATTCACGCATCGGCAACTTGTGTACTGAATTTTGATGGCTCTGAGGGATACTTAGTGGGTGAGCTAAATAAAGGGTTAGCCTGCATGTTTACCATGATGAACTTTGAGCGTATCGGTGTGGGTATTCAAGGCTTAGGTGCGAGTGAACGTTCTTATCAAAATGCACTAGAGTATGCTAAAGACCGAGTACAAAGTCGCTCTTTATCTGGCGTAAAGTCACCTGAAAAGCCAGCTGATTCAATTATGGTACATGGTGATGTACGCCGTATGTTACTTAACATGAAAGCGTTAAACGAAGGTTCACGTGCACTTTCATTGTATATAGGAATGCAATTAGATATTGCGACTTATGGTGAAGGTGAAGTGCAAACCAAAGCTGAGCAGTTAGTGGCATTATTGACACCATTAGCGAAAGCGTTTTTTACTGACATGGGCTTTGATAATACGGTTGCAGGTCAGCAAATTTTTGGTGGTCATGGTTTTGTCCGCGAATGGGGGCAAGAACAACTGGTGCGTGATGTTCGAATCGCTCAGATATATGAAGGCACAAACGGTATTCAAGCTATGGACTTACTCGCACGTAAAGTCGCGGGTAGCAAAGGCGCATTAATGAAGTTATTCATCGACGATGTGAATGCATATGTCAATGAAACTGTTGCTGATGAAATGGCTGAATTTATCAAACCTTTAGCAAAAGCAAATCAGGAGCTTGCCGAGTTAACTGAGTTCATTCTTGCTTCAACAGGTGATGATATTGAAATATTGGGCACCGCAGCAAATGATTATTTACATGTGTTTGGTTATACGGCAATGGCATTTGTTTGGGCGAAAATGGCTGAAACTTCGTTTGCAAAAATGACTGAAGATACTGATTTTCATACCAGTAAATTAATCACCGCACGCTATTACTTCGCCCGTTTATTACCGCGTCGTCTATCGCTAATTGAAACAATTAAAGCGGGCTCTGCGCCAATGTTTGATCTAGATGAAGCACTATTTTAATACTTGATGCGCAGCTACTGAATGTTAAAACGCCTAATTGTTTCAGTTAGGCGTTTTTTAATGAACAAAACATGCTAAATTTATCATCGACATTGAGTGTTAAAGGAATATTAATGAAATTACTTGGTTCAACAACTTCACCTTTTGTTAGACGTATCCGCATTTACTTAGCGGGGAAAGATTATCAATTTGTTAATTTAGATATTTTTGCAGAACAAGATCGTACAGTGTTAACGGAGAATAACCCTGCTCAGAAAGTACCGGCGCTACTTGATGATGACCAGTGTATTTATGATTCTCGCGTTATCTTCCGATACTTAGCGCAGAAATATCAAGCAGCACCTTTGACCTGGCATCAGGAAAATTTATTAACCTTAATTGATTCGGTCAATGATTCGTTAGTGGCATTGTTATTGTTAAAACGCTCGGATATTGACACTATGCAAGAAGGGTTGTTTTTTAATTTGCAACGTGAGCGAGTAACGAAAGTGTTTGAAGTGCTTGATGACGAAGTGGCAAAAGGTGCTTTTAATCAATGGCATTATCCTGCTATTTGTTTGTGGTGCTTACTTGATTGGGCTGAATTTCGTCAATTAGCGCAGTGGCAACATTTACCCAATTTATCACAGTTTTTTCAACAGCATGCGTCGAAAACTATTTTAGCGGAAACTGATCCTCGCTTATCTTGATGGTGAAAATGCTCAGTAGATTAAAACGAATAGCTTGTTTTGATTAATGCCATTTGAATATTATCGTCATTAATCAACGGGCTATTCTCTATTTTACTGTCTAAAGTAGTGGTAGATATGACACCATGCACTTTCCATTTTGGCGTTATATTATAGGTGCTTACTAACTCTAAAGTAGTATTAGTAGCTAATTGATTTAAACCCGCATGGGTATGACGAAAGTTATCTTTATAGCCGTAATAGCGATTCACTGTATCATTATCAACCGCTTCTATTTTGGCGGATAGCGCTAAACTAAACCGTTCAGTACCAAAAAAATGATAAGCCCCTTGTAGGTAGAGTTGGCTTGTTTCGCTAATATTAGTTGATTGTGTTAATACTCCGGTTGTCGCACTAAAATTACCATAAGAATAGCTGGCATTTAAACCGTTAAAATGATCGATATTGGTTGACGTATTAGAGTTGCTCGGCAGTGTTAACCCAAGTGATTCTGCGCTGTTTAACTGTGTGTGTTTGGGAAACTTTAACGCCTGTACACCCCATTGAGAATGTACATTATCGGTTAGCTGCTTAGCCGTTTTGACTGATACCTGCTTATCGGTTGCCCCATAGACAACTGAGCTACATGCCAGTAAAGCAATAGTCAGAGCGATTTTCATCTTTTTTCCCGAGTGTTATTAAGCTGTTTATATTAGTGCTATTACCTTGGATATTGATTTTATTTGCTGTTTCCAAGTGTAAAATCAGACGACTATTTAACTATAGATCGGTTTTTAATTTTGGTGAGAAATTTTGATAAAAATTTAGCAGAAATTATTTAATTATCTGTTTTTATTTGAATAAAAAAATACTGATTGACGATAGCCCGTGTCGTAGCAAAAAGGGTTAATTCAATGTTAACAGTCGATTTTTACCGCAGGATTAGTGTATACTCGCCCCCGATTAGAACTACCGGAAAACTCATTTGTTAGCATTTATTCGCATAATTTTAATGACATTCGCCATTGTCATTATTTCGATCTGTTCGATCCTATTATGTTTAATTCGCCCTTTTCATCGAAATAACGTCTATCATACGGCAAAATTTTTAGGCAAAGTTTCATATTTGCTCGGGCTGGAAGTAGAGGTTAGGGTGCCGGAGTCGGTCGCTAACGCTTCACCCGCTGTGTTTATTTGTAATCATCAAAATAGTTACGATATTTTTACTGTCAGTAATGCGGTATTACCCAGTACGGTAAGTGTTGGCAAGAAAAGCCTTAAGTGGATCCCATTTTTTGGCCAGATGTATTGGCTTACCGGTAATATTCTTATTGATCGAAAAAATACCAGTAAGGCGATAAATACTATAGCGGTTACGGCAAAAAAAATTCGTGAAAAGCAATTATCTGTGTGGTTGTTTCCTGAAGGTACCAGAAGTAATGGTCGAGGGCTGTTACCATTTAAAACAGGAGCGTTTCGCACCGCATTACAAGCAAAGGTTCCTATTATTCCTGTGTGCGCCAGTAATATGCATAAGAAAATTGATTTAAATCGGTGGGATAATGGTAAAATAATCATCGAGTTTCTCGAACCGATCTCAATGGAAGGGTTGACTAAGGATGATATTCGTTCAGTCGCCAATACCACTCGAGACAAGATGCGTGATAAAATAGCACAAATAGATAAAGAGGTAGCGTGATATGGATGATGAAATGTTACAGCAGTGGTATGAGCATACTTCTGCACTAGTATCGGCATTGATCGAAGATGGTAGTAATGAAGAAGTACATCACACCATTGAGCATCATTTTTCATGTCAACAGTTCGAGCAGTTAGAAAAAGCGGCTGTGGCTGCTTTTAAAATGGGACTGGAAGTCGAAGAACCAGAAGAAGCTGAGTGTGAAGATGGCAGTAAAGTGTTTGCTTTTGACATTATCACTGAGCAACCCTTAGATGAAAACATCTTAAAAGATGAAACAAAATCCATGTTTGAATTGGCGAAGCAGTACAAAGTTGATTATGATGGATGGGGTACCTACTTCGAAGAATAATAATTTTAGCAATAAAGGAATATTACATGGAATGGTTGCAACAATTATTGAAAGCTGAAACGCTTGCATTATTGATCCCAATTGTCGCTATTATTGGTGCATTTGCCGTTGCGGCGCTTAAGTCACATCATAAACATCAAGAGCGAATAGAAAAAATCAAGCAAGGCTACGATCCTGACAGTTTATAATTCGCTTTACTTTCATCATTAATAAGACAGCAATAAAGCAAGGGTAATTTTGCTTTATTGTTTTGATAGTTGAGTCACTTTATCTGTCGAGTCTCTTACGACCAGTTGCGGTGTATATTGACTGTTGATATTGTTCAGCGGTTGCTTACGACATTTAGCAATTAACAAACTCGCTGCGTTTTCTGCGATTTCGGGGGTGGGTTGATCCGCTGTGGTTAACTTAGGCCAAGTTTGACGAGAGAATGGGCTGTTTTCAAAACCACTAATGGAAAGTTGTTCTGGAATAGAAATACCGAGTAACCTTGATGCGAACAAAGCACCAGCAGCAATCTCATCATTACATGAAAATATTGCTGTGGGTTTGTTGCTTGCTGCGAGTAATTGTTGGGCTCCGTTGACACCAGATTCAAATGAATATTCGCCATGGATAATTAGTTGCTCGTTGATAGCAATATTATTCTCAGTCAGTGCATCTTTATAGCCTTTTAAGCGCTCAACCGTTGATTTATGCTCAGCTTGACCCGCAATAAAGCCAATCTCATGGTGGCCTAAGTCGATTAAATGTTGAGTAATACTTTTAGCTGCTTGGTGGTCATTGATCATTACACAAGGTGCTAAATTGTCAGGTGCTATATCGCCAGACATAATGCGAACCACATCAATGTCTAAGGTTAAAATGTGCTTAACAAAATCAGGCATTTCGGAAAAAGGCGGCGTTAATATCAACCCCGCAATGCGAGATTGCTTGATCATACTGGTAATTTCTTCGAGTAAATTATCTGATTTTGCGCTGCATGGATGAATTAACAATTCAAATCCTTGTTTTTTACAAGCAGACAAAATACCGTTTTGCATATCTATGATGTAATAAGCATTTGGGTTATCATAAATGAATGCAACGCTATAAGACTTTGTTCCGGCTAAGTTTCTCGCCGCTAAGTTAGGCTGATAGTTGAGACTGTTGACGGCAGCCATGACTTTTTCCCGCGTAGGTTGACGCACCGATGGTTCATTGTTAATCACCCGAGAAACAGTTTTTATTGAAACGCCTGCTTGTTTTGCGACATCGTTAATTGTAGCTTTCATTTATCCATATAGCCTTAAAATTGTATTCTGATACGATTTCATAAAGGGTTAAGAATATTGCTTTATGATGTATGCAGCAAGGATTTATCAGTTAAATTACGTAATTAGATCAAACCGGTCGATATTTTATTTTCTCATGAGTGATTCAAAATTGACAGCGCTGTCATTATTGAATATGGTATCGACAAAGAATTTTAAATTATGCACTAGGAAAAGTTATGTCAAGTCGTCAATCCCTAAATAGTTGGAAAAAGTTAACGCAAATGGCGTTAGAGAAAAAGTCGCAGCATATGAATGATTTGTTTGCTAACGATAGTCAGCGTTTTGATAAGTATTCAATTGAGTTACCTAAGCTGCTATTAGATTATTCAAAAAATTTAATTGACGATGAAACCATGTCAACGTTATTTGATTTGGCAAAGGAATGTGATGTTGCTGGCTGGCGCGAAAAAATGTTTGCTGGTGAGAAAATTAACAAAACCGAAGATCGAGCAGTATTGCATACCGCACTTCGTCGTACCAACGATGCACCTTTGTTGGTAGACGGTGAAAATGTGACTGAGAGCGTAAAGCAACAGTTGGCGAAAATGGAAGGGTTTGTTAATAACGTGCGAGAAGGTCATTGGAAAGGTTATTCAGGCAAACGGATCACAGATATTGTTAATATTGGCGTAGGTGGGTCTAATTTAGGACCACAAATGGTCACAGAAGCGTTGAAGCATTATAGCGATAATAGTGTGAACGTGCATTATGTATCAAATGTTGATGGCGCTCAAATTGTTGAAACCTTGCGACCGCTAGAGCCAGAAAAAGTGCTTTTTATTGTATCAAGTAAAACCTTTACCACCACAGAAACAATGACAAACGCCAAAACAGCAATGAAGTGGTTAACAGCGGCATCTTTTGATGAATCGTCAATAGCAAAGCATTTTGTTGCTGTTACGGCTAATAGTGCTAATGCCATGGCCTTTGGTATTAAAGAAGAAAATATCTTTGGTATGTGGGATTGGGTCGGTGGTCGTTTTTCACTATGGTCGGCTATTGGTTTGGCAATTGCATTAGATTTAGGTTTCGATAAGTTCAAAGAACTGCTCGCTGGTGCAGATGAAATGGATCAGCATTTTATTAATGCGCCTTTTGAGCAAAATATGCCAATGATAATGGCATTATTGAGCGTGTGGAATACCACGTTCTTAGATGCCAAATCTCAAGCCATTTTACCTTATGATCAAACATTGCATATGCTCGCAGCGTATCTACAACAAGCTGAAATGGAAAGTAATGGAAAGTCAGTTTCCTGGGACGGTGAAGAAGTTGATTACGCGACAGTGCCGTCAATTTGGGGAGAATTAGGTATTAATGGTCAACATGCTTTTTATCAGTATTTACACCAAAGTAATAATGTGGTGCCTGCTGATTTTATTGGTTCTGTTGCCAGTGTGACACCTGTTAAAGGACATCATGAAACCTTAATGGCTAACTTTTTTGCTCAAACCCAGGCGTTGATGACAGGTGTTGATGAACAGCAAGTCAGAGAAGACTTAAAAGCCAAAGGTCGTACCCAAGAATATATCGATAAGGTTGCGCCTCACAAAGTGCACAAAGGTAATCGACCTACCAATACCATTCTGCTTAAACGTATTGATCCAAGTACACTGGGTCATTTGATTGCCGCTTATGAGCATAAAATCTTTGTTCAGGGGATCATTTTACAAATATGCTCATTTGATCAGTGGGGGGTAGAGCTTGGCAAAGGGCTTGCTGCTTCAATTCAAGAAGAGTTGGAAGGGGATGCAATATCAGCAAACCACGACTGCTCAACCATGAATCTAATCAATTATTATAAGCAAACAAAAACACACTAACTTGCGGGTAGTATCGTGCAGGTAGGAAGGCTAGTAAATAGCCTTCCTATTTTTTTATCTGTCGATGGAATATTATTCATTTACTGTTAATAATTACACTGATTTAGTGTATAAAAATAGCATTTATTCCATAAGTTCTCGCGATTGAGGAAAAATTAAACATTTAAATTATCAAATATAACAAATGGTTATGCTTGGTTTGTCGATAAAATTGTTTTGAAGTATAGCCAATAGTTATTTTTTTGTGTATGGTTTTACTTAACCTAATGACAGCGTTGTCATAAAAATAAGACAGCGCTGTCTTCATAAAGGTTATAAAAATATAACTATGTATTTAATAAACGTGTGTAAGGGAAAGTCGATGTCATCTAAATTATTTAAAAAAGGCGTCTTAGCGAGTTCTATCGCTATGGTTCTTGCTGGTGGTGCTGCACCATTTGCAATGGCTGAACAAAACGCTGCTGATCAAGAAACAGAAGTTATTGAGGTTAGAGGCTTACGGGGTAGCCTTAAAGCCAATGTTAACGCAAAACGTTTTTCTGATAGCGTAGTAGACGTAATCAGTTCTGAAGATATTGGTAAATTTCCAGATAAAAACGTCGCTGAATCACTAGCGCGTATTCCTGGTGTAACCATCCAACGTCAATTCGGTGAAGGTTCATCGGTATCAATTCGTGGTGCGGGTGCTGAATTTACTAAAACAACGTTAAATGGTCAAAATGTTGCGTCTACTGGCTGGTTTGTACTTGAGCCTGCTAGACGAAGCTTTAACTATGAATTACTACCTTCTGAAATTGTTGGTGATTTAGAAGTTTATAAGTCTTCTCAAGCTAATTTAATTGAAGGTGGTGTCGGTGGTACTGTTATTGTAAACACACGTACACCTTTAGAATTAGATGCCAATACATCATATGTTTCTGTTGAAGCGATGCACTCTGATGATTCTGGTTCTACAGATCCGCAACTTTCAGGTATGTATAGCTGGAAAAATGATGCAGAAGATTTTGGTATCATGGTTTCGGGTGTCTCACAAAAACGTGATTTGCAACGCCAAGGTAATGAAGCGTTTTGGGAATGGGGTGCAGGTCCTGTAGCTTTTGAACAAGAGCGTAAGCGTCAAGCTTTAACTGTTGCATTAGAATGGGCACCAACAGAGAACCTATCTTTTGTATTAAATGCAATGGATATGGAGATGGAAGCTAATAATACCAACTACGCGTTATGGTTGACTCAAGGTGATACTTCTTGGTCAGGCAATACTCCTGAGCAATGTTTAGGTGGTGACTGTAGTGGTGACAATCGTGGTACTGCTGTTAAAGGACAATTAGCGTCTGGTTTCTATCAAGCTCGCCCACGTGAAGCAACGATGAATTCAGATTTAGTTGATTTAAAAGCGACATACGAAGCTGATGACTTTACATTAGAAGTACAAGTTGGTGATACCAATTCTAGTGGCGGCACTGATTTTGAAATGGTGGTTGATGATGGGGTAAATACACCAATTGTTGATGGTGGTTATGACTTCACCAATGGTAACCAAACTTGGTCGCTGCCAAATGGTATTGGGGGTCAGTCAATGGCTGATTATGACCCAGGTTCATTGGCAATGGGCACAGGTTCTACATTTAATAAAACGCCTAAAACAGATGAAGAGTCTTATTTCCAAGTTGATTTACAACTTCCTTTAAATGGCGATTTCATTTCAAGTGTTGAACTAGGTGCTCGTTACGGTGATCACAATACAAGATCTCGTCAGTTTTATTTCGATCAACGAGAAGGGTTCGATCCGGTAATATCAACCTCTGGTTTAAGAACAGGTACTGTTGATGTAGGTGATGGTAACTATCAGATTTCTAAGTTTGACGTGAATGCACTTAAGGAATGGGCGAAAGCAAGTATTGTCGGTCAAACTGAAGAGTTAGGTTCATACAGTGAAATCGATGAAACAAACAAAGCCGTTTATGTGATGGCGAACTACAGTGGTGAAAACTACCGTGGTAATTTTGGTGTTCGTTATGTGAAAACTGATGCGACTTCTACTTACTATACTGAAGGTGTTAAGACTTCAACAGATGGTGGTTATTCTGAAGTCCTACCTAGTTTTAACTTAGCTTATAACTTAGCCGACGATGTTATTTTACGTGTAGCAGCAGCTCGCACTATTGCCCGCCCACAGTACAATGATATGTATGTAAACCCAAGTGCAGTTGGTGGTAATGATGATTTAGATGACAACCAATTTTGGATTGTTGGTAATGTTGACTTAGACCCGTTCATGGCAGATCAATTTGAAGCAGGCGTTGAGTGGTACTTTAATGAAAGTTCTTTACTATCAGCTACTGTGTTTATGAAGAATGTCTCTAACTTCATCTCGATTGAGTCATACCATGCAGACTCTTCAACGATAGATTATGATGGTCTAAGACCTGAAGAAGCGGCAAAAGGCTGGACGGTACAAGAGAAATTCAATGCCAAAGACGGTGAAGTACGTGGTCTCGAGTTACAGTATCAACAAGACTTTGATAATGGCTTTGGTTTGATGGCTAACTACACGTACACTGATGCCACAACAGGTGCTGAAACATTTGGTGATGGTAACGGTTGGTTATCTGACAGCTCTGATCATGTGTTCAACGCTTCAGCATTTTATGAAAATGATGACTTCTCTGCGCGTATTTCATATAACTACCGCAGCGAATATATGCTTCGTGAAGAAGGTGCCTACGGTAACCGTTTACATGATGGCTTCGGTACGCTTGACTTAAGCGGTGTGTATCACGTAAATGAAATGGTTGATGTGAAGCTTGACGTTGTTAACTTGACGGGTGAATCATCTGAGCAGTTCGGAAACAATGCTATGCAAACTAATGCAAGTGGTTTTGCTGATGGATTCCCATTGTATGCATATGAAATGGCTACGCGTGTGATTGCAGGTGTAAGCGTTAAGTTCTAAAACTGTTTCAGTTTGACTTCTAATGGAGGGGAAGTAATTTACTTCCCCTTTTTTATCTGTAAGTTTTTATTTTGTTGACTAAAAGCTAACCTATCAGATAGCGTAAACGGTTAATGCATCCTTAAACTTTATTCTCCATTGAGGAATTTCATGTCTAATTCAATTAAGCCTGTTAACTTTGAAAACCATCAACACCTTAAAGTTAAATCAAGTAATGATTATCGTCACGCTGAAAACCAGCAAGTTGTTCCTGTCATTGTGCATGAGTTTTCACCAGCAAGTGCTGAAATGCCCATTCTATTTGTGAAAAACAGTGAAACAGGGGAGTTTCAGTCGGTTGCTATGCTTGGCTTAAAACCGGGTGAAAATGTATTTTATCAACTGGGTAAATGGCGTGGCCGTTATGTGCCTGCGATTATTACTCACCATCCTTTTGCCTTGGTGCCTTCTCAAAATGATGAAACTCAGCTTCAGGTCGTCATTAAAGAAGATAGCCACCTTGTCTCTGATCAAGAGGGTGAGTCATTGTTTGATGCTCTAGGAAATGAAACTGAATACATGACCAAGCGAAAAAATGCGATAGGGCGGTACTATGAGAATAGTCAAATTACTCGTTCGTTTATCGATAAAATTAGTGGCTTAGGTTTACTTAAGGAAAAAAGCCTAACACTTGATTTAAACGGTGAAAAAGTTGCATTAAATGGTGTATACATGGTGGATGAAAAAGCGCTGAATCAATTAAGTGATGCAGACTTTTTATCATTGCGAGAAAAAGGCTTCTTAGCCCCCATTTATTGTCATTTAAATTCAACGCACCAGTTAGCGAATATCGCTGCATTAAAAACAAAATAAATTATCCTGTAATCAGTGTTATATGGGCAGTATCAATATGAATGATAATCAAGTTAAGTCTATTGCTATAGTTGGAGGCGGCTCATCTGGCTGGATGACTGCTTTGTATTTAAATAAGTTATATAACCATACCACGCAAAACGTTGAAATCTCTCTCATTGAAAGTCCCAATGTACCAACCATTGGTGTAGGTGAAGCGACGGTTCATAGTATTCGGTATTATTTTGCCGCGATGGGATTAGATGAAAAGGAACTGTTAAAAGAAACGAATGCTACTTTTAAAAACGGTATCTTGTTTCGCAACTGGATGAAGCCTAACCAGGATGGTTCCATGCATGAATATTTTCATTCTTTCGAACAACAAAACATTGCCAATATTCATGATATCTCAAGTGCTTGGTTATTAGATAAAAAGCATAATCAACAGTCTTATGATGATGCGGTTTCTGTGTCATCTCATTTAATTAAAAAGGGGCTGGGGCCTAAAAATATTAACTCAAGACCTTATGAAGGCATTGTACCTTATGGTTATCATTTAGATGCGATTAAAATGGCTGCCTATATGACCAAAGTTGGGGTAAAAGCCGGTATCAAGCATATCAAAGCCACAGTGACAGATGTTGAAATAGTCAATGGTAATATTGGGGCTGTTCATACTAATTTGGGAAGTCATGCTGCCGATGTGTTTATTGACTGTACTGGTTTTAAAGGGCTGTTAATCAATAAACTTAAATCAAGAGAAAGTAACTGGCAGTCGTTTGAGCAAGCTTTGCCCTGTAATAAAGCCGTTGCCGTACAGGTGGAATATCCTGACAGTGAATCTCCCAAGCCGTACACAGAGGCAACTGCATTAAGTAATGGTTGGGCTTGGGAAATTGATTTAGTCAATAGACGAGGAACAGGCTATGTCTATGATGGTAACCGCTTGACCGAAGAACAAGCTCAACAAGAGTTACTTGAATATCTCGGACAGGATAAAAAGGTATTAAAAACGGTTCATATTGATATGCAAGTGGGTTGCCTGAAAGAATTTTGGGTGGGTAACTGCATTGCTATTGGTCTTTCTGGAGGCTTCATTGAGCCGCTGGAATCAACCGGATTACATTTAATCAATGCGAGTGCTCGATTATTGGGTACCCACCTTACCTCAAAACAAGTTCCTCAATCTGTTCGTGATTCTTATAACACAATTATGAATGGTACATATGAAGATCTTAAGCAGTTTATCGTCTTACATTACTGCTTAACTGACAGAGACGATACCGAGTTTTGGCGTGAAGTTGCACAATCAGCAAAATATTGTACGGGCTTAGAACAAAAAATAGCTACTTGGAAAAGTAAAGTTTGTGAATACATGGACTTAGCTGGTGGTTATATCACCATGTTTTCTGATGAAAATTACCGAGCGATTTTATACGGCATGAAGCATTATCCTGAGCTACACCTTAACGCGGATAAAGAAGAAAATAAGAAAATATATGCTGAGTTTGATCGCAGACTATCTCAAGTGATGAATGCGGCAATGTCGCATCAAGATTATTTAGCACAACTTAAGTAGCTGGACAGGTAGATGTGATGAATCAAAGTGTTGAAATAAAGAAAATCGTCATCGTCGGTGGCGGCACTGCGGGGTGGCTTGCAGCTAACCACCTAGCTAAAAACTTGCTCACTGAAAAAGCTGATAGCGTTCAAATAACGCTAATTGAATCACCTAATATTCCAACTATTGGTGTCGGTGAAGGAACTGTGCCTATGATGCGCCAGTCGTTGCAACACCTAGGTATTAGTGAAACTGAATTTATCGTAGAATGTGATGCTACGTTTAAACAAGGGATCAAGTTTGTTGATTGGGTGAATAACCCTGTACAGAATGAGCCAAATTATTACCATCATATTTTTGACTATCCACATCAGCCGGGATTTAACTTAACGCCTTATTGGATACAAGACATTAAAAATACAGGCAAAAGTTATGTCGATAGTATTTCGATACAAGGAAGATTGTGTGATCTTGGTTTAGCTCCGAAAACAATTACCACCCCAGAATATCAAGGAGTGGCTTCATATGGTTACCACTTAGACGCCAGTAAGTTTTCAGCGTTATTAACCAAGCATGCAGTGGAAAAACTGGGGGTTGAACACATCAAAACGGAAGTTTGTGATGTGATCATGCATAAAAATGGCGATATTCACTCAGTTGTTACCGATACCCATGGTGAAATCGTTGCGGACTTTTTTATTGATTGTACTGGCTTTAAAGCGATGTTGATCGGGGATAAGCTCAATGTTGCTTTTAAAGACAAAAGCGATACTTTATTTGTTGATCATGCTGTCGCCATTCAAGTACCTTACCCTGAAAAAAATGCTGATATTGCTTCATCGACTATCTCTACTGCACTTAGTTGTGGTTGGGTATGGGATATTGGATTAAAAGAACGCCGTGGAGTCGGTCATGTCTATTCGTCAAATCATATTAGCCATGAGCAAGCAGAGCAGCAATTAAGGGATTATATTGGGCCGATAAGTGAGAATATTGACAGTCGACGCATCCCAATGAAGATCGGTTATCGTGAAAAATTTTGGCATCAAAACTGTGTCGCTTTAGGGTTGGCACAAGGCTTTGTTGAGCCGTTAGAAGCGACTGGATTATTGGTGTTCGATGCCACGGCAAAAATGTTAGCTGAGCAGTTTCCGAGTAGTAAGCTGGATATGCCACTTATTGCCAAACAGTTTAATATGCGAGTTTCGGCTACTTGGGAAAATGTCATTGATTTTGTCAAAGCACACTATTGCCTGTCAAAGCGAACTGATAGCGATTTCTGGCGAGATAATCGAAATGCAGAAACGATTCCAGAGACCTTGCAAGAAAGGTTAGCTAGGTGGCAATATCAGCCACCATCGGCATATGATTTTGCCAGTAAATACGATATTTTTAATGTCGAAAATTATCAGTACATACTCTATGGAATGGACTTTGATACGGATTTATCGCATTTTTCAGCAAGACTGAACCAAAGTAAAAATGCCAATGCGATCTTTTCTACAATACAAAGTCATACCAATACAGCGGTAAATAAGTTACCTAAACATAGAGAATTGCTAGATAAAATTTACCAGTATGGCTTACAAAAACAATGAGGCTGAATAGGTAGGTTTATTCAAACATTATCAGGTATCCCCTGCTTTTAAGCGGATACCTGATAAGCCAGCGTTGATCATTTTAATGGCGTACGGTTTAAGTTGCTCGTAGTAATTATGCCATGTATTGATGGCTCCCTTGAACAGAGGCTTTCTCACTTGCGTGTTACTAATTGTGTGGATCACTCTGTCATTTTTGTGAAAATCCATACATTGTTGTTGCCAGTCTAAGTGTAAAAAATTAAGTAGTTGTTTAGTCGTGCTAAGCTGCTCTGTGACAAAAGTTTCGTAGTCAACAATAAAGATCTTCTCTGGTAATAATTTGAGCCAATGGTTCATTAACTGGTGGTGCGCGATAATCATTGACGTTAGTTCATCTAAATCATAACTATAGCGATTACCTCTATCTAAAATTTGCCGGTAAGCTCCCAGTAAAGTGTCCATCGGGTTTCGCTGACAATAAATGATTTTAGCATCAGGTAAAGCTAAATGAATTAAGCCAATGGCTTTATAGTTCAAAGGCATTTTATCGGTAAAATAGTGTTTGGTGTTGATATGTTTTGTGGTTGCTAGGTAGCGTTGACCAATAGCAAGCCAGTCGTTAGTGGTGAGCTCATCCGCCCAAAATGGAAATGTTTTTTTAGGGCGACATGTTTGTAGAATAAATTGTGTCGATTGCGCTAATTCATAAAGCTCGTCTCCTGCGGCCACAGACTGGTGAGACGATACGACTTGTTCGATTAATGTGGTGCCTGAACGAGGTAAACCGCAGATAAATATTGGCCCCTCTGTATTTGTTTTTTGAGCATTTATCCTGTCAAGGCTGGCTTGGGTGAATAGGTTAACGTCAAACACGCTGGCAATTGCTAGATGTTCTTCAAGTTCGCTTTGGTGGTTGTAGGTAAATTCTTGTCTTTTGAGTGTAGCGCCTGTGCTTAGGTATTCAAACGCTTGTTGAAAATCTTTATTCGCTTCAAAATGCTTATAGAGTGCATAGCAAGCATATACATCAGAACGGCCGTGGTTGCATATTGCTGTTAATGTTTTGACATATTGCTCAGGCAGTTGTGGTGTAATATCACTTCTGTACCAATACGCTGGGGTATATGCTGGCTTTACATTAATACTATATTCAAAACAATTTAATGCCTCTTCAACTTGTCCAAATTCCTTATACATGATGCCCAAATCAGTACGCCACAGCATATTTTTATCGGCTAAAATCACAGCAGTTTTCATCGATGAAATCGCTTTTTCTGGTTGGCGTAGCAGGCGGAAAGCTGTTGATAATGCGTGATGACTGACGGCATCATCAGATGAATGTTTGATTGCTGCATTCGCGTAAGCTATTAATTCATCGAATTTTTGTAAGTAGGTCAATATTTTGTACAGTCGATGATACGTTGTGATATGAAAAGGTGCTTGCTGAATTATTTGCTTAGCAATAGATTCTGCCAAAGGTGCTTTTTGTTGATTGAGCAGCTGATCAAGTTTTTCGATTGCTTGATCAAATGAGCAAGTCATGATTGAGTTATCGTACTGCAATGAGAGCTGATTATTATTTTCCAAATTAAGCCTGCACTTTGTATGAGTTATAGCGAGTTGTTTTAACGATTATTAATATATATTTTGACAGCGCTGTCAAATTTGTTAGTGTTATACACAGAAAAAAGTGAATGAACGAAAATAAAGCTGAAAATTAACATTAAAGAGTAACCTTAATGATGAAATATAAACGACTACTAGCGCTTATTTGTGTCGGGACATTGGTATCGGCTTGTGGGCCATCATCTGTTGACGCGCCAAATGATATAAAGGCAAGTACCGAGGTGAAACCGGCAACGCAAGCAGATATAGATAATATCGCAAAATCGTTAGATATAAAGTTTAATCATATTAGCAACCAACAGAAAGAGCAGTGTCGAGCTGAGCTGACCGACGGTTCATGTTATAAAGCGCAGTTTTTGTTAACTGCGCCGCAAGATCTCTTAGTGAACGACTGGGCGATTTATTACAGTCAAGTGGCACCTCTGCATAACTATGACGGTGAACAATTTCATCTTGAACACCTTAATGGTGATTTACATCGGATCACGCCAACAGAAAAGTTTAGGGGCTTTAAAGCAGGCGAGCCTATTGCTATCACTTTTAGAGCGGGTTTTTGGTCACTGGCTGAGTCTGACATCATGCCAAACCTTATCATTACGGGCGATAATTTAACTGCAAAAGTGATTGAAAGTACCCGCCCGAGCATTGATCCTGACACTCAATTGGAAGTTGTCCCTTTTGTTCAACCTTACAATGATTATCAGCATCACTTTAAGCGAACGGCAAAAGATGCCACGCCTTGGTTAGATTCTGGTGATTTTTATCAGCGAAATAAGGCGCTTGGTGACGAATTAGTCGATGTTAACCAAGTGATCATTCCAACCCCTAAATCTGTCACTTATCCGCATGGTCAGGGAACACTCGATATTACTCAGGGCGTTAATATTGACTATGCGAATGTGGAGCAAGCAGAGGTAAACGTAGCTATTGAACGGTTAAGCAAGTTAGGGATTTCACAAGCAAAACAAGGAACTTCATTAAAATTAGCCATCAAAGCTAATGTTGACCAAATGATCGGCAGCTATCAGTTAATGATCTCACCAGCTGGCATTGAAGTGATAGGCGTTGATAGTGATGGTGTATTTAATGGCTTGCAGTCGCTGGCAAGTTTATATCAACTTGATAGCAAGACCTTACCTTATTTAAGCGTTGACGATGAACCTATGTATGAGTTTAGAGGTATGCTGGTAGATGTTGCGCGTAATTTTCGTAGTAAAGAGTTTATTATCAAATTGCTCGATCAAATGGCGGCCTATAAGTTGAATAAACTGCATTTGCACATGGCAGAGGATGAAGGGTGGCGTCTTGAGATCCCTGGCCTGCCTGAACTGACAAAAGTGAGCAGTAAGCGCTGCTTTGATCCAACTGAACAGTCATGTTTATTACCTCAGTTAGGTGCTGGTGTTGATCCTAATGCGTCGGTAAACGGCTATTATAGCGTTGAGGATTATACTGAAATATTAAAGGCGGCAACGGCGCGTCACATACAAGTTATTCCTTCATTAGACATGCCAGGTCATTCAAGAGCAGCAATTAAAGCCATGGCGGCTCGTTATGCTAAATACAGTCAATTAGAAGACAAAGAAAAAGCTGAACAATATTTATTACATGATCCTGATGACGTCACTGAGTATTCTTCTGTGCAATTTTATAAAGATAATACCATTAACGCCTGTCAAGAATCTTCGTATGCATTTATTGAAAAAGTGATGTCAGAGGTGAAGAAAATTCACGCCGAAGCTGGACAACCATTGACGCGATATCATATCGGCGCGGATGAAACTGCAGGTGCTTGGTTAGAGTCTCCGGTATGTAAAACATTTATAGCTGATAATGATAAAGGCATTACCCAGATGAGCCAACTTGGTGCTTACTTTGTTGAACGTGTTGCTAATATGATCGCAGATATGGGAATTGAGCCGGGCGCTTGGAGTGATGGATTAGAGCACACCGCGAAAGAGAACATGCCAGCAGTTGTGCAAGCAAATGCTTGGGATCATCTTCCTTGGGGAGCCCATACAAAGGTGAATGAGTTAGCAAATCGTAACTGGCAAATTGTACTCTCCATTCCTGATGTAACGTATTTTGATTTTCCGTATGAAGCAGATCCGAAAGAGCATGGCTATTACTGGGCATCTCGTAAAACGAATACAGAAAAAGTGTTTCAGTTTATGCCAGAGAATTTACCGATACATGCAGAGTTCTGGTTAGACAGAGAAGATAACCCTTATACTGCCGATGATAGAGTGCAAAAAGATGACCAAGGTCATATTATCCATCAACCATTAGAGCAAGGGCGCAGTTTTCTGGGAGTACAAGGGCAGTTGTGGAGTGAAAATGTACGTACCGATGAAATTGCGGAATATAAAATATTTCCTCGGGTGATCGCTTTAGCTGAGCGCGCATGGCATAGAGCTTCGTGGGCGGTCCCTTATAATTACTCGGGGGCTAAATATGATGCCAATAGTCATGTGTTTACTAAAGATTTACGTCAGCAACGCGATCAGGCATGGCGTGTATTTGCCAATGCATTAGGTCAAAAAGAGTTGCCTAAGCTTGATTTAGCAAATGTAACCTATCGACTACCTACCGTCGGAGCGAAAATAACAGATGGAACGCTTTATGCGAATATTGCATTTCCAGGCGTGAACATTCAGTTTCAGGAAGGGAATGGTCCTTGGCAGTATTATCGTCAAGCAACGAAAGTTTCAGGTGATGTACGTGTCAGAGCGATTTCCTCTAACGGTGAAAGAGCTGGGCGGATCATGATGGTAACACGGGAGTAATAAGTCCTGTGTTACAAGTTTAATTATAATTTAATCAATGGTTTATTTAGGTTAGTGCCGATAGACAATAAAAATATAATAATTATTCTAAAAAAGTAAATGACAACGCTGTCATTTATGGTTAAGATGAAATTGTGAGATGTTGAGAACTCGATTTTCTTAAGTTCTTTCATCATGGATAGGTAAGAGACATGAGGGTGACATGCCTAGTAACAGTGACAATAAAACATTCTTCCTAGGAATTGATGGTGGTGGTAGTAAATGTAAAGCCATTATTGTTGATGAAAATAATACTATTTTAGGTACCGGCATATCTGGCCCCGCAAATCCTCTTCACGGTTTTGAGCAAGCAATAAACTCAATTACCGAATCTGCTGAGTTAGCGCTTAAAGATGCAGGTTTAACTTCGACACAATTACAGGATATTACCGCAGGTGTTGGTTTAGCAGGGGTAAACTTACCGATATTATTTGAGCAAATGTCAAATTGGCAGCACCCGTTTAAACAAATGTTTTTAGCTACTGATTTATTGATCGCTTGCTTAGGCGCCCATAACGGCGAGGATGGGGCGGTAATGATCACAGGCACAGGATCTTGTGGTTTCTCTTATGTTGATGGTCATCCATACACACTGGGAGGTCACGGCTTTCCACATGGTGATAAAGGTAGTGGTGCATGGTTTGGTTTTCAGGCGGCTAATTATGCATTGATGTCATTAGATGGCTTAAAAGCGCCATCAAGGATCAATGAAAAACTATTAGCGCTTTTAGATGTTAACGATGGTTTATCTATGGTGGAAACTATTGCCGGTAAACCCGCGGCATTTTATGCCAAGATGGCTAATTTAGTGTTCGATACCGCTGAAGAAGGCGATCAAGTCGCTAAAGCCATTGTTGAAGAAGGTGCTGGCTATATTAGTGGTGTCGCTCGTCAACTAGAAAAGCAGCAACCACCGCGTATTTCATTAATTGGCGGGCTAACGCCGCGGATTAAACCTTGGTTAGATAAAGACATCCAAGAAAAATTACAAGAGCCGTTATGTCCCCCTGAAATGGGGGCAGTAATTTTTGCCAAACAACAATTGGCATTGCAGTAATCAAATTTATTAAGTTAGGTAGAAGTGAACATGACACAATCAATTATGGAAAAAGAAGCAAAGCAAGCACCTTCGGTTATTGAAGGGCAGCTTAGCGCGAACAAAGCACTTGCAGAAAAAATTGGCAGTAAGCTACGTGAGATCGATCCTAAAATGGTAATGATCATAGGTCGCGGTTCGTCAGACCATGCCGGTGTTTTTGGTAAATACTTAATTGAAATTGAAGCTGGCGTGCCAACATTTGCTGCGGCACCATCTGTTTCAAGTGTCTATGGTAAACAGTTAAAATTGGCGAATGCGTTAGTGATTGTGATTTCACAATCAGGCAGAAGCCCAGACATTATTGCACAAGCTGAAATGGCTAAAAAAGCGGGAGCGTATTGTGTTGCTCTAGTCAATGATGAAAGCTCGCCACTTAAAGACATTGTTGATGAGTTATTACCGCTTAAAGCTGGTGCTGAAATTTCTGTTGCTGCAACCAAAAGCTACTTAGCTACATTATCGGCTTTGCTACAATTAACGGCTTATTGGACAGAAAACCAAGGCTTAATTGATGCCTTAGCGACATTACCTGGCGCATTAGAAACCATGATCCAATCTGATGCGCAACTGACGCCTGAATCGATTGATGGTGTCAAAAACATGGTGGTATTAGGGCGTGGTTTGGGTTACGCCGTTACCAAAGAAATGGCGTTAAAATTAAAAGAAGTTAGTTCCATTCATGCTGAGGCATTTAGTAGTGCCGAATTTTTACATGGCCCAGTAACTCTAGTGGAACAAGGTTTAGCTATTTTAAACTGCGCAGTGAATGATGAAAGTGCAAAATCTCATCAAGATCAAATTGACGAAGTTGGTCAACGTGGTGCTGATCTGGTGCATTTACGTCAAACAGATAACAGCATTCACCCACGTATTGCTCCTTTGGTGGTATTGCAACGTTTTTATCTTGATGTGGCCAAAGTTGCCGTAACACGTGGTTTTAATCCAGATGAGCCGAAAGGCCTAAAGAAAGTTACTCGGACATTATAATGAGTCATTTGCGCATACTTACCGAAAGCTTGTTTGATGGTGAAGCAATTAGCCATCAGCAAGTGCTTAGTATTGCTGATGGTAAGATCATTGCCATTGATGATGATAATGCTCATTATGATGAAGCAATTAAGGGCTTAGTTGTCCCTGGTTTTATTGATTTACAAGTTAATGGTGGTGGTGGTGTTTTGTTTAATGGTTCTCCCTCATTAAATAGCTTGAAAACCATCATCACCGCTCATTCTCAATATGGTACTACAGGGATGTTACCTACCTTGATTACGGACAAGGTTGAGGTTATGGCGCAAGCGGCTGAAGCTGTGGCCGAGGCGATGGCTGAAAAGGTACCGGGAATTTTAGGTATTCACTTTGAAGGCCCACATTTGTCCATTGCTAAAAAAGGGACTCATGCTGAACAATATATTCGTCCGATCTCAGAGCGTGAATGGCAGATTCTTGAACGCAAAGACATCGGCCAAATTTTAGTTACCTTAGCGCCAGAAACCGTCACAGTTAAGGATGTTGAACGTATGGTGTCGTTAGGCATCAAAGTATGTTTAGGGCACACCAATGCGACCTTTGAACAGGCACAAGCCGCGATGGATGCAGGAGCCGATGGCTTTACCCATCTTTACAATGCAATGTCACCATTACAAGGGCGAGCACCAGGTGTAACAGGCTGTGCATTGCTTAATGATCAGGCAAGTTGTGGCATCATTATCGATGGTCATCATGTGGATTATGTCAGTGCCAAGCTAGCGTTAAAAAATAAGCCTAAAGGGAAATTGTTTTTAGTCACTGATGCCATGTCAACCATAGGCACAGATCAAACGGAGTTTTCATTTTTTGATCGTACCGTTTATTTAAATGATGGGCGCTTAACATCAACTACCGGAGAATTGGCTGGTGCTGCGCTGGAAATGAATACAGCGGTGAGAAATACCGCGCAGGGCTTAGAGGTTGGTAAAGAAGAAGCCATTCGAATGGCTTCTATGTATCCCGCTGATTATATTAACCAACAGAAAATACGCGGTAGATTACAGCCGGGTACACAGGCTGATTTTGTCGCCCTTGATGATGACTATCAAGTGTTATCAACTTGGATCGGTGGCGAAAAAGTGTATTAATAGCAAATAGTAAGTGTGTAAAAAAATAACAATAACAACATAATAGATGAGGATATGATGGAAATGACAATGTCGAGTGACAAGAAAAAAAGTAGTGCAGTTCCTATGGCGATTGTCGCCAGCTTGTTTTTTATTTTAGGATTTGCCACTTGGTTAAACGGTTCACTAATGCCGTACCTAAAACAAATATTACAATTGTCGCCTTTTCAAGCGTCATTGATCTTATTTTCTTTTTATATTGCAGTGACATTTACTGCTCTACCTTCTGCTGCCGTTATTCGTAAAGTAGGCTACAAGAAAGGCATGGCGTTAGGGATGGCGACTATGATGGTTGCGGGGTTATTGTTTATTCCCGCTGCCAAGTCACAAGTATTTGCCTTATTTTTATTGGCGCAGTTAGTGATGGGGATAGGGCAAACCTTGTTGCAGACAGCTGTTAACCCTTACGTGGTGCGTTTAGGGCCAGAAGAGTCGGCGGCAGCACGTATCAGCATTATGGGAATACTTAATAAAGGTGCGGGTGTTATTGCGCCTATGGTCTTTACAGCATTGATTTTGAGTAACTTCACTCATCTAGTGGGCGAAGAGCTGACTCCTAGCCAAATAGATGAAATGGCCAATGGCTTGATTTTACCTTATTTAGGGATGGCGTTATTTATTGGTTTATTAGCATTTGCAGTGCTGAAATCACCGTTACCTGAATTAGAAAATACTGATGATGACGAGAATAGCAATGGCAAAGAACAAATAAAACAAGCGTTATCACACCCTAACTTAGCTTTAGGGGTGATCGCGATATTTGTTTATGTTGCCGTGGAAGTCATTGCAGGTGACACCATAGGGACATTTGCCTTATCACTTGGTGTCGAAAATTACAGTGTAATGACGTCATATACCATGATTTGCATGGTAGTAGGTTATATTCTCGGCATCGCATTAATTCCTCGTTATATCACACAAGCTAAGGCGTTAACTGTATCGGCGATATTAGGTGTATTACTGTCACTGGGGATTTTATTTGGTGACAATGAATCCTTTTTTATTGCCAATACTTTATTAGTGCCATTAGGTGGTGCGCAATTACCTGATACCTTATTACTCATTGCCTTTTTAGGATTGGCGAATGCCATTGTTTGGCCTGCAGTATTTCCGCTAGCCCTTTCAGGTATGGGAAAATTAACCAGTACTGGTTCGGCGTTGCTAGTGATGGGGATTGCTGGTGGTGCTTTCGGGCCATTATTTTGGGGACTGGCGAGCGGTAGCTCTTTCGGGCAACAAGGAGGGTATATCGTACTATTACCTTGTTACTTATTTATTTTGTTTTATGCCGTTAAAGGCCATAAATTGCGTTCATGGTCTTAATGGTGCTTAGTTTCTGAAATTTGTCTGAAACGACATCCGTGCTCATTTGTTGAGGTGCGTTAAACGATCGTCCTAGATCGCCCTGAGTTTTGCTCAGGGTTTTTTTTGCTATTTTTTTGATGTGAAGTGTATGAATAGCAAACAATTTATTCTACTATGGCGATGTTATTCAGCGATGATGCTGAAAAAAGGGACAGAAGTATACCTTAATAACCCAATAAATAAGTACTATAAATGAAGGGAAATTATGAGTAATTGTCAGAAAGAAACGATCACGATTATTTACTATAGCGATGCGTCATTAGAGTTAGAGCATTTAGTTTGTCAATTAGAGAAAGCTGAAAGTGGCCGAGTCGTTATTCCAGATGAATTAAAGCAAGGAAAATCAATTATTGCGGTTTGTCATGGCGAAGTAAATATCCTCAATAAAGCGGGTGAGCGTATTATTCCTCATGTGTTGGTGACATCGACACAGCCCCAGTTAATCAAATAAAAACGCCGAGTTAGAGACTCGGCGTTTCTGTCATTGGTTTAACAATCAGTTAATGGTTAGTAACCTTTTTCTAATTGTTCATCTGAGTATTTGGGGGCTTCATGTCCTTCGCCTAATGAATCAGCAATTTCTTTTGGCATGTAGTTTTCATCATGCTTAGCTAATACTTCAGACGCTTCTAACACGGTTTGATCAATCAAAGAGCCGTTGGCAATGATCCCTTGTCCTTCACGAAATAAATCAGGCAAAATACCATCGTATTTTATTGTCATGATTTCACCTTTATTGGTGAGATCAAACTGTACTTTTAAGCTGTCCTCGTCACGCTTGACACTACCTGCAACCACTAAGCCTCCAACGCGAATACGTTGACCAATCGTTGGTTTGACGCCTGTATCATCTTTGCCATGAACGACTTCATAAGGAGTGTAGAATAAATCAATATTCTGACTCAGTGCATAAAGTACTAAACCGATAATTAGCCCAATGCCGGCAAGCACTGATAAAACGATAGTTAACCTTTTTTTTCGACGTGGGTTCATGAATCTGCCTCTTGTAAACTTTGCTCTTGTTGCATCACCTGTTGATTAAGTGCTGCCTGCTTTAACTTTTGTTCGCGTTGTTGGCGTTGCTGGATTTGTTTAATAATACGTTTATTATTGCTGATGCTGGTGATCACTAAACCAAGCAATAATGCTGCACTAACACCATAAGAAAGCCACACATAAAAACCATGACCGCCCATAGCAATAAAATCAGCTAAACTAGAAAATTGCATTAGCGTACCTCCACGTTTTTAACATAGTCACGTACCCAAGGGCGCATTGCATTTCGTGCTAACACTTCATTACGAAAACGAATACAGATCACCCAAGAAATAAAACAGACAAAGCCAAGTAAACAGACAAGAAATGGCCAATACATTTCTGAAGACATCGATGGTGCACCTAACTTAGAAACGGTAGAGCCTTGATGTAGGGTATTCCACCATTCAACCGAGTATTTGATGATAGGAATATTCACCACGCCTACTAGCGATAAAATTCCAGCGGCCTTGCCTGCAAGAGTTTTATCTTCGAACGCATTGTGTAATGCAATCACGCCTAAATATAAAAACAATAAGATAAGTTCAGAGGTCAAGCGTGCATCCCATATCCACCAAGTCCCCCAAGTAGGGCGTCCCCAAGCCGCACCGGTAAATAAGGCAATTGCAGTCATCACGGCACCAACGGGAGCCATTGCAGCAGCCGATGCATCGGCAAGTTTTATTTGCCAAACTAAGCTCGACAGTGCAGCAATTGCCATCCCTACATAGATGCCCATAGACAACATGGCGGCAGGCACATGCAGATAAAATATTCTAAAGCTATTACCTTGCTGATAATCAGCAGGGACAAAAAGTAACGCCCAAATAATACCGATAGTTAATAACACAAAGGTTAACTTGGAAAACCAAGGAATAAGTTTACCAGTGAAGTGATAACTCACTTCAGGATTTGCATAAGGGTGTAGCCATTTCCACATTAGTTAGTACTCACTTTTAGTGCGGCGCTAACCGCAAATGGAGATAAAGTTAATGAACCAATAAAAAGAGCGGCAATTATAGCAAGTTGTCCGCTATAGGGTAAGTTCATTGCGGCAGTATCTATTGCGCTTGTGGCAAAGATCAGTACCGGAATATATAAAGGCAATACCAATAGGCTTAACAGTACGCCGCCTTTTTTAATACCGACGGTTAATGCCACACCGATAGCACCAAGAAAACTCAATACAGGGGTGCCGATTAATAGCGTTAACATCAGTGCTAGATAGCTGTTTTCATTAAGGTTTAATAATATTGCTAATAGAGGCGCGACAAATATAAGAGGCAGACCGGTTAAACACCAATGGGCAATAATTTTTGCTAGCACAATTAAAAACAAAGGATGTGGGCTTAATAGCATTTGCTCTAATGAACCATCAGCGTGGTCAGATTTAAACAAGCGATCAAGCGATAGTAGCGTTGATAATAATGCCGCTACCCAAATAATGCCAGGGGCAATGCGTGCTAGCGTGTTAGATTCTGGCCCGATACCAAGCGGAAAAAGCGTGATAACAATGATAAAAAATAACAGCGGGTTTAAAATATCGTCTTTATGGCGAAAAGCGATGGTTAGATCTCGCTTAAATACTAATAAGAAAGCCTCTCTGTATGACTGAGAATGTTCAGTGCTGCTTTGGCTGCTGATGTTAATGCTCGTTGGCTTCATATTAGGTATATTATTCATAAAGTTAATAAAAACGGTATTCCAGTATAATTTTTTGATAAAGCTCAGTCGGCATAGCGAGATCTTGATGAGTGGTTAAAATCACACAACCGCCTTTTTTGGCATGATCTATCATCAGTTGCTCTAGTTTTTTCACACCAAGCTTATCTATAGCGGTAAAAGGTTCGTCTAAAATCCAGATAGGCGCTTGGCTTTGCCAAAGCTTAGCTAATGCAATACGGCGGTGTTGACCGGCACTCAGATGAGAGGCCAACGCATCTTCAAAACCAAGTAAATTGACTTTACCTAAGGTTGTTTCTGCCTGTGAGGCATCTAAACCATTTAACGCAAGATTAAAACGTAAGTTTTCTTGAGCCGACATTTCACCTTTAATACCTGCTAAGTGACCAATATAAAGTAAATGACGATTAAAATACTCTCTATCTTGGTTGATGGGTATTTGATTGAAACTTACCTGACCTTCATATGGTTGTGAAAGTCCTGCCAAGATGCGTAATAAACTGGTTTTGCCAGCACCATTGGGCCCTTCTATTTGAATAATATCACCCGCATTAATATTAAAGCTGAGATTTTCAAATAAAATTCTCTCTTCTCTGATACAAGTCAGCTGTTGAGCACTTAGTAATGAAGTTATTGGCATTTATGGTACAAACTTAAGTTGATATATATCACTTCTGAATAATGGTATTTTAAATAGAAGTTATTTTTAATGACTTGATCCAGATCCTACTACATGCAAAGAAATTATCATACTATAACTGCGTTCTATAACGAGCGAGACTAGTTAACTCATTTCGATAAGAAGTTCACTCTTTGATGAATTTTTATGATAAACAGTGTTAGAATTGCTGCGTTTAATTAATTGTTAATTTGATAAATGTATTTTGTGCCGTACTTGCAGCATAAGAGACTATTCGGAGAGCTGATATGATACCAGAGTTAGGGCA
Source organism: Thalassotalea sp. G2M2-11 (assembly GCF_017168195.1). Taxonomy (GTDB): domain Bacteria; phylum Pseudomonadota; class Gammaproteobacteria; order Enterobacterales; family Alteromonadaceae; genus Thalassotalea_E. Next base: position 674,382 of record NZ_JADNYL010000001.1, read on the forward strand.
TTTTGCCTTAATCATTGGCCTAGCCTTTGCAGTATGCTTGAGCATAATCCCGTTAGTGGGGATCTATAGCCATCAAAGTAAATTGGTGAGCTACGCAAAACCACTAACCTTCGGTATGTTTGCCTTTACGGCAATTAGTATTGTTATTCTTGGCTACAGTTTCGTTGTCGATGACTTTTCGGTGAAATATATTGCGAGTCATTCCAATTCCCACTTACCGTATTACTTTAAAATGAGTGCTGTTTGGGGGGGGCATGAAGGTTCCTTATTGCTTTGGGTCTTTTCGTTAACGGCGTGGACCATGGCCGTTGCACGCTTTAGTAAAGGGATTGATGAAGCCTTTATCGCCCGTGTGCTTTCGGTATTAGGTATGGTGGCCGTAGGTTTTATGCTGTTTACCTTACTAACCTCAAACCCTTTCGAACGCTTGTGGCCAATGGTGCCTCAAGAAGGGCGTGATTTAAACCCATTGTTGCAAGACGTTGGTCTGATTATTCATCCGCCACTATTATATTTAGGTTATGTTGGTTTTGCAGTGTCTTTTGCTTTTGCGATTGCGGCACTCATGGTGGGCAAACTCGATGCTGCTTGGGCGCGATGGGCAAGACCTTGGGTAGTTGGTGCATGGATCTTTTTAACATTAGGTATCGCAATCGGAAGTTGGTGGGCTTATTACGAACTTGGCTGGGGCGGCTGGTGGTTCTGGGATCCAGTTGAGAATGCTTCTTTTATGCCTTGGCTCGTTGGTACCGCATTATTACATTCCCTTGCGGTTACTGAAAAACGCGGTACTTTTAGAAACTGGACGGTATTACTGGCGATATTTGCCTTTAGTTTAAGTTTACTAGGTACTTTCTTAGTGCGCTCAGGGGTGATCACTTCAGTGCACTCTTTTGCTGCAGATCCAACACGTGGTGCCTTTATTTTACTGTTACTCGCTCTTGCGGTGGGTGGCTCATTTACCTTATTTGCATTTCGTGCGTCAAATGTTGCCAGCTTTAGTCGTTTTTCATTTTACTCGCGTGAAACCGCGTTACTTTTGTGTAACATCATTTTAGTGGTCGCCTGTGTAACTGTACTGCTTGGCACAATTTATCCGTTGATACTAGATGCTGCCGGTTTAGGTAAAATATCGGTTGGACCACCGTACTTTAATGCGGTATTTATCCCGATCATGAGTTTACTGTTTATTATTATGGGGATTGGGCCATTAATCCGCTGGAAGAAAGCAAAAAAAGGTGAATTAAGAAAACAAATCACTAAACCGTCAATCATTAGTATTGTGTTGGGGGCAATATTCCCAGTGCTTTATGCTGGCGAAGTTAATGTAATGGCCAGCTTTGGTATGATGCTAGCGTTTTGGGTATCATTTGTCGTGATTAAAGATTTACGTAATCAAGCAAAAGGGAGCCAAAATCGCTATGACTTTTCTAAGGTGAGCTTAAGCCAATGGGGAATGACGATTGCTCATTTTGGTATTGCTGTCACTATTGTTGGCGTTACGCTTGTTTCGATATATGAAAGAGAAGTCAGTGTTAAAATGTTTGAAAATGATACTGTGAATGTCTCTGGTTACGACGTGACTTTTAAAGGAATTAAAGCGGTTAAAGGACCAAACTACAGTGCCGAACAAGGGCAGTTAGAAATATCAAAAGATGGTGATTTTGTTGCGTTATTAAAACCGGAACGCCGTACCTATCTGGTGCAAACGATGGGAATGACAGAGGCTGGTATTGATCCTGGTTTATTCAGGGATATTTACGTTGCCTTGGGTGACCCATTACCACAAAATGCATGGGCAATACGCATTCACTATAAACCATTCGTCCGTTGGATTTGGTTGGGTGCTATTTTTATGTCATTAGGTGGTGTTATGGCGATGCTAGATAAACGTTATCGCCGTCGTAAAAAAGTGACGAGTGCTGTGCCAGCTTCGACTAATGTGCAACAACCATTATCTGAAGGGGCATAATTCATGAATAAAATTATTCGTTTTATTCCACTAATTTTATTTATTGCACTGGGTGTTGTGTTATATAGAGGTTTGTCCTTGAACCCTCAGGCACTACCGTCTGCATTGATTGGGCAAAAGATGCCAAGTTTTCAACTCACCCAGTTATTACAACCTAAGGTGATGTTAACTGAGCAAGACTTGCAAGGTGATATTGTATTGCTCAACGTTTGGGGCACATGGTGTGTGTATTGTAAATACGAACATCCTTATTTAGTGGATATTGCCCAAAGTGGTCGTGTCGCACTTTACGGTTTAAATTATAAAGATGATCGTCAAGATGCTGCGCAATGGCTTAAAGATTATGAAGACCCATATCAGCTGTCAATTTTTGATCCCTTAGGTAAATTAGGGATTGAATTAGGGGTAACTGCTGCGCCTGAAACATTTGTCATTGATAGAAATGGCATTATACGTATGAAGCATGTTGGACCCATTGATGGTCGAGTTTGGAAAGATAAGTTTTTGCCTATGATTGAGAACTTAGAAAAAGAGTATCAAGGGGAGAATTCATGAAGCATATCTTCAGTGCCGTATTAATGTCTTTAATAGTAAGCTTCGCAGCTCATGCTTGGAACACTGACACATACGTATTTAATGATTTGGTGACTGAAAAACGCTATAAGTCTTTAGTGAAAGAATTACGCTGTCCTAAATGTCAAAATCAAAACCTTGCCGATTCAAATTCTCCAATTGCCGCTGATTTACGTCGTGAAGTATATGGGTTATTGCAACAAGGTAAGTCAGATGGTGAAATCGTAGACTTTATGGTGAAGCGCTATGGTGAATTCGTATTATATCGTCCGAAAGTATCAGGCCTTACTTACGTTTTGTGGTTTGGCCCCGCAATTTTATTATTGATAGGTGCTTTTGTGGTCGTCATGATACTGCGGAAGAAACCCGCTAAAAAAATCGAAAAATCCTTATCGGATGATCAGCAAGATAAACTCGCGCAAATTTTAAAAGATAAATAAGCCATGATAGAACTGTTAATAATCGTTATCGCCTTTATCCTATTATTATTGGTAGTGATATGGGCGCATTACATCACGCAAAATAAGCAACAAACAGTAACGGATAATAGTTTTCGTGATGAGACTAATGTGCGTTTGTACCATGAACATAAAGAAGAAATTGAAAGGGACTTTCAACAAGGTGGCCTAGATGAAGAAAGCTACCAGTATTTGAAGGCAGAATTAGATCAAAGTTTGTTGTCTGATATTGAAGATAATGCGCAAGAAGCTGCCCAGGGAGAGGTGCAAGGCAAGCCGTTATCAATAATTTGGCCAGTAATGTTAAGCATATTTATCTTGGTGTTTAGTGGCTATTTTTATACGCAACACGGCGCATTTGATCTTATTTTAAATACGCCAAAAGCAGAAACTGGTCACGAAGTTCTGGATGAGCAGCAACAAGCGATTGTTCAAATTCAAAAACTGAAGCAAATGACTCAGCAGCAACCGGATAATTCTGATGCTTGGTATAGTTTAGGACAGGCATTAGTGGGGATTGGTGAATTTGATGACGCATTAGCTGCTTTTGATCGTGTCATTGCTATTGATGGTGAACATGCCGATTTATTTGGCGCCAAAGCACAAGCAAGCTATTACAAAAATCAACAGAGAATTACACCTCAAGTTCAGACATATATCGATAAAGCACTTGCGTTAGATGCGCGTGATCCGTCAACCAATATTTTGTTAGGTATGGATCACTTTGTGAATAAAAATTATCAAGCGGCGATTAATGCTTGGCAGTTGGTGGTTGATGAAAGTCGCCCAACCGTTAATGTTGATGCGTTAAAAGCGGCGATAGTCGAAGCAAAAAATCGTTTAGCATTAACTGGGGGAGAAGTCGCTGACACTAACGCGACTACTGGCCCTCAACTGGCGATAAGTCTCAGCATTAGCGATGAAATCATCCAAGAGTTGAGTCAAGGGGAAGATAAAGTGGTTTTTGTTTACGCGACTCCCGCTGATGGTACTCGTATGCCACTTGCTGCAGTGAAATTAAATGCCAGTGATTTACCTATTGATATCGTGCTAAATGATGCCCGTGCCATGACACCACAAGCAAAGTTAAGTGATGTCGAGCAGGTTCATCTTTATGCCATTATCTCTCATGATGGTGGTGTTGGTATTAAACCGGGCGATTATAAAGCGGAGCTCAATAATGTCAGTGTCAATGAAGCCGCACCGATAAATATGATTATTGATAGTGTCGTTCAATAAATTTACCTGAGGAATACCATTGAAGTCTCGTTATTTAGGCCGTGATCGTTCAATCCATCAACAGCAGCGAAAAACTGGGATCATTCTGACCAATTTAGGTACCCCAGATGCTCCCACTAGCAGTGCATTGCGTCAGTATCTACGTGAATTCTTATCGGATCCGCGTGTAGTTGAGATCCCTCGTGTTATTTGGATGCTTATTTTACATGGCATTATTTTGCGAGTAAGACCTAAGAAATCTGCCAAGTTGTATGAAAGTATTTGGACAAAAGAAGGCTCGCCACTATTAGTGATCACCGAGAAATTGCGCGATAAAGTCGCGGATCAGCTTCAGGTAAGTGAGCGTGAAGATATAGTGCTAGCCATCGGCATGCGTTACGGACAACCTGCTATTGGGCAAGTATTGGATAAGTTTCAACAGCAGGGAGTTGATAATATTGTCGTGCTCCCTTTATATCCTCAATATGCTGGCCCAACGACAGGTTCGACTTTTGATGCCGTGGTGAATACTATTAAGCAGTGGCGCTGGATCCCATCACTACACTTTATCAATGGTTATTATGATCATCCGCAATATATTAGTGCACTTGCTAATACCATTGATGAGCATGTTGCCAAGCATGGAAAGCCAGAAAAACTCGTTTTTTCTTATCATGGTATGCCCAAGTACTTTTTAGAAAGTGGTGATCCATATTATTGCTTTTGCCATAAAACCACTCAATTAGTGGCTCAGCAGCTCAATTTAGCACAAGAAGAATACGTGATGACCTTTCAGTCGCGCTTTGGTAAAGCTGAATGGTTAAAACCATACACGGACGCAACGTTAACTGAATTAGCGCAGTCAGGTACTAAGCATGTCGCGGTCATTAGTCCAGCTTTTAGTGTTGATTGTTTAGAAACGTTAGAAGAATTAGTCCATGAAAATAAAGATATTTTTATCCAAGCGGGCGGTGAACAATACCACTATATTGCGGCACTCAATGATCGGGATGATCACTGTCAATTGATTGCGGACATCATAGAAAATAATCTGAATAAATAACCTCAGGTTTGTCTAAGAAATAGCGGCTAGAACCCCATGGCTTATGCTCGCTGAAGTTAAATACCCGCCCAACAAAAAAGGAGCTGATATCAGCTCCTTTTAAAATCTTTTCGTTATCTGCCTTAAAGGACGAGCCTTAAAGGGCGGTAACGTTTTTCGCTTCAGGACCTTTTTGACCTTGTTCAACGGTAAATGAAACCGATTGGCCATCTGTTAAGGTACGGAAACCGTCACCAGTGATTGCGCTGAAGTGTACAAACACGTCAGGACCGTTTTCTTGCTCGATGAAGCCAAAGCCTTTTGACTCATTAAAAAATTTTACTTTACCAGTTACTGTATCAGACATACCGACATTTCTCGCAGTTAAAAATTAAAAATTGGGCTAAATTAGCCAGTTACGGAGTAAATGCCCTCTACCTAAAGTACAGACAGAGAAAGGTTTCCAATAACACACTTCTTATAGCGTCTAGGTCAATCAACAGTTGAAAAACTTTATGTTAATCAATCGTTAATCTTATCCTTCTCCCGAAACGCAAAAACTCAACGCGAAATAATACTAACACAATAATTTGCCAAGATCTTGAAAAAAAATGAACTTTACTTGACTTTTTAATGACATAAAAAAACCGCATATAACAATTATATGCGGTTGTTGGTATTGCGGGTTTTAACAATCGAATGTTTTGTCGTTAAAGTGCCGCTATTTGCGCCTTTTGATCGGCCATCTTCGCTAAAGTTGACTCGGCATCAGCAAGTTTGGCTTTTTCTTTAGCAATAACAGCTTCTGGGGCTTTGGCAACAAAGTTTTCATTACTTAATTTGCCACGGATTTTTTGCGTGTCTTTTTCAAGCTTATCAATGGCTTTCGTTAAGCGAGCAAGTTCGGCTTCTTTATCGATTAAACCCGCCATAGGGATCATCACAGATAACTCACCAACAACTGCGGTAGCGCAAGCTGGCGCTTCATCATTAGCTTGTAATACTTGAATTGACTCAAGTTTGGCAAGGGACGAAAGAAACTGTTGGTTTTCGTCTAAACGGCGCTGATCTGCACTACTTACATTGTTTAGTAACACAGGTAATGGCTTGCTAGGAGCAATATCCATTTCACCACGAATATTACGAATAGCCACGATAAACTGTTTTACCCATTCGAGATCTTCACTTGCTTGCTCATTGACCAATTGTTGCTCGAATTGCGGGAAGCGTTGGATCATGATGCTATCACCGGTTTTAGCAAAACGGGTAAGCGGTACCACACGTTGCCAAATAGTTTCAGTGATAAATGGCATAATTGGATGCATTAAACGCAATAACGTTTCTAAGGTTTCTACTAAGGTTTGACGAGTACCACGTTGCTGGGCTTCGCTGCCTTTGAATAGTACCGGCTTTGTTAGTTCTAAATACCAGTCACAGAATTGGTTCCAGGTAAATTCATACAAAGCTTGTGAGGCTAAATCAAAACGAAATTGTTCAAATGATTCATGCACTGTTTTGATGGTTTGTTGCAGCTGAGATCTGATCCAGCGATCGGCAAGTGAAAACTCAACATCGGTAGTATTTAAACCGCAATCATGTTCTTCGGTATTCATCAACACATAACGGCTGGCATTCCACAATTTATTACAGAAATTGCGGTAACCGTCTAAGCGTTTCATGTCCCAACTGATATCACGGCCGGTTGAAGCGACTGAGGTTAAGGTAAAGCGTAATGCATCGGTACCGTGTGCTTCAATACCTTCTGGGTATTCTTTTTTGGTTAATTTGGTAATTTTCTTCGCCAGTTGTGGCTGCATCATATTACCGGTGCGTTTTTCTAATAAGTCATCTAATGAAATGCCGTCAATCATATCTAATGGATCCACAACGTTTCCTTTAGATTTACTCATTTTGTCGCCATTTTCATCACGGATCAGTCCAGTCACATAGACCTTCTTAAACGGTACTTGCGGTTGGCCGTTTTCATCTTTAATAAAATGCATGGTCATCATGATCATGCGGGCAACCCAGAAGAAAATAATATCAAAGCCAGTGACAAGCACATCGGTTGAATGAAACTTTTTGATATCTTCCATGTTATTTGGCCAGCCTAAGGTTGAGAAAGTCCATAGGGCGGATGAAAACCAAGTGTCGAGTACATCGTCATCTTGTGTTAATTGGATGTCATCTGAGAGTGAGTATTTTGTCCGTACCTCTTGTTCATTACGGCCAACATAGACTTTACCTGATTGATCGTACCATGCCGGAATACGGTGTCCCCACCATAACTGGCGAGAGATACACCAATCTTGGATATCACGCATCCACGCGAAATACATATTTTCATATTGCTTTGGCACAAATTCAATATCGCCATTTTCAACGGCTTGTACCGCAGGCTTTGCTAGCGGCTCAGTGCGAACATACCATTGGTCAGTTAATAATGGCTCAATGATCACACCTGAACGATCACCGTATGGTGCGACTAAATCATGCTCTTTAATGCTTTCTAATAAACCTAATTGTTCAAATTTTTCAACAATGGCTTTACGCGCATCAAAACGATCTAAACCGGCTAAATCTGCTGGTAGTTCGTTTGAATACTCATCACTTACTTCACCTTTGGTGTTGTACACTTCGGCTTTAGCTAATACTGCAGCATCTTTATCAAAGATATTGATCATTGCTAAACCGCAACGTTTACCGACTTCGTTATCGTTGAAATCGTGTGCTGGGGTGATTTTTACACAACCCGTGCCTTTTTCCATGTCAGCATGTTCATCACCAACGATTGGGATCAAGCGATTAACTAGCGGTAGTAACACGTGTTGGCCAATTAACGCTTGGTAGCGAGGATCTTCTGGATTAACCGCAACGCCAGTATCACCTAGCATAGTTTCAGGGCGGGTCGTGGCAACAACTAAGTAATCTAAGCCATCGGCTGTTTTAGCGCCGTTCGCTAATGGATAGCGTAAGTGCCACATATGGCCTTTTTTATCTTTGTTTTCAACTTCCAAATCTGAAATGGCGGTATGAAATTTTGGATCCCAGTTAACTAAGCGTTTACCGCGGTAAATTAAATCGTCTTCAAATAAGCGTACGAACACTTCTTGTACGGCTTCAGACATACCATCGTCCATGGTAAAACGATCGCGACTCCAATCAATTGAATTACCTAAGCGGCGCATTTGTTTACCAATGGTACCACCAGACTCGTTTTTCCATTGCCAAATTTTGTCTATAAATGCTTTCCGACCATAATCATGTCGCGTTTTATCTTCTTCAGCGGCGATTTTGCGCTCAACAACCATTTGGGTAGCGATACCCGCGTGGTCTGTACCAGACTGCCACAAGGTGTTTTTGCCTTGCATGCGTTGATAACGAATTAAGGTATCCATGATGGTTTGTTGGAACGCATGGCCCATGTGCAAACTACCTGTGACATTCGGTGGTGGGATCGCGATACAATAACCATCGCCTGTACCAGTTGGACTAAAATACCCTTTCTCTTCCCAGTTTTGGTAGAGCGATTGTTCAATGTCAGAAGGATTAAATGTTTTTTCCATCAGAGTAACTACTTAATTGTTAAAATCTTACGATGTTTGTGGATGATTGACAGCTTGGTTATCAACTTGAAAACCTAACTGGCGATAGGCTTTATACCGCTCTCTAGCGCTTTGCTTTAATTGTTCATCACTTGGTACAAAATCGATGATTTGTGAAAATTGATGAGCAAAGTTTGGTACTGTGCTCGTTAAATTGATGAGTACTGCGCGTCGATTTGTTGGTGGTTGCCAACTGATCTCAACCGCTGCACCCTGTTTTGGCCCTTCACCAATTAAATTGTGAGGAACAAAACTGTCAGGCTCAAATGACCATAAAAGCTCATCAATATGATGAGCTTGTGTTTGGTCTTGACAATAGATGAATACTTTTTGTCTTTGTCGATAATAATAGGCTGCTTGAAAACAGCTATGTAAAAAAGCTAGCTGCATTTTTTGCTCGCTGACTTCGTTATCTAACAAATAGAACATGACCTGTGTATTCATGGTTATGTTTAGCCTACTCGCCTTGTTCGACACCCGACTTGTTCAGTAAGTACTGCGTTAACATACTGACAGGACGGCCTGTTGAACCTTTATCTTTACCGCCACTACGCCATGCTGTTCCTGCGACATCAAGGTGAGCCCAGTGATATTTTTTTGTGAATTTGGATAAGAAACACGCGGCTGTAATGGTGCCTGCTGCACGACCACCAAGGTTAGTGAAATCAGCAAAAGGACTTTCTAATTGTTCTTGGTAATCATCCCATAATGGTAAGCGCCAAGCTCTGTCACCACTTTGATCTGAGGCGTTGAGTAATTCATGTGCTAATGGGTTATGGGTACTTAATAAACCTGAAGCATGTTTACCTAACGCAATAACACAAGCGCCTGTTAATGTGGCAACATCCACAACCGCTTCAGGTTCAAATCGCTCTACATAGGTTAACGCATCACATAATACTAAGCGACCTTCGGCGTCAGTATTTAATACCTCGACCGTTTGCCCAGACATGGTGGTTAAAATATCACCAGGGCGATAAGCATTGCTGCCAGGCATATTTTCACAACCTGCTAGCACACCGACGACATTAATGGGTAAATCCAGTTCCGCAAGCGCGTGCATTGCACCTAATACGCCTGCAGCTCCACCCATGTCATATTTCATTTCATCCATCGCTTCACTTGGTTTGATGGAGATACCGCCGGTATCAAAGGTCAGTCCTTTACCCACTAATACAATGGGATTGCTATCATCAGCCGCGCCTTGATATTTGATGATACTCATCAAGGACTCATTGGCAGAGCCTCGACCTACTGCCAAATACGAGCCCATGCCTAATTCAGCCATTTGCTTCTCATCGACAATCTCGGTGTTAACTTTTTCGTAATCGTTGGCCAAAATTTTTGCTTGTTCCGCTAAATAAGCCGGATTACAAATATTGGGTGGCATATTGGCAACATTTTTACAGGTATTTATCCCTTCTGAAACCGCTAAGCCATGAGCAATAGCCCGCTCACCTAAGGGTAATTCACGACGAGTAGGTACATTAAAAACAATTTTACGTAAGGGCCTGCGAGGTTCATCTTTACGCGTTTTTAAACTGGTAAAACTGTATAGGCAATCTTGAGTTGCTTCTACGGCTTGGCGCACTTTCCAATAATTATCACGACCTTTAACGTGTAATTCGGATAAAAAGCACACGGCTTCCATTGAACCTGTTTCATTCAATGTATTAATGGTTTTACTGATAATCTGACGGTATTGACGTTCATCTAACTCACGCTCTTTACCACAACCTACCAGTAATACACGTTCACTTAGGATGTTAGGAACATGATGTAACAACAGCATTTGACCTGATTTACCTTCCAGATCGCCGCGACGTAGCAGGTTACTGATGTAACCTTCACTGATTTCATCAAGCTGTTCAGCAACGGCTGATAAACGTCGAGGTTCAAATACTCCTACGACAATACAGGCACTACGTTGTTTTTCGGGGCTGCCACTTTTTACACTGAACTCCATGGACTCTCCTAATTTTGCAATCTTCAGAAACATTTTCTCTTAAAAATGCTGATTATCTTGCTTAAATCTATCAATTATAGATAAGCTAACTCTATCTTTTATTTTGCTAAAGGCTATAATTATAGCCGCACACAGCAAATAATATATAAGAGCTTATCAAATATTTACTTATGAAAACGACAAGTTTACTTAAAAAATGTCAAAATGTCAGAAAAAAACTAAGTTTTTATAGGATCTTTTCGTGATCATATTCCGTTACTTACTCAAAGAAGTCGCTAAAACTCAGTTAGCTGTGTTTATTGTCTTAATGACGATATTTATTAGTAATAAATTTGTCCGTGTATTGGATGATGCCTCTGAAGGTGGCATTCCAGGACAAATGGTCATGGTGTTTATCGGTCTAAAAGTGCCTGATTTAGCCGGCATGATCCTCCCCTTAAGCTTTTTTCTCGGAATTTTATTAGCCTATGGCCGAATATATGCCGATAACGAAATGACCATACTCCATGCGTGCGGGGTTAGTGAATGGTATGTGGTTCGGGTGACGTTAATTTTAGCCTTGATAACGGCATTGATCACCGGGGTTTTTACTTTGTACTTATCTCCTGTAGCGGCAGAATATGAATACCAAGCAAAAGAACAATTGGCGGCAGATTCTGGTTTAAGCACCTTAATAGCAGGACGATTTCAGACTACAGGTAACAAAAAAGCGGTGGTGTTTATTCACGATAAAAACCGCGATGATAACAGTTTAGAAAAAGTGTTTGTTGCTCAGTTGCCGAGTGATAAAAATAGTCATGAATCTATTATTAACTCCAGTTTAGTGTACGCGGCAAAAGGAGAAGTTATTGAGGAGGCTAGTGGTTCTCAGCGTTTGATCCTGAGTGACGGCACTCGTTATCAAAATGATGAAAGTAATAATGAATTTCGCAAAGTAGCGTTTGGGAAATATTACATTCAGATCCAAGATCAGAAAGTTGAGCATAAACGGCGTAAATTAAAAGCCATTCCAACGGCAGAATTATTTCAACAAGATATTGCCGAATATAGCGCAGAAATCCATTGGCGATTTGCTTTTCCGATAGCCTGTTTAATTTTAACACTGGTTGCTGTGCCGCTGAGTGCGGTTAATCCTCGTCAAGGTAAATTCGCTAAGATGTTGCCAGCCTTATTACTATTTTTAGGTTACTTTTTATTATTAACCGCGATTAAACGCGGGGTTGAAAGTGGTTCTATCTCAAGCTCGGTAGGTTTATGGCCTGTGCACCTAACAGCGTTAATTTTAGGGACTTCGTTACTTATTAAAGGACGCAGTACCGGACTGAAAATCAAGGCTTTACTGCCTCAGTTTAAACGAACTGGAGCAGCGTAACATGAAGATCCTTGATTTATACATTGGCCGTATCATTGCTTCAACAACATTTTTAACCTTAGTGGTTTTTGTGAGCTTAAGCGGCATTATCAAGTTTGTTGAAGAAATGAAAACGGTAGGTAAAGGCAGTTATGACCTTTCTCATGCGGCGTTATATGTACTGTATTTTGTGCCGCGTGATGTTGAAATGTTTTTTCCTATGGCAGCATTAATTGGTGGCCTTATTGGTATAGGTATGTTGGCCAGTAATTCAGAGCTGGTGGTAATGCAAGCGTCAGGGATGTCTCGGCTTGATATTATTCGTTCGGTGATGAAATCAGCCACCTTGTTGATCTTTGCTAGCATGGTGATCGGTGAGTGGTTGGCACCCGTTGGTGAAGCATCTGCTCGACAAGTTAAAGCTCAGGCGATTTCTGGCGGTAGTTTAATTGCCGCTAAAGGGGGAACTTGGGCAAAAGATGGTGACTACTTTGTCCATATTAATGAAGTTGAAGATACGGGGTCATTAAATGGCATACAAATATACCGTTTTAATCAGGCCTTAGAATTAACCAGCTGGTTATCGGCACAAAGTGCGGTGTATTTGTCTGATGCGTGGCAACTCAATGATGTGGTTGAAACACAAATAGCTGCACAAGCAATCACCCGTGAGCGTATGCATGTGAAAACATGGCAGTCATCGTTAACGCCAGATAAACTAGGGGTGGTGACGGTTAAGCCTGAATCTTTATCTGTGGGAGATTTAATTGAGTACTTGGATTACTTAGAAGAAAACCAACAAGATAAAAGTCGTTATCAACTTGCCTTTTGGCGTAAAGTTGTTCAGCCCGTGACGGTCGCTGTGATGTTATTATTGGCATTATCTTTTATTTTCGGTCCATTACGCTCAGTTTCTATGGGGGCGAGGATCATGATGGGGGTCGCCACCGGTATCTTATTCTTCATTACTAACCAAGTATTAGGATCGATCAGTTTAGTGTATCAATTGCCTGCGATTTTTGGCGCGTTAATGCCGAGCGTAATTTTTACCAGTGTGGCATTATTTTTTATGAGAAATAAGGCAAGTTAATCTTTACTTGCCGATAAACGGGCTTTATTTGCCTGTGGCGATAAAACCACCACTTCAGTGTCCGTTAACCAATCTTGTAAACTTAATTTTTGTTGCCAGTTAACTAATAACCACAAGTTGCCTAAACCGAAACAGGTAGGTAATAATCGTTTCATCGCTGTGGTTTTATCGATATTACTACCGTCTTGGTTTTGGACACGTAAACGCCATGCTTTCATACCAACGGTTTGACCACTTTTGCTCCAAAAAAAGATAAAGAAATAAGCGACCCACGCCATATTCCAGGTATAAATTAAGCTGCTATACAGTAGTGATGATTGCTGCGCTTCAATCAGGTGTTGATGACCTTGCATATCAATGAAGCCAAAATAAGCAAACAGTGCAAAAATTAAAAAACCAAAAGCACCGGCAACCATATACACGGCAATGGCAACTAAGGCGTCATAGACCCAAGAAGCGATGCGACGAAATAAACCTGCGCGTGGAAAAGTTGAAAATGAAAGTGTATCAGTAGTCATGAGTCTTGTACGGGCAATTTTTGCCGAGAGTCTAGCAAACTTTACTATTGGCTACCACTTCAACCTCAGATATAAGAGGTTGACCACTTTTATGTTAACCATTCTTATGCTAGGGTAAGCTCCTCTCTAGTTAATGTTGTACTATTATGCAAGAAAGTTTTTTTGCCCCTCATGGCAATATTCAAACAAGCATTGATGAAAATATGGTGATCATTAATGTTGAAGGACATTGCAATACTGAATTTTTTCAACAGATGGCGAAAGAATTAGCAGTGGTGCGTGAACAGGTAGAAATTGAGCAATACACTGCGTTGATTATTTTACATGGTGAAGCCTTGGCGACCCAAGATGCTATGTTGTTTTTAACCCAGTATTTAGAAGCGTCACTGGTTAATGCTGTTGCCTTTAATTTATCTGATGTTCTCACCCCAGCATTGACCCAAAACATTTGTCATCAAAGCTTTGCTCAAGTCAATATCAGGCATGACTTTTTTCAGGACAATGAATCGGCAAAAGCTTGGTTAAAGCAATGCATTAAAGAGGGCAGCAGTGGTGATACCCTCAATAATGAACAGGTGATGGTTTAAGGCAATTTTACCCGATAGAAAGCAGCGTAAATTACAGGAACCAAGCCAAGCGTTAGTATAGTACCAATGGCTAGACCAAAGGCTATCACACTTGCCATGCCGTAAAACATTGCATCTTTGCCGATGATCAAAGGCAATAAACCCATCACGGTGGTGATCGTAGTCATAGTGATCGGGCGCAGTCGTGTCAAACAAGCATCAACAATGGCTTGATAGTCTGTTTTCCCTTCTGCTATTTCAATTTTGATCCTGTCTATCAAGACAATGGCATTGTTGATAATAATCCCAGCGAGGCTGTATAGCCCCAAGGTGACAATAAAGCCAAACGGTGCCTTCAATACCAACAAACCGATAACAGCACCGATAAAAGATAATGGAATGGTTAAAATGATCACGGCGGTTTGTCTAAAAGAATTAAACTGGGCCACTAATAAAATAATGATCACCCCCAGCACAATCGGCATATTCGCGCTTAATGCTTTTTGAGCCGCCGCAGATTCTTTGATCACCCCGTCATACTCAATGACATGATTGACCGGTAAATCTTGTTTTAATTGTTCGATGTCTTTATCTATGATTAGCTTTAAATCTTCTGCCGCCATTTCAGTATTTCTTGCTTGTATATTGACGGTGCGAAACATGTCTTCATGCTGGATCACAGAAAACTGATTAACTGGTTCAAAAGTGGCTACTTGAAATAAGGGCACAGCTTTGCCTGTTTTCTCAGAATAAATATTAAGGGTACGCAAGCGGTCTAAGTTGTGACGCTCTGTTTCTTTTGCTCGTAGGATGACAGGAATAATTTCATCTTGCTCTCTAAATTCGGTAATTTGAGCCCCTGAAAAGTAAGCTTCAAGTGCCTGAGCAATATCATTTGAGCTTAACCCTGCTCGTTTAGCGCGATGTTGGTCAACTTGTACATTGATCTTTGTGATCAAATTTTCCCAATCAGTACGAATGTCTAGGGTGTTTGGCACTTGATGTAATAATGCCATCACTTCTTGAGCTTTTTTGTAAATCACTTCACTGTCAGGGCCTTTGACCTGAATTTTTATAGTGCTGGAATCTGAAGGGCCAAGAAACATTTTCTTCACTCGTGCCGAGACATTAGGAAATGTTTGTTCTATTTGACGCTCTAACATTGCGACTTTTTCGGTGACATTGGTACTTTCAGCAACATTTAATACCATAAAACCTTTATTTTCAGCAGGATCTTCTGGGTTTAGTGACAGCACAAACCGAGGGCCACTAAAGCCAACATAGGCCGAGTAACTTTCAATAAAGTGCATAGATTCTTGCTGATTTAGCCAATCGAATATTTCATTCATTTGGCGATTGGTTTCTTTAGAAGAAGTGCCATTGGGTAAATCAATGTTGACTAATATCTGTGTGCGATCTGAATCAGGGAAAAACTGTTTAGCAACAAATTTCATACTGAAAACTGACGCAATAAATAACGCTACCATGACGCTACAAAATAATACTTTATGGCGTAACACCCAATGTAAAAATCCTTCATAAGAATGATAAATTTTTGCCATGATACCTGTGGTGTCATTGGTTTCTTGTGCTGTGTTTGTTTGCTCAACGCGAATAAAGAAATAACACAGTAGCGGCGTGACACATAACGCCAATACCCAGCTAGTGAGTAAGGTGATTAAAATCACTAACGAAATAGAGCGGGTAAATTCTCCAGCAACATGTTCAGCAAGCATCAGCGGTAAAAAGAATAAAATTGTGGTGGCAGAAGAACTGAGTAAGGGGATTGCTAGTTCTTTGCTCCCTTGTAGCATGGCGTGAAAACGTTCAGTACCTTGTTCTATTCGTCGTTTAAAGTCTTCTGCGATGACGATGCCGTTATCCACCAGTAAACCCAGTGAAATGATCAAGGTTGCCAAGCTCATACGTTCAAGCTTGATGTCAGTAAATTGCATGATTGACAGTGTGGTTAGCATAACAAAGGGGACAATGGCACCGACAATTAAGCCGGTACGAACGCCTAAAAATAAGATCACTACCACCATGACGATCGCCAGCGTTTGCATGACACTCTTTGATACCCCTTTAACGGTTTTATCAACTTGTTCCGCTTGATAAGTGGCAATATCTAATTGATAGCCAATAGGAAGGGTGTTGGTTGTTTGTTCAATATGCTCAAGCATTCTTGGGGCATATTCTAAAATGTTGTAGCCCGGTAACATCGAAATAGCGAAAAATATCGCGGGTTGACCATTAAAGTACGCCAGTTTTTTAGGTGGGTCGATATAGTCACGTCTGACGGTAGCAATATCTTTTAACGCAAAAAAGTTTTCGCTGTTCGGAATATTGATTTGGGTTTTTTCGATATCGGCCAAATGTAAATAATTACCTGAAGGTTCAACAATAAAACTTTTTGCGCCGGTATCAATTAAGCCACCTGAGCGGATAATATTTTGGCTGCGTAATTCGTCGATTAATACTCTAGGTGAAATCCCTAATTGCGATAATTTACTGTTGGATACTTCAATAAATATACGCTCTGCTTTTTGCCCTAAAATTTCTATTTTTTTAGTGCCTTTAACCGCATACAAGGTATCTCTGGTATGTTGCGCAATGTCATACATTTCCCCCATATCAAAACCATCAGCGGTCAGGGCAAGGGTGATGACAGATACATCTCCAAACTCGTCATTGACAAAAGGCCGAGCAGTGCCCGCGGGCATTTTGCTATGAGCAGCAAGTGCTTTATTGCGAAGATCTTGCCAAATGTCATCGAGATTAAAATACTTATCGTCAATTTTGACATGGACAATTGATAAACCTGTTGAAGAGCTTGATTTTATTTCTTTAACTTCTGGAATTTTTCGAATTTCTTCTTCGAGTTTTTTAGTGATCAGTTGCTCTATTCTTTTTGGTGCCATACCAGGAAAGGCAGTGCTAACAATGGCTTCACGTATTGTGATGGTCGGATCTTCTTGGGCGGGCAAGGTAAAATAGGCAAATACACCATTAACTAATAATAAACTAACGATCAGTAATACGGTTTTTCGGTAATTGAATGCAATTTCAGTTAAGTTCATTGGGGTTCCTTAATTGAAACGAGCCGTTGATTTGTCAAGTAAAGTCACCCGTTGTCCATCGCGCAAAAATGCGACGCCAGCCGTTGCAATAATTTCTCCACTTTTTAGGCCACTTGAGATAAACACTCTATTACCTAAAATATTTTCAGTTTGTACTTGGCGTTGTCGTACCACGCTAGCTTGTTCATCAAACACATAAACATAGGTTTTTTGCTCTAAGCCAGCCCTTAATGCTGTGATGGGGATAACAGAGACCTTGCCGTTAAACCCTGTTCGGCCTTCACCTGCGAAGGTAAAGTCAACTTCAGCGGTCATACCTGCTCTTAATTTATTATTGCTCTGCATTAAGACCACAGTAACAGGAAAAGCATTTGCCGATTCTGCGCGGCTACCAATTTCGTTGATTTTTCCCGGTATACTGAGCCCCGCTAATACCGGAAAGTGTACCGAGAGAACATCACCTTGGACAATTTGTTGGATCAAGGTTTCTGGCACTAAAACATCAACTTCTAAGCCATGATCTCCCTCAATTTCAAAACTTGGTTGACCGGTATTAATTTGCTGTGAAGGTTCGATAAAACGTCGGGTGATTTTGCCGTTATAAGGGGCTAATAATTTACTATCAAGTATGTTCTTTTTGGCAATATCTACCTGTGTTTGTGCAACATTCACGGCACTTTTTGCTGCTTGAAAATTTGCTTTGGCGTTATCAAACTCAGATTGAGAGACTAATTTTTGAGCAATCAAGGTGCTAAAGCGCTTAAAAGTACTGCTTGCTTCACTTAATGCCGCGTTTGATTTTGCTAATTGTGCTTGTGCCGATTGCAGGGTCAATTGGAAGTTGCGTTGGCTTAAAGTTGCAAGCAGCTGACCCTTTTTGACAACGTCACCTAAGTTAACTGCTACCGATTCTACTTTTCCAGGGACCTCAAAACTTAGTTGAGTGGACTCTACTGGCGCGACTATGCCTGATAAGGTACGAAGCTGGGTGAGATCCGTTTGTTCAACTGACGTCCATGCAATAGGGCGGATATTTTTCTTTGTTACCTTCTGCTCTGGTGAGCAAGCAACAGTAGTTAAAATTAAGAGCAAAATAAGTAGATTACGCATATTGGTTCCATTTTATAAGGTTAACTACAGTAAAGTGAATAATTGACAAAAGCACAATTGGTACTGCATAGTACCGAGTATTATGGTACTCTATAGTACCAAAGTCAATCGATTATATATTCATTAATGTGCGAACGTAGGAGAGAAAATTGACTACCTGCCAAACGTTGTTATCTAAACGAGGAGAAAAAATACTCACTGTGGCTCAACAGTTATTTTTACGGCATGGATATGAAAAAACTTCCCTTGAGATGATCATTAACGAGTCAGGGGGATCGCGTCGTTCGATTTATAGTGAGTTTGGTAATAAACAAGAGCTGTTGAAAGCTGTGCTTAAACGCCAAATAAGTTCACAATTAGATGTGCTTGGAAATATTGACTACCAACAACCCGTCGATGAGGCACTAAAAACGGTATGTACAAAGTTTGTTAAAGGTTTTTTATCTTCCACTATGGTGGCATTATTTCGTTTAATCAGCCAAGTGGTAGTTAAAATGCCAGAAATAGGAGAACTTATTTATCAAGCAGGACCTTTAAGAGGACCTACTCCGTTAGCCGATTATCTACAGTATCTCGCGAATAAAGGGCAGTTAGTAGTTGAAGATAAAAACTTTTCAGCCAAAATGTTGATTGAAATGTGTAAAGGGCGTTTGCATGTTCAGGCAATTCTTCGTCCAAAGGTTGAAGTCACCACAGATGAAATTGTGCAGCATGTAGATAAAGCGGTTAATATGTTTTTAAAAGCACACCGAGTTTAGCGTTATTTGGATAAATAATCAGCAAATAAGCGATTCGCTATGAAAAACTATTGCGTCGAGTAAGATATTTCGTATAATGCCTGCCACTTCAATCACTTTCGTTGATTGTGAGTCACTGTGTTGCCGGAGTGGTGGAATTGGTAGACACGACGGATTCAAAATCCGTTGCCTTTGCGGGCGTGACGGTTCAAGTCCGTCCTCCGGTACCATTTCTTGATAATGCTAGCGTTATCAAGGCTTACAAACCGACATTAAGTCGGTTTTTTTGTGCCTGAAATTCAGTGTTAGGTACATATCCTGTCCCGCAGCTGGGTAATTTCTGGGTAGATATGCATCTACTACTGTCCAATAACAACTACCTACAGCTAACTTAGCCTTACCGACTTCAACATAACCAAGAACATAAACACTCTAGATCTTTAGGAACGATACAATTGCAACTAGGGTCGTTTCAGGTCGTCTCCCTGTCTTTTGATTTTATAAAGACTTACCTATGAAACATATTGACAGTAAGTGTTGTCCAAAATATGATTGAAACTCCTGATGTTAGGCACTTGTTGCCCCCTCTGTAGCTGTCACATTGTGATCCTTGGGGATGCCATGTTGTTGACTTCAATGTTAATTGATTTCAATGTCATAATGGTTGTCCTGAAAAGTTAGTTTTTAGTCATGCGCTTGCGCTAGGCACGTCAGGATAATACGGAGGGCGTGATTATGAAAAACCATAATTCTGATCATAGCCTCGTTAAAGAGCGTTTAGTGGTTGCTATCTTGATAGTTAAACTACTAAAAGTTACAGGTGAATTTTTACCTGTAGCTATTGAACTCTTTAACATGGCTCTTAACTACTCTTCTAAACAGGTACGTTTGTCGATATGTCGTTTGAACCATCTTGGATTCATAAATTTGAAGTTAAACCTGACTCATGGGTATATGTCCCTTCTTTAGCGACTAAAATTCTCGGAGAAAAAATATCTAAGCAAGTAAAAAGTGTTTGGCGTGCTCCTGAGTATTTCTATCATTTAAATCAAGGTGGTCATGTTCAAGGCTTGAAATCACATATAAATGATAAGTTTTTTTCAAGTATAGATATAAGTGATTTCTTTGGGTCAATTAGTCGAAGTAGAATCACAAGAGCTCTAAAAAAAAGACTCAGTTATGAACTAGCTAGAGAAATCGCAATGGTTTCTACGGTTAAGCATTACAAACCAGAGCAACATTCACATTCATTACCGTTTGGCTATGTACAGTCACCAATTTTAGCGTCGATCTGCCTTGATGATAGTGCGTTAGGTGAATGCATTAAAGCTTGCTCAATTAATGAAGCCCTTAATATTAGTGTGTATATGGATGATATTGTGTTGTCGAGCAATTCCAAACAAGAACTACTGGAGCAAATGGAACTACTAAAAGATGCAGCAAGACGTTCCCATTTTTCATTAAATGTTGAAAAAGAATCGCCGCCAGCTGATTCTGTGGTTGCATTCAATATCGAGCTTTCTCACTCTTTTTTAAAAATCACAGATAGCCGTATGGTTAAATTTACTCAAGCATATATTAATGCAGAGTCAGAATTTGAAAGGGAAGGTATTGTTGGGTACGTGGGGACTGTTAACTTTAAGCAGGCTAAGTCACTAGCAATGCTTCAATTATAAATATTATTGCATGAATAAAGGTACGATTCATTACTTTGACAACGGTAAAAAAATAATAAAGCTAACCCAAATCAGGTTAGCTTTTTAGTTTCTACGACTTAGAAAAATAGCCACCACACACCAATAGCAAAACCAAATAATGTGATTTTAGGTGGTAACTCTAATAGTGCTCCCACAATAAGCGTGACAACAACAAAAACGATAAAACTCAATAATAGCGATAACATAGTTACCCCACACACTTAACGAGAAATAAAAGTAAAAATGCCGCAGCTATAGCTGTTTTTGGATTATCTACTGCTTTGATTAAGGCAAGAACAAGAGCGACAAATAAGCCAAAATAAATAAGCGTATCCATTACTCATTAGCTTCAACAGGGGCTTCAATTTCTTCATCTTTAGCAATAACTATGCTGACAGTTAACAACCCTACAACACCAACAATTAATGCAAAAAGGTGACTTGGTTTGAATGAACCATCAAACATGAACCATATAGATATACCTATGAAACCTAATGATGGTAACCCACCAAACAAAACCGCTGTATTGTAAAGCTTTCCATCAGTTGGCCTCTTAAATATTGCTATTAGAGTTGCAGCCATACCAATAGCAAAAAAAAATCCCCCTAAGTTGCCTTTTCCAAGTTCAGTGATCGCTACAAAGCCGAAGTAGCCTGATAACACTAATGCGCTTAATGCTGCTAAATACCTTTTTGTACTGTCTTTCATTATGAATATTCCTTTTTAGTTTTTTGCTCAGGTAAAAGAGCGAGTTATTGCAAATTGTAACTACCTACCTCGACAGGTGGTGTCGAGTTGGTGTGAATAGTTGAAAGTAAATTGAAACGCTTGGTGCGCCTTATCTGGCTGATAACAAAAGCTTTAGCCTGATGGCTTGAATTGAGTAAATATTTATTCTTTCTCGACATGCCCTTGCAGGCGCAACAGATAAAATATGTGGATGCATACTCACGATACTCTTGCCAAGCGACTAGGACTGATTCTTACCCGATTAAATATGGGTGAACGATTAGTGCTGGAAACTTTGTCTCAAGATTACGGGGTGTCGGTTCGAACATTGCACCGTGACCTAAATGAAAGGTTAGGCTACTTGCCAATACAACGTACTGGTTCAACCTACTACTTAAATCCTAGATACTTAGGCAGAAGCAGTAAGTATCACATTAAACCTGTGCTTGATATTTTGGGTTTGTCTAAGATATTTCCTGCTTACGATGCGCTATCATTCAGTAGACTATCAAATAATGAAGTACCACCGTTTTTGTTTCGTGATATGAAAGTTGAAGATGTTTCCAACTACCAATCAACCTTTAAGTCACTAACATTAGTAATCCAGAATCTTCAAATAGTAAGCTTCACATATAAGCAACAGCAGTATCAAAAAGTAAGCCCTTATCGCTTGGTAAACGATAGAGGTTGGTGGTATTTGGCTGCCATACACAATAACATGCTGAAATCGTTCAAAGTAGCGAACATAAGTGAAGTAGTGGTAACACAACTAAACTTCACTCGTAGCAAAAGTATTGATAGTGAAATAACAAATTCGCCCATGCTTTGGCTCACAGATAAGCCTATTGAAGTGGTACTGAAAATAGATAGTGCTATTGCCGGACATTTTTGCAATACATCATTACTACCAGAGCAACAGTTACTAAAAGTATTAGACGATGACAGGTTGTTAGTTACTTCAACCATCACCGATAAAAAACAAATAATCCCAATACTCAAATATTGGTTACCTGATATAGAAATATTGTCACCAAGTGAGTTAAAACAGTCGTTAGTTTACGAGTTACAATTTTCTATTGATCAGTTGTCCAAATATACCTTTCTTTATCACTTTAGTTCTTTGCTACATAACAAACTTTTCGTTAAACTTCATATGGTTATTATATGGATTAAGGAATGAGATAGGTGGAAATATGGATCCTAAAGTAGTTGCTTCGTTAGCTGGCGTTTCGGTTGGAGCTTTATTAGGCGGAATTGGGTATTACTTGAAGTCTAGATCTGAGCGGTTAAAAGCAAAACGAACGGTCTTGTTTCATTTGCTTGAAATTAGGCATCTATTGGTTACATCCAACATAGATCCTAACGATATTGCAGATAAGTATATTGAGTATTCTGAAGCGTACTTTAATAAAATTGGTTTGCCTGAAGAAGAAAAAATGCCTGCTGAGTTGGTAAACATGATAAAAGACCATTTATGCAGAATTGTAAGTACTCAACGTCCAAAAATTGATGAAGATTTCATTAAGTCATATGAAACTTCATTAAAAGAATTATGTAAAGATGAACCAGTTTTGGCCTTTAGGTTAAAGGGATTAGATAATGTTAACTCCCTTCTAGATGCACAAGAGGCGTATGAGAGTAATGTCTCAAATTCAGAATTTTTCTCTCAAGTATCAACTCTAAAAGAACATATGTCAGAACAGCTTAAAAATGCGAACTTTTCAGCAATGAGTAAGCTTATTGATGGCTACAATGAAGATATCCTAAACGTTTCTTGGAGTTGTGATTTAGTTACTTGGTATAAGTGCCGAAAGATTGTTAAAGCCAAAGTTTCAAATGAAATATGTTTCAAAGAAACTGGTCTAGATAAAGAATTGGATAACATGTTTCAGGAACTACTTTCGGTATTGAAACAACAAAACTGCTCACATACTAATGCTTGAGTTACGACATGATTCTTTTAAAGAATATTCAGTTAATTGGTGTTATTTTTATTTTGATGCTTAAAATCTATTAACGCTGATTTAGTCATAATGACTGGATAATAATTTTGAGATGTAAATTATGTATTGTAAAAATTGCGGTCAAGCCGTTTCTGATATCGACAGCTTTTGTAGTCATTGCGGTAAAGACTTAGCTTCAAATACTCGTAATGATGTAAATGGAGATGGAAGTATTAACCTTGCTGGAAATAATACTATTTCAGATAGTCACCTGCATGTTGGTGATGTTTATCAAGGCGATAATAAGGAAGAGGCTGCTTATATTGGTAGAGAGTTTTTAAAGCCTATTACACTTGCAGGAACGCCTGTTAAGGCATCATGGTTAACTATATCTGGAGCATTGGGGTTTGTTGGTAGCTGTGCATCTATCTATAGTGTGATTGGTAATTCTTCGCCACTTTTATATTTCTTTTTATTAGCATTTAGTGTTTTTTTACTGATCAATGGTATTAGGCTTTCTAGAATTCGATTCTCAAGACTTAAATGGTTTAACTTAGAAGCAAATAACGATGGTGAAATTTTTATATCTAAAATTAGCGGTGATTGTCCTAAATGTGATGGAAAGTTAAAGTTGGTAGACATTAATGTTTCCAAAGATCGATATAAAACTTATGTGCGTTGTACACGAAATTGTGATCATACATGGAACTTTGACCCTACTGTTTTGGATTAAAGTTGCTGCACGTAGTAATGACGTAACAAATACTGAATCTGTTGTGTCGCTGCAGCAGCTAAATTCATTATCCCCCTTAGTAGCAAAACTTACAGAGTAAAATAAAAATAATGAAAACCGTAGCTGACAACAACTACGGTCTTCCTCCGTTCTTTTGTGGTAAATTTTAGGTTACCGCAACAGTAAAACTCCTATTTCGACATAACTGATTTAAGTCAAACACAGTAAAGTACAACCGCTTAGCACTAAACGTTAGTTGCATAATGATTTCCTTTTGAAATTTGTTAGGCTTCACTAGTGGAGGGGTTACAGTATGAAGTGGTTTGGTAAACTATTTAGCAGAAGCTTTAGCTAGTAGCTGATCTCTTGCGCTCTCATAGTTACTTGGGATCATATGTAAATACTGTGACTTTTCTGTTGAAACTATCAGGTTAATGTCCTTTGTGCGCAACACAGCAGATCACTTTTAAGTGAGTGATAGAAGCTTTCAACCACAGCACCATTTAAGCAATGCTCTCTTCGCTCATGTTTGGAATTAGGTTATTCGCAGTAAAAAATTCGCGATATTCATAGCTGGTGCATTAGCTACTTTGGTTATTATGAACAATTACCTCTTGTTTATGAAGGGGGCACTAAACCGCCATTATGATCGTACTAATAACAATACCTTTGGGCATGTCCGGTTGCAGTATCTTTTGTAACTGTTGAAACTTCGCATGGAGTCATACGATGCTATAAATTTTATTACTAAAAATTAAGTTGTTATTGAATTTATCATATGTCTGTCAAAACTAAGTTATTTAAACTGTAATAAAAAAAAGCAACTATACTAAAAAATGATTGATGCTTAAAATCAATAGAGGAATTGGTGTATGTTGTTGAATTATTTTGGAAAGTTTGTTTTTTTCGAAAGTTTTATTGCTCAGCTAAATATTTACTCACAATCAGTTAACTTTCTGAAATATATTTCAAAAACACTTTTTGCGTTGTTATTTCTTTTGTGCTCGTTGCCGGTCTTGGCAGGAACGCTTACCAACACTAGTGTCACAGCAAGTGACAGCTCTCCTGGCGTTAAAGCGACTTATACGTTTACCTTTACCACTGAAACAGCACTTTCAGTGGCCGCTAATGATCAAGTTTTTTACGTGCAATTTCCGACAGGTTTTTATACCGTTGATGATCCTGCAGTGAACGAACTTAATATTTGTCAGAAGCTCACAGTAAAAGTAAACGGTGTCACTAAAACATGTGCAGATAGTAGCGCGTGGAGTAATCTACGTTGGATAAGAATTACAGAAGATGTTGCAGCAGGTTCTAACGTTGAGGTCACGTTAACGGATATCACCAATGCCACCTCTGAGGGTAACTATAACTTTGGGTTTCTTCGCACCTCCACTGGTGGCGGTACGGCTATTGATGATTGGGGTTCAACAGAAACAACAACCGTTGTATCGTCAGGTCCAGTTACGGTTTCAACGTCAGTAACAAGCTGTACAGAGTCACCGTCAGGCACGTTCTCGGGCGCTTCTTGTAACGTTAATAACACTGATATAGCGAATTACCTCAGTGCCGGTACCGATGTCACCATTGAGGCTAATGGCAATCTTTCTATTGAAAGTAACATTAGTAAAGTGGGTGGCGGCGCCTCAACCCTTACGCTGAAATCAACCTCTCGAGTTTTCGTTGACTATACGATTTCTTCGGATACGGGTAACCCGCTCAATGTGATTATTTGGAGTGACAGTAATAATTCAAATGATGCCGGTATATCGCTAGGTGGAACTTCACGAGCCATTATTACGGCGGCGGGCGGTCACATTTGGATTGGCGGTAGTAACTCCAGTAATGGCACATCAACTTGGAATGGCCTCACCGTCGGCGATGGCCCCTCAATCGGCAGCAGTGCATCTAACTACAACGCCATCGATCTGATTAATTTTGACATCAACACCCAAGGTGGTGACTTGCTCATTTGGACCGGCGATGGCAATACTGGCGGTGGCGGTCAGTCAGGCATGACGATTACTGGTTCGAATTTCAATAGCTTGTCTACCGGTAGTGGCGATCTCACCCTTATCGCCGATCAGGTAACTGGTTCCGGTGCTAATGCCATGGAAGTCTACAGTACCGGTGTCTTTACTTTACTTCCTAATACTCCGACAACGGCACTGGGTTGGCAGCACACGGAACTGGCGCGAGCCGATTTTAATAACACGCAGTTTAACTATCTTGCCATCAACGACCACGCCAATCTGACGGGGGTGCAACTCGGTGACTATACCGGTATGAGTGGCGTGACTTTCAACTATGCAGGTGATATTACCCTTAGTAATAGTGTGAAAGCAGCTGGCCCAATTACCATTACTGGCAGTACTATCACGTCGGCGGCAGCTGGCACCATAACCAGCAGCAATACCGGGGATATTTTTCTTCATAGTACGTCCTCCGTGAATGCAGGCATGTCTTTAAGCGGTGCGATCAGCAAAACAGGTGGCGCCACATCAACCTTGACCATTAAAGCGGCTGGGCGAATCTATCAGAACACCAGTATTTCAAGTGTGTCTGGCACACCATTGAATGTGGTGCTTTGGAGTGATCATGATGATGGTAATGAGGGGGGTGTCTCAGTATTAGGAAATATCACCACTTATGGTGGAGATGTTTGGATCGGTGGCAGTACTGATGGTGGTGCAACAAGCAGCACCTGGAACGGCCTCACCGTGGGCGACGGCCCGTCCATCGGCGCCTCGGGTGCCAATGCCAATGCGTTGGATTTTTATGCCAGTATCACTACCGACGGCGGTGATGTGCTGCTTTGGGCTGGTAACGGGGTCGACAATACCGCCACTCGCAATGGTATTCAGGTCGACAATAGCATTTTTACGCAGATTACGGCGGGCAGCGGAGATGTGACGTTGATTGCCGATTATATTTTGGATGGTGCTGCTACAGGAAATAATTCTGTCGGCATTAACAGTACTGGACATTTTACCTTGATGCCGCATAGTTCAGGGGCCGCTTTGGGTTGGTCCCACGATGAATTGGCGAGTCATAATTTTGGTGGCAATTATAACTACCTCTATATTGCTGACTTTGCCAATTTAACCGGCGTTACCTTGGGTGATTACACCGGCATGAGTGGGGTTACATTTAATTACCAAGGCGCGGTGACGCTGAGCAATAGCATTAATGTGAGCGGCCCGGTTTCTGTGTATGGCGGTAGCATCAATCAGGGGGCATCTGGTGCGATAACTGCCACTAATGGCAATATTATTTTAGATGCGGATGTCGGTAGTGACCTTGCCATAGGCACGGTGGCCATGACCATAAGTGCGAATGTGACCACGGTGAACTCTGGGGATATTTCGATGATTGCTCGTGGTCCAAGCGATGTTAATCAAAATGCCATGTCATTTGGCGCGGTCACGGTGAGTTCAGCGGGAACGTTAACCGTGGAAACTATCAGCCCAGCCACCAATGGTGGTCGAGGAATTAACACGGGCAGCACGAGTTTTAGCGCAGCGGGAGATATCAGTCTAATCGGTTCATCTGGTAAGTCGGGGGTTTGGGATATTAATTTTGCTAACAGTAGTATCACCAGTACAGCCGGTAATATCACGCTGACAGCTGCGGGCGAGCAAAGCAGTGATGAGTTTACTATTCAAGGCACAAACAGTATTTCAACTGGCAGCGGTAATATCACCATTAATGGTGATCGCTTTTACGTTAATGGCAATACCACGACGATAAGTACCCCGGGGTTGTTGATAATCCAGCCTACTCACGCAGGTTTTGATACCGATGCGGATGGTGTATACGGTGAACCAACACAGGATTTATTTACTTGGTCAGGTTCTGGTTCGCCTACTGTTACCGTGGGCGGCACCTTAGCCAACTTTGTGCTGCAAAATGCCAACACCATGACGGGTGTGATCATTGGTAAATCAACCAACGAATCGGGGATCGCGATTGCCGGTGATACCAACCTTGGCGGCTCGCTAACCGTTTATGGCGGTACCATTAATCAAACCGGCACCGTGACCACAGGCAATAATGTGAATTATGTGGTCAACAAAACAAACCATACAGATGATTACGATGCCATCACCATTTCGGGGGCGTTGGATGCCGGTAGTAGTGATATCAGTATGGTCACTCAAAGTGGTGATATTGTGATCAACGCTGACCTGACCACCACGTCTACCTCCAGTACGGCCATTGTGCTTAATGCTGGGGACCTCAATGCTGCAGGGGATACTGGTGGCGGTGATGTGGTATATTTATCCGGCAATTTATCCACGGGGAGTGGCGGTAACATTAATATCTACACCGGCAGTTATTTCGACTCTTTTGGTGTGAGCACCTTTGTTGATGGCAATGGTGATTCCTATTTTAATTCCGATGGCACCGGCTTAACGTTAAACAGTGATATCAATGTTATTTATCGTGAATCCGCCAAGCCTTTCCCCAAAGCACTCGATTTCGATGGCGTGAATGATTATGTGAATGTCACCAATAGCAATTGGGGTGATATCACATCTGCCGTGACTATCGAGGGATGGTTAAAATTCAATGATACTACTGCTACCGAAATTTTGACTCGCCATAACTCGTCCGCAGCCGTAGTTGCTCTGAAATGGGGCTTGCGCCATCGTGATAATGCCATGCAGGTTCATGTTTCAAGTGGCAGTAATCATTACCGTTGTAATTCAACCACCAATCCTGCTGATGATGGCAGCTGGCATCATGTTGCGGGTGTTTTTGAATCCGGTGTAGGTATTCGCATTTTCATTGATGGTGTTGAAGAAACCTTGGTGTCTTGTGTCACTGTAGGCAGCGGCCTCAATCTAATCCTCGATAATACCGGCAGCAATGTTCGTATTGGTTCTTATAATGATGGTGCCGGTGGTGTCCAGTTTTTCAATGGTGCCATGGATGAGCTGCGAGTGTGGAATACCGCCCGCACTGCTGAAGAAATTCGCGAGAATATGGCGCGAAATATTTCGGGCAATACTACTGGGTTAGTTGCTTACTATAACTTCGAACATAATAGTGGCACGACTTTGGTAGATGTTTCTGTTAACAGTCACAGCGGCACTTTGGTCAATATGGATGATGCTGACTGGGTGGATACGTCGACATTTAATACCTGGTTAGGCAACAGCGCTGACTGGAATGACGCGACAAATTGGAGTCTAGGGCGTGCACCGCTTTGGTCTGATCATATCGCTATTACTGATGCCAGTGTGACCGCCCCGACGATTTCGGCAAATACAGCGGATGCGGTTAATGCACTGCTCTTTGACGGGGTTGATGATCACATTACTGCGGCAACCTATCCCATCACAAATCACACTAACTTTACCTTGGAAGCTTGGGTGAAAAGCAGTGATAGCGGAATAGAAAAAGACATCATTGGTTTGGGGGATGCCGATGGCGTCACCCATGTACAGTTTCGCTTTAATGGTGGCTATTTAGCGCCTTACCTGAGAGATACTGTCAATACGGCATCTTTTTCAGGCGTTGCGACAACCTATGTAGCGGATGGTAACTGGCACCATGTAGCCTTGGTCAAGTCTGGGCAAACCTTTACCACTTACGTAGATGGTAATGAGGATGCCACGCAAACGTTCTCGATGGATTTCACAAATCTAGATACCTTTACCATCGGGGGGATGAATTGGAATTCATCTGCGCCTGTTTGGTTCTTTAATGGCGAAATCGATGATGTTCGGGTTTGGGAAGATGCCCGCACCGCTGAGGAAATTCGGGCCTCGATGCGCACCACGTTAACTGGTGCAGAAACGGATCTCAAAGCTTATTACAAATTGGATGAAACATCCGGCACTGCAGCTGCGGATGCGTCAGGTAATGCGTCGAGCGCAACGTTAAATGGAACAACGTTTGATGCGACCTCAACCGTTTCCCCCGTCATGTCGACTACGGGTGTTGAAGGTCTATCGATAGCGACTGGGGCTTCTCCGACGCTTAATTCGAGTATGACGATTAATGGCAGTCTCATACTAAACGCCAATTTAGATTTAAACGGCCAAGTTGTCACTTTAGGTCAAACGGCAACGTTGTTTGAAGATACGGGGTCGATCGTCGATGGCGTTGAGAGCGGTAGTATCACTACCACACGCCCGCTGAGCAATTTATCTGCCGAAAACGTGGCAGGCTTAGGCGCTGTGATCACCACAGCAGCGGACATGGGCAGCACAACCATAACGCGCCAGCATGTTGCCCTGTCTGATCCTGTTAGCATTAAACGCCAATATAATATTACACCCACCACGAATACCGGACTTAACGCAACGTTTGCTTTTGGTTATGTTGATGCGGAACTGAATGGGTTGAGCGAACAACAATTGAGCTTATTCAAATCTATCGATGCCGGTAGCACATGGGCGGAACAGCCGGGTGCAATTGTCGATACAACCGCAAACACCTTGACCTTATCGGGTCTAGATGGTTTCTCCGTATGGACTGCATCTATTGATCCTGGCATTGATACTGACGAAGATGGTGTGCCAGATATCACGGATACTGACGATGACAATGATGGGTTAAGTGATGCTGATGAACAAACGAATGGCACCAATCCGCTGATTGCTGATACCGATGGTGATGGTGTTTCAGATGGTGATGAAGTGGCCAATGGCACTAATCCGCTTAATGCGCCACCCATTATTGCTCAAACGAGTCCGTTAACGATTACCATAGATGAAGATGAATCACCAATAGCTTGGGTTGCACCAAGTGTTAACGCCTCAGATCTAGATGCCGATACGTTAACATGGAGTTTAGTTGCCGGAGGGTTGCAAGGGTTACATGGCAGTGTGACGGTTTCAGGAACAGGTGATAGCCCAACGACATTAGACTACATACCTGATGCCGATTATTACGGCGTTGATTACTTTGAAATTCAAGTAACAGACGGTAAAGAAACGGATGTTTTGATGATTAAGGTTATTGTTAATGCTCAACCTGAACCGGGAGATCCCGCAGAAGGAGGAGCAACAGCGATCAATAATTTTGTTCCTTACACGGTAGGTGGTCAGGCTGTTTATGATTACGAAGGCTCCAGTGACCCAACTAATGGTGGTGCCTCGGTGCAGCCGACATCGATTGATATTTCATCTTGTTCAGCTGACGGTGCAACGCCAGGTCCAATGCCAAGCACTTGGATAAAATATGAAGACACCGATACCAATCTAAATACCACCAATGATGCTTATTTAGTGATGCGTATGCGTTTGGATGCCAATCCGTCGGAAGCAGGGCGAAATGGGCCAGGGCTTAAGAGTTCGCACTGGAACTTTATGATTGATATCGAGAATGACGGTAATAATGATTACATCATTGATATCGATGGTACGTTCGCATCTAGCAAGTTAGATCGCGTCTGGCTATATCAAGATAGTAATAGTAATAACGTTATTGATGACGGTGTCGCGATTATGGAATATATCGCTGCGGGTACTAATGCCACAGATGCTGAGAAAGCAACATCTATTATAACTATTACCGAAGATCAGTCTGTGATCTGCGGTACGTCTCATGATTTCTTCCTAGATGTTCGTATTCCGGTTGACGATTTTCCTGATGCGTTTGCCAATTACGATGCCAATGTTGGCATTGGTGTATTTTACTCATCGTCGGCTTCTAATACCGATCCATTACAAAAAGACTGGCAGGGCTTTAGAGACGTGCCGCCAGATACCTTTGAAGCAGTGAATGGTGGTTTTGCGGCACCGGTAGGTAGTATTGCTGGAACGGTATTTATTGATACTAACGGTGATAACGTTTATCAGTCATCGACTGAGAATCCTCATTCATCTCAAGTTGTCGAAATTTTTAAAGAAGATGGCAGCCAATTAGTTTCTGGTACAGATTATATCTTTGTCGATAATGGTGATAGTTATAGTATTACAGGACTGGCTGCTGGCAATTACCGCATGCGAAATGCATCGGCAGCGGGCTATACACAAACGACTAAAAACGTCACTGTATTAGGTGCGGCGACTGCTGCTATTGATATTCCTATTCGTGCTCAATCAAAAGTTACAGTATTAGTTTATGAAGACTTAGATGGTGATGGCCAGTATGACTCTAGTGAAACAGTAGTTGATGGCGCAGACATTACATTAGATGCCGTGAATGCCGGTACAACAGCTGGTGGTGGTTTACTGGAGATTGATTTTACTGCGAAAAGTGCGGGTGTTTATACTATTTCAAATACTGTGTTGCCTGTGGGATATGTTCCAAATTCTGCCACCAATATTACGATTAACTATAGTGTGGGAAGCAATATTTCAGTAGCGTTTGGTGTTGTTAAGCAGGGAGAAATTGCCGGGGTAGTTTATTTCGACAAAGATGGTGATAGCAGCAAAGATGGCTCTGAATCTGGTCTTTCCGGTGTAACAGTTACCCTTACTAACGAAGCTCAGGTAACTTTAAATACAACCACTACCGCTGCGGACGGTAGTTATCGATTCACTGGTTTGTCACCAAATACCAAATATTATGTGTCGGAGACTAACCCCACAGGTTATGCCAGTACAACGGCTGATATAGTGCCAACATCTTTTGGTTCAGGTAGCAGTTCTATTATTAATTTTGGTGATGTGCCAGTAAGTAAAATATCTGGTTTTGTATTCAGCGATGATAATGGTAATGCTCGTGTAGATGATGGTGAGCAAGGCTTGCCGTTTGTCACTATCAGTATTTATCACAATGGCACATCTTCTATCGTTTATAATAGCGTCACCTATAATCCGGGCGATATAGTGACCGCGGTCAGAACCAATGCTGAGGGGTATTATTCAGTGACATTACCTGAGGGACGTTATCGGGTAGAAGAAACAGATCCTTTAGGCTATGTCAGCGTCAGTGTTAATTCTATTAATGTGACTTTGCCAAGTACGCAATCGGTGGCCAATTTTGCCGATATGAAGCGTGGCGTAGTAACAGGGCTGGTGTTTAATGATCTTAATGCTAACGGTAAGTTTGATGCTGGTGAACCAGGGGTAAATGGTGTTGATATGACCGTAACCCCAGGTTCGGTAGTGAATACTACGCAAGGAGATGGAAGCTTTTATTACGGTAATCTTGCTGATGGAGATTATAGCTTAGCTATTACTGTTCCTACGGGGTTTGTTGCTACAACTGCAGAAAGCTTATCTGTTACGGTGAGTGATACCAATGTGAATACAGGCTTATTATTTGGTATTAAAGTTTCCGGCACCATTGATGGTGAGGTTTATCATGATATCAATGGTAATTTTAGACGAGATGCGAGTGAATCTGGCATTGGCGGTGTCACAATTACCTTAGATGGTGGAGTAACAACAACTTCTTTAGTCAATGGTTTGTACAGTTTTACTGGTTTAACAGCGAATCAAACATATTCTGTTGTTGAAACGGATCCAACGCATTATATCAGCACGACAACCAATAGTGTTTCTGTCTCTTTGGACGCTAATGGTAAAGCAGACCAGTCGGCGATATTTGGTGATCAATTTCAAGGAATTGTAGCCGGCACCGTATTTGAAGATATTGATGCAAATGGCGAGCAAGATGCGCAAGAGCAAACTTTGCCAGGTGTCACTATGAGTTTAACTGGTTTTAGTGATGTCCTTACGTCTAATAACGGTAGCTTTGAATTTGTTCGTGTTAGCGGCAGTGGTTTGACATTAAATACTAGCGTGCCGTCAGGTTACTTTGTAACGACTAATAATAACCCTGAAACTATCGATATGAGTGCCTATGACGGTAGTAGTAATATTGGGCTTCAACCTGATGCTACTGTATTAGCTTATGTATTTAGTGATGCCAACGGTAATGGAGTGCAAGATGGTGAGGAGTTGCCATTAAGCGGAGTTACCGTTTCTATGACTTCGGGTGAGATTGGGCAGACGGATAGTAATGGTATCATACGTTTGAACGGTCTTACTCCAGGACTCAATACGGTTAATGTTTCAGCTTTTGCGGGTTACACCGATACCACTCCTGCCAGTATTGCGCTTTACGCAGAAGCGGGACAAACCACATCAGTGCGTTTTGGTAAATTGATCAATATAGCGCCTTGGGCACGTCCTGAAACTGTATCTATTGATGAAAACACTGTTACTTCGACTTCGGTGGTGACGGTAGTTAGTGGTGATGACAATGGCGATGCCCTAACTTACAGTATTATTTCGGGTAATGATGCAGGCAAATTTTCTATAAATAGCACCACGGGTGAAATTACTTTAATTGGTGCGTTAGACTATGAGACCACGACCAGTTATACCTTAACAGTACAAGTTGATGATGGCAGCCTGACTGGAACAGCCGATATTATTATTAATGTGACTGATATTAATGAGGCGCCAGTTGCTAATCCACAAACGTTAACTACGGGTGAGGATACACCGCTTAACATTACTTTGACAGGTACGGATCCTGAAAACGATACGTTGACTTACACGCTAGTATCAGCACCTACGAATGGGGGATTATCGGGAACCGCCCCTAATCTCATCTACACCCCAAGTGCTGATTATATTGGAAATGACAGCTTTACCTTTACGGTTACTGATATAGCAACTAATACCTCATTAGCAGCAACAATAACCATTACGGTAACTGACGTAAATGATTTACCGGTAGCAACTCCTCAGAATATATCTACGCTTGAAGAAACACCAATAGCGATCACCTTATCTGGTACAGACTCTGATGGCACTATTGCTAGTTACACTCAAGTGACTAGTCCTTCAGGGGGCTTGCTAACCGGCACTTTACCGAACTTGACTTACACTCCGAATGTTAACTTTTTTGGAAATGATAGTTTTACCTTTACAGTAACCGATGATGATGGCGGTGTCTCGAGTGCAGCGACTGTCACTATTACAGTGAATAATGTAAATGACGCGCCGACAGCAGTAAATGACACTGCGACAGTTGCGGAAGATAGCACTAATAATACTATCGCTGTTTTAGTTAATGATTCAGATCCAGATAACGATGTTTTAAGTGTGATTTCAGCAAGTGCGTCATCAGGTCAGGTGAGCATTAATACAAATGGTACTTTAAGCTTCACGCCAGCAGCTAATTTCTCAGGTACAGTGACTATTACCTATACCATTTCCGATGGTAATGGCGGAACATCAACAGCGACGGTAACCGTCACAGTGACTGACGTAAATGATATTCCTGTAGCAACGCCGCAAAGTCTGAGTGTTGATGAAGATAATCCGTTAACCATTACCTTATCTGGTACAGATGATGATGGTACGGTCGTTAGTTATACTCAAGCAACGAATCCTACTAATGGTGTGTTAACAGGGGATATACCTAACCTTACTTACACACCGGCCAGTAACTTCTTTGGGGAAGACAGTTTTACTTTCACGGTCACTGATGATCAAGGGGCGATATCTTTAGAAGGAACAATTTCAATTACTGTAAACCCTGTGAATGATGTGCCAGTTGCTACTGATGATACAACAAGCACTCAGGAAGAGACGCCAGTTGTCATTGATATTCTGTCAAATGATGTCGATCCTGAAGGTAAACTGATCCCTTCAAGTGTGGTGATCATTAAGGAGCCAAGTCACGGGGATATTACTATTAGTCCGACTTCGGGTACGGTTACCTATACACCAGATTTAAATTTCAACGGCGAAGATACGTTGAGTTATCAGGTGAGTGATAATGAAAATGCCATCACTAATATTGCAAACGTCACCATTGAAGTAATTAATGTTAATGATGCGCCAGAGGCGGTCAGTGATGTCGCTACGACGAATGAAGAAATGCCGGTAGAGATTAATTTATTGGCTAACGATTTAGACGTTGATGGTGACACCCTAGATGTTAACTCTTTGGTCATCACAAAAGCACCCGCACATGGTGAGATTAATGTGGTTGATGGTGTGTTGACCTACACACCAGAAATTGATTATGTCGGTAATGATGAACTGCAATATAAAGTCGCGGATGAGCATGGATTGATCAGTAATATTGCTACTGTCTATATAACTGTTATTGGAGTGAATGATGCGCCCGTAGCTCAAGATGACAGTGCGACAACGGATGAAGATACGCCTGTTGAAATAGATATCTTAGCTAATGATACTGATACAGAAGATGGCACGCCGGATCCGACTAAGGTGCAAATTATTAAGCATCCGGAGCATGGTCAGTTAAGTATTGACCCTGTGACAGGCCTTGTGACTTATACGCCAGAAAAAGACTACCAAGGAATGGATAGCTTTGTGTATTTGGTAGATGATACCGGTAATTTATCACCTGTTGAGCCGCCGTTGCATTCAAATCAGGCGACGGTGACTATTAATGTTACGCCGCTGAATGATGCGCCAATAGCGAACAAAGATAAAATTGTTTTAGAAGAAACCAACTTACCTGTGGTGATTAATATTCTGGGTAATGATACTGATGTCGATGGCTCTATTGACGTGTCCACTGTCAGTATTATTACTGAGCCAGAATTTGGTACTTTAGCCATTAATTCTGTAACTGGAGTTGTCGAATATACACCAGCGGCTGATTATAACGGTTATGATGAGTTTACCTATCAGGTTAAGGATGATCAGGGAGCTATCAGTAATATTGCCACTGTTGTATTAAGTATTACACCGATCAATGATCCGCCGGTAGCCTATGATCAATTGATTAATCTTGATGAAGATAGCAGTGTTAACGTTATTTTGATCGGTTATGATGTTGAAGGTAGTCCATTGACATTCAGTATCAGCCAACAATCTGTAAATGGTCAATTATCTGGATTGGCGCCAACATTGGTTTATACGCCAGACCCTGGTTTTGCTGGGAAAGATACTATTACGTTTGTGGTATCGGATGGCGAGTTAGACTCTAATGAGGCGACAATCACCTTAAATGTTGCTGCCATTAATGATGCGCCAGTTGCTGAGGCGATGGTGCTCACCGTTGATGAAGATAAAGAGTTGCCTATTACTTTACAAGGCCGAGATGAAGATGGTGATGAGCTCACATACGAGCTGATGTCACAGCCGCTTCATGGCACGTTAACCGGTAGTGGTGCTAACTGGATTTATACACCTGATCCAAATTATAGCGGACCAGACAATTTCAGTTATCGGGTTAACGATGGCAAATTAGACTCGGCAACGGTTACCGTTGAAATTATGGTAATTCCAGTCGATGAGCCGATCAATGCCGTTGATGACGAATACGAGATGCCTGCTGGAGTCACTACCACATTAGATGTGCTAACCAATGATATTGAACCAGATGGTAACCTTTTGACATTGGTGTCTGCGTCTAGCTCTTCGGGTAGCGTAGAAATTGTTGGTGGCGAGCTGGTGTATACTCCTGCTGATGGCTTTACTGGTACGGTGATTATCGAATATCTGGTGAGTAATGATGCTGGTGGTTTTGATACAGCTACCGTCACTGTGACAGTAACCGGTGGCGAGAATGGTCCAACGGTTACGCCTCCAGGTACGGTTTATATTGATGCTGTTGCCTTATATACCAAGGTAGATTTAGGGGTTGCTGCAGCGGCAGACCGCTTCGGTAATCCGTTGCCGGTATCGCTTGTTAATGACTCGACATTTTTTGAACCGGGTGTTAATCATGCCCTATGGCAAGCTACAGATGAAGAGGGTAATACCACGACGGCTGAGCAATTAGTTTATGTACGGCCTCTGATTTCTCTTAGCAAAGACCAAACTGTATTGGAAGGTGAGAATGTCGTGATAGGTGTGTACTTAAATGGTTTGTCTCCAACTTATCCACTAGAAGTGCCCTATACCGTTTCAGGTACAAGTGACAGCAGTGACCATACCTTGATGTCGGGTATTGCCACTATCACTGATGGCAGCGAAACAACGATTAAGGTTTCCATCTATGACGATAATATTGATGAAGATGATGAAACCTTGATTGTATCTCTTGCTGGCGATATTAATATGGGTAACAAGCGTGAACATGTTGTTACCATTACTGAAGGTAATATTGCGCCTGAAGTTAGCTTGTTAATGACACAGAACCAGAGAGATCGTTTAACTATCAGCAAAGATGAAGGGGATGCCGTGATCTTTAGCTCAGTTTACGATCCAAACGTAGATGATAACCATAGCTATGATTGGGCTGTTACCCGTGGCAATGTTACAGATATAGATATTGATGAAGCTACTTTTACTATAGACCCAAGCCAAATGGAAGAAGGTTTATATGTTGTTCAGTTAACCGTGACTGATGACGGCTTACCAGCCCTGTCTCAGGTTGTTGATATTTACTTTGAAGTGATTGAGTCGTTGCCGATGCTTTCGAATATTGATAGCGATGGTGACCTTATACCTGATGATATGGAAGGTTTTGGCGATAGTGACGAAGATGGTATTCCAGACTATCTCGATTCCCGAGATGAATGTAATGTGCTGCTTGAGCAAGGTAGTGAACAAGATGCCTTTATGGTTGAAGGTGATCCGGGGGTATGTCTGAGGGTTGGCTTATTTGCATATCGGGGAGAGTTACAAGGTGCACAACTGAGTGATTCGGATATCGCTCAGCCAGATGACGAGTTGGTGCCTGATCCTGAGGCAAGCCATGTTGGAGGTATTTTTGATTTTATTGCTCGAGGTTTACCTGATTTTGGTCAAAGTTATCAGATCATCTTGCCACAACGGGAAATTATTCCTGATAATGCAGTATATCGTAAGTTTAGTACGATGAAAGAATGGTTTACCTTTATTGAAGATGAGAAAAATCTGATACATAGTGCGTCGGGGGAACGAGGATTCTGTCCGCCTCCGGGGGGCGATATTTGGGAACCGGGATTAATTGCAGGCTATTGGTGTGTGCAACTGACAATCGAGGATGGTGGCCCGAACGATGAAGACCGCCAAGCAAATGGTACTATTGTTGACCCAGGTGGTGTTGCTGTCTTGTTGAGTGAGAATCAACCGCCAATTGCCATTGATGATGCGATTGTGATGATACAAGGTAACAGTGTCGGTATTCAGGTTATGGCGAATGACTCAGATCCTGATGGTGATATTATTCGAGTGTTATCTGCGTCGGCATCATTTGGTAATGTTGTCATCGAAGAAAACGGCACTCTCACTTACTCACCAGTAAATAATTACATCGGTAACGATATAATTGTTTATAGCATCAGTGATGGTCATGGTGGCACCGATACGGCGCAGGTTGCTATTACTATTGAGCGTGCGGTCAGTAAAAGTGATGATATTGTTACTAAAGGTGGAGGGGCATTAACCCTTTACTGGTTATTACTACTGATTTTGATTTCAGGGCTTAAACGTAAGGTAAGAACATGAAAAAAACAATTAAAATAGCGCTCTTATCACTGTTTGTGTCAGGTATTTACCAAACGCAAGCAAATAACTATTCGACGGCGAATGACAATTCAGCTAACAACGATAAGGTATTTAAACCTTGGTATGTTGGTGCTTCTGTCGGCAGGGCTGACAGCTCAGCTACGGTTGGCAAGATGAACCGTCGTTTTGGTAACAATGGCATTGATGCTATAGCAACTGAGGTTGATGATAAAGATTTTGCCTATGATCTGACCTTGGGTTACTCCTTTGATCGTAACTGGAGTATTGAAGCAGGTTATAAAGATTTAGGTGAAGTGCTGGTTCGAGTAACTGGCAATTATTACGATGAAAATGCTTTTTTTGATCGTGTTGAGCATGTCCATCCTGAGTCTGGCAAGGGGCTTTTTATTGCGGGGAATTACCACTTTTATTTTTCTGAAGACACCGCGCTTTATGGCAAAATAGGACTTTTTGACTGGCAAGGTAAATATGTGACATCAAACGTTGGCAGTTCTGTTGGTGATGACAAACTCGATGGTCGAGAGCTGTTTTACGGACTTGGCCTGCAACATGATTTATCGTCTGACTGGTCATTGCATGCGAAGTGGGAACGGTTTAATTTTGATAATGATAAGTCCAATGTTTTAAGTCTTGGCATTACTTATCGATTTGGTAGCAGTGAACAGAATAAATCCCATGCTGCGACTAAGCAAAACGTGGCTAAATCGCCATTGATTGAAGAACCGAAAAAACCGTTAGTTATCCAAGAAGAAAGTGTTCCAGAGAGCAACCCAGATCTTGATGGTGATGGTGTGCAAAATGCGCAAGATAACTGCCCGAATACTGGTTTTGGAATCAAGGTCAACAATGCGGGTTGTCCACTATTAGAGAAAATTACCTTACATGTATTGTTTGATACTGCGTCAAGTGAGATTAAACCGACTTTTATGGCAGAAATAGATGCTGTAGCCGATAACATCAGCCAATACAATGGCAAAGTTAAAGTGACGGTTGAAGGACATACTGACTGGGTTGGTGCTCAGAAAAA
The DNA here is from genome assembly GCF_017168195.1 of Thalassotalea sp. G2M2-11. GTDB lineage: Bacteria > Pseudomonadota > Gammaproteobacteria > Enterobacterales > Alteromonadaceae > Thalassotalea_E. The sequence goes on from NZ_JADNYL010000001.1 coordinate 715,153, forward strand.
CAATCAGCCTTTATCTGAAGCCAGAGCGGATGCTGTTGCCAAGCGTTTAATGTATAAGACAGGTTTGGCGGCTTCTGCATTTAGCGTAGTAGGATATGGCGAGTTAAAGCCTGTTGCTGATAATAACACTGCGCAAGGACGCTTTGAAAATAGACGAGTAGAGGTCATTATTCAGGCTGAATAACACTGGAGCATTTTTTAATTCTTTATATGGGCCCCTTATCGGGGCTCTAGCTTTGACATAAAAGCAGGCATGATTCGATATCAATTATGAGTGATTATTGATGCGTCTTGGAATAACCAACCTAATGCTTTATCGATATGAACGTTAGCTAACGTTCCTGATATATCACATGCAGTTACTTGTTGATCATTATCTTTTTATTTCTATCAATCGGAAAATGGATAGTAAGGTTGTCTATCTTTTCATAAAATTTAGCATTCTATTCTCGGAATATCCTGCCAATTTGTGGTATAGCGAGGCGACATAAAATTTCGTTTCATCGCCCACTTTTCAGGTTTCATTGAGCCAATTGACAAAGTACCTGCGCCATAACGATGGTTTACTGCATCTAAGCATTTCATTAACTTGAGATTATTAATATCACCTGAAAACAAGTCAGGTTGATAACTATCTGTAAGCTCAATGGCGCCAACCCCGCATTTATAAAACCTCACATTCGGTGCATATAATTGTTTGGCGGCTTGCGCCACGCAAGCCGCAATGTACAAGGTGTTATCAGTACTTGAGGTTAACTGTATGCAAATAGCATTTTTATAGTAGTTATCTTCGTGTGGAGAACTGGCTGCGAACACCATCAGGCGTTTAATAAGGGATTGTTGTTGTCTTGCTTTTTTGGTCACAGTATCTGCATGAAAGGCTAATGCTGATTTTAATTGGTGAAAGTCAGTTATCCGTTGACCAAAAGAGCGCGTAGAAAATATCTCTTTTTTGGCAGGAGCAATATTATCCCAGTGTATACACTTTATGCCGTTAAGTTCTGATACGGTTCTTTCAGCCACAACGGAGAATTGTTTTCTAATGTAGTTAGCGGGTTGTTTTGATAAGTCTAATGCTGTGTGAATGCCCATTAATTTGAGTTTTTTACTCAGCCTTGAGCCAATGCCCCATACAGTATCGACAGTCATTCTTGAAAGTATATCGCGCCTGTTTGTTTCGTTATTTATAACGGCAACGCCATTAAAGCCAGAGAGTTTTTTAGCCGCATGATTTGCCGCTTTTGCTAAGGTTGGTGTCGAGCCAAAGCCAACCCCAACGGGAAGTTTTACTTGCTGCCACACCGCTTGACGAATCTTGTGTCCGTATGCGTGAAAGTCATCAATACTAGGGTAAGATTGAAATGCCAGAAAGGATTCATCAATCGAATATACATATTGGTTATCACAAAACTGGCCAATAACATTCATCATCTTTTCTGATAAATCGGCATATAGTTCGTAGTTGCTCGAGCGAATGACGACTTGGTGTTGATAAAGAAAATCACGAATTTTAAAAAAGGGCGTGAACTTTGGGATCCCTAGTTTTCGGGCTATTGGACAAACCGCACAGATACAACCATCGTTGTTGGTTAAAACAACAACGGGTTTATTTCTAATACTGGGATCAAAGACTTTTTCAGCCGAGGCATAAAAAGCAACAGCGTCTACTAAAGCATACATGATAAATCTGCTTGTTTGTGCATTCTGATGGAGCGACTCACAACCCCTTCAAGCTGAAAATCATCATCAGGGTAGACAGTCACGGGGTTATGCATGTCAGAGGCAGAGACAAGCCGACGGTTCACTTTATCTAATATTTTACAGGTAAAATTACCGTTGTAATTACAAACGATAATGTCGCCATTTAACGGTGTTAATGAACGGTCAACAATGAGCAGATCTTTATCAAAAATACCAACCCCTTGCATTGAACTGCCAGAGGCTAAGCCAATGAAAGTAGCATTAGGGTGCTTAATTAATAGGTTGTCCAGTGATAAGCCGAGTTCTTTGTATTCTGCTGCGGGTGATTCAAAGCCCGTAATACCAGCCTCAATGTAAATAGGAATAACTTTCATATAAAAATACCTGTATAAGTATACAGGTATTTTAGCTTGAATTAGTGAAAAGATCACTATTGTATTGACGTTGGTTTTTCTAAATTGTGACTTTGTGATCGGTGGTGTGATATTTGACGGGCTAGAACGCTGTTATTTCATCGCTGAATGTAATGATTTTTATTTCAAATTTCTGTTGATATTGATTTATCGTGTTTTTTATTAACGATACAATAGGTTGATTGTTTATATTATTTAAAAAAACATGCGCGATAGCTCTCCTGCCACTCAATATCAATCATTAGTTGCGAACAATCAAATAAGTTTCGATCAATCGCAACAACAAGCGGTTGATTTACTTCAACAACTTTATCATCGCTTAGTTAAAGGTAAAGCACGCTTTCATCATAAAAAAAATGAGTTAAAAGGCATTTATTTATGGGGCAAAGTAGGGCGTGGTAAAACCTTTTTGATGGATTTGTTTGTCGCTTGTTTGCCTAATGGCATTGCTAAACGACAACATTTTCATCACTTTATGCAAGATGTGCATACGCAACTCAAAGCCTGCGCTGGTCGAGCTGAACCGTTGAAATACCTTGCCAAACAATTTAGCAAACAGTATCAAGTGTTGTGTTTTGATGAGTTTTTTGTCTCTGATATTGGTGACGCCATGTTATTGGGAACTTTATTACAATATCTGTTTGAATTTGGAGTGGTTGTAGTAAGCACCAGTAACTGTGCACCAGATGAGCTTTATCGAAATGGGCTGCAACGAGCACGTTTTTTACCTGCGATAGCAGCCATTAAGCAGCACAATATTATTTTACATTTAGCGGGCCAACAAGATCATCGCCGCCGGTCATTAACTGTTGAACAATGCTATTTTAAGTTACCCCATTGCCAGCAAGCACAAACAGCATTACACAACAGTTTGCTGGCGCGATTCTCACTTAAACCGCACGATTTGTTAAATGAAAGCGTGACGATTCTCGGGCGAAAAATTCATTGCATAGCGAAAAGTATTGAGGAAACACAACGGGTTATCTGTTTTGATTTTTCACAATTATGTCAGGGGCCACGTAGCCATTTGGATTATGTCGAGTTAGCCAAACAATTTTCCACTATTTTATTATTTAATGTGCCTTCAATGAGTGGTCAGGCATATGAAACCATTAAGGCCAGAGGCACTGAAGATAACGGCTCTAATATTAATATTGCGGCAGGAGAAACAGGGGAGCGAGCCGTGATACTGGCGCAGATGGATGATGCCGCTCGACGATTTATTGCATTGATTGATGAGTGCTATGACTGTCACTTAAGGTTAATGATCACAGCACACGTTGCTCAGGAAGACTTGTATAATGACGGTACACTCTTGTTTGAGTTTGAACGCACCAAAAGCCGCTTAATTGAAATGGCATCAGCTGAGTATTTAGGCTCACAAGCATAGAGTTATACCGCCAAACCTAATGGTATGGCGCTAGCAACGGGCTACTAGAGCCATGAAACATTGGCTGAATTTTTATGGTGACAGCAGGCGATAATCATTAAATATTCACGATATGTAATTCAATGTTAAGGGCTTCAATTGCGTCTTTGTATTCTTTTGAAAGATTACTATCGGTGACAAGAATATCAATTTTATTGAGTGCGATAATCGAGTGAAGAGAACGTTTGCCAAACTTTGATGAGTCGGTTACTACAATAATTTGTTCCGCGTTGTCACACATGGCGCGATTATAGTTTGCTTCAGGTTCATAATGCGTGCTAATACCGCGATTGAGATCGATACCATCGACCCCTAAAATCACTTTGCCAAAGTTATAGTATTTTAAGCGCTCTTCGGCGTGAGTACCGTAAAAAGACATGGATTTTTTTCTTAATCGGCCACCGGTGATGAATATATCGCAATTTTCAGCTTGAGCTAGTTCGTTGGCGATGTTTAACCCGTTCGTCATTACCGTTAATTCTTTTTTATCGAGCAAGCTACGAGCCACTTCTTCTGTAGTGGAGCCAGAATCGAGTATGATGGCGTCACCGTCTTTAATTAATTGAGCTACCGCTTCACCGAGTTTTTGTTTTACTTTATGGTTTTTACTGTGTTTTTCTTTAATTGACAACTCTTTGGTAAGGCGGTTACTAGGAACGGCCCCGCCTCTTGAACGAACAAGTAACCCTAAGCGATTGAGTTCATTTAAATCATTACGAATGGTAACGGTAGAGATATTAAATGTTTCAGCCAGTTCTTTGACTGAGACATTACCTTTCTTTTCAGTCAATAATACGATTTCCTGGCGTCTTTCAATGGTACTTAGCATATTCATTCTCTGTTTAATAAGGTTGCTATGGTTAGAACTTATTGAAAACTAAGTGCTAACAGGCGTCATACGGCCATTGTTCGTTATTTTAATGAAAAAGGCAACAGGTGAATTGAAAACAGAAAGTTTGATCTGAAAGTTAATGAAACTTTCAAAATGTGTTGTTAAATATGCTAGAGTGTGGAAATATACAAGCAATAGCTCTAACTTGTTACTTTAGGACGTTATCATGACAACTCAAATCGTTTCTCGGCCACTCAATGCTGAGGGGACACTCAACCGTTACCTGCCTATGATAATCATTGGTGGGCTGTTTTTTATGTTTGGCTTTGTGACCTGGTTAAACGGCTCATTGATCCCGTTTTTACAAATTACTTGTGAGCTCAATCATATTGAAGCTTATTTAGTCACCTTGGTTTTTTATGTCGCTTACACTGTGATGGCACTACCGTCGGCCGCATTGTTAAAGCGGGTTGGATATAAAAATGGCATTGTTGGTGGTTTAGTGATCATGACGCTTGGTGCCTTAGTGTTTATTCCCGCGGCACAAACCAAAATGTACGCCATTTTTCTTGCGGCATTATTTATCTTAGGTACTGGGTTAACTGTATTACAAACGGCAGCAAACCCGTACCTTGTGGTGATTGGTCCGGCTAAATCAGCAGCGGTACGGATCAGTTTTATGGGGATTTTAAATAAGAGTGCGGGCATTATCGCTCCGATTTTTTTCACCGCATATGTATTGACTGATATGTCTCAGTTTAATGAAGCTCGTCTGTCAGGCTTAGCAATAGAGCAAAGAATGATAGAACTTCAAGAATTGTCTAACCGATTGATCACCCCTTACTTGATCATGGCGGCAATGCTGGCACTTTTATCGGTGTTTATTTACTTTTCGCCTTTGCCAGAAGTTGACTTAGCGGAAGATGAAACAAGTGATAGTGCTAAAGATGACGATAATAAAAAAGGGATCATGCATTTTCCTCACTTGGTGATGGGGGCGATAACACTGTTTTTATACATTGGCGTTGAAGTGATAGCCGGCGATACCATAGGGCTTTATGGTAAAGGCTTAGGCGTCACTAATTTTGGCGAGTTAACCTCGTATACCATGGCATTTATGGTACTTGCCTACATTGTGGGTATCTTGACCATTCCAAGATTGATCTCTCAAGAAAAGGCGCTAATGAGCTCTGCTGTGTTAGGACTGATATTTGTGACGTTAATCTTGCTCACCTCACAGCAAAGTACCTGGATATGGGAGCTGCTATTTGCATGGACGGGTGTGCCGGCAATTCCGAACACTGTGTTATTTGTTGCATTGTTAGGGTTTGCTAATGCGATTGTTTGGCCTGCCGTATGGCCAATGGCACTCAAAGATTTAGGTAAACAAACCGCAATGGGGTCTGCTGTGTTGATCATGGGGATTTCGGGGGGCGCATTATTCCCACTTTTTTATGGCTTTATGGTGGAATATACCGGTAATTCACAAATGTCGTATTGGGTGATGCTACCTTGCTATGCCTTCATTCTTTATTATGCCGTATGGGGTCACAAAAAGCGCCAATGGTAAACTTAGCTGCCGCTGTTTAATGAAGAGTTATCACTTAAGTGAAACGTAACAAGGGAAGGTATACCTTCCCTTTTTTGTTATGCTGCTGAGGTTATTTAGTTAATTGGCATTACTCGGCGGGTTGATAGGGGATTGGAAAGCGCCGCTGTGGTTGAGTGATACGGATCAACTCCTCGTTGGTATAATAACCTAGTAATAATAATTGTCGTAAGGTGAGCAAGCAGTAGTAACGATAATAGTTATTTTTGTCGGCTGTTACGATATCTTTGCTGGGTAATTGTGTTAACTGCCTCATCTGTTGTTGTTTTGCTGGCGGGATATCAAAGTAACGGGATAATAATGCTTGAATGTCCTTTGATTGATAGTGTCTGTTATTTGATAACAGCTCATTATGTAATAAGTCTAGGCCGGTTAAAAAATTAACTTGATGCTCTGCTAATAAGGTATGCGACACCATCTCATCGACAAAGCTCGGCAATTGTAACGCTATGGCTCCTGGGGTCTGAGTATTAGGTAAAATAACGTCACTTAACTGGGTGAGCAACTGCCATTGTTTATGGGTAAAAAAGCGCTGTTTGCTTTGACTGTCTGTTTGTTGGCATGCGGTTAAGGTAGTAAGTAATGTCTGACTGCTAATTGCTAATCCTAGTGATTTGACTAGCGTTTTGAGGGCATCACGACGTTCCATGTTGATATTTTCCTTGTTTAAATGCCTTAACAGCGTGATGGGCAGCCCTTGCGGTGAATGCCATATAAGTTAACGAAGGGTTTTGGTAACCAGAAGAGGCCATAAAAGCGCCATCGGTGACATAAACATTCGCTACGCTATGCAATTGATTATGGCGGTTGACCACGGATGTTTTTGGATCTTTGCCCATACGGGCTGTGCCCATTTCATGGATTGCCTGACCAGGAAATGAGTTGTCATCATAAGGAGTAACCTTGCTGTACCCCGCTAATTGCAGCATCTTCACGGCTTGTGCTTTCATGTCTTCCCGCATTCGTTGTTCATTGCTACCGAATTGACAGTTAAATGAAACTGTAGGTAAGCCCCATTGGTCGCGTTTATGATAATCAAGTGTCAGCTTATTATGAAACTGAGGTAAACATTCGCCAAAGCCGATTAATGCGACGCGCCATGGCCCAGGCGTGAGCAACGCATCTTTCATGTCGGCACCAAAGGACATTTCCTTGAACCCTCTACGCCAATCAGAACGTGTGGCATAGCCTTGATAGCCATAACCTCGCAAAAAATTGACCGCTTCTTGTTGGTGAGCTGTTGACGGCACATTGCGAAAGCGGGGGATATGAAAACCAACGGGGCGTCGACCTTGATCAACAAGGTGATTAAATTTTTCAACGGTGGCTGTGGCACCGATGCGAAAGTGGTGATCCATCAGGTTATGACCAAGTTGGCCGCTATCATTGCCTAAGCCATTTGGAAAGCGCTTTGAGGTTGATTGTAACAATAAAGCTGTTGTTGCAATGGTGGACGCGCAGCAAAAGATAATATTGGCATAAAAAATTTGTTGTTGATGACTGTGAGCGTCGATCACTTTTACGCCGGTTGCCAGTTGGCTTTGTGCATCATAAATTATCTCGCTGACGATAGCATCTGACCGTAATGTCATATTTCCTGTGCGTTGTGCTGCAGGAAGTGTTGAAGAGTTACTACTAAAATAGCTGCCAGTAGGACAGCCTCGCATACAGCGGTTACGATAAGTGCAGTTACTGCGGCCAGTAAAATGCTTATCGCCTGTTAAGTGAGCCACTCTGCCGATAGTCAGGTGCCTGTCATCAAAGTGTTGTTGCAGGACATTTTTAAAGTCCTTTTCAACACAATTTAATGGCATCGGTGGAAGAAACTGGCCATCTGGTAACTGCTCAAGATTAAGAGGCTCACCGATCACGCCGATAAACTGCTCTACTTTATCGTACCAAGGGGCTATATCTTTATAGCGAACAGGCCAATCGACACCGTGATTGTCATTGAGGTTCGCGTTGAAATCGATATCACTGAGCCTTAGGCATTGCCTCCCCCAAGTAAGTGAGCGACCACCAACATGATACCCCCTCAACCAATCAAATCGTTTTTCTTCTGAGTAAGGGTGGGTAACATCATTAACAAACCAGTGTTTGATATCTTGATTAGTGGCAAAGCCACTACGTGCCTGTTTAAATTGAGTTAGCTGCTCTTGCTGACTAGGAGTATTTCGAAAGGGCAGCTCCCATTGTTCAAGATGTGCTGTGGGGTAATCCTTAATGTGCTCGACCATTCTACCTCGTTCAAGCACTAAGACTTTTAAGCCATTTTCGGTAAGTTCTTTTGCTGCCCAGCCTCCTGTTATGCCACTACCAATTACGATGGCATCAAAGGTGTTATTTATCACGCTGTTCATCGCGTATTACCCCGTGAACGGTGTACTAAGTGCTTGATAACCTGTGCGGGAGTAGACAAGTTCACCGTCAATGATGGTGGCTTGTACTGTTAAATTGTTTGATAAAATGGCAAAGGACGCACGTTTGTTTAATGCTATACTGCCTAGTTCTTTGTCTAAACCTAAGTGTTGCGCAGGTACAAGGCTCGCCATATGAATGGCTTCTATCAAGGGAATATCAACCATACTCACCATGTTTTTCACACTTTTCTCTAACGTAAGTGTACTCCCTGCAAGTGAGCCTGATTTAGTGCGTGCGATACCTTGTTCGACGATAACGTCTAATTCGCCAAGTCGGTATGTACCATCACTAAATCCACCGGCACTAATACAATCACTGATCAACGCGATTTTTTCAGGCCCTTTCAAGCGATAGATCAACGCCATGATGGTGGGGTGTAAATGGACACCATCGGCAATAACTTCCGCGAGGGCATTTTTGTCCATAAGTACGGCGCCCGCACAGCCCGGATCTCTGTGATGAATGCCGCTCATGCCGTTAAATATATGCACCCCGCCACAAGCGCCTGCGGCTAATGCATCGACGGTTTGTTGATAGTTAGCGTTAGTGTGACCTAGCATCACCTTGACGCCTAAGGAGTCTAAATACTCGATGATTTCAGTTGAATCGTTAAACTCTGGCGCTAATGCCATGACTTTTAACGCACCTTGGCTGGCGTGGACAATGGCATCGACACGCTCTTTTGTCAGTGGCAAAAAGAATTTCTCGTTATGAGCCCCTTTGTGGGTTTCAGTAAAAAATAATCCTTCATTATAGGCGCCTAGCACCTGAGCGCCTGATAGTTTAGTGTGACTCGCTTGGCCTATGACTTCAAATGCTGCTAGGGTCTGTTGCCAGTTTGCGGTTACTGTGGTTGCGAGAAAGCCCACTACGCCGTGTTTAGTTAATGATTGAGAAATGGTATTTATGGACTCTAGTTTAGCGTCCATCACATCACAACCTTCCCTGCCATGAATGTGGAGATCAATCATGCCGGGCGCTAACAGGTTGTCACCGATATCATAAATGGCAATATTCTTTTGGGGCGTATGCGCGATTTCAGTAATTTTTCCCTGTTCAATTAGGACGAATTGTTCGCTGGTAATTGCCTGCTCAGTGATCACTTTTGCGCATTTAAGGTAATAACGATTATTCATGCGGTAATTGACTCCCTAAAATAGCTGCACCCCTAACACCACTTGAGTCTCCAAATTGCGCGGCAACGACTTGAGGCGCGGAGAAACCAGCAAATAGGTGTGCTTTGATTGCCTTAGGTAGTTGGGTCACGATTGGGGCAATCTGAGATAAGCCGCCCCCTAAGACAATCATGTCTGGCTCTTGTAATTTTACTAATGTCGCGAATGTTTCACCTAAAATATCGATATAACAAGCGAACACTTTGTTGGCATTCGCATCGTTTTGTTTTAGTTTATCATGCCAAGTTTTTGCATTTTCAGCTTGTCCAGTGAAATGGGTATATAAGCGTTCAATACCTGGGCCTGCAATATAACTTTCCGCGCAACCTACTAAGCCACAACCACAAGTAAAAATTGGTAATTGGTATTTCTGCTGAAGCTGTGCTGATAACGGTAAATGACCATATTCACCAGCGATGCCGAGTTGGGTGTTTTCTAGTCGGCCATTGACACATAAACCGCCTGCGGCACCAGTACCCAGTATCGCACCAAATACTCGTTTGTGGTGTTTTCCCGCGCCAAGTGTTGCCTCCGATAGGGCAAAACAACGAGTATCATTTTTAATACTAATTGGGCGTTTTAATAACCGACTTAAATCTTGTGCAATATCTTTATTCGTGGCACAGGGAACATTTGCCGATAATACTTTGCCCTGACTATTGATTAAGCCAGGCATACCTATACCTAATGTACCCTGTTGCCCACTGATGCGGTCGGCCCGTGCTATTTGTTGCTCTATGGTGGCTAAAAAAAGTTGGTAGTTATCTGTTGGCGTGGTTACACGCCAACGTTTTAATAAATGAAAGTGCCCATCAAAAATGGCCGTTTCAATTTTAGTTCCACCGATATCTACACCGTAAAGTGCCATGAATAGTTCCTAACAGTTTTACTTTAGTTGATAATACTTAATCATGATTTTTGTCAAAAGGGTAGATGGTCACCCCTTGAACAACTCGGTTTACCTCTCCCGTAGGGCAAGGATTATCAGGTGTTAAGTTTAATGCGATGGACTTATAAAATGCTAACACCTGACAGTACACAATGATTGGTAATCCGGCCCATACATCTGCGATGCTATTAGTATCATGGTAGATAATATCATCAAGGCAAGTGACGGATGCAGCAATGTTGTCTTTGATGACTTCGTTATTCAAGTCTTGGTTATAGTGTCGAGTGTAACTGTTACTGGATTGAAATAAGATGATATCGGTTTTGTTGTTAACGATTGACTTTGGTCCGTGGCGAAATCCTAACGGACTTTCACAGTAGCTGATAACTTGCCCTGCGGTAAGCTCTAAATATTTCAATGCTGCTTCACGTGCGATACCAAGTAATGGACCAGCCCCTAAAAAAACTATTCGATCTGTTTCGGCTTCTGCTTTTGCTTTTATACTGTTTAGTTGCTCGGTAAGAATACCTTCTGCTGCGCTGCAAGCATGTTCAAGTTGCTGTACACAAGGGGTAAATATCGATAAAGCAGACACTAGCATTGAGGTAAAGCTACTGGTCATGGCAAAACTTTCATCAAGAGTGCCTTCAGGCATGATTAGACTCAGTGCGTTGTTCTTATTCTGGGTGCCTTGCGCTAATTTGCCGTTTTCATTGCAAGTGAGCACAAGGTGGAAACAATCGTTGACTATTTGATTGGCTAACTCAACCGCAGCTAAGCTTTCGGGACTATTACCTGAGCGCGCAAAGGAAATCAGTAATGTTGGGTGATTGGCTGATAAATAATACTCTGGCGCTCCAACAATTTCAGTGGTACTGATCGCTTCACAGCGAAGTGATGTTTCACGACTAATATGTGGTGCGATTGTCTCGCCAACATAAGCAGAAGTGCCTGCACCCGTGAGGATAATGCGTAAGTTTTTACGTGCGAGAATAGGGGATAAAAAGGCTGATATGGCCTCTTTGTGTTTCGTTACATTCGCTTGCGCTTCACGCCAAACTTTAGGTTGCTGGCTGATTTCTTTAGCCGTCCAGTAGGCATTTTTTTCTTTTAAATTAGCGACATCAATTGTTAAATATTCATTCATACGGAAAATACCTGCTATTACTGCTGTTGATTGCAAGCAGCGGCATAGACCTCTGTAACTTGCATAATTTTATCGATTATCAGTGCTCTTGGACAATTGACTAATGTGCCTGCCCTTATCGCTCGATATTGTTCGGGTAAATATTGACTAATTAACGGTAGTGGCATCTTGTTATCTGAAAGGTTGTTTAACAAGGTGACAACTGCTTGTTCAACTTTTTCACAATTCCAGTAATAGCGAATGCGATCACTGTAGCTATAGCGACGGTAGAATAATGCATCATTGGGCGATACTTGATAGAACTTTTGCCAATAGCTAGGGTTCTCTTTCATCTCTATTTCAAGTACTTCGGGTAAATTTGCTCGTTCATCTTCATTTATACATGCTTGTTCTATGTGACTTAATGCAAATAAAGCTTCACGCATAGCATAAGTTAATTGCGGGCCAACTTTTAAAATGGCAAAGTGATCAGCAACTAAACGTTGATAAGCACTCGGTAATTGATAATCTGTTGAATGCGCTTCATAAGCAATATTTGGTACTGATGTAATATATTGACTTAATTGCTGAGCTTTTGCTGAATCGTAATCAATGATGCTGGTATGGTCAAACTCAACACCGGGTTGTACCACAATACCTATGACTCTTTGCCATGCACTTTCAAGACCTTTCGCATTAAATGCTGTTAAATGCAGGTTCAGAGTGTTTTCCACTCTTGAAGTTGGCGTTACTTCAAGTTCGGTGATCTCTTCTGTGGCGCCGCCCGGAGGAGGGACTTCAGTGCCGATAATATAAACAATATCTGAGCTGCCAAAACATGCTATGGCAGTGTGCTCAGCAACTTCACATAATTGTGCAGCTCGTTGCGCGATAATCTCATCGGCTAAGTCTGATTCATCATCTGAGCAAGGCATACTAGTGTCTAAGTGGATTTTTTTAAATCCTGCTTCGACATAAGCCTTGATTAATGCTTTTGCTTTATCCATCGCCTGTTCTGCTGGCTCATTGACCCAGCAAACAGGGCCTAAATGATCGCCACCTAAGGTGATTTTATCCATAGGAAAATCGAGTTTATTGGCGATACGCTCAATAAAATGGACAAAATCTAGCGGCTTCATTGAAGTATAGCCACCAAATTGATTTACTTGATTGGCTGTTGCTTCGATAAGTACTGTTGAATTGTCTTTTATCGCCTGGGAAATAGCAGCTTCTATGATTAATGGTTGAGCGCAGCAAACAGAGTATACGCCTTTTTTCAAACCGTTACGATTGTCATTGATAATGTCTGCAATGTTAGTCACAGCTGATCCTATTGTCAGTTTTAAAATATAATATAGCGGATGGTATCAGCTTTCATATTCTTTCGCAATTATTTGCTTTTAAATCCATTTGTAATCATTGGTTTTGCTTGTATTGTGTTGTTTTTTAATGAGTTTTTGTTTTTGTTGTTTTTGTTTTAATTGTGTTTATCAATTTAGAATAAATAAATACGAAAACTTTTGAAGGTTTTGATTGCGTTTTTGGTTTGGGTTGGATATAAATAACGTAAGGTTAAAGTTTCATATAAAAATAAAGGTATACAAATGTCTGATTTAGGTCGTCGGAAATTTTTAAAATCAGCCGCTATTGGTGCAGCTGCGGGGATAGTGGCAGGTTGTGCTAATACTAGCCAACAAAATGGTTCTCCAATATTAAAAGCGCAAGGTGCCAGCGTGATGGGGTTGGTTACTCCTAAACTAGATGAAGTGCGTGTTGGCTTTATTGGTGTTGGTGTCCGTGGTGGTGGCTATCACGTAAAGAATTTTTTAAAGATGGAAGGCGTCAGAGTTACTGCTATTTGTGATACAGATGCGCAATCTTTAGATGAGTCGATTGCTTATGTAGTGAAACAAGGAGCATCTGCGCCCGCTAGGTACACAGGATCTGATTTTGCGTACCGAGATATGCTTAATCGACAAGATATTGATATCGTGATCATTTCAACGCCTTGGAAATGGCATACGCCTATGGCAGTTGAAGTGATGGAAAGTGGTAAACATGCATTTATCGAAGTGCCGGCCGCCATATCAATTGAAGAATGTTGGCAGTTGGTTAATACCGCTGAGCGTACGCAGAAGCATTGTATGATGATGGAAAATGTCAACTACGGTCGCGATGAGTTAATGTCACTGAATATGGTGCGCCAAGGCTTGTTTGGTGACTTATTACATGGTGAAGCGGCATATATCCATGAGCTGCGCTGGCAAATGAAAGAAATTGATCGTAAAACGGGTTCATGGCGCACGCAACGCCATGCCATGCACAATGGTAATTTGTACCCAACCCACGGTTTAGGACCGGTTGCACAGTATATGAATATTAATCGTGGCGATCGCTTTGATTATATTACTTCAATGAGTTCACCTGCGATGGGGCGTCAACAATACGCTCAGCGTGAGTTTCCTGCTGATCATCCACGTAACCAGTTAAAGTATATTGCCGGTGATATGAATACCAGTATTATTAAAACGGTAAAAGGGCGCAGTATTATGGTACAGCATGACACCACAACACCTCGTCCTTACAGTCGTCATAATCTCATTCAAGGCACTAACGGCGCCTTTGCTGGTTTTCCTAATCGCATTGCATTAGAGAATGTTCCTGAGAAAATTAAAGCAGTTTATGATAAAGCGCATAAAGAAGCATTAGCTCAGTGGGAAGCGAATGGTAAGCAGGGCTATAAGCCTCATCATCAAAATTATCATTCATGGGATATGGATATGGAAAAATGGTATCAGGCCTTTGAACACCCATTATGGAAGCGCTTAGGGAATGCGGCTAAAGGTGCTGGTCATGGCGGTATGGATTTCATTATGACGCATCGAATTATTACCTGTTTGCGAACGGGGCAACCGTTAGATCAGGACGTTTATGATGCTGCCGCTTGGTCGTCTATTTTCCCTCTCAGTATGGAATCGGTCGCCGATCGTAGTAATAGTAAAACAATCCCTGATTTTACCCGTGGCGCGTGGCAGACGGGTAAGCCACTAGGCATCGTCTCATAATGAGTATTAACAGCAAAAATATCGAAAGGCTTCATTAAGAAGCCTTTTTTGTTAATTTAAAAGGATTTTAAATGACTGTAAGCAAGGAGCTAGGCTTTAAAGAAAAAATGAAATGTCTATCGCCAGTATATAGAGATATCGTAGTATGTACCTTTATGCTGGTACTGATAAAGGTAACTTGCTCTATTGGCTTTATCTTTTATCACAATATGACACAAAGTGCGGTACTTAACTATTCATTAATTTTTACCGTAAATGACAATAGTAACTACGCTTTGGCTCAGTTGTTAAAAGCCTTAATTACTTCTCCTGTGATAGAAACCTTACTGTATTTTCACTTTACTTATTGGTTGATTAATAAGTTCAAAATCCCCCCTAAATTTTACATAGTGCTAAGTGCGTTGCTCTTTAGTTCTGCACATATGTGGAATATCGCAGAAAGTAGTCTCTATACGTTTTTTCTTACCTCTTTAGGAGGGCTGGTCTTTTCTTTTAATTATCATCGGCAATATTCAACAATTAATCAGGATGCAGCACTGGCTAGTACAACGTTTATCCATATGTTAGCGAATGGCATAGTGCTTTATTATTAAGTGTTTAATGGTGAAGGTTTACTGTGGCTCTAGCCACAGACTTGTTTGAGTGTCCCTGCCTTTCATGCAATTTATCTCAACTATCTGCTCTTTTCATTGTGCTGAATAAGTGCTCGTTGCTGGTATAAAATCAAGTTGTTATTACTTATTAATATTTTATTGATGAAAAGTGAAAGTTTAATTTTCTTTCGTAATCTTTCATAAGTGTTGTTTTTAGTGTTTCTTTTTGTTATTAATTGTCTGTTAACAATATTTCAACAATTATGGTAAATACAATGAGAATAAAAACTAACAAGATAACAACAGTACTTGTGCTGCTAACAGGAGTCGTCGGAGGCTTATTAATTGGTTGTGGCAGTGGCGGAGGTAGCGATAAAGAGAGTGCGGCAGCGACACCAGAAACGCCTACAACGCCAGAAACCCCTACTACAACTGAAACGCCACAGACACAGACCAATGCATTTGAGCAGCAGTTTATCGTCACCGCGGCTAACCCTAATCTTTGTATTGGAGTAGCAGCAGATAATAGCTCAGTGATCTTGGCTGATTGCCAAAATACTAATGCTAACCAGTTGTGGAGTTATGATGAAGCCAAGCAATGGTTGAAAAATGTATCGCTAGATAAATGTGTTGAAAATGTCGACAATTCACTGATTCTCAACACTTGTGAAGAAAAGGCGAATCAACAATGGACATTTGAAGATAATATTTTTGCGCAAGGAGGCTATTCGTTTGATGTTAATATGAGTGAAATGTCGCTGATTGTGTATGCAACACATGGTGGCGTTAATCAACAATGGTTTGTACCTTCTATTGCAACTGCTGACATTGATGAAAACTATGTCAGTCATTTTCCATTGTCTCGTGCCGATAATAATGCTTATTCCATGGAGCAAACCATGGATATCATTAATCGCAGAACGCCCATTGATCAGCCATTACCATTTCCTCGGGATGTTAGTGCATTTCCTGGTAATGTTGATGAGTCTGCGCCGCGAATTAGTAAATCTGTCACCTTTAATCGCTATTTTTATGAAGACACTTCTTCAGATACTATGAATCGACAACATTGGATCAGCACGGGGACTTATGCTGCTGCCGGTGAGATCATTGAGATTGAAGTGCTTTCAGAGCAAGAGGTTGAACAGTTATATGCCATTATCAACGTACATACTGACGTCTTATCACAAAACTCAGGTAATGTTGTTGCTACTGATAAAATTAAACGTTTTCCAAGTGTTTCGACCAAAGTGAGATTACATAAAGGCAGTAATAAACTAAGAAGCCAATACGGTGGTCAGGTGGTTATTGCCTCTGCGCATTCAGAAGATGCTGAGATTACGGTCAATATTAATAATGTTGTCGAAACCGCCCATTTTAAACTTGGTCGAGATTCTTATAATGAATGGCCGGCAATGCTAGAAAAAAGTGCCGCTTGGGGGGTATTAGAAGGTGAGCATGTATTCCTTGATATGTCTAAAGAGGAGTTAGCTAAAGTAACCGATCCCGAGCAGTTACTGACAACATTTGACCAAACCGTTGAGCTGATCCGTGATTTGGCCGGATTTGAACAAGAGGCTAGTGGTGTGCATAAAATGCCAACATTAAAAGAGCGTTTTGTTTCTGATGTTCAAATAACGGCAGGTTTTGCCCATGCTGGATTCCCTATTATGACCAGCCCTGGCTGGAAACTATATTCTTTAGACACCGCACAAAACAATGGCTGGGGCAACTGGCATGAAACCGGGCATAATTACCAACAATTTTGCTTATGGAGCAGCCCGTTTGGTACTGAATCTACGGTTAATTTATATTCATTATATGTGCAGGACAAGCTGAATAAAGGCTCAAGAATTCAACGGGAGAATCGTTATAGCCTTGCCATTAATAAATTAAACGATAACTTTTCATTCTCAACTGACGCAGATGTTTGGGATAAGTTAGTGTTCTTAATGCAAATCAAGCATTCGTTACCTGATATTGGTTGGGATATGTTTAGGCAATTAAACAGACGTTTTCGTGAAATGTCGCCTGAGCAGCAAGCACCTATTTGCCAAAGTGATCAGGCAAGCTTTAGCACTACTTTTGAGTTATTAAGTGATATTACCGGTTACGACTTAACGGCGCACTTTAAAAAGTGGGGCGTAGATGTCAGTGAAGCAAGTTATCAAAAAGTAGCTGATATGGCATTACCTCAGCCTCCGGTTGATATTTCAGCGGTAAATCCGCAGTAGATCTTACTCACTTATTAGAGCGTGTTGAAGTTAATTTATTTAGCAACAAGCAATACGCTCTAATTAAGCGGTATGTATACGGAGCAAGCAATGTAAATTTATGGTGCAAAAGCCTAAGCTGATTTCCAGAGTAAAACGATGAGTAATGAAACCATGCCAATTGTCAGTGATATTTCATTGTTGTTATGGCTGGACAATTAAGGTGACGCCGTTTCTCTCTAGCGTTTGGGCAAAGGCATCTGGGATCCCTGAGT
Source organism: Thalassotalea sp. G2M2-11 (assembly GCF_017168195.1). Lineage (GTDB taxonomy): Bacteria > Pseudomonadota > Gammaproteobacteria > Enterobacterales > Alteromonadaceae > Thalassotalea_E. The sequence continues at coordinate 732,894 of NZ_JADNYL010000001.1, forward strand.
CGGTGATCAATACGTCTATTTCCGCCAAGCCACAAATTTTGTGCACCCCTGAGCGGTTAAATTTTGATGAGTCTGTAACCGTGATCACTTCTTTAGCCACGCGCCGCATTAAGCGATTCATCATGGCTTCATATTCAAAGTGGGTGGTAATGCCGGAATTAAAGTCGATACCATCTACCCCTAAAAATGCTTTGTCAAAATGGTAGCGCTCTAGGCTGTCTTCTGCCTGACGACCATAAAATGACAGTGAGGTTTTTCGAAGTACACCACCTGTCATTAATACCTCTACACCGGGGGCATTAATCAAGTTTTGAGCAACGTTTAAGCCGTTAGTCATTACTACCAAGCGGTCAAAGCTGTGTAAGCAATTGGCAAGTTCAGCAATGGTTGAACCTGAGTCTAAGATGATGGCATCACCTTCATTAATTTGCTGACTGGCTAATACTGCGAGCTTTCGTTTGATGTCAATTCGTGCACAATGTTTTTCAACAATGGATAACTCTTTTGACACGGTTTTACGTGCCATCGCACCACCACGGGTTCTGATCACCAGGTTCTTACTGTTAAGGTAATTTAAGTCGCCACGGATGGTAACTTCTGACACTTGGTAGTTACCAGCTAAATCGTTAACTGATACTTTCCCTTGCTTAAGTGTGAGCTGCACAATATCGTGCCGCCTTTCTACGGTGTTCATAGTATTCCTTTCGCCATTCTAATATTTTAATCATAACTTGCTTTCAAAATCTTTCAACCTTGTAAAATGCTTTAAAAGCTTTCGAATTAGTTATCTGTATGTAATTAAAGGGGAATGTTGTTATTTTTTAGGCTGTATTTGTTTTGTGGTGTTTGTTTTCGAAAGTTTTTGTTTCTTTTGAATGTTGATTTGTTGGTTTCATAAGGTATAAATATAAGTCTATAACGATAAAAATAGATAATAACTAAAACCAAACATGAAAGATGAGAGAGGGTAAAGCATGGCAAATTACCAGAAAAAATACCTGAGTTTACTTATTGGCTCCATTTTAAGCGTCAGTAGTGTTTACTCTGTCGCTCAAGAAGCAGTTAAAGAAAAGGAAACTGAAGTTAAAGCTGCGAAAGAAAAAGCTGATAGTGAAGCAGATAGCGAAACTGAAGTGATTGAAATTCGCGGCATGAAAAGCAGTATCAAAGAGTCGCTGTTTATTAAACAAAATTCAATTCAGGTTGTTGATGCCATTGTAGCAGAAGACATTGGTAAGTTTCCTGATCAAAACGTAGCGGAAGCATTACAACGTATTACCGGTATTACTATTACCCGTAATGCGGGTGAAGGTCAAAATGTCACTGTTCGTGGCTTAGGCGGTGATTACAATGTGACCACTATTAATGGTCGTCGTATGGCATCGGAACATAACAGCCGTGATTTTAACTATGACCTCATTGCCGCAGAATTATTAGGTGGTGTTGAAGTGTATAAATCTTCGGTATCACAAACTCAAGAAGGCGGTATTGGCTCGGTGATTAATATTAACACCAGACGTCCGCTTGATTTTGATGGCTTTACCTTATCAGCTTCTGCCAAAGGCATCTATGAAGACAGAACTAAAGATACTACACCTCAAGCTTCATTTTTAGTGAGTAATGTGTTTGATGATGGCAAGTTTGGTGCGTTGTTTACTGGGGTCTATTCTGAAAGAACATTACGTATCGATAGCTACGAAGGACAAGGCTTTTATAATGCGCTAACGGAGCCTGATTTGACCATTCGCCAAGATGTTGATGGCAATGGCGAGTTTGATCAATACGTTGATAATGAATGGGGCTCTATTATTCCCGGTTATGTTCGCTATGGTAATAAGCAAGATACCCGTGAACGTATTGGCGGTAGTTTAGCTTTGCAATGGCTACCAAATGATGATCTGGAAGTAAATTTTGATAGCCTTTACTCCTCGTATGAAACCAATGGTACCGAGTCACAAATTTCGTTTGTCACTTACGATGAAAGTTGGACGCCGGGCATTCCAGGGGTCAAAGATGTTGGCTTTGACGAAAATGGTTTAGTGAACAAAATGACCATGTTTAACAGTGGTGCCATGGCTGAACTGTTAAATGTTTCTCGTCCTAGGATCACGGAAACCTATCAGTTAGGTTTAAATACTAAGTGGTATGTCAGCAGTGATTTATCATTAAGTTTCGACCTTTCTCACTCGGAATCTGAAAATAGAAACAATGGCCATAATCGCTATATTGTGGCGCGTGGCTTTGTCGAAGAAGTAACTATTGATGCGTCAACCAGTAACTTGCTGCCTGATGTCACTTTGACGCCTAACTTAGATGCGAATTCACCATTTGGTGCTCACTATAGTTACAACTATGGTACTGGTATTAAAGATAAAGTCAGTGAGTTTCGCTTAGATGGCAAATGGACGCCAAGTGTGAGTTGGATTTCATCGGTTGATTTTGGTATCAACCTTGGTAAGCAAACAAAAACAACAGTAGCTAATAGCTCGAAAAACCCGAGTGCATTTTCTAATGCCGGCTCACAATTAGACTCGACAGAGTATGATGATTGGGATATTGATTTTTCTTCTGCTCAGGACATCAATGGTTTCGATTTATTCCGTCTACCGAGTGATGCGGTGATTGAAGGCAATTTTGATAATTTCATGAGCGGGGAAGCTGGGGTTCATCCAAACCCATGGCCACGTTTTGACTACGACAAGTTATTTGCTTTTTATCAAACCATTAGTCCAGAAGCTGCTAATCAGCTGATCAAAGCAACAGCTCGTCCGAAAGACTCTTACGATGTATCAGAGCAAACCAGTGCGGTATATATAGCGGTTAATATCGAAAATGAAATTAACAATATGCCTTATGTATTGAACTTAGGTGTGCGTGCTATTGACACTAAAGTAACCAGCGAAGGTTTTTCTTTAAATCCTGAATTGGTTAAGTTTGTTGCCGCTGACAATGACAACCCTGAATTGATTAAGTTTTTAAAAGATGTTGAAGAATATCAAGAAGTGGTTGAGTTTGAAGACTCTTATCAAGATGTATTGCCAAGCTTTAACTTTAAGTTAAACCTAACGGATGAGTTAGTGTTTCGTGCTGCTGCATCTAAGGTTATTACCCGCCCAAGTATAGGTAACCTTAAAGCGTGGAGTTATATCAATATTAATGATCGTGAATACCATGCGTCTAACCCAGGTTTAGAGCCGCTAAGAGCGACACAAGGCGATCTTGCGCTTGAGTGGTATTTTTCTGACTACGGTGCGTTAACCACTGCATTTTATGTCAAAGATATTGAAACTTTTTCTACTTACGGCAGAAATGGAGCTATCGATATTGATGGTGAAGAGTTTACCGTACAGTCACATATTAACAGTGATGCCGGTGGTGAAATTAAAGGGGTTGAGATCGCTTATCAGCAGTCTTTCTCCGATATTTTACCTGCGCCGTTTGACGGTTTAGGGATCCAATTAAACTATACCGTTGTCGATTCTGGTTATGACCAAGTGAATGAAGATCATGACGAGTTTGACTTCCGTGAACGTGATTTACCATTTAGAGGAATGTCAAAGCATTCATATAACGCGGTTGTTTATTACGAGAAAGATAAAATTCAGGCGCGTTTAGCGTATAACTGGCGCGATAAGTACCTAACAAACGAAGAAGCTTGGGGCGGTGTGAGATGGCAGGCCGATTATGGTCAGTTAGATTTCAGTGCTAGTTACGATATTAACGAACAGTTTAACGTTAATGTTTCTGCAACCAACCTGACCGATGAACGTGGTTATGCCTATATCGAAAATGAGGAACAGCTTAACTACCTATACCGTGCAGGTCGATTAATTAATTTCGGCGTTAACTATCGGTTCTAATTTCCAAATAACAGATAAAAACGTTAGCAAGCTAGTGAGGCTAAACATTCGCCGGCTTGCTGCAAATAAAAGAATTAGAGTGGAAAACATTATGAACATAAAAAATAAATTATCTTTATTATCAACAGCGATCATATTAGCTACCACAGCCGGTTGTGGTGGCTCATCTGATGACAAAAAAGCAGAGGTTCCAGTACCTCCCCCTGTGGTGATAGCCCCAGGTGAAACCGACAGAGCGGCATCAACCTGGCTACGCTTTGGTGATAATTTCAATGGCGATATCATCATGCAAGATGTGTATATTCCATCAAATGGTCTTACGCCGTACACTTATTATTCGGTGTTAAATTGGAATAGCGGTTTAGACGGTGGTGGTTATGCGGGGATACAAGACCATCCTGATGGACGTAATTTTATCTTTTCAATCTGGGATCCGTCCAATGGTGAACCGATTGTTGCTGAATATCAAGGTGAAGGCACTGACGTTGAATTGTTTGGCGGTGAAGGCACAGGCCTTAAATCATGGAACTTTCAGTTAGGTTGGCAACCAGATCAGTGGTACACCTTAGCAACACGCGTGTGGCACACCCGTGATGATGGACATACACACTTTGCATTCTGGTCACAAGATAAAAAAACAGGTATATGGACGCACTTAGTGACCATGGATTTCCCCATGCCATGGATTGTCTTTGGTACAGAAACAGGTTCATTTGTTGAGGACTGGTTAGGGACAGGTAATAACACTCGTACGGCACTATTTAATAATGGTCGTAAGCGTGATATGGATGGTGCTTGGAAAGCGTTCACTAAAGCTAATTACTCTGTGGTTCAGGAGGAAGCGACTGAGTTATATAACAATAACTTTGATATCGCTTCAAATGCCGATTATTACCGTATGACTACAGGTGGTAGTGCCGGACCTGAGGAAGGAGAAGATGCCTTTGATCCTCAAGGCGAGTTAGGTCGCCCATACGTACTTGTTGCGCCATCGGATGCACCAACTGCCGCTTCACTTTCCTCAATCACAACCACTGGCATTGAATGGCAGTTAGCTGCTACTGAAGTGCCTCAGCTCGGTTATCGTGTATTAGTTGATGGTAAAACTGTTGCACAAGGTACAGATCCGCAAGCACGCAGTGCAACATTTGCTGCGATTGATGGTGATGCTGAAATTGAACTACAAATAGAAAACATTTTTGGTAAAACAAGTACATTTAAAGCCACCGCAAATGGTGGTCAAGTGGCTACTGATGACAGCATCGCAATTGCGACTGAAGCTCAGTTACTTGAACGTAATGAGTCAACGGTAATTGAAGCTATCGCTGCAGGTGAATCACAATTATTCAAAGTGATGGGCTTGGATGCGTCTAAGTCAATGACGGTAAAATTAGCCGGTGATGAAGGTGATGCTGATATCTATGTAATGAAAGATAGCATGCCGACCACCACGGATTATGATTGTATCGGTTTTGCTGGTGGTAGCACTGAATCATGTCGCTTGCCGGTTCGCGTTAGAGAAGCAACCCCTTATTACGTATTAGTAACGGCAAGAACCGATGTCTCTTGTTTAACCTTATCTACCACCCAAGATGGTGAACCTGGCTGGATCAGTGGCTCAAATTATATTGTAAATTCAGAGTCCGAAGCGGCATCCGGTAATAGTTTGGGTAATGCCTTTGACGGTAATGAAGCTACTATTTGGCATACCAATTGGGGAGATGGCGCGCCCACTTACCCACATACCGTGACCATTGATTTAGGCGATACTTATGATGTCAATCGTATTCGTTACTTACCGCGTCAAGACGGTGGTGTGAATGGTACCATTGTGGGTTATGAGTTATACATTTCTGACGATCCAGATAACTACCCAGCCCAACCGCAAATTGTGGGTACTTGGGAAGACAGCACGGATGAAAAAGTAGAGTGGTTTGAACAAGCGTTCACTGGCCGTTTTATTAAGTTTGTTGCTACCGAAGAGCGTGGTGGTAATGATTGGGCTTCTGCTGCTGAAATCAAATTTGGTTTTGACGATGGTTCCGATCCAAACGCTGAAACTGATAGCGGCGCAGGCACAGAAACAGCTAACAGTGGTGTATGTTTTGGTGGCGGAGATTCTGGTGATGGTAACCACGTCAATATTCCTGTAAATACCACTTTATTGGATAATGCTGGCTTGACTTATTCTTCACCATCAGGGGCTCAATCAGGTAATGAATTATCGTTCGCCTTTGATGGAATAACGGGTGATGCGGGACACTGGCATACGCCTTGGAGTGGTGTACCTGCTTATCCTCATGAAGTATTAATCGACTTAGGTGATAATTACGACGTTAACCGTTTTGATTACACACCACGTACAGGTGGTGGTAACGGTACGATAGTGGAGTACGAAATCTATGTCGGTGACAGTGCTGACAACTTAGGTGAAGCCGTAGCTAAAGGCACATGGGAAGACAGTGCTGATGTGAAAACCGTCACCTTTGCTGATAAACCAGGACGTTTTGTTAAATTTGTTGCACTAGCTGAGCGTGGTGATGGTGCATGGGCGGCAGCGTCAGAATTTAATGTGGGTGTTAATATGACAACCAAGGTTGATAACAGTACCTTAAGTTATTCAACCAGCTCGGGTGCACAACCTGGTAATGAATTGTCTTACGCGTTTGATGGTAAATTTGATGCTAATCATTGGCATACACCTTGGAATGGTATTCCTGGATTCCCACATGAAGTGGTCATCGACTTAGGTGAAGCGAAAGATGTGGTGCAGTTTGAATATACACCTCGCGCCGGTGGTGGTAACGGTACTATCGTTGAGTATGAAGTCTATGTCAGTAATTCTAACTCAGATTGGGGCAGTGCGGTTGCAACCGGTACTTGGCAAGGCACTGGTGCAACGGAAATCGCCGCATTTGATGCAACTAATGGTCGCTATATCAAATTTGTGGCGCTTCGTGAGAAGAACGACAATAACTTTGCGGCGGCAGTTGAATTCGGTATTCGCGTTACGCCTTAATCTTACCTTTGTATCATAACGACAAGCTCATTGGTGGTGATATCACCTTTGAGCTTTTTTATTCTAGCGATAAATTATCATGAGATTAGAAACAATGAAGAATGTAAAAAAGCTTGCTTACATTGTGTTATCGGGAGTGTTGTCACTGTTCTTACTGGCTTGTAGTGAATCTGATGCAAATTTAGATCCTCAGTCAGAAACAAGGTCAAAACCAGAAAAAACACTGACAGTTGAAGATGTAGCCATTGAAATCCCAGTGCGAGGAAATACATGGGTTGCTGATAATATTGCTGCTTCTGAGCAATTAATTGGTGAGCAAGGCATCACTCACTGGTCAAGTCAGCATGATAAATTAGTGACCTTTTTTTATGTCAGTAAAACTGGACCTATCAATATCGGTATTAAAGGTCAGGTAGTGTCTGGGCCGTCAAGCATCAAGATTGCATTAAATGGTAAAAGCAAAACTCTTTCAATGGCTAATACTGAGCAAGAAATTTTACCTGTCGGTGTGTTTGATGTAGTTGAAAGCGGATATCAACGACTAGAAATTTCAGCCGATAATACCTCAAGTAAATTTTACCCCAAAATTTCTCATATTATGATCGGTGGTGATGCAACGCTTGGTGCAAATTATTATGTCAAAGATGATTTTTATTGGGGGCGTCGTGGGCCATCGGTGCACTTAAACTTTACTCTTCCAGATAAGAGTAGAAATTATGAGTGGTTTTACAATGAAATCACGGTACCTGAAGGCCAAGACACCTTAGGATCATACTATATGGCGAATGGCTTTAATGGAGGTTACTTTGGTATTCAAGTGAATTCTGCCACAGAGCGACGGGTGCTGTTTTCTATTTGGAGCCCATATACCACTGATGATCCCAGTAATATCCCAGATGAGTACAAAATTACCTTATTAAGAAAAGGTGAGCATGTGCATACCGGGAAGTTCGGTAATGAAGGTTCAGGTGGGCAAAGTTATTTGAAATATAACTGGAAAGCTGGCACTACCTATCGTTTTCTGACGCGTTATCAGCCGTTAGCAAACGGCACAGATACCGACTTTACGGCGTATTTTTATGATCCAGATGTCAAGCAATGGCAGTTAATCGCAAGTTTTAGGCGCCCAAAAACATCGGTATATCTAGAGTCTCCGTATTCTTTTTTAGAAAATTTTATTACTGGAGCAGGGCAATTTGAACGTATGGCAACTTATAGCAATCAGTGGGTTAAAGGTGTTGATTCTGATTGGGAACCAATGATTCAGGCTAAGTTTACTTATGATGCGACTGCCAGAAAAGCAGCGCGTTTGGATTATCAAGGTGGTACGAATGATGATGGCTTTTACTTGAAAAATACCGGTTTTTTCTCTGAATCAACACCGTTCGGTACACTGTTTATTCGGCCAGATGATGAAATGCCAATGATTAACTTGAATGAATTACCTTAGTGGTGTTTTGCCAAATAGATAAGCTGAACAGTGTTATGACTGTTCAGCTTTTTCTTCCCTAAATGCTTCTGCAGATAAATGATGTTTGTTAAGTAATTTGTAAAATTCGGTACGATTACGTTGTGCAATTTTGGCTGCTTGTGAGACATTGCCTGCGGTGATGTTGAGTAATTTTGCTAAGTAATCACGTTCAAAATGATCACGAGCTTCCTGAAACGAAGGCAATTGGGCGGTTTTATCACGTAAAGCATTGCGAATTTGCGCTTCATTGATCATGGTCTCGCTCGATAAGGCAATACTTTGTTCGACAATATTTTGTAATTGGCGAATATTGCCAGGCCATGGGGCACTGATCAGTAATTCCATTGCTTCTTTCGTAAAGCCTTTGACGGTATTGTTTGATTGTTTTTTAGATTGATCTAAAAAGTATTGTGCCAATAATGGAATATCTTCACGGCGTTCAGCCAATGGTGGTAATTCTAATTCAACCACATTAAGACGATAATACAAATCTTCCCTAAATGTTTGTTCAACAATGGATTTTTGCAGGTTACGATGAGTGGCGGAAATGATCCTCACGTCAATTTTTATCGAGGTTGTACTTCCTAGAGGGCGGACTTCTTTTTCTTGCAAGGCGCGTAAAAGCTTAACCTGAAAGTTAAGTGGCATGTCTCCTATTTCATCTAAAAATAGTGTTCCCCCGTTACTGGCTTCAAATAAACCGATATGATTTCTTTCTGCGCCAGTGAATGCACCTTTTTTGTGGCCAAATAATTCAGATTCTAACAGCTGTTCAGGGATCGCTGCGCAATTGATTGCGGTAAACGGGTGATCGCGTCGATCACTGGCAAGGTGAATTGCTTTGGCTAGTAGCTCTTTGCCTGTACCGCTTTGACTTTGTATGAGTAAACTAAAATCACTTTTTGCTACTTGCTTAGCTTGTTGCAAAAGTGATGACATGATGGCACTGCGGCTAATGATATCTTTGCGCCATGACTCACTGCTAGATTGATCTGCTGTATAGCTTGAGTGTGGTTGTAAATGTATGGCTTGTTCGACGGTATCAAGTAATTCTTGGCTCTCAAATGGTTTAGTTAAGAAGCTGAACACCCCCTGCTTAGTGGCATTGATAGCATCGGGAATGGTACCGTGCGCGGTCATAATGATCACCGGCAGATTAGGATGTGATTGGCGAATTTTTTCAAATAAGGCCATGCCATCCATGCCTTCCATACGTAAATCACTGATCACTAATTGTGGTTGTGTGCCTTTTAATAAGCCAAGTGCTTGCTTGGCATTTTCGGCAGAGCTCACTTGATAACCTGCTGCTGATAACCGGATGCTTAATAACCTTAATAAGCTTGGGTCATCATCAACAATGAGGATATGTTCTTTGGTGTTTGGTGGAGAAGTTGTAGTCATAGTGATATTCGACTCATTGTTCCTGTTCTATGGTCAGTTCTATTTGGGTGAGTTGTTTGATCTGTTCTTGTAATTTTTTGATTGTCTCTTGTTGTTTCGCCAGGATCATATCCTGCTTAAGTTGTTGTTCTTGCAATTGTTGTTTAGCCTGTAACAATTTATTTGAAGTGAGAATGTGTTGATTTAATTGTTCTCTTAATAAATTTAACAAGGCGTAGTCTTGGCTTGATAACAGGGGATCACTTTGCTCTGTCACCAAACGGTTGAGTAAAGTTTTCGCAGTATAAGGGTTGTAAACGGGAGAATCAGGCATTGCATATAAAAAGATTAAATTGACTCTTGCTTGGGTCAATCCCGCGACTTCATTTTGTTGTTGCTGAGCAAGCTCTTGCCTGAGTTCATCATGGGATAAGGTTTTTATCCATAAATAATACTCACTAGCGATACTTTGCGTTTGAGGTGTCGAGGTTAGCTGACAGGCGGATAAAGTGATAGCACAGGTGAGCACTAAGCCAAACTGGCAGATAGTGCGAAGATTCATGCCTGTTAAATTGAGTATCATTTGTTGAAATATTTGCCGTAGTTGTTTCATAAATTAGCTTCTACTTTAATAAAAATGTGAGCTTAATGTGTAAGCCATGTGCTGGAGCGGCTAAGTTTGTTAATTCTATGTCACCTTGCAGACGCATTAATAGTTCTTTCACTATGGTTAGACCCAACCCGCTACTTTTTATTGTGCTTTTATCTGGTGCGGGTCCTTGATAAAACGCATCAAAAACCTGTTTTTGAATAGCGGGAGCAATGCCTGTTCCTTGATCGCTTATTGTCATGATTACTCGCTCACTATCCTTAACGGCACTGATTGAAATTACACCTTTGATGGGTGAATATTTGATGGCATTCGACAATAAGTTATCGATAATTACGGAAAGTTGTTTGGCATTCGTTTTAAATGCAATGGACTGACAATTAACTTTGACTTGCAATTGTTTGCTTTGCAAGTCGAGTTTTCTTAAGGTCATGCATTGCTCTATGAGCGGAGCTAGCGCCACATTTTCGGCATCTTGTAAGCTAGTGGAGTCAAGCACGATATTAAAATCGAGTAAATCTTCAATTAATTGTTGAAGACGTGACACACTTTGCTTGATGATGTTGGTAATTTCATGCTGACCGGCATTTAATGTTCCGACACTGTTATCGTATAACAGGGCTGTGCCTTCTCTAATTGCAGCAAGTGGTGTTTTTAGTTCATGAGAAATATGGCGAATAAAGCTCGACTTTTGCAGTTCTAATGAATGTAGTCGAGAGCGCATTAACTCTAATGCCTTTGCTATTTCCTGTATTTCTTTGGCACCACTATAGGATATTTTTTCATCAAAACGACCTTGTTCAAGGCGCTTAATGGTATGTGATAGCTTATTTAGCGGTTGCTGAATAAGCCTGATAAACACAATAGCAATAAGGATAGAAAAAGGAATGATGAGCAGACTTTGTAATATGGTTGCAGATACCTGCTCTGCAGAATCATTCATCATGGTGACTTGCTCGGTAATTAACTGATTGCTTTGTTGAGTGAATGCCTGCAGCTCTGCGGTCAGCCCTTTAAACAGCAGCTCTATTTGCTTCAGTTGCTCGTCACTGTTTGGTTTATCAGTTGTTAGCTCGATATCCAGTTGGGTAATACTGGCGGTTAACGCTGTGCTAATTGGCATTAAACTCGGATGAGAGGCTAGTTGGTGCTTTTTGATTGTACTGATGAAATTGTCTTTATGCTCTTGATATAGTTTAAGAATTGAGGCTTGTTGTAAGACAACATATTGGCTGGCAAAACGTTGCATACTTTTTGTTGAAGCGGTTAGTTGTTGATTGGTTTCAACCAGTTTCGCGACATTAAAAATTGTTTGGCTGCCTTTGTTAGCAATATGATTAACTTGACTTGCACTATAGAGCAGCGCCACGATCAAAGGCACTAGTACTAAACCGAAACCTAATAAGGCTAACGTTTTAATAGGTAAATTATTTAACAATAATGTTTTATTACTACGGACTCTTATTGTTTTAAGCCATTTGTTCATTTGAACATCTATTCCCATGATGATTACAGGCTCTTTTTACGTTATTTGCATGATAAACACAATGCTGTCGCTTTTTTGAGACAGTGTGTTCTGTTGCAATAATAAAACCTAATTGATTGTTTTATATGTTAAAAAACAATAATAAGTGGCAAGTTCTGTATTGAGATTTATTTTTGCTGTATTTGGTGTTGCTATTTGGCGACATTTTTTATTGGGTGAAAGGGCGGGTTTTTCATTAACCTCTTATAAAACAGTTGCTTATAAAGTTGGTACACAATGTGCTCTATCTGATTGACACTAGAATTTAGTGACATTATTAATGATAACTATGTAAGGAATAAATTATGGAAGCTATGAGTTTAAAAAAAGTTACTGCTGTTGTGGCAATTATTACTGCGGGTGCATTGATGACTAATGCCAATGCCAATGATGCTAATGCGTTAACAAGTAAAGCGAAAGCTGAAATGGGTCAAACGAAGTCGCATGCAGGTAAGTTCAATGCATTAGTGAAAAGGTTTGATAAAGATAACAATGGCTTACTTAGTAAAGAAGAATTAAAAGCTTCAAACAAAACATCTCTAGTGGATGCTTTTGATAAAATTGATACTAATGCTGATTCCGGTATTAGTGAAGAAGAATTAGCGCAATACCTAGCATCGGTTAGTAAGTAAACTTAAATCGCTGTATATTTCCCCTATGTATTGTCGGTTACATCTCCCAGCCTGTAACCGACTTTTTTCAAGGTTTTCTTTATGACTACAATGCCTCGTTATATCGAGTTAAATGACTGGATTTTTGAAGTTAAAGCTGTACGTGCGATCAGAACAAAACGTTATGGAGATCAATATAGTGCTATTGCCAATTTAAATTTAACGGGTGATCAAATTTATATTGATGGCTTAATGACGCGTGAACAGGACAAATTCACCGCACGTGATTTTTTAACCTTTAAGCAATTTTGTCAGCAATTGGAAGTTAAACAAGCTAATTTTGACCGCTTCAAGCAAGGGAAATTCGTATCAGAGTCAGTGGTTATCGCTGCCCCAGAAGCATCGACTATTTTGCAGTTAGTGAAGTAGCTTTATTTTGCTTCATTAGTTGCAAGATGTTTTTAATATTTAATGTGGGAGCCTGTGGATTTTTTGATCGCAAGAACTGGTTATAATCAACTGCCTGCCATTGTCGTTCATCAATAAACTGTTTGTATTTTTTCACATTATTCTTATCGATTAACTCATACTCGTTCAGTAAAGCGGGAGATGAAAAGCGATTAATTCCTTGCTCTAAATCGATAATTTTGATTAAAGCACTTGCGACCATCAGCATATGACCACCAACCGATGCGGTAAATTCACCTTGCGCTATTTTTTCGATTGCCTGTGGTAACCAATCGAAACCACCCACTATGATCGCTTTATTTGATGACATTTGATGTAAACGCAACAGTTCTAGTGCCATTTGATCTCCCCCACACCAAAATATATTCGTTTGCGGATAACGATTTTTCATCAGTGGCAAACGATCTTTAATGAGTGTTGGGTTCCAATACATAGGAAAAATTTGTTCTACGACAATATTCTCTTTAGGTTGTTCGAGTATTTGTTGCAGTGCAAACTGACGATCTGCACTGACTCGGTCGAAGTCACCACCAATGCCGATAATATGTATTTTCTCGTTGGGATACTTTAATTGATGGGCAGAAATGAGAGCGTTAAGTAATAATTTCCCGCCAGCTTGATTATCATAGTTCATTTGCCCGATCCAATACTTAAATTTTTCTTGAGGCTCTCCTAGTTGCAGTTTCATGTCACCATGAAACGCTTGCTCTAAGGTAATAAAGGGGATTTTGGCTTGTTCTAATTGATTGAAAACGGCTTCGGTATTTCCCAAAAATGGGCGATAAATTAAATAATCAGGTAATTGCTTGCTATGAATAATTTTATCAATGGTGTTTTTTAGGGCGAAACGGTTGGAAGCGGTGTAAATAACGTTGAATTTTATATTTAAGCTATGAGCAGTTGATTTGCTGATTTCACTAACCATATCCCAAAATAAAGGACCTTTTTGGTCGGGAACAATAAAGGTTACTTCAAGCGCACACACCCTATTAACTGAACAAAGTAATAAAAAAATAAAAGCATAAATGTTAATTACGTTTCTACTCATCAGTCAAAAGCTGTTAGCAAATAATAATTAAGTAAATACCACAATACCATAATAAACAAGTCTATCTATTACCTATGGTTTCAATCGCTAACATGAATTAAACAATCGAGTAGGGGATTTTCTACTGCTTGTGTTTGAATATTTTTGGGTGGATTTATTACCACCGATGTTTATTTTGAACACCATCACGGAGTGATCATTCGGTAAATGAAAGAGTTTATAGCAAATTAAAAATCATTTATTTCTAAATATTACTTATTATTTAACAATGTGATAGCAAATAAATATTTAGAATTCACAACTTTTCACACACTTTCAAGACTCTTCAAGTCAGCTGCTTTTAGATGAAGTGGCTGCTAAGCACTGGAATTAAGTTCAATAGCAAAAAGTTAGGCAAAGAGCAGAGAAAATTTTGATGCTTTAAAGTGAAACAATATTGAATGTTATACATGGTTTACGGCACACGAGGGGAAATAAACAACTGATAAGCAATTGCAAGTCTTTGCCAAGTTAGGTTGTTATAAAAAATATAATGAATGTAATGTCGGAGCATAAAAATGCAAAAATTCAATCAAAGTAAAATAAGCAATGGGGTGAAGGCTGCCTTAGCAATAGGTTTGTTATCGATAAACCAAGTTACCTTAGCCGAGGGTGCAAAATCTCAGTCTGCCACTACAGATGAAATCGAAACAATTCAAGTGCGTGGTATTCGAGGTAGTGTTGTTAAATCATTGAACACAAAGCGTTATTCAACATCAATTGTGGATGCGGTTACCGCTGAAGATATAGGTAAGTTTCCAGACCAAAATGTTGCAGAATCTTTGCAGCGGATCACAGGGGTATCGATTACTCGAAATTTTGGTGAAGGTGAACGGGTAAGTATTCGCGGCACAACAGAGAGCCAAAACCGCACATTATTGAATGGTCAGGCGGTAGGTTCTGCTGATTGGTGGACGAATTCAGCGGCAAATAGAGGTTTCAACTACACTATGTTGCCTTCAGAAATAGTTTCAGGCCTTGAAGTTTATAAATCAGCGGAAGCTGACATTGATGAAGGTTCAATAGGTGGTACGGTTATTGTCAGAACGCGTAAACCGTTAGAAATGGATGCTGGTAAATTTGCCGCGTCGTTACTTGCTCAACATTCTCAAGTTTCAGGCGAAACAGATCCTGTCGCTTCCGCTATGTACAGCTGGAAAAATGAAAAAGAAAATTTTGGCGCTATGCTATCAGTGGTTCGTCAGGAGCGGAACTTACGACGTGATGGGATTGAAGCATGGAGCTGGGCAAAAAGAGACATCACCCTTTCCGATGGCACAGAGTACAAAAATGTTTATAGCCCCGGCGGTGGTGGGTCAGCAATGTTCAGTCAGCAGCGAGTTAGAACTGGAGGGAATTTAACACTACAGTATCGACCTGACGACAACATCGATGTTACGTTTAATGCCTTAGACTCAACCATGGATATGGATAACGAAAACCAAAACTTTTTATGGTTAACTGGTTATGGAGGTTCAGATTACACGGATGTAACAGTTATAGATCATGATAAAGTAGGCCCTATGGTGGTAGCAGGAACCTTAGGTCTTTCCCCTGATGGCAACAATATTCTTGATGAAACAAAAGTACGTAACTCTCAGCTTAAAACGAAATCATATGATTTAAAACTTGAGCATGAGGGGGATACCTGGATTTCAAGTGTCCATTTAGGTTATACGGAAGGTACTGGTGGTTCTCAAGCAGATAGAAGTGTTGGTTGGGGCGGCAACGCAGTCCATCGTTTTGATGCGTCGAATGCTAAAGATGTACAGGTTAGTTATGATAAAGATCCTGCTAATGGCGACTTGTGGAATTTAGATTTTATTCGCTATGACTCAAATGACGCGAAGGATGATGAGAAATATGTTCAAACTGATTTTATTCGTAACATAGATGTCGCAATTTTCAGTGCCATTAAACTCGGTGTTAAGTATAGAGATCACACGCGTTTTAATACGAAACACACCACAGATGCACGTACCGACTTAAATTGGAGTTTATCTGATTACTCACTTTCGATGCCAGGTGACTTTTTGTCAGGTCAAGGTTCTTCGGGAACGTTACGTAATTATGCCATCACTGATTCAGATAAGGTAAGAATAGAAGGGGATGCATTAGGCTGGGATTATCGACTACTTAAGGCGAGTACCTTTGAAGTAAACGAAGAAATTTTGGCAGGATATATCAAAGCTGATATTGATGCCGAAGGGTTGCGTGGTAATGTTGGTGTTCGCTTAGTTCAAACTGATCAACGTTCATCTGCCTATGTTGGCGCGGTAGGTGAAGAAGTCTGGACAACAAAAGATAGTGACTATTTTGATATTTTACCAAGCCTTAACTTAGCCGTTGATTTATCTGATGACGTGGTCTTAAGAATAAGTGCAGCACGTGTTATGTCACGTCCAGATTATGCCGATATGACATCTTCGACATCATATAATAAGGAAACTCAAACCGGCACTGGCGGTAATCCTAATATTGACCCGTATCGCGCGACCCAGTTTGATTTTGGGCTTGAGTGGTACTTCAATGAAGCAGGGATTGTTTCAGCGGCATTTTTTCATAAAGACATTCAATCATTTATTGATGCACAAGCGAGCTTAGAAGTGCATGAAGGGGTTGAAATTCTGATCAATCGTCCTGTTAACGGTAAAGGGGGCACCATTCAAGGAATTGAATTGGGCTATCAGCAAGAGCTATATAAAGGCTTTGGTGTTTCAGCAAACTATACCTATGTCGATGGTGAAGCAAAAGATAGCGAGGGTAATGATGTTACTATCCCTGGAAACTCAGATCATACCGTTAATTTAAGTGCATATTTCGAAAATGATGATATGAGTGGACGCGTGTCATATAACTATCGTACGGGGTATGACACAGGTAAAGGCTGGCCTGGTTATGTCGATGCATACGGACAAGTGGATGCGAATTTTACTTATAACATTAGTGAAAATATAGCACTTGTTGTGGAAGGGGTTAACTTAATGGATGAAAAATCATTTAGTTATCAAGAAAAAGGAGTGAAACAAGCGCTAACAGGTTATTACGCTGATGGTCGACGCTTTATGGTCGGAGCGCGTTTTAACTTCTAGCGGAATATGAACTTAATTGTTATCAGCATTTGGTCGTTGATAACAGTGTTTTTTCCAAGGACAAGGTTTCCCTTACACACATCCTTGGTTCACGAGTTTTAAAGGTAACTTTAAAACTCGTGTTTTTTCTTTGAAATATGAAAAATTTCGCAAGCAATCATAAATTAAAAACAGTAGAATGAATCAACAAATATATAAAATTTTGTTATGGCAGCGAGAGTTAGTTACATTATTGCCATGATAGATAATTTTTCGGCTACGCAAGTAAAGGTTTATCTTCGCTGAGCATGAAGTTTTTTTTTCGTATTCTCTTTTTATTATGTTTTTTGCCTAACTTTTCTGCAAACGCAGATCTGTTGTCGGCGACTTCTTTTTATAATAAAGGGGAATATCAAAAAGCAATTAATGAGTTTAAACGCCTAGCAAAACTTGGCAACAAAGATGCAATTTATAATATTGGCGTGATGTATCTGCATGGTCAAGGTGTTAAAGAAAACTTATTCAATGCTCATTCATGGTTTCAGCTGGCTGCTGATTTTGGGGTTGAAGATGCAAAATCGGCGACACAGCTTATCGCTCAAAAAATTAACCAACCTCAACAACTCGAGTCGGGTTATTTAGCCCTAAATGAGCATTACGGCTTTGAACGCTATCAGAAAAATCTGTTGCCAGTATTTAATCAACGCCCTTTTCAAAAAAGCAATCAACCTCCTCGTCGGATACATACTGTCGATGCGAAATATCCTAAGTCAGCTTATGAGAAAGGTATTGAAGGTTGGGTATGGCTAGAATTCGATATTGATGAGTCGGGGGCGGTTAAAGATGTTGATATTATTGATGCCTTCCCTGATAAAACCTTTAATAGAGCGATATATAATGCCGTACGACGTTGGCGTTATGAGCCTTACCGCGTTGATGGCAAAGCGCAAGCTTTTACCAGTCGCTCCTTGCTGTATCATTTCACTACTTTTAAGGGAGAACGTTATCAGGCAAGTTTTGCTGATCAAAAGAAAGAATATCAAATAAAGATTAATCGTTTAATTGACGCAGCTGAGCAGGGTAACGCGCTGATCCAGTATTATATTGCCAATTGGATGAATACTGATGAACATAATGCGACACGGTTGTTGAAGTTTCATTGGCAGCAGGCAACGGCTAGTTCAGATCTCTTGTTAGCTTCGGCTGAAAATGGCTTTCCTAATTCTCAATATCGTTTAGGTGCCAATTTATTACGCGGTAAATATACGCGAGCAGATCGAGAAAAAGGGCTTAATTGGATTTTAAATGCAGCGCAGTCTGGTTTTGTGTTCGCTCAATATCGATTAGCACGAGAATTATTAGATAAGAGAACTATTCAATACGATGTAGACAAAGCTAAACGTTGGTTAACAATGGCGGCAGATAAGGGACATTTTCGTTCTCAAAGAGATTTAGTTGAGTTGTTGCTTAGTGAAAAAAATTGGCCGTTAGCCCAGCAATATTTAACCAAGGCGTTACAGCTTGATGAAGAACACCCTGATT
Source organism: Thalassotalea sp. G2M2-11 (assembly GCF_017168195.1). Taxonomy (GTDB): domain Bacteria; phylum Pseudomonadota; class Gammaproteobacteria; order Enterobacterales; family Alteromonadaceae; genus Thalassotalea_E. Next base: position 751,538 of record NZ_JADNYL010000001.1, read on the forward strand.
TATTGTTAAGTCAGGCAAAATTAAAATTAGTTGAAAATGATCAAGCTGCTGCTCAGAGGTTAGTGAATAAAGCAATAACTGAAGCAGAGCAACGGCAATGGTCTATTAAAAAGTTGACAGAGTTTTTGCATCAAATTTCTTAATTATTAGCTGTTGGCTTTATCCAGAATGGTCGATATATAATCTGTTGCGAATAATTGATGTTGAATGAAAGGTCAAGGGAAGCTTAATCGTCAGTTACTTTGCCTTGTACTAAAATATCAGTTTCTAATTCCTCTAGTTTTGAAAACACGATTTCTTTTCCATCAGATGAGGCACTAATATTGAGTTTTAGCTGCACATCTTGTTCATAATTTCCAAGTCGAGCAATTTTTAGATTTTCCTGCTTATCAAATAGATATAAATATAAATACAGTTGGTGACCTTGCTTGACCACATAGTAAATGCCATTAGTGAAGACGTAAGGTCGATAAATAGCAAAAGAAGGAAGTAAATTATCAACTGGTAATTGATTTGCTAATGCTTGATGGAGAAAGCTCGCAAGCAATTGTAAATAGTTACGATATGAAGGATTTAGCTTTTTGAGTGCAGTAATACTGAGCTGTTGAGGTGTTTCATCTGGTTCATTATTCTTATTGATCAGAATTGATGTTGCTAGCTGCAGGTTATATTGCCAGTGTTGAGTTTGTTTATCCTCTATCGTGTCATAATTAATTAACTTGCCATCACTTGACCAGTTTACCGCGTCAATCAACGGATGATTGGTTAAAATCGGCACCATATGTTTACTATACACATTTATTAGGTGAATATTGAACTGACTGTCACCTAAAATAAGGTTTTCGCCATTTGGGGACCAGAGTAAATACTGAGGTTTCACATGCTCAGGTAAGTTAACTAGCAGGCTCGCTGTTTTTTTGTATTTATTTTTCAACCAAATTTCAGCGTGGCGAAGCCCGTCATTAGAGCGGCGTTGATACGATATAAATGCTGTTTGAACACCATCGTCAGAAATAGTGGGTAAAATATCTGTGCGTGCTGCTGATGACAATCGTTTTGCTTTTTGTAGATCAATTGGTATTAGCTCATCAAGCTGTAAGGTATACAGGTTAACATTGAGTAGCCCTTCGGTATGGGCTAGTTGCTTTGTTATCGGGTTTAAGTCGATATCCGGAATAAAGCCAATCGGTAAGTGGACGGTTTCTTGGTACCCAGTCAAGGATTGTAACCTCAGGCTTCGGTTTCCTAGCCAAAAACTTTCATTGCTTTTATGCCATTTAATGCCCCAGTATGCTTCTTCTTTCTGCTCAAGCATGGTTTGATCTAAGCTTGCTAGATCAACCAAACTTAATTGATATTGTTGTAGATTTTTTTCTACTAATAACATCATATGGTTCGATTTATCGATATCAAAAATAACAGGGGAAAATGTGCCGATATCGTGTTGTTCACTAACAGAGGGCTTGTTTTTCTTATCATCGATAATCAGCTTTGTAAGCGCTGGACGGTTGTTTTCCCAGCGTTGAAAAAATAAATTATTTTGAATCCAATGTAGTTTTTGCCTGCTATAGCCTGGTTGGCAATGATGAAAATAGCTGTCAGGGCTTAATCGCCATGTTTCTACCGGATTTTTGACTGACATAATTCTTAATTCACAACTTAACGGATCATGACGAAAATATACCAACCAGTTCCCATCGGGTGACCACTCGGCTGCTTCTTCGCTGTAACCTGTGTTTTTAATGGTGTGAACAGACTGTGTCCGAGTGTCATAAACAGCTAAGTCCATTTGTTGTCGATCTTCACTTATTTGGCTAAAGGCCAAGTAACGACCATTGGGAGAATAACGCAAGAAACTCTCGGGTCCAGGAGTGGATGTTAATCGCGATTCGTATTGATAACTGGGAACTTGTATCTTCGGTTGGCTGAGTTGATAAGCTAATACTGTGATGGTCAGTGTGACAATAGCGCTCACCGCAACCGCCGAAAGGTAAGTTTTCTTTTGTTGTTTTAATTGTTGCTTGATAGGTGTGGTGAGCTCAGGAAATTCAAGTTCAGCGATTAATTGGTATCCGACACGCGGCACGGTTTTGATAAAACGCGGGGTGTCTTTACCATCATTGAGAGAACGCCTGAGCTGAGTTATTGCTTGCGAGACAGAATTATCGCTAACAATGGTGTCATGCCAAACTACATCCATGATCTGGTTTCTTGAGACTGGTTGACCATGATTATCAATGAGTAACTTTAATAAACTCAATTGTCTGGATTCAATGTCACGCCACTGATTATCAATGAAGAGTTTGAGTGCGACAAAATCGACCATCACTTCATTGATTTTTACTTTTTCATATTGGCTATTGGACATTTATTATTGAATTTTTTATTAACAAAGATGGTCAAATAAGGTCACACAGAGTATGATAACTAAGCTTATATTCTATGCTTGCAACCAAAGTTGTGCAATTGAAAACTCAATAGTTTTTCAATTAGTTAAGGCTGTTTTTAACTGAGTTTAGAATGGATGAAAGTTAATAATAATACTGATTCAAATCAGAACCTTTAAAATAATAAAATGCATAAGAAAACTTTGTGTTTTTTTATCGTTAACGCACTGAAAATTGATAAAAAATAATGATCGTTAGGAGATTGCATATATGATTAAAAAGATGCGATTAGTCGGACTTATTTCAGTTTTTTGTGTGGTGTTGCCTTCTGCCGCAAAAGCCAAAGATTCTGAAGCGGTCTCGACTGATGATGCTCTCGAAAAAATCCAAATACGCGGAATTAGAGGCAGCATTGTCAAATCCATGAATACTAAACGCTACAGTGACTCTATTTTAGATGCAATTACTGCTGAGGAAATTGGTAAGTTTCCTGATAAAAATGTTGCTGAGTCGTTACAACGCATTACTGGTGTATCAATTAAACGCGTGCAAGGTGAAGGGGAACGTATTGGGGTGAGAGGAACCGCTCCAAGCCAAAACCGAACATATTTGAATAATCAAAGTATTGCCTCTGCCGATTGGTGGATATCGTCTCAACCCAATCGTGGATTTAATTACACCTTATTACCTTCAGAAATTGTTAGTTCTTTAGAGGTACATAAGTCACCACAGGCAGATCATGATGAGGGCTCGTTAGGCGGATCAATTAATATTAAAACGCATTCGCCACTCGAAACAAAAGATCAAATGTTTATTGGTAGTGCACAATTGCAATATAGCGATGTTTCTCGAGAATACGATCCTCAATTATCAATGTTTTATAATTGGATAAATGATGAGAAAACATTGGGCGCTTTATTTTCAGTGACTCGACATGAGCGTAGCTTACGAAGAGATGGATTAGAATCATGGGGATGGTTAGCACGTAACTATAATCGTGATCAGCAAGGGAATTTACGTCAAACACTTGATACTAATGCAGATTTAATTGGTATATGGTCACCCGGTGGTGGTGGTTCTGCTATTTTTCAACAGCAACGTATATTATCCAGTGCGATGATGTTACTTCAGTTTCAGCCAAGTCTAGATTGGGATATAGAGTTAAATAGTTTATTTTCAGAACTTTCTGCTGATAATAGTAATCAGAATTTTCTGTGGCAGCCTAGTAATGTCTATGCCAGAGGAGGTTTTATCAGTGATTATCAACTTATTGATAATACACTAGCTTCAGCCCAATATTCGAAAGTTGCATCTAATAATATCACAGGGATTCCTTTTAATACCGCAATGGAAGCAATATGGCGTCAATCCAAAATAGACACAAGTCTTGTGCATTTGTCGATCAAACATGATGTGAATTATTGGCATACTCAGTACCAAATTGGTGTAACCCGAGCATCTGGCGGCACAAGTAAGGACTTTACATCACAATGGTCTGCCAATACTGACTTTTCGGTAGACTTGACTGAGCAGAAAAATATTATCACTGATTATCAAGTCGATCCGCTTGATGCCTCCCAATGGCAAATTTCTGAAGTTCGGCAAGACTCGCTAGAGTCGACAGATCAGGAGTTTTTTGCTCAAGCTGATTTTGAATGGCAACTTGATCAGCCATTACTTCAATCGATTAAATTTGGTGGAAAGTATAAAGTGCATCAGCGTGATTTTATTCGTTATCGCTCTAAAAATGGCGGTTATGATCAGCTTGCGGCTGATTTAGGCTGGCGATTATCTGATTTTTCGTCCCTATTTCCCGGTCATTTTCTTAAGGGAATTGGCTCTGATGACACCTTAAAAGCCTATGCATATGCCGATGTTGATCTATTAAATGAAGCATATCAGCATTTACCTTTTATCCAAGGAGAAGAAAAGCCAAGTAGTTTCGATATCAGTGAGAAAAGTTATGCAGGGTATGTGAAAGCAAACTTCTCAGGTGATGCTTATCGGGGGAACTTTGGCTTACGCCTTGTTCATACGCAACAGGATGCACAAGCTTTTCAAAAAACAGTGGAAACGGACAGTATTTTTGAAGAGTATCAATGGTCGGCTACTGATAAAAGTTATACCGATTTTTTACCAAGTATTAATTTGGTGGTCGATCTTACCCATGATGTGGTGCTGCGATTATCGGCATCAAAAGTGATGTCTCGTGCTGAATATCATCACTTGATGCCATCAACAAATTATAATGTTACTAAAGCACAAGGAGCCGGTGGTAACCCGAATTTAGACCCATTTAGGGCGACTAACTTTGATTTAGGTGTGGAATGGTACTTAGATGAAGCGTCACTATTTTCGATTGCAGCATTTCATAAAGATGTGAAATCTTTTATTGATATTAAACGCTATCGAGAAAACTATGAGAATATTGATATGGTGATCAATCGCCCTGTTAATGGTAGTGGTGGCAGTATTTATGGTGTCGAGTTAAACCTGCAAAAAGAGGTTTATTATGGCGTTGGAGTTATTGCCAATTACACTTTTGTACAAGGTGAACGAAAGGACACGCTTACGGGGCAAAATATCGATATTCCGGGTAATTCAGATCACACCGTAAATGTGACTGCTTATTATGAAAATGACTGGATAAGTTCTCGATTATCTTATAATTTTCGAACAGAGTTTGCGACAGGACAAGGGGAAGAAATTACCGACGATTATGGTCAGGTAGATGTTAATTTTTCATTTTTATTGAATGATAATATTTCCTTTGTGATTGAAGGGATCAATTTATTTGACGAAATTAATTACACCTACGAGCGTAATGAATTTGCCCCTGTTGGAATTTATCGAAATGGGCGGCGTTTCTATACAGGCATCAGAGTTAACTATTAAAAGTTTTTAGCCGTCTATATAGCTAAAAGCTAGTCAAGACTTTTGTACTGTGCTAAAGTAGCGCGCAATTTTCTGGTGTTTGTTTAGTTGAACTAAACAACTTAAAAGGGAATGTGGTGCAAACTAAGCAATTGAGCTGGGCTTTATTCCACAACTGTTCCCGCAACTGTAATTAGAGCTGAACGTATTAACCACTGGCGTACGCTGGGAAGGTATCGTTTGGGTGATCTCTATAAGTCAGGAGACCTGCCAGAATATAATACAAATAAACCGTGCGGGTAACATGGTGGGTATCTTTTTAGGCGTTAGTTTTGCTCGCCTATCAACATCTCCTCTTAAGCCGCACATAAAGTCGTTTATGTGGAACTTATGACAGCAGTGCAAATACAGGCTCGTGATATCAAATGGCAGGTCGATGATAAAGTCATTGTCGATCAGGTCAGCTTTTGTGTTAACCAAAATGAAACCCTTGGCATTGTTGGGCCAAATGGTGCGGGTAAAACATCACTGCTTAAATGTTTGTATCAAGAACATCAATTAAGCTCAGGACAGATCACGCTCGATGGTAGAGCACTTAGTGCATATGATCGTAAAGCGGTGGCTAAAAAAATTGCCGTGGTTGGTCAGCAACATGAGGCGGTATTTAATCTATCCGTGCTCGATATTGTCACCATGGGGTTAATTCCTCATAAAGCCTTGTTTGATAGAAATAATGATCAAGACAGAAGAGCCATAGAAGAAGCCTTAGCGATTGTTGATTTACTTGATAAACAACATCAAGTATTCAATACATTATCTGGAGGTGAGCAACAGCGATGTTTAATCGCTCGGGCAATTGTGCAGCGGCCACAGATATTAATCATGGATGAACCCACCAATCACTTAGATGTATTTTATCAGCACCAAATATTGTCGTTAGTGAAAAAACTTGGTTTAACCCTGATCATGACTATTCATGATTTAAACCTAGCTGCCCAGTATTGTGATCGCTTGTTGTTATTATCTGCTGGAAAAATGCTTGTTTGTGATACACCCGAAGCGGTGCTTAAAGCCGAAATGTTAAAGCAGGTATTCCACCTTGAGTGTTTGGTTGATCAAAACCCGTTAACCAACAAGATGCGGGTAACTTATGCGATGCATAATGAGGCTCACATTAATGATTAAGCCGTTGCGTTTTTATCCAAGCTTATTCGTGTTGCTGAGCTTAGTACTGTGTTCTGTGTTAGCTTCCATGGGCTTTGGCACAGCTGAATTGGATTTTGCCAATGTCTGGCAATGTTTGACGGATCAATGTCAACGGCCAATTTATCAAACAATCCTTATCGACATTCGATTTCCACGCATATTGATGGGCTTTCTTGCCGGATTTGCTTTAGCGGCTGCTGGGGCATTAATGCAGAATGTCACCCGCAATCCCTTAGCTGATCCTTATCTTTTTGGCATCGTTGCAGGCGCCGGTTTAGGTGCGACTATTTCTGGTTTATTACCTGAGAGTATGCAGGCCTTCTCCTTACCGCTTGCCGCATTTTTAGGGGCATTGTTTGCTGTGCTCATTGTTGCCATGGTGATCATGAATAACAATTGGCGACGCGTTGAGCACTTATTGCTGGCAGGGGTTGCTGTGTCATTTCTCTTAAGCGCTATCACTAGCTTTATCTTGTATTTTGGTGAAGCTTTCGCCAGTAATCGTGTCATTTTTTGGATGATGGGATCACTAGCGCGCGCTGATTATCAAGCCCTTATGTGGATTATCCCGGTTATTCTTGTGTGCACCTTGCTGGCATTGTTATTTTCACGTCAATTAGATGCTTTGTTACTGAGCGATGAAAGTGCGCGCACTTTAGGTGTTAACGTTGCCAAACTGCGTTTGATGTCACTGATCATTTGTGCGGCGATGACGGCTGTCATTGTTTCTTATTGTGGGGGGATAGGTTTTGTTGGCTTAATGATCCCCCATATTGTTCGGCCTTTCATTGGCAAAACTACTGCCAAGCTTTTAATTTGCTCTGGTATTGTTGGTGGTTGCTTTTTAATTTGGGTCGATGTGGTTGCTCGTACTATTGTCCCGGGGCAAGAAATTCCCATAGGGGTGATCACTTCAGTGATAGGTAGTCTATTCTTTTTATTTATTATGCGCAGGATGTAAGTAAGTGTTTACTATAGAGTCGTTAAAGTCTGAGCAATCAGCCAAATATCTTGAAGCTATTCGCAATAAAATAGCGAATAAGACCAAACCGATTGGCGCACTAGGTGTGTTAGAGCAAGTTGCTGAGCAGCTTGCGCTTATTCAAAGCGTTGCTCAAGGCTCTTTAGTGGAACATATAGAGATCACACAACCAACCGCCATCGTTTTTGCGGGTGATCACGGTATTGCCAAGCATAACGTCAGTATCGCCCCCAGTGATGTGACTCGGCAAATGGTATTGAATTTTTTACATGGTGGCGCCGCCATCAATTGTTTCTGTCACAGCAATGATGTGGCGCTCAAGGTAGTCGATGCCGGCATTAAATTACCTTTAACCGCTGCAGAAAAATCACAGAGTGTTGATTTTATTGAACAACGCTTAGGTGCTGGTACCGAAGATATCACCACACAGCCAGCAATGACAGCGCTGCAAGTCGAGCAAGGGTTAGGCTTTGCTCACCAGCTCGTCAATCAGTTGCAAAACCGTGGTTGTAACTTACTCATGTTTGGTGAAATGGGAATTGCCAATACCAGTGCCGCATCAGCGATTTACATGGCACTAACTGGTGACAGCGTGGAAAATAGTGTTGGGCAGGGAACCGGCATTACCTCTGAGCAATTAGCAGATAAATGTCGTTTAGTGAACCAGGCGGTTGAGCGTGCCAAGCAGGCGCAAGGTGAAATGACACCACTTGATATTCTGGCTCAGCTTGGTGGCTTTGAAATAGTGCAAATAGTAGGGGCTATTTTAGCGGCAGCGCAAGCGAAAATAACAATTCTGATCGATGGTTTTATTGTGACCAGTGCAGCACTTGTTGCTCAACGACTTTATCCGCAAGTCAGTGATTATTGTATTTTTGCCCATCAGTCCAATGAAAAAGCGCATCAGTCAATGCTAAGTTCACTTGATGCTAAACCCTTGTTGAATTTAGCGCTTCGTTTAGGTGAAGGTACAGGCGCTGCGCTGGCCGTGCCACTACTTAGATGTGCTGCCAGTTTTTATAATGACATGGCGAGCTTTGAAAGTGCAGGGGTTGTGGTGTAATGACGGTTATGCTGCGTGATAGAAAACGGATAAAGCTGCTTAGGCAATGGCAACTGTTTCGTTTAGCCTTGATGTTTTTTACGCGTATTCCTGTAGGGCAAAACCTTGCTTATAGTGAGCATCGGATGAATCAGGCAAATCGTTATTTTTCACTCGTCGGTTGGTTTGTCGGTGCGCTTGTTGCTCTCGGCTTTTATTTGTTTTCACAGTTATTTCCCGTATTTATCGCGTTATTGCTCACCTGTATACTAAGTGTGTTGCTTACTGGCGCATTTCATGAAGATGGTCTTGCCGATATGGCCGACGGCATAGGGGGCGGCTATACCACTGAGCAGCGTTTAGCCATTATGAAAGACAGCCGCTTAGGCACTTATGGCGCTATTACCTTAGTATTGGCTTTATTGCTAAAGCTGTCATTATGGTTTTCCTTAGCCAATCATCAGCAGCTCATTCCAGCGATTATGATTGCCTATGCTTTATCGCGGGCGGTTGCTGCTAGCCTTATTTATGACACCGATTATGTCTCTGATAATGTCGGTAGCAAAAGTAAGCCTTTAGCTAATAAACAAAGTAAAAATGAGTTGTTTATTTCTTTGTCTATCGCAATTGTCCCTAGTGTGTTTTTATTCAAGCAAATGGCAGTCGACTTTTTTGTGATACTGGTGTTATTGGTCAGTCTAGTGCTTTTTCGGGGGCTGTTTAAATATTGGATAACAAAGCGTATTGGTGGGTTTACTGGTGATTGTTTAGGTGGTGCACAACAGTTGAGTGAATTGATCATTTATTTGGTGTTAGTGCATCATATTGTTGCGGTTGGGGCAAACTGATGTTGCACTTAGTGTTAGGGGGCGCGCGCAGCGGTAAGTCTTCGTTTGCCGAACAGGTTGTCGTTCAGCAGTCTGCAAAAGCCGATATTATTCCGATTTATATTGCCACAGCGCAGCCACTTGATAATGAAATGCAACAGCGTATTGCGCACCATCAAGCGTTAAGAGTACGGCAAAACTGGCAGTTAATTGAATGTCCGTTAGCGTTAACGACAACCTTGACTGAATTAGCTCCTAACGCTCATGTATTAATTGATTGTATGACGTTATGGCTAAGCAATCAGTTATCGGCTGTAGTCAGTCAATTGGACAGTCAAGAAAGAGAACCCTTCGATAACAATCAAAAAATCAATGAGTTGCTGCACGCTAAGGTCGCTGAACTGATTGAATGTTTAAAACAGCTTTGTGGCAATATAACTATCGTCTCAAATGAAATTGGTCTAGGCGTTGTCCCCATGGGGATGGAAATCCGCGTGTTTGTTGATCATCAAGGCTGGTTAAATCAGCAATTAGCGAATATCGCTGATCAGGTGACATTAGTTACCGCGGGATTGCCAATGACATTAAAGGGGAATGCTCATGGGTAAAATTTATTTATTACGCCATGGTCAGGTAGATGGTCCTGCTGCGTTATACGGTAATACTGATATCGGTGTAGCATCTTGGGTAAACGATGAAATAGTGTCTAGCATAACTAAGAGTTCATTGACTATAGATCATATTGTTACCTCGCCATTAAAGCGTTGTCATCAATTGGCAGAATTGTTAAGCCAACGTTTTAATTGTTCATTGAGCGTGGTTGATGCACTAAAAGAAATGTATTTTGGTTATTATGATGGCATTGCTTTTGATGATATTTATCAAGAAAATAACCAATGGTCGATATTAGAAAATTTCTGGCATAATCCAGTACAGCATCCATTACCCAAGGCAGAATTGTTAACTGGCTTTTCATTTCGGGTACGCCAAGCGTGGCGTGAACTTGTTGAGCAACATAGGCAAGCACCAGCTAATACAAACTATTTACTTGTCTGTCATGGCGGCGTTATTCGCATGATATTAGCCCATTTACTCAATGTCGATTATCGAAATCCTGAATGGTATACCCAGCTATCTATCGCCAATGGCAGTTTAACTACTGTCACCATTAACACTGAAACTTGTCTGGTAGAAGGGATTGCGAAACCGTTAACTGATAATGTAAATGCTATTAATGATGATTATGTGACTGACCAATTAAGCATTCTATCGCAGGGACTAGTCAAATGAGCCATGCAACGTTAATGGTACAAGGCACTACCAGCGATGCAGGCAAAAGTACCTTAGTGGCTGCTTTATGTCGTATTTATGCACGCCAAGGCATATCGGTTGCACCGTTTAAGCCGCAAAATATGGCGTTAAATAGTGCAGTAACCCCAGATGGTGGCGAGATAGGCCGAGCACAAGCCGTACAGGCACAGGCGGCAAATGTCGCGTTAGATGTTGATTTTAATCCTATCTTATTAAAACCCCAATCAGATCAAAATGCCCAAGTGATCATTCATGGTAAGGTGCTCACTAGCATGAATGCACAACATTACCATGATTATAAAACCATAGCGGCAAATGCGGTGCTGAGTTCACATCAAAGGTTAACTCAAGCTTATCAACGTATTATTGTTGAAGGGGCGGGCAGTCCAGCAGAGATTAACTTACGCGAAGGTGATATTGCCAATATGGGCTTTGCAGAGCGCGTTGATTGCCCAGTGATTTTAATTGCCGACATTGATAAAGGCGGCGTGTTTGCTCACCTTGTTGGCACTTTGGCCTTATTATCGCAATCAGAGCAAGACCGAGTTGTCGGTTTTGTCATAAATCGTTTTCGTGGCGATATTAATTTATTAACGTCAGGGTTGCAGTGGCTAGAACAACGAACCAAGAAACCTGTATTGGGAGTATTACCTTATATTCATGGTTTGCATATTGCTGCTGAGGATGCAATAGAGCAAACACAGGATGTTGAAAATGCACAATTAAAAGTCATTGTTCCGGTCACGCCACGCATGAGCAACCATAATGATTTTGACGCATTACGAGCGCATCCAGAAGTTGATTTACAGTTTGTATATCCTTCAGAAATTACCCGAACCAATTTACCTGCCGCAGATTTGATTATTTTAGCGGGTAGTAAAAATACACGTGCTGATATGGAGTTTATTAAAGCGCAAGGCTGGGAACAACAAATTAATAAGCATCTGCGTTACGGCGGTAAACTTTTTGGTATTTGTGGCGGGTATCAAATGTTAGGAGAACTGATCAGCGATCCACTTGGTATTGAAGGGACACAAGGGGATACTAAAGGCTTAGGCTTACTTGCATTTAGTACCGAACTATTGCCAGAGAAAACCTTGATTAATCGTGAGGCAGTACTGAAACTTGATGGTCAGTCTGTAGACGTTTCGGGCTATGAAATACACACAGGTCAAAGCAAGGCAGAGCGTGATTTAACCCCTGTTATTGATATTGACGGTGTTGCTCAAGGAGCAATTAGTGAAGATCAACAAGTGGCAGGATGCTATCTGCATGGCTTATTTGATAGTGATAAAGCGATTCAATTGTTATCCCATTGGTGCGGGACTCAACTATCAGAGCAGCTAGATTTAACCGCACGACAAGAACAAGCGATTGATAAGCTAGCGGATGTTTGCGAGCAACATCTGGACTTATCGACATTAGAACAAGTAATAACGCATTGGAGTAGAACATGAATGAGCAAGACAAACAGCAAAAACATCAACAACGTCAACAAAAATTAAAAGAAAAAGTGGATGAGCGTATTGCTGCAGCAACCGATGATAAAGGATTACTGTTAGTGATCACTGGTAATGGTAAAGGAAAGTCAACATCAGGTTTTGGGGTGGTCACACGTTCGGTGGGACACGGATTAAAAGCTGCTGTTTGTCAATTTATCAAAGGCACTTGGGAATGTGGTGAACGTAATTTATTGGAAAAAGCAGGAGTGCCTTTTTACGTGATGAAAACTGGTTTTACCTGGGAAACTCAGAATAAAGAACAGGATATTGCTGCAGCAGAAGTGGTTTGGCAGCAAGCGAAAAAACTACTGAGTGATCCGAGTATTAACACTGTGTTATTGGATGAGCTCACCTATATGCTGAGCTATCGTTATCTTGATATTGATGAGGTGTTAACCACTATTGCTAATCGTCCACAGGGGCAACATGTTGTAGTTACAGGGCGAGCAGCGCACCGTCGTTTAATCGAGATGGCCGATACTGTCTCAGAAGTTCAATCGATTAAACATGCCTTTGATGCGGGCATCAAAGTTCAAAAAGGAATTGATTGGTAATGTACGCTCATTGGAAGAAGTTATTATTTATTTGTTTGACTTGCTTGCTGCAAGTCCATCAGGTTTATGCCGAGCAGCCGTCAGAGCCAGCAAAGCGAATCATTGCCCTTGCCCCACATATTGTCGAATTGTTATTTGAGGTCGGGGCAGGTGAACAAATTGTCGGTACGACTCAACATGCTGATTATCCGCGTGAAGCGCTTGATATTCCTCGTGTTGGTAATTATGCCCGCTTAAACATTGAACAAGTATTAGCCAGTGATCCTGACTTAATTATTGCATGGAAAAGTGGTAATCCCAGCGATGATATTGCCAGGCTGAAACAGCTAGGTTTAAACATAGTATATTCACAGCCTAATACCCTAGAAGAAGTGGCTTCTGAATTGAAATACTTTGCTCGGCTAACGGGACATAAGGAACAAGGCGAGCAAAAAGCAGCGCAATTCTTATCACGCTTACGTCAGTTACAAGCACAGTATCAAGATAAGCAACCGATCAGCGGATTTTTAGAGTTGTGGTCAAGGCCACTAACCACAGTGGCAAAAGATTCTTGGATACAGCAACAGTTAGATGTTTGTCGGGTGAACAATCCTTTTGTCGATAGTGCCACTGACTATCCGCAAATTAATGTTGAACAAGTAGTACTTGCTGCACCTGAGGTGATCATTCAACCAAGCTCTCATGGCATGAAGGCACCGGAGACGATTGATTGGCAGCAATGGCCAATGATCCCTGCGGTAAAAAGCGGTGCGTTTATTCACCCTAATGCAGATAAGTTGCATCGTATGACATCACGGGCATTAGATGAATTAACCTTACTTTGTCAGCATATTGAGCACTATCGTACGAAAAAATTAAATTAAGCAAACGTTTATTAACTTGTTGGTCGTCAATACCAGCGTTTATTTGGAATTAGGTGTTTAGCAATAAACTAAACAATTTGGGAAACAAGTGAGATTCTTGTACTGCCCCCGCAACGGTAAATTAGCCTAGCTGATAGTGCTGATGAGTCCGGAGACCGACCTAATTTATTTTATTTTGTTTATCTGATGCGGGTGGCATCGGTAGCGAGGAGATTATGAAAAAAGCACTTTTAACGTCGGCCATTTTGTCGGCACTTACCCTTCCTACAACTTTTGTTTTTGCTAACAGCGCAAATGTACATCACGATGAAACGCTCGTTGATGAACATATCTTGGTTACGGCAAATCGCACTCAACAAGATAGTTATTTAGCTTTATCATCGAATAACATCATTACCCAAGAAGATATTGAACAACTTCAGGTAACTAGTGTGGGTGATATTTTATCAACACTAGCGGGGATTCATGTAACTAACCAAGGGGGCGCAGGGCAAAAAAGTTCAGTGTTCACTCGAGGTACTAATAGCAATCATACTTTAGTTTTGGTTGATGGCATTCGTGTCGGCTCAGCGACATTAGGCGCGGTGAGTTTATCGTCAATGTCAGCCGAGCAAATTGAACGTATCGAAGTGATCAAGGGGCCTCGTGCCGCGTTATGGGGTTCAGATGCGATTGGTGGAGTGATTCAGATTTTTACTAAGCGCTACGCGAATAATGAAGGGGCGGTGAGTTTAGGTATCGGCAGCCATAGTTTATATAGCGGTGCTTTTTCATATGGTTTTGGTAATGAACAACACCAATATACCCTAAATGTTTCCAGTGAAAAATCTGATGGTTTTAATGCCTACCTTTCAGATCCGAATAACCCCTATGATATCAATGAACCTGATGATGACGGTTACCAACGACAAGCGGTTTCATTGATAGGATTAAGCCAGTTCACCAAACAATTTGCCTTAAATGTGGCGGGTAAATTTGAGCAAAGTGACAGTGATTATGATGCATCATACCCGGATGCTCCTTGTTGGGATGACGCTAGTAAAGTCTGTCCTAATTATTATGCAAATCAGCAACAATCAGATAACTATCATATTAAGGTGGCAGGACAATATCATTCGGAAAATGCTTGGTTAGAGCTTGCGGTGGCAAAAAGTGAGGATCAAGCAGCGACTTATGGTAATGGTATTAAAAAAGGTAATGCAGATACTATCGAAACAGAGCGTGAACAAGTTTCATTGGTTGGCCATTATCAACTGAATGCACAAACAGGTGTAACGTTAGGAAGTGATTGGTATCAGGAAAAAGTCAGTACAGATACTGATAAAGTTTCTTGGTTACCAGGGTTTCAAGCGTGGGATGTTGATCAACGTACGGTGAAAGCGGTATTTATTCAAGCACGTCATCAAGTTGAGCAATTCTTGTTAGAAGCAGCGACACGTTATGATGACATTGAAAATCTTGATAGTGAAGTGACCTATAATGCCTCACTTGGTTACCAGCTCTCCGATGACTGGTTGATTAGTCTTAACTGCGGTAGTGCGTTCAAAGCGCCAACCTTTAATGATTTGTATTGGCCGGGTTCAGGTAACCCTGAGTTAGCACCAGAAAATTCAACAACTCATGAATTGTTAGTACGACACAAAAAACAGAACTCGTTAGTTGAGCTAAGTGTCTATGATACGGAAGTTGACAACCTGATTGCTTGGAGCCCAAATGAATTTGGCCAGTGGCAACCTGATAATATCAATCAAGCGACGATTCAAGGAGCAGATTTAAATATTTCTGCGACCATTGCTGAATTTGATCACCAATTAGCGCTTGCTTATGTTGATGCTGAGGATAAAGCTACAGGTAAAGCACTGTTAAGACGTCCTAAAACATTAGCTAATTACAGTGTTTATTATAATTGGCAAGACTGGCAGTTTGGTACACAAGTGAGTTATTACGGTTCAAGTAAAGACAGTGGCGATACAAAACTTGATAGTTACTGGTTGGTAGATTTAACGGCTAGTTATCAGGTAAATCAGCAGCTTAAAGTAGCAGCCAAAGTGGTGAATGCCTTTGATGAAGACTATCAATCTGCATTAAATTATCAGACAGATGATACTAGCTACCGAGTGAAAGTAACTTATACCTTTTAAGTGTTATTAAGGCATACAGCTAAGGTTGAAAAGGAGTCGTGATGGCTCCTTTTTTTATTTGTTGAAAGTAAATCAAGATAACAGTGGTCTGTTATAGAGCATATGTCTTGAGCAAGCTAGTTATGCTCACCTATTCGGTAATAATCCCTCTTATGAGGTTGAAAAGTTTATTGACTCGGAGTGAAAATGGTTACGGTCAAAAAGCTTGGTCAGTAATGTGTGTTTGGTTTTGAGAGGCGGGAATAGAAAAAACGATTGAAAATTAAGTGATTGTTAATTGCTTAATCCTTATACATTGTTGATAATAAAAAAGTGATAAAACTAAAATGCAAGGAAGTAACCAATTGCAGCGAATGAAAGTCATCTATATTTTTCTGATATTGTTCATCACAAATACGGTTCTTACTACCGCTTTTGCTGCATCATCGTCGATCGAAAAAATTTCCCTATCAGACATAGCATTACTCTCTGTGGATAAGCAAATATTTAAAAACCCTTGGCTGGCTTATCAGCAAATTTTATCTTTTCAAACAGACAATAAATCTCTTACCAAGACCCAACAGCAATGGTTGCAAATACGCAAAGCCCAGTGTGAAAATTTATTGTACTTTTATCCTAAGTTTGAACAATCAATTAATCAATTATCTGAGATGGTGACGGCTGGATCGCCAGCTCGAGTGTTAGCCCATTTGAATTATTTTAAAGGGTTGTTAATGAGACGTTCTGGGGATTATAAAGGCTCTCGGAGTTACTTCACTCAAGCGATGGAAGGTTCGAAAGAACAAGAAGATTACTATGTTTATGTTAAGTCGAAACTTGAGTTAGCTTATACCCATAGTTTAGCGGAGTTGTTTGATACCTCCCTTTCGGATATGCAGGCTATTTACATCGAAGCTTTTGCCTTAAAAGACAATTTTTTGATCGGCATGATAGATGAAACTTATGCTGCGATTTATGGTTATATGCGTCAATATAAAAAATCAATTGAGTATTATGAAAAAGCGTTAGAAATATACCAGCAGCTTGGTTATAAAGCGCATATTGCCGAGGCTGTTTATGGCATCGCTTCGACCTATCGGTATTGGAAAAAACATGACTTAGCGGTCAAAAACTTCAAGCTATATCAGGAAATTTTATCTTATACGCCGAATAATGAGATCTCTTATTTTGCCTCTTATGGTTTAGGCATGACTTTGGCTGAACAAGGCAAGTGTCAGCTGGCTTTAGTTGAAATTGAACGGGCATTTTCGTTACATGGTGTTGATGATTTCGATGCGGAGTTATATAAACGTAAAGCAAGCTGTTTGATTAAGTTAAAGCAGTATCAAGCAGCAGAACAAGCACTTGAGCAAGCAACAAAAATTTTTGATCAAATACCAGAGTTACACAATACCGCATGGCAAATTGAAGTGAATAAAGTCGCTAGTGAGCTGGCTTATGCGCGACAAGAATATCAAAAAGCTTATCAATTATCAGCAAAGTATTATCAACGGTATACCGAAATATTGATTGAAAGTTCGACAGAACGTGTTGCAACTATTCGAGCATCTATGGAAATTGAACGCCAAGACATAGAAACCGCGCTTGCTAAACAGCGGCTAAAAGCTGAAAAACTAGCCCTTCAAACGAAAGAGCAACAGGCATTACAGCAACGTTATTTCATTATCTTTTTGTTAGTGCTATTGGGGATTTTCTTCGCTGTTATGGTTTATCAACATCGAACAAATCGTAAAATTTTTGAATTATCCATTGTCGATTCACTGTCGGGCTTATATAACCGTCGCTATACCTTTAAATATTTAGATAAGCAAATTCAGGGAACCTCTGTTGAGCAAGGTGAGTTATGTATCGTGGTTTTTGATATTGATGATTTTAAGCAAGTCAATGACAATTACGGCCATCCTGTTGGTGATATGGTGATAGAACAAGTCGCAAAAGTAGCTCAAGAAACCTTACGTACAGAAGATACTATTGGTCGCATTGGTGGTGAAGAATTTTTATGTATTTTACCTCGTACTGATGTCGCAAAAGGAGAAACGATAGCGCAACGGTTACGTCAGCGATTGTCTAGCTATCAATTTGAAGCTGAGTCAGGAGCACAAATTCACGTTTCAGCTAGTTTTGGCTTAGCTAAATATTCATCAGCTCATCAAGATGCTAAAGCATTCTATGCAGCAGCAGATAAGGCTTTGTATGTGGCAAAAGAGCAAGGTAAAAACTGCGTAGTTATTGCTGATGAGTCGCTCTAATTTATTTGGCTAGTTTATGGAACAACCGCTTAATTATCTAGCGAAAACCGTGATTGAAAAACTCCAAGATCATATCAAGGCGCTAGGGTTTACCCCGGTAATACATTTTGAATTAGAAGGGTGCTATCAAAGTAACTCGCCCCTTAAAAGTGTTGATTTCACCCTGATTAATCAGCGCTTAG
Source organism: Thalassotalea sp. G2M2-11 (assembly GCF_017168195.1). Classification (GTDB taxonomy): domain Bacteria; phylum Pseudomonadota; class Gammaproteobacteria; order Enterobacterales; family Alteromonadaceae; genus Thalassotalea_E. Next base: position 769,658 of record NZ_JADNYL010000001.1, read on the forward strand.
AACAACTTAAGATTGCTGGAAAAGTGATCCCTGAATATTGGCACCAACAATGGGAGTATGTCTCATTGTTTCATGGGCAATCCCCGCTTGAAGAAGCAGAATATCTCAACAAAGTCATACAATTATTGCCCACCTTATTTGCCGAGCAAGGCATTGAGCAGACATTTATTCGTCCAGTCGTTTGGGCGGGAGATAAGGGTAAGCTTGCTCAAGGTTGTCAAAATATTTTCAGTGGTGATGAGCGAGCGGTTCATATACCTAATGCGATTCAAATGAATGTCAGCGTAAATGATGGTCAAGGTGACAACATTATGACTGAACACTTTTTTGGCGAATACCTTCAGTACTGTTTTTTACAAACCAGCTTGCCGTGCAGTTTGTTGTATTTGCCTGAACAAGAAGCTTTTGATCGTTTTGACTTAAAAACAAAGTTTGGTTTAGCCGAAGAATTATGCTCTCCTAATGATATCTCGGGCGGGCATCAAGGAAGTATTGCCTTGTACAAGCAATTGGGTAAACATAATCAGGCAATGGGAGTGAAGCCTTTGCTATACGATCATCACCATAATGTAATTGCCAGTGAATGTTGTTGGCGCGAAACGGCAAGAGTGGAGCATCGACTTGGCGCAGCCAGTGTACTTTACAATGCTTATGTCAATGTGGTGTTTGCTTTACTTAATATTATCGACGCGCTCGAAGTATACCTTGAGGGTGCTTGTCGAGAACAAACACCAGATAATGTGGCGGCAAAACCTTTACCCCATACTTTGTATTCTTGTGATGAAGCTTATGGTGCTATTGCGTTATTTGAACAGGAGCAGTGGTTTGCTCGGCGTATTGATCAATTAACGGCCACGGGCGCGTCAAGTAAAACACTAGATCAAGGGTCGCAATCATTAGGACGTAGATTAAAAGCAGCCATTTTAAGTCCTTATCAACCAGCTAACATAATCACGTAATTAACTATGACAACATTATCGCAACTTAAACCGCCATTATTAACAGGCACATGCAGTGAAGAAAAACGCGCGCAATTAAAGCAATACTTCATTAATACTTGGCAAACTTATGAATCGCTGTTTAATTTAATTAATAACGATCAAGCTTACTTTTTACGTCCAGAGCCACTTCGACACCCGCTTATTTTTTATTTCGGCCATACCGCGACGTTTTATATTAATAAATTGATATTAGGTAAATTTACCCCTAAGCGAATTAATCAAGCAATTGAAGCCATTTGTGCGGTTGGCGTTGATGAAATGAGTTGGGATGACTTGGACAGTCGTCACTATGACTGGCCAAGTGTTGAGCAGGTTAGAGCTTATCGTCAGCAAGTGTTTGCCTTAGTGATTGAGTTGATAGAGCAGATGCCGTTAACACTCCCTATACAACAGGACTCATTGGCTTGGGTGATCTTAATGGGGTGTGAGCATGAACGCATACACTTAGAGACATCATCAGTCATCATGCGTATGTTGCCATTACAGCACCTTACGGCTAGCCCTGAATGGCCTGCCTGTCAGACAAGTGGTGAGGCACCCGCAAACGCGTTGATAACTTTAGCGGGGAAAAATATCACCTTAGGTAAATCATCATCGGATCATACCTATGGTTGGGATAATGAATATGGGCAATTGTCTGTAGATGTTGATGATCTCAATGTTAGCCAGTATTTAGTGTCTAATCAGGAGTATCTCGCATTTATTCAATTGGGAGGCTATCAAAATCCTGATTACTGGAGTGAAGAAGGCAAGCAGTGGTTAGCATATAAAAAGCCTGAAATGCCACGTTTTTGGCTAAAAAGAGGCGAGCATTATTTTCAGCGTAATTTACTGAATGAAATTCCCTTGCCATTAAACTGGCCAGTTGAAGTGAATTGTTTGGAAGCGAAAGCATTTTGCCTGTGGAAAGGTGAGCAAGAGCAAAAATATATCCGTCTGCCAACTGAGGCTGAATGGTATTGCTTGCGAGAGAAGGTTACGGGGGATCTTGTTCAGTGGCAAGAAGCCCCAGCAAATATTAATCTCGAATATTATGCGTCCTCGTGTCCGGTAGATAGGTTTTCATCTCAAGATTTTTTTGATGTGTGTGGCAATGTTTGGCAGTGGACAGAGTCTGCAATTGATGCCTTTGATGGCTTTAATGTGCATCCTTTGTATGATGATTTCTCTACACCCACCTTTGATGGTAAGCATAATTTGATCAAAGGTGGCTCTTGGATTTCAACGGGTAATGAAGCACTCAAGTCATCACGTTATGCGTTTCGTCGTCATTTTTTTCAACATGCAGGTTTCCGCTATGTGGAAAGTGAACACCCAGAGGTACCGCTTACGCCAGTCAATCGTTATGAAACGGACTTTGATGTTTGTCAGCAATTAATATTGCATTATGGTGAAAATTCTTCGGTAAATTTTCCGACACAGCTTGCGCATTTTATTATCCCTTTACTGAGTGAGTACAAGGTTGCACAGCAAAAGCTACTTAACTTAGGCTGCTCAGTTGGTGCAACAGCTTTTGCCTTATCTCCCTCTTTTAACGCTATTGATGCGGTTGATTTTTCTGCGCGCTTTATACAGTTTGGGGTCAAACTACAAGGTGGAGAATCACTTCGTTATCAAAGCGTTGTCGAGGGTGATATCGTCGCTTTTAATGAAGTGAATGCTAGTGAGGTTTGTCAACATAATGCTGAAAATATTCAGTTTAGCCAAGGAGATGCGGTTAATTTAAAACCTATCTTCAAAGGTTATGATGTGATTGTATTGCAGCAAGTGTTAGAACAATGCTACGACCCAAAACAAGTGCTTAGAACCATTCATACTCGGTTAAACCGTGGCGGACTGTTAGTAGTAGCTTCCGATTATACTTTTGATGCTCAAATAACTAAGCGTGAAAACTGGTTAGGGGGCATTAAAGTTAATGGTGAAAATGTGACTGGTTTTGACGGTCTTAGCTTGTTATTAGCTGAACATTTTTCTTTGCTCAAACAGACACAGTTACCGCTTGATATCCATATCAATCAGCGTCAATCGTTAAGAAAATCAATTGATGTAACGGTATGGCAGTTGAACAATGCAACAGAATAAGTTTGTCTTACCGGCCCATCTGGATTTTGTCAGTAAGTTACCCTGCCAAATTTCCGATAATTTAAGTAATTCATGTGCGCAATCATTAACGCTTACTGAGTTATGTCAACTCTCTGGTCAGGGGGTTGAACAATTTGATGATACACCATTAAGCTATGCGCCGCTTTTGGGAGCAGAGTCGTTACGTCAACAGCTGGTTTATTTTCACCAGGCATTGAATCACCACCAAACCCGCTTAACGGCTGATAATGTGCTAACCTTTTGTGGCGCACAAGAAGCAATTGCAGCCGTTTATCAATCGGTATTAAGGCCTGGTGATGAAGTGGTTGTGGTTTCGCCAAGTTACCCCAGTTTAATTACCATGGCCAAGCAGTTAGGCTGTCAGGTAAAGTTGATTGAATTATCAAATGATAATAACTGGCAGCTAACCATTAATGATTTTACACAAGTGGTAAATAAGCAAACTCGACTTATTGTGGTTAATTCACCCCATAATCCCACGGGGCAAGTGATTGATTCACCTTTAGCTGATGAGATCCTTCAACTTGCGCAGCAATATCAATGCTACTTACTTGCAGATGATGTCTCTCAGGCAAGTAATTATAATCAGTTGGCACTTTCTCACCGTTATCTTGATTATGATAAAGCGGTAGTCGTTGCTGTACTGTCAAAAAGTTTTGGTTTAGCCGGTGTCAGAATTGGTTGGGCGTTAAGTCAAAACAAGTCGTTGCTTCAGAGGTTATTAGCGGTAAAAAGTTATGGTTCTATTTGTGGATCTGTGATGGATGAACAATTAGCAGGGATTGCACTGAAACATCACCGTCAAATCATCAATGCGGCCAATTCGACCATTAGCGATAATATTGACTTGTTTGAACAGTTTGTGAAACAACATTCACAATATTTTTCTTGGCAGCCACCACAAGCAGGCATGTTGGCACTAGTGAAAATTCATACCGAGCAAACAATCGAACGCTGGGTGGAAAACTTAGCAAAAGTCACTGGGGTTTTGTTACTGCCGGCAAACTTATTTGGCATCGAAGGGCACTATGTCCGTTTAGGTTTAGGGCAACAGGATTTCCCCTTGATGTTAAAAAAATTGTCTGACTTTGTTACAAATCAGCGATAACTTACTCGGCGTCAGCGCTTTATTCTTGCTATATTCATTTTCTGATTATTGCTAAATTCAACGTAAATATTTCTTTAGACATATTTTGTTACACAGGTGTATAAACCTTTTTAGTCTAGTAAGCGACAATACTTATTAGAAAATATAACAATAAAGTGAATAGTTTATGTCTCAATGGGAACATTACCCTCAATCAACCTCTGTTAAATGCGCTAGTCGTTTGCTCAATAGTTGTCTTGTTTCAAGTTTATTGGTCTCAGCTAGTTTATCCGCTCAACAAATTGAATGTAATCGTCATACCTTAGCAAAAATTGATCAGACGATATCTGTCGATGGCAAGCTGGATGAAGCCGTTTGGCAACAAGCGACAAAAATGGAGCTTGCTTATGAAAATAATCCAGGTGAAGGAACCCCCGCTCCGGTAAAAACCGAGGTTTTCTTTTATCATGACGAAAAATCGTTATATGTTGCTTTTAAAGCCTATGATGATGAGCCTGAAAAAATTAGAGCGTCGTTAAGGGATCGTGATGCACTATGGGCAGATGATAATGTTGGTATTATTGTCGATACCTTTAATGATCAACGAGGGGGATTTGAGTTTTTTGTTAACCCTCTTGGCGCTCAGGCTGATATGAAAATGGATGATAGTGATGGCTGGCGGGAAGATGCCTCATGGGATGCGATATGGGACAGTGCAGGGCAAATTACTGATTTTGGTTATGTGGTGGAAATGAGTATCCCGTTCAGTTCGTTACGTTTCCCCGAAACAGAAGGCGCTAAGGTATGGAATATTGCTGGTTGGCGCAATTACCCGAGGGACGTTCGTGTACAAATGGCGACTCATAAAAGAGATCGCGATATCAAATGTAATTTGTGTCAATTTGAGCAAATTGTTGGCTTAAAGGGCATTACCTCTGGTAACAATGTACAACTGACACCCACCTTAACTGTGTCACGTCAAGATGAGAAAGATGAAGTCCCCGGACCTTGGAAAAATGGTGATATTGATGCCGAACCGGGGTTAGATATTCGCTGGGGCATTACCCAAGATATGGTGTTAAATGCCACTTTAAATCCTGATTTTTCTCAAGTAGAAGCCGATGCGGGTCAGTTAAATGTTAACAGTACTGATTCATTATTTTATTCGGAAAAAAGACCGTTTTTTCTTGATGGTGCTTCATATTTTGATACCACAAACTTCAACTTTGTCCATACCCGCAATATTGCTGATCCCGATGTCGGGGTCAAACTGACGGGTAAAAGCCAACAGCATAGTTATGGAGTGATGTTAGCCAATGACAGCAACACCTCGTTTTTAATGCCGGAAAATCAAGGGTCTGGCTTAGCAACCCTAGATGAAAGTTCGAATGTTGCCATTGCGCGATACAAAAATGACGTTGGAGAACGTAACAATGTAGGCGTATTAATGACTCATCGAAATAGTGACAACTATCACAACACCTTATTGTCGGTAGATGGTACTTATTGGTTCAGCGATAAAGATAATTTCCGTTATCAAGTTGCTCGCTCTCAAAGCAAAAACTCTGTTGGCGTGATGGAAGATTTTGACGTCAAAGAAAAACAAAATGATCATGCACTTAGTGTTAATTATTCTCATAGCACGCGCGATTATAATCTACGGGCGAACTACACCAATATTGGTGAAGATTTTCGTGCTGATTTAGGCTTTCAATCACGAAGTGATATCGAGCGATATGTCTTAGGAGGGAATCGTTACTATTACGGAGATAAAGATGATCTCTTTACTCGCTGGGGTTACTTTGGCGATTGGGACAAAACTTATGATCAAGATGGCAAATTACTTGAAGAAGAGTATGAAATCCACGGCAATTTACAAGGTAAAAAACAGTTCTTTAGTAACTTTGGTATTGTACACCGTAACCGACATTATGATGGCCAATACTACAATGAAAATCAGTTTATGATGTTTGCCGAGTTTAAGCCGTTTGCGACGATGACCGTAGGTAATTTTTTACGCATTGGTAAGCAAATTGACTTTAGCAATTCGCGTTTAGGTGATGTGTTAGATCTTCAACCTCATATCTCGTGGGATGTGAATGAGCACTTAAAATTAAGCCTTAATCACAACTATAGCCAGTTAAAAATTGGTGATAAAAGGTTATTTACTGCAAATCAAAGCGATATTCGTATAGGCTATCAGTTTGATATGCATAGTATTTTAAAATTTGTTGTCCAATATACCGATATTGATAGAAATCAAGATCTTTACTTAGATAAAGATGACTTACCGGATGAAAAGCAGCGCTATTTTTCAACTCAGCTAATTTATTCTTATAAGATCAATCCACAGACCTTGTTCTTTATTGGGTATTCAGATGGTGGTTTTCAGGATGACAGCTTAGACAGTATTGAGCGTGATCAACGTACTGTGTTTACTAAATTTAGTTATGCGTGGCAGTTATAAAACTGACAATTAACAAGGACGTGTTCTAGTATCTAAACGTAAAACCACATCAGAAAAAAATGGCACATGGCACCTGCAAGCACAAACAGGTGCCAAATGGCATGATTAAATGGAATGTTACGATTCACATAAAAGATGACACCAAATCCGTAAAAGCCGCCACCTAAACACAATAACAATAAGCCATTGCCATGTAAGGCTTGGTATAACTGCTGAATACAAAATAATGATACCAAGCCAAGCCCTAAGTAGCTGGCGACAGAAATTACTTTATTGTGACGCTTGCATGTGACTTTATAAATAATACCGGTAATGGCTAATAGCCACACTAGCGTCATCATGAAATAACCTAGTGTGCCATTGAGGGTGATCAGCATTAAGGGTGTGTAAGTACCCGCAATCAATATGTATATTGCGCAATGATCAAGTAACTTAAATACTTGTTTTGCCTTAGGGTTAATAAGCGCATGGTAAAGAGTCGAGGCGAGAAATAACATCACCAGACTTGCGCCATAAATAGCAAAACTGGTAACACGCAGAACATCTTGTTCTAGTGCCGCGTAGAAAACTAATAGTGTTAAGCCAGCGACGCTCAGTAGTGTGCCTAAGCCATGACTAACGGCATTGGCGATTTCTTCAGCGATGGAATATTGTGGTGTCATAGTCATTTTGCAACTCAGCTTACACGTGTAAGCTTAAATATATCAGAAGCTGATACTATTAGAAAGAGGTACGACCAGAAAAAAAGAGCCACTAGGGCTCTTTTTCATGATGAAGAAAATCCTGAAGTCTTGTGTTATAAGGCTAACTCGATAACCATTTCCTTTAACTCTTCTTTTGATATTGAGTTATCATGGTTTTTGTCAAAGCGTTTAAATATGCTTTCGCACATCCGAATGCCTTTATCTTGTAGTAAGCAATCAATCAATTCGACGAACTCACTGCGATTGATGACACCATCTTTATCTTCATCAAATACTTCAAATAGCTCGTCTACCCACTGATTAAGTTCCATCAGTTTTCCTTTTCTATCGTAATTTACATCTATAACTAAGACTTTATCCCTAAATGAGAGCATTGTGAATGATTAATTGAGATTTTTACTATTTATTCATGTAAATCATGCTGGCAAAGCTGAAAAGCGCTTATTTTTTAGAGAAAAATTACCAGTAATGGCTGAAAAATCCGCAAGTGTGAATATAAAATTGAATAAATAATCTTTAATATCAGTCCTTTATTATTAATTTTATTTTTTTACTGAAATAATTGTAATAAATTTGTTAATTCAATGACTAGTCAGTTGGATTTATTATGAAGGAAGGACAATATGCACAAATCTTGGAAGGGGTTGCTTATTCTTACTTGTCTCTCAGTGATGACAACGAGTATGGCAGACGATTCACCGTTAACATTGGAGCAGTGCCATCTTGAAGGCATTAAGCAGCAAGTTAAATGTGGTCAGTTATTAGTACCAGAAAATTATCAGCAACCAAATGGCGAAAAAATATCAATTAATTTTGCGGTATTACCTGCAATTGATAATAGCAATGACAAAGCACCTTTGATGTTTTTAGCGGGTGGCCCAGGTCAAGCGGCCGTGTCGTTAGCTGGCGGTTTATATAAAGCATTTAACGAAGTGAGAAAAACACGCGATATTATTTTAGTTGATCAACGGGGCACTGGGCAGTCCCATCCGTTGCAATGTGATAATGCGATTGAAATGGATGCCTATCAGTCATTGCCTGAAGATTTTGATGTGAGCGATGTTAAGCAGTGTATTTCAGCGTTAACAGGTGATTTAAGTCAGTATAATTCGGAAAATGCCATTCGAGATTTTGATGCTGTCCGTCAGTCTTTAGGGCACGAAAAGATCACAATATATGGAGGCTCATATGGTACCCGCGCAGGTTTAGTCTATATGCGGATGTTCCCTGAGTCTATCAGCGCCGTGGTACTAGACAGTGTTGGACCGATTGAGGTACCAATTGGTTTATTTGGTCAAAGTTCAGCGCGCTCTTTTGAGCTGCTTTTGGCACACTGTCAGCAAGAAGCAAGCTGTCAGGCAACGTACCCTAACTTGGCGCAAGAATTTAAACAAGTGGTTGCTCAGCTTGAGCAAAAACCACTAACGTTAACTATCCCACACCCTCGCTTGGGCACATCTACTACCATGAAGCTCAATAGAAGTAAGTTTTTATCGACTATTTTTACTCAGCTTTATTCGCTAGAAGGGCGTTCATTAGTGCCATTATTGATCCACCAAGCAGCTCAAGGAAATTATGCTCCTTTAGCGGGGTTAACAGCGGCAAGTGATAACGGCATGGAAATGTTTGTTGGTTTAACCATGAATATTGTCTGTAATGAAGATATTCCGAAAGTGACAGACGCTATGATGGCAGCCGATGCAAATAATGCCTTTAATGGCAGTATTAGTCATAAGGCATGGACCACAGCTTGTCCCGTATGGCCGAAATATAGCCCAAGTGATGATTTTTATCAGCCAGTCACGGCAGACATCCCAACCTTGATCATTTCTGGTGAACTGGATCCGGTGACACCTCCTAGTAATGGAGACTTCGCTGATAAATCATTACCTAATAGCAAGCATATCGTGATGAAAAATAGCTCACACACACCAGGAGTCTCTGCCTGTGCTATTAATGTGATCAATGAGTTTTTAGATAAAAAAGATCCCAATGACTTGGATGAAGCTTGCTTAGCAGAAATTCCTAACGAGTCATTTATGACTGGCTTAAACGGTGGTATTTAAGGAAAAATTATGATCGAAGTGAATAACTTACATAAGAGTTTTACCTCTAAAAAAACAACCGTCAAAGCATTGGATGGCTTATCTTTTAAAGCAAATGATGGTGAAATTACTGGAATTTTAGGACCAAATGGTGCTGGTAAAACCACCTGTTTGCGCACCTTATATGGTTTACTTTCAGCCGACGAAGGGTTTGCCACTATTGATGGTATCCAAGTAACAGAAAATCCCTTAGCTGCACGAGCAAGATTGGGTATTTTTCCTGATAAATTTGGTTTGTACGAACGTTTAACGGCTTACGAACAAGTGGATTATTTTGCCAGCTTGCACGGTCTTGTCGGACAAGCAAAGAAACAAGCAATTGATACCATTATGACCGACTTAGACATGCATGAGTTGGCACATCGCAAAACTGCTGGTTTCTCTCAAGGGCAACGAATGAAAGTGACCTTAGCCCAAGCTTTGGTTCATCAACCACAAAACTTTGTGTTGGATGAGCCTACGCGTGGTCTTGATGTGATGAGTACCCGAATTTTACGCAATCATTTAAGTAAATTTAAAGCCAAAGGCCATTGTATTTTATTCTCATCTCATGTGATGCAAGAAGTTGCGGCATTATGTGACCGAGTGATTATTGTTGCCAATGGTAAGCTTGCAGCACAGGGGACTCCACAAGAGTTATGTGAATTGGCTGGTGAAAACCAGTTAGAAGAAGCGTTTGTCAAATTAATTGGTTCAGACGAAGGAGTGGCGGCATGATCCAGTTTAAAGCATTATTGATCAAAGAGTTGAAAGAAGCGTTTCGTGATAAGCGTGCCTTATTGGTTGCGATGAGTATGGGATTACTGGCACCAGTAATGATCATGATCATGTCGAAAACCATGATTAAAGATTTTGTTGAAAATCCGCCTATTTACGTAAAATTTTCAGGTGCTGAACATGCGCCTAAGTTAATTAAGTCATTTAAAGATAATAATATTTTAGATTTTGCCGATGTGCCGGAAGATGAGCGCAGAAACTGGCAAGAACGTAATATTGAATTAATTATCCCTGATAGTTATGCCGATGATATGCGTGAAGGGAAACCCATTGATATCATTTTACGTGCCGATTACAGTGAAAAGTCTTTAAGTGCGCCATTGCGTCGCATTAAAGATGAGATCCGCAGTTTTTCATTATCCATTGGCTATAAACGCTTATTGGTGCGCGGTATTGATGTCAAGCTATTACAAACGTTAAAGCTGCAAGAACAAGATACCTCATTACCCAGTAGTAATGCGATGATGATCACCTTGATGTTAGGCCTGTATCTACTCATGGGCGCTTTTATTTCTGGGCAATCAATTTCGATTGATTCCAGTGCAGGGGAGCGAGAGCGTAATGTTTTGGAAATGCTATTATGTCAGCCGGTAAGTACCTTAAAAATTGTCTTAGCTAAGCTGATTTGCTCTAGTTTGATTGCCACAATGTCGGTGACACTTATGCTTACCTTAACTATGGTGTCGGTCGGTTTTGTTGATTTGACTAAAATTGGCGCCACTTTTAGTGTCGACAGCTTTACTTTCTTTTCATTATTATTGTTATTGATCCCGTTATGTTTTCTGGCTGCTGCTTTACAATTGTATTTTGCTTTTCATGCTAAAACCTTTAAAGAAGCTCAATCAACCGTAGCAATGTTAATTATGGTGCCAACTATGATCCCTGTCGCCATGATGATCATGGATGATAAGCCTGTGTGGGCTGAGTGGGCACCAATTTTTGGTCAATCATTATTAATGGAAGACTTATTTAAGGGCTTACCCGTTGATTGGATGGCATTTTTAGTAAGTACAGGCGCCACTATCGCGTTAACCGCTGGCTTAGTACTTACGTTGGCGAAACGATTAAGATCAGAAAAAGTCGTGATGTCACTAGGTTGATCTTGAGGTTTAACACTTAAGGTGTATAAGTTTGTCAGATAAGGCAAGCTAACACCTTAAGAGTTATCGCAGTTGTATTTTGGTTTGGTAAGGTTAAAAAAATGTTAATAGTTGTGTCTAATGAATAACTCGGTAAAATTATCACTTAAATTACAAGAACGTTTTATAAAAACGTCAGCTAACACAGTGAGAGTTTCATTGGATAACCAAACAATTTTTACCCAATGGATGACAGAGCATGAAAAACTGTTGCGTCATATCATCAATGGTTTTGAAGCTAAGCCAGCAATACAAGATGAGTTGTTCCAAGAGATCGCCTTAAATATTTGGCGTGCGCTACCGAGTTTTCGCCAAGATAGTGCGGTAAAAACCTTTGTTGCCCGAATTGCTCACAATGTGTTAGCTACTCATGTCGCTAAAGCAGTGAAAACGATTAAGGTGGATCATGAATTAAGTGAAGCACCTATTGATGTGCAACATGATGCAGTTCAACCAACACCATTTCAATCACTCGATCAACGTCAACGTCAGCAACGACTTTTAGATGGCATCAGACAACTCAAATTAGTCCAGCAGCAAGTGATCACTTTGGCGTTGGAAGGGATGAGTTATCAAGAAATTGCTGATGTGTTATCGATATCGACAAATTTAGTGGGTGTACGTTTACAAAGAGCTAAACAGGCACTAACTGAGTTATTGGAGGCATAATGAGTAAAGAGAAAATGCCCGAAAATAAACCAATCGAAGCGTCTTCAATTGAGCAAAATAATAGTAACCCTCTGTCGTTACTTGATCAGCAATGGGGCGAAATTTTGCAAGATTGGCAAGCTCAACCATTTGAAAAAACGGATATCAAGGCGTTGGTTAAGCAGACTAAGAATCGTACTCGAGGGGCAAAACTATGTTTTGTCCTTAATGTAATTGCTACAGTAGCTATTCTTGGCATATTTATTTATGGGCTATATCGTAATGAATTCGGTCAACCGTTGAATAGTTTTCTAGGTTTAGGTGGATTATTTTCACTAGTCTTTACTTACTATGAAATGAAAATTCGAGCCAAAGCCTGGTCGCAAATCAGTGACAGCCCCGAAAGAGCAATAGAAAATGCTCTTGCTGGTTATCAATCAGCGGTAAAATATATGGCGTTAACTAAGTGGTCTTGTGTTCCTTTTGGACTATTAGCGAACTGGTTTACTTATGCCATGGCACAACAGAGCGGTAAATCAGCAGTACCAGGCTTTATTTTTATCAACATTTTTATCGCGGTTATGTTTATTGTCACTGAGTATTTACACCGTAAGCGGAAAAAAGAGTATCAAGCGTTAACTCGTAAGTTGGGAAACTTATAACGGAATAGCTTGAGTTTAATCAAATAATGTTCGGGTTGTTTATCTTTTTAAGAATATTGTTTGTTGTTCTTTGGTTTTTTATTCGGTATATTGATAAAAAAGTGAATTTGATCTGTTGATCGTAAACTTTTATCGCATATTAAACGTTCTATCTCAGTGTGAAATGAGCTAAATCGGCCATTTTTTAACATATACATCATGTCCTGAATCAGGCAAAATATGCGGCAATTTAAATAGTCTAACTTTCCAGAATTAACGTTTGAGTTAATGAGCTGTGAACTTGAGGAATAAACATGCTTACTCGTGATATGAATATTGCTGATTTTGATGCTGAATTATGGCAGTCAATGACTGATGAAACAGTTCGTCAGGAAGAGCACATTGAATTAATTGCTTCTGAAAACTACTGTAGCCCTCGCGTATTAGAAGCGCAAGGTTCGCAGTTAACCAATAAATATGCTGAAGGCTACCCTGGCAAGCGTTACTATGGCGGTTGTGAGTATGTGGACAAAGCAGAAGCATTAGCTATTGAACGTGCCAAAGCATTATTTGGTGCTGATTATGCGAATGTTCAGCCTCATGCAGGTTCGCAAGCTAATGCTGCGGTATTTCAAGCTTTAGTGTCTCCAGGCGGTAAAGTACTAGGTATGAGCTTAGCGCATGGTGGCCATTTAACGCATGGTTCGCACGTAAACTTTTCAGGTAAATCATACGAAGCATTTCAATATGGTTTAGATCCACAAACTGGTGATATTGATTATGCTGAGATTGAACGTTTAGCACATGAGCATCAGCCAGAAATGATCATTGGCGGTTTCTCGGCATTCTCTGGTGTGGTTGATTGGGCGCGTATGCGTAAAATCGCTGACAGTGTTGGTGCATATTTCATGGTCGATATGGCGCATGTGGCAGGCTTAGTAGCGGCTGGTTTATATCCAAATCCAGTGCCTCATGCTCACGTGGTAACGACAACCACTCATAAAACATTAGCTGGCCCGCGCGGTGGTTTGATCGTTTCAGGTTGTGGCGATGAAGATGTTTATAAAAAATTAAACTCAGCGGTATTTCCTGGCGGCCAAGGCGGTCCATTAATGCACGTGATCGCAGCGAAAGCTGTGGCATTTAAAGAAGCATTACAACCAGAATTTAAAGATTATCAGCAACGCGTATTAGATAATGCTAAAGCGATGGTGGCGGTATTACAAGAACGTGGTTATAAGGTAGTGTCAAATGGCACTGAAAACCATTTATTGTTATTAGATTTAATTGATAAAGACATCACTGGTAAAGATGCAGATGCAGCATTAGGTCGTGCTCACATTACTGTGAATAAAAACTCAGTACCAAATGATCCTCGTTCGCCGTTTGTTACTTCAGGTTTACGTTTAGGTACGCCAGCGATCACTCGTCGTGGTTTCAATGTTGAAGACACAAAAGCCTTAACCGGTTGGATTTGTGATATCTTAGATGATATTAACAATGAAGAAACAATTACGGCTGTTCAAGCAAAAGTCAAAGAAATTTGTCAACGCTTACCCGTCTACGGTTAATCACACAAGGCTTGTTATCACGGCCTTAGTCAATTACATTTTGAAAAGCTCAAACAACTTGTTTGAGCTTTTTTGGTTTTAGCCGTTACATCAAGCTCGAAATACATTAAAATAACGCATTAATTTTACTCAGAGTATAGCTTTTATGTATTGCCCATTTTGCAGCGCAACCGACACAAAAGTCATTGATTCTCGATTGGTTTCTGATGGTCATCAAATTCGCCGTCGTCGTGCCTGTGTCGCTTGTAATGAGAGATTCACCACTTTTGAAACGGCTGAGTTAGTCATGCCTCGTATTATTAAACGTGATGGTTCAAGAGAGCCGTTTAATGAGGATAAGTTGCGCAGTGGTTTAATGCGTGCGCTGGAAAAAAGAGCGGTCAGTGTTGAGCAAACTGAAAAAGCGATCAATCGATTAAAATCGCAATTACGGGCAACCGGTGAGCGGGAAGTCTCAAGTGAAATGCTAGGGAGTATTATTATGGAGCAACTGAAAGGACTTGATAAAGTCGCGTATGTTCGTTTTGCTTCTGTGTATCGATCGTTTGAAGATATTAAAGAGTTTGGTGAAGAAATTGCGCGCTTAGGTGATGACAATTAATGGCTGAGCAATTTTCGTTTGCTGATCATCAATACATGGCTCGGGCAATTAAATTGGCTCGTAAGGCTTGGTATACAACGTCACCTAACCCCAGAGTGGGCTGTGTATTAGTTAACAACAATACCATTGTTGGTGAGGGGTACCATGTTAAAGCTGGCAGTGGTCATGCGGAAGTTAATGCTCTCGCGCAAGCGGGGAAAAAGGCTGTTGGCGCTACAGCATATGTAACTTTGGAGCCTTGTTCTCATTTTGGGCGAACGCCACCTTGTGCTCAGGGGTTAATCGATGCGGACGTCAAACACGTGATAGCTGCCATGGTAGATCCCAACCCGCAGGTGTCTGGCCGTGGTCTTCAAATGCTAGAGCAAGCAAATATTTCTTGCCAATACGGGCTCTTAGAAGCCGAGGCTAAAGCCCTAAACCCCGGTTTTATTACTTTAATGACTCAGCAACGCCCGTATGTGCGTTGTAAATTAGCTGCGAGTTTGGATGGTAAAACTGCCATGGCAAGTGGTGAAAGTCAGTGGATCACGGGGAAAGCGGCACGAGAAGATGTGCAACGATTAAGGGCCCAAAGCTGTGCGGTTATTACTGGTGCAGATTCAGTGATCTATGATCAAGCTCGAATGACGGTAAGATGGTCTGATTTAGGTGATGTGCAACATGCTTATCATCCAGATGACATCCGCCAGCCATTGCGGGTGATCATCGATAGTAAAAATAGATTAACGCCTGATATGAAAATCTTCGCTGAGCCTTATCCTATTTTAATTATTAGAACCAGAGTTGAAAGTTTACACTCTTGGCCCCACTTTGTTGAACAAGCAACCGTTTCACCCTCGCAAGATGGAGAATACGCAGACTTAGCATCCGTACTGACTTTGCTTGGACAAAAAGGTGTAAATGATGTGCTGCTTGAGTCTGGCTGTCGCTTAGCGGGGGCATTTATTGAACAAAATCTAGTTGATGAACTTATTATCTATCAAGCGCCTAAGTTATTGGGTGCCGATGCCAGAAGTTTAGTCAACATGCCAAGTATTACGGAATTGGCGCAAGCTAAAAATTTAACTTTTACCAGCAGTACTATGGTTGGTAACGATATAAAACTTACTGCAACGTTAGACTAAGGCATGGCTAACGAGAGTAGCAACAGAGAGTGAATATGTTCACTGGGATCATAGAAGCCGTAGGCTCAATAAAAACAATTGATGTAACAGCACAAGGTGCACGATTAACTGTTAATTGTGGCGTATTGGATATGAGTGATGTCAAGCTCGGGGATTCAATTGCCACTAATGGGATTTGTTTAACCGTGGTAGCGTTTAATAAGCAAAGCTTTACCGCCGATGTTTCAAATGAAACCTTAAGTCGTACTTCATTTGCCAATTATCAGCCCAATCAACAGGTCAACTTGGAAAAAGCCATGTTACCAACAACACGTTTTGGTGGTCATATTGTTTCAGGTCATGTGGATGCTGTTGCAGAGATCAAATCTGTGGTTAAAAATGGTCATAGTATCGAATATTGGCTATCGATGGATACCGCGATTGCCCCTTATATTGCGGAAAAAGGTTCTGTCACTGTAGATGGCGTGAGTCTTACGGTGAACAGTTTGACCAGCGAACAATTTCGTTTAACTATCGTTCCCCATACTGCGGAGCAAACGATTATTGCAAGTTATCAAGTAGGCACTAAGGTAAATATAGAAGTGGATGTGATGGCGCGTTACATCGAACGATTATTATTGCACAAAAAAACACCGCAAGCGTCATCGGGTGTTACCGAAACTTTGTTAGCGCGAAGTGGGTTTATTAAAAATTAAGAGGCTGTCATGAAAGTAAACTCTCCTAAAGAGATCATTGAAGATATTAGACAAGGTAAAATGGTTATCTTGATGGATGATGAAGATCGTGAAAATGAAGGCGATTTCATTATGGCTGCCGAATTAGTGACCCCAGAAGCCATTAATTTTATGGCCACTCATGGCCGTGGTTTAATATGTATGCCAATGTCAATTGAGCGTTGTCGTCGTTTGAATTTACCGTTAATGGTTGATAAAAATGATGCTCAATTTTCGACTAACTTTACTGTGTCTATAGAGGCGGCTGAAGGCGTCACTACGGGTATTTCAGCTGCGGATCGGGCTACTACAGTACTCGCTGCGGTGGCAAAAGATGCTAACCAACATTCAATTGTTCAGCCGGGTCATATTTTTCCATTAATGGCAAAAGATGGTGGTGTGCTTAACCGAGCCGGACATACCGAAGCGGGCGTTGATCTAGCACGTTTAGCGGGATTAGAGCCAGCAGCGGTGATCGTCGAAATTTTAAATGAAGACGGTACGATGGCACGTCGCCCCGACCTTGACGTGATCGCTGAAAAGCATGGTTTAAAAATGGGCACCATTGCCGATTTGATCGAATATCGAAATGCCAATGAAACGACCATTGAGCGTATTTCACAATGTCAGTTACCAACAGCGTTTGGTGATTTTGAGTTAACGGTTTTTAAAGATACTATTGATGGCCAAGCGCACTTTGCTTTAACCAAAGGCGAGATCAATAAAGATCAACCGACCCTAGTGCGAGTACATTTAGAAAATACCTTTAGAGATTTATTGTTTAGTGAACGCGAAAGTGTTGCTAAATGGCCGATTGGTAGTGCTCTTGAGCGCATCGCTAAAGAAGGTGGTGTATTAGTATTACTAGGCAAGCATGAGTCGCCAACTGAGCTAATTGCTCAAGTTGAAAAATATGCCAAACTCGATGCCGGTGAAACGGTGAAAGAAGTGCAGCGACACATAGGCTCTCGTAATGTTGGTGTTGGCTCACAAATTTTATCTAATTTAGGTGTAGGTAAAATGCGTTTGTTAAGCTCGCAAGTCAAGTATCATTCGTTATCTGGTTTTGGTTTAGAAGTGGTGGAATACATTTCTGAATAATGCAGTTCTGAATAATGCAGTTATCTACTTAAAAGCACATGCTTAACCAGCATGTGCTTTTTGTATTATTAGTAGAAGAGATTTACGGTAATCGCGGTGCTTGACGCACTTTGGTTGCTTGTTCAAAGCTATAGGCAGCTTCAATTAAAGTTCCTTCGCTCAACTTGCCTGAAAAAAATGACATACCTACAGGTAAGCCATGAATATAGCCCATGGGTACTGTGATATGTGGGTAACCTGAAATTGCTGCTGCACTGGTTGCTGAGCCTAAATAATGATCACCATTGACCCAATCAATTTTCCATGCCGGTCCAGTGGTTGGTGCAATAATCAAATCTAATTGGTGTTCTGCCATTAGCTTGTCAATGCCTTGAGCTTGGGTAAGTAATTTCGCTTGTTTAAGGGCTTCTTGGTAGTTTTTCTCAGTTAAGTCACCTTTAGCTTGCGCCATTTTCATGATTTCTTGCTGAAAGTACGGCATTTCTATGGCGGCATTTTGCTGATTAAAGTGAATGATCTCGTCTAGTGATTTAGGCAAACCTTCTGCTGTTTGAGATAAATACTGGTTAAGATCATGTTTAAATTCATAGAGCAGTACAGTGAACTCCGCTTCGCCCCAGGCATTTTGACTGTCAAAGTTTAAGTCATCAATGATAACCGCACCTTGGTCTTTCAGGATCGCTATATTTTGTTCAAAAACTTCATCTAATTTATGGTGATAACCCATTAAGTCTCTAGCAATACCAATACGTTTACCGGCTAAGCCGTCTTTATTTAAATGAGCAAGGTAGTCGATAGTTGATGGGGTTGCATTAGCGTCATTGGTGTCATGGGCAACGATTGCTGAAAGTAAAATTACCGCATCAGTTACATTGCGAGCCATTGGGCCGGCAGTATCTTGGCTGTGCGCGATTGGGATGATCCCATCACGACTAACTGTCCCCAGTGTTGGCTTAATGCCCACAATACCATTTATAGCTGATGGACAAGTGACTGAACCGTCTGTTTCAGTACCTATGGCAACGGTAGCTAGATTTGCAGCGATAGCGACCCCAGAACCAGAGCTAGAACCACAGGGGCTGGTTGTTAGATCATAGGGATTTCTCGTCTGACCATATAAGCCACTCCATCCGCTTGAAGATGAGGTTGAACGAAAGTTAGCCCACTCACTTAAATTGGTTTTCCCTAAAATTATTGCTCCTGCTTTTTTTAATTGTTGTACTAAAAAAGCAGCATCTTTGGGAAAGTTTTTTGCCAGCGCATAAGAACCTGCGGTATTTGCCATGCCATCTAAGGTATCAATATTGTCTTTGAGTAGTACAGGAATGCCATGCAAAGGCCCAACTAGACCGGAAGTTTTCAATGTTTTATCTAACGCTTGCGCTTGGCTAAGGGCATGTTTATTAAGTTGCACTACAGCGTTTAATTGTGAGTCGAGCGATGCAATTCGTTTTAAATAAAACTTGACTAGATCGGCACTTGATAAGGTACCCGCTTGCATTTGTTGGTGGATTTCATGAATGTTAGCTTGCTCATTGATCTGAGCATGACTAAGCCAAACAGGTAAGGTAAAAACAAGTAAAATAAGGACGTTAAGGCGCATAGGTACACACTATTGTTATTATTAAGTGATAGTTATATAACAACAAAATATGATAATCGTCTAGTGCCTTGCGACAGTTAACGGGTTTTCGGCTTTAAGAGGCAGACACCGTATCTGCCTTTAGATAAAGCATAGACTAGGGGCTTAAAGCTAGTCTATGCCGAGAGGTTGCTTAGTTTATCAATTAATGAACTGATTTATTTTTTCAATGATCCCTGCGCTGTCTAATCCAAGTTCATGATGGATCTCATCTTGAGTCCCATGTTTGATAAAACAATCGGGTAAACCAATATTGAGTATTTTAGTCTGAATGCCTTGATTTAATACATATTCATTGACTGCTGAGCCTGCGCCACCAGCAATGGCGTTATCTTCAACGGTGACAATTAACTCATGGCTATTGATCATTTGTTCTATTAATTGATGATCTAAGGGTTTTACAAAGCGCATATCAACAACACTAGCACCTAATGCTTGCGCGGCTTGTTGAGCATGCGCCAAAGTGGTGCCGAAGTTTAAGATAGCAATGTTGCTTCCTTGTTCCATGATACGTCCTTTACCGATAGCTATCGTGTCACTGATTGATGGTAACTCGGCACCTGTACCATTCCCTCGAGGGTATCTGACGGCGGCTGGTGTTGACATTTGGTGACCTGTGGTCAACATAAGTTGACATTCACGTTCGTCACTGGGGGTCATTATGGTCATATTAGGAATACAACGCATAAAGCTTAGGTCAAATGAACCTTGGTGAGTTGGGCCATCAGCACCGACAATACCTGCGCGATCAATAGCAAACAGTACGGGTAAATTCTGAATCGCGATATCATGAATTAGTTGATCATAACCCCGTTGCAAAAAGCTAGAATAAATTGCTACAACAGGGTGTTGCTCTCCAATGGCAAGCCCGGCAGCAAAGGTAACTGCATGTTGCTCAGCGATGGCAACATCATGGTACTTTTCAGGAAAACGTTGGCTAAACTCTACCATGCCAGAGCCTTCACGCATCGCCGGTGTAATGGCTGCCAGCTTGTTATCTATTTCGGCCGTTTTACATAACCAATCACCAAAAATTTGTGAATAAGTCGGTAAACTTGGTTTACTTTTTGGCAGATTAGTTTCGGCAGGATTAAACTTTGGCACTGCATGATATTTGATAGGATCTTGCTCGGCAGCTTGGTAGCCTTTGCCTTTTTTTGTCGCAATATGCAGTAATTGAGGCCCTTTTAAGTTACGCATATTGTGGATAGTATCCACTAAACCGTTAACATCATGACCGTCGATAGGACCAATATAGTTAAAGCCTAACTCTTCAAAAAAGGTACTTGGTACGACCATGCCTTTTAAGTGCTCTTCAGCTCGGCTCGCTAATTCTTTAATTGGAGGGATGTTTTTCAGGATGCGCTTACTACCTTCTCTTAGGCCAGTATAAAGGTTACCTGACAACAATTTAGCCAAATGGTTATTTAGTGCGCCAACATTTTCTGAAATAGACATCTCATTATCATTGAGTACCACCAACATATCCTTATGGATATCGCCAGCATGATTTAATGCTTCAAATGCCATGCCTGCTGTCATTGCACCATCACCAATTACGGCAACCGTTTTTCTATTTTTACCTTCTTTTTCTGCCGCAACTGCTAAGCCGAGCGCCGCTGAAATTGATGTGCTTGAGTGGCCGACACTAAGTACATCATATTCACTTTCTTCACGCCAAGGGAACGGATGCAACCCCTCTTTTTGACGTATGGTATGTAGCTGATCACGTCGTCCCGTTAATATTTTGTGTGGATATGCTTGATGACCAACATCCCAAATAAGGTGATCAAAGGGCGTATTATAAACGTAATGTAATGCTACGGTTAATTCGATAGTCCCTAAGCCTGAAGCAAAGTGTCCGCTACTTTTACTGACCGAATTTAATAAATAACGACGTAGTTCTTCACTCGCTTGTTCTAATTGATTTTTTTCTAGTTTGCGCAAGTCAGCAGGACTATTAATGCTGGCAAGAAGCGGGTAATGATCAAGGTTTGTAGTCATAATTATTATTCAGTACCTAGCTGGTACGTTGGATGATAAAGGTCGCAAATTCCGATAAATTCTGTGTATTGTAAGGCAAAGTGGTCAAAGCTTGAAGTGCTTGTTGATATAAGTCGTCAGCTTTTTGCTGAGCACCTTGTAATCCAAGCAATGCAGGGTAGGTGCTTTTATTGGCATTGATATCAGAACCTGCTGGTTTGCCCAGCTCTTCTTCACTTGAAGTAATATCAATAATGTCATCGCGTACTTGATATGCCAAACCAACCCGTTGCGCATAGGTTGCCAACGCTTGTTTTTCTTGTGGCATGATGTCTTGGGCACATTCGGCGGCCATTAATATGGAGGCTTCCAGTAAGGCACCTGTTTTTAAGGCGTGGATTTGCTCTAACTGTTCTAATGATATCGACTGGTTAGTCGCAGACAAATCAAGCGCTTGTCCACCACACATTCCTTGGTAACCACTGGCTTTTACCAATAGTTGAATCAAGGTAATGCGTTTACTCGCAACTTGCTCGGAAAATTCATGATTGGCCAGTATGTCAAATGCTAGGGTTTGTAAGCTATCGCCGGCTAAAATTGCGCTAGCTTCGTCAAACGCTTTATGACAAGTAGGTTGTCCGCGACGTAAGTCGTCATCATCCATTGCGGGTAAATCATCATGGAGCAATGAATAGGCATGAATACACTCTAGTGCTGCCGCGATTCCATCAATATCATCGGCTTGAACGCCTAAGCACTCACCGGTGATATGTGCTAAATAAGGGCGCATACGCTTACCGCCCATTAACAAGCCATAGCGCATGGCTTGATGTAGAGTGTCATCATTTATAGCTAAACTATTGAGTTTATTAAGTAAGTATTGATCGGTTCGCTCTTGAATAGACTTGAGCTTTACTAAGTGGGTCATGATGATTGACTGTCTTTTACATTGAAGTCTGATAAGGTTTGTTGGCCACTTTCATCCATTAAAATTTGAATGCGCTGTTCGGCTTCTTTTAATTTGTCTTGGCTGACTTTACTTAAATTTAAGCCACGCTCAAACAACGCCATTGAATCTTCTAAACTTAATTCACCTTTTTCAAGGTTTTGCACTATGGCTTCAAGTTCATTTAATGATTCTTCAAAGCTTAAATTTTCTATTTTTTTACGTGCCATAGGGGCATTAAACTCGGGTATGCGTAGGTTTATGCGCAAGTTACCTTAGCTGGCATCAATGGTCAATGATAGGACGAATGATAACGAAATAAAAATATTGTTCAGTTTTCCTTAAGTTATTGACAATATGGGCGATAATATAACTATTACAATTAATAAAAACTCTTGCCGCTTTCTTTTCTGTCATTGTTGGCGATCAAAAAAACGTGAGAATTTGTATTCGCCTATCAACAACCCTTAGGGTATTATCAAGAAAAGGGCTGGTGATTTAGCAACATTTTTGGAGGCTTGTGTGGATTTAGCTACGCTACTGGGAATTTTAGGTGCCATTGGTTTTATCGTAATGGCAATGATCTTAGGTGGCGATATCAACATGTTTGTTGATACCCAATCTATTCTAATCGTATTTTGTGGTTCTTTGTTTATCGTCTTAGCCAATTATAATTTGGGGCAGTTTTTTGGTATTGGCAAAATCATCGCAAAAGCATTCATGTTCAAAATTGAGCAGCCGGAAGAGCTTATTGAAAAGTCAGTTGAAATGGCTGATGCCGCGCGAAAAGGCGGCTTTTTAGCGCTTGAAGAAGCAGAGATATCGAACTCTTTTATGCAAAAAGGAGTTGATATGCTAGTAGATGGCCATGATGCCGATGTTGTCAGAGGCACATTACAAAAAGATATTAGCTTAACGACTGAACGCCATGAAAGGGGCATAGGGATGTTATCTGCTTTAGCCGATGTTGCGCCAGCCATGGGGATGATAGGTACTCTCATCGGTTTGGTTGCTATGCTGTCAAATATGGATGACCCTAAAGCTATTGGACCGGCAATGGCGGTTGCCTTGTTAACGACATTGTATGGTGCTTTTCTTGCAAACGTAATTGCCATTCCCATCGCCAACAAGTTGAAAATACGTATGGCGGAAGAAAAATTAAACCAAGAGCTGATTCTTGATGCAGTATTAGGTATTCAAGATGGGCAAAATCCACGCGTGATTGAAGGTCTGCTGAAAAATTATTTAGCAGAAGGTAAACGCGTGATTGATACCACTGAAGAGTAAGCGAGGTCGCTATGGCTAATCCTCCAGAGTGTAAGTGCCCACCCCCAGGGTTACCGCCTTGGATGGGGACGTTTGCCGATTTAATGTCGTTGTTGATGTGCTTTTTCGTATTATTACTGTCTTTTTCAGAGATGGACGTGTTGAAATTTAAGCAAATCGCAGGGTCAATGAAGTTTGCTTTTGGTGTACAAAATAAAATTGAAGTCAAAGATATTCCTAAAGGCACCAGTATCATTGCGCAAGAGTTCCGACCGGGTAAGCCTGAACCAACACCAATCGAGGTGATGCAGCAACAAACGGTCGAGATGACGCAAC
This sequence comes from Thalassotalea sp. G2M2-11, assembly GCF_017168195.1. Classification (GTDB taxonomy): domain Bacteria; phylum Pseudomonadota; class Gammaproteobacteria; order Enterobacterales; family Alteromonadaceae; genus Thalassotalea_E. The sequence continues at coordinate 793,616 of NZ_JADNYL010000001.1, forward strand.
AAATGCTGGAATTTCAGGCGGGTGATGAAACTTCTGCTGGTGGTCGACAAGAGCAGCGCGGCACTGAGCGTGGTGGCCAGTCGCAAAGTACCGCTGATGAAATGTCCGCCCAAGCAGCACAGAAAGCCAAAGATGAGCTAGAAGAAGCATCACAAGAACAAGTGAATGAATTAGTGAAGAAAATTGCCGAACAGCTTGAACAGCAAATTCAAGATGGTGCAATAGAATTAGAATCACTAGGTCAGCAAGTGATTATTCGCATCCGAGAAAATGGTTCATTCCCTTCGGGCTCGGCATTTTTGCAACCTAAGTTTCGCCCTATTATTCGTGAAATAGGGGAGTTACTTAATACGGTACCGGGTGAAATTATGGTGTCAGGCCACACGGATAATCAGAATATTGCTTCAGAACTTTTTACCTCAAACTGGGACTTATCAAGTAAACGTGCAGTGGCGATTGGCCATGAATTACTCAGAGTGCCAGATTTTGATGCCAGTCGTATGATCGTTGCAGGGCATGCTGATTCAAGACCATTAGTACCTAACACTAATGCGTTAAATCGTCGCCGCAATCGTCGGGTTGAAATTGCAATCAACCAAGGTAAAGCAAAAGAAACAGAACCGTTTTCTGTAATTCGATCTGATAATAACTAAATCAAAAACATATTAATTGAAAGGATCTCTTCGGGGATCCTTTTTTTGTTATACAGCATACAGGCCTTAGGGTATAATGCGCGCCAATTATTTTAACTGCAGTTGTTATTCGGTATTTTTATGAAATTTATTGTCAAGTTACAGGCTGAAATTGCGATAAAGAGTCGCCCTGTACGTAAGCGTTTTACTAAGATCTTAGAGTCTAATATAAAAAATGTTTTACGTCGTGTTGATGAGCAAGTAACAACAAAAATCAACTGGGATAGCATTGAAGTTAACAGTAAAAATACTGATGAAGCCAATCGTCAGCAATTGATTGAAACCTTACAGTGTATTCCAGGTGTGGCGATGTTCATTGAAGTTCAGCGCACAGACTTTACTGATTTACATGATATTTACGAAAAAACCTTAGCTATACATGCCAAAACCATCGAAAACAAAACTTTTTGTGTGCGTGTCAAACGTACGGGAGAACATGAATTTACCTCGTTGCAAATTGAGCAATATGTCGGTGGAGGCCTTAATCAGTCTGTCGAAAGTGCTAAAGTACAATTGCGTAAGCCTCAGGTGACGATTAACTTAGAAGTGAAACGTAATGATTTATTTATTGTCACTGATAAATACGCTGGTTTAGGTGGTTTCCCTATTGCTACGCAAGAAGATGTGCTTTCTTTGATGTCTGGCGGCTTTGACTCTGCGGTGTCAAGTTTTCAAATGATCAAAAAAGGGGCCCGCACTCATTATTGTTTCTTTAATTTAGGTGGTTCGGCTCACGAAGTTGGTGTCAAAGAAGTCAGCCATTATTTATGGAATAAATTTGGCGCCTCACACCGAGTAAAGTTTTTTGCTGTTGATTTTGAACCTGTGGTTGCTGAAATTCTAGAGAAAATTGAAAACGGTCAAATGGGTGTTGTCCTTAAACGTATGATGATGCGTGCAGCAGCCAAAATTGCTGAAAAACGAGGTATTCAAGCGTTAGTAACAGGTGAAGCGCTTGGGCAAGTATCGAGTCAAACATTAACAAATTTAAATGTGATTGATCGTGTCACTGACACCCTGATACTTCGTCCTTTAGCGGCGTATGATAAACAAGACATTATTGATATTGCTCGAAAGATTGGTACTGAAGATTTTTCAAAAACGATCCCTGAATATTGTGGAGTGATCTCCAAAAAGCCAACTGTGAAAGCAGTGTTATCAAAAATAGAAGCAGAAGAAGCGAATTTTGACTTCGCTATTTTAGATAAAGTCGTTGAGCAAACACGTATTCTTGATATGCGTGATATTGGTGACGCTGCTGAGCAAGAAATTCACGCGGTTGAGGAAATTAAAGATATTCCAGGCAATGCCATTGTATTGGATATTCGTAGCCCCGAAGAAGAAGATGAAAACCCTTTGGAAATAGATGGCGTAGAGGTTAAACATTTACCCTTTTATAAATTAGCGACACAGTTTGGTGATTTAGATCAGTCAAAAGAATACTTACTATATTGTGATCAAGGTGTAATGAGTAAGCTACAAGCACTTTATTTGATTGATAATGGCTTTCATAACGCGAAAGTATATCGTCCATAAATTACTATATTTTCAAGCACAAAAAAAATCGTCTATTTCATTATGATGTAGACGATTTTTTGTTAGGTAAACCTTGGTTGGATAATTCAGTTACCGCTTGAGTCAATGCATAATTTATTGGCGTTTCGATATGCAATTTTTTTCCTAAACGAACGATAAAGCCATTGATATGAGCAATTTCAGTCGGCCTGTTATGTAGAATGTCACTGCGCATCGAGGAGCAGTTTGTTGCCGTACTTTGCGCAACATTAAGCACTAAAGCCGTTAATTCGGTTAAGTTGAAGTTGATTTGCTGCGCTTGAGCGACTTGTATAAATTCACTTAAAATGGCGTTAATGTCGGGTAGAAACTTTTGTCTTGTGATCGCGCCATTATCGCAATTATTCATAGCAGTGAGTGGGTTGATCACACAATTAATCGCTAACTTACGCCATTGCTTTTCTTGAATGTGCTCAGACCAAATAGTCTCGGGTAATGCATTATTTAATACTTTTGTGAGCTGCTTTGCTGTTTTAGCAGATAAATTACCACAAAGTAGGCCAATATCACTGGTGCCTTGACCAGTGTGTTCGATAGCAAATGCCTGATGCTTCTTACTTGCGTGAGTGGTCAGTAAAGTTAATAGCGAATTTTGCGCTGGTAACGATTCTGTCATCAACATACCGTTATGACAAAGTATTAGCGGTGTTGAGGGAGAGATAAAAGGCAAATAGTCGTTAAATGCCGCTTGGTAGTGATACGCTTTCAGGCAAAATATGACTAGCTCAGCGTGCATAAGGTTCTTTTTATGCGCCATGGTCAACGGAGCTTTTTGCCAAGTTCCATCACTTAAAAATTGCATTTCGCTGGGTGTTTTGGCGATACTCGAAGAACACAGTATAGTAACCTTGTTTTTTGAACATTGACTCAGTTTGTAATACCACAATAAACCGATTGCGCCTTGCCCAATAATGGTTATTTTCATCTGTGATCCTCAAAAATAGGAAAGTGTGGGGTATTGTGCAAGCAAGCGGCTTCTCTGTCACTGTTGATTACTGTCACTAACTGTTTTTAACCTGATTGCTTTTTGCTATTATGCCAAAAAATTGTAAAAGAGAGATAGTGTTTATGCCTTCAATGGATATAGTTTCAGAGATAAATTTAGAAGAAGTGCGTAATGCCACTGAAAATGCGAGTCGTGAACTTGATACACGATTTGATTTTAGAGGTGTTGAGGCTAGCTTTGAGTGGAAAAAACCGAATGTGATAGTCAAAGCTGAAGGTGATTTTCAAGTTAAACAGTTAGTGGATATGTTACGTTCACAATTAACTAAGCGTAAGATTGATGCTAAATCAATGTCGGTAGGAGCGCCCGAATTTTCTGGTCGTAATTGTTCTGCTACCTGTAATTTTAAAGAAGGCATTGAGCAGCCAGAGGCTAAGAAAATTGTTAAATTAATTAAAGATAGTAAATTGAAAGTGCAAGCGGCCATTCAAGGTGAGCAAGTCAGAGTAACAGGTAAAAAGCGTGATGATTTGCAAGCTGTAATGCGTTTAGTTAAAGACGCTGAGCTAGAACAATCATTTCAATTTACTAATTTTCGCGATTAATTATTGCAAACTTTTTGTAAAAAATAACGCTCACTAAGGCTAACTTGCTGAGCGTTTTTTTAATGATGATTACTCAATAATTGTATTGTGTGATCTGCGAATATCTATCCATAAACTTTTTCTTTTTAATGGCGTTTTGTCTGATAAGTAAGGGTTTTTTAAGATAAATATTTTAAATTGATTCTGTTCAAGCCTATCCAGTGCATGACGAAAGTGCTTATAAAATAGTTGATCAAAACTGCCATCGCTTAATGCCTGTTCGAGCCCATAGCGAATATCATCAGCTAATGTTTGGTTGTCCTTGGCCACATAAAAATAATAAGCTGTTGGGTAATAAATTAACGTTGTACCGTTAATTGCGATATTCAATGATTTATGATCTTGGTATTCCCAGTCTATCTCTAGAATGGAGCGAGGAAAATAATCAAAACGTTGCTTAGCCAGCATGAAAAATAAACCTTGATAGTCGCTGCCTTTTTCAACACGAATATCATTGGCTTCCAATACTTTTGTATCACTCCATCGGTGAAACTGCCCCGGGACCAATTGCTTAAACTGTTCAATCGTATGGATATTTTTAAATAAGTTTGCTTGTTTTTTATTTACCAAAGGCATTCGTAAGCCATTTAACCCTTTTAGCACAGGTATTCGAATGGGGAGTGCTTGTTGTTCTCGTTCTATGGTTGAACCGCCAAAAATCACATCTATATATTGCTGCTGATTCATAAATATAAATGCACGATATTTGGGGATTTTTTTCTTAAGATTTACTAATGTGTATTGCTTTTCTGGATGGTAGCTTAAGACGTGTTCAAGCAATTCAGATTGATAACTTTGCTCTAGTGTGCCGTATAAAGTGATGGTTTGAGCAGCGAGGTGATGAGTATGGCTATACAACAAAATAGCAATAATAGAGATAAACTTCTTTCGCATAACATCCACTGATACGTATATTTGAGCATCAATTATATCTTACTTAGTGTTGATATGGCTAGGGTAATTGGGGGCTGTGTTTACTTCTTTGTGGCTATCGCAATGAGTCATCGACAGCTAGGGCATTATACTTTTTGATCGAAGCTGCTGATTGGATTTGTTGATTATGTAAACAATTGAGTGTTTGGATGTTTACAGTTTAATCTTTTTGTGAATAGTTAAAGCCCATATTGAAGATAAAAATACTGTTTTTCTTGATTTAGATTAAGTAAATTAGGCAGATATTTATAATAACAAAGATGAAAATTAATGGCGGCTTCAAGAGGTGAGTTTAGCTCACGCATTGGATTTATTATGGCTGCGGCAGGTTCCGCAGTAGGTTTAGGTAATATTTGGGGATTTCCGACACAAACGGCCAGTAATGGCGGCGCAGCATTTGTTTTGGTGTATTTGGTATTGGCATTTTGCCTTGCCTATCCAGCATTTATGGCAGAGTTATTAATTGGGCGATATGGCCAAGCCAATGCCGTGACATCATTACAAAAAATGTCACGTACCCCTTTTCATAAGCGTTTTGCATTTTTAGTGGGTTTTGGTGGTGTTGTCTGCGCCGCGCTAATCTTAAGCTTTTATGGTATTTTAGCTGGTTGGATGATTTCCTATGCGACTGAACCAGTATTAACGCTAGGTAGTGCTAATTCTGCAGCCGCTTGGGTGGTTGAACAGTCAATGGCTCGTAATATTCTGTTCACAGCCTTGTTCATGTTTTTAACGGTTTTTGTTATTCGACGTGGTGTGGAAGACGGTATTGAGAAATGGTCTAAACGGTTAATGCCATTGCTTATTGTCTTGCTGTTGGTATTAATTGCCTATGTATTTACCTTAGACGGTGCGGCTCAGGGGTTAAACGCTTATTTAAACCCTGATATTTCACGAGTACTAGAGCCTGACTTATTGATCAGCGCATTAGGACAAGCGTTTTTTTCTTTGTCGTTAGGTACCAGTGTCATGGTTATTTATGGCTCATATATTTCAAAAAATGAAAACTTAGTGAGCTTAGGCGCACAAGTAACTTTAATTGATGTATCAATTGCTTTCTTGGCCGGTTTGTTAATTATACCAGCAATGTATGTTGCACAAGCGCAAGGGGTGGCGATATTTGCAGAAGATGGTAGTTTAATTTCTGGCTCAGGGCTTGTTTTTACGGTATTACCAAGTTTGTTTGATACTATGGGTAGTATGGGGTTATTCGTGGCATTTTTCTTTTTTATCTTAATGTCGGTTGCTGCGCTTACCTCATCAATCTCTATGCTAGAAGGCCCTGTTTCTTACGTGGTTGAGCGCCATCAAATTGAACGTAAAAAAGCGACAACAATGATTGGCGTCATTATTTTCTTAATGAGTCTCGTGATTATTAGTAACTTAGGGGTGATGCTTGATTTTGTTGCCACATTAGCCACGGAATACGGTCAGCCAATTATAGCGATGTTATGTTGTGTCTTTGTCGGCTGGATTTGGCATCGTAGTGAAATTCTCAAAGAGCTACAGCAGGGGAATGAAACGGTGGAACACGGCTTTTTTTGGAAGATCTGGCCTTGGTATACTAAATTTATCTGCCCGACAGCCATCGCAATAGTGTTTATTCACTCTTTATGATGGTCATATTAAAACGTTATCGTGTCGTTTTTTCTTTATGCTTGTTGCTTTGCTCTCAGTTAGGCTATGCGAAGGTAGATGAGAATATAGCAACTTCTTATTATCAGATATCGGGAAAAAACTTTAAGGAACTTAGTCAAAGCGTTTTAGAAAATGGTCCGACTACGATTTCAGGTAAACAACCTTGGGCTAAAGTGGCGTGGAATATTTTGACTGAATACCATTTTAAAACGTTGAAAAATGGTTGTTTATTTGTGCTATCGAGCATGGAGGTAGAGGCAGATATTTTTCTACCTATCTGGCAAAATGTGAGTGACGTCTCTCCAAAAACAAGACTTTGGTGGCAAGAGTTCTCATTGTTTATGGAGCAACATGAGCAACGTCATGTTGATAATGTCATGGAAGTAGCTAAATCATTTCAACAAGCGATTACACAATTTGATGTTTTTACTTCATGTGATGCTGCTCTGCAGCATTATTTTGATGTAAAAAATCAGTATATGGATGAAATAAACGCGAATGACTTTGCGATAGATAGGGCGGCGTTAAGCCGGATTAACTCTAACGAGCGTTTATTTGAACCTCTTAAAGACATCGGTGGGATCTCTATTGAAAGTGGTGGTATGAGAAGTGTTATCAGTTTTTAGACGATGACATCAAGACATCGTCTAATCACAATTATTGATTCACAAATTCAGCCACTTGTTTTAGAGATGCTGCGCCGACTTTACGATCAATTAACTCCCCATTATTCATCAATAGTAAGGTCGGGATCCCTCTGATGCTATATTGTGTCATTAACGATTGTGCCTGATCCGCATCTATTTTGACTACTTTTAGCTCCGGTTGTTGCTCGGCAATTTGTGTAACAACAGGAGCTATCATCTTACATGGTCCGCACCACGGCGCATAAAAGTCTATCAATACTTTACCCTGATAATTTAGCACTTCTTGTTCAAATTGTGTGGCAGATATTTCACTTACTTGTTTCATCATGATTCCTATTTTGCTTATTTTAATGAGTAGCGATAGTGTAAAGAATTTGTATTGTTTTGATTAGTCCGGTTTAATAGGATTGATTATTCTAAAAATGAGACAATAATTGTGATAAAAGCACTGGAGCATTACGCATTTTTTACGGTAATTGTTGAAGAAGGCTCGATGACGAATGCCGCTGCTCGTCTTGGTATACCGAAATCTAAACTGAGTAGACGACTAGCTGTGTTGGAGCAGCAATTAGGTACTCAGTTATTGATCAGAACGACAAGAGCTCAGCATTTAACCGAGAGTGGTTTGTTACTTTATCAACATTGCAAACCTCATGTTGACGCACTATTTGATGCACAACATTTAGTCAATGATGCGGTTTCTTCTGTCAAAGGTAAGCTTAGTTTATTGTTACCACTAGAGTTTTTTAATAAAGTCATTGGTCAATTGATCACAGACTTTGCCCTTGCCTATCCGGCGGTAGAAATTCATTGTCATCATTATTCTCAATACCAACCAGATATTGATTATCAATATGACTTAGTGTTTGTGTTACATGAACAACCGTTACCTAGTTCGCAGTGGATAGCCAAAACTTTATTAAGTTTTCCTCAGTCAATTTACTGCGGGCAAGGGTATTCGCACTTGCGATGTACTGCACTGAATGACTTAACCAAGCAACAAGCCATTGTTGCTAAGCCAAAAGAAGCTTGGTTATTTCGTCAAAATAACAAGACCTTAGTGATCAGCCCAAAAACCGCCATGATGTTATCGAGCCCAGAAATGCGTGTTCAGGCTTGTCAGCAGGGGATAGGGTTATTAAAATTGCCAGACTATATTGGCAAAGCTGATCATAAGCTTCGCTCGGTTAAATTACCTCACGCTTTAGTGGCATTACAACTAAGCTTACTATATCAAAACCGTACTATTGCGGCTAAAACACGGGTGTTTTTAGATTATTTTCAAAGCAAGATTGGATGTTTGTCTGAATGATATTACAATCAAGTTATCGCATTCTTAAAAATATAACGATGAGATTTTTCAGCCTATTTATTGCGCTTTTCTTACTACTTACTTCAATAAATTGTATTGCTTTGGAACAGTCTCCAGAGCAGAAAACCATTTACCTGATTGGCGAATTATTATATCCCGTTACCAATGCTGATGGTACAGGTCAGCAGTTTGAAGTAGCAAAAGAAATATTTGCTCAACATGGTTATCAAGTAAAGACTAGTGTTTACCCTTATAGAAGGGCAGTGAAACTCTTTGAAAATGGACATGCAGATATGATGATAGGTATGTTCAAAGATGAAAATTTTCAATTTAACTATTCAAAGTACCCACATGACACAGATAACTTGCTCGCTATTTTTCCTAAAAAAAATGAAAAAAACTGGCAAGGAGTTAATTCCTTAGCGAATAAAGAAATCACCTTTTTGGCTGGATTAGGCCAACCTTTCAGTCAATATTTACCCTCATTTTCCTTTCAACAGAACGAGGTACAAACACGCAAACAAGCTGTCTATAAGCTAATGCATCAACGAAGTGACTATATGGTGGATACTGAAGGTTCATATTTATTAGCTGAAAGACTTAATATTACTGATGATTTGGTTGCTAAACTAATCGGTTATGCGGAGATTTATGCCGCGTTTGCAGATACACCTAATGGTATGCGTGCGAAGCAGCTGTGGGACTCAAGCTATCCGAACTTTATTTTAACTGATAAAGCTCGGTCTATATATCAAAAATGGGGGCTTGAGCGGGAATATAATGTGACGAAAACGTACTATCAGCAATTAAAATTATCTACAACTGAGTAACCGCAACTTTGCATAAGCAATACGTTTCTAGCAGCTATGTTTACTGACTTTTGTGTTATCTTGAAGCGAAATAAACAGTTATTCCAGCTCCTTAAATCCTTGAATTCAAAAAAATATCAAGCAGAAATATAAGATACTGTTAAGTTATTGTTTTATTGAACTTAGCACTATTTCTGATACAAATCTGAAGGTTAAGTAAGCTTTGTCGGCCATTCTAGTTGCCAAGGAGGATTTAACTGCATTATTTTTGTTTGTGCATTGCTACTGTTAAAATAGTCTCCAGATGTTGGGGGTAAGACATATTGATAGAGCTTGTTGTGATAGTTAAATTGTAAAGCATAAGCATGTAAATAACCGCGATCCGCGGTTGTTTTACCGTAATAGTTATCGCCAAGTATGGCTGCCCCAATGCTTGCTAATGCCACTCTAATTTGATGGGTTTTGCCTGTGTGTGGTTTGATCAGAAATAAGCGCAGCCCTTGTTCAATGCTGTAACTAAAAAATTGACTAATCGCTGGGTTATCATTTGTTCTCATTAATTTCCACATACCGCGTCGGCTTTTCTCCATGTCGCCTTTGATCAAGCCTTGTTTTTTCTTGGGTTTTTTATCACTTAGTGCGAGGTAGTATTTTTCAATTTCATGCTGTTTGAACAGTTCTTGAAAGCGGTTCGCACTTTCTTTGGTCGTAGCGAAAATAATCAAGCCTGACGTCATTTTATCAAGGCGATGGACTGGGTATAGCTCTGGTACGGCGAGCATAGATTTAACTTGATGAAATAAGCCTAGCTGTTGCTGTTCATTGTGAAAGCTGACTCCGGCAGGTTTGTTGATAATAATAAAGTCGGTTTGCTGATCAACTAGTTGAATTTCAGGTATCTCAGATGTCATAAATTTTTATCAGCCATGTCTTAAATAGTGATGGTTATTGCCATAACAGAAAGGAAGAAAAATGGGTGTAAGTTCCAGTTAATATCGTCTGTCTTATTGTTTAGCTCACTTTACCTGATGATGAAATGATAAAAAACCGTTATTATCATTTTGAGTGAAAGACATACCGATGAAAGTTAGTTCAAGGTAAATAGGTCTTAGTTAAGCGGTAAAGCATGTAATTATAGCGCTTTCGAATAACGCGTTTATAATTATTTTGATTAAATCTAATGAAACGCATTGAAATAGCAAGATTTAACCCTAAATAGTTAAATAGCTTATGCTCAATGTTACAGGGAATATTTTGTCAAATTCTTATCAGCACTATATCGACGCGTTCAGCGACGATAATCACATCACTTCGTTAACTGGCATTGGTCGAGGAATTGAGCGGGAAGGCTTAAGAGTACATAAAGCAGGGCGTTTATCAGAACATGGTCATCATCATGATTTGGGCGCAGCTCTCACTCATTCAAATATTACTACAGACTACTCAGAGTGCTTGTTGGAGTTTATTACGCCAGTAAGTCATAGTCCGCAGCAATCAATTGATCAATTGAGAGATATTCAAAAGTTCACGTTGTCACAAATGAATGGTGAAGTGATCTGGCCAATGAGTATGCCATGCTTTGTCGAAGATGATGACAAGATAGTGTTAGCCCAATATGGCAGCTCAAATATTGGCACAATGAAAAATGTTTATCGCCGCGGTTTAAAGAATCGTTATGGTAGCATGATGCAAGTGATTGCAGGTATTCACTTTAACTTTTCATTTTCTCAACAATTTTGGCAAACATTAAAAACTATCGATCAAAATAATGATGATATGCAAACCTTTGTCTCTGATAAATACTTTGCGTTGTTGAGAAATTATAAACGCTATTGTTGGTTGATCCCTTATTTGTACGGCAGCTCTCCTGCAATTTGTCCATCATTCTTACAAGGTAAAAAGACAAAGCTACCATTTAAAAAATCTGACAGTGGTTACTTATACCTTGAACATGCAACGTCATTGAGAATGAGTGATTTGGGTTATACCAACAGTGAACAATCGTCATTACATATTTGTTATAACGATTTGGCTGGCTATATTGATGGCGTTAAAGAAGCGATTAATTTACCTTCGAAAAAGTTTGAACAAATCGGGGTGAAGGTTGATGGCAAGTACCGTCAATTAAATAGTAATGTGTTACAAATTGAAAATGAACTATATGCTCCGATCAGACCTAAGCAAGTTGCTGAATCGGGAGAAAAACCGTCAGAAGCATTAACTCGACGAGGCGTTGAATATATTGAAGTAAGAGCATTAGATGTCAATCCATTTGTTGATACAGGGATAAGTCTTGAGCAAATACATTTCCTTGATGTTTTCTTAACGTTTTGTCTTCTAGAGCCTAGCCCATTATTAAACTGTGATAAGCAAAATGATTATCAGAAAAATATGGAAGATGTTGTGGTACGAGGTCGAGATCCTCAGCTGCGTTTGATGGATAATGGTAAAGAAAAATCAGTACCAGAATGGGGTGATGAGTTGTTTGCTCAAATGAAGCAAGTTGCACATTTATTAGATCAAGCATACGACAGCGATGTTTATGGTAAAGCGTTAGCTTTTGAGCAACAGAAACTAGCCGATCCTAGTTTAACGCCTTCGGCACAAATGTTGTCACTCGTGGTGGAGCAAAACCAAAGTTTAACCGAGTTCGCTTTAAGCCAAGCTAGCCGTTATCGCAGTGAAGCGTTAGCTGCTGACTACCAGTTTTATGATCAACAATACTTTATTGAGCAGGCAGAATTATCTCATCAACAACAGCAACAGATAGAGCAGAGTGATGAGCTAGATTTCGATCAGTTCTTAGCTAATTATTTTGCTAGCTAGAGGTGCAAGGTCTTTATGGCCTTGTATACTTTTGACAGTTAAATTTTAGGTAAAAAAAAGCGCGTTAGGGCAACGCGCTGTAACAAATAAGAAAGCAGTCCAGGGAGGTATTTGCTCTCAAACATTATGACCGTCTACATTTTTATTAGTTCAATATTTATTCAATAATTTTTGATGTTTTTTCTTAAATATTAATTTTTCATTTTAAGTGCATGAAAGCTAATATCATTTTCTGTTATTTTTTTATAAAAAAATGCCCATTAATAAAATGGGCATATCAAGTAAATAAACACTAAGGGAAAATGTCTCTCAATAATTAAGAGTCGTTAATTTTTCAAAAGTTCAAAACTATGTGTAAAAAATTAGAATAAAAAAAACGCGTTAACTTTACAGAAAACGCGTCAAAAACATGAAACACTAAGGGAAATAAAAACCTCTCGTCTAGTATGAGTACAAGTGAAAGAATAAGTTCAAAATAAATTTAAAATGTAGATAAAAAAAAGCGCATTTCTAAAATTAGAAACGCGCTTAACAAGTCCAGGGGAAACACTATATGAAAGTATTAACAGTAAGAGTAGTAAGGAGATAAATAGTTCAAAAATAATTTAAATAAATTTTTATTTTTTTTACTTACTGTTAAAAGTTGTTGTTTCTGGCATTATGACGTCAGATGTTATTTAGTTTTTTGATGTTATGCAAAAGGTACATTCTTTTATTATTGCTGCGTTAGCAACTCTGCTACTTTCAAATTGCGCAACTCCTCCTCCACAAAATCCCGAGAATTTATGTGAAATATTTCGAGAACATCGAGATTGGTATTTCGCGGCTAAAGATGCACGCTCTCGTTGGGGGGTGCCTATTCATGTACCGATGAGTTTGATGTATCAGGAGAGCTCATTTAAAGAAGATGCTCTGCCACCTCGTGACTATCTATTAGGTTTTATTCCTTGGGGACGAGTAAGTACTGCTTATGGTTATTCTCAGGCGAAAACCATGACATGGGAGGATTATATTCGGGAAACGGATAATTCAGGTGCTGATCGCGATGATTTTGATGATGCAATCGACTTTATGGCTTGGTTTATTTATAAAACCCAGCGGATTAATAAAGTGTCGAAGTGGGACGGTTATAATCAATATTTAAATTACCACGAAGGCTGGGGTGGATTTCGCCGCAAAACATATAAAAAGAAGGCTTGGTTAGTTAAAGTTGCCCGTAAAGTCGATAACCGAGCACGTCGGTACAGCAGCCAATTAAAAAGCTGTGAAGCTGACTTAGATAAAAGCTGGTTGTGGCGATTATTTTTTGGATAAGAGAAAGAGTTGAAGCCTTGTTTTACATATAGCGAGACTTTGGATAACTTTTAAGCCTATGTCCTTATTTAGGCAAATATATGCTTAAAAAGCGGTTAAAATCCTCTAAAAATATGCTTTCACTTTCTATGATCAAATTACGGTTATTTTTGCTTGATTGATACGTAAAAATGTACGAAGAAATTATTAGTTAAAATTTTTAAAATCCCCGAGCGCATGTTTTAATTTTACAAGTTAATAGACTGCATTTTCCTTGCCAAAACAACGGATTTAGGAAAAACTCATGGCTAGCGCACGTCAGCTTTGAGCTTTTCATTTATGTTAAAAAAACTTCATTTTTTCATTAAAAATAGTTTGCAAAATGCAAAGCCATTGATTTATTGGTCTTGCAAATGTTATCCACAGAAATTGTGGAAACATGAAAAAACGATCTTGGGTTGTGGATAACGTTGTGAGTTTTTTTGTTTCAACTTGCCATTATCCACATTAAATGTTTAAAGTTACAGCTCTGGCAAGGCGAGTCGTCGAAACATAGCCGGAGATATCGCTTAGCCGAAAATCACAACGTAGTGCTTCAACTATGTTGTTAGGCTAAGCGTAGTCTGAACTATTCTTCTTGTGCAGGCGTTTTTTTATAAAACTCTGGCTGAATACGTACTGATTTGACCATGTTATCGGTTACATCAACTATCTCTAGCGGATAACCCGCAATACGGACACTTAAGTTTGATTCTGGAATATCCTCTAAATACTCAAGGATCAAGCCATTAAGTGTTTTTGGTCCATCGGTGGGGAAGTGCCAATTCATTTCTTTATTAATATCACGGATGGTTGCCGTACCATCAACTAAGTAACTGCCATCAGGTTGAATATTTACCTCATCACAGGCTGCTGGCGTCATTGTCGTAGTAAAGTCACCGACAATCTCTTCCAGTATATCTTCTAAGGTAACTAAACCTTGAATATCTCCATATTCATCAACAACTAGGCCTAAGCGTTCTTTCGCATGTTGAAATTTCAATAACTGTACATTGAGGGTAGTGCCTTCTGGAATAAAATACAGCTCACGTACCGCACGGATCAATGTTGCTTTGGTGAACTGATTTTTAGACAGTAATTTTAAGGCATCACGCATATGAAAATACCCAACAACATCATCAATGCTATCGCGATAAAGTAATACTCGGGTATGGGTAGATTGGGTTAATTGTTTCTGAATTTTTTTCCAGTCATCGTTGATATCAATGCCCACTAGCTCACTGCGTGGTATCATGATGTCTTCTACGGTGACTTTTTCTAAATCCAGTATACTGACCAGCATATCCTGATCTTTTTCCGCTAACAATGCGCCAGATTCGTTTACAACGGTGCGTAATTCTTCTGAGCTTAAGCTGTGTTGCTCTCGCTGTTTAGAACTAACACCCAGCAAGGATAAAATGCCATTGGTGATCCAGTTAACCGCGATAACTAATGGATAAAGCAATTTTAATAGCACGGTTAAAATGATTGAGCTTGGAAATGCAACCTTTTCTGGATAAAGCGCAGCCAAGGTTTTCGGAGTTACTTCGGCAAAGATTAATACTACCAAGGTAAGAATAAAAGTTGCATATACTACACCTACGTCACCTAACAAGCGCATACCTATAATGGTCGCGATAGCTGAAGCAGCAATGTTGACCAAGTTGTTGCCTATTAGTATCAAGCCTATTAGACGGTCAGGTCTTTCGAGTAAACGACCAACACGTTTCGCGCCTTTATGCTTTTGTTTTTCTAAATGACGTAACCGATAACGGTTAAGTGACATCATGCCGGTTTCAGAGCCTGAAAAATAGGCTGAGATTAATATGAGTATACCGAGTATGGTAAACAACATATTGGTTGAGATGCTATCCAAAAAGTGGTCCTTTAGTTCCTAATCAATATAGCTGATGCGCCTAATCACGCACTATGGTGCTAGTTATACCTTAAAAGTTACGATAAGAGAAACTCTTTCACAAAACGGCTGCCAAAATAAGCCAATGTGAGCAAAGATGAGGCTATTATGGTTAACATTAATGTCCGGTGACCGCGCCAACCTTTTTTATAATGTCCCCATAAAATTATACTATAAATGCTTAATGCAAGTAATGATAACACCGTTTTATGAGCATTTTCTTTTGATAGAAAGTTGTCCAAGAAAATCAACCCAATTAACTGGCTTAAAAACAATGAGATTGTACCCACAGCAAGAATATAAAATAACTGCCCTTCAACTTGCATTAATGGCGGTAGATGTGCCACAGCTGTTAAGTTTTTTTTCTTTAATTTCATATTAATATAAGCCACTTGGAACGCATATAGCGTTGCAATAATCAAAATGCAATAAGCGATTAAGGCGGTCGTGACATGGCTAAACACAGCTAATTGCTCAAACACTAATGGCGTATGATGATCATGAGGAATAAAAATCGCAATAAACAACCAAGTACCTGCAAAGCCGTAGGTGACAGGTAATAATAGGTTAATTTTATATTTTAGTGCCAGGGCGGTGATAGTGAGTGTGATGACTAACGACACTAATGAAATCACATTGGGTAAGGCAAAGTCGATGCCGTTACTGGCTAAAAGGTACTGTCCAGTTGTTAAGGTATGAAAGACAATACCAATACAACCAAAAGTGAGTACGGCGATAATATTGGGGCCTTTTGGATGAAAAAGACGAAATATAATGGCTAATGTAGCTATTAAATAACTGACACTGGCTAGCAGTGAACTGATATTTGAAAAATCCAAAAATTACTCCAAAAGTGTGGTCAATTACATCGTGTTTAGCTGAATTGAAAATATATCAAAAATCGGCAATGAAACCAGCAATATGATCAATTTTTAGCTGAAATATGGTTTATATCAATGATGTGGTTTGATTATAAACTTTCTCAATGGTTTAAGCGCTAAAAAAATTAATAACGATAAACAAAAAAGACTAAACCAAAAAGGCAAGATTTCATGACTATGTTGCATTTGTTGAGTAAAATTGATAGAAAAATGACTTAATATCCAATCAAGCAGTAAGCCAAACCCTACCGCGCAGCTACTAATACCGAGTAAATATCGCCAAAGTACATGGATACCCATTTCGTTTTTGATCACACCTAATGTAGAAATATTTGTGGCAGGCCCTGCCATCATAAATACTAATGCTGTCCCTGGTGAAATGCCCGATAAAATTAACCCCGCAGCAACTGGCGTTGAGGCGGTAGCACAAATATACATAGGAATAGAAATCGCGATCATTAATAGCATGGCAGGTAATCCACTGCCGTAGTTAAGTAAAAATGTTTCAGGTACAAAAGTTCTGACTAAAGTCGCAAATACTAGACCTATCGATAACCAAATCACTAAATCATCAATCAATTGTGTCGCCGCGTAGCGTAAACCACTGAGTGTTTTACTGATAACACTAGGCTGATTAGGTGTTGATTGACTACCACAACAGTTAGTGTTTGTCGTCGTTTGCTTATTTTCACTGGCACAACATGAGCGTGAACTCATTGATGGTTGTTTATCAGGTTCGCTAGCGCCGGATACAAATAAACCTGTCATTATCGCAGATAAAATCGCAGTGATAGGACGATAAATTGCCATAATAGGGCCAAGCAATGCATAAGAGACAGATACCGAATCAACACCTGTTTCGGGTGTGGCTACTAAAAATGAAGAAGTTGCTGGCACAGAAGCGCCACTGCGTCTTAGTTCGGTAGCAACAGGGATAACACCGCAAGAACAAAGTGGTAAAGGTGCACCAATAATCGCTGCTTTTACTATCGCTACTTTACCTTGCCCTAGGTGATGACTGAGCAACTTTGTCGGTACCCATGCTTTCATTAATCCTGCGATAATTAACCCAAGTAATAGCCACGGGGCGGCCTCACTTGATAGCTCGATAAAATTAACAAAAAGTTGTGAGAAAATATCCACGTGTAAAGGCTAGGTAATTAATGATGATGTCAGTTTATCATATTTTTTAATCTACTTAACAAGTTAGAGAGGAATAACCTCCTCAGTATTGAAATTTTATACATCGTCATCATATTGTAGATAAATGTATTTATTGCTTTCGCTTATTTATCCGACGAGTATAATGGCGAAAATTCCCTCTAAATTGTTATTGCTAGAGTCGTTACATGTTTGAAAACCTTTCCGATCGTTTAAGTAAAACGCTAAAAAATATCAGTGGTCGTGGCCGATTAACTGAAGACAATATTAAAGAAACGTTGCGAGAAGTGCGCATGGCCTTATTAGAGGCTGATGTCGCATTACCAGTTATTCGCGAATTTATCGCGAAAGTGAAAGAAAGTGCGGTTGGTCAAGATGTATCGAAAAGCCTTACTCCAGGGCAAGTATTTGTCAAAATAGTACAAAAAGAACTTGAATCTGCGATGGGAGAAGTTAACGAGGCATTAGACCTTAAAACGACCCCTCCTGCCGTTGTGTTAATGGCCGGCCTTCAAGGTGCGGGTAAAACGACGTCAGTCGCTAAGCTGTCAAAATTTTTAAAAGAGCGTGAAAAGAAAAAAGTATTAGTCGTCAGCGCGGATGTTTATCGTCCAGCGGCGATTAAGCAGTTGGAAACCTTGGCTGGCGAAGTTGGTGTTGAATTCTTTCCAAGTGATATACAACAAAAACCGATTGATATTGCCAATGCGGCAATTGATCATGCTAGAAAGCACTTTTTTGATGTGTTAATTGTTGATACCGCGGGTCGTTTACACGTAGATGACGATATGATGGCGGAGATCAAAGCATTACACGCAGCCATCACGCCTGTGGAAACTTTGTTTACTGTTGATGCAATGACAGGTCAAGATGCTGCAAACACTGCGAAAGCGTTTAATGATGCTTTACCATTAACAGGTGTCGTATTAACGAAAACTGATGGTGATGCTCGTGGTGGTGCTGCACTATCCATTCGCCATATCACAGGTAAGCCAATTAAGTTTATGGGTGTTGGTGAGAAAATTGAAGCCTTAGAACCCTTTCACCCAGATCGCATTGCATCCCGCATATTAGGGATGGGTGATGTGCTGTCGCTGATTGAAGAAGTTGAACAAAAAGTCGACCGTAAACAGGCAGAAAAATTAGCCAAGAAAGTAAAATCTGGTAAAGGGTTTGATCTAGAAGATTTTCGTGAACAATTAGTCCAAATGAAAAATATGGGCGGCATGATGGGGTTAATGGACAAGTTGCCGGGCATGGGTAATATGTCAGAACAGATCAAAGGTCAGGTGGATGATAAAGTTACTATTCAAATGGAAGCTATCATCAACTCGATGACGCCAGGTGAACGTCAGCGTCCAGATATTATTAAAGGTTCTCGTAAACGTCGAATTGCTGCTGGCTCTGGTACTCAGATTCAGGATGTAAATAAGTTATTAAAACAATTCACCCAAATGCAGAAAATGATGAAGAAGATGTCAGGCAAAGGCGGCATGAAGAAAATGATGCGTTCAATGAAAGGCATGATGCCACCTGGTGGTATGGGGGGCTTTGGTGGTTTCGGTCGTTAACCACTATCGATTGCACAATACGATGAGACATAAGGTAGCATAATTGCTACCTTTTTTATGTGTTTTAGCCAGCGATTGAATATGTGCTCTTCTAATTTAGTGATATGATTTTAGCGAGAGTTGCAATTGAGTGGTTAATTTTTAGTGGCGTAGCCATTTGCTTTTGTGAGATATCTTGCTTTTTCCCTTATACCACTTAGCCTCTTTTCTCTTTATTATACTTGCTTTCTGATTAAAAAAGCGTAGAATACGCGAGCTTTTCTGTCACCCAGGTGATAGAAAATGTCTGGAAAATTCGTTTTAACACTTAAATAAATAGAGGACGATATGGTTACCATTCGTTTAGCCCGTGGCGGCGCTAAGAAGCGTCCATTCTATCAGGTTGTAGTTGCTGATAGCCGTAACTCTCGCGATGGTCGTTTCATCGAGAAAGTAGGTTTCTTCAACCCAACAGCACAAGGTCAAGCAGAAAAATTACGTTTAGACCTAGATCGTATCAACCATTGGGTTGGTCAAGGTGCTGCAGTATCTGATCGTGTGGCCAAATTAGTTAAAGACGCACAAGTTGCAGCTTAATTAATTCAGGTAAGTTTTGGAGTCATAGTGGAAGAAAGTAAACAGATAATCCTTGGTAAGGTAGGCAGTGTCTACGGTATTAAAGGTTGGTTGAAAATTCATTCTTTTACTGATGAACAAGAAGCGATCCTTGACTATTTTCCTTGGTCATTAAAATTAGGAAATAAGATTCAATCAGTAGAAATAACTGATTGGCGTAAACACAACAAAGGGCTCATTGTTAAAGTAGGACATGTTGATGATCGTGACGAAGCGCAAGCGTTAGTTGGGTCAGAAATTATTACTACCGAAGACGCCTTGCCAGAATTACCTGAAGGTGATTTTTATTGGCGAGACTTAATGGGTATGCAAGTTGTGACAACCCAAGGTTATGACCTAGGGACAGTTTCTGACATGTTAGAAACTGGCGCTAATGATGTACTGGTTGTAAAAGCGAACCGAAATGACGCCTTTGGCAAAAAAGAGAGGTTAATACCTTATTTATTTGATCAGGTTGTAACTTCGGTAAGTATGGAAGATAAACAAATTTGTGTTGACTGGGACCCAGGTTTCTAACTAGTGAGTGAATGCGAAACCACAAGCACTCTTAGCAATAAGAGAAAATGGATAGGGGTGATAAGCCTTTTTCCAGAAATGTTTGATGCAATCACTGAATATGGGGTGACTGGCCGAGCGATTCGTAATGGGTTGATTGAATTTCATAAATGGAATCCAAGAGACTTTACCCATGATCGACATCGTACTGTTGATGACCGACCTTACGGCGGTGGTCCAGGGATGTTGATGATGGTACAGCCATTACGAGATGCTATCCAAGCAGCAAGACAAGCAGCTGACAAAGATGCTTCTCTTACTGGTGGTAGTAAAGCGAAGGTTATATATTTATCACCGCAGGGACGGAAATTAGACCAAGCAGGTGTACACGAATTATCACAACATGACCGACTGATATTTATAGCAGGACGTTATGAAGGCATCGATGAGCGACTTATTGAATCAGATATTGATGAAGAATGGTCGGTTGGAGATTACGTACTAAGCGGAGGAGAACTCCCTGCAATGAATGTAATTGATGCTGTTGCACGCTTTGTGCCAGGGGTATTAGGACATAATCAATCTGCTGAACAGGATTCCTTTTCAGCTGGGTTATTGGATTGTCCTCACTACACCCGGCCTGAGGTATTAGATGGTAAGTCTGTGCCTAAAGTGCTGTTAAGTGGTAATCATGAACATATTCGGCAATGGCGAGAATTTCAGTCGTTAGAAAGAACATGGACTAGACGACCAGAACTTTTAACTGACCTAGCTCTGACAGCAGAACAGCAAAAGATGCTTGAGGCTATTAAACGTAGTAACAAGTCATAGCTGTTGATGACTGTGAACCCTAGGAAGAAGGTAATTATGAGTAAAATTATTGATATGCTCGAGCAAGAGCAATTAAAAACTGACGTACCAGCGTTCGCACCAGGCGACACTGTAGTCGTTCAAGTTAAAGTAACAGAAGGTGATAAATCACGTCTTCAAGCGTTTGAAGGTGTTGTAATCGCTGTTAAAAACCGTGGCATTAATTCAGCATTCACTGTTCGTAAAATCTCGAGCGGTGTTGGTGTAGAGCGTGTATTCCAGACACACAGCCCAATCGTTGACTCAATTGAAGTCAAACGTCGCGGTGATGTTCGTCAAGCTAAACTTTACTATCTTCGTGAGCGTTCAGGTCGTTCTGCTCGTATCAAAGAGAAGTTGGCTAAAAAGTAATTTTTACTTAAGTAAAAATCATTACTTTTACCAGAGAAAGCCCGAACAATTGTTCGGGCTTTTTTATTGGGCAATATTTTACACTTTAAAGAATATCTGCTTTTGATATAGCTGGTAGAAAATCCAATAACAGATGCCACAAAAACAAAGTGCAAAAGCAAAAGAGCCAAAGGTTGGTGAAAACAAGTTTGAGAAAACAGTGTTATAAAGGAAACTTTTCAAACTAACTTCACCGGCAGGGATCATGAGTAAAACTCTAGCAATGACTCCTGATAACACAAAAAAACCAATGGCATTCATGCCAAATACCACAAATGGTGCACTCCAACGGCGGTAGTGTTTAACATCTAATAACCAAATAAGTCCACTTAAGATAATAAGTGCCCAAGCAGAGCTGACCAAAACAAAAGACGGTGACCATAGTTGTTTGTTTATTGGAAAATCATTTGCTACGGTATACCCAAGTATAAGTGCGAGCCCCCCAAAAAGGCATAACTTCTTTGCTTTGGTAGGGGTGCTGTTGTTTGGTGATAGTAGATATTGCCCAGTTAACACACCACTTATCGCTGAAGCAATGGCAGGAATCGTGCTCCATATACCTTCAGGATCAAAAGGAAATGGTGTGGCCTTTTGGTAGTATAAATGTTGTTTTCCGAGCAAAGTAGCATCAAGGTAGGCAGCAAAGTTATTACCAAAGAGCAATTGACCTACATATTCAGTGCCATCGGCTGAAGTATAAGGGATGTACATCATGCTTAACCAATAAACAGCTAGCGTGCAGACAAACGCCCACCATAAGCCTTTTCGAGTTAAATAATGGGCAAGGTAATAGGTGAGCAAATATACCAATGCTAATCGCTGCAGAACTCCCATCCACCTTATTTGGCTTAATCTATCAGTAAACCAATTAAAAGTAGCGGACTGGAAGTTGAAATAAAACAGAAATAAAAATAACCCAAGCCCAAATAGTTTGGCACTACGCAGCCAGACGGTTTTATGTAGAGCTAAGGTATTGCTTTTTCGGTGTTGGACAATACCAATTGAAACGCCAACCATAAACACAAAAAATGGAAAAATAAGGTCGGTTGGTGTCAGTCCATGCCAATGCGCATGCTTGAGTGGTGCATAGATATGAGACCAGCTGCCAGGGTTGTTAACAATTACCATGGCGGTAATTGTGATCCCTCTTAACACATCAAGTGCTAACAAACGGTCATTATGACACTTTGCCAAGATGTTGTCGGCATGTTGACGAAAAAACTGGAACACGAGCTCTTCCCTTATGTTATTGCTTCACCGATTTGTGAAAGAGTTAAATATGATATTGCGTTTATTCTGTATCAACTCACTATTTTGTGCCAACGTCAATACCAACACAATACCTGACGGTTTAAGCCACCGTCTAGTTTCGGGGAGTTAATCAACAAGTAAATTTTTCTAATTCGTTCTACTCTCTACAGGATTAAGCGTCCACTCTGCCTAGATAAACAATATTGCATTAATTAAAAAAACTTATTAACTGTTTTTTTAATTTTGTTCTACATTTTAATTAGATACATGTGGAGAACTTACGTATATGAACTTTTTAAACCAGTTATCTATTACAAAAAAAATCTATTTAATTCCGGTGATCGGTTCAATTAGTTTTGTGATTTACCTGACGTTGGCCACGTTAACTGCGAACGAAAATGTAGCTTTGTTATCAGAAGCTAAAGAAGTTCAATTTCCGGTTGTTCAGTATTCTAAAGAAGTGTCGGTATCGATTGTAAGAATATCTGAAATGTTAAATGGTGCAGTGACCACAGGCGAATTAGAAGCAATAGAAAAATCAGATAAATTGGCTGAGGAAATTAATAGTCTCATTAACAAAATTGGTGCTATTTCACCCAAATTTGTTGGTCAAAAACAACAAATGGCGAAACAGTTTCAAGATTATTACAGTCAGGCAAAGGCTCTATCAGAAGGTATGATCAATGAAACCATTGATTTTCAAAAATTACCTGAGATGGGAAAGTCGATGAATGAAGCATTTGAAACGGTAAAGGGCACAGTAAAACGCTTTAATGAAGAAAATGTTGAACAGTTTAAAAATGTCATCTCCACTGCGAATAACTCTGCAGAAAATATAGTGACCACAGGTTATGTTATGGGCTTTGTCACCATAGCGTTACTTTTTGGAGCTGCGGTGCCTATTATTTCAGGGATCACTTCATCGCTGAAAAGTGTTATCAGCTCATTAAGTGATTTAGCAGATGGAGAGGGTGACTTAACCGTTAGATTATCTGCAAAATCTAAAGATGAGATCGGCGAGCTAGTCAGGTGTTTCAATCGATTTATAGAAAAATTACAAACCACTATTAAGCAAGTGGTTGATTTGGCTTTACCCTTATCCGAGATGGCATCAACCGTGAGTACCACGGCGGAAGAAACTAATACTATCACCATGGTTCAGCAACAAGGTGCACAAAATGCAAAACTAGCGGTTGAAAGCCTTAATACCAGTGTTCACAGTGTGGCAGATAATGCGGCTCAAGCAGCATCTGCGGCGACAGAAACCTCGCAAGTCTCTAGTCATGGGGCTGAAGTTGTCGAACAAACGGTTTCGACCATTCATCAATTAGCTAATACGGTTGAAAAATCGTCAGATGTAATTGATCAGTTAGATAATGACGCCAATCAAGTTGGGGTGATATTAGATGTTATTCGAGGTATTGCTGAACAAACAAACTTATTAGCACTTAATGCAGCTATTGAGGCTGCGCGTGCTGGTGAGCAAGGGCGTGGTTTTGCGGTTGTAGCTGATGAAGTGAGAACTTTAGCCTCCAGGACGCAGGACTCAACTGTTGAAATTCAAACCACCATTGAAAAATTACAGGCTGCTGCAAAAGAAGCCGTAAACGCGATGGAAAATGGTAAATCTTTTGCTGACACCAGTGTTGAGCAAGTAAGCGCTGCCGGACAATCATTGAAAGAAATCACTGCTTCAGTGGCTCAAATCAACAATATGACGAACGATATTGCTAATTCTACTGAAGCCCAGTCTGATTCGGCTAAGCAAATTGTTGATCATGTTGATGAGATCAGCCAAAGCACTGAGCAAACTCTTAGTGCTTCACAAGAGCTAGCCAGTGTCAGTGGTGATTTAGCACACTTAGCGAATGAGTTGGAAGTTATAGCGAAAGGTTTCAAAGTATAATAATAACATTCAATAACAAGATGAAGTGGTAATCAATGAAATATAGATGAAATACTAACTGAGGAGTTTGGTATATGAATAAAATACAAACCTGTGCCGTCTGTGCATTATCTCTGTTTATACCGAGTAGTTTTGCAGATATAACACTTAATGGTTTTGCATCCATAAGGGGATCGCAAGCTAATTCTGATGGTGGCCTCGCTCCATTCCCTGAGTTCAAAGAAGGGGAAGTGTCGTTTAAAAGTGAATCATTATTTGCGATTCAGGCCAGAGCTGACTTAGGTGAAGGTCTTTCAGCAACAGTACAATTATTCGCTGAGGGACGAAATGATTTCGATGTTAATGCTCGTTGGGCTTATATTAGTTATGAGGTCAACGATGCTCATCAGGTTAGTGTTGGTCGTTTTGCTAATCCACTGTTTCACCAATCTCAATATGAAAAAGTTGGTTTTGCCCATAATTTTTCAAGACTACCTAAAGCGGTGTATTCAGATTTTGAGTTTGCCACGATTGAAGGAATTACTTTAGATAGCACCTTTGATTTAGATGATTATACCCTAACCACTAAATTGCTCTATGGTAGCTGGAATGGGCAGGTGTTTATTTCTGCGGTGAATGACAATGTCCCCTTAGGGTTTAAAGATATCTACTCTGTTAATGCTACCTTATCAGGTGATTGGTGGAAAATTTTTGCCGGTATACTTCTGACTGAACTTGATGGTGCTGAATTTGATCAAGGCTTATTCCAAGTGGCTGCACCAGGTGTTGCCGCTGCAATGGCCACAGGTGCTTCAGCTGGTGATGTTGCGGCGTTTAATCGAGCGATCGGTTGGGATCAAAAAGATGGTATTTATACATTTGCTGGCTTTGGTATCGATTACAATGACTGGTTAGTGGATTTTGAATATAGTGATTATGGGGTAGATGATAGTACGGACGGATTTAATAATTCATGGTACTTAGCCATAGGCCGACGTTTTGATCAACTTGTGGTGACCATACATACCGAAGATTTTGCTCAAGAAACTGATTTAGACTTTCTAGATGATGTATCTCATCCAGTATTGCAAGCGACAGGCCAAGCTATTCATGAAGGGTTAATTTTTAGAGAATATGAAGGCAGTGGTATCACAATTCGCTACGACTTTCATCCTAGTGCCGCTTTTAAAGTCGATTACTTCAAAGGTGAAGACACGCGCGCATCGGTTGGTGATTATTCAATAATGTCTGCTGGCATTGATATTGTCTTTTAGGAGGAATTATGAAAATTTTTGTCTCTGTATTAGTTGCGATGTGCAGTATTATCGCATTTAACGTTAATGCGGTGAATGTCATAGTTCATCCTTCAAACACAAACTCACTAGATAAGAGTGCGATTAAGAAAATATTTTTGGGGAAAAGTAAAAAATTTCCCAACGGTGAGCAAGCTATTCCTGTTGCTTTAGCTGGAGGAGATGCCAGAACTGAATTTCTCGGTGCCGTCATAGGTAAGTCAGAAAGTCAGTTAAAGGCTTACTGGTCTAAATTAATCTTTACAGGCAAAGGGCAGGCACCTAAGTCCGTTGATACTGAAGCGGAATTAGTAAAGTTGATTAGCCAAAATCCTAACCTGATAGGTTATGTCAGTGATGCCGCGCTAGACGATAGTGTAAAAGTGCTGGTTAAGCTCTAGTTATTACTCTATTAAGTAAACCCGCACCGATGTGCGGGTTTTTTTATTTCTAGCTCAGGTTACGTCACTCTGGATATCAAAATCGAAATGTATCCTTCTAGATAGAACTATTTAGTCTTATTTATTCATTGAATTCAGATAATAACATTGTGCTTTTCATGGAATACAAATACCAATTGACAGCGTTGTCATTCTTGGTGTTCAATGGTACGGTTATAGGAATGCGTTGTGGCCAATGGATAAATTTAGTGCTTTTATTCGACTTTAGTTGAGTAGGCGAAGTTAAAAAGTTGCTATATGATACTTATTACAACGTAAACAAATTATAAATTCATTAGCTTTAGCAATTTGAGCAATAGTTTATCTTGACTGCTAATGTATACCATAAAGATTATATCAAGTTATTAACGAAGGATTTATCATGCAAGAATTACAAAGTCGATATCCGATCTTAGAGCAAGCCAAAGCCCATACTCATATTGATAGTGCAACTTATGAAGCTATGTATCAACAGTCGATTGAACAGCCTGAACAATTTTGGGCTGAACAAGCGGATAAATTTTTAGATTGGTATAAGCCTTGGGACAGTGTCTGTGATGTGGATTTAAAGTCTGCTGATATCAAATGGTTTTCCGGTGGTAAACTTAATGTGAGTTATAACTGTATTGATCGCCATTTAGCTACAAAAGCAGATGATGTTGCCATTATTTGGGAAGGTGATGATCCTAGTGAAGATTTAAAAGTTACCTATCAAGAGTTGCATGATCATGTCTGTCGTTTTGCTAACTTATTAAAACAGCGTGGTGTCAAAAAAGGTGATCGCGTTTGTATTTATATGCCAATGATCCCAGAAGTTGGTTATGCCATGCTAGCATGTGCGCGTATTGGTGCTGTTCATTCTGTAGTCTTTGGTGGCTTCTCTACCGAATCTATTCGTGCACGTATTGCCGATGCGGATTGTCAAGTGGTGATCACTGCAGATGAGAGTTTACGTGGTGGTCGTGTGATCCCGTTAAAAGCGAATGTTGATGCTGCGATTGCTGAATGCCCAAATGTTCATTCTGTGATTGTGGTTGAACGAACTGGTGGAGATGTCGCTTGGAATGACAAGGTTGATGTTAATTATCAACAAGCGGTAGCCGAGTTACCTGCTATGTGTGAACCAGAGGTGATGGATGCAGAAGATCCGTTGTTCATTCTTTATACTTCAGGTTCTACGGGAACGCCAAAAGGGGTATTACACACGTGCGGTGGTTATTCATTGTATGCCGCCATTACGCATAAGTATGTGTTTGATTATAAAGATGGTGAAATTTATTGGTGTACTGCCGATGCTGGATGGATCACAGGACATTCTTATATTTTTTATGGTCCGTTAGCGAATGGCGCCACAACCTTAGTATTTGAAGGGGTGCCGACCTACCCAGATGCAGGCCGATTTTGGCAAGTGTGCGAAAAACATAAAGTGAATGTGTTTTATACCGCACCCACTGCTATTCGTGCCTTAATGAGTGTCGGCGATGAGCTAGTTAATCAGTCTGATCTTTCTTCGCTTCGCTTGTTAGGGACTGTAGGTGAGCCAATTAATCCTGAAGCATGGCATTGGTATTATGAAGTGGTTGGCAAGTCAAACTGTCCAATCGTTGATACTTGGTGGCAAACAGAAACTGGAGGCATTCTAATTACCTCACTACCTGGCGCGGTTGATATGAAGCCAGGGGCCGCTGGTAAACCATTCTTTGGTGTTAAACCTGCATTATTTGACAAAGATGGCAACACCCTTGAAGGGGAAAACCAAGGCTTATTGGTGATGACAGGTAGCTGGCCTGGGCAATTACGCAGTGTTTATGGTAATCACGAGCGTTTTTATGAAACTTATTTAAGCCAATATCCAGGTAATTACTTTACTGGTGATGGTGCAAAACGTGATGCTGATGGCTTTTATTGGATCACCGGTCGTGTTGATGACGTACTTAATGTATCGGGTCACCGCTTAGGTACCGCTGAAATTGAGAGTGCATTAGTGCTTCACCCTGCTGTCGCAGAAGCTGCTGTTGTGGGATATCCACATGAGGTTAAAGGTCAAGGGGTTTACGCCTATGTCACTTTAATGGGTAATGCCACAGAGTCTGACGAATTGAATAAAGAACTGGTCGAGTTTGTTGCCAAAGAGCTTGGTCGATTTGCTAAACCTGATTATATTCAGTGGGCACCTGGCTTGCCTAAGACACGTTCAGGTAAAATAATGCGTCGAATTTTACGTAAGATTGCTGAGAATGATCTCGATACTTTAGGAGATACTTCAACGCTTGCCGATCCAGCGGTAGTGGATAATCTGATTTCAAATCGAATTGTTCATGGCTAATTGAATTACCCTTATTGAAAAGCGCCTAAGTGGCGCTTTTTTTATCTCTGTCACTTGGTATTTATGCGGGTTGTAAATTTGTGATGATTTACTGCACAAAGTACTTGCCTAACAAAAATATAAGTGTAAGATATTAGTTACAAATTGAGTAAACTAAACTTTACAATTTTTATTTTTAACATGAACGTAAACCATCACCGATTTTATTACTACCTCTCTTTTTATTGCTAAACCCTATTTAGCAAGCGCTTTACTCTATTCACTTTTTAATACTCGCTGTAAATTTTGGAAAATAATATGTCAGATTTAAAACATTCAACTATTAGCCCTCAGGGTTCATTAAACGATATTCACGTCAATGCCGAAGAAGTGTTAATTACGCCTCAACAGCTTAGAGGAGAACTGCCTCTACCTGAACAAGGTCGAGAGTTTGTGATCAAAGCTCGTCAGGAAATTGCCGATATTATTCATAAAAAAGACCACCGCTTATTAGTGATCAGTGGCCCATGTTCTGTGCATGATATTGATGCGGCGATGGAATATGCGCGAAAGTTGAAAAAGCTTCATGATCAGCATAAAGACACTATGTATATAGTGATGCGTGTTTATTTCGAAAAACCAAGAACAACTGTCGGTTGGAAAGGTTTAATTAATGACCCTGATATGAATGGTTCTTTTGATGTCGAAGCCGGGCTTCGTAAAGCACGTCAATTATTATTAGATTTAACCGAACTGGGCTTACCACTAGCAACGGAAGCACTCGATCCGATCAGCCCACAATATTTGGCTGAATTATTTAGTTGGTCAGCGATTGGTGCTCGTACTACCGAGTCACAAACACACCGTGAAATGGCCAGTGGTTTATCCATGCCTATAGGCTTTAAAAATGGCACGAATGGTAGCTTAGATGTTGCCATTAATGCGATGCAATCAGCAGCTTCTTCTCATCGTTTTATGGGAATTAATCGTCAAGGCCAGGTTGCGTTGATTAAAACAAAAGGTAATCCGGATGGTCATGTTATCTTGCGTGGAGGCAAGCAGCCTAATTATGATGCGAATAGTATTGCTATTTGTGAAAATGAGTTAGCGACACATCGTTTAGAGCCTGGAATTGTGGTAGATTGCTCGCATGGTAATTCTAATAAAGATTATCGCCGCCAACCGATTGTTGCTAAAGATGTTTTTACGCAAATTTGCCAAGGCAATCTCTCTATTATTGGTTTGATGTTGGAAAGTCATATTAATGCCGGTAATCAAAGTGCTGATTTACCAAAAGATCAATTGGCTTATGGTGTGTCGGTTACCGATGCATGTATTGATTTTAATGAAACAGAGAATCTGATCAATGAGGGAGTGCAGCAGTTAAAAGCGGTACTACCCAAACGAATAGCTCAATAAGAAGTGATGAATGAATAGCGAACAAATTGCACCTGAATTAGCCGCTTTACGCGAGCAAATTGATGAAATTGATAGCCAACTTGTCGATTTATTAGCAAAGCGCCGTGCAGTTACTACCCGAGTAGGTGCGTTAAAAAGTAAAGTTGGTATGCCAATTTATGCGCCAGAACGAGAAGCACAGTTGCTTTGTAAAAGGCGTGAACAGGCCAAGAAAGTGGGGGTTTGCGCTGATTTAATCGAAGATATTTTACGTCGATTAATGCGTGACTCTTATATCAGTCAGGATGCGAGTGGTTACCTGTGTGTGAACGCTGATTGTCGGAAAGTGGTGGTGGTTGGCGGTAAAGGTCAACTGGGTCAAGTATTTGTTGATTTATTTCAACGTTCTCATTATCAGGTTGTCACATTAGAGCAAGAAGATTGGCCTAAGAGCGATAGTATTTTAAGCGATGCAAGTGTGGTGATCGTTGCCGTGCCGATTCGAATCACTAACGAAGTGATTAAACAACTAGAACAGTTACCTGATGATTGCATTTTAGCTGATATTACCAGTGTGAAAGAAGTTCCACTGTATGAAATGATGAAAGTGCATCAAGGGCCGGTTCTTGGTTTACATCCCATGTTTGGTCCTGATGTGTCAGGGTTAATTAAACAAACCATCATTGCTTGTCATGGGCGTGGTGAGCAGCAATATCAATGGTTACTCGACCAATTTCAGGTATGGGGAGCGAAAATATATCCGGTAACGGCTGCTGAGCATGATCAGGCGATGTCTATGGTGCAAGTAATGCGGCACTTTTCTACAATCGTTTATGGTTATCACTTGATGACTGAAGGGGCGGATATTTCCCAATTAGTTGAGATGAGTTCACCCATCTATCGTTTAGAGCTGATCATGGTGGGACGTTTGTTTGCTCAAGATCCTATCCTGTATAGTGACATTATTTTTGCTAATCAAGATAATATTGCCATGATGAAACGCTTTGCTTATCGCTTTTTAGAGTTATTAGAGGATGTAGAAGCTAATGATAAAGCGGCATTTGTTGCCATGTTTGAACAGGTATCTGATTGGTTTGGTGAATATGCCGATATCTTTTTACAAGAAAGTAAGTCCATGTTATTAAAAGCGAATGAACTTAAAAAAGATTAGGTAATCATAAGGGACTTATGAAAAAAATTATTATTTCTGCATTGATCATATTCGGTTTATCACAATTAACTAGTTGTGCATCTACTCAGCCACAATTGCATATGTTAGTTGGTGAAACAAACACGAGTGATTTGTTTAGTCGTTATCCGGGTTTTAGAAATAGTTTTAATGCTTATCAACTAAGTGAGCAAGATACGCAGACTGTGCTGCAATGGCCAGAGGATGTGAAAATTGCTGTTTATTTTGGTACTTGGTGCCATGATAGCCAGCGTGAAGTACCTCGATTTTTGAAGCTGGTCAACGTCAATCAAACCATTGCGCTTGATTTAGTTGCTTTAGATTATGACAAAACCGATCCAGCAGGTCAGGCGGAACTATTCGGAGTAAAATACACACCTACATTCATTGTCTTTCGTGGCAATAAAGAGCTTGGACGAATTATTGAACGGCCAAAAAGCTCTTTAGTACGGGATATTGATCAGTTGCTAAAACGTTAGTATCTAGAAACAGAAAAATTCATACTTGGCAACAATCACAAGTGTTAGTTGGCGATACAAAAACGGGTGAGTTGTTACCCTAACTTTAAGAGCGGCTGTAAAGCATTTCAACTAAGCTAGAAAGAAGCGCAAATTTTGTAGTACTGGCCTGAGGATGTTAAAAATGCTATTTATTTTGGTACTTGATGCCATGATAACCAGCGTAAGTCCCACGCTTTTTTAGCTTAATTGTGAACTATTGATCTTAGCGGATACTCATCTAAAGGGGGTTGTTTATATAGACAACGCATTATAAAAATGATAGCTAAGTAATACATTGTTTAATTTAATATACCCATTAACATGATGCACGATATTATTACTATGGCTATTACTGTCTTTATGGGGTTCTTTGCCATGATGAACCCTATTGCCAATACTGCGGTATTTATTGGGATGACGGCTAATAAAAGTCAACAACAACGAAAAAATACCACGGTTAAAGCATTACTCACTGCCTTCGTTATTATTACGAGTTTTTGCTTCTTGGGAAAAGGTATTTTTGAGATATTTGGCATTACCTTACCTGCTCTACGGCTTTCTGGTGGTATTTTGGTATTTATTGTCGGTTATCATATGCTGCACGGTAGTTCTTCCAAGTTGCACTCTCACTCAGCTAGCGATACGGGTGATGAAGATAAAGATATTGCAATATCCCCCTTAGCCTTACCAATCCTAGCTGGGCCAGGCACTATTGCTACCGCAATGAACTACTCAGCATCAGGGCAAATACTGCATATTGTTATTACTATTATTGCCTTTGCATTATTGTGCCTTATTACCTTTATTTGTTTTCTGTATGGCGCTAAATTAATTGAAAAAATAGGTGAGGGTGGCATCAGTATCACAACGAGATTAATGGGGCTTATTCTCACTATTATTGGTACTCAAATGTTTATACAAGGAGTTCATGATGCCTATTTACTTTTCCAAGGTTCAGCTATAACACGATAAGTGTTAGTGGTGCTTTTCATGTAACGGCATGCCATTGGCTTTTAGGTAATATCGAGAATAGATTTACCAGCTCATTGCTATATTTGATAAGCGGTGATATTTTCAAATAAATTGAATAGCAAAGGAATGTCTCCTTCTCGTGATTTGCGAGAATTTTCTTGCTATTAAGTTGTTCATCATTATGGAAAATACTATGAAATATGTAATAGGAATTACGACGTTACTGTTTTGCTTAAATTTAAATGCAGCTAGCATCAATAGCCAAGAGCAAACAAAAGAAATTTGTGGCAATGCCGTTGAAAAGTTTAGCAAAAACAAAGTATCAGAATCTTTTGATAGCTTGAGACCTTTTTGGCCTTTACCTAAAGCTGAATTAGATAATCTTTCCTACCAAACAAAATCTCAACTCGATATGGTCTCAGGACGTTTTGGTCGCATACTTGGTAGTGACTTTATTAAGTCTCAAATTGCTGGTACTAGTTTTGTTCAACACACATACGCTATTAAATTTGAAAAACACGCTTTAAGATTTGTTTGTCTGTTTTATAAGCCTGAAAATAAATGGGTCGTAAATTCTGTCTATTGGGATGACAAGACAACATTGTTTTTTAATTAATGACTAATAAAAAAGTTTGGGACTGCTTTAGTTTGTGGTCCTGTTAAACTAACACTTTCGCTGTTTGTTTATTACGGCGTTACCAACCATCAAAGTGCAGTTTAAAAATTAAACTATAAGGAAGTAGAAAATGGAAGTAAGTGTATTTGATAGAACAGAGACCACAAACAAATTAATTAGTAATTCAACATATAATTTAGTCATTGGCTTAACATTAATTTGGGGGTTTCTCATTAATTGGTGGATGGTATTAAACATTCCTGTTGAATCTATTAGCAACATTAATCCTCTTTTCTTTTTTATCGGCTATTTCGTATCCTGCTTTTTTGGCATTTACCTATTTAGTAAATCTGACAGCCCAATCATAAGTTTCATTGGGTATAACTTTGTCGTTTTACCTTTTGGGTTAATAATTAATTTAGTTGTAAGCCAATACAATCCAGATATTGTTTTGGAAGCGATAAGAGTTACAGGAATGGTAACTTTTGTCATGATGCTTTTAGGTTCAATGTACCCTGCTTTTTTCAACAAAATAGCGGGAGGCCTCACCATAGCCTTGTTATGTGTAATCGTTGTCGAATTGATTGAAATATTTATATTTAATACCCATCATGGAGTCTTAGATTGGATCGTAGCAATTATTTTTTGTGGTTATATTGGTTATGATTGGGCTAGAGCTAATGCTATCCCTAAAACATATGATAATGCTGTAGATAGTGCTGCTGCGTTGTACATGGATATTATCAATTTGTTTTTGCGTATTCTTAGAATATTGGGCCGAAAATAGCACCAACAAGAGGCTATAGCGTCAATAATTACTTTTTTATTATTGCCAAAAAATCACGCAAATTATTTTTCTCTAGCTGGGGGCAATAGTAACCCCAACTATTAACTGTTAGATTTGATCACAAACGACAAATCAAATCTAACAGCATAAGTGAAGAATTATCCTGCTAATTTTTATTCTTCGTCTTCACTTTTGAATAAGCAGTGTTTGGTATAATCCGTTGCTTCGTTGGCAGTCCAATCACCTTTTGGCTTTTCTTTTAATTGTTCACACCAGTCCTTGCTGCCAACTTCTGGTGAACAAGCCGTAAATAATACTAATGAGAATAACGCGATAAGTGTTTTATACATAATTATGATCTCTTTGGAAATGATAATAAATTGTTAATTGGTGTGATCATTGTAAATAACAATCACTGCATTTGTACAATATTAATTATGCTAAATGATAAATGAATCGCTCAGGCAGAAGGGGATGATCATACGATAATAACAGCATGTAAGCTCATCGTTATCACGGCTAACATGCTGTTTATTAAATGCAGAATGAATTATTTTTTATTCGGTATGAAGGTGTTGGCAACGTTTGCGATATCTTCAACACTTCGCTCAAGTGCAGCCATTTGCTCGGCAACCGCATCAGTTTGCGCGCCAGTTTCTTTTAATGCATGGTGCACTAGAGAGATATGGTTGTTAATTTCATTCGATACAGCGCTTTGTTCTTCTGCGGCAGTAGCGATTTGATTGGCAGAATCCGTAACATTTTGTACGCGTTGCACTACACGTTCTATTTTGTCATTAGACGATTCTGCCGTTTTGACACAAAATTCAGCATCTTGTTTATTTTTGGCCATTAATTTAACCCATTCATCAATGGTAGCTAACATGGCCGATAATCGATTATGAATTTCTTTCGCAGAATCCTGTGTACGTGATGATAAGCTTCTAACTTCATCGGCAACAACGGCAAAGCCTCGGCCATGCTCACCTGCACGGGCGGCTTCAATGGCTGCATTGAGCGCTAACAAATTGGTTTGATCAGCGATGGATTGAATGTCTTCCATAAGCGCACCAACATTGTTGGCAGACTCGGTTAATAAGTCAGCAGAAGCAGAAGCGGCTTCAACTTCTTGAGCTAAATCTTTTATTTTATCTGTAGTGTGGAAAATGCCTTGTTGGGCTTCTTCACATTGTTCAAATGTACTGTCTAAGTCAGCGGCAGCAGAAACTGTATTGCTCGCAATCTCTGTTGTTGAGGCTTGCATTTGTTCCATCGCAACAGAAAGTTGTGCCATTTCTTGCTTTTGGTTCTCTAGGTTGCTTCTGGTTTCAGCAATGCCTTGAGTAACATTATTCATTACCGAACGGATAGGTTTTGCAGCATCAAGCGTGCGTTCTAAGATCGCTTTTAATTTCACTTTTATCATCGAGAAATTAAAATCAAAAACGCTTACGGTTCCTTTACCAAAATAGACTTTTCGAGAAATGGAATCATACATATTTTGTAGTTTCTGTGCGCGCAGTGCCGTTGGAATAATGTCTTGCCAAAAAATAGCGATGGGCGCAATTGCACCAAATGCGACTAGTAAAGAAGTAGTTAGGCCAAACTTAGAAAAAATAAAAAATTGACAGACTAAGGTGAGTAACACTAAAAAGATAAATTTGTGGTTTTTTGTTAACTCAAAAGTGGCAATGCTACTTTGTGCATTAATGCCTTGATAAAGACGTTGAGCGCGGTCAATTAACTCTTGTGAAGCCTGCGTGCTAATTGATTGATAACCGATGATTTCCCCATGTTCATATTGAGGGGTGATAAAAGCGTCTAACCAAACATCTTTACCTTCAGAGTCTTTCAGCCTAAGGACACCTTGCCAAGAAAAGCCTTTATTTAATGTTTGTGATAATTCTTCTATCACTTGTTTAGGCATATTCTCATGGGTAAGCTGATGACTATCAAATGTTAGAGACTCTTGCTCACTATACCCCAATGTTCTGCAGAACGCTTGGTTGACATAAATATACTTTCCTTGCTGATTGGTGATATAAATCAGTTTTTGTTTTTCAGGCATAATATTTGATACTTGTAATAGTGTTGATTTGAGAATTTACGCTATTTGCTTTTTTAATGATTTGATACGGATCTAAAAAAGCTGATAAACAGTTAATTAAAACTTATAAGCGAAACCAATACTAATATTGGTTTCAGACCATAAGCTATCATCAAAGGTTGCATGACATGTCTCACCTTGACAAAACATATTATCGTCATTGTCGATAATACTTGCGTAACCTCTAAGTTCTGTAACCAATGCTAAGTTGTTAGAAAACTCATAACGAGTGCCTATTGCAATAGTTGCTGACGGATATAACTCTTGACTCATATCACTATCAAAGTAAGCACCACCTAAGCCTAGAGAGACAGTGGTGGTATAATTTTGTTGGCGAAATAATGCAACACCATTAAAGTGCGCATAAAGTATATCTAAAGAGTACTCTTTATTATCAAGTTCACTGGTAAACTCGTGATTAACTGCATTTAACATCACTTGCCCTAAGCCATTGGGTGAGTCTTGCCAAGAGAGAGCGATACCGTAATTCATGGCATTATCTACTGAAAGATCTGTTTGACTGGTACTTCCTTGTAAATCAGGACTATACATTTGTCCGATAAAAGGTTGTATTTCAAACTCTACGGCGCTAGCAGAATACGCAGTGGTAAGCCCCCAAATACAGAGTACTCTTAAAAGTAATTTATACGATGTCATTTCCTGCTTCCTTTTCAATTATTCTTACCAGTTAAAAACTTGAATTGTTTAGCTAAGCTTAGGATTTATTGAACAATTCTGAAAGTTTTTTCTTCGCTTTCTCTTTTAATTTATCTTTTGCTTGCTGCTTGAGTTGCTCTTTTTGTTCTTTTTTCGCTTGTTGCCAAATCGCTGAAAGTGCTTCTTTGGCGATAACACTTCCTAATTGACTCGCTGGTAAGCCTTCTGAGCCACCAATATTAGCTAGGTTAATATCTGGTAAAGTGAGTTGATGCTGTTTGTTGCCTAAGGCCGTTAAATCGAGCAGTAACGAGGTATTCGCTAATGTGATCTGGCTAACGCTTATTTTAGGCTCATCTGC
The DNA here is from genome assembly GCF_017168195.1 of Thalassotalea sp. G2M2-11. GTDB lineage: Bacteria > Pseudomonadota > Gammaproteobacteria > Enterobacterales > Alteromonadaceae > Thalassotalea_E. Next base: position 830,628 of record NZ_JADNYL010000001.1, read on the forward strand.
TTGAGAGCTTGGAGCAGAATCTCCAGCAGAGCTTTGAGGTAAATTACCTTCAATGGTTTCAATTAAATCTTGTATATTTGCATTACCTGCACTTGTTATTTCAACAAAGGCTTCTGGTTTTTTGATAATGATTGCGTCAATGATGATTGGCTCTTCGGTTAAACTTTCTAAATTGATGTCTAAGGTTATCTCACCTAAAGAAAACGCATTAGGTAATTTATAATCAGCAGGATTAGGTAGGTTTACCCCTAAAATACTGCCAGCTCCTTGAGTTAATTGAATATCTACTTTATTGACAGTGACCTTTTGCTCTGTAATTTGTTGACCAACAGTCTCGATTTGCGTTTTCACTAGTTCATTGAGCGAGCCACCAGCAAGAAACCATAATGCTCCCCCACAAATCAATAAGATAACGACGGCAATTGAAGCTAATATTTTCACGATTATATCCTTTAATTATCAATGAATACATTTAACGGTATAGGCTAAGTATATATGAATAAAAACAAAGTTATTATTAAATTATAATAACCTTATATTTAATGTGGTTTAAGTGTTTTTTTACTAAATCAGTCTGTATGGGAATAAATCTAATTTAAAGTAAAAGTTTATCAGATAGTTATATTTTCTATTATTGATATTTAATTAGAAGGTTATACCGATAATTGCTTGTTGAATACTCTTAAAATAGCTCGTTTGCTTAAAATTTAAACTTAATGTATAAAAAGGGAACAATAAAAATAATAAAATTACTGGGAAAGTGGTTGTGAATATAAAGAAAAAATCGCAAGTGAATAAAAAGTTATGGTCGTTTAATATTGGTTGTTTGCTCGCTTATGCGTTTTTATGGTTAGTAAATATAGGGCATTTGGCTCCAGTGCCTGAATTGCTGCATGCGTACCCAACGTTTATTTTGGATTATTACCCGAGTATTTTCAGTAGCGGTTGTGCGTTGATTGCCACTTTAGCTGCACTTTACTTGATGAATCGAGGTTTAAATATTTGTGCAAGTGAGCACACCTTTTGGTTATTACTGCCTAGTTTTAGTTTAATTGTGTTAACTGGGCTCTCAGCTAATGAGCGTTTAACGACAATGTTAATTTCAGTGCTACCTTCATTAACCGTACTCACGTTAATCGCCGTATTTTATCGTTTATCTCAACAGCGAGTGGCGCGAATAAAAAAATGCGCTGTTTAATGCGCATTTTCTTCAATCATTATTAGCCTAGGCTAAATGGCATCACTTGGTACACTGGTTGGACTGATATGTTCAATGGGATAACAACCTAAAACTTTAATAAAGTTAGTTAGTGGGGTTATTTCGTTAATCGCTTCTTGTAGCGCCAGTTGCTTAGTGTTGGCTTCAACATCTAAATAGAACATTTCTTCCCAAGGTCGTCCTTGAATGGGGCGAGATTCAAGTTTGCACATATTAATGCCTTTATTTTTTAACACTAATAAGCATTCCACCAGTGCACCTGGGGTTTGGCCTGTTGCGAGAATGATAGCCGTTTTAGCTGGAATTTGTTCGGCAACATCGACAGGTTTTCTTGCCACTAATATAAAGCGACTGTGGTTTTCACTTTGATTGGCAATTGATTTTTCTAAGGCGTGTAACTGGTAAAGGTGACCACCTTCCTCACTACCGATCACTGCGACACTTGGGTCTTGTAATTCATAAACTTTTGCCATGGCATCAGCCGTGCTTTCACAATATTCAATGCGAATATTATCTTGTTTGTCCAGAAAGTTACTGCATTGAGTAAACGGTTGGCCATGGGCATAAATTGTGGTGATTTTATCTAAGCGAGTATTTACCGCAGTTAATAAGCAATGTTCAATAGGCTGAGTAATTTCACCGACAATGGATAGGTTTGTATGCTGTAAAACATCATACACTTCATTGATACTACCTGAGCTCGTGTTTTCAATGGGTAACATACCGTAATCAACATGGCCTGATTCAACTTGTTGCATGATGTCTGCAAAACTTTGACAACCATATTCAATAATTTTTTCGGCTCGGCGAGAAAAATAACGATGACTTGCTAAGTAGCTGTATGAGCCTTTATCGCCAAGAAATGCAACGCTGACCGTTGGCATTTCAATATTTGGGTTTGCTAGGGTTTGCAAGTAGGCTTGTTGATTGAGCACTGAATCTTCGATGATGGTTTGAAAGACACTCGTGACATAATGTGCATCAAGACCATACTCTTTACCTTGTTTGATCAATCGGATCAGTAACTCTTGCTCTCGTTGTTGATCTCGAACAGGACGTACTTGTAACGCCTTGCTTTTCGCAACATTTAAGGTAAGGGCACGGCGTTCAGCAAACAGAGCAAGTAATTGTTGATCGAGTTGGGTAATTTTTTCTCTTATTTTGTTCAGGTCAAGTTCTTCTTTCACGTGTTACCTACTTAGTTAGATCCAATAAATTGTCAATTGAGCACTTTTCAAATTAGCTATTACTCAAATAAAAAAACCTCCGGAAGGAGGTTTAATCGTAAATGGTTGACGACACAAACACTCCTACTGCTGAGGCAGTAAAAAAAGAAAGAGCATAAAAAGAGTAAAAATATTTTTCGTCATTATTGCACTTTAGCGAGCGGTTACTGAGTTTTCAAGCCTTTGTTTATATCAATTTTTCTAACTCACTAACCACTTTGCTATAAACATTGCCAAACGATCAAGAAAGAACATACAGTAGCTATGCCCCAAACAAGAGAGCGTAATACACTAATATTTACTAAATATAATATTTGGTACACAACTCGAGCGCCAACATGAAGCAAGGCTAGTTGTTGCACCCATTGACCCGTTTGGTGAGTTGCAATAGCCAATAAAATAGCGGGAGCAAAAATCATGAGTGATTCAAAGGCATTTTGGTGAGCTGCTAATGCTCGTGCACCAAATCCGGTTAACTTTGCTTGCTGGGCTCGAGGGTGATTATTGTCATACCCTCCAAGTCTATGCATAGCAATGGCAACTGGAATTTTACCTAGGTATGGCAGTAGTAGCGCAATAAATAAACAGTAAATCAGTACGGTCATTGTATTTTCCTTTATGGCGGTTCATTGTTGGTTACACTTGTAACATTGAAAAACTCTCTTGGTATGATAGTTTGCTAATAATTGAAAACAATTAATTTATCTATTTATGACTAGTGCTAGTCCTTGGAAACAAGATTTTCCTATTTTTTCTTCTCATGCGCACCCATCACTGTGTTATTTAGATAGTGCAGCCACGTGTTTGACTCCTAAACATGTGGCGGATGCTGTCTATCATTATCAATGTTACAGCCATGCTAATAGTCATAAAGGACTTTATCAACTCAGTGCTAACGTTACTGAAAAAGTTGAACATGCGCGTGAAACGGTGGCTGATTTTATTGGCGCTACCAGCGGAGCAAGTATCAGTTTTAATTCCGGTACAACCGAAGGGATTAATTTGATTGCTTTTAGTTTTGTTGAACCTATATTAAGTGATGCATATAAAAAAGGAAAGCCGAGTAACCTAGTGATCAGTGCTGTTGAGCATCATGCTAATTTGTTACCTTGGCAGCGATTAGCCGAGCGTTATCAAGCAGAGCTTAGAGTGGTGAAGATCACCGACGAAGGCATTATGGATTTAGCACATTTATCTCAGTTACTTGATAATAACACTCGAGTACTCGCTTTTAGTCATTGCTCCAATGTCTTGGGGCGATTTAATCCAGCAGAGCAGATTTGTAGGATAGCGAAACGCCATCATGTACCAACCATCGTTGATGGTGCTCAGGCTGTGGCTCATGGGAAAACGAATGTCAGTGCTATTGATTGTGATTTTTATGTTTTCTCTGCACATAAGCTCTATGGCCCAACTGGTTGTGGCGTAATGTATGGTAAAACAGAACATTTTGAGCAAATGAGACCCTATCAGCTAGGTGGTGGAATTGTTTCAAAAGTAAATTTCACCGAGTCAGATTTCGTGGCAGGGGCGACTAAATTTGAGCCGGGTTCACACCATGTTGCAGGTATCGTTGGTTTAGTCGAAGCCATCGAATATTTACACGATATCTCTTGGCCGGATATTCAGCAGCATATGGAAAAGTTGGCGCTGTATTTAAATACATCGTTAAATGAACTACCCTATTATCAACCCCTGATAGTGCCATCTGCTAAGCGTTTAGCTGCTCAGCCAACTGAAGTAGCTTCGATAGTGAGCTTTCGACTTAAGAACGTGCATTGTCATGATGTTGCGAGTTTACTTGATAGCAATAATATTGCAGTACGAGCTGGTCATCACTGCGCGCAACCGCTGCATGAAACATTAGGAGTTACTGCAACAGTGCGGGCATCGCTTGGTTTGTATAATGATTTTTCAGATGTTGATAAGTTAGTTGCCGGGTTAGATCAAGCGTATCAGTTAATGACAGGTTAGCGATAAAGGTAGAGTTTTCATGAGTGAAGCTTCACAACAAAAGCCAGATCAGCCAGCTGTGCATGATGATCATGCATTATACCAACAAGCATTGTTGGCACATCATAAATCACCCGTTGGTTATAATCTTGCGATAGTGGCTACTCATAGTGCACAAGGAGTCAATGCTACTTGTGGTGATGATATCAAGATAGCCGTTGAAATAGAGCAAAACTATCTGCAAGCGCTTGCCTTTTACGGGGACAGTTGTGCAATTTGTCGCGCTTCTGCTTCGATGCTTTGCCAACACCTGAAGGGGCTTTCGGTGGCAGAGGTGCTCGCATTAAGTCAGAAAGTCAAGGCGTCTTTGTCGGAGAATGTCAGCTTAATAGGTGTTGCCGCTGAGCAATTTGAACCGCTGAGATCAGTGGAAAAATTCCCTGTACGTAAGCAATGTGCTTTGCTACCTTGGACGACACTGGAACAGGCACTCAATGCAACATCTTAGGTGCAATAAAGCGGCAATAGCATGCAAGAAAACTGGCAACAACTGATAGCGCAATTCGAACCATCAAAAGCTTATGTATTGGCTACCATAGTGGCGACGCAAGGTTCTACTTATCGTAAATCTGGCACTATGATGTTAATCGATCAACAGGGACAATGTACGGGGCTACTCAGTGGTGGTTGTTTAGAAGCTGATATCGCGTTACATGCCGAACAGGTTTTTAATCACCAGCAAAGCAAATTACTTCAGTATGATTTAAAAGCCGATGCAGATTTATTGTGGGGGCTGGGGTTAGGCTGCGAAGGGGCGATTGATATCTTGTTACAACCCCTTACTCCTGAAAATGAACATCTTGGCTTTTATCAACTTATCCAACAGCTAGAGCAGAGAAAATCTGGCTTTTATTGTCAACGCATCGCCGAACAAACAGAGCCTAAAGCGGCATTTATTGCCTGTCATCATGATGATAGTGGTTCGGTAAAACAAGCTTTAGCTTCAATTAAACACACTGACGATGCTGCCCAGTGGTTAGTTACGCCAATGATGCCGATTTTTAGCATTTTATTATGTGGTGCAGGGCCTGATGCGGTTCCTGTGGTTACTATGGCTCAGCAACTAGGTTGGCATATTACTTTACAAGATCATCGTGACAGCCATTTGGCCCAGCCAGAATTTGCCAATTGCTTTAACAGACGTAAACTTCGAGCTGAGCACACTACTGCCGCCGATTTTATTGGTTTTGATGGCGTGATCATCATGACGCATAACTTAACCAGTGATGGACAATTATTGAAAAATGCTCTTGATGCAGAGCTTGGTTATATTGGCTTGCTTGGGCCAGCAGGACGAAGAGATAAGTTACTCAACGAACTGTCGTTAACGGCGAAAGAGGTAAATGGGCGAGTATATGGCCCTATTGGGTTGGATCTTGGTGGCCGAAGTCCACAAGCGATTGCCTTATCCATTTGTGCGCAAATTCAGCAATTTATTAGTCATCAACAGCAACATCAAGGGATGAAATCTTGGTACCTGTAAGCGAGCCAACACTTGCTATTGTTATTTTGGCTGCAGGCTGCTCTTCTCGTTTAGGTCAGGCCAAGCAACTAGTGAAAATAGGGCAACAAAGCTTGTTGGTCAGACAATGTCAGCTGGCATTATCCATTTCTGCTAATGTGACATGTGTACTAGGTTTTCAAGCTGAGCGTATGGGGGATGAAATTGCACCGTTGAAGATACAAAGTATGGTAAACCCTGATTGGCAAAAAGGATTATCAAACTCAATTGCATTTGGCATAAAAACGCTGACACCAAACATTGATGGGATAATGCTGATACTTGTCGATCAATGGCAATTATGCCAAGCCGACCTTAATAAACTTGTTAATAGTTGGCGGCAAGTGCCAGAGAAAATTGTGTGCGCGTCAATAGACAATGGTGACAATGACAAGTCAATCTTTGGTCCACCTGTGATATTCCCGAAGCGATACTTTCCTGAGTTAATCGCTTTAGAAAAAGGCTCAGGTGCCAAGGCAATAATTAAGCAGTATAAGGATAACGTGATATTTATCCCAATGGCTGAGGCGTTTACTGATTTAGACACGCCAGAGCAACTTGTACGCTTGCAACGCTTTTTTAACCAAGATTAACTTGGTAAAATCCCCAGTAAGATAAATTTGATGGAATTTCCTATGGCTTCTTTACAAGATCAGCTTTTAAAAGCTGGCTTAACCACAAAACAAAAAGCGCGACAAGCGAATACCGACAAACGTAAAAAAAATAAACAAAAACGTAGCGGAGCAAAAGTTGATACCAGCTTGCAAGAGCAAGTTAAACAAGATTTAGCGAAAGCGCAGCAAGAAAAAATTGCCAGAGATGCTGCGTTAAATGCACAAAAGCAAGAACAACTTGCGTTGAAAGAGCAAGAATTACGTATTCAACAAATTTTGCAACATCATCAAATAAAAGATGTTGATGGCGAAACAGAATACAATTACACCTTCAATAATGTCATTAAAAAACTTTATTTAAATAGTGCGACGCATCAAGCATTAGTCAATGGTCGCTTAGCACTGTGCGGGCAACAAGATGTGACTTATATTGTTACCAAAGAGACTGCAGAAAAGCTTGCTGAGTTAGATGATAAAGTGATTTTAGTGCAAAATGACAAAGTTGATGATGAGCACAGTGATGCGGATGATCCGTATGCCGATTATCAAATTCCTGATGATCTTATGTGGTAATTTATATTAAGCGGTTAGCGCTTGTCGCTGTTAAACCGCTTATGCTAGACTGCGCGGCCGAATAATAGCCTAAATAAGAGGTAGATATGGTTATTTTGCGTTGGATCATCGGTCGCATTATATTATTTTTTGATTTTATTTTTTCCCCTCGTCGCCCTAAACGCGCGCAAGAAGAGCAGCAACAAGTGGATGCCAGTACGGCTCATTTAAGCCTTTATCAACTACCGGCTTGTCCGTTTTGTGTGAAAGTCAGACGAACCATGAAAAGAGGTGGACTAAATATTGAGCTTAAGAATATCAATAAAGATCAAACACTTCGTCAAGAGTTAATTGAGCAAGGCGGTAAACGTACTGTGCCATGTTTAAAAATTGTAGATGAGCAAGCACAAGTGACCTGGCTTTATGAGTCATCACAAATTAACCAATACTTACAACAATTTGTTAAATAACAACTTGATGTAAAAAAGAAAGAATTATTTTGTCGCTCAAGTGGTCTAGTGAATATTACAGAGGCTATTTGAGTGACATCTATGACAAAAAATATTGGTCAACCTGCATCCTGGCAATTGGCGGAAAATCAAGTAACAGATGAAGCTGTTTATCATTCTCGTCGGACATTATTAAAAAAGCTTGGTTTTATTGGTGCTGGCACATTGCTTAGCACTAATACTCAAGCAATTGACTGGTTTTCATCAAAAAAACCGCAAGTATTTAATACTTCTCCACTGACTTTTAAAGCGGCTGATACTAGTAAACAAACATTAACTCCTGAGTCTAAAGTAACTAGCCATAATAATTTTTATGAATTTGGTACGGGGAAATCTGATCCGGTAAAAAATGCTCAAAGTTTTAACGTTGATCCCTGGAAACTGAGTATCACAGGGCTAGTGGAACAACCGATCACCTTAGATTATGACGACCTTTTTAAGCGATTCACCTTGGAAGAGCGTATTTATCGATTGCGTTGTGTTGAAGCTTGGTCAATGGTCATTCCTTGGATAGGTTTTCCGCTGGCCGATATTCTAAAGCAAGCAAAACCGTTATCAAAAGCAAAATATGTAGCGTTTGAAACCTTGTATGATCCCAAACAAATGCCAGGTCAAAATAGTCGTCGCATTGGTGGTGGTATTGATTACCCTTATGTTGAAGGCTTACGATTAGATGAGGCTACGCATCCTTTAACCTTAATGAGTGTTGGACTTTATGGTAAAACCTTACCTGCCCAAAATGGAGCTCCGATCCGTTTAGTGGTGCCATGGAAGTACGGTTTTAAGAGCATAAAATCGATTGTATCCATTAAGTTAGTGGATAAAATGCCGCCAACGACATGGAATATACTGGCCCCGCATGAGTATGGTTTTTACGCGAATGTTAACCCCGAGGTTGATCATCCAAGATGGAGTCAAGCCAGTGAACGCAGGATCACCACAGGTGGACTCTTCGCGCGTAATCGAATAGACACCTTGCCATTTAATGGATACGCCGAACAAGTAGCTCATTTATATAAAAATATGGATTTAACTAAATATTTTTAGGGGTTAGGTATTTTGAGTAAAGCTCATACTATTTTTCTATTAAAAACTGTTATACACCTGTTGTCGGCAGGACTCTTAGCTAATTTGTATTATCAGGCGATTGTCGATCAGTTAGGCGCAGATCCGGTCGAAGCGGTTTTGCACTTTACTGGTATTGGTGCGTTTAACTTGTTATTGCTGAGCTTGACGGTTAGCCCTTTAGTTAAGTGTTTTAAGTGGCAAATATTGATGAAGGTCAGACGGTTATTGGGCTTATATAGTTTTACTTATGCGTTATGTCATGTCTTAAGTTTTTTAGCGTTTGAAGTGCAATTTAATTGGACACTTTTTATCGATGAAGTAATAGAGCGGCCTTATATCACGGTTGGTATGAGTGCTTTTGTTATTTTATTTGCGCTGGCTGTAACTTCCATTAGTCGACTCAAAAAACAATTGGGACGGCATTGGCAGTTACTCCATAACTGGGTTTATCTGGCATTATTATTAATCGCCTTACATTTTTACTGGTCTGTGAAGTCTGAAGTGATTGAACCTAGTATTTATGTACTGATTTGCTTGGTTTTATTATGGCTGCGAAAAAAGAAACTGACACGCAGGTTTACTCGTCGTGTTCACTGATATTGTGTATTTCATCTTAAGTTTTTAGCACTTGGTCGCACATCCGTATCAATTAGCCACAATAAACTTGTTCAACGTCATTATTCATAATAATGTTGTTAAGATTAGGTAAAATAATAAGCGTAAATTAGTCGACATCGACTGATGATTCACTAGGAACCCTTTAAAATGCAAAAATTTATACCATCATTATTGGTGGCTGCTGTTTCTGTTGCGTTAACTGGTTGTTTACAATCGGATAAGCAAGATGAAAAAGTTGAGATCAATAAAAATCCTTACCCAAGTACTTATCAATCACTACCAAGCACAAATACGTTAATTCGCCATGCGACTGTGTTGACGGGCACAGGTGAGCGCATCGACAATGCGGATGTGTTAATGATCGATGGTAAAATTTCTCAAGTGGGTGTTGGTTTATCCGCTGATGGAGCCGTTGAGGTCGATGCCTCTGGTAAATGGTTAACGCCAGGCATTATTGATGTGCACTCGCATTTAGGTGTTTATCCTAGTCCATCAGCAGAATCTCACTCTGATGGAAATGAGGCGACTCAACCTAATACTTCAGAAGTATGGGCTGAACACAGTATTTGGCCACAAGATCCTGGTTTTCAAAGAGCACGAGCTGGCGGTATCACTACCTTACAAATTTTACCTGGCTCAGCAAACTTATTTGGTGGTCGTGGCGTGACCTTACGTAATGTCCCTAGTCATACCATGCAAGGCATGAAATTTCCTGAGGCACCTTATGGTTTAAAAATGGCGTGTGGTGAAAACCCTAAACGTGTTTATGGCGGTAAAAAAGTGTCACCATCTACTCGTATGGGGAACATGGCGGGTTATCGCATGGCATGGGCAGAAGCGTCTGAATATAAACGTGCCTGGGATAAGTATGAAGCAGATTATGCGGCTGGCAAAAATCCAGAAGCACCGGCTAGAGATATTGAGCTAGATACCTTAAAAGGTGTGTTAGAAGGTGAAATACTGATTCACAATCATTGCTATAAAGCTGAAGAAATGGCCATGATGATCGATTTAGGCAAAGAGTTTGGTTATCACTCTGGTACATTCCATCATGCGATTGAAGCGTACAAAATCGCTGATAAATTAGCTGAAAATGGTAACTGTGCGGCTATGTGGCCTGATTGGTGGGGCTTTAAAATGGAAGCCTATGACATGGTGCAAGAAAATGTTGCTATTGTCGATGCTAAGGCTAATTCGTGTGCCGTAGTACATTCTGATTCTGCTACAACGATTCAGCGTTTGAATCAAGAAGCGGGTAAAGTGATGTATCGGGCAAATGATAATGGTTTTGATATTAAACCGGAACATGCTATTACCTGGATCACTGCAAATGCGGCGAAATCATTAGGTATTGCTGATAAAACTGGTAGCTTAGAAACGGGTAAAAATGCCGATGTGGTGTTATGGAATCGCAATCCATTTAGTGTATATGCGCAAGCAGAGCAGGTGTTTGTTGATGGGGCTAAAGTATATGATCGTTTTGATGAAAAATATCAAGCTAAAAGCGATTTTATGTTAGGTCAGCAATAATAAGGGATAATACTATGAAATTATTTAAAACTTCACTTATCGCTTTAGCACTTGCTACGGCTTCTTCGGCATCGGCTGACACCATTGCCATCACTAATGCTAAGGTACATACCGTAACCGAGCAGGGGGTGTTAGATAATGCCACTGTGGTTATTGAAGATGGTGTGATCAGTGCAATTAATCCTGACAGCGTTGATGCAGATACCACCATTGATGCACAAGGCAAAAACTTAACGCCGGGTTTGATTGGTTCGATGAATCAATTAGGTTTAGTGGAAGTTAGTGCCGTATCAAGAACACGAGATGCGGGTGAGGAGAAAGCAGATATTACCTTTGATGCTAGTGCAGCATTTAATCCATATTCAACAGTAATTGCTTACAGCCGTAAGGGCGGGATCACGACCAATGTCGTGGTGCCCTATGGTGGAAGTAAGATGTTTAAGGGCCAAGCATTTGTTGCTGACTTATCGGGTGATTTAGATAGCATTGTCAGTACAAATTCTGCCGTTATTGTTGATCTTGGCGCTAAAAGTAAAGGCTCAAGAGCGTTTGAAATTCAAAAACTACGCCATAAACTTGAAGATGCACAAAAAGCGTTAGCGAAAGCGGCAGAAAAAGCCAAAGATGATAAAAAGTCGGAGAAAGAGCCTAAGCGTGATGAAAAAATTATAAATTCATTACTATCGGGTGAAAAGCCGTTAATTGCTTATGCTGAACGAGCAACTGATATTATGGCGTTATTGGCATTAAAAAAAGACTTTGAACTTGACTTAGTGATCAGTGGTGCTGGTGATGCTCTTCGTGTCGCTGAACATATCGCAACTGCTCAAGTCCCCGTGATTATAGGGACGATAGGTAATTTACCTAGCTTTGATGCCTTGCATAGTTCATTAGAAAGTGCTGCTAAATTGATTGATGCAGGAGTGAATGTGATCTTTGCTCAAAGTGGTGATACCCATAATTTATATCAATTGCGCTTTGATGCAGGTGTCGCTGTGGCAAATGGTGTCAGTAAAGACAATGCGTTGGCTGCGGTAACTGCGAATGTTGCTGATGTTTTCAATATTAATGCCGGTCGTATTGCCGTTGGTAAGAAAGCTGATTTAGTACTGTGGAGTGATGATCCGTTTGAATTATCCACTAAGGTCGAGAAGATGTGGATTGATGGTGTTGAGAAGTCGACCACCAGTCGACATGATGCATTAAGAGAGCGCTATACAGCTGAATCAGAGCTGCCTAGAGCTTATACGAAATAACTTTTGGCAATTTGTGAATCGAAAGCCAAGGCAGCAATGTCTTGGCTTTTTTGTTATTTGCTCTTCAACAAATAAAGTGGTTAACAGTGAATACTTTTATTCTTTCATCCACATTAGCGCTTCGCTAGAATAAAGCAATTGTTGATAAATAAGCACTTGTTATGACCAGTAAACCACTTATGTCGAATGATTTTGGCACAATACATCAAAAAACGGATGAGCAGGGGAATGCGTTCATTGATATTCTACATGATTGCGCGAGCGCGACAGTGTCTTTGTATGGTGGACAAGTATTAAGTTGGCAACCGGCAAATCATCAATCCGTACTTTGGCTTAGTGAACAAGCGCAATATGGCCAAGGTAACGCTATTCGCGGCGGTATTCCTATTTGTTGGCCATGGTTTGGTCCAAAACTTGATCAACAGGGCAATAATGGCGGTAATCATGGTTTTGCCCGCAATAATCTTTGGCAGCTAGTTCAGTGTCAAATTGAGGAAAAGCAGGCGGTGTTAACGCTTGAGTTAACGGGTGAAAATTTACATGACTTGTGGCCATCAAAATTTACTTTATGTCAGCAGTTGTTTATCGGTAAAGAGCTACGCCAAGTGTTAGTGATGGAGAACTTATCTTCGCAACCCGTGCAATATAGCAGTGCCTTACATACTTATTTTGCTGTAAGTCACCCGTCAAATGTGCAAGTACCCCAGCTTCACCATGCTGTCTTTGATGATAAATTAAGTCAACTAACAGCACAAAAACAGCCATTAAACCATTGTGTTGGTCCTATTGATCGAATTTATCATAGTGAGCAAACTCAACAGATTATCGATCAACAATGGCAACGTAAAATCACCATTGCCGCGAGCAATTGTCAGCAATGGGTTTTGTGGAATCCTGGTCTTGAAACGGCACAGCAAATGTCTGATGTTCATCAAGGAGGAGAGAATGAGTTTGTCTGCTTAGAAGCGGCAAATACCAATGAACATATTATTGCGGCTGGTAGTCAGTGTCAGATTGTACAACGCATCTCAGTTGAACACCTATCTAGCATTGATTGATGAGCGAGAGTGCTTAATTAAGCCGTAAGTTTTTGGCGAGTAATGCTTGTGTAAAGCTTGTTTTTAGATAAAAGCCGCGTGGCAGGGTTTGAAATGGCTGACCATGTTGGTTGAAAGCTTGGGTTTTGGCTTGGCTATTAGCGGCTTTAGGTCGTAATTGCAGTGCTTGGCCTATTTTACCGGTAATTTGCTCAACTTCGCCGAGCACTATCATATCGGTGAGTTCTTGCCAATCTTGAGCCAGTGTTTGTTCTTCTTCAGGGCTTGGTTGCCATAAAAATGGCGTACAGACCACGCGTTGTGCGATGGGGATCTCTCGTTCAGAAATAACTGGCACCCAAAGTACCTGTTTGAGTTTATTCCTGATATGACTGTTATGCCAAGTTGTCCCAATTAATCCAGTTAATGGCGCGACACAAACAAAAGTGGTTTCTAGTGGTTTACCATAGCGATCAATGGGTAAGGATTTAAGTTCGATACCTAAATGGGGGAAATCTGGCTCGGGTTTGGAACCTGCACTTGCTCCTAGTGCCTGTTCAAGCAGTAATCCAATCCAGCCTTTTTCTTTTTGCAAGTTTGACGGTACTTTTATCCCTTGTCTGTTGGCAATTTCGCTGAGCGATAGACCAGCTAAGGCATGCGCCCTTTTTATTAGTTCTGCTTCACTGGTTGGGATATTAAGAGTTGCCATGCCATTGTTACTAAAGTTAAAAGTTGTATTATCTTGCTTGCTCTTTGCCAATACAAGTTTAATTGTTTATTGCGTTTTTTATCGATTGAAATCACAGTTTTTATTTGCTCAGCGCGCGAGATTATGGAAGAATCAAACTATAGTTAAATTTATTGGGAAGTCCTGTGATAGATGCCGAAGGCTATCGAGCTAATGTCGGCATAGTCATAATCAATGACAGGGGACAAGTTTTTTGGGCAAGACGCTACGGTCAGCACTCTTGGCAATACCCTCAAGGAGGGGTTGATGAGGGTGAAACACCAGAGCAAACCATGTATCGGGAACTGTACGAGGAAGTAGGGTTAAAACCTGAGCATGTGAAATTAATTGCTTCCACAAAACATTGGCTAAGGTACAAATTACCAAAACGATTGATCAGACATGACAGTAAGCCTGTTTGTATTGGGCAAAAACAAAAGTGGTTTTTGTTAAAATTGACAGCAAAAGAATCAGCAGTTGACCTGTTACATTCTGGTCACCCTGAGTTTGATGATTGGCGTTGGGTGAGTTATTGGTATCCTGTTAGGCAAGTTGTCTCTTTTAAGCGTGAGGTTTATCGTAAAGTGATGAAGGAATTTATCACATACAGTTTACCTAATCATCGCCATGATCGCCGAAAACGTCGTAATTGATTATTACTGTGTTAACCTAAGTTGTAAACGCAATATTAAATAGCTCACTGTACTAACCGTGGGCTATTTTTTTTCATAAATTGGGCTGTTGATATTTTCTTATCAGCGCCAGTGATTGGCTAATTTTCAACTAGGAAAAAAGTTAGCCACAACCTTTCGGGTTGTTTTAAAAATCTTTGTGTTGTTTCATAAATTATTTGAAACAATTAACGAGTCAATGAAGTGCATCGATTATCACGCTCAAGTGTCAGCGAATGTTAAGATGAAAGATTCATCGTTCCCAAGCTAAATTAATCATGTTTGTTGGCGAATTAAGCTAAGTATTAAAGGAGTGTTATGTTAACCAAATTACGACGTATTGCTTTAGAGTTCAGTCAAGGTAATGAACTCGATGTTGCTCTACGCCGTATTGTGACACAAATTAAACAGGTAATGAAAACTGATTGTTGCTCTGTGTATCTAGCGGATCATCAAAAACAGCATTTCGTACTTGTAGCGTCTGATGGCTTGGCTGCAAGTTCTCTTGGTCAAACAACCGTTGGCTTTACTGAAGGATTAGTCGGGTTAGTCGGGCAACGTGAAGAACCTCTTAATATAGCTAACGCTAAACTACACTCTCATTTTGTTCATGCACCTGAAGTGGAAGAAGATGAATTTAATGCGTTTCTTGGCACGCCGATTATTCACCAACGCAAAGTGTTAGGTGTGCTAACCATTCAACAAAAACAGGCACGTTTTTTTACTGAAAATGAAGAAGCATTTATTGTCACTTTAGCTGCGCAAATAGCAACGTCTATGGCTCATTCTGAAGCCAATGCTTTGATTGTTCAAAATCAAGGACAACACCAGTGGTCAACCGC
This sequence comes from Thalassotalea sp. G2M2-11, assembly GCF_017168195.1. Classification (GTDB taxonomy): domain Bacteria; phylum Pseudomonadota; class Gammaproteobacteria; order Enterobacterales; family Alteromonadaceae; genus Thalassotalea_E. The sequence goes on from NZ_JADNYL010000001.1 coordinate 846,014, forward strand.
TATTCAAGGAGTATCAGGCTCATCTGGTGTAGCAATGGCACCATTGATGGTGGTACATCCCAATGTTGATTTAGCCGATATCGCTTTACGTAAATCCAATGAAGTCACCTTACAACAGCAGCGTTTTACTAACGCCGTGACCAGCACACATCATGACTTTTCGCGCATGGCGAGTCAGCTTAAGGAGATCATTAGCGATCAAAGTCTTGATATTTTTGAGTTTTATAAACAATTGCTGGATAAAGCTAATTTAGGCAAAGAAATTAGCGAGAAAATTGCGCAGGGTTGGATGGCAGAAAGTGCTTTAAAACTTGTCATAGATAATTATGTGTTGCAATTTGAAGGGTTGGATGATGAATACTTAAGAGAGCGTGCATCGGACATTAAAGATCTCGGTAATCGGTTGTTATTTAATCTACAAGCGCAGAGTATTGGTGAGCGACAAACGCCCGATAGCTTTATTTTACTTGCCGATGAAGTGACAGCATCTATGGTAGCTGAGTATCAGCATCAAGGCTTACAAGGTATAGTGTCTGTTCGTGGTTCAAGTAATTCTCATGCGGCTATTTTAGCTCGTGCATTGGCAATTCCCGCTGTCATGGGGGTTGAACGGGCAGCACTGAGTAAAGTGGATCAATTGTTGTGCATTATTGATGGTTATAGTGGCGAATTGTTTGTTGATCCCAGTGAAGCGCTTATCCATGAATATCAGCATCTCATTGCCGAAGAGAGTGCCTTAACAGAAAAAGTACGCGCTGTTGCGCAATTGCCGGCACAAACGCTTGATGGCCACGAGATTGAGTGTTTATTAAATGCAGGTTTATCGTCAGGTTTTGAGCATTCAAAAAGCGCAGGTGCCAATGGTATCGGTTTATATCGTACCGAAATTCCTTTTATGCACCGTAGTTGTTTTCCCTCAGAGCTTGAACAAAAAGTATTGTATCGCCAGGTGTTAGAAGCTTTTTCAGAAAGTACTGTTACTATGCGTACTCTTGATGTTGGCGGTGATAAATCGTTACCGTATTTTCCAATCCTAGAAGATAACCCGTTTCTTGGTTGGCGTGGTATACGAATTACCTTAGATCACCCCGAGATATTCTTATTACAAATTAGGGCGATGATGCGCGCTAATCTTGGTTTAGGTAATTTAGAAATTATGTTGCCGATGATTTCTAATTTAGATGAAGTCAATGATGCTATTCGATTGATAAATCAGGCATACTATGAACTCTCATCGGAATTAATTTTCGAACAAGGGCAAACATTAGTTCGGCCAAAAATCGGTATCATGATTGAAGTGCCGAGTGTGCTCTTTCAACTGGAAGAGTTGGCGAGCAAAGTTGATTTCTTCTCGGTAGGTAGTAATGATTTAACTCAATATTTGTTGGCAGTCGATCGTAATAATTCGCGGGTAGCGAGTCTTTATAGTTCTTATCACCCGGCAGTATTAAGAGCGTTAAATGTCATAGCGAAGCAAGCAAGACAGTTTAATGTGCCATTAAGTTTGTGTGGTGAATTGGCCAGTGAACCTGCAGGCGCTTTATTATTGCTGGCAATGGGCTATGATAAGTTAAGTATGAACCCACATAATATAGCTCGAATTAAGTGGGTGATTCGTCATATTGAAATGACCAACGCGCAAAAAATATTACAACGCGTATTAACATTTTCCAATGCCAAACAGGTCCATAACTTTTTAAATGAACAATTAGAATTACTTGGGTTAGGAGGCTTTGTTAGAGCCGGAATGTAGTAATTTTTAGGGATTTTTCATGTTTTTTACCGTATTTTTATCCTGTGCTTTTTTAGGTTGTATTGCTGGTTTCCTTGCGGGATTACTGGGCATTGGTGGTGGCTTAGTTATCGTACCTGCGCTGGTGTATTTGCTACCCAGTTTAGGTTTTGCTGGTGAAAGCTTAATGCCGATTGCCATTGCCACCTCTTTAGCATCTATCGTATTTACTGCGGCATCTGCAACTTTCGCCCATCATAAAAATAATAATATTCCTTGGGATATTGCCAAACAATTGATGATAATGATCGCGGTTGGTGCCTTGCTTGGTGCCTATGTGGCTGATACTTTATCGAACGAATTGTTAACCTATATTTTTGCCACTGCGGTGACAATTTTAGCAAGTTATATGCTGCTTTCTATCCGTACGGTGAAAACTAAACCTATGCCCAACGGTTGGGTGATTAAATCTGTTGGTTTTAGTACTGGAGCAATCGCTAGTATTATGGGGATTGCTGGCGGCGCTATTTTAGTGCCTATTTTGACATACTACTCAATGTCAATTCGTCACGCCATTGGTACGGCAACCGTATGTGGCTTTGTTGTGGCAATTTTTGGTGCAATTGGCTTTATTATTACGGGGTTAGATCATCCGCAGTTACCTGAATGGAGCTTAGGTTATATTTATTTACCTGCGCTATTAGGGATCATATTAACCAGCTCATTATTCGCTCCTTATGGGGTCAAAATGGCGGAAAAATTGCCAGTGCGATACTTAAAACGTTTGTTCTCGGGTTTTTTAATTTTAGTCGCAATAAAAATGGCATTTCAATAGATAAAATTCCTTCGACTGCCGTAGCAATTAACCGATAAATTCTGCATAATTTATTGGTGATATTTTCTCTTCGATTCCATTAACTTTTTAGGATAAATGAATGAAAGCTTATTTAGATTTAATGCGCCATATTTATGAAAATGGCGTTGAAAAGTCAGATCGCACCGGTACTGGTACTAAAAGTATTTTTGGCTACCAAATGCGTTTTGATTTAGCCAAGGGCTTTCCACTTGTCACCACGAAAAAATGTCACTTAAAGTCGATTATTCATGAATTGTTGTGGTTTATTAAGGGCGAATCAAATATTGCCTATTTAAAAGAGCATGGGGTAAAAATTTGGGATGACTGGGCGACCGAAGACGGTGAACTTGGTCCTGTTTACGGTGTGCAATGGCGTAACTGGCCTGCCGCTAATGGTGAGACTATTGATCAACTGGCGGGTCTGATCCACGATTTAAAAACTAATCCAGATTCTCGCCGTCATATCATAACGGCTTGGAATCCTGCGTTACTTCCTGATACGTCAATCAGTCCAAATGAAAATGCAGCACTAGGTAAACAGGCTTTACCGCCGTGTCATACGCTATTTCAGTTTTATGTGCTAGATGGCAAACTCTCTTGTCAGTTGTATCAACGCAGTGCTGATATTTTCCTTGGTGTTCCTTTTAATATTGCCAGCTATGCCTTGTTTACTATGATGATTGCTCAGGTGTGTGATTTAAAACTGGGAGATTTTGTTCATACTTTTGGTGACGCACACTTGTATCTTAATCATATGGAGCAAGTACAAGAGCAGTTATCACGTGAACCATTGCCTTTGCCTACCATGAAAATTAATCCAGCGGTTGATAGTATTTTTGATTTTAAATTTGATGATTTCGAATTAGTCGATTATCAGGCACATCCGCATATTAAAGCGCCGATATCAGTGTAAATTTGGTTTTTTGTAACTCCCCTTGTTATCAAGCGTGACCACAGTGTTGTCACGTGTTTAAGCAAAGGGGAGTGTTGGCTTAAATTTTATTTTGGTAATGATGGATCACTTTTTTATATAAGTTGGAATCAGCGAATTTGAGCTTAACTGCTTGATAAAGATGAATGTTTCCGGCTAATTTTACTTTATCGGCAATGATCAACTCAGGTTTATCATTGTCAAATTTAGACAGCCAATGATCTGTTTTATTCACAGTAATATCTCCTGATATTACTGTTTCTTTCGCTATATTGATGCTTCCAGAAGTAGTGATAATACTGCCTGATACTTGGGTTTGTTGCTGGATATCAATATTGCCATTAATGGTTGAGATATTTCCCTTTATTTTGGCTTTTTCCCCAATATCAATATTACCGTTAATGGTTTCTAATGATTGGGCTTCGCTCAGCTCGGCAAGTTTTATATTACCATTTACCACTTCTATTTGCTGAGCGCTTGCATTAACAGCCAAAGATACATTGCCATTGACAGTAGAAAGCGATCCAGCTGTTTTATTATTATTCACATCAATATTACCAATGGTGGTGCTAACACTTTCGCCTCGTTGGACGTTGTGGTTGGCAATACTACACGCAGTAAGTGTTGTTGCAAGTAAAGTTGCTGTCATTAATGTCTTTGCTGATATGGGCATATTTATACTTATTTTTGTGAAGGTTTGTAATGCTAGCAACTTTTTTGCCAAAAGTTAACTTATTGATATATAGCTTTTTATTTAAATTGGAAATAACTCATTCTGTGTGTTTTACACTTTGTTAGGGAATATTCTCAACAAATAGTGAAAAATAAAACCGGTGCATGCGCTTCGATTAGTTTAGCCATGCATACGGATAAATTTAGCGAGTAACTGGTCTTCGGTTTCTACATGATCGGGATCTTTTTTGATGCAATCAATTGGGCAAACAGACATACAAGTGGGCTTGTCATAATGGCCAATACATTCGGTACACTTGTCAGGGTCTATTTGATAAATTTCTTCACCGAGTGTGATCGCTTGATTAGGGCACTCAGGATCACACATATCACAATTAATGCACGCCGCTTCTATTATCAATGCCATATGAATGCTTAGCCTTGATTTTGTGCAAACGGGTGACGAGTAGTGCCACCTTCATCTAAGTAGCGCATAATAATGGCAAAATTTAAGTCTAAATCAGTCTCAAGTTGAATAAAGACTTTGTGACCAGAGCCTTTGGCATCGGTAATGACTTCACCCTTTTTATTCACCATATGGGTTAAAGAAAAAGAGATATTGCCATTTGGAGTCATTAATTCTAATTGATCGCCAGTTAAGAATTTATTTTTTACATCTACCTCGATAAGTCCAGAGCTTTGATCACGACCAATAACTTCACCGACAAATTGTTGGGTGTCACTTTTTGAGTAACCATAGTCATAATTTTGCGTGTCGCTTGGACGGTGACGCTGTAAAAAACCCTCGGTATAGCCGCGATGCGCTAGGTGCTCTAAGTCTGTGTTGAGTTGCGGGTTAAATGGTTTATCATGCATCGCGTCTAAAATTGCTTGGTTATATATTTGTGCGGTACGCGCACAATAGTAAAAAGATTTTGTTCGACCTTCAATTTTTAATGAGTGAACCCCCATTTTTACTAACCTTTCTACATGCTCAACCGCACGCAGATCTTTCGAGTTCATGATGTAGGTGCCGTGCTCATCTTCAAATGCAGGCATATATTCGCCCGGACGACCTTGTTCTTGTAGTAACACAACATCATCAATGGGCTTTTCTGGGGTAATAATTTGTGGTTGCTGAGCGATCACATCGCCAGTGTCAGTCTCTTTGGCTTCATGCACGTCATATTTCCATCGACAAGCATTGGTACAGGTTCCCTGATTGGGATCGCGTTTGTTGATATATCCTGAGAGTAAGCAACGACCAGAGTAGGCCATACATAACGCGCCATGAACGAACACTTCTAATTCCATTTCAGGGCACTGAAAACGAATTTCTTCTATTTCATCTAGTGATAGCTCACGCGATAAAATAACACGTTCTACCCCTTGTTGGTGCCAAAATTTAACGGTTGACCAGTTGACGGCGTTAGCTTGTACTGAAAGGTGAATTGACATATCAGGGAAATGTTCACGTACCATCATGATCAAACCAGGATCTGACATGATCAATGCATCTGGCTGCATATCGATCACCGGCTTAATGTCTTTTAAAAAGGTTTTTAATTTACTATTGTGCGGGGCAATATTGTTGACTAAGTAAAACTTTTTACCCAGTGCATGCGCCTCGTTAATACCTTGTTGGATTGTTTCCAGGTTAAATTCATTATTACGTACACGGAGTGAATACCTCGGCTGACCTGCATAAACCGCATCTGCTCCATAAGCAAACGCATAACGCATATTTTTTAAACTGCCAGCTGGTGAAAGTAATTCTGGTTTTAACATGGTAAGCACTCTAGTAAAAAAGGGCGTGCATTATAAGTAGAACATATCAATCTTTCAATGAAACTTGTGGTTTTGGACGAAACAATTGTTGAAAAAAACAACAAAATTGATTGATAACAAGCTTGCTTGAAATAAAGATGACAATATTGATGTTTTCTTTAAATAGAATATTCTTTGCTAGGAAATATGTGCTACTTTTAACAATATAAATACAATGATAAAGAGACACCGTATGGGAACAGAAAATGCGCTATATTCCATTTTGGTTGAAAAAATAAAACAAGAAGCGCTTATTTTACCAACGTTACCTGAAGTTGCGCTAAAAGTGCGTGAAGCTGCCGATGACCCTGAAGTCAATCTTGCTCATATGAGTGATATCATTGCTCATGATCCCGCATTATCTATGGGAGTTTTAAGAGTTGCTAATAGTGCAATGTTAGGACGCAGCGTTAAGGTAGAAACTGTTAATCAGGCAGTGACTCGTATTGGTTTGCGGCAAATTAAGAGTATTGCTACAGCGATGGCATTAGAGCAAGTTTTTATTTCTGAAAATGATATTGTTGCTTTGTATCTGAAAAAATCGTGGGCAAAAACCGTGGACGTTTCATCGGTGGCTATTGCCTTAATGACTTTTTATTTAAAGGAGAAGAAACATTCTCCCTTGATGTTAGATACGCTGACTTTGGCGGCATTAATTCATAATATCGGGGTGTTACCCATATTAACGGAAGCTGAAAAACATCCAGATGTGTTTGCCAATCCAACTTTTTTACAACAAGCTATTATCAAGCTTTCCGGAAAAGTTGGTATCGAGGTCAGTAAGGCATGGGGCTTATCAGAAGAGTTTAATGATCTGATAGGCTACTGGAGCGATTTAACCTTTTTACCTAAAGAACCTCATTATATCGACTTTATTCGAGCGGGTGCTGTTTACCATGGTGTTTTTAAAAATGAGAGTACGCAACAAGTGCTGTTAAAAAGCTATGTGGAGAAAGGTATTTTACCAGCAATTGATTTTATGTCTTCAGGGGAATTCAAGGAAGTCGCTGCTGATATCAAACAGATGTTTGGTTAGCTGATCAAAGATTATAAGCGCTATTAGCTAAGCTAATAACGCTTATTGATGTTAGTATTTCTGTAATTACAAGATGGTTACTCTTCCAAGTAATCACTGGCTTTGACAGAAAACTCAGCTAATAAGTCATTGATAAAACGGTTTATTTCACCAGCCATCAAAGCAAAATCAGCATCGAGTCTAGCAACAACATCGTCCTTATCTATGTCTTCATTTTGTTCATGGATCACATCAAAAAACTTCAAGCGTTTAATGGCAAGATCGTCACATAGAATACATGACAGTGCATCATCCCATTCGAGGCCTAATTTGACAACGAACTTGTCGGCATCTAAATGCGCTTTTATTTCATCACTATCAAGTTCTTGATTTTTTACTCGAACAACAGCGCCATCATCACCTAACGCATGAAACTCCGCTTCCATACCTAATTGAAAACTCTCTCCTAGAGTCGTTTCTGTTAACCAATCTGTCATGATTTCATCAGGTGCTTTTTCTGGTGAAACGCTAGTCACAGGTAATGTGCCAAGTACTTTACGTAGTAGGGCGAGAAAATCTTCGGCTTTACTTCGGCTACTGGTGTTGATGACAATCAGGTTCTCTTTCGCATTGATGTAGGCGTGAGTGTCAGTGACCCGAGAAAAGGCTCTGGGCAATAATTCAAAAATAATATCTTCTTTAAACTGCTCTTTTTCTTTTTTGGTGGCGCTTCGTGATTGCTCCGCTTCAAGTTGTGCGACTTTTTCTTCAATCATGTCTTTGATCACGGGAGCGGGTAGAATTTTTTCTTCTTTACGAGCACATAACAGGTGATTACCGTTGACCGAATGTACTATGGTTTGCCCGTGTTTACCTAACGCATTTACCCAACCAAAATGGGATATCTCAGTGGATCCACAAGGCGTAAAAAGATGCTCGCTCAGGTGTTTTTCTAAATCTTGTTCGGACCATTCAAATGGACGTGTAAAGGCAAAAAAGTAAAGGTTTTTAAACCACATTTAGTTATCCTTTGGCCATAACTTACGGCCTATGCTCAAAAAGGGCAGTTATCTTAATTAAATTTTTATCGCATGTCATTAAATGTGATCAGATAACGTAAGCCTTTATGATCAGGAGAGCTTGCTGTGATTTGACCATTTAGGGTATCGGTAACTAAGTTATGAATAATATGGGTACCTAAACCAGTACCACCTTTGCCTGCTTTGGTTGTGAAAAACGGGTCAAATAATTTTGTTAAATTATCTTCTGACATACCAACACCATTATCTCGAAAGTCCAGCGTTACCTCTGAGCCTAAGATTGAGATTTTAATATCTATGGTGCCTTGCTCGATATCAGCGAAACCATGGAGCAGTGAATTGATGATCAAGTTCGTGAGAATTTGAGAAATAGCACCTGCATGACAATACACTTCGATAGTCTCGGGACAATCAACATTAATAATGTGTTGAGTCTTTTTAAGTTTAGGTTGTAATGACTGAATGACTTCATTGGTATATTTAGCTAAATTAATCTGCCTGATTTTATCACTGGTTTGGTCAACAGCAACCTGCTTATAGCTTGAGATCAATTCAGACGCCCGATTTAAATTATTTACCAGCAAGTGGATACTTTGTTTAGCGTTATCTCGAAACTCTTCTAGTGAACGTTTAGAGAGCTTATTATTATCGACTTCTTCATTTAATTTTGTGATTAAGTCAGATAAATAAGTGGTTGATGTGATCGCTATGCCAATTGGAGTGTTAATTTCATGCGTTACTTCGGCAGAAAGAGTCCCTAAAATGGCCATTTTTTCTGCATCAAGTAAACGAACTTGGGCTCGGTTTAATTCTTCGATTGAGTTTTTCAGTTCTTGATTGGTATTGACTAAGGTTGTTTCAGTCTGGCTTCGTCTGAGGTTCTCCGCTTTTAATTGTTCTTGTTGTACTAGTAATTCACGTTGCTGGCGTTCCATCTTCAACATAGTGGTGCTCAATGATGAGGTTTTCTTCGCCACTTCTTGCTCAAGCATTAAGTTATGTTCATCGAGTTTATTGTTAGTAGCAATGATTTCTTCTTGCGCTTTGGCAAGTTTTTCTTTGTTGTATGCCAGCTCGGTTAACAAATTATTATGGGCATTTTGTAAAATACTCAGTTCATTGTGCTCGGGGATAATGACATCAATTTTAGACGCTTCGGGATCATCCATGTCAAACTGGTTAATTTGCTCCGTTAATTCATTTAACGGATTGGTGAGTAACTTAGAAAAAGCGATAGAGAATAAAAACACTAATGCGGCTGTTTTGACCATGGCATTACCGATCAGAAAATAAATGCCCACTTCAATACGATCAAAAATAACTTTGTTACTGGATAACAGCGTGACTGTGCCTACTTTGGTGGTGCGGCCAGAAAATTCAAAAATGAGAGGGAAGTTATAGCCAAATAATCCTTCAGTTTCAGAATTAAAATTGAAGTAACTTTGCTGCTTTATTTCATTAGAATGCAAATCATCAATATCGCGATCTTCACCTAACTGGGTGATCACTTGGTTGGTTTCATCTGTCACCTTAATACCTTTGATCATCGGGATAGCTACCAACCCTTCAGCAATATCAATCGCTTGTTGAGTATTTAACTCCCATACAGCTCGAGTTAAACTACTGCTAAAGGTTTTTTCAAGGGTGAGTAGGTCACTTTTGATAAGGTTTTTAGTGTTGCTATATTCGGCAGCAATTTGCACACAAGTGACCAGAAAAGTAAGCACGAAATAAAACGATAATACGCGCGTTAGTAGCTTACGAGAGATGCTGGTTACTTTCATGTACTCTTTCTTATTTTATTTACAACCTAATTTGATTTTAGCTATTTTATTGAACGTTTAAAGTCTTTTCTTTAATAAACTTGAACTTGTTGGTGAAGTATACGTACAAAATGTGTCTAAATGTATTATCAGAAACAGGAAGATAAAAATACTGAACGCACACTATGATGTGTGTTGTAGGGTTGATGAGATGTGCTAAGCGGCTGCTCGACTGTTTTTATTTCAGGTGTATTTTGTCTCAATTGCCAGTCGAAAGGGGCACACATTAATGCCCCATTTTTTGTGCGATAACTAGCTAAATATTCTATTCTCTAGCTAACATTGCTAATTGTTGACCTTGTTCTCGTTCGACATACTTTGTCCATTGCTTGGCCATTTTTGCGGAAGATGTGATATTTTCAGCTTCTTTAAAAGCCAGTAATGATTCATTGAATTTTGCTAAGTTGAAATAGGCCATCCCAATAATGAGGTGCAAGTTGCCTGTACGTTCGACACCACCGCGTTTTAATGCGGTATCAGCAGCGTCAATTGCTAGTTGCCAATGTGCTAAATTTAAGTAAACCTGTGCGAGTTGTGCATCAAATTCGCCATTTTCTGCAATTTCTGCTGCTTTTTTGAGTACAGGTATCGATTTAGTGCTTTCTTTTGCGGCAATAAAAGCTTGTGCCTGCATTGCTAGGTGCTTTTCGTTAGCTATGATGGCGCCTGTATCGATGGCTTCTGATAACAGCATCGCAGCTTTAATGGGAACGTGATGAAGGCGGTAGAGCTGGGCAAGTGAGATAATATCTTGCGGTTTAGAAATAAAGCCATTTTGATAAGCGGTTTCCATGACGGAAAGTTGCTTTTCTTGTTCGCCAATTTCGCCATACATGCCTGATAGTTGCAGCCAGTATTCCGGTTTAGAATAGTGATGTACTAATGCTTCCATTACTTTAGTTACTTGTTTAGGTTGACCTAGTTCATAGTAATTGGCACGTTGTAAAATCAACCAGTTTTCCTTCGCTAGTTCACTGTTTTCCTCGGCTATTTCTATAGCTCGTTCAATAGAGGTAAGTGACTGTTGATATTGTTTATTTTGATAGTAAACCTGAGCGAATAGCACATGTTGATTCGCTGTTAATGGCTCAGTGTTAATAGCTTGCCATCTGGTTAAATATTCGATCGTTTGCTGATACTGCTCTTGCTGCATTGATAATTGAGCGAGCGAATATAGCGTCGATAATCTCAGTGATTGAGGGATCGCTTGTTCAGCAACTACCTTGTTAAAATTTGCTATAGCATTGGCTAAATCATCATTAGCATAATGCATAAAACCATAAAAATTCCATAACATGGCTCGTTCATACTCGTTTAAGCTGCTGATACGTGCTTTGACACTATCTAATACCGCTAAACCTTCAGCTTTGTTGCCTTCATCGGCAATTTTCTGGGCGCGAGCAAATTGGGTATACACTCTGTTACGCATCGCGGGAACGCGTACGGATTGCGTTTGTTCTTGTACTTGTGCTAAAGCATGATTGATCACTGATGTTGGGGTAACATATCCAAGCACTACAACCAATGTTGTTATCATAAGTTTTTTCATTGAAATCACCTTTCTAGCCATCTATTTCAAACGATATTTTATTTTGAACACCTGCAACTTCAGTTGCATTGCCGTCAACGACGCGAGGTTTATATTTAAATTTAAGTGCTGCATCTAAGGCGGCACGATCAAATATCCCTTCGGGATTCGCTTCGATCACTATTGGATCGCGTACTGAGCCATTGCTGGTCACGGTAAACTCAACAATCACATAACCTTCAATGCCGCGTGATTGTGCGCGTCTTGGGTAAATCGGCGCTACTTTTACAATAGGGAGATAATCACCATCACTACTGTCTAAACTTAAACCGGATGACAGTTGTGCATCCGTTTGTACATCGGCACTAAAGTGAGTCGACACCGATTGAATGTCTGGATTGCTCTGTTGCATTTGCGGCTGTAGCATCTGGGGCGGTGGCTCTTTTGGCTTTTGCGGCTTTTGCGGTTTGCGCTCCTTTTTCACCACTTGTTCATCTTTTTTCAGTCGAATAAAGTCAAGCACATTACCTCTTGGGGGATCACTTAGTGCGTTATTTCCCCCTGTGATCAAGGTTTGCATGCTCCACAGCAGTAAAAATGTGACAACTATCGCTAAGATAAAACCTGCTGAGTAACGTTTAATATTACCTAGCATCAGGATCACGCCTCTTGCGCTGCAATGGAAACATCAAAAACACCTGCAGCTCTTGCTGAGTCCATGACTTTGATTAACACATCAGTGGTCGCTTTTTGATCCGCTTGAATCACCACTGTACCTTGTGGATTTTCAGCCTTTAAACGCTCAATATTCGCTTGTACTGCCCGTACATCAATACGGCGTTTGTTGATCCAAATTTCACCTTTATCACTAATTGCCACTAAAATATTGGCTCGCTCTTTCTTAACCGCGGTTGCGGCTTCTGGCCGGTTAACTTCAATGCCTGCTTCTTTGACGAATGAGGCAGTAACAATAAAGAAAATCAATAAGATAAATACTACATCCAGCATTGGCGTCATATTAATTTCTTCTTGTTCTTCCTGCTCTTGTAAAATTTTTGTAAGTTGTGAACGCATCTTTTTATACCTTTGATCTTTTACCTTAGTGAGCCATTAATAAGCTGTCTTCCATTTGCTCAGTGCGGCGTTTAGTTTTACGCTGTAACCAAGTGACGACAAATACCCCTGATAATGAGCCGACCATGCCAGCCATGGTGGGGATAGTGGCTTTGGAGACACCCGATGCCATAGAACGGGCATTGCCGCTACCTGAAATTGCCATAACATCGAACACTTCAATCATGCCGGTGACTGTGCCGAGTAAACCTAAGAGCGGACATAACACCACCAAGGTTTGAATAATTGCCACATTTTTATTAAGCATTTCAGTGATTCTTGCAACGTAGGCTGACTTCACTTGCTCAGCATTCCATGAGCTTCTATCACTTCTTTGTTGCCAACGATTGATCATGGTGTTTCTAACTTGGTAATAGCTGCTGAGAAAGAAGAACAAACGTTCAAAGATAAACAGCCACATGATTGCAATGACAACGGCAATGACGGTCAAAACCTGACCGCCAGTGTCAAGAAATTCACGAATGCTGTTCATCATTTCGATGAAGACAACCATGAGTTATGCTCCTTTCTCCGCGCGCTCGGCCCTTTCAGCAATAATGCCGGCACTTTGCTGCTGCAAAATATTAATAATGCCGCGACTGCGTGTATTTAACATGGTTGATAAAAATACCATTGGAATGGCGACCACTAAGCCAAGGACTGTTGTCACTAATGCTTGCGAAATACCACCGGCCATTAACTTTGGATCGCCAGTGCCAAATAAGGTGATTGCCTGGAAGGTGTTGATCATGCCAACAACTGTACCTAATAGACCAATCAGTGGTGCAACTACCGAGATGATTTTGATAATGGTTAAGCGGCTGGTTAACCGAGGGACTTCTGCAAGAATACGCTCTGAAAGTTTTAGCTCCAGTGTTTCAGTATCTGCACTGGCGTTTTCATCTTTGACCTGCATGACTCGACCTAAGGGGTTATCTTGAGCGGCGGTATCACTTTTTAATTGTCTGTTGACTTTACTACCGATTAAAAACAGCGTGATAAAGCGCTCTATAGCAATCAATAAGCCAATTGCGCCCAGTGCTAAGATGACATAACCGACAGGACCTCCTTGATCAATCCGTTCTTCGGTATTAGGCGCTTGAACCAGTAAACCTAAAATGGAACCACCGGTTGGATCTAAGGCAAATTGAACCGCTTCATTTGTCGCCGTTGTTAATTGCTGCGCACTTGCCAGATAACGACTAGCAGGTTGGCGGATAAGTTCAGCCACTGAGCCTGTTTCATCAACATACTCAAGATATTTACCCTGTGAAACTAAATTAAATCCACCGATGCGAATGACTTCCTGATCTGCTTTACTGCCATCAGCCGCCACTACCTCCCGGGTGAACTTATGTACTTTGCCACTTTGTGTCATTTCGCGTTGTAATTCAAACCAAAGGCGCTCGATTTCTTCAATTGATGCTAACTTTGATGTTGATGCCATGCTTTGGGCAAATTCATTTAAAAATTGGCCACGATTTGGGAGCTGAGCTGAGATAACCGAGGTTTGAAATTTGCTTTGTGTGTCGCCCGCAACTTGCTGTAACACACCAAAGAGTTCCTTTAACTCGCCCATTCGTTGATTTAATGCATCGGCTTTGTTGGCGATATTGATCTCATTGAATTGGAATGTTTCTTCTAAATCGTTAGATAACTCTACCGCTTGATCGCGCAAGTTTTTTGCTTGGGCTAGTAAACGTTCTTGTTGATCTTGTTTCGCTAAAAAGACCGCTTCGCGTTGACGATTTTGTTCACTTTGCGCTATTTGACCTTGCTCCAGTTGGGTCAGTAATTCATCTAAGCTTTTTGCTTGCTGTGCACTTGCGTTGAATGCGAATGGCAACACGCACAGTAGTGATACATTTTTCAATAATTTTTTCATTGTAAAACCTTTAGTTAGCTTGTTTGCCAATTATTCTGCTGAGTGTTGTACGATAGGCACCATAATTAAGTCGGGTGCTAATTGTTTGCGAGCTATACGCAGGGCTTTTTTAATGTCACTGCGATAAGCGGCTGGTAAGGCTTGCCAGGATTTTGATGCTTGATCCCAGGAGCCCATCTCACTGCCATCGCGTGTTTGATAGACGAAGCTCACTCGACCAATACGTAAGAAATCAACGTCTTTTTCTGCACCATTTACGGTGTGTAAACCAGAGTAAGCCTCAATGGTTCGCCCATATTCAACTTCTACTTGGTATGCTTCTAATACTCGGCGGAACTTTTCAGACACAGCCACATCCGCGCGATTTAACATCTCTTTTAAACTAGCAATACGTTGACTGCGCTCCTGTGGTAAAAACGGCACATCTAATTCAACAAAAGCCGCAAGAGTATCAATCATTCTAGCCATTAGTGGCGCAACTTGACGTTCAATCACGCTCACTTGTTCCATTGAAGTTGCTAATTGTTTTAGTTCTTTTGTTTGATTGGCAATTTGATTTTGCATCTGCTGGTTATAAACATTTAACCCATCGATTTCTTTATTAACCGTTTTAAATGCTTGCAATTTGCTTTGAATTTGCTCGTTGATTTGATCAATTTTTTGTTGGGATTGATTGGCTGATTGATTAATTTTTTTACCTGCGTCAACGACTTTGTCGAGCACTTTCTCTTGAGCCGCTTGGGTGGTAAAAACCGAGATACAGTTTAAAGCAACCATACTCGCTATTAAGTGAATTTTTGTCATTTGGGACAATTTCATAAATAAACCCTGTTACGATTAAAACGAATGACTTGTTGGATCAATAGATAG
Source organism: Thalassotalea sp. G2M2-11 (assembly GCF_017168195.1). Classification (GTDB taxonomy): domain Bacteria; phylum Pseudomonadota; class Gammaproteobacteria; order Enterobacterales; family Alteromonadaceae; genus Thalassotalea_E. The sequence goes on from NZ_JADNYL010000001.1 coordinate 861,306, forward strand.
CAACATGAATCATCAAAATTTTCAGGCTATTTTATCCATCGATTGTGACACTTAAGTTTCAGCAATATTGCAACTTTATTAAATGACAAAAAGGTTTCATATTTCTTACACTTACGAGTTTATTTGCCAGTGAAAGCAATGCATGGGGTTGCGTGGGGATCTCTTGCTGAAAAATTGATCTTATCAACGCGAAAGGGGGTAGGTGTGAATCGTTTATCTGCTTTGTGAAATTCGCTTTCAGTACAAGCTCTTTGAAAATGATAAAGCCCATGTGTTCGATGGGCTTTATTGCATTTAACGTGATTCAAACAGAGGGTTTAAAAATCGTATTTGAAGCTGATGCTTACACCAGTACCTACTGACTTTTCTCGTACGGTAATACCTGATTGTGTTACTTGTTGAGCTTCATCGAGTAAGTTTTTAACTTTTACCTTTATTTGAGAGTTAAAGTTAGGGTAGTAAGTGTAGACCAAATCGACTGCATGAAACGGTTGTTCCATAGCATCTTCTCTGCCACCAACACCAGAAGCAATAATACGTTCACCAAAGACGTTATAAACTAATGAACCCGAGTGATTGCCATTTGCTGAGTCGTAATTTAACTGTAAGTTAACCACGTACTCTGAATGTCCACTCATCCGTTTGGTTGGATTGGTTAAATTACCCGCCAAACTCGGATCAATACTGACTTGTGAATCACTTAAGGTAATATTACCTGAGGTGAAAAAACCTTCAGCTACTTTGGTTAAATCTAGCATCCATTCCAGTTCAACCCCTTGAACTTCGCCGGTTTCACCATTAATAAAGGTGGCTGAATAATCTTCGTCACCAATTTGTAATACCGTTTCAATTGGGGATTGAATGTCTTTATAAAAGGCCGCAATGGTGTAACTGTCGCCGTTATCGGCGTAATACTCATAACGTAAGTCATAGTTTTTAATCGGGCTACTTTGTAGTCCGACACGACCAAAGGTACGAATATCAGTCAGTGGATCATAATAAGCAACGGGAACCACTTCACGTAAATCAGGTCGAACCACCGTTTCTCCATAGCTGGCGCGCACTTGATATTGCTCATTGGCTAAATAAGTAAAAGCCAATGAGGGATATAAATCATCCGATTCAATACTGCCTGCGGCAATTTTCTCTGGTGACCAGAAAATGTCTAATTCTTCTTGACCAAATATTAGACTGGAAGTACCAATAGAAGATTGTTTGAATGCTTCATAACGTATACCACCACTGATGCGGTATGAGTTATCAAGGATCATATCAAATGCACCATAAGCAGCATCTATCTTTTGTGCAGCAATGTAATCATCAGCATCCGGTGCTGTTGGTTCATTAAAATCAACCAATATACGTTGACCATCAATAAAGTCATCACTGAGGTAATTACTGTTTGATAAAGGTGATTGTGAACCGTCGTTGATGACAACTCCTGAACCAGACTTGTTATGAACAGCAAAGCTAGAGGTTGAATAAATACGCCCACGATCTGAAAAATCATAACCGGCTTTAAATTCTAATTCATAGCCATCACCATACACAGGTAAGGTAAGATTTGCGCCGTAGGAATTAACTCTGTCTTCCATATCGGTATATGCGTAGGTTGCTCGGTTGTCATCACCTGTGATGTTGGAGTTAGCGTAAACACCGTTATTAAAGTTATCACGGAAATTGAACTTGGCGCTAAAAGGGATTTCTGTTTTAGCTTTTGAACGCGTGTATTGCCAGTCAATGCCTAGCCCCCAGTAATCAACAAAGGTATGTTGACCCAGTAATTGAGACACTTGTAAGGTGCGCTCTTGATAATCAAACTCGTGTACACGGTTTGCTCTATCATCCGTGGCAATGGTATAGACGGTACTTCCGGCTGGGCTTTCAACTTGCGATACTTCAACTTCATCTTCGTTGTCGGCTAAATATAAGTTGTTCCAGGCTAACGAATGATTATTAAGCTTATAACCAAGATTGAAAACGCCATTGTATCGCTCGTTTTCCGTGGTCACCGTTGAGTTTTTAACGGTATTAAAACATGAAGTAGCAACATCTTCTGCCGACGCTAATGAGGTGGAGCAGTCATCTTTAAGATTTTGTGAAATTACTGAGGTTGTTTTTTCTGCTGAATCCGATTTGTTGTCATACGCTAATGACGCTAAAAAGCCAATTCGTCCACCAAACAATTGTTCATCAATGCTATTACCTATATGTGCTTTAATATTATACGCAGGGTCAAGCGATGTCTCTGAAATAGCTAAATTACGCGGTAACGATTTTAATAAACCATGATTGATCGCTATGGCTTGTTCTGAAACCGTTTGTGTTTCTGTTGCGCTTAGGTTTGAGCGACGAATAATATTGTCGATGGTAAATCTACCACGATAATCTACAATAGCATTTTTAAGCTCTTCAGAGATGCCACCACTGGGACGGTGATAGGTTAAGCCACTATCCGCGCTAGAGTCATATGCACCGCCAATTTCAACACCTGCAGTAAAGTCACTAGGAACTGATTTTGTACGAATATCAATCGCACCACCACCAAATGCCGCTGGCATATTCGCTGAAAATGCTTTTTGCACCGCCATACTTTCAATAATGCTTGACGGAATAATATCAAGGGGCACAACATTGCGTGTTAAGTCGGGGCTGGGAATATTAGCGCCATTTAATCGTGCGCTTGAATATCGCTCACCAAGCCCGCGAACATAAATAAACTTGTCATCAACAAGCGTTAAACCTGTTACTCGCTTTAAAGCTGAAGCAGCGTCGCTGTCACCTGTTCTAGACATTTGCTCTGCACCTAGGATATCAGCAACAAAGGCTTGGTTTTTACGTTCTTCAATTACGGCTGCCGCACTACCTTGTAAACGAGTCGCTTTTGCAACAACTTCTTCCATTACTTGCTGTTCTTCAGCTTGGGCAGCAGTAACGTTTGTATAACTGAACAAACCTAGCCCCACAGCAACTGCTAGCCTTTGGAGTTTGTGTTGATTGGTCATTTTAAATTCCTAATTCAGTCTTTAATAAAAAGACGCATCAAAGGGAATTTGAGCGTCTTATTACTCGTGATAAGTGGTTAGTCGTTGTTTGCTGCAGCGACCGCCGCTTCTACCCACTGATACCAAGCTGAACTAGAATCTTTATCTGATACCGCACCAATGAAATCTACAGAATCAAAGAAGCTATTATCTAAGTCAGATAAATTATTTGCAGAGATAGTGATGGCTGTTGAGCTAGAGTTGGTTGAGAAACCATCAGTTGACAGTACGTCAGCATCGCCGCCTACGCGAATGTTCACGCCACCATTTTCGTACCATTGCTCAACGGACATACCCGCTGGCATTTGCGTTGGGTCTTTAAATTCAGCCGCACACGCTAATACTGAGTTGTTAAAGGTAATTTCTGCTGCATTTTCCAAACCGTCTGATTTAAACTCGATACACTCAGTGCCATTAGTAGCATCAGCTTTAATGGCTAATGCATTGTAATAATTGGTTTTAATGGCATCGTCGAATTTGTGTGCTTGTGATGGATCTTCATCACGAACGGATGCACCATCTGTGGTGATCACTGTAACATTGGCGATTGTTGGGAAAGACGCTGGCACATCGCTGTAGTCAGGGCCACTATTTTTTTCACCGTCTGTTTCAAAACCATTGTTACCCATATACGCGGTTGCGCCATCACGAGTTGTCACTGTGCCGTGTTGAATATATAAAAACTGCGCGTTCCCTTGCCAACCTGCGTCAATATCAATAGCGTCATCTTGGGTATCAGTAACGACAATATGTTTAATATTGGCAGCACCACCAAAGAATTCGATACCATCGTCAAAGCCTTGGTGAATGTGAATATAATCGAACAGCGAGCCTGAGCCTACCGCATTTAAAGTCAATGAGTTTAGGTCATCACCTTCACCGCCAACACGTGGACCTGAGCCTGCATACCAGATTTTAGCCCATTTGATTTTTCCACTGCTGTCTTGGTTATCATTACCGCCAAAGTAACTGGTGATCCCTTCTGATGCGACATTACAGGTACCGCCAGCACGCTGTGCATTAGTACATTGGTTTGTTAAACCATTACCATTGATGATTATGCCACCCCAATCTGCGTATTGTGCGCCTTTACCTTCTAAATCATGACGATCAAACGCAAATGCAGAAGTAAAAGTGATTGGTTTTTCAGCTGTGCCTACGGCTTGAATTTTTGCACCACGGGCGATACGCACAATTGCTTCACCTGAGGTAAATGCTAATGTTGCGCCTGGTTTTACTGTCATGGTTGGACCATTAGTTGGTACTTCAAAACCATCATCAGTACGGCCGTCTTCACCAATCAATAATGCGTCTTCAAATACGTGAATTCCACCATCGGGTAATTCATCAAAGGTTAAATTAGCCGTGATTTGAATGTTTTTACTGGCAAATGAATCATTGTATAAACAGTCTAAACCGTCATAGATGCCCTCTACAGTGCCAGCGTCAGTTTGGTAACTCGCACATTCTACGGGATCTGTTGTACCTGGGTTTGTTGTATTATTTGAATTATTAACACTGTTGTCAGTGTTTGTACTATTGTCATTTACAGTAGGGGTAATTTTAATGTCGCCACCACAACCAACTAATGTTAAAGCACAAGCAATAGCGCTTACTTTAAATAGTGATTTTATTTGCATTTTTGTTGCTCCAAAGAGTTATATTTATTAAATATTGACAAGTTGCAGCTATGCTACTGAGTAAAAATGACAGAATTGTTTTAAAAATGTGTAGTTTTTATTGCAGCGAAATGACACTAAAGTGACGACAATATGGAACAAATATGACAGAGGCAACGAAATTAGTTACTTGAGCATCAATCAGTGTGTTAAATGGTGTTTAGCCTGTTTTATTATGAGCTGAATCTAAGGTGTGTTTATCTTTTCAGTTTGTTTTTACCGTCATTTGTTTGGTATTTACATAAAGCAGCGCTTATGACGTGTAGTTATTCTACTTAAATCAAGCAATAATACAGTGCCAGTAGCTGATCTCGCTGAAAAATTTGATCTGTGGCAATGTCACAAAGGAAATTTAACAAACTTGACGTTAATTATTCATCAAAAAGTAAAAAAAAGTTCATAATGTCACAAAAGTGTCATCTTTTGGCGGCACAATAGTAAGCAATCAAGCATTAATATTTAAAAGGGTAATTTAATGAAACTTTCTTATAGCGCAATTGCAGCGACATTATTAGGCGTTTGTTCTGCTTCATCAATGGCGGCAAATGTTGAAATTTATGGTCGTGCTGATGTCTCTGTACAATCTTCGGATGAAGGTGAAGGCTCATTTACTGAAGTGAAAAGCAATGCTTCGCGCATTGGCTTTAAAGGTACGCATGAGTTATCTAATGAGTTATCAGTCGTATATAAAGCTGAGTTTCAAGTTGATTTAGATGGCGATAGTAACAAAGGTGATAGCATCACTGATCGTAACCAATATATTGGTTTAAAAGGTAACTTTGGTGAAGTGTTATTGGGTAAAAATGACACGGTATTAAAGCAGTCACAAGGGAAAGTGGATTTATTCAGCGATCATAACGGTGATATCAAAGTGCTATGGAAAGGCGAGAATCGTATGGCTGATACCATCACTTATAAAACTAAAAAATATAACGGTTTTCAGTTAGGGGTCACTTATGTTGCTGAAGATAGCGTTGATGGTGAAGATGCAACATCGGTTGCTTTATTTTATGGTGATAAGGCACTTAAAAAATCTTCATTATATGCTGCATTAGCATTTGACTCTGAGATGAAAGGTTATGATGTCGCACGTGCCACTATTCAAGCTAAGTTAGCTGGTGTTGCACTAGGTGCGATGGTGCAAACGCAAGAACAAGTCTCTACCGGCAAGGAAATGGATGGTTTCTTAATCTCAGCAAAGTATGGCATTGATAACTGGACGTTAAAAGGTCAGCTGCAAACGGCCAACCATGATGGTGGCGATGATAAGTCCGGCTTTACTTTAGGTGCGGATTATAAATTAGCAAAAAGTACTAAGTTATATACTTTCTATACATCATTCGATATGGATAGCGGTGCTGATGAAGACTACTTAGCCCTTGGTATTCAATATAAGTTCTAATACGGTAAGCGCTATTTGATGAAAAAGTGGCAACTATGCCACTTTTTTTTTTGCTTTTTCGTCTTGTTTAATGGCGGATATTCATTGATGATAAATTAAATTCGCTTTATGTCATAAAATTGTCATATAAAGTTATCAGAATGTTCATTAGTCGTTAGCAGATGATGAGTGAACATTGTCTGTTTATCCAACGTGGGGTTGCTGTTGACAATCAGCTGTTGTCCAGCACTCTTAGCTTGTTTTAGTCAAGTGATAGCGACGATAATGATATTAGGTATAACTGGGAATTTTATACATGAACAGACAAGTTTTAGTGGTTGAAGATGAAGCGCCAATCCGAGAAATGGTGACTTTTGTGTTAGAACAAAATGGCTTTAATACCATAGAAGCAGAAAATTTTGAGCAAGCTAAAGCGAAAATTGTAGAGCCATACCCTGATTTAATCTTGCTAGATTGGATGTTACCAGGAGGTACGGGGGTAAAGTTAGCCAAGCAATTAAAACAAAATGAATATACACGTGCTATTCCGATCATTATGTTAACAGCGCGTGCTGATGAAGATGATAAAGTGAAAGGTTTTGATGTTGGTGTTGATGATTATGTCACTAAGCCTTTTTCTCCTAAAGAGCTAATTGCCAGAATAAAAGCGGTTATTCGTCGGGTATCACCAACTGCATTAGAAGAGTCGATTGAATTTCATGGTTTGAAACTTGATCCTGTCGCTCACCGTGTTTCAATAAATGAACGCGCATTAGATTTGGGACCCACTGAGTTTCGTTTACTTCATTTTTTTATGACTCACACTGAACGGGTTTATAGTCGAGAGCAATTATTAGATAATGTTTGGGGTACCAATGTCTATGTTGAAGATAGAACCGTAGATGTGCATATTCGTCGTTTACGCAAAGCCATTGCCGGGCAAGGGCATGAAGATTTTATCCAAACGGTGCGTGGTTCTGGCTATCGTTTCTCAGGGAAAACTAAACTTAGTGTATAAAAATAATTAGTATGTATTTTCGTTTATCTACTCGCACGGTTATTTCCCGTTTAATCATTATTTTATGTTTAAGTGCGCTCGTTGGTTACTTAATTGGCCACACGTTTTTATTGCTTTCAGTGAGCGCCACAGCACTGTTAATTTGGCATTACCATCATTTATTAAAGCTATTTAAGTGGTTATGGCGCAGTAAATCATTATCACCGCCACAGGCAAATGGTGTTTGGGGCATGATATATGATGGCTTATATCGGCAAATGAAACAGTTTCGCCGTAAACAAAAGCTGTTAAACGAAAAAATTCGTCGTTTTCGTGATGGGGCAGAAGCATTGCCTGATGCCGCTTTAGTGTTATCGCAAGATCTGTTGATCGAATGGGGCAATAAAAAAGCTTCGCGTATTTTAGGTATTCAGTGGCCAAATGATGCGGGACAACGCATTGATAATTTGATCCGCTTTCCTGAGTTTACTCAGTACCTTAAAGAAGGTGATTTTGACAGCCCATGCTTACTCACCTCTCCGATCAACAGTGATATTATCTTGGAAGTACGTATGATGCCCTATGGCACAGAACAAGTACTGTTTTTAGCACGTGATATCAGCAAAGTGCATCGCTTGGAAGAAATGCGTCGAGATTTTGTGGCTAATGTATCTCATGAATTAAAAACGCCTCTTACAGTGGTTCGTGGCTATGTCGAGATGGTGCAAAGTACAGACAATGCCTTAGATCCTCATTGGCAAAAGGTGTTTTCTACCATGGAAACCCAAGTATCAAGAATGGATCGCTTAGTTGAGCAGTTGTTGGTGTTATCACGGGTTGAAATTCATGCTGATCAAGAAGATAAACAAGTGGTTAACATGCCTAAATTGATACAAGATTTGATTGATGATAGTCAGTGGCTCAATCAAGAAAAAAATCATGTCGTCACCGTTAGCATAGATAAAGAATTAGCGATTGAGGGCATTGAAAATGAACTGAAAAGTGCCTGCTCTAATTTATTGTCTAATGCGATTGCCTATACGCCTGAACAAGGACATATCCAAGTGACCTGGCAACGGGCAGGGGATAAAGCCTGTTTTTCGGTCAAAGACGATGGTCAAGGTATTCGACCTGAAGATGTTAATCGTTTAACGGAGCGTTTTTTCCGTGTCGATAAATCTCGCTCACGCGATACTGGTGGCTCTGGTTTAGGGCTGGCGATCGTCAAACATGTGTTGAATCATCATCATGCTGAGCTCACCATTAATAGTCAGTGGGGGAAAGGCAGTGAGTTCATTATTTCGTTTGAGTCTAAATGTATCCGCGCACTTCCAAATAAAGTTGCTTGATTATTTGTTGTGCTTATCATGACAGTTTATTTACCTTTGTCATATAAGTGTCACATAGCTTAAATATAATTGTCATATAAGCTTTATATAGTGTTCACAAATTAATTCAGTAAACACACTCTCATTGGAGAAAATTATGACTATCAAACGTGCGTTAAGCGTGATTGGTTTAGCTAGCTTAATAAGCTTTTCATCGGTAGCGGTAGATAAAGATTTACCTACTTATAAAAAAGTCAGTGGCGTATCTGGGAACTTATCATCTGTTGGTTCCGATACTTTAGCCAATATGATGACTTTTTGGGCCGAGGAATTTAAACGTACTTATCCAAACGTAAACGTGCAGATCCAAGCGGCTGGTTCTTCTACTGCGCCACCAGCTTTAACTGAGGCAACTTCAAATTTAGGCCCGATGAGCCGTAAGATGAAATCGCGCGAAATAGAAGCCTTTGAAAAACGTTATGGTTATAAGCCAACGGCTGTTCGTGTGGCAATTGATGCTTTAGCCGTATTTGTTCATAAAGATAACCCGTTGAAAGGTTTACGTATTGATCAAGTAGACGCAATTTTCTCAAATAACCGAAAATGCGGCGCGGCCAAAGACGTTGATCGCTGGGGTGATGTTGGTTTAACAGGCGAATGGGCAGGTAAAGACATACAGTTATACGGACGCAATTCGGTATCAGGAACTTATGGCTACTTTAAAAAGAAAGCGTTATGCAAAGGTGACTTTAAAAATAGCGTGAATGAACAACCGGGTTCAGCTTCAGTTGTACAGTCAGTATCGGCTTCACTTAATGGTATTGGCTACTCAGGTATTGGTTATCAAACATCTGGTGTACGTGCGTTACCATTAGCGAAAAAAGGTAATGACTTTGTTGAAGCGAACATGGCTAATGCCATTGCTAAAAAATACCCGTTATCTCGCTTTTTATATGTGTATGTGAATAAACATCCGAATAAACCATTAGCACCGATGGAAGCAGAATTTTTGAAAATGATACTTTCTAAGTCGGGTCAGAAGATAGTTGAAAAAGACGGCTATATTCCATTACCTAGTAAGGTCGTTGAGAAAGAGTTTAAAAAGTTAGGTTTGACACTTTAATGTCAATATTTAAGCGAACACAAAAAGCCTGACAATGTCAGGCTTTTTTGCTTTTAACGGTTATTAAACCTTTAACGGTGCAAGTTTACCGATTGGCGCGTCTATTGACTCAGGAGGTATAGTGAACCACTGCGGTCCTTTGTCGTTGAAATACAAACAGTCTTCTAAGCGCACACCGAATTTTCCAGGCAGGTAAATACCAGGCTCATTAGAAAAACACATGCCTTTGGCAAGTTTGGTTTGCTCGTTATGAACAAAGTTTACTCCTTCATGGCCTTTCATGCCGATTCCGTGCCCCGTACGATGAGATAAACCAGGCAGCTGATAATCAGGCCCTAAACCTTGGGTTTGATAATAAGCGCGAACCGCATCATCTACTTTACCTGCTGCGACACCAATTTGTGCTTGTTCAAAGGCAATCTCTTGCCCTTTACGGACGGTGTGCCAAATTTTCTTTTGTTCTTTATTTGCTTCACCAAAGACAAAAGTACGGCTGATATCTGATTGATAGCCGTGGACACTACAACCACAATCCATCAACACAATGGAGCCTTCAGTTAATATTTGTTTTTGCTTGGTACCATGAGGGTAAGCGCTGGCTTCATTAAATAATGCCATATTCCAAATGCCACTGCCGCCAAGTTTAGCTTGCGCTTTGTGCATGATTGATTTCACGTCGTTTTGGCTCATACCTACAGCCAGTTGTGACCAAACATATTGATAGGCGGCTAAGGTGATTTCATTGGCTTTGTGCATTAATTGTAATTCATGCTGACTTTTATACATACGACAGCCACGGGTAACCTCTGTCGCACTCACATGAGTCATATGTGGTAATAGTGCCATCACACCTTTTAGTACGAAGTAGCGCACTGAGTGTTCAAAGGCGATATTGCCTTTTGTGATGCCACGATCTACAAGCACTTGTTTAATTCGCTCAAATGGACTTTCATGTTCTTGCCAAACTCTGACGTCATCTCCAACGCTGAGCGTTTCACGAATACTGGGTTCTTCAAAAAATGGACAAATCACAGCAACGTCACCCTGCTGTGGGATCACTAATGCCGTTACTCGTTCACTTCGCCACCATTGAATGCCAGAGAAGTAATCCATCGTTGCTCCTGGCTCTATCACCATGGCAGCAATGTTTGCTTGACGCATTAATTGTTGAGCTTTGTGAATACGAGCATATCTTTCTTCAACCGTAATTGCAGAGATGCCATTGGTTATATTGTGTAATTGCTCGGTAGTTTTTGCTTTTGTCGGAATTGAAGACCTTGCTTTCGCTGACTGAATGCCTGATAAGGAGAGTGATGCAAGCGCGAGGCTACTCGCTTTTAAAAAATTTCTTTTTGTTATAGTCATTTAGCTAACCTGTGAAAATAAGTCCCTGAGATAAAGTAACGCTATATTGTTTTAGCATTACTGACAAGTCAAAGGCGATAAGTGGATATATTTATACTATTAATAGCAACTATTTAATTAATGGTCAGTTGATAAGAAAGTTTAGCTATCACCGCTTGTTCATAAACGAGTTCTGTTTTGATTATTGGGCGAGCTTTTAACCATTGTTTATCTAAAGTAAGCGTTAGCTGTGTTTGCTTTGCGCTGATCTGTGTTAAAAATTGCTCGTCCTGATGACGTTGCTGGCTCAGTAACACACTCAAACGAATGATAAGACAAAGCTTTAGCAGCTTTTCTTGTTCCAGCTGATACCATAAATCTGCATCGATCAAGGTGATTTTTTTACGTTGATTACCTATTAGCCATGCCAGTGCTTTTTGTTGTTCTTGGTTGAAGCCCGCTAAATCTGCCTGCTCAACGATATATTGCCCGTGTTTTTGATAACCTGATGCGTTAATGTCCATACCTATCTCATGTAACTGAGTGGCGGCTCGTAAAAGTTCTGGATATATGGGCTTTTCAAGTTGCCATGGACGCACTACTTGGCTAAAAATACGCTCAGCAATGGCGTACACATGGTTAGCATGTAATTTGTCGATATTAAAACGTTCGGCAAGGTTTTTTACACTCCTGACACGGACATTATTGTGAGTTAAATTTTCTAATTGTTCGAACAACACCCCTTCTCGTAACGCATATTGGCAATACTCAATTGCATTAATTTCTAGTTGTTCCATTAATGCCAGTAAAATAGCTACCCCAGCACAAATGACCGATTTTCGGTTGTCTTTCAAGCCTGGAATCTTGATGTCATCCGCATGGTTAAACTTGAGTAATTGTTTTTTGATATGTTTTAAATCCGCTAAGGTGATAGGGCGTTGAATTTCATTGTCATAATTGACTATTCGTGCGATGGATTTTATCGTACCTGAGGTACCAACAACTGAGTGCCATTGTTGTTTTTTAAAGCGTTTTACTATGCTATCTATTTGATGCTTCGCTGCCGAAATCGCGAGTTTAAAGACTTTTTTTGAAATGACCTGCCGATGAAAAAATTGTTGCTGATAACTGACACAGCCAATATTTAAGCTTTCCACTGCGTTAATTTGCAGCTTTCGACCAATGACGCATTCTGTGCTGCCGCCACCGATATCGAGCACTAATTGCTTAATATCATTTTGTAAATAATGGGCAACCCCCTGATAAATCAGTCGAGCTTCTTCATGACCTGAAATCACTTCAATAGTAAAAGGAAAGACTCTCCGCGCTGCCGCTAAAAACTCGTGGCTATTTTTTGCTTGTCGTAAAGTGAAGGTGGCCACGGCGCGAAAATTGTCTGCTTTAATATTTTTAGTGGTGGTTGTCAGGTGTGCTAAGGTTGATAAACCTCGCTCGATTGCTTCAGCACTCAACATATTATGTTCATTGAGCCCTTCAGCCAGTTGTACCTGATATTTTTCTCGATGGACAAGCTGCAAGTGCTCGCCTACTTGCCTTGCTAGCACAAAGTGAAAACTATTAGAGCCGATATCTAACGCGGCTAAATACTCACTAGTATGCGCTTCAAGTTTGTTATTCATCGTGATGCTTTGACGTGGTTGGCTGAATGTTCATCTCTTGTATTTCTTGCGCTTTTAAGTAGTGATAAATGGCAATTTGCGAGCGAACAGGTGCGGTAGCGTCAGCAGGAACATATTGATTACTTTGTTTGCTATCAATGATCCGTGCTTTAACATTGTCCTGAAAATGTAAATCAAGTATATCAATAATACGTTGCTTTAAGGTGGTATCATAAATTGGGCAAGCAACTTCTACTCGGTGATCAATATTTCTTTCCATCCAATCGCCAGAGCTAATAAATAATAGTTGTTCGCCATGATGGTGGAACAGCATGACTCTAGGGTGTTCAAGAAAACGATCAATAATTGATATGATACTAATATTGTCGCTTTTACCTTTAATACCTGGGATTAATGAGCACATACCGCGAACAAGTATTTTGATGTTAACCCCTGCTTGGCTGGCATTATATAGTTTACTAATTAAGCCCGTATCGACTAAATTGTTCAGTTTTAGCGTGATAGCTGCTGGTCGATTTTGTTGGGCATTGTCTATTTCATTGTCAATTAACTGATAAAGACGACGCCTTGAAGTGAGCGGGGAAACGATCAGGTGGTTAAAGCGAAATCGTTTGTAGCTGTGTGAAATAAAAGAAAAAACATTGTCAACTTCTTGGCAAATCTCTTTATGTTTGGTGAACAGAGCTAGGTCGGTATAGATACGGGCATTTTTTTCGTGAAAATTACCTGTGCCAATATGGGCATAGCGCACAATTTTGTCATGCTCTTTGCGAAAGACCAGACATAACTTGGAATGAATTTTTAAGGTTTCAATGCCAAACTCTACTTCAATTCCGGCATCTTTCATGACCTTCGCCCATTCGATATTCGCCTGCTCATCAAAACGCGCTTTTAGTTCAACCACCACGGAGACTTTTTTACCATTTTTAACGGCTTCAATTAGTGACTGAATGATGCGTGAATGTTTCGCAACCCGATAAATGTTTATTTTTATCTGGTGTACTAAGGGATCATAAGAAGCCTGTCGAACGAATTCAGTAAAATGACTAAACTTATGATAAGGGTAGTAAAGTAAAATGTCTTGTTGGCTGATGGCGGTAAAAATTGAAGGTGAAACAGTAAATCTTGTGCAATCCAAGGCAGGGAGTTCAGGGTTTTCTAGCTGAGGAGCGCCGAGATTTGGAAATTTGACAAAGTCTTTAAAGTGGCGATACCTCACCCCTGGCGCTAAGTCATCATCATGTTTGACTTTTAATGCTTTGGCTAAGTAGTTGAGCATATATTGCGGCATAAAACGGTCATAGACTAAACGTACCATGTCGGCTTTTAGTCGTTGTTTTAAGCCTTTAGACATTTGATCCAATAAGCTTTCGTCAAGATCATCGGTCAGGTTATATTCGGCATCACGTGTGAGCTTCATTGAATATGCATCAATGCTATCAAACTCAATCACCCCCTCAAATAACGTATTCAGAAAGTATTGCACAACATCATCTAACATCACGATATATTGGGTCTTACGACGATTGATTGATGGGAGCACAATAAAACGCTCGGTCTCTTCCCTAGGGATTTCTACTAGCGCGTATTTAATCTGCTTGGCTTGATGTAGCGCGACCAGAAAATAAATACCATCATCATCAATACAATTAACCAACTGTGTTTTTGAGTGAATGATGATTGGTGTGATATGACGTTTGATCTTGTTAGCAAAATACTGGCTCAGCCAGTCAAGTTGTGTGACACTTAAGTGTTGTTTAAATTGGCTATTATTACTGTCATCAAAGATAGTAATAATATTTTCCTTAGCGAGTTGCCCAAAAGTATTATCGGCGATGATCTTGAAGTTGTTTGTTAATTGATTCACTTTCAGTGAAATATCTTGATGTAATACCTCCCACTTATCTTTGAGATCATCTTGCTCTGCTTCTACCATTGCGCACCGCCGGATGTTGCCGACACGAACACGAAAAAACTCATCGAGATTGGAAGAATAAATGCCGAGAAAACGGATACGTTCGATTAACGGTACCGACTGATCTGCGGCCTCTTGTAACACCCGTTCATTAAATGATAGCCAACTGAGCTCTTTGTTAAAATTCATATCACAGCAAGTCTCATGTTTACTATTGCATTTGCCGTCAATACAGGTAAATGCCTAGTAAAATATCATGTGATCCTAAGGTAAGCCCAAAGGATCATTGGAGAAAATGATCAGCGCGAGATATCAACCATTAGGTCATCTGCTAATGCTTCTAAGCCATCAATAAGGGCATCAACCGTGTTGTTAGCGACAGCGATTGTTGCTTTAGCCTTAAATAAGGTTTGCCCTGAGTGCGGTGCGCTGTCATGAGAGCTAACCAGCTTAAGCAGGTTGCCTCCTTGGTGATGAATGACGGATGAAATTTCTTGAATAATGCCTGAACGATCATTGGCGGTCAGCTCTAACACAATATCGGCGGTATTTTCGGTTTCATTGGGGCTGGCGCTTTCAATATGGCACTTAAAATTTGGGATACTTTGTAATTGGTCAATGAGATTATCGCTTTGTGCCTCATCAATAGCGATTTCAATGACACCTGAAAAAAAACCGGATAAATGGTGAAGACTACTGGTCTGCCAATTGCCTTGATGCTGTCTTACTATGTTGGCGAGGGTGTCAACAAGTCCAGGACGATCTGGACTAATAAAAGAAATGATAAGATGATTCATAAATCGTCCTTATTGCTAGGGTTGAAAAGTTATTTAACGGGTCAGTTGTGATAATTCCTTATGGAGTTGCTCTTCATCGCCTAAGTTTAATTCAACGAGTCGGCGTAATAGCGTAACACTGTCAATATCAATAGCGTTACATTGCAGACCTATTTCATCGGGCTCAACATGGACGACAGCAATGTGCATACACACTTCGGTTTCATCTCCTGCGAGACTAAAACGTAATACACCTAATTTATGCTTGATGTCATCAATACCATCGGGGCTACTGACTAACGCACCATTGAGTGAAATATCGTGAATATTAACGGAATAACTGTGCTCTTCAATGTCAAGCAGGGCATCAATTGAAAATAAGATCCGAGTAAACTGTCGTCTGTTTTCCATTTATATTGTTACAGTTGCTAAGTGAATACCTTTAGCATAGCTGGATTTTAAAAAAAAGCACCTTAAAAATGATTAAGGTGCTTTTTATTTTCTTTAGTTACTAGTAACTTACCTTGTTTGGCAGACTAGCCAATTTTTTTGTATTTAATCCTGTGAGGTTCCACTGCGGCACTGCCTAAGGTTTTCTTTAACCACTCTTCGTAGTCTGTAAAGTTACCTTCGTAGAAGTTTACTTGTCCTTCATCACGATAATCGAGAATATGAGTGGCTATTCGGTCAAGGAACCAACGGTCATGAGAGATAACCATGGCGCAGCCAGGAAATTCTAAAAGAGCTTCTTCCAGTGCGCGAAGTGTTTCTACATCTAAGTCATTGGTTGGCTCATCGAGTAATAATAAATTACCGCCTGTTTTGACTAACTTGGCAAGGTGCACACGGTTGCGTTCACCTCCAGATAGATCACCAATGAATTTTTGTTGATCATTGCCTTTAAAATTAAAACGTGAGCAATAAGCGCGACTTGGAATTTCATAATTTCCTATGGTCAGAATATCGTGTCCTTCAGAGATCTCTTGGTAAACAGTATTTTTATCATCCATATCATCACGGAATTGATCAACACTGGCCAATTTGACCGTTTCACCTAGATCTACTTCACCAGAATCAGGTTGCTCAGCACCAGATAACATTTTGAATAGGGTAGACTTACCCGCGCCATTAGCACCGATAATACCGACAATCGCTCCTTTAGGAATACTAAAGCTTAAATTATCAATTAAGACGCGATCACCAAATGATTTGGTTAAGTTGTTTACGTCTAATACTTTATCACCTAGGCGTGGTCCTGGTGGAATATAAAGCTCGTTCGTTTCATTACGTTTTTGATGATCTTGGCTGTTGAGTTCTTCAAATCTCGCCATACGTGCTTTACTTTTGGCTTGGCGGCCTTTCGGATTAGAACGAACCCATTCTAATTCTTGTTTAATGGTTTTTTGTAAAGCATTCTCACTGCGTTTTTCTTGCTCAAGTCGAGCATCTTTTTGCTCAAGCCAAGAAGAATAGTTACCTTCCCAAGGGATACCATGGCCACGGTCAAGCTCTAAGATCCAACCGGCAACATTGTCTAAGAAATAACGGTCATGGGTGATGGCAACAACGGTGCCACTATATTCATGTAAAAAGCGTTCTAACCAAGCAACTGACTCAGCATCTAAGTGGTTGGTTGGTTCATCAAGTAAGAGCATGTCAGGTTTTTGTAATAACAACCGACACAGAGCAACACGGCGACGCTCACCACCACTGAGTACCGCGACTTTTTGTTCCCACTCAGGTAAACGTAACGCATCGGCAGCACGCTCTAAAACATTATCAATATTATGACCGTCTTGTGCATTAATAATGTTTTCTAATTCACCTTGCTCTTTTGCTAAGGCATCAAAGTCGGCATCAGGTTCAGCGTATTCGGCATAGACTTGATCAAGTCGCGCCATGGCATCTTTTACTTCTGATACGGCTTCTTCAACGACTTCTCGTACTGTTTTGTTTTCATCAAGTTGAGGTTCTTGTGGTAAGTAACCTATGTTAGTGCCTGCGAGTGCATTTGCTTCACCTTCAAAATCGGTATCAACACCGGCCATGATCCTTAATAATGTCGATTTACCTGCACCATTTAAGCCTAATACACCGATTTTAGCGCCTGGGAAGAATGATAAAGAAATATCTTTTAGTATCGTACGTTTTGGCGGCACCACTTTACTAACGCGGTGCATTGAATAAATAAACTTATCTGGCAATGCCATGGGAAACCTTTTGTTTTAAATAAATGGAATTGCTAGTATTTTAAGTGAAAGGTCATAGGCAAGCAAATTTGATTAAATGGGTTTATTTGTGATGAAAAGTATTGAAATTACATCAATAGTACCCATTGTGTGCTATTGATTATAGTTAAGGTGAATAAAAAATATTGTTATGGCACAACATTTAGGTTGGTGGGATAAGTTTTCTGAAAAAGCATCTATCGATGCAATTGATCGCTATCGTAAAAAATCAATTTTTTACTTTGTTAGTTTTAGTGGTGCTGCAGTGATTTTATATTTTTCTGCGAAAAGCTATCAATCTTACGACATCAGCTTGGCCTTTACTTTATTGTTTGGTGCCGTATTTATTCTACTTAATGCTGTAACCGCTATCATATTTAATCGTGAAGAAATACACTACTATGCGAGTGTTTTTTGTGTATTTTTCATGTTACTCACAGTGGTTTATATGGGGGGATATAAAAATACAGCGCTGTATTGGCTTTATCCTATACCATTGATTTATTTTGTCTTATTGGGAATTAAGATTGGCGCTATTGTCAATGTACTGTTTTTTATTATCTTATTAGTTTTGCTGAAATCTCCTCTAGACATTCCTGCACAATATCCGCCCGCTGAGGTATCTCGTTTTATTACTTCGTTTGCCGTGATGAATTTGATCAGTTTTATTGCTGATTATTTTCGTCATGATAGTCATAGTAAATTGACTAAGCTTAGCTATGCAAAATTGAAACAGTCTTACACTGACAGTTTAACTAAACTGCCAAATCGACGGTTTTTATCTTCGGTATTATTTGAACGCTTTATGGTGAGTGATGAATATTACCCACTGACCATAGTGAATATTGATATTGATCACTTTAAAGACGTGAATGATACTTTTGGTCATCAAATAGGTGATCAAGTGTTGATGAAATTTACTGAGTTGTGCATAAATAATATTCGTAAAAATGATGTGATGGTAAGAACAGGTGGAGAAGAGTTTTTGTTGTTTTTCATGCAAACATCGAAAGCTCAAGGGGCTACGCTGGCGGAAAAGCTACGCAAGATTATTGAACAAAGTTCATTAGTTCTAGAAAATCAAATTATTGAATTTACTGCAAGTTTTGGCGTTGCTGAGTGCCAATCAAATGATGATCTTGAGCTTGCTTTGCATATTGCTGATAAACGTATGTATGCAGCTAAGCAATCGGGTCGAAATAAAGTGGTGTGTGATGATTAACAACTTTTCATCACTGCTTTAGCTCACGCGTTATATCACGTACACTAGTCAATATTAATAGCGTTTCTGCTGAAGTATTAAGGGGCTAGCTTGAGTTTATTTGCTTGTGATTTTAACGACCGTTTTGTAGATAGATTACCTGCTGATCAACAATCAGATAATTTTTGTCGCACGGTTAATGGGGTGGCGTATTCATTTGTCAGCCCCAAAGTCACTCAATCGCCTACGCTAATTGCGTTAAACCACACATTAGCGCAACAGCTTACCTTAGCCACTGATGATCCTCAGGCTATTGCACGCGTATTAACGGGAAATGAGCTGTTACCCAATACTAGGCCTTATGCTATGTGTTACGGAGGACATCAGTTTGGTCACTGGGCTGGGCAACTGGGTGATGGTCGAGCAATTAATTTGGGGCAATTAGCCACTCCAGAGCTTGGCTTACAAACATTACAACTAAAAGGTGCAGGGCCGACGCCTTATTCAAGAACTGCTGATGGTCTAGCAGTATTACGATCTTCAATTAGAGAATATTTATGCTCTGAAGCGATGTTTCATTTAGGAGTTCCTACCACGCGTGCGTTAAGTTTATGCTTAACAGGCGATAAAGTAGTGCGAGATATGTTTTATGATGGCCGTCCTCAGCAAGAATTAGGCGCTGTTGTTTGTCGTGTATCATCGTCCTTTATGCGTTTTGGCAGTTTTCAGTTACCGGCGGTGCGTGGAGATATTAAGCTGTTAAACCAGCTTGTTGATTATGCCATTACTGAAGACTTTCCACATTTAGGCCAACCATGCAAGGATACTTACATCCAATGGTTTCGTGAAATTAGTGAACGCACTTGCCAATTGATCGTTGAGTGGATGCGTGTTGGCTTTGTTCATGGAGTGATGAATACCGACAATATGTCAATTATTGGTGAAACCATTGACTATGGCCCGTACGGATGGATTGATAATTTTGATTTGTCGTGGACGCCTAATACCACAGATGCCAAAGGAAAACGCTACTGCTTTGGCGCACAACCACAAATAGCCCAGTGGAATTTATTTCAATTAGCGAATGCCATTTATCCCTTGATTGAACAGGCTGAACCGCTGAATGAAATCTTAACGAACTATGCCAAAATGTACGAATCACGCTGGCTCGAAATGATGAAAGATAAATTAGGGCTTGCCCAGCTTGAACCCCAGTCAGATGGTGAATTATTCGTGCAATTAGAGCAAGTGTTGAGTGAATGCAATATTGATATGACGATTTTTTATCGTTTACTGGCAAGCTATATTCCGGGGAAAAGCCAAATTGAAAGCCACTTTTTGCCTTGCTTTTATCAAGACGAACCAACGAAAGCCATGTATTGGCCAAGGTTTGAATACTGGATATCGCTTTATTGTCAGCGCTTGGAAAACAACAGCCTTGATGATGATGAACGCGCGCGAGTGATGAATCGAGTGAATCCGAAGTTTGTGTTACGTAACTACCTTGCACAACAAGCGATAGAGCTTGCAGAGCAAGGGGACTACTCTATGATTGAGCAACTACAGCAGGTATTAGCTAATCCCTATCAAGAACAAGATGGCTTTGAGCATTTTGGGGCAAAACGACCGGGTTGGGCAATGCATAAGGCTGGCTGTTCAATGCTTTCTTGTAGCTCGTAATGTCCAGGGCGTGTTGATTTTTCAAGTTTGTTTTTGCAGCAACAAATTCTGCCCGAAGGGTTTAACTAAACGTCTCCTGCTGTTTGTTGCCTACATGGATGTAGGTACTTAGCGTGAGCGTGAGCAGGAGCGGAAGCTGTACTTAAATTAACCATAGATGACTATGCAAAAATTCAAGTGCCGCGATCAGAAGGCGTTTATCTTGAACAAAATTCAAACAGCAAAGTTCAACAGGTCTAGTTTTTAGTTTGCTGATTTAATTTACGTCGGTATTGCAAGGCAACTAATTTGATCACATCACGCCAGGTCATAATCCCTATTGGCTGAAAGTTATCATTAACTATCGGTAAACAAGAAATATGATTATCGTAAAATAATAATACCGCTTCATTTAGGGTGATTGATGGAGGAGCGGTGATCAGCTCTCGTGCCATGATTAAGTGTAATTTTTTCCGCATCAATGCGGTATCTTTCGGCGTTTCTTTACTGGTGCCGATTGTTGGGCTTAAATGTTTGTATAAGTCCCTGTCGGTAATAATCCCAGCAAGTTCTTTACCGTCTAAAATTAAGATATGATGCACTTTATATTGGTCGAAAAGTTGCTTAGCATCTGATAAGTCATCATCAATATCGAGAGTTAATAATGATTTTGTCATTATGTTTTCGATGCTCATAACATTACCTATAAATTTTAACCCCACACATCACTAAGATTAAACAAAAAAGCCTTGTTAAACAAATAATTCATTGTTGAGTTTATTGAATCTATATTGTTTCAGTGTTTGTCACAAAACTGTCATACAACTGTCTTATAATTGCCAAAGTGAGGTTTTTTATACAATTAAAGGTGTTGTAATTGGCAATTGCACTTAAATCAACTGGCGTTCGCCAGATTAAAAATTCAGCAGCTAAATGGTTAATTACACTAGGGGGGATCAGTGTCTTATTGACCCTAGTGCTTATATTTTTGTATCTGCTTTATGTGATCAAACCGATCTTTGAGTCTGCTAAAATAGAACCGGTGACAGCGTTAACCATCGAACGTTCAGAGGAGGTTCTGTCTATTGGTGTCGATGAGTTACAAGAGCTGGCTTATACCATTAGTACAGACGGAGATATCGCTTTTTATTCTTTATTGGAACCAAGTCAAAGCAAATCCTTGTCTTCCGTCGTATTTCGTCAGCAACTTTCTGAACAGCCTCTCGTTAAGGTGATTGATGCGGGCCATGAAAAAAAGCTACTGCTTGATGAGTTAGATCAAGTGCAGCTAGTGGCGACTAAGTTCGAAGCGACTTATCAGGCTGGTCAGCGGGAAGTGATTCCTAACTTAACGTATCCACTGGGTGAAGATTATTTACTTGTTGATGAAGACAATGGCGCTTTGTCTGAACTGGCGTTTGCTATGAATGATGAAAAAGCGGTGTTTGTCGCTTTTACCGACGATCAACGCTTGATTAAAACCACTTTGCTAGCCGAAGATGATTTTAATTACGATCCAGAATTTGAAGCCTTTTATCAAACGATTGATATCGCGTTAAATCAGGTCGATGATATTTTAATTTCACCAGATCTCTCAATGGCATTTGTGCGCAGTGCTGATAACGTATTGGTCTATGATTTAACCGATGAATATCAAGTAGCGCTCAAAGCTAGGATCAGCCCGCAACTAGCACAAAACGGTGCTCAATCACATCATTTAACCTCCATGGCATTACTATCTGGTGGTAGCTCGCTGTTATTAGGAGATTATAATGGCTTGGTGACTCAGTGGTTTGAAGTGTCAACAGACAATGGTCGAGAATTTAAACAAGTGCGCTCTTTTATGGTGAGCGAGCAAGAAGCGGTTACTAATATAGTGACGGAACAGTTTCGAAAAAGCTTTTTTACGGTAACTGACTCAGGAGAAATTGGGGTATTTTATACCACCAGTGAAGCCGATTTATGGCGAGGACAACTAACTAATGCAGCGCCGAAAGCCATTGTTATCTCACCACGTGCTAATGGTTTATTAGTGCAAGATGGCAACACCTTAGCGCAATTTTCAGTTGAAAATGAGCACCCTGAAGTAACTTGGCAAGCGTTGTGGCAAGAGGTGTGGTATGAAGGATACCCAGAGCCTGAATATATCTGGCAATCAACCTCTGGCTCTGATGATTTTGAAGCTAAATTTTCATTAGTGCCTATTTCATTTGGTACCATGAAAGCGGCGTTATACGCTATGCTTTTTGCGGTTCCTATCGCATTAACGGCCGCTATCTATACTGCTTACTTTATGACGCCAGCGTTGCGTAAAAAAGTCAAACCAACCATTGAAATCATGGAAGCATTACCGACAGTGATTCTTGGTTTCCTTGCTGGTCTATGGCTAGCACCTATTGTCGAGAAAAACTTACCCGCTATTGCGTTGTTGTTAATACTTTTACCATTAGCTGTCTTTATCACTGCTTTTGCCTGGCATCGTTTACCTAAGCAATGGAAAAGCAAACTACCTGAAACTTGGGCGCCGATTATTCTTATCCCTGTGTTACTGATTGCTGCAACATTCGCGTTTTCTTTGTCACCTGTGATGGAAATGTATTGGTTTGGTGGTGATGTCAGACAGTTTATCACCAATGATCTTGGTATTGATTTTGATCAGCGTAATGCCTTAGTCGTTGGTATTGCAATGGGATTTGCCGTAATCCCCACTATTTTTTCTATGGCTGAAGATGCCATTTTTAGCGTGCCTAAACACTTAACCAGTGGTTCATTAGCTTTGGGGGCAACGCAATGGCAAACCTTAGTGAAGGTGGTGTTATTGACAGCAAGCCCAGGTATATTTTCCGCCATTATGATGGGGTTAGGACGCGCTGTTGGTGAAACTATGATAGTGCTGATGGCGACTGGAAATACGCCGATTGTGGATTGGAGTATCTTTCAGGGCATGCGTACTTTGGCTGCTAATATTGCGGTGGAAATGCCAGAATCAGAAGTGGGAAGTTCTCATTATCGCATCTTATTCTTAGCTGCATTTGTTTTATTTGTTTTTACCTTTGTATTTAATACGTTAGCTGAATTTGTCCGTCAGCGTTTACGTGAAAAATACAGTTCATTGTAGGAGTACTGAAGAATGAATAAGTGGTTTAAATCAGGCTCTCCATGGATTTGGTTATCTGCTGGCGGTGTCAGTATCAGTTTAATATCAGTGATTGGCTTGTTGTGGTTAATTGCTTCTAGGGGGCTGTCCTATTTTTGGCCAGCGGATATTTATCAGTTTGAAATGCTTGATCAAAATGGCAAGAAAACACAGATTATTGGTGAAATATATGATCGAGAAAGTATCCCAGCTCGCCAGTTATCGCATCTTCAGCTTGATTTAGCTGATGCTGAAGAAGTTGAGCGACTGTTAGTTAAAACGGGTAACCGAGAATTAGTCAGTTTAGATTTTCGTTGGATATTAGTACCGCAGATCATTGAGCAATCGACACCTGAAGATATTGTGTTAATCGAACGTCGTACTAATGGCAACTTTTACGGTTATATTGATGCTTTGATTTTAGATGGTCAGCAAGTATCACTTGATAGATTGCCTGAAATGTTAGCGCGAGTGACAGAATTTCAGCAACAGATGGAAGAGTTACAAAAAGTTGATATAGGTGCTATTAACTATCAAATAGAACGCTTGCGACTGCAAGAGAGAAAGCACAGATTAGAGCAAACGTTAACACCTGATACGGAGCAAGCTATATCTGAACAGGTTACCGAATTGCAAGCAGACTATCAGCAATTAGAACAAGAGCTGTTAGCGCTTAGAGCAAAAGTATCTCGTGATCAATTAAAAATGCGTGCCATGGATGGACAAATTGTCACGATTAATTTTGAGCATATTTTAAAGGTCTCGTTCAACAACCTGCTACATTTTGGCGAAAAGCTGATGATGTTTTTCAGTCAAATAGCTAGTTTTATTAGTGATGATCCGCGAGAAGCAAATACTGAAGGTGGTGTTTTTCCTGCGATATTTGGTACTGTGTTGATGGTGTTACTGATGACAGTGATCGTATCGCCATTAGGTGTTGTCGCGGCAATTTATCTGCATGAATATGCGGGTAATAATGCACTGACTAAATTATTACGTATTGCGGTGATCAACTTAGCAGGTGTTCCATCTATTGTTTATGGTGTGTTTGGTTTAGGCTTTTTTGTTTACATGGTTGGTGGCAGTTTAGATCAACTGTTTTACCCTGAAACTTTACCTAGCCCTACTTTTGGTACACCTGGGGTGATGTGGTCAGCTATTACTTTGGCGATACTCACCTTGCCTGTGGTAATAGTGTCTACGGAAGAAGGCTTATCAAGAATACCTGGCTCGATGCGCCATGGTAGTTTAGCGCTAGGGGCTACTAAAGCAGAAACACTATGGCGAATTATATTACCTATTGCTAGCCCTGCGATCATGACGGGTATTATTTTAGCGATTGCTCGTGCTGCGGGTGAAGTGGCACCATTAATGTTGGTCGGTGTGGTGAAAATGGCACCTAACTTACCATTAGATGGTAACTTTCCATTTCTTCACTTAGATCGTAAGTTTATGCATTTAGGTTTTCATATATATGACGTTGGTTTTCAAAGCCCAAATGTTGAGGCGGCGCGTCCATTGGTTTATGCCACGGCACTTCTGTTGGTAACCATTATTGTAGCTCTCAATATGACGGCGGTCTCAATTCGCAATCGTTTAAGAGAAAAATATCGCACGTTAGAGCATTAATCGTTGACGGTATTGAACAACCATTAGTGATGGTTAATCACAAAGATTACATAACTGTAAGAAATAAAGATTAAAGAGAAAAATATGATTTCTGTTAGCCCCAAAAATTTGATGGCAACGCAAACAAAACTTGATTTGCATAATTTAACCGCCGAACAAAAGGCGTTAGATATTAAAGGTCTCAACTTATTTTATGGTGAAAAACAAGCTTTACAAAATATTACTATGGCGATACCCAAAGGGCAGGTGACCGCTTTTATTGGGCCAAGTGGTTGTGGTAAATCTACGTTACTACGCTGTATTAACCGTATGAATGATTTGGTAGATAGTTGTCGCATAGAGGGCGAGATTAATTTACATGGCGAAAACATCTACAGTAAGCAAGTGGATGTTGCCGCTTTACGCCGTCAAGTTGGTATGGTGTTTCAACGTCCCAATCCATTCCCAAAAAGTATTTATGAAAATGTTGTCTATGGTCTTCGTATCGCCGGTGAAAATAACCGACGCGTTTTGGATGACGCGGTTGAACAGGCATTACGCAGCGCCGCGTTGTGGAATGAAGTCAAAGACAGATTGCATGAAAGTGCCTTAGGGTTATCGGGTGGTCAGCAACAACGTCTAGTGATTGCTCGTGCCATTGCTATCGAGCCTGAAGTCTTATTGCTAGATGAGCCAACATCAGCACTTGATCCTATTTCAACGTTAACGATTGAAGAATTGATCAATGATTTGAAAAAACAATTTACGGTTGTGATAGTGACGCATAACATGCAACAAGCGGCACGAGTGTCTGATCAAACCGCTTTTATGTACATGGGGGATCTTATTGAGTACAACGATACTAATACCTTGTTTACTACCCCAGATAAAAAGAAAACTGAAGATTATATTACCGGTCGATACGGTTAATCACCACAGAATTTAGGAGTGAATAATGGATAATTTAAATATTGGCCGTCATATTTCAGGTCAGTTTAATGAAGACTTAGAGCGGGTGATTAATCACGTAATGCAAATGGGTGGCTTAGTTGAAAAACAATTAAGCGATGCATTATCGGCGGTTGATGATTCAGATGAAAGCTTGGCAAATTTAGTGTTAACCAGCGATGATAAAATCAATCAGTATGAAGTTAATATTGATGATGAATGTACACGTATTATTGCTAAACGTCAGCCAGCTGCGGGTGATTTGCGCTTGATTATGGCAATTGTTAAAACCATTGCTGATTTAGAGCGTATTGGTGATGAAGCGCAGAAAATCGCTCAAGTTGCGTTAGAAAGCTTAACTAGCGCCCATAAAGACATGTTACTTAATCTTGATAATCTTGGGCGCAGAGTACTTGAGTGCTTACAAAGTACTTTAGATGCTTTTACCCGCATGGATGTGGAAACTGCCATTAAAATTCACAAAAGTGACGACAAAATAGATCGTGAATATGAAGCGTTAATGCGCCAATTAATGACTTATATGATGGAAGAACCTCGTTCAATTCCTCAGATCATGAGTGTGATTTGGTCTGCTCGTGCCTTAGAACGTATTGGTGATCGTTGTCAAAACATTTGTGAGTACATTATTTACTTTGTTAATGGCAAAGTTGTTCGCCACTGTGCACCTGAATAGTGAATCTTTCCAGTCGAAATAAAGGATAATACTGGGAAGAGTCAATTAACTTGTCTATGCTTAATTTTTGACAAGTACCGTTAATTTTTATGTGTTTATTGCTTATTATATCAGGTTTAGGCATTTCTAAATTGATACAAATAAGTTAATATCCGCGCGAATTCAAAACAAAGAGCAATAGGGCTCCTGGAAAATAATTATGGCCAGAAATTCAATCCTTGGTGTATTTGCTAAGTCACCGTTAAAACCATTAGAGAAACATATTCGAATCGTTTCTAAGTGTTCCAAAGAACTTGTTCCATTTTTTGATGCGGTATACGAGTGTAACTGGACTACTGCTGGGAAAATCAGAACCAAAATTTCTAAGTATGAGAGAAGTGCTGATGACTTAAAACGTGAATTACGTTTAGAGTTGCCAGGCGGCTTATTTATGCCCGTTGATCGTGCTGATTTATTAGAATTATTAACCCAGCAAGATAAAATTGCCAATAAAGCAAAAGATATTGCCGGGCGTATTGTTGGTAGAAAGTTAGAAATACCAGCAACGTTACATCAAGAGTTTAAGCAGTATGTTGCTCGTTGTATCGATGCGATTGAGAAAGCTGCAGAAGCGATTAATGAGTTGGATGATTTGTTAGAAACAGGCTTTCGTGGTCGAGAAGTGGAATATGTCTCTAAGATGATTCAACAACTCGATAGCATTGAAGATGACACGGATAACTTGCAAGTTACCTTGCGTAAAAACTTATTGGCAATTGAAAAT
This sequence comes from Thalassotalea sp. G2M2-11, assembly GCF_017168195.1. Classification (GTDB taxonomy): domain Bacteria; phylum Pseudomonadota; class Gammaproteobacteria; order Enterobacterales; family Alteromonadaceae; genus Thalassotalea_E. Next base: position 888,770 of record NZ_JADNYL010000001.1, read on the forward strand.
GAATTGAATCCAGTAGATGTAATGTTTTTATATCAGATTATTGACTGGGTAGGAGACCTAGCAGATTTAGCTGAACGAGTCGGCGCACGTTTAGAAATTTTATTGGCTAGAAAGTAAGGATTGGTCATGGATATTTTATTACAGCATGGCTCAATCTTAGTCATGCTCGCCGCGCTTGTTGGTTTTTTTATGGCTTGGGGCATTGGTGCAAATGATGTCGCCAATGCAATGGGCACATCAGTAGGCTCGAAAGCACTTACCATTAAACAGGCAATTATTATTGCGATGATTTTTGAATTTGCTGGTGCTTATCTTGCGGGTGGTGAAGTTACATCAACTATTCGAAAAGGTATTATCGATCCGGCATTATTTGTTGAGATCCCTGAGCTGTTAGTGTTTGGTATGATTTCAGCACTTTTTGCCGCGGCAACTTGGTTACTAGTGGCTTCTATTTTAGGTTGGCCAGTATCAACAACCCATTCAATTGTTGGTGCAATTATCGGTTTTGCTGCTATTGGTGTTAGTCCTGATACGGTTGCATGGGGTAAAGTCGGTGGCATTGTCGGTAGTTGGATAATCACGCCTCTGATTTCTGGTGTGATCGCGTTTGTGATTTTTAACAGTGCGCAAAAGTTAATTTTTGATACCGATAAACCATTAGAACAAGCAAAACGCTATGTGCCTGCTTATATGTTTTTAGCCGGTTTTGTGTTGTCTTTGGTGACGATCAAAAAAGGGTTGAAACATATTGGTTTAGACAATGTAAACCTTGGCTTTTATAACTTTGAAGTGAAAGGAGCTGGTGGATATTATCTCGCCGTTATAGTGGCTATTGTGGTGGCAATTATCGGTAAATTCTTTATTGGTAAATTAAAGTTTGATCAAGATGCTGATAAAAATATGCATTACGCCAATGTTGAGAAAGTATTTGCAGTACTGATGGTTGTTACTGCTTGTTGTATGGCCTTTGCGCATGGTTCTAATGATGTGGCTAATGCTATTGGCCCTCTAGCTGCTGTTGTTAGCATTGTTGATAATGGTGGACAAATTGCTAAGAAAGCCGAGTTAGTATGGTGGATATTACCACTAGGTGGTTTAGGTATTGTTGCTGGTTTAGCATTATTTGGTCATCGTGTGATTGCCACAATAGGTAAAGGTATTACCCACTTAACACCAAGTCGAGGCTTTGCGGCTGAGTTGGCTGCGGCGTGTACAGTGGTGATTGCTTCTGGTGCAGGTTTACCTATTTCAACCACACAAACATTAGTGGGTGCAGTACTTGGTGTTGGTATGGCACGAGGTATTGCGGCGATAAACTTAGGCGTAGTAAGAAATATTGTTGTTTCTTGGGTGATCACTTTACCAGTAGGTGCAGGGTTATCAATTTTATTCTTCTGGGTCATGCAAGCGATATTTGCTTAATCACTTGGATTTTCTGAGCAAGTAAATTAATACAAAAAGCCCGCTTAAAGAATATTTAAGCGGGCTTTTTATTATCTGAAAGCTTAGCACTAAGCTGTTCGTTTGGTGACTTCAACTAAATGGTAACCAAATTGAGTTTTAACTGGTCCTTGTACTGTATTTATATCAGCGGTAAATACCACTTCATCAAATTCTTTCACCATTTGATTTTTACCAAAAGAACCTAAAGCGCCTCCTTGCATTTTAGATGGACAAGTAGAAAATTCTTTTGCTAATTCAGCAAAATCTTCTCCCGATTCAATGCGGCGTTTGAGCGCCCTGCATTGTTCCTCACTATCAACTAAAATATGACGAGCAGAAGCTGTGACCATTGTTTACCTAACGACTAATTTGTTAATGGAAACATAACCATAGCGGATTTTTTTTCGGAATAAAACTAGATCTTTAGTCTTTTTTATACCTAAAAACTCTTAATTGGATGTATGTGCTATCTTTTTGTATTTATTCGATTTAGTTAAAAGTCAGCTATAGTTGTACTTGGCAAAAGGTTGCGGTTAAATAATACCAAAGGAAATAAATATTTCACCAGTTCAGAGCCTTATCATGATCGTGCGAACAAAGCAAATTGATGCAGGTGTAGTCATTCTCCATCAAAGCAATTTGTAACGTTATCACTTTCATGACAAGCTCCCAAAGGGCGAGTTTAAAAGGCTTATATGCTTACGTTTTGATTTTGACAAGGGAATAACCATTCTCTGCAATCAATGCCTTGCCTACATGGATGTAGGTACTTAGGTTTTGCCTGGAGCATAAAACCTGTGCCTATAAGCCTTTTAATTCTCGCTGAATGATCAAATAATTAATTCCATTGGTATAAGACAGGATTCAATGGATAAAAATGCTGTTTGATAAAAATTTTAATATTTTTCAAACTATTTTTGTCATTCCCCCTACTTTAATAATAACAAGCAAAAGAATTAACCGGATAATAGGAATATGCGTGTTTGAACGAAGCGATCAAACGCTAGTAAAGCAAGCGCTGAAAGGAAAGAAATCCGCCTGGATATGCTTAGTAAAGCGTTATGAGAAGCCTTTATATAATTACGCCTTGCGTATGGTCAGTCATCCTGAAGATGCAATGGATCTCATGCAAGATGTCTTTGTGGCAGTTTTTCGAAATTTGGCATCTTTTCGTGGTGAAAGCCCGTTTAAAGGCTGGCTGTTTAAAATAGCGCATTACCGTTGTATTGAGTTTTATCGCCGGAAAAAACCGATGCAATCATTAGATGATGCGCCCGTTCCTGAGCAAGAAGATGAGCAAGCATGTCCAGCGCAGTTCATGGCGGATGGTCAACAATCAAAGGAAGTTCATCAAGCATTGCAACAGCTATCACTGAATCAAAAAGTAGTGGTGGAATTGAAGTTTTTTCAGCATGCAACATTTGAAGAGATTGCCAATCAACTAGGCATATCAACAAATACCGCGAAATCACGTTTGTATAGTGCACTTGATAAGTTAAAAAATTATTTGGAGTTGGATTATGTCTGAGCGTAAAGATACCGACTTAGCAAAACAATTTGCAAAATGGTTGGAAAATAGAACCCGTGCAGAAGCGCAACCGACGAGTGAACAAACATTCAATGGGGATAGTCAATGGCAGGCCCGTCATGAGACGGCTAATTATTTAGCTCATCATGTAGAATTACACCAGCAAGCACAGGTGCCTCATTGGGATCGAGAAGCAACGTTTATGGCAGATAAACGTGCTTGGTGGCAATGGCAAGGGTTACCAGTGATGTCGTTAGCATTTTCATGTATGGCAATGGCTTTAGTATTGTTTAAAGTCGAGGTGCTTGTTCAGGACAATGGCATTACGTTGAGTTTTGCTGATGCCCAGAAAAGACAGCAGCAGATAACGCAATTGGTCGATCAGCGATTGCAAACTTTTGCCAGTGAACAGCAAGTCATTTTAGCCAATTATGCCGCGGATATTAAAGTACAGCAGCAAGAAAGTAACTTAGAGTTAGCGAGTTATATTATGGGAGCTTCACGTCAGGAGCGTAAGGAAGATATGACCGACTTCATTCAGTACATCAATGCACAACGTGCCGATGAACAATATGAACAGAATATGAAGTTTAAACAACTTGAACGGGCGATAAATTATCAACAGGCCAATTTAAACACGGGTATTCAAAATATAGGTATGCAGTCTCAACCTGCAGCTTGGACAACAGAGGAAGAGTGATATGAGAAAATTTACACCGATAATATCAGCAGTGCTGTTAGCCTTTGCAGGAAATGTAAATGCTGAACAATTTTCCAGTATGCACAAGCAACTGGATATCATGAGCAATATTATTAAGTCGTCTGTTAGCATAGATAAAGAAGATAAAGGGAAACGAGTTACCGATGTCGACAGTGTCTATTTGAAAGGGCAAGGGGTGGTGTTTACCATCGAAACCAATGCTTATTTTCAACAGTGGCGGACTGGGCGTTTTAACTTATTTGCTAATGATATCCCGCCAGTTCCGTCTGTGCCAGCTGTACCAGATATTCACTTATCGCATGAAGATGTTGATGAAGAAGCGTTAAATGAAAAAATTGAAGAAGCGATGGAACAAGCGGCTGAAGAGTATGAACTAGCGATTGAATCGATGGAAAATGAAAGAGAAGCGTATCGACAGTTGCAGGAGAAGCAACGGGATTTGTCTTACGAAGTACGAGAACTTGAGCGTGAAAAGCGTGATTTTGAGTATCAAATGCGACGCGCCGACAAAGAAACTAAAGCGGAGTTAAAAGCTGAGCAGAAGAAAATTGCCTCAAAAAAAGCAACGCTTGATAAGTTAGCCAAGAAATTACAAGCAAAAGCGGTTGCTTTGAAGGAAAGACAGAAGCAAAAAATCAAGGAAAAAGAAATAGAGCGCATTAAACATTATCGTTCACTCACGGTATCTCTCGTAGAGTCATTTTGTTTTTATGGTAATGGCTTACGGGCACTCCCTAGAGGAGAAAAGCTAAGCTTAATTATTAAAGGCGCTGGAGAGAAGTCACGAAATGGGTATAAGGATAAAATCTATGTGTTTAACCAAAAGGATTTAAATGAGTGTGCCAGTGAAAAAATAACCCCGAATGATTTACTGGCAAAAGGTCAGGGCTATCAGTTTTAAGCGTCACTGAATAGTGAACAAAAAAGCCACATTACGTGGCTTTTTTGATGAAATAGGGTGAGTAATTTCTAAGATTTGAAATCGTGATCATCAATGGGGTTATCTGTTTGGCGACTTTTAGCGGCTGTAAAGGTAGAACGCTGGTTAAAAGAAGCTAAAAATAAATGTAGCTTGTCGTTAAAAATGGCAGAAAGTTCATAAAGGTGATTTTTTTTTCTATTACTGCAATTTGAATGGGTGATATTCTCAGTTGGTTTTGCTGAGCTGAGTAAATTCGATTGTGCTAATGTGTGCTCTTTACGCTTTGCAGCAAGTAGTTGGCTACCGTTTACCTGCGAGTTAGACAACAGTTGCTGGTAATCGTAAAAAGCATTTAAGGACGCGTTGACTAATTTTACTTCTGCATTTGCATGTACGATACCAGATACTAATAATGTGGTACAAAGTGTACTGGTCAGTAAAGAAGCCTTATGTGAACGGTTCATTTTGCTAGTCCTTTTTGCTGTGTTTACATTCTTGTAACATTTTCACGTTACATTCTAACCATAAATCTAAAATTAAACTATTGCTAATTTTATGGGACAAGCGGTTATTTTTATGGGATCAGTAGCAAATCCCGTAATTTTTATGGGCTAGGATCTAATAAAGCAAAAAATGTGTTTAATAAAACAGGATAAAGCGGTTAACAATTTCACTTGTTAACCGCTTTATCCTGCGAAGGGACTTTTACGCTTGTTTTTTTTGCAGGCGATACTGATGCAGAAGCGGTTCAGTATAGCCATTGGGCTGCTCTTTTCCTTTAAAAATCAGATCACAAGCTGATTGAAAAGCAATACTTGCTTGAAAGTCTTCGGCAATGGGTTGATACAGAGGATCAAAGTTATTTTGTTGATCGACAATTGCCGCCATTTTTTCCAAACTTGCCATCACTTGTTCTTTGGTACAAATATTGTGTTGTAGCCAGTTGGTGATATGTTGGCTTGAGATCCTTAAGGTTGCACGATCTTCCATTAAGCCCACGTTATTAATATCTGGCACCTTGGAACAACCGATACCTTGGTCTATCCAACGAACCACGTAGCCTAATATCCCTTGTGCGTTATTATCTAGCTCTTGGGTGATCTCTTTATCGCACCAATGTGGATTTTTAGCCACAGGGATGGTTAATATATCGTCAAGGTTAGCAGGGGCGCGTTTGGCGATATCTTTCTGTAAGTCAAACACATCCACACGATGGTAATGCAGCGCGTGTAAAGTAGCTGCGGTAGGTGATGGTACCCACGCGGTATTTGCTCCTGCTTCGACATGATTAATTTTATTAGCCAGCATATTCGCCATTTGGTCAGGAATGGGCCACATGCCTTTACCAATTTGCGCTTTACCACTAAAGCCACAGGCTAACCCGACATCAACGTTATTATCTTCATAGGCGTTGATCCAAGGGGTTAATTTTATATCTGCTTTACGCTCCATTGGACCTGCGTACATTGAAGTATGGATTTCATCCCCTGTACGATCTAAAAAGCCTGTGTTAATAAATACCACACGATCTATTGCCTGATAAATACAAGCTTTTAAATTAACACTGGTGCGGCGCTCTTCATCCATGATGCCCATTTTTATGGTGTTTCTCGGTAAAGCCAATGCATCTTCAACTTGCTCAAACAAGGTGTTGGCAAAAGCTACTTCTTCAGGGCCATGCATTTTGGGTTTTACAATATAAATAGAGCCTTGAGCACTATTTTGTAAACCGTTTTTTTGCTCAATATCATACAGTGAAATTAACGAAGTGATCATGGCGTCCATGATCCCTTCTGGTACTTCTTGACCGTCTTCGAGCAAAATTGCATTGTTTGTCATTAAGTGACCGACATTTCTGACAAACATTAAGCTACGTCCTTTTAAGGTTATCGCTTCGTTTGTTGGTGATAGATATTGGCGATCTGCTGCCATACGACGAGTAAAGGTTTGATTGTTTTTGGTTACCTCTTCAGCGAGCGTTCCTTTGTTTAATCCAAGCCAGTGACGATAAGCAATCACTTTGTCTTGTGCATCGACTGCAGCGACAGAGTCTTCACAGTCCATGATGGTCGTTAATGCCGATTCTAGTGTGATATCACAAACACCTGCTAGATCATTTTTACCCACTTCATTGTTTGGGTTTATGTTAATTTCAAAATGTAAGCCATTGTGTTGAAGCAATAACGCGCTTGGTGTTGAGCTATCACCTTGGTAGCCTAAAAATTGCTGTGGCTGTGCCAGTTTTACTTGTTGACCATCTGTTAAAGTGGCTGTTAGTTGTTGATCACTAACACAATAGCGTTTGACATCATGATGACTGCCACTGATTAATGGTAAATGCTGATCTAAAAAGTCGCGTGCGAACGCAATAACTTTCGCACCACGTACAGGGTTGTATTGTCCGGTTTTTTCGGCACCATCACATTCTGGGATAATGTCGGTTCCATAAAGCGCATCGTATAAACTCCCCCAGCGTGCATTCACTGCATTTAACGCAAAACGGGCATTCATAATGGGAACCACCAGTTGAGGACCTGCCATAGTGGCAAGTTCTTTATCTACGTTTTCAGTGGCGATATTAAAATCTTCTACAGGCTCTGCTAAGTAACCTATATCCTTAAGAAATGTTTTATACTCACTAAAATCAAACGCTTTATCTTGATGTGCCTGATGCCAATGATCGATTTGTTGCTGTAACGAGTCTCGAGTGGCTAATAATTGCAGATTGATTGGTGTTAAGCGATAAATGATGTCAGAAAACCCTTGCCAGAATTTCTCTGAAGATAAAGGTAAGTCAGCTAATACTTCCTGCTCAATGAATTGATGCAGGCTGGATGCGATATTAAGTTTGGCTATTTTAATTCTGGATGACATAGCAAGTCCTTATATTGACTTCGTAATATAAAAAGAAAACTTTCTAACAAATTTTCACCTGTGATAAATGATGAATTTAAGAGTATTTTACGATTCAAACAAGAGCATCGGGCTTTAGCTATCTGCTTTGAACAATGTTTTTGTGTGTATGTATCAATGCTTTCTTATTTAAGTGATTGATATTATTTGATTGTTTTTGATTTTTGCTGTTGTTTTTTATTGATATTGTATTTAGTGATAACTGGTATTCATGTGTTTTATGTTAAAGGTTTTTAATAAAAATTTAATGAATATTACATTAGGATATCCAGCATGGGGATCATATAAGGAGCAATCACTGCTGTAATGGTTGCTGAAATAATAATGGCTAATGAACCGTATGCCGCATGTTGATAACTGAGTTGGCTAATAGTAGCCGTACCTAAGGCATGGCTAGCAGTACCAATAGCAAGCCCTTGTGCGGTAGGGGATGTGACGTTAATAAAATTTAACCATTTGACTCCCCAAATAGCGCCAAAAAAACCCGCTAAAATAATGGCAAATGCAGTAATAGCAGAATTGCCCGCTAATTGCTCGGTTATGGCGATTGCAATTGGGGTAGTGATAGATTTAAGCGAGAGTGACACGGCAATCGCAGGGATTTCGATCAAGTAAAGTGTGATCAGGTAACTGATGCTGATAACAAACGCTGCTGCCCAGCTGAGCAGGATAACAATGCGCTTCCACTGTTTTCGTATGGCAGAAAGCTGTTGAAATAAAGGGTAACCCAAAATGACTACGGCAGGCTCTAGCAGGGCGCTTAACCATTGAGTTGACTGTTTATATGCGTGATAGTCGACATGAGTGATGCTGAGTATTGCAATCACAGCAATAATGGTGATCAGCATAGGATTAAGCCAAAACTTTTTATAACGCCTCTGCAGTAATGCACTTACTTGGTATGTCGCTACGGTCAATGTGCACAAGAGCAAGGCTGATAAAATAGTCATCATCACACTAGCGATCTTCCAAACGTTGGTATAGTACTCCAACGAAAGTGAGTACTAAAAAAGTGGTAATAAAAATAATGCTCACCAGTGCAAGACCATGTTGTTTGATTAATGGATATTGATTCATGATGCCAACGCCAGCTGGCACAAAGCATACCCCCATATGACGTATGCCCCAATCGATACTTGCTTTAACCTTTTCAGCCTGACATAAGCGAAAATGTAGCAGAAGGGTAAAAATTATCATGCCATATAAACTTGGCGGTAAGCCCCCTAATACGGCATAGAAGGCATAACCTAATGCTAAACTTAAACAAATAAAACTTATACTATATAATGCATTAAACATAAGTATGTGTTTACTTACCTTGTTCGTTAGCCGTTTCAATCACTAGCTGTCTAAACCAGATATGGCTAGCATCATGATGTAGCAGGGGACTCCATATCATTTTTAATTCGATGTCTGGGATCTCAAATGGTGGTTTTAAAATAGTGTAGTTTGGATCTTCTTTATGCAGCATTGCTGCCTTAGTCGGGAGTGTTGCTACTAGGCCATCTTCATAAGCTAATTGCATGGCAACATGGTAGTTACGAGTAAATACTTTGATATTTCTTTTTTTGCCTAAACGGGCTAACGCTTCATCAACCCAGCCAAGTTTTTGTACATCTTTTGGGTCCATACCAACACCAACACCAAAGCCGGTTTTTGACACCCAAACATGTTTGGAAGCTAGGTAACTATTAAGGTTAAACTTAGTGACGACACTATTATCTGCACTTAATAAGCAAGAAAAACCGTCGCGCCAAATGGTTTTTTGGTGAAATGATTGTGGTAATTCATCAAAGCGGTTAATTGCCATGTCAATTTTTCCTGCTTCAACATCATGAAAGTTAACATCACTTGGGGTCATAATATCAATGATGACATTTGGCGCGATGCGATTAACCTTCCTTAATAAACCCGGTAATAGGGTAGAAGCGGCATAATCACTCGCCATAATACGAAATACCCGTTGACTGTGTTGCTCATTAAACTCTTCTTCCCCTTGAAGCGCTTCTTCTAACTCTAATAATATTTTTCTGATAGCTGGCGATAAAGCGCGCGCGCGCTCTGTGGGTACCATGCCGTCAGAGGTTCTTACTAAAATAGGATCATTAAACAATGATCTTAGCCGTTTTAAGCCGTTACTCATCGCTGGTTGAGTGATATTAAGTTGACTGGCAGCACGTGTGACATTCTTTTCTCTTAATAACACGTCAAGATAGATAAGCAGATTAAGATCTATTTTAGATATATTCATTTCATAAATACTTTTTATAAAGGTGATAAATGAAATATATGTCATTAATAGGAAATCAGATCAAGTAGATTTTAGTCTAATAGTAAGGTCTTACAGTTATTTAATCTTAATTTGTGGTGTTTAACTTGTTGTATTATATGGCTATTGCTGTAATGTGGTTTTGGTATTTATATTGTGAATGGTGATGATAAAAAATATATATTTCATTAATACCGTTGAGGTGGTTTAGTCTTTTTGTTGTTCGGTATGACAGTTTACCAATTTAATTACATATTGTTTGCGCACTCAGTGCCAGGAGATCAAAAGATGACTAATTATCGCCAAGAGATAGAGAAATTAACAACAGAATTAAAATCTAAAGACACGTGGCAAGCTATTAACCCTGAGTCTGTTGCTCGTATGCGTTTACAAAATCAATTTAAAACTGGATTGGATATTGCCAAGTATACTGCTGCTATTATGCGCAAAGACATGGAGGCATATGATGCCGATCCTAGTAAATACACCCAATCTCTTGGCTGTTGGCATGGCTTTATTGGTCAGCAAAAAATGATTTCTATTAAGAAACATTTTGAAAACACTGATCGTCGTTACCTTTACTTGTCAGGTTGGATGGTTGCAGCCTTGCGCTCTGAGTTTGGTCCATTGCCTGATCAATCTATGCATGAGAAAACCTCAGTTGCTAGCTTGATTAATGAGTTATATACCTTTTTACGTCAAGCTGATGCAAGAGAGCTAGGCGGGTTATTCAGAGAATTAGATGCAGCAAGAGAAGCTGGTGATGAAGTGAAAGAGTCAGAAGTGCAGGCGCAGATTGATGGTTATGTAACGCATGTTGTGCCAATTATTGCTGATATTGATGCAGGTTTTGGTAATGCGGAAGCAACCTACTTAATGGCGAAGCAAATGATCGAAGCGGGTGCATGTTGTATTCAAATTGAAAACCAAGTATCGGATGAAAAGCAATGTGGTCACCAAGACGGTAAAGTAACGGTACCTCATGAAGATTTCTTAGCGAAAATTAATGCTGTACGTTACGCCTTTATGGAATTAGGTGTGGAAGATGGCGTTATCGTTGCGCGTACCGATTCATTAGGTGCTGGATTAACTAAGCAAATTGCGGTTACTAAAGAGCCTGGTGATTTAGGTGATCAATACAATAGTTTCTTAGATTGTGATGAAGTGAGTGAATCAGAGTTAGGAAACGGTGATGTAGTTATTAAGCAAAATGGTAAACTAGTTCGTCCTAAGCGCTTACCAAGTAACCTATATCAATTTAAGCAAGGTACAGGTGAAGCACGTTGTGTGCTTGACTGTATTACTTCTTTACAAAATGGTGCTGATTTAATTTGGATTGAAACAGAAAAACCTCATATCGGTCAAATTGGCGGTATGGTGAATGAAATCCGCAAAGCTGTACCGAACGCTAAGTTAGTGTATAACAACTCGCCTTCATTTAACTGGACACTTAATTTCCGTCAGCAAATATTTGATGCCATGGTTGAAGAAGGTCAAGACGTGTCTGCATACGATAGAGATCGTTTAATGAGCGTTGAGTATGATGGTACAGAGCTAGCACAAGTTGCTGATGAGCGTATTCGTACCTTCCAAGCAGATGCAGCAAAAGATGCTGGGATCTTCCATCACTTAATTACCTTGCCAACTTACCATACTGCCGCATTATCAACAGATAACTTAGCGAAAGAGTACTTTGGTGACCAAGGCATGTTAGGTTATGTATTAAATGTACAGCGTGAAGAAATCAGACAAGGCATTGCTTGTGTGAAACATCAAAACATGGCTGGTTCAGACATGGGTGATGATCATAAAGAATACTTTGCTGGTGAAGCGGCATTAAAAGCTGCGGGTAAAGATAACACCATGAATCAATTTGCTAATATTGCATAATTGTATAAACGGTAACAATCAACGGCGTGTTAGTGTAACTAACACGCCGTTTTTATTTGCATACAATAAGTAATATTACGTGGCATTCTGCAGGTTTGTACCTAAGCTAATGCTGCAGTCCACTTTATGAATTAGCCAGCAGTGTTGTGCTAAATCAAATCGCTTAGCATAAGCAAACCGTTATACTAGTTTGCTATTTGTAAAGAAGTGCGTAAAATACTGGTATTATATACAGCCTCTATTGTTCTATTGAAGTTGCAAAAGCGACAACTTTGAAAATTACGCAATTGCAATAGAGTATGGTTTAAGATAGTGCAATTAGTATCATCATTAGAAAATTTAAGGGAAAGCAATGGCAGTTGAAAGTAGATTTGTTGTCATCAGACAAGGTGTGGAGGTAGAGACATTTATGGACAAGAAAGCCGCAGACGAATATGACAAGATGTTGGATATGGCTGATAACCTTGCTGAAATGTTTGAAACCGCGCCGGTCGAGTTATCAGAGGCGATTCGAGAAGAGCTCAGTATTTATTTAGCTAAGCATCGCGAAGAAGTACTGATTGCCCTACAGGCGAAAAAGCCAAAAGCAGCGAAAAAACCTGCAGCCAAAAAAGCAGTGCAAGCTGATGTTAAGCTGAGTGAAAAACCAGCAAGTGATGCTGCTTAATCTTGTATTGTATAAGATTAACCTAGATATCTTTATTGCGGGCAGTTACTTAACTTGTTTGACTATCAATTAATTAGAAGTCGCAACCGTAAAAGTGTTGCGTTACAAGTTTCAGCGGGTCAGGTTTTAGTACGAGCTCCCTACGGAGTTTCGCCAAAGCGTATTGATGTTTTTGTGAACAACAAACAGCAGTGGATTGCTGAAAAATTACAGCGTTATGCTCTGGTGAGTGAGACATTACGTGATAATCAAATCGTTATAAAAAATAATGGTATTCTGTGGCTAAAGGGGCAGAAGTTGCCGCTGTTAGTCAGATTCAGTGATAAAAATGACGTTATTGTTCGTAAAGATGCCGTTGAAGTCACTTTGTCCAAGCGCTACCTGTCGGCTAATGAACAAGCTTGTTGGGTTAAAGTTAAATCTGTCCTCGAAAACTGGTTTAAACAACAAGCAAACGAAGTTATTCGCCAGAAGCTACCTTACTTTATTGCTCAGACCAAGCTCTCTCCTAATGCAATTAAAATTAGACAATATAAAGCGCGATGGGGCAGCTGTGATAATAAAGGGCAACTGAGCTTTAATTATTTATTAATGATGGTACCGGAATCAGTACTTGATTACGTCATTATTCATGAGTTGTGTCATTTAAAATACTTTAATCACAGCACACATTTTTGGCAATTAGTTGCTCGTTATTGTCCTGATTACCGCTGGGCGAAAACATGGTTAAAGCAGCATCAGCCGTTTCTTACTTGGCCTAAAATCGATTAAACTGCCGCTTAGCTAATTCCAGACAAAAGCTTATGTTAGATCAAACTTTACCTCTACTTGTTATGCTACCTTTATCACACTAAACATGAGCTAAGTTTGAAAGCTAGTTCTATTATTTGGCATGATAATTGTTTGAATTTAATCATTATTATCTATTTGATGCCAAGAGTCATTTGTTTGACGATAGAAAAATAGGAGCATTGTGATGAAAGTACGCCGTTATTATTGGAAAATGACGAGCATTTACGCAGTTTCTGCGTTAGCTTCATTATATGTATTACAGTATTTATTGAATATCTAACGATAGATTTCGCTCACACTTTTATTACCACAGACCTTCTAAGGTGATGTGCCTGTCACTTTTTCTTTTTGTTTTACTCTGCATTTCGCGTTATAGCTTAGCGACATGACGTTAAAAAATTCAATGTTTGGTTAAATAATCGTTAACACAGTGCTTGTTTTCATGTAAATTAATAGGGATAAAAATAAGAATACTAAGGATCCTAAATCCATGAGCTCGTCAGTTCTGATATGCGATGACTCTAATCTTGCACGAAAGCAAGTGTTAAGAAGCTTACCTGAATCACTCTCATCAACCGCCCAGCTTGCCACTAATGGTGAGGAAGCGCTTGAATTGTTGAGTCAACAAAACTTTGATCTGCTGTTTTTAGACCTTACCATGCCGGTTGTTGATGGTATTGGTGTACTCGAGGGGATCAAGGCAGCTGAGTTGTCTGTTAATGTCTTTGTTATTTCTGCGGATGTTCAACCGGAAATGCAATCGAAAGTAATGCAGCTTGGCGCTAAGGCTTTTTTACGCAAACCTGTGCAAAAAGAGCTTTTGCATCATCACTTAAACGAATATGGTTTGCTATGAATCAACTCATCTTAACCGCTGATCAACAAGATTGCTTGCAAGAATTGATAAATGTCGCAATGGGGCAAGCGAGCGATCAATTGGCACGTTATTTAGATACTTTTGTCCATTTGAAAGTGCCGAGTATTGAGCAAGTGAGTTCAGAACATTTGTCGCAATCGCTTCATCAAGAAGAGCAAGCAGTGGCGGTCGTCAGCCAAGGTTTTTTTGGTTATGAGGGAATACGTGGTGAAGCCTTATTGGTTTATCAGCCGAAAGACTCAGATCGTTTAGCTGACTTACTAGGTTATGAACCTGATGAACTGTCGGTAGAAGAGCAAATTATTGATTTAAGCTCTATTTTAACCACAACATTTTTAAATGTTTTTGCCAGTCAAATCGATAATCAAATGTCATATAGTGCACCGCGATTACTAGCCTCGAGTCAGTCTAGTATTTCTGAGCACATAGAGCAGCAACAGTTTACTTGGGATGCGGCACTGAAGGTGAAAATTACTTATCAAGTGACAGACTATTCATTTAACTGTGACATGATTTTATTGATCCCTTCTGCTGCTATTATCAATATCACTACCGTGATTGATCGTATTTTGGAAGCATTCTAATGTCTGCTAATGTTTGTGAAATGATCGCAGAGCAAATTAACACTGGCATTCTCGTGCTCGATCTCGAGTTAACGATTGTCGAGTGGAATCGTTATTTGCAAGTGCATGCAAACAAACATTCAAATGAAGTGCTAGGTCAGTCAGTTTTTACTGTTTTTCCTGAACTACCTCGCCGTTGGTTTGAGCGTAAATTAGCCAGCGTGATCCAGTTAAATACGCCGAACTTTTGTTCGTGGGAACAACGACATCATTTATTTGAATTACCTCATACTCGCCCGATTTCAACCGACAGTCATTTTATGGCACAAAACTGTACTTTTTTGCCGATTGAAAAGCAGGGTAAATTAACACATATTTGCATTTTAATTGAGGATGCAACTGACGTTTGTCACTATCAATCTAAGCTAAATAGTGCGCTGGAACAGTTGGCAAAAGCAAATAAAATTGATGGCTTAACCCAAGTGTTTAATCGTAAGCATTGGGAAGAATGTCTGGCAAAAGAGTTTGGACGAGCTCGTCGGTATCAACACGAACTTGCATTAATTATGTTCGATCTGGACAGGTTTAAATTACTCAATGATAGCTATGGTCATCAGTGTGGTGATTTAGTACTGATAGAAACTGCTAATATTACTAAGTCTTTATTGCGTATTTGTGATCAATTCGGTCGTTATGGTGGCGAAGAATTTGCCGTTATTTTACCTGAAACCGATCTCGATGGTGCGCTAGATGTGGCAGAGCGTATTCGTGAAACACTTGAACATTCTGTAATAAAATTTCAAGGGGAAGATATCCGCTTTTCTACCAGTGTGGGAGTTGCGACATTATCAGCCGATAACCAGCGCTATGAAGATTTAATTTCCAGCGCTGATAAGGCATTATATGATGCTAAGTCGACAGGGCGCAATAAAGTTTGTGCTGCTCGACAAGAACTGAAACTACTAGTAAATTAAATATTTATTCCATTTTTCCCGCGTTTATTCACATTTCTTATACTTCTATTCAAAAAGACGGTTGACAGAAAATTACATTTAAGGCATTTTACCCCCATGAAAACTTTTACTCGCCACATTGCTATTATTATTACTACCACCCTCACCGGGATGGTGGTCATTGGCTGACGTGTAAAAGAAAGTTTTTTATCAAAGCCCGTGACCATAAAGGTAGCGGGCTTTTTTCGTTTCTAGGGGAAGAAAAATGCGTGTGTTAAAATTTGGTGGGTCATCATTGGCATCGGCTGAACGTTTTGTTCAGGTTGCTAATATTGTCAAAAATGAAAGCCTTTCTTCAGCGGTTGCTATTGTTGTCTCTGCCCCACAAGGGGTTACCAATCATTTAGTAGCGATGGCTGAAAACATTGCTGATGAAAAAAAATTACAAACTGATCTGGCACATTTTAAAAGCGCAATAGAAACGATTATTTCTGATTTATCTGCTTCTTTAGCTGATTTTGATTCTCATCATGCTGAACAAACGCTTAAAAATTGGGAGCAACAGCTTGCTCGTTATATGCAGGGAGCGAATATGTTGTCGTATTGTCCCGATCATATTCGTGCGGTGATCATCAGTGTTGGCGAACGACTAAGTGTGGCAATTTTAGACTCAGTATTGAAAAGTTACGATATTAACGTTTCCCTGATCGAACCTGAAAAGTTTTTACGCACCAACGATGTTTCATTAAATGCATTAGCTGACTTAGTGCTATGTAAAGAAAAGTTTTTATGTCAGTACAATAACTTAAATCGCGTGGCACTTATGCCAGGGTTTATTGGGGTGAACAGTAACGGACAAGTAACGACATTAGGCCGTAATGGCTCGGATTATTCAGCCGCAGTGTTAGCGGTTTGTGCACAGGCACAATGTTGTGAAATTTGGACGGATGTTAACGGTGTTTATAATGCCGATCCTCGTCTCATTAAAGATGCGCGCTTATTAGATTACTTGTCTTATCAAGAAGCGATGGAGTTATCTTACTTTGGTGCGAGTGTGCTACATCCGAAAACGATAGGACCTATTGCCCAATATCACATCCCATGTTTGATCAAAAACACTGGTAACCCTGAAGCAAAAGGGACGCTTATCAGTAATGAAAATGATCAATCAAAGCAAGTCAAAGCGATTTCAAATCTCGATAATTTGACCATGGTGAATGTGTCAGGCCCAGGAATGAAAGGCATGGTGGGTATGGCAAGTCGTGTATTTGCCACTATGAGTCGAGAGAATATTTCCATCGTCTTAATCAGTCAGTCCTCCAGTGAATACTGTATTAGTTTTTGTATTCATTCTGCTGATGCCGATTTAGCGGCAGAAAGCTTAAAACAAGAATTTGAGCTTGAGCTGTTAAACGGTTTGCTAGAGCCGCTTGATTTACAAAGTGATTTATCAATTGTTTCGTTAGTGGGTGATGGGATGCATCATCAGCAAGGCGTGGCTGCTAAATTCTTTAGCTCGTTAGCACAAGCACGGGTGAATGTGATTGCTATCGCGCAAGATTCATCTGAGCGCAGCATTTCAGTAGTGATTGAAAAGCGTAAATGTACTGATGCATTAAAAGTGAGTCACCAGAACTTTTTCTCTCATAAACCGACGATTGATGTCTTTATGGTGGGTTGTGGCGTAGTTGGCAGTGAGTTGATCGCACAAATTGCCCGCCAACAGCCTAAGTTACGTGCACAAAATATTTCATTACGGGTTTATGGTATCGCTAATAGTAAAGGCATGGTGTTTGATAAGGAAGGGATTGATTTAGACAATTGGCAACAGTTGCTCGGACAATCTCCAGTGCCAGTCACTGCCGAAAACATCAAAGCCTTTGTTCGTGATAATCACTTAATCAACCCAGTGTTAGTCGATTCAACATCCAATGAACAATTAGCGATGAGTTATGTGGATTTTATCGAACAAGGTTTCCATGTTGTCACTCCGAATAAAAAAGCGAATACGGATTCATGGCAGTATTACCAAGCCATTCGTGCAGCAACTCAGAAAACAAATCGTCGTTTTCTATATGAAACAACGGTGGGTGCAGGTCTACCAGTTATTGATACTTTGCAGAGCTTGATCAAAGCAGGTGATGAATTAGTGCGTTTTGAAGGGATCTTATCTGGCTCTTTATCCTATATCTTTGGCAAGTTAGAAGAAGGTATGAGCTTGTCTCAAGCTACGGCAATCGCCAAAGAAAATGGCTTTACCGAGCCTGATCCTCGAGATGATCTCAGTGGAATGGATGTTGCGAGAAAATTACTTATTATGGCGCGTGAAGCGGGGATGCCATTGGAGTTATCTGATATCACGATTGAATCGGTATTACCAAGTGACTTTGATGACAGTGGCGATGTTTCAAGCTTTATGAATAATTTAGCCTCGCTTGATGATGATTTTTCACAACGAGTTGAGCAAGCGCAATCACAAGGGAAAGTATTACGCTATATTGGTAATATTGTTGAGGGAAAATGTCAGGTGTCAATAGAAGCTGTTGATAGCGCTCATCCGTTATATGCGATTAAAGATGGTGAAAACGCGCTTGCTATTCACAGCCGTTATTACCAACCATTACCTTTTGTCTTAAGAGGCTATGGTGCTGGTGCTGAGGTTACAGCAGCGGGTGTTTTTGGTGATTTATTGCGTACACTAGCATGGGAGCAACAACACTAATGGCTAACGACAAAGTTTCAGTATTTGCACCAGCCTCTATCGGTAATGTCAGTGTTGGTTTTGATATTCTTGGTTTAGCTGTCAAGCCAGTCGATGGTACTTTACTAGGTGATGTCGTCACGGTTGAACGCCATGAAACTAATCAACTGGTTGTCTTGGGAGAATTTGCGGCTAAATTACCTGCTGAGCCAAGCGAAAATATCGTTTGGCACTGTATGCAATTATATCATCAGGCGCTGGAAGAACAGCAAGTTGATGTGGTGCCAGTGAAAGTCACCTTAGAGAAAAAAATGCCAGTAGGTAGTGGTTTAGGTTCAAGTGCTTGTTCGGTGGTTGCCGCGTTAGCCGCACTTAACAACTATTATCAACAATACCATCAATTTAGTTTTGATAAAGCAACCATGCTACGTATGATGGGGCAAATGGAAGCACAAATTAGTGGTAGTTTACATTATGACAATGTTGCGCCTTGCTATTACGGAGGTATGCAATTAATGGTGCCTAGTGATGACATTATTACTCGTCATTTACCACAGTTTGATGATTGCTTTTATGTGATGGCGTATCCAGGCATTGAAGTCTCAACTAAGGCCGCAAGAGAAGTGTTACCTGAACACTATAGCCGCAAAGAATTAATAATATTTGGGCAAAATTTGGCAACTTTTGTCGATGCTTGCCATCGAAATGATAAAGCGCAGGCGTTTTCGGTGGTGACCGATATTGTCGCGGAGCCTTATCGACAACACTTATTGCCAGGTTATCAACAAGCCTGTCAATATTTGAAGTCAAAAGGGAGTTTAGCAGTAGGAATTTCAGGCTCTGGTCCAACGTTATTTTGTGTCACGGATGATGAAGCAAAAGCCAATGAGTTTGCTGCGTGGTTAAGTGACAATTATTTACAAACATTATCTGACGGTAGATGTGAAGGGTTTGTTCATGTTTGCCGTGTTGACGAACAAGGCGCCAGTCAAATAGCGCAATAATACTGCTGATTGCAGTGTAGTGATATTAGGAATAACCAAAGTGAAATTTTATAATCTTAAAGAAAATGATGAAGTTGTCAGTTTTTCTGGCGCGGTAAAACAAGGGTTGGGACGTAACCAAGGGTTATTCTTTCCCGAGTCCATTCCAAGTTTTGATAATATTGAACAACTGCTAGCCATGCCATTTGTTGAGCGTTGCGTTAAAGTACTTCACCCATTTGTCAGTGATGATTTATCTGAGTCAGCATTGTCAAAAATCATTACTGAAGCCTTTAACTTTCCCGCACAAATACAGCCAATCAGTGAAAACCGTGCCATTTTAGAGCTGTTTCATGGACCTACACTTGCGTTTAAAGATTTCGGCGCGCGTTTTATGGCGCGTTGTTTACAAACCTTTAGTGCAAACAAAAAAATCACTATTTTAACCGCGACTTCTGGTGATACTGGCGCTGCTGTTGCTCATGCCTTCCATGGCATTGAAAACATTCGTGTGGTGATCATGTATCCCAAAGGGAAGATCAGCTTATTACAAGAAAAAATGTTTACCACACTTGGTGGCAACATTGAAACAATTGCCGTTGATGGTGATTTTGATGATTGCCAAGCGTTAGTCAAAAAAGCGTTTGATGATAAAGAATTAAGGGAGACTATTGCATTAAACTCTGCTAATTCAATTAATATCAGCCGTTTACTCGCGCAAATTTGTTACTATTTTGAAGCCGCGGCACAGTTATATCGCCAGCAAGGTCAAGCGGGATTGGAAGATCTTGTCTTTTCAGTTCCTAGCGGTAATTTTGGTAACTTAACCGCAGGGCTATTTGCTAAAGCTATGGGTTTGCCCATTAAGCGCTTTATTGCGGCAACCAACTCAAATGATACCGTGCCTCGTTACTTACAAACGGGTGAGTGGTCGCCTAATGATACGATTGCTACTATGTCGAATGCGATGGATGTTAGTAACCCAAACAACTGGCCACGTGTAGAACATATGTTACGGTCAGGCATTGTTGATAAAAACTGTGTAAGCTCAGTTTCTATTGATGAAGAGCAAACTCAAATGACCATGATCGCACTTGCTAAGCTTGGCTATATCAGTGAGCCTCATGCGGCTGTTGCCTATAAAGCGTTGCAATATAATGCCAGTGAAACTGAGTTTGGCGTATTTTTAGGTACGGCACATCCGGCAAAATTCAAAGAAGTGGTTGAAAGCACCTTAGGTCAACCGATTGCCTTGCCAAAAGAGTTGGCAGATTGTGCGACTGAATCGATATTATCGGTTGATCAAAGTAATGAGTTTAGTGATTTACGCGCATACTTATTAGCGGGAAATTAAGTTTCTTAGCACATCAGCATACGATAAACTAAGGGCAGTATTTTCAACTGCCCTTTTTTATGAATGATATTAAGCCACAATGGCAATCTTTGATTAGCTTGCAGCAGCAACAAGAGTATTTTCAGCAACTGATTAATAGTGTCGATGCGCAGCGCAGTAATGGTGTGACGATATTTCCAAACGAGCATGATGTATTTAATGCCTTTCGTTTTAGTGATTTATCTGAAATAAAAGTGGTCATTTTAGGGCAAGACCCTTATCACGGAGTTGGTAGTCAAGGTCAACCACAAGCCCATGGTTTAGCCTTTTCTGTCAATCATGGAGTGAAAGTTCCGCCTTCCTTGGTGAATATTTATAAAGAGTTAACCACTGATATTGATGGTTTTATTACACCGTCACATGGCAATTTAACCGAGTGGGCAGAGCAGGGCGTATTGCTACTTAATACGGTATTAACAGTGCAACAAGGAAAGGCGCATTCGCATGCAAAGTTAGGTTGGGAAACTTTTACCGATGCAGTGATCAACGAGCTAAGTGAAAAAAACTCTGGCTGTGTGTTTATTCTTTGGGGCAGTCATGCACAAAAGAAAGGGCGTGCTATTGATACTCAAAAGCATTGTGTGCTTAACGGACCACATCCCTCGCCATTGTCTGCATATCGTGGTTTTTTTGGTAGCAAGCCATTTTCTCAAGCCAATGACTGGTTACTTCAGCAGCAAAAAATTCCGATAAACTGGCAAATTACTCAGCCACCACTTACTGAGCAAGGGCAGTTACTGTAAAAAGGTCTATTATGTTCGCTAAATTTTTTCACCATCTTATGTAAATGAAAATAATTTTTTAATAACAGCTTATATTTGTCACTAAAAAGATAGTTAATGCTGAATATGACTATATTTAGGAATTAATTTGCTTATTATAGTGTTTTGGTGGTTTGCTGTTGTGCTATTTTGTTATTTATTTAGAATAAATTAACTTTGGTTTGTTTTGGTTAAATACAATGTCTTTAGAAAATTATTTCTTACCTTTTCGCCGTCATGTGATTGGCAATGGCTTAACACATACGATCAATGGTCGTGAACAAGAGATAATCTATGCGGATTGGACGGCAAGTGGTCGCCTTTATCAACCGATAGAAGACTATATCAGCCACACCTTAGGCCCCTTTGTCGCTAATACCCATACTGAAACCAATTTAACTGGTAGTGCCATGACCCATGCCTATCATGAAGCCCAACAAGTGATCAAAAAGCATGTCAATGCTTGTAAAAATGATGTGTTGATCACCGCAGATACAGGCATGACGGGAGTGATCAATAAATTTCAGCGTATTCTTGGTTTACGTATTCCTGAGCGGATGCAAGATCAGGTGACCTTTGATGACTGTGATCGCCCAGTAGTATTTATTACCCATATGGAACATCACTCAAATCAAACAACTTGGTATGAATGTGATGTGACTCTGGAAATTATTGACCCCGATGAGAATGGTTTACCTTCATTAGTACATTTAGCCGAGTTATTAGAGCAATATCAGGATAGAAAACTGAAAATAGGCTCATTCTCTGCCTGCTCAAATGTGACTGGAATTAAAACACCTTATTATCAAATGGCGGAGATCATGCATCAACATGGCGGTTTATGCTTTGTTGATTTTGCCTGTTCTGCACCGTATGTGAATATTGATATGCATCCAGCCAATTCAAAACAGGCGTTGGATGCCATTTTCTTCTCTCCCCATAAATTTTTAGGTGGCCCTGGTAGCTCAGGGGTGTTGGTATTTAATCGTGCTTTGTATAAAAACAAAGTGCCCGATCATCCCGGTGGTGGTACCGTAACTTGGACTAACCCTTGGGGAGAGCATAGCTTTTTCCATGATATTGAATTGCGTGAAGATGGTGGTACACCCGGCTTCTTACAATGTATTCGCACAGCCTTGGCGATTAAAGTTAAGGATGCTATGGGGGTGGATAATATTGCTGTTCGAGAAAAAGAAATTGTTGATTATGTCATGTCACAATTAAGTGAAAACGAACAAGTGGTGATGCTAGAACCTAATCTAAAAGATAGGCTGGCGATTGTTTCTTTTTATGTAAAAGGTGCTCATCATAATCTAGTGGTTAGGTTACTCAATGATAGGTTCGGTATACAAACTCGAGGTGGTTGTTCTTGTGCAGGCACTTACGGGCATATTTTGTTAAATGTAGATCAAGACACGTCTTGTGAAATTACTAAGAAAATTGATTCCGGTGATTTTGCTGAAAAACCAGGTTGGATCCGAGCATCATTCCATCCCACCATGACAGATAAAGAAATTGCCTATGTGGTGGATGCCATAAATCAAGTAACTGCGAATATCGAAATATGGAGTCAGGACTATCGCTTTAATCCTGCCATTGGGGACTTTGAGCATCGCCAATTACAAGTCGATTTTCCTGAATTAGCTGAATTTGACCCACTAAATACCTGTAAAACAGATAAAAGCTCAGCTTCAATATTACAACGATTGTTTGGTTAGCTTTTCAGTAGTGGAGTAGGTTAATTAAAGAGTGTTGTACTTTGCGCTATCAGGTTTGATATTAAGTAATTAAAATTCATAGCGCTTTTAATCTTTATGATGGCAGTTTGAGCATGCTATTCTTTAAACGAATTTTTTATCAAAAAGAATGATCATTTCCGCCGCGCTGCAATGACAATCTTTGCCACAGAGTGTGCAGATATAATCTTCCAATTCATTCCAACGTCTGGGATGTTGGGTGACTAGTGTACCGCCGCATTTACTAAAATACTTAACTGCGCTATTGCCTGGGCTTTGCATCCACAGATGACTGACACCTGCCTGCGCCCCTTGTTTTTTCACTGCGTTGATTGCTAATTTTAATAATTTACTGCCAATGCCATGCCCACGATAATTTTCATCCACAGTATTGCATTTAAAGTAGCACACATGTGCTGGTGCCACTTGCCATTTTACAGGGCTACACCATTTGTCAATGTGCCATTGCTTGGCGGCAAAGGTGATACGAAAGCCAACTAATTTATCCTTATCATAAGCGACATAGCTAGCGTTTACTTGATCTTTTATGCCTTGTTCAACCCATTGTTTAACTTTTACTGTGTCCATATAACCTTCGCCGTGTACGAAATTACCTAGTGCAATGACCGCTTGATAATCTTGTGGTGCTAGCGGGCGATAAATAATGTTTTTATTCATGGGAAATTATTTGGCTAATGTTAATTTTGTTGCTAGTTTAGCACTGTAATTAATTAAAGGTAATAAGATGTACGACCCTCTACATGATGTATCCCCTGGATGCGGTGAAGCTTATCCAAAAAGTTACTGGGCTGAAAATTCTGGTATTGCTCCTGATAATGATCAAGCACTTTCACAAGATATTGATGTTGATGTTGCCATCATAGGAGCTGGTTATACTGGTTTGTCGTGTGCGTTGCATTTAGCGCGTGAACACGGCATTAAAGCCACGGTTGTGGAAGCTAACCAAAGCGCATGGGGCTGTAGTGGTCGAAATGCTGGCTTTATTTTGAAATCTTCTGGTCGAAAATCTTATAGCCAGATGCAAAAGCAATGGGGTGAAACTGTGATGCGTGGCATTTATGATGAAATGTCAGCAGGCGTCGATACAGTGAATCAATTGATTGCTGAGGGCATTGACTGTCAGGTGCAATCGCCAGGTTATATTAAAGTGGCGCATAAGGCGAATAAGTTACAAGAGCTGATTGATTTAGCTAAGTTACAGCAAAAAATGTTCGGTTATGACGTGCAGGTGCTATCACGTGCAGAGCTACATCATGACTATATGGTTGATCAAAATGCTTATGGGGCGATCCGTTATCAAGACGGCTATGGGCTTAACCCACTAAAATTAGCATGGGGTTATCAAACACTTGCTCGCCAAGCGGGAGCTAAGATCCATTGCGCCACTCCCGTTGAGGACTGGCATCAAACACCTACGGGGCATCAATTGATCACTCCCAAGGCGGTGGTGAAGGCTAAAAAGGTTGTTTTAGCCACCAATGGCTATACCCCTAAAGGTTTCCACTCATTGATCACCGATCGTACCTTGCCAGTATTGTCTCAAATCATAGTGACAGAGCCGTTAACGGATGAACAAATAGCGGCATGTAATTTCATCTCATCCAATGTGGTGATGGATACGCGCGCGTTAAAGTACTATTACCGAAAACTCCCGGATAATCGTATTTTATTTGGTGGTCGCGGTGCTATTACTGGTAAAAATGCTGAAGATCCTTATTATGCGAACCGTTTGTTATCTGTGTTGAAAACCAGCTTCCCTGCATTACAAAATCTTAATATTGCCTATGCATGGTCGGGGTGGATTTGTATGGCGCTAGATGACTTACCGCATATTTATCAAAACCCTGAACATAATGTCTTTTATAGTATGGGATATTGCGGTTCGGGCGTATCGTTTTCTGTGCAAGCGGGTAAGCGTTTGGCTGAAAAGGTGGCAGAAAAATCGGTGCCAAACTTGCCTTTATATCAATGTCCTTTACCAAAGTTTCCGTTGGCGCCTATGCGCCGTATCGGGCAATGGGGCTATTTTCACTATGGTAAAATTAAAGATACTTGGTTTTAGTGGCTTTGCTACGCAATGCGGTTAACTAACTTGCCTTGTTTAAAGGCGGCAATATTGTCTGCAACTAAATTAATCAGTCGTTGCTGCGCTTCAATACTTGCCCAAGCAATGTGTGCGGTTATAACGAGGTTACTGGGTTGCTCACGTAGTAATGGATGATCAGCCGAAGGAGGCTCTTGGCTGATGACATCCAAAATGGCGTGGGCGATTTCCCCCTGATTGAGTGCTTGGAGCAAATCAGTTTCGTTGACTAAAGCACCACGTGCCGTGTTTATCAATACGGCGGATTTTTTCATTTTTTTGAGTACAGCAGCGTTGATTAACTGCTCCGTATCTAATGTTTGTGGGCAGTGTAAGCTTAAAATATCAACTTGTTGAGTAAGCTGCTCAAATGCTATTCGTCCTGCTCTGATAGCTTTCGCGTTAGGGCGTTCACTGATTAACACTTGCATGCCAAACGCTTGAGCAATCGTTGCAACCGCTTGGCCTAAACTGCCATAGCCGACAATGCCAAGAGTTTTCCCAGCTAATTCAATGCTGCCATTACCATGTAAACAAAAACTAGCGGAATGCTGCCACAAGCCATTTGCTACATTGTCACTGTGATGATTCGGTTGGCTAAAATAATTCAGCAGTTGGGCAAACACATATTGAGCAACCGATTGCTTGGCATAGCCGCTAACATTTGTAACGGCGATGTTTAATGCTTTTGCCGCGTCAATATCAATATTATTAATCCCTGTCGCCGTGATACATACCAGTTTTAATTGAGGTAACTGTTCCAGTAATTCTGCTGTTAATTCCACTTTATTAGTGAGAATGATCTCAGCATTTTGGCAGCGAGTCAGAACTTGTGAAGGAGCAGTAAAATCGTAAACTTCTAGATGAGTCAGTTGCCTAGTCAGATCGTCTAAACAAATATTTTCACTAAATGTTTGGCGATCTAAAAACACAGCTTTCACTAGGCAAACTCCTGATAAAATTGTTATTAGCCTGGACGGCCATCTTGTCTTGCTTTCACTAACATTGGGGCATAATGATAAACAAATATACCAAAAGCGATATACCAAAATCCAGCACTGGCTTGATAGAGCGCCATGTTTGCTTCAGGTGAAAAGATAGGTAACACGCTACGAATAACTGCGGCAACAAATATTGCAAGAAACGCCACTGACATGGTTTTAGGCGGTTGTAACATTCGTCCGGTATGGCCTAGTGAAACGCGAGCAATCATAGCTAAAATCAATCCACCCATACCTCCGATAGTTAGCATGTGCCATACGTGGTTACTGGCAATGTCGCTGGAAAAGTAGCTGATACCAATCAACCCCATACCAAAGGCAATAAAAAGCACTGATAAGTGCAATGACCATAATAATGGCACCTTAATTGTGATCCATGGGCGCCAGCGAGTGATACGGATAAGCTGAAAGGTTGCCGCAATCATTAATAAACCACCGAGTATTGAAAAATTAGTATTTACGATAGGGTGGGCGAATAAATAAAAGGTGACGATAGCAATGGAGCCATTTGTTGCTTTATCTAACAAAGGTAAAGGGGTTACTTTTGGCGTTTGAGTACCATTTGCGGTAAACATAGGGCCAACACGCCCAACCATAACAGACATTAAAAAGGTCACTAGCATCACGCCAGTATAGGCTGTTAGCTGTGTAGAAACACTTGCAGGCTCAAATACTGACAGATACATTTGAATATTTACTAAGGTAAATAGTACTAACAGAGGCACAAAGAATAAGTTTCGATATTGCTTGATAGCAACGATTGGCCGCCCCAAAAAAATTGCTACGGCTGGTAAAAAGGATAAATCGAGTATCATGCTAACGGTAGTACCGAGTACGTTAGGAAATAATAAGGCAAACCGTGCTGATAACCATAGCAACACTAAGAACAATAGCGATTTATTTTGAATTCCTTTAATGCCGGTCCAGTTTTGTACCGCCGTTAACAAAAAGCCAGCAATGATAGCGCCAGCAAATCCAAAAATCATTTCATGTACATGCCACCAATAACCGCCACCAAAAGGTGATAAAGAACCTTTTCCTTGAAACATCAATAGCCAAAGCATCACAGCAACAATGGCAAAAGCTGCGCCTAACAAAAAAAAGGGTCGAAAGCCAAGACGTAATATCGGCAGAATTTTCTGCTCTTTTTGTAAATCGGTTATTTGCATCATAAGTTATTTTCTGAGCTGTTAGTGTTTATAGCGATAATTATACGCATTCGCGATAAAAGTTTTATGGCTTAAATCAAATAAATGTTAGCCAATTTGATATTTATCAATTGTTAACTGGCTGTTCGATCTCATAAATGGCATCGCTTATTTGTTCTACTCGCTCATTTACTATCTGTTGTGCATCATATAAACCGCGATTATAAAAATAAACGCCCATTTCTTGCGCGAAAAAATCCAATAAAAAGTCAGCGTCAAACTGTCCCAGCTCTTGTTCAAGCTCTCTGGTAAAGTAGC
Source organism: Thalassotalea sp. G2M2-11 (assembly GCF_017168195.1). Lineage (GTDB taxonomy): Bacteria > Pseudomonadota > Gammaproteobacteria > Enterobacterales > Alteromonadaceae > Thalassotalea_E. The sequence goes on from NZ_JADNYL010000001.1 coordinate 916,453, forward strand.
GCTGTAATTTAATGATCATTTGTTCTTTTTCTTGTGGAGAAAATGTAATCGTGCTCATGGGAAGTTTCTTTATTATGAGGTTAACTAATCACTATATTTTACTCTATACTCAAGCGATAGGCTTTATTAATTATTGAATTTTATGAAAAAGAAGTTATTGGCTATGTGGCATACCGATTGCGAGTTTTGTCGTCGAGCACGGCTGATTTTAATCTGGCTGATTCTTATGCTACTTGCTGATGCATTTTGGTTTCATTTATTGATCAAATGAGGAAAAGTGATGGGATACCGTTGGACAGATTCGCAAGAAATCGCATTGGATTTAATGGAACATTATCCCGATGTGGATCCGTTTAAATTGCATTTTACCGAGTTGCGAGAATGGATACTGGCGTTAGATAATTTTGATGATGACCCCGCTCATTGTGGTGAACGTGTGTTAGAGGCAATTCAATTAGCATGGATGGCTGAAATGGATTAAAAGCAATTACTTTGATGATTTAAATCTATTTTAACTCTTTTTTATCAAATTGCTGATAATAAACCCTATTTTGTCGTCTACTCATCGTCTATACTTGGGCTGTTTATTTGTGTGGTGAATTTTCGCTATTCACCTTGTTTATTTTTGTGTGCCGCTAGCTATTATTCAACGATGAACTAACCAGTGAGCCTCGTCAGTTAAAATAATGTAATTACTTATGTCAAAATTTAGCAAACGTCCATTATATATTCCTTATGCAGGTCCTAGTCTTTTAGAGTCCCCATTACTTAATAAAGGCAGCGCGTTTAGCAAAGAAGAGCGTGCAAGCTTTAACTTAACGGGGTTATTACCACCAAGTTACGAAACTATCGAAGAACAAGTTGATCGATGTTATCGCCAATACAGTAGCTTTCGCACTAACTTAAATAAACATATTTATTTACGCGCTATTCAAGATAAAAATGAAACCTTGTATTACAAATTGGTCCAAGATCATTTAGAAGAAATGTTACCCATTATTTACACGCCGACGGTGGGGGATGCATGTGAGCAGTTTTCTGATATTTATCGAAGTAATCGAGGTTTATTTATTGCCTATGATGAACGTGATCAGATGGATGATATTTTACGTAATGCCACCAAAAATAAAGTAAAAGTGATCGTGGTTACCGATGGCGAACGCATTTTGGGCTTAGGCGATCAAGGCATTGGCGGCATGGGGATCCCGATTGGAAAATTAGCGTTATATACCGCATGTGGTGGTATTAGTCCGGCTTATTGCTTACCGGTGATGCTTGATGTTGGGACTAATAATGAAAAATTATTAAATGATCCTATGTATATGGGCTCACGCCGTAAACGCATTAATCAGCAAGAGTACGATGAATTTGTCGATATGTTTATCACAGCCGTGAAACGCCGTTGGCCGCATGTCATGTTGCAATTTGAAGACTTTGCACAACCAAACGCGACACCATTACTAACGCGTTATCGAGAGAAAATTTGCTGTTTCAATGATGATATTCAAGGTACTGCTTCGGTTACTGTGGGTACATTACTAGCGGCTTGTCGTTCAAAAGGGCAAAACTTATCTAGTCAAAAAGTGGTATTTGTTGGAGCTGGTTCTGCAGGTTGTGGTATTGCTGAGCAGATCATTGCCCAAATGACTAGTGAAGGCATTTCACCAGAGCAAGCTCGAAGCCAAGTATATATGGTTGATCGTTTAGGCTTGTTAACCGAAGGCATGGAAGGCTTGCGTGATTTTCAGCAAAAGTTGATGCAAACACATAGCGCATTAACTGATTGGCAGGTTGCAGGAGAATATGCGTCATTATTGGAAGTGATGGAAAATGCTCAGCCGGATATATTAATTGGCGTTTCAGGTGTGCCTGGTCTTTTTACCGAGCAAGTGATCAAAGCAATGAAAGCCCATTGTGAACTGCCTATCATTTTCCCATTAAGTAATCCGGTTCGCCAAGTAGAGGCGACACCGGAACAAGTGATTCATTGGACTGATGGGCAAGTTATTGTCGCAACAGGTAGTCCGTTTGATGCGGTTGAGCACAATGGCAAACTCTTCCCAATTGCGCAGTGTAATAATAGTTACGTGTTTCCAGGGATTGGTTTAGGGGTCATCTCTGCCAATATTAATCGTATTACTGATGAAATGTTAATGGTTGCCAGTAGCACTTTAGCACAAGCCTCACCACTTGCTAATGATGGGGAAGGCGAGTTATTACCGCCATTAAGAGAAATTGCCAACCTAAGTAAAGACATTGCTTTTGCTGTCGCTAAAGTCGCATTTGAGCAAGGCCATGCATTAGCGATTGATGATGATAGCCTACGAGCCAAAATTGAGCGAAATTTTTGGCATCCTGCGTATCGTCACTATAAGCGTATCAGCATTTAGTTAAGAAGACGTTAAAATTAAAACGGGCATCATTTCTGTTGCCCGTTTTTTATGCCTAAACTTAAGAGTTATCCGCTTATTTTCAAGGGGGCATATTTTCGGTCAAGGACATCACAAGCTGATGTTCTTTTGGTTATTGCCAGTAGCAAATAGGTGAATTATTTGACTAACTGGATAACTGCTTGGTTATTGCCAGCAATTCGTCTATAATCGCGCCAAAATTTTTACACCTATTTATTCAAATTTATAATGAGGGCTTATCATGGCTATCGAACGTACGTTTTCTATCGTAAAACCTGACGCAGTTGCAAAAAATGTAATTGGTCAAATCTACAACCGTTTTGAAACTGCTGGTTTAAAAATCATTGCTTCTAAAATGGTTCACTTAACTAAAGAAAAAGCAGAAGGTTTCTATGCTGAACATAGCGAGCGTCCTTTCTTTGGTGCTTTAGTTGAATTCATGACATCTGGCCCTGTAATGGTACAAGTATTAGAAGGCGAAAACGCTGTTCTTAAAAACCGTGAAATCATGGGCGCTACTAACCCAGCTGAAGCATTAGCGGGTACTTTACGTGCTGATTATGCAAATTCAATTGATGAAAATGCGGTTCACGGTAGCGATGCTTTAGAATCAGCTGCACGTGAAATTGCGTATTTCTTCTCTGATGATGAGATCTGCCCACGTACTCGTTAATTTCTATTTAAACGTGCTAATTTCACGCTTAACTGTGTTGCAAGTGCTCACCTAGTAAACTAGGCTCCGCGCTAGCGCCTTGTTAATCAAGAAGTTATCTACGTTTTAACCTGAAATTAATAGTTAAAAGGATTTTACTGATGTTCGGTAAAATCCTTTTCTGTGTTTAGTAACTTGTGTTTTATCGCTAATTGTTAGCCCGTTTAAGACTGTATAGCACTTGCTCGAGCTGATTAACAATTATTGATAATTCCTGTTTAAATTGTTTGTTTCGTCTAAAAAGTGTACAATTTGCGCCCTTTAAATTTTGTTGTATTGAGAAATTATTTTCATGAGTGATGTGACCGAAATCGTAACGCCGTCGACTAAGAAAAAAGTGAACTTACTGAACTTTGATCATCAGTCGATGCGTGAATTTTTTGCAGAAATTGGCGAAAAACCTTTTCGTGCAGACCAGTTAATGAAGTGGATTTATCACTTCGGTTATTCCGATTTTGAGTTGATGACAAACCTCAACAAAAAGTTAAGAGAGAAACTACAGCGTAATACCGAAATTAAAGCGCCAGAAATTTCACAAAAACAAGTATCGTCTGATGGCACAATTAAGTACGCCCTGAAATTAGAAGGCGGACAAGAAGTTGAAACGGTATGGATCCCTGAAAATGATCGTGCCACTTTATGTGTGTCATCTCAGGTTGGTTGTGCACTAGAATGTACGTTTTGTTCGACGGCTCAGCAAGGGTTTAACCGCAACTTATCAACGGCAGAAATTATTGGTCAAGTATGGCGTGTCGCCAATGATATCGGTGCTACGCGCATCGCGGGTAAACGCCCGATTACCAATATTGTGATGATGGGCATGGGTGAACCTTTACTGAATATGAAAAACTTGATCCCAGCATTAGATACAATGCTTAACGATTTAGGGTATGGTTTATCAAAGCGTCGTGTGACTGTGAGTACCTCAGGTGTGGTGCCAGCGCTCGATATGCTCAAAGAAAAGATTGATTGCGCCTTGGCCATCTCTATTCATGCGCCTAACAATGAGTTACGTGATGAATTAGTGCCGCTCAATAAAAAATATCCGCTCGAAGAATTTCTTCAGGCGGCTGGTCGTTATATTGATGGTTCAAAAGCAAACAAACAAGCAACGATTGAGTATGTGATGCTTGATCATGTTAATGACAGTACTGATCAAGCACATCAATTAGCGCATGCGTTAAAAGATTTACCCAGTAAAATAAACCTGATCCCATTTAACCCATACCCAGGTTCACCCTATAAGCGTTCAAGCAATTCTCGTATTGATAGATTCGATAAAGTCCTGCAATCTTATGGGCTTACGGTTATCACGCGACGCACTCGTGGTGACGATATTGACGCGGCATGTGGGCAGTTAGCGGGTGATGTTTTAGATAGAACCAAACGTACCTCAACAATCGCTGAAAAAAAACAGGTGAAAGCTGAACAAATTTCAGTAAAAATAGTCTGATAACCTACAAATAAATAGTGACGTCAGTATTTTATGCAAAAATTTAATCGGTTCATGGTTGGCTGTTGTTTCGCGTTAACGGTTTCTGGCTGTGTCACGCAAAACTACGAAAATGATAAGAGCACGCCTGTTGTTCAAAATGAGTCAACCCAGAATGAAATTGCGATGACAAGGATTTCGCTAGGGTTAGGCTATTTGAAAATGGGCAATACCTCCCAAGCAAAGCTCAATCTAGAAAAAGCCAAACGATTTGCGCCTAAATTAGTGCAAGTTTATACCGCGTTTGCTCATTATTATGATACGGTTGGTGAGCCTGAACAGGCAATTCAATCTTATGAAAAAGCATTATCTATTAAGTCAGATGATGCCGATACCTTGAATAATTATGGTGTGTTTTTGTGTAAACAGGGGCGTTATCAAGCCGCTGAAGAGCAAATGTTAAAAGCGATTGCGGTGCCGAGTTATATTTTGGTTGCCCAAAGCTATGAAAATCTGGCCTTGTGTCAGCTACAAGCAAATGATTTTAACAAAGCCGAATTATACTTAGGTAAATCAATTGCCCATAGTCCCAGTAATGCATCCTCCTTATTAAACATGGTGAAATTGCAATATGCTAAAGGGGATTATAAACAGGCCGATGTTTTCTTAAAACGATACGAAAAAGCGTCACGTCGCTTTTCACCTGAGTCATTAGCCTTAGCCTATAAGGTTTTTGCAAAGGGACGTAATCTAAAAACGGCGAAAAACTATGCTGCCATGCTAGTAAAAATGTTTCCGAATTCGTACCAATCAAAACAGTATTTACTTAACGGTTTGAGTACAATCGAAGCGGACAAATTAGCGCAAAAGTATCAAGAGAGCTTACGAACAGCGGCGCAAAAGAGCAGAAAAAAGCGTATGGTGAAATTATCGCCTAACAGTTCTGTGGTTAAAAACACGGTCAAAAAGCCAGAAAAGCCGTCGCAAGAAATTGTTAAATCACAAGCTGAAAAAGATGTAGCTGTCGACTCGGCTGAAAAGATAAACCAAGTGAATAGTGAAGGTCAGCAAGTCACTTTACCAGTACATGTTGTGGTTAAAGGAGATAGTCTATATTCTATTTCGAAAAAATATAACATTCATATGAAAGCGATAGAGCGCTGGAATGGCATTAAACGCTCTAATGTTTTAAAAATAGGTGATGTTATTTATTTAGCGAACCCGAAAAAAATAGTGAAGTCTTAAGAGCAATAACTAAATGAGTGAAGAAAAAGAGGTAGTAGAGCTACCTGAAGATATTGAAGTTATTGGCCCAGGCCAAATGCTGGCAGAAGCACGAGAGTCCCTAGGTCTCACACAGCAGCAAGTGGCGGATAGGTTAAATTTCCGAACCACCTTAGTGAAAGAAATTGAACAAGAAATTTTTGACCAATCATTGCCTTCAACCTTTAATCGTGGCTATTTAAAAAACTATGCAAAGCTCGTGAATATTTCGGTAGATGAAGTGCTTGAAAGCTATGAAATGCTTAATGTAGCTCATAAGCAAGGGGCTGAAATGCAAAGCTTTTCTAAGCAAACAGAAAAGCAAGCTGAAAGTAATCGCATTATGTGGATCAGTTACTTGATTTTAGCGCTATTGATTGGTGCAACCATAATGTGGTGGTTGCAAGATAGCGATCAAAATAAAGTTGAGGCAGTGAGTGCCAATCAGCCTGAAGTCGTCAATACTGCTGATGAAGTAAGTCAAGTTAGCAAAACAAGTAGCAACTTAACGCCTGAGCAAGCTGTAGCAGCTGAAACAGATACAGACACTGACAATGAACAAACTACGCCATTATCCGATACGCTTATTGCAAATGTGCCAACAACAGAGCAAGTTGATGAGCAAGTAACTGAAGCTGCCCAAAACCAGATTGCAAAAAGCGAAAGTACGGAAAGTAATAACGATGCGCTAGCAAGTGAAGATGATGCTATTACCACCGTTGATTTTGGCGCGCCTGAGCAGGCTCAATTTACTTTTTCGGGTGATTGTTGGGTTAATATTTATGATGCCACTGGCGAGCGTATTGCTTGGGGCATTAAAAAGTCAGGTTATGTGATGAATATTAGTGGTCAAGCACCATTTACCATCACTTTGGGTAAACCTGAATTAGTCAGTATTGTTTATCAGCAAGCATCTGTCGATATGTCACAGTTTAGCAGTGGTAATATTGCCAAATTTACCCTGCCTCTCGAGTAACCACCTTAGTCAACATTTTGAGTTATTATGTTTAAAGAATCTCCTATCATTCGCAGAAAGTCTCGTCAGATAATGGTTGGCAACGTGCCCGTGGGGGGCGATGCGCCAATTTCTGTGCAATCGATGACCAATACCTTAACAACGGATGTTGCTGCAACAGTGGCTCAAATTAAAGCATTAGAGGCGGTTGGTGCAGACATTGTTCGTGTCAGTATCCCAACCATGGATGCTGCAGAAGCATTTAAAGCAATCAAACAACAGGTGAATGTGCCTTTAGTGACAGATATTCATTTTGATTATCGTATTGCATTGAAAGTGGCAGAATATGGTGCTGACTGTTTACGTATTAACCCAGGAAATATTGGTCGAGAGGATCGTGTTCGTGCGGTGGTGGAATGTGCCCGTGATAATAACATTCCGATTCGTATTGGCGTTAATGGCGGTTCGCTAGAAAAAGATATTCAAGAAAAATATACCGAACCTACGCCTGAAGCTTTACTTGAATCAGCCATGCGTCATGTTGATATACTCGACCGGTTAAACTTTCATGAGTTTAAAGTGAGCGTAAAAGCGTCAGATGTGTTTCTAGCGGTTGGTTCATATCGACTATTAGCTAAGCAAATTGATAACCCATTGCATTTAGGCATTACTGAAGCCGGCGGATTGCGTTCTGGTTCGGTGAAATCTTCTGTGGGTTTGGGCTTGTTGTTATCTGAAGGTATCGGAGATACCTTGCGTGTTTCTTTAGCCGCAGATCCAGTTGAAGAAATTAAAGTTGGTTTTGATATCTTAAAATCACTGAAATTGCGTAGTCGAGGGATTAATTTTATTGCCTGTCCTAGTTGTTCTCGACAAGAATTTGATGTGATCAACACTGTGAATCAATTGGAACAACGAGTTGAAGACATTATGACCCCGATGGACGTGTCTATTATCGGCTGTATTGTTAATGGCCCTGGTGAAGCGACCGTTTCTGATTTAGGTCTAACCGGAAGTAGTAAGAAAAGTGGCTTTTATTTAGACGGTATCCGTCAAAAAGAGCGCTTTGATAACAATGACTTGGTTGATCAATTGGAGCAACGAATTCGCGCGAAAGCGGCGTTAATGGATCAGGCCAATAAAATTGATATTGAAGAAATTGAATAGTAAAAACCAACCTCGGGTGTTGGCTAGTTTACGTTTGTCGCTAAACTGCCTATAATGCGCGCTTTATTTTACATTTCTGCAAGAGAGAACATTTAGGTGAGTAAAACGATACAGGCAATTCGAGGGATGAACGATTGTTTACCTTCAGAAACTAATGTTTGGCAAATGGTGGAGTCAGTATTACGTCGCGTGGCGAGTAATTACGGATTTGCTGAAATTCGTATGCCTATTGTTGAATCGACCGCTCTGTTTAAACGCTCTATCGGTGAAGTAACCGATATTGTTGAGAAAGAAATGTACACCTTTGATGATCGTAACGGCGATAGCCTTACTTTACGACCAGAAGGAACTGCCAGTTGTGTGCGAGCTGGTAATCAGCATGGTTTGTTATACAATCAAGAGCAACGTTTGTGGTATATGGGACCAATGTTTCGACACGAACGTCCGCAAAAAGGTCGCTACCGTCAGTTTCATCAATTTGGTTTAGAAGCTTTTGGTATTGCTTCACCAGATATTGATGCCGAAGTGATCAGCTTAACCGCGCGTTTATGGCGTGAGTTGGGGATCAATGAATTTGTCACTTTAGAGATTAATTCACTGGGCTCCAATGAAGAGCGCGCTAACTATCGTGATGCTTTAGTTGCGTTTTTGACCGAAAAAGAAGACCAGCTTGACGAAGATTCTAAGCGACGTATGCACACCAATCCATTACGTGTTTTAGATAGTAAGAACCCTGAGGTACAAGCGGCATTAACGGGGGCGCCAAAACTTTCTGATTATTTTAACGCTGAGTCGCTTGAGCATTTTGAAGGGGTTTGTCAACGTTTAGATGCGGCAGGTATTGAGTACGTTATCAATGATAAATTAGTACGTGGTTTAGACTATTATAACCGCACTGTGTTTGAGTGGGTGACTGATAGTTTAGGAGCGCAAGGGACGATTTGTGCGGGTGGGCGTTATGATGGCTTAGTAGAACAACTAGGCGGTAAAGCGACTCCTGCCTTTGGTTTCGCGCTTGGTATTGAGCGTTTAGTGTTGATGTTAACCAGCTTAGATAAAATACAAAACATTCGCCCTCAAGTGGATGCTTATATTATCAAGCTGGGTGAACAAGCGGATATTCAAGGGAATGTATTAGCAGAGCAATGGCGAGATCAAGTACGCGAAATTCGCTTACAAAGTCACTGTGGTGGTGGCAATATGAAAAAACAAATGAAACGTGCCGACAAGTCGGGCGCTCAAATAGCGATTATCTTAGGTGAAGATGAAATTGCTAACCAAACCGTGACAGTAAAATATTTGCGCGGACAACATGAACAACAAAGTGTGGCCTTTGACCAAGTGCCAAACTTATTAACAGCATTAATTTAAGGGTATACAGTGGCTGATCATCAAACAGAAGAACAACAAGTAGAAGCGATTAAAGCATTTTGGCAAGACAATGGTAATTCCATTATTGCTGGCCTTATTATTGGCTTTGCAGGTTTTATTGGTTATGGCTATTACAAAGATCACAAATTAACAAGTGAATTAAATGTTTCTGAAGCCTACCAAGATGTGATTGCTTTAGCAGATAAAGACGATAAAGCGTATCGTGCTGCGGGTGATAAATTTGTGCAAGAGAATGCGGATTCTGGTTATTCGGCGTTAACTGCATTGGCATTAGCTAAAGATGCCGCAGAACATCAAGATTGGCAGCAGGCTGAGCAGTACTTAACAACGGCAATTAATAACACTGCTGAAACTAGTATTAAAGCGATCGCTGCTGTCAGATTAGCACGTGTACAAATTCAACTTGAACAGTATGAGCAAGCGATTGCGACGGTTTCAAAAACATTACCTGCTTCATTTAAAGCCACGGCTGAAGAAATTAAAGGCGATGCTTTGTTACAACAAGATAAAGTTGAGCAAGCAAGAGCGGCCTATCAAGCAGCAATTGATGCATCTGGTGATAACGTCGCGCCGATATTACAAATGAAGTTGGATGATCTAGCGCAAAATATCGTGTTAAGTAAATAATCAAACACTCATTGATAAAGGTAATTGGTATAACAATCGCAATTATCGTGAACTTTAATGATTTTCTTGGTCAAAGAAGTGAACATAAAAATAATGGAGCCCTGAGTGCTTTTTAATCATAAAATAAATCGAATCAATATGAACTTAGCCAAGAAGTTATTTGTTACTTGCTTCTTAACTGCTGGATTAATGGCATGTTCTTCTACGGAAGATGAGATAGACGAAACTGAACCGGTTGAATTGACTGAAATTACCGAAAAGTTTCAACCACAAGTGTTATGGGAAGCCAGTGTTGATGATGGTGTTGGCCATTATTATTCACGATTATCACCGATAGTTGCTTACGATAAAGTATTTAGTGCCAGTCGAGAAGGAGATGCTTTTGCTTTTGACCGTGTCACTGGTAAAGAGTTATGGCATGCCGATTTAAGAAAAGAAAACCCAAATGGCGGATTTTGGGCGAGTAAAAAGCCTGCTTTGCTAGCAGGTGGCCCAGTTGCAGGCATTAACAAGGTATTTATTGGTAGTGAAAACGGCCAAGTAGTGGCTTTATCGGCTGATGACGGCACCATTGAATGGCAGGCGAAAATTAAAGGTGAGGTTATTGCGTCCCCAGCGATAGATGCCGGCACTTTAGTGGTCAATTCAGCATCTGGTGTGATCAAAGCATTTAATGCCAGTAATGGTGAAGAATTATGGAGTGTTGAACAAGAAGTTCCGCCATTAACTCTACGAGGCATCAGCGCACCTGCAATGGCTGCTGGTGGCGTGATCATTGGCTCTGCTGATGGTAGCTTAACTGTATATATCGTTGATAATGGTCAGCAAGGTTGGACCGCCGAAGTGGGTGAAGCCACAGGTTCAACGGAATTACAACGAGTGATCGATATTGATAGTCAGCCATTGATTTATGGCGATAAGGTTTATGCCATTTCTTCTCGCGGTCACTTTGTTGCTGTAGATTTACGCTCGGGTCGAACTTTATGGAAACGTCAGTATTCCTCTTTCCGTAAAATAGCGGTAAGTGGCAACACTTTATTTATCACTGATGTGAAAGGTCATGTTTATGCGGTAGATCGTATCAACGGCTTAGAGAAATGGAGTCAACTATCGTTAACTAATCGTGGTGTAACCGGTGCTGCCGTAGTCAATGACTATGTGGTGGTTGGGGATTATGAAGGTTACTTACATTGGTTAGATCAAGAAACGGGGGAAATTGTTGCCCGTCATTTGGTTGATGGTAGTGGCATTCATAGTACTCCTGTTGTTGAAGATAACGTGCTTTATGCACAATCACGTGATGGTGATTTACAGGCGATAAAAACACCTTAACGGTTTTTTATCAACTACACTAATAACGGTTCCGTGGCGTTAAGTCTTCGGAGCCGTTGTTTGTTATTATGGCAATTGTTTTTATTTTATTTTTGAGGTCAGCATGCTTCCTGTTGTGGCTCTAGTAGGGCGTCCAAATGTTGGAAAGTCTACTTTATTTAACCGATTAACTCGCAGTCGGGATGCGCTTGTAGCTGATTATCCTGGTTTGACCAGAGATCGCCAGTATGGGCAAGCGGAAGTTGAAGAACATCCTTTTATTGTTATCGATACTGGTGGCATCCATGGCGATGAAGAAGGTATCGATGCATTGATGGCTGAACAGTCGTTAATGGCGATTGATGAAGCCGATGCAGTACTGTTTTTAGTGGATGCCCGTGCCGGTATGACTTCTGCGGATATTGGCATTGCAGAGCACTTGCGTAAGCAAAATAAAAAAGTCTTTTTAGTGGCAAATAAAATTGATGGTATTGATGCTGATTCTGCGGTGGCAGAGTTCTATCAATTAGCATTAGGTGACGTTCATCAAATTGCCGCGGCTCATGGGCGCGGTGTTTCGCAGTTATTAACATTGGCGTTAAGTCCTCATATTGAAGCCTTAGGTCAAAGCCATGACACAGATGATTCAGAGTCATCGGCTGAAGAACTTGATGAACAAAATATTGAAGCGGCGCCAGAAGAGCATGACAAAATCAAGTTGGCGATCATTGGTAAACCTAATGTGGGTAAGTCGACATTAACCAACCGTATTTTGGGTGAAGAGCGGGTCGTTGTGTATGATATGCCAGGTACAACACGTGACAGTGTCTATATTCCAATGGAACGTAATGGACGTGAATATACCTTAATTGATACTGCAGGGATCCGACGCCGTAAGAATGTCACAGACGTTGTAGAAAAATATTCTGTGATTAAAACACTCCGTGCTATTGAAGATGCCAATGTTTGTTTGTTAGTGATTGATGCCCAAGAAGGGATCACCGATCAAGATTTAAGTTTATTAGGTTTTATTTTAGAAGCGGGTCGCTCATTAGTGCTAGCCGTTAATAAATGGGATGGCTTAAGTGAACATGTTAAAGACAGTATTAAAACTGAATTAGATCGACGTTTAGGCTTTATTGATTTTGCGCGTATTCATTTTATTTCTGCTTTGCATGGCACAGGTGTCGGTCACTTATACGAGTCAGTAGAAGAAGCGTTTGTGTCGGCAACTAAACGGATATCGACTTCGATGGTGACTAAAATATTAGATATGGCAATATTTGATCATCAGCCACCGATGCATAATGGTCGTCGGATCAAGCTTAAGTATGCTCATGCTGGCGGATATAATCCTCCTATTATCGTCATTCATGGTAATCAAACCAAACAGCTGCCGGTTTCTTATAAACGTTATTTGATGAATTATTATCGTAAATCATTGAAAGTGATGGGAACTCCGATAAAAATTGAATTTAGAGAAACAGCGAACCCATTCTCTGGTAAGAAAAAATTAAGTTTCTCTGAGCAGAAAAAACTTGCGCGTAAAACGCAAGGTTATAAAAAATAGCAACTATCGCCCTAAAATCAGCTTTTAGGGCGACAATGAAAATATAAGAATTGCAATTTGTCGTTATCTTGTCTAGATTAATCATAATAAAAATTAACTACTTACCTAGAAAACATGCCTTCATCAGCAGTGAAAATTGAAACCGCAGCCCGCTTGCAACGTCACCTTGGCTTAATGCAAGCAGGGTCTACTGTTACGATTGATATTTCAACACCTGCTGGACAGAAGGCCAAATTTCGTACCACTTTTATCGGCTATTTACCGAAACAATATGTTTTAATTCAGTTTCCTGATGCGAATAAAGTTGGGGCGTTTTCGCAATTTATTGTTCAAGGCGCAGGCGTTACTGTCAGAGGGGTGATTGAAGGGCAAGAAGGTGCTGTTGCAGCTTTTGTTAGCTCTGTTAAACAAACCATACAACTTCCTTCGAAAATGATTGTACTGGGATTTCCTAAAACACTTACCATGCAAAGTTTACGGAAATCGGTCCGTATTGATACCGATATCAGTGCGAAAGTGAAAATTGAGCAAAAATATTGGCAAAGTTTGATTACAGATGTATCGATTAATGGTTGTCAATTGTTAATTGATAACGGTGAAGAGATCTCTTTGGTTAAAGACACTGAGATTGAGATCACTTTAGATAGTAATAACGGCTTAGCCAATGTGGTATTGCTGGGCGAAATTTGTAGTATTAAAAATGTGCTCAATGGCGTTTCTATCGGCGTGAAGTTTGGCGATAAGAGCCGTAATGATGTCACTAAGTTACTTACCCAAGTGGTGACCTTAGAAGCTGAATAATTGGTTTAGCCTGCTGTAACCTTTGTCACTTTGGCTTGTAAACATCCTCCCCTGAGTTGTACCGATATTGACTCATCAACTTTTACATCGTTCACGTGAGCAATGATCTTGCCTTGTTGGTTACGAGTCACACTATAGCCACGCGCGATGGTGGCTAATGGGCTCACTAAATGCAATTGTTCGATGATGTGAGCAAATTCATTTTGTTGTTTGCTAAGCTGGTTGTGCATTGCCATTTTTAGGCGCTGATTGATATGCGTTAATTGGCTTTGCTGTGCGTTGATTGTTGTTAATGGGCTAGCCAAAGATAAACGCTGTTGTAATTGTTCAAGCGGATAGCGTGCAAACTTTACTTTTTCATCGAGTAATTTATTGAGTCGTAAGTTAAGTTCATCGGCTTGCTGTTGGTGTTTCTTTAATCGTTGCTCTGGGTGTGTTAAATTCAATCGATGTAGCAAATACTGATAGCGTTGGCTTGCTTTTGATAAAGTATTAACTGTTTGCTGATAAATTCGTTTGTTAAACATCATTAATCGATGGATTAACTCACTACTGTCAGAAGATACCAATTCAGCTGCCGCAGAGGGAGTGGCAGCACGACTATCTGCGACATAATCACTCAGGGTTGTATCGATTTCATGGCCAATGGCACTGATCACTGGAATTTGACAATCAAAAATGGCTTTGACGACAATTTCTTCATTGAATGCCCATAAATCTTCCAGAGAACCACCACCTCGGCCGATGATCAATACATCACATTCGTTTCGTGCATTGGCTGTAGCAATGGCCCTAACAAGCTCATGTTTGGCCAATTCTCCTTGGACCAACGCCGGATAAATGATGACATTGATGCTTGGGTTTCGCCGTTTCAAGACTGATAGAATATCTTTAATTGCAGCGCCAGAAGGTGAAGTGATCACTCCAATTGTTTTCGGTGATTGAGGTATGGCCTGTTTATATTGTTGAGAAAAAAGCCCCTGCGCATTAAGTTGCTGTTTTAGCTGTTCATATTGTTGTCGTAACAGACCCTCACCAGCTTCTTCCATCAATTCAATGATCAATTGAAAGTCACCCCGAGGTTCATACAGAGATACTTTAGCTTTTACCAACACTTGTTGGCCATTTTTAGGTGTGATTCGGACTCGGCGATTGTTGCCTTTAAACATCGCACATTTTACTTGTGAATTTTTATCTTTTAATGATAAATACCAATGACCTGAGCTTGCAGCGACGAAATTAGTAATTTCACCACATAACCAGACATAATTAAGCTCACTTTCTAGGATAAACTTTACTTTTTTTGTCAGTTCACTTACTTGTAATATGTGTGGTTGAGGCATAAATAATGTGCTTTTTCAGGCGTTAAAGTAAATTGCTTGCTAATATTATCGAATTGTATAATCAAAGAACAGTGACTTTTTTAACAAAACGCGAAAATTTCAGTTGTCCTAAGCGAACAAAACGGTTAAAATTCTGCCGCAATATTTCCTCCCTAACCATATACTTTAGAGAGATGTTGCGATGCTAAGAATTGCCCAAGAAGCCCTAACTTTTGATGACGTATTATTGGTACCAGCCCATTCCACTGTGCTACCACATACTGCTGATCTTAAAACTCAATTAACCCGAAAAATCAGCTTAAATGTGCCGATGGTATCTGCATCTATGGATACAGTTACGGAAGCTCGTTTAGCAATCACATTAGCCCAAGAAGGCGGTCTAGGTTTTATTCACAAGAATATGACCATAGAAGAGCAAGCTAAAAATGTCTCTTTAGTGAAAAAGTTTGAAAGTGGGATTGTGTCTGATCCTGTAACAGTTACTCCTGATGCCCCTATTAGTACGGTAATGGAATTAGCTGATGAACTTGGTTTTTCAGGCTTTCCAGTGGTTGATACAGACAATAACTTAGTTGGTATTGTAACTGGGCGTGATCTTCGTTTTGAAACAGATCTTACTAAGCCAGTCTCAGCGCTAATGACGAAAAAAGATGATTTAGTGACTGTAAATGAAGGGGCTGAGCGTGAACAAATCCTTAGCTTGATGCATGAACATCGTATCGAAAAAATATTGATGGTTGATCAAGTCTTTAAGTTAAAGGGCTTGATCACAGTGAAAGATTATCAAAAAGCAGAAAGCAAACCAAATGCTTGTAAAGATGAGTTAGGTCGTTTACGCGTTGGCGCAGCTGTTGGTGTTGGCGCAGGAACAGACGAAAGAATCGACGCATTAGTTGCAGCAGGCGTTGATGTATTATTGATTGATACTTCACATGGCCATTCACAAGGGGTCATCGATAGAGTATCTGAGACTCGTCAAAAATACCCAGAATTGCAACTTATCGCTGGTAATGTTGCGACAGCCGCAGGTGCCAAAGCACTAGCTGATGCAGGTGTTGATGCGGTGAAAGTGGGCATTGGTCCAGGCTCTATTTGTACAACACGTATTGTCACAGGTGTTGGTGTACCCCAGTTAACAGCAATTTCTAATGCGGTTGAAGCCTTAAAAGGTACAGGTATCCCAGTGATTGCTGATGGTGGTATTCGCTTTTCTGGTGATATTGCTAAAGCATTAGTTGCTGGCGCGCATTGTGTCATGGTGGGCAGTATGTTTGCTGGTACAGAAGAATCACCAGGCGAAGTTGAACTTTATCAAGGCCGTTACTACAAATCGTACCGTGGCATGGGGTCATTGGGTGCGATGGCGCAAAAAGAGGGTTCGAGTGATCGTTATTTCCAAAAATCTGATGGTGAAGCGGATAAATTAGTGCCAGAAGGTATTGAAGGACGTGTTGCTTATAAGGGACCTGTTGCGGCAATTATTCATCAACAAATGGGCGGGTTACGTTCATCCATGGGATTAACGGGATCGGCGACGATAGAAGAAATGCGCACTAAGCCAGAGTTTATGAAAATAACTGCTGCTGGCATGGGTGAGTCACATGTACATGATGTGACCATTACCAAAGAGGCGCCTAACTATCGCATGGGCTAGTTATTAATACATAAGATTATTGATATCGTTAAATTGTTTATCATATTTGTGCTGACAGCTTGCCATTAGCGATTCGCGGCACTTTGTACAATGTGAGCTACAATTTGAAAATATTTTCGCAGGCTGAGCTGTAAATATGGTGGCTCAGCCTGTTCAATTTTAAAAGCATATTATTAGGAACAAAACACATGAGCAAAGACATTCATGATCACCGCATACTAATATTAGATTTTGGTTCTCAATATACGCAGTTAATTGCACGTCGAGTACGTGAAATTGGCGTTTATTGTGAATTATGGGCTTGGGATGTTACCGAAGCGCAAATTAAAGCGTTCAATCCTACGGGGATTATTTTAGCGGGTGGTCCTGAGTCAGTCACTGAGCATAACTCTCCTCGTGCGCCACAGTATGTATTTGATGCTAAGGTGCCAGTATTAGGTATTTGTTATGGTATGCAAACCATGGCTGAACAACTTGGTGGTGGTGTGCAGGGCTCTGAACATAAAGAGTTTGGTTATGCTTCTGTTGAAGTGATTGCATCATCAGCATTGTTTAAAAATATTGAAGATTCTATCAGTGATAATGGTAATGCCTTATTGGATGTGTGGATGAGTCATGGTGATAAAGTATCGGCTATTCCTGAGGGCTTTACCACAATTGCACAAACCCCAAGTTGTAAATATGCTGCGATGGCAAATGAAGACAAGCAGTTTTACGGTGTGCAGTTTCATCCAGAAGTTACTCATACTAAGCAAGGGATGCGTATTTTAGAGCACTTCATTGTTGACATTTGTCAGTGTGAAAAACTATGGACTGCAGAATCTATTATTGAAGATGCCATTGCCAAAATGAAAGCACAAGTTGGTGATGATGAAGTTGTGTTGGGGCTATCTGGTGGTGTTGATTCATCGGTCGTTGCCATGTTATTGCACCGCGCCATTGGCGATAAATTAACTTGTGTGTTTGTTGATAACGGTTTACTGCGTTTAGATGAAGGCAAGCAAGTGATGGAAATGTTTGGTGATCACTTTGGTTTAAACATTATTCATGTTAATGCTGAGCAACGCTTTTTAGATCGACTCGCCGGCGAAGATGATCCTGAGAAAAAACGTAAGATCATTGGTAATGTGTTTGTTGAAATTTTTGATGAAGAAGCCAGCAAACTTGTTAATGCTAAATGGTTAGCGCAAGGGACGATTTACCCAGATGTAATTGAATCTGCGGCATCTGCTACCGGTAAAGCTCATGTGATTAAATCGCATCATAATGTTGGTGGTTTGCCAGACGATATGGAATTAGGCTTAGTTGAACCGTTACGTGAACTTTTTAAAGATGAAGTACGTAAAATTGGTTTAGAGTTAGGTTTGCCTTATAACATGTTATATCGTCACCCATTTCCGGGCCCTGGCTTAGGGGTACGAATTTTAGGTGAAGTGAAAAAAGAATACGCTGATTTATTACGTCGAGCTGATGCTATTTTTATAGACGAGTTACATAAACACGATTTATATAACAAAGTCAGTCAAGCCTTTACCGTATTTTTACCTGTGCGCTCGGTTGGTGTAATGGGCGATGGCCGAAAATATGACTGGGTAGTAAGTTTACGTGCAGTTGAAACTATTGATTTTATGACGGCACACTGGGCGCATTTACCTTATGATTTCTTAGGGCTTGTTTCTAACCGTATTATCAATGAAATCGACGGTATTTCGCGTGTGGTGTATGACATCTCAGGTAAGCCACCAGCGACCATTGAATGGGAATAATATTTAAATAGTGAATCTGATTATTTAAATCACAAAACCTCAATGCCATTAGGTGTTGAGGTTTTTTTTATAGGATTCTCATAATTTGCGCATTTTATACCTATTTACTTGTTCTAATTATAAATTAAATGTATCGAGAGCAAGCGAAAATATTAAAAAATGGTAACTACAGATAAACAGAACATAAGGTGGATTTCAACGAGAAATATCTTTTTGTTAGAGAGAGTACAAACTAATTAACTGTGTTTATTTACAGTGTTTTGTTTTTTTTGTATAGTGAATTCACTGTTAAGATATCACTATAAAATTAAAGGAATAATAATGATAAAGCTCTGTGGTTTTGGTTCGGCGTTTGGTCTCATTGATGCGAGCCCTTTTGTAATAAAAGTGGATTTGTTTTTAAAGCTAGCAAATATTGATTTTGAATTTGTTGGTGATGTTAATCATTTAAAACACTCGCCTAAAGGCAAGCTGCCCTACATTGAAGATGCCGGTGAAAAAATTGCTGATTCACATTTTATTTTGCAATATCTGACGAAAAAATATCATGTGACTTTAGATGATCACTTAACGAGTGAACAAAAAGCACAAGCAACCCTTTATACTAAGGCGCTAGAAGAGAGTTTATATTGGTGTTTAGTATATTCAAGGTGGGTGAAAGCTGATACTTGGCCTGTGATCAAAGCGACATTTTTTAATGAGCTACCCGTACCATTAAAGTGGTTTATCCCTTCTTTATTGCAAAAGAATGTTAAGAAAACCTTATTTAGACAAGGCTACGGTCGTCATAGTGAAACCGAATTGTTATCAATAGCAGATGAACATTTTGCGGCACTCGCTACGCTATTAGGTGAGCAGCCATTCTTTTTTGGCGAACAACCGAGCTCATTTGATGCCATAGCTTATAGTTTTTTATCAGAGTTTATTTCCGTCGATTTTTTTAACAGTTTTAATCAGCAGGCACGAACATATACTAATTTAGTGCAGTATTGCCAACGCATTGAAGCACAATATTACGCCTGATCAACCTTGTTATAGAGAACTGAAAATATGGATTTTATCTATTTGTTTGCTGGTCATAAACCATGACTCATAACCTTGAGCAAAACTTACAGCAAGTCTTTGGTTTTGAGCAGTTCCGCGAAGGCCAGCAACAAACGATAACCCAGTTATTAAATGGGCAATCCTCGTTGGCGATTTTTCCTACGGGCTCGGGTAAATCGCTGTGTTATCAATTTACCGCGTTACATCTTCCTCACTTGACCTTAGTCGTTTCGCCATTGTTAGCCTTGATCAAAGATCAACTTGCTTTTCTAGCCAGTAAGGGGATTCAGGCAGCAAGTATTGATTCGAGTTTAACGGCTGAGCAGCATCAGCAAGTGATGGCTGATGTGCGAGCAAGACATATTAAAATTTTAATGGTGTCGGTTGAACGTTTTAAAAATGAACGTTTTCGCCAGTTTATTCAATCGGTCAATGTCTCTATGTTGGTCGTTGATGAAGCGCATTGTATTTCTGAATGGGGCCATAATTTTCGGCCTGACTATTTAAAATTACCGGCTTACCAAAAAGAATTAGCTATTCCTTTAACCTTATTATTAACCGCTACAGCAACCAGGCAAGTAAAAGAGGATATGGCGCATAAGTTTGCCATAGCACCTGAGCATATCGTGCAAACGGGCTTTTACCGTGACAACCTTAATTTGAGTGTGCAGCCAAGTCATCAAGGGAATAAAGTAGAGCAATTGGTGGAATGTATTGCTCAGCAGTCTGGTAGCGGTATTGTTTATGTCACGTTACAACACAGTGCAGAAGATATTGCTAACGCGTTAACACAACAGGGCATTAATGCCAATGCTTACCATGCAGGTTTTGACAGTGATGTGCGCCAGCAAATTCAATCGCAGTTTATGCGTGGCGATATTAGCATTATTGTCGCGACCATCGCATTTGGTATGGGGATTGATAAGTCAGATATTCGTTTTGTCATTCACTATGATTTACCTAAATCGATTGAAAATTATAGTCAGGAAATAGGGCGAGCAGGGCGTGATGGCAAACCCTCCAATTGCATTACCTTAGCTGACTTAGACGGCTTGAATGTGGTTGAAAACTTTGTTTATGGGGATACGCCAGAGCCAAGCGGCATTAAACAAGTCCTTAAGACCATCGAAGAGGAAACAAAAGATAATTATTGGGAATTGCAAGGTAACGCATTATCACTTGCCAGCAATATTCGCCCATTGCCGCTAAAAACCTTGTTAGTGCAACTAGAGCTGCGCAAGGTTTTGATGCCAATGTATTCATATTTTGCCGAAGTTAAATATAAATTTGTCCAGCAGAAAGAGGTTGTCTTAGCTGCGTTTGACGGGGAGCGTGCTGATTTTCTGGCCGCTATTTTTCAATATACTCGATTTAAAAAAGTGTGGGGAGAGCCTGACCTTGACGCCTTATTTGCTAACTATCAGTGTGAGCGAACTAGGGTGTTAACTGCACTGGAATACTTAAATGAAAGAGAGTTTATTGCATTAGAAACTAAAAAAATGACAGAGGTTTATCGCATCAACCCGGTAATGTTAGCGGATGCGCAGTTAATAGAAGGGTTAGAAGCTTATTTTTTAGATAAAGAAGCTAGTGAGATCAAGCGGATTGGCAGATTAGTTGATTTTTTCCAATCAAAGGATTGTTTAAGTTGGCAGTTAGCTCAGTATTTTGATGATGATTTAGCACCTGTACATTGTGGGCACTGTTCGGTATGTCAGGGAAAAATTGCAACTTTAGGCTATACACAAACGTTTGAATTTTTGAGCGATGAGCAATTAGTTAGCTATATTAATGAGTTTATCCAACATATGGCAACTAAAGGTATTGCATCGTTGTCCGTTGCTACTATTTGTCGTTTTCTAGCGGGGTTGATGGTTCCCATTTTTACTCGAAATAATGTTAAAAAATTAGCAGGTTTTGCTAGTTGTCAACATATGCGGTACGCAGATATTCGGGAGAAGGTAACAGGATTACTGCGTTAAATATTTAGCCACATTAATAAGGCACTAAGCCGTGCCTTATTAATGTGGTTATCATACTTGGTTAATGGTTATGACCACAACCACCTTCACCATGAACATGCCCATGAGCGAGCTCTTCTTCGGTAGCGTCACGTACTTCAAGAATTTCGACATCGAATTTTAAGTCGATACCGGCTAATGGGTGGTTACCATCAACAGTAATTTCATCATCTTGTACATCGATAACAATCACGGTTTGTTCGCCTTGATCTGTTGCAGCGCGTAATTGTGTGCCGACTTCTAAACCTTCTATTTCAGCAAACATTTCTTTTGGTACGGTTTGAACAAATCCGTCATGACGCTGACCATAAGCGTCATCCGCCGCTACTTCAACTTCAAATTTATCACCTGCTGTGTGATCGGTTAACGCGTTTTCTAAACCTGGGATCAAATAGCCTGTGCCGTGAATGATGGCTAATGGTTGATGGTCGTAGGAGCTGTCAATTAAGGTGTCCTCGCTGTCGGATACAGCGTAGTGTAATTTGACAACTTTGTTGGCTGAAATTTTCATATATTGGTTCCTATATAGGGGCTTATTCTTGAGAGAGTGAATAGGGTAAGGCAGTTACGGTTAACAATGCATCGGGATGAGCTTTTACTCGTAAACTAGCAGTTTGCTCGGTGTCGCTCGCTAATACGGTTTGCAGGTAGCATTGATTATCATCACTGACATAACTAGCAATGACTTCACCGGCTTTTCGCCAGTTTTCACCGAGTTGCTTTTCAACGTCAATATCTTTTGTACGCGATGGTAATTGACCCTGTAAAGCAAATAACGCTTTTTTGTTTTTACCTAAATACTGCATGCGTGCCACGGTTTCTTGACCTAAATAACAGCCTTTAGTGAAACTTATTCCTTTGATTGCCTGCATGTTTAACATTTGCGGGACAAATTCGCTTTTTTCAGTGTTTTCGAGATAAGGGATACCTTCAACAATTTCTAATAAACGCCATACGTTAGCTGAATATACGGGTAAAGAAAATGCCGCAACATGTTGCTCCACTTGTGCTTGTTCATCGATGATCAGGTAGCGATTGGTTTTACCTGCAAGGTAGATAAGCGTTGTGGTATTGATTTCTATTACCGGTGTTTGGCTGTCAGGTACTTGGTTAAATTGCGTTTTTAACAGTGTTTCAGCGTTATCACCAACTAGTGCATAAAAGGCAAGATTATCCGCTGTTGTGATCTCAACCTTCGCAAATACCCCAAACTTTTTTAACTCAGCAAATGAATGTTCAATGGTACTTTTAGGTTGAAATAACAGATAGCTACCGTTCCGTTCAAATAAACGAAAACAAGAGAATACTTTACCTTTGGCGTTACAGTGGGCGCCATGCAGTATTTTCTTCTGTTCAAGTTCATTGACGTCGCAAGTAATTTGTCCTTGTAAGTACTTATTTTGTTCTTCACCTTGAAGCTTGATGGCATTGCATTCGGTCAGAGCAATTAAATAAGTATCAGGAAGATCAGATAATGGCGGATGTGATTGTTCAATAGTTATAGTCATAACGCTACTAAATTAAGTGCAAATCTGCTTTTAAACATAAGGGTGATTTTTAAGAATACAAGGGGGTAATCAAGTGAATAAGCTATTTGTTGTTGAAATTTTATGCAAAGAGAACATGTTTTGAGACAGACAATACTTGCTAGCTGTCGTAATTCGGTTAAACGACAGTAATTAAGCGCATAGCTGTAACTATCTCAGTGTAAAAAAATAGCATTCGCCTAGATCAATTTGTTAAACTAATTACAGATAAGTAGCTTAAGCAAATTTACTGAATAGGTTGAGAAGAAATGACGGTTGATACAGACACTACTGCAAAAATGAAAGCACGACTCAAATGGGCATGTCGTCGAGGTATGTTAGAGTTAGATGTGTTATTTATACCGTTTGTTGATGAAGCTTGGGATAACTTGTCTCAGGAAAATAAACTGATTTTTGAACGACTATTAACTTGCCAAGATCCTGAATTGTTTGCTTGGTTTATGGGACACGAGGAGTGTGACGATCCAGAACTTAAATCCATGGTCGAACTTATACTCAAACGGGTCAAAGTATAATATACAGGTAAAAACGCTGCATTGGTCATCGTTGTGCTGGCCTGGCTTTGTTGTGTTATTGATTTGTTCGTTAACATTAATCGCAGTGTGGCCAATAATTGGTGCGCTAACCAGTGCGACTTTGCTACTTGGTTATTTACTTCTCTACTGGTCTGATAAATACAATAAGCCCTCATGTTTTGCAGCTCATACCATAACGTTGGCTGATAATGGGGTATTGGTGTTTGATCAGCAATCTAGCTATCAGTTATTACCTAATAGCCGCATTGGCTGGTTGGGGTGTTGGTTGAATTTACAATCACAACAAGCCGAATGCATCGGGAAAACTGAACAACGTTTTCTGGCTAAGCAGCAATTCAATGCGCAAGATTATGCTCGCTTATCGCGATTTATTTTACGCTATAACAGCGTTCGTTCAGTTGAGTGATGCTCGCTGATGTTCTTCATCAGGCGATAGTACCGTCGTGTTAACATCGTCACTTAACTCTGGGTAATCTAAAGTGTAATGTAATCCTCGGCTTTCTTTACGAGACATCGCACTTTTAATAATAAGCTCAGCAACTTGCACCAAGTTTCTTAACTCTAGCAAATTATTACTGACTCTAAAGTTACGGTAGTATTCATCAATTTCGCGCTGCAATAACTCGACGCGATGTAATGCTCGTTCTAATCGTTTGGTAGTTCTCACAATTCCCACATAGTCCCACATAAAGAGCCGTAGTTCATGCCAATTATGTTGGATAACAACCTCTTCGTCAGAATCTGTTACGCGACTTTCATCCCAAGCAGGGATGCTTTTGTAGCTTTGATAGCTAGCAAGCCCCTGTACAATGTCATCTGCTGCTGCTTTGGCGAATACTAAGCATTCTAGCAATGAGTTACTCGCCATACGATTTGCGCCATGTAAGCCGGTATACGCTACTTCACCGATAGCATATAAATTATCGATATCGGTTTTACCTCGCTTATCTATCATTACCCCGCCGCAGGTGTAGTGAGCAGCAGGCACGATAGGCATAGGTTGCTTGGTCATATCAATACCGAGCGATTTGGTTTTTTCATAGATGGTCGGGAAGTGTTGTTTAATAAATTCAGGTGATTTATGACTAATGTCTAAATACATACAATCGGCACCTAACCGCTTCATTTCATAATCAATGGCGCGAGCAACAATATCGCGAGGAGCAAGCTCGGCTCTTTCATCAAAGCTTGGCATAAAGCGACTACCATCGGGGCGCCTTAATAATGCACCTTCACCTCTAAGTGCTTCGGTTAAGAGAAAGTTTCCAGCTTCAGGGTGAAACAAGCAGGTAGGGTGAAACTGATTAAATTCCATATTAGCGACACGACATCCCGCACGCCATGCCATCGCGATACCATCACCACTGGCGATATCGGGGTTAGAGGTATATTGATAAACTTTGGAGGCACCTCCTGTTGCTAGAATCACTTTTTTAGCAAAAATGCGTTCTACTTTTTCACTATTGCGGTTCCAAATATAGGCACCAATACAGCTTTTGGTTGCGGTGCTTGACTCTTCACAGACTAAATCAATAGCATTATAACGTTCAAAAATACGGATACGGCTATGGTTTTGCACACGTTCAACAAGAGTTGTTTGAATAGCTTGACCAGTGGCATCGGCGGCGTGCAGGATACGGCGGTGGCTATGGCCCCCTTCACGGGTCAAGTGGTAACGAACATCGCCATCGTTATTATCCTCTTGATCAAAATCAACTCCTTGTTCAATAAGCCACTCTAAGCATGTTTTAGCGTTTTCTGCGGTATATTGCACAATATCCTGTACACATAATCCAGCACCTGCAACCAAAGTATCGGCAACATGGGATTCCACGCTGTCGTTTTCATCAAATACAGCCGCAATACCACCCTGTGCATAAAATGTTGAACCTTCGTTAACACGGCCTTTACTTAAAATAACGACATCGGCATTTTGGGCTAAATGCAGCGCTAATGATAAACCAGCCGCACCGCTACCAATAATTAACACATCACAATTATGTTGTTGATTCATATATGCATAGATTTAAGGTATTCTATAGATAAGCCGATTTTAACGCTTATTTTCGGATGAGAACAGATAATAAAACGGACTATATTGATTATTTTTGTTTTTTTTGAAATTTTTTAGAACTTTTTCGCACAAGACTAGTCCTACTTGATGCGTTTGCCATGAGCCAGATGTAAAAAGTTAATGGGTTTTTAGGAGAATTGGCTCGGATGAGCGAACAAAACGTCGACCAAACATTGGTTGAGCGAGTGCAACGCGGAGATAAGAACGCGTTTAACTTGCTGGTAACGAAGTACCAACATAAGGTGGCAAATTTGGTTTCTCGCTATGTGAAAAATCATAGCGACGTACCTGACATAGTACAAGAAGCATTTATTAAGGCATATCGTGCTTTACCTAATTTTAGAGGAGATAGTGCTTTTTATACTTGGTTATATCGTATTGCAGTGAACTGTGCGAAAAATCACATGGTTGCCAGCGGTCGAAAACCTCCAGGTTCTGATGTTGAAATTGAAGATGCAGAGATTTATGATGCAGGTGATGCTTTACGAGAAAATGCGTCACCTGAAAAATTATTGTTAACCAAAGAAATAAAAAAAGTAGTATTTAAAACTATTGAGCAATTGCCGGAAGATTTGCGAACAGCAATTAACTTGCGAGAGCTTGAAGGTTTAAGTTACGAAGAAATAGCGATGATTATGGAATGTCCGGTAGGTACGGTACGTTCTAGAATATTTAGAGCACGTGATGCTGTAGATAAAAAAATTCGTCCATTACTTCAACGCTAATTTTTATCGGTTCTTTTTAAGGTGTGTTTATGAGTGAAAGTAAGTTTGAGACAGTATCATCATTAGTTGATAACTATCAAAATAGTGATGAAGTCTTTGATGAAATAATCAAAGATAACCACATGTCGGAAACTTGGCAGCGATACCATCTCATTGGTGATACCATGCGAGATGAACTTCCACCGTCGCTTGACCTTGATTTAACAGATAGAATTAACAATGCGATTGCTGAAGAACCAACCGTGTTGGCGCCTAAGGCGAAACCAAGTGCTGGAGAATTTGTCAAAGCTAAAGTTGTGCAGTTTGCTAAGCCTTTCGGACAGATGGCGATTGCCGCATCGGCTGCTGGCTTAATGGTAATAGGTGTTCAGCAAAACGTTGCAAAAGATGAGTCATTTATTCCTGACCCTGTTGTTCAAACAGCTCCTCTTGGTGGGATTGCACAACCTGTGAGTTTGAACTTTCAAAGTGGGAATAGACAATCACAAGAGCAAGCCATGGTAGAGCAGCAACGTCGATTCCAAGTGTTGTTGCAAGATCATAAACAACAAATAAAATTTGCTGCTTTAGCGACTAAAGATGCTCAAAATAATAAGAGCAAACAAAAGGATAGTAATACCAATAAATGAAGTTTTTAATTTGGTTAAGCGCACTGGTTAGTTTAAGCTTACCAGTGTCTGCGTTTGAATCTGAGCCACAGAAAACCATTCCTCCTGAAACTGCTGATGTGTGGCTAGCCCGCCTTTCAAAATCACTACAATCATTAAATTTCAGTACCTCGTTTGTTGTAGTGAAAAACAATCATGCCGATCCTTATCATTGGTTCCATGGCGTGAATGAAGATGATGGTGAGTTGGAGATTTTATCGTTATTAAATGGTCCTAGACGCGATATATTACGAAAAAATAATGTCGTGAGTTATATTGAGCCTGAATTACCTCCTTATTCCATTTATTCCAAAGTCGTCAGTAGCCCTATCCCAAGTATTTTAAGTGGGGATATTCAAGATCTAACAGAGAGTTATAACTTTGTTTCTGTGGGAAAAAGCCGTGTCTTAGGACGCAGCGCACAAATTGTTAGAATTGTACCAAAAGATCAACATAAGTATGGTCACTGGTTATGGTTAGATCAGCAATCAGGCTTTTTATTGAAATTAGCCATTGTGACAAAAAAAGGTCAACAATTAGAACAAATTCAATTTACGCACTTAGACATTACAGAACAGCCTGCTGAGAGTTTACGTCAATTAGATGCGACAGAGTTACCGAAAGTCATCGATATTCCTGAAGGCTATCAAAATCAACAGCTTTCATGGCAAGTGAATTGGTTACCCCATGGATTTAAACAGTTAAGTGCAAACCGCCATCGTATTGTTTCGACGAAACAGCCGGTTGAGTTTGCTTTGTTTGGTGACGGATTAGTTGATGTTTCCGTATATGTAATGCCAAGTAAAGAGCAACAGCGTTCGGCTGATTATGTTTTAGATGGAGCAACCGTCGCGTTAAATCAAGTGGTTAATGGTCTAGAGGTCAGTGTTGTCGGCAAAATTCCATCACAAACAGCGAAGCAAATTGCTGATTCTGTCAGTCTGTTACCAAGGTAACAACAATGATTGAAGAGCAGGCGGTTGTTACTCATGTTGGCAAAGGATATGTCAACGTAGAATGTCTAGTTAAGTCAAGTTGTAGCGGTTGTCAGCAACTTGATAACTGCGGTAGCGGGCAAATATCTAAGGCATTTCCACAGAAAAAAGTCAGCCATAAAGTGGTGACCAATGTCGCACTCAATCAAGGCGACTCCGTGTTGATTGGTATACCTGAGAAGTTAATTTTAACTGCTGCTTGGCAAGTCTATATTTGGCCTTTGATTGGCCTGTTAACCGCTGGCTATTTCGGCCAATGGTTAGTTGAGCAACAGATATTGGCGCACGAGTTGCTGGCAGTAATTTTGAGTTTGTTGGGGGGCTATTGTGGTTTTTTACTCGCAAAGCGTCGGCAAACAGCACTGGCCAATCAGTCAGATTGGTCTCCTCGTTTACTTAAAATTTTAGCCTCGAATATTGCGATTGTAGAAATTGACCGCTGATTGGTAACAAAAGATAGCCCCAGCGGGCTAAATTCGCTAAAATCACGCCATTATTTATTTTTCAACACGTTTAATCGAATTTTCATCTATGAAACATATCCGAAATTTTTCCATTATTGCCCATATTGACCACGGTAAATCGACACTTTCTGATCGCTTGATCCAACACTGTGGAGGATTACAAGAACGTGAGATGGAAGCGCAAGTGCTTGATTCTATGGATATTGAACGTGAACGTGGTATCACCATCAAAGCGCAAAGTGTAACGCTAGATTATGAAGCGAAAGATGGTGAAGTCTATCAATTAAACTTTATCGACACCCCTGGGCATGTTGATTTTTCCTATGAAGTGTCTCGTTCTTTGGCCTCTTGTGAAGGCGCGCTATTGGTTGTTGATGCTGGCCAAGGTGTTGAAGCTCAGACGGTTGCTAATTGTTATACCGCGATTGAAATGGATCTCGAAGTATTGCCTATTTTAAATAAAATAGATTTACCTCAAGCCGATCCTGATCGTGTGAGTGAAGAAATTGAAGATATTATTGGTATTGATGCGACAGGAGCTGTTACTTGTTCAGCAAAAACAGGGGTTGGCATCGAAGATGTGTTAGAAACCATAGTTGCAAATATTCCACCACCAGCTGGTGATCCTGATGCCAAACTGCAAGCCTTAATCATTGACTCTTGGTTTGATAATTACCAAGGAGTTGTTTCATTGGTTCGTGTAATGAACGGCGAAGTGAAAAAAGGTGATAAGATGGTGGTAATGTCCACTGGTGAAACACATATTATCGATAAAGTGGGGATTTTTACTCCAAAACAAACAGAAACCGGAATATTAAGAACGGGGGAAGTTGGTTTTATTATTGCTGGTATCAAAGAAATTCATGGTGCGCCGGTTGGTGATACCATTACCTTGTTTAAAAAAGAGGCTGACTCGCAACTTCCCGGCTTTAAAAAAGTACAACCACAAGTTTACGCCGGTATTTTTCCTATCAGTTCAGATGACTATGAAAGCTTTCGCGACGCGTTAAATAAATTAAGTCTCAATGATGCTTCATTATTTTTTGAACCTGAAAACTCTTCTGCGTTAGGGTTTGGTTTCCGTATTGGTTTCCTTGGTATGTTACACATGGAGATCATTCAAGAACGCTTAGCACGTGAATATGACCTTGATTTAGTGACTACCGCACCAACGGTAAACTATGAAGTGCTTTGCACCAATGGTGAGGTAATATCGATAGATAACCCAAGTGATTTACCTGCGGTGAATAATATTGACGAAATTCGTGAGCCGATAGTGCAGGCCAATATTCTAGTGCCGCAAGAGCATTTAGGTAATGTGATCACCTTATGTATTGAAAAGCGTGGCGTACAAAAGGACATTATTTATCATGGTAATCAAGTGGCGGTCACTTATGAGTTGCCAATGGCTGAAGTGGTTATGGACTTTTTTGATAAATTAAAATCGACCAGCCGAGGTTATGCATCGTTAGATTATCATTTTATCCGCTTTGAAGCGGCTGAT
Source organism: Thalassotalea sp. G2M2-11 (assembly GCF_017168195.1). GTDB lineage: Bacteria > Pseudomonadota > Gammaproteobacteria > Enterobacterales > Alteromonadaceae > Thalassotalea_E. The sequence continues at coordinate 946,414 of NZ_JADNYL010000001.1, forward strand.
ATGGTGCGTGCAGATGTAATGATCAATGGTGATCGCGTTGATGCGTTAGCCATGATCACTCACCGCAGTAATTCTGTAGCCCGTGGGCGTATGTTAGTTGAGAAGCTCAAAGAATTAATTCATCGTCAAATGTTTGATATTGCTATTCAAGCGGCTATTGGTAATAACGTGATTGCCCGTACGACGGTAAAACAGCTCCGTAAAAACGTGACGGCAAAATGTTATGGTGGTGACGTTTCTCGTAAGAAAAAGCTACTACAAAAGCAAAAAGAAGGTAAAAAACGAATGAAGCAAGTCGGTAATGTTGAAGTGCCGCAAGAAGCGTTTTTAGCCGTATTAAAACTCGACAAATAGTAGGGATGTCATGGCAGTCTATTTTTCAATATTTCTTGTTATTTTAACCGGTGTTACCGGCATAGTATGGTTGGCTGATAAGTTTTATTTAGCGCCTCAACGCCGTTTAAAGTTGGCGGATGTTCAAGCGCAATGTAAAGAACCTTTGTCAGAAGAAGCGCAGGCAAAGTTAGTTGAGCCATCAGGCATTGTTGATACCTCAGTGCAAATTTTTCCGGTGATCGCGTTTGTTCTGGTGTTACGCTCATTTTTATGGGAACCGTTTCAAATACCATCAGGTTCAATGATGCCAACATTACTTGATGGTGACTTTATTTTAGTGAATAAATTTAATTACGGCTTGCGTGATCCTGTCGTGCGCAATAAGTTTGTTGAAATTGGTTTACCTGAGCGTGGTGACGTCGTTGTTTTTAAATATCCTTTAGATCCTAAGGTGGATTACATTAAGCGTGTTATCGGTTTACCGGGTGATCGTATTATTTATCGTAATAAATCATTGTATATTAAACCAGCATGTACAGAGGCAAACACCGAGTGCACCGAGTTTAAACAAGTAGAGCAAACTTTTATTAGTAAAGGTGAGCCGGGCGATGTAGACATGGGATTAACGCGCTATCGCTCAGATATGCCAAATAAAACCCATGAGATTTTGATCAATAACGACATCTTACCAAGAACTCCGCATTACTTTAAGCAATCGGGCACTCAGCGTGATGAGTTTGTCGTCCCGCAAGGACATTATTTTGTCATGGGAGATAATCGTGATAATAGCCTTGATGGGCGTTTTTGGGGCTTTGTGCCGGAAGAGAACCTAGTTGGCGAAGCGGTATTTATTTGGATGAGTTTTGATTTTGAGCGTGATGAATCAAGCTTTTTACCTCATTGGGTGCCAACAGGTGTTCGTTTTGCACGAATAGGTAGTATTAATTAATGGTTAAAAATAATGCACAAGCATTAAAACGATTAACGCAAAAACTTGGCTATCAATTTAATGAGCCAAGTTTACTTTTACAAGCGCTTACTCACCGAAGTGCGAAAGGAACGCATAACGAACGTTTAGAGTTTTTAGGTGATTCTATTTTAGGCTTTGTCATTGCTCAAACGCTGTTTGAGAAGTTTCCTAAAGAAAACGAAGGTGATCTTACCCGAATGCGTTCAAGCTTAGTGAAAGGGGTTACCTTGGCTGAGATAGCACGTAGCTTTGATTTAGGTGAGCATTTAATCTTAGGCCCTGGTGAATTGAAAAGTGGCGGTCATCGACGTGATTCTATTTTAGAAGATGCGGTTGAGGCTATTATTGGTGCTGTATTTCTCGATTCTGATATCGCCACGTGTAAGCAACTCGTGTTAACTTGGTTTGAGCAGCGCCTTAATGCGATAAAACCTGGTCAAGCACAAAAAGATCCTAAAACACGGTTACAAGAGTATTTGCAGGCGAGGAAGATCCCGTTACCTTTATATGAGGTGGTTGAAACTTCAGGTCAATCGCATAATCAAGAATTTACTGTTAAGTGTACTACTAGTGAAATAGCGGCAGAAGTGATCACTAAAGGGACGAGCCGAAGAAAAGCTGAACAAGCTGCGGCAAGTAAGCTTTTAGATATTATTTTGGCTGATAATAGCAATAAAAAAGCGAAAAAAAGCCAAAAAACAACAGGTAAACGCACATGAGTCAGCAACACTGTGGATTAATCGCTATTGTCGGGCGTCCTAATGTCGGTAAATCAACATTACTTAATAGCTTATTAGGGCAAAAAGTCAGTATTACTTCTCGTAAGCCGCAAACAACACGACATCGTATTCTTGGTATCTTATCCGAAGGTGAGCATCAGGCGGTATTAGTTGATACTCCTGGTCTACATAGTGACGAAAAACGTGCCATCAATCGCTTAATGAATCGTGCTGCGAGCAGTTCGATTGCGGAAGTCGAACTGGTTCTATTCTTAGTTGAAGGCACACACTGGACGACGGATGATGAACTTGTACTTAATAAAGTGAAAAAAAGTGGTGTTCCTTGCGCGTTACTGATCAATAAAATTGATAATGTCCAAGATAAAGAGTCACTATTACCACATTTGCAAAAACTCGGTGACAAGCATGATTTCACTGATATTATTCCTATTTCTGCCAGCAAAGGTGATAATGTTGATAAGATCAAATCACTTTGTCTGTCAGCAATACCAGAAGGTGAATTTTGGTTTCCAGAAGACTATATTACCGATCGCTCCAGTCGTTTTATGGCATCTGAGATTATCCGTGAGAAATTGATCCGTTTTACTGGTGACGAGTTACCATATTCGACCACGGTTGAAATTGAACAGTTCAAAGTGGATGACAAAGGCATATTACATATTAATGCGTTAATTTTGGTTGAGCGTGATAGCCAGAAACGTATGGTGATAGGTAACAAAGGGCAACGATTAAAAACGATTGGACAAGAAGCTCGACGCGATATGGAAGCGTTATTTGAACGACAAGTATTTTTAGAGTCTTGGGTGAAAATTAAATCTGGCTGGGCTGATGATGAGAGAGCATTGCGTAGTTTAGGTTATGGTGACGACTATTCAGGTTAAGCCAGCCTGTGGATGACATAGATGAAAGAGCAGGAGCTTAACGCGTTTTTGTTACATTCACGCCCTTATCGTGATAACAGGGTGATTGTGGAATGTCTCACTGAACTACAAGGCAAAGTGAGTGCGTTAGCTTATATTGGTACTTCCCCTAAATCGAGTAAAAAAGCACTTTTACAGCCATTTATTCCAATAAATATCGTATTAAAAGGACAAAACAGTTTACCAACGATTGCACGAATAGAGAGTCTGGATAAGTCGTTTTTATTAACGGGCGATCATCTGTTTAGCGGTTTTTATTTAAATGAACTCTTGGTGCGTTTATTAGCGGAAAACATCCCTGCACAGGAATTATTTAAGCAATATTTTCTAAGCTTACAGGCATTGAATAGACAAGAGCCGATAGAGCCTATTTTACGTGATTTTGAACGTGTACTGCTTGATGAATTAGGGCTAACTATTGATTATTCAATGGTATTTGAGCAAAATCATAACCATTATCAGTATATACATGAACAAGGGTTATTGCCTGTTGCAAGCACGTCAAAGGGAAGTTTGGCTAAACAACATTTAGTCAATATTGCTCAACAAGAGTTTGCCGATCCCGCAGTCAGGTATACCTATAAGTTATTAATGCGACAAGTTTTTGAACCCTTACTTGGTGGGAAACCATTAAACAGTCGTCAGTTATTTAAGCGTAATTAGAGAGTCGTTATGAGTGAAATTTTATTAGGCGTTAATGTGGATCATATCGCCACCTTACGCCAGGCAAGAGGAACAAACTACCCAGATCCTGTTCATGCTGCAAGTGTGGCTGAACACGCCGGTGCCGATGGTATTACAATACATTTACGTGAAGACAGACGTCATATCCAAGATCGTGATGTGCAAGTGATGAGTCAAACGATTCAAACGCGTATGAATTTGGAAATGGCAGTAACTGATGAAATGCTTGATATTGCGTGTCAAATCAAGCCAAAGTTTTGTTGCTTAGTCCCTGAAAAACGTGAAGAATTAACGACTGAAGGCGGCTTAGATGTCGCAGGACAACTGGATAAAGTAACACAAGCTGTCGCGCGCTTATCGTCACAAGGGATAGAAACTAGTTTGTTTATCGATGCCGATCAAACACAAATAGATGCCGCGGTAGCAACAAAAGCTCCTTATATTGAAATTCACACCGGCCATTACGCTGATGCTGAAACTGAAGCGGAACAGTTGCAAGAGTTAGCTCGATTAACTGCGGGTATTAAATATGCGCATCAGCAAGGCTTAAAAGTCAATGCAGGCCATGGCTTAACTTACTTTAATGTTAAGCCCATTGCAGCCATCCCTGAAATCATTGAACTGAATATTGGTCATGCAATTATTGCACGTGCAGCCATTGATGGCTTAGAAAAAGCAGTACGTGATATGAAGCAATTAATGCTTGATGCCAGAAGGTAATTGATCAATGTCTGTGGTTGGTATCGGTACTGATATTATTGAAATACAGCGATTAGCTAAAATGAGCAATGCTGCATTTAATAAACTTGCCAAGCGGTTATTAACCCCTGCGGAGTATCAACATTTCCAGCAATTAAAAAATCCAATTCCTTATATTGCCAAACGATGGGCAGGTAAAGAAGCTGCTGCTAAAGCATTAGGCACAGGTATCGCTGCTGGGGTGTCATTTCAGCATATTGAAATAAGAACCTTGGCAAGTGGTCAACCTGAACTTATTTTTACCGAGGCAGCTTTACAACAAGCACAAGCGATACAAGGACAACATTGGCATATATCATTATCCGATGAAGCAGCCTATGCTACTGCATTTGTTGTTATTTCTAAATGAAGACAAATTTTTTTGGTATATGCTAATTATTGATCTATACTTAAATTTAGTTCTGTCTAAAATTTGACCTATGGATGTGTTATGCAGTCACAAAAGCAACCCATTATCGATCGAAGAGGTGAGCCGCCTGAGCAATCTGTTTGGTGGTCAAAACTTTCTTTAGCACAAAAATTTTCAGCGAGTAGCTTAGGAAAATTTGGGTATGAATTGGCTTTTGTGCGCAATGAAAACGGTAAAAGTTTAGCGGTACTTCTATGCAATGGCGGCGTTGCAGTTATCTCCGAAGATGGCGAAATCAATACTTCACCGGATATTACTATTCGTTGATAATGCTTGATATAGCTAAGTTGCTTGTAGTTTTACTATCAAGTGATCTATTTCTTTAAAAGCCGTGTCAGAAAAATTAATCACTTTATCAATGTGTTCGAAAAACTCAAAAAACTCAGGCTCTAATTCATCAATACTTTGCCCATTTTTTAAGGCGCTCTCTATTAATTGAGTGATCTTACTTAAATTGGGTACTCCAGTGTAACAGCAGGCACCATTCAATTTGTGGATCAATGCTTTTAACTGCTTTAGATCTTGCGCTGTTAAGGCCTCTGAGATAGACAATTTAGTATCTGGCAAGCTTTCAACCAAACCATTTAACATGTCTTTGGCTAACACTGCTCTGTCGCCGCTACGCTTTAAGGATAAAGGCCAATTGATCACAGTAGACTTTGATAGTATTTCAATATGATGTTGGCTTTCACAGGTTAATTCTTCAGCGGCTGTACTCTGTTGAGCATTGCCTGTCTGATAGGTATAAGCGTTTGAGGCTTGGGTACTTAATAGCTCAAGGTCGCAGTATTCATAAATAATGTGACGTAACATCGTTTCGTCAATGGGCTTTGTCATGTAAGAATTAAAGCCATCTTTTAACAGTTTGTCTTTTTCTTCACTTAGTGCATGAGCCGTTACCGCAATAATAGGGGTATCATAGTTAAAGGTATGGCCTTTAATATGTTTTAGTGCTGAAATTCCATCCATCACTGGCATCTGAATATCCATAAAAATTAAGGCAAATTTCTCATTGTGACAAATACTGAGGGCTTCTTGTCCGTTGGTCGCACACACCACTTCCTGCACTTGTTCACTGAGTAACGCATTGATTAATTTTAAATTAGCATCATTATCGTCAACGGCAAGAACTTTAATGGGGATCTTGGTCGTTAGAACATTATTGAGTGAATCAGCAAAGTCAAATTGTTGAGGTTCAAACGCTTTCAGTAATTTGTTTGCCGTTAATGGTTTACTTAAACAACTTTGAGCACCCGATGAGATCAGGGCTTCTTGTAAATTTGGCGAATTACTATTGATTGCTAGATAAATGGTGGGGATTTGCTGAACAAGTGAAGCAATCAGTTGTTTTAATTCATTAAGCGCCATAGGAGTTACATCATGGCTAATTAAGGCTATATCATATTGATGTTGATTGATTATAGCGTCAGATACTTGCTCTAAACTGGTAACGGCAGTAACCTGCATTTGCCAGCTTTCTAGTATTTCACAGGTCGCTATACGGCTATGCGTATGAGGTTCGAAATATAAAATTTTCTTACCTTGTAGGTTACTCGGTATCGTTTTCATATCATGTGGCAGCGAGTTAACGCCACATTGGAAGGTAAACCAAAAAGTGGAGCCACTTTTTTCATTACTGATAAAACCAATGTCGCCGTTCATCTCTTTCACGAGTCGTTGTGAAATAACTAAACCAAGCCCTGTACCACCATAAAGACGAGTCACACTTTTATCTGCTTGACCAAATGCTTCAAAAATACTGGCTTGCTGCTCGTTACTCATGCCTATGCCAGTGTCATTGACGGTGATTTTTAATAACGCTGATTGTGTGTCGACATGCTCGCAATCAATATCAATATTAACAGAACCTTTTTCGGTAAACTTAATGGCATTGGCGGCTAGATTGATCAATACCTGTTTGATGCGCATGGCATCACCAATCATTGAATCAGGAATATGCTGAGCGATACGTAAAGATAATTCGATATTTTTTTTATGGGCGCTTGGGGCTAATAGAGTGATGGCTTCTTCAACAGTTTCATGCATTGAAAAGGGGAGCTTTTCAATGACCATTTTTCCTGCGTCGAGTTTTGAAAAATCTAAAATATCGTTAATAATCGCAAGTAAGTTGCCAGCGGAACGTTCAATGGTTTGCAAATAGTCCCGTTGTGTTTCACTTAATGGTGTTTTCAACACTTGGCGGGTAAAGCCAATAACACCATTTAACGGTGTTCTTAGCTCATGACTCATATTAGCTAAAAATTCTGATTTTACTTTATTTGCATCCTGAGCCTTACGTTTAGCAATATCTAATTCAACGTTTTGAATTTCAAATTGTTCTAAACTTTCACGTAAGTCTAGTGTCGCTTGATCAATGCTGCGTTGCATTTCATCATGATAATCTCCCAGCGACTGTGCCATCGCATTGACACCATTTTTTAGGAAGTTTAGCTCACCGATTAGTTGACCACTGATACGACTGTCGAGTTTCCCTTCTCGAATTCTATCGACGGCTTGTACCATAGAGGTGACAGGGCGAGTTACATTGGTGATCAGTTTAAATGCAAAAATACTACTAATTAAAGCGCCCAAGATCGCTATGGCAAACGCCATGATGATTTCACTTTGCTGCTCAAACTTTACTTTATGACGTTCAACCTGCATAGCAATATAACCAACGGTTGCTTGCGCAGAGTTTTCACTGCTAATAATGGTGGTATTACTATTCTCATTAATAATCGGTGTGCGAAAAATCATATAGTCGCCACTGATTGTCGATTCGGTGGCTAATGATATTTTTTTGCCGGCTTTGATGCGCATCAACTCAGTGTCGCCTTGGTAAGTGCTGGTAACAAATACTTGGTTATCTTTGGTGAATACGGTAATGCTTTTTATGATTGATGATTGGCTACGATGTGCAAAACTTATCAGTGATCTAAGTTTTTCTCTGTCTTTATTAATAATGGCTTCAGCACTGACAATCGCTAATGGCTCAATAATGCTGATGGAGCGTTCTGAGAGGTAATTGTCTAACTCAACGTATCTGTGATATGAAAAATAGCTGGCAATAGCCAGACCAATGATAATTGTTGGCACAATTGTCAGTAAAATTACCCAGTCTTTGAGACTTAATTTATGCATTAATGGTCAGCACTCTTTATTGCAAAGGTGTAGTATTATATTCTTACTTATCATCGCACAAGAAAATGTTAATTTCATTATTTAGTGAGCTATATCACATTAAGCTACGCTAATTTTACGATAATAGAAGTATCATATTCGATAAACCTCAGGATAGATAATGGTTTCAGTTCGCAAATCTCATCAAATGACGCAAACCAGTTTGGAGCATTGGCTAGCGTCATTGGAAATTGATTCAGAAAAACAGAAAATGTTGGAAAGTATTTGGCAATCTATTAATGCCAAACATGACGTTGATGATCAATGCCAAACTAAGTCTTTGGAAATGGTGGAGATTTTAGCGAGTTTAAACTTAGATAAAGATTCATTAGCGGCGGCTTTTCTTATTCCATTGATTGAGTATCAATATATTGATTTAACTTATGTTGAAAGCCATTATTCCGAAGGTATCCTGCTTTTATGTCAGGGGGTTGGCAAGATGGCTGCTATTAAGGCCTTGCAACAAAGTCATCGCACTAAAGTTTCTGAAAGTCAGGTAGATAATATTCGCCGCATGTTACTTGCTATGGTGGAAGATGTGCGTTCTGTGGTGATCAAACTGGCTGAACGCTTGTGTTATTTACGTATTGTCAAAAATGCTGATGAAGAAATACGAGTACTTGCTGCGAAAGAAACCACTAATATTTATGCGCCGCTGGCAAATCGATTAGGCATCGGTCAGTTAAAGTGGGAACTTGAAGATATTGCTTTTCGTTATCTTCATCCCGATTTGTATAAGCAGATTGCAAAGCAACTGGATGAAAAACGCTTAGATCGTGAACAGTACATGGTCGATTTTGTTGATAATTTGTCGCAGCAATTGAAGTCAGCAAATATCGTGGGTGAAGTGTATGGTCGACCCAAACATATCTACAGTATCTGGAAGAAGATGCAGAAAAAATCATTGGATTTTGATCAATTGTTCGATGTCAGAGCGGTGCGGGTTGTGGTGGAAAAACTGCAAGATTGCTACGGTGCTCTAGGGATTGTTCATACCAGTTGGAAGCATCTTGCCAATGAATTTGATGATTATGTGGCAACACCCAAGCCAAATGGTTACCAGTCAATACATACTGTGGTTTTAGGGCCGGAAGGGAAAACCGTCGAAATTCAAATACGTACTCAACAAATGCACGATGATGCTGAGCTCGGTGTTGCCGCACATTGGCGTTATAAAGAAGGCGCTGCTTCAGGCAAAACCAGTGGCTTTGATGAAAAAATTAGTTGGTTACGTAAAATATTACAATGGCAAGATGATGTTAGTGAAAGCGGCGAAATTATCGATGAATTACGTAGCCAGGTCTTTGAAGATCGTATTTATGTCTTCACGCCAAATGGTGATGTAATTGATCTACCTTCAGGCGCCACGCCGCTTGATTTTGCTTATTATATTCATTCAAATGTGGGACATTGTTGTATTGGAGCAAAAGTGTTTGGTCGCATTGTGCCGTTTACTCACCAACTGCAGACTGGCGATCAAGTGGAAATTCTTACCAGTAAAACACCGAACCCAAGTCGAGACTGGTTAAACCCTAATTTACATTATATTCATACGCCAAGAGCAAGAGCTAAAGTTCAGCACTTTTTCAAACAACAAGATCGTGGCAAACATATTGCCACTGGGAAAGAGCAATTAGAGCTTGAGCTAGCTAAGTTAGAGCTAGCAAAGGTTGATTTAAACGCGGCAACCGAGCGCTTTAATGTCAATAATGTGGAAGATTTATATGCTGCTATTGGCTCGGGGAATGCACGTTTACAGCAAGTGGTGAACTTCTTGCAGCTGTTAGAGGATAAAACCAAGCCTCCCAGTGATATTGACCCTCAAAGCGTCGTTAAGTCGTCTTCTCAGCAAAAAACGAATGTTGATGCTAATGGCATAACCGTATCAGGTGTCGGCAACTTGTTAACACATATGGCAAAATGTTGTCATCCAGTGCCTGGTGACGAAATACTGGGATTTATTACTCAAGGGCGAGGGATTTCGGTACACCGTAAAGATTGTGAACAGTTAGCCAATGCGATTGCACAACAACCAGAGCGAGAAGTTGAAGTGCAGTGGGGAGAGCAAGGTAAGCAAAGTTATCAAGTGACGTTACAAATTATTGCCGCTGATCGCCAAGGTTTGGTTCGAGATGTATCAACCATAGTTGCTAATGAACGCGTGAGTATTTTTGGCATGGAAACCCGAAGTGATCAACAAAAGCATACAGTAGCAATGTCACTCAATATAGAAATTGCCAATAACGAAATGTTAACTCGGTTGCAAAGTAAGCTACAGCAGCTAGATGATATTATCGAAGTGAACCGGTTGTGAGTAATTAACTGCCATTAGGGAACTGCATTTTGGTATTTAACAGGGATATTAAATCTTTTGTGATCATACATTCGCCATTGGTGCTGGTGTTCCTGTTGGCGTACTATGCTTATTTTATTGAAGTGCCCCCTGATTTATGGCGACATCAAGACACTGATTTTAGACGAATGATGGGCTACTATAGTGCGCCTTTTGTGATGTTTTTTTCGATAAGTTTACCTGTCTACCAATGGCTTAACTACCGAAAAATAGCAGTAAATTTTACTGAACAACAGATTCATTACAATAGCCAAATTATCAATCTTGAAGATGTTAATGAAATATATATCGAACATAATTCGTTAATGAATGCGAGCAAATATGTTTTTTATCAAGTTATTCCTTTAGCGCATCATAAGCTATTGGTGATTCCATTGTTTTTTGTGCCATCTTGCCAAGCTACTTTTACGAAAACATTACAAGATTACTGTCAGCGTCATCATATTAAGTTGGTTAAGAATAGGCAGGCCGCTAGCCATTAATTATCAAGGTAGTGGTGCTGTGATATGTTGCCCAATATGCGGTTAAGGACGAAAACAGCATTAATCTTATATCAACTGAGCACTTTAATTAGAGCAACAAGATGCACCTTGTTGAATAGGTGGGCACTTTAGAGTTCCGTAGGAGCAATAGACGCAACAATCACCTTTTAGTGGTTTAAGTAAAACTTTGCATGACTGACATTCATAAAACCATTGACACGCATCCGTTGGCATTTGTTCTGTTTTTGAATATCCGCATTCGGGGCAGGTGATCGTTGAAGTTAGTTTGATATCTGACATATTGGCTCCTTTACAAGCTTTTCAAAAGCTATCGTTGAGTTGCTGAACATTAAGATTATAGCCAAATAGAATTGATAAGGACTAGTTTCTACAACGGCAAAATTGTGTAATTTAATTTATAAGTATTCAAAGAAACCAGTTAAACTTGAGCTCTTATTATTAACGACTTTAGCTAAATGTGAAAATTAACAATGTTGAATGATAAACCTTCAATCGAAAAACTTCGTTGGATCATGACTCAGCTACGCGATCCTGAAACAGGATGTCCGTGGGATCTTAAACAAAATTTTTCAACCATAGTGCCGCATACTATCGAAGAAGCTTATGAAGTGGCTGATGCTATTAATCAGGCACTTGAGTCGCAAGATTATCGTGAACTAGAAAAAGAGCTGGGCGATTTATTATTTCAGGTAATTTTTTATAGTCAGCTTGGCCAAGAACAACAAGTATTTGATTTTGATTCAATTGTCGAAGCTATTTGTGAAAAGCTTATTCGTCGTCATCCGCATGTTTTTGCTGATACCAATTTATCAACTGACGAAGAAATTAAAGCCAACTGGGAAAATGAAAAAGCAAAAGAGCGACAACAGAAAAATAACGATCAAGCGTTAAGTGTACTTGCTGATATCCCAAAAAGTTTACCTGCGCTTTCACAAGCGGCAAAAATTCAAAAGCGTTGTGCCCATGTTGGTTTTGATTGGCATCATATTGATGATGTCTTTGCCAAAGTAGAAGAAGAAGTTCAGGAGGTCAAAAATGAGCTTCATCATAACCCTGAAGCTCTTGCAGAAGAGTTAGGAGATTTATTATTTGCTGTGGTCAATGTGTGTCGCCATGCTAAGCAAGATCCTGAATCGCTGCTTAGGCAGGCAAATGTGAAGTTTACTCAGCGCTTTCATCAAGTTGAACAACAAGTGCAAAACTCTAGCAAAGATTTTGCTCAGCACTCATTAGATGAATTAGAAGCTTATTGGCAACAAGCAAAAATCTCAGTAAAAAAATAATAAGGCGAGTTTATATGACAATTCCATCACTGACCGATTGTTTACTAACGTTAAATAATAAAGTAGCCACACTCACATTTAATCGCGATGATGTGCGTAATGCGTTAACCGGTACGGCAATTACCGATGATATAGTGACAACCATTAACTGGATCAATCAAAATAAAGCGGTAGCAGTCTTGGTGATCACCGGTGCAGGTTCGGCATTTTCTTCTGGTGGCAATATTAAAGATATGGCTAATCGAAGTGGTGATTTTGCTGGAGATGTGGCTGAGTTGGAAGATAGGTATCGTCATGGTATTCAGCGTATTCCATTAGCAATTCATCAATGTGAGGTTCCAGTGATAGCTGCCGTTAATGGCCCCGCAATTGGTGCAGGATTTGATGTGGCAAATATGTGTGATATTCGTATTGCCTCATCCAAAGCCAAGTTTGGCGAAACCTTTGTTAACTTAGGGCTCATTCCTGGCGATGGCGGCGCATGGTTCATGCAACGCAATATTGGCTATCAACGAGCTGCGGAGTTAACTTTTACTGGCCGAGTCATAGATGCACAAGAAGCTAAAGAATTTGGTGTGGTACTTGATGTGGTTTCACCTGAGCAACTATTAATGCGCGCTGATGAATTAGCAAACCAGATTGCTACAAAACCAACAGATGCGTTACGTTTGACTAAACGCTTAATGAAAATGGCGCAACGAACGGACTTACCAGACTTTTTAGATGTTTGTGCAGTTTTTCAAGGTATGTGTCATAACAATCCAGAGCACCTTAGCGCAGTTAATGAAATGATAACAAAGTTAGCTAAGTGATCGATTTATGAGTTTGCTCTAGCCGTGCTCAAATGATTGGGAAAATTCTGTTAAGGAGAAAGCAGTGTTGCATCGTCTGGTTATTTTTATTCGCCGATATGTGAATAAGTTAATTCACGTGCCTAAGCCAAAACTGATTTGTGGCTCAGGTAAAATAACAGCTACGGTGACAGAGTTAAAGGCGCGTAACGCTGTTAACGTGATGATCGTCAGTGATCAAGTTTTAACGGAATTAGGTTTTACCCAACAGTTGGTGATATTACTGCAAAATCACAATATTAGTGTGCAGTTATTTGATCAGGTTACCCCAGATCCAAATATAGCCTTGGTTGAGCAAGGGTGTGAACAATACTTGAAACATAGCTGTGATGGTATTGTTGCCTTAGGTGGTGGTTCGGTCATTGATTGTGCGAAAGCCATTGCCGCAAGTGCAACTAAAAGAAAACCGGTAAAAGCGTTAGCTGGATTATTTCGCGTACGAACATCACTACCGCCTTTTATTGCTATTCCAACGACTGCAGGTACGGGCTCTGAAGCAACGTTAGTGGCAGTGATCACCGATAGTGAGCAACGGAAAAAGTTTACCGTTATTGATCCCTGTTTAGTGCCCCATGTCGCTATTTTAGACGCAAACCTAATGGTTGGGCTACCTGCTGAGATAACGGCCAATACCGGAATGGATGCCTTAACCCATGCGATTGAATCCTATATTGGCTTACATAGTACGAGTGAAACTAGAGCCTATAGTTTGGCGGCAATGGAGCGAATTTTCACCTACTTGCCTTTGGTCTACACTCAAGGGAATGACAGCGAAGCGCGTCAAGAAATGGCAATTGCCAGTTATGAAGCAGGGCTTGCTTTTACGCGCACTTCTGTAGGATATGTACATGCTATTGCCCATCAACTTGGCGCTATCTATCATATCCCTCACGGTTTAGCCAATGCAGTGGTGTTGCCGCACATATTAGATTTTTCATTTGAGCAAGCATATCCCGCCTATGCAGAAATCGCGTACCAACTTAAATTAGTGGCACAAAATACCGATAAACAGCAGGCTGCAATTGCATTTGTTGAGCGAGTGAAGGCGTTATCGCAAGAAATAAATATTCCCACACGCTTTTCGCAACTGAAAGTTGAAGATATTGAAGAGATTGCTCAACGAGCCATTAATGAAGCATATTGTGACTATCCGGTGCCTAAGGTGATGTCTGTTTTACAATGTCAGCAAATAGTAAAAAAAATGCTAACTACAGCGAATTAGTTAGCATTTTTATCATGGTAGAATAAGCGTTAATTGATATTAATTTGACGCTTTTCTTGTTCAGTATCGTTGACTTTAGGTGCACTTAATTTCAGTAAGCCGTCTTCAAATTTTGCTTGAATATCATTTGCACTTACATTGTTGCCAACGGTAAAGCTTCGGCTAAAAAAGCCTGAACGACGTTCCCGACGAATCACCTTATCTTTTTCTGACTTAGTTTCTTGGTGGGTTTTTGCTTCGATAGTTAAAACACCATCATGTAACTGCACCGAAACATCATCTTTTTTAACTCCTGGAAGTTCTGCGAGGATCTCGTAATGATCTTCTTTATCAGTAATATCAACACGTGGTGCGAAAAATTGCTTGTCATCATGTTTACTTTTACTACTAAAGAAGTTGTCAAAGAAGTTATCCATGTCAAACCATTGTTCACGAGGTAATAAGCTCATCATTTGCTCCTTTGTCTTGATGGGTGACATCATAAATATAGGTGCTTTTTAGCATGAAATAGCTGAGTTTAGCGCGTATTTGAATGAGCTTTGATTTAGGTTAAAAAATAGTCAGTTTATATCTTGAGAGAGTCTTAGATGGAATGATTTTTGATAGGAGAAAGTGAATAATTGATTCATCCAAAACACCACACAAAAGAAGTGTTCTGGATGAAAATTATCAATAAAGATTGACTGTGTTGCTTACTCTTGAGGGAGTTCAGCATTGTGATAAACGTTTTGTACGTCTTCACAGTCTTCGAGCATGGCTAAGAACTTTTCAAAATTAGCAATGTCGTCTTCGTTGGTAATTTCAGTATAGGTTTGCGGTACCCAAGTAATTTCTTCAACTTCTAAGTCGTACTCAGGCATGCTATCAGCAAAGGCGGTTTTAATTTTGAAAAACTCGGTATGAGGAGCATATACCGTAATAATACCATCTTCTAGTTCAACATCGGTGACATCGATGTCTGCCATCATTAAGTTTTCTAATACCGACTCATCGTCTTCGCCTTTAAAAGCAAATACGGCTTGGTGATCAAACATATGAGAGACAGTGCCTGATGAGCCAATTTTAGCGTTGGTTTTGGTAAAACACTGACGCACATCTTTGATAGTGCGGTTGCTGTTATCAGTTAAACAGTCAATGATCACCATGCTGTTTCCTGGTCCAAAGCCTTCATAGCGTGCTTCCGCATAATCTTCTCCGCCTGTTCCTTTGGCTTTTTCAATTGCCTTTTCAATAACATGACTTGGAACTTGATCTTTTTTAGCTTTCTCAATCGTACGGCGTAGTGTCAAGTTACCATCTGGGTCAACACCACCATTTTTAGCGATGACATATATTTCTTTACCGTATTTAGAATAAAGTTTTGTTTTTTGGCCTGCAGTTTTGGCCATTGATAATTTACGGTTTTGGTAAGCTCTGCCCATTTTTCTTGGTTCTCGTAATGACTAAAAGTTAACTTGGCTAAATTCTACCAGCCAATGGCAAGGCTTGCTAGGGGATTAGAGCAGGTTTTTATTGAGGAAAATCAATAGCGCCGAAGTTCTGGCGAATAACGAGAAAGAAAAGCGATAAGTTAGTCATTTCTTATCGCTAAAATAACGTGATTCATTCGATTTTCTCATTGTTGTCGTTGCTGTCCTGTTTGGATGAATTGGCTATGATGCATATTCCATTGTGCGACACTTAAATGTTTTAGTTGGTGTAAGAATAAAAAACTGTTGCTCAGTAGCTTGTTTGAAACTTTCATGATTTCTCCCATTTATTCTGCGGTTAATTCATTGCTGAAGTCGGATGTTAGAGCTGGTAGTCGGTTGTTACTAAAGTAAGTCACATTTTCAACAATTAGCGTATGTTTTGATAATGATTTAGCTTTAGAAAAATCTTCAAAGGCACTAAGGTTTTCGCCATCTAAATATCTTGCGATACCTCGGTTACTGTATGCGAGTGCTTTTAATAATTTGCCATGACGACCTCGGCTTGCTTTAGCTGGTATTGCTTTAATTGCATCGGTACATGCTGTTTCAGCTGAAGCTAAGTTAGCGGTTTTGATATGAGCAACACATAAGCTGGTGAAATGTGCAAATTTCTTATCTGCGGTAATACTAGCGATACTGGCTAGACCTGCATGATAATCGCCGGCAATTATTTCATCGCTACCTGTTGCATCTTCAACTACGGCTAGGGTAAATCCGCTTGTATTTTCTGTAGCCATTGCTGAAGCCATAGTAAAAGCAAGGGGGGCTAATATTGACGGAGAGAGTAATTTATTAAGTTTCATAATGGTTTCCTTTTCGGTGTAATAAGTGCCAACTGACTTGACGCTTATTACTGTAGAAAAATCCACATTCGCCGACAAACGATATAAATCGGTCTATGAGGTGAAAAAATTTCACCTATGCGAGAAACGTTTGTTTGACCCACTGCGCAAAAGTATCAAGTGCTGGATTGTACTCAATACTTTCATGCTGAATAAGGTAATATTTATCATTGGTGATCAGCTCGTGATCGAACAGTTTGACT
Organism: Thalassotalea sp. G2M2-11; assembly: GCF_017168195.1. Taxonomy (GTDB): domain Bacteria; phylum Pseudomonadota; class Gammaproteobacteria; order Enterobacterales; family Alteromonadaceae; genus Thalassotalea_E. The sequence continues at coordinate 963,141 of NZ_JADNYL010000001.1, forward strand.
AATAATTGCTCACTAAACCAAGCTCTACTCATAGGTAAGGGTACAAGAGCAATGCCCATGCCTTGTTGTGCTGCTCGTGCTACGCCAAACATGCTGTCAAATTGAATAATCTGTTTTGGATCAAAATCCTCAATATTGACGCGATCTGCCCACTGGTGCCACGCCCAAGGTCTTGATTGGTGGAGAATAAGAGGAACTGATTTTAATGCGTCAAAGCCATGAATAACCCATTTTTTATAGAGCTTCTTGTTACAGGCAGGTGCATAGCGAATAGGGAAGAGTTCATGCACTATGCTGGCGTTTGGTTGACCGTTAGCCAGTACGATGGATAAATCTGCCGCTTTAGCTGGCTCACTGGCTGATTTTACCGTTTCTAATTGCAAATTAATGCTTGGGTTAAGTTGAGTCCACTCTCCGAGTTTAGGCACAAAGAGTTCACTGGCAAAGAACTCCGGCATACTAATGGTGATGGTTTGATTTTGCTGGCTGTTAGTAAAGTCAGCAATGGTGCTTTCTAATTGATTAATGATCGGTTGTATCGCATGGTAAAACTGTTTGCCGGCACTCGTTAGAACAATTGCACGAGTTTGTCGTTGAAATAGTTCAAAGCCAAGTTGTTCTTCCAGCTGTTTAATTTGGTGGCTGACCGCTGAAGGCGTTAAAAATAGTTGTGTAGCGGCATGCTTAAAGCTGAGACATTTGGCCGCAATACAAAAAGATCGCAGGCCTCTAATAGGTGTTTGTATCGTCATTTAAATTACATAATAATTATCCCACTGCTAGATTAGCAAGTGCTGCGCCAGTCAGTGATTTTTTTAAGTCATTGTTTGTAAAGGGTAAAGTTTTGATGTGAAAATATGGATGGATTGCTTTGCACTTGTTTGGTGCGTTCGTTGTAAAAAAAAGGCGCTAATGATTATTAGCGCCCAACGTCAAACAAGTATTAACAAATAGAAATCTGGGGAGATTTCAAAAACAAGTTCATCATAGTGAAATGACCATATGATGACAAACGAGATTAAATCACCTCTTAGATGAAAATAATTCACTCATCGGCATCTATTTTTATCTTTTAGGCCGAGCTGAGGCAAAATCCACGTTAAATATTACTTCTGTTTTTTGATATATATTTTAACGTGTTATATAAAGTAACGTGTTTTTTATTTAAATTATCTGAACATCAACTTCAAATGCTAAAAGTACGGCAAGATCATGCAACACTCGTTATTTTAACCGATATTTTTGGTTTGACTGAAGCTGTTCGGCGCTTGACGGGTTCACTTGCAAACGGACAACCCTATCTGATCATTGACCCTTACCAGCAGCAAATGATGCGCTTTGACTGTGAAGCTCAAGCATATCAGTACTTTAGTAAGCAGGTAGGAGTGGATAACTATTTAACGATTGCGCAGCAGCACCTACGTCAAATATCAAAAGTCGATAAGGTTATCGGTTTTAGTGTGGGCGGGAGCGTGTTATGGCGATTGTTATCTGATGGTGTATTTTTTCAGGCGGAGCATGACAGTATTTGTTTTTATCCAAGTCAGGTACGTCATTATTTAGATTTATCGCCGCAAAGCCGATGTCGTATTTATTTGCCAAATGCTGAGCCACACTTTTGTGTTAATGAGCTTTTTGCCAATTTAAAGTCTCGTCCTAATGTACTTGTTGAGCAAACCCCTTACTTTCACGGTTTTATGAATGAAGTATCTGATAATTTTGATTCTGATGCTTATCAGGCTTTTATACAAAAACTTAGTACTTAACTGATGTAATCTTTATTGACTGTTGCTTGCACTGATAGCAAAAATTTTCATTATCTAAGTTAAGTATGTCGAATGATTTAGGGGCTAATATTGCTAATAGTAGCGGTGCTGAGTGGATTAAATTGAAGTTTAAGGCAAAACTAATATAACTGCTGCCTGATTGATAGCTGATATGAATGGTTAAATATTGCTTATTTTTTGATCGTATTTAATGAGTAGCTATTGGGCTAAAAAAAATCGTCGACAATAAAGTCTGACAATTATTTGTTAATGTGTAAAAGATGGCGAATTGCTTGTGCAGTGATACCTAGAGTTGTTAATGTTTTTGCTGCAAATTCACTGATTTGATAAGTAAACAGCTCGTAGTTTTTTCTTATCTTTCAAAGAACAAGCGCGTATCCTCTTAGGAAATAGGTTGTAATTGCCATAGTAGGATGCGTCAACTATTGTACGAATAAAGTGTTGAGCAGTAATTTTTATTTAGCTGTAATGCCACGAGTTGTGTTTATCGGGCAATGCATTTCATTGGGTGAAATACCTTAAGATAACTTATAGTATGAGATAGCCAGCGTAATAAATGATCGCAACTACCGCGTTAGCGTGGTGGCATGATTGAATCAAATAGAGTGAAGTTCTTGGTAAAGTTAACGTTGAAATATAATGTAAAAGAGACATGGTTGCTATATCTGATCATGTTTATCAGTTATCTGGTGGTGGGACATTTTTCCTCATTTATTTCCTTTCAGAGCCAAGTGGTGCCCGTATGGTTACCGGCCGGTATTGCTTTGGCTGGTTGTTACCTTTGGTGGTGGCGATTCTTCCCCGCAGTATTTTTAGCGTCATATGTTTTTAATTTTTCTGTGCATCCCGACTTTTCTTGGCAACACTTAGTGTCAGCTATTGGTATGCAGAACCTGTTAATAGCTACGGGAGCTACGTTACAAGCGGCTATTGGTGCCAGTTTGTTACGTTTTTGGTTAGGCAATCCCATCAGACAAATCAGTGGTCGTAATAGTTTATATTTTATTTTTATTGTCGGTATTGCGGTTAATCTTATTTCCGCAAATGTCGGTGTCTATGCCTTAACAGTATTTAATCCATTATATGATGCTGAAAACTATCAATTAAATCTTGTTTTTTGGTGGTTAGGAGACTCTCTAGGTGTGCTACTTGCGACACCACTTATTTTAAGCATTTTGGATTATCGAAAAGAGAGCGAGAGCCAACAAAAAGTTATTCAATTGTTTATTGGCGTTATTGTGTTGTTATTTGTCATTGTAATCTCTATCACTCGCTATTTTATTACCCATTCTAATATCAATAATGAGCATAAAGTAACCCATGAAGTGAAGATGCTTGAAAATGGTGTTTACCGTCAGATCAGTAGCACGGTGAATGAGTTAAAGCACTTAGCTGAATTTATTCAAAACCAGCCTCAGCTGACAAAAAATGAATTTTTACAATTTGCCCAGAATGTCAATCATCGTTCTTCAAGTGTGATTGCAATGTCATGGAATCCTTTGATCTCTCAGGCTGATAAATCAATTCATCAACAGCAATTAACCGCCGATTATCAGCAAACCATGGTGATACGAGGTCAACCTATTACCACAGATGATCCGATTGTTTATGTTAAGTACATCTATCCTGAGCAGGAAAATAAGAAAGCAATTGGCTTTAATATCTACTCAAATGCAGAACGAAAAAGCTCATTAATCACTACAATGACGAGTTTGCAACCTACAGCGACACCGATAATTGAGTTAGTGCAATTTGAGCAACCTGTTGCAGGGGTTCTATTATTTTATCCGGTATTTGAGAAAATAGATGAGCAAGGGCTATTGGCAACAAGTCGATTGATTGGCTTTGCTACTGCGGTGGTGTTACCTACCAAAATTATTACTAATGCTATTGATAAATCACAGGAAAATTTATTTTTCTATCAAATATTTGAAGAAGGGGAGACAACAAGTTTTGTTGATAATTTCCCTGAAAATGCGGATGAGATACGTCATTTAAGTGAGCCTCCCTTCTCTCATACTTTTGAAGTTGCTGGACAACTTTGGGACATCAAGCTTTATCCGAATAAGCAGATGATCAGCAAACAACAAAATCAGAAGTTTTTGTATTTGTTAGTTATTCTGGTGTTAATTGTTATTACTATTACATTGCCATTATTGCTGATGCATAGTAAGCAGTTGATCCTTGAACAAATTGTGAAAAAGCGTACTGAATCTTTAGAGCGTGCGGTTATAGAAGCGAATCACGCTAATGCGGCAAAAAGTCAATTTTTGGCGAATATGAGCCATGAAATTAGGACACCGATGAATTCGGTGATTGGCTTTGCAAAGCTGGCGAAAGAGTCGAACAGTTTGTCAGATATTAAAGAATATATTGAACATATTGATGTTTCATCCGATGTGTTAATGCAAATAATCAATGACATTTTAGATTTAGCCAAAATAGAAGCAAACAAGTTGACGGTTAAGCATGAAGTGTTGGATATTCACCAAGTCTTTGAACGTATTCATCGTATTTTTAAAATGGAAGCGCAACAGAAGTCTTTAGTTTGGCGCATTGAAGATAATATTCCCAAGGACTTACGCTTTATAGGTGATAGAACACATATTGAACAAGTGCTCATGAACTTATGTGGTAACGCCTTAAAGTTTACCGAGCAAGGGGAAGTTATAGTTATTGCTGATCTACTTGCATACAAAGGACGAACAGCCCATGTTCAAATTCAGGTGAAAGACACGGGCATTGGTATTTCAAAAGAACATTCTAAGCGTTTATTTCAACCTTTTACTCAAGCGGATGAATCAACCTCGCGTCAATTTGGCGGTACAGGGTTAGGGTTAACCATTGCCAAAAAACTAAGCCATTTAATGGCTGGAGATATTAAGGTTGAGAGCAAACTCAACCAGGGAACAACGTTTATCTTTACGTTGCATTTAGCTATTGATAGTGATTCTGGCAATAGACAAATGATCCAGAAAAGCTTTTCCCAAGTGCAGCAACGTAAGAATGCAGCCTCTGCCTCTGCCTTTGCGTTAAGTCATGATGATTTTTCTTCATTAAAGGTATTGGTTGCAGAAGATAATCGTATTAATCAAAAATTAATTGATAAGGTATTACAACGACTTGGCATTAACGCTGAGATCGTAGAAAATGGCGCGCTGGTGATCGAACATTTACAGCAGTCTTCATTTGATGTGATACTGATGGATTGTCAAATGCCGGTACTTGATGGTTATGAGGCAACAGCAAAAATACGAGCTATGCCTGAATTTGCTGATTTACCCATAATTGCATTAACTGCTGATGTGGATACCCGTTCTAAAGAGCGAGCTACCAGCATAGGGTTTAATTTGCACCTATCAAAACCTATTAATATCGATGAGTTGGTTGCAGCGCTACAACAGATACTGCAGCAAAAAAATAATCAATAATTGGATGATACTAAATAGATGTTATTACTCTGTGTATTTTTATTTGTCGCCTTGTTCTTTTCGTTTTTATGCTCGATTGCTGAGGCGGTATTATTGAGTATTTCTTGGGTGTACATTCAGACACTTGAAAATGAAAACAAACCTTCGGGTAAAATTTTAAGAGCATTAAAACAAGATATTAATCAACCGCTAGCAGCTATTCTTACCCTTAATACTATTGCTCATACGGTAGGCGCTGCCGGTGTTGGCGCACAGGCAAGTATTGTGTTTGGTGATGCATCGTTAGGTATTGTGTCTGCGGTGTTAACCTTTTTAATTCTTATTTTTTCAGAGATTATTCCTAAAACATTAGGCGCGTCTCATTGGAAGCTGTTGGCTCCTGCAACCGCTCATATGCTGAAACTTTTAATTTGGCTACTGTATCCACTCATTAAAATGTCGGAGTTTATTACCCGTAGGCTGGTTGATAAGGAAAGCTCGGAAGGTTTTGATCGTAACGATTTTACTGTGATGGCGCAATTAAGTGCACAAAGTGGCACTATAGATCCTCAAGAGGCATTAATTTTAGAAAACTTATTATTGATGCAAGAAATAACCATTTCACAAGCAATGACGCCTAGAACGGTTATTTTTCGAGAATCTCAATCATTATTAGTGGAAGAGTTTTTTCATAAGCATAAAAAAGTACGCTTTAGTCGGATCCCGATTTATCAAGGTGAGTCTGATAATATTATCGGTTTTGTGTTGCGAACCGACTTACTGTTGGCACAAGCAAGGGGAAACAAAGACACCCCACTAAGTAACTATCAACGCAGTATGCCGACATTACTTGATACTATGTCACTTGCTCATGCAATGAAAGAAATGCTAACCGATAGTTTTCATATTGCCTTAATTGTCAATGAATACGGCACCGTGCGAGGCATTCTCACCCTTGAAGATATTTTAGAAACCTTAACGGGTTATGAAATTGTCGATGAAAGTGATAAGGACATCGATATGCAAAAACTTGCAAAGCGCCTATGGCAAGCAAAAGCGAAGCAAAAATAATAATGAAGTATCGGCTTAGGCTATGCGATTCATCAATAAATCAGCTAGCTCGTTTTGCTCTGTAGGATCAAGCTCTTTTCCTTCGTTCTTAGAGACGAGAAATACGTTTTCTGTACACTCACCGAGTGAACTGATTTTAGCCGAATGTATGGTGAGTTCTCGCTGAGAAAAAACCGAACAGATCTCTTCCATATAAGAAGGATCATCTAAAGTGTTTATTTTCAGTAATACTTTATTTTTCTTATTGGAAGTTAAAAACTCCACCACAGGTGGACTTTCAAAATGTTTAATAAACCTTGGCGTAGCCAAATTTCCATTTATACCTTGATTATCAATCGCTTTAGTTACTCGGCTTATGATTTGTTTAATGCGGTGATCTTCAGTGATAGGTTCATTGTTATGATCAAGTAATTTGATCAGCTCCAATACTTTGCCATCTTTTGCTTGCATAATTTGTGCATCTTTCACTTTAAGTTTTGCACTGGCTAAGGTATTAAAAATATCGACAAACAGCTTAGGTCTATCTTTGGTGTAAACCACTAAATTTGTTGAGCTTGTGGTAAAATTATCATCAATAAAAACTAGATTGTTTTCGCCATTGGCTAGCAGTATATTTTCAGAAATGTAGGTAATGTCATCAACATTGTTGCCGCTAAAAAAGTGATTAGGCAAGGTTGACCAGAACTGATTAACCGTACTTGGGTCGAAGGCATTGTTTACTAAGTTGTTAAGGGCTTCCGTTTTATTTTCTCTGATCAAGGTACGCACTTCAAAAATGTTTTCAATACCAGTGTTTAACGCAGTGCGTGTTGATAAATAAAGCTGTTTTAGCTGGCATTCATGCCATTCATTCCAGTATTCTTCATTGGTGGCGATCATATCGGCAACGGTAAAGACATAGAGTGCGTTCAATTTATCGACAGAACCTATGGTTTTAGCCAAGCGACTGATCACATCGGGATCAGCAATATCTTGGCTTTGCATTGTGGTCACTAGAAGCTCCTGATTAGCCACCAGCCAAGCTACTAGTTTGATTGTTGATGCCTTTAATTGATGAATTTCGGCAAACTCTTTAGCAATAATTGCACTGAGTTGATTATTTTCTACTGCTTGTTGTCCTGAGATATGATGACATAAAGTGGCCAATACTAAGGCGGTGTTATCTTTAACATATTGTTTAATATTATAAATAAAATTACTTTTATTGGCTTTATCACTAAAACTATCGATTGCTTGTACGGCCTTAAAGGTATGCTCATCTATGGTATAGGCATTATGCATATCGTATTGCATTCGGCCTTCTATTTTTTCCCAGTGGGATGAATACGATGCCAGTATGCCGTATCTGTGCATTAAACTTAGTGATGTTTTTAACCCATTGGGATGCTTAAGAATTTTAATAAATGTTTCTCGACATCCTTGATAGCAGCTAAGGTCACCAAGTAAGCTGCGACGTGTTTGACGTAATAAACGTAATGTCTGCGGGGCTATACCTTTAATATTTTCATGTTCTGCGATCAATAAAAATACCCGTAGCACCTGTATTTTATCAATAAATACTTCATCAAACTGCGCTTCGATTAAGTTATCACGCACGACAAAGTAATCATCAATGACTTGGTCAGGCTGTTGAGACTGTTTAGCTAATATATCGAATCGAAATGAATCACTAAGCATTTGGTTAAGCTCTTGGATCCGGGTCATGGCTCTGAATAAATAGCCCATCATGCTCTCAATCGCATATTCGGCATTCTCTTCGCCGCCGAAGCGCATAAATTTAGCAACATCAAACTGATGCTCAAATAACAACACTTCTTGTGGGCGTTTGGCGATAGTGTGAAGAGCCCAACGGACACGACAAACAAAGTCGTATGCTTCTAATAACTCTGATGTTTCATCTGAGGTCAGAAAACTCGATGATTTTATTGCTTTTGTACTATCAATAATAAAGTGTTTTTGTGCAATCCAGTGAATTGTTTGTACATCGCGTAAACCACCAGGATTGTTTTTTAAATTGGGCTCCAAGTATAGAGCGGTATTTTTAGCACTCTTATGACGCTTTGCCTGTTCTTCTTTTTTCGCTTGATAAAAGGCGTCGCTGGTCCATAAGTTATTATCAAATAGTGTTTTTTTTATTTTTGATGCGTGTTGTGATATTCCGTTTAAAGGGCGAATGTCAATTAAGTTTGTCGCAATGGTAATATCAGATTTTGCCAGCTGCATTGACTCATCAATAGTACGCACTGAGTGACCGATGTCTGTGCCTAAGTCCCACAATTTGGTTAAAAAAGACGTTAATAGCGTCTTATCTTTATTGCTGATTTTACCATCACTGATGATGGCAAGATCTATGTCAGATTTTGGGTGAAGAGTTTTACGGCCATAGCCACCAACAGCATTGATGGATAAGTTACTTTGGTGTAATTGATATGAGCACCATAGGTCGAGCAGTAATTGATCAAAAAACTCGGCTCTTTTTTGCATCAAGGACTGAATTGACTCAGTATGAAATTCTTCATTGAGTGTTTGATCAAATTGCGAAATATGATCTCGCAACGCTTTCCCAGAAGTTGTTTTATCAATAACAGGCATGGTTTTTGTCTCTATAATTGCTTATACCAAGTGTTTAAGCTTTCTAATTGTCCTTTACAAACAGACTCGTTAGTCAATCGGCCACCAAATTCAAAATCGTTTTCTACACAAATGGCATTAATAATTAAACTACTTGCGGGCACTATTGTATAGGCCGTAATGCAGTCAATTGACGCGTAATACTGTGCCATCTCATAGAGCAAATAGTGAATAACCGTATGAGGATCAACACTTAAATCCACGAAGAAATCAGAAAATTCTACCACTTGTTGTTCTTCGCAATAATGGCATTTAGCACTTGCCACTGTTTTATTATTGATCTGAGCGTAGAATTTATTGCTAGCAATTGCATGTTGCTGAGGCATTTCTCGACCAGTGAAAGCCAGTTGATGTTTACTCTCTGAGTGAAAGTTACAGTAGCCAGAAAACACCTTAATTGTTTGTTTGAGCTCAGTAATATTGGTTTTATGCTCTACTTCAAAAGAGGAATTTAAAATAGCGTCTTGAGCATCGGAAAACTGATTGTTTTTATGGCTAGCTTGTAAATAATAGGTAAGATACAGCGCATCTTCTAAGCCATAATAAGCAAGTATTGATGCTTCTACTTTAAAGCCATGTTGGAAAAAGTAGACTGCTTCTGATTCTTTGATTTTTAGACTAATTTTAGCGATATTTTTTTGAAAAGCGTAACGTTTGATTAATGGAATAAAGTGATTTAAATCTGCACAGCCGATGTCTTCAACTACTAAAGTATTCGCATCCTTATCACGAGTAAATTTTACCTTGACTACCTTTGCATACTCTTTAAAACAGCTAGTGCTGATATTCACAAGAACTCCTGCTCCTGTATGTTATTTCGACTAAAATAGTATCAGCTCTAAGTATTTTTTTCAATATTTAGTAATTTTAAAGGCTATTTTTAGGTAACTTATAAGCTCTATTCAAGAAGTAAAAATTAGAGTTGGAATCACTCCTGCTGTGCTTATTAGGCGCAAGTTGCACGGCGTAAACTAGAGTTTGTCAGTAGACTAAAACGATGTGCTAATATGATGAATGAAAGCTAAAGCTTTACCAATAACATTTAATGATGATCGTGTCTTTAACAGAGCAATTATCGCCTATTAGCTAGACCTGTTAGTGATTGTTAATTAATTGTAGTTATTGTGATTAAAGGTTAACGGATTGTAAATTAATGGTCTTTATTTCAATGTGTTAGCTTGAAGTATTTCACACTGATGTTGATCCTGTTATACAATGTCCTTGCGTTTTGTATGGCTTTTATTTACACGACAAAGCTAGTTTACCAGTGAGTAATTACCAATTGGCGCAGTGAATGCCGTTGTCATGACAATCTAGAGTTATTAGTAAATAGAGCTGATACATTGGTTAGTTCTATATCGATTTGTTATGACTACTAGATTGAAAATTAAACGCAATTATTGCGTTTAAGCCGTATTTCATAGGTTAGGAGCAGTAACCATGCTATTTAGTTCTCCAAACGGAGAGTGTTCTACTACGACTTGTAATATGAATCCAACAGATCGTTGGACCCGCTTTATTGCAGGCGCAATACTGACAATTATTAGCCCTTTAGGGCTCAGCATTTTACCTTCAGGTGTGATTGGTTGGTTTTGTGCCGTGTTTGGTATAATCAACATGATTTCTGCCGTAGCGGGTTGGTGTTTTATGTATTCGCTTGTAGGTTTAACAAGTCGAGATGTGAATACCGAAGACAGCGAACAGCTCATTGATATCGATTATCGGGTATTACGTGCTAGAGTGCTAATAGGTTTTGGTGTTGTTGCATTATTGGTTAATGGCTTATTTCTACTCGAAAGTTATAGTGCTGCAAAAGATGCAGTAAAACGCATGGAGCTGAAGCAAATTCAGGAAATTGCAAATATTATTACTCATGAGATCACTCAGGATTTGATTGAGCATCATACGTCTATCGAGCAAGCAACAACATACTTTGACAAGGCGTTATTAGCTGAAATGCTTCAAGATACTGATGATTCGGTATTTGTTGGTATTTATGATCAAAGAAGTTTTGTCAGTGTCGGCAAATTGATGACGGAGCAAGTAGAGCAACAACTTGAGCATTTTGTTAAAAATGACATCTTATCTTGGTTAAAAAACTATCAATTCAAAAATAAATTGGAGCATGAACAAGTCTTTGAGGGTGATAACAAAGACCTAGATGCTTTCTTCTATGATGTAGGGGATGTGCAATATGGCTTAAGTTATAAGCTTGTTTCAAATACAGAGCTTGGGCCCGTTTGGCTTGTCTTTTTCAAACTGAGTGAAACAACTGATCTGGTCATTGCTAAAGTTTTTTTCCGATTAATAGCCTCTTCAATGATTGTAATGTGGTTAGCTCTCTGGGGAGCAGTAGGTGTTTCTTATTTTACCTGGCGTTATGTTGAACACTCTAACAGGGTTAGTTTAAAGGCGGCGCGTATGGACTCCGTGACAGGCTTACACAATGAAAGAGCGCTTCGGGAGTACTTTTTAGAACATATCAATACATCGCTTGTTAGTTATCAAGTCTCTGTTGTTCAGTTTCGTAACTTACCCCATATTATTGAAACAAACAGCTCTGAAGTGGTTAGCCGAATTTTAGCGCAGTTAGGGCAAACCTTTAAAAATTCACTGAAAGCTGATTGTGTGCTGGCAAGGTTAAATGACGGTAAATTGATGATGGTCGCACCACGTGAAAGCACTGAATGTTTTGACATGTTTCGCGTAAAAATTAATGAAAACCAGTTGGTTGATGATTTCATCTTCTCACTCGATCCTACAGAAGCTATTATCAGTTATCCGGAAGATGTTAATAATTTTGATATGCTACTTTCTACGGCATCTATGCTGCTTTATAGCGCCAATAAAGCCCGTTTACCGCAAGTACATTATGATGAGGCGATAATCCGGACTCGTTCAAAAGAGCCTGAATATGCTGCGGGAATTAGAGAAGCTATAGAAGAACAGCAATTTGAGTTGTATTTGCAACCAAAGGTGAATGTCATTACAGGAGATATCATTGGCGCTGAAGCGTTAATTCGTTGGAATCATCCACGAGATGGTATCCTTTCTCCCTATTATTTTCTCGATATTGTTGAGCGAAGTAATATGCGCTCAGCATTCGCGTGTTATGTGATCTCTCAAGTGGCTAACATTCAGAAAAAGTTACTATTGTTGGATTATAAATTGACAATATCATTTAATTTAAATGGTTATGATGTGCTTGATCCCGAAGTCCACAGCGCATTGAAAACACTTTCTCGATCTAGTGATTTCTGTCAAGGTGGTTTAGAGGTCGAATTAACTGAAAGTGAAACAACTATTCAAGTTGATCGGATTGTTGAGGGCTTAGCGAGCATATCTCAACTTGGTTACCATATCGCTTTGGATGACTTTGGTACTGGCATGAGCTCGTTTTCATTCTCTCATCGTTTACCGATAAGTACTATTAAGATAGATAAGTCATTCGTGGATCAAATCACCCTAGAACCACATTCACAAATCCCCATCAAAGCCATTATTTATCTTGCCGAAAATTATGGCTACCAAGTGATCACTGAAGGGGTCGAGAGCGAAGAACAATTGGAGATCCTCAGTAAGTTGGGCTGTCAAATTTGCCAAGGTTACTATTTTGCTAAACCTATGCCATTTGGTCAGTTTGTTGAATGCTTAAATAAGCAGGATAATTCGTAAATCAGTATGTATACGCAATCAATATGATTATTTTAAATTGATTGCGTATACGATTCGTTTATCGTGATGTTAGTTTATGAAAGTGACACTTTAGTTAGTTTAATTTCTTGTGTTCTTTTACCTTTCTTTTGACGAAAGTAATAAAAATAAAGCCCAGTTAATGCTAACCATACTGGTGATGATCCTAAGGTGCACCAGATAATTTTACTGGTAATGCCAGCAAAGTAGCCAAAATGTAATTTTCTAAAACTGTCTAATACCACAGAAAAAAGTCCTGCTTGGCGAACATCTATCGCCGACATGATTTTGCCATTATTTCTATTGTAGGTAACCGTACTGGCATACTGGCTGGTTAATATATTATTGCTATCTACCTCGCCAAAGAAAGTGATGTGGCGTTCCTTTTCAAATGGAAAAGTTAAGTAGGTGGCATTAAAACTATTAATCTGTCGTTGACTGTCTCTAAGTAAATCTTGAAAACTGATTTGTTTATTATATAAAGGTTGCTGAGGTGTGTTAACTTGTTCAGCACTACTGTGCTCTGTTATTTCATGTATCACTTCAGAAATATTCCAATAAGCCCCTGTAAATGCTATGACAATAATTATTGGAGATGAAGTAATACCAATAAATTTATGGATGTCACTTAGTAACACTCTTTTAGCCGCACTAAATCTAAGCGTGAAAAACTTCTTCCAGAACTGACGGTGCAATATAATGCCACTGATACCTAAAAAAAGTAAAATCAGCGCAAATATAGCACCTAATGTCGTACCAAAAACGCCGAGTAAGAAGGTATAATGTAACGATAGTAGCCAATCTGTCACGTCATGAGTAATGCTTACCGGAGCAGATAGTAATTGCCCTTGGTATTGATCAATATACAACTTATGCCAGCTAGCATCGTTTTTGTTAATTAAGTATGCAGCATCTGAGCGTGATTTATCATCAAAGATCTCCCAACTGCCAAGTAAAAAATTGGGGTGGTTGTGTTCGACTTGTTTAATTAAATAATCAAGTGATATACGTTCCTTTTGTTCACTGGCCTGTACCGTTAAATGTTCGGGCATCAACCAAGTGTCTATTTCAGTTTTAAACACTAAAATGCTGCCAGAAAGTGAGATTATTATTAGTGGCACGAGTGCAAATAGCGCTGCTGTTGAGTGCCATTTAAAGAGTTTTTTTCTCATGTTTTCTTTATCTCGATTGTAGACGAAAAGTGGCCTGACACTTTTCGTCCATATGCTATGTAAACCTGCTTACAGAGACCAAGTTGCGCTGATTGAATAATTGCTTGGCGCGCCGTAATAACCTTGTGCCCAATACAGACTATTCAAATATTTTTCATCCGTAACATTATTGGCATTGAAGCTAATCAGTAAGTTGTCAGACACTTGGTATTTCGCCATGAGATTGATCAGGGCATAAGCCTTTTGTTTGGCGATAATTTCGCTGCCAGCATGGTCAAATGGTTCAGCAACTACGCCTTGTAATCGCTTAATGTCATCTTGCCACTGAATATTGGCACCAATGCTGAGGCCGTTGGTATGCGGTATTTGATAACTTGCTGCCAACTTAAATAATTTGCTTGGGGTATAATTGGCTACGGTATCATCACCTTTGATGTTGAAGTCAGTATATCCCGCACTGGTTTGCAAGCCTTCAATGGGCTCGCCAGCAATGTCTAGTTCGAACCCTGATGATGAAATACCTTCTACGCCAATATAGCGCTGCATTTCGGGTGATAACTCCGCTGTTGTGGGATCAAGTTTGGCGACATTTTTTTGTACAATATCAAAATAGGCAAAAGTTGCGATAAATTTTTGGTTAAACAATTGGCTTTTAATGCCGATCTCTTTGCTTGCTCCAGTAATTGGTGCTAATACTTGATCATTTATGTCTAATTTTGTTTGCGACAAAAATGTTTCTGTATAGCTTGCATACACTCTATTTGCTTCAGTTATTTGGTAAACAGCACCAAGGTAAGGGATAAATTCATTATCTGAAGCATCTTGCACGACATTGTAAGATTGACCTTTGGCCTGCCATTTATTTTGACGACCACCAATGATGGTGTGTAGATCATCATTTATCTCAAGCCGTGCAGTCGCGTAAAAGGCACTTTGTTCACGTTTTATATCTGCGCCTGTTGCCCCATCTTTGAATGTAGGAAAGGCGGTATTTCCATCCCATTTGGATAATGGTGGCATTACAGGGAAACCATTGCCTGTAGTGTAGTCATAAAGCGATTTATCTGTGTAGTCGAGTGTTGCACGGTTTACACCGACAACAAACTCGTGTTCACGGTTAAATAAGTCAAAATAACCGGTTAAATAGACATCAAATAAATTGGTGTTCTCATCATGATCATATTCACTTGCATAGCCTTTCAAGCCTAATCCCGTTTCTTTATTAGGAGTTCCATAGACATAAAAAAGCTCAGAGTCCTCATCAGTACTTTTATGGGAGTAGGTTGCTTTAAGTTGCCAGTCATTCATTAAGGTGTGGCTGGCCGATAAAATGGTTTGCTGCCTTTTTACCGCCCAATTTGACCAATCGGCTGAAGTATTGGTTGAGATGTCATAGTGGGTTGCTGAACCATCCGAATAATATAATGGATTAGCGCCCCAGTTATTGCCTGTTGCATGGTTATCGGTTACCGCATGGCTTAATGAGAGTTCAGTTTTATTGGATAATTGGTAACGAATAAAGGCATAGCCCAAGTTTCTATCTTGACGGTAACGATCGAGGTAAGAGTTTGTTTTTTGTTTGGTGATAACACCGCGCACGGCTAACTGATCATCGATATGGTAGGTACCATCTAACGTTAATCGTTTATTGCTCCAGCTACCTAGGGTGGTGTTAATGTTTAATGCATTGTCTTTAGTTGGGCGTTTTCGAATGAAATTTACTGTGGCGGAGGGATTACCCACCCCAGTCATTAAGCCATTGGCACCACGGATAATTTCGATGCGATCATAGATCGCAGTGTCTTCACCTGCATGGTTATTACCAGAAGTTAATGGTAAACCAATGCCGTCAAATTGAAAATTAGTAATATCAAACCCACGTGCAGTGTAATAAGTTCTATCGGTTTCAATCCTTTGCACATTAACACCTGTTGCTGAATCAAGCACAAGATTTACATCATTTAACTGAAAGTCTGCCATTTGATAGTCAGTTATCACCGATACTGATTGAGGAATATCAGCAATGGATAAGCGAATATGAGAGGCGCCGCTGGCATCATGGGCATTGTAACCTTTGATGTAATGCCCTGTGACTTCAATGCTTTCTATTTCATCATCTTGGTTATCTGCGTTGAGTTGATTCGCGTTTGCTGATAGTGCACTTAATACTAATAAAGCGCAGGTTGATAGCGAAGAGGACTTCATTGTGATTATTTCCCAGTTAGTTGTTTGTCATAAATTCTGAAGGCGAATTCTATTAGATCTTAATGGTAATGTAAATGGTAATTGTTATCATTTAGATATATATAAAGGGAAAGTAATCGATTAGCTCTTTGTAACCTTAATTTGTTTGATGGATTAATTTGTATTCTTACGGTTGATCAACAATAGTTAAAGATTAGGCATAAAAATTAAGATGTTAGCTATAGGTCGACATCTGGATTAAATAATTTGGAGCACTGAATGGATAATCAATACTTTGCAGATAGCTTTGAGCGGATCCGCCAATACTATCCGGAAAAAAAAGAGTATTTAAGTGCAGTCGCTGAAATTTTAGAAAATGTACAGGTTGCAAGTGAACTGTTATCGCAGATGGAAAAGTTTAATGTGCTTGAGCGGCTTTTTATCCCTGATCAGGTGATAGAGTTTAATGTGACTTGGCTAGATGATGCCAACAAAGTACAAAACAACAAAGGTTGGCGAGTACAACATGCTAATTTAATAGGCCCTTATAAAGGAGGGTTGCGGTTTCACTCAACCGTGACACCTTCGGTTTTACAGTTTTTGGCATTAGAGCAAAGCTTTAAAAATGCGTTAACAGGTTTTGCGATCGGGGGCGCGAAAGGTGGTTCGAATTTCGACCCTAAAGGCAAGTCTGATGCCGAAGTCATGCGTTTTTGTCAGTCTTTTATGAATGAATTGATCCACTATATTGGTCCGCATCAAGATGTTCCTGCTGGTGATATTAATGTCGGGACACGTGAAATAGGATTTTTATTTGGGCAATATCGTAAACTGACACAAAATTTTGTCGGCTCTATTACGGGGAAATCAGTCGACTTTGGCGGTAGCCCTATTCGTGAAGAGGCGACTGGCTATGGTGTGGTTTACTTCTTAGATGAAATGATGAAATTCGCTGACAGTGATATCAATCAGCAAAGGGTTGCCATTTCTGGGGCGGGAAATGTGGCACTTCATACTGCATTAAAGGCTGTAGAGTTAGGCGCAAAGGTGGTGTCTTTGTCTAATAGTAGAGGTAGCTTATTGTGTGAAAAAGGCTTTACTTTAGATGCGCTAAATATCATCAAAAAACTCAAAGAGCAGCATGTTGATAATGCATTAACCGAATGTGAGTTAGCAGGTTGTGACTGGCTGTCGTCAGAGAAGCCTTGGTCGATTGCTCACACGGTAGCTATTCCTTGTGCTACACAATTAGAAGTGGAGTCTGATGATGTTGAGGTGATGGCAAATGCTGGCTGTCAGTGGCTGATTGAAGGTGCCAATATGCCTTGTACACCGTCAGCACTTACTGCTCTGCATGATGCCTCAATCACATATGCACCAGCAAAAGCCGTGAACGCAGGCGGGGTGGTAGCATCCGTATTTGAAATGGGAATGAATGCAAGATTTTCCAGCCCACAGTTTGCTAACAATCAAGAATGCTTAAAAATGGTGATGAAAGACATCCACGACAAGTGTGTCAAATGGGGAAAAACAAATAAATCAGACTCAGTAGATTATCAGTGTGGTGCTAATAGTTACGCATTACAAAAGCTTGCTACCGTGATGCTCACTCAAGGCGTTTAATTATCTGTGAGCCTTATATTCAACTAAAACATACTATTAGCGATTGATGTTATCAAAGTGAGACAAGTATGAAGTTAGAGATAAAAGAGCAAAACCGAGAACGAATGCCCTTAGAAAAGCCATTTGAAAAGGTGGTATCGCCGTTTGAAAACTTTGTGCAAAGCCAAACCGCAGCAGGGCTATTTTTGTTGTTATTTACCTTGATTGCCATGGTGTGGGTGAATAGCACCTGGTCAGATAGCTATCACAGTTTTATTAATGCAAAGCTCGGTATTTTCCTTGATGACTTTATCATTTCACACTCACTGGTCGATTGGATGAATGAAGGACTGATCGTCCTGTTTTTTTTCTTACTTGGCCTTGAGATCAAATATCAAATACTGGCAGGGGAGCTGCAAGATATAAAAGTTGCTATGCTCGCGATACTCATGGCATTAGGGGGCATGTTGATACCAGCATCGGTGTATGTCTCTATGGTGTTGTTATTTGATCAAGTCAATGCCATGTCGGGCTGGGGCATTCCAATGGCAACTGACACTGCGTTTGCCATTGGTTTGTTGATGCTGTTGGGTAAACGAGTGCCTGCTTCGGTTATTTTGTTGATCACTGCATTGGCGATAATTGATGATATGGGAGCGGTGCTGGTTATCGGTATTTTTTATACTGAGCAGTTAGTTATTCATCAATTAATATATGCTGGAGTAACTTTACTTGCTTTATTTATGCTTAATTTATTGGGTATTCGCAGTCGGTTTTTCTATTTAATTGGCGCGCTTATTTTATGGTGGTTTGTTTATCACTCGGGTATTCACGCAACTACCGCAGGTATTTTAGCTGCACTGACTGTACCGACCAAGCCTTATGCGGATACCAACTGGTTCTCTGACAATATGACAAAATTGCTCACTCGTTTTAAACAGATAGATTCACAAGATAAATCTATTTTAGAGCAACAACAGCAGCACGAATTGGCAGAGACAGCTAAACAAATTGCGCACAGTTCAACAACACCAATTCAGCGTTGGGAGAGTGCGCTAGATAAGCCTATTAGTTTACTCGTTTTACCTTTGTTTGCTTTATTAAACGCTGGCGTAATGATCCCTGAACAATTTGCTGATGTCACACATTCGGCAGTATTTTGGGGAAGCAGCTTAGGACTGGTAATTGGTAAGTGTTTGGGAATTTTTGGCTTTGCTTATGTAGGGTTAAAGTTGAATTGGGTACACTTACCCGATTCGCTGACTAACCTTGATTTACTAGGTTTAAGCTGTTTTGCTGGTATCGGCTTTACTATGTCTTTATTTATTGCCAATTTGGCTTTTGCAGGACAGGCATTATTACTCGATTATGCCAAGCTCGGGGTGATTTTTGGTTCGCTATGCGCAATTGTGTTTGGTATGACTTGTTTTATGTTAAAACGAACCGAGCCACACCATGGGTGAGTTGATGACAAGAAGGCACAAACTTCATCATTATTTCGGCGGTCTTTGATAAGCAATTATTGATTTCTGGCAAATAGCCTCAGTGCTTTTTTCTCCAGTGTCATTTGGATTGATCCTGCAGAGCGATCTTCGCCGTCAATGGCGTAACTAATGGTTTTTTTACTGGTAATTTTCACACGGTTTACTTGCTTAAACTTTATGTCCTCATTTGGTTTTTCTTCTCTTAAACCACATAGTGCAAGATCTAAAATATTAATGAGCTGCTGATTGACTTCAATATCGCCGGGGAGCCAAGTTATATCAAGGCTATTTTCATCCGCTGTTGTTGAACCACCACCTTGCGCCAATATGGTAGTGCTGGGGGCTGAATTTGCGATAACCATGCTTGGAGTGGTGATTGTTTGTGGAGAGTGATCGTCAAAAGTTACCGTCAGTTCAAATAACTGGTGCTCTTGGATAGCATTCCAAAGGCCTTTAATGTAGGCAAATTGACCTGCTTGGTTTTTTTCATCTCGATCGGCTTCAGCAATCATGATCTGGCTTAATCCAATACTGGCAACTAATAGCACAAGTTCGTCATTACATTTAGCCACGTTGACTGTTTTCGTCGCTTGTTGTTCGATGATATCGCAGCACACATGTACAGGCATGAGCTTAGTAACAAAGCCGTACAGTACATGACAAAACGCATTGGTTGTCCCCATTGGCAGAATACCAAGGGTAATATCTTGATGCAGAATTTGAGCCGCTACTTCACTGACGGTACCATCTCCACCTGCAGCGATAATAAATTGAGCTCCATCATTAAGTGCCGTTTGTGTTTTTTCTGTGGCGGACTCTTGCTCGGTAGTTTCATAAATGCGGACAATAAAATGTTGGCTGAGCCTTTGTAAGATCTCTTGTTTATTTTCTGGCCATTTACCTCCTCCCGAAACGGGGTTTGCCACGATTGCTAAGCGGTTAAGTTGGCTAGTGATACCTTGTTGATGTGCTTTTGCTAATGCTTTCTTCTGTGTTTTGTTGAGGTTAGCAGTGCGTCGAATACCATTAATTTTTGCTAAAGTTTGCTCAACTGAATCATCAGGATTTTTACTGAGTAAATAAGCCGCAGCGATAAGTACTGAACGTCCACGCCCTAGCGCACAATGAATAACGACTTTTTGACCTTGTTGGCTGTGACTGGTTAAATAATAAAGTGCTTGTTTAATTTGCTCGTTAGTCGGGCTTTGGTGATCAAGTACAGGAATATTTAAGTAGTTTAGGTGCTCGTTATTTGCAGACCAATTTAGTCCCGAAAACTCAGCAGTTACATCGAGTATTGTGGTGATATTGAGCTCATCTAATCGTTCAATATCACGGGGGAATAACCGACAAGCCAGATAAGTATTATCATCAATTTCTTGAATGGCAGGTACTTTATCGTTTTTTCTCGCCCAAGAGTTATAGAGTTGAACACCAAGAAAAAACGGTACAAAAATCCACTGAATGTACAAAGGGATAGTGCCATCGATACGTTTTCTAAAAATTGCGGGTCGTTGAAACAGGTAGGCTATAGAAACTATTAATAATGAAGCAGCAATCCATAAAATGGCAAGCGTGAGCACAATGTGGTGCGATATACTCGCTAGATAAAATAATATAAGCGATGCGGTGAAGTAATAGTAAGTAAAGTACATAAACATCCCGGTTCTTAGCTTTATTGTTTGAGTTACGATGCTAGAGTTAAGCTTTTAAGTCAATAAAAGTGACTAAAAGTTTAGGTAACACTTACGATAGTCAATTGAAATTATTGTTCTTAATTGCTTATAGAAAATAATTTTATAGTGTTAGCCTAAACGGGAAAAGTTGTTAACTTATTTTGCAAAAAAAAGACGCTAAAAAGCGTCTTTAATTATGAAAGTGGTGGAGCGGGGGGGAGTATCCACCCGATAAAATTAGTTGCTGCAATTTCAAGTATAACAATAGTTTAACTATTCGCAAGCCATATAGACTCTTCATTTTGTACCACTTTTTTGTACCAGTAACTAAGTATCTAATCGCATCATTGCACTGAATAGCTTATTTGGACGCGGGTTCATTTCCCTGTTGGGGAGCTGAACTGATAGTTTGATTACGTTTGTTTGCTAATATCGACGCCTGTGAATGAGTCACCCATTTGCAATTGGCTGGAGTAAAGCCTTTATTTTTGTCTATCCTAGTAAAAATCCAATTTTGATCAGGGTAAGGGCCAACATCTGACATAAATGTTAAGAAGTCTGTCCATGGTTCATGCAGAATGATGCTAGCATCATATTGATCTTCCCCTAGCACTGTAGACATCTTTTATTTAGAAAATGAAGTATGATGAGAGATGTTATGAGTAATAATAAATACCCCCAAGAATTCAAAGATGAAGCCGTTCGCCAAGTAGTTGACAAAGGCTTTTCCGTTCCTGACGTTGCTAAACGATTAGGTATTTCCGACAAGTCCCTATACTACTGGGTGAGTAAAGCCAAAACCCCACCAGCTAAATCAGCCGAGCAAGAAGAAATACGTAAACTTAAAGCTGAGCTTAAACGTGTTACCGAAGAAGTAACATCTTAAAGGAAGCCGCCGTGTACTTTGCAAGCGAGTCAAAGAAAGGTACACGTTCATAAAGTCACGACTCGATATTTATCGTGTTAAAGCTATGTGTCAGGCACTTAATGTTCATCGTAGCGGTTTTTATGCGTGGTTGAAGAAGCCAGTATCAAACCGTGAACTTGATAATCAACGCCTTCTTGAGCACATCAAAGCAAGTTATGTGGAAAGTGGTGGTGTTTACGGTAGCCCTCGTATTACACATGAGTTACGCCGAAAAGGTGAAAGTTGTAGTGAAAATCGAGTTGCTCGTTTAATGAAGCAAGCCAAACTCAAGGCCAATATTGGTTATAAGCGTCGTTACTTTAAATCATCCGTACCTGCATTGATTGCAGATAACCATTTGCAGCAACAGTTTGTGGTTTGTGAGCCTGATACAGCTTGGGTAGCCGATATCACCTACATTAAAACCTATGAAGGTTGGCTATATCTAGCCGTTGTACTCGACTTGTTCTCACGCAAAATTATTGGTTGGTCAATGCAGCCCAACATGACTAAAGATATTGTTATTAAAGCACTGCTAATGGCAGTTTGGCGACGAAACCCAAAACAAGAGGTTATTGTTCATAGTGATCAAGGTAGCCAATATGCGAGTTGTGATTATCGAGAATTTTTAACTGCGAATAATTTAATTCCTAGCATGAGTCGAAGAGGACATTGTTTAGATAATGCTGTTGCTGAAAGCTTCTTTCACTCACTTAAAACAGAGCGTGTTAAGCGAAAAGTGTACGAAAACCGCAATGAAGCACGGGCTGACTTGTTTGATTACATTGAAATGTTCTACAATCGAAAACGATTACATAGCCACCTTGGTCATGTGTCGCCTGATGAGTATGAAAACCAGTTTATAACTGGAAGCTAGAAGTCTACAAAATCGGGGGAAGATCACATTTCATATTAAAAATTTAACTAATTAGGATACAAAAATGAAAATAATTATAGTGGTATGCGTTGCATTAATATTATCCGCTTGTACTACGAGGCATTTTTCTGCACCGGTAGGGGAGTATCCTTACAGCAATAATAAAGCTGTATCAGTTGTAAATGACCAGCTTGACACGCAAGAAAGAGTTTTTTTTAGCGATGGGATAACAACCGTTTTAACTGACTATAAAGGGTGGTCTGAAATATTGATTTCGAAAGTTCATAATGAGTTAGCAAAAATGCCACTTCGGAACCATGATTCAAAAATACTTAAATTGTCAATTAGTTCTATAATTTGTGGTGGACATTATGTTACTGATTGTACTGTTTCTGCAATAGCTCAGATTGGAGATGGGTATAGAAATATAATATCATCGAGTAAATTCAATGGCTACCCTGCAACCTCTGCTCTTGATAAAGCCTTGAACGATACAGCTGCCAAAATCATGAAAGATGAAAAAATTGTGTCATATTTGCTGAATTAGCATTTATGAGGATGATCAATTTCAGTTGTTCATCCTCGAGATGATATTTTTAACCGTTTGAGGGGCATAACCTTTACCTGTGGACGTTTTCATACCTATGCTAGCCAGTCGTTTTGCTATTTGACTGTAGTTAAGCCCTGCTTGGTGCATTG
Organism: Thalassotalea sp. G2M2-11; assembly: GCF_017168195.1. GTDB lineage: Bacteria > Pseudomonadota > Gammaproteobacteria > Enterobacterales > Alteromonadaceae > Thalassotalea_E. The sequence continues at coordinate 986,334 of NZ_JADNYL010000001.1, forward strand.
GCTCTATAACAGACCACACCTTCTTTGCAAACAAATCAGCTTGCTTTCGTTTAGCTTGGTTTCGGGCATTTGTTTTATCACGTAAGCCTCCTAGCTTTACTCCCTTTGCTTTTGCTGCCTCAAGACCAGCTTTCGTACGCATACTAATAAACTCCCGCTCCTGCTCTGCTAATGCAGCATATATGTGCAATTGAAAATTATCAGCGTTGGGCATCGAGCATACTTTAATCTGTAAGTTCTTATCATCCATTAGAGAAGAAATGAAGGAAACTTTGCGACTGAGCCGGTCGAGTTTGGCGACAAGGAGAACAGCATCCTCTTTCTTTGCTAAGTGTACAGCTTTATTAAATTCAACACGGTCATTGTTTGTTCCTGATTCCACCTCTACAAAGTCGCCAATGATCTTGTAAGGCGATTCGCTGTAATTTTGGAGGTAGAGTTCTATATCTCTTTGTTGCCCGTCTAAGCCGTGTCCAGAACGTCCTTGTTCTTTTGTGCTAACCCTGCGATAGGTTACATATTTTAAAGTCATATTTGTTCCAAACTGCATTTAAAAAATAACAACGGTCGTTGTGCTTTTTAAATTATAGCAAATTAAATAGGTTGCACAAGCATGTAAACCTAAAATACCATTTATCCACAGGTTGTAAATTTTCGAATGAGAGGCGTCTTTTGATGAATGTAGAAAGTTGGGGGAAAGCTAGGGTTGCTAGGGCTCAGGGGATATTACGAAGAACGTTTGATAATAGGCGTGAAGTACCGTCAACAGATAGTTATTTTAGGGCTTATAAACCATCAACATTACCATTGTTGACTAGTTATAGAAAAATCTACAAAACATACCAATTAGACAAAAAGATGAAGCACAACCTAAATTATGCGATAAGAGCGGCAACAGTGTTGCTTACTACCCCTCTTGAAAAAAACAGTGACGCAGAAGCAGTATTGATAACTGTTAATTTTAGTGAGTCATTTACAAAAAGACTAGAAGCGATGAAAAGCCCAGTGAGCTACTATGGCAAGCGCCTAAAAGAGTATCTTAAATCATTAAATGTTACTGACTTTTTTTACGTTATCGAGGAAGGCAAAAGAAGACAAAATCAAGTTGGGAGAAGGTTACATGCTCATATAGTTCTTCGAACTCAAAAACATAATGAAAACGAGTTGAAAGAGATATTACAAAACCCAAACGAAGTTTATTTTGATGAATGGGGGAATGCGGAGCATAGATGTGTTGATGTTGAATGGGGTTATGAAGTTAAGATGTTTGGAGACTACATATCGAAAGACGATGTTGAGCTATTAGAAATGGAAATCAATGATTATCCCGAACAAACCGCTTGGAAATTACCGACATTATTTCAACGATCGCATGGTATTTCTTTTGTTAAGCCTATGCTCGGTATAAATGTCGGGTTAGCGGATTACCTATCTAAACAACTTCATGTTCAATTGTTGCAACGTAGCCAACGAAATTATTACATCAGTCGCTCTCTCGTAAAGCGCATGAAGAGCTACGTCGCTGAAATCATAGAACATAACCAAATAGCTATGGGGTTGAAGCCAAAAGCAAAGTCCTAGAAAATTCTCGGTATAGCAGACGCCATGCTTACAAAAAATATCGCTTAAAATACTAGCGCTTCTTATAGAGGGAAGAAGTTTAACCTATTCATTTTAGTCAATTGTTGATGAATGCTAGATCCTCGGATATAGTTTCTTATACACTTAATCACCGCAGTGTTATTGAGCAGGATGCCATAATGATAGTAAAAGAAATGGATAACAAAAATTGCAAATCACCTAATACCATCGCTGGTCAACAACAAGAAAAAGACGTTGCGTTTTATCTGCGTAGAGCGTTTAAAGATGACAATCAAGTATTCGTGTTTAACGATTTCAAGTTCACTCACAACGACGAAACGGCACAAATCGATCATCTGATACTCTATCGCTTTGGCTTTATATTGATTGAATCTAAGAGCATCTCAGGCAGTGTAAAAGTAAATAGCCAAGAAGAATGGAGTCGAAACTATCGAGGTAAGTGGCAAGGTATGCCGTCACCTATCAAACAAGTGCTGTTGCAAGAGCAGTTATTAAAAGACTTACTTCACGAGAATCGTAGTCAGCTTGTCGGCAAGTTGTTGGGGCTGCAGCAAACACTAGGTAAACGAAGTTGGGATCACTTGTGCGCAGTTTCAAGTAATACGTTAATAGAACGTGCAAAAATGCCAAAGCATATTTCGGAGAAGTTGGTTAAGTCGGAGTTTCTAGTCGATGCTGTGAAGAACATCATGGACTTGAAAAATGATGTTTTAAGAATATTGACAGTAACAGACCACCGTCCAGCTTTTAATGATAGTGAGATTTACGCAATTCGAACGTTTCTTCTTAACCAATGCGGGGGGGAGAAGACGAGAAGCAATAATGAAGCTAACGAACCTATAACATTTAAAAATAAACCAGTATCAACGACAGTGGATGATGTGTTCAAGCCACCTAAAAATACAAAGAATGTCATTATCTCCAAACATTCTTATGCGTGTAAAAAATGTAGAGAGAGCACCTTGTTAACGCCACTACCAGGACGGTTCGGTTATTTTTTAAAGTGCGTTGTTTGTGAAGCCAATACACCGCTTAAAAAGGCGTGTGAGAGCTGTGGCAGTAAGCAAACGAAGGTGAGTAAGAAAGGTGGGGCATATACACTGAAATGCTCTGATTGTGCGCATGAGGAGCATTTGTTAACAACAACTTGATACGTTGAGTTGTCTAACAATGTACATGTAATAGTTGGAATTAATTCGTCAGACTGTTGTGAGCGAATAGCTAACTTTGTTGTAGCTTTTAACACTGTTTTATCATCAAGTTTTAATTCTTTTCTTCTATATTTAAGGAAATGACACATTGGGTTGTTTTTCTGCGTTATGAAAAGTTGATTAACCCAATATGTTGATATATAGCAATTAGTTAGAAAGCGTGTTAAAAATTGTACTGGCAGATGAGTGACCTAAAGCTTGGTCGAAAAACCGCCTAATGGTCGATACAAAATTAATAGTCGTAATTTGGAGTCATAAGCTTCAAAGTTGACGCTTGCCGAATTTGAAAAACTAGGAAGGAGAAAAAAAAGTGAGGAAGATTTTTACAGGACTGTTGCTGGCCTTAGTTGTAAAAGTATCTCTAGCTGCAGATACGTTCCCAGAACCATTTGGGCTGACATGGGAAATGTCTGAGGCTGGATTAAAAAAAATAGGGTTTGCGCAAATAAGTGATTCTGAAGGACTAAAAGTTTTTTCATCTCTATCGGTACCTAAAGCTTGGTCGAAAGCTGAAAATTACATTGTGGTTACCTACAAGGGAAAACTTGTGAAGGCCGTGGCAGTATCTAAAAAATTTACGGATGATATCTATGGCTCAGAGGGCAAGTCTGTTTACAAGCAAGTCAAGAACTTACTTGCCAAAAAATACGGTTCACCCTCTGAGCAATATGAGACAGTTGGACGTAAACTTTATGATGACTCTGATGAGTTTTATCAATGTTTAGAGTATTCAGGTTGTGGGGTATATCTATCATTTTTTAATTTCGCTGGCGGAATGATTTCTGTTCAACTTAATGGTAAGCAACGCGGTGTCGGGTATTTAACGATTGGGTACGAAAGCCCTTACTTCTCGATAGCGAAGAAAGAAATAGAACGCGGCAACATTGAATCAGATGCTGATGCATTTTAGTTGAGTAGACAAGGAGAATGGAGATGATCCAAAAAGTTATATTAATAGCAGTCGCAATAATATCGTTTGCTACCTGTGGTGAACAACTTAAAGCTGAAGAAAAGTCGGTGCTAGAGAACGACTCACGAAACGTTAACGTTGATTTTAACTTGTTCAAGTCAGGAAAAAATCTGAAATACTGTGTGAATAATTTATCTGGGGAAGGCAGTGCAATGGATGTTTTTCGGGTATTTTTACAGGCAGCTGAACTTCTCAAAGATAATAGTTACGAGAAAGTAGAGCTTTGCTTTCGAAAGAAAACCCAATTCTTTCTAAGTGGTGATGAATTCAAAATCATGGGAAAGGAATTTGGCGTGCAAAATCCTATGTACACTATCCGGACTTTTCCACAAAAGTTAACTTTGCTTGATGGTACCAATGCTTATGAGAAGCACGAAGGTGGCGTTTTGTACCTGATGCGAGTTCAAATGGCTGACTTCCATGATATGAACGGCCAGTGGTTCATGAACGATTTGGTTGCTGAATTAAATGCCGGAAAGGATGCCAAACGCCCCAAAGAGTTCGCTTCAGATGAAGAAGTTTTTTAAGTAGGGAGAGGTGCATAAAGGTACATTTTAGTTGAGTCCTAGCTAATATGAACTTGAGTGTTACTTTCATCCGCTAATGGCACTTAACAGCTAAAAGTAGTTTTAAATATCAAATCAGTTTCGATTTTAATAGTTTGGTTTCTATGTTTACAGTGCCATTTCACAGGGGGGATTTCCTGTGCTTAAACACTCTAACAAGCGATTACAGATCACAAAATTGAAAAGTGCAGATAATGTATTAGTCATCAAATAACTCTCGCTAGAAGATCACCAATTGCGTTCTAGACGTATTGTGATTGCGAGTCTAAGTGTCATAAGTTAACTTACGATAAAATTCCGAAAAGGACGCTAGAATGTATAAACGCTTTTTATTAAGCCTGTCGCTCATCACATCATTATTTGCTATCACCCCTGTGTATGCTGAAAATTTAAAATTAGCGTCATGGAATATTGCTTGGCTTGGTTCGCATAAATTTAATCAACGCACTGAAAAAGACTATAAAGAGTTAGCTCGATATGCCAGACAACTTGACGCTGATGTTATTGCACTGCAAGAAGTCGAAAACAGCGATTACGCGCGCAAAGTCTTCGGAGATGATTACGACTATTACTTTTCGACAAAAAACTGGGTACAGCGCGTTGGTGTTGCTGTACGCAAGTCAAAAGGCTATCAAGTATCATCAGTTGAGTATAAAGCACTAGATGTTGGGAGAGTTCGCTATGGCATGGACATCACTTTATCCAAAAATGATGAAAAGCTACGATTGCTGGCGGTACATTTAAAGTCAGGATGTTTCGAAAAGGCATTGGACGGAAAAAGCGTTGGCGCTATGGCTAACTCAACTAAAAATGCTAAGAAAAATAAACGGGCTTGTGAGAAGCTCTCTAAGCAAATAAAGCCTTTGGAGTCATGGATTGACCAACGAGCACAGGAAAACATCCCCTTCATCGTTATAGGCGATTTTAACAGGCGATTCAGCAAAGATATTGAACTTGCTCATAGTGAGGAAGCTGGATTGTGGCAAGCGATCGATGATGAAGGCTCTGAAGATATGTGGGCACCAACATTAGACAAAGATTCACAATGTTGGGGTGGTTATTACAAGGATTATATCGATCACATTGTCTTTGACCCGAAGGCAAGGCAACGATACGTACAAGGTTCATTTTACCAGTTAGTCTTTGATGGTAAGTATTCGAAAAAATTAAGCCGAGCGTTGAGTGATCACTGCCCAATATCGATACAACTGGAATTATAGGCAACATCAACAAGGAACGGTTATGAAAAAAGCACTAATATTGGGGTTTATTGTATTCGCAGTGTGGAAGTACTATACGGATAGTATGGTTAAGGCTGATAAACCGCTTAAAACCTCAGAGGCACAAGAAATCACTCACGCGATTAAATCGCCTATCGAACGCACTATTAAAGCAAGTCAACAACAAGCAGCTTTTGAGTGTGATGGTCGCCAGTATTGTTCACAAATGACATCATGTGCCGAAGCTACATACTATATTCAACATTGCCCCAATACTAAGATGGACGGTGACAATGATGGAGTGCCTTGTGAACGTCAATGGTGTAGATAGACTGCTGTAAGCTAAAAAACATTTTAGTCGGTATAGTGAAGTAAAAAAATAGGGGAAAATAATTTTTATCTTATGGTTAGTCATTAAGTAGTGGGTTGCTTAAAGCACAACTACCTTCACTAAAATCGAATAAAAATAAAATTTTTTGCATACATTTCGCATACAAAACTAGCGGGGGAAATCCCCCATATTTAATATTCTTATACTAGTCTTTTAGCATTTAGATGGTGCTTGTTTGCTATTTCTTGGGCTTTCTTTTTAGAAAACGTGAGTAGCTTATGGTGCTCAAGTCAATTCCATAGTCAATACAGTCAATGATTTCTTTCTTCAGTACGTAATCATGCTCGTGACCATAAACATCGTTTGTGACATCCCCCATTTCGTGTCCAACGATTTCTTTTACTATTCTATCGGGTACTAGATCATTACCCACTTTTGTTGAACCCAACTTATTAATAAATGTGTGACGAAATGAATGAAAGCAAACTTTTGTATTGCCTTCAGTGGTTAGGTTACACTTTTTCTTGAAGTTTTCGTTAAACCACTTGGATACCGCTCGTGCTACACCATCTCTGTGATTGGGAAGTTCGAATAATAGCGAATCGTTGGTGTTGCAGCTTTTTATGCGATGCTCAACGAATGACTCAAAACCAGCATCAATAATTATCTTTGCTAAGGGCACGCATCGTCTGCTCGCTTCCGTCTTTAGGCTCTTCCCTGCGTGGTTATCGTTAATATCAATACTTAGTATATCGTTAATGATTTTTATGTCAGAGATGCGCAAATTTGCAATTTCGCTTTCCCTAGCACCCGTGAATAGCCCTAACAAGGGCATCCAGAATTGAAACGCATTGGGTTTTTCACGTGGCAGACGATATTCTGAGTAAATGTAGCTGGTTAAAATCCTAGACAAATGCTCAGAGGAGAAAGGCAATACTTTCTTTTGGGTTTTTTGTATTTCTCGTTTGCCCACGTTCAGCAATTTTCGGTGATCTTTTGTTAAGTAGCCTATGTCAACACACCAAGTCAAAAAGGGTTTAACTGAGTTAAAGTGTGACTCTAATCCTCTGGCTGACAACTTGTTTTTATTCGTTGTTTGAGCAATTTTTTTATAATGCTCGGGGCGAAGCTCAACGGCTTGAGGCAATTCATAATACTTATTAACATTTGCAGGAAGTTGTCTTAATATGCGTTGATACTCGGTGATCGTGTCTTGGTTTAACATAGAGATATCATTTTTTTGACCTACAATATCAGCGAAGACGGACAAATACCCCTTACGTTGGCGTATTATTTTGTCGCTCCAAGTATTTCTTTCTATTTGAAACTTTACGTACTTTACTATCGCTTGTGCGATGGTGATCGTTTTAATAGTGTCAATTGAACGTGAAGGGCTAGGGTCTCTAGTAGATAACGCATGTATTGTTTCGTCTTTATGCTTCAGCGCTTTTTTTTGGCGTTCGATTGCTCTCATTAGTTGCATAGATTCAATTTGCAGATTTTCGTTAGTATCACGCAAATCATCGATAACAATCTTTTTTTTATAGCTATCGACCACGCCTTGCAAGCCTTTGCTATCTAATTTAGGGTCTTTCATTATTATCGTCTTTATATCTTCAATTATTTCGTGTACTTGATTTAATACTATCAAATGTCGTCTGATGGCAACGCTTCTATCTTTAGTGCGCAGAGATATTTTGATTTCACGTTGAATATTGTACTGATTACAGAGACTGAGAGGGAAGCTATAACGAAATTGATAAACGCCATGCTTGGACTTGAAAAAATAAAGAGGATTTCGACACATTTTGTACCACCTGTTCGTGATACTCCTGTGGCGTCACCCTCTTAATGTTAGATATCTCATTGTAAAATAACAAAATATCAAGTTGTGTGGTGGAGCGGGGGGGAGTTGAACCCCCGTCCGAAAAACCTACATCCTCGGTCCTACATGCTTAGTCGATTTTTTGTTTAGCCAATTAGACGCCAATCGACAGGCTTCGTCATGGTGAGCTTGATACTATTTCGCGGTTCAGCCTCAAGCGTGCTTCCCTCGCTAGCCTACATGGGGTGACCATCAGCATCTCTAGACTATAGGCGAATCTTCGAGAGGATGGCTAGCATTAAGCTGCTAGTGCGAACGTTTCGTCGTTTGCAATTATAGTTTTGCGGCTTTTTACCAGGCCAACCGCCCCTGGGCATGCACCTTGGGTTTCGTGAATCCCGTCGAATCCTGAATCCGCCCCAAAGGTAAAACGTACTGATGAATCATCAGTATCCTTTATTGTACAGCGCTTTATACGCGATAACAACGTGGTATTTTTTAATCGATCTTGTTTAGTGTTTTGTTTTTCATCAAGCGACCTTTATCAACCTGCCATTCTCTGTCTTTGATGTCGGCACGTTTATCGTGTGCTTTTTTACCTTTACCTAAGTAAAACTCTAATTTAACCCAGCATTGTTTCCAATACATGGCGGTCGCTATTAATGAATAACCATCACGTTCAACTGCACCAATAAGGCGATCTAGCTCTCTACGGTTAAGTAACAATTTTCTTGGGCGCACAGGGTCACATACTACATGGCTAGATGCAGCATTTAATGGCATGATCTCACTACCTACTATGTAAGCTTCCCGATCTTTGAGCATAACGTAGCAGTCGGAAATATTAACTTTTCCGCTACGAATACTTTTTATTTCCCAACCTTGTAAACTCATTCCCGCTTCAAACTTATCGGTAAGATTGTAGTTGTGACGAGCTTTCTTATTGAGCGCAATTGTATTGCTATTAGACTTTTTGGATTTTTTCTTAGCCATGATATTCCTACACTTAACCGCGGCTATTATACGGAGAATTTACCGTATTTAAATGGCTAATTGATATTTTATTATGCTTCGCATTCGTTAGTTAAAATTGGAAGGGGAAAAATATACGCTTGTTAGGGAAATACTCACATGTTTGATATTCGGTTTATGATTGTTCTATGTCAATGCCACTATATTCGGTTAATGTCATTTTGTTATAGCTTTGGTATTATGGTTGGCTAAGATCGAGGGGAGATAAATGCCAAGTATAAATCGTAATGCATTAGTGATGTTTAGTGTTGAACAGATGTATCAGTTGATAAATGATGTCAATGCATACCCTGAATTTATCCCTGACTGCGGCGGTAGTAAGGTGATTGATGAAGACGAGCATCAAGTAACCGCTTCATTATTGGTGGAAAAGGGGGGGATCAAAAAATGGTTTACCACTAAAAATACCCTCATTGCCAATAAAGAAGTAAAAATGTCACTAGTAGATGGTCCATTTAAACAATTGATTGGTAGTTGGCAATTAACCAAATTATCAGATGAAGCATGCAAAATAACGTTACATTTAGAGTATGAATTTTCCAGTAAGTTTTTTGATTTAGCGTTCGGACGAGTATTTAATACGTTAGCCAATAATATGGTACAAGCTTTTACACAAAGAGCTAAAGATGTTTATGGAGTCAAAGTTGGATAAGGTTGAAACCTCACAAAATGCAAAGATACAAGTGGAAGTGGTATATGGTATACCCAGCAAACAAGAGCTGTTATTAATTTCAGTGGATGACGGTACTACCATTGAACAGGCTATCAGTGCGTCAGGTATCTTAGATACTTTCCCTGAAATTGATTTATCAAAAAATAAAGTTGGTATTTGGAATCGTACCGCTAAATTAACGGATAAGCTAAAAGATCTCGATCGTATTGAAATTTATCGCCCTTTGATTGCTGATCCAAAAGAAGTACGCAAACGTCGAGCAGAAAAAGCAAAAGAAGAAGGGCGTGCTGATAAAGTGACTGGCGGCAGAGTAAACCCATTACGCAATAAATAATTCTACGTTAAATATGTGGAATTTGAATCAAAAAAAGCAGCGTAATTGCTGCTTTTTTTGATTAAATAAGTGACCAATAGCTTAATTGACGATGGGCGTATAGAAGCTTTCTGGTAACTCAAAATCTCCTTCGGCAGAGACTAATTTATTATCTTCAAATTTGATCACAAATTGCTTCTCAGCATCAAACTTTTCACTTCGACCTGATTTAAAACGATAAACATAATGCCATGTGTCTTGATTAAAAGCGTCTAATACCACTGGGCTGCCTAAAACAAATTTGACCTGTTCTTTGGTCATGGCAAGTTTAAGCTTATCAATATCTCGTTGTTCTAAATAGTTGCCTTGTGGGATATCGATGCGGTATACCCAGCTTGAACAAGCACTAATGCTTAACATAAAAATTGCGATGAATACTCTTAACAACATGGTGGTTTTTATTATCCTTTAACTAGTGAACGTGGATGATAACTAAGCACGCAAAGAGTTACAAAGTTTTTTTACTGACTTATCAGGCTAATTTGTTAACTAGCGAGTAATTCTTGCGCATTGGCTAAACTATGCTCGGTGATACTGTCACCAGCAAGCAATCGAGCAATTTCTTGGACTCGCCCTTGTTCACTTAGTTCCGTTACATTAGTCTCAGTGTGCTCGCCATCGGTTAATTTGGCGACAAATAGTTGCTGATGTCCTTTACTGGCAACCTGCGGTAGATGCGTCACACAAATAACTTGGGTGTTAGTTGCCAGTTGTTGTAATTTACTGCCCACCATAGCAGCCGTAGGACCTGAAATACCAACGTCTACTTCATCGAAAATCAAAGTTGGCGTGATCACCTTATCGGCTAAAATAACTTGCATGGCAAGGCTGATCCTAGAGAGCTCACCACCTGAGGCTACTTTGTTCATCGCTGCCAGCTCTTGTCCCGGATTTAAACTAATAAAAAAGTTAACCTCATCCATTCCTTGGGCGGATAATTTACCGCTCTCAAGTGGGTTGATATTTACCTCAAATTGCCCGTGCTCCATATTGAGCTCTTTCATGCTAGTGGTAATTTTATTGTTTAAGGTTTGAGCCGCTTTTATTCTTGATTGAGTGAGTGAATTCGCGGCATCACGATATTGGTTTTCTGCGTTGTCGATATCGGCCAGTATTGATGCTAAGCGGCTTTCATCAGACGAGATAAGAGAGAGCTGATGTTTAAGCTGAGCATGATGCTGGTGAAGCTGTTCGGGTAATACCTGGTGTTTTTTTGCCAACTGAATAGCCAGTGAATAACGCTCTTCTATCATTTGGTAGGCTTGCGGGTCTAGCTCTAACTGTTGATAGTAACCTTGTAATTCATTATTGGTGTCTTCTAGTTGGATCAAAGTACTTTCAAGCTGATTGGCTAATTCCGCCAGCTTTGTATCGACATGGGCTAATTTACTGATTTGATCATGAGCCGATCTAACACTGTCTAAGGCATTAAATTGTTCATTTTCGGATAATGTTTGTAACGTTGCCAGTGTGGTTTCAAGTAAGTACTGGCTATTGCTATGGCGTTTATAATCGCTCTCTAACTGTTCAAACTCACTTTCATTCAAAGAAAATTCATCAAGCTCATTGACTTGATATTGTAATAATTGTTGCTGAGCTTCTCGTTGTATCTGATTCTCTTGTAGTTGTTGATATTCATAAGTGAGGCTTTTCCACTGTTGGTATTGGTGCTTCACATTATCAAGTAAATGTTGATGATCTGCATAGGCATCTAATAACTGGCGCTGCTCAGATGACTTAATGATTAACTGGTGATCGTGTTGACCATGAATATTGATCAACAAACGGCCTACATCTTTTAATTGCGCTAGCGGTACTTGGCTGCCATTTATATAAGCTTTTGAGCGGCCTTCACTTGAGATAACTCGTCTTAAAATGCAGTCATCGTCGTAAGAAATATCATTTTTATCAAGCCACTGTTGGGCGAGTGGGTTATCAGCAATATCAAAGGTGGCGGCTAGCTCGGCTTTTTTACAATTGGGTCTTACCACGTTAGTCACAGCGCGCTCGCCCAAGCACAAACCTAAGGCATCTATGGCGATTGATTTACCGGCGCCTGTTTCGCCAGTAATAGTAGTCATGCCTTGTCGCCAATCAATATCTAGCGAACGAACAATGGCAAAGTTTTGAATATTAAGATGTAAAAGCATAGCGCACCCAAACAACTGTATATAAATATAGGTGTTAATTTATACAGTAATTGTTTTAATTGCAAGTGCTGCTAGGAGTTTTTATGAGTGATTAATTAATATCTGGAATAGCTATTTGATATTTATTGTAAATTTCTTGCAAAACGCCCTCAGAGAGCAACTGTTGGAATGCATGGTCGTAGAAGCGCTTTACGGCTTGCCCCTGCTTATCTTCACTGAAAATAAAGTAGAGGTTTAAGGATGATAAGTCGATTATCCGGTAATTTTTTCGTTGCTCAGCTGATAAGTTTGTTAGCTGAGCTTCAATCATGGATCGGATATCTAGGTAGTATTGTACTTTGTCATTGATTAACAAATTTAACGCACCCTTGCGCTGCTGACTGCCAACCCCTTTAATATAAGGCGCAATTTCGGGTTGAAATAATTCAGTTTTATAGCGCTCTGGCCAAGTCCCTAATTGTGTGCTGAGCTGCACAAGTGAATTTATACTTGCGTCGTGCTTTATCAAGATACTGATAGGCTGTGTTAGTACCGGTTGCTCAGCATAGTTATAATTTTTACCTTTCGGTAGCGCTCCCGTTAAGTGTGCCTTATTCTCAGAGACGTGATTAATTGCTCTTTTCCATGGTACATATTGTACCGTTAGCGTATAGGGAGATTTAGCAAATATCGTATTGAATAATTCATGATAAAAGCCACTACCATCACGATCAGTGTAATTAGGCCATTCTTCAGTAGCCCAAGAGATTTCAGTTTTGTCAATCTGAATGGCTTGGCAAGTATGAAGCTGTACACTGATTAACAATATTAGCTTTGCAAAATACGTTATGCTTTTTAGCATGGTGCATTTAGTTAATATAACTTGTTACCCCAACTTAGTTTGGTGCGCAATACATTAAAATAACTGTGATCGAGTGGGTGGATTAATCGTAGTGTATTTTCACTTTTTCGAATGATCACTTCGTCACCAGGCATCACGGCTAAAATCACATGGCCGTCGCAGCTTACTTGCAAGTTCTCGTAATTTTCATTGGCTAAAATTAATTTGATCTCACTATTACCATCAACCACAATCGGGCGACTCGTTAAAGTATGCGGGAACATAGGTACAAGCGACAGAGCATTTAAGTTAGGTGTTAAAATTGGCCCACCTGCAGACATCGAGTAAGCCGTAGAACCTGTTGGTGTTGAAATAATAAGGCCATCTGAGCGTTGGCTGAACATAAAGCTATTATCAATATATACTTCAAATTCGATCATGCTGGCAACTTTACCGGCATGAAGAACCGCTTCATTTACCGCACTGTTTGAGCTTTTTAATTTTCCATGTCTATAGACTTCAGCTTCAATGATAAAACGCTGCTCTGAGCGTGATTTTCCGGCTAAAATGTCAGAGAGTGGTTCAGCGAATTCGGTCGGTGAAAGGTCGGTAAGAAAACCTAAATTACCTCGGTTAACCCCTAAAACACCAATGTTATAACAAGATAAAACTCGGGCAGCGCCAAGCATATAACCGTCGCCCCCGACAACAATGGCTAAATCGGCTAATTCGCCAATTTCTGTCAAGCTATGAACGGCTAGAGCTGGATGTGAAATTGCATCGGCGACTGAACTTTCTACTATCACCTGATATTGTTGTTCAGACAAAAATTCAAAGAGCGCATTGATGGTATTAGCAGCCCTTGAATGATTAGGTTTGCCGATCAGGCCGATGGTTTTATATAGTTTACTCATCTTTATACTATAACAGACTTTTTTAGCTAGATATCAGCAGTTTCGCCGTATTTAATAGTGTTGTAAAGCGTACTTTTTAAGAAATGATCAACATTTATTCTTGAATCATTTAATACAGCCCCCATAATTAGCAACATTGTCTAATTTATTGACCGTCATTTACGATTTATCTTGGAGTTTTACATGACTAAACAGTCAACAGAGAATAAGAGTGCTGAAGAAATGTCTTCAGACGAGTTAGCTGCTGAAATTATTGGTGAGGCAGAAGAGCAAGTGGAAGAACAGCACGAACATGCACACGAAGCGATCAGCGCTGAGCAAGAAAAAATAAACGAGCTTGAGTTAGCATTAGCAGCAGCCCAAGCAACGGTGGCGGATCAGAAAGATTCTGTTATTCGTGCTAAAGCGGAAGTGGATAATGTGCGTCGTCGAGCTGCACAAGACGTAGAAAAAGCACGTAAATTTGCTTTAGAAAAATTTGCCGCAGAAATGCTTACTGTTGTTGATAATTTAGAGCGTGGTTTAGCGACGATTGATGGCGAAGCAGAAGAGCAAAAGGCGACGTTTGAAGGGGTTAACTTAACCTTACAAGGGCTAATTGCTGGTTTAGAGAAATTTGGGATAAAAGCGATAGATCCACAAGACCAACCTTTTAATCCTGAATTACATCAAGCAATGTCAATGCAAGAAGTAGAAGGTGTTGAGCCTAATACTGTGATTGCAGTGATGCAAAAAGGTTATGAATTAAATGGTCGTTTAATTCGCCCAGCGATGGTGATGGTATCTAAAGCTGCGGGCGTTGATACGCAAGCATAATTTTTGCACTTTTATTTATTAAAGAACCAGACATTGTGTCTGGTTTTTTGTTTTGACCGTTGTGAATTAACGGGGTTGCCTAAAGGGTAAAAATGTCACTTTTTTTATAATTTTTTACACTTTTTAGTTGAAAACGACTTTTCTGCCCCCAATTTAAATTCCAACGACAGATTTTATTACTATTAAGAATTCGGAGATCCTCAAGATGGGCAAAATTATTGGTATTGACCTAGGGACAACTAACTCATGTGTAGCTGTTCTTGACGGCGAAAATGTTCGTGTAATTGAAAATGCTGAAGGTGATCGTACAACCCCTTCTATTATTGCGTACACAGAAGAAGGCGAAACGTTAGTTGGACAACCAGCAAAACGTCAAGCGGTAACTAACCCTAAAAACACCTTATTTGCGATTAAGCGTTTAATTGGTCGTCGCTGGGAAGATAAAGAAGTTCAGCGTGATATCGATATTATGCCTTTCGGCATCGTAAAAGCTGATAACGGCGATGCTTGGGTAACTGCACGTGATAAAAATGTTGCGCCACCACAAGTTTCTGCAGAAGTTTTGAAAAAAATGAAGAAAACGGCTGAAGACTACTTAGGTGAAAAAGTGACTGAAGCGGTTATCACTGTACCTGCCTATTTCAATGATTCACAACGTCAAGCTACTAAAGATGCTGGTCGTATTGCTGGCTTAGAAGTAAAACGTATTATCAACGAGCCAACTGCTGCTGCACTTGCTTACGGCATGGACAAGCAAAAAGGCGACAAAGTAGTAGCCGTATATGACTTAGGTGGTGGTACATTCGATATCTCTATCATCGAAATTGATGAAGTTGAAGGCGAGCACACGTTTGAAGTATTAGCGACCAATGGTGACACTCACTTAGGTGGTGAAGACTTTGATAACCGTTTAATCAATTATTTGGTTGAAGAATTCAAGAAAGACCAAGGCATGGATTTAACAAAAGATCCATTAGCAATGCAACGCTTAAAAGAAGCGGCAGAAAAAGCGAAATGTGAGCTTTCTTCAGCACAACAAACTGATGTGAACTTACCATACATCACAGCTGATGGATCTGGTCCTAAGCACATGAACATCAAAGTAACACGTGCTAAATTAGAATCATTAGTTGAAGACATGGTTAAAGCGACATTAGAGCCGTTAAAAACTGCGTTAGCTGATGCTGACTTATCAACTTCAGAAGTGACAGACGTTATTTTAGTTGGTGGTCAAACTCGTATGCCACTGGTACAAAAAACAGTAACTGATTTCTTCGGCAAAGAGCCTCGTAAAGACGTTAACCCTGATGAAGCAGTAGCTACCGGTGCGGCTGTACAAGCGGGTGTTCTTTCTGGTGATGTAACTGACGTATTATTATTAGACGTGACACCATTATCTCTAGGTATTGAGACTATGGGTGGCGTAATGACGAAAGTTATCGATAAAAATACAACGATCCCAACGAAACAGTCACAAACGTTCTCAACGGCTGAAGATAACCAAGCTGCTGTTACTGTTCACGTAATTCAAGGTGAGCGTAAGCAAGCACAAGCAAACAAGTCTTTAGGTCAGTTCAACCTTGAAGGTATCGACCCAGCACCACGTGGTATGCCACAAATCGAAGTAACGTTCGATATTGATGCTGATGGTATCTTGCATGTATCTGCCAAAGATAAGAACACAGGTAAAGAGCAGAAGATCACTATTAAGGCATCTTCTGGTTTATCGGATGATGAAGTTGAGCAAATGGTACGTGACGCGGAAGCGAATGCTGATGCAGATGCTAAGTTTGAAGAGCTTGTCACGGCACGTAACCAAGCTGACGGTATGGTACACGCTACTCGTACTCAAGTAACTGAAGCTGGTGATGATTTACCAGCGGATGAGAAAGAAAAAATTGAAGCGGCAATTACTGAACTTGAAGCAGCGATTAAAGGCGATGACAAAGAAGCCATTGATAGTAAACAGCAAGCATTAATGGAAGCGTCAGCTAAATTAATGGAAATTGCTCAAGCGAAAGCGCAAGCCCAAGGTGGAGCAGCACCAGAAGGTGATGCACAAGGCGCCGGAGCTAAGCCAGCAGATGATGTAGTTGATGCTGAGTTTGAAGAGGTTAAAGACGATAAATAATCGCTGTTAAAACTGGGTTCGGCTTTATTACATTGGCATAGCGCATTTGTTTTAAGGCCAACTCAAATAAGTTTTAATAACTCGATTATAGTGAGTGTTTTAAATAAAGCGTCGATAACCTCGGCGCTTTATTATGTTCAGGATGAACGGTATGCCGCAATAGCAGGACGCTAAAAAGTGGCGATGTTCAGGATGAACGGTATGCCACGATAGCGGGATGCAAAAAAGTGGTGATGTTGAGTCAGTAAAATATCCATTTGCATAACAGTTTTTGTTATTGAGCGGTTAAGCAAATTGGTATCAATTAATGTGAAGTAAAAAACTATGTCCAAACGTGATTACTATGAAGTGCTAGGTGTATCGAGAGATGCAGGTGAGCGAGAAATTAAAAAAGCTTATAAACGTTTAGCGATGAAATTTCACCCAGATCGTACTAAGGGTGATAAAGATAAAGAAGAATCGTTTAAAGAAATCAAAGAAGCTTATGAAGTGCTAAATAATGATCAAAAGCGTGCTGCTTATGATCAATATGGTCATGCTGCATTTGAGCAAGGCGGCATGGGCGGCGGCGGTTTCGGCGGTGGCGCAGATTTCGGTGATGCATTTGGTGATATTTTTGGTGATATCTTTGGCGGTGGTCGCCGCGGTGGCCAATCACGCCAACGCCGTGGTAGTGATTTACGCTACAACTTAGAAATGACCTTAGAAGATGCTGTAAAAGGTAAGTCGGTTGAAATTAAAGTACCCACTTACGTAAGCTGTGAGCCTTGTAATGGTTCAGGTGCGAAAAAAGGCACCAGTGCAAAAACTTGTTCTACTTGTCATGGTCATGGTCAAGTACAAATGCGCCAAGGTTTATTTGCGGTACAACAGACCTGTCCTTCATGTTCTGGTAAGGGTAAAGTGATCACCGATCCTTGTCCTTCATGTCGTGGACAAGGTCGTGTTGAGAAAACCAAAACGCTTAATGCCAAGATCCCAGCCGGTGTTGATACAGGAGATCGTATTCGTTTATCTGGTGAAGGTGAAGCCGGTGAACATGGTGCGCCAGCAGGTGATTTATATGTACAAGTACATGTTAAAGATCATCCTATTTTTGTTCGTGATGAGAATAACTTGTATTGTGAAGTGCCGATTAGCTTTACAACGGCTGCTCTTGGCGGTGAGATTGAAGTACCAACTTTAGAAGGTAAAGTGAAGCTGAAGGTACCGAAAGAAACGCAAACAGGTAAGATGTTCCGTTTACGTGGCAAAGGGGTTAAATCAGTTCGTAGTCATGCAACAGGTGATTTAATGTGTAAAGCTGTGATTGAAACGCCTGTGAACTTATCGGGTGATCAAGCTGATCTTTTACGTCAGTTAGAAGAGAAAATGGGTAAGAATCAGACGAAGCATCGTCCAAAAGAAACCGGTTTTTTCGATAGCGTGAAGCAGTTTTTCGATGACTTGAAAAGCTAAATTGAACGAGTAACGTTACAGACGACAACTTTGTTATTGTTGTTTTTTAAAGCCTTGCAGCAACTTGCTCCAAGGCTTTTTTGTTATAAAAATTACAGTAATTTTTCTATATCAGCACAGAGTGATTCAGGTTTTGCTGTTGGGGCATAACGTTTTACGACTTGGCCTTGGCGGTTCACTAAAAATTTTGTGAAATTCCACTTGATGCGCTTAGTGCCTAAAATACCTTTTGCCTGAGACTTTAAATATTGATAAAGCTCTGCGGTGTTTTCTCCATTCACTTCTACTTTATCCATGAGTGAGAAACTAATATTAAAGTTTAAATCACAAAATTGTTGTATTTGCTCATTATCACCTTTTTCTTGTTGACCAAATTGGTTACAAGGGAAAGCTAAAATTTCAAATCCTTGCTCTTTGTATTGTTTGTACAGAGTTTCTAATCCTGCATATTGAGGAGTAAAGCCGCAAGCGCTAGCGGTATTTACGATGAGCACAACTTTATCTTTATATTGGCTTAATGGAACAGTGTGTTTTTTGTTATCTATTACTTGAAAATCGTAAATTGATTGACTCATATTGCTACTCTGATCAGCTGCTTTAATGCTTATTAAGCAGGCGGGTTAAAGAATTCAGTAAAACTAGGGTTCAATATTTAGTACTGTTTTGCAAGTACTATTAGGGTGCGTTGATCTTTCAAGTTTGTTTTTGCAGCAGTTTGTTGGAAATTTTTACAAGGCAGTGCTTTTGATATGTGGTTGTTCCACATGATAAAGCACTAAAGATTTTATGCTCCTGCAAAATCACCTTACCCCACATCCATGTGGGGCAACATAGTAGAAATGACAACAAACGCTGCCTAAAAGGTTCGGTTAAAAGCGTTTTACTCTTTGTTGTGAGGAGATTTACTTAGATGACTAAGCGTCATTCCTCACGCCGCGATTAAAACGCTTTTATCTCGAACAAAAATTAAACAGCAAAGTTCAACACGCCCTAGTCAATATTTATTCTGTATGTCAATTGAAGTCATAAAACAGAGTTGGGAATATAATATTCTTTTAATGTTTACCTTTAGGAATAAATAAGTTATTTTGTTGGTATTATCATCAAAAGGCTTGGTTATGCATAATTATTATTTAGCTATTTTCGCAATATTGTTTGTGTTTAAAGCACAGGCTTTACCCAATGATACAGAAAACTTTTACCTTTGCAGTGGTAAAACTACGGTAAGTACCAGTTGGAACTTTGGTACAGCTCCCGCTTATTGTGATATTGACCCTTTCGGTGATCCTAAATTTGTTCAAGACTACTTAAACCAAATTATTTTTGATAGCGGAGAAAGTGCCTCAACAGAACGCAACCGCTATATGAATGAACTAAATGCTGTGATTATAGACGCGGCGCAGTACTACTTGATCAATCGAAAACCGAATGCATCACAAGATGAGATGGAAGCGTGGGGCAGTGCAATTAAAACGGTTGCTCACCAAGAAACTTTCTGGAGTCATTACTTTGAAGCTGTTGTTGATGGCCGAACAAAAATGATGCGGGGTGATAGTGGTCATGGTCACGGAATGATGCAAATTGATGATCGTTGGCATTTTACCGAAATAAATAACGGTAAAGGCTGGCAGATATTTGAGAATATGGTTTATGCCATGGAAATATTCTACTCAGAATGGCAAAAAGCGCCTGAGCAAAGCTGTGTATCGGCAGAAGACAATTGGGTCGAGCGCACTCGTTCAGCTTATTCAGCATACAATGGCGGCCCGAGTAAAATCTGTCGTTGGTTAGAGAACCCTGCTTGGCAGGATGATGGGTTTTATAACAAATATCTTGGGGCAAGTTGGCAAAACTATATCAGCCAGCCTGAACTAGAAAGTGCTATTGATGCTGAGTGCTTTATGGAGGGAGTTGAATTTTGTTTACCTAACTACCAAGCACCGGAGCAACCACAAGAAACGGATGAACAAGTTTGGTGGTTGAATTTTCTACAGCTCTCTAGTGGTGAAACTTGTTTACTTAACCAAGGAGAGTTTCACTGTGTTGTGCAGGCACAAGATGCCGTATGTTTATCGGCAATGTTCAACAGGATCGCTAAAGCGCAAGTGCTTCATTTATCAGAGCAACAAAGTCAGCAATATACAAAACAACTATATGATCGTCATCAGTGCATGAGTCATTTACAAAATGGTTTTAAGGTCGGGGAAGTTATTGCCACCGATAAAGATATTAACATACGTCAGAGCGCTGGTGGCACAGATACAAATGTCGATACCGTGACAGGACAAGCTTATCAGGTATTAGATATTGTGCTTTCAACAGCTCCTGTACAAGAGCGTTATTACCAAATTAAGCACAACTCGACAATTGGCTATATTTTTTCAGGAGATTATGACACTTGGCAAGATTGGGCATACCAAGGAGAGGTAAGCAAACTTGTTGATGAAAATAAAGTGATTGCGTTATCAGGTGATGAAATCTTTGTAGCGAAGAGCGCGGGAGCCTTGTTAAAAACTTCACCACAACAAGGTGCAGATACCTTAGCCACTATTGCAAAAGATACTAAATTAACCGTGGATGATGTAACGGTGCAGGGCGTCAATAATGAGGTGTATTATCACGTCAGCCATAATGGTCAAAACGGGGTTGTGTACGCAGGTATGCTTTTACCTGAAAGTAATTTATCTCAGCAATTTACCTTTAGCCAAATAACAACGCCGCCAAGTCCACCAGCAGAAGAGCCTAAGTCTTCATCAGGCGGTGGCGGCAGTACCCATGGTTATTTTTTATGGCTATTAGTTGGTACTTTGATCTTTAGAGAATTATTGAGTAGGGAGCATTAAAATGGCAAAACAGCTGATCATTGCAATTGTCTTTGTTTTAGCTGCGGTGCTAGCTAATCGTTTACTGATAAGCTCTGATACACCACAAATAAAACCGTCAAATACACACGAAGCGCATATTGAGGATGACAATAAACAACAGTCGCAAGTTCTATCTAAAACCAATGACGATGAGCAAACACTAAAAGGGATCACAGCAAAGCCTAATAACGCTGAGTTTTACCAACAGCGTGATAAATTGTTAGTTAAATTAGAGCAAATTGAAAACTGTGAAACTAATGGCTTGTGTCAATACAATGAAAATGATCCGAAACAATCAATGTTTGAGCAAGAGGCAATGCTGGTTGATACCTTGAAGCAACTACAAGCACATCATGAAAAAGAGCAAGTGTTTGACCAAGCATTAGCAAATATCACAGGCAAGTATTTAGTCAGTCCGTTAGGGCGCGTACAAATGCAAGCGATTGAAATGATGGCATCACAGCCTGTTAACCAAGCAAATGCGGATAGCTTAATTACCAGCTTAGTTGAAAGTTATGATCCTAAGGTGATGATGAAAGCAATGGCGGTATTAGCCGATTATCCTCAGCAAAGAGAACGTTATGAAGCTATGTTGATCCAAACCTTACAAACCGGGAGTTTCTATGTCGCTCGCACGGTAGCCAAAGAAATAGGCGCTGTGTTAAATGCGCAAAATATTGCAAAGTTCGAACAAGTTGCCGCCGCATTACCCAGTAAAACAGCCAAAGCTAAATTACTTAACGCATCCATTGAAGAATATAAAAACACGAATCAGTAAAAATGAAAGTAAGGTTAAATACGGTTAAACAGCTGACGATTCACTACATAAGAGCCTATCCACAACCGTTTATAGTTTGTGCCATTATGCTGGTGCTAGTTATTGTCTTAAGCTGGCCTAAAGCTACTTTTGAGCCGCCTATAGAGATACGGAGAGAGTTTCGCGCTGCTTGGGTTGCAACAGTTGCTAATATTAACTGGCCAAGTACGCCTGATGTCTCGGTTGCTGAGCAGCAAGAGCAAGCGAAAACTCTGCTTGATGCGTTAGTGCAACACAATTTTAATGCAGTGATTTTACAAGTCAGGCCGCAAGGTGATGCGCTTTATGAAAGTGAGTTAGAACCTTGGTCGTATTATTTGTCCGGAGAGCAGGGCAAAGCACCTAGCCCTTATTATGATCCATTAGCTTTTTGGATAAATGAAGCTCATCAACGAGGCATTGAGCTTCATGCATGGATCAACCCTTATCGTGTACATCATGTTGAAGGCGGTGAAATTAGTGAGCATTCGCTGGTGAATACCTTATCAGGTGCGGTGGTTGCGTTAGACAGTGGCTACTATTGGCTAGATCCCAGCCACCCGAAAAGTATTGAACATTCGCTTGCCGTTGCCAAAGACATCACTGAACGATACAACATCGACGGGTTACACATGGATGATTACTTTTATCCTTACCCTTCATACCACCCAAACAAATCCTTTCCGGATCAAGCTAGTTATCAACAATATTTAGCCACTGGCGGTGAGCTGTCGAAACAAGATTGGCGGCGAAGTCATGTCAATCGTTTTGTCAAAGAATTGTATCATGTGGTTAAATCAGTTAAACCTGAAGTAAAACTTGGTATTAGCCCATTTGGCATTTGGCGACCAGGGGAGCCAAAGTGGATTGAAGGTTTTGATCAGTACGACAAGCTGTATGCAGATGCACGTCTTTGGTTACAAGAGGGATGGCTCGACTATTTTTCTCCTCAGTTATATTGGCGTATTAGTCAAGAAGGGCAGAGTTACCCAATGCTATTAAACTGGTGGCAAAAACAAAACACTTTACAGCGTCATATTTGGCCTGGGATCCGCACTCATGATGCCAAAACAGAGCGCGCAGTGGATGAAGTGCAAAACCAAATTATGATCAACCGTGCATTGCTAGAAGATAACACGGGTCAAATTTTCTGGCATATTGGGGGAATTTTAGATAATCCTCCAATGACCAAACGATTAACAACGGCTTCATTTAGTACTCAAGCATTAGTGCCTGCCTCTAGCTGGTTAGATGATGAAGTGCCAGATGCGCCCTCATTTACTTTACTTGAAAATGAGCAAGTTATTGTTGAAATTGATAATGACGATATTGAAGAGCTTAGTCACTATGTAGTTTATAGCCAATATGGAAGTCAATGGCGTTATCGGGTACTCGCTAGCCAGAATAATAGTATTGCATTGCCGGTTAACATTGAACTGGTTCAAGAAGGTAAAGATGAGCCTGTTCACGTCATACTTGAGAAAATAGCGGTTTCTGCTGTTAGTCAGACAGGTATCGAAAGTCTTGTGACGATTGAAACCTTATCGCAGTGAAGTTGTGAACTGCGTTAAATAGTTCATGGTGTTATTATGCCTGATGATAAGTATGAAAAGAGAGTAATGCTGAGTAAGTGCTTACTTAAAAGTATTAAGATTTTCTGAATTTTGCTGATTAATAAATTGCATCGGTGTGATGCCATTCCATGATTTAAACGCTCTGATAAAACTGCGTTCATCAGAAAACTGTAATGCATCAGAGATATCGTAGAGGCTACTTCCCTGCATTAAGCGCGCCTTGGCTTGTTTATTTAGCTCATTATTTTTAAGTTCTCTGAAACTTATTTGATATTCTGCTAGTCGCCGCCTCAATGTTGCGGTGCTGATATTTAACTTATCTGCCATTTTTTCTTGGCACAGGGTACCGGCATGAAGCTCATTACGTACTTGATCTAAAATGGATGCATGATTGTCTATCGCTTGTTGCTGATTCAGCATCTTAGAGAGATAACTGTAAATTAAGGTAAGATTTAAATGCTTTAACTTGTCTTGATTAAGTAAGTTCGAATGCTTATCAATGGTATAAATGAGACTGTAATGCTTCTCCTCAAATTTAACCGGAACATTGGTCATTATTGAGTTAAGCAGTGACTCATTATTACTTTTCGTATTCACCTGCAGCAAATTGAGCTTGGTATCATCGCTGGTTAAATAACTGGTAATGCCATGAATTAAAACAAGCATACTGTCTAACATGCAGTGTGATAACAAAGTATCAGCTGTTGATGCATATTCAAATGTACTGTCGTCAACGATGTAGCGCAACTGGGAGTTTGATACTTCACAATAGTTGTATGCACCGCCATGAATAAAATTATAAGCGCGAGCTATTTCTTGTAAAAGTTGTTCAATGGTTTGACAGTGGTGCAAACTTTTTAGCACGAAGTCATTGGTGCCGGGCAGTAACTTTTTATTACAAAGGTGTAGGCTTTCATCACTCAGTTCTATTGCGCAGTGTTCCATCACCCTAATAAACTCAATGACGTTGATGTCATCAATGCTTTTATCAATCGCTAACTGCTTGGCAACAGTATCAAAAGTTAAATTCGCTGCTGCAAGCGTTTGTTGCAGCAGTTGAATATAACAAGACGATATAATGGCACAATGAAACATTAATACCTGAATAACCAATAAAGCCGAACCTAAAGTCAGTTAACCAGTATTAACTGACAAGATCAACTACCTTGATTGGTACTTTAGTACTATGGTCACTTAATGGTATTTATGTTTGTTATATTCTCTTTACGCTCTTTTTGTGAAGTTAGTGAAATAAATCGTGCCTTAATTGATTTGCTAACTGTTGCCGAGCTAAACGACAAACATCCAATACAGCAAAAGAGAAAAACGCATGAATGGTATTTTCATAACAAGTTAACGTCTTTAATATGCCTGCTTGTTTCATTTTGTTTGCCAGTAATAGCCCTTCATCGTATAAAGGATCACAACCGGCCAGTACCATACTGGTAGCAGGTAAATGCTTCATATCGTTAATAAACAAAGGAGAAACATCGGGATCTTTAGCGCTTTGATCTTGCTGAAGATACCAATCACAGGTGTCTTTTATCGCTTCTTTAGTTAATAAAAAATTACCATCGCCATATTTAAGGCGTGAAGCATAGGTATCGTGAGGTGAGAAGGAATCAACCACAGGATAAATTAAATACAAATTGGCAAGGAGGTCAGTTTGCTGCTGATGTAATTTATTGGCAGCGGCAAGTGCTAAGTTACCACCCGCACTATCGCCCATTAAGGCAATTTTTTCAGGAGCAATGTCAAACTGCTGATGATTCGCTTTGAGCCAGTTCACCACGCCAATCACTTGGTGTAGCGCACAGGGAAATTTATTTTCTGGCGCTAACGCATAATCAACACTGAAAAAGATCGCCCCTGATTGCTGACATAAATCTCTGACGAGGCTGTCGTAACACTCAACATCACCCAGTGACCATCCGCCGCCATGGATAAACACCACTGCGGGTGTTAATCCTGGGCTGGCTTGTGCAGGACGATAGCAACGAAGTTTGACTTCAGTACCACCGTGTTCAATGACCATGTCATCGCTAGTACATTGACTATCAACTTCCCCTGCTAAGCCTAAAAACATTGCTCTGGCACCTTCGCGGGAAGTTTCTACAGATATTTCAATATCGTGAATATCTGTAGATTGCTCGGCGAAACTGTCTAATAACGCTTTGGTTTGTTTATCTAACATCATGATTAAAACTTATAATTAACGTTAACGCCAAAAGTTCTCGGTGCACCGTAATAACCTAATTGCACGCCTGGTGATGCACTTAGATCAAAACCATGTTGACGGTATCGTTCATCTGATAAGTTTTTACCATAAAGACTCACGCCCCAGTTGCCTTCTTCTGAGAGGTAATTAAGTGACATATCCAATAAGGTATAGCTTGATTGCGCCAGTACTTCAGAGCTGCTTACCGTTAGGTAAGTTTTGCTGCGAAACGCTGCGCTACCACGTAGCGATAATTCACCACTGGTGAAGTTACTAAAGAAGTATTCAAAGCTGGCGCGACCGTTCCATTTTGGGGAATTGACCAGTTCACGCTCATCACTAACTTCCATTTCAAAATCACCAATGAACTTATCGTAACCACCACCGAGATAACCAAGGTTGAAGTTAAGGGTTAAGTTGTTTGATGCGACGGCTTCAAGCTCCATTTCTGCACCGTA
This sequence comes from Thalassotalea sp. G2M2-11, assembly GCF_017168195.1. Classification (GTDB taxonomy): domain Bacteria; phylum Pseudomonadota; class Gammaproteobacteria; order Enterobacterales; family Alteromonadaceae; genus Thalassotalea_E. The sequence continues at coordinate 1,012,336 of NZ_JADNYL010000001.1, forward strand.
AATTGTTGCTTTACCGGCATTTTCAAATAATGATAAAAATGCACCCGTGTCAGGGTCAATTGAGAAACGACTTAACTGAAAGTTTTTGTAGTCGTTATAAAATGCTGCCATGTTTAAGCGAATGTTTTGGTTGTTAAGTAAAGACTTAGAACCGACTTCATAACTCAACATTGTTTCTGGCTCAAAGGGTTGTGCAAATGAAGTGATACGGCCATTAAAACCACCACTCTTAAAGCCTTTACCCGCAGAGGCATATATCATAGTGTCTTCTGAAAGCTTGTAGTCTAAGACAAATTTTGGCGTAAATTCTTTCCACTTTTCAGAGGCGCTATAACCTGTTGGGTTGTAGCCAATGCCAGTATCAAATGCCGCTTCCATTTCTTCAGCTGTGGTGATGCCAGTGCCGAAAAATTCTTCCCCTTTAGAGGTGACTTCTTTTTCTTCTATGGTGTAGCGTGCACCTAGTGTTAAACCTAGCTTGTCTGTGACTGACCATGAAATATTGGCATAAGCGGCTGAGCTGGTATTTTCTTGATCACGCTGCCCCGCATTAATTACCGGCCATGGGAAATAAAATTCAGGTGCTAACATTACGAAAAAATCAGGTGCAATTGCGCCACCTAAACTGAGATCTTCCTCGTTAAAGTAATACAGACCTGAAGCGATAGAAAAGGTATCGTCTTTGTATAACCATTGAAACTCTTGGCTTAACTGGTTTTGATCTTCAAAGTTATAAATACCAAAAGATTCGTCAGGGGTGGCATCTAAATCTAAATGCGTGCGGTATTCCATTTCTCGCTTGGCTGTAATGGACTTAAACACTGAATTGCCTGAGATATATTCAAGTGTGAGGGCGATACCAGAAGTTTTCAGGCTTTCTAAATCATTATAGGTAACATCGACTTTAAATGGGTCTTCTGCGGCTGGGTAATAATCCCCTTTAACTACCGAGTAGATTGGGGTTTCACGATGCGGCGTGCGAGAGGCAGAAGGTGAACCTTCAGAGCCGTCTGCTACTAAGTAGGCTGAAAAGTTATCGCTTGGCTGATATAGCAAACTACCGCGCCAAGTGAGTGTGTCTTTATCAAAGTCATCGCTGTTGTCATGCAAGTTTTTACTAAAGCCATCTCGGTTGCTTTTTGCTATCGCAAAACGACCTGCTAATACATCGTCAATCAAACTACCATTAACACTGGCTTTTATGCCTAGAGCGTTATAGTTTCCAGCATTAAGGTTAATATATCCGCTGTTATCATGGGTTGGTTTAGCACTGGTAAAACGTACGGCACCACCTATGGTATTGCGACCGTAAAGCGTACCTTGTGGGCCACGTAATACTTCGATTTGTTCTGGGTCTATCACGTCTAAAAAGGAACCTTGAACGCGGCCTAAATAAACATCGTCGAGATAAACACCCACGCCAGGATCGTTAAATGAAATTGAATCAATTTGCCCTACACCGCGAATGTAAATAACCGCGTTAGAAGCATCCCCTGAATGCAAATTAAGGTTGGGTACATTTGATTCAAGATCCCCTAAATCGTGTATTTGCATTTTTTCTAATTCGGCGGCAGATATTGCAGTGACAGCAATTGGAACTTCTTGCAGATTCTCACTATGGCGAGTTGCGGTGACACTAATGCGCTCAATCTTGTTCTCTTTTTCTTCTTTTTGCTGTTGTTGCTCTTGTGCGTGTATATTGCCTGACAATAGCGCGCTAATGACAAGCGCTACTGAGCTAAGGTTAAAGTTCTTGTTTGAACGGTTTTGATCTTGTGGAGTTGACATCGACATATGCACTACCTTTAGTATTATTATTCTCGATTATTCGCTGTAGTATAAGGACGAGTAAAAAAGAATAGCTAGGACAAAACTAGTCAACTTTTCAGGCAAAATAGCTCAGGCTTGAACGGATTAACACAGCTTAAGGTACATCAGAAATGGATATTCACCGATAAATCAGGCAATAATCCGCGTAAGCACTCCACAATTGCTATTCGCCGTGCTATTGAAAATGCTGGTATTGAAGATTTTCGAGTACATGATTTTCGCCATACTTGTGCAAGTAGATAAGTGCAAAATGGTATGAAGGTTCAGGAAACTGCTCACATTTTAGGGCATACCAACATTGCTACTACCATGCGCTATGCACACCTTGAGCAAAATAAGGTAGCTGAGAAAATGAAAGCAGTGATTGATAGATTTAATGATTAATTAACACTATAACACTTCACTCATATTAATCTAAAGTAGGAATCATGGTGTACACGTTATCTTGTTAGGCTGACAGTAAAATCATATACTACTCAGTAAGTTATTTAACGTTCAATCATAAGCTATGAGATTAGTTGCAATATCAGTAGAGACGACAGGACCAAAATTTTCAGATAATAATCGAATTGTTGAAATTGGCTGTGCTGAAGTCATTGATGGTATTGTGACAGAACGTTACTTCCATGTTTATCTTAATTCTCCTGTATCAATTGAAGAAAGTTGGATTGATGTCTGTGGCTTAACTCCTGAGTTTTTGCTGGATAAGCCTACATTCCACGATATAGCTCAAGAGCTCATAGAGTATATCGGACATGACGAGATCATTTTATATAATGCTACTCATGTTTTACCTTTTATCCATCAAGAGTTTGGGGCGTGTTCAGCTACAGGTAACATCAGTTTCGATAATGATTATGTTGATATTCTAAGTATTGGTAATGAAAGGCATCCTGACCAAAATAATAGTTTGGCTAACTTATGTGAAAGGTATTATGTAAATCAAAATCCTTCAGAGTTATATGGGGCTTTGAGAAGGGCAAAGCTGATAGCAGATGTTTTTTTAGCTTTTAGAAATGAAGATTCTAAAAAGATAACTTCTGATTTAACTCAATTCAGAGAAGGTGATAATTTAATAGTAGTAAAGACTTTCGCAGAGTTTGATAAAGCAATTGAGCCTTTCAGTAAATCAGCTTTATGTCGAGGGGTGTCTAATCATGAATATCCTTTGTTGCCTTCTCTTTTTAGGCATTCTGAAGTCGAAAATGCAGACCTCAGGGAAAGGAATCTTATGTGGGTCTTTAAAACTCATGCAAAAGCGCATTTACCTAATGTGCCCCAAAGCGAACTAGAATGGTTGATTATTGGACAGCATCACGGATTGCCAACAAGATTACTAGATTGGAGTTTAAGTCCTCTAGTTGCATGCTTTTTTGCTGTTCAGAGCTTAAGTGAGGATGATGCGGCTGTTTATATTTATGATATAGGTGACTTTAAAAAAGAAGAGGACGTAGATTTATCCAAATTAGAGGATATTATCGCTATTTTTCCATCACATAATACTAAGAGAGTCACTGCACAATCTGGAATGTTTACGATTCATCCATCTAAAGACATGAAATTGGAAACTAGTAAAATAACTAAGATAAAAATACCATCTAATCGTAAACAGTATTTCATGGACAAATTGATCAAATACGGTGTGCATCAAGGCACGATTTTTCCAGATTTAGATGGCTTATCTAATTACATTAAATTTTTAAATGACTATTAATAACTATTTGAATTAATGTTAAAAGTTAAGTTTCACAAAGTAGTTGCTGAGAAACTACTTTTACCAGTTGTTTTTCTATATTTTGTTTAACTATTGAGTATAGATTTTCTCTAGTAAGAAGCGTATTTTTTTCAAAATGCGCTTTTCTATGATCCTCTGAACAAAGAGCAATAACATTCTTAATACTGTCTGGCCCATTTTCTGCGAGTGGTGTTATATGATGGGTTTCTAAATAGTTGTCGCCATTATTAGTTGTGAACCCTTGCTTGCCACAAAATTCACAGTTCCCATTAGCTCTCATTAGAACTTTATGCCTTACAAAGCTGGAACGTACATAAGTGACCCCGTTTCTTTCATATTGAATTGGTGTGCTATTAGAACGGTCTAAATCAAATTGATCGATTAATATTTTATTAGTAGGGTTTACGCCACGTTGTATTATGGTTGCACCACTAACTAGGTCGTAACCTGTAATTGCCCACACTTCATTGTCCAATTCTCTTTTATGAACCTTACCATTTGCTATATCACCTTTGCAGATTACTACTCGGACAGGAATATTTTGTTGATAAGCAGTACGACAAGCTTGATCAATTGCTAAAGCCCTATTTCGTCGTTTTTTTTCTGACGTTATTGCTGCAAACTCTTTAAATTTATGTTCCTGAAATATTATTCCGTTCGATTCAACAAGTTCTTCATGCCATAGATTAAGAACAATTAACTGGTTGTCTTCACGGATAAAGGACCAATTAAAACAGTACTTGGGATTTGAACTAGGAGGGCTATCCGATTTTAGTGAGTCAGACCAATCAGCCATATCAAAGTCTAGTCCTTGAAGAATGTCGAAAATAAGGTGTTTTCTTTGTGGAATAAGAGACTCAATGTTGTTCATAACCATTCCTTGTTAATATTAGAAAGCATAAGGTTATATGATTTATGAGGATTAATGAAGGTGATTTTTATTAAAGGCAGATACCCAACTAACTGATTTTATTAGTGCTAATAGCCAGTTCGGAAATTTACACCAGTAGATAATTTACCCTAATTATCAAAACACCGCGCTCTCTACTACAAACTTAGTGCGGAGTAGGGAATACCGAATTAAATCCAAGTAACGGATTAAATCCTTTTTGTCCTGTAAAAATTACCTGAAATATTCGTTTATCTTGATGATTTCACCCTAATACCCAATTCGCCCTAATGGGGTTTGTTTAAATTAGGCTGGAAATTGTGCCTATCAATAACACGAAATAAATAACAAGCTAACGTATAAACCACGAATAGTGCAGGCTAGAGAAAATATTGGTATAAATGAAAATTGATTGAGAATTTAGCCAAGCACTTTTTTAGAATAGATACAAAAAAGCCCAGCTAATGCTGGGCTGATCTGATAAATGGTGCCTCGTTCCTCCCTTACTTTCGAAGTGGCTCGGGGGAGCAGGGGGAAAGGGAAGTTAGTTTCGCATTTCAAGTGAAAGCGTTACTGATGCCAATCGTCATCACAATGTACATACGCACCATCTTCTGCAGGCGCAGGAACACCATAAATGAATCTAACCGTTTTTGGTGATTTAACTTTTTTCGTGATTTGCCAATCAGATATTGATTCTTCTAATGCTAGTTTCATTTCATCACTTACTTTTCTACACGTACTAAGTAATTTAGCTGTTCCATCACTTTTAATTAAAAGCTCAACTTTTAATAATTGATACGATATTTCTTTATATAAATTAGACTCTATACTAATTGCCAAATCACTAATTTCCCATGTATGAAAAAATTGCTTCATATTTATCAATGGATATTTGGTTGGATCAACAGCAAGGTCACTTTCTTTCTCAGTTAAAGAGTCATTTTTGATTGGCTTAATATCAGCTAATTCCATGAGCTGAAAATAATCTAAGCCATTAACAATAGTAAGGAATGCTTCTAACTTATCTTTTTTTGAGCCTATTTGTATAGAGATTAGTGAAGTAAAACTTTGAACAAAGTGACGAATTTCATCATCTGATAATACCCCTACAATTTTTGCAACAGAATCTTTCCAAGACTGAAGATTTCTAGCATCTATAGGCATCGATAAGCGATCTTGACGAAATATATCAATATCATTGGATTCAGCCGTCATTGGAGCATCACAACTATGATTAACATCAGAGATTGATGACATTGAAAAGCTTAATTCCACAGTTTGCCGTTCTGGAGTTTTATTATGATTACTTTCCGAAGGTTTATATCGCCACTTCGATAAAGCTTTAACTGCTGCACCATCGAACAATTTAGGGTTTGAACTTTTGATTGGCTCAACATATATAGGCTTACCATCAGAGTTTATAAAAAACTGCATTCTGACACATCCTTCTAAGCCATTTTTTACAGCCTTTATTGGGTATTTAGGTTCAACCCTTTTTTCTATTTCCCATTGGGCAGCTTTTAGTGAGTGGCTAAATGTTACTAGTAAAGAGGCCAATATTAGGTAAGTTGCTTTCATCACATCCCTGTAAACGATATTCGATAAATAAGGTAATCAAATCTAATGGTTAAGTTGAAAGTAGTCAACTTAACTGAAAATATTCCTCATCTATCTTATGAATTTGATGTAGCTTCGAATAAAATTATTCAAAAAAAATAACGATTTTCATTTCAAAATTGATAAATTATTTTGGAATAGGATGCAGATATTGTGGTGTTTAACAGGTTAGTGGTGTAACTGATATATGGGTAAGAAACTACACATGCGATAGATACAAAAAAGCCCAGCGAATACTGGGCTTATCTGATAAATGGTGCCGACTGCCGGAGTCGAACTGGCGACCTACTGATTACAAGTCAGTTGCTCTACCAACTGAGCTAAGTCGGCACACAAAGCTTTGTGTGCGGTAATGTATTCTATTGAATGTTTACCTTGGCACCGAATTAATGTTTTGTTGAGTAACATAAACACTAGTTCAAAATAATGGTGCCCAGAGGCGGAATCGAACCACCGACACGAGGATTTTCAATCCTCTGCTCTACCGACTGAGCTATCTGGGCAATTTCGGTTTTATTTGAAAACCATCTAGGGATTTTCAAATCAGTTCCAAGTGGCTCTACCGATTGAGTTACTTGGAAAGTCTCACAGATTTGGCTTTGTTTGCCTTGTCTTGAAGACGGGGCGTATTAAACTGTTTTTCGTTATCAAGGTCAACACTTTTTTTTAAAAAAGTTTTTGTTTGACGCTTTTTTCAACTTATTGCTGCTTTATAACGCTAATCGACAATATTTATGTGTTGTTCAGTATATAAAGTGTACAAGCTAATTTAGTTAAACTATGTTGCTTACAACAATAAAAAAGTGAATTCAGTCTTCACTGACTAAAAAAGTGTTTATTAATACGCCACTTTGATTTAATCGTCCTGTCGATTATTTATTTTCAGGAACATATCCTTCAATTTTGGGTTCGATATTATTAAATAAATAGTCAACCATGTTTTTTTCTAAGATGGCGCGATCATCTGGGTTCATCATATTCATTTTGTGTTCGTTAATTAACATGGTTTGTTTTTTCTGCCAATCACTCCATGCTTCTTGCGAAATATTATCGAAAATTCGTTTGCCAACGTCACCGGGATAAAGTTGAAATCTTAAGCCTTCGGCTTCTTTTTGTAATTTTTGGCAAAATACGGTTCTGCTCATAATAGGAGTCTCTTATCGTTATCATGTAATAGAGGGGATTTTATCATATCCATTGTGCTTTGCTTAGCATTTATCGAGTAAAATCATTGCTTAATCAAACTGTAGGGTTATAAATTTAATGGTTAGCAGCAAAATAGGTATCACGGATAAAATCTAAATAGGCTTGTTCATTAACTAAGGTTAAGCCTTTTTGCTCAAATTGAACTAAATCTTCAGCACTTGGAAAGGTAAAGTAGCTATTAGTTTGCGCTTGTGGGGTGGTTGATAGTTTGTCGTTGCTGCTAAGGGTGTTTGTTGCGTCAATAATATCTTCAACGCCCTGTTGATACAGCTCAAGTGTATGCTGCAAGTATGATTGTCCATGTTTGATGGGGATTTTAGACACTTTAATTATTTTACCCGTATCAATTGAGCCATCATCAATGGTATGTAATGTCGTGCCGATGTTTGGCTCGCCATTAAGCATTGCCCAGAAGGTTGCCATTACACCTCGGTACTTAGGTAATATGCCAGAGTGTAGGTTAATGACTCCCTTAGTGGGAATGTTAATACATGCTTCTCGCAAAATTCCGCCATAACGAATTGAAATAATGAGATCAGGGGCTATTTGTTTTATTCGTTGAATGCTTGCACTGCCATTGATGTTATTTTCCTCTCTTACTTTAGCTTTTAAAAAAGTGTTGAAACCTTCAAAATCAGTAAATTTAGTGATGTTACTAGCGTTCATTAATGGTGCTAAAAGTTGGTTGAATAAATTTTGTTCAAAAAACTTTAATTGCACTAGCTGCTTGGGTTGTTTGTTGTTTTTTCCTACTTTTTCAGATAACCACAGGTGCAAGTCATGATCTTGCTTAAGTTGAGGAAGCAACAAGTTTAACGCATAGTTACTGGCAATATCTTTGTTGGAGAGAATGAGTATGTTCATTTCATTGATTCGCTTTATATCGAGTTGATTAACAGTTCATCGGCAGCAAAAGCTGACATTATCACCATGATTTTTTGTTGTTATAGCAATTAATGACTTTAATTGATATTGCTTGGTCTTTTATTCTAATTTTCGAAAGTGTCCACTGTCCGATAATGATGATCTTTTGGCTGTAAATAGGTGTCCGCGGACACTTTTTCTTTTGTGTGTTTTTGATTAATTCTCTTTTTTATCAGTAGGTTAAATTTTTGGTATGTAAACTGCTGTTGTTGGTTATATCGAAGAAAAGGAAACAAAGATGATCCGAGATACTGGTCAACAAGACACATTGATGATTAACAAGAAAACCTCTTGGCTGAAAAGAAGCGTCATAATGGCTGTCAGTGTTTTAGCTATTGCGGTTACGTGGCAGGCAACAAGCTCTTGGTTAAGTAATGACGTGAGTGTGGCAAAAGCACAGTTAAAATTAGCAACAGTTGAGCGTGGCGACTTACTTAGAGATATTGTTTCTTCGGGTAAGATTGTCGCAGCCAATGCGCCTGTTTTGTATAGCCCAGAGCCAGGATTGGTCACCTTATTTGCTAAGCCAGGTGATACCGTTGAGCAAGGCGAAAAAGTGGCTTTGATTGATAGTCCACAACTTATGGCAACATTAAATCAGCAAAAAACATTAGTGCAACAGTTACAGTCTGCACTCAATAGAGAAAAGCTATCCTCTCGTCGTAAGCAACTGGAATATCAACAGAAACTTGAGATAGCTAAAGTTGATTTAGCGGCGGCTGAGCGCGAAGCTCGCCGAGCCAATCAATCGATTAAACGAAATATCATTAGTCAAATTGACTTTGAAAAAGCTCAAGATGAGTTGTCAAAGTCTCGCCTTCGCACACGTCATGCCGAACAAGAAGCTAAGCTGGCAATTGATACCTTGGCATTTGAAGTTGAAGACAAAGCGTTAGAGTTAAAAGCGCAGCAACAACGCTTAGCTGAATTACAACGTAAGGTTGATGAGTTAGTGATTATTTCTCCGGTTAGCGGCATTGTCGGTAACTGGTTAGTCGAGCAAAAAGCCAAAGTTAATAACAATGATTCGCTGATGATGATCGTCGATCTTTCAGCGTATGAGGCTGAGTTACAAGTTCCTGAGGCATACGCTGATGAACTCGGTCTAGGCATGACTGTTGAAGTAAGCATGTCGGGTAAAACCTTGTATGGCAAGTTAGCGTCGATTTCACCTGAAGTGATCGGTAGTCAAGTGAGCGCAAGAGTGAGAATGGATGACACTCAAGGGGCGGGCTTAAGACAAAATCAGCGGGTGAGTGGTCGTATTATTTTAGAACAAAAACAAGATGTACTAATGGTGCGTCGTGGCCAATTTTATCAAAGTGGTGCAGGCACAATGGGCTATCTGGTAAACCAAGACACCGCAGAGCGAATCACCATAAAAAGTGGCGCAACAAGTATGAGTCATATTGAACTATTAAGTGGTGTGGAAGAGGGAGATACCTTAGTGATTTCAAATCTTGATATCTTCGATGATAAAGCGCGTGTCTTGCTTTATTAACCACAAATTAAAAAAAATTATTGTAAGGAGAGCATTATGTTAGTTATGTCAGGTATTAATAAAGTTTATCAAACAGAGCAAGTACAAACTCACGCGTTGCGAGAATTCAACTTATCTGTTGCAGAAGGAGAATTTGTTGCTGTTACTGGCCCGTCTGGCTCAGGGAAAACCACCTTTCTAAATATTGCAGGATTATTGGAAAATATTTCGTCAGGAGATTATCAATTAGACGGGCAAAGCATTGTTGGCTTATCAGATCGTGAGTTATCTCGCTTACGCAATGAAAAAATAGGCTTTATCTTCCAAGGGTTTAACTTGATCCCTGACTTAAATCTTTATGAAAATGTTGATGTACCACTTAGATATCGAGGTTTTAGTAATAAAGAACGTAAACAAAAAATTGAACATGCACTGGAAACCGTTGGTTTATCGGCTCGCATGAAGCATTTACCTTCTCAATTGTCCGGTGGTCAACAGCAACGTGTTGCGATTGCCAGAGCATTAGCTGGCGAGCCTAAATTTTTACTGGCAGATGAACCAACCGGTAATTTAGACAGCTTGATGGCAAAGCAAGTGATGGAGCTGCTAGAAAACATTAATAAGCAAGGAACTACCATAGTTATGGTCACACATGATCCTGAATTAGCACGACGTGCTCAACGTAATATTCAAATCGTTGATGGTCAATTATGTGATTTCACTATTTATCAAGGTGGCACTGTTAATAATGACACAGATAAGAATGCTGTCGCTTAGGTGAGAGAAGGGGATATTATGTTTAGCTATTATTTACAGTTGGCGGCGAAAAGCCTTAAAAGTACGCCTATTACAACTTTGCTTATGGTGCTTGCTATTGCGTGTGGTATTGGTATTTCCATGACTGCACTTACGCTCAATCATATGACAGGAACCAACCCAATACCTGAAAAATCATCACAGTTATTTGCTGTGCAGTTACAATCGTCAGGCAAAACATCAGAATGGCCAACCAGTGATAATGTGCCGTTTCAAATAGCCTATCAAGATGCAACTAATTTGATGCGTGTGATGCCAAAGTATAAACATACCGCAATGTATAAAACGGGGTTTTCGGTACGCACACTTGAACCTAAGTTTGCCCCATTACTGCGTACCGCTAGGGTAACTACGCGTCATTTTTTCTCAATGTTTAATGTTAAGTTTTTATATGGCGCGCCTTGGAGCGAAAAAGTTGATGAGAACCCCACCTTGCAGGTAGTGATTAATCAAGACTTGAATAACAAGTTATTTGGTGGCGGCGACAATACCGGAAAGGAAATCTTTTTAGATGATAAAACATATCAGATCGTTGGTATTATTGAGCCTTGGCACCCTAAACCTAAGTTTTATGATTTAAACAATGGTAGCTTCCAGTCGACAGAGCAATTATTTATTCCGCTTGTGCTTTCAAGCACCTATGAACTCCCTTCATTTGGTAATAACAATGGATGGAAGGATGAACGTAATAATACCTTTAAAGACAAATTAGCATCTGAAGTGTTATGGCTGCAATATTGGGCTGAATTACCCGATGCTGAGGCGAAAGAGCATTTTCAACAGTTTTTAACTGGCTATGTTGACGAGCAGAAAAAACTGGCACGATTTGAACGTGATGATGCGCGAGCCGTGCTAAGAAATGTTCAGCAGTGGCTTGATTATAACGAAGTCGTAGGGGATGACAGTTACGTATTGGTTGCTGTGAGCTTTATGTTTTTAACGGTTTGCTTAGTGAACTCTATCGGCTTGTTATTAGCGAAGTTTTTACGTTCCGCACCTAGTGTAGGTGTGCGCAGGGCATTAGGTGCAAGTAAAGGTCAGGTTTTTTCACAACATTTAGTTGAAGTGGGGCTATTAGGCTTAATAGGTGGCTTGCTTGGCTTAGTGTTCGCTTATTTAGGGTTAACTCTGTTAAAAAATAATTTTGCTGGCTTTGATTTTGTCGCCACCATGGATATGGTCATGTTTTTATCTGCCCCGGTGATCGCTATTTGTGCAACGGTGCTGGCAGGTGTTTATCCGGCATGGCGCGTTTGTAATACCTTACCTTCAATTTACCTTAAAACCCAATAGGAGCCGCGTTATGTTAAATATATCTCCGATATTCAATGCAATGATGCGTAATAAGAGCAGTATTATACTTATCGTCATGCAAATCGCCTTAACACTGGCGATTGTCAGTAATGCTGCGTTTATTATCAAAGAGCGTATTGATACTATGCAACGCGATAGTGGCCTACCTGAAACTCAACTTATTGGTTTTGATGTGTATTTTTATGATGATGCAGTCAACATTGCCAACCAATTGTTACTTGATCAACAGAAGTTACTTGAAGTACCTGGTGTGATTGAGGCTACGCCAATTAACCAAATACCTTTATCTGGTAGTGGTGATTCATGGAGCTTTCGTAACCAGCTTGAAACTGATGGGGCTATATCAAGCGGTGCGGGAGTATTTATTGGTAATTATAATATTGCTGATGTTTTTGGACACACGATTGCCCAAGGCAGAAACTTTCGTCCAGATGAATTTGTTATTCGTGACAACAATGGTAACGTGCCTAAAGTCACTATTATCACGCAGGCACTGGCCGACGAGCTGTTTCCTGAAAGTAATGCTGTTGGAAAGTTTATATATAGTACCGATATTCCTATTCAGGTCATTGGTATTATCGATAAAATGCAGGGTTCTTGGGTGCACTCTAGTTTAGTCGAGAAAACAGCATTAATGCCGATGATTAATGTGAAACAATTTATGCGTTTTATTGTGCGTATTGAACCAAAGGAAGTTAATCAGGTAATTGCGAGTGTGCAAGAGCTTTTATTAGCTTTAGAGAATCGCCGAGTCGTCTCACCTGCCGAAACGCTTATCGAAAAGAAAGAACGTAGTTATCAAAGTGATAAATTGATGACTAACATGCTGGTAGTGATCATAACAGTCCTAGTATTTATTACCGCTTTAGGTATCGCGGGGATGACCATTTTTAATGTGAATCGTCGTCAAAAACAAATAGGTACAAGGCGAGCACTCGGGGCAAGTCGCATGGAAATACAGCGCTACTTTATGACAGAAAGTGCACTTATTGCTGGGTTAGGTATTGTGATTGGCGTAGTATTGGCATTGGTATTAAATAATTATTTAATGACTTATTTTTCTGCTACTTCGCTATCATTGAATTACATTGTAACCACTATAGTTGGTATTGTTCTGGTGATTGAATTTGCAGTATTTTGGCCTGCGCGAAAAGCGTCGATGATTTCTCCTGCAATTGCGACACGCTCGGTTTAATTAGGAAAAAGCATTAATAGCAATGCTATTAATGCTGTTATAACCTCTAACATAGAGGAGCGTGTAAAGTGCTAACAAGTTGTTTTCAAAGCAAGTTTGCTTAAAGGTAAAAATTGGATTTATGGATAAAATTTTAGTGGTTGATGATAACCCGTCAGTATGTAATGCCTTAACCATATTATTAGAGTTACATGATTATCAAGTGGTGACGGCAAGCAGTCCCGCAGAAGCGATGCCAATGATTATGTATCAGCGTATTGCACTAGTGCTTCTTGATATGAATTTTACGCAAGACACAACCAGTGGCGAAGAAGGCAAAAAAGCGTTTTATCAAATTCGTAAACTTCAGCCTGACTTACCGGTGATTTTATTGACTGCATGGACTGATCTGTCTATGGCTGTTGAGCTAGTTAAGCATGGGGCTGCAGATTACCTTGGTAAACCATGGGATGATGAAAAACTGTTAATCACTATCAACAATTTAATTGAATTAAATGAGTTACAACAAGCCTCGCAGCGATTGAGTCAACAAAAGCGAGAACGAGACTCTCTTAATCAACAAGCAAACTTGTGTGGTTTAGTGTTTGAAAGCACGGTGATGCAGCGTTTGGTTGATATGAGTATTCAAGTGGCAAAATCAGATGTTGGCGTGTTAATTACTGGGCCAAATGGTGCCGGTAAAGAAAAAATTGCTGATATTATTCATGCCAACTCTTTACGTGCAGACAAGGCCTTTATTAAAGTTAATATTGGCGCTTTGCCTATTGATTTGATGGAAGCCGAGCTATTTGGGGCAGAAGCTGGTGCTTATACTGGTGCCAATAAAAAACGCATTGGTCGTTTTGAAGCTGCAGATGGCGGAACTTTGTTTTTGGATGAAATTGGCAATTTATCACTTTCCGGTCAAGTGAAGTTGCTTCGAGTACTGCAAACAGGGGAATTTGAACGTTTGGGCAGCCACGAAACCATTAAAGTAGATGTGAGAGTGGTGAGTGCAACCAATGCGAATTTAGCTGACGATATAAAAGCAGGAAAATTTAGAGAAGATCTCTATTACCGTTTAAATGTTATCGGGCTTGAATTACCAGCACTCAATCAGCGCAAGGATGATATTTTACCTTTAGTTGAACACTTCACTGATAATCAAAAGCCGATGCCCAAACTTACCGCTCAAGCATTGCAACACCATCCTTGGCCGGGCAATGTGCGAGAGCTTGAAAATGCCTGTCAGCGAGCAATGTTATTGTCGCAATCGCCGGAATGGCAGGCACAAGATTTTGGTTTGACAGAGGTAGCAACCGATAGCGCTACTCAAAGTGAGCAAATCACACAGCAAATGATAGAACAGGCGATTGCCGAATATGACGGTAATATTAGTCGAGCGGCTCAGTCATTAAGTTTGAGTCGACAGGCGTTTTATCGTCGTATGGATAAATATGGAATAAGTAAATAATGTTGCATACGCTCAAGGCGAAAATTATTGCTATTGCTGTTGCTGTCACTTGGATAAGCAATGCTGTTATGTATGTCTACCTGCAGCAGACAGATTGGATGTTATTGTTATTGATTTTATTATTAACATCATTGCTCGTGGCGGCTATAGTCAACTACTTGTTTGCTAATTTATCTGAAAAAATTGCTGCGCTAGAAACTGGCTTACTTAATTTTAAAGATAATGAGTTTTCCAATAGCTTATCGGTGAAGGGTAAAGATGAGTTGAGTCAACTTTGCTACCTCTATAATGATGCGGCAGAAAAGCTGAGATCTGAAAAGCAGCATATTTATCAACGTGAGTTATTGCTTGATAAAGTGATAGAAAGCTCGCCTATTATGATGTTTCTTGTCGATGATGATGATTATTTTGTTTACTCTAATACTGCGACCCGTCATTTTCTTAATCAGGGAAGGCGAATGGAAGGGAAAATATTTTCTACACTGATAAAACAATGGCCTGAGGCGTTACGAGCGGCCATTGCTCATCATCAAGACGGCTTATTTACCATTGAATACCAAGGCAGTAATGAAACATGGCATTTATCACGAGGTAACTTTTTATTAAACAATAAAAAGCATCAATTATTTTTACTTAAACAGATGACACGTGAGCTGAATCGCCAAGAAGTGGCTGTTTGGAAGAAAGTGATCCGCGTGATCAGTCATGAACTTAATAATTCGTTGGCACCGATTTCTTCTGTCACTCATTCTGGGCAATTAATCGCAAAACAATACGATAATAATAAGCTTGAACTGATTTTTGCAACCATAAAAGAGCGGATTGATCATCTCAATCAGTTTATTTTAGGGTATGCAAAATTTGCCAAACTGCCCATACCTAGATTAGAGCTAACTGAGCTTAACCCTTTTATTAAACATTTACAGGAACAATTAGATTTTAACTTGTTTTCTGAGTTACCGGATATTTGTGTTGCTATAGATCTTAGCCAAGTTGAACAAGCATTAATTAATTTAGTGAAGAATGCGCAGGAGTCGGGCTCTGCACCCGAAGACGTTGGTATAGAAGTGTCATTAAGTGTTGATAACGTCAATATTGCAGTAAAAGATAGAGGAACAGGCATGTCTGAGCAAGTATTAAAAAATGCCTTGATCCCCTTTTACTCCACTAAAAAATCTGGCACCGGTCTTGGCTTAGCTCTTTGTCGAGAAATCATGGAAGCACACGAAGGTAAATTATCCATTCATAACCGAAAAGGTGGGGGCTTAGCTGTGATCATTAGCTTGCCACGAGTGTCTAACAATTAATTATATTGGTGCAATTCTAGTCGATAGGTTAGTTTGCCTTATTGCCCAAGTCTACTAGCCCAATTACCGTTATGGGTTTGTTGACATTTTTCTTCGCTATCGTAGCTAATTTGGCTGGTAGCGTTAGGCAGGGTAATGTTTATTTTAAATAATGCGGCTTGGATTTGCTTGTTGAGTTCTAATTGAGCATTAGATTGTAACAGTGCTTTTAGATTTTGCTCAGTATCAAAAATACATATGATTTTTAAACTTTTAGGAAAGTTAGCGTAGTTAACCGTATGGGTTAACCATTGGAAGCCATTATATTGCTCCAATGAGTATTCACAAACTTGGGTTAAGCTTTCTCTGAGTTGTTTATCTATTTTCTTAGCTGTTTTTTTCATCGCTCTAATACCATTGGTATAATACGCATTTATTAAATTTCAGAACGTACTTCTACGGTATTTCCTTGAGGATCTTTTATATACAGGGATTGTCCATAACCCTGTGCGCCGTAGCGTTTTTCAAAGTTTCCGACTTCAATACCATGGCGTTGAAAATGTGCTTTAATATCTTGTTCACTGATTGATTCCAGCTGTAGACAAAAATGGTCAAGGTTATTACCCTTTTTTGTCGGTGCAGCGCCGCCTTTACGACCAAGCTCACTGTCGATTTCAACAATGTCGATTAACGCATTACCCGCTCTTAGTTGAGTTAAGCCTAATGATGGCTCGGTTTCTCGCTCTATTTTGCAGCCTAGTACCTGACAATAAAAATGCAGCATTTGCTCTAACTTATCGGTGCGTAATACGATGTGATCAATACTTTTTATACTAAACATAACGTCTCCGTAATTCTCATTTTACAGTAATACTAACTCGTTAATTTCCGCTAATATTTTACAAGTAGAGGCGGCTAAACCAAGGGTATTGCTATCGTCTAACTTGTACCATTTATATTGAGCTGGCTCGTTGATTAGATTATTAGTAGATAATGTACAGTCGACAAGTATTGGTTCGATATCAAGATGAAAATGACTGAAAGTATGACGAAACTCAGTAAGCTTAGTTGTTTTTTCTACCACTAGACCATAGTCAGCAAGAGTTTGGTTAAGCGCTGCCGTTTGTTCTATTTCTAAAAAGCAGTAGAGTCCGCCCCAAATGCCGGCAGGAGGTCGCTTTTTCATTAGTACTTGATTATTAAGGCGTGGGATCACCATAATGGTTTGACGAACAGGCGTTGTTTTCTTTGGTTTTTTTTGCGGAAAATTAGCTTGTTCATTGGCGGCAAAAGCTAAACAGCCAGCCATTACAGGACATTGCTGGCATAAAGGCTTTGTACGCGTGCAGATCATTGCCCCCATATCCATCATCGCCTGATTAAAATGCTCTACTTCTTTTTTGGGGGTTAATGCCTCAGCAATTGGCCATAAAGCTTTTTCAAACTTTGCTTGAGCATTATGGCCTTCAACTAAGTAATAACGTGCTAACACTCGTTTAACATTACCATCTAAAATCGCATGATGCTGCTTTAGTGATAAACTTAAAATAGCCCCTGCGGTAGAACGACCAATTCCTGGTAAAGCAACCACTTGCTCAATGTGCTCAGGAAACTTACCCCGATACTCATCTCGTATTATTTTCGCGGCTTTATGTAAATTTCGCGCACGGGCGTAGTAGCCTAGGCCAGTCCAATGGTGTAAAACATTATCTTCATCGGCATTTGCTAAATCAGTAATGGTGGGAAAGCTCTCCATAAACCGCTGGTAGTATGGAATAACAGTGGCTACTTGGGTTTGTTGCAGCATGATTTCTGAAATCCATACTCGATAAGGCGTTTTATTTTGCTGCCAAGGTAAATGTTTACGCCCTTGCTGATGAAACCAGCTAAGTATGTTTTGGTTAAAATGCGACGCGGAAGCCGCTGTAATATCGGTACTTTGATTCATGCAACGCAGTGTACTTGTTTACAGGCAATTGCTCAAAAATTATTTCTCACTGCGTTGTTATCATAGGACACTGATTGTTGATGCCATTGATAGGTTCTTTTATGGCTTATTGCTGGCTTGCGTAATAGGCGAGCAAAGCTTGGTAGTCATTCTTATTTAATTGCTCCATTTTCTGTTTCATTTTTCTACCCATTTCGCGGGAACCATTAAGATAATTCTTTATCGAATTTTCCAGATATAGGGTGTGTTGTCCTGCTAAAATGCCTGAATCATCATCCGGGTCGCTACCGCCGGCATTGTGACATCTTTGACACATTTGTTCGTGCACTTTTTTCCCCTCGCTCACCAAGGCCTGATTAAATTCTTGCTTGGCGGCTTTAAATGGCTTTTGAGCAAAATAGTTGGCAATTTCGCTAATTTGCTCATCGGTTAATTGCTCGACAACTTTTTTCATATTTGTTGGCGGTTTTGATGTATCACCTAAACGGTATTTAGACTCCTGCGCTGGACGAGCGTCATCAATAAAAGCAAACAATGAATATTCGATAAATGCAGCAGAAGCTCCAGCGATAGTCGGTATATCAGGCTCTGTACTGATCCCATCTTTACCATGACAATTGATGCAAGTATTTACTATTTCTGTAGTATCGGTAAAAGCAAGCGTGTTAAAACTTAACAGTGTAGAAAAACTAAGTAATTTAAACATTGCCTTTGTATCCATTATTAAAACTCCTTGGTTGTTTTAGTGTGTGAGCTTGTTTGCTTAGAAAGTATAGGTGAATTTCATGCTGGTATAGTTCAGATTATAATTTGGTGTTAGGGCGCCAAACGTTAACAGATTATCGCCAGTTTTTAGCTCAAGTTTGTCTATAGCAAAATCATCACTGGCAAGTTTCTCGTGCTGGTATAACAGCTCGCCACTAAGCTGAGGGGATATCTGATAGCTAAAATTAACCTTTAAACGTCGCCATATGTTCTTTATATCTGGCAGTTTTTCTGAGCTTGTGGTTGTTATTTTACTTTGGCTGTTGCCGTCGGAATTGAGTGCTTCGATTGATAAGCTGGCTTTGTCATCGATGAGTTGGCTCACTTTTAATGTCATACCAAGATTGACAATATCGTCATGGTGTTTACTTGTCCAATAAGAGAAGCGGCTACCAATTTTACTCGTGGCATTAATCTTTTCTTGTTGAAAGAACAAGGTAAAATTTGCATGCGGTTTAAACTGCCAGTTGATGTCAATCCCGTAGTGATAGCGATTGTCATCTTGTAAGCCGAGCGTGGATTGATGATAACGCCTTTTGCTGAAATAACCGTTTATGTTACCTGCTAATTGGTTGCTTAAATTACTGCTGATATGGATGTTGGCCTTATTTTCAATGCGATCTGCTGTGTTATAGCGATATAACAATGGATTCTGACTAACGGCTAAATAGTGATTTTCTGATTGTTTTTCTCCGTCACGTTTAAAGTGTGAGGCTTTTATATTGTAGTGGCGATTAGCTTGATCTTGCAGTTGAAGCTTGCCAACAATGCCTTGTTCGGTGTTTTTAAAATGTGCTAGTGCAAAGCGGGTAGTATTGGCTTTTTTTAAGCTGATACTGGCTTTTTGCTTGCGGTAAAAACGCCAGTTAGCATCAAGCTGCCATTTTTCTTTGGTAAAGTCATAAGGAATGTTTTCAATGCTGTCACCAATAAAGGTGTCGGTAACAACTGGCGTGAAATTATAGCGGTTACTCTTGTTATCTCTTTGTTTATATTGATATTTAGCATTGATTTTAAATGTTGGTGACCATTTATTATATAGCCTGAGGCTAAGATCTTTAGTAGCAACTTGTGCATTAAAATCATCGACTGGTAAATCGTGGGCTAAAAATGCGTTATTTGAATAGGGGAGCAGAGCATTATTTTGCTCCATTTTACCAAGTGCGGCGTAAAGTTTTAACGAGGTTGTCATCCTTGGACGATAGTTAAGATTAAGCTTTATTTTATAAGCTTGGTTTTCAGGCTCGGCAGAAAATTGACCCGTTTTACTACCTGCAACATAACTGGAAAAAGGATTATCGTAAAAAAAAGAGTCATTGCTATTGCTAAAGTGAGAAATAAAGTAGCCTAAATTGAGGTATAGCTTGTCTTGGTGATAACTGATATTGCCATCAAGTAGCTCCGTTTGTTGGTTAATGGGTAAAGGTAAATAACTGGCATTAATTAGTTGTGCGGCAGAAAACTGTTGCAGTCCTGATTTTTTAAGTTGTTGATAATTTAATGCATAATCAAAATTGTCATCGCTAAAATAGCGCCAGTTTAAAGCTAGCTTTTGCCAGTCTATCGCGTTATCTAGCTGTTGCCAGTTGCTGGTGTCGAGGCCTTGGTTAGTGGATATCGTATCCAGATTTTGCCAGTAATCAGGCAGTTGCAGGTGGTTATCGTTAAAAGTGAATGGCGTGAGCAGCTGATGATATTTTCGCTGTGGAATTTGTTGATAATCAACAGTGAATTGGTAGCTGCCGTAGAGGCCCGCTTTGCCTGTTAAGGCAAGTGAATCTAATCCGAGTTTATCTAAGTAAAATTGACCATATTGTCCTTGATCATTTTGATACATGAGTTGAGCGGATACAAAGACCGGCTTATCTTTTTCAATGCCGGTATTAGTGCTAAAAGTGTAGGCATCATCAGACAATAACGAGAAATTTAGCGAAACATAACCTGTCAACTCTTGTGCATTAGGGCAGTATTCACAGTGCCAGTTATCAATTTTCGCTGCTGATGTTGATAACTCAGACTCAGAAGAAATACTGGCTGATGAGGCATAAAAAGGGCTGGCACTTGCACCACAGGATAATAAAATTGTGTAGATAATCAGACGTTTATTAATAAAGGATACACCATTCATAACTTGTCCTAACGCAGCAGTTTATTGCCGGATGGGTGATTGGAACCGTGTACTTTGGCATGACAGTTGGCACAGCTTCGTCCTAGTAAAAATGCTGATGCTTGTTGGCCCTGCAAATAGTCAGAACCAGAGCTAAAGCTTGGGTGGCCATCACTGCTATGACAGTTTTGACATAGATAGGGAGCACGCTGAGTTAATAAACCCGCTTGATTACTACCATGTGGTCGATGACAATTTAGGCAACTGTCACTAACGGGTTCATGTTCCCATAAAAATGGCCCGCGTTTTTCTGCATGACATTGGTAGCAGGTTTCATTAACTGAATCTGATGCTAATAATTGCTCATTGTTGGCATCATGCGCGGCATGGCAATCGGTACAACCCATTTGACCTGAGGTTAGTGGGTGCGAAAATGCACTATGGCTGGCAATTTTCTCTTTGGTGTGACATTGACCACATTGTTCGAGCTGTTGAGCGCTATTTAATATGGGATCATTGCGAACGTGTATTTGGTGGCAGTCGGTACATGCTAGATCGCTGCTTTGGTGTGTGCTTCCCAGCCAATGGCGGGTTGTAGATGCTTGATGACAGGATAAGCACAGTTGATTCTTCTCATCATTTGATATGGTGTCTTGGTCGGTAAAGCTAATCATTGCCGCTCTGACTCGACCTTTTCTTAGGCGTTTTACGGTATGTTTTCCTGCTGCGCCATGACAGCTTTCACATTGAAGACCTGAAGAAGAAAAAGGGCCATGTTTGGCATTTTTGTTGCCATGCGCCGAATTGAAAATGGCTAACACTGGAAAGGTTGACTCTTGATCGTGACATCGTAAGCAGGTGTCTGCACCTGCTTTAGAATATTCGGCGATTTCAGTGTTAGACGATTGTTTTTTCTGCTCAGTAGCATCAACTAAAAAACTAAGGCTGACTAACGTTAATATTATAAATAAGCCAACAACCACTTTCATAGCTTTGTTAATAACGGATTTGATAAGCGCTTCATTCATGCTCACTTTATTAATTCTTCCCTTTGTAGTGTTCACCAATGCTTATTCAATCCCATGGGCAGTTTTAACGGGTTTTATACCGTCAGGGCCATGACAAAATGTACAGGTTTCTACTACGTCATGGTTATCAATAGCACTTTGACTGGTAGCAAAAGATGCACCGCCATTTTGTTCCATGTGTGCTTTTGATAAATAATCATCGTGGCAAGAAGAGCACACTGCTGCGGTGGGAGTAATTTTTAGATCATCCTCTCGGTCAGTCAGGCTTGCGCCTGTATCTATGGTAGAGCCTTGTACTGTTACGGCTAATGGTAGTTGATAGCTGTTGTTGATATGGCAAGTCTCGCAATTGTTTAATTTACCAGGATAAGTGACATGGCTGAAATTATGCTCAGAGCCTCCGAAACCATAAACAATAAATGGGCTGGTACGCATCTCGCTAGCATGAATACTGTGAATTAACCGTTTAAAATCGATAGAGCGTTCTTTTAAACCATCGGCTGATGGTGGGTTACGTTTACTGATATCTGTGGCGCTGGGGTTATGGCACATTACACATAGTTCAGTGTTATCATTACGATTAGCGCCGTGCATACTCAAATTAACATGGCATGCCTGACATTTTTCGATAGCAACGATTTGGCGTCGGGCAACAGCTTCATCATCGGTGATAGAAAAGTAGGCAACTTCACTTTTTACTGGCACCCGATCTGAGTAAACACCATCTCCATCGAGATCAACCGCAGGATGACCTTCAACAGCCACCGCTCCAGATCCCATTTGATTGTCGGGAATCGCAACATTTGATGTTACGGTGAAACTGCCATCACCATTATCAAATGCGTTAGCTAATGGGTTAAGCGATACTGCATTTGACACAGGTGAACCACTGCCTTCATTGCTATATTCGTTGGTATTCCACGCAAGATCGATTGCAATGCGCGAAGCTCTATTTGCTGCGGTAAATTCATTATCGTTTAAAATATCGTAACTTTCGTTGTTATTTTGCGGATTGGTGATAGAAAAAGTGACTTGCGGCATGTCATTGGCGCGGGTACGAGTAACAGATAAGATATTGAATTTAAAGTTCTTACTCGCAACTAGTGTGTCGATTTTGTGCGAATCAGCAATACTGCCAACAAAACCGCCAGCGCGGTGACAAACCGTGCACTCACTGTTGTCATCCATCACACCGCCAGGGTGGCCACCATCTTTGCCCAGAGCAAAATCAACATCGTCATGGCAGGAACCACAGGCTGCTATTGTTGGAGTGGTTTGCCATTTGATGGCATCTACCGTGACTGGATCCTCACTGTCATGGCACTTACTACAGTGACGAATGTTCATCGGTAGGCTGACCTCTGAATAATCATGCTTGCTATCGCGATAACCCCAAATCGCATATTCATTGCCAGCAAGCACGCTTGGTAAAAATTTTCCTCGGTGAATTTTATGGATCATCACTTTAAAATCTAAGCTGTTATTACTGTTTGCATCCGTGCTACCAGGGTTGTGGCAAGTCACACATAATTGAGTATTAATGCGCCCACCACCATGCATTGCTAACCCGTCATGACATGAGTTACAGCTTTCTGTTTTGACAATATCATGGGTTAAAATCCCTGTAGTTGCCTGATCTGAAGGACGCCAGGTATAAATACTGTTAGTGGTTGGTTGATCATTACCACTGATTTGAATTGCCAAGCGGTGAGTTAACTCTGGCTGATAATTGACTGGTAAAGGTGTTGTTATTTCGGTGATATTGTTGGCAAAGGTATAAGTGTAACTACCATCATTATGATTGACTAAAGTGCCATTTCTGTCTTGAGTTGCCTGAATTTTTGTTTCTGTCCCCGGACCATTACCATCGGCATCTTCGGTTCGATTGATATAACTTTGCCAGGCATCACTATCGCCATTGGCGCCGGGAATTAATTTAGCTAAAGAAAAGCGGGGAGCAGTCAGTGAAGTAAAAGCCTGATCATTTTGATCGGAAATAGAAAAATGAACAACAGGAGCACTATTTATTTCAACGCCTGTGATCGTGACTGTCAATGACGTGGCGGGTTCAGTATTTATAGGTGGTGTTGTTGGCCCAGGTGGCCCAGGCTCACCCATAGGTCCTTGTGCTCCATCTTGACCATCTTGCCCGCAGCTTAGAGTAAGTAAGATCAATAAACTAAATATAAAGTGCTTACTAAATTGGCTAAAAGAATATGTATGCGTATTCATTGCTTTTCATCAAATGTGAGTGATTAAGTGAACCTTTTGCCATAAATACACTAATAATCTTTATTATTACAAAAAGTTGCTTTCATGTTATCTCTAATAATTAAGCGTAGACGGTAATTAAAAAAACAAAATTTCTAGGTGCGTTTTTTTCCTGTATTACGTCAAATGCAGCTTGTTATTTGACACAGATCAATTAAATAATTTGCCAGAGCTTTAATCACTGCTTAAATGATTTTCAATCAAGGCTAGTACGATTTCGGTAATCTATAATTGTTTTTGTTGGCAAATGGTGTTTTTACCTTTATGCTCCGCCCATTAACAAGTAGAGAAAGACAAGTAGGTTATGATGAAGTTTGAAGCGAAAAACCGTAGTAGACGCTTGCGTAAAAAATTAAGAGTTGATGAATTTCAAGAGTTAGGTTTTGATGTCGCTTGGAAGTTTGCCGATGATATTAAATCTGATGAAGTTGATCAGTTTATTGATCGTTTTTTTGCTGAAGTGATCGAGCCAAACGGCTTAGGCTTTGGTGGTGAAGGTGACACCATTTGGCATGGCTTAATATGTACGCAAAAGCTTGGTAAATGTACAGAACAAGATAGAGCAGCAGTGGAAAAATGGTTAAAAGATAATGGTACTACCGCTGTGTCTGTAAGCGAGCTTTACGATGTTTGGTGGGCCGAATAGCTTACTTGATGGTTAAAAGCCTGATGGGCAATTCCCTCAGGCTTTTAGCTTTCGTTTTATTTCATTGATGTTAAAAAAGATGTTAA
Organism: Thalassotalea sp. G2M2-11; assembly: GCF_017168195.1. Lineage (GTDB taxonomy): Bacteria > Pseudomonadota > Gammaproteobacteria > Enterobacterales > Alteromonadaceae > Thalassotalea_E. The sequence goes on from NZ_JADNYL010000001.1 coordinate 1,036,935, forward strand.
AAATGATATTTCACCAGTAAATTAACATTTTTTTCATCAACCCCCTTAATGCCAAACTTATTCTGCCAAAAAACGTATTCAACTCCGACATAAAGCTTAGTTTTTAAATTTAATGCGTCGCCAATGTTGTATTTAAGCTGAGACGTTAGGTTCATGCTACTACTGCTAGTGTCCGTAGAGGTAACATAATCCATAAAACCATCATACATCAGCGGTCCAACTGGCAGTGCCCAGCTGAGCGTTGTTTGTACGGCATTATCACCAAAGTCATTATTTTTATGATAAAAGTTGGCTTTAAAATAGATAAATTGGGGAATTTTGAGATTAGTGCCAAGCCCGACTAAATAGTTAGTGAAACCATCTCCCACCTCGGCGGTTGTTGCAATATAAACGCTGTCGATAATGTCATTTTGATAAGAAGATAATTTAATTCGTGGTGAAAACTCAGCGTAGGTTTCACGATCGCCATTGTTAGAATGTAAGCGATCAACAAATGAAAAGCTGTCACCCCAACTATAAGCTGCAGCGTGCTCAAAGGTAAACACGGTACGTTTATTATCACCTACTTGATAGTCACTACCTTGTAAAAATGATGCGCTTACATCAGACCAAACGACTTCTGCATGGCTAGGTGGAAGAAAAAGTAAAAGTAGTAAAAGGAATATGTATTGCATTCGGTAGCCCTTATTCAGTTTTAAATTGTGCGACTAATTGTTCAAGACACTTTTGCTTTATTGGTTTTAACTAAACAGCGACATATAAGTTCAGTATAAGCTTTTATTGCTGTGATTATTTCATTCGCTTAGTTTTGTAGGCGTTTTATCACAACATTGACTTTATAGATAGCGCTTTGTATTCGAGCAATGAATTTTAGAGCCTATCTAGAATGTTGATTCATTTTCGCCTGAATCTTTATTAAAATTAGCCAAGTTCTGACATTGTTGAATTAGAAAATTCACCCAATTGATGGAATATATATGTATCTTATTTGAGTTTATTGGTTTAAACATAGATAATATGCGCCCAATTTTTGTGTAAGAATGATCATGACTGAAAGAACCCATAAAACCATTGAGCAAGCCGAACAAGAAGGTAAATACATTCGCAAAGTACGTAGTTTCGTAAAGCGCGAAGGGCGGTTAACGAATGCACAAGCGAGAGCTTTAGAATTGCATTGGCATGAAATGGGGCTTAATCATAGTGACGGTTTCATTGATAACCACAGTGTATTTGGCAATGATCAGCCTATCGTGCTTGAAATTGGTTTTGGTATGGGGAAATCGCTAGTTGAAATGGCGAAAAATGCTCCTGAGCTTAATTTCATTGGTATTGAAGTGCACAAGCCAGGTGTTGGTGCATGTATTGCGTTAGCGAAAGAGCAAGGGGTTAACAACCTGAAAGTATATGAGCATGATGCGATAGAAATACTTGCCGACTGCATTCCAAACGAAAGTTTAGCTAAGGTACAGTTGTTCTTCCCTGATCCTTGGCATAAAAAGAAGCACCACAAACGCCGCATAGTTCAGCCTGAGTTTGTTGAAACGATTCGCCAGAAGTTAGCAGTAGGTGGCGTTTTCCATATGGCGACAGACTGGGAAAACTATGCAGAATGTATGTTAGAAGATATGCAATCATCTCCTGGTTTTAAAAACTTATCTGAAACAAATGATTATGTGCCGCGCCCAGAATCAAGGCCTTTGACTAAGTTTGAAAATCGAGGACAGCGCTTAGGTCACGGTGTCTGGGATTTACAGTTCGAACGAATCGATTAGATTGAACTTATTGATCTTGAAAATGGTGCATATATTGGCGCTGGACATGAAATAAGTGCTGGCAATGACGATAATTGCCAGCTGCAATTAAGCTTTCTTTGCTGATTATCTCATGTGCTAGCGCATATTGAACAATTCTTACCGGGTATTGGCACCAATAATTTATCGTGGCTTGTACATGACAGTCATTATTAGGTGTTAGTGCTGTTTGACCTGCTTTTAATTGTGATTGGATCGTTTTGATCACTTGAGCTTTTAATTCTTGTTCGACCTGCTTTTTAAAGCCAGTAAATTGCTTTGCTCTATAGAGTTGCCAAGCCATCCAGCTAAGCACAATAACGGCGAATACAACAAAAAATTCCACATCATTATCTCTTCAATATCAGTAGGCTTAGTGTAAGTGAACTATTCATAAAAAGGTATGTTTTTATCGTCGATTCACTCATGAAAATTAGTTTCTTCTAAGGAGAAAAAGTTTAGTTGTAACTATTTTAGTGACATATATAGTTTGTTGGACTAAATTTAATATAGTACAGAAGTTAACCAAGGAAAGATGGCTGTATTCTCATGCGTGTTCTCATTTTTATCTTACTATTATACCCCTTGCTCTGTACATCAACCGAAAACAGTAAAAATGTTACCGATGTTAATTTACAACTTAAATGGAAGCATCAATTTCAGTTTGCTGGTTATTATGCGGCTCTAGAACAAGGATTTTATCAACAAGCTGGCTTTAATGTTACGCTATTGGAGCGTTCATCAGGCCCGACTCCTGTTGAGCAATTAGTACTGGGAAAGGCTGATTATGCTGTCGTTGGGGCTGGTGCCATTGTATATCGCGCTAACGGTGTGCCTTTGGTAGCACTTGCCGCTATTTATCAACATTCCCCTTCTGTGTTAATTAGCCATTATAAAAAAATGACTGACCTGAAAGGTCAAAAGGTTATGCTGAGTACGGGCATTATGAATGCCGAAATTAATGCCATGCTAACGAAAGCTGGCCTTGATATTACCGATCTTGATGTTATTCCCACCAATGACCCACTTAAAGGGTTTTTAACAAAGCAGTTTGCTGCCTTTAATGGCTACAATACCAATGAACCATTCTATTTAGAGCAAGTAAACCAGCCTTTTTTTGTCTTTTCCCCTCAGGATCATAATGTCTCGTTTTATGGTGATGTGCTAGTAACCTCTGAGCGACTGCTGCAAACACACCCTGATGAAGTGGCTCGGTTTCGAGCTGCGACGATAAAAGGGTGGCAGTATGCTATTGATCATCAGGAAGAGATCGTTGACTTAATACTTGAAAAATATAACACCCAGGATAAATCAAAACAGAGATTGATGTATGAAGCACGTGCATTAATAAAGCTGATCCATGCTGATATTGTTCCGATTGGCTATATGAGTGTAGAGCGTTGGTCGGAAATAATTAATATCTTAGAAACTGCTGGTTATATTAAATATCACCAACTTAATTTAAATAAATTTTTGTACAGTAAATATATCGAAAAAAGTGCACTAGATTGGCTAGGGGTCTACAAGGTAGAACTGTTTTTAGTTTTTGCTCTGCTTATTGGTAGCTTATTATTCGTTCATAATACTCGCTTGAAACAAATGATCCGCGAGCGAACCAAAGAAATTCGTATTGCCAAAAAGCAAGCGGAAGTTGATGCGAGAACAGATATTTTAACTGGGCTTGCAAATAGGCGTTATTGCCTAGAAGTGATCGAGCATGATTTGTCGGTAGCAAAACGTAATGGTTTGTCATTGTCGATGATTTATATGGATATCGATTGGTTTAAGAAAATTAATGATCAGTTTGGCCATGGGGCAGGAGATGAAGCCTTGAAAAAAATGGCCAAAATTTTGAAAAAAAATGTGCGTGCTTCGGATACGCCAGCCCGCATAGGTGGTGAAGAATTCGTGGTGATTTGTCTTGATAAAGACAAACAATCGGCTTCAATTCTGGCTGATCGTATCCGGCAGGAAGTTCAGCGCACACATATTCATTATCAAGACATCTGTTTTAACTTAACGGTAAGTTTTGGTGTTACCGCATATTCAGAAGGCGACTCGGTAGACAAACTGCTTCAGCGATCTGATCAAGCGCTTTATCGAGCTAAAGAATCTGGCAGAAATAAAGTTGTTAGTCTTTAAATTGTACCCCTTCATGAGCAAGTAACTTAGCCTTTAACGCTAATCCTCCGGCATAACCGGTTAATTTACCATTGCTTCCTATCACTCTGTGACATGGGATAATAAGTGCAATTGGGTTTGCGCCATTGGCACTGCCCACGGCTCGCACGGCTTTTTTATTCTTAATTTGCTCAGCCAACCAAGCGTAACTTTTGGTTTCACCTTGTTTGATTGTGGTTAAGGCTTGCCATACTTTTTGTTGAAACGCTGTGCCTTGTGGAGCTAGTGGTATATCAAAGCTGTTTCTGGTTCCTGCAAAGTATTGATCTAATTGTTGATGCACGGGCTGAAAAAAAGCTGCATTTTGTTGGTACTGCTCAGGCAGCTTAATTTTAGCTTCGCCTTGTTGAAAAGCTAAGCCAGTTAAGCCTTGTTTTGTCGCCGTTAAAGCTATGTCGCCAAAAGGAGAGTGGTAAAGTGAGAAGTACATGGATTAATCCTTTGTTGGTGGGGTATTGGGAGTAAGTGATTGCCATAGATAAATAGCGGCATAAGAGCGCCATGGTCGCCATTGTTCTGCCAATGCCAGTATTTGCTGATTTTTAGGCTTTGTCTGGTTGTCGGTTAAGGCTTTGATAATCCCTAGATCAGCACTGGGGAAGGCATCTGGCTCACTTAAGCCACGCATGGCAATATAATTTACCGTCCAAGGGCCAATACCTTTTATTTGACATAGTTGTTGCTCTAATTGCTCAAGTGATGGGTAATTTTCCATTAAATCACTATTTGATAGATAAAATGCTATCCAGCGTTGTAAGGTATCGCGTCGAGATTGAGTTAACCCTAGCCCATCAAAATCTGTATCGGCAAGCATTTTTGCCGAGGGAAAGGTTAACTGGGTATTTTCTGCTAAATCTGGATGATATTGACCGTATTTTTCACTGATGCGTTTAGCGAAGGTGGTTGCAGCTTTTACTGAAACTTGTTGACCAAGTATGGCGCGTACTGAAAATTCAAAAATATCCCAACAACCGGGTAGACGAAGGCCTGGACATCGCTTAATTACCTGAGCTAATAATGGGTGATCATTTAGCTGTTCATGAATTAATTGCATATCGGCATCTAAATCAAACATGCGCCTAACACGGATAATCACCTGATTGAGGTAGCTAAAATCAGACAGTGAAACGCGTAAGATCAGTGCTGATTGTTTAATTGCATGACTGAGTGAAAACCAGCCAACACAGTCGTCAAGCCTGATACTGCGTTGGTAGCTATGTTCGTCAATGTACTCCACCCCAGCAATTTGTCGGTTTCTAAAAAAACTGAGCATTAATGGCCAGTCAAAAGGGGGGCGATAAGCTAAGCTGATCTCAACTAGATTATTGTTGCTTAATTTGCTTTGTTTTCTTATCGATGAAGGTGGGCACTGATAGCAAGCTTTGATCGCTTCATTAAAGCGTCTAACACTTTGGAAACCACTGGCAAAGCAAATATCACTGATTGATAATTGTGTGGTGGATAATAATTTACGCGCAAGTAGTAAGCGTTGCTGTTGAAAATAGGCACTGGGTGATATGCCAAAATATTGCTTGAATATGCGTTGTAATTGTCGAGGGCTCAAGTGAAACTTTTGGGCGATATCACTAATATTATTCTGCTGGTAATCAACACTATGAATAATTTTCTTTATCTTAGGAGGTAAGTTTTTCATCGCCGCTTGCTCAGGGAAACAGCGTTTACAAGGTGAAAAACCAGCTTGTAATGCTTGTTCTGCACTCAGATAGTATTGAACATTCTCTGGTTTTGGCGGACGAGCAGGGCAAATAGGTCGGCAAAATATGCCTGTACTTAATACGGCAGTAAAAAATTTACCATCAAAACGGGCATCTCTACTGAGTCTTGCTGATTCACAGATTTTAGTGTTTAGGGTAAATGTCATTAAGGGCTTAGTAATTATTTTTAAAAGTTTAGCTTAGGGTAATTGTACTGAATTACTGGCGAAAATCGGACATCAATAGTAAAAATAATCTGAGTTAATGTTAAAAGTGAATGTTTATCTGCAATATTTTTAATATTTAAATTGATTATTTGCGTTAAATCACATCAACCAAATTTATTGAATTACTTAGCTTTTTTACTGCGGTTTTTAATAATCACTAGGGGGTTTTTAATATTCCGTCAGTGTTTTTCAACTTTACGTAAGCATTAGTTGATATACATCAATATAGTAAACAGGCGTATAAAAATAAATCAGCAATAAAAATAATCATAATTTTAGATTCGCTCAAGGGGAAAGTAATATGTCAGATGGCAATTACAACAGCAGGTTAATATTTCAACATAGAAAAAATCGTATCGCACAAGCAATAATCTCATCACTCATACTAACGCCACTGTGGTTACATGCTGCTGAGCAAAGTAGCAATGAAGCCGAACAAGAAATAGAAGTTTTGGAAGTGACGGCACAAAAGCGGGTGCAAAATATTATGAAAGTGCCCGTTACCGTTGACAGTATCTCTAATGAAGAAATTAAACAATCCGGCTCAGTGATGCTGGCTGATATTGATAAGTTTATTCCTGGTTTTGATTTTAGCGATGGCGATGTTACCCAAGCCGGCGTGACGATGCGTGGTGTCTCTAGTCCGAACATCAGTGTTGGGGGCGATCCATCGACAGCAACTTTTTTTGATGGTGTTTATATGCCAAGAGCGGCGCAAAATGTGCTGTTCTCGGATATGCAGCGAGTGGAAGTACTAAAAGGGCCGCAAGGTACCTTATTTGGTAAAAACGCAGCTATGGGGGTGGTAAATATGATCCCTAATGCGCCTGAAGATGACAATACTGGTTTTATTAAAGGTTCTTTTGGCACTGATAATTTACAGCGTATAGAAGGCATGTGGAATGTCGCGTTATCTGATGATGTATATCTTCGAGTCAATGGTTTAAGCAACATGCAAGATGGCTATATTAAAAATGTTGCCAATTCAAACTTGCCGGGTAAAAAAGCCAAAGATGCAGGTCAAAAAGACCATCAAGCATTACGTGCTGCTTTAAAGTGGCAGGTGTCATCAAGTACTGATCTACAATTATCATATGATTGGGATCAGGTTGAACAAGCGCCAGGTGCTGCTATTGGTTTAAGCCCATATGCAGAAAATCCAACAGACCCTTTTGCCGATACTTTTGCCAACGATGTGGTAAACGGCAATGAAAGCCGTGATATGTCTGCCGTCACCGTTAAGTTGAATCATGAGTTTGATGACCATTGGTCAATGATGTTGATTTCAAGTAAGCGGGAATGGCAAACAACTAACCGGATTGATGAAGATGGCACACAAGATGTGACTCGTTATTTAGATACCGATAATCAGGAAGATTCAGACATTTTTTATAATGAGTTACAAATCAATTATAATACCAACAACTTCAATTATGTTGGTGGACTGACTTATTCTAAAGAAGATGTTCATCAAACGACTTTTATCAGTACCACGACAGATACTGCGGCACGTTTAGTGTCTGGTCAGTTAAATGATCAAATAGCAGCAGGGGTTCGACAAGAATTTGCCAACTCTGTGGGTGTCGCTCCTGAAAATGTTCCTCAAGAAACTGTTGATTATTTATTGGGCTTGTATGGTCTTCCTTTAGAGCATATTTGGGATGCTGACCAATGGGCGACAACGTTGAATGTGATGGGCGTTGCAGGTGATATCATGAATTACCTTGCAGCCATTGGAGCGGTACCTCCTGGCACACCATTAACAGCAGATATTGTGGCCTTAACCGGTGATGCTACCTATGATATTGTCGCTCAACAATTAGGTATTGCCGAAATTTTTGGTCCTAGTTATGCGGGACAAATGTGGTCTGAGAACTTTATCAATACGGGGGATTTCACCAGTTACGGGGTTTATTCTGATTTTGATTTTCAAATTACGGATCAATGGAATGTGTTCTTTGGATTACGTTATTCCAAAGATGAAAAAGACTTCTCATGGCAGGTATCGCAAACACAGTTTGCTCAAGTAAGACCTGGCGTAGGTAATATTTTATTTCCTGCTCGTGAGCAACTTGAGCAGTCAAAGTCGTGGAGTAAAACCACAGGTCGTTTAGGTACGGGCTATATTATTAATGATGATCATATGGTGTTTGCTTCGATTGCTACTGGCTATAAAGCGGGCGGCTTTGATTCACTAAATTCTCCTCACAGTGAAAGTGATGGCAGTATCTTGCTTGATCCCGCAACGGGTCAGGTGCTGGATGTTTCGTTTGCACCCGAAGAATCTCTGAATTATGAAATTGGCTATAAGGGCGTATTGTTTGAAGAAATCGTCACTACGTTATCGCTATTTCATAATGTCCTAGATGATAGACAAGTTAGCAAAAACTCTAAGCCACCTGAGCAAGCACAGGCCTTACCTACCATAGTCAATGAAGATATGGTGATTGACGGTTTTGAACTGTCGATGAATTGGCAAATGACCGATACATTTTCGACCGGTTTTGTCACTGAAGTTAGAAATGTTGACGTGGAAACAGAAGCGTTTTATAACGATGTTGGCACCTTGATCGAGGCAGGAACCGCCAAGAGCGATACTAATAGTTCTTATACGCTTGTTGCTGATTGGATGCCAGCAGTATCTGAAGGGTTCGCTATTGTGCACCTTGATTACGTTTTTCGTGAAAATGGTCGAGGCCTAGAAATTGGTAATGATGAGTGGGTTAATAGTATTCCTCATTATTTTGATGATACTAAGCTATTAAATGCGCGTATTTCATGGATCAGTGATGATGAATCTCTAGAGATAGGTTTATGGGGTAAGAACTTATTAGACAATCGCTATCCTGGAACGGTCGGCGGCCGAACTAAAGATGTACTTGGTACCGGTACAACTAGTGTCAATAAAGGCTTGGAAGCCGGTATTGATGTAAAGTATATGTTTTAACTCATGCTGTTGTCACCTTTATTAAGCTTAACAGTGCAAGCTGTTAAGCTTTTTTTATCTTAATGATTTTCTCTACTTGGTATAATGTGATATTGCGTTTAGTATATGACGCACATAATAATACTGATTAGTTTACTCTCCATTATGGCTGAATTTTTTTACCATTTTGCTTTTGCTCAAATGTCGCTTTGCGTCTTATTATTATTTCCTTATCGAAAAAAAAATACGGCTATTCCTCTTTTTATCTTATTAATGATATGTAGCGGTAGTTATATCCTTAGTGATACCTTTACTTCCATTGGCACGCACTCTGTATTGTGGTGGCTTGGGCATCTTGGTGGTAATGCGCTACCAGGGGTGTTTTGGTTAGTCAGTTTGAGTGTGTTTGGCGGGCATACCGAATTAAAGAGATGGCAATATGCTTTGGCATCATTAACTTTATTTGTGCCATTGTTGAGTCAGGTTATTGAACTGCTTTTCTCCATTGAACTCATTAACTATCCTGCGATTTATGGCTTGTTTACTTACGGGGCTTTATTACTTGAATTAGTGCTGATTTCACATGCGTTGGTGATTTCTTTTTGTCAGTGGCGAGATGATCTCGTACAAGAGCGCCGTTATTTACGTGGCGCAGTGATCACCATTGCTTCTATTTATATTATTTTAGTGATCGTTTTAGAAACGCTGTTTAATATTCAGTGGCAATGGCTTGAATTGGCGAAAAGTGCTTTATTAGTAACGTTAGTAACAGGGATTAACTTTTTCTTATTTCAATTAAATGAATCAAGTTTATTTGAAACAGTAACGGTAAATGATAATCAGGGTATCTCGCAGTCTCAATCTACAAAGTCATCAAAAGAAGTGGTTCAAATTCTTAACTCTATGGAGCAAGATAAATTATATCAGCAAGAAGGGATGACCATCTCAAGCTTGGCAAAGCATCTTGGTATTCACGAATACAAATTGCGTAATTTAATTAATGGTGAATTAAATTATCGTAATTTTAATGACTTTCTTAATCATTACCGTATTAAAGAAGTGACTCATTTTTTAAATGATCCTGCTTTTCAAAATACACCAGTATTAACTTTAGCGTTAGAAAGTGGTTTTCGTAGTTTAAGCTCATTCAATAAGGCATTTAAAGCCACACATAATATGACACCAACAGAGTATAGAAAAAAACATTTAATGAAAAAATAACTTAAATAATTTTAACTTGTTGTTTTCTATCTGTAATTCCTATTTTTATACTGGTTTAATTTTAAAAAAACATCCAGTTTTAGAATCCGTCAGCTTTATTTGATAATTCGTCAGCATTTAATCTTCAGCACGATATAGTGGAGTCAGCGATTAGTTGATGAATGCAAGAAACGGCGGATGATATGAAGTTAGCAACAAGGCAATTTGTTACTCGGGTAACCAGTTTAATATGTGGTGCGTTAATAATAACTGTTAGCCATATTGCTTATGCGGACAAAGCTCCGCAATCTTTTCAACAATGTGTTGCTTGTCATGGTGACAAAGGCCAAGGCAATCCACAATTAAATGCCCCAGTTATTGCGGGCTTATCTGCAAGTTATACCACTCGCCAATTAAAACATTTTGCTACTGGCATTCGTGGCAATAAACCCGCTGATAGTTTTGGTCAACAAATGGTGGCAGTTAGTCAGCAATTAGACTTTGAACAAGAAGTTCCTGCACTTAGTCAGTATTTAGCTAAGCTCTCCCCACAGACAACACAAACATCAAGCGGTGATTTAATGAATGGTAGTCGTTATTTTCAAGCAAAATGTGGAGCCTGTCATGGTGGTCAAGCACAAGGAAATGAAGCATTTAATGCGCCCAAACTAGCAGGGCAAAACTTGGCATATTTAAAACGTCAAATGAATAATTTTGTCAGCGGGGTGAGAGGCTCGCACGCAGAAGATAAACTGGGTCGACAAATGGCTATGATGGCGAAAACTACAACAGGTAAAGAGCTTGATGATATTTTGCATTACATTGCGACGCAATCAAAGTAGGTAGTCAAGTATGAAGCATCTTGTTTATGTATTATTGAGTGTTTGTATCATCTCCGCTGAGGTAACAGCAAACGATGGTTCTTTCTCCTTAGCCAGTAATTGTCCGCCAAGTTTTGAATTAACCGAGCAAGGTGTCTGTCGATTAGTGACTCAATATCAGTTTTATGACTCAGTGCAAAATAGAGGGGTTGGGGGAACACAAACCTCTTTACCTGCCCACCGCGACGGATTTACACCGGCTCAAATTGACTTAGGACGTTATTTATTTTTTGATCCCGCGTTATCAAAAGATGGCTCGATTTCTTGTGCTAGCTGCCATCAGCCAGACAAAGGCTTTAGTGATGGTTTAGATCGAAGTGTTGGCGTGACGGGGGAAAAAGTGGGGCGTTCTGCACCAACGCTTTGGAATGTTGCATTTCTTGATAAGTTTTTTTGGGACGTACGAGCATCATCTTTAGAAGAACAGGCGCAAGGTCCTTTGTTTGATGAATTTGAGATGGGTAATAGCCCTGAACAGTTGCTAACCACACTACGAAATAACTTAGATTATGTTGATATGTTTGCTCAGGCATTCCCGACAAAACCACAGATAGAGCTTACGTCGGTTTATCAAGCATTAGCTGCCTTTCAAACATCACTGATCTCATTAAATAGTCGATATGATAGGTATGCGCATGGTTACCATAAAGCATTAAATAAAAGAGAAATTGCCGGCTTAAATGTCTTTCGATCCTTTGTTGCTCGTTGTGCAGAGTGTCATCAACCGCCATTGTTTACCAACAATCAAGTGGCGGTGATCGGTAGCCCGGAGCCTGAAGGTCGAGCACTAGATATTGGGGCTGAAAAAACCTTTAGTGCCCCTAAGTTACGGGGTGGCTTTAAAGTGCCCACCCTGAGAAATATCACTAAATCTGCACCGTATATGCATTCAGGTCGCTATGAAAAATTAATTGATGCGGTGAAGTTTTATAACGATGGTCGAGGAAACTCGGTACCCAAAGGGGAGAAGATGCAATTGCATTGGCATATTTCTGAACCCGATTTAACCGATGATGAGCTACAGTTAATTGTTGAATTTATGGGAACGTTAACCGATGAAAGCTTAACGCCACAAGTGCCTGAGCGGGTGCCATCTGGTTTACCGCCGATCGATCAAAAGTATCAACAAAGAATTGAACAACAAACACTAACTAATACTAAAAATAACAATAAACTCAATGAGCAACGCGGAGAATAATATGAGTTCAGGAAAAATAGTAGCGGCACTACTCGTTGTCGGCGCTTTTGTCGGTGGCAGTTATTATGGTAGCCAACAAACCTCAGCACCGGTGATTACTAATAGTGCCGGTGGGGAAAGCTATAGCGGTGGCTATCAGCAATCATCGGATGCCCAAACAACAGCACAAGAAAATAATGCGACAAAGACGAAATACAATAGCATTGTGGCTGATCGTTCTATTGCAGGTGAAACTCATGTGGTCAATGATGGTGAATCCATCATGGCGATGGTCGAAAAGGCTAAGCCTGGTGACATCATTCAAGTCATGCCGGGTACTTATCATGAAACCGTTTATATTGATAAAGATAACATCAGTATTATCGGGGTGATTAAAGAAGGAAAGCGTGCGGTACTTGATGGTAAGAAACAGTTAAATGATGCTGTGTTGTATTCGGGTAATAACTTTATCGTTGAGAATTTAGAAATTACTAACTACAAAGGCAATGCCATCATGGGGCAGGCGGGTAACAACTTTGAAATTCGTAATAACATCATTGTTGATACTGGCGTTTACGGCATATTTCCCCAACTGGGTAAAAATGGTGTGGTTGAATATAACGTGATTTCAGGCATCGAGGATGCAGCCATTTATGTCGGCATGAGTGATAACATTCATGTTGCGTATAACGATGTATTTGACAGTGTTGCGGGTATTGAAATTGAAAATTCTCGTCATGCTATTGTTGAACATAATAATGTACACAACAATACTGGCGGCATATTGGCATTTATTACTCCTGGCTTACCGATAAAAACGACTTATGATGTCATTATTCGCAATAATTTCGTTATTGGTAATAACCATAAAAACTTTGCTGCTCCAGGCTCTACAGTGGCCGGCATTCCCCCAGGTACAGGGATTTTAATTATGGCGGCTGATGATGTTGTGGTGGAAGATAATATTATTAGCGATAATAAAACCGCAGGTATTTTGATCACAGATCACAATAATGCACCTAACACCACCATAGATCCTGAATCAGATCCTAAACCTGATCGAGTAATGCTGTTAAATAACCTTATGTACCGTAATGGCTATGACACGATAGACGAAGTGAAAGCGTTAATGTTGACTGAGTTTAAACAAGGCGAGCCTGATATCGTCCGTGTAGGGGCAACTGATGGTAGTTGTATTATTAATCGTCACCGTTACGTTTCGGTTGGTGTGAATAGCTGGAAAGAATGTAGCTTTACTAACACCGATGATGTTGTTACTTACTTACTTGATAAGCCAGTTGCGCCACGTGTTATTGACCCATCAGAGCGTGGCAGTGTTGTCTATAATGGTATTTGTGCCGGTTGTCACACTTACACTGGGCGTATGATTGGTCCGCCAGTACAAATTATCCAGGCATTGTATATGGACAACCCTCAAGGTATTGCGGACTTTATTGCTAGTCCTACAAAGAAACGTGATGATTATCCAGAGATGCCACCACAAAATTACTTAGATGAAGAAACTCGTCTTGCCGTTGCTAAGTATATGTTGAAAGTTTCTCGCTAAATAGCGTTGATAAGTAAACTAATGGGAGCAAATTGCTCCCATTTTTATGTTTAAGGCTAACATTTACACTGTTGTTAGTTTCCACTGTCCTTTACTAAAGATCCGCCAGCCTATCAAAGCAAATACTAGCTGTGCTAGGGTGACTGATAAAAACACACCCGTTGGGCCCAAAGCTAACCATTTTGCTAAACCATAAGCGAGTGGTATTTGTATTAACCAATAACAGACAAAGTTAATTTTTGTTGGTGTCATGGTATCTCCCGCGCCATTAAATGCCTGCACTAGAATCATCCCTAACGCAAAAAAGCCATTGCCATAGCTAATATAACGTAAACAATCTACACCATAAGCCACGATTAAATCATTTGTGCTAAACAGACTGATAATGCCGTGAGGAATGGTAATAAAAATGATTGCAACCACCAATAAAAAGTAAATATTATACTTGGCGATACGCCATACAGATTGCTCTGCTCGGTCCGGCTGTTGGGCTCCTAAGTTTTGCCCGACCAGAGTAGCAACGGCATTGCTTAACCCCCACGCAGGTAAAATTGCGAACATAAAAATTCTGATAGCAATAGTGTATCCTGCAACGGCTTCACTGCCGTAGGTTGAAATGATACGGATAAGCACAATCCAGCTCGCTGTCGCAATTAAAAACTGTACGACACCACCAAAAGAGAGTTTTACAATGCTCAAATACACCGTAAGTTTAAATGCAAGGTGGTGCATTGCTATTTTAATGCGTCCGTTAATACCAAATAGGTAATTGAGCTGATAGAGTACACCAACTCCTCGGCCAATTGTGGTGGCAACTGCGGCGCCTGTAAGCCCCATTTCAGGGAATGGACCTATGCCATAAATTAACAATGGATCAAGCACAATATTAATGCCATTAGCTAACCACAATGCTCGCATGGCAACCGAAGCATCTCCTGCGCCTCTGAATACGGCATTCAGCAAAAATAGGTAAAGTATGGTGATAGAGCCTGTTAACATTATGGTGGTATAGCTTTTACCTGCGTTGACTAATGCCTGCTCACCGCCCATTAAAATCAGAATATCTTCAGCAAAATTTAACCCGATAAAGCCAACAATCAAGGCGACTGTCATCCCTATCCATAGTGTTTGCCCCGCGACTACATTGGCTTGTTCAATGTTTTTCTCGCCATATCTTCTGGCAATTGTGGCGGTTACGGCCATACTAAAACCAATTGCGATGGCGTATAGCAATGTTAAAACCGCTTCTGTTAAACCAACTACGGCAACGGCTTGTGCACCTAAACCTGAAACAAAAAAGATGTCGGTAATGGCAAAAATCGATTCCATCAGCATTTCTAATACCATTGGAACTGCCAGTAAAAAAGCAGCAACACCAATAGAGCCTGAAGTTAAATCTCGATGTTGTCCTTTTAACGCTAAAGCAAAGAGTTGCCTGAATGTTAGTTTCTGCTCAGCTACTGGCTGCGCAGGTTGAGTGTTTGGTTGTGTTGTCAAAATGAGGTACCTTTTAGAGAACAAGTTCAGTAAAAAACTTGATCGATAAATCTCAACTCCACTTAGTGGAATTATGGCAATGTTATCTTGAACGGCTAGTAAGGGGAGGATTAATTGTTAAGGACAGCGGAAGTTATATAAAAACAATTAATACAGGAGCTGCTTAGTATGGATGCTTTTTTTAAGCGCCAGCCCAGTACGTAGCAAAATCGATGATAACGGTCATTGTCAGAGTTGAATTGTTCATTGTCTCGCTTCCTCACGAAATGTAAAACTGAGCATGCTAATATCTCAGTGAGTGAAATAATTGTCAATAACTTAAAATAATAAAGCAATTTTGTTTTGAAAATTCAAAATAATAGCATTTTCTGTTAACAGTTTGTTATAGCGCAATAGTATTTATTGACAACCATCAGATTGACTATTTTAATTAGGGTATTGCATCTTTAGGGAAAAAATAAATGAATACAACGGCCTCGTTTAACAATAAATTAAGTCGACGCGTATTGATTTATATTTTACTCTGTAGCTCTATTCTTTCTATCGCTTCTACTGTTATTCAAGTTTATATTGCTTTTGAAAAAGATCTAACTCGGCTCGATCAGCGCTTTGATAATATTGAATCGAGTTATATTCAATCGATCTCGACAAGTTTATGGGATTTTAATGAGCCTTTAGTACAGCAGCAGATCCAAGGGATCGCCAAATTACCCGATATTCGTTTTGTTAAAATTACCACCAGTTTTGACAAAGTGTATCAACATGGCGATGAAAATGTTGTTGCTACGAAGGTGGTAGATTACCCCATTTTCTATGGTGATAATGATATCGGCAGCATTCATATTGCTGCTGATTATTCGGATATTTATCAAAGCTTGTGGGAGCAAACCGGTTATATTATTACTTCTGAGTTTATTAAAACCTTTATTGTTGCGTTGTTTATCATGTTTATTGTGCATTGGGTCATCACGCGGCATATTTATCACATCACCGACTATTCACAGAATGTTAGAACAGAGAATCTCAATGAACCGTTAGTGCTTAGTGAACGAAGTAAGCGAAAAGATGAATTAGATGATCTAGCCGATGCGATCAATAAAATGCGTTTAGCATTGAAGAATGACATTGTTAAGTTAGAAGAAGCTGAAAATGCGTTGATCAACTTAAATGGTGAATTAGAAATTAAAGTTTATGATCGCACCGCCAAGCTTGCTGCCAGCAATCAACAGTTACAACAATCGCTTGATGATTTAACGTTAGCAAAAGATCAATTAGTTCAGTCGGAGAAAATGGCGTCGTTGGGACAGTTAGTGGCGGGGGTTGCTCATGAAGTTAATACACCTTTAGGCATTTGTGTTACTTCTATCACAGCGTTGAAAGAAAAAGTCATAGATTTGAACCGAGCGGTTGAAAATGAAAACCTCACTAAATCTAAACTCACATCAACTTTGGCTCTGTTGGTAGAATATCAGGAAATTATTGAACGCAGTTTAAATAAAGCGGTAGAACTGATCCGAGGGTTTAAATCGGTGGCTGTGGAGCAACATACAGATCCAGAGCTCAATATTAATCTGGCACGACATGTAAATGATGTGGTCAATACGGTTAAAACCTTATTTAAGCGAAAAGATTACAAGATTAATATTTCTGTGGATAAAGATTTTAACTTAGTAACATACCCAAGTGCATGGAACCAAATTTTGACTAATTTTATGACCAATTCCCATGTTCATGGTTTTGAAGGACGAGATAAAGGTGAGATCAATATTCGCTTTACAGAAAGCGAAGGTTACTTAACATTGCTATACAGCGATAATGGTCGAGGGTTAAGTGATGAAGTGAAAAACCGGATCTTTGATCCTTTTGTCACTACCAAGCGAGGACAGGGGGGATCTGGTTTAGGAATGAATATCGTTTATAATTTAGTGACAGCTAAATTAAACGGCACCATAAAGTCTCTTGATACCGATACTGGCTGTAGCTTCCAAGTTAAAGTGCCCATAGTGCAGTCTGAAAAGCCTTGTGAGTTGCCAGAATAGCACCATCACTAGTTTGTTAATTAATATGAATATCGATAAGCCACGTTAAAGCTAGAATGTGGCTTATCTTTTGCTGTTCATGTCTTATTCAATTATTTGAGAGAGCACCATATCGGTATAATCTACCATGCCAATGATTTGATGGTTATCCATCACTGGTGCGGTATGTAAGCCAAAACGTTCGAATAACCTTGCACAATATCGTACATCCATATTGGAGGGTACTGTAATCACCGGCTTGGCCATGATTTCGTAAAGGTTTACTCGTTCTGGAGAGCGATTTTGGGCAATCACTTGTTTAGCTATGTCGGCTAACATTACAATGCCGTATTCATCATGTTCGTCGCGTTTATTAATGATTAATGCTTTAACTTTATGCTTTTTTGCAAGCTTTATCCCTTCTAAAACGGTGAGCATACCATCAGCAAATTGATAGCAATTGTTTGTCATTGCATCTTTTACTTGAATTAATTTATGGCTCATAACTCTTCCTCAACTTTACCTTTTAATCTATCAACTTGGTGGGCAACACCCACTGCGTCTTCCACATCAATTTGAATAGCAATTCCTTTACCCGGCTCATCATCAAAATCGGCTACTTTCGCAATACGCTCCAATACTTTTCTTGATAAATGCTTCTCAACGACAAAGAGTAAGACATCTCTTTGTGTTTCAAGTTGCATACCAAAGAATGTTCGTTGGCGTTTGATCCCTTCGCCCCGTGCATTATTGATGATAGTGGCACCCGTTGCACCAGCTCTTCTGGCTTCTTTCATAACCGCTTCTGTTACATTGTCATCAACAAAAGCAATGAGTAATTTAAATTGCATATTGTTTACCTTTTTTTGTATTTACGATGTTCGGTTTTAGTTTGGGTTATTTGAGCATACGCCATAACGGCAATTATCGGAAATAGGCTAGCAAATGCGATCAAACCAAAACCGTCAATTAATGGGCTTCTGCCTTCAATGGTACTGGCTAGCCCTAATCCTAATGCAGCAACAAGTGGTACTGTTACTGTTGATGTTGTGACGCCCCCTGAGTCATAAGCAAGAGGAACAATAAGCTTGGGACAAAACATGGTTTGGATAACGACCACCACATAGCCGGCAATGATGTAGTAATGAATTGGGTGGCCTGCCACAATGCGAAAGCTTCCTACCGAAATACCAATTGCGACCCCTATTGCAACAGAGATCCTTAAGTTGTTCGCATGAATTGCTCCACCTGAGACTTCTTCAGCTTTTAATGCAACGGCAATAAGTGACGGTTCGGCAATTGTGGTGCTAAAGCCTATGGCGGCGGCAAAAATATAAACCCAAGTATAATCAGTCCAATTAATGGCCGCTGATGTTGATTGTTCTGATAAAATAAAGCTTGGATCTGTTAATTGTTGCGCCATCATTTTCCCTAAAGGAAACAATGCTTTTTCTAGACCTAGTAAGAATAGTGCTAAACCGATCAACACATAAAGAAAACCAAATCCCACCTGTTTAACTTTGGGAATTGGCTTACGGATGACGACTAGTTGAAACACCAACAAGATGGATATTATCGGGAGGACATCAGTGACGGTTGCTTTTAATGTAGCGAAAAATTCGAGTAATAAATTCATATCAGCCTCCGATCGCCATACCATAAGCCATGACAAATATCATCGGAGTAAGTGAAGCGAAGGCAATTAAGCCAAAACCATCGATCATCGGGTTTCTCCCTTTGATGGAAGACGCTAATCCTACACCTAGTGCTGTCACTAAAGGGACAGTAATCGTTGAGGTGGTTACTCCACCAGAATCATAAGCGATACCAATGATCCATTTAGGGGCTAAGGCGGTCATTAATACTACCATGGCATAGCCACCCATTATTAGGTAGTGGATTGGCCAGCCTTTAATAATACGTAACACACCTATGACAATGGCAAAGCCAACTGAAAAGGCCACGGTAAGGCGTAAGCCGTCTCCATAACTTTCTTTGACTTGTTCGTTATTTTCAATGATGCCGCCGTTGGCAGCAACTACTGCAGCTTCTTTTGCAACCGCGATCAGCGAAGGTTCAGCGACTGTTGTTCCAAAACCTAAACAAAAAGCGAAGGTTAATAACCACCAAATACTACCTTTGCGAGCAAAGGCTTGAGCCATAGACTCTCCAATAGGGAACAGGCCCATTTCAAGACCATAAATAAAGAAGGTTAACCCTAGAACGACGAGCATGAGGCCGATAAAAACATCGGATAAATTAGGTAGCGGTTGTTGCAAAATTAAAATTTGAAAAAAAGCAATAACCAAGATAATCGGGAGTAAGTCTTTACAACTTCCCAACAGTGCTTTAAAAAAAACAATGAATTGAGCCTGCATAACTCCCTTGTAAATCAACAGTTAAAGATAATTTTTCTTGTTATTTATATGAAATGCATAGCATATTCAATCTCAAGTCTACCTTGTTAACGCTAGTCATTTATTGATACTTGTCAATGAATATCAGCTTTATCGAGTAAAGATCAACACGCCCTGATCATTTTATCTCAATGACTTGTTGAAACGAGTTAAACAAAAAGGGGTAATATCAACATCGGTTTGTTGTCCTGAAACAATTTGCCCAATCAGTTTACCTGTAATGGCGCCAAGTGTCAGACCTAAGTGCTGATGACCAAGGGCTAAACTAATATTATGATGTTTAGGGGCTTTTCCTATCACAGGTAAAGAATCAGGCAGAGATGGTCTACATCCCATCCAAGCGTTCTCATTGGGTTGGGTAGGAGATGATAGACCTTGGATGATATGTTGTGCATGTTGGAGCAACATAGTGGCTCGTCGCATATTTGGCTTTTGTGACAGGCTAGCAAATTCTGCCGTACCCGATAGACGCAATCCGTGTGACATAGGTGTGATGATAAAACGCCTTTCAGCAGACGCTACTGGCCGAGAGAGCTTATTTAGCGTTTGTGCGTTTAAATCTAAACTATACCCGCGCTCAGCGATTAATGGCAGTTTGTAGCCGAGTTTAGCCAGTATTGATGTTGACCAAGCGCCAGTAGCAATCACGATTTGATCAAACTTATGTGTGTGTTGTTTATCACTGACTGCCACGTAATTGCTGTGATGAATTATATCATTGACGTCAAATTGCTGGAACTGACACCCTAACGACAAGGCATAATTGGCCAAGCATTGACTTAAAACAAGAGGATTAATGGTGTGGCCGACATCGGTGAAATGTAACGCATAGCGGATGTTAGGGCTTAAGTTGGGTTCTAACATTAAGGCTTGCTCACGCGTTAACAGTGATACTTTAACATTCTGTGCTAAGTAACTTTGTTGTATTGCGGTTATTTGTGTCAGTTCGGTGTGTTCAAATACTAATAAGCTGCCATTTTGTGAAAATAAATGCTGAGCGTTTGCGGCTTGTAACAATGGCTGGTAATAAGCAAGGGCTCGTTCATTCAAACTACGTAGTGCTTTGGTATTACTAAGCCGTTGTTTGTTGAACATATTGGCAAGGAATTGCATAAACCAAGGTAATGATTTAGGTAAATACTTTATCGATAATGAAATAGGTCCGAGCGGATCGAGTAACATTTTCGGTAGTTGTGTTAATAACTTAGCATCAGCCATTGGAAATACTTGCTCTGTGGCAAAGTGACCCGCATTCCCCTTTGAACATGCTTGTCCTATGCCTGTTTTATCAAGAAGCGTTACTTGATAACCCCGCTGCTGCAATTCAATCGCACAATTTATTCCGATGATACCGGCACCAATAACGGCGACCTTGTTGTTTGACTGCATGTTGCTCATTGACTATTTCCTAAGAATATTCTTATTTAACCCATTAATATTAAGGCGTTAACTTTGTTTTAGATGCTGCTGTTTAGCCATGAATATAATTGATGACTAAATAACTCTTGTACGAATTTAAATATTGTATACAATATTTAATATATTTTCTACGGTGTTTTAAAATACACCATTCACTTAATAACAGCGGTATAAATAAATGATGAATGTTAATTGGCAAGGTGTTTACCCAGCAGTCACAACTCAATATCACGACGATATGTCTGTCAACTTAGAAGCAACACAGCACATGGTTGATTCACTGATAAAAGAAGGTGTCGATGGGATCATTGTCTTAGGTACGGTAGGCGAGAACTGTTCTCATACCCAAGAGGAGAAAAAAGCAATTTTGATTGCAGTAAAGGAAGTGGTTGCAGGACGTGTGCCTTTAATATCGGGGGTGGCAGAAACAACGACACAGTTTGCCATTGACTATTCGAAAATGTGTGAACAACTTGGTATTGACGGTTTAATGGTACTGCCCGGCATGGTCTATCGTTCAACTGAAGCGGAAGCAATAGCACATTATCAACAAATAGCGCGGCAATGTGGCTTACCAATAATGATTTACAATAATCCTGTGACTTATGGTGTGGATGTTTCTATTGATGGTATGCGAATTTTAGCCGAAGAACCTAATATCGTTGCTGTTAAAGAGGCAACGGAAGATACCCGCAGAGTCTCTGAATTATTTGCCGCTTTTGGCGATCGATTTATCGTCTTTGGTGGTGTTGATGATATTGCGCTTGAAAGCTTAATGCTAGGTTGTACCGGTTGGATTTCAGGATTAACCAATGTTTTTCCGCAAGAGTCCGTGGCAATTTATAAGTTAGCCAGAGAAGGGCGTTTTCAAGAGGCACTAGAAATCTGGCGTTGGTTCTTACCTTTGTTGCGTTTAGATACCATCCCAACCTTAGTGCAATGTATTAAGTTTTGTGAGCAATTAGCAGGTAGAGGCAGTGAAGTGACACGTGCTCCACGTATGCCACTTGTGGGATCAGAGCGTGAACGTGTTGAACAGCTATATAATCAAGCAATGGCGACGCGTATTGACTTAGCTAAGTTCAATTTGGATTAACCCTTGTTGGTTAGTGAGTTAGCTTGCTCGGCAATGGGCAAGCAATAACTTGGTATAACCGAGGTAAATGTATGATCAAAGGTACGTTTTTTTGTATTGATGCCCATACCTGTGGTAACCCTGTTAGGTTAGTGACAAGTGGTCATCCAAATCTCAAAGGGGATACGATGAGTGCAAAACGTCAAGACTTTATCAACCATTTTGACTGGATCAGGCGAGGTTTAATGTTTGAGCCTCGTGGTCACGATATGATGTCTGGGGCGTTACTTTACCCGCCTTGTAGTGAAAATGCTGATGCGGCGATTTTGTTTATTGAAACGTCTGGCTGTCTGCCGATGTGCGGTCACGGCACTATTGGTACAGTGACCGTGGCGCTTGAAGCCGGATTATTAAGCCCGAAAATACCTGGAAGGTTAGTGTTGGATGTACCCGCAGGTCAAATCAAGGTCGATTATCAAATGTCCGCAGGTAAAGTCACAGCGGTGAAAATTTACAATGTAGCCGCATTTTTAGCCCACCAAGATATTGAGTTAACAATTCCAGGGTTAGGCTCACTAACCGTTGATGTGTCATATGGCGGCAATTTTTACATTATTGTCGATCCGCAAGTCAATTTTCCTGGGATTGAACAGTGGTCTGCCAATGATATTTTACATTGGAGTCCGATCGTGCGCAGCGTGGTGCAAAAATCACTTGAATGTATTCACCCTGAAGATCCTACGGTGCATGGTGTGAGCCATGTACTTTGGACAGGGCAGCCACAAGCAGTTGGTTCAGATGGTGCCAATGCTGTGTTTTACGGAGACAAAGCAATCGATAGATCGCCTTGTGGTACAGGAACGAGCGCACGAATGGCGCAACTTTTCGCTAAAGGTAAGTTGAGGCTTGGTGATAGTTTTACTCATGAAAGCTACATAGGGAGTCAATTTGTTGGCAAAGTGGAACAAGTAATCGAAATAGCAACACCACAAGGAGTGATTAATGCGATCAAACCTAGTATACAAGGCTGTGCACAAGTTTTTGGCCGTAACTGTATCACGATTGATGATGATGACCCCTATGCACTGGGTTTTATCGTTCAGTAAATATAAGCATAAAATGAAGAATAACGTTAAGAGAGAGATAACATGACGATTTCTGGAAAAAATTTAATTGCAGGGGAGTGGTCGGGAGATTTAACAGCCGGTTTTTCTGCCACAGATGCGATTCGTAATCAAGCAATGAAGGAAGTATTTGCACAAGCTAGCAAAATCGAAATTAGCCACGCGATAGAGCGTGCAGATCAGGCATTTGTCAGCTATAGCCAGCTACCAGCAACAGCTCGAGCAAGTTTTTTACGAACGATAGGTGAGCAAATTATTGCTATTGGGGATGAGTTAATTGACATGGCGTGTGCTGAGACCGGTTTACCTGCATTGAGAATTCAATCAGAACGTGGCCGAACGGTGGCTCAGTTGGGGTTGTTTGCCAACTTGCTTGAGCAAGGAGAATATCAAGGGGTGATTGATGTTGCTGATATGAATCGTCAGCCAGTGGCGAAACCTGATACTCGTCTAGGTTATTTACCATTAGGGGTTGTGGCGGTTTTTGGCGCGAGTAATTTTCCACTGGCATTTTCTACAGCCGGTGGTGATACCGCATCGGCATTAGCGGCTGGTTGTCCGGTGATCATGAAAGCACATGATGCTCACCCCGGTACATCAGAACTAGTTGCTCAGGCAATTAGTCGAGCGATCACGCTTTGTGGAATTGATGCAGGTGTTTTTTCATTAATTCAGGGCAAAAACTACCAGATTACCAGCCAAATTATTATGGACCCTTTAGTTAAAGCGGTTGGTTTTACTGGTTCTCAGCGTGTCGGTATGATCCTACAACAGCAAATTCATCAGCGAGAAGAACCTATCCCATTTTATGGTGAATTGGGCAGTGTTAACCCGCAATTTATTTTGCAAGATAAAATGGCAAATGATGGCAGAATATTAGCACAAGAACTGGTTGCATCACTAATCATGGGACAAGGGCAGTTTTGTACGAGTCCTGGTATATGGGCGTATATTACTCATGAGAGTTGTTCAACTTTTGAGCTGTCAGCGAGTGAAGCGATTCAGGCAACAACTGCCGGAGTGATGCTGACTCCTGAAATTGCTAATAGCTATAAACAAGCGGTTGCAACATGGCAAAACATTGACGGCGTTGAGCTGTTAGCAAAGGGGCAAGCTGATAAGACTCATTTTTGTCAAGCAGCGTTATTTGCCACAGACTTAGCAACATTCAAAGCAAATAAATCATTACAAATCGAAGTCTTCGGGGCATGTGCATTAATGTTACGCTTGAAAGATCAGCAAGAAATGATGGAATTGATTTCCTTACTTAAAGGTAATTTAACCGCTAGTATTCATGCGACTGACAATGATAGTGAACAAAGTCACGCGATAAGTATGGCACTTGCTCACAAGGTCGGGCGATTGATTTATAATCAAATGCCTACAGGGGTGGAAGTGTGTGCCTCAATGAATCATGGTGGCCCTTTTCCGGCTTCAACAGATTTACGTACAACTTCTGTTGGAAGTGAAGCGATCAAGCGTTTCCAACGTCCTATTTGTTATCAAAATATGCCAAAAGAACTATTGCCAGCACAGTTACAATAATATTGGAAAAGGGTATTAGTTCATAAAAGGAGCTATTTGTAATCGCTCCTTTTTTTTAAAGATTAAATGCTTATAATGGTTGCCAATGTAATAGGTTGTAATTTGGTATGATGGATGAGCATAGTTTATAAAACACGCACCCAATTAGTGGTTGAAACGTTAAGAGAAAAGATCCTTAATGGTGCGATCAAGGCTGGACAACCTTTGCGTCAGGCGGCATTAGCGAATGAGTTGAACGTTAGTCGTATTCCTATTAGAGAAGCGCTCTTGCAGTTAGAAGCGGAAGGGCTGGTTGCATTTGAACCACATAAAGGAGCTACTGCAACAGAGTTAAATATTGAACAAGTTGATGAACTGTTTGAATTAAGAGCGATGCTTGAAGCGGAATTATTGGCAGCGTCAATACCGAACTTATCTGATGAAAAACTTGATGAAGCCACAGCCATCTTAACAAAACTTAATCAGTCACTTGGCAAAGAAAATGCGGCGAATACTTGGAGTGAATTAAACTCTAGTTATCATAATTGTTTATATTCAGGTGCTGACAGACCACAGACGAAAGATTTAGTGAATACACTTAATAAGAATGCCGATCGTTATATTCGTATGCATTTATTATGGGCTGGTGGCATCTCTAAAGCGGAATCTGAGCATAATGAGTTATTAGCTCTGTGCAAACAAAAAAATATTGAAAAAGCCGTTGCCTTAATGAAACAGCATATTTTAGGCTCTCGTGATGAAATTAAAGAATTTTTATATCAGAGAGAAAAGACAACTCAGCAAGCATCATCAAATTAACCGTTTTCTATCTGAGATATTTTTATAGTTTTATCAGGTAGTTATATACTACTCTATCCTTGGTTAATGTTTGAACATTATTGACATTTGTCGTAAAAATCTATAGTATTCGCGGCTTTTTATCATTGAGTGATTTTCACTCAATTTCTTCTATGATTAAGTGTAAATACTTAATATCAAACAGCTAAGTGTGAATTTAGCTAATAACCAACTACGTGAGAGCAGAATGTTTGAATTACGTGCCAGTAAAACTGGTAATTTGAAAAATGATGTATTATCTGGCTTAACGGTCGCCTTGGCATTAGTGCCTGAAGCTGTTGCCTTTGCCTTCGTGGCTGGAGTGGAGCCGCTTGTTGGTTTATACGCTGCATTTATGGTTGGCTTAATTACCTCTATTTTAGGCGGTCGTCCAGGTATGATTTCAGGTGCCACTGGCGCAATGGCTGTGGTCATGGTTAGTTTAGTCGCTGTGCATGGCGTGCAATATTTATTTGCTTGTGTGGTGTTAACGGGGGTACTGCAAATTCTGGCAGGCGTCTTTAGGCTTGGTAAATTTATTCGTTTAGTGCCTCATCCGGTGATGCTCGGGTTTGTTAATGGCTTAGCTATTGTTATTTTCTTAGCTCAGCTAGGGCAATTTAAGGTGACCAATGCTGCTGGAGAGCTAACTTGGATGCAAGGCGAGCAACTCTTTACCATGATTGGTTTGATTGTGTTGACTATGGCTATCATTCATTTATTGCCAAAGTTAACAAAAGCAGTCCCTTCTTCTCTTGTTGCCATTATTGTTGTAACTGTATTAGTCCAAAGCTTGAACTTAGATGCTCGTACAGTGGTCGATTTTGTTCGAGATATGACAAACGATCCGAGTGCTTCAATAGCTGGTGGCCTTCCGCAATTTGCTATCCCTAATGTACCTTTTAATCTTGAAACCTTAAAAATTATTTTCCCATATGCGTTAATTTTGGCGGCAGTCGGTTTGATTGAATCCTTACTTACCTTAACGTTAGTGGATGAATTAACCGGTACTCGTGGTCGGGGTAATAAAGAATGTGTTGCTCAAGGCACTGCTAATACTGTCAATGGTTTTTTTGGTGGTATGGGTGGTTGTGCCATGATTGGTCAATCAATGATTAATGTGAACTCTGGCGGTCGCGGGCGTGCGTCAGGTATAACCGCTGCATTAGCATTACTTGGTTTTATCTTATTTGCTTCTGGATTAATCGAGTTGATCCCATTAGCCGCATTAGTTGGTGTGATGTTTATTGTGGTGATCGGTACATTTGAGTGGTCAAGTTTTCGAATCTTGCACAAAGTTCCCAAATCAGATGCTTTTGTTATTGTATTGGTTTCCGGTGTCACTGTTGCGACAGATTTAGCCATCGCTGTTGTTGTCGGCGTGATAGTTTCTGCCTTAGTGTTTGCGTGGGAGCATGCAAAACATGTCAATGTTCTTAGAAGTATCAATGAGCAAGGTTCAACGGTATACGACGTGAATGGACCACTGTTTTTTGGTTCGGTAACTCACTTTTTAGATCAATTTGATATTGAAAATGACAGTGATGACATTATCGTGGAGTTTAGAAATTCACGTGTTGCCGATCACTCGGCAATAGAAGCAATAGACACGCTTGCTGAGCGATACTTGAACAAAGGGAAAACCATGCACTTAAGGCATTTAAATACTGAGTGTAAGCAGTTACTTACCAAAGCCGGTAGCCTTGTTGAAATAAATTTAATTGAAGACCCTGATTATCATATCGCAACAGATAAATTGGCTTAAGCTGAATTAATCAGTATAAAATAAGCCTATAGGTTATAGTTAATGTATAGGCTTTCTTTCTTGGCTTAAGGTTTACCATGCAGTTAGAGTTTTTTGATGTTCCAAGCCCTTGTATCGGCATTTGTCAGTCGGACGAAAAAGGGTATTGTAAAGGTTGCTATCGCACACGTGAAGAGCGCCAAAATTGGATTAATTTAGCATCAGATGACAAACAGAAAGTGATCAAGCGTTGTATTCAACGACGCAAACGAAAAGAAGGCAAGGTTAAACCTAAGCAAGAGCAAGCAACGGTTGAGATCAAGCAACCTTCCTTATTAGATCCTCCTAGTAAAGTAAGTCATTCAAATTCATCCGACATGGATTTTGGTGATTTTGAGCTGTAATAGCGCTTTATTTACGGCTGCTTAATTTGTTTAAAGGCAGCTTGTAGTTGTTTTACTGTAGCTAATGGTGTCTCTAAACTCGCCGCTAGATAGAGTGGGTAAGTATTGATACAAAAATTTGTTTGTATCAAACTTTTAATGTCCGTTCCCAGATTGCTCAACTGATAATAAAACACTTCTTTCGAATGAATGATAAAGTCAACCCTTTGATGGTTGAGTAATTTTATTGAATGAGCAACGGACTCGGCATCAAGTAAATTCTGATAATTACGATAACCTTGATTTGCTAAAATTTGTTTAGTATGGCTGTCTCGCTGCGTGGCAACTCTGTATTGCTGCATTTGATCAAGTGTGTTGACTGCGTTTAATTCAGAAGCGCTTTTTAGCGAAAAGGCGCAAATTTGTGTGTCAGAAAGTTTACCAATCCAGTGAAACATTTTTTCTCTAAATTCAAGCCTGGCTAGTGAAAAAATAAGCACATTCGCTTGGTTTAAAGCAATATGATAAGCACGGTTCCAAGGTAAAAATTCTATTTGTTTTTCTAGTGCTACTTTGTTAAGTAATTGTTTTACTTGTTCACTATTGATGCCTTGTGCGGATTTACCGTCGGAATAGTTATAAGGGGGAAACTCTTCTGTAAGAATAGTGAGTTGCTTAAGATCAGATCGTGCAACCGTAGGCAATGACAGCATTACTAACAAAAGTAGTGAACGGATAAAAAGCAAAATAAGCCCCTGATGTTTGACCTTAATTAGTCAGTATAGAAGAAGCTATGCTGCAGTGTAAATATATTAGTGCAACAATATGTTGACAGTATAGCGAGGCATGATTTGTAATAATTTAGCGTTTAATCATGAGCTTGATATAATATCGTTATTATTTTTTGCGTGTTTTATGATGACTTTAAAGCATCATACACGCCAAACTTGGAGTATTTTTCGCTAATGTCTAACCATTCTTTGCTAAATGAAACTCATGATCCCCAATTAACAAGTTGGGTTGAGTCGGCTAATGTACCGGGTAATGAGTTTCCGATCCAGAATTTACCTTTTGCTATTTTTCGTGTGAAAGGCTCATCAGAAAACTTTCGTGGTGGGGTAGCTATCGGTGATCAAGTGCTCGATTTAGCAGCAGCGCAAGCTAGCGGTATTTTTGAAGGCATTGCTCAACAAGCGTTAGCAGCTTGTTCAAAAGATCAGTTAAATGATTTTATGGCAATGGGAAAAGAAGCTTGGAGCAGTTTACGTGCGGCGTTATCAAAAGCGTTAGCTGTAGGCTCTTCCGCTCAGGCACAATTAACAAATTGCTTAGTAGTGCAAGCCGATGTTGAATATGCACTGCCATGTCGTATTGGTGACTACACTGATTTCTATACATCAATTCATCACGCGACTTCTGTTGGTAAGAAATTTCGCCCTGATAACCCGTTATTACCTAATTATAAATGGGTTCCTATCGGCTATCATGGTCGTGCTTCATCTATTGAAGTTTCGGGGGGGAGTTTTAAGCGTCCGAAAGGGCAAACTAAAGCACCTACGGCAACTGAACCGTCATTTGGGCCGTGTAAGCGTTTAGATTATGAGCTTGAAGTCGGTATATTTGTGGGACAAGGGAATGACTTAGGTTCGGCTATTACAATTGATAAAGCAGAAGATCATGTTTTTGGTTTATGTTTATTCAATGATTGGTCAGCTCGCGATATTCAAGGCTGGGAATACCAACCTTTAGGTCCATTTTTGTCAAAAAGTTTTGCATCAACAATTTCACCTTGGATTGTTACTACAGAAGCATTAGCACCGTTTAAATCTTCTTGGACACGTGATGAAAATGATCCACAGCCAATGCCATATTTAGAGTCCGAGCAAAATCGTGCGCTTGGTTCATTTGATATTGAATTGCAAGTGTATCTTGAAACAGAAAAAATGCGCGCCAATAGCGAAGCTGCGGTGAA
Organism: Thalassotalea sp. G2M2-11; assembly: GCF_017168195.1. Lineage (GTDB taxonomy): Bacteria > Pseudomonadota > Gammaproteobacteria > Enterobacterales > Alteromonadaceae > Thalassotalea_E. The sequence goes on from NZ_JADNYL010000001.1 coordinate 1,066,609, forward strand.
GCTTTCTCAGTCAAACTTTAATGATTCATACTGGACCGTTGCTCAAATGGTTACACATCACACTGTTAATGGCTGTAATTTACGTGCTGGCGATATGTTCGGTAGTGGTACTCAATCTGGTCCAAAACCTGAAGAGGCTGGTTCATTATTAGAGCTTTCTAATGCGGGCTCTGAACCTGTAAGTTTGCCAAATGGAGAAACGCGTACATTCTTAGAAGATGGCGATAATGTCATTATGAAAGGTTACTGTCAAAAAGCAGGTGCTGTGAGTATTGGCTTTGGCTTAGTTGAAGCGAAAGTACTTCCAGCAGAATAACGACAATATAATAACGGTAAAAGGGCTTGTATCTACAAGCCCTTTTTTGATCTTAATGGTTGATAAGTAAGATTGAAGTCAGCATAAATTTGAAGCAAAAATTGCATAACTATGCAGCAGCCAATTTGCTATTTTCGGTCATTTTACCGGTATTTTTTGCGATAAATAGACAAAAAGTTACGATAAATGGTCTTGTAAATTTTTTATGTTGTTTATTTTTTGTTAATTCTTTATGTGGAAAAAGTTGCAGGTGAAAAAAAGTTCCAATTAGTTTTATAGTTTTTTGGTCTTGCTTTTAGCTTTTTAATTCCTTTTGGTTATGTTTGGCGTTGGTTAATATTATGAATAATGTTGGAGGATGGTACAAGTCAATAAAGCCAGAGCTTTCATTTTGTCTGGTTGTTGCTTTAAATAAGTGCATAAACCTTGCTTGAAAAATAAATTGCCTCTAGTAAAAACTTACTGTTAAAACCATTTCTACAGGTTAGTGACTGCCATTTGCACACTGAGTTGGCTACTTGTAAAGCCTTGATTGCTGTTTTATAACTAAATTAGCTGAATTGCTTATACGCTATGCGTTTAAGTGCTCCAGCATAATTATAAAAATAATAAAAAAATTTAATAATTTTAAATTTTATTTAAATCTAGGAAGGTATAAAACATGTCTAATAAATTTCGTGCAGCTACGTTAGCCCTTGCTGTGGGCGTTGCCTTAGGTACTGCACCTGTCTATGCTCAAGATGAAACTGGCGCTGAAAAAGAAGTTGAACGTATTGCTGTTGTGGGTACGCGTTCTGCTCCTCGTTCAGTGGCGGAATCTCCAGTACCTATTGATATTGTAGGAGCTGACGAGCTAGGTAGAAGTGCTTCAAGTGATATGCTCGATCAATTACAAAGTGCAGTACCATCATTTAATGTGCGCCAACAACCTATTAGTGATGCTGCAACTTTAATACGTCCAGTTAACTTACGAGGTCTGTCATCCGATAGTACGTTAGTGTTATTGAACGGTAAACGTCGTCATCGTGCCTCGGTTATTGCTTTCCAAGGTGGTGGAGTCAATGATGGGGCACAAGGTCCTGATATCTCAGTAATACCAAGTATTGCTCTAAAACAAGTAGAAGTACTTCGTGATGGTGCAGCGGCGCAATATGGCTCTGATGCGATTGCCGGTGTAATGAACTTTGTTCTAAAAGATGATGCTGATGGTGGTTCAATCTCTGTTAAACATGGTGAGTACTATGAAGGCGATGGTACATCCACAATTGTTGACGGTAATTTAGGCTTACCATTTAGTGATGATGGCTTTGTAAATTTAAGCTTTCAATTAAAAAATGCCGATGCTACTAGTCGCAGTGTACAACGTCCTGATGCACAAGCGTTAATTGATGCGGGTAACACAGCTGTACCTGATCCTGCGATGATCTGGGGTAATCCTGAAATTAAAGATGATATTACCATTTTTGCCAATGCGGGTCTTGACTTGGGTGATGATAAAGAGTTTTACATGTTTGGTAACTACTCAGAGCGTGATGCAGAAGGTGGCTTCTATTATCGTAACCCGCATAACCGTAGTAATGTTTTCTCAATCGATGGTGGTGAAACACTGTTAATTGGGGATGTTGCACAAGCAATGGGAGCTGAGCGGACTTGTGCAGTGGTACCTGCGGATGTACCAAATGTTTTGAACACTCAAGCGTATCAGGACATGGTGGCCGATCCTAATTGTTTTGCCATGAACCAGTTGATGCCAGGTGGTTATACGCCAAGATTTGGCGGAAATATTACTGATACTTCATTTACCGCTGGTACGAAAGGTGAAGTGAAATCGGGCTTTTTAGACGATTGGTTTTATGATATCAGCGGCTCGGTCGGACGTAATGCGTCGACATTTTTATTGAAAAATACACTAAACCCTTCACTTGGCTTAGAAACACCGTTTGATTTTAAAACCGGTGGATATACTCAATTAGAGAAAGGTTTTAACCTTGATTTAGTTAGAGAAGTTGAAGTAGGTTTATATTACCCAATCAATGTGGCTGTTGGTGCTGAATGGCGAGAAGAAAGCTTTGAAATCACTGCAGGTGAGGAAGCATCATGGAAAGCAGGTCCGTATGCTGCACAAGGCTTTAATATTGGTTCCCATGGTTTTAAAGGTTTTGGCCCTGAAGCTCAAGGTATTGATGTAAGACGTAGTGTTGGTTTATATGGTGATGTTGAAGCACAAGTTACTGAGGCATTGTTACTTGGTGGTGCCTTGCGTTATGAAGACTTCACATCATTTGGTGATACCTTAAATTATAAACTAACTGCCCAATTCACAGTTTCTGATGAATTATCATTACGTTTATCACATAGCACTGGCTTTAGAGCACCAACCGTTGGTCAAGCAAATGTGGTGAATACGGCTACTTCATTGGTTGAAGGTGAGTTAATTCAAAGCTTTTTAGCGCCACCAACCAATCCATTATCGGCATTTTATGGTGGTAAAGAATTAGAGCCTGAAGAGTCAGTCAGTTATGCAGCAGGTTTTGTTTATAACTATGAAGATTTCTTCATGACGGTTGATTACTACAATATTGAAGTGACTGATCGTATCGCACAATCAAGTCAAATTGATGTTGAGCCAGAAGATTATGATGCACTTCGAACGGAAGGTGTGAAGAATCCTGAATTGATTTCTGCGGTGACTTACTTTGCTAATGACTTTGATACCACAACACAAGGTATTGATTTAGTTGCTAACTATTCAATGAATTTATTTGATGGAGATACTCAGCTGAGTCTTGCGTACAACTGGACAGATACAAAAGTTGATTCATTTAATCCATTGACGACTAACCAAGGTAAAATTGACCGTTTAGAAGATGGTATGCCAGATCATCGTGCAACCTTTACTGTTGCGCAGACATGGGAAGATGTCAGCATGTTCCTTCGTGCGAACTATTTTGGTGAGTACTATGCAACTCATGCAGACGGTACCTCACCAGAAGAATCAGAAATGGCGGATGCTGCAGTGACTTTTGATGCTGAAATCAGTTATTTCTATAGTGATGCATTAACTTTCTCGGCAGGTGCGATGAACATCTTTGACCAAGAAGCACAAAAGCTACAAGCGGTGAATAACTGGAGTGGTGCTATTTACTACGAAAGTGGTCCGTTTGATTACAATGGTGGTTACTACTACTTAAAAGCAAGCTATAACTTTTAATTGTTAAGTTAACTATTAAAAACCACGCTAATTAGCGTGGTTTTTTTTGCCTGTATGATGTGAAATGAATTACCCCTAATTCAACGAAGTAATCTGCTCGTTAATAAGCGCAAGTCTGGCGTTAGTTATTGCGGACTTTATCGCCTTTCCTGTTAAACCTTGTTCAACGTATGTTTTTGCTGAGACTTGATTACATTGTAAAAGCAACTCGTTTAACATATTGAATGGTGTGCTGTCAGTACGCTCACCTTGTGTTAATACCGCTTGCTCAGCCTGACATACCATTAAAAAATCGTTAAAAAAATCAGGTTTTCGCCAGGCATCTAAGTGATCAAATAAGCTTAATATGTCGCTTGCACTCAATTGTGATAACTGATTAAGCTTTTCATGATGTTGCTGACACTTAGTTGCAAGCAATTTAGGGGCGTTAGGGAGTTTTAGTTTGCCTGTGATGTTATTTTGTTGTTCACCTGACTGCTGATGAGCCATATATAAGCATAAGCAAGCAAAACGGATACTAGTGTTGTCTGAGAGTTTGACTGCTTGTTGTAATAACGCTAAAGAAAGCTCGGCGAGTGATTGATATTTTTGAGTATCTTGAGCCTTGGTATGCCATAAATTTGATAATGCAGGCCAAATCTCATGCAAAGCTCCACAGTGCTGTAAAATCTTGAAAAATACCTCTGGATTTTTCTCGCCTAACGCACGCTCTAATTCTTTCCAGATACGCTCCCCTGATAAACTTGATAATTCGCCACTAGCGCTTATTTTTTTCATTAATTCCATGGTTTCTTCGGCAATACTAAAGCCTAAATAATGATAGCGGGCAGCAAATCTAGCCACTCTTAGCACACGAAGAGGATCTTCACAAAATGCTGAAGATACATGGCGAAGCACTCTGTTTTTTAAGTCATGTTGACCATTGTAAGGGTCAATAATGGCACCATCACTTGTTTGAGCCATGGCATTAACTGTTAAATCTCGGCGCAGAAGATCTTGCTCTAAGGTAACATCTTCCGCACTATGACAAATAAATCCTGTATAGCCATGGCCTTGTTTTTTCTCAGTACGTGCAAGTGCGTACTCCTCTTTAGTTTCAGGGTGTAAAAACACGGGAAAATCTTTGCCAACTTGATTAAAGCCTAAGCTCAGCATTTGTTTAACATTGCTTCCTACAACCACATAGTCTCGTTCAATCACTTTACGATCTAATAGCTGATCTCTGACGGCACCACCGACTAAAAAAACATTGATGGTTTGATTTATTTGCTCATTATTCATGGTCATTATTGATAAAGCTGATATTAGAGAAAAGTTTATCATAAGTTTACTTTGAACTGCTCGATACTTTGACTTCTTAAAGCTAACAAGGTAATTTCGAGCAGTCTTTTAGTTATCTTAGAAAAGTAATGTATTTTGCATATTTTGGCTTAAGTGAAGCGCCATTTTCAATTGCCCCAGATCCAGCGTATTTATTTATGAGTGATCGTCATCGTGAAGCTTTAGCTCATCTAAGTTATGGGCTGGGTGATAATGGTGGGTTTGTTTTGTTAACCGGGGAGGTGGGTACCGGGAAAACCACCATCAGTCGAAGTGTGATGGAAAAACTACCTGAGAATACACAAGCGGCCTTTATTTTAAACCCCACCTTATCTTGTGAAGAATTATTAGCAACAATATGTGATAACTTAAAAGTTCGCTATAAAAAAACAGGCGCTACGCTTAAATATTTAACCGATAAAATTCAAGAAAAACTACTGAAAAATCATCAAAATAATATTAATACTCTATTGATCATTGATGAAGCGCAGCACCTGCAACCGCAAGTACTGGAACAACTTAGATTGCTGACTAATCTGGAAACAAACACTAAAAAATTGTTACAAGTGATCTTAATTGGTCAACCGGAGTTGCAGCAATTATTGCAACGAAGAGATCTGCGTCAATTAGCCCAGCGTATTACTGCCAGATACCATTTACTGCCGTTAACTAAGGATGAGCTTAGCCAATATATTCAACATCGTTTGTCTGTGGCGCAATGTACCCGAGCATTATTTAATCAGGGCGCTATTAAGCAATTACATAAGGTGTCGAAAGGGATCCCTCGTGTGATTAATTTATTGTGTGATCGAGCATTAATTTTAGCGTATGGGCAAAATGCTTCTGTTGTTAATGCAGCGATTGTCAGAAAGGCGGCTGAGGAAGCCTTAGGTGATGAGTATCAAGATAAAAGCTTTATCTTAAGCCCCGTATTTTATGGCATTCTAGCGGGTCTGTTATTACCGTTAATTATTGCTGGTGGTTATTGGCTTGGCTATAGCCTTTATGCAAGTAATAGTCATGATGATTTGGCTCAGCTTGATATTGACAAGCCACTACCTTCGGTAGCCGCTAAGCAAGCGTTAAGTCAGCCAGAGCCCCCTAAAGAGGGGCAACAGCTAAAAGCAGAACAGAGCCAAAAAGCTCAGCCACAAGAAATTAGTGAACAATTAACGCCTAGTAGCTTAGCTGATAACACTAAGCTTGCGAAACAACCAAATGAGCAAGTAAAAGCGATTGAGCAGCAACCGAGTATTGTCGGTTATCAACCTGAAAAGTTAATTGAGAAAAACGATACAGAGTTTGAACTTGTGGCAAACGAAGGGGTTTCTGAAGATTTATTGGAGCGCTTTAAAGCAGCAGTAAATGAAACTAAACAAGCAGATAATAATACAGCTTTTAGTGCAGACTCTGATAGTAATATTACTGATGATGAAATAAAACCTATTCACCAAATGCCACCGTCATTGCAGAATCAATTACCGCGGTTGCAATTTGAAATGCATATTTATGCCACTGAAGGGCAAGCCTGGGTTAGAGTTAATGGTACCGATCGCTTTGAGGGAGATATGATCGCCCAAGGTGTGATGTTGGCTGCGATTTTACCACAACAAGTTGTGCTGGAGTTTGAAAATCAACGTTTTACTATGCCAGCATTATCGAGTTGGTAGCATTGGCATGCTTAATCGATAAATGCAGTTTTAAAAAACTTAAGTAAGTTGATATTAAAATCTTCAGGCCTGATACAACAATCGATCTGATCTTTGTACTTTGATTGTGCCAGATTGATCTCTTCAATCGGAATTGCTTGGCTAAGTCGAGTGTTATAGAACACTTTAACATAAGGATGTAATGGTTTTTTCTTGTTTAATTGACTGATCAAACCGAGTTTACCGCTGTTTAATTTGACTAAGGTACCAACCGGATATACGCCAATACATTGAATAAACTTTTCCACAAGCTCTTCATCATATTGGCTTGGAGCATCGGAAATGAGGGTTTTAAACGCAGAAATAGGAAATATGCTTTTCTTATAAGGGCGTTCACACGTTAGTTTGTCGTAAGTATCAACAATAGCGATCATACGACCGTATTGAGATATTTCATTCGCTTTTAATGCTTGAGGGTAACCTGAACCATCTAAACGTTCGTGATGCTCACGCACCATGCGCATCGCAATATGAGAAATCTCAGGACTGTCTTCTAAGAGTTTTAATCCAACGGCAACATGGCTATTGGCTATTTTTGTTTCTTGAGCTGTGAGCGCCGTGCGTTTGTAGAGTATTTCTTTTGGGATCAATACTTTACCTATATCATGAAGAAAAGCACCTAAGGTGAGCTGTTCGATAATACGGCGCTCAATGGCTAAATGCTTGGCAAAAACTGACATTAAAATGGCGCAATTAAGAGAATGTTCCAGTAAGTAAGAATCTTTACTTTGTATGCGAGTTAAACAGGTTAATGCATCTTGATTTCTAAATACTGAATCAACTACGGCATTAGTTGTTTCACCAATTCCTTCAATTTTAAGCGATTTATTGAGTTTGACAGATTCTATAATTTTACTCTGTAGTGCTTTGCCGTCTTGATATAAACGATTAGCTTGTTTTATTTCTTGATCTATATGGATCTTTGGCTGTTGTTTTACAGGCTTAGCTCTGCTGGTGGAGATATCAGCAAGTACGCGATCAACTTGCTCTGCGGGTTTTTCTTTGTTTGGGTCTACAACAACTTTGACAATATTAGCATTTACTAGTTGATTAATAGATTGTTGGTCACTGATATAGCCTTCTGAGGAGATAGTGATGCCTTGATCGTCTATGACAGACATTACATACATACCCAGTTTAAGTTGTTTTATATCCAGAGTTTTTAGATTGTTTTCCGCGTTTGCATTTGTCATTTTATCACTCAAGTAAATAAGCGGTAACTTTTTGATACTACTAACGTAAAGTTACCACTTAATCCTTGTTTGAGCGAATTTTTATTGCCATGCAGGCAGTTGAGCTTCAAATGCTTCAATTTTCGCTAGCTTTTTCAATGTCCAGCCGACACTATCAATGCCTTGTTCAAGACAGTATTGATGAAACTCTCCTAAAGAGAAAGAATATTCAATATCGTCACCAATCACTTTGTTATTGGTCAAGTCAATCGTTAGCGTTACGTCACCTTGTTGGCATTTATCAAATAAGGTATTAATTTGCTGGTCAGTTAATTTGACTGGCACGATACCTATGTTGATACAATTGCCATAAAAAATATCAGCATAACTGGGGGCAATAACGACTTTAAAGCCAAACTCTTGGATGGCCCATGGCGCATGCTCACGACTAGAACCACAACCAAAGTTTTCTCGAGCCAATAAAATACTTGCCCCTTGATATTGTGCTTGATTAAGAACAAAGTCGGGATTTTCCTGTTTCCCTTCGTTATCTAAATAACGCCAGTCATGAAATAAGTGTTGTCCGAAGCCGACACGTTCTGTTTTTTGTAAAAATTGCTTGGGGATGATTTGGTCGGTATCGACATTAGCAGCATCTAAAGGCGCAACTAAACCAGTGTGTGTAGTAAATTTATCCATTTGTTGCTCCTTATGCATTTAAATCGACAAAATGGCCGGTAATGGCAGCTGCGGCAGCCATTTCAGGACTGACTAAGTGAGTGCGGCTATCTCTGCCTTGGCGTCCGACAAAGTTTCGGTTTGAAGTTGAAGCACAGCGGTCACCGGGTTTTAATCTATCGTCATTCATCCCTAAACACATAGAACATCCTGGTAAACGCCACTCAAAGCCTGCTTTGATAAAGATTTGATCTAAACCTTCTTGCTCTGCTTGTTCTTTAACTCGATACGAACCAGGCACAACAATAGCAGTTACCTTATCGGAGCACTTCAAACCTTGGCGAGCAAAATGTTCAACAGTTGATGCTGCTGCCCGTAAATCTTCAATACGAGAGTTAGTACAAGAGCCAATAAACACATTATTAACTTGTACATCGGTTATTTTAGTGCCGGCGGTTAGCCCCATATAAGTTAATGCTTTCGCGCAAGAATCTTTCTCCACAGGATCGGAGAAATCATCAGGGGATGGGATGGTGCCATCAATTGCCATTACTTGACCAGGCGTGGTACCCCATGTCACTTGAGCTTTAATATCTTTTGCTTCAAGCGTGATCACGGTATCAAATTGTGCATCGTCATCTGATTTCAGTGTCTGCCAATCGGCAACGGCTTGTTGCCACAGTTCGCCTTTCGGGGCGTAATCCCTACCTTCAATGTAATCGAAGGTGGTTTGATCGGGAGCGATCAGACCAGCTTTGGCACCAAATTCTATACTCATGTTACAAACGGTCATGCGCTCTTCCATGGATAACGCTTGAATCGCTTCGCCACAATATTCAACGACATATCCTGTAGCGCCCGCGCTACCTGTTTTACCAATGATGGCTAAGATGATGTCTTTGGCACTTACCCCTTTACCGACTTGTCCTTTGACCTCTATTTTCATGGTTTTTGCTTTTGTTTGGCGCAACGTTTGGGTGGCAAAAACATGTTCAACCTCAGAGGTGCCAATACCAAAGGCTAAAGCACCAAAAGCGCCATGTGTGGCGGTATGCGAATCACCACACACAATGATAGTACCAGGTAAGGTTAAACCAAGCTCTGGTCCCATTACGTGAACAATGCCTTGGTTTTTATGCCCCATACCAAAAAGCTCAATACCGAATTCTTTACAGTTTTTCTCTAGGGTACGCAGTTGATTGGCAGCCCCTTCACCTGCGGCATTAATTTCGATAGAACGCGTGGAAATATTGTGATCCATAGTGGCAATAGTACGCTCAGGGTGACGTAATTTTCGGCCATGAAAGCGCAAGTTAGCAAATGCTTGGGGAGACGTCACTTCATGAATTAAGTGGCGATCTACATACAATAATGGCGTTTCTCCTGGCTTTTCTTCAATTAAGTGGCGTTGCCATAATTTTTCATACAAAGTGGTTGCCATGCTTATGCCTCCGAGATGTTTGATTGATTAATAAATTGGCAAATATAATCACCAACTTCTGTGGTTGTTTTTGCGTGAGCTCGTTGGTCATCAGCTAATAAATCTGCGGTTAATATGCCATTATCTAATGCTGATTCAACCGCATCTTCTACAAGCTTTGCAGCGCTGTCTTGATTTAAGCTATAACGTAACATTAGTGCGGCAGATAAAATTTGGGCAATTGGGTTCGCAATGCCTTGGCCTGCAATGTCAGGCGCACTGCCACCAGCGGGTTCATACATGCCAAAACCTTCAGAATTTAAGCTGGCAGAAGGTAATAATCCCATCGAGCCTGTGATCATGGCGCAAATATCAGACAAGATATCACCAAACAAATTAGGGCATAACATGACGTCGAATTGATTCGGATCTCGTACTAGTTGCATCGCCGCGTTATCTACGTATAAATGCTCATAACTCACATCAGGATAATCACTTGCCACTTCTTCGACGACTTGACGCCAAAGTTGTGAAGTTGCTAAAACATTGGCTTTATCAACGGAAGTGACTTTTTTATTGCGCTTTTGCGCGGCTTGAAAGGCTAAATGAGAAATACGTTTGATTTCTCGGCGTGAGTAAAGCATGGTATCAAAGCCGGTCTCGTCTTCACCTTCGCCGCGTCTGCCTTTCGGCTCGCCAAAATATATATCGCCAGTTAATTCTCGAATGACTAACACATCAAAGCCTTTTGCTGAAATATCTTGACGCAAGGTTGATAAATCCGCTAGTGCCGATTGTAAGGTGGCAGGGCGCATATTGCAGAATAAATCAAAATGACCGCGTAAACCTAATAACGCGCAACGTTCCGGTTGCTCGGTTGGTGGTAAGTTTGCCCATTTAGGGCCACCCACTGAACCAAATAAAATAGCATCACTTTGCTGACAGCCTGATAGGGTTTCTGGTGGTAGCGCGTTGCCATGGTTATCAATAGCGGCACCGCCAACATCGTAATCTGTGGTATTGATTTCTAGCTGAAATTTATCTGCGACAGCGGCTAGCACTTTTTTCGCTTCAGCCATGACTTCGGGACCAATTCCGTCCCCGGCTAATACTGCAATATTTGACATCTTATAACCTTTTTCCTTAAGCCGATAATTAACTTATATCAGCGGTGATTAATATAAATTCTATACTTGTGATTCTTTTTTCTGCTCTTTTATTTCAGCAATCGTTTGTGCGCGATGGATGCTATTTAAGCAATGAATTAGTGCTTGTCCTGATGCTTCGATAACGTCAGTGGCTAAGCCATAACCATGAAAGTTTCGTCCTTGCCATGCAACCACCAAATCGGCTTTACCTAAGCCATCTTCACCGGCACCTTTGTTGGATATTTTGTAATCGGACACTTCAAATTCAATATCAACCGCTTGCTTAATTGCTTGGTATAAACTGTCCACAGGGCCATTACCTGTGGCTGAGACGATTTGGCTGCTATCGCCTGAGATTAGTTTGATGCCAGCAGTGGCAAATTCACCAACACCACATTGCACATTCATGGTGGCTAAATGGTAATATTCTTGTTCACCTTGCTGTTGAATATTAAATAATAACGCTTCTAAATCGTCATCGAACACTTGGCCTTTTTTATCCGCTAATGCTAAGAAATCGTTATATAACTCTTCTAAGTTATAATCGCTTTCTTGATAACCTAAACTCTCCATACGATGTTTGATCACATGACGGCCACTTCGTGAGGTCAGGTTTAACTTAGTTTTTGCAATACCGACACTTTCTGGTGTCATGATTTCATAGGTATTAGCGGCTTTTAACATGCCATCTTGATGGATCCCAGATGAGTGACTAAAGGCATTGCTACCAACGATTGCTTTGTTAGGTTGCACTGGCATATTACATAATTGACTGACTAACTTAGAAGTACGCGCTATTTCTTGATGGTTAATTCCACTATTAACGCCTAATAAATCATGACGGGTTTTAATGATCATGGCGATCTCTTCTAAAGAACAGTTGCCTGCGCGTTCACCAATCCCGTTAATCGTCCCTTCTACTTGTCTAGCACCGGCTTGTACTGCTGCCATGGAATTTGCTACGGCTAAACCTAAGTCATTATGGCAATGGACAGAAATCACCGCTTGGTCAATATTCGGTACTCGGTTAAATAATTGGCTGATGATACCGCCAAACTCATTAGGAATGGTATAACCGACCGTATCGGGAATGTTGACTGTGGTTGCGCCTGCTTTAATGGCGCTTTCCACCATACGACATAAATTATCAATAGGGGTACGTCCGGCATCTTCACAGGAAAATTCAACGTCATCGGTGAACTGTCTGGCATATTTAACCGCATGAACCGCCATCGCTTCAACATCATCAAAGCCTTTACGTAATTTTTGCTGCACATGAACATCTGAGGTTGAAATAAAGGTATGAATACGAAACTGGTCGGCAACACTTAGTGCGTCAGCACAGGCTTTAATATCGGCTTCAACAGCGCGAGATAAGCCGCAAACAATAGAGTTTTTAACGGTTTTAGCAATAGCTTGTACCGATTGAAAATCTCCCGGTGATGACACTGGAAAGCCTGCTTCAATGATATCCACTCCTAACCGCTCGATAGCCTGGGCAATTTGTAGTTTTTCATGGACAGACAAACTTGCGGTTAATGCCTGTTCTCCGTCACGTAAAGTGGTATCAAATAATATGACTCGATTATCCATGTTGTATTCCTTCATTATTCGCTTAAATAGTTTCTTGCGAGCATAAAAAAACCCGCGGTGAGTAGCGCGGGTTTAGTTATTTTATCTTTGCTATGTTAATTTTTAGCAAGCACTAACTTATCCGCGCAGTTTTTGCGAGGAGTAAGAGGTTGATAATTAATGTGCTTGCTATATTCATTTGTTTAGTTTTTTGTAACTTTATTACATCAGTGATCTATTAATAGCGTATTTACTCAAATATTGTCAAATGCTTATTCATAATTAATCAATATAAATCCATCTATATATCGTATAAGCAGCCATCAAAAGCGCCAATAACCTAATTTTTTACGCTGTTTAAGGTTTCTAAACAGGTTGCGTGGCAATGGCTTTGTCGCCTCTTTTTGTCCCATTAACAACTTTTCTACCGCGGCTAAAATGCGTTGAGATGATTGACCATCTTGATAGGGGTGTAGCTCTTGAGCATAACGGTTAATCGCTTGTTTCAACTCATCACTTGGTGATAATGCTTGGTTGATTGCCTCGGGCAACTGCTCAGCATAGGTAATATCAATTAAGTAATCACCAGGATCACTATTTCGAAAGGTGATCACGGGCTTGTCCAGTAGTGAAAATTCACCTATTACCGAAGAGGTATCAGAAATCATGATATCGGCATAAACCAGTAATTCATTGATATTGTCAGAATCAATGATTTGGCAGTGATCACTTGCTAATGATTGGTATTGGGCAATCCAATCAGTATTCATTTTAGGGTGGAATTTTATCAGCCAGTTATATTGTTCTTGCTCAATAAGGCTTGCAATTTGTTGGTGCAATACTTTGGCTGATGTCAGAGAAGGTGAAAATGTTGGCGCATATAAGATCGTCGGCTTAGTATTTTGAAAGAATTGTTTTGCTGTTGCGGTGAACAAATTATCTAGCTTAGGCCAACCTGTCTCTATCACATCAAAGAATTGATGTTGTAGGGATAATTGCTTAAACCGCGAGGTGGTCGCAACGCCATGTGTACAATATAAATCAAAGCAATCACGAATAACAAAATGACCTTTTTTCTTCCATTCTAAGCCATGAAATACTTGTACTTTAATGCCAGGAATAAAGTTAGGAATAATGTTGCCGGGTACAAAGCAAGCGTCAGGCTTATATGCTACGACTTCATCAACTGTGCTAAATACTAACTCATTGGCTTTAAAGTTTGTTCTATCGACATCATTGCCAGCAACAAACCAGTAGACTTGGTTATTTTGTGCATGAATTTGCTGCTGGAGAGGCCTTAAAATTTCAAAAGAATAGTTTTGAGAAATGTAGAACAAATATTTTCTTGCTTGCACAGTTAATACCGTTTTGTTTTTACGATTTCAATAATTTCTGTGGTAGAGACTGAAGGCGTTCTTGGTAAGTAAATGACTTGACAGATATTGGATAAATGATCAAATTTCCCTGCCCAATCATCTCCCATGACTAAGATATCAGCGTTATAATACTTTATATACTCAGCTTTCAATTCCAGAGATTCTTCAATAAAGACTTCATCCACGCAACGTAACGAACGGATGATATGGAGACGATCTTCTTGGCTGTATATGGGATAACGTTGCTTTTTCGACATATTGAGTTCATCAGAAGAAACACCGACAATAAGATGACTACCATGTAACTTTGCTCTTTCTAAAATATTGACATGACCGGCATGAAATACATCAAACGTGCCAAAGGTGATAATTCGCATATAGTCTTTTTCTCATTAAATCAGGGGCAAGCGCACTCCAAAGGCACTATTATAGATAAAAAATGATAGGTCTACAAAAATATTGCTGATTTTATCTGCTTTTTCAATGGATTAAAAAAGATATATAAAGGTTAACTTGATTTACATGCGTAAGAAGTTTGAGTTTTATCACTGAGCTTGAACTATTAGCTTATCCAGTTTCTGTATAGCGTTTTTAGCTTAAAATAGAGGAAGTTAAGCAGCTAATTTATAAATTATATTCAACTTTGGCAAAGGCATTGACAGTTGTTTTGTTCGCCGTTACTTCATGAAACTTAGAGCGACTTAGGTCAGTCCCAAGAGTAAAGCGCCAGTTACGGTAACTATGCTGAACTTTAGCAGAAAACATCACCATATCTTCAGCCACTGGAGTTAAGGGATTTCCAATGAACGGGTTTTCTGGGGCTTTATCTTGGTTGTCTTGGTTCAACTGTAACCAGCGCATTTTATATTCGTACTGGGTATTTTTATTGGATTGCGAAATAGCACCTAATACTAAAGAGCTTGCATCATTATCATACAAGCTACTGACGGTACGGCTTTGATAGCGCATGCCTGTTTGATAAATATGATGTTCATAATAGCAATTTCCGATGCGGCTGGTGCCATCCCCATTATTGCCATCACGACAAAGAGCGTAAGTGTCTGTGCCTTCTAGGTAGATTTTCCACTGGTAATCTAAGGCATGGATACTGGTTTCAATACCTGCCTGATAGCGTTCTTCTCCTAAAATACTTAGGCCGCCTTTTCTATCACCATCTTCAGCAAATGAAGTAAAATATAACGCAAATGGTTGGTTAAATAGTTGCGAAGACCAACGAATATCATATCCAGCTAATTGATTACCTGGTTCTTTTCCAGCTGCGCACTCCTCAATGGTTGGGCCATTACCACCGCAGTTATCTAAACCTTTTAATATATCTAAAAATGTTGAAAAGTCTTTAGGGCGGTTGTCTCCAGCCCATTGAGCTAGACGTGATATTCCTATTTCAAGTGATTTGGTTGGCTTAAAGTTTAGACGAAAGCCCCAGAGCAAAGTATTCGATATTACTCGATCATCATCCATTTTTCCGAGCAATGTAGTGACAGTCCAAGGAATGGTAATGTTAGTAAAGGGTAAACTTACAGGGATGGCTGATTTTCGAGAAACCGCAATTGCCGGCATTGGTCTTGCGTTGTTAGTTAAACTTAAACTCGTATCCCAGCCGGGGCCCCACCAACGGTTTTGCAAACCAGCAGAAAAAACCCAGTTACCCAAGTAAAATGCGCCATAGCTGTCATCAAATCGAACTTTTTTATCATCATCGGGTGCTGAACTATATGTGGTTGCAATTTTGGCGGCAAAAATATCGCCAATAAAGGTACTGCTGATTTGAAGGTTGTTACGATTTCTAAAATCTTCACCAAAGCTGGTAAAGCGTTTGTCTTTACTTGCGATATTAAAGGAAAACGTTTTCTGATTGCGTTTTGCTAATTTGAGTTGATGCCTGACATAGATCAGTGCTTCTTTAGCCTGTTCATCTAAATCAGAAAGATATGCTTTGTTAATATCTTGAGTAATATCGTGCCACATCAACGGATAGCTGGTGGTCGGCGTGGTGATAATGCCCAGATCAGCTAAATACTGGATATTGGCTCGCAGAAAAATATTCGAGGTATCGACCCAAGGCTCAGCATGAGCCAAGGTAAAGGCAAAAAATAATCCGGCAATTGGCAGTCGATTAAACCTGAGCATTGATATAAAAAGTCTTGATGGTTTGATATTTATTGTATTTTGTCTAGTACTTCGCGTAGTTTGGTACTAGAAGTATGTGAGGTATAGGGGAAATAAAGAATTTCGACACCCACTTCAGCAAATTCTTTTTCAATTTGATTCCATTTATCTGTGCCTTTCCAATCATCACCGACAAACATTCGGTCAAACTTTAGATTATTCCACGCTTCCATTTTATCGTAATTGACCTGTGGGACAACTTCATCGACAAATTTTATTGCTTCAACAATTTCCAAACGTTCATTAAATGGGATCACGGGGGTTTTATTTTTAGCGGCTAATGATAATTCATCACTGGTTACACCTACGATAAGATAATCACATTCAAGCTTTGCTCGTTTAAGCACGTTTAAATGCCCAATATGAAATAAATCAAAAACGCCTGTGGTATAACCTATTTTTTTCATTTTTTGCCTAATGATGAACAAATTTATCCGGTATTCTACATGATGTTTAGCTGATTGCGATAGCCACGATGTGATAAATTATCAATTAACTTGCATGTTGCTGTAAATAACTCACAATGCGTTCGCTTGCTTTGCCATCAAGCTTACCTGCTAGTTTTTCTGCAAAAGCTAAGCGAGTTTCTTCAAGTTGTTTTGGCTGGTTAATTTGTTGTTCAACGAGAGCTTGTAATTGGGAGTATTTTTTAGCATGAACGGCAATTTCAGCATACTCACCGTAATCTTGATCCATACGCTTTTTAAAGCGATAAGAAAATATGCCTCGATAGCTCCAACGTAGTTTCAAAAAATCACACCAAATGACGGGCTTATTAAGTGCTGCAAATTCAAATAATGCTGAAGATGCGTCACTTATCATCAAATCTGCGCTTGCTAAAAAAGGCACGAGAGAGTAGTCAGTAACTTTCGCGAGATATACATTGTCAAATTTTTGCCAGAGCTCAAGCAGTAAGCGTTGCTTTTTATATTTCTCTTTGCTGAGAGAAAAGTAATGAGGCTTGATTAAGATATTATATTGGGAAAATTGCGCCGGGAAATTTGCAGGAAAGCACTCTATGCTACTCGGGTAAAATGTGGGGGCATATAATAAGGTAGGTTTATTAATATCTAACCCTATATTTGCAAGGTCAAAACCCTGAGTTTCATTATTAATTATAGGGTCAAGCTTACAAAAACCCACATCGACAAACGTATCGTTTGGGTACATTTGATTAAAGCGATTGGTGCGGTATTGTCCTTCAACAAAGCGGACACTAGTAGCGGTATCAGATTTTGTATAATAACTGGCTTTTGGACCAATTCCGTGACCGAGCTGAACAGACTGACTAACTTGGTGAACTTGGTCAAGAAAAGGGAAGCTATTAGCGAAGAAGACCCAACTTGCTTTTTGTTTAAGGTAAAATTGTGTAGCTTGCTGTTCGTTGTCAACCCAAATGAAAGTTAACTGCTCTTGTTCAATGATTTGCTCAATGATGGAATCATGGATACCGCGATAAAAAACAAAACTAGCCTTACCTGCGCGTTGTTTAAGCAGAGTATGGTAAACAGGTAAATATTGGGGAAGGTAATATAGGTGACGTACGTCAAAAATTATATGCATGAGGCGCGTTAAATTATTCATGGTAAATAGGGCGATATTTTACCATGAATAATTACTACTGTTCACGGGAATATCGTCATTATCGCCAGTTATCCATACTCGAGCGTTTACGCGCTGCTATGCGGGGTAGGATCAAACCGAGTAATAAACCAATCACTAACACTATTGCGCCATTAAAAAAGTATTCTTTTTTGATCGCCATGTCTTGGGTTGAAAGTTGTGATTGTGTTTGGCTAAGCTGCTTTGTTAAGTCGGTAATCTTTTGGTTCAGTTGCTCATTTTTTTCAGCTAGCTCAAGAATTTCTCGGTTTGCTTTTGACAAATCGTTTGTGGTTTGTAAATTAACATCTTCATTGTCTGCTAATTTCGCATTTAACTCGGCAATAGCGACACGTAAACCGGGTTTGCTACTGACATATTTGCTTTCAACCCAAGTGGTTCTATTTTTACTATCAACAATTTGTGTGTAGCCATTTTCTTGTTTTTCAGTAAGCTTTATTTCGTCACCAGCATTGATACTGCCTAAAATTCGGTAGTTATTACCAGGCCCAGCGTGCATATAAATAAATAAATCGTCAGAAATATATCCAGCGGGTAAATTGTCATAGTCTGATTGCGCATCTGATTCTTGAGCAAATGAGGTAAAATTGACGAGTAACATGGTACATGCCAGCAAACATTTTATTCTTTTCATTGAATTACCAAAACTTTTCTTCACTTCTTGGCAAAATAGTAGGGCTTTGAGTCACTGATAGCAAGGAAAAATATTGCTTCATTGCAGGAGCTTTTGTAAGGTTAATCAATAATCAAACAAATTTGAACGATTTCCGTTTAAGGGAACAATGACAACTGAAGTTGAACTGAAATATTTAGTGCTTAATGAAAACGTAGCACAACGAATAGTTGAGTTACTGAATGTGCACCAACTACCTTTTACTCATCAGGTAAAACAATTAAGTAATTGTTATTACGATACCGCTGATTTAGCCTTGCGTCAGTTAGATATGGGCTTACGTATCCGAATTGATGGCGGCGCTATCGAGCAGACCATTAAAACAGCAGGGCAAGTAGTTGGTGGCCTACACCAACGACCTGAATATAATGTCGCCATGACCAATGCCTTTCCTGAGTTATCATTATTCCCAGACAATATTTGGCCTGAAGTAACTAAGGTAGATAAATTGCAGGCAGAGTTGATCCCTCTGTTTAATACCGATTTCACTCGGGAATTATGGCAAGTAAGTTTTGCTGATAGTGAAATTGAGCTGGTTTTCGATCAGGGCGAGATCAGTTCATCGGGTGAACAGTTAGCTATCTTTGAAATTGAGTTAGAATTAATCTCAGGGAATCGTGGTGATTTATTTGCTCTGGCTCAGCTTCTCTTTTCGACCCTTTCATTGCGGGCGGGAACAGAAAGTAAGGCTGCTCGAGGCTATCAGTTGTTTTTTAAACAAAGGCGTCCATCGACAACGGTGTCACTCGATATTCAAGCTGCTAGCGATAATATTCAGCGTTATTTTTTATCAGGAATTGATAGTTGTTTACAAAAGTTGCAGCAAGTCATTGCCGATTATTTACAGACAAAAAAATTAACTAAGCTAGCAGAATTTGTCGATATTTTATCATTATTGCGCCATGGTTTTTGGTTGTTTGAGCAACATTTGACTGATAATACACAAGAATTACGCGCAGAAATCAGCCATTTTATTCAATTATTTGCTTGGGTTGATAATGCTATTTATCTACGAGAGTTAATGAACAAAACCGGTAATTATCGGAAAAAACTGGAATACAGTGAGCAATTGATCCAGCGATTAAAGCTAGAGAAAAGTCATTTTCCAGATTACCTTATGGTTAAACAATTGTTACACAGTGAGCGTTTCAATCAGTTACAGCTATCACTGCTTGTCTTAGTGGTTGATGGCAATAGTAGTAATTATTTCTCTCAACAAGCATCAGCAGGATCTGTAACTGAGTTTGCTAAAACTAAATTATCGGATAGTTTGATTGCCTTGGAGAAAGAGGTAGTCAAAGTTGATAACTTAAATGCAGAACAGTATTTAGCTCAACGAAAAATGTTACACCGTAGCTTATTAACTGGGCACTGGTTTGGTGAGCTCTTTAATGAGCAGAGCAGGGCTGAATTTCGTATTCCATGGCTAGATATTAAGATGGGATTGCGGGAATTACAAAGTTTATGGATCATCAAACAGCAGTTAGAAAAATTAGATGAGCGCAATGAACCGGAGATTCAAAAAATAATTCGCTGGCAACAAAGTAAGGTGGAAAATTTATTAACAGCTTTGTCTCATAGCAAAACAGCTGCACTTGCCTTACCGGCTTACTGGTTAAGCTAATGACAAAGTTATTTTTGAGCCTTGTATGTTGGCTTTCATTACTTGGTGAACTATCTGCAACGGTTTATTCGTTACCTCCGAGTGATTCTCGTCTCTTAGGAGAGCCGGTGAGTTATCGCGTGGAATCAGGAGATTATTTTCAAGCAATCGCGGAATACCATGATGTTGGCTTACTCGCGTTGATTGCTGCTAACCCTGATGTTGATCCTTTTTTGCCTAAAGTCGGACAAAGATTAACGATCCCAAAGCAAATGCTACTGCCTTACGCTGAACGAAAAGGCATAGTGATTAATTTAGCAGAATTGCGTTTATATTATTTTCCTCCAGGTGAACAACTGGTTTATGTTTTTCCTGTAGGTATTGGCCGGCAGGGGTTATCAACGCCTGAAGTGGTAAGTTATATTGGTGAGAAAAGAAAAGATCCGGTTTGGCGTCCAACCCAGGCGATGAGAGCAAGGTATTTTGATGAACACGGAGTAGAATTAGCCAAAGAAATTCCTGCAGGCCCGAATAACCCTTTTGGTCAGTATGCGATGCGTATAGGCACCAGTGAATATTTGATCCATGGTACCAATCAACGCATGGGTATTGGTATGCGCGCAAGCTCCGGTTGTATTCGTATGTATGAACCTGATATTGAATGGCTTTTTAATAATGTTCATAAAGGCACACAAGTCCGTATTATTAATCAGGCCATTAAAATGTCTTATGAACGTGACGGACAGAAATTGATTGAGGTGCATCGGCCATTAAGTGAACAAGGAGCATTATCAATGGATACATTATCTCCAGCGGTTAGTCGCTTTATTGGAGAAGAACCTCAGCATCAACAACAATTGGCAGAGCTTATTAAACAACCAAATGGGATTGTGGTGCCATTACAATAAAGTCTTAGCGCAAAGGCTAAGACTTTATCTCTTGATACCGACTATAGATATTTACAGTAGTTAGTATAGGATCTTACTTCTTGTAACTAGCCGCAACGTTATCAATGCGTTGGTTAGTTTGTTCTTGTGCTTGTTCTAAAATAGTTAACGCATCAGTATTTTTTTGTTGCTGAGCTTTGATTTTAGAGACTTCTAGGGTTAATTTATCAACTTTATTCGACAATGAACTGACTTGTTGCTCAAGGCCTTCGTTACTGGCACAACCAATAGTTAATGACATAAGTGCGATAAACGATAAATGTTTGACTAACATGATTGACTCCCTAATAGATCATGACTGTTTGTTTTTATTGTGTTTAGTATGGCATAGTTCAGGCAATTCAACAGTCTATTTGCTTTCTTTTTCAACAATTCTTTCTATTTTTTCTACTAGTAAGTCGATTTTTTGCTCTAATTTGATGTTATGCGCCAATAAATCTCGGTTTTGTTTTCTTAATTCGCGGTTTTTCACATTAGTATCGGAAAAACCAACAAATTTATTAACAAATTGAGCGCCGACAAAACCCACCATCCCGACACCAATATAAAACATAGCGGCAACAATAATGCGGCCTTCTAGAGTAACAGGATAATAATCACCAAAGCCTATGGTGCTGGCACTCATTTGCAATGTCCAAAATGCGTCTCGATAAGTTAATATATTGCCGTTTTCAGCGACTTGCTCAAAGTGAAATAGTGGCACAGATAATAGCGCAATAATGCCATATAATACGGCGACAGTAATGATTAGCAGGTAGAAAGAGTTGTAATTTTTAACACCGAATTCATCGATGGTATAAGTTTTGAGAGATTCTTTCATAATAAACGTTTAATTGTTATTGATATAATTGATTAAATCATCCATCAATTTACGTTTAATTTCTAGTTGTTGATCGACATCTAATTGATATTTTTCTGCCAGAACGCGGTAATCGTCTGCCGATAAGCTGACCGTTAAGCGAGGGCGTTTGGGACGTCGATTGATGGGGAGCCCTAAGATATCACGAATTTTATCCGACGGGCTTAAGCCATCTTCTAGCGCTTCTTTGCGGATCTCTAATTGAATTTTTTCATCCATATCAAATGCCACTTGCGTTGCTTTCACGGCTTTGACTGAGGATTGCCATTTCTCAGGTAATTTTCTACTCACAGTTAACTTCCAGGGTACATATCAATAATATCATGTGTTGGACGGTATAAGGTTAAGCATACGTCAGTATCACCATCTTGCCACACTTCCAGTTCGATACCACGACTTTGATCTTCATTAAGTAATTGATAAAGCTCGAACTGTTCACCAGCGTCAGCTCCTTCGTAACTGGACAGTTGCTCCGTACGATGATCTTTGCGATGAAAGTAGCCTACTTTAGCAAAGATGCTTTGTTGGTATTGCTCAGCGCTCCAACCTTGAGATAAATCAGTATCGGCTTGTTTAACTAAAAAAGCCTCGCCGGGCTCATCAAAAATGGTGGCAAACTCATCGAGATCAAACAGGTTTTCAACGTCGTGATGTTGAATTTTCAAAGAGAATTTTAAATAGGTTTTATCGTCAATATCAAGGCTTAAAAATAATTCAGTATCATCATTACCGGTTAACACCCACTCAGTTTCAGTATGGTGCTCATATTCATAGCTGTTCACTGCACTTACTTGAAATTGCTGTTGACGTAAGTTTTCTGGTAACGCAAAGCTATCTGTGAGGACAATAATGTCGTTGACCTTTAGATCGTTGACATTGGTGATTTGACGGGCGGCTTGCTCTTTATTGAATATTTTTTTGAAAAAACTCATAGCTTAATACCATAAAAACCGCACCATTACAGGGGGGAGTAAATGGTGCGGTTGGAAAAGTGAAAATAATTACTTTTGTTTTGCTTTTAAGCGCTCAAGTACCGAGTTGGCACTATTATCTGTCGCGCCGATACCTGCCTCTTTTAGTTTTGCTTCAAGTGATGAATCTGAGTTTTCAGACTCAAGTACTTCAGCCGCTTTCATTTGATCATCAAATTTTTGCTGTTTCGCTTTAATTCGTTCTAAAGAGTCTTTGGCGTTTAATAGCTTAGAGTTACTCGATGAAAAGTTATCAGTGATCGCAGAAGTGGCTTTTTGTACGCTTTCTGTCGTCTTCACCATAGATAATTGACGCTTGTACTCTTGTACTTGTCGTTCACTTTTCTTCACTAATTCTTTTAAACGATCAGCATTAGTTGAGAAACTGTCTAAGGCTTGTTGCTGAGTGCTTAATTCATTCTCAAGAGCGGAAATTTTTTCAGCAACGGCTAATGCCAGTGCTTCGTCGCCTTTTTCTAACGCTTGCACTGCATAGCCTTCATGCTCAGTGATCTCACGTTTGATGCGGTCAACTTCGCGGCTGGCAGACATTTGTTGTGCCATTACGCCGGTTAAATCGCGTTTTGCTTTCGTTAAATGATTCTCGGCATCACGGATTTCTTGTTCAAAAATTCGGGTCGCGTTGGCATCAACAATGGTTTCGCCTACTTCCGTTGCACCACCACGGATAGCGGTCATGATTTTCTTAAAAATACTCATAATAAAAACTCCAATAGGTGGTCAATTAAACTAGAAAATCGCTCATGTCATCAATTATTTCGATGGCGTTATTGCTTAGAACTGCCAGTTCATGTTCAATATCGTCAAATGTCGAATTAATTGATAGAGCGCCAAAAATCACATATTTATCACCAATTTTTGAAAAAGATGATAACGGCATAGGAATGTTCATTTCTAGCATGCTTTCATGCATGTCATCGATGCTTGCAGGTTTAACTTCATCTGTGCCCCATAAATAGGTAATACACAGTATTTGGTCATCGGTAACAGAAACAAAAATAGGTAATTCTTCACGTCCGATAACGGTTATTTGTAATACATCAACTTCACCTGAAATAGGTTGGCAGTCAAACACCATACCTGTTTCAGAATCATCAGCTAAGGTATTCAAGTGATTCGCAATTTTGTGAATATTCATGTGATTCCTCATATTAATTCAAATGATTGTCAACGAATTATCCTGACAATCAGACGACATAATATGTCGTTAGAGGCTAATTTACCACTGTGACATAATATGTCAAGAAACTATTTGTATTTTTATCAACAGATATTATTAACCTATTTTACTACTGTGTATAGGCGCTATTTAATCCTTGTTGATCTTGCCATGCCTTTTGGTGCAGTTGATAAAGCGTGTGGCTACCTAAATAATTGATCGGTACTGTTTTCTTATCTTGATAAAAGCCATGGGCGAACTCAAAACTGCCGAGTAACATAGGCAACGTCAGCCATGATTGTTCAATAGGAAATTGCGTTAATTGCTTTAATCGATGACTGGGGCTTAAGCCTCTTTTCGCAGCAATCGTCCACCCCCATTCGCCAAAGCTTGGCACATTATCATGGTATTGTTCAACGTGTTTAAATTCTGCGGCTTCAACGGTGTTACCTATTGAAATAAAAGCTTCTTTTGCGTGATATGGACTGGTTGATTGAATCGCGAGTAAACCATCGCCTGCCAATAGCTGTTTTAATCGCGCATAAAAATTAACAGAATATAATTTATTGAGATCCGGGTGGCTGGGATCAGGTAAGTCAACAATAATGCTATCAAAGCTTTTTTGTTGCTGAATCAGTTGATTGATAGCAAGAAATGCGTCACTGGCAATAACCTCTACATTGCTCGCGGATAATGCTTGCTGATTTAACTGTTTGATTCTTTGTGCCAAAGTATTGGGTAAGTGTTTTTCGGGAGATTGAAAAATTGACAATAACTCATTGTCTAAATCGATCAGTGTGACATGTTGAGGTTGCCATTTAAGTACATCTCTTAATGCGAGTCCATCTCCACCACCAATGATTAAGATCTCATCATGGCGTGCTGAACCCGCTAAGGCTGGAGCAACGAGGTAACTATGATAGATGTGTTCATCGCTTGATGAAAATTGTAAGCGACCATTTAAATAAAAGTTAATGATGCTTGGCTGATATAAGCCCATCGCCCGTTCAGTAAAGGTGAGCTGTTGATAGCGTGTTTTATCGGTATAAATGACTTTGTCGAGATACAGCAAATTACTCAGTTGATTCATCCAGCCATTACCTTGCTGATAGATAACAACGATAATTAACGCTAAAACACAATGCAAAGACACTAAGGTTTTGCGCCAGTTGAGTTTTTGCCAATAATAGAAGATAAAAACGAAACCTGCGGTTAAGTTGAGCGCTGCGGTTAGCGCACTTGCCTTACTGATATCAATACTCAAAAGTACTAATACCCAAATAGCGGCGCCAATGCCTGCACCAATGTAATCAGCGCCGTATATAGTGCCAAGATTATTGGCTAAGTGCTTTTGGTGAATTTGCTCTCTAATTTTGGCAATCAGTGGTATTTCCATACCAATAAAAAAGCCTAACAGTAAGCCAAAGAAATACGGGCTATTGATCGCTAAAAAGCTCAGCTGTTTAAAAAATCCACCACGTGGTTGTATATCTGGTGGTAAGTTGAACGTGTCAGCCAATACTTGTGGTAATAATTGTGTCGCAGCAATTAAACAAGCGATGATTAAAATAGCACTGGTGCCGAGAAAGGCGATAATTAATTCTAGCCAGACAAAGCCATTAAAGGCACACGTAATTTTACGTGCAGCAAAAGCGCCTAGCCCCATAGAGACTATCATTAAGCCAATCATGGCATAGATAGCACTCTCCATAACGCCGAGCACACGGCCTGCGTAATGGGAGAGTAAATATTCATAGATCAAGCCACAGCCGGCAAGTACCGCCATGGTGAGGATAAGCAGCACATCATTAAAGATGAGCTGCTGTTTTGTGGCTTTTTTCACTGAACTGTTTTGATTGCTTGTGTGCAAAACTCTTCGTTAGGCCATTAACGCTGTTAAAATTAACGCAATAGAAATACTAATGGCCATTTCAACACTGGCAACACCGATATTGTGCTGTTGATCGACTTCTTCTGACAGGTTAATGCCCCATAAGATGATACGTTTTGCAATCGCCGTTAGTATAGCGACTAATGCGGTCATGATAATACTGATCACAAACCAACCGATCAGGTTTGAAACAAGTGCATCGGCACTATAAATTAGAAAATGGCTGGCTGCTGTCACAGCAAGCGCGGTACTAATGACTTGTCCCGCATAACGGATCGCTAAGGCGACTTGTCCGTTAGCAAAAGCTTCTTGCAGACTGTCATTTTGATTATCATTTGCGTATTGACGCTCTTTTAAGCGGGTGACAATAATCAGCATGGTTTGTGCGACTAAAAAGCCGGTAATAATGGCAATAAAGGTACTGACGGTTAAGCCATGCACCCAAAGTAATACCGCTCTAATAATCACCGCAGTGGCAATGGCGCCAGCTGCGTCAACTAAACCTACAGTGATATTTCTTGCTTTGATTTGTTCGGTTTTCTTAATTTCATTCAGTGCCAGACGATCATGGATAAAGCGTCCTATCTTTATTAACACAAGGCCAAGTAAGCCGTATGAAAGCATACCGATTATTTCTAATTGGTAGCTGTCAGCATTCTCACCAGTGATAGCACCCGTTAACACGATACCAAGCGCTGCAACACTACCAGCAACACTGATCCCAAATGCAAAGTTATCTTCCTTGGCAAGCTCATCAGTGGCATTTACTTTGGCAGATAAACCTGAAACAAACTTCATTGCACCAAGCAAAATAATGGCGATGGTGATGTCTATGGCGAGAAAGATAAGTAAATCTGTCGTTAAACCGGTTATTTCAAATAATGTATTCATAATAAATTCCTTGCGATCGTCCTGTTATTTGCCACGTCTAAAGCTGCGAGAAGTCGTGTTTCGACTATTTCGAAAGCTGGCGCTTTTTGAGTAGGATGATTTTTTTGCGAACGAGCTTTTTCGGCTGGAGCTGGCAAAACGTTTGGCACTGCTTTGGGCACTTTTACTTTGCCCTGATAAACTTGAGGAGCCTGTACGACTTTTACTGTAGGCGCTGGTAAATTTTTGTCCTTTGCTAGCAAAAGATTTTCGTGTGCGAGTATCTAGATCCGTTTGCTTGCGTAATTGACTCGGTGAGCTATAACGTGTTCTGCCATAGTCATTATAATAGCTGTAATTGCGATAACGTCCCCAGTCATTGTAATAAATGCGTTTACGGCGATAATCAAACAAGTTATCCATCATAGCGTACATGCCATACCAAGCCCAAAAAGACATGCCATTACTACCTGTTTGCCATTGGCCATAATTAGGGTTTCCAATGAGCTGTTCACCAACACCAAAATCTTGCGCATTATTTGCCTGCAAGCTTTGGGCTTTTGACAACGCATTTACCCGAGGTAATTGACCGTCTGACATATCGGCCAATACGTTTAATGGGTCACTTAATGCATCAGAATAAAGCACAGGATCGGCTGCTTGATAAATATTGAGTAATTCCTCGTATATCGCTTGGTTGCTGCTAAACATTTGTGGTTGATTTTTAACAGTATTGAGTCTGTCCAACAAGGCTTTATACATAGGACCTTGAGTGGTGGCATCTTTTTCAAACTCATCGATTAAATCGGATAACTCTGGTTTACTTTGACGTAATTTCTGACTATAAGTGCGGATCAATTTTGCATTGCGCACTTGCCCTTGCTCAAGTGCTGAAGCCAATTGAGCCACACGTTGTTCGCTGATAGGGGTTTGTTTGGCTATTTGTTCGAGTACTGGATCTGAACATCCAGCTAAGATCAAACAAATAGCGATAATTAGCGTTTTAATACGGTGCATTCCTGCCATAGTTCCCTCAAAAATGCTATGGTTATCATCTATTAATAACATTGATGACATAATATGTCCAATGTTTGATTGGTATATTCTAACGTAATCTATCTTAGCTGTATCATTTTTATTTATCGAGGGCGTTGTGGAAAAAGTGTCGGAAATCTTTACTTCATCATGTTTGGTAAGCCAGCAAGCCAAAAGTTGGCGGGAATTTAGCGAACAATACCCAAGGTTAACAGAGCAGTTTAGTGATCGATTTGAGCAACAAACGGTTGAAGATTTTCAGCGGATAATTACGTTAAGTGATTTTGTCTTGCGTTCAAGTTTACAAGCGCCAGAAATCGTTCTTGCTTTATTTGAAAGTGGTGATATTTATCAACAAGATATGCCAAATTATGCGCGTTTATTGCAAGCTAGGTTAAGTGATTGCACTTCGGAAGAACAACTTCATCAACAACTGCGCTTATTTCGTTTAGAGCAGATGGTAAAAATTGCTTTTGCCGATTTAGTACTAGGCATTGAGTTGGATGCATCATTAAAGCGTTTATCTACCTTAGCCGACGAGATCATTCTTGCTGCACTTGGTTGGCTAACCAACTTTTGTCAGGCTAAATGGGGCGTTCCCACTAATAGACAGGGAAAAGCACAGCCCTTACTTGTCTATGGCATGGGTAAGCTTGGGGGCAGAGAGCTAAATTTTTCATCTGATATTGATTTGATTTTTGTTTATCCCGAGTCAGGTGAAACACAAGGGGCAAGAAAGAGTATTGATAATCAACAGTTTTTTACCCGTTTAGGGCAAAAGTTGATCACCGCATTACATCAAAAAACACTCGATGGTTTTGTTTATCGTGTTGATATGCGTTTACGACCATTTGGTGAAAGCGGACCGTTAGTGTTGACATTTAATGCCATGGAAGATTATTACCAAGAGCAGGGCCGTGATTGGGAACGTTATGCCATGTTAAAAGCAAGGCTTATTGGTGAAGGTGAGTATCATGGCGAGTTGTCTAACATGCTTAGGCCATTTGTCTATCGCAGGTATATTGATTTTAGTGTGATAGATAGTCTGCGCCGGATGAAGTCAATGATCGCTCAGGAGGTAAGGCGTAAGCAGTTAACAGGGAATATTAAATTAGGCGCAGGTGGTATTCGTGAAATCGAGTTTATTGTACAAGTTTTTCAGTTGATCCGTGGTGGTCGCATTAAACCTTTGCAGCGACGAAATTTGTTAACGGTTCTGCCCTTACTGGTTGAACATCAGGAAATATCGCGCCATAGTGCACAAGTCCTTGAACAGGCATATCGTTTTTTACGCCGCGTAGAAAACATTATTCAAGCTTTGGATGATCAGCAAACACAAACCTTACCTGAAAACCCGCTGGATCAAGCGCGAATTTTACAAATATTAGGGAATAAAGACTTTACTGACTGGCAAGGATTTTTAGCTTATTTAGCACAGATGACGAGTGCGGTGCATCAAGAATTTATGTCGCTCATTGGTGAGGAAAGTCCTCAGCATGATACTCAGGATCAACATTGGATCACTTTATGGGAAAGTGAATGGACTGATGAGGAAGCCTGTCAGTGGATCGCAAAATATCAACCTCAATGGCAAGCTGAGAAAGTATGGCGGTTATTGCATGATTTTCAAAGTGAGTTAACCAAGCGTGGTTTGGGCAATCGTGGCCGTGTTGTTATTGCCAAGTTAATGCCATTATTACTGAGTCATATTGCTGAAATTAATGGTAATGAACTCACGCTAGAGCGGGTGATGTGGGTTGTCACTAAGATCACAACACGGACAGCCTATTTAGAGTTACTGTACGAAAATCAAGGGGCGTTACACCACTTAGTTAAATTGTGCGACCAAAGCAGTTGGGTTGCCGAATATATCGCTAAGTTCCCGATCTTACTTGATGAGTTGATCGATCCAAAATTATTGAACAATCCCCCTGCGTTATCGAGTTATAAAAGCGATTTAAGGCAAGCCTTATTACGCATACCTGAAGATGATCTTGAAGCGCAAATGGATGTGCTTCGACAATTCAAACAAGCTCAACAGCTACGTATTGCCGCCGCCGATATTGTTAACGTTTTGCCTGTGACGAAAGTCAGCGATCATTTAACTGCGCTGGCAGAAGCGATTGTGGGTGAAGTCGTTAATATGGCATGGCAGCAGGTTAGTGCGCGTTTTGGTGTGCCAATGTCATTGGTTGATAGTGACGATAAAGGTTTTGCGGTGATAGGTTATGGTAAAACAGGTGGCTGTGAGTTAGGTTATAGTTCCGATCTTGATTTAGTTTTTATTCATAATCGTCAACCTAATGAGGTGACCAACGGTGACAAGTCAGTAGCGGTTAGTCAGTTCTACCTTAAACTTGCTCAGCGTATTATGCATATTTTTAATACCAAGATGACAAGTGGTATTTTATACGAACTGGATATGCGTTTAAGACCGTCGGGGAACTCTGGTGTATTGGTGGTTAATATCAATACCTTTGCTCAATATCAGCAAGAAGATGCATGGACTTGGGAGCATCAAGCGCTCGTTAGAGCACGTGCCATTTTTGGTAGTGAATCGTTAATTGATGACTTTAAACAAGTGCGACAAGAAGTATTAGCCTTATCGCGAGATGAGCAAGAACTGCGAGAGCAAGTGGTCAAAATGCGTCACAAGATGAGAGAACACCTTGATGGCTCTTCTGAAGAATTTATAGATATTAAACAGGGGGTTGGCGGCTTAGTTGATATCGAATTCCTCGCGCAATATTTGTCACTCAATTACAGTGCAACATTTCCATCGATCAGTGAGTATTCTGATAATATTCGAATTTTTGATGCATTAGCGAAAGCTGGTGTGCTTACGGTAGCTGAGAAGAAGTCATTAATCAGTCAATATTGTCGACTACGTGATTATGGTCATCGCACTAGCTTGCGCAGTCAGGCAGCAAAAATGCCGCGTGACGAGTTCGAAAGTTTTGGGCAAGAAGTGCAGTTAATTATCAGCCGGTACTTATCAGGCTGATCATCAAACTGGGAGATCATCAACGTCGTTTGAGTGGAAGAAGGATGCATTCTTCTTCCAAATATTGAGATTCTTTTTCAATAAAAACAATCGTGCGTTGTTGATTACAGAAGAAAGTTTTTAGTCCGTCTTGGAAGTGACCTGAAATGGCTTGGCCTATTTGATAGGCGGTATCGATAATATTTTTATCAATTCGAAAGGGATTTTTGATGACAAAATCTCGATTTAATCGCCAAATAATATCTATACCATCTTGTTCGGCGTATTCTCTAAGCTTTTGGTGCAAGGTATAGCCCTGTCGAAATGGACGGTTTGCTTTTGTGCCTTTCCAGTTGCTACGTAAAGGGCGAGTGGTTAATCGTTTTGCTTCAAGTAGATCGATTAATTCACCTTGTGGCTCAGGGAGATAGACTATGTTATTTCGAATACGCGGGCCAGAACCTTCGTCGGTACCACGAAGGTTGGCATAAAAACGTGATAAACCCTCAGCAGCTTTGTTGTCTTGTTTAATATTTAACTTAGGTTCAGTGCTTATTGTGGCAACATCACCTTCTTTTACCGGAGCTGTGATCATTTCTTCTTTAGTGGTTGAACCAAATAACTCTTCCTCATTGGCGATTAAATAGTAAGCCAAGGCCAACAAAACCATGAGAAAGATAATGTTTTTTATCCAAAATAACATGAGCTTAGCTTTTGCGTTCCACTAAAAATATATAGATTTAGTATATACCATACTGAAAACTTTTTATTTATACAATGATGGATCCGATTTGTTTGGCCGAGTTTTGAAACGACGATGTAACCACATATATTGCTCAGGTTTGACTAGAATTGCTTTTTCTAACTCTTGATTAACCCTGATCACATCAGCCATATCATCCCCAGTGGGAAAGTTCTCAAGCCTTGGTTTTATCTCTAAGGTATAACCGCTGCCATCATCGTTTCGTGTCGGTATTAGCATATGGCTATAGGTATTTTTATTTCTAGCAAAGATTAATGTGCCTGTGGTTGTCGCTGCATCTGGGACGGCAAAAAAGGGCACAAATAAGCTTCTATTACGGCCATAATCTTGATCCGGCAGGTAGATGCAGCTTTCACCATCATTTAGTGCTTTAAGCAAGCCTTTGACGTCTTTTTTCCCTAACATGTATTTATTAGAACGACCTCGGCCGCGATATTGAAAATACTCCATTAATGGATTGTTATGCGGGCGATAAAACACCACCATCGGATGTCCTGTGCCAATGCCGCGACAATTAATTTCAGCGCTTAAATAATGCATCGCAAGTAAAAGTACGCCTTTGCCTTCTTTTTGGGCTTGCTCTAAATGTTCGAGACCAACTACTTTACATTTGCGTTTGACACGCCACTCAGGCCACCACCATCCCATGCCTGTTTCTAATAGGGCGATTCCGGTATTTTCAAAGTTTGTCTTCAGGATGCGTTGACGTTCACTTTCTGACATCTCGGGAAAGCACAGCGCTAAATTACGCTCGGCTACTTTTTTTCGGCTTGAACCAATGAGCAGTAATAATTTGCCGATTTGTCGCCCTAAAAACAGTTGAAAACGGTAAGGTAACCAAGAAACGCAATATAAAATGGTAACACCAAGCCAAGTTAACCAATATTTAGGCAATAGAAAGGATAGTTTAAAATTAGGTTGTAAAACTTTGTTTTTACTCACGGGAGGATGTCAACTCATTGAATTTGATGTGATACACTTAGCTTATTATATCTGGATAGAGGCACAGGATGAAAGTAGATATTCCCGCTTTTGATCAAGCAAACGTTTTAGTGGTTGGCGATATCATGTTAGATCGCTATTGGTATGGGCCTACGCAGCGCATTTCACCTGAGGCACCTGTGCCAGTGGTAAAAATTAATCAAGATGAAGATAGACCTGGTGGTGCTGCCAATGTGGCGTTAAATATTGCCTCACTTGGGGGAAAAGTGACATTAGCAGGTATCACCGGAAGTGATGAAGCCGCCAATACGCTTGCTACTCATCTTCAAGCTATGGATATCAATTGCCAGTTTATTCCACATAATGATGTACCTACCATCACTAAATTGCGGGTCATGAGTCGAAATCAGCAGTTGATCCGCCTTGACTTTGAACAATCATTACAAGCGGTTGAAAAGCAAAGTTTGGCTGCAAAAGTAGAAACCTTAGTGGCACAGCATGATGTCATTTTGCTTTCCGATTATGACAAAGGCACATTATCCGATGTGCAAGTACTGATTGAAATTGCCCGAAAGCATCAAGTGCCAGTACTGGTCGATCCTAAAGGTAGCGACTTTACTAAATATGCAGGGGCTAGTGTGTTAACACCAAATATGGCAGAGTTTGAAGCTATTGTTGGTGAGTGTTCGGATGAAGCGGCGATTGTGGCTAAAGGTCAGCAATTGTTGGAGGAGCTTGGACTAGACGCTATTTTAGTGACTCGAAGTGAACATGGCATGACCTTGCTACGTCGCGATCATGAAGAGTTTCATCTACCGACTCAAGCGCAAGAAGTATACGATGTTACAGGTGCCGGAGATACGGTAATTGCAACACTTGCTTTAGCGGTTGCAGCAAAAGCTGATTACCCACAAGCAAGTGCGTTAGCAAATATTGCAGCAGGTATTGTGGTCGGTAAGTTGGGCACTTCAACGGTTAGCGAAGCTGAAATATTAAATGCTGTGCATACCGGTCAGGAAAGCGGCTTTGGTGTGGTCTCGGAAGAACAGTTAAAAATTGCAGTAGAGATGGCAAAAGCCCGAGGGGAAAAAATTGTCATGACCAATGGCTGTTTTGATATTTTGCATGCAGGCCATGTTTCTTACTTGCAAAATGCGGCTAACTTGGGGGATCGCTTAATTGTTGCGGTGAATAACGATGCTTCGGTTAAACGATTAAAAGGTGCTGGTCGCCCAGTAAACCCAGCTGATAGACGCATGGCAGTGCTAGCGGGCTTAGGAGCTGTTGATTGGCTGGTAAGTTTTTCAGAAGATACGCCACAGCGATTAATTGCAAATATTCTTCCTGATATTTTAGTTAAAGGTGGCGATTATAAGGTGGAAGAAATTGCTGGCGGCGAGGAAGTGTTAGCAAATGGCGGCAGTGTTAAAGTATTAAATTTTGAAGACGGGATCTCAACTACCGAAATTATTAATACCATTCGTTTGGAAGACTCGTGAACAACATTGACTGATTGACAGTAATAAAAAAGGTGTCTAATGACACCTTTTTTAATATGTTTCTGAGATTAAATCATGATTATTCGCTAGGTGCTAAACCTTGGTTAATACTCATAATATCTTTTTCAGAGATTGTACCGCCAGCACGTTTTAACGTTAATATTGACTGAATGTAGTTATAACGTGTTGATGACAAGTTACGCTTGGCATTGTATAAGTTTCTTGTGCTATCAAGCACATCAACTATGGTACGCGTACCGACTTCAAAACCTGCTTCAGTGGCTTTTAGGGCGCTTTCTGCCGAAATAACCGACTGTTCAAGTGCTTTGATGCTAGAGACTGCGGCAATAACGGTATTATACGAATTGCGTGCATTACGTACGACACTGCGATGAGTTCTGGCTAAGTCTTGACTCGCAGCGACATAATTACTTTGCGCTTGTCTTACTGAGCTGCTGATGGCTCCACCTGAGTAGATAGGCACGCGTAAAGTGACACTAATCGATTGGCTGTCATTGTAAGGCGACTCAGGAAAGCTTTGAGTCATTCCATTAGTTGTAAAGTCTGACTGTGATTTTTGTTTTCCATATGAGCCATTTAAATCGAGCGTTGGATAATGACCAGCACGGGCAATATTGATGTTCTCTTTGGCAACATCAACACTAATTTTTTGTGCAATTAAATTTAGGTTTTTCGCTTCGGCGGTTTGTTGCCACTCATTCGCGCTATCTGGGATAGGACGCGAGGCGCTAAAACGTTCGGTATTTAATCGGTTCAAGTTTCTTGGATAAACGTTGGTTATCTCTCTAAGCGCTTCTTCGGCATTAAATACGCTGTTTTCGGCTCGGATCACTGAAGTCACGGCATTATCAAATTGTGCCTGAGCTTCGTGTACCGCAGTTACAGCTGTTAAGCCAACCGAGTAACGTTGTTTGGTTTGCTCTAATTGACGTTCAATCGCTTTCATTTCTGCATTGGCAAACGCTAAATCATCTTTAGCACTCAACACATCAAAGTAGGCTTTTGTGACACGAACAATTAGCTCTTGTTTAGCTGATTGGTAATTGATATCACTTTGATGAGCTAACTTTTTAGCGTTGTCTAGCTTTAACCAGGTATCGTGATGATACAATTGCATATTTAAATTTGCGCCATAGCTAGTGGAATCGGTTTTTGAGGTAATGCTACTACCGAAAGCACCTAAGTCGGCGTTGAAGTTTTGGCTATCACGTTCACTGGCTGATAGCGTTGCACTTGCCGACAGTTGTGGTAACAATAAAGCTCGAGCTTGTTCAATCCCTTCTTGTGACGCATTAAATTGCGCTTGTGCTTTTAATACCACAGGGTCATTGGCTTTGGCTTGTTGATAAACTGACAGTAGATCTTCAGCAAATGTCATTGTGCTGGCTGTTGCACAGGCAAAACCAACCATTAAAGAGGTAATTGTTTTTTTCATGGGTAAGCAATTCCTTGAGTTTGCTATTTTCTCTGTTTTATTTTTATTCTAAATTATTTTTATTATGTTGCTATGCTACACGTAAGATAGATTAAGCTAAATATAATAAGTGTTTACCTATGCATTCTAGTGTAACAAAATATTTAAATCTATTGCGGATGTAAACTTTAGAAACACTTATTTCCTGTTTGACATACTTTGGAGTGCAGAATGAGCCAACAATCGCTACTGCGTTATTCTCATGGTGACTTTACTTTATTAGCAAAAAAGACCTGTTATCAGGGCTTTTTTAAGTTAGATGAGTATCGATTCACTCATCGTTGTTTTAATGGCAGTCGCAGTAAAGAACTTACTCGTGAAGTGTTTGAGCGAGATGATGCGGTTGTGTTGATCCCTTATGATCCCATTAATGATGCTGTAGTGTTAATCGAACAGTTTCGCCCCGGAGCAATTCGTGCCGGTGATACCCCGTGGATGCTTGAATTTATTGCTGGTATGTTCCAATCAGGAGAGTCTCCCGTTGAAGTTGCTGTGCGTGAAGCAAAAGAAGAAGCCAACCTTGATATTGACCAATCACAAGTGCAAAAAGTGATGAAGTACCTTTCAAGCCCTGGAGGCATGAGTGAAGCTATCCACTTATATGTCGCTAAAGTTGATAGTTCGTCGGTTGGTGGTGTCTATGGTTTGGAGGAAGAAGGTGAAGATATCTTAGTGCATGTGGTGGGGCGTGAGCAGGCACTTACTTTACTGGCACAGGGAAAAATAGCTAATGCTGCTACTGTAATTGGGTTACAATGGTTAGCGTTGAACTATCAAACGTTCCAGTAAAAGTAATATATTTTTTAAGGTTAGGTGCATTTGCATGGCGGTTTATCGGCCACAATTATCAACATTAATGAACCTGTGTGAGGTCAATTATATGATGCTGTTGCGCTTGCTTGCAGATAAAGAGCAAGCAGGTGATGTACGTCAATATTTTATTTCTGATTTTTTGTCTTATACCATAGTAGTTGATGAAGTCACACGTTACACCTCGTTAATCACAATGCGTCAAGATGCGACCATTGCTGAGCATCATTTATCGGAATATTTTAGTCCTAAAATGGTCATCCGTTTGTATCATGATGCAAGAATGGCTGAAGTGATCAGTAATCAAGATATCAGGTATATTAAACCTCGTTATGATTACCCCAATCAATCAATGCATTTACCTGATGAAAAACAACAAATTAATGAGTTTTTAAAAGAGTGGTTACAACTGAGTTTGCAACTAGGTCAAACGAAAGTGCAATACGTCTAAAATATGTCAGAGGTTATGTCATTGGAAAGTTGCCAATCAACTCAGGTTATTTTTGCACAAATCAGTGATAGTCACCTTTATGCTAAGAAGAGTGCGCTGCATCATGGTGCTAATGTCTATCAAAATCTATGTGATGTATTAATTGATATAGCACAACAAGCAGATATACAGTTTATTGTTTTTACAGGCGATTTAACGCAAGACCATAGCCCTGATGCTTACCAGAACTTTGTCGATGCAGTTGCGCAAGCGCAGATAAAGATACCAGTATATTACTTAGCTGGTAATCATGATGAGCAGGCTTTGTTAGATCAGTATTTGTCTGGCGAACCGTTTTGTCAGCAAAAACAGGTGCTGTTAGCACATTGGCAACTGCATTTGTTAAACAGTAAAAGTGATACACCTGCAGGTTTTATTACCCTTGATGAAATGAATAAGGTACAAGTACGGCAGGAGCAAGGTAAGTGGCAAATGATGATGATGCATCACCATGCCTGCGATGTTGATTATTTTATTGATCGCCATGGATTGCTCAATAAAATGGCATTTTATTCATGGTTAGCTGAGATGCCTAAGCTAAAAGGGCTGGCATGTGGTCATGTGCATAATGCGATGGAACTAACGCTAGCAACATCAAGCCAGCAGCTGCCATTATGGACTTGCCCTGCAACGTCGATTCAGTTCAACAAGCATGTAGATGGCGTAGCAAATGCTAACTTAGGTGCAGGTTATCGTCGTTTTACCCTTTGTGCGAGTGGAGAGGTATCAAGCCAAGCGGTTTTTCTTGTTAATGATGTGCCAAACGGCGATAAAACTGATAAAGGTTTTTAATGAAAGCTATTAATATTTTATATATCCACGGGTTTAACTCTTCTCCGATGTCACAAAAGGCAGTAAGCACTAAGCAATATATTGAAAAGTATTACCCTGAGATAACTTTTTATTGCCCTCAGGTTATTTTCAATCCAAAAGGGGCAATTGCACAGCTAGAGGCCATTGTTGAGAGTGCTCCATCTGCACAATGGTTTGTGATGGGGTCATCTTTAGGTGGGTATTTTTCTAGCTATTTAGCTGAAAAATATGATTTACCTGCCGTGTTAATTAACCCGGCTGTACGTCCGTTTGAATTATTAGTGGACTATATTGGTGAGCAACAAAACCCTTATACTGGCGAGGTTTATCAGGTAACTGATCAGTATATGACAGACTTACAAGCGCTATATAATGAAAAAATCTCAAAAAAACGTTATATGGTGATGGTACAAACAGGTGATGAAGTGTTAGATTATCAACAGGCAGTCGATAAGTATCAAGATAGCCAATTAATTGTCCAACAAGGTGGCGATCATAGTTTTATTCATTATGAGCAAATGCTGCCGAAAATTATGGCATTTTTCCCTATTGCAAACAAAGCAGTAGTTTAACACTTTCATTATCATAATAATTATTAGAATAGAGTTATGAGCGAACAATATAATTCAGAATCTATTGAAGTCTTAAGTGGCTTAGATCCGGTCAGACATCGTCCCGGTATGTATACCGATACCACACGCCCTAATCATTTAGGACAAGAGGTTATTGATAACTCCGTGGATGAAGCCCTTGCGGGACACGCACAGAATATTTCTGTGATTTTAGATACAGACCAATCATTAGAAGTCATCGATGATGGCCGTGGTATGCCAATTGATATTCATAAAGAAGAAGGTGTTTCGGGCGTCGAACTCATTTTTTGTAAGTTACACGCCGGCGGTAAATTTTCAAATAAAAACTACCAATTCTCAGGTGGTCTGCACGGTGTGGGGATTTCTGTTGTAAATGCCTTGTCTACCCGAGTTGATGTTTCTGTGCGCCGTGACAGTAAAGTCTATGAAATGGCGTTTGAGCATGGTGAAAAAGTTGAAGAATTACACGAAACTGGCACGGTAGGTCGACGAAACACAGGGACACGAGTGAAGTTTTGGCCGGATGCCAGTTATTTTGACTCTGCCAAGTTTTCTGCAAAACGCTTAGTACATCTATTAAAAGCAAAGGCGGTTTTGTGTCCTGGGCTTACCATTAAGTTTAATGATAAAAATGAAGGTAAGAAATACCAGTGGTGTTACCAAGATGGCTTGTGTGATTATTTAAAAGAGTCAGTTAAAGGGTATGCTAGTTTACCTGAAGAGCCGTTTGTAGGTTCATTCACGTCCCATAACGAAGCGGTTGACTGGGCGGTAACTTGGTTACCGGAAGGCGGTGAGTCTATCGGAGAAAGCTATGTTAACTTGATCCCAACCGTGCAAGGTGGAACGCATGTCAACGGTTTGCGTCAAGGCCTGTTAGAATCAATGCGCGAGTTTTGTGAATTTCGTAATTTAGTGCCGCGGGGAGTTAAACTCACGCCAGATGATATTTGGGACAAGTGTTCTTATATTTTATCGGTCAAAATGGAAGATCCGCAGTTTGCCGGTCAAACAAAAGAGCGCTTGTCATCTCGTCAATGTGCTGCGTTTGTTACCGGTGTTGTCAAAGATGCATTTAGTTTATGGCTCAATGAACATACCGAAATAGCCGAAGCACTTGCTGAATTTTGTATTTCTAACGCTCAGCGTCGCTTACGTGCCAGTAAAAAAATTGTCCGAAAGAAAGTCACTCAAGGCCCAGCATTACCGGGCAAATTAACAGATTGTGGTAGTCAAGACATTGCACGTACCGAGTTGTTTTTAGTGGAAGGGGATTCTGCTGGCGGTAGTGCGAAACAAGCACGTGATCGAGAAAACCAAGCGATTATGCCGCTGCGAGGTAAAATTTTAAATACTTGGGAAGTCGATTCAGGACAAATTTTGGCATCGCAAGAAGTCCATGATATTTCGGTGGCGCTCGGCATAGATCCTGATACTGAGGATCTTTCCGGTCTACGCTATGGGAAAGTGTGTATACTCGCTGATGCTGACTCTGATGGTTTACATATTGCCACGTTATTATGTGCGCTATTTACTCAACATTTTTTACCTTTGGTGCAAGCTGGTCATGTCTATGTTGCGATGCCACCTTTGTATCGAATTGATGTCGGTAAAGAAGTTTTTTATGCCCTAGACGAAGATGAAAAAGATGGCATATTAGATCGGATAGAAGCGGAGAAAAAACGCGGTAAAGTTAATGTGCAACGCTTTAAAGGCTTGGGTGAAATGAACCCGCTTCAATTGCGCGAAACCACGATGGATCCTAATACTCGTCGCCTAGTGCAATTAACGGTTGATGAGTTTGATACTACTATGGAGCTGATGGATATGCTGCTGTCGAAAAAGCGCAGTGGCGATCGTAAAAATTGGCTACAAGAAAAAGGTGATAGTGTTGAAGTCGCAGTATAATTTGATGGCATCGAGACCGGTTACAGCTAGATTCAACTAATTCATATTTGTCTGTATCCATTTAATCTCTTTTATAGAGTAAAATATTGGAATGAGTATAGTAAAGCCGCTAAAGTGACTACTTTAGCGGCTTAATTGTTCTATTAGCTGGTTTTTAGTTTATTGAGAAATTCGATCAATTCATGAGCTGATTTGTGAATATCTATCGAGCTGGCTTCAGATGCTTCTGATAGTATCGCCACTTCATTAGTCGCATCACCTACTACGACCATATTTTTATTTAACTCTTCCGCAACTTGGCTTTGTTCTTCTGCCGCTGCGGCTATTTGTAAAATATGTTGATTGATTTCATCTATTTGTTTGACGGTTTCCTGCATTTTTTCGAAAGCACCATTTGAGCAGGTAGCCGCATTATCGGCTTTGATACTGCCTTTTTCGATGATATCGACCGTGGTCGATACTTCGTTTTGCAGTGCTGAAATTACTTGGGATATTTCATCAACAGAGTCAGCCGTTTTTGATGCTAGTGCCCGCACCTCATCAGCAACAACGCTAAAGCCGCGACCGTGATCGCCAGCGCGTGCTGCTTCTATCGCAGCATTTAATGCTAATAAGTTCGTTTGTTCAGCAATGACACCAATGACATCAAGTATTTTCTTTATGTCATCACTACGCACAGAGACCGCTTTTACTGCTTCCGAAGCGGTTCCAATTTCGGTTGATAGTTCAGTCGCTTGTGTGGCGGCAACGGAAACTTCTGATTCTGTTTCTCTAACCGACTCTGTTGCCGCGGTGGCGTTATCTGCAGCAGAAGATGCGGTATGTGCAACTTCCTGAGCGGTAGCTGACATTTCTGTGATCGCCGTCACTATGGTATTGACTTCTGACTGTTGGGTCGAAATATGTTGATGGGTTTTTTGCGCACTGTCTTTACTTTCTTCACTTAATTCCATCACGTGATAACCAGACTGTTTAGCTTGCTCTAACAATCCTCTTACTTTTTCCCTAAATTGATTAAAACCATGGCTTAAGTTTATTAACTCAGCATGGGATTGAACCTCTATTGCTTGTGTTAGGTCTCCACCTTGCCCAGCAAGTTCGCTCATACGATCGGCAACCATTTCCACTGGACGTACGATACTGCGGGTAAATAGTTGGATTAACAGTAATGCGATGACAATTAAGATCACGGCAACAATAAGAGAATTACGTAATATATTATCGACTTCATCAGAAATCATGGCGGAAACATTATCAACAGGCAGCATGGCAGTATTGACATCAATGCCAACCACAAGTTGCCATTCAACATTGGCGGTACTGATTTTAATCGGCCTTACGACATAGAGATAGTTATCAATAATGGTTGATTTTTCTTTCCCTGACAGGGCAAGTAGCGATTGGCTATTGTCAAAAACTTTTTTGAATGGCTTGGCTAAGCTTTCCTCATGCTCGGTAGCCGCAGCTAAAAAACCACTTTGGCTAACAATAAATACCTTTGAGTTTCCTTTGTACAAGGAAGATTTTAACTCTTTTGCCATTTGTTGCAGAATAGGCAGGTTTAAGTCTGCTCCGACTACACCTCTAAAACTCCCTTGGGCAACAACAGGTACCACTAAGCTGGTCATTAGCTCACTGTAGCCAGGTCTGATTTC
The DNA here is from genome assembly GCF_017168195.1 of Thalassotalea sp. G2M2-11. GTDB lineage: Bacteria > Pseudomonadota > Gammaproteobacteria > Enterobacterales > Alteromonadaceae > Thalassotalea_E. The sequence goes on from NZ_JADNYL010000001.1 coordinate 1,108,324, forward strand.
ATAATTGTATGGGTTTGATGCACAAGCTTCGTTGTTATCTTTGGCGCAAAGATACCATTCGGCAGCTCTAAATCCATATTCATCAAGTGTGGTATCGTGTTTTTCGTCTGGTGATTCAACTACCTCTTGTGATATTTCGCCGTTGTTTTCTCTAACAAAATACACCTCAAAGCTCCCGTAACCAGCTACTGAATGTTTATAGCCTTGCTTATATTCATCGTCTCTACCGTCAAAGGCATTCGCTTCAAATTGGGCATAAATGGATGAAGTACCACTATATTTAAGGGTGTTTTTAACAATATTTTCTACTTGGTCGCGTGATAAAGCGGGGTCAATATCACCTTCGATATTACTGGTAATTTGCTGGGCTAGTTTATTAGGTACAGAAAAAGACTCGCTAAATAAGTTTGATATTTTTTCGGCAATGGCATCGGTTTTTGACCTGAGTGTGTCTTCTATTTGCTTTGATACTTCTTCACCAACATCGGTGACAATCACTTTCTCAGTATTTGATAAGGAATATGTTGTCACTCCCATGTAGCCAACAGACATTAAAATAAACAGCGCACCAACAACAAATAGTAGTTTTAATGACAAACTTTTTTCTTCAAATATCATGGTTGTTTCCTGCTTTTTAGTTTTACTTACGTGTTATGTGTCACAGATGAATAGTTTTTTTCGCTGCGTTTTATGAGCCGAAGGTGTAGCTAATCGTACCAAGTACTTTAATATCATCGTCATAACTTAAATCGGTTTTTTCCAGTGACAAACTAATGTCAATGCCTTGCCAATTAAAAGCGGCTTCGGTTTTATAATGTAAGTAACTGTCATCATTATCGTCCCAAACAAAGAGATCATCATCTAAACTCGTTGAACGATCGACTTGAAGGTTAATGGTAAGATCTTTTGAAATTTCAATACTGTGCATTAGTGCCAGCACATAATGTGCAGCTTTGGTGCCGGCATAATCATTAGAGTACCAAGTCTTGATTTGGGTATTTTGATATCCTAAAGCGAAGTAAGGTTCGGTATAGTTAATATCACTGCTGTTATCCCCACCGACATAAGTATAATGGGCGACTCCAACATCGTACCAAAAATGTTGATCAATACTTTGTGAAAATCCGAGATAATAATCAATTTCTGCATTAGTATCATCGCCAAAGTCAACGTTTGACCCCCATAGGCCAGCATACCAACCAGCGTTATTTGACCAATCAATACTGCCTTGCAAGGCAGGCTTCTCATCTGTTTGAGAAACACCATTGAATAAATAATCAGAAGCGCCAGTGATGGTGACAGATACTTCTGCAAAGCTTTGTGTTGATAAGACGAGTAGGCTAGCTGCAATCGTTGACAATAATTTATGATGGTTTGGCAAGAGAATTCTCCAAGTTTGAAAATTGTTATTTGCTTAAAATATAGCTAACTATTTAAAAAAGTGTGAAAAATAAGCGAGAAAAGCAGGGTGGTATGAAAGCGCTTGCAATGAGTCACTTACTCGTTTATCCGTATTAAAGCAAAAATGAGTTAGCTGTGAATGATAAAAGGTGGCTACAAACCACCTTTTACTCAGTTTACACAGATACTAGGGCGTGCCCTAGGGAGCAAAGGCTTATTTAGGCGCTTGTACCTTACCATGACCAAATACGTCATCTTTGCCCGGTTTCCCCATATCTAATGCCAGTTCTCGTAATTTTGCTTCGACATGAGCGGGTTTCATGTTTCCACCATTGGCACCAATAATTAATGCAGCAACACCAGCGGCATGAGGGGCTGACATAGAAGTCCCAACTGACCAATACCAACCGCCATTACCTGTGCTAAATACAAAGTCAAATGCGAAGCAAACATTGGTGATACCAGCGACGGTACAAAGATCACGCCCCCCTGGCATAAAGGCACTCATGTAATCTCCGCCAGGCGCACCAAAATCAATGGCTGACTGACCAAAGTTTGAATACAGTGCTAAATGATCAGTATAAGTTGACGGATTTTTTCCCCATAAGCGAGGGCCTAATGCTGAGATAGAATTTACCGCAGGTAAGTCAGCAGGTAGTTTCACTAAGCTGTCAGTATGATCTAAATCAGTGGCTTCATTGCCTGCAGAAGCAATTAGTGTGACACCATTTTGTTTGGCATACGTTGCCGCTTTGCTGTAGGTATTAATAAATTGTGCAATACCATCTTTACCACCGACCTGAAAACGAATGTCATCAGAGGTATCATATGGCGTACCATTGATATCAAACAGGCCATTATGACGGATGCCTAAGCCTAAGCTCATGTTGGCAACGTCAGCGCCAATATTAGCGGCATATACCATAGCTGCCATGGTTGCATAAGAGCTACCACGACCAGTATCGGCAGATAGGGCTTTTAAAATAACAAGCTCTGCTTCAGGTGCAATACCGATTGTACCAAAGCCATTGTCTGCAGCAGCAATGGTCCCAGCGGTGTGAGAACCGTGGTTATTGATGTCAGTACCTGCATAATCCCAAGTTTCACCAGCGATAAAAGAAGCACTTAGTTCAATATTAATGTTTGGTGCTAAATCAGGGTGGGCACCATCAGCGCCAGTATCTATAACAGCAACACGCACACCAGCACCTCGGTTACCTGCATTCCACGCCTCTACTGCGCCTACTGCTTGATGACCCCACTGCAGATCAAAAAAGAAATCATCATCGCCACTTGCGGGGGGATTGCTGTAGTTGGCTTCAGTGACCAATAAATTGACGTCTGTTGGTAATTTTTCCACTTTGGGAGTAAATGCGGAGGCATCTGGAATAAGTGTTAAGCCAGATTGTTGTGCGGCATCAATTGATGGATATGACACTTTACACACTGAAATTTCCTCAATGCAGTCAACAAGGGTACCACCACTTTTTGCCACGTCTTGGTGTATTTTCTTTATATTAGCTTTTGCACCTGCATCATAAATAAAATCAATCGATTTAGCGTTAATACCAGCACTGACCGATAGAGATAATGCTGTTAGTAAAAATAATTTTTTCATCGTTCTTCCTTCTATTTTTATATTTATTTGTTTAGGGAGTTATGAGTCTTCTGTTTTTTTCCATAGCAAAAATTGATAACCAAATAACTCAGGGGCTTGCAAACGCAAATATTGGTTGTCGACTAAAGAGATGGATAACGGGAATGTTTGTTGTTCAATTGAACCGATAAACTCATATTGTTTGTTGTTAGCGCTTTTTAACACTAGAGAAATTTTGGCATCATTGTCACCAGTGGTTACTATTAGCGCTTGATGAGATAATTGGTTACGTTCTTTGGCATATATTGTCAGTAACTTAGGTAGTAGCTTGGCGAGTTTTTCATTCCACTGCGGGAGTTGTTTAGCAAAAGTTAATGACGCTTGTTTATCTAATTGCCAGTTTCCCTGAATATCATCTGGTACTGAGCTGTTTTGTCTAACGGACGATTGTTTTTGTCCTATCGTCTTGGCTTGTGTCAGCATATTGCCGTAAAGCCCTTTACTATAGTTTCCTTTACCATAGAGTTCAGATGACATTAGTAACAGTAATGCAACTAAAATGTAAGGTGATTTCATTGGTGATCTCCACTACAAAAATCGTTAACGGGCGAGTAAATTGATTAGGTTGAAATTAAAAAGCCCAAAGTTAATTGGGCTTTAATTATTTAAGATTAATCAAATGATGATCTTACTCGTTAATGTGAGCACAGCGTCCAAATTCTGCACCTTTCTTAACGGCTTCAACCACTTGTTTAGGGAAGCTTAGTTCCATATCAACACCGTTGTCACAAACAAAGGCTTTGTTGGCATCAACATCTATGGTTAATACCGCACCAGCAATACCTGCCATCATTTCAGAACCGTTAGCACTTAAGCCAAAAATGTTGTCAGTTAGGAAGTTTTTCGCTTCAACTACTCCTTGCTTAGCGAAAAAGTCTTTATTTGACATCCAGCCTAAGCCTTCCATATAGATAGCACCGATATAACCACCACTGAAGACACCGCCTGCACGTGCTGTGATCATTGATAAATCATCTGTAGCATCTAATACCGTCATTCTTGGTAGTCCAGCTCCTAATGCAACTAACTCATCGTGATTATAGAAGTTACAGAAGTTTGTCCAACGCTGTATAAATGGCACATCATCACACCAACGTAGGCTGCCTAAGTTCTCAAGTGTGTCGCTTTGAGTATCCCAACGATGAACACCTTGCGCTGCACGTCGACTATTTAGCGTAGTAAAGGCAACATAGCGACCATCTTCAGAGATGACAGAACCATCAGTTGCGCCAAACTTGCCATTGGTATCAACAAGTTTTCCGTCAACCCAAGCAACTTGACCAAAGCCATTCGTTGTACCAGTAATGGTTTCACCATTGCCAGATACACGATCTGCGCGGATCCAAGGGATACGACGGTTTGTTTCCGTTAATAGAACCTCTTTGCCTGTTCCCCAAGTTCTATCAACGATTTCGATACCATTATCAAGTACTTTAGCTTTACCTGTTTTGGTGTCCCAAACAGTAGGCATTCCATATGAAGCAGCCCCTTGGCCGTCAGCACAGCTATTGCTACCATCATATGGGAAACGAGTGGTACCAACGACTGTTGAGCCTACATCGTCTATATCCCAAATACTGTGTGAAGATATACCTTGTTGGCTAGATAGATGACAAGTGTTACCCGTTAAGTCTTCTAATGGAGTAATTTTGTCATTTTTAATATCCCAAATTGCACCTTGGGAAATGCCGTTACCGTTAAAGTCGGCAAGTACAGCAGCCTTGGTTGCCGTTTTATTCATAGTGGCAGTGGTTGATTTAAGTAATGCATAACCTTCTGCATTGGTTGCTGTGTCGATCATTTGCTTTTTAGTGGAATCATAAATAAATGGTATACCGCCTTGTGTCGTACCTAGCGCACGTTTACCATTTTTAGATTGATCCATGACAAAAGCGCCAATTAACGGTGTATAACTGATGCCGTCAGTGTAACCGTTGAAGTACATTTCAAGCTCTTTAGTTTCACCACCTGCGACTACGATTTCTGAATAATCACACGCATTATCTGTACCTGGGTTTGCACTTTCTGCTTCATTCCAATATTCAGCTTCAGAAACTAGTGGTGTTTGCGCTGTTGGATAACCACCTGCTTTAATTGTTTCAATATAAAGTGCATAACGGCCACCAGGTGTTAAACCATTGATGGTGAATTTACCATCAGGGCCAATCATACCTTGGGTCATATTACCGGATTGTTGAGTGATAACGTCTTGGTATGGATCGTCTAAGTTACGGGCTACCATGTTCATACCTGAGTATTCAACGCCTTCTTTAGTGCGTAAGGTGCCTGAAATAGAACCATAATTAGCTTTATAGTCAGCCGTTGGATACAGGTCTGAAAGGTTAACAATGTCGTCACGTACATTGACTGTGCCTTGAGCCTTACCTGCGTTGCTGCGCACATCAATAAATGGGAACATGGTTTCGATATTGTTGACATCACTTTGTCTACCACTGGTATAAGTTGTAACACCATCACAACCAGGTACACCATCATATTGTGGCGACCAAGGTTTAGACATATAAGATAAATGACCATTGGCTTGCGAATGTGACATATTCATGGCATGACCAAATTCATGGGTGAATACACCGCCGACTTTCATACCGTCAGTATCACTAACATCAACGAACCAACCATTCATAAGCGCAGTTGCTTCGATAATTTCACCGGTTTCTTCATCTGCCCATTCAGGAAAAGCAATACCTAATACCATGCTTCTAGGCACACCAAAATAGCTTTCTAAAATAGAGCCATCAGTGTCATAGTTAACCCAAAAACCATAACCGTTTTCTGCGCCATAAATTTGGTCAACATTGTCGGCGTTAACATCGGCAATGCCGGTTTTTTCAAAAATAGTCCCTTGCACTGTCATTTCAAAAGTTGAGGTTTCTACATTAGACCATTCTTTTACTGCATGAGCCGTTACTGCATTAGCTTGCTCAATGGTCAGGAAGGTATAGTCTCTATCTAGTGCAACATATTTAGGTAATACAGTACCGTCGGGTAGGGTAATGTCTTGATTAAATGTTGTTCCAGCTTCAAGGACAGTAAAAGTTTGTACATCGTTACCGTCTTTATCTTTGATTAGCATACCGCCATCAGTATAAACTGGGATCGCGCCTTTTGATGTATCCCATTTATAAGGCATCATGGATTTTTCATGAATGTATAATGGACCACCCGCTAGTGCGCCGACAGAAATTGTTGCTAAAGTTAATGCTGCTGCAATTTTTGAAAATTTCATTATTGTTGTACTCCTGCTAGCTTACCTACTAAGCTCATAAATGCGCTTGCATCTACGGCACCTACGGTTGTCATTAAATTAACTTCTTCATGAGAAAGGTTAGTGGTATCGATATTTTCAAATAAGCCATTGTTATCAAATTGGTTGGCAACTTTGCCGTTATCGACAACAAACTTACCTTGCGCCATACCTGCGGTAGTTTGGAAGCCGGTGATAGATGCAGGTTTGTACATGAAAGCGACTACTTGTTCCCCTTCATTCCACTTAGCAAACCCTTCAGGTGATACACCTAAATAAATTTTACCGTTACCCATTGAACGTGGTTTTAATAAACCAAATTGACGAAACGTATAGGTTGAATCTTCTTTTAATTTACCTTTGGCATCTGAGTCGACTTTGATGGTGATTTCAGTAAATGGACGTTTGTTATCGAAACCGTCGGTTACTTTAATCACTTCACCAGCAATAATGCTTTGTGAGGCATCAGTTAGTTGTTTTAAGTTTTGTTTTTTTAATTTCATGGCATTTGCTGATGTGGCAAGTGATAAGCTTGCGACGACAACAAACATCATTGAAACTTTTTTAAGTAACGAATGTGCTCTCATTTGTTTTTCTCCACTGACATTTAAAATAGTTTTTACCTAGGGGATTTGTTTTTATAGTTCCCTTGTTGGTGTCTATAGTTATGCAATAGAAAACTGTAATAATCACTTACATTCGTGTAGCGTTTTGTACAAAATTATAATGTTTGATTTTGAGGGAATAAATAGAGTCTATATTTACTTGTTCGTTAAAATTTATATAAAACAATAATTTAAAGGTTGTTTTTTTGGGTGTTTTTATAATTGATAAAAGTCAGTGAATAGAAATTTTGTGATACAAATTTGAGTATATGTTCTAGTTTTAAATCTTGCTTATGTATTTTTATGCGGTATTTTGAATAAAAATTCATTTATTGTTGGCAGGGAATATTCTTAATATCTGTTATGTAGCATTTTGTACAAATAGGTGAATAGTCATTGCATTAACCTCTATACTTGTTAGTGTTAAGGGATAACTATGCGTAAAGTAAAGATCAATGAAAGTTAAATTTATCGGTTTGTTCGTGTTTACACTGTTGTTGAGTGTAGAACAAGCCTTCGCCAATCAACAAACAAATGATATACCTATTGGTGAAGCTTCCGTAGGAGAGTGGAGCTTTGCTTTACTTGGTGGCTATGCTGCGATTGAAAATCCATTAAAAGAGCGTGATAGCTTGGAAACGTATGTGTTACCTACATGGAGCTATTATGGTGAGAATTTTTATATTGATAACACCACCTTAGGTTATAGCTTAATTGAAACAGATACTTTGCTTTTTGATATTGCAGGCTATTTGAATGAAGACGGTGCGTTATTTAATTTAGGCAACGATAACTTATCATTTTTAGATATCAGTAACTATGTACCTCGAAAAAATGTACTCAGACCCGGTTATGTTGAACCTGTTTTTGCAGACATTGAGCGTGACTTTTCCTATATGGCGGGTGCTTCAATTCAGTGGTTAAATGAATATATTCAAGCTCGATTCGTGTATGGCAAAGATATTAGCGTTGGGCATCATGGTGAAGAAATAACTTTTAGTTTATTTAATTATTACCAATTTGGTCATGTCAAGCTTAATTGGCAACTGGGGGCGGTACGTAAAAGTCGCACCTTAGTCGAATATTACTATGATTTAACTTCAGATGAGATAGGGAACTTAACCTCTACCGGATTAACGTTTGACAGTATTACCAACACTTATGGACAAATTGCAGTTAGTTATCAGTTAACTCGCCATTTGGATTTTGTCATATCTGTGAAGAAAACCTGGTTAGATGATCAGTTGTTAATTTCTCCATTAGTAGAAAAGGATAGCTATTTAAAAGGAGTGGCCGGGATAAATTATAAGTTTTAGCTAATGAGACAAAAGCATTTGCAGCAACTACATTTTTTCCTTTTCTTTTTCATAGTTACCTATGGCAACAATGCCTTGGCTGCTAATGGTAAGGCATTGCAAGTGACACCCCAAATTTGTGTAGTTGCCCAAGGTGAAAAGCGCTGTCAAACGGTGGTAGATATTCAATATCATACCGATCATCTTGCAGATTACTGTATTGTCATTGCCACTTACCACATTAGACGCTGTTATCAACAAGTACAGCAACTGCAATTGCAGGTAGATGTCAAAACAGAAAATTCACTTGAAATTGAAGTGCAAGAGCAGCATTCTAATGCAGTCATAGCGCATACAACAATGGATGTAGTGATGTATAAACGAAAGGAAACAAGGAAGCGCCGTAATTTTGGTTGGAACTTTCTATGAGTCAAACGCGACCTTTTCATTTATTGTTAGTTGAAGATGATTTAGCACTTGCTGAGTTGGTTGCAAATTTTTTATCTCTCAATAATTTTGATGTGTCCATTGCATTAACGGCAAAACAGGCTCGCCATATTGCACAAGAGAAGCACTTTGACATTATTGTTTGTGACGTAATGTTGCCTGATGGTAATGGTTTTGTTCTGATCAAAGATTTATTTAAACATCAACAATGCCCTGTTATTTTTCTCACCGCCTTGGGGGATGATGACAGTCAAATCGAAGGATTTGATGCGGGAGCCGTAGATTATATACCTAAGCCAGTAAATCCTTCTGTATTGCTGGCAAGAATTAAAGCCAATCTGAAAAAGATCAAGACTTCAGATAAAACAGATGTCTTGCAATTTGGCACTTTCGTTTTTGATCATCGCACTAAATCATTAATGCAAAATAAAGAAAAAATAGCGGTAACTAATCAAGAATTTGATATTTTATGGTTGTTTGTCAATAACTTGAATCAACCATTACCTCGGGATTTTTTATTTCAGGAAATTGTCGGACGCGAATATGATGGCAGTGATCGCGCTGCAGATCTTAAAATAAGTCGCTTGCGAAAAAAATTGCAATTGCTCGGTTTAGATGAGTTAGTGATTGAATCTATTCGTAATCAAGGCTACGTTTTTAGTATTTCAGAGTAATGTAACTTCCCTATGCGTACGCAATTTATTCGAATATATGTGTTAATGATTGCTATTGTATGTTTATTACTTTACTCATTTAACGCTATTTTTAAAGAAGTGAGCGACGTAGATACCACACATTACACTTCAGTGAATCAGCTATTTGCCTTACAAGCGACAGGCGATACATTACCTAGTTTTTATCAGGTACCTGCTGAGCATTTATCCCTGCCAGAGCATTTGCAAGTAAAGCTTGAGCAAGGTGAGATCATTCCTTTGGAGTTAAGCTCTGGCTTTTGGACTTACTATCAACTACGTGGCGATGAGTTAGTCGCTTTTGGTCCTGTGCCAGCAGAGCCCGAAGATGACAATATTCAAAATTACTTTTTGATCTTTTTTTATAGTGCACTGGCCTTATTGTTTTTGGGCTTATTGAAGCCATTATTTTCTGAGCTGGATCAATTGCTTAAATCAGCTAAAAAGTTTGGTAAAAAACCACAAGCAATTAATTTAGATATTGGCCAGCGTTCGAGTATTTACCCATTAGCAGTGACGTTTCAAAAAATGTCGCGTCAGATCATGGATTTGTTGACGATGAACCGAGACTTGTCTCGCACTATTGCTCATGAACTTAGAACGCCATTATCGCGTATGCGCTTTGTTAATCAGGCACTAAAAGACACGATAGAGCCAAGCTATCATGATCGCTTAGATCAAGATATTGAAGAAATTGATCGGCTGATCGCAGCGTACTTAAACTTTGCCAAGCTTGAAAATAAAGAAAATATTTTCAATAAGAAAAAGCATTATTTCGAACCTTTTGTTGATAAATTAAAAGAGAAATATCAAATTTTTCAAGACAAGGTGCAGATAAATTTTAGTTATCAAAATGTCAGAGCTAGTTTTGATGCCAAGCATATCTCTATTGCAATTCAAAATTTGATCTCTAATGCTATGCGTTATAGTCAATCAACAATTAATGTTGATTTATCGTTAGAAAATAATGTCTGTAAAGTCACTATTGCTGATGATGGTCCTGGTTTTGTTTCAGACAAACTTGATCTATTTGATGCCTTTGTCAGGCAAAAAAATAACCAATCAGATCAGGGCTTTGGCTTAGGACTTTATATTGCTCGACGTGTAGCAATTTTGCACTCTGGTGATTTACGAGTTGATAATGATCCTGAGCTTGGTGGTGCACGATTTACCTTGGTTTGGCCGAATGAAAAAATGAAATAACCCTCCCAATGTAAGATAGTGCTCTCGTCTTTATCTCCTATTTTACAGCTTGTAAAACTCATGCAATGAAAACCCCGATTGTGATTAATAAAGTCGACAGCGTAACTATGCTTGATGGTTTTTTGGGACTTTGCCTTTGCTTAATAGCATTTATTGCCAATAATGAGCTGTTCATTATTGTTAACTTGATGAGGGGGGAAGCTAGTGCCTCACTTTTTCTCGTAAAACTATGGTGTATCTCTATTTGGGCGATTAAGATGATTGCTTATTCGTATTTACTCAGTTAGATAATGCGTTTTTAATACCTTGGAGAGGAAATAATATCATGATTGCTCACCGTCATTTACGTTCCATTTGTCATGCCTCAATTGGCTGTAATGACCTTAGTGAAGCGAAAGCTTTTTATCAGCCATTATTAGCAATACTCAATATTGATTTAGTGTGTGACTATCCAGATGCTATTGCATTTGGCAAAGGGTATCCGGAGTTTTGGGTACAAATTCCTTATGACAAGCAAACCGCAACTTCCGGTAACGGTGTTCATTTTGGTTTTGTTGCAAGTTCGACAGCGCAAGTAGACGAATTTTATCGAATGGCGATAGCGCTTGGTGCAAAAGACAATGGTGAGCCAGGGCCGAGAAAAGAATATGGTGACCCGTATTACGGTTGTTTTGTTATTGATAAACAAGGGAACAAAATTGAAGCCAGTTATTGGCATGAAGCACAGAGCGAACAGTAAACATTCTGTAACATAATGTTTTAGCAAATAAATATAAAATAGGCTTTATCATTTTAAGTAAATCGTTTTATACTGGGTCGGTTCTTCAGATGAAAAAACATAATAATTATTATCGTCAGTATGAAAGGAAGGTAATTTGCCCTACGGTCTGTTCAATTTAACCAAATTGATCCTCGGCCTTATTCCATGTGTTTTTTTGTTAATATCTTGTAAATTATATGCGGCACAGGCAATTAGTGATAGCAGTTTTGAGCTGTTCGTGACTGAGGTTGAATCATTACAAGATAAAAATCCAAGCCAAGCTTTTCTCGCTTTAGATGCTCAAATGAAAAATTTGTCAGCATTAACGATTGAAAATCAACTTACCTTTTACCGTCTGTTAGCTGAGGTCTATGTAGAACAAGCGCAGTATCATAGAAGTAAGTCTGTGGCGACAAAGGCCTTATCGCTTGCCAGACGGTTAACTAATCCAAGTATCGAAACGGCTGAGTTATTATTCGCTCGGGGATTTGCTATTGAAAGTTTAGGTGATTATCAAGCAGCCAGAGAAGATTATCGTAGTGGTTTGGAAATTGCTGATTCATTAAATGATAACAAAAATGTTGCCATCGGATTAATCAATTTAGGCGCGTTGGATTATCTAGTGGAGAAGTTTGATCGTTCATTAATTATGTTCAATGATGCCTTGTCGATAGCGCAGAAATTAAAAGATGATGAGTTATTAGGTTATGTATATTCTGAGCTTGGCATCTTGTATGGTTTAATTGTTCAAGATGAAAAATCACTCGCCTATTATGAAAAGTCATATGAACACTATTTAAAGGCAGGTAAAACGTATTACGCTTATACAACCTTACGTAATTTGGCAACCGGTTACGCGGTTAATAAAGATTATGACAAAGCGATCCCTTTATATAAGGAAGTGATAGAAAACGCTGATCAAGTGGGAAATGATGAACTCATTGCTTATGCCTACTCAGGTATGGCATGGGCTCAAGTAAAGAAAGAAGATAGCGATCCTGAAGCGGCTTATCAATATATGTTATTGGCAAGTCAATACGCACAAAACGCACAACAAGCTGATATCCCAATCAGTTTTGCCTTAGAACGAGGGTATTTATTTAGAGAACTGGGCAAAATTGAAGAAGCAATAGCAAGTATGGAACAAGCTGAGCAATTATTAAGGGAATATCAAGATAATGAACATAAAATTATCTCCACCATTTCTCAGCTGGATGTTTATTATTTAAAAGCACAGCTATATAAAGAATTGGGTGATTATAAAAAGGCTTATATGGCGCAAGATAAATACGTAACATTTGCCTTATCACTGCCTGAGAAAAGCAATGCTGATAAAGTTGAAGATATTCGTATGCGTTATGAGAGTGAGCAAGCAGATATTGAAAACAAGCTATTAGCACAGAAAGAATCGTTACAGGCACTTAAGATAAAAGAAGCAAAAGTGGAAGAGGAAAGCAGACAATTTTTAATGTCAATGTTTGCGGTTATCTCCTTGGTTTTAGCGTGGCTGTTACTGAAAACAGTAAAGGGGCAGCGCCACTTATTGCTTGCCAGCAGAACGGATGAATTAACGGGGTTGACTAATCGTCGTCGATTAATGCAATTGGGCAAGCTTTATGCGCAACAGGCGCAACAATATCAGCAACCCTTTAGTGTGCTAGTGATTGATGTAGACGAATTTAAAACCATCAATGATCAGTTTGGTCATAAAGCAGGAGACAAAACTCTACAACAGTTAGCTCAATTAGGACAGAGTTTGGTTAGCCATAAGCAAGTATTTGCTCGCTTAGGTGGTGAAGAGTTTACTGTTCTACTACCAGAAACAAGTTTTACACAGGCAATTGATTTTGCTGAGCAGTGTAGAGTCAAGATTGAGCAACATCCGTGGTCAGATACTTTAGGTCGAAATGTGACGGTAAGTATCGGGGTAACCACTTCGAAAGAGAACAACTTTGATCAGATGTTAAATCAAGCAGATTTATTGATGTATCAGGCGAAAGAACAGGGCAAAAATAGGGTGTGTTATGAGTCGTAATTGCCAAGCTAATACACTATTGCTGTTGATTTTAGCGTTTTTAGCGAGCATTGCAGCTGCTGCTCCTGCCTCGATGCCATCGGCAGAAGAAAAGCTCAATCAAGATAAAGTTCAAGGAGAGAAAACATCTGATTTATTATCTGATGCTCACCCGATGCCGGTAAATGATAGAATTCTTTCTTTACTTAAGCAAAGCAAAACTGATGCTGAACAAGCGCGGCAAGTATTGAATAAAATTGAAGCGATTAGCGATAATTTCAATCGTGCAGAACGATATTTAATGCATATTATCAATGCGTTGCTTATCCCTGAGGGAAGTGATCGTGCGCAACGAGTGATTGACGAACTTAACCGTGCAATGGCTTTGGAAGATAAAATAGCGAAAACGCAATTGTTTACCCCTGAGTTTTCTCAGGTGCACTTGCTGTTAGCCGAGCAATATGCGGCGATGCAAGATTATGAAAAAGCGTATAAACAAAAAGAGTTATATTTAAAAAAATATTACGATTATCGTAAGCAGATCAGAGAAGCACGTTTAGCCAAATTAAATGAAAAATATGAAACCGATCTGAAATTAAAAGAAAATGAATTATTAAAAAGCCAACATGAATTAAAAGCTTTGCAGATAAAAGAAGCGGAAAAGAAGAAATTTGCGCAGCATCGCAATATGTATATTCTTTTGATCACCGTGATTATATTTCTGCTAATTTTAATCCGACAGTTTAGAGTGCGTTCAATTTTACGTTCACTATCGAAAACAGATAGTTTAACAGGCTTATATAATCGTCGTACTTTGTTTGCTCAAGGGGACGCCTTGATTGATAAGGCGTGTGATGATAACACCGCTATTAGTGTGATCATGCTTGATATCGATCACTTTAAACAAATTAATGACAATTTCGGCCATGATGTTGGTGATAAAGTGATCACAAATGTTGCTTTATTAGGGAAAGAAGTTATTCGTACCCGTGATGTTTTTGCTCGACTAGGTGGTGAAGAGTTTGCTGTTATTCTTCCTAATACCCAATTAGATGAAGCCAAAGCAATTGCCGAACACTTTCGAGAAAAAGTAGAGCAAAACCCGCTTTCAGAACTTACACAAACAGTTACTATTAGTGCAGGTGTTGCCTGTAACCAAGCAACCAAAGCTGAATTTGATGATCTACTGCATGCTGCTGATCAGGCAATGTATCAGGCAAAAAATTCAGGTCGTAATCAAGTTTGTTGTTATCAAGGCCAACAAAGTTAAATTTCTTCATCTCAACTATTTTTTCTCGCCAGATAATCAGATAAGCTAGGGGCTGTAGATCTTTCAAGTTTGTTTTTGCAGCCGTTTGTTGGAGATTGATACAAGGCAGCACTTTTGATGTGTGGTTGTTTCACATGATAAAGTACTATCACAGTAGAAATGACACTGCCAGAAAAGTTCGGTTCAAAGCGTTTTACTCTTTGTTGTGAGGCGCTTTGCTTAGATGACTAAGCGTCAATCCACACGCCGTGATTAAAACGCTTTTCTCTCGAACAAAAGTTAAACAATAAAGATCAACAGCACCTATGGAAAAGATAGTTTGTGTGCCTTTTGCAAGTTATTTTTTTGAAAAAAAACAGCTTATTACCTAATACTCACTAAATGTGGCTGACGGTAAAGCAAGCGTAGAATATAACGATAATAAAAGTTTATCTCGGGAAACCCTTTCATGTCTGATGTACTTGATTATAGTCTTGACGGTATTGAACAACGACCATTACGCCAATTTACAGAAGAAGCATATTTAAATTACTCCATGTATGTGATCATGGATCGTGCACTGCCGCATATCGGCGATGGTTTAAAACCGGTGCAACGTCGCATTGTCTATGCAATGTCAGAACTTGGCTTATCCGCACTAGCAAAATATAAAAAATCAGCTCGTACCGTTGGTGATGTTTTGGGTAAATTCCACCCTCATGGTGACTCAGCCTGTTACGAAGCTATGGTATTAATGGCGCAGCCTTTTTCATACCGTTATCCTCTCGTTGATGGTCAGGGCAATTGGGGTGCACCCGATGATCCTAAATCATTTGCTGCTATGCGTTATACCGAAGCGAGGTTATCTCGCTTTAGTGAGGTTTTACTTTCAGAGTTAGGTCAGGGCACGGTTGATTGGATCCCCAATTTTGATGGCACCATGAAGGAGCCGAAGAACTTACCTGCCAGATTACCGCATATTTTGCTTAATGGCATTACCGGTATAGCGGTGGGTATGGCTACTGATATTCCGCCCCATAACGTCAAAGAAATTGCCAATGCTTGTATACAGCTTATTGAATCACCCAAAAGTGAGTTAGCCGATCTGCTTGAGCATGTTAAAGGACCTGATTACCCTACCGATGCTGAAATTATTACGCCCAAAGCTGATATTGAAAAAATATATCAGACTGGGAGAGGCAGCATCAAAATGCGTGCTGTTTATGAAATGGAGCATGGTGAAATCGTGATCACTGCCTTACCTCATCAAGCGTCTGGCGGTAAAGTATTAGAGCAAATAGCGAATCAGATGACGGCCAAAAAACTGCCTATGGTGGTGGACCTGCGTGATGAGTCAGATCATGAAAACCCTATTCGCTTAGTGGTGGTACCTCGTTCCAATCGTGTCGATGTTGAACAATTAATGCAGCATCTATTTGCCACCACAGATCTTGAAAAAAATTATCGCGTCAATCTGAATATGATCGGGCTAGATAATAAGCCAGCGGTAAAAGATTTACGTACGATGTTGGTTGAGTGGCTTGAATTTCGCCGTACCACGGTAAGACGACGTTTACAGCATCGACTCGATAAAGTTTTAGCGCGTTTACATATTTTAGATGGTTTATTAATTGCCTATTTAAATATTGATGAAGTTATTGAAATTATTCGTAACTTTGATGACCCTAAAGCTGAGTTGATGTCACGTTTTGAGCTGTCACAAATTCAAGCTGAAGCGATTTTAGAAATTAAATTACGCCAGTTAGCAAAACTGGAAGAGATCAAAATACGTGCTGAACAGGACGAGCTCAATAAAGAACGCGAATATTTAGAGAAAACACTTAACTCTAAAGCGCGGATGAATACCTTGATGAAAAAAGAGTTACTCGAAGCGGCTGAAAAATATGGTGATGAGCGCCGTTCAATTATTGTTGAGCGTAGTGAAGCGAAGGCACTATCAGAGAAAGATTTAGTGCCAAGTGAAGCCGTCACGGTTGTTGTGTCGCAAAAAGGTTGGGCGCGTTGTGCTAAAGGGCATGATATTGACGCAAAAGCATTAAGTTATAAGGCAGGGGATGATTACCTATGCTCAGCTAAAGGGCGAAGTAATCGTCCTGTGGTATTTATTGATTCCAGTGGTAGGGCATTTACTACAGATGCGCATAGCTTACCAACCGCACGAAGTCAGGGCGAACCATTAACGGGGCGTTTTAATTTATCTGCGGGAGAAAATTTTGAACAAACGATCATGGCAGATGATGATACC
The DNA here is from genome assembly GCF_017168195.1 of Thalassotalea sp. G2M2-11. Lineage (GTDB taxonomy): Bacteria > Pseudomonadota > Gammaproteobacteria > Enterobacterales > Alteromonadaceae > Thalassotalea_E. The sequence goes on from NZ_JADNYL010000001.1 coordinate 1,125,178, forward strand.
AATTACCTCCTTAGCAGTGATGCTGGCTATGGTTTTGTTGGTAAGTTTGTCGATATGGTCAGTCGTAATAAAAATGGTAAAGCGTTATTGAATTTACCTGCTAACGCTAAAGTGATGGAACCAAAAGTAATTGCAGATATTGACACGGCACTGGTATTGTCAATTACATCTGAGGGTCGGATGTTAGTATTCCCAGTGAAAGATTTACCTATTCTTAGTAAAGGTAAAGGGAATAAAATCATTAATATTTCTTCAGCGCGAGCAAAAGCAAGAGAAGAATTTGTCACTTTATTAGCGGTTATTTCGCCTCAAGATGCACTGACTTTACATGCAGGGAAGCGTAAATTGACGCTTAAATCCAATGATATTGAACATTATCGTGGTGAGCGCGGTCGTCGTGGCAATAAGCTACCACGAGGTTTACAGCGCGTTGATCGCATTGAAGTAGAAATTGTGGCGGAGCCTGAGGGGCAAGAAGATGAAAATACCGCAACAAGTGAGTAAAACACCCTAGTAATATTGGTTATTTGCGGGTAGCCATTACCACTTTTGTTGTCATAAAACTGTCATTCATGTCGATTACACTAGCATCAGTTAAAGGAGATGCTAGTGTATAAAACAATTGAAAATATTCTAAAAAACAAACAGGTCACCACGGTTTTTCAACCAATTTTTGATATTAACCAACAGACAATCCTTGGCTACGAAGCATTGTCGCGTGGCCCGAAAGACACTTGTTATTATTCTCCCGATATATTATTTCAGCATGCCACTCATTGTGGTCTGTTATCTGAATTAGAAATACTTTGTCGGGATACTGCGGTCAATGCATTTTCTCGATTAGCGTTGCAAGGTAAATTATTTCTCAATATTAGCCCGCTTGTTATTCTCGATAATGCTCACCCTCAAGGTGAAACGAAACGTCTTGTCGAAGCTGCAGGACTCGACTGTCAACAAATAGTGATCGAGTTAAGTGAGAAGTACCCAACACCGAATGAACAAATGCTCAGTCAAGCGCTAGCAAAGTATAGTGAGTTTGGCTTTGATGTGGCGATTGATGATTTAGGTGCCGGTTATTCCGGTTTGAAACTATGGAGCCAGTTAAGACCAGATCTTGTTAAAGTTGATCGTTATTTTGTTGAAAATTGTCATCAAGATAGTTTTAAGCGTAAGTTCTTAACCGCCATTTTTGAGTTAGCCAATTCGGCCAATGCTAGAGTTGTTTTCGAAGGGATTGAGTGCTTTGCTGAATTTGAATTACTGCGACAACTCGGTATGGTATACGCACAAGGTTATTATCTTGCTAAACCTGCACATGAGCCCGTTCGTCACTACCCGTACTGGTTAAGAGCTAATAATTTATTTCAGTTACAAGCCTATAACAGCGTATTATGATTGCAAAGTCTGGACTAATTGACAAAGGCGAGTGATTTTCAGGTTACTTAATTGTCGATAGTCAAAATAGGGGCAGATGATGATACCCAAAGATTTATTGACGGCAAATTCTGGTGAAAGCCAATGACATTGGTTATCGAGTCCAAGCTTGCTTGCAAAGGTTTTGCCCATGATGATATCAATGGTGTTATGTTGATTAGTCAGCTTTGTTACGCCTTCAGCAGGCGAGGTAAATATCAACGCGGTATTACTTCGGGCTTGGAGTAATTGTTGATCTCTATAATCTTGCCAGCGGTCAAATTCAGCTTGTGTTAACTGGTAAATAAACTTGGCATAGACATTAAATATTTTTCGCCAATGATTCCCTGTTTGAGTGGCGATATTGGCGATGTCACCTTGTTGTAACGGCTGTAATTGAGTTAATTTCTGATAAAGCTCGAGCGGTGGCCTGTGCTCAATATGAACACGTATAGTAGCTTGATGGTCGCCAAGACCGATAATGTTTGTCTGCATTGATTCGCTTTGGTCAATTGTTACTAGCAGCATTTTTATTATGCTATAAAAAAACCCAGTAATGACTGGGTTTTTAGTTAAAATGTTTTAATTAGCTTAAAACTCGTCCAACATGTACTCTAACGAGTCATCATATACCTTTAAATCTTTTTCTAGTTGGAACTTTTCTTTCAGTTGTTCTATTTCACGCCATTTTCGTTTTTTGTTATTGCTTGTGGCTGCTTTTGGTTGTTTACCAAGTGAGCCCAACACTTCTTCGAGTTTATTCATGGTATGCTCCTTTTTTTACAACTGCATGATTTTTTTATCATACTCTATTGCATAAATGAAACATTTTTTTACTAATTAACTTTAAGTAAATGAATAATAAATAAATTAACTCTAGGGTGTGCTAACTAACCTTAGATTATTTCTGCTAATTGCTTCTCAAGTTTCACTTGGTCGATTGCAAAATTTCGAATACCTTCGGCTAACTTTTCTGTTGCCATTGCATCTTGGTTCATTTGCCAGCGAAACTCAGCTTCAGTTAAACTGCTTTGCTTACTCATAGCAGGTTGTTCGGCAAATAATTTTTGTTCTATTACCGCATCTGAATTTGCCAGCTCTTCCAACAATTGAGGGCTAATGGTTAAGCGATCACAACCGGCTAATTCAAGGATTTCACCGCTATTTCTAAAGCTTGCCCCCATGACGATAGTGTTATATCCCATGGCTTTGTAATAGTTGTAGATTTTAGTCACTGATAATACGCCTGGATCTTCATTCGCAGGGTATGCCGTTTTACCAGTGTCTTTTTTGTACCAATCTAAGATACGCCCCACGAATGGTGAAATAAGAAAAGCGCCAGCTTCTGCGCAGGCCTGTGCTTGTGCAAAACTAAACAATAAGGTTAGGTTACAATTAATGCCTTCTTGTTCAAGCTGCTCAGCGGCTTTGATCCCTTCCCAAGTTGAGGCAAGTTTTATTAAAATACGATCATTGCTGATGCCTGCTTCATGATACATGGCAATTAATTTATGGGCTTTATCGATTGATGCTTGTGTGTCAAATGACAATCTAGCATCCACTTCGGTTGAAATACGACCTGGGATAATCTTGAGGATCTCAATTCCGATCAGTACTGATAATTTATCAGCAGCATCAATAACTTGTTGCTCGGCATTACTTGATTGTGTTTTTGCCCATTCAACCGCTTGCGTTAATAAATGTTGATAATTACTTAACGAAGCTGCTTTTAGTAATAGTGAAGGATTAGTGGTAGCGTCTTGAGGGTGAAACTTTGCAATGGCTTCAATATCCCCTGTATCTGCGACTACTGTGGTCATTTCTTTTAATTGTGCTAATTGATTAGCCATAACATCTGCCTTTGTCGTGTTAAAAATGAAAAGTCTACCGGTTAAGCGTTGAGACAAGATGCTTATTTCTGGTGTAACTCCTAAAATGCACAAATAATGTCCGAATGGGTTCCTTAAGCTAAGGAATACTGTGACGGCGCATTAATTTGAGCACGAACTCTAATTTGTATCAAATTCTGTTAAATTAGCAAGTAGCTTTCGCAATTTATTCATTATTAGTTATATCGTAATAACACGCTGGTGTATTACTTTAGCTGGGAGAACGTAGGAAAATGGTCTGGCTGTGGTATAGTGTTGATAAAATTATTCATTTTAATAAGTCATAAAGGTTAGTTATGTTATTGGTTGTTTCACCAGCAAAAAATCTTGATTATGAATCTCCTTTAGTCACACAAAAATATTCTCAACCACAATTATTATCTGAGAGTGAGCGATTGATCGAACAATGTAAAACGCTGACGCCTGCAGATATTGCTTCTTTAATGGGGATTAGTGACAAACTTGCGGGCTTAAATGCCGCACGATTTGGACAGTGGTCGACACCGTTTACCCCTGAAAATGCCAGACCCGCTGTTTTGGCTTTTAATGGTGATGTTTATACGGGCTTTGATGCCGCTAGTCTCACTGAGAAAGATTTTGAATATGCACAACAACATATGCGCATTTTATCGGGCTTATATGGCTTACTGAAGCCGCTGGATTTGATGCAAGCGTATCGCCTTGAAATGGGCACAAAGTTGGCGAATGAACGTGGCGCTAATTTATACCAATTTTGGGGGGATATTATCACTAATAAATTAAATGAAGCACTTGAACAACAAGGCGATAACGTGCTGATTAATTTAGCGTCGAATGAGTATTTTAAATCGGTGAAAAAGAAATTATTAGCTGCTGAGATTATTACGCCTGCGTTTAAAGACTGGAAAAACGGGCAATATAAAATGATCAGCTTCTTCGCTAAGAAAGCACGCGGCTTAATGGCGCGTTATATCATTGAACATCAGATTAATGATGTACAAGGGCTGAAGAAATTTGCTGTGGCAGGTTACCAATATAATGCCGAATTATCAAAAGGGAATGACTGGGTGTTTACCCGAAAAGAAGCGCAGTAATGCGAAGATGTTTAGCAATTAACAGTCGCCGCTTTTGCCCTTAACTTGTATGAGGCTTGGTTAAAAATGGTAGTTAACACCAAAGTACAGATAACTACCATTAAAGCCAAACGGGGCAGAGCGTCGAGAGTATTTAAATACCCCTAAACTATCAACGACTTCATTGCCTTGTTGATCAACAATTCTACCGCCGTGCGAGTTGCCAATCGTGTTTTTATCAGGAGTGACGTTAAAGACATTGTTGATGCCTGCATACCAAGTAAACTCTGGGGAGTATTGTTGTTCAAATCGTACGTCTGTGAGTACCTTGGCACCATAGGTTTGGGTCTTCCCATCCATAATGGTGTATTTACCAAAACGATTTAATCCTAGCGTTAATGACCAATCATTTTGCTGATATTGCGAGTTAATGCTAACCCTATCTTTGGGTTGCCATTGCTCAATAATCGAAATATCTTGCGCAGAAAACAATTGTTCATTCGATAGCTGGTTTAATACACTTTGCTTTGGAAAGTTAAGTTTCTTTACATCTGTATCCGTGATGTTAGCGGCCACAATTAAGGTGTGTTGACCTTGAAATAAAGGATGTTGCCATGTTGATATCAGATCAATGCCGCGCGTTTGGGTATCCACACCATTGATAAATACTTGTGCTTTATCAACATTCGCTTGAGTCAGTGCCTGAGATAAAATAGGTGAATACTCAGGTGATAATTTATTACTGATAACAATACGATCATCAATATCAATGGCGTAGTAATCTAAGCTAAGTGAAAACTTCTGGCTGAAGTCCCACACCGCGCCAAGAGAGAAGTTATTTGATTGTTCTTCACGTAATAAGGGGATACCAATGCTTTGGGCTAATTGACTATCGTTTCTGAAGGTGCCCACTTGTTCGGCGGTTAACATATTGTGCTCATTGACCAGAAATTGGCTACTGATGTTGTTAAAGTACAGCTGTTGCATTGAGGGAGCTCGAAATCCTGTACTCACCGAACTTCGTAGTTTAATGGCATCCGTTAATCGCCAAAGCCCTGCCAGTTTTATGTTTGATGTACTGCCAAAACCATCGTAGTCATCATATCGCACCGCGCTATTGATATGAATCGATTCGCTCAGCTCACTGCTTAATTCAAGGTAGAATGAAGTGACATTACGGTCTTCATTGACTTGTGCATCTTCAGATATGCCGGGGAACCCTTGAATACCAGAGAGGGCGTATTGTCCTAGAAAGCTTGGCGGTAGCTGTTGAGTATAATTATAGTAACTGTATTGTTCGCCGCTGTTTACTTGATAGCGGTCTTTTCGTAACTCAGCCCCTAGGGTTAAAGTGTAATTATCAAAACTATGCTGTATATCAAAATTTAAGGTATGTAAGGATAAGTAAATATTATAAGCATCTGCCGATCTAGGCATTTGCACTCTGATCTCATGGCTGGATAAGTCGCCTTGCGCTACTAACATATTTGCGTAAGAGGCATTAATAGAATTTTTCGTGCTGTAGTTGATTTCGTTTTCACCAAAAGAATAGGAAATATCAAAAGAGGAAGAGCTTGTTAGCTCGGTTTTATACCCCAGTGTTATTGTTCTATCGGTGATGTCTGAGTCAATAAAAGGAAGGTAACCGCCAGGAATAACGGGTTTACCATCGGGTAATATTGGGTTTGCTTGCTCGCTGATATTATCGCGAAAAAATGCAGCGGATTCATTACTGCGCTCAGAGATCGTGGCAAAGCTGTATAAGCTGCCATGAACGAGTTTTAATTCACTGTTGTAGGCCAAAGCAATTTGGTTGTAAGCCGGGTCGCCAATGTTAAAAGTATCTCGGTTAGCGGAAACTTCTTCCGGATTGCTTGTGACATAACTTCCATCAGGTTGTTTGATGCAACCTGAATACTGACATGAACCATGTAAACCCGAGCGATCGGTTGACTGATGATCTTTTAAGCTAAATGAAACATTGAAAAAACCATCCTGATCAATAGCAAAGCCTTTATTTAGGCTGATATCTATATTCTGTCCATCACCTAGGCTGTATTGACCATAACTGGCGGTGAGTTGTCCTTCTGTTTGGGAGTCTTTGAGTACTATGTTGATAACACCAGCAATGGCATCTGAGCCATACTGGGCGGCAGCTCCATCACGTAGGATTTCAATGTGTTTGATTGACTGAAATGGAATAGAATTAATACCGACACCAGAGGTACCTCGACCAACCGAGGTATTAATATGCAATAAGCTGGCATGGTGACGACGTTTACCATTGACTAAAATTAAGGTTTGATCTGGTCCAAGGCCTCTTAAAGTTGCTGGTTTTAATACGTCGGTCCCGTCACTAATGGAAGAGCTGGGAAAGTTAAACGAAGGAGCCAGCATTTGTAGCATTCTGCCATTATCTTGTTGACCTGTTGTTTGTAATAACTGATGCGATAATAAGTCAACAGGCACAGGAAGTTCACTAATACTTCGGCCGATACTGCGACTACCTACGATGGCTATTTTCTCTATTGCACTTTGGTTACTCGCCATTTTCTTAGCGGTGTTAGTCGCTAATTTTGTTTTTGTGGGAATGTTGATGTTATTCGTTGTACGTCGTTGTATGCGTATTTTATCTTGAGCACTGAAAATAGCTTCAAGCTCCGTGTGTCGTAATAACTTGTTTAAGCCGTGTTGGAGGCTGAAATAACCATTTAATCGATTAGTCCGGTATTGTTTGGTTAATTCATATGAGAAGATAATGGTACGCTCGCTTTGCTTGGCGAAAGCGATAAGTGCTTGATCAGCAGGTTGAGCTTTAATATCAAAGAAGAATAATTGCTTAGCAATAACGGGTAAACAGATGCTGAGCAAAGTTACCAAAATAACTAACGAGGGTTTTACTTTTAGTAAGACCCAAAAGTAATGATGTTGTTGATCCCTTTTTACATTTTGAGCATCAGAAAACATTAAATATACTGCAACTAGTAAACAATCATAATACGCTGAAAATCCCAGTATAGTATGAAGGTGCTACGAGCTAAAGCTTTATATAGGGCGTGTAGATCTTTTAAGTTTGTTTTTGCAGCAGTTTGTTTGGTATTTATACAAGGCAGCGCTTGTATAGTGTAGTCATTCTCGGCTCTGGCTTCCTGCTTCGCCCTAGCTCCTGCATCCATGCAGTCGTACTCAAATCAAGCGATAAAGACTTTATGCTCCTGCAAAGCCATCTTACCCCACATCCGTGTTAGGCAACACAGTAAAAATGCCAAACGAATGTTGCCCGAAGGGTTCAACTAAACGCCTCCAGCTTGTTGCCTACATGGATGTAGGTACTTAGCGTGAGCAGGAGCGGAAGCTGTAGTTAAATTAACCATAGACGACTATGCAAAAATTCAAGTGCCGCGATCAGAAGTCGTTTATCTTGAACAAAATTCAAACAGCAAAGTTCAACACGCCCTAACTATTATCTTTCAGGCTAAGTTGCACTGAGTTTGTTGCGTTAAATTGAGATGCTATGCCGAAATTATAGGATAAAGAGGCTAATAAACCTTCAATGTCACCGGCTTTGAAATAACCAGCAATCGGGATATGTTTGATTGCTTCATCGACTAGGACAAATTCTACATCACTGTATCGGCTAATCTCATTTAGTGCTTGTACCAAGGTTTCGCCAGAAAATACTAACATCCCTTGTTGCCATGCGAGTTCTTTATCTGATTGCTTATTAGATAATGTTGCGGTAGCCAGCTGCACAGTGTCTTCGATGATAGATTTTTCCCCTTGCTGGATAATTTGCTGGGAATCGAATTTAGTCACTTCACTATGGATCAATGTTGCTAGTTGTTGAGCGGAGTAGTTAGCTTCGCTGATAAGTACCTTACCTTCACTTACTACGAGCTCCATGTCGGTGCTATTGTTTTTCTGGATATTAAAAATGGTACCCAAGGCAGTAAATGATTTTGTGCCAGAAGTGACAGTGAATGGGCGACTTGCATCTTTTTCAACATCAAACTGAGCTTCACCATACAATAAATCGATATGACGGTGAACTGTTGTATATTGCACTTGTACTTTCGTTTGCGTATTCAGGGTGATGGTACTGCCATCGAATAAGGTGATGGTTTTAATTTCACCTGTATTTGTCATGTAAGTACGAAGTGGTGCTGGCGCTTTATCAGTTTGCATTAATGTTTGTTGCAAAATAAGTAAGGTGATTACTATCAAGCTAGTGAACACCAAGGCTAAGAGCCATTTTACTTTATTAACATGTAAGAAGGTTGTTGGCTTTTCCAGTGGAAAGATCCCATTAAGACTCTCTAACTCACTAATATTATCAAAAATAGAAGCAACCTTATAAAGAGTTTGATGATGAACTGGGTTTTGATTGAGCCAAGCAATTAACAAGGGCTTATCTTCCTGAGTTAAGCCGCGATTTAAACGACAAACCCAATATTTTGCTTGTTGCTTGATCTGATGATTGGCCAATGTTTTAGACATATATGCTTGCTTATCCCTAACGTTGCAATATATAGACGATAATCTATGTGATTGAGGCTTTATTTACAACAATTGTATTGGAAGCCGGATACAATTAACTCAATATGTTGTAATTTTCGCCTATTCATTGGTGCTAAGCAAGTTTTATTGGTTTTTTGTTTAATTTTTTAGAGGATTTAACAGGATATTGAATGATGAGTGCGATCCATATCCTGTTGTTTACTTTTTATTTACATTTTCTGTTGTTTTTTGGCGCGTTTTTTCGCTTTTGCTTTTTTCTGAGCGGTCGATTTTTTCACTTTTGGTTTTTTCAAGGCAACTTTGGCTTCTTTATGTTTAGGACGCAAGCCTTCAATGACACGACGGGGCAATCGCTCATCCATATAACGTTCGATTTTCCCGATAACAGGCATATCATGAGCTTCAACTAAAGAGATAGCCGTACCTTTGTTTCCTGCACGCCCAGTTCTTCCGATACGATGTAAGTAGATATCTGCTTTTCTTGGCATGTCAAAATTAATCACATGGCTAATATCATCAATATCTAATCCGCGTGCCGCGACATCGGTAGCCACCAAGACATTCACCTTGCCATTACGGAATCGTTCAACTGCATTATTGCGTTTATCTTGCGGCATCTTTCCTTCGAGCCAAACACAAGGGATGTCTTCGGCGTAGAGTTTGCCTGATAAAAATTGTACTGTTTCTCGTTTGTTCGCAAAAACCACTGCTCGTTTGACTTCGTCTTGCTTTAATAAGTTACTGAGTAATTGAAACTTATGGTTTTTATCATCGGCTAAGTGTAGCCATTGGTGGATTTTAGCTTTTTCTTTACGCGATGGATTCGCTTCTAAAAATACCGGCTCATTTAATATCTCTTTTGAGAACTTTAAGACATGTGAACCTTCAAGTGTGGCTGAGAATAACAAGGTTTGTTTGCGCCATCTAGCTTCACCAATGATACGGTTAATTGTCTCGGCAAAGCCCATATCAAGCATGCGATCCGCTTCATCTAGAATTAAAATTTCTATTTCGCGTGCATCAAATTGTTCGTTTTCAATATATTCGAGTAAACGCCCCGGTGTGGCGATTAGCATATCAGTGGTTTCGGTTAAAATTTCTTTATGGCTGCCATAATTGACACCACCAGTAATGACACCGGTTTTAATATTAGTGAGTTCGGTTAGTTTTTCACTTTGTTCATTAATTTGTAGTGCTAATTCTCGGGTCGGAGAAAGGACTAATACTCGAGGGAAACCCGGTTTAGTACGAGGGTAATCGAGTAAATGTTGGGCGGCTGGTAATAAAAATGCAGCGGTTTTTCCCGTGCCGGTGGGGGCAGAAGCCAGTACATCTTTACCCGCCATAGCTTCTGGTAACACTAATGATTGTATTGATGTTGGTTTGGTAAAACCGATATTTTTTATTCCGCCTAGAAGTGCTGAATCTAGATCAAACTGCTCAAACATAATGATTTTTGCTCGAATTTAAGATGTGCAAATTATAGAGGTAAAGTGATGATTTACCTATAGCTGCACAGAAAAAGTTTATAAAACCAGCTTTTATTGTGTTAATAAATCACTGATCTCTTGTTGAAGTTGTTGGCACCAAAGATTGATACGCTCATCACTTAGTGCATATTGGTTGTCTTCATCGAGTGCCAATCCAACAAAGTTTGTTTTATCTTGGGTTAGGGCTTTTGACGCTGAAAACTCATATCCTTGGTTTGGCCAATACCCAATAACATAGCCGCCTTGAGCGATCACTTGTTCATGTAACATGCCTAGAGCATCTTGGAACCATTCAGTATAGCCAATTTGATCACCCATGCCATATAACGCAACCACCTTGTTATTAAGATCTAAATGGCTAATGTCATCCCAATGACTTTCCCAGTCTTCTTGGATTTCTCCGTAATCCCAAGTAGAAATACCAAAAATTAATAAATCAAACTGTTCACAGTGGGCTAACGGAACATCTTTTAAATTAAATAACTCAACATCGCCTTGAGGAAAATGTGCCTGAATTTTTTCCGCAGCTATCTCGGTATAACAAGTTGTAGAGCCATAAAATAGACCAATTTTCATGAGAATAACTCGATTTTTATTGGAAGGGTGCAAAATTGGCGGCAAGTTTAACAGATGTGCTTATTATGATGCTAGTTTCACTATGACTTTTTATGGTGATAATAGCACTGTCTCGTGCACGCTGATTGATTTTTACTTAAATTCACTGTAATTTTGTCGGTCTTATTAAGGTCTATACAGTTAGACACGCATTTACTGGCGTTAATACCAATGGAAATAAATATTTAACCAGTTCAGAGCTGTGTCAGGAGAGTTAGAACAAAACAAATTGATGCTGGTGTAGTTATTCTCCATCAAAGCAATTTGTAACGTTATCACTTTCATGACAAGCTCCCAAAGGGCGAGTTTAAAAGGCTTATATGCTGCGTAATTGATTTTGACAAGGGAATAACCATTCTCTGCAATCAATGCCTTGTCTATAAGCCTTTTAATTCTCGCTGAATGATCAAATTATTAATTCCATTGGTATAAGTTCAGTGAAAAATACAAAATTTGGGAAGTTTTATGTATAAAGTATTAGCCTCAGCGTTGCTGATAGTTATTTCAAGTGGTTTACTCAAAGCCAATGCGACCAGTGGGCAGCAACATTCAAGTGATGAAAAAGCCCAACTAATAAAGCAGTTATCAGAGACCATAGGTCTGGAAGTTGTTTCTGCTAAACCTTCTCCTATGGCAGGCCTTATTGAAGTTGTCACTTCTCAAGGTATGTTTTATACAAGTAGTGATGGTAAGTTTTTAATACACGGTAAATTGTACGGTTTAGCTGGTAATAATGTAGTGAATCATACCGAAGAAAGCCTTGCTAAAGTGCGTGTTGACGGCATGAAACAATTTGAAAATGACATGATTGTTTATCCTGCTAAAAATGAGAAACATGTCATCACTGTGTTTACTGATATTACTTGTGGCTATTGCCGTAAACTTCATAAACAGATGGATCAACTGAACGACAAAGGTATTACTGTTCGTTATTTAGCGTATCCAAGAGCGGGAGTGAAAGATCAGTTCGGACAGCTTTCACAAGGGTTTAAAGATTTACGTTCTATCTGGTGCCATGAGAATCCTGCTGAAGCATTAACCAAAGCAAAACTAGGTTCATCGGTCGCACAACGAGTTTGTGATAAACCTATCGAAGATGAATTTAATTTTGGTCGTCAAATTGGCGTCAGCGGCACACCGGCAATTATTTTTGATAATGGTTTTATGTTGCCAGGTTATAAAGAACCTGACGCGATATTATCCATTTTAGAAAGTTTTACGGCAGACAGCTAATTGTCTGAACATTTTTTTTATACATCAGGTAAGTGACTGTTCATGGATAAAACTATTGTTCGTCGCGATCGTGTTGATGATAGCCACTTACCTGAAAGCTTACACCCCGTTATTCGTCAAATTTACGCAACCCGAGGCGTAAAAAACGAACAAGAATTACAACTGAATGTAAAACACTTGCTCGATGCTAAGCAAATGCTGGGTATCGAGCGCGCTTGTGAATTGCTATATCAGGCACTTGTTGAGCAGCAACGCGTCTTTATCATTGGCGACTTTGATGCTGATGGCGCAACCAGCACGGCATTGATGATGAGTGCACTGTCGGCATTTGGCAGTCAACACCATGAATTCTTAGTGCCTAATCGCTTTGATTATGGTTATGGCTTAACGCCAGAAATTGTCAATATAGCAGCGAAACAAGGGGCCGAAGTATTAATTACTGTCGATAATGGCATTAGTTGTATCGCAGGTGTCGATAAAGCGAAAGCGCTCGGTTTAACTGTGATTGTGACCGATCATCACCTGCCGGGTAAAACATTGCCAAACGCCGATGCCATTGTGAATCCGAATCAAGTTGGCTGCCTGTTTCCCAGTAAATCGATTGCTGGTGTCGGTGTCGCGTTTTATTTTATGGTGGCCATGCGGGCTTATTTACATGAACGTAGTTGGTTTGAACAGCAAGGGATCCAGCCGCCCAATATCGCACAGTACCTTGATCTAGTGGCGCTTGGCACTGTGGCCGATGTGGTGTCGTTAGATGCAAATAATCGTATTCTGGTTGAGCAAGGGCTTAAACGTATTCGCGCTGGAGTAACCCGTCCAGGGATCCAAGCCTTAATTGAAGTGGCAGGTAAAAATCAACCAAGTTTAACCGCGGCAGATTTTGGTTTTGCGCTCGGGCCTAGAATCAATGCTGCAGGGCGGTTAGACGATATGGCTTATGGCATTAACTGTTTGCTGGCTTCTGATTTAATGAGTGCACGGGTGATGGCGGCAGAGCTTGATAGTTTAAATAAAGCGCGCCGTGAAATAGAACAGGGCATGCAGCAAGAAGCTGAAACAGTGATGAAGCAGCTTAATTTTACTGAAGAAGCTTTACCCTTTGGTCTTGCGCTATACCACCAGCAGTGGCATCAAGGGGTGATCGGCATTGTGGCTGGAAGGCTAAAAGAAAAATTTCATCGACCTAGCGTGGTCTTCGCTGCTAATGAAACAGGCACTGAGCTAAAAGGCTCAGCACGCTCGATCCCTGGTCTTCATATTCGAGACTTACTTGAGTACATTGCCAGTCAGCACCCGGCACTGATCATAAAGTTTGGTGGTCATGCGATGGCGGCAGGATTATCAATAGCTCCTGAAAATTTTGCACAATTTCAACAATATTTTAATGAATATGCCCAACAATGGTTAACGGAAGAAGCCTTGCAAGGTAAATTGTATTCTGATGGCCAGCTTGATATTCAAGTGATGAACCTTGCGTTTGCTCAGTTATTACAACAAAGTGGCCCATGGGGACAAAACTTTACTGAGCCTGTATTTGATGATGACTTTGAATTAGTGCAGCAACGTATCGTTGGTGAAAAACATTTGAAGATGGTGGTGCAAAAACAAGGGCAAGTGTTTGATGCCATTGCTTTTAATATTGATATAAAACAGTGGCCTAATAGCCAAGCAAGTAAAGTTCATCTTGCATACCGCCTTGATATTAATGAGTTTCGAGGCAAACGAAATGTTCAGTTAATGGTTGAGCACCTCGCCTTAGTAAGTTAATGGGGTAAAATCGTTCTCAATATCTTCAAGAGAAATAATAAAATAGCCGCATCTGAGCATTTATTTGGTTGAGCAATTAGGCTACAATGCGCGACTAATTTTCCCTTATTTTCATCTGTTAAAGGCATTTAATTTAGTAATGTTTGAAGTCAATCCGGTGTTATTTAAAGTCAAAGAAATTCGTGAACGTGCGCAAATGCTTCGGGGGTATCTTTGACTATGACCAAAAAGCTGAGCGTTTAGTTGAAGTTATTCGTGAGTTAGAAGTTCCCGAAGTATGGAATGAACCTGAGCGTGCGCAAGCTTTGGGTAAAGAAAGAGCTAATCTTGAAGCGGTAGTAGAAACCATTCAAAGCTTAGATGCGGGTTGCGATGATATTGAAGGTTTAGTTGAATTAGCCGTCGAAGAACAAGATGAAGAAACATTTAATGATGCTGCTGCCGAGGTCGCTGCGTTAGAAGAAAGCCTTGAGAAATTAGAATTTCGCCGAATGTTTTCTGGCGAACAAGACAGCGCAGATTGCTATTTAGATCTTCAGTCTGGCTCTGGTGGCACCGAAGCCCAAGATTGGGCAGAAATGTTGATGCGTATGTATCTCCGCTGGGGAGAAGCGCACGGCTTTAAAACCGAAGTTATTGAAGTCAGTGATGGCGATGTCGCCGGTATTAAAGGTTGTACAATCAAATATTCAGGTGATTATGCCTATGGTTGGTTAAGAACCGAAACCGGCGTGCATCGTTTAGTGCGCAAATCACCGTTTGACTCTAGTGGTCGCCGTCACACGTCGTTTGCCTCGGCGTTTATTTACCCTGAAATCGATGACAATATTGAAATCGATATTAATCCAGCGGATTTACGTATTGATACTTTCCGTGCCTCTGGTGCGGGTGGTCAGCATGTTAACAAAACAGACTCTGCTATTCGAATTACCCATGAGCCAACCGGTGCCGTAGTTGCTTGTCAGGCGGATCGTTCTCAGCATAAAAACCGTGCCACGGCAATGAAGCTCTTAAAAGCGAAGCTTTATGAAATGGAAATGCAAAAGCAGAATGAAAGTAAGCAAGAATTAGAAGATGGTAAGTCAGATATAGGATGGGGCAGTCAAATTCGATCGTATGTATTGGATGATAGCCGCATTAAGGATTTACGCACTGGGGTTGAAAATAGAAACACCCAAGCGGTATTAGATGGTGATCTGGATAAGTTTATCGAGGCATCATTAAAATCAGGGCTGTAAGTCCGTAAGTAACAACGAGTTCACATTTAATTAATTGAGATAATGCAAAACATGAGCGAGCAAGCACAAGACGAAAACAAATTGATTGCCGAACGTCGCGGCAAATTAGCGCAAATTCGAGAAAACTGTTCGGCCAATGGCCACCCAAATAAGTTTGATCGAAAACACTATGCGGCTGATTTACAAGCTGCTCATGGTGAAAAAGACAAAGAAACCTTAGAGGCTGAAACTGAGGTTTACAGCATTGCGGGTCGTATCATGGCTAAACGTGGTCCATTTTTAGTATTGCAAGATATGACGGGCCGAGTGCAAGCGTATGCTGATAAAAATGTACAAAAAGACATTAAAGCCCGTTGGGGTGGAGTGTTAGATATTGGTGATATTATCGGCGTCACAGGGACTTTACATAAATCGGGTAAAGGCGATTTATACGTCAATATGAACGAGTACCAGCTATTAACTAAGTCGTTACGTCCATTACCAGAAAAGTTCCACGGCCTGCAAGATACCGAAACTAAATATCGCCAGCGTTATGTTGATTTGATCATCAACGAAGAAACACGCAATACCTTTAAAGTACGTTCAAAAGTTGTTGAGGGTATTCGTCGATTCTTAGCGGAACGCGACTTTATGGAAGTTGAAACGCCAATGTTGCAAACCATCCCCGGCGGTGCAACGGCTAAACCTTTTACCACATTTCATAATGCATTAGACATTGAAATGTTTATGCGCATAGCGCCAGAGCTTTATCTAAAACGTTTGGTTGTCGGTGGTTTTGAGCGAGTATTCGAAATTAACCGTAACTTCCGTAATGAAGGTTTATCGACGCGTCATAACCCAGAATTTACCATGATCGAATTCTACCAAGCCTACGCGACATATCATGATTTAATGGACTTAACAGAAGAAATGCTACGTACAGTGGCAGAAGACGTGTTAGGTACTAGTGTTGTTCGCAATACAGTGAAAAATGATGAAGGCGAAGTAATCGAAGAAAAGTTCTATGACTTTGGCAAGCCATTTGCGCGTTTATCTATGGTTGATGCTATTTTACAGCACGCTAAAGAAGGCTTAATTACCGCAGAAGATGAAGCTGCATTACGCGATCCTGAAAACAACTTTGATACCATTAAAGCATTAGCTAAAAAAGTACATGTTAAAGAAGGTGACGCCGCTAAGGTATGGGGACCTGGTAAATATATCTGCGAAATCTTTGAAGAAGTCGCTGAACATTTACTTGATCAACCTACGTTCATTACTGAGTACCCATGGGAAGTATCACCATTGGCACGCCGTAACGATGAAAACCCGTTTATAACTGACCGCTTTGAGTTTTTTGTTGGCGGCCGTGAGTTGGCGAATGGTTTCTCAGAGCTTAACGATGCGGAAGACCAAGCTGAGCGTTTCCGCAAGCAAGTGGAAGAAAAAGATGCTGGTGATGACGAAGCCATGCATTTTGATGAAGACTATATTCGTGCACTAGAGCATGGTTTACCACCAACAGCGGGTGAAGGTATTGGTATCGACCGTTTGGTGATGTTATTTACCGATTCACCAACCATTAAAGATGTGATTTTATTCCCTCATATGAAGCCGTTGTCTGAATAACTAACGTAAGCTGTTTCAATAATCTAAGCCGGTGTCATTCACCGGCTTTTTTGTGTGTAATTATATTTCTACGGCTCCCCAAATAAGGGCAATAATTGCGGTAATAGCGATTAAAAATATATACAGTAAGCCAATTAAAAAGAACTTTATTGACGTTAGCACATAGCCTTGCTGATAAACCCGCTTTTGCATAATGAATAAATAAATTGGGATCCAAGCCATGGCTAGGGTAATGATAAACTGTAAACTATCGTTGATCAGTCCTCCGCTTAATGACAACACATCTTGAAACACAGAAATTAGCTCGATCATCAGCACTGTGAAAAAGATAAATGCATGACTATGAAGTGCTACCGTTAAATGTTCCATATAAAGACGATTTGAAAACAAGTACATTACTTTTAATAGCAAGGCAAAAATAGGCAAGAGAATAAACATCAATTGAGGAAGTTTTGAGATTGCTGCCTGCAATAGTTTTTTTCTGTCTTCATTTAATAATTTTGTTATTTTGCTTTCAATCAACTCGCTTTTTTCATTTAACTTTTCATTCTCTTGCTCAGATAAAAAAGGCAACGATAATGAGCCATCTGCGGCATTACCGAGCGAGAATTCAAGCTTGCCATCATTAGCGCTCTGATTTGTAGGTGCGGTTAACAAATCAGACGGCTGCTCGCTTGGTGGAGCTTGTGGTTTGATACTGTCATTGGCATTAATTGTCGCAAGCTCTTCTAATAAAACGTCTTTAGCTAAATTTAATTGGTCCGGAGTGTCACCCGCTTCCAGCTTATTAAGGTAGTCCTTTAGTTTGTCGATTTGCTGCGGATTGACTTGCTCTTCTTGAAGAGCGAGTAAGTTAATCTCTTTGCGAAACTCACTGATTTGTTCTTGGGTAATCGACTTTTTATTATCAATAATTTCACTGCTTTGGTTGAAAAACTTTAGTGAGAGGAAAAATACAATGCTAATAAACAGGTACAGTCTTAGTGGTGGGACATAATACACTCTTTTACCAGCAAAATATTGTAGTGTTAAAAATCCTGGTTTGAATATTAAAGGTAATAAAGTTCGGCTAGCTCTGGAATCAAAACTAAATATGTCATCTAGCAAGTGCAATATTACCAACCAAAAATAACGAATGGATGATTGTTCGGCTTGACCACATTGAGCACAATAAGGCCCGCTTAGTGGTTGGTTGCAATTTTCACACTGTGTGATTGCAGTTTTATTTTGCGATGTCGAAGGTGTTAAGTGCTTTGTTTCCATTGAAAACTCATTGTTAACTTGCGAGTGGAAAATTAAATAACTCGGTGGTTCTTTTATTTTCACACAAATTTTACATTTATTTTGCATTCATTAGTGATGCTTGGTCAATCTTCTGCTAGATTAAACTTAGGTACGATAAAGCCAACCGTAGGAGAATAAGAATGGCGTTTGAAGTGACTTTTGAATTATCTGACTCAGATCTGGATCATTTTCGTGAAGTAATGAAGAAGGCTCAACAAGGAGCCAAATCACTTTCACAAACCGATATTTTAAATAATGCCCGTAAATTGAGTGAGGACGTTAAAGGTGGGGTTCCTGCTTTTGTCAGTGAGCGAATAAAAAAATTAGAGACGCTTGTCGCTATGGTCGAAGATAGTGAGTGGCAAATCCCAGAAGAAGAAAAAATGGATGTGTTAACGGCTCTAGCCTATTTTAGTGATCCTGAGGATTTAGTGCCTGATCATATCCCTGCACTCGGTTTTCTTGATGATGCGATTATGATCGAATTGGTCGCTGAAGAGTTAAAAGATGATATCGAAGCGTTCGAAGAGTTTTGTGCCTACCGTGAGCGAGAACAAGGGCGTGCGGGTGATACCCCAATCACGACTGAAGACTGGTTAGATGCAAAACGTCGAGAATTACATAGCCGTATGCGTAACAGAAGAACAACACGTCGTGGTGGTCGTTCATCATTTCGCTCTATTTTCTAAATACGATTAGCTCGTATGATAACTAAAAGGCTGGTTGGTTATTCACCGCCTTTTAGTGCGTCACAAATAACATTATCACGAAAAAGCCAATGATGATGGCATTAAAGGCAAAGATATACAGAAAGCCTTTTAACCCTTGTTTTGCGGTAAAGCCTTTACTATTGAGGTAACTCCACCAAATGGCGCACATGATTAATGGTAATAAAAAGAAAAATCGGATCATATAATTCAATAAAAATATTTTATTTCAATATGATAGATTAGATTTATCAATATCGCTAGCCTTAGTTTATTATCGAATAATAACGAATTACAAAATATCACATAAAGTTTAACTCTATAGTAACATTTGCCGTAAAAATCTTTGATCTAGAACAAGGGTGGGTGGATTTTGTTCCATTAAAATAAGGGGGTATTATCTCAGCAAAATGGACTTACTGTGTCGAAAGAGAATATTGTTATTAACGCTTGCCAGATTGCCAATCCCAATTTATTAACCTGTCCGCCGTCGACACCTATTTTTGAAGCAGCCCGTTTGATTCAACAAAGAAGTACTAGCTCTGTGCTTGTGGAAGAGAATGGTGAAATTATTGGTATCTGGACTGAAGCAGACAGTACCAAAGTGTCTTTTGACGACTTAACCAACTTCCATTTACCCATTACTGAATTTATGAGCACCCCAGTAATTTCCATTCGAGAGCACACGCCAGTTCAAGAGATCATAATGGCTTTTCACAGACATCGTGTGCGTCACTTACTGGTAATTGATGAACACAATGTTCCTGTCGGTATCACTAGTCAAACGGATGTGATTAAAGTCCAAGGAGTTGAGCGTTATTTGCAAATGCGCAGCATCAAGGACAATTTTAATCCTCGCGTGCCGACGGTTGCAGGTTCTGCAAGTATCGATGAAGTAGCAATGTATATGGCAGAGTATCGCAGTACTTCGGCGATAATCAAACATGACGCTGGCAGTGAGTTTGGGATCATCACAGAGCGCGACCTATTACGTTTAATTGCCAATAAAGATAAAAGCCAAAGTGCCTGGCATCACGCTAAGAGGCCGTTATTAACCATTGATATTAATGATTCATTGTTTCAAGCCTATAACATGATCAAACACAACAGTGTTAGGCACTTAGTCGTTTGCAAACAAACAGAAATTGTTGGGGTACTTTCACTACAGCATATTCTTTCAGATATTGAAATTACTTATGTGCAAAAGCTAGAAGAGGTGCTGAGCGAGCGTGATAATGCTTTGAAAGAGTCGCGTAAGCATCTGTATTTTGCAGAAAAAATTATTGAAGAATCACTTGATAGCATCATGGTTACGGACAAAAATGCCATGATTGTCTCGGTCAACCCCGCTTTTACCGCACTTACTGGCTATCAGCTGAGTGAAGTGATCGGTCAGCCTGCAAGTATTTTAAGTTCAGGCATGCAAGATAATGCGTTTTACCAAAAGATGTGGTCATCGATCGAGCAAACGGGCACATGGCAAGGGGAAATATCCAATAAAAAGAAATCTGGAGAAGTTTATGTTGAGTGGCTCTCTATTGTTCGTTTAGGTGATGAAGACGATCAAGAGCATTTTTTTGCTGCGATATTTAACGATATTACCGAGCGAAAACGTAATGAACGACGTATTCATTCTTTAGCATTTTTCGATGGTTTAACCGGTTTGCCTAATCGACGACTCTTTGATGATCGATTTAATATTGCTTTGTCAACGGCGCATCGAAATAAACAGTATGTTGCGGTGTTGTTTTTGGATCTTGATCGATTTAAACAAATTAATGATAACTTAGGCCATAAAATTGGCGATGAATTATTAAAAGTGACTGCTGAACGCTTAACTGGCTGTATCAAAGAAGGAGATACAGTGTCACGCTTTGGTGGTGATGAATTTGTGGTATTGCTAACCGAAATGTCAACCATTGAAGATGTGATCAATGTGGTCAAACGTATTTCTACTGTGCTCAATGTGCCTTATGAACTAGACTCTCGCGAGTTACATGTCACATCATCTGTTGGTGTGGCGATATATCCAGATGATGGTGAAGATACCGATACTTTGTTAAAGCACGCTGATGTTGCTATGTACAAGGCTAAAGATAATGGCCGTAATTCATTTCAGCTTTATTCACCAGAGATGAACTTAGTGTCAATGGAGCGTTTGATTATGCAAAATTGCTTACAAACGGCATTGAAAAAACAAGAATTAGAATTGTATTATCAGCTGAAAGTCCATGAAAGTAATGAAAATATCGTTGGTATGGAAGCGTTATTACGCTGGCGAAATGATGATATTGGCCAAGTATCACCCGCACAGTTTATTCCGTTGGCTGAAGAACTCGGTTTGATCGTTGACATTGATCGTTGGGTATTAATTCAGGCCTGCAAACAGCGAAAACATTGGTACGATGAAGGAGTTGATTGTGGGGCGGTATCGGTAAATATTTCTGCCTTACATTTTAATCATGATCTGGTGTATGCGGTGGAACAAGCATTATCCATCAGTGATTTACCTGCTCATTTGTTAGAGTTGGAAGTGACCGAAAGTTGCTTTATTCAAAATATTGAAAATGCACAATCAATGCTCAAACAAATAAATCAACTAGGTGTTTCACTATCAATAGATGATTTTGGTACCGGCTATTCATCACTTAATTACTTATCTCAACTGTCTTTAGACACCTTGAAAATTGATGCTAGTTTTGTAGCAAATGTACCTGAAGACCCTCGTCAATGTCAGATTGTGAAAACCATTATCGCCATGGCTAATGCGTTAGATTTAGCGATTATTGCTGAAGGGGTTGAAACAAAAACACAGATTGACTTTCTCACTGAACATGGCTGTCATGTATATCAAGGTTATTATTATAGTCGTCCATTGAGTGCCCACGACACTCAAATTCGATACTTCAGCTAATTAGTATTTTGTTGTTCAATTAAGGCGTTCAGTGGCTTTCTGATGGAGTATAAAAATAGCAGGCTTGGGATCACCATCACAGAGGTTAAGACAAAAAATAATGCCCAATTGCCATCTAGCCAATCAACAATAATGCCCGAATATGAGCCTAACATTACTCGACCAAAGGTCCCTAATGATGCCATCAGTGCGTATTGGCTGGCGGTAAAGGTTTTATTACATAAAACTGACAACAGAGCGACAAATGCGACAGAGCCCCAGGCAGAAGTAAAACCATCAATAAAAACGGTGCAAGCAAATAACAGTTTGTTAGGGCCGACTATTGCCATTAAAGAGAAGAGTAAATTACTGGCAGACATGGCAATACCGCCAATGAACAAGCCCTTTAAAATACCATAACGAATAGTAAACACACTGCCAATTAACGAGAATACTATTGTGGTCGCCCAGTTGATCATTTTTGAATAATACGCAATATCTTCGTTGGAAAATCCCACTTCACGATAAAAAACTATCGACATACGTCCTAAATAAGCTTCACCTATTTTAAATAGAAAAATAAACATTAGTATCGAAAAAGCCAGCCGAGTACCGTTACGTTGAAAAAACTCTTGAATAGGGGCTACTAGCGTGGTGAGAAGCCAAGCCACTAGCCGGTCAACATGGCTATTTTTTTGTTGAATCTTTTGGCCATTATGTTGATGAATACGACGATTAAGCTGAGATAATTGTTGGCTAAATAGTATGAGCAAAGTCACGACAACTAAGGTAATTGTGGCAAACCGATATTGGGGATCAATAAGGCTATCAGGCCAATTGGGATAGCCAATATTGGCGTAAACAATACTAATAAAAATCATCGGGATGATTAGTAAAATACTTAATGAACGATGACCAAAATGCGGTAACACCGTTAAATATTTTTGCTCAATTAAATGTAGCTTGCTCTCACGGGTGCTTTTGGGTTCAGCAACGACTAGTACAGTGATCACCAACGCTGCCATGATGCCAGAAAGAATTAGATAAACTTCAGACCACTGCCAACTAGGCTGACTCACTAAAAGAAACGGGATACTTCCCAGCCCGGCATAGCCGGTCCACCAACCTGCGGTTGCCATCGCAGATCCTGCTGCCATAATATTATTATCGTTATCTGCTAATGAGTCGATACGGTAAGCATCAATGGCAATGTCTTGGGTTGCACCACTAATGGCAATTACTAACCCGAATGCTGCCATCAGATTCAATTGGTGTGAAGCATCAAGTAAACTCATTTGAAACGCCATCACAACTATGATGCATTGAGTGACAAAAATCCAACTGCGCCTTAAACCTAACCACTTGGTGATAAATAGCAATTTGACACGATCGGCAAGCGGTGACCAAAGAAAATTGATACTGTAAGCAACAAATATGAGACCAAACAACCCGATACTTGAACGGCTTAAACCATCATCTTTCAACCAACCTGTCATCGCAGAGCCTATCATGACCCAAGGAAAGCCACTGGCAATACCAAATAAGAATATAGTGAGTAAACGTTTATCTTTAAAATAGCTTAGGGTTTGAACGAGTGAGTGGTTAGCAGACATCTAATTGATAATATATGACGATGGAATAAAAGTGGCATCAGGTTATCAGAGTCATTAAAGCTTAAGAAGTCTTTTTATCAATAAATAGCATTAAAAATGCAGGCTAGGCAATGGGGCGCCAACCAATACAATCGATAGGGTAACTACCAATGCCATTAAAAAAATCAATGCATGTAGTCATTTCACTGCGAAAATATAAGTTAGAATGAAGCGCTTGCCCGCCGTGCAAAGAGAGTTCATGCATCACATGCCAAAATACACGCTCTTTGGCACTCCCTGGAGTTTCATCATTGACATTGAGCAAGGTCCACTCTTCCATGGTGTTATTTACAAATTCATCTAATTCTGTGTAATGTAATGCTTTATTTAATACAGCTTTTATATAGGCGCTTGTTTGCAGTATTTTTTCATTGATAAACTGCTCAATTATCATTTCTGACCTCTAAATGGTAAACATAAGGGAGATTGCCGAAAAAGAACTAAGGTGAGCGTATTTGGGTGATTATTCATCGCTATCTCTCACTACATTACTTATCGTAGAAAAAGCTGAATTTGTCAAAAAAATTCAGCTTGTTATATCGTGAAGTGTGAGAAGAGTATTGGTAATTAGTTGATTTTCATCAACAGATTAATCAAGGTGAATACTTGATATGATGATGAAAGCTCATTACGACGAGGCAGGTAATAATGTTGCTTTTTGTAAAATGACAGCTTCAATCGGGACATCATCCCAGCCTAGAGATTCACTGTATTGGGTTTTTACTTTGCCCATGGCTTCAAGTACTGCTTCTCCTTCGACAATAGTACCGAATACCGCATAGCCCCAGTCTCGTCCAGGATTTAAATTTTCATTATCGTTAAGATTGAAAAAGAACTGACGATTAGCCGAATGAGGATGACGTTCTTTTGCCATTGCGATAGTGCCTACAGTGTTTTTTAAACCATTACCCGATTCATTGACAATATCTTGGTTTACTTTTTTCATGGCATATTCAGTGTCATAGCCGCCACCTTGTACAATAAACTCTCCAATGATGCGGTGAAAAATAGTGTTGTCATATTCGCCAGCAACGACATACGAGAGAAAGTTATTAACGGTAATGGGCGCGCTGACTCGATCAAGCTCAACGATTATCACTCCCATGGAAGTCTCTAATTTTACTTTCGGGTAGAGGTTATCAGGATCGATAGTCGAACTTTGTGCTAGTGCCGTAATTGACCACCAGCATGACAATATAAAAGTAAATAGTTTTTTCATATTAGTTACACAAGAGTTATTGTAAAAATTGATAAATTTCGCTGTCATTTACGATTTGTTGTAATAGCGTTGACAGTTGCTGATTAAAGTCACGTTCTAATACTGCTAAATCAGCGTTAAATGCCCCTTCACTATTTAGCTTGGTATTATAGGTTTTCGTTAGTACTTGCTCACCAGATTTTACCCTAACGGTAAAAGTAAGTTGGGTGTTTGCCTGGTACTTTAATAACCCCTGTTGTACTTTCACAATGGCATTATTGATAATTAAGGTGATGGAATTGTTGGT
This sequence comes from Thalassotalea sp. G2M2-11, assembly GCF_017168195.1. GTDB lineage: Bacteria > Pseudomonadota > Gammaproteobacteria > Enterobacterales > Alteromonadaceae > Thalassotalea_E. The sequence continues at coordinate 1,150,045 of NZ_JADNYL010000001.1, forward strand.
GGGTGATTTTATATCTAAACCACTGCTTACCAATGCTTGAGTTAAATGTTCAGCGATGGTTTGCCCGAGATTTTCCTGACTGTTGATTAGCTCAGCGGCGGCATCTTCTTGGTGAATTTCAACTAAATGAATGGTATTACGTAAATCATCGACTAACACTTGTGCCGATTTTTGTTGATAGTGCTGGCCTTGAGTCATTACCGCTTGAGGAGCGATCACAAGTTGCTTTGCCGTCGTTGCACAACCGGAAGTTAAACAAGCTAAGGTTGTGGCTATTAATAAACTAAGAGAAGTTTTTTTCATTAAATATTTCATCGTTTTATCGCCGAAAGTATGACAAATTTTTGATTACTGGCAATGAGTTTTTCATTACCAAAAAGTCGTTTAAGTTTTATATGGTAGCCAAGTTGACGGTTACCAACAATACGTAATTCCCCTCCTTTTTTAAGGACACGGAAGCTGTCTTTGAACATTTGCCAGGCAATATGATCTGTCATGGCATTTTGCTGATGAAAAGGCGGGTTACATAAAACGACATCGGCACTGTTCGCGGGAAAATCTGCTAAACAATCATTCACGCTAAATTGGCAGTTGTCTATGCTGTTCGGAAAATTACTTGCGACATTCTCTTTGGCAGATTGTACGGCCATAAAGGATTCGTCAACAAAATGTAGCTGACAATCGGGCGCTTGAGCTAATAAGCTTAAGCCTATTACGCCATTACCACAGCCAAGATCTATCACTGTACTCTGCTTGTTATCCAATGTAGGAAGATGGTCGATAAACGCTCTTGCACCTATATCTAATTTTTCTCTGGCAAATACATTGGCATAGTTGGTGATTGCCAGCTTGGGAGATTCTATGTACCAGCGTTTATTTTGGCTAAAGTCTTCTTGCGGTAATTGTTGAGGATCATTATCAAGTTGACAAAATACCAGACGTGATTTTTTTACCGCCAGTGACGTTGTTGTGGTGCCGAGGTATTTTTCGAATATCTTTAAGGTTGAGGTTTGAATGTTTTTCGCTTTATCTGCTGCAATGAATACAGTGCGGTCATTAACCACTTTCCTTAATTGCTGTAGCTGCTCAACTAACAAAGTTTTACTTTTAGGAATTTTATACAGCACAATATCAATAGGGTGTGGAAGTGTATCTAAACTGGTTAATAACTTAGCGTGTGCAAGTGATAAGTGATTGTGCTCAGCATTGTGGAGCAGCCCTTGTTGACTGATAAAAGAATCTGTCACTATAAACAAGCTGTGTTCGGTAAAATGCAAGCTTAATGCGCCAAAGCTGTCATTAAACACTAAAATGCGTTGCTTATTGGTGACAAGTTGCTGCTCATTGAGGTAATTTATTAAGTACTCGTCAGCAGAGTCCCATGCTTGCAGACTACGATTAACTTGATTCGCTGGGTAACGCTCAAGGAACAGGTTTTTATCTTTGATTAAAAAAGGACTTATCATGACTACTGTAATATTTTATCGATCCAAAATGGACGGTAGTGGGTGAGTGGCTATTGTGCCAAAATAACTGAGTTGTCACTAGATTAATTTAGGCTTTATTTGTATTGGGAGTGAGTTATTAATATCGAGCTGACGGATGCTAATATACAGTATTATCCTAATTTTATTCCTTATGGCGAAAGCTTGCAGTGGCTATCTGTTTTGCATCAAGAGTTGCAATGGCGAACCGATCAACTCGCTATGTTTGGCAAACTGGTAAAACTGCCAAGGTTACAAGCATGGTATGGTGATGATTATCAGCAATATACTTACTCCAACCTTACGTTAACGGCATTGCCTTTTACGCCGAGTTTACTGTCTTTGCGTGAAAAGGTGAGCGATTTTTGCCAGCACCGATTTAACAGTGTCTTGGCTAATTACTATCGTGATCAACATGATTCTGTTGGTTGGCATAGTGATGATGAACCTGAACTTGGTGAGCAACCCACGATTGCTTCTTTATCTTTCGGAGCTCAACGTTTATTTCATTTGAAACATAAAGTCACTGGTGAAAAATATAAAATACCTTTACAATCCGGCAGCTTATTAGTGATGTCTGGACCAACTCAGCATTACTGGCAGCACGCCATACTGAAAACTAGGCGTGAACAGCCAATGCGTATTAATTTAACATTTCGAAAAATATATTAAAATTTTTAGTATTTTCTCCATAGGTTTAGCATGCATTGCTCAATAATAGCCGTCTAGACAGATGGCAGATTCATTGATAAATACTAAAATTGAATGAAAACATGAAGGCGACTGATTAGGGAATTTCACATGACTATAGAAGCTGTTATTGAACAAAAATTATTATCTGCTTTTTCTCCACTACATTTAGATGTTATCAATGAAAGCCATCAGCATAATGTGGCACCAGGGAGTGAATCACACTTTAAAGTGATCATAGTGTCAAACGATTTTGAAGGCGAGCGTTTGATCAAGCGACATCGTGCAATTAATTCAGCATTGTCTGAAGAATTATCTCAACATATTCATGCACTTGCATTGCACACTTATACAGAAAAAGAATGGCATGATTATTACGAAGCGAACACGCCATTATCACCCAAATGTTTAGGTGGCAGTAAAAAACGTGCTTAGCACATGGTTAACCAAACAAGTGTTTCTAACAGTTAAGCGATGAGCTAAGCACTTGTTTGGGTTTAATTCTTATTATTTTTGTAATAGTCTTTCCTCATTCCATTACAATCTCTTATCTGCCTAATGGATAAAATAATAATAAATAGGAAAATTGATGTTACTTCGATGGTGTAAATTTGCTATCGCCACAATAGATACCTTAACCGAATATACCGGAAAATTAATCGCTTGGCTGACCTTAATCATGGTGGTGCTAAGCTTTTCAATTGTGGTATTACGCTATGGTTTTAACCTAGGTTGGGTAGCGATGCAAGAATCGGTTTTGTATTTTCATGGGATCGTTTTTATGCTCGGAGCGGCTTTTACCCTCAAAGCCGATGGGCATGTGCGAGTAGATATTTTTTATCAAAAATTTACTCGAGTACAGCAAGCTTGGGTCAATTTACTTGGTGGTCTGCTGTTACTGCTTCCTGTTTGTCTGACCATTTTTTTTATCAGCTTTGAATACGTTTTAACCTCATGGCAAATCATGGAAAAATCCGCTGAAGCGGGTGGTTTGCCTTTGGTTTATATCAATAAATCTTTGATTTTACTGTTAGCCATCACCCTTTCATTGCAAGGAATTGCCGAAATCTTACGAAATATCATCGTCATCAAAGGGGAGCAGAGCTAATGGAGTATCTCTCATTACTGATGTTTGTTGTGGTATGTTTGGTATTGCTGTTGGGCTATCCCGTTGCATTAAGCCTAGCCGGAACTGCCTTGTTGTTCGCTGGCGTTGGCTCGCAGTTTGGTGTGTTTGAATTTAGCTTTTTACATGCCTTACCTAGTCGTATTTATGGGGTAATTAATAATCAAACTTTATTAGCTGTTCCTCTGTTTGTGTTTATGGGCGCCATGCTTGAGCGCTCAAAAATTGCGGAAAACTTGCTCAATGCCATGTCGGTGCTTTTTGGGCGCTTTCATGGCGGTTTAGGCATCTCTGTTACGCTCGTTGGTATGTTGCTTGCCGCTAGTACAGGAATTGTTGGCGCCACAGTTGTCACCATGGGCTTATTGTCTTTGCCAACCATGTTAAAGCGGGGATATAACCAACAATTTTCAACGGGGATAATTTGTGCGACAGGCACGTTAGGCCAAATCATACCACCATCAATCGCTTTAGTATTACTAGGTGATGTCTTATCCAGTGCTTATCAAAAAGCACAGCTTAAAATGGGTATTTTCAACCCAGAAACAGTCTCTGTTGGTGATTTATTTGCAGGTGCTGTGATCCCCGGGCTAATTTTAGTGGGCTTATACACGCTTTATTGTTTGTTATACGCCATGTTAAAGCCTAAAGAGGTTCCAAATTTAACCGTAGAGGATATTGAAAAGATACAGCAGGGCAGGTCAAAAACTGGCCTTATGCTGTCAGCGCTTGTCCCACCTATCACACTTATTTTTGTGGTCTTGGGCTCAATCTTGTTCGGTTTCGCTACGCCAACAGAAGCGGCTGGTGTTGGCGCCATGGGCGCCACCTTATTAGCTTTAGCTCAACAACAGTTATCTCGGGTTAATCTGGTTGCGGTGATGGAAAGTACGGTAAAAATTACTTCTATGGTGTTTTTGATTTTAATCGGTGCTGGCTTGTTTTCACTCGTATTTAGAGGTTTTGGTGGTGAAGAATTGGTACATGGTTTGTTTAATCAAATGCCTGGTGGCGTTGTTGGTGCGACACTCATTGTGATGTTAGTGATTTTTCTTTTGGGATTTATTTTAGATTTTATTGAAATTACGTTTGTTGTTGTACCTATTGTTGCCCCCGTGTTATTAGCGATGGGCTTAGATCCTATTTGGTTAGGGATAATGATTGCCATCAATTTACAAACGTCATTTTTAACGCCGCCATTTGGTTTTGCTTTGTTCTATTTACGAGGTGTCGCTGATAAAGCAATCCGGACCTCATCGATTTATCGTGGCGTAGTGCCCTTTATTATTATGCAGTTGTTGTTACTATTAGCGTTAGCTATTTGGCCAGATCTCGTCACTTGGTTGCCAAGTGTGATTTATGGGTGATAATTTTTACCTTGGTGAGTTACTTATTATAAGGGATAGAAAAATATGAAAAAAACCTTGCTCAGTTTAGTTGCTTTGCTTAGTTGTAGTGTCGCCTTTTTATCGGGGTGTGGCCAAGACAAAACATCACCACAATCCGTGCAGGCTGAGCCTGCTAAAACATATCAATGGAAGCTAGTCACTTCATGGCCGAAAAACTTTCCTGGTTTGGGCTTAGGGCCTGAAAAATTTGCTCAATATGTTAATGAGATGAGTGCGGGACGCTTAACCATTAAAGTCTATGGTGCCGGTGAGCTTGTCCCTGGCTTTGAAGTGTTTGATACGGTATCGCAAGGCACCGCACAAATGGGGCATAGTGGTGCGTATTATTGGAAAGGGAAAATGCCAGCTGCGCCTATTTTTAGTGCGATTCCTTTTGGTATGACTGCGACTGAATTTAATGCCTGGTTACATTATGGTGGTGGTCTTGAATTATGGCAGGAGCTTTATAAACCTTTTGGTGTTGTGCCTATGGCCGGTGGCAATTCTGGTGCTCAGTTTGCTGGTTGGTTTAAGAAAGAGATCAACAGTATTGACGACCTTAAAGGATTAAAAATGCGCATTCCAGGCCTAGGGGGGGAAGTACTGAAACGAGCGGGTGCGATTCCTGTCACCTTAACCGGTGGTGAAATTTTCTCCTCATTACAAAGTGGTGCCATTGATGCGTCAGAGTGGGTGGGGCCATATAATGATTTAGCGTTTGGTTTTTACCAAGCGGCTGATTATTACTATTCATCGGTATGGCATGAAACAGGGACAAATTTAGAGTTTATTATCAATGAAAAAGCGCTTAGGGCATTGCCTAACGATTTACAAAAAATCATTGAAGTTGCCGCTAAAGCGGTCAATGAAGACATGCTTGATGAATATAATGCGCGTAATAACCAAGCACTACAAACATTAGTTAATACCCATGGCGTGCAACTAAAAAAATTCCCTAAAGATGTCTTAGTCGCACTGAAAGGTTATACCGATGAAGTGTTAAAGGAACAGGCCGAAGCCGATGAAAACTTTGCAAAAATTTGGCAATCTTACAGTGCTTTTTTGCAGTCGATGCGTGACTATCATGATTTAACACTGAAGGCGTATTTTGAGCATCGATAGCTAACAGTAGGGGCTTACCATTTACAAAGAAGTGCATCAGTAAAATGTGCTTCTTTAACTGCTCATACCTCTTATTTCGCTCAGCGGAGTAAACTATGCAGCAACTTTTACTCGATAATTAAATTGAAAAGGCGATCTTATGGTCATCAAACCTAAAATTCGTGGTTTTATTTGTACGAATGCTCATCCCGTTGGATGTGAAGCTCATGTTAATGAGCAAATTGAATATGTAAAAAATCAAACACAAGCAGATAATAAACCAAAAAATGTCTTAGTGATTGGTGCTTCAACTGGTTATGGTTTAGCGTCTCGCATCACTGCTGCCTTTGGTAATGGTGCAAGTACCTTAGGGATCTTTTTCGAGAAGCCACCAACAGAGAAGAAAACAGCTTCAGCAGGTTGGTATAACACCGCAGCGTTTCAAAAGGCTGCAGATAAAGCAGGGCTTTGGTCAAAAAATATTAACGGTGATGCTTTTTCTCACGAGCTAAAAGCGAAAGCGATCGAGGTGATCAAAGAAGAGTTAGGCCAAATTGATTTGGTGATTTATAGCTTAGCTTCTCCTCGTCGAACCGATCCTGATACTGGCGAAGTCTACTCTTCTACTTTAAAGCCTATTGGTGAGAGTGTGACCACGAAAAACTTGAATACTTCAAAACGTATTATTGATTCAGTGTCAGTTGAACAAGCCAATGAAGATGAAATTCAAGGTACCATTGATGTCATGGGTGGCGCTGACTGGGAATTGTGGATCAAGGCATTGTCTGAAGCTGGCGTATTAGCAGATGATTTTAAAACTACTGCCTATACCTATATTGGTAAGAAATTAACTTGGCCAATTTATGGTCACGCGACAATAGGTCGAGCAAAAGAAGATTTAGATAGAGCGGCAAAGGCAATTTGTGAAAAATCAGCTGCGGTAAACGGCAAAGCGTATGTGACGTCGTTGAATGCGGTGGTTACTCAAGCCAGTTCAGCGATCCCAATCATGCCTTTGTATATTTCTGCCATGTTCAAGGTGATGAAAGCTGATGGCACTTATCAAGGCTGTATTGAACAAATTCAAAGCTTGTTTAAAGAAAACCTTTACGGCGAAAAGCCGCGTTTAGACGAAGCAGGGCGCTTGAGTCAAAATTACAAAGAACTTGAAGATAGTGTGCAAGATCGCGTTCAAGAGATCTGGGACAGCGTTGAGACAGAAACCATTGATGAACTGACTGACTATGTTGGTTATCACAATGAGTTCTTAAAATTATTTGGTTTTGGCATAGATTCGGTTGATTATGACGCGGATGTCAGTCCTTTAGCGGAAATTAACCATTTAATTGACTAGTTTTGTCAAAAATTTACTTTTGAAAAGGGCAATGTTTTTAAAACTTTGTCCTTTTTTTTTGACCTAAAATAATAAAACTTACCTTTTCGTGTAAAAAAACAACAAAGAGTAAGAAATTGTCAATAAAAGTATCAATGTCGGATAGCGCAATTGTGAAAATTTGTGCTAAAATTCGCCCCAGAATATTTTTAACTTAGAGCCGGTAGATGCATTTTATTAACCTAGTTTAATAAAGTGATGTTCTACTGAAATACACTGAAACCGGCTGTTTTTTCACTTGGGTACTTTTTAATATTATGATTTTTAAAGTACTTAGGTGAGAAAATAAAAGGTTTTTATACTCCCGTCAAAGTAGTGCAAGTGTTTATGATTACAATAAAAAAAGGTCTGGATGTTCCTGTTGCAGGTGCTCCCCAGCAAGTAATCCATGATGGTTCGCCCATCAAAACCGTTGCAACATTAGGTGAAGAGTTTGTGGGAATGCGACCAACCATGTTTGTTAAAGTGGGTGATCGCGTTAAAAAAGGCCAGGTGATTTTTGAAGATAAAAAGAACCCAGGCGTTAAATACACAGCTCAAGCTGCAGGTGTTGTTACTGAAATTAACCGTGGTGAAAAGCGTGTTTTGCAATCTGTTGTCATTGAAATCGATGGTGACGAGCAAGAAACGTTTACTAGCTATCCTGAAAATGAATTAGCCAATATCGCTCGCGAAGATGTTGTCGCTAATTTAGTTAATTCAGGATTATGGACTGCGTTACGTACCCGTCCTTACAGCAAGACACCAGCGATTGACTCAACACCATCAGCTATCTTCGTTAGTGCGATGGACACCAATCCATTAGCTGCTAACCCTGAAGTTGTTATTAAAGAGCAAGCGCAAGCGTTTAAAAATGGTTTAACTATTTTATCACGCTTAACCGAAGGTAAAGTGTTCGTATCGAAAGCACCAGGTGCCGATATTCCAACCACTTCGACTGTCGAAGTGAATGAATTTGCTGGTAAGCATCCAGCAGGTTTAGTGGGAACACATATCCACTTTTTAGCACCAGTTCATTCTGATAAATTTGTTTGGCATCTGGGTTATCAAGATGTTATTGCTTTTGGACAGTTATTTACTACAGGTGAGTTAAATAACAGCCGCGTCATTTCATTAGCGGGTCCCGAAGTGAAGAACCCTCGCTTAATTCGCACCACTCTTGGTGCTAGCACACAAGACCTTGTGGCTAACGAAATTAACGATGGTGAAATTCGCGTGATTTCTGGTTCAGTTTTACTTGGTTCAGAAGCCAAAGGTGTGCATGCATATCTTGGTCGTTATCACGTGCAGTTATGTGCGTTAAAAGAAGGTCGCGATAAAGAATTTATCGGCTATATGTATCCGGGCCCGAATAAGTTCTCAGTGACGCGTGCTTATATGTCGCATTTCTTCCCGAATAAGTTGTTCAACATGACAACAACGACTAACGGTAGTGCACGTGCCATGGTACCAATTGGTAACTATGAGCGAGTGATGCCATTAGATATTTTACCTACTATGTTGTTACGTGATTTGGCTGCTGGCGATACTGACAGTGCACAACAATTAGGTGCCTTAGAGCTGGATGAAGAAGATTTAGCATTATGTACATTTGTTTGCCCAGGTAAAACAGATTACGGTGTGCTTCTTCGTGAATGCCTAACCACAATTGAGAAGGAAGGTTAGTCATGGGCTTGAAAAAGTTTATTGAAGATATTGAGCCGCATTTTGAAAAAGGCGGCAAACATGAAAAGTGGTTTGCTTTATATGAAGCAATAGCTACTGGTTTATTTACCCCAGGTTATGTTAACAAGGGTAAAACACATGTGCGCGATAGCATCGATCTTAAGCGTATCATGATCACCGTTTGGTTAGCGGTATTCCCGGCAATGTTTTTTGGTATGTACAATATTGGCTACCAAGCAACAGAAGCATTAGCAGCTGGTTATGCTTTACCTGAAACATGGCAAGTTGGCTTGTTTGAGTTTATCGGTGGTAGCTTAACCACAGACTCAGGCTGGTTTAGCATGATGCTTTATGGCGCGATGTTCTTCTTACCTATATATGCTGTCACCTTTATTGTTGGTGGTTTTTGGGAAGTACTCTTTGCTGCTGTTCGTAAGCATGAAGTGAACGAAGGTTTCTTCGTAAGTTCTATTTTATTCGCCTTAATTGTGCCGGCAACCATTCCTTTATGGCAAGTGGCTATCGGTATTACTTTTGGTGTGGTTATCGCGAAAGAAATTTTTGGTGGTACAGGTAAGAACTTCTTAAACCCAGCGTTAGCAGGTCGTGCATTTTTATTCTTTGCTTATCCAAGTGAAATTTCAGGTGACTCTGTGTGGGTCGCTGTTGATGGTTTCTCTGGTGCTACTGCCTTAGCAGCAGGTGCTGCGGCAGAAGTTGGTGCAATCGACTATTCGCTTGGTACACAAGCTTGGTGGGATGCTTTCTGGGGCTTTATTCCTGGTTCTGTTGGTGAAGTGTCAACGGCGGCTATTTTATTAGGCGGTGCTTATATTCTCTATAAAGGTATTGCTTCTTGGCGCATCGTATTAGGTGTGTTTGGCGGTATGGTTGTGACTTCTTTCTTATTCAATACGATTGGTAGTGACACTAATGCAATGTTTGCGATGCCATGGCACTGGCACTTAGTAGTAGGTGGTTTTGCCTTCGGTATGATGTTTATGGCAACAGATCCTGTTTCTGCGTCATTCACTAATACCGGTAAATATTGGTTTGGTGCCTTAGTTGGTGTCATGGTGGTCTTAGTGCGTGTTGTTAACCCAGCATTCCCAGAAGGTATGATGCTAGCAATTTTATTTGCTAACTTGTTTGCACCTTTGTTTGACTACTTTGTTGTGCAATCAAACGTAAAACGGAGGCTTGCTCGCAATGTCTAGTAATAAAGAATCTTTTGGCAAAACGGTCGGATTCGTTTTTGCAGTATGTATTGTTTGTGCTGCTTTAGTTTCAATTGCGGCTTCTGGTTTAAAAGACAAGCAGGTTACTAATAAGTTACTTGACCAACAAACAAAAATCTTAGAAGCCTCTGGTTTGCTTAGCATGACAGATGGTACGCCATTTTCGATTAAAGAAACTTACGGTAAGTTTGTTGAAGCGAAAATGATCGATTTAGACTCTGGTGAGTTTATTGACGGTGACCCATTGTTATTTGACGAGCGCCGTAACTCTCGTGATGCAACTAAGTCTGAAAAACCAGAAAACGATATGGCAGGTATTAATCGTCGCTCACATGACGCTGTGATTTACATTGTGCGTAATGGTGCTGGCACGGTTGATACTGTGGTATTCCCAATCGTTGGTTCTGGTCTTTGGGACTTAATGTACGGTTATGTTGGCTTAGAAGCTGATTTAAACACAGTAAAAAGTGTTGTTTACTCTGATCATAAGGAAACTCCGGGCTTAGGTGCTGAAGTAATGAACCCTAAGTGGAAAGCTAAGTGGCCAGGTAAAAAAATCTATAATGAGCAGGGTGAAGCGGCAGTTAATCTAGTGAAAGGTGGCGCAAAAGCTGGCGATATCAACGGTGTTGATGCGTTATCTGGTGCTACTTTAACAAGTAATGGTGTAACCCGCACACTTCAATTCTGGTTTGGTAAAGAGGGGTACTTACCTTTCATTACTAAGCACAATGACGGAGGCTTAATCTAATGTCTTCAGATGCTAAAAAAGTATTAACGAAACCGATCGTTGATAATAACCCTATCGCGTTACAAGTACTGGGTATTTGTTCTGCGCTTGCTGTTACCAGTTCAATGACTAATGCGTTAGTTATGACTATCGCTGTGGTTTTGGTAACTGCATTTTCTAACTTCTTTATTTCGATAATTCGCAATCAGATACCATCAAGCGTACGTATTATCGTGCAAATGGCAATTATTGCTTCATTGGTTATTGTGGTTGACCAAGTATTGAAAGCTTTTTCATATCAGTTATCGAAAGAGTTATCAGTATATATCGGTTTGATTATTACTAACTGTATCGTTATGGGACGTGCAGAAGCGTTCGCCATGAAAGAAAAACCTGGCGTGAGCTTTATGGATGGTATCGGTAACGGTTTAGGTTACGGTTTTGTCTTGATGACGGTTGCTTTCTTCCGTGAGTTATTCGGTTTCGGTACCATTTTTGGTATGGAAGTTCTACCGTTAATTCAAAACGGTGGTTGGTATCAAGCGAACGGCTTATTGGTTTTACCATTTAGCTCATTCTTCATTATTGGTTTGATGATCTGGGCTATTCGCCAGTGGAAACCAGAGCAAGTTGAGAAGGACTAACCGATGGAACATTATCTTAGTTTATTAGTTAAAACCATTTTTATTGAGAACATTGCGTTATCATTTTTCTTGGGTATGTGTACTTTCTTAGCGGTTTCTAAGAAAGTCAGCACAGCGATTGGTCTAGGTGTGGCGGTTATTGTGGTATTAGGCATTGCCGTACCTGCTAACCAAGTCATTTACCAAGCAATCTTGGCACCAGGCGCATTAGATGGAATCTTAGGTATCACTGACCCGAAAGAGTCAATTGATCTTAGCTTCTTATCATTTATTACCTTTATTGGTGTGATCGCTGCGTTAGTACAGATCCTTGAAATGGTCTTAGACAAGTATTTCCCTGCGCTTTATCAAGCATTAGGTATCTTCTTACCATTAATCACAGTGAACTGTGCGATTTTTGGTGCGGTATCATTTATGGTTGCTCGTAACTACACGTTAGGCGAGTCAGTTGTGTATGGTATTGGCTCAGGTATTGGTTGGGCATTAGCGATTGTGTTACTTGCGGGTATCCGTGAGAAGATGAAATATTCTGATGTACCAGCTGGCCTTAAAGGTTTGGGGATTACGTTTATTACTGCAGGATTGATGGCATTTGGCTTTCTTTCTTTCGGTGGTATTTCGTTATAATAAGATTAACGCAGAAAGCATCTAGTATGCTTTCTCCTAGAAAAGTGTAAAGGAAAAGTCGATGGAAATTATTCTCGGCGTAGGCATGTTTACCGCAATCGTTATCGCTTTGGTTCTAGTGATCTTATTTGCTAAATCAAAGTTGGTTGCTGATGGTGATGTGACTATTTCAATTAATGGCGACCCTGAAAAAGCAGTTACAACTGCGGCAGGTGGTAAGCTATTAGGTGCCCTAGCAGACCAAGGTATTTTTGTACCTTCTGCTTGTGGTGGTGGTGGTACATGTGGTCAGTGTCGTGTACATGTAAAATCTGGTGGTGGTGATATTTTACCAACAGAATTGGGCCATATTACTAAACGTGAAGCAAAAGAAGGTTGTCGTCTTTCATGTCAAGTTGCTGTTAAGCAAGACATGGATATTGAAGTAGAAGACGAAATCTTTGGTGTTCAGCAGTGGGAATGTGAAGTTATCTCTAACGATAACAAAGCAACATTCATTAAAGAATTGAAGCTTAGAATTCCTGATGGTGAATCTGTCCCATTTAGAGCAGGTGGTTATATTCAAATTGAAGCACCAGCGTACCATGCTAAATATTCTGATTTTGATATTGATGAGCAATATCGTGGTGATTGGGAGCACTTTGGTTTCTTCGATGTAGAATCTAAAGTAGATGAGCCAACATTACGTGCATACTCAATGGCGAACTACCCTGAAGAAGAAGGCATTATCATGCTTAACGTGCGTATTGCGACACCACCACCAGGTAAATTGCATTTACCAGCAGGTAAAATGTCGTCATACATCTTTAGCTTAAAGCCAGGTGATAAAGTGACTATTTCTGGTCCATTTGGTGAATTCTTCGCAAAAGATACCGATGCAGAAATGGTCTTTATTGGTGGTGGTGCCGGTATGGCGCCAATGCGTTCTCATATTTTCGATCAGCTTAAGCGTCTTAAGTCTAAGCGTAAAATGTCTTTCTGGTATGGTGCTCGTTCACTTCGTGAAATGTTTTACGAAGACGATTACAATATGCTTTCAGCTGAAAATGACAACTTTGAGTGGCATGTTGCTTTATCAGACCCACAACCAGAAGATAACTGGGACGGTCTAACAGGCTTTATTCACAACGTACTTTATGAGCAATACTTAAAAGATCATGAAGCACCAGAAGATTGTGAATACTACATGTGTGGGCCACCGATGATGAATGCTGCCGTTATCCACATGCTGAAAGAGTTAGGCGTGGAAGATGAGAACATCTTGCTTGACGACTTCGGCGGATAATTTTAGTTTTTTACTGATTGAATGCTTTAATTTCGTTGTCGTGAGTGCTCACCTAGTAAACTAGGCTCCGCGCTCACTCCTAGAACTAAAACCATTCACTCGGGTAAAAATTCTAAAATTTTATGAAATAGATAAATAAAAGGTGACTTAGGTCACCTTTTATTTATCTAAGCGACTTTGGTTAATTAAATTGCCACAGACGAAGGTCGTTTAGATAAATAATTTTTTAGGTAATTGTGATGAATCATATAAAACTAGTCGGCGCTTTTTTTATTGCCATAGTGCTTTCGGGCTGCTTTCCAAGTAATGACTTAGCGAAACAAGAGGTTTTGCTGCAAGGGCAAACCATGGGCACTACTTACAATATCAAAATCGTGGTGGATGAAAGCTTTGATACGCAAACTCTGCATCAAGATATTGATAAAGCCTTGGTGCAAGTTAATCAAGAAATGTCGACTTATATTCCAACGTCAGAGTTGTCGCTGTTTAACCAATCCACCTCAACCGAAGCGGTTTCGGTATCGGCGGGATTAAAACGCGTGGTAAAAGAGGCAATACGCCTTGGTCATCTTAGCGAAGGTAAATTAGATGTTACCGTTGGTCCATTGGTTAATTTATGGGGCTTTGGTCCTCAATATCGCCCTGAAACGGTACCATCAGCACAAGAACTTACTGAGGTACAAAAAAAGGTGGGTTTGGAGCACTTATCGCTTGTTAACGATAAGATGACTAAAGCAATCCCGCAATTGTACGTAGATTTGTCTACCATAGCGAAAGGCTATGGTGTTGACTTGGTTGCTGAGCTTATTGAGCAGCGAGGCATACATAACTACTTAGTTGAAATTGGCGGTGAGATGCGCGTCAAGGGCTTCAAACATACCGGCGAGCTTTGGCATATAGCCATTGAAAAACCAGTGTCAGAAGAGCGTGCTGTCCATCAGGTCATAGTGCCAAAAGATAACGCCGTGGCAACATCGGGAGATTATCGCAACTATTTTGAAGTTGATGGTCAACGTTTTTCCCATATTATTGATCCAGATAGCGGCAAACCGATTTCTCATAAGTTAGTATCTGTGACCGTTATTCACCCTTCATCAATGACCGCTGATGGTTTATCGACTGCCATGATGGTGATGGGAGAAGAGAAAGCGTTAGCATTCGCTAAGCAGCATGATATTGCCGCGTATATGATTGCAAAAACAGAGCATGGCTTTGTTGAGCAAAGTACGGTAAAATTTATGCAGTATTTAAAGTAGCATTGTCCACTTATTAAGGTTGTATTTATGACGATTTTTCTTATCACTTTCGGCTTCTTTTTAGTGATTGTCGTGGCAATGGCAGTTGGCTATATTTTTCAACAAAAAACCTTAGCAGGCAGCTGTGGTGGTTTATCTACAATCGGGATTGAAAAAGCCTGTGATTGTGAAAATCCATGCGAAAAACGTAAAGAGCGAGAACGCAAGGCAGCGCAGCAACAAACTATCGATATTAAGAATATCTGATGTTAATGTTTACTAAGCAAAGGCCACTATCATAGTGGCCTTTGCTTTTTTTCAGGACTGACTCTTGTAACGTTTGCATCATTAGCGATAAGTTATACCAATTGATAGTTATCGATGATAAATTGTTCGTGAAAGCCTAGCTTTTGATAAAGCGGTTTTCCTGCACTAGAAGCCTGTAACACCACATAGTTTCCCCCTAATTCAAAACAACGATTTATCATTTCAACCATTAGTTGTTTTGCTAATCCTTGCCCTTGATACTTAGGAGCGATGGCAACCTGATGAATACCGATAACCTTGTCGGTCTGGTAGAGCAAACCGCATGCAACTGGCGTTTGATCTAACCAAGCTAGTAATAAGTGGATAGCTGAATTGCGGCGAAGCTGCTGGATCACTTGAAAATTAATATCATAACCAAATGCCTGGCTGCCAATGCCGACCCATTGTTTGATGTCATTATCCGTAGAAATGGATTTTATATTAAGTGCGTTATTGCATTTTGGTAATTTGAGCGGATGGTTCAATGGTAAGTACATCGCTGTTTGTTGAAAATGTAACGCCCAGTGCTGGCTAACATATTGGTTAACAGCATTTAGGGTTGACAGACAAGCATAATCACTTTCTTTAATAATATCACTTGGCCAAACTGGAAAGATGCTGCCAGAAGGCAACAGTTGCATTGAATTATTCAGTTGACAACTTGCTAGTGGAGTTGAAGTAGAATGAGTTGGGTCTTCTTTCTTACTAAGCCATACACGGTGTGGCCAGTGCTGACTGTTATTGAGTTGGTATTGTCTAATTTTCTTGCCATGTTCTACTCCATAGCATTGCCATAGCGACATTAAGTTTGCCAGATTGGCTTGATCTATCTGTGCTTTGTTTAACTTAGTTGTTGTCACTAGAGAGTCCTCCGTTAATTAATATGATACCAGCGACGAATAACAGGGTGCCGAAAGATAGTTTTATATCAATTGGCTTTTGTGGCAGGTTAAACCAACCAAAGTGACTGATAATATTTGCCGTAATAATTTGCCCCGCCAATGCATATGACATCATGGCACCGACACCAAGCTTTGGTATAAGAAAATAAAAGGCCCCGACACCAAATGCTGCTAGTGCACCACCAGAAAACCATAAATAGAGTGGTACAGCACGAATATCCTCTGAACGGGGGAATTGGCTGGAAGTTAGCGTAATCGCCAGCAACGAACATAGACAAGCAACAAAAAAAGCAATACTTGAGCCCATTAAGGCGTTTTTGACCAATAAACCTAGTTTGGCATTCATTGCTGCTTGTATGGCAATGGCAGCGCCAGCAGCTAAAGCCAGTAACGACAATAAGTTCATGTTAGAGCTCCATCACCATTTCTTGATAATTAAATCTCACTTTTGCTTTACTAGCGGCTAGGTCTTGGCTATCACGGTAACCCAATGCACAGATAATGGATGCAGTGAGCCCTTGTTGATTCAGTCCCAGCACTTGATCAAAGCCCTTACGGTCAAACCCTGTCATCGGGCAGGTGTCTATTTTCAATAACGCAGCAGAGGTGAGCAGATTACCAAGAGCAATATAGCTTTGTTGATGTGCCCACTCTTGCTGCTGTTGTTTTGTCATTTGTGCAAGAGAGCTTTTCATGTGCTCGCTATAGCCACTAATACTTGCCGCTGGTTGCTTTGTCGTTGCGACATATTGATCTATATAACGCTCCACCGTCTGATCTCCAATGTTGGTATGACTGGCAATGACAACTAAGTGGGAGTTGTTGGCTACTTTATCCTGTCCGTAGGAGTAAGGCAGTAGCTGTTGTCGGATGTCACTGGATTTTATTAGTAATATTTTATACGGCTGAAGACCATATGACGAAGCAGATAAGCGAGTAGCTTCCATCAATGTGGTGATTGAATCCTCTGGGATGATTTGGTCTGAAAATTTTCTCACGGCGTAACGCCAGTTAAGTGCAGCAAGTATGTTCATCGTTATTCTCTCTTTAATTGTTTTTGCTCAATTAGATATGGCAAGGTTAAAGTGAACAACGACAGCTTTCATTTACATAGGTTGATCAATTGGAAAATTTTTTCGGATCCGGCTTAATTGTGTTGGGGTAATGCCGAGATGAGAAGCAATATGATACTGTGGAATACGCTCGATGAGCTCAGGGTGTTGTTGAAGAAATTGTCTGTAACGCATGGTCGCATCTTGCTGTACGATTTCTATCTCCCGTTGATCTTTATCTAGCAACCAATTTTGCTCTAAATAGTGAATTTGAAATAACTTTAGATCATCTTTTTCTAATAAGAGATGGCGAAATCCGTTGAAATTGATCTCAACTAACTCTGTTTCTTCAATGGTTTCCAATGCCAATATTGACGGGGAGTTGGTTAACAGCGCCGTCATTGCACCAGGAAACATGCCTTCACTAAAAAATTTTTTGTTGTACTGAACACCTTTGTCGTTGCAGGTGAAGCCGCGAACCAAGCCTTGGTAGATATAATGGTAACTCGTTGGTATTTCTCCAAGTCGAACCAAGGCACTCGCCTTTGCAAATTTTTTGATACGAGTGATGGTGGTAAATGCTTGCCAAGTTTGCTCTGACAGCGGGGCATATTTTTCCATCGTCTGTCTAAGTGCTTGGTATATGTGTTGTTCTTTGATAGTAAGCTGTGTTTTTTTCATTGCTTAATTATCTCTTAATTACTCCGTCAAACAAAGAGATATACCTGGGTTTTGTTAAAAAGTACGACAAAGAATTATTGTCACCACAGTTAAAACGGTGATTGATTTTTTCCATTAAATAATAAATACTGTTTTTATTTACAGTGTTTTAGGTGCTACTCTAAGTCATGCGCAAGATTATACATGTAGACATGGATGCCTTTTTTGTGTCGGTGGAAATTAGAGATAATCCCAACCTGATAGGAAAGCCTGTGGCTGTGGGCGGAAAATCAGACCGTCGGGGCGTTCTATCAACGTGCAATTACATTGCCCGACAATACGGAGTCAGTTCAGCGATGCCAACGGCAATGGCAATGAAAAAGTGTCCCAACCTGATTGTGGTTCCTGGAAGAATGGCCGTCTACAAGGAAACAAGCAAAGTTATCAGAGCAATATTCGAGCAATATACTAACATCATTGAACCATTATCATTGGACGAGGCCTATCTTGATTTGACTGAGTGTCCTTTGCATGAAGGCTCTGCAACCCTCATCGCACAAGAAATTCGAGCAGAGATATTTCGACAAACTGGATTGACGGCAAGTGCAGGTATTGCCCCATTGAAATTTGTTGCCAAAATAGCCTCTGATCTGAATAAACCTAATGGTCAATGCACGATCAGTCCCATACAGGTAAATGAATTTCTTGAGACACTTTCACTTCGAAAAATACCCGGTGTCGGCAAGGTTACCTCAAAGAAGTTAGGCGAACTCGGGTTTTTAACCTGTGGCGATGTTCGGGCGGCTAATGAGCTTTTTTTCATCGAAAAATTTGGTAAGTATGGTCGCGTACTGTGGGACAGGTGTCACGGTATTGATGATCGTGAAATTCAAGTGTCTCGAGAGCGAAAATCTGTCGGGGTGGAAAGAACGTTTGAACAAGATATTTGTCATTTAAGTGATATGCTGTTAATTATCAAGGAAAAATTGCTACCAGAACTTGAAAGTCGCGCAGCTAAATACCTGGCATCAAGAGGTATGAATAAGGTAGGTGTTAAGGTTAAGTTCGCTGATTTTCAACAAACGACTAGAGAACAGGCTGCGACGTCAATAAGTGTAGAGATGTTAGAGCAACTTCTCATCGAAGCGATACAACGAGGCAACGGAAAATCAGTAAGGTTACTTGGTATTCACGTGAGCCTTTGCAAAGAAAAATCACAAAGAAAACAATTAGATTTGGATTTTTCAATTTAGGTAGCAATCGCTTAATATGCTTTTATCACTATGGTCACCTAATTTAAAAGTGGTTAGATAAAGCATGTAAAGGACAAACAGGAAGGGTAAACGATTGTGAAATTTGTTTAATGGTTTGACATTAGGCGTTAAAAGTCAAATGATTAAACACTAGGAAATAGAGGCGTTGCTGTTGTTAATCAGTTTACTTTAAAGGAAGGATAAATGTTTAAAAAATCATGGTTATCACTATGTGTGATTGCATTAACTTTAACTAGTGTTCATGCACAAGATATGTCAGACGTTGAGATCAAAACAACGGCGGTTGCTGGTAATGTTTATATGTTAACAGGCGCGGGTGGCAATATTGGCGTATTGGCGACAGAAGCTGGTTTATTGTTAGTCGATGATCAGTTTCAGCCGCTAGCAAAGAAAATAGAAGCGGCCATGCAGGGCATTAACAATAATCAATTAAAATATATTGTGAATACTCACTATCATGGTGATCATACGGGGAGTAATGCTTTCTTTTCCCATAAAGCACCTATTTTTGCTCATCAGAATGTCAGAAGTCGTTTACAAGCTGAGCAAGATCATCAAACCGCGGCTTTACCTGTTGTCACCTATGACAATGGCGTTACCATCTATTTACAAGATGAAGAAGTGCAGCTAATACATTTTCCCGCAGGCCATACCGATGGTGATACGGTTGTCTATTTTAAACAGGCGAATGTGTTACACACAGGTGATTTATTTTTTGAACTAGGTTTTCCTTATATTGACCTTGATGGTGGCGGCAGTGTCAAAGGTTATTTAGCCAATGTGAATCAGTTATTGGCAATGATGCCGGATGATGTCGCCATTATTCCAGGTCATGGTCAGTTAACTGATAAAGCTGGCTATAGTGCATTTGCTAAGATGATTGACTTTAGCATTAAGCGAGTGTCTAAAGCCTTGGCTGAAGGTAAGTCTGAACAGCAAATACTTGCTGCTGGTATCGGCGAGCAATACAAAGATCAGGCATGGTCATTTATCAGTGAAGAGCGCTGGCTAAAAACACTCATCAAAGGGCTAAAATAATTGCAGAGATATAGCGGTTATTGAGTAAATGAAAATTTTGCCCAAGTTGATTTATCGCTATCGTTTGCCTTGCTAGGGTAAAAGAATTTTGCGCCGTATTTTCCTTGCTGGTAAACGGCACTGATACCAATCATCATGGTCCAAGTATTGCCGGTGAATTTGTTCCTAAGTACTTGGATCTCCCGGTCTGAGCCTGCTAAAAATAGAGTTCTTGTGCCATTGTCAGTTTTCTCTTCTCCTGCGTAAGGCACCCAAAAACCGCCCCAGTCTTTATTATTCCAAAAAACAGACTCACTCCACGCTTTATCCACTAAAATTCTTTCTCCTAGTTGCGCAGATGCGTGAAGATTGTGTAGATGTCCCGTTTTCTTATCTTCAATATAAAGGTCAATTACGGTGTAATCTTTGTCTTTTCCTGTGGCACAAACAAATAATGAATCTTTATTGTGCATAAGATAAAGCGTGATTTGTGCAGGAAGTTGTAGTTTTGTTGCCCCATGCCATTCATTTTGTTTACAGTGACCATCAAACAGCGGTGTTTTATTGGTAAAATTAATTGTAGTGCTCTCTGTTGCATAAGTATTGGCGGTGAAAGGTACCAATATGCACATTAATAGCTTTGTTAGGTTTGTCATTTAGTTCCCTCTAAACTGAAGTTGTTGCTGATAAATTAAACGACGGTGTTTTTATAAACAAATATTTTGCGGTTAATGGGCTTAATGGCGCGATAAACGATGAAGCAAGAAAAGTAGCAGTTGGTGATATTAATAATGATTGTTGATATCACCGACTCCCGTATTTCAGTAGAAAACTAGTGGCTAATGTAGTCGATGACTAATTTATTTTCGTCACGGTTGTAATGGATCACGCGTTGATATGCAGCGGATAAGTAGACCTCAGTAGAGCCAGCGCTATAAGCAGCCGTCCAAGTGTTTACCTGATGACTGTCGTACTGGCTTAAAGTGAAATAACCAATTTCACTATCGAAGCGGTACACGTAGCTGTTGTCATTATTGTCTGTGGTTATGGCAACAGGAATGGTTAATGCGTTGCCATCAAGCATGCCTTGATCATTAAAAGTTTCGCCATCAAAGGTTGACCATTCTGATAGTGAATTGACGGTATAAATATATTGGCCAGATTTGCTGGTTGCGATAGCAGCAATGCCACTATTAAAAGCCGTATTAACATAATCTTGTGTGCTTTCTATTTTAACGCTGCTCGGTGCAAAGGCATTGTAGCTTAAGCTGTGGTGCTTTAAGTTTAGATTGGCAGCATCGAACGCTAATAAGTGATTGCTTGCAGCCACATAATCGATAGTGGAAGTTAAAAAGGCATTTTCAACATCCCAGTATTGGCGCTGTAAAGACAAATTAGCAAGTTCTAATGCTTGGGTCACCACAACAGGTTGTCCTGACACCATAATGATACGTTTAGGGGGATATTCAATATCGATTAATGAGCTATCGAGTTGGGTAAAGCTTAAATCTGTTAAATCAAATTGATAATAATTGGTGCGTGTTTGTTCTTGTTCATTTTCATCAACATAGGTTTCATTATTTGAAACTAACATCATTGAACCATCGGGGTGGATCACTAAGTTGGTCAGCTCAAATCCAGGTAATGGAGAAACTGTGCTACTGACTTCTAAACCATCAATTATATTAAATGCTTTAATGGTATCGCCTTGAGCAATATAAAGATAAGGTCTTAAAGGGTCTAACACCGTTGCATTATTATTGGCAGTGACTTCAGATATTATCACTTCAGGTAAATCATTTGTGTCAAAGTTACCTTTGGTAAAACTTACCTTGATAGTAGCTGATGAACTTGCTGCTGGCTCTTGTGGCGATAACAGAATATCAGCACTATAAAAGCCATTGTCGGCAACTTTTGTTGGGTCAACGCTAACAGTTAAGCGGTTATTTTCGCTGTCTGGGGTTAATGTTAACCACTCAGCACTGCTCGTTGCCAGCCAATCAATGTCAGTAACGGCATTAGTCAGAATATCTACCGTTTGCGTTAAATATGACAGGTTAAACTGTTGATTAAATGCTATCGCGGGAGTATGGCCATATAATCGTATTGGATCTAATGCAATGTTAACGGGTACGTTTTTGGTATCACCAGAAGTCATTTCTGTTAACACTATATTGCCTTGATAAAGCCCTGCTTGTCTGAACAGTTCCAGTTTAGGGCTGATCGTAATTTGTCCGTTGCCATTTCCTTCGCTAATATCCAAGCTTAGCCAATCAACATCACTTTGCGCGATCCACTGATTATTTTCACTGACGATATCTAATGTTTGGCTGGCAAGTGTGGTTTCACCATAAGTTGTTTGGAAGTTGATCTGCTCTTTGTTTGTAGATAACTGCCATACCAAGAGAGAAATATCAATATCATGATGTACTAAGTTTACTTTATCGACATCACCTGTAGATAAACGCAACGTCGTATTGTATTGACTGGCAATAATATTTTCAGCATTGACTACGTTGATAATTAAGCTTGCTGAATTTTCGGTGACATTTTTAGTTTGATAGTTTAACCAGCTAGCGAGTTGACTGTCTGGCGCAAAACCTACTAATAATCCTTTACCATTAAAAGTCACATCCACTTGATAAGTATCATCTGAAACTTGCAAAAACTCATTACTAAAGGTGATTGCAGTTGTATTCGCTGAAATAGTGTAGTTTTCAGATTTATCGTTAGAACCACCGCAAGCTTGTAGTGCAACAGCCAAGGTTAAAATATAAATTAAACGATAAAAATGGTTAAGATAATCCTTCATACAGTTCCCTATTGTTATTAATAGCATAGCGGGTCACATTTTTTATATTTTGCGTGATTCTTTCAATAATGTAAAAACTTATCATATTTTCACCTGCAATTATGATTTTTTATTGAGTTAAAGGTAGAATAGTTAGATGTTTTGCACTAAATTGCATTATCTTGTGGTACAAGATGATCCTTGGCGTTGAAGGTTTGAATAAAGCACTATTACATAAAGCAATAGATTTATTATCTCGACGAGAACATTCGATTGTTGAATTAACCAATAAGTTACGACAACGAGAGTATCAGGCTGATGACATCGATACGGTGATCAGTTTTTTACTCGACAATGATTATCTTAGCGAACAACGGTTTGCCGAAAGTGTGTTTCGTAGCCGAATTAATAAAGGCTATGGCAGGCGCTATATTGAGACAGAGTTGCAACAAAAAGGGGTGAACTCATCCATTATTGCATTAGCTGAAGAACAAACTGATATTGACTGGTACCACCAAGCGAGGCAAAGTTACCTTAAAAAATTTAATGGTAGCGACATTAAAGATCAAAAAGATAAAGCAAAACGCATACGTTTTTTACAATATCGAGGCTTTTCAACGGATGAAATTTTTTCGGTATTGAACTTGGATGTGCAAAGTGAGTAACAGCATCCATTAATTATACAGTTTACAGATCACTAAAAAATTTGGATATTCCCATGATTAAAACCAGTGCCGATTTGAGACAGGCATTTTTAGATTTTTATTCATCAAAGCAACATCAGATTGTTGCGAGTAGCTCATTAGTTCCTGGTAATGACGCTACCTTGCTTTTTACTAATGCCGGTATGGTACCGTTTAAAGATGTGTTTCTTGGTGCTGAAAAGCGTAGTTATACGCGTGCTACTTCGTCGCAGCGCTGTGTTCGTGCGGGTGGTAAACATAATGATTTAGAGAACGTTGGCTATACCGCGCGCCACCATACCTTTTTTGAAATGTTAGGTAATTTTAGTTTCGGTGATTATTTTAAAGAAGATGCTATTGCTTATGCGTGGGAGTTTCTGACCGAAGTGCTGAAATTGCCTAAAGAAAAGCTATTAGTGACCATATACGAATCGGATGATGAAGCTTACGATTTGTGGGCAAATAAAATTGGTGTGCCAGCAGAAAAGATTATTCGTATTGGCGATAAGTCACCAAGTAAGAAGTATGAATCAGATAACTTCTGGTCTATGGGGGATACTGGCCCTTGTGGTCCATGCTCAGAAATTTTTTATGATCACGGTGAAGAGATTTGGGGTGGCCCTCCTGGTTCTCCTGAAGAAGATGGTGATCGTTTTATTGAAATCTGGAATATTGTATTTATGCAATATAACCGTCAAGAAGACGGTACGATGGAAGCCTTACCTAAGCCTTCGGTTGATACCGGGATGGGGTTAGAGCGTATTTCTGCAATTATGCAGAACGTGCATAGCAACTATGAAATTGATATTTTCCAAGCGTTAATTCAAGCGACAGCAAGGTTATTGCATTGTAATGATCTTGAACATAAATCGTTGCGCGTCATTGCCGATCATATTCGCTCGTGTAGCTTTTTGATTTTAGATGGTGTGATGCCGTCAAATGAAGGACGAGGCTATGTATTAAGACGTATTATTCGTCGTGCAATCCGCCATGGTCATAAATTAGAAGCTAAATCACACTTTTTCCATAAGTTGGTTGGTGCACTTATTGAACAAATGGGGCAGGCGTACCCCGAACTTGCACAACAACAAGCGGTTATTGAGAAAATTTTACGTATTGAAGAAGAGCAATTTGGTCGTACCTTAGATCGCGGTATGTTGTTATTAGAAGATATTTTATCTAATTTACAGGGTGATACGATCAGTGGTGATGACGTCTTTAAATTATATGATACCTATGGTTTTCCTGCCGACTTAACCGCGGATATTGCCCGAGAACGTCAATTAAAAATTGATCACAATGGCTTTGATGTCGCGATGGGCTTACAGCGAGAACGTGCCCAACAAGCAAGTCAATTTGGTACTAACTACAACAAACAATTAAAGTCAGACAAACAAACTCACTTTAAAGGCTACACCAATCATTCATTTTCTTCGACTGTGGTTGAATTATTCAATAATGATGGTCAGGTCAATGTGTTAAAAAGCGGTGAGCAAGGCATAGTGATCCTTGATAATACCCCGTTTTATGCTGAGTCAGGTGGTCAAGTAGGGGACACTGGTTTTATCGTGACAGAGCACGGAGTGTTTGAAGTCACAGATACCGTGAAAATTGGTAATGCATTTGCCCATCAAGGTATTGCTAAAACAGATATTAACCTTAATGCCAGAGTTAAAGCGGAGATAGACGCTGATCGTCGAGCCGCTATTGTGAAAAACCATACGGCAACGCATTTATTACATGCGGCGTTAAGAAAAGTATTAGGTGAGCATGTTACACAAAAAGGCTCGTTATGTGATGCCGAAAAATTGCGTTTCGATTTCTCACATTTTGAAGCTTTAACGCCACAAGAGATCAATGAAGTTGAAACCTTGGTTAACCATGAGATTCGTCGTAATCATTCACGTGATACTCAGTTGATGCAAATTGATGAGGCGAAAGAAAAAGGAGCAATGGCGTTATTTGGTGAGAAATATGACGATGAAGTACGTGTAGTAACACTAGGCGATTTCTCTACTGAGCTATGTGGCGGTGTCCATGTTGATAGAACCGGCGAAATAGGGTTAGTAAAAATTGTCTCTGAATCGGGTATTGCCGCTGGGGTAAGGCGTATTGAAGCTGTCTCAGGTGAAGGAGCTTTAGCTTATGTTGATCAGCAAGCACAAACGCTATTATCAATTGCCAACTTGGTTAAATCTGATGTTGCTAATTCGATTGATAAAGTTGAGCAAGTGATCAATAAAAATAAGCAGTTTGAGAAAGAAATTGCGCAATTGAAGCAACAGTTAGCCGCACAAGCGGGCTCTGATCTTGTCAGTCAAGCTATTGAAGTAAATGGCGTTAAAGCATTAATTGCAGCACTTGATGGCGTTGCCTCTAAAGATCTCAGAGGCATGGTAGATGATCTTAAAGTCAAATTAGGCTCAGGTATTATTTTGTTAGCGACAGCAAATGATGGCAAAGTGGGGTTAATTGCAGGTGTAACCAAAGATCTCGTCGGGCAAGTCAAAGCAGGGGAATTAGTTAATCTTGTTGCCGAGCAAGTTGGCGGTAAAGGGGGCGGACGCCCAGATATGGCGCAAGCCGGTGGTAGCCAACCTGAAAACATTCCGAGTGCGTTAGCGAGTGTTGAAAGCTGGTTGCAGGAAAAGCTGAGTTAATTTGATTTGTTATTACAGATAGTTGAAAAGGAAACCTAAGTGTTTCCTTTTTTGTATCTAACGCAGAAAATGTTAATAAATTGTTGCTTTATTTTGACAAAATCATTGCATTTACGAATAAATCAATAAAAGTGTACTTTTTTTGTGTACCCAAGTGATAAGCTTGCTAAAATAATAGTGTTGGTTACTAAAATCATCATTTGGATAAATTTACTAGCTTTTTACCAATTTGATTGAATTTTAGTACATAGAAATTTGAGTAAGTAGTTATTTTTACATAAATATTTATCCAAATAAGTATGTAAATTACCAAATTTAGACTAAATTTATTACTAGCTTATGTATTTTTAGTGGATCCCGTAGTTAAAAGAAAGGAAATTAGGAATGTTAATATTAACACGTCGAGTTGGAGAAACCTTGATGATAGGTGACGATGTAACCGTCACAGTATTAGGTGTAAAAGGAAATCAGGTTCGTATTGGAGTCAATGCACCTAAAGAGGTTTCTGTGCACCGTGAAGAAATTTATATGCGAATTCAGTCTGAAAAGGGTGACAGTGAAGCATCAGGCAATAAATTCTAAAAATAATGCATTCAAACAAAAAGCCGGCGTAAGTCGGCTTTTTTGTATATTAACAACTATTATTTTACGGCAGTTGTTATTTTTTGTTAAAAAAATGGCTGATTAATCGCCGTGTTGGGTGAATTCTCAGCAAACAGAAATAAAAGCTAAAAAATCGTTTGACATATTTTTAAGATCCATTAATATTCGCACCCACTGGTGAGCTGGCCGAGTGGCTGAAGGCGCTCCCCTGCTAAGGGAGTATCGGCGTTAAACCCGATCGAGAGTTCGAATCTCTCGCTCACCGCCATCCTTTCTAGGGATAAAAACTAGAATGCGAACTAGTTTCGCTATCTTAAACTTAAGATATAAAAGATAGGTTAATTGCGGACGCGTAGCTCAGCTGGATAGAGTACCTGGCTACGAACCAGGCGGTCGCAGGTTCGACTCCTGCCGCGTCCGCCACTTTTCTTAAAGTGGTAAAATAAATAAGAGCAGCTACTATTAAGGCTGGATAAATAATATAATAGTATAGCTTTTAGCTTATCTCTAAATCTGGGATATAAAATATAGATTGACCGCGGACGCGTAGCTCAGCTGGATAGAGTACCTGGCTACGAACCAGGCGGTCGCAGGTTCGACTCCTGCCGCGTCCGCCACATCAAGAAAACCAACCTTAGGGTTGGTTTTTTTTCGCCTGAAGGTTTGTGCCTTTGGTTCTCTTAGTTACTTTTTCATACTTTCCCGATTTGTCTAGCCTAATTATCCGTAGGCCATCACATACAATTGATCAGCTCTTTGAGCAGTCAATTATGTGCTGAGTTGAACAATAAACGATGATTTTCGTAGTAAGCTATTGAACAAGTATATTCAACAGCTATTCAGTGGTTGTATTTTTAATATTGTATACAATGTTGTATTTTGACTCGCTAACATGCGAAATATAAAGAAATTAAATTGTATACAATGTTATGCTTTTATAACCATTTAACGAATAATTATTAAAAAAAGTTGAATAACCTGCTAAAAAAGTGTCTTTTGTCCTATTGACTTGTGTTTTTTTTTCTGAAACGACTAAATATGATTTGCAATTTATATATTGGAGTGATTATTCTAATTCTAGGTTTGTAATCAATAGAGAATCGTCATGGATAACTTATCACAGTTATTTGTTGAAGCTGGCACTTTGATGCTAGCAGGAATGGTATTTGTTTTCGCTTTTTTAGGGATACTGATCCTGTTTATTAATATTGTCTTGGTAAAACTTGCGGATAAATACCCAGATCCTATTATTCAACCTAAATCTCAGCGTAATGTTGCCAAAAGTGGTAATTCAGCTACTGAGGGAATATCCCCTGCCATTGTTGCCGCGATTAGTTCTGCGGTGAATCAATATCGTCAAAAAAATAGTAAAAAGAAATAGGAGCATCAGCACATGTCAAAACCACTAGGGATTACAGAAGTTGTTTTAAGAGATGGGCATCAATCGTTGTTGGCCACTAGGCTACGTTTAGAAGATATGCTTCCTATTGCACCTGTTCTTGATGAGATTGGCTTTTGGTCGATTGAATCATGGGGGGGGGCAACGTTTGATTCTTGCATTCGCTATTTAGGAGAAGATCCTTGGGAGCGTATACGTGCATTGAAAAAAGCCATGCCGAAAACCAAACAGCAAATGTTATTTCGTGGCCAGAATATTCTAGGTTATCGACACTACGCTGATGATGTTGTCGAGAAATTTGTTGAACGTGCACACGTTAATGGTGTTGATGTTTTTCGTATTTTTGATGCCATGAATGACGTGAGAAATTTACAAACGGCGGTGAAGGCGGCTGTTAATGTGGGCGCGCATGCCCAAGGCACTTTAAGTTATACCGAAAGCCCTGTTCATACCTTAGAAGGCTGGCTCACCATGGCTAAGCAACTTGAGGATATGGGAGCACACTCTTTATGTATTAAAGATATGTCAGGCTTATTGAAACCTTATGATGCTGCTGAACTTATTGGCCGTTTGAAGGAAACCGTTACTTTACCTATTTCATTACATTGTCATGCAACAACAGGTCTTAGCGTTGCGACTCACATGAAAGCCATTGATGCGGATGTAGATGTGATAGATACGTCAATTTCATCGATGAGCCAAACTTACGGACACTCACCAACCGAAACGATTGTATCTATCGTGGAAGGTACTGAACGCGATACTGGTTTAGATATGGAGAAATTAGCGGAAGTAGCGGCTTATTTCCGTGGTGTAAGAGAAAAATATGCAAAATTTGAAGGAAGTTTAAAAGGCATTGATGCACGTATTTTATTGGCGCAAGTGCCAGGCGGCATGCTAACCAATATGGAAAATCAACTTAAGGAACAAGGCGCAGCAGACAAATTTGATGAAGTGTTACAAGAAATCCCTCGTGTACGTAAAGATTTAGGTAATATTCCTTTAGTGACGCCTACTTCTCAAATTGTAGGCACGCAATCAGTATTGAATGTCTTAACCGGAGAGCGTTATAAGTCTATTACTAAAGAAACTGCCGGCGTATTAAAAGGTGAGTATGGTGCAACGGCTTCAGAAGTGAATGCTGAATTACAAGCGCGTGTATTAGACGGTAAGGAAGCGATCACTTGTCGCCCAGCAGATATGATCCAGCCTGAAATGGATAAGTTAACTCAGGAATTGGATAAGTTAGCCAGTGAGAAAAATATTCAATTAGCTGAAGATAAAATTGATGATGTTTTAACCTATGCCTTGTTCCCACAAATTGGCTTAAAGTTTTTAGAAAACCGTCATAATCCTGATGCGTTTGAACCTGTACCAACTAAAGAAGATGCTGCGTCTACGCCTGTTCCTGCGGCTCAAGGTAGTACAGAAAATTACTCTGTGAGTGTTGATGGTAAAGTTTACGATGTGGTTGTTGGTCCTAGTGGCTCTGTTAGTGGCGTGAGCGCTGCAACAGATTCAGAAACGAAGCAGTCTGCCACTGTCAGCGGTGACGAAACATTAAATGCCCCGTTAGCGGGCAATATTTTCAAACTGCTAGTTAGTGAAGGTGAGCAGGTTGAAGCCGGTGATGTTGTTATCGTAATGGAAGCAATGAAAATGGAAACAGAGGTACGTGCCGTAACGGGTGGCAAGATTGTCTCAATTAACGTCAAAGAAGGCGACTCTGTTGCCGTTGGCGATGTTTTATTAAGTTTGGCATAGGTGGTGTAATGGAGTCATTACAAACGTTGTGGATGTCTACTGGGCTAGCTAATTTTGAGTTTGGCCAAGTAGTAATGATGTTGGTTGGTTGCTTATTATTGTTCTTAGCTATTGCAAAGAACTTTGAGCCTCTTTTATTAGTGCCTATGGGCTTCGGCGCCATTTTAACTAATATTCCTATCGCGGGCTTTTCTGAAATAGGAGGCTTGCTACATTATATTTATTACGCGGGCATAGATACTGGGATTTTTCCTTTATTAATTTTCATGGGTGTTGGTGCAATGACCGACTTTGGTGCTTTGATCGCTAACCCTAAAACTTTATTACTGGGGGCTGCTGCACAATTTGGTATTTTTGCAACCTTGTTTGGTGCTATTGCGTTAAATGCGATTCCTGGCTTTGAATTTACCTTAGCGGATGCTTCAGCTATTGCCATCATTGGTGGTGCCGATGGTCCAACAGCAATCTTTCTTGCATCAAAACTTGCACCTGAATTATTAGGCGCTATCGCAGTTGCTGCATATTCATATATGGCGCTTGTGCCAATTATTCAGCCACCCATTATGAGAGCGCTTACGAACGAACAGGAGCGTAAAATAGAAATGGCACAGTTGCGACCTGTCACGAAAATTGAAAAAGTGATATTTCCTCTAGCTGTGTTGATGATGACTATTTTCTTCTTACCGGCTGCTACACCATTAGTGGGCATGTTTTGTTTAGGTAATTTAATGCGAGAATGTGGCGTGGTTGATCGACTAAGTAGCACGGCACAAAATGAGCTGATTAATATTGTCACTATCTTTTTAGGCTTAGGAGTGGGCTCTAAGTTAAGCGCTGATAAATTCCTCAATGTAGAAACATTAGGTATTCTTGCCTTAGGGGCAGTAGCGTTTTCAATTGGTACTGCTTCTGGGGTATTGATGGCCAAGTTAATGAACAAATTTAGTCAAGAGCCAGTAAACCCATTAATTGGTGCAGCAGGGGTGTCAGCCGTGCCTATGGCAGCTCGGGTCGCCAATAAAGTGGGGCTTGAA
This sequence comes from Thalassotalea sp. G2M2-11, assembly GCF_017168195.1. Classification (GTDB taxonomy): domain Bacteria; phylum Pseudomonadota; class Gammaproteobacteria; order Enterobacterales; family Alteromonadaceae; genus Thalassotalea_E. Next base: position 1,180,796 of record NZ_JADNYL010000001.1, read on the forward strand.
GCCAACCCTCATAACTTTTTATTAATGCATGCTATGGGGCCAAATGTAGCTGGAGTACTAGGCTCAGCGGTTGCTGCCGGTATCTTGTTAGCACTTGTGGGTGGCTAATTTATTTATACCGCTTTAAGATCTTTTATCGAGCAATAACAATTGTTATTGCTCGCATCAATTAGTGTTTAGCAACTGACACTTGGCCTGTATCTGTTAACGTATTATAGAATTCTAATTTTTTATTCTGGATCGTTATTTGCGACTGGATCAGAAGTTGATCGAGCTTTTGCTTTAATTGTTTGCCTTTATCGTTGTTTTGAACGGCTAAACTGGCAGGTATATTGGCAATCTTTTGATAGTAAATGCCTTGTTTGTTTAATTGCTTAATGGTTGTCATTGTTGAGATCCGTTCAAAAACGATGGATTGTATCCGACCTTTAGCCAACATTTTTACCAACTGGGGTAAACTACTGACTTCAACAAATTTGTTGATTGGCATGTTTAACACTTGTGCAAAAAATTCTGCATTGCCTAACAAAGTACCGACGCTATATTCCGGTAGTTGCTTAATGTTTATTGGCGGCTTTTGGTATGTGAAGATGTCAACGTTGGTTTTAAATGACCAATCTAATTCATGCCCATATTGGTAAAAGCTCTCTGTTTCATTATTTTTTGGAGTTAATCCAGCGATATCCAATTGATGATTTTTCAGATCCCGTTTGGCGCGGGCATAGGTCATTAAATGTATGTTAAAGGATAAGTCGGAATGCGAGGATATTTGATTAAATATGTCAATGATGACCCCTGTGCCATCTTCATTGATCAAAGGGGGAAAGGGTTCTAAACCAACATTTATCTCTTCGGCAATTGCTTGAAAAGAAAAGACAATTATGAAGAAAATGATAGTTGTTATTTTTTTCATTAATCGTCTCATGTTAATTTTTCCGCTACTTTATCATTTTTACGGAACTAGGTTAAGCGTTTGACTTACTGAGTGTTGTAAATAAACCTGAACAATATTAAGGATATAACTTTAATTGCTGCCAGCTATTATCCTGTTGTTCGAAGCAAATTCGATCATGCAAACGGCTTGCTCGTCCTTGCCAAAACTCGATGTAATGAGGTTTGACTCGAATACCTCCCCAAAACTCAGGTAAAGGCACTTCGCTGTCGGAAAATTTATTTTCAAAGTATTCTACACGTTGTTTAAGTTCATCATTATGTGGCAACTTTTTACTTTGTTTTGAAGCCCAAGCACCAATCTGGCTACCGCGGTCTCTACTTTGAAAATAGTGGTTTGATTGTTCGTGAGATACTTTTTCTACCGTGCCTTCAATACGGACTTGTCGTTGTAAAACATTCCAATGAAATAACAAGGCAACCTTATCATTATCAACTAATTCTTGCGACTTCCGACTGCCGTAGTTGGTATAAAAGACAAAGCCTTGCTCATCAAATGATTTTAATAGCACCATGCGACTGCTGGGTTGGCCATTTTTACTACAGGTACTGACCGACATGGCTTCGGGTAACAAAATCCCTGATTTGTTTGCATCATCAAACCATTGCTGAAATAAAGTAAAAGGGGAGGTCGATGAAGATATATCGGGTAAAGGTAATGCAACCCCTTGCCCAAAAGTGAGCAAGCAACGTAATTTTTCAAATAAGGTCATGTGGGAAAGTATTTACTAAAAACTGGCGTATATTGTATCAGCAATTTATACATTAGGAAGGAGGAGAAGGGCTAAATCTTTGATTTTTCGCCTCGCTATTTACCAGTCATCGGTATCATCAAGTAACTCTTTTAAACGTTTTCTCTCTAATAGTTCATCTATACGCTTACGTACTTGGGCATCTTTTTGCTCGATAGTGTCAAATTCAACGTCTAGATCATTGTCGTCGCTTAAATTTTCGTCGTTCAGTTCATCCGTATCATCATATGTCATTAGTGCAGCCTATAAAAATAATGGTTTATTCTTAACACGGTATAATGTGAAACATAGGCAAAAAAATATTTTTTTTCAAATGAAAAATGATTGGATGTTTAAAATATTAGCAAACTTTTTATGAGAGAAATAAAAAGCCAGTGAATCACTGGCTTTTTAAGTTCAGCTGAAATGGTTTGTGCTTAGTGCCAACCTTCTACACCTTTCATGTCAGGTAATTGGTGAGCAATCCCTTTATGGCAGTCGATACATGTTTTATCACCACTAGCGAGTGACGTTGAATGTTGCTTAGCCGCACGAGAACTTTGTGAGGTAAAGTCCATATAATCAAAGTTATGGCAGTTCCGACATTCTAGAGAATCATTCGCTTTTAAACGTCTCCATTCATTTTGCGCTAATTGTTTACGATGCGCTAAAAACTTTTCACGTGTGTTGATCGTGCCAAATATCTTGCCCCAAACTTCCTTTGAAGCTTGCATTTTTCGAGCGATTTTATCCGTCCACTTATGAGGGACGTGACAGTCAGGGCAAGTGGCTCTAACCCCTGAACGGTTAGAAAAATGTATGGTAGTTTTTAACTCTTCATAAACATTATTTTCCATCTCATGGCAACTGATACAGAATTCTTCAGTATTGGTTGCTTCAAGTGCAGTGTTAAAACCACCCCAAAAGATGATTCCTGCTATAAAGCCACCAATGACTAAGAAGCCTAAACTAAAATATGCGCTCGGCTTTCTTAATGTTTGCCAGCCTATTTTGATGATTTCTTTCATACTATGCTCCTACTTTTTAGCTGATATTTTAGCTTTCATTAGGCTATGCATATCGACAAAATTATTTTCTACCAGTGGTTTTACGTCACTTTGTGTTGCATGACACTGATTACAAAAATAACGTCTAGGCGATACATCAGCTAGGAAGTTACCATCTCTATCCATGTAGTGCGTGACACTTACCATAGGAGCTTGTGACTCTTCGGTGCGCGTACGACTGTGGCATGACATGCATTTGTTTGAGTTCAAATTCACTTCATAATTGCGTGTTTTATGCGGAATTACCGGTGGTTGCATTGGGTAGTTCCGTGCTTGCTTAATGTCCTTATTAAGTACACTAGGGATTGCTGCAGTGTTGCCCTGGCTATCAAGCTTGGCATCGCCACGTAATGTTGCGACATTACTTTGTGCAGCGATCACAGTGGAAGAAAATAATGCCGAAACCATTATTGTTTTGAACACATTTTTAATAAACTGATGGGTATTCGTTTTCATCATTATTCTCCTATACCTTAACCACTTTCACTGCACATTTTTTATAGTCAGTTTCTTTTGATAATGGATCAGTTGCATCAAGAGTGACCTTATTCACTAAACGACTGGCATCAAACCAAGGCATAAAGACTAGGCCTCTTGGGGGCTTATTCCTTCCACGCGTTTCAACTCGTGTTTGCACTTCACCACGACGAGATACTAGCTTGACTAAGTCGCCTCGGCGCATTCCTCGCTCTTTTGCATCATCTGGGTGCATATACACTAATGCATCTGGGATAGCTTTGTATAACTCAGGCACACGTTGTGTCATTGAACCAGAATGCCAATGCTCTAATACACGACCGGTTGACAACCATAGGTCGTATTCCGCATCCGGGCTTTCTGCTGCTGGCTCATATGGTAAGGCGAAAATAATGGCTCGACCGTCTTTTTTGCCATAAAACTGGAAGTCTTTACCCGCTTCTACGTAAGGATCTGAACCTTCTTTAAAGCGCCATAATGTTTCTTTGCCATCAACAACAGGCCAACGTAAACCACGCTCCTCATGGTAACGATCATAATCTGCTAAATCATGCGCTTTTCCTCTACCAAAGCTTGCATACTCTTCAAATAAGCCTTTTTGGATATAAAAACCAAAGTGACGTGCTTCATCATTTAAGCGGTCAGTTGGTACTTGGTTAATTGAGTATTTATCAACTTGGCCATTTTTAAATAACACTTCATACATGGTCTTGCCTTTGTATGTTGGGTTTTTATCTAATAGCTCTTTTGGCCAAACTTCTTCAATTTTGAAGCGTTTTGAAAACTCAACTAATTGCCATAGGTCAGATTTAGCGCCTGTTGGCGCTTCAACCATTTGATACCAAGCTTGGGTACGACGCTCGGCGTTACCGTACACACCTTCTTTTTCAACCCACATAGCGGTAGGTAAAATCAGATCGGATGCTTGCGCTGTGACCGTTGGGTATGGGTCAGAACAAATAATGAAGTTTTTCGGGTTTCGATAACCAGGGTATGTTTCTTCATTCATATTGGCTGCTGCTTGCATGTTGTTGTTACATTGCACCCAATAAAAATTTAACTCGCCGTCTTTTAATTTACGGTTTTGTAGTACCGCATGGTAGCCAGGTTTAGGAGGAATAGTACCATTAGGGACTTTCCACAGTTTTTCTGATAAATCACGGTGTTTTTTATTTTTTACTACCATGTCAGCTGGTAAACGGTGTGCAAATGTTCCTACTTCACGCGCTGTACCACAAGCTGAAGGTTGACCGGTTAATGAGAACGGACTGTTACCAGGAGTTGAAATTTTACCTGTTAATAAATGAATATTATAAACAAGGTTGTTTGCCCATACACCACGCGTATGCTGGTTAAAGCCCATGGTCCAGAATGAACAGACTTTCACTTTAGGATCAGCATATAACTCTGCTAATGCATTCAAATTGTCAATTGGCACGCCCGATAATTTAGAAGTGTATTCCGCGGTATAAGTGCTGACAAACTTTGCGTACTCTTTAAAGGTAATTGGCGATGAACCACCACGAGTTTTACCATTGTTTTTTGCTTTTTGCTCTAATGGGTGCTCAGGGCGTAAGCCATAACCAATATCCGTATTACCTAATCTAAAGTTGGTGTGCTTGTTAACAAAGTCTTTGTTAACACGATCCGTTTGAATAATGTAATTGGCGATAAAGTTTAAAATTGCTAAATCTGTTTGCGGCGTAAAAATCATGCTGTTATCGGCAAGATCTGAACTACGATGAGTAAAGGTAGATAAAACGGCAACTTTTACATGAGGAGCACTTAAACGGCGGTCAGTAATACGAGTCCATAAAATAGGGTGCATTTCTGCCATATTTGAGCCCCATAACACCATAGCATCGGTCGCTTCAATATCATCATAACAGCCCATTGGCTCGTCGATACCAAAGGTACGCATAAAACCACCCACGGCAGAAGCCATACAGTGACGAGCGTTTGGATCGATATTGTTCGTTCTAAAGCCTGCTTTCATTAATTTTGATGCGGCGTAACCCTCGAATACTGTCCATTGGCCAGAACCAAACATGCCGATACCTTCAGGGCCTTTTTCTTTTAAGGTTTTCTTCGCTTTTTCGGCCATGATGTCAAAAGCGGCATCCCAAGTAATCGGAGTAAAATCACCTTCTTTATCGAACTTGCCATTTTTCATTCTTAATAATGGCGTAGTTAGGCGATCTTTACCGTACATAATTTTTGAAAGGAAATAACCTTTGATACAGTTAAGCCCTTTGTTGACGGGAGATTTAATGTCACCGTGGGTAGCAACTACTTTGCCATCCATCACCCCTACGTTAACACTACAGCCTGTACCACAAAAACGACAAGGTGCTTTGTCCCATTTGAGTTTGGTAATATCACTACTGGTGATAAGGTTCGAGGCTTTTGCAGGTACTGCAACACCAGCAACTGCAGCCGCAGCTGCTACAGCGTTAGCTTTTATAAACTCTCGGCGATTAATAGTCATAAGCTCACCTATTCTTCTTCTGTTAAAAATTGATGGTATATCGGTGATAAACTAAGTAATCCGATATGGTGTTTTAATTGGTCAATTAAGAAGCCTATCTTCTTTTGAGTTGAGGCTTCGATAGTAAATACGATTTTGCCTTCGTCACTGACAGCATGAATTTCAGCACCTTCAGTGCTTGAAATTTCACTGGTGACTTCTTCAACATGCCCGTTTTGGGCATGCGCAACAAAGCTGGCAACGTGGTATTCGTTGCATGATTCCTGATGATCAGCATTTGCTGGCGTGTATATTTCAGGCATGGTTAACCTCTTGCTTTTGGGGCGTTAGTGATATTGCTTGTTGTGGACACGTTGAGACACAGGCGCCACATTGGTTGCAATCTGCTAGATTAACATTGGGTGTTGGAATGCTACTGCCTTGGAAATTAAATGTGATAGCACGAGGGTCGCAAACATCTTGGCAGCTTTGGCAAAAAACATTGTTTTGTGCCAAACATTGATTACTAATGGTTAATTGAGCAGGCCACGGGGGCGTATTGTTTGTAGATATTTCTTCTTTATTAATAAACAGTGGTTGCTGACAGCTCGTATGGCAAGCATTGCAAAACGTACATTCATCAATGGTAAAATCAACTTTTGGAAATCCAGCGTCGTCTTTAACGATGATATTTGTTTCACAGGCAGTTAGGCAGTCACCACATTGTGTACAATGATTTAAAAAGTGCTCTTCACTTTTGATCCAAGGTAAACGTAGCGATGGCGCAGGCTGAGTGAACTTACCACGAAATAATCGTCTTCTGCTTGGGTTTTCTATTGATTGATTCATAGATAGTTATTCAAAATTAAGACGTTGGTGGGCCGAACAGCAACTGACTGATCCACACCATAAAACCAAATCCCCCCACTACGATGATCGAAAGGATCGGTGCTAAAAACACGGCGAGAAAGAGAAAAGTATTTTTTTCATACTTTTTAACTTGCTCTGGATTATTGTTGTCACTCATTGAATTATCCTTACAAATTACTATGGTTATTATTGTGACTCTACTAGAAAAGCAGGTATTGATCAAAATCAAGTTATGCCACTTTTATGTTATTAATTAGCCAATTAAAGGTATATTTCTGTTGATTATTTTGTTATTCGACTTCGGTAAAGTTTAGTTTAGATTTTATAAATTGCTTGTTAAACTGCTATAAATTTTTGTGAATGATGATCCTAGCTTGAATACGTCTGATTTTTATCACTGGGTAAACGATTTAAGAGCCTTGTTGCTCAAGCAGCAGCAGCGTTGTTTAGTGGTGTTATACGGTGAACTTGAGTGGTCAAAATCACTACTTTGTTCACTCATGAGTGACTTTGATAAGCCGTCTTCTTCATCTGCGGTTGTTTATGGTGATGAGTTTTCGGCTGAGCAGACCATCATTGTTGATAATTATCGGCATCATCTTGGTTGCGAGAATGATGTAGTTATTTTTGCTGACAGAAACTTTCATCCCGATGCCTTTGCTGCATTAAGCGGCACAGTGCGAGCGGGTGGACTGATGATTTGGCTATGTCCACCGGAGCGAATTAACCAGCCCGAAAATTTATTCCTTCAGCGCTTTTGGCAGCAAATAAAAACCGATCAAAAGACAGTGACAGTGAAGCAGTCCGATAACACACTTCCATCGTTGACAAGGCTACATGAGGTTAAATTAACAGAGGAAGATTCTGCATTTTCTGATGATGACTGTCTCACTCAAGATCAGTTGATGGCTGTGCAGGCAATTGAACATGTGATGCATGGCCACCGAAAGCGGCCGTTAGTGATAACGGCAGATCGAGGAAGGGGCAAATCTTCTGCGCTCGCTATTGCTGTGGCAAATATATTAACAATGGCTGAAAAACATGCTCAGCTGGTGATCACTATCACTGCGCCTCATGCCGATGCAGTAGCGATCTTTTTTCAGCAGCTGCAAAAGTCTTGTCCAGATGGGACGTTGCAAAGGCATAGTTTTTGTTATTTAACACATAAAGTGCAATTTAGCTGTATCGATGACTTGCTTCGATATACTCCTGAAAGTCATTTATTATTGGTAGATGAGGCGGCCGCCATTCCTGTTTATATATTGTCAAAATTATTAACTGTTTACCCTCGGATGGTATTTGCTTCGACGGTGCATGGTTACGAAGGCGCGGGTCGAGGTTTTGCTGTAAAGTTTCATCAAATTTTGGCAAGTAAAACACCACAATATAAGCATTTACATCTTCATCAGCCGATACGCTGGAGTGAGCATGATCCGTTAGAGCAACTGACTTTTAATGGATTTTTACTTGGAGAATCTCAGAACGTTAACGTTACTCAGAATGTGGCGGATAATCTTACTTGTATTGAAGGAGTTACAACGAACGAGATAACGACAACACAGTTATTTGCTGATGAAATGTTATTGCAACAAGTGTTTGGTGTGTTAGTTAAAGCGCATTATCAAACGAAACCAAGTGATCTGAAGTTGTTGCTAAATAATCAAGCCTTGCGAATATTTGTCAGTTTTCATCATAAGAGAGTAATAGCCGTTGCCTTAACTATGCTTGAAGGGGAGGTGAGTGATGAACAGAGTTCACTGGTTGCTGCTTCAGTAAAACGGCTAAAAAATCAATTTTTGCCTCAATCTTTGTTTCTTTATAACCATTGTCAGCAGGCCTTTGATTATCGTTACCTGCGTATCATGCGCATTGCTGTGCAGGAGCAATACCAGCAACGTGGCCTTGGGCAAGCATTATTAACATACATTAAGCAGTATGGACAATCACACGGCATAGCACTGTTAGGCACCAGTTTTGGTGCAAATAAACAATTACTTCAATTTTGGCAAAAAAGTGATTATTACATCGTGCGCTTAGGATTGACTCGAGATAATACCAGCGGAGAGCACTCAGCGTTACTATTACATCCGTTAACCGATGAAGGCAAGGTCTTGTTTAGTCAAGCCCAGCAGCAGTTTTATCGTCAATTTGTCTTGTTGCTTAATCGGCAATTTCACTCGTTAGAAGCAGGGCTTGTTTGTCAGGTTATTAAGCAATGGCCACAAGCGATGCTGCCACCATTGACAGATTTTGATCGTCAAGTAGTTGAGCATTTTTTTGCTAAACAGAGTGTGTTTGATACCTGTCTCTATAGTTTGCATGTATGGCTGATCCACCATATCTATTTGCATAACAAACTTGAAGTGATTCCAGAACTCTTAGTTCGCCGTATTTTGCAAAATCAATCCATCGCTGAGATTGCATCAGCGTTAGACTTTACTGGCAAGAAGCAAGTTAATGAGCAAACCATCGTCGAAGTCAAACAGCGTTACTTAACATAGTTGCGTTACTTAACATAGTTGCGTTATAGACTACGCCAGTACCAGTATTTTTTCATGCGTAAATATTGATACTTGTTAAAAGGTTGTTCTGATCTATCGCTTTCTTTTAGTACGCGACCTATATAGTAATGAATGATTTTTGCTAAAGCTTGACTAGGATGATGACCATAGGTGCTGAGCAAAACCTGTAACCAATTTTCTAATACAATAATGGTCGAGTCAGTCGATGATGTTTTCATAGTTAAACAACTTTCACACTGGTATTTAATAGTGATTCCCACATCACATTTTTGGCTATGCTATTTAAGCAGCGGCACTGATCGCCAGTGAGTACCCCTGTACTGATTAACTCATCTAGCAAGGCTTTTGGAATACCAACTTGCGCCCAATTGTCATTAAGTGTTTGCCGATTGCAAGGTGTCATAATGCACTCCTAAAGTAGTTATCTTGTAGCATAATATAATCAGCTTTTTATTTTAATGCAAATGATAATTATTATTATTTGGATAGAGGTGGATGTGAAGGAATTTACCAAACCTCAGCTTTGTATAAGAAATAGCGCTAAGTATAATAAAACAATAACAGTATCTTATATTGCTAGCTTGTTATTTTTGACTGAATTCAAGGCTTTTTGGCGCTGGAATAACTGATTATTTCGCTTCCAAATGACGCAGAAGTCAGTAAAAATAGCAGCTAGAAACGCATGAGTTATGCGAATCTCAGGTTACGTAGACAATAGATGTAAAATACACTGCAATAGCGTACTATTTTGTTGATAAATAACAGACAATAAGGAAGTATATTTTGTCCAAATCGGTGCTTGATGTTAAAGGATTAACAAAAAAATATGATGATATCACTGCGGTTGATGATATTAGTTTTTCAATTAATAAAGGGCAATGCTTTGGTCTATTAGGCCCTAATGGTGCGGGTAAAACTACTACTATTGAGATCATGGAAGGTATTATTGCGCCAAGCTCTGGTCGTATTTATTATTACGATCAACCAATGAAAGCGGATATTTCTCAGCAAATAGGCATTCAATTTCAACATACCGCTTTACAAGATTTTTTAACCGTTAAAGAAACATTAGATTTATTTACTGCTTTTTATACGCGAACCTTATCTCATCAAACATTAATTGATTTATGTGATTTAACCGAGTTTTTACATCGCGATAATCGTTTACTTTCTGGCGGTCAACGTCAACGTTTGTTACTGGCATTAGCTTTGATAAATGATCCTGATATTGTATTTTTGGATGAACCCACAACAGGTTTAGATCCTCAGGCCCGACGTAATTTTTGGCAATTGATTGAAAATATCAAAGAGAAAGGAAAAACGATTATTTTAACCACTCATTACATGGATGAAGCCGAGCAGTTATGCGATGAAGTGGTCATTATGGATAAAGGGAAAATCATCGAAAGTGGTTGTCCTGAGCAGCTGTTGGCAAAACATTTTACTGAAGTCTTTATTTATTTACCGTTAACCGAATTGCCGCAATCTTTAGTGGGGAAGTGCCAATGGAAAGTGGTAGGAGAACGAGTGGAAATAACCACAGATCAAGTTGAACAAACGTTATCAACACTGATCGCTGCACAAGTTTCACTGGAAGGTTTGCACGTAAAATCAGCAAACTTAGATGATTTGTTTTTGAAGCTTACCGGTCATTCTTTGAGGGAATAAAATGAACTTAAAACGTTTTTTTGCGGTTGTTAAAGCGCGAAATATTGAATTTTTCCGTGATAAATCGTCGCTGAGTTGGAGTTTGGCATTTCCTATTTTGATTATTATTGCCATGTCGTTTATTTTTTCTGGTAATGGAAAAGCGGTATATAAAGTGGGGGTGCTTGATTTAAATGAGGCAACATCCAGTTTTCTTGACACTCAGCATATTGATTTCATTGATTATAAAAGCATTGAAAAAGCCAAGTTAAAATTAAGCCAGTTTAGTATTGATCTATTGATTGACTTTAAAGGGCAGCAATACTGGGTGAATCAAGATTCACCCCAAGGGTATTTTGTTGAAAAATTAGTATTAGCTGAGCATCCCACCTTTCGACAACTGGCGACTCAAGGGAAAAAAATTCGGTACGTAGATTGGGTATTGCCAGGTGTATTAGGAATGAACATGATGTTCAGTTGCTTATTTGGCGTAGGGTATGTCATTGTACGATATCGAAAAAATGCAGTTTTAAAAAGGCTCAAAGCCACGCCACTCTCTGCTTTTGAATTTGTCAGTGCGCAACTTTTCTCACGATTGTTTATCGTTATCTGTACCACGACTGTGGTGTATATCGGGTGTAATTTCTTCTTTGATTTTTATATGTTAGGCAGTTATGTCGATTTACTCATTGTTGGCTTATTAGGGGCTTTTAGTTTAATTTCATTAGGTTTATTAGTGGCGTGCCAAAGTAAAAGTGAAGAGCTGATTGGCGGGTTACTGAACTTAACCTCGTGGCCGATGATGATTTTATCGGGTGTATGGTTTAGTTTAGAAGGGGCGCCAGAAAGCTTAAAGTTAGTCGCTGAATTTTTACCACTCACTCACTTGGTTGCTGGGGCAAGAAAAGTGCTCACCGAAGGGGCTACTTTGGTTGATATTAGTTATCACTTAGGTATTTTAGCGGTAATGTCTTTGATATTTTTATCATTAGGCGCGTATTTCTTTAATTGGAATGCTGAGCGTTAACTCTTGCGTTACGGTATTTTCCTTCGATAACGCTGCTCCTTGCCCGCCTAAACGATCAAGGTTTTTACATACTTCATTAATCGAAGGCCAGCGCAGTAAACACCAATCGGGTGCTAGTAGTTCATGCTTATGGGCGGTGGCAGAGACTCGGTGAAAGATGATTGACGGCGGAGTGTGTCGGATCAACTCGCCTGCAATATCCGCATACTCGGTCATTGATAACACCTTCATTCGCTGAGCTTGCCAAGCCTTTGCCATAATGCTGCCTTTGACAATATGTAAAGGATGAAGCTTTAGCCCGTCCAAAGGATGGTTAAGGACCTGCTCTAATGTGGTCATCGACTCTGCTAGTTGTTCACCGGGAAGACCAATGATCAAGTGGGTGCATATTTTAATGCCATATCTGGCAGCTCTTTCTACCGCATCTTGATACGCTGAAAATTCATGTCCTCGGTTGATCCGTTTAAGCGTTTTATTACTGGATGATTGTAAGCCAAGCTCTAGCCATACCTCATAGCCTTGTTTGACATATTCTTGCAATAATTCTAATACTTCATCGGGCACACAGTCGGGACGCGTACCAACACATAAACCAATGATATCTGCCTGAGATAAGGCTTGTTGATATTTTTCTCGTAAGTACTCTACTTCTTGATAGGTGCTGGTATACGCTTGAAAGTACGCTAAATATTTTTCTGATTTTTTACCATGCTCAGCTTTGCCCTGATTGATTTGCTTGGCAATCGATTGCTCATTACTGGCTTGATTAAAGGATTTTACATTACAGAAGGTACAACCGCCTCGCCCTAATGTGCCATCGCGATTTGGACAGGTAAAAGCAGCATCTATGGTGAGTTTTTTTACTCGTTGTTGATAGGTCTGTTTTAGGTAGCGACCAAAGGTATTTACATAGTTATCAAGTTGCATTGGTTAACTCTTTACTGATACTGATTGTAACGAGTTTAATGCTTGATTAAAGGTATCTTTGTTGCCATCAAGCCAATGAATGTTGACGCCTTCTTTCTCGAGTCGCCGCAACCAGGTTTGTTGCTTTTTAGCAAACAAATGTATTGCAGAGTTGAGTTTTTGTACCATATCATTTCTGTTGAGCTGTCCTTGCAGGTATTGGCTAACAAAACGATATTCTAAGCCATAAAAATGTAGCGTTTCCCAGCTTACGCCTTGATGATTTAGCGCGGAGACTTCTTCGATTAAACCGTCAGTTAAACGGGCTTTTAATCTGGCAGTAATTCTATTTTTTAATGTTTCTCGCTGCCATTTTATTGCCATTACATGTGGGACTATCTTTGGAAAAGGGGCCGCTGATCTATTACTTTCTTTTTCACCTTCAGCTATCTCAATTGCTCGATACAGCCGATCTCTATCGAGTAAATCTGTGGTGTTGTGCTGATTTGGTTTTAACGATAATAATCGAGCTTTCAATGCCGCAATACTCAGTTGGCAGAGTTCTTCTCGAAGTGTCGGATTTGTTGGCACCTCAATTAATCGATAACCTTTTAATATTGCGTCGGCATAAAGCGCGCTGCCTCCTGCTAAGATAGCTAGCTTATTGCTATTATTAATGGTATCAAAGGCATCGATAAAGTGCTGTTGATAGTCAAAGACACTATATTCATCACCGGGATCAACGATATCTATCAGGTGATGTTTAATTTCTTGATACTCTGCTAAATCTTTTCCTGTGCCGATATCCATGCCACGATAAACTTGACGGGAATCAGCAGAAATTATCTCACCATTTAGCGCTCGGGCAAGTTGTACGGCTAAACTGGTTTTTCCTGATGCTGTTGCTCCTAGCACCGCTAATAAATTAACTTCAGACATTTAAGCTTCCTACATTTACTCAGCGAAGTACCAATAACCACGTGCTATCTGTTGTTTGATAAACTCGATAAATAAAGTGTTGTCTCGCCATAGAGCACTGGTGTCTTTACTTAGGCGTACATGATCACACATCTGTTGAACAATTGGAGAAATATCAGGATCAAATTGGCATGGCTCTCCGTTGATGTAACATGTGCCTTGCTCAATTGTTTCGCTAAAATAAAACGCTCTTAAGCCGCCTAAGCGTACTAGATCATGTTCAGCGAGTAATTGTGAAAGCTCTTGTGTTGAGTAGCTTTCATTATCTGGTTGTATATCTAATTCATGCTTAGCTTCAGTTAAAAAGCTGCCGATAAAGCGTTGCATTAATGTATCGTCTTCAAACACTGCCTGCATATGGCGCTTGATCAATGCATAGTCACTTGCATCGATTGCTCCACAGTGATTACTTGCCGTTCGTGTCGGATCTTCGATAAGTGTTGTCGCTAGATCTTGATCAATCAGATGGTCGGCTAAGCCACTGATTAAATTTGCACCTGAGTTGGTTCTAAAGCCAACTGAAAAGCTCAGTGACGTTTCAAGCGTTACACCATCATGTGGAAAGCCTGGAGGTATATATAAAATATCACCTGTGTTTAATTCAACATCAATCATAGGTTCAAACGGCTCTACGTGTAGTAGTGCAGGATGCGCAGCAAACTCATGATAATCGCCTCGGTCACCAACTCGCCAGCGACGAGAACCTGAGCCTTGGCAAATGAAAACATCATATAAGTCGATATGTGGCCCTACACCACCGCCAGGTGTGGCAAAACTGACCATAAGATCATCTAAGCGCCAATGGGGAATAAAGCGAAATGGCTCAATTAATTGTGCCGCATCTTCTGACCAATGATCGAGTGCTTGGACAATCAGTGACCAATTTTCTTCACCCAAGTGCTGATAGTCTTCAAAAGGACCAAATTCAGCTTGCCATTGGTCGTTTTGTTTATATACCAAGCGTGATTGAACCGCCTCATCACAGGCAAGGCCAGCAATTTCATCGGCACTGATTGGATCGTTAAAGTTGTTGAAACCCTGACGAATAACAACTGGCTTTTTTTGCCAATAGTCTCGTAAGAATTCATCGATGGAAAACACTTGGTCATTGAGTTGATACATCAGGTGGTATTATCTTGTGCATACTAAATTTGCAGGCATGATACGTATCTATGCGTTGAATAGGTTTGATTTAAAATAAACACTTGATAAAAAGTGCCAAATACACGATTAGCATGCTCTTGCTCTCGTCAAAAGTTAACATCACTGTACAGGGGAGGAATTAGTAGTGACGAGTAAAGTTATTGTTATCTTTAGGTGCGTATTTTTTGAGTTAATTAGCGGGGGCTAAGGCAGCATTGGATGATAAATCGCTCGAATATCTGCTTGTGGAGATTCTGCCATCGTGAGTAATAACTCATTGGTTTTATTTATTTTTGTGATGGAAGTTTGACTATTAAATAAATTTCTGGGTACTTGATGTAACGGTATGGTGATATTTTGCTGAAAGTCATAAAAACTGATCAGATAATGTTTGTTGTGTCTTTGACTGAAGTACACGCCTTCAGGGTGATATTCCCAAGAATATGTCGCTTTGAAATTTTGATCACTAATAATCGCTAAAGGCTGACTGGTATCATCTGAAAGCTCTTTTTGCCATAAGCCTTTTTGTGTTTGGGTATACACTAACGTTGTCGGGGAAGTCATTACACCATAGCGACTACCATCATAAGTGATCCGACGACTATGACCAGTTTTGATATCGATAAGGTGTAAGTCTGTGTATTCTTTCTCGTATACGGCTGAGATAATAGCATCATCTTGCCAGCTCCAAGTAGGCCGGTTATGTTCATTATGCTGACTTGGGACAACAGAAAGCGTTTTTGTGGTTAAATCATAAATATATATTTTGTCTCCTTGTTCATCTTCAATAGGAGCCAAAAAGGCGATTTTATTGCCATTATGTGACCATCTTGGGTAGCGGATATTATGTTGTAAATCGGTTATTTGCTGTCGGTTTTTTCCATCAGTATCGCTTATCCATAGTTCATAATGGCCTGATTCATTAGACACATAGGCGACCTTATCACTCTTAGGAGAGTAGTGAGGGTATTGATGGCTAAATTTTGAGACAATAATTGGAAAAGGTGTCGATGCGATATCACTATCAAGCGATAAACTGGCTAAATGGTATTTTTCAGTACGCTGTTGGTAGAATAATTGACCACTTTGTTTGGCAAAGCTTGGGTAACTAAAGCCATCAAGCTGTAAATCTTGGGTTTTACCTGAGTTAATGTCAACACTAAAACCACGTCTGATATCGGCTTGTTGAGAACCAAAAACCAGTTTGTCGCCGTTTGGGTGCCAAGTTAAACCAACGATATCTTCTTCACCAAAGGTTAATTGTGTCGCTTGTTTACTTGCTAAGTCGACTAAAAAAATATTTTCATTAAAACGATTAACGCGACGAGTGACTGCAATGGTTTTGCCATCAGGTGAGAAGCTAAAGTCTCGGTCTTTATAACCACAATCAAATTGACAAGAAAATCGAACTGCTTGGCTATTATCTTTTGTTAAATCAACGAAATAAACTCCGCTGTTTTCTGCTGGTGACATGTAACCGTGGAAAGCTAAGGTTTTATCATCAGGAGAAATATCCACATAGTAATAGCCCCCAACAAGTGGGCAGTTAGCAACAACCTTTTCTTGATGGGTTTGCATTTTGAGTTGGATCACTTGGCAACTTTTTTTAGCGCGATCTTTACGGGCAAAAAACAGAAACCGCCCATCGTTACTCCACACTGAGTGGCCCACATAGGCTTTACCAAATGTGAGCTGCTTTGGCGGCAATTGCGGATTTTCCAGATCTTTAAGATAGAGGTTGCCAGATGTTTGTGGGCTCAACCATTTAAATACGACTTGTTTACCATCGGGGGAAGGAGCGGTAAATAATTCGATACCTGGATAGGTGGTAATTTGACTGATTTGATTCTTTTCTGGTGGTAATTCACTACCATAAAAGTTAAATATAACTACCGCAAGAAATACTACAGCGATGATTGAACCAAGAATACCTCGCTGATACTGAGGTGAATTTTCGGTTTTTTCTTCAGGTACTGCTTGCAAGTTTTCAGGTTTAATTAGTAGCCGATAACCCACTTTTCTAATGGTTTCGATCACATCCTGTTGAGCTTCATCACAGCCTTTTAAATGTTGACGCAAATGCCAAATTGCATTGGTTAATGCTTTCTCACCTACGTAAGCATTGCCTTGCCATACTTGCTCGATAAGCTCTTCTCGGGGAACAACTCGCGGATAATGTTGAGCCAGATAGCAAATAACGTCAATAAACTTTGGTTGAATTGATTGTTTTTCTTGATGATCAAATTCGATGGCATATTCCATCGGGATGATCTGACAATTGCCTATCTTGAAGGGGTGCTCAAAATTCATAGGTGCTTAACAGTGACCTTTTAGTATTTTCACTAGACAGCAGAGAGTAAAAAGATAATTTATCATAGCGATTCCATGCGGGTCATTCAATGAAAATAAGCAATGAACCTTAAAATATTTTTGCGATTGAAGTCACTTTTTCTGAAATGAGAAAAATAATGTGGTTTTTGTAAGATATTGATAAAAGAAATAAAACCAAGAATAGATATTAAAAAGAGATAGAATCGACAGCGAAATGATTGTAGTTGTCACAAGGTAAAGATACAACCAAATTGGCAACAAGGTATGTTGCTCGCTTGAAATTAAATTTATCAACCTATGAGTTGTACTCAGGTCGCTAAGTTTAATTGACTAACACTAAGATAAAAACATAACAATAAAAACCTGTGATCATTTTTTGAGAATGTCGGAGAAAACATGAAAAAGTCCATAATAACTATAGCGATACAATCTGCTATATTCAGTTCTACCTTCGCAATATCGGCAAATACCTTTGCCCAATCGCTTGATGAAGTTGCCCGTCCTGCCCAAGATACAAAAACCACTACAAAAAAAGTAGAAAAAGAGGATGCTACAGAAAAAATCACGGTAACAGGTTCGCGTTTACGACGTGACAGCTTTAGTGTTGCTACACCATTAGCTACCATGGATAGAGAAGCGATTGAAGATACTGGCATTGTGTCACTTTCCGATATATTGATTGATGAGCTTCCGCAAATTTCAGAAGGCAGCAGTAATAGTAATACACAATCTAGTGTGCAAAATACTGGGCTTTCTACCATTGATCTGCGCGAATTAGGTACCAACCGTACCTTAACGTTAGTGGACGGTCGCCGAGTAGTTTCTAATAGTTATAGCGGTAATTATGTTAGCTTGAGTACGATCCCATCAGGTATGGTTGATCGTGTTGAAGTGATCACCGGTGGTGCTTCTGCGGCTTATGGCTCTGATGCAATCGCTGGGGTGGTCAATATAATTACCAAACAAAATACCGAAGGCTTTTCATTTAAAGCTCGTGGTGGTGAATCAGATGCTGGCGGTGCAAGAGAGTATGGATTGGATGCTGACTATGGTACCGACTTTTCAGATGGTCGAGGTTATTTGTTTTTAGCATCAAGCTATGATCGTGAGTTTGGCTTAGATTTTAAAGATAGAAAACGTGCTCAGCTGCAAGACAGTTGGGATTATGATGATGAGTTAATGTGTAACTTAATGCAGACGGAATCTGGCGATCAATGTATGCGTGATATTACGCAAGCCGATTGGCGGAGTCTAAGTGATTCAATTCCTGGTGGGGTGTTTGATGAAAAAAGCAGTACCCGCCCAGATGCTGGCTTTTGGTATGATGGAAATGGTTTAAGAAACGATTGGCATGAAGAACGCTATGGTATTAATACAAACCAGTTTGTAAAGTTGCGTGTTCCTGATGAAAAAGCTTCTGCTGCGGTTAAAGTTGATTATGATCTAACTGATGATGTGATGTTTTATGGTCAATTACAATATAGCTACAACCGTTCAATCAATCATAAGTCACCAGAAAGTGAAGATGAATGCGATAAGATCGTCACCCATGATATTGCCAGCGGAGAATTTGGTGAAGATTGTATTGGCAGAATTCCGAAAAACAACCCGTTTATGCCTGAAGAAATTCGTGAACAAGCAAGCTCTCGTGGGGTCAAATGGGATAGAAATTTTGCTGAGGTTGGTAACATTATTACTGACAATACCCGTCGAACAATTCGCTCTTGGGCTGGGTTACAAGGCACTATGTTAGATAGCGAATGGGATTGGGATTTATCGGTAGGTTTTGGTAAGTTTGAACAAAAACAACGACGTTTCAATGAGCTGTATGTAGCGAATGTACGTAATGCGTTAAATGTTGAAGATGATGGTAATGGCGGTTACCAGTGTGTGGATGAAACTGCCCGTAGCCAAGGTTGTGTGCCGTTAAATTTATTTGGTGAAGGGGCTATTTCTGCCGAAGCTGCTGATTATATTCGTGCCAACCCTAACATAAACACCACCATAGAACAGTTTAATGTCTTAGGTTATATGGCGGGTGATTTATTTGAAATGCCTGCAGGCAAGGTCGCGTCTGTATTTGGTTTTGAATACCGTAAAGACACACAAGAGGTGAATACCAATGTACCCGAAGGCGGAGTAACATTTAACTATGTACCTGATTTTAAAGGTGACTTAAGTGTTGCGGAAGTATTTGCTGAAGCTTCTTTTCCGTTATTAAAAGATGTTGAAGGCGCGAAAAACTTATCTGCAGAAGTCTCTGTACGTTTGGCGGAATACGATCTCGATAATATCGATTTAGTACAAAGTTATAAAACTGGTTTAGTTTGGGAGCCAGTTGAAGGTTATGCAGTTCGAGCTAACTGGGCACGGGCACAACGTGCACCAACTATAACTGAAGCCATGTCTCCACCGCGTGGTGATTACGATTCTTTTGATGATCTTTGTGATGGGGTAACGGCGACTTCGACCGGAGCTGGCCATGAAAATTGTCGTCAAGTAGCCGGTATTGCCGCTACGATCGCTACCGATGGTGTGTTTGAAGATGAGAATAATGGTTACTCACCGAATGTGGGTAATGAGGATTTATTTGAAGAAACCGCAGACACCGTCACACTTGGTATGACCATGGCGCCAGCTTTTCTTGACGGCTTTAGAATGGCAATCGATTATTATGATATCTCGATTGAAGATGCGATCACTTCATTTGGCAATGAAGATATTATCGAATTTTGTTATAACTCATCGATGGAATTTGGTAGCAGTAATTCATTTTGTAACGACGTACAACGTGACCCAAGTGATGGTCAAATCACAGGGGTAATGCAACGTTTGTATAACCAAGATGAAATTAGTACCAGTGGTTATGATCTGGCAGCTGAGTACCGCTTCGATTTAAACGATAATGGCAGAATTAAAATAAAGGCTGATTGGACACATGTGATCAGCTACGAAGAAACCAAAACATCACCAGATGGGCAATATAGCAAGGATTATACTGGCTCATTGTCAGCTGATGTCTTTGAAGACGCTGCAAGTGCTTCTGTAACTTGGTATAAAGATAGCTGGCGTGTGCGCTGGAGCATGAAATATAAAAGTGAAGTGATTTCAAGCAAATCACGCTACGATGAATTTTATGAGCCTTTAGACGAAAATGGTCGTGGCGGTATTATTCCTGAATATCAAGCCGCTTGTGCTGAAGATTCAACAGTGTGTGTGGATGATCCAGAAACACCATATCAGTTATTCTTACCTTCTTATGTGCGTAATGACGTATCTGTTTCATACAGCACTGATTTAAACAGTGGTGCAGAGCTACGCCTATTCGGTGGTATCAATAATGTATTTGATAACAATGGTCCGTTCATTTTAGGTGGTCGAGGTAATTACGACAGTGCCTATGGTGGCGGAAAAGGGCGCTTCTTCTATGCCGGTGCTCAAATCAAATTTTAATCGTTTTCTCCCTACGGGCAACTGCCCCTAAGCTAGTTTCACAGGGAAGTGAAACTAGTTGAGGTACGGATACCATGTGTTATCACACGGATGTGCTCCCTTTTCTTCTTGGTTGGATAGTTATCAATAATGCTAAAGCTTAATTTTTTTGTCAGTGCGTTTTATTGTAGTTTGTGTGTAATGATGAATGTGGCAAGTGTTCACGCAAATGAGCAGAGCCTTAAAGTGCCTAAAATGGTGATTGAAGATGGGCCTTATGTCTTTAAAGAACAAAGTGGTTTGGCAGCCGTTGGGTTTTGTAACGATACACTGTATCACCAAAAATTAACTGGGACTTTACCGCTTAAGTTAACCCATTGTCGTGATGATATGATTCTTGATCGGGTTAACTTTACTGAGCAAGAGGTTTTGGAATTTAACGGAGACTTTCAAGTAGTTGCTACTAGTGACTTTCATGGTCAATATGATTTGATGAAAACACTGTTAGAGAATAATGGGGTGATTGACCAGCAAGGACATTGGCAATTTAAAAATGGCCATTTCGTTATTACGGGTGATGTTTTTGATCGAGGTGATAAAGTCACAGAAATATTATGGTTCCTCTATCGTTTAGAACAAGAAGCTGAGCAAGCGGGGGGAAAATTACATTTATTATTGGGGAATCATGAAGTCATGGTTTTAAATGGCGATTTGCGCTATTTGCACCCTAAGTATGTTGCTGTCGCACATCGATTAAAGCATTCTTTTGAACATTTATATGGTAAAGGTACTGTATTAGGTGATTGGCTGAGAACTAAACCAGTGCTAGTAAAAGTTAATAATATGCTATTTGCTCATGGCGGTTTTCATCCATCTTTAGCGCAAGAAAAGCGCTCCCTTAAAGATATTAATCAAGTATTTAAGCATAATTTAGTTAAAGCTGAGCTTGATCAGGAACGAAGTGGCTGGGCGCAATATTTACATAAAACCAATGGCCCGATTTGGTATCGAGGATACTTTAAAGACAATGGGGCAAGTTCTGCTGAAATTGATTTATTGTTATCACATTTTGATATTGATCATTTAGTGGTCGGACATACGTCGCAAAAACAAGTAGAAACACGTTATCAAGGCCGAGTGATTGCTATTGATTCAAGCATTAAACGTGGTAAATATGGCGAGTTATTGATGGTTGATGGTGATCAAATGTGGCGTGCTACTCTCAGGGGAGACAAGTTGCCATTAATGATAAAAAATCATTGAGAAAATTTTTTAATTGCCTACTCTTTGCTAAAATAGTTATTAATGTACTTGGGATAAGATAAGTTAAGCGTTGTTATACTATGTTTGTTAACGCTTTGAAATAATAGCTCAAATAGGCAAGTGAGGTGGTATGCTACTAAAAGTTACTGGGATATTTTTTGTCGCTCTGGCCACCTTAGGTGCTTTCCTACCGTTATTACCGACTACGCCATTTGTGCTCGTTGCTGCGGCTTGTTTTGCCAAATCTTCACCTAAGATGCATAAAATGCTATTAGCAAATAAAATCTTTGGCCCATTAATTTATCATTGGCAACAATCGCGTAGCATTCCTAAACGAGCCAAAATTATCGCTCTAACATCAATGATCATAGCTGGTGCGTGGTCTTGCTATATAATGGAAAGTACAGCCTTACGCTTATTAGTTGTAGTGTTAATCGCAGGGCCATTTATTTTTCTTTCACGTTTGCCTATCTCGAATGGTAATACACCTATTGCCGCTAAAGACTAAAATTGGTAATTTATTTCCAATAATAGTTGTTGGCCTGCAATCGGGTAGTCATCGGAAATTGTACTGGGGCTAGGTTCTTTAGCGTATGCTTTATTAAGTATATTGCGAGCAATCAAACTGATGGATAAGTTAGGTAAAATATTTTTTCTTTCTAATTTACTATTGATTAATAAATAATTTGCTAACGGTTTTCGCGTATCCGTTAGTGGACGTTTTCTATCCGCCAGCCATTTCATTTCAGTGTTAGCTACCCATAAGTCATTAAATTGCCAGTTCACTCCTAAGTAGGCCATCTGTGTTGGAACATCGGCAATATCATTATTATCTTCATCTTTGGCCTGTAAAAAAGAATAATTTGCATCAATACTAATATTGTCTTGAGGTTTCCATTTTAGCCAAAGCTCACCTCCTTGTCCTTTTTGCTCACCTGTGTTTTGTGCAATATTTACTTGTTCTTGTTCATCAAAAACAAAGGCGATGAGATCTTTTGCCTGATAAGAAAAAGCATTCAATGACATGACAAAGTTTTGGGTGATGAAATACTCAAGGTTAATGCCTGTTTCAATAGTATCAACAGACGCTGAATGTAAGTCTGGGTTGCCAATACTCGCCGGGTTGTTTCTTGCGTATAATTGAGCGATAGACGGTGCTCTAAATGCCGAACCTGAAAAAACTTTCATTGTAAAATCGTCCGATATTTGCCAAATAACGCTTAACCTAGGGTTGGTTGTTGAACCAAAATCTGAGTACCTATCATGACGAATACCAAAAGTGAGTTGTAATTTTGGAGAGACTTGCCACTCATCCAGTAAAGATAAATATTTAAAATCTCGATTAATATCAGGTAAATAAATAAATGGAGTGCCAGTGACATCAGTTAACTCTCCAGATACCGATGCTTGGGTACCATCTAATATACTTGGGCCGAAGTTTTTTCGTTCACTGGTTCGATAGTATTGTTTTTCGTAGCCAAATTCCCAGCGAAATAACTGTTTGTCTGTTAGGTCGAAGAGATGGGTTAATCTCATGGTGATTGAGCGGCTATCAGGGCTTGGAGTGCCGATAACACCATCTTCGAAAGTGGTAAGCCCGACAGGGTGAGTAAAGTTGATATTACCATCAGGGCCTACCGGAAGTAAGGTGCCGGCGGGAAACACTGTTAAATAGCTAGTTATTTTTTGAGTTTGATAATTAACTAATCCTGTTAACTCCCCAGGTACGAGGTGGCTAATATCTAATTTCATTTTAATTTGATCTGCGTATGTCGCACCAGAACCATCAGGATCTAATGCTTGCGCTACGCCAGCACTATTACCATAGTCGAAATTTCGCCACGTATAATAATCTAAAGAGATGTTCTTATATTGCCATTTAGCCAGTAAGGTAAAAATCTCGTAATGTTCGTCAATAGGTCCCGGTGCCCGGGATGCTGATGTATTAAAAATACTATCAAAAACAGATTGTAAGTCAGAATTAACAACACGATTTTTATCGTCATCAGATTGAGTATAATCAAAAGACCATTGAAAATAAGAATCGCCGATGTTGTTGCTACCACGAGCGAATAGGTCATAAGTATTAAAGCTTCCCCACCTCGCTCCTACTGTGGCTGGTATCTCGTTAGCTTCATATGACACAAGGTTGATTACTCCGGCAAAAGCATCAGCACCATAGATTGCAGAACCAGGACCTTTAATCACCTCAATACGCTTAAAGTTTGTTAATGGTAAATGCAGTCCGAGAAACAGACTATTATCTTGAATTGATTCGAATGGCTCTCCATCTATAAGAAGCTTTATTTGTCCTGAACCATAACCTGATAATCCTCGAATGAAAAATTTCTTGTGACGATAATCAGCTTGTGATTTACCTGCATGTACGCCAGGGATACTTAACAAAACATCTGAAAGAAATCTCGCACCGGTTCTTTGCCATTCTTGGGCTGAAATGATCGTGACAGTTGCTGGGGCTCTACTGGTTTTTTGTTCAAAGCCTGAAGCGGCAGTGACCACCTGAATTTTCATCAACTCTTCGAGGCTTAATTCGAGGAGGTTATCGATATCACCCGCATAACTAAAGGAGGAATAGCATGTTGCTGCGACAAATAATTTGTAAATATTATTCATTGAGAATATTGCCCACTTTTATTAAGAAAGATGCGAACAACTTTAGCTTAGCAATAAATAGTATCGACAGACAAAAGTTGTATCATCAAAGGCCGTGTGTTTTACGATAATGCTTTATTGACTAGTGTTGCTAAGTGCTCAGGTAAGGTTAAACTTAACGCTATCTCGTGGCCTTTCTCCGACATTTTTCGCCAAGTTAACTGTAAAATCCGAATGATTTTTTCTTCGCTGTGTTTGGCAGCAAATGCTTCAAAGTAATATTGTAAAAATACTAAACAAGCAACATCTTCTAACGTTTGACTATCAGAGTTTTTTTTCAGTTTTTCCTTTCGAATAATACTGGCAGTTGTTTCTGCTTCTTGCTCAGAGTAGCCATGTTCAAGCATCAAGGATTTGGTCGTTTGTGCGTGAAATTTACCTAGCTCTTTTCGCCAAGTTAAATATCCTTGTTTACCGGCTGGAAATTCACTTCGAGCTAAATGCCAGCGTTTGATATGTTGGGCTCGAACAGCAATTTGTAATAGTTCATTCGCATCTGGCCAATACTCATTTAAACATTGGCTCATGTATCGACCATAAAGTAACTCTTTGGGTTGTTCATTGTTATTAACAACTGTGATATTGGGATCTTGCTGGTTGATGGTATCGATTGCAGCGAGTACCTGCTGGCATTGTGGACTAGTCATTAAGGTTTCCAATTAAGTGAACAAGCGGTCTTTCTCAATATATTAACTGACAATTGTGGTGAATCAAATTAGGAAAATGAAAAAAATAAGCTATTTTCTATAGATTGGCGTGGAGTTTGTATTGTCGTATTCTGTGATTTTACGTATAATACTTTCCCGTCTTGTTGAGATGGTCTGCTTTTCTTAGTTTGATCAAGCCAACATAACAAAAAGCACTAACAGTTAAACTTAATTTCTGAATTTCCTGACTCTGGGTATCGCATGACAACTAGATATATTTTTGTGACAGGCGGCGTTGTATCGTCACTTGGTAAAGGTATTGCAGCAGCATCACTTGCCGCAATATTAGAAGCGCGTGGTTTAAAAGTCACCATGTTAAAGCTTGATCCTTATATTAATGTAGACCCAGGGACAATGAGCCCTATTCAACACGGTGAAGTGTTTGTCACGGAAGATGGCGCAGAGACTGATTTGGATTTAGGGCATTATGAGCGATTTATTCGCACCAAAATGACCAAGCGCAATAACTTCACTACCGGAAGAATTTATCAAGACATTCTATCTCGTGAACGTAAAGGTGAATTTTTAGGGGCAACTATTCAGGTGATCCCACATATCACCAATGATATTAAACGTCGTGTGATCGAAGGTGCTGAAGGTTATGACGTTGCTATGGTTGAAATTGGCGGAACGGTTGGTGATATTGAATCTCAACCGTTTTTAGAAGCGATTCGCCAATTAGGTACCGAACTTGGTCGTGAACGAGCAATGTTTATGCACTTAACGTTAGTGCCTTATTTAGCACCATCGGGTGAAATCAAAACAAAACCAACACAACACTCTGTCAAAGAGTTACGTTCCATTGGTATAT
This sequence comes from Thalassotalea sp. G2M2-11, assembly GCF_017168195.1. Taxonomy (GTDB): domain Bacteria; phylum Pseudomonadota; class Gammaproteobacteria; order Enterobacterales; family Alteromonadaceae; genus Thalassotalea_E. The sequence continues at coordinate 1,206,799 of NZ_JADNYL010000001.1, forward strand.
TCCCTGATATTTTAGTGTGTCGTAGTGAAGGCGTTATTCCTGCCAATGAGCGCGCGAAAATTGCCTTGTTCACCAATGTTGAAGAACGTGCCGTTATCTCTATGCGTGACGTTAATTCTATTTATAAAATTCCTGCGTTGCTGAAATCGCAAGGTGCTGACGAATTAGTTTGTAAACGCTTTGGTTTAGATTTACCGGAAGCGGATTTATCGGAATGGGAAGAAGTACTTTACCATGAAGCTAATCCAGTGGGTGAAGTGATTATTGGCATGATAGGTAAATATATTGAATTGCCTGACGCTTATAAATCCGTTAACGAAGCATTAAAACATGCGGGCTTGAAAAATCAGGTCAATGTGAAAATTCAATATATTGATTCGCAAGACATCGAAGCGAAAGGCACCGATATGTTAGCTAGTTTAGATGCTATTCTTGTGCCTGGTGGTTTTGGTGAGCGTGGTGTTGAAGGTAAAATTATCGCGGCACAATATGCACGTGAAAACAAAGTCCCTTATTTAGGTATCTGCTTAGGGATGCAAGTGGCATTAATTGAATATGCCCGTAATGTTGCTGGTCTTGAAGGTGCTCACAGTACCGAATTCAACCCTGAAACACAGTACCCTGTCGTTGGTTTGATTAGTGAATGGCTTGATGAACAAGGCAAAGTTGAATACCGCAGTGAAGAGTCAGACTTAGGCGGTACCATGCGTTTAGGCTCACAATTGTGTCACCTAGTGAAAGGTACCAAGGTGTGTGACGTATACGGTAGTGAAACAATTTATGAAAGACACCGTCACCGTTATGAGGTAAATAATAACTACCGCGACCAAATCAGCAAAGCTGGTTTAGTGTTCTCGGGGTTATCTACGGACAAAACATTAGTTGAGGTGATCGAAATCCCTGATCACCCATGGTTTATTGCTGGGCAGTTCCATCCTGAGTTTAATTCAACTCCTCGTGATGGCCACCCACTATTTGAAAGCTTTATTGCTGCTACATTTGAGCAACAAAAACAGCAATCAAGCTAAGCAAATCATGATAATCAAACCGTAGCCTTGTGCTGCGGTTTCTTGTTTTTAAGCGCCTTATTAATACAGTTTGTGTTGATAAGGGCAGAGTATCAATTTAACGTAAAGTGACTCATCGTTTATCGTGAGTATTTTAGAGGAACAATAATGGCTACAATTAGTAAAATTATCGCTCGTGAGATTATGGATTCACGTGGTAACCCAACGGTAGAAGCGGACGTTTATTTATCGTCTGGTGCTTGGGGGCGTGCGGCTGCTCCTTCTGGCGCATCTACAGGCTCTCGTGAAGCATTGGAATTACGTGATGGCGATAAAGCACGTTATTTAGGTAAAGGTGTATTAAAAGCGGTTGCTGCGGTTAACAATGACATCGCTGCTGCGCTTGTCGGTAAAGATGCTTTAGCGCAAGCTGAAATCGATCAAATCATGATTGATTTAGACGGCACAGAAAATAAAGAAAAATTTGGTGCTAATGCGATTTTGGCGGTTTCTTTAGCAAACGCTAAAGCGGCTGCGATGGAAAAGAAAGTACAATTGTTTGAACATATCGCTGACTTAAACGGCACATCAGGTCAATATTCATTGCCATTACCTATGATGAATATTCTTAACGGTGGTGAGCATGCGGATAACAACGTTGATATTCAAGAGTTTATGATCCAGCCTGTCAGCGCTAGTAGCTTCAGTGAAGCACTTCGCATGGGCGCAGAAATTTTTCACTCATTGAAAAAAGTATTATCAGCTCAAGGCATGAACACAGCGGTTGGTGACGAAGGTGGTTTTGCACCAAACTTAGAATCAAATGCAGATGCGTTAGCGGTAATTAAAGAAGCAACTGAGGCAGCTGGTTATGTGCTAGGTAAAGACGTAACACTTGCAATGGACTGTGCTGCATCTGAATTTTATGATGCTGACAAGGGTATTTATGACCTTAAAGGTGAAGGCAAGCAATTTTCTTCAAATGAATTTTCTGATTTCTTGAAAACTTTATGTGATCAATACCCCATCGTATCAATTGAAGACGGCTTGGATGAATCTGACTGGGATGGTTTTGCTTATCAAACCAAATTAATTGGCGATAAAGTACAAATTGTTGGTGATGATTTATTTGTCACTAACACTAAGATCTTACAACGTGGTATTGATAACGGCATTGCTAACTCAATTTTGATTAAATTCAATCAAATTGGTTCGTTAACGGAAACATTAGCGGCTATTAAAATGGCAAAAGATGCTGGTTATACTGCGGTAATTTCACACCGTTCAGGTGAAACTGAAGATGCTACTATTGCTGATTTAGCGGTTGGTACTGCGGCAGGACAAATTAAAACAGGTTCATTATGTCGTTCAGATCGTGTTTCTAAGTACAACCAATTATTACGTATTGAAGAATTCTTAGGTGATAAAGCAGTATTTAACGGCCTTTCTGAAGTGAAAGGCCAATAACGACGATTTTATTGCTAACTCATTCAATAACTGCGTTGGATGTACTCACTAACTAGCGTTAGCTCCGTGCATCCGCCTTGTTCTAGATTGAGTTAGCTTCAAGCTCATTCGTTATTTATTTAAAACCACTCGTTTGAGTGGTTTTTTTTATCTTGGCAATGATGTTCTGATTGTATCTGGATAATGTCGCAACACTTATCAAGTCTTTGTTTTTTTTATATCAAATTTAATCAATATTCTGAGTAACTTTTATTAACAACATATACTTTTATCAATCAATTCATTATATTTTCATAAAGGAGTTTAATAGCTAATCACTCTAACGAACGGTAAAGGATAACAATCATTGCAAAATAGCATATCAAATGATTTAGGCAAGTTAAGCCATCAACGAACTATTCAAGTCTTTTGGGCAACAGAAGTGGCGCTATTGATTGCTGTGCTCCAAATGGCGATTTTTTCACCATCCATTACTATGTACCTTGTTTTCGCCATGATGTTTTTTCTTGTCAGTGTTTACTATTTTGCTAACAAAGGAAAACAAGGGCTTGCGAGTGCCATTTTATTGCTTAGTTTAACCTTTATGGTGCTGGTGTTGATGTGGGTAAATGAAGGGATCAGAGATGAAGTGTTATATGCTTTTCCTGCGATTGTCTGCTTTTCTGGTTTAACGCAAAATAACCGGCTTATTACTATCTTGTTTATCGTCATGTTTATTAATATTGTTGCCATTACTAGCTTGAATGCGCTTGGTGTAATGACACACACGACGGATGGCAATACTGTTCAGTCTGCGATTACTATTTTAACAATTTTGTCAGTTACCACATATGCCATTCGTTTGGTTTCATCCGATCTTTCTGCCGCTAATCAGAATTTAGTGCAATATAAAGATGAATTAGAAGAGAAAGTAAAGCAACGAACAGCTGAACTTGAAGTCTCATTGTTGCAGTTAACCGAAACTCGTGATCAGTTAGTTGAATCTAAAAAAATGGCTTCATTAGGGAATATGGTTGCCGGATTGTCTCATGAAATTAATACCCCAATTGGTATTGGTATCACGGCATCAAGCCACTTATCTGAACAAGCAAAGACGTTGAAGCTCGCATTAGATAGTAACGAATTAACAAAATCACAAGCACTAAAAATAGTGAATGATATTAGTCAATGTGCCAATCTCATTCATAATAACTTAGATCGTGCGGCAAACCTGACGAGAAACTTTAAAGATGCAGCGGTTGAGCAAGCTAGCACTGAAGTGACAAAATTTAATGTCGGTGAAAAAATTGAAGAAATTATTGAAAATTTACGACCCAAACTCAACAAAATGAATCACAGCGTAAATATAGTCACTAAGCAGCCAGTGACCGTTTACACTTCAGAAGGCGCTTTAGTGCAAGTGATTAATAATTTGGTGCTTAATTCAGTGCTGCACGGTTTTGAAGGCCGAGAACAAGGTCATATTAATATCACGATAGATGAAAAAGACAGTAACGTGATAGTGACTTATCAAGATGATGGTCTAGGTATGGCACCAGAGGTGAAAACTAAAGTATTTGAACCATTTTTCACCACCAAACGAGGTAGAGGGGGAAGCGGCTTAGGTATGCACATAGTGTATAATCTAGTAACGCAGTTACTTGACGGTACCATTACTTGCCAAAGCGAACTTGGTCATGGCGTACAGTTTGACTTAGTCATTCCTAAACAATTATTGGTAAAAGCTTAAGTTGTGGCTAACATTTTATCTTTGCTTAACAATGCAGTATGCTTAAAAGCTAAGCAGTAGCATATGAAAAGTAGTTAATAAACTCTATGACAGAGCAGACTTCCCTTTGGCAAGATGAATCACAATCAGCTGACTTTGCTGAACTGTGCAGTGCACTCTATGAACGGGAAATTATTCATCTTGCTGATGCGGATAGTAAATCAGTTCAATTGATTCAAGGGCGATTAAAAAGTTTACCTCATTACATTAAGCGTACAGCCCATATGATGCTGCAATGTCAAACACCGCTGGATTTAGATATCCAAAATGCTAGTTGGTCAGCCAAACAAGCCACACATATGCCGTTAACCGGTCAAGACATAGAGCAGGTTAATCATTGGTATTTATCTCAGCCGTTAAAGCATGGACTTGTGGTGCCCGTTGTAGAAAATACCCACATAGTGCTTGATTCTATTGATCGAATTGATAGTGAAAATCATCGCTTTCGTACTAACTTACATGGTTGGTTTTCATTAACCGATGAATGTGAAAATGTTGATGAAAACAAGCGATTGTTAAAACCAACAAAGCGTGTGATGACGGCCGCCTGTGCTGGTCATTGCTGGTTAAATGATCGAAAAGCCCATCCTATCATTCCTTCTTTACGTGAGTTGTTGCTATCGTGTGCAATTAATTGGCGTAATTTTAAACAGCCGCTGATCTTTTAAACGATATTGGCGTTAAATGCATTAAGGTGGTTTACAGGGCTGTTAGCGCACTTATAATACATCAACAGTAAACATTTAATTAACTACCTTTATGCGCTTATTATCCGGCATTTTGCTGGTGTTTTTGGTACTTTTACAATACCGACTATGGTTCGGTAAAAACAGTGTGCCTGATTACTTATCGCTAAGAGAAGAAGTCGCTCGTCAGCAAAAAGATAATGATAAATTGAAAAAGCGTAATAAATTGCTTTATGCCGATACGGATGATCTAAAATCAGGGCTAGAAGCAATTGAAGAGCGTGCGCGCAAGGAGTTAGGTATGATCAAAGAGGGAGAGACATTCTTTCGGATCATACCCCATGATAAAGATAAAAAAGGTTAAAATGCCTCTATGAAGCAAGATAATATCCCCTTGGCAGTTGTGGTGCCAGCAGCAGGGGTAGGTAAGCGCATGCAGGCTACATGTCCCAAACAATATTTGCAAATCGCCAAGCAAGCCATTATTGAACACACGGTATTGCGTTTACTTGAACATCCTCAAATTGTGAAAGTCATTATTGCGTTAGGTGGACAAGATGAGTACTTTTCTGATACTCAACTGGCCTCTCACCCTGCGATTGAAATTGTCACCGGGGGAGTTGAGCGTGTTGATTCAGTCCTAGTGGGTTTAAAATCATTAGATGCCAAGCTTTTTCCATGGGTGTTAGTGCATGATGCAGCGCGTCCTTGTGTGACCATTGATGATATAGAAGCGTTAATTTCTAGCTGCTTAGCAAATAAAGAGGGGGGCATTTTAGCCGCTCCGGTTAAAGATACTATGAAGCGAAGTGCATCAGGACTTATCAGTAAAACGGTTGAACGTGACAACCTATGGCATGCGTTGACTCCACAAATGTTTCAAACCGTACAGTTAACAGCGGCTATTGAAGCTGCATTGGAAAGTAACGCCATTATCACTGATGAAGCCTCTGCTATTGAATTTGTTGGTGGAAAATGTCACTTAGTTGAAGGGAGCAGTGATAACATTAAAATCACCCGCCCTGATGATTTAGCGCTAGCTGAATTTATCTTAACTAAACAACAGTTATTATCAGCAACGGCTGAGCCACAGGAGTAAGTATGAGAATAGGTCATGGTTTTGATGTTCATAAGTTTGGTGGTCAAGGTCCAATTGTTTTAGCTGGTGTTGAGATCCCGTTTGAGCATGGCTTTATTGCTCACTCTGATGGTGATGTGGCGATACACGCTTTGTGTGATGCCATTTTAGGGGCGTTATGTTTAGCTGATATTGGTAATCATTTTCCGGATACCGATGGGCAGTATGAAAATATTTCCAGCCGTATTTTATTGAAACATGTAGTAGGACTGATGGAACAACAAAATTATCAATTGGGCAATGCTGATATTACTATAGTTGCTCAAGCGCCCAAAATAGCCCCTCATTTATTGACCATGCGAGAATGTCTTACCCAAGATTTGAATTGTCAGTTAAATCAAGTCAATGTTAAAGCAACAACAACAGAAAAGCTCGGCTATGCTGGGCGAAAAGAAGGGATCGCAGTGCATGCGGTTGTGCTCTTGACTGAAAAAGGTGCCAGCTAACATGTTAGCATCATTTGCTTATCTATATGGTAACCCTCAAAGCCAAGGTGATTTAAGAACACAATTTGCTGACTTTAAGGTGATTGAGCAATTACCTTTCACCCCGCATGGCGAAGGGGAACACTTATTAGTTAAAATTAGAAAAACCGATCAAAACACCACTTATGTTGCTCGTCAATTAGCTAAATTCTTTGCGGTGAAAGATAGCTTGGTCAGTTATGCAGGATTAAAAGATCGTTTTGCAGTGACCGAGCAATGGTTTGGTATTCACCTCCCAGGTAAAAATATTGACGATTTAACTGATTTTTCATTGCAAGGTGTGGAAGTGTTAGCATCGACGCGCCATAACAAAAAATTGCGTATTGGCGCATTAAGCGGTAATCGCTTTATTATCACGCTGCGAAATGTCTCCGATATTGGTGATGTGCAACGACGATGGTTGGCAATTACTCAACATGGTGTCCCCAATTATTTTGGTGAACAACGTTTTGGTCGCGATGGCGGTAATATTGATAAAGCACTGGCGATGTTTGCTGGACAAAAATTTAAAGATAAGAAAAAACGCAGTATCTATCTGTCTGCCGCACGTTCTTTAGTGTTTAATCAGGTGATTTCATCACGTATTGCGCAAGATAAGTTTGAGCAATTACATATCGGTGACGTCATGATGCTATCTGGCACTCAGTCGGTATTTCCTCTCACAGAAGTTGATGACACTATGTTGCAAAGGTTTCAAAGTAAAGATGTGGATATTACCGCGCCAATGTGGGGTAAAGGCGAGTTAATGACCGCTGGTTTACCTCTGCAATTAGAGCAGGCAATAGCGGAGCAATATCCTGAAATTTGTCAAGGTTTGGTGAAGTTTGGCTTAAAACAGGAACGACGTCGAATTCGTTTGTCTGTACAAGATAGTTCGATTGAAGTGGATAAAACTAATCAGACAGTGCAAGTCGGTTTTACTTTACCCGCGGGCTGTTTTGCTACGTCGATATTACGAGAGCTGATTGATTATCAAGATGTCAGTTTAACCCGATTTGAGTAAGGTTAAGAAGATGAGAATTTTATTAAGTAATGATGATGGTGTACATGCATTAGGTATTAAAGTGTTACACCAAGAGTTAGCAAAGTTTGCCGATGTGACTGTGGTAGCGCCTGATAGAAATTGCAGTGGTGCCAGCAATTCATTAACTTTGCTCAACCCTCTTCGTGCGCAGACGTTAGACAATGGGTTTATCTCTGTTAATGGTACGCCAACTGACTCCGTGCATTTAGCCATTAGTCAATTGATGGACCCTGCACCTGATTTAGTGGTCGCGGGTATCAATCATGGCGCTAATTTAGGTGATGACACCTTGTATTCCGGCACGGTTGCAGCGGCAACTGAAGGGCGGCATATGGGGATGCCAGCAGTTGCAGTGTCTCTTGTCGGCAAAGAAGAAGAGCATTATCTGACGGCAGCTAAAGTAGCGGCTAAGTTTATTCAGCGATTAAAACAGCACCCGTTACCCGCCGATCAAATTATTAATATTAATGTACCTAACCTGCCATTAGATCAATTAAAAGGCGTAAAAGTGACGCGGTTAGGACACCGACATAAAGCGGAAACTATGAAGTCATCAAAAGATCCATGGCATCGTGATATTTATTGGTATGGCTCATTAGGTGCAGAATTAGATGCTGGTGAAGGAACAGATTTTCATGCCATCAGCGAAGGTTATGCGTCAATTACACCATTAACGGTGGATATGACTGCGTATAAAAGTATGGCCAAGATGCAAGAATGGGTTTGCGATTTTAAATTATGAGAACTAGTTAAATGAATGTCAGAGCAGGAAGTCGTATCGGGGGGAAATTAACCCGAAGTGGAGAATTACTGGCACAAAAGCTCCAACAAGAAGGTATTGTTAATTCAGAAGTGTTACGAGCAATTGCTTGTAGTCCTCGGCACATTTTTGTTCCGGAAATTTTAGCCCATAAAGCATATGACAATACTGCTTTACCGATAGGGCAAGGACAAACAATTTCTCAGCCTTATATCGTGGCTAAGATGTCGGAATTACTGCTTGCTGATGGTCGACCAGACAGTATTTTAGAAATTGGTACGGGCTCAGGCTATCAAACATCAATTTTGGCTCAGCTCACCGATCGCGTTTATTCGGTTGAACGTATTAAATCATTACAGTTTCAAGCTAAAAGAAAATTACAATCGCTTGATTTACATAATGTCTCAATGAAACATGGTGATGGCTGGAAAGGCTGGCAATCAAAAGCACCATTTCAAGCTATTATTGTCACAGCTGCACCGACAGAAGTACCACAAGCGTTGTTGGAACAACTAACCGATGGTGGGCGATTGGTGATACCAGTAGGCGGTGATACTCAGGTACTGAAAATTATTACGCGTCATGGCGGTGAATTTAAAGAGCAGACTATAGAAGCCGTGCGTTTTGTTCCTTTAGTCCCGGGAGCGGTACAGTGAAGCTATTTACCGCACTTTATGACTGGACCCTAAAGTGGGCTGAACACAGGTTAGCACCTAAAATTTTAGCCATATTAACTTTTACAGAGTCGGTATTTTTTCCTATTCCTCCCGATGTCTTATTAGCGCCTATGGTATTAGCAAAACCAAATCGTGCATGGCATTATGCAACTATTACTACAGTTGCTTCTGTTATTGGTGGTATGGCAGGATATGCGCTTGGCTATTATATGTTTGAGCCTTGGATCCAACCCTTACTGATAGAGTGGGGCAAACAAGAAACATTTGATAAAGCGGTGCTTTGGTTTACCGAGTGGGGGGTATGGGTTGTATTTTTAGCAGGCTTCTCACCTATTCCTTACAAAGTTTTTACCGTGAGCGCAGGTTTTTTACAAATGGCTTTTTTACCATTTTTACTGGTTTCGGCAATTGGCCGTGGCATGCGCTTTTTTCTCGTCGCTGGTGTGATCTATTGGGGAGGCGAGAAGATGGAACAAGGGTTGAGAAAATGGATAGATGTTATCGGTTGGGCAATCGTTGCTTTAGTGGTTATTGCCTATTTCATCTTTCGATAAAAAATAGAAATTAAGTTCATATAGGGGACTGTGTGTTATTTAAGAACCTGATTATTATTTTGTTAATGGTGCTTGTCGGCTGTTCGTCTCGACAGACACCAGCTCCTGTTGTTGATGTACAAGGACAAGTACCATTAAGTAAACGAGTAAAAAATAGTATCAAAGGGAGTGAATATATAGTTAAAAAAGGTGAAACTTTATATTCCATTTCATGGCGTGCAGGTTTAGATGTTAGAACCTTAGCTTCTTTGAATGATATTTCTCCACCATATCAAATATTTCCGGGTCAAAAAATTTTTCTGGCTAAAAAATCTATCAAGCCTAGTAAAAATAAACCCTCACGTGAAAGCTTACAAACAGGACAACAAAAAGTTGTCAAAAAAGCTGTTGCATCAAATAAAAAGCAGGAGTATGGTGGAATTGTAAGAGACCAAAAAACAAGCAAAAAGCCGATACCAAACACTAAGCCATTCTCACAAAAAATAAGACAATGGGTATGGCCAGCAAAAGGTAAAGTGATTGCTAGGTTTTCTTATAAAAAACAAGGTAATAAAGGAATTGACATCGCGGGTCGCCGTAATGATTCGGTGAAGGCAGCAGCTGATGGCAGGGTAGTTTATGCCGGTGATGTGTTACGAGGATATGGACGGTTAATTATTGTTAAACATAACGATGATTATTTAAGTGCATACGCTCATAACGATCGCATTTTAGTCAAGGAACAGCAAGCTGTTAAAGCCGGAGAGGTTATAGCAAAAATGGGTGATACTGACGCTGAAAGAGTTATGCTTCATTTTGAAGTTCGCTTTCGTGGAAAATCGGTCAACCCATTAAAATACCTACCGAGAAGATAATAAATAAATTGATTTAATTTTGGAGTTAACGTGAATATTTAGTCAGTAATATCAGCTTTGCTAGTACGGGAGAAGTGGCATGGGCATAGAAAAAGAAGTGAAAAATATTGAATCGAGTAACGAAGAAAAAGTGTTATCCAAGATTCAAGATGAAGTACCAAGTAATTTAGATGCAACTCAATTGTACCTAGGTGAAATTGGATTTTCCCCATTATTAACTGCAGAAGAAGAAGTCTATTATTCTCGTCTTGCCCTAAAGGGTGACGAACCATCACGCAAACGTATGATCGAAAGTAACTTACGTTTGGTTGTTAAAATTGCCCGCCGATACAATAACCGTGGACTACCTCTATTAGACTTAATAGAAGAAGGTAACTTAGGCCTTATCCGCGCGGTTGAAAAATTTGATCCTGAACGAGGTTTCAGGTTTTCTACCTACGCTACTTGGTGGATCCGTCAAACCATTGAACGGGCCATTATGAACCAAACCCGTACCATCCGATTACCGATTCATGTAGTGAAAGAGCTGAACATTTATTTACGCACAGCGCGCGAACTTGTCCAGAAATTAGATCATGAACCGACAGCAGAAGATATCGCTCAAGAGCTTGACGTGCCGGTAAAAGATGTCAGCAAAATGTTGAGATTAAATGAACGCATTGCTTCAGTTGATACCCCTTTTGGTGGTGAATCAGATAAAGTGTTGCTGGATGTCATCCCTGATGAAAAAGCTGATGGACCTGAGGGTAATCTTCAAAATGATGATATTAAAAACAATATTGTTTACTGGCTAAATGAACTTAACTCTAAGCAAAGAGAAGTGTTAGCAAGACGCTTTGGTTTATTAGGCTATGAAGCTGCAACCTTAGAAGATGTTGGCGTAGAAATTGGCTTAACTCGAGAACGTGTTCGTCAAATTCAAGTGGAAGCATTAAAACGTTTACGCGATATTCTAAGCTCGCAAGACTTGTCGATAGAAGCATTGTTTCAAGCTTAGTTTTCTTAGGAAGATAAAAGCTGAACCGTGCATCTTGACAATGCCGTTTCGGTGCATCCATGCACCCACGGCATACCGTACATCCTATACATTGCCGTTCCTGTGCATCCATGCACTCACGGCATACCGTACATGCTATACATAAAACCAGCATTGTTGCTGGTTTTTTAGTTGTTAACTCTGTTATCTATTTGCTTTAGTTTATAGTTGTTCTTTTAGTTGAAATAACAAATCGAGCGCTTGTTTCGGGGTTAAATCGTCTGTGTCGGTTGCTTTCAATTGGCTCACAACCGGATGCTCAGTATCAACTAACGATAACTGTTCAAATAACGCTGGACTATCTTCTATGATTGATGGTGCTTGCTGATTTTCTAGTTCAGTTAAACGTTGTTTTGCTCGTTGGATAACAGGCTTAGGTACGCCTGCTAATTGCGCGACTTGTAAACCAAAACTTTTACTTGCCGCTCCTTCTTGTACCGCATGCATAAATATGATGTCGTCACCGTGCTCCATGGCATCTAAATGTACATTCGCTAAGCTAGTAATTTGTTCAGCCAGTAGCGTTAATTCAAAGTAGTGGCTGGCAAATAAGGTAAACGCTTGCGTTTTTAATGCTAGCATTTCTGCACAGGCCCAGGCGAGTGAAAGACCGTCATAAGTACTGGTACCTCGTCCTATCTCATCCAATAATACTAAGCTTTTACTGGTGGCATTATGTAGAATATTGGCAGTTTCAGTCATCTCAACCATAAAGGTTGAACGACCACTTGCCAGATCATCGGAAGCGCCAATTCGTGTAAAAATTCTATCGACCAACCCTATTTTAGCCGCATTAGCGGGGACATAGCAGCCAATATGAGCAAGTAAAACAATCAGAGCGGTTTGGCGCATGTAGGTTGACTTACCCCCCATATTGGGACCTGTAATAATGAGCATTTTACGCTGTTCATTTAATTCCACAGGGTTGGCAATAAAAGCTTCATCTGTCATTTGCTCGACCACAGGGTGACGCCCTGCTTCAATATGTATACCCGGTGATTGAACAAGTACAGGTTTCACATAATTTAAACTGTCAGCTCGCTCGGCAAAATTTGTCAGTACATCAAGTTCAGCAATGCCTTGGGCTAATTGTTGTAATTGTTCGATCGAAGGTAATATCTGATCGAATAATTGTTCATATAAGCGTTTTTCTAAAGCGAGAAATTTACTTTGAGCGCTCAGTACTTTTTCTTCATGTTGCTTGAGTTCATTGGTGATAAAGCGTTCATTATTTTTTAATGTTTGGCGACGGATATAATCATCAGGTACTTCATTGGAACTAGCACGACTGATTTCGATATAAAAGCCATGAACTTTGTTATAACCAACTTTTAAGCTCTGAATACCAGTTCTTGCTTTTTCTTTAGCTTCAAGTTGAGCTAAAAACTCACTAGCTCCTTCGCTTAAATCACGTAACGTATCGAGTTCATCATTATAACCTTTAGCGATGACCCCTCCGTCCCTAATTAATACGGGAGGATTGTCGATAATTGCATTATCGAGTAATTGAAAAACTGCTGGTATAGGCTGTATTTTGTTTGCCAAAGGCGTTAATTGTTGATCAGTTACCAGTGCCAGCGTGCTTTGTAATTCAGGTAACTGTCCTAGTGCGTTACGTAACCGGGCAAAATCTCTCGGCCTTGCGGAGCGAAGTGCTACTCGAGCGACAATACGCTCGATATCACCAATGGTTTTTAATTGTGGTTGTAAATCCAAGTACATTTCATTGCCAAGCAGTGCACTGATGGCATTTTGTCTTAATTGTAACGTTTCAATATCTTGTAATGGAAAATGTAACCAACGCTTAAGTAGGCGCGAGCCCATGGGCGTAGATGTTTTATCTAATACAGCCGCTAAGGTGTTGTCAGTGTTACCTTGTAAATTTTGGGTGAGCTCTAAATTGCGTCTGGTGGCAGCATCAAGTACGACCCCTTTTTGTGCTGATTCAGCAAGGATCGCTCGAATATGTGGTAAGGCACTGCGCTGTGTGTCTTTTACATACTGTAATAAACAGCCTGCGGCGCAAAGGCCTAAAGGGTGATCGTCAACGCCAAAACCAGAAAGTTCTTTTGTGCCAAATTGTTGGTTTAATAACTGAGTCGCGGTTGATAAATCATACTCCCAATCAGGACGACGGCGAAGCCCTTTATATTGCTCAACAATATTCATATGAACAAACGATTCAGGGTAGAGTAATTCTGCTGGTGACAACCGTTGTAACTCTGCTTGCAGTTGCTCGACAGACTTTGGCTGACAAACAACGTATCGGCCACTGGTCATATCAAGGTATGACAAACCAAATTTTCCTTTATGTTCAAACACACACACGAGCAAATTATCTTGTCTGTCTGCCAGTAGTGCTTCATCGCTAACCGTGCCTGGGGTAACTATTCTTACAACTTTTCGTTCTACAGGGCCTTTGCTGGTAGCGGGATCGCCTATTTGCTCACATATCGCAACCGATTCACCAAGTTGTACTAACTTTGCTAAATAGCTTTCAACTGCATGATAAGGCACGCCTGCCATAGGAATGGCATTTCCTCCTGTTTTACCACGAGCAGTAAGTGAAATATCCAGTAGATCTGATGCTTTTTTGGCATCATCAAAAAAAAGCTCGTAAAAGTCTCCCATGCGATAAAACAATAAAATATGCGGGAATTCAGCTTTAATGGTTAGATACTGACGCATCATTGGGGTGTGAGAAGATAGATCTAAATTTGGTGTAGTCATTAATTATTATGCTAATAAGATTATGATAAATTTTAATAAAAATATTATGCCATAAGCGATTTAAATTAACTTCCTTAATTTTCATCACAGTGACAGTAATTCAAACACTGTATAATGACAGTATTGAGAGATAAAGTGTGAAGAGTAACTTTTTTAGTGAAAATTTTAAAAAGTTATTGAGCTTAATTTTGTTGTTATATTTCAATAAATTAAAAGTGTCGTTAGTTGGAAATTTTCTGCGAAATAAAAAAAGTTATAAAAAAACTTGATACTGTACGGTCATACAGTATACTTGCGTCATTAAATGATTTTAAGTTTTATTTGTGGAGCTAGAAATGGACGATAATAAAGAAAAAGCACTCTCTGCTGCGTTAAGTCAAATTGAACGTCAGTTTGGTAAAGGTTCAATTATGAAGTTAGGTGAGAATCGTAGCATGGATGTTGAAACCATTTCTACGGGTTCTCTAGGACTTGATATTGCGCTTGGTGCAGGTGGTTTACCTATGGGGCGTGTGGTTGAGATATACGGTCCTGAGTCTAGTGGTAAAACAACACTGACACTTGAAGTGATTGCAGAAGCACAACGTAACGGCAAAGTATGTGCGTTTGTTGACGCTGAGCATGCGTTAGATCCAATTTATGCTGAAAAGCTAGGGGTAAATATTGACGAATTGTTAGTATCTCAACCAGATACGGGTGAACAAGCGTTAGAAATTTGTGACATGTTAACCCGTTCGGGAGCAGTGGATGTCATCGTAGTTGACTCGGTTGCAGCATTAACTCCAAAAGCGGAAATTGAAGGTGATATGGGTGATTCACATATGGGGCTACAAGCACGTATGTTGTCACAAGCAATGCGTAAATTGACTGGTAACTTAAAGCAGTCAAATACTATGCTCATTTTTATCAACCAAATTCGTATGAAAATTGGCGTCATGTTTGGTAACCCAGAAACAACAACGGGTGGTAATGCCTTAAAATTCTATGCGTCAGTTCGTTTGGATATTCGTCGCATCGGTGCAGTGAAACAAAGTGATGAAATTGTCGGTAACGAAACCCGAGTAAAAGTAGTTAAGAATAAAATTGCACCACCATTTAAACAAGTAGAATTTCAAATATTGTATGGTGAAGGTATTAATAGCTTAGGCGAGTTAATTGACTTGGGCGTGCAAAATAAACTGGTAGAAAAAGCGGGTGCTTGGTACAGCTACAACGGTGAACGCATTGGTCAAGGTAAAGCGAAAGCGGTTGATTATTTGAAAGAACATCCTGAAATGTCTAAAGAAATTGATAGTAAATTACGAGAAATGTTTTTAAACAAAAAAGATGTTTCGAAAGAGCAGGAAGAGCCAGTTGCAGAGTGATCTTCTCTTTAGCAAGTGATAACGAAAGCCATCAATAATTGATGGCTTTTTTATTGCCGTTATTTTGATAGTGAGCTTTACATAAGTTGAAAATGGTAAGGTCTATGGATCTATGATCCATACAGCCTATGATCATAGTTAATAAGAAAGCGCAAAATATTATAGACGTCTATACGTTTAGATGTTGACATAGCTAAACTAACAAGGCACATTATCACCTAGAGTGAGTCATGGAGTCGATTCGTAGCAAATAATTAAGCTTGTAGGTGCTAAAATGCCAATTAAAATCCCAGATCAGTTGCCTGCATTACAGGTTCTCAACAAGGAGAACATCTTTGTAATGTCTGAACATCGGGCTGCTAATCAAGATATACGCCCGATGCAGGTGGCGATACTTAATTTAATGCCGAATAAAATTGAAACCGAAGTACAAATTTGTCGCATGCTGTCTAATACGCCATTGCAAATAAACATAGAGTTTGTGCGGATCAATTTAAATGAATCAAAAAATACCCCGAAAGAGCATCTAGATAACTTCTATTATTTATTTGATGACATTAAGCACAAGCAATACGATGGCTTGATCATCACGGGGGCACCTTTAGCGTTAATGGATTATGAAAAAGTCACCTTTTGGGACAAAATCTGCGAAGTGTTTGATTGGGCAGAGCAAAATGTTACCTCTACCATGTTTTCATGTTGGGCAGCTCATGCAGCCTTGTATCATCACTATGGTTTGAATCGGCATTTACGTACAGAAAAACTGTCTGGTGTTTATAGCCATCAGCCGAATGATCCTAAAGAAGAATTAACGCGTGGTTTTGAAGATCAATTTTATGTGCCGCATTCGCGTTATGGTTATATTAGCAAAGAAGATTATCAATCCATCGATAACCTGACCATTATTGCCGAGTCTGAGCAAGCAGGCGTATACCTTGCGGCTAGTAAAAATAAACAGCAAGTGTATTTAACTGGGCATCCAGAATATGACGCGACAACCTTAGCTGATGAATATCAGCGAGATCTAAAAGTGGGTAGCAAGACAATCTTGCCAGCAAATTACTTCCCAGACAATGATCCCAACAATGAACCTGCATGTACTTGGAAGGCGCACGGTAGTCTATTATTTACTAATTGGCTCAATTATTACGTTTATCAAATAACACCGTATCAATTGGATGCCGACAATATAAAAGCCTTACACCCAAGTAGTTAGTCAAAATATTACGCAACGTGTTTCAACACTTTGCGTTTCGTAAAGAGAGTAGTATGAATAAATCAGCATCGTATACCTTGCTAGAGCAACAGTTATCAGAGCGCATTTTAATTTTAGATGGCGCTATGGGCACAATGATACAAGCTTATAAATTTGAAGAGCAAGATTATCGTGGTCAACGATTTGCTGATTGGCACCTTGATGTCAAAGGAAATAATGACATGCTGGTGTTAACCCAAGCTGAGATAATCAAAGCCATTCATGGGGAGTATTTATCAGCGGGTGCAGATATTATTGAAACTAACACCTTTAATGCAACTACAATTGCGATGGCTGACTATGATATGGAAAGTTATAGCGCAGAAATTAACCTTGTTGCAGCACAAATCGCACGTGAAGTTGCCGATGAATTTACTGCCAAAACACCGGATAAACCTCGCTTTGTCGCAGGGGTTTTAGGGCCGACTAATCGCACTTGTTCGATTTCACCAGATGTTAATGATCCTGCATTTCGCAATATCAATTTTGATCAATTAACCCAAGCGTATATTGAATCAACTAAAGCATTAATCGACGGTGGTGTCGATATCCTATTAATTGAAACCATCTTTGATACTTTAAATGCCAAAGCCGCTATTTTTGCGGTAGAAACAGTCTTTGAGCAAATAGGTTATAAGCTTCCAGTGATGATTTCTGGCACCATTACTGATGCGTCAGGTCGTACCTTATCGGGGCAAACAACCGAGGCTTTTTATAATTCACTACGTCACGCTAAGCCTATTTCCTTTGGTTTGAACTGTGCTTTAGGGCCAGTGGAACTGCGCCAATACGTGGAGGAGTTAAGCCGAATTTCAGACGTTGCTGTCTCGGCGCATCCCAATGCAGGCTTACCTAATGCATTTGGTGAGTATGACTTTAGTGTTGACGATATGAATAGCCATATTGCAGAGTGGGCCAATGCGGGCTTTCTCAATATCATTGGTGGCTGTTGTGGTACTACGCCAGAGCATATTCAAGGTATGGCACAAATGGTGGAGCAAGTTGCTCCTCGTTCAATCGAACCGCGCAATATTGCTTGTCGTTTGTCGGGTTTAGAAGCATTGACTATCGATAAAGATACTTTATTTGTCAATGTGGGTGAGCGAACAAATGTGACTGGTTCGGCAATATTTAAACGCTTGATCACCGAAGAAAATTACGAACAAGCTATCGCTGTTGCTTTACAGCAAGTGGAGAATGGCGCGCAAATTATTGATATCAACATGGATGAAGGCATGCTTGATTCGAAAGCGGCAATGGTTCGCTTTTTGAATTTGATTGCCGGAGAGCCTGATATCGCCAAAGTGCCAATTATGCTGGATTCTTCTAAATGGGATATTTTAGAAGCCGGATTAAAATGTATTCAAGGTAAAGGGGTTGTCAATTCAATCTCATTAAAAGAGGGTGAAGAAAACTTTCGCCATCAAGCTTCATTGTTAAGGCGGTATGGCGCAGCAGTGATTGTGATGGCATTTGATGAACAAGGCCAAGCAGATACTCGTAAGCGCAAGTATGAAATTTGTCATCGCGCCTATCATATTTTGGTTGATGAAATTGGGTTTCCGCCAGAAGATATTATTTTTGATCCGAATATATTTGCTGTGGCTACAGGGATTGATGAGCATAATAATTATGCCGTCGACTTTATTGAAGCAGTAGCCGATATTAAGCAGAATTTACCGCATGCGATGATTTCAGGCGGTGTTTCTAATGTCTCGTTTTCATTTCGTGGTAATAACCCAGTGCGAGAAGCCATTCATGCGGTGTTTTTATACCATGCGATTAAAAATGGCATGGACATGGGTATAGTCAATGCTGGCCAATTGGCAATCTATTCTGATATCGATGAACAATTACGACTTGCCGTGGAAGATGTGATCCAAAATAGTGATAGTGGCGCGACAGAACGCTTACTTGAAATTGCTGAAAAATATCGCGGACAGACCGGTACTAAAGACAGTAAGGCGGATCTTGCATGGCGAGAATTACCAATTAATAAACGATTGGAATATTCGCTAGTAAAAGGGATCAATGAGTTTATTATCGAAGATACAGAAGCTGCCCGTATTGCAGCAACACGCCCTCTAGATGTGATCGAAGGGCCGCTCATGGATGGTATGAATGTCGTCGGGGATTTATTTGGTGCCGGCGAGATGTTTTTGCCACAAGTAGTGAAATCTGCTCGGGTAATGAAACAAGCCGTTGCTCACTTAAACCCTTATATCGAAGCGGAGAAAACGGAAGCCAGCACTAACGGTAAAGTGGTATTAGCAACGGTAAAAGGTGATGTTCATGACATTGGCAAGAACATTGTCGGGGTAGTGCTGCAGTGTAATAACTATGACATAGTTGATTTAGGGGTCATGGTGTCATGTGAAGAAATTTTGCGTGTTGCTAAAGAAGAAAAAGCCGATGTGATAGGTTTATCAGGTTTGATCACCCCATCGCTTGATGAGATGGTGCATGTTGCGAAAGAAATGAAGCGTCAAGCATTTGATATTCCTTTACTTATTGGTGGTGCTACTACGTCAAAAGCCCACACTGCGGTTAAAATAGAGCAACAGTACGAACAGCCCGTGGTATACGTGCCGAATGCGTCACGCTCTGTATCTGTGGTCAGTAGTTTATTGTCTGATGAACTCCGTCCTGACTTTGTTAAGCGTCAGGATCTTGAATATCAACGGGTGCGTGAACGTCATTATAAAAAGGGACCTCGTTCCAGTTTAATTTCAATTGAGCAAGCACGTGCTAATGCATTTCCATTAAGTTTTGAGCACTATACGCCGAAAAAACCTAATAAATTAGGGGTAACGGTGCTGGAGCAACTTGACCTAACAGAGGTGCGCAAGTATATCGATTGGACGCCATTTTTTATGACTTGGCAACTATCAGGGAAATACCCAAGTATTCTTGAACATGAATTAATTGGTGAAGAAGCGACTAAATTGTTTAATGATGCTAATGCCATGATTGATGATGTTATCAATCATCACAAATTAACGGCGAAAGCGGTATTTGGTTTATTTCCTGCGCATCGTCAGCAAGATGATTTAATTGTCTTTGATGATGACGAGCGAACAAGCCCTAAAATGCGCTTACATCAATTACGCCAACAAAGTAAAAAGCCTGCAGGGCAGTATAATCGCTGTTTAGCCGATTATGTGGCTGATGAACACTCAGGGGTTAAAGATTACATGGGGGCATTTGCGGTATCAGCAGGTTTTGGCTGTGATGAGCTAGTTAAAACATTTAATGCAGATCATGACGACTACAATAGTATCTTGATCAAAGCGGTTGCCGATAGATTAGCGGAAGCATCCGCCGAGTATTTGCATGAGAAAATCCGCAAAGAATATTGGGGTTATGCGGCTGATGAGTGTTTTGATAATGATTCGTTGATCCGTGAGCAATACCAAGGTATTCGACCTGCACCTGGTTATCCTGCTTGTCCTGAGCATACTGAAAAAGGTTTGCTGTGGGAGTTATTACAGGTTGAGAAAAATATTGGTATGGAGTTAACGTCCAGTTTCGCGATGTGGCCTGGTGCTGCGGTAAGTGGTTGGTATTTTGCTCACCCTGATTGTAAGTATTTCGCGGTCGCTAAAGTGGCAAAAGATCAGGTGCTAGATTATGCTGCTCGAAAAGAAATGACCATTGAACAAGCTGAGCGTTGGCTGTCAGCCAATTTGGATTACGAACCAGATTAAATTGCTGATATTGTTAACTTAACATGACAAAAGGCTGCAGTTGCAGCCTTTTATCTAATTATTATAAGAAGTGTTATTTTACTTTTTGCCAGACTTCAAATTCCACACGGGTTTTATCTCGCCACCTAGCGTTATACCAAAGATCTCCCTTTATTTGGTAATCAAATTGATAATGACCACCATCTTCTAATTGATATGAAGCAATAGTAGGGGATTCAATGTAAGTTTTCTCGTTAAATGAATAGCTACCAGTACCCGCTGACCAGAACTTTCCTGCTTTGGTTGAAATAAAACTAAAGTGATTTTTGTTGATCACTTTTTGTGAGACTAAATCAAGTGACTGATAGGAAACCAGCTTATTGTTATGATCAAGGTATTCACCCGATACCAGTTGCCAAGTTCCGATAAACGGATTTTGTTGGCCGTGGGCAAGAGTTGCTATGCTTAGCGTGAGCAAAATGATAATGCGCTTACAATATGTCATTGATGTGTTCCTTAATATATGGGCGTGTTGAGCATCCGATCTAGAGACAGATTGTTAAATATGTTCAAGTGCATCACTGAGTTTTTTCACGCCAATCACTTCCATACCTTCAATAGGCGCTTTTGGCATATTATTAAACGGCACAATAGCCCGTTTAAAACCATGTTTTGCAGCCTCATTGATCCGTTCTTGACCACTAGGCACAGGACGAATTTCTCCCGATAGCCCCACTTCACCAAATACCACTAAATCTTGTGGTAGCGCATTATCTCTAAAGCTTGAAACTAGAGCTAATACCAATGCCAAATCAATACTGGTTTCAGAGACTTTAACGCCGCCCACAACATTGACAAAAACATCTTGATCATTCATTTGTAAGCCGCCATGGCGATGTAAAATCGCGAGTAACATAGCTAAACGGTTTTGTTCCGCGCCAACGGCAACTCGCCTAGGATTACCTAAAGCACTGTGATCAACCAGCGCTTGAATTTCAACAAGTAATGGCCTTGTTCCTTCCCATAGCACCATGACTACGCTACCCGGTGTTTGTTCATCGCTACGGGTTAAAAATATCGCTGATGGGTTTTTAACTTCTTTTAGCCCTGTGCCAGTCATGGCAAAAACGCCTAATTCATTGACTGCGCCAAATCTATTTTTGTTACCTCTTAATGTTCGGTAACGAGAATCTGTACTGCCCTCTAACATGATGGAGCAGTCGATACAGTGCTCAAGTACTTTAGGGCCAGCTAAAGAGCCATCTTTAGTGACATGCCCTACAATCAGCATTGCTACATGGTGTTGTTTCGCAAATCGGGTCAAAAACGCGGCGGTTTCTCTAACTTGTGATACGCTGCCTGGTGCTGATTGAATATCAGCCATATGCATCACCTGAATAGAGTCTATCACCATAATTTTTGGCTGCTCTTTTTCTGCGATATGGCAAATATTCTCGACACTGGTTTCAGATAATAATTTCAGTGTGTCAGCTTTTAATCCTAAGCGTTTAGCACGCATGGCAACTTGCTGGAGAGATTCTTCACCTGTTATGTATAAGGTTGGCATTTGTGTGGAAAGGGCACACATGGTTTGTAATAACAAGGTGCTTTTACCCGCCCCCGGTTCGCCACCAATAAGAATGGCGCTACCGGGAACAATACCACCACCGAGCACACGATCAAACTCGGCAAACCCAGAAGAAAAGCGCGGCAATTCTGCCAGATCTATGGTGTCAAGAGTTTGAACTTTTGCCTCAACCATACCTGAAAAACCGCTGAAATTTTGCCCTCTGCCGGGGGCTTTTGCTTGGCGAAATTCAGAAATGGTATTCCAAGCTTTACACTCATTACATTGCCCTAGCCAGCGAGAATACTCGGCCCCACAGTCTGTACAGACATAAGCCGTTTTACTTTTTGCCATCTTTTTCCTTTTAAGGTATGTAAATTGCTTAAGCTATTAATAATTATAATAATTAGCGCTATTACATTTTTGAAAATAAACTTATAATGATTTTCTCAAAAATTTGTGTATATAGCTACGGCAAAATTAGAAACGTAAATGACGAAAGACTTTTCAAAATATCAATCTATTATTGACCAATTTAAAGGCCAAGTAACAGCTAGTGACTTTGAAAAACGTTTTGCAACTGCGACCGCGAAACTTTCAAAAAAAGATAGCTTTTTGCTGAAAATGGAAGTTAAGCGCTTGTCTTCACCTTGTACTCGTTTAATTGATCTGCGAGGTCATGTTGATGGTGAATGTCGCGCATATGAACATGAAGAGCGTAATCATTACCTAGATGATATCGCTATTAAGGTATTTGAAGAGGCGGTGGCTGAGTATGGGGAATATACGTTCGGCGTTTATGAAGCGGTAATGAATACCGAAAATAACTTTCGTGTTATTTATCAACGTGAAAAAAGCCAGCTTAATAGTCCTGAAGCGGTTAAGCCTCCCCCAGCTAAAGTTTTTGAAAAAACACAGTATTCTGCCCAATTATATCGTTTTGGCCCTTATCATAATCGTTGTGAAGAACGAATGAATTATGCCATTTCGCTGCAAGTTATATTAGGTGAACGCAATACTGTTGATGCGATGAGTTCTGATATTAGTATTAATGGTTGTAAGTTTCGTTTGACGAATGAAGTTGAGCTGAAAGTTAGACAATTAATTAAAATTAGATATGTTGGGCTCACCGGTGAGTTTCAGTTTGGTAAAGACGATACTTTTAATTATGAAGTGAGAAGTATTAAACAAATTGAAGGTATGCAGTTAGTAGGAGTGAAGCGAGTATACACTGGCGCTCAACAACGTGATGGTTTCAGGCATTTCTTAAAAGGGTTTATTCAAGGGAATAAACGCCGTTATAAAATTAATTTAGATAATACGATCAGTGCATTACAGTCGCGGCTCTATGAACAATTTGTTTTGCCTCAGTCTAATGAATTACCTATTTTTATGTGTGATGATGCAGGAGAAGTCGTGCCTCGGTATGCGTTAACCTGTCATAATAATCAACATGTCTATCAATATTGGCAAGATGAAGCGCGTCGTTCAACATTGCATAACTTAGTGACCCCAGAACGTTTAGTACGTGTGAAAAAAGCGGCAGCCAAAGGAGAGTCGTTGCTGGTCTATAGCTTTATCCATGCTAGCAATGGTAAGTCCTATTTTTATACTGCTGACACCGTTCAGCTAGCCAACGATAAATCGTTTATGGCGCAATTTTTAGGTTTTGCGGCATCGAAAAAAAGCTTTGCCATTACGCAATTATCTTATTTGACGCTCGATACTGATTTGGCTGAGCCCTCGTTGACACTCGCAGATACGCTGGCAAAAAAAGATGAGTATCTCAATGCGCCTATTTCCAGTGATGTTAAACAATCTCTGGCGGGGCTAAGCGAAATCGTGGTTGCTCAGCATATTGAAAATAAAGAAATCAAAAGCTTCTATCAACAATTACCGTTTGATGATATTAATACCAGTAAAATTAAATCGTTTGGTCATAAACGTTTGGCTGAGCCTAATAATGTCGATGATGTCGGCATTAACTATAATAACCAACGACAAGAGCCTAGATTTATCTATAAAACCCCCGTTGAAGTGTTTGCTGACGATGTCAAATGG
Source organism: Thalassotalea sp. G2M2-11 (assembly GCF_017168195.1). Lineage (GTDB taxonomy): Bacteria > Pseudomonadota > Gammaproteobacteria > Enterobacterales > Alteromonadaceae > Thalassotalea_E. The sequence continues at coordinate 1,230,918 of NZ_JADNYL010000001.1, forward strand.
CAGGGGGTGTCCCATGACTTTTCAACTTCAGGGCTGAAATTAGAGGTTGATAAGCCTGTGATGCTAAAGAAAGGAGATGTAATTCAGGTTTCTTTTCCTAAATTACAAAAAATAACATCCTCGTTTGATCTCAATGGCTTACCCTATGAAGTCATGCGTTTAAATAAAAAGAAAACAACGCTGAATTTGCGGGTTTATGTTGAGAAACATCAGCATATTGGTCGGTCCTTCTTTAAAGCGCTTATCCAAAAAAATCGCGATAAGTTACCGCCAGATGAATATGCTATGTTGAGTCCTGGTCTTGCTAAGGCATTGCGTAATATTTATAGCGGTAGTTTAAAAACACCATCTTTGGTGATCCAAAGCAGTGGCAGTCGCTATAAAATTGAAACTATTACCACGAATGATGAACAATCGAAATTCTTATCGTATTGCAAATCATTAAGTGATCGTCACCAGTATTATAATCTCTATCCGTTATTGAATAACTTAAAAGCGACCAGCTTAATGCATTCTACCTTGAAGCGAATGCAAGCCGGTGATGCGCCGAAAAAAGATATTTTATATATCGCCATTAATCAGAGTAACGAAATGGTAGAGCAGTCGGTTACCACTAAGCTTGATTCAGAACTTGGTTCAGATCAATTGAAACGAATGTTTATTCGAAATGCCTTAAAACGCGGTGTATTTTTCTGCTTACAGGTTTTAGTTTCTCGTAGCAGTGAACCAGATATGACTTACTTAAATCCAGAGTTAAGCTATATTAGCTCTTACGCGATTCATCGCGGCAAACAGCTTGAGCAAGAAATATGGAGTGTTTCTGGGGTGATACAAGTTTTCGATATCACCAGTGAAGCATTATTTCGTTTTAAATTATTAGAACAACAGGCATTAGCGACACAATAATGAACAGCAGTTGAGTTAGCTGCTGTTCTATCTTTGTCTTTATTATCTCGACATTATTTTAACCAATGTATCAGGCAATCTAGCCCTTGATGATTGATTGCGCTATCGGCTTGTTTTAATACAATTGGCTTAGCATGGAATGCCACTCCTAAATGAGCCGCAGCCATCATCACTAAGTCATTGGCACCATCTCCCATGGCAACTGTTTGCTGTGCGGGTAATTGGTATTGCTGTTGTAATGTCGTTAAGCATTGCGCCTTGGCCTTAGCATCAACAACATCTCCTAACACTTTTCCGGTCAGCTTATCGTCGATAATTTCTAACACATTGGCATGAGCAGCATCGAGTGATAATAATGCTTTGAGATGATCGGCAAAATAAGTGAAACCACCCGAAGCGATAGCCACTTTCCATTGATGAGCATGTAAATACTCTACAAGTGTGGTTAGCCCGGGCATTAATGGAATATTATCAGTGACTTGAGCTAAGATGGAGGCTGGCGCACCTGCTAATGTTGCAACACGTTGGTGTAGGCTTTGGGCAAAATCTAACTTCCCTTGCATGGCAAGCTCTGTTACTTGTGCTACTTGCTCTCCTACACCGGCTAACGCCGCAATTTCATCGATACATTCAATTTCTATGGTCGTGGAATCCATATCCATGACCAGTACACCGGGCTCTGATAAAGTTGGCGCATTGCTAATAATTGCTGCCTCAAACCCGTGTGTTAACGCTAAGTTTGCTAATTCCGCTCGTGCCAATGAGAGCTCTTGGCAGTTGATCATAAAGCGATAACTTGTCTGTGCATTTCTGTGATTAATTGCATTAAGTGCAATAATTGATATTTGGCACTGATTAACAATTTCCACTAACTGTTTTAGTTGTAGCTGGCAAAAAACAATTAACTCAATCGCTGAATCTAATGCTTTGAGCTCTATTGTTGCACTAGTACTCGCTATATTTTCACAAAGTTGACCACTTTGCTCCAGCGCCAGTTGTTCATCATTGATGGAGCAAGCTAACGGAAACACATTAGGTGATTGTTTAATATCGATACATTGAGCTAATGATTTATCGAATATAGCGGCAAGAGATACGTTATTAACAGCGATTGACACGGTAAAAAAAACCTTATTTTTAAAGCAATTGATAAGCATTTATTTAAAACAAAGCGAGAACACTTTATAGTGTAGTTACGTGCGATGTTTAACTTATGCTTGCTATGACACAAACTGAATTGCCTTTATACCCTAAAGTATCATCGATTTATAATAAAATTATGCAATTAGCTATAGCTATATTCATCATTATTGTCTTAATGAATTTATGGTTTTTTAGTTTTGGGCAAAACAACCAAGCCATCGAACAACATTTTCGCTACGTGAGTCAGCAAAATTTGGCTCAAATTGCCGCTGCCGTTCCTTTGTTACGCAAAGATAGTGATAAACTTGAGCAATACTTTGATGACATTATGCAACAACAGTGGGTAAAAGATATTAGCCTTTATGATGCAACAGGGCAGTTGCTACTGGCTACTGATAATCAAATTAGTATCAATGATCTTTATGGTTTTTCAGAGTTTAAGCCTGATCGTAGTGGACAGTTTACCCCCTTTATCACAGAGCTACGCCACGATAATCAATTGACAGGCTATATCCGCTTAACTGTGAGTAATGAACGATTAAAAGGGCCATTACTTGAGGCAAGTGAAGCGCATTTTGATTTATTACGGTTAATGATGATTTTAGCGGGTGTGGTTGGCTTTTTACTAACGCGTGGTTTAAACCGATTTAGTCGTCAAGGTTTCCGCTTAGCAAGAGCACTTGATTGATAGCGCTGAAATCGTTCATCCTGTGTTGCCTAAAAAACTATTGATATTATTTTCAAGCGCTGTTGCCAGTTGCTCTGGTGGCTCTGATCTTAAATGGCATAAGGTATCGAATACAGTTAATAAGGTCAGGGGCGTATTATGTTTTCCTTGTTCACCATGAATTGGCATTGCAGGCGCATCAGTTTCTAATACCAGTGACGATAAGGGCAGTTTACTCACCGCTTTAATGGTCTTTTGTGCTCTAGGGTAGGTGATAGTACCGCCGATGCCTAATTTAAATCCCATCTCTATGTAAGTCATCGCTTGCTGATAACTGCCTGAAAAGCCGTGGATAATACCTCCGCAGCTAGCAGGTGTTTTTTTTAATAAACTGATGATTTCATTATGGGTGCGTCGATGATGAATAATGACGGGTTTTTTTACTTGATTGGCAAGGTAAAGCTGGTACTCAAAAAAGGTGATCTGCTTGGCCCAGTTATCTTGTTGTTCGGCTATCACGCCATCAAGCCCCATCTCACCAATCGCCACTATCTCATTTAGGTGGTCGGCGACTTTAGCACTGAGTGCCAAAAGGTGCTGTTCATTGAGCTCAGTTAAAAACCATGGATGAATGCCTAAGCAAGGTAAGAGCTGACATGGTTGCGATGTTTGACAGGTCGTTAACAGGCGCTGCCAATAATGTGGAGAAACTGCTGGAATAATTAAGCGATGAATATGCTGCTGCGCACATTTGCCAAGCAAAGAGTCAAACTCAGCGTCAAATTCAGTAAAGTCAATATGACAATGGCTATCGGTAAATTGCATAAGTTCTCCGCCTCGGTAGCATCAACTATAGTGAAGAAATATAGGCTTAACAAATATTTAGTTAATCTCAGCTTTGTTTAAGAAATAGTGCTAAGTCCAATAAAACAATAACGTAACAGTATCTCATATTTCCAGCTTGATATTTTTGTCTGAATTTAAGGCTTTATGGCGCAGGGAACGCTTGCTATTTCGTTTCAAAATAATGCAGAGGTCAGTAAAAATAGCTGCTAAAAACGCATGACTTATGCGAAGCTGAGCTTCGTTATTATAAGTACTTGCGGGCATCCCGTTGCATTGAGGGTATTTTTTCTGCCAACTGAAAATGGGCGATAAAGTCAGGGTAAGGCAGTTGCTCGTTTAATAAGGTATTGGCTAAATATACTGCTTGCGGTACAGAAAAATGGTCAGAGAGTAGTTTCTCTGGTGAATGATGTAGCAATACCGCATTGATCAGTTCATACGGGAAACTCCATAAATGCAACAAGTATGCGCCAAGCTGGCAGTGATCAGTTGAAAACATTTTCTGTTCTAGTAACACATCACTATTTTGCTGTGCCTGTTGTGTTAAGTAATTTTCGCTTAGCGTGTCATCAATACAAAATAATACTAATTTGCCAATATCGTGTAACAAGCCTGCCAGCATGGCGATTTGCTTTTCTTCCTTAGGAACAATTGTTGCTGCAAAACGTGCGGTTGATAAGCTGTGTTGTTGAAACTTACTGATAAAAAAGTGAGGAATAACTGATTGGTTCGCACATAACTCTGCGGTTAACACAACACAGGTTAATGTGTCGATACCAAGCTTAGCGATGGCTTCTGCAATATTGTTTATTGGGGTCTCAATATGCGCATAGATATTATTGGTTATCTGGATCACTTTAGCCGTAAGTGCAGGATCTTGCGTGATCACCTTGGCAATTTTGTCTGCGTTCGCATGTTGGCTTTCAAGTAAGTTGTGTAATTGCAGGTAAACCTTTGGTGGACTTGGTAGCGACTTTACTTGCTTTAGCGTATTAACAATGATTGCTTTAGTTATATGCTGATGCTGCGACTGAAAATACAGTAATTGCTCAACAAGCTGGGTATCATTTACCGTCACTTCATACTGATAATGGGCAATACGTTCTTCGAGCGTGGAACCCTGGCTGAGGTAGGCAATCCGTATTAATTTCGGGTATTTAATACTAATTGCTTTAAGTAGATCATAGCTGGTGGTTTTTGTTAAATGATCACTGACTATAACGGCATCAAAGCTGCTTTTAGGTAACAGCTTTAATGCCTGTATTGGATCAATAAGAAGCACGGTTTGACAGGTATTTTGCTTGAGCAATCTGTTAAGGTTGGCTAAATCATTAGCCTGATTGTTGATTAATAATACCTTCATCAAAACGCCTAATGAACTACATACGTTCCATGACATCAATGCCTAAAATATCTAAACCTTGCTTTAAGGTTTTTGATATTTGCGCACATAATGCCAGACGTGAGTTTTTCACTTGAGCATCAATCCCTTCTTTTAATATTGGACACGCTTCGTAAAAGCTCATATATAAGCTAGCAAGTTCATATAGGTAATTACATAACAGATTAGGCGTACACTCGCTAATCACTGCGTCAATAACATCTTCAAGTTGCAATAGCTTTAATGCCAGTGCTTTTTCTTGTGGCTCAACAATGGCAAAGTCATTTGTTAAGCTTGTTTGATCAACGTCAGCCTTAGTGAAAATACTTTGAATGCGTGAGTATGCATATTGTAAGTAAGGTGCAGTCGCTCCTTCAAAACTTAGCATGGTTTGCCAGTTGAAAATATAATCACTGGTGCGGTTTTTCGATAAATCAGCAAACTTAACTGCGCCAATGCCTACTTTTCGGGCAATTTCATCTAGTTTTTCACCGCTATAATCTGGGTTTTTCTCTTGAATAAGAGCTTTTGCTCTCACGACGGCTTCATCTAATAACTCAGCTAACTTGATGGTGCCACCAGTACGAGTTTTAAATGGCTTGCCGTCATCACCCATCATCATACCAAACGGGCAGTGATGGTAGCTGACATGTTCAGGTAAGAAGCCTGCTTTTCTGGCCACAATTTCAACCTGTTTAAAATGTAAGGCTTGACGTGCGTCGGTGAAAATAATGATACGATCGGCATTAAGTTCACCGCTACGATAACGACATGCTGATAAATCGGTGGTGGCATATAAATAGCCGCCACCCGATTTTTGTACAATAAATACTGAAGGTTCACCGTCTTTATTGGCCATTTCATCGATAAAGACCACTTTAGCGCCTTGATCTTCCACCGCAATGTGTTTTGCCATTAACTCATCGATAACTTTTGGTAAGTCAGGGTTATAAGCACTTTCACCCATGATATCGTCGCGTGTTAATGTGACATTGAGTTTTTCGTATATCTCTTCACTATGCGCGATAGAAATATCAATAAATTGCTGCCAAAGTGTGCCGCACTCGCTGTCGCCACTTTGAAGTTTTACCACAAATTCACGTGCGCGGTCGGCAAAGCCTTCTTCGTCATCAAAGCGAACTTTTGCTTCACGGTAAAAGTTTTCTAAATCAGCTAAGGCAGTTTCAGCCACTTCATTGGCTTGTAATTTATCGCTTAAATGCGCTAATAACATGCCAAACTGTGTGCCCCAATCGCCCATATGGTTTTGGCGAATCACTGTGTCGCCACGAAACTCCAATGCGCGTACCACAGCATCACCAATAATGGTGGAACGTAAGTGCCCGACATGCATTTCTTTCGCTAGGTTAGGTGCAGAATAATCAACCACTACATTTTGGGCTTGATCGTCAGACGATTGGCCTCGTTGTGCAACACCGAGCTTAGTATCGGCAGCAATTGAACTAAGTTGCTCAGCTAACCAAGTTTGTGATAAATGAATATTAATAAAGCCAGGACCCGCTAGCTCTACCTTACTGGCAATATCGCTTAAATCTAAGTGTTCTAGTACCTTGCTTGCGAGCTCACGCGGGTTAGTTTTAAGTTTTTTAGCTGCACCCATCACGCCATTGGCTTGGTAATCACCAAAATTGGCACGATTTGAAATACTAACGGCAGGGTTAGTGTCTTCAGGTAAGCCTGCTGCTACCATCGCCGATAATACTTTTTCACTTAATAACTGTTTAATATTCATTTAAATAAACTCTTTTTCATGGTTGTTTGGCTCACTAGTAAAGTGGAGCCAAGTCATTGCGTATTAAGTGCTGTTACGCAATGAAGAATGTAATCAATTCGTTATTTGCTTGGCCTATTTAGTGTTCACGCGTGGCATGAAACTTAATCTCAGGATGACGTTCCTGTGCCAAATTAAGATTGACCATAGTAGGTGCAATATAAGTGAGGTTATCACCACCGTCTAGGGCCAAATTATCATAGGCTTTTTTCTGAAATTGCTCTAATGTTCTTTCGTCATCACAACTACACCAGCGCGCCGTGGCAACACTGATTGGTTCATAGATGGCATCAACGTTATATTCTGTTTTTAAGCGTTGTACTACCACTTCAAATTGTAGAACACCGACAGCACCCACGATCATATCGTTGGAGTTGAATGGGCGAAATACTTGAACTGCACCTTCTTCAGATAATTGAATTAGGCCTTTTTGCAGTTGTTTTGCTTTTAGCGGATCACGTAAACGAATACGGCGGAACATTTCAGGCGCAAAGTTAGGAATACCACTAAATTTCATCTCTTCGCCTGAAGTGAACGTATCGCCTATTTGAATACTGCCATGGTTGTGCAGGCCAATAATATCACCAGCAAACGCTTGTTCAACGTTAGCGCGATCACCCGCCATAAAGGTGACAGCATCCGCTATTTTGACATCTTTACCAATTCGTACCTGACGCATTTTCATGCCTTTTTCATATTTGCCTGATACGATGCGCATGAAAGCGATACGGTCACGGTGTTTTGGATCCATGTTGGCTTGAATTTTAAATACAAAACCTGAGAACTTTTCTTCACTGGCGGCAACATCACGCTTATCGGTACTACGAGGTAATGGCGTTGGAGCCCATTTTGTTAGCCCGTCAAGCATGTGATCAACACCAAAGTTACCGAGTGCCGTACCAAAAAATACAGGCGTTAATTCACCACTTAAAAACTCTTTTTGGTTGAATTCATGCGAAGCGCCAATGACTAATTCAAGCTCTTCACGTAAATCATCAGCATAATTACCTATGGCAGTATCAAGCTCTGGATTGTCTAACCCTTTGATCACGCGCTTTTCTTGAATTGTGTGACCTTGGCCTGATTGATATAAAATGGTTTCATCGGTGAGGATGTTATACACCCCTTGGAACTCTTTCCCCATGCCGATAGGCCAAGTAATTGGCGCACATTTTATTTTTAATACATCTTCAACTTCATCCATTACTTCCATAGGATCGCGCACGTCGCGGTCCATTTTGTTCATAAAAGTAATGATGGGAGTGTCGCGCAGGCGGGTAACTTCCATTAGCTTGATGGTACGATCCTCAACACCTTTAGCGGTATCGATGACCATCAAACAAGAATCTACAGCCGTTAAGGTACGGTAAGTATCTTCCGAGAAGTCTTCATGTCCCGGTGTATCGAGCAGGTTCACGAGGCAATCATTGTAAGGAAATTGCATAACTGAGGTAGTGATTGAAATACCCCGATCTTTTTCCATTTCCATCCAGTCAGATTTTGCATGCTGGCCTGATTTTTTACCTTTTACGGTACCTGCCTTTTGCAAGGCTTGACCAAAAAGTAACACTTTTTCAGTGATAGTCGTTTTACCGGCGTCAGGGTGAGAAATAATCGCAAACGTTCTACGAATGTCGACTTCCTGCTGTTGTACAGACATGCAAATTACCTGTTTAAAAATGAATGTTGAAAAATAGATGAATTTTTAGCGGGCGCTATTATAGCGAAAACATTGATTTAAGGCAGTAATAATCTCACCTTTAGTTCGAAAAAGTTTTCTTTACTTTAAATAATGTCATTTTATCGTTGACTTATTTGATTACAGGTGTAATCTTTAACTTGTGATTACATTTGTAATTTTTAAAGTAAGTGCGTATGCTAATGCCATTGTAGACTAATTTAATGAGTAGAATGATGAAAGAAGTGTCTCAAACAGAATTTGAAGTATTAGATGTACTTTGGCAACAGTATCCAGCCAGCGCCAATGACATTATTGAACGACTTAACCAGCAAAAAGAATGGCACGAGAAAACGGTTAAAACCTTATTAAATCGCTTAGTAAAAAAGCATGCGATTAGTTTTGAAAAACAGCAACGACGCTACCTTTACACGCCGTTAATTGCACGTGACGAATATGTTGAGAGCCAAAGTCAAAGTTTGGTTGAACGGTTATTTAAAGGTAAGTTATCACCGTTGGTTGCCGGCTTTGCTAAAAACAAAGATCTCGATAAAGATGACATTGCTGAGCTCAAAAATATTATTGCTTCTTGGGAGCAAGAAAATGAAGCTGAGAACAAAGGGAACTGATCATGGTAGCGACATTCATTTCTCTGTTATACCCACTTTCTATCTCACTCACAGTGTTACTTGTTAGTCACAGTATAATGAGTAGAAAAATAGGTGCTGCTAATCAGTATTTAATGTGGAGCATAGTTCCGATGAGTTTAATCGCCTATTTGCTGCCGTTACCTGTTGTGCAACATTCGCTAGCTGTTAGCTCACAAGTGAGCCGTTATATTGTTAATCCTACACAAGATATCACGCCATTAGTCAGCTCTGATTTTTTTATCTATTTATGGTTATCGGTTAGTACCTTGATGTTGGCTTATTGGTTAGTTGTTCATATTCATTTTGTTCGTCATTTGTCGTTAAAAAAGCTGACATTTGCTCAGCTTGCGCAATTACCTTTTGATGGTGAACCGCCTAAACAACTTGCGACTTATTATAGTGAACAGGCCTATAGCCCTATGTTGGTGGGATTATTCAAACAAAAATTGGTACTGCCGACGAATTTTCACTCGCTTTATAACTTAGAGCAGCAACAACTGATTTTACAACACGAGATTTGTCATTTTGATCGCAATGACATTTATTGGAACCTAGTGGCGTTTATTTTGGTGGCGTTATTTTGGTTTCACCCCTTGGTTTGGCTTGCGTATTTTCGCTTTCGTCGTGACCAAGAACTTTCCTGTGACTCACGTGTTTTGGCGCGCAAGCACATGAGCAGCAGGGTTAACTACAGCAAGGCGTTATTGGTTGCAGCGCAAACCGCACCACGTATCGCTTTTGCGCAATTATCATTTAAAAAGTATGGAGATAAAGCCATTATGTTTGAACGAATTAAACAAATTAAGGCAAATCATAAAGCATCAACTTTAAGCGTGTCACTGGTCTCTTTAATGACGGTCGCCATGTTATCAAGCTTTAGCTACGCAGGTAACCTTGGCCAAGGTGATGTTAAACAACAGTACCGAACACCACCCAAAGAACAAGCCATTTCAAAACCAATTATGAGAGTTGAGCCAAAGTATCCTTTAAAAGCAGCAGAAGAGAAGATAGAAGGCTCGGTAGTCTTGAAATTTGATGTTAACACTGATGGCAACGTAATGAATGTTGAAGTGATGAAAGGCAAGCCGGCATATGTGTTTGATCGCGTTGCAATTGCTGCACTGAAGAAATGGAAATATGAACCTGTCTCCAGTGTGGTAAGAAATAACTTAGTACAGCTAGATTTTCGTATGGATGAAAACTCAACATATGAAGATGTTGATTTAATTGAGAAAATTAACGTAGTAGAGCAATAGTAGATTGTTAGTTTAGTAGGACAAAGGGAATTTTGTCCTACTTGAATAAAGCTAGGAAAAGTTTGATGAATGCAGTAAGTTTTGGTGTTGTATTACGTTGTGTTTGGTTGATTAGTCTACTGTCGATGAGTGCTTGCTCTTCAAAATTACATGTCCACATATTTAATGATAATTTATCTGAAACAGATTTAACGTTAATCGAAGATAAATTTAAATCATCAAAAATATTATACTCTATTAGTACAGTAAAAGTTCCTGAATCTATTTCAAGCAATTCTATTCTTTATACGCCTTCTATTAGTTCTAATGCGCAAATTTATAAGGTAATTGAACTTTTAGAGTCTTCAGGTTTTGATATTTCATGGACTTCTATTTTAAAGGTAGACAATCACAGTTTTACTCACAATCATATGGGATTATATTTATTTTCAGATAAGCTGCATAAAAAACAAGAAATAAAGCCATTCATTGAAGTAAATGAATACGGAAGTGTTAAGTGCGGTAGTTATTTAAGGTTGAACACTGATGCTAAATTTACAATTAATTTTGATATTTGGGATGTTGCATTAGACGATTACCGAGAGGTTAAGGTTGCAGGAACATGGCATTCAGACGATATAGATAAGATCACACTCAGTGCTAATAGTTGGCGTACAAGTTTGAGTTTCAAAAAACGGGTAAGTATTGAGCCTACACCTGATGGAGTTTTGAAAGAGATATCCTTACTTCCCATCACAGAAAATGAAAATATTGGCTTTTATTTAACCGCATCAGAAAGTCAACCTAATGCTAATTGTGTTTATAGAACCTCTATATACCAATAATCTTGTATCACTTAGAGCAAATTTTTTGCTAGGTTGATTAAGGTCAAATAAAGTCTAGTTATTCGATCTATTCATAGTTAACCGTGCTGGATTAATAGTAAGATCACGGCTCTTTTTTCACAACTTAAGTCGTTTACATGAATGTTGATCTAAATAGCCGCTATGGTTTAAACCCTGCGCACAGTGAAGTCGTTGAAGCTTGTAAAATTATTGAACCCTGCAAGGTATTAGATATGGGGTGTTCTAACGGGCGTAATGCTGTATATCTTAGCCAGCAAGGTTTTGATGTGACCGCAATTGACACTAATCCCAGTGCGATTGATATGCTGAAAAGTATTAGTGTTGAAGAGAGCCTGGCTAACATTAACACTCAACTCTATGACATTAATAATGCAAACCTTAGCGAAGATTATGGCTTTATCAACTGTACCGTAACGCTGATGTTTATCGACCCATTGAATGTCGAAGCGGTGCTGGCTGATATGCAAACACATACGCTCGCTGGCGGTTATAACTTGATTGTTTGTGCGATGAACACAGAAACACATCCATGCCCAGCACCTTTTCCATTTACTTTAAAAGCAGGGCAGTTAGCTGAAGCTTATAAAGGATGGGAAATGATTAAATACAATGAAGATGTTGGTACCATGCATAATGGCGCTAAATTGCAGTTTGCTACTATGTTGGCACGTAAACCCAGATAAGCATGCTTAGCTATAGTCGCTTACATTTGAGCTAAAGTATTGATGAGTTAGTTGATATTGCATCTGTGAGCGTGAAACGGGCATTGAAATATTTTCTTTCGATACTGATTTTATATCCAGAACCAACAAACTTCCCCTATATTCAGGAAAATGCGCAATTTGCGCATTTTTGTCCTTAGACCACTTTGCTAACTTTCAAATATTTTCTTAGCTAGCAAAAGGTTAGTAAATTTGATAATAATGTAGTAATCAGAAAAGTGAGCAATGGCGCGGTAGAAAAATGCGCAACTTGCGCACTATTAAATTGTTAAATGCTACAGGACAGTTATGAGTCAGGCTGCTAAATTTCAACGCAATAAAGATGAACAAAGTCGTTGCGTAGAAATTCACGACAAATTCAGAGACGACCTTCTTAAGAGGCAACTCTCCAACAGTGAGGGGTATGACAAAGCTATTTTGTCTTTATCTTCTGCTGGGCTAGCTTTATCACTCACAGCAATAAAATTTATAATACCATTAGATACAGCCCATTACTTATGGGCAATAAAAACATCATGGTGGCTATTTTTTACAACAATTATTTGCTCATTACTTGCATATTTAATCGGAAATATAGCCATAGGTAAGCAACTCAAAATTGCAGAAAAATATTACCTTGAGGGCTTAGTAAGCGCTCAAACAGAAAAAAATATATATACAACTATAAATTCATTTCTTAATAATATAACTGGGATTATATTTGCTGTCGCAATATCCTTGGTTATTTATTTTGTTACTGCTAATTTGAATGGAGATCAACACGTGAAAGATAAAAATCTAACTAATACAAATATATCTAAAACCGTCACTTTTAGAGATAGTGCCCCCATACCCAACATGCAGATCGCACCAGGAGGTGAAAGTCGCGCAAAATTGAGCGCAGATCTTCCTTCAATGCAAATGGCTCCTGGAACTGTTGCGCCAGTAAGCGAATCTGCAGCCCCTACAGAAAGTAGTGGCTCATCAACAAAAGAAAATGAGAGTAAGTAGCACTTAACAAGCTAATAAATAAGGACTAAAAACAGTTTGCTGTTTTCGTTCCTCAACATTTTAGCAAACTATTTTTAGCCCATTATTAGGGCGTTATACATCAAGAGAGTTATGAGTACATTTCACAATATTGCTAGAGCATTAATCATTAATAATAATCACGTTTTGCTTGTACGTGCCAAAGGGGCAAAAAATACTTTTCTGCCGGGTGGTCATATAGAGTTTGGCGAAACCGTTCAAGAAACAATTGCTCGTGAAATCAATGAAGAAATTGGATATGACTGTAAAGTGGGTGACTTCGTAGGTGCTATTGAACATATGTGGCCTGAAGATGTAAAAGATAACCACGAGATAAATTTAGTATTTCTAGTAGATGTTTTAGGTTTAGATTCCTCTGTTGAACCTGAATCAAAAGAATCTCACTTAGATCTGTTCTGGGTTAAACTTTCAGAAATTAAAAACTATAATTTACAGCCAAGTCCTTTAAACGACTGGGTTCTTGGTCATGCCAATAATAACTGGGCAACAACTATAAATGTATAACAAGGCATTTAATCGGACAATTTACAGTTGGCTTGTTCGCTTCGCTTAATTTTAGCCAACTGCAAATTCCCGTTTAATGCGGCGTTATATAACTATGGAAGGCTCATGAGTTATCAGGAAGATAGAGACGAAATATTTAAAGAACAGAAAATTTATCAAAATGCAGCCAATACTTTATGGGGCGTTTTGTTTTTAATGTTTGCTGGTGTAGTTTGGCTCCCTGACTACGCATTTCCAATTGTAATCGTAGCCGTTTTAGTACTGGGTTTAAGTTTTTACTTTGTACGTACTGCACGTAAAAACAATTTAACTTGCTCAAGTTGTAATCGTAATCTAGTACCTACAGTTTTAGAGCTTGGAGAGAAATCGGAGCAATGCTACTGTCCAGCTTGTGGTAACAAAGTTATATAACAAGCCATTGCAGTGCGGGACTTTTAAAAGTTGGCTTTCCTCACTGCGTTCGTTATTTTAGCCAACAATTAAAAGCCCCTGAATGGGGCGTTAGGGCTATAGAAGTAGTCTGGTTAAATTTAACTATCAAAAGGAAATGAATATGAAAAATTTAAAATTGCTTTCAATCTTGGCTATATGTGTAACTTCGCTTGGCTGTAGTGTTTTACCTGTCAAAGTAGGAGTTAAGGAAAATAATTTCAGGTTTGAAAACTTTAAAAGAGTAAATGGCTCAGACTCAGAGTATGTTCACTTAATGTGTCATCAAAAAAAACCAACCTCTTGGGCACAGCCTAAGCAATATTTGAGTGGTGAACATGATTTATGGGTTAAGGCTAGCACTTCAAATCGACACATTCCAAATAGTACAAGAGAAGCTTTTGTAAATTTCAAAGTGAAGTTGGAGCCTAACAAAAACTATATGCTAAACAGAAAAGTAGTTGACGATAAAATATCTATTTGGATACAAGAGGTAGACACAGGTTTAGGGGTTTCTGAGGTGTTGGTTACTCAATTAAGGCAACCTTTATTGATTGAGCGTAATTTAAGAAAAACACAATGCGAATCAGGTTCTATATAAAAATAGCCCTAACAAGCCATTCAAGCAGGACTTTTAACAGTTGGCTAGGTTCCGCTTCGCTTGACATTTTAGCCAACAATTAAAAGCCTCTTAATGGGGCGTTATAAATTCAGGTCAAAGTTCAGAGTATGAGTTCAACAAAAGAATATTGGTTCGCAGTTCAGGAAGAACAGAAAGAAGCGTGGATTCGCGATCATTTGGAAGATGAAGATAGTGACGAGTATTCTGATGAGTGGGAGCGATTGTCAGAAGAATATGATGAAAAAGAAGAATCATTTCGTGCTCAAGCAGAGCTTGAAGAAGAACTATATTGGTTAAATGAAAGGTCTTACTCAGAAGAATATATTAAATTCAATGAAGAAATATCAAAACTAAAGGAAATGCTAAATAAAATAGTAATCTTTGAGTTCAAAGAAACGATTATAAAAATGACTTATGCGCACTCTGTTACTCTTCTAGAATCATACCTTAGTGACACATTAAAATTACTAGTAGTTAAGCATCCTAACTTACTTGAGAATGCGATTTTAAATGTTGATGGTCTTAAAAAAGCTAAATTTTCACTAACTCAAATTAATAAATCACCTAATGGAGTTGTTAGCCTAGTTTTAGGTGAGCTATCTGATTATCTATATCATAATATTCCTAAGGTAATTAATGTTTACTCGGCGGTTCTCGGTTGTAAATTAAACTTAGATATATCTGAAATTGATACAGTGACTAAAGTTCGTCATGATATTGTGCATCGTGACGCTAAAACTAAAGATGGTAGTCCAATTGTCCTAAATGAGGAAGTGGCGCTTAAAGCTGTAACGGACATTGAGATCTTTGTACATGCTCTACAAGAACAAATTGATGGAGCAATGAATTTATAACAAGCCATTACAGTAACGGGACTGCTAACAGCTTGCTCGGTTCCGCTTCGCTACACATTTTAGCAAGCTATTATCAGCCCCTGAATGGGGCGTTATGTATCTAGGAGTAGTTTTGAGTTCACGGTTTAATAAAAAAGCATTAATTCGTTGGAAGGTCTATATTGATCGCTCAAAAATGTATATCGGATATGTACAATTCTTACTTATTATTTTTGTTTTCATAAAGTCATTAGGTGATAACCCTGTAACAAATTTTGTGTTTAACAGCCCACTAATCGCTGTACCGATTATTTTAATCATTTTTGTATTAGCTTCTTTGGTGCTCGGTTATTTAGATTCTAGGCTTGGGTTTCGTGAAGAAGAAATTAGAAATCACTCTAGGTCTAACCCTGTGTTAATGGATATTCAAAAATCTTTGGCTGAGTTAAATGAAAAGGTTTCTAGAATAGAACAAGATAACAAGAATATTAAATCTAGTGAAAAAGATACATAACAAACGCATTAAAAATGGACGTCTAAAGCTTGGCTGGCGCTCATTCTTCGCTAATTTTAGCCAAGCTTTTTCCGCCCCTTATGCGGGCGTTAGATTACTTTAAATATTGTAGTAAGGATTAAATTTTGGAAGAAGTACAAGAAAAATGGATTTGTGGGTTCTGGAGAAGAATCGGGGCGCTGTTTATTGACACTCTTGTTTTAGGTGTTTTGGGATATGTTGTAGGTTTATTCCTTGAAGATATCTTTGTTCAGCTCGGTGGCTGGGGAAGATTAATTGGCTTTGTCGTATCAATTACATATTTTGGAGTTATGAATAGCTCTTTATCAAATGGCCAAACTATCGGTAAGAGAATACTAAATACCAAGGTTGTAGATTCATCCAATTCAACTATTAGTCTACCTAAATCATTTTTAAGGTATAGCTTCCTTGCAGTTCCATTTTCACTGAATGGAGCACAAATTACTAACGAAGCATTGCTTTCATATTTAATGTATCCGTTGTCATTTATTATATTTGGTGGCTTATTTTCAATTTCTTACTTATATATTTTTAACCGTGCAACTCGGCAATCATTACATGACCTTGCTGTAGATACTTATGTTGTAAATACTGAGGTTAGCCCTGAAGAGTTACCTTCCGTGTGGAAACCGCACTTAGTTGTGGTTGCAGGTTTATTCGTTACAGCAGCCCTTGTACCAGTATTTACTTCCGACTTAGCTAAATCAGTACCTTTCAAAGGCTTATTAGCTACTCAGGAAGCAATAAATAGTAACGAATCAGTAAAATATGCAGGTGTCACAGAAGGTTCAACTACTTTCACTTCGTCTGATTCAGGCACGACAACGACTACTTATGTGAATACACAGGCTTTTCTCTATAAAAATAATGTTGACGATTCGGATATTGCCAAGCAATTAGCACAGGTGATAGTTAAAACTTATCCAGAGTCACTAAACAAAAACTTGATTCAAGTAACGCTTACTTATGGTTATGATATTGGTATTGCATCAAAGTGGAATAGTTACAACCACCAGTTTAACCCTCAAGAGTTAAATCGTTCGGAGTAGTCGTAATCTAACAAGAGACTATGGCGTCAATGTGGTCTTGACCCGTTTTAGTGGACACCTCTTCATTACATTGAGGAGGCTACAATGCCTAGATATACCCAACCTAAAAAGACATGGTTTTATCCTGTCGATTTCAAAATCAAAGCAGTCGAACTAAGCTTAAACGACAATGTTATGTCTAAGGATGTTGCAGAGGCACTCGATATACACCCGTTAATGCTCTGTCGTTGGCGTAAAGAATATCGTGAAGGAAAGTTTAACAACTGGTCTTGACCCGCTTTAGTGGACACCTCCTCATTACATTGAGGAGGCTACAATGCCTAGATATACCCAACCCAAAAAAAGTGGACATCGTAATATGGCGCTTATTAAAAACTGGATACTAACAAAAAGGTTTAGAGTACTAATCTTAATCACTCAGATTAATTTTGGCTATCTCGAATGGAAGCAATTTCCTGTCATTATTTAGCTTCACAACCTCGAGCTCATGAAAGAGACTGGCATTGAAATACTTGTAAGTCCATTGATAATCGAACCCGTGTTTTTCCGCCTCATATCTATCCGATATGATTATAACTTTCATAATCTCTGCAATACGGATTGCCATATAACACAGAGCACAAGGCTCTCCTGAAGCAATTAATGTTGTCCCTTTTAAAGAAACGTTTTTTTCATTCCATGAAGAATTTCTTATCGCCTGAATTTCAGCATGTGCGGTACAATCCAGATGCTTGGCGACTTGATTTACCCCTTTGCCAATAATTTCTCCATTCTGGTTAATGATAATTGCTGCAAACGGCAAGCCACCTATCTTGACATTGCTGATAGCTAAATCAATAACGTTTTCTCCACACTTTATGAGCAGTTCTTCAGTGATATGGTCAGACATTAGTGGTCTCACCTTTTAACGATGGTGCCATAGTTGAAATACTAAGTTCTGATGCGATACATTCGGCTCGGTGTTTTGCATTGGCTACTGACATGCGGTGTCTCTCGTCGCCAAATTCTTGGTATTCAGAGGCAATCTCATAAATTGTATCCACTCCTAAGTATTTACTCAGTGTTCGTAGGTGCGGTACCAGGTGACCAGAATCTTCTCTTATCCCTCCGTTCTCAAAACCAAACTCTCCGCTGGAAGTCACTATGATCAATGTCTTACTTGAGAATAAAGGCTTCAACGGGAAATCCCCTCGTGAGAGATCGAAATCAAACGTTTTGTTTATGCGTACAATTTGATCGAACCACGCTTTTAGCTGAGCCGGCATGCCGTAGTTATACATTGGTGAGGAAATCAAGATAACATCTGCTACTTCTACCTCAGCTATCAGTTTATCTGATAGTGACAGTTTCTCTTTCTGTGCAGGGGTTCTTTTTTCTTCAGGGGTAAACACAGCGCCAATCCAATCTTGTGTAATGAAAGCAGGAGGGTTAACTCCAACGTCACGATAGATATATTCATCTTCAGGACGATTATTTTTCCATGTATCAATAAATCGAAGAGCAATATTTTTCGATATGGAATTGTGGTCTGGGTTTGGGTTGAACGCAGCTCTAACGCTTGAATCAATGTGTAATAATGTGCTCATGTGTATTCTCTTAGTTGATTAGTAACAGGAGCTATTTTGTGATTTTGAGTAGATTAGTACAAACGAGAAAGTTACACTTATAGATGAGTTTAAATCATCTAAGAGAATCGATGAACTAGTTGTTAATTTGGAGATTAAGTTTGCAGGTATCGTTACAGGCACTGAAAGCCTTTGAGGCGGCTGCCCGTCGGGGAAGTTTTAAGTTGGCTGCAGAAGAACTTTCGCTGACGCCAACAGCCATTTCACACCACATTACCAACCTAGAAAGTCGGTTAAATGTAAATTTGTTTCATCGACTTGGAAGGCGGATATTACTAACCGAAACAGGTAAAAGACTAGCTAAAGCAACCTCGGACGGATTTCGGAAAATTGACAGTGCTCTAGAAGAGGTGATGAAGGCTGGCAGTGTGGTGAGAGTGACTACAACATCATCATTAGCTGCTATGGTGCTGATCCCTTCCCAGCATGAATTCGAACAAGCAAACCCCGATATTTCTATGGAAATATCGACCGGTGAGTCGGTCGATAGTCAATCATATATTATTCCAATTCGGTTTGGTGACGCCTCACTTGCCGAGGATTCTGATGTTATTAGATTTGAATCATTCAATGTATTTGGTGCTTATGGAATGACGCCTCCTTCTTGGTCAAATGACCCCATTACCCTTTTTACAACGGAGTGGAAAAATAAATCGTTACAGGATCCTCCACTAGGCGCTTGGTTGGAAAAAAATGGATTGGATGGGTCTAATATTAAACTTAAAAAATTTGATCAAGAGCTTTTCGGGATCCAGCAGGCTATGGCAGAGAATGGACTTGTGTTCTGTTCTACGACGCTCACTAAAAGGCTGTTAAAATCTAACCTTCTACAACAATTTGAAACTCGATCGGTCAAATCAGACTTTTGCTATTATGTACCAAATAAGGACAGCTTCGAAACTAGAAGTGCAGCCAGATTTCTAAATTGGATCGAAGATGTTTTGAATCAATAATTCGTGCGGGCACTTCTGGTTAACTGAGTATTCCCAAGGCAAAATACCTGCATAACAAGTTGCTGCATAAGGAAAAATTACTCGCTGCACTCCCACTTTTCCAGTGAGCAAGGCTTTATACGTAAAGGAAGTTCAGCAGATGGAATTAAATTCTGTAGAAGATGTAAAAGCACTTACTGAGTATCAAAAAATAGATCAAATACAACGTATTGAGAAAAAAATTCATAGGCTTAGTTTTATTCCTTTCATAGGCGGCCTAATGCTTTTGCTTTACAGTTTCTGGCTAATTTGGTCAGGAATTAATTCGCTATCTCCAGCCCACCTTATTGTCGTAGCTTCATTTGTTGCATCAATTGGGCACTCTAATGTGCAACGAACCGATTTGATTAAACATTTGTTTGAGTTAAAGTACGGCAAATAATTTACGTTTAACAAGGCTATAATGGCAATTGGACGCAAAACGCTTGGCTTGCGCTCATTCTTCGCTAATTTTAGCCAAGCATTTATGCGCCCCATATGGCGGCGTTAGCACTACAAGGAGATAGCGTGCACAAATCCATATCATTTTTACTTCTAGTTGCTTTATTAGTTTCTTTTTCATTAAAAGCTGAAAATCACCAATATGAGGTAAATAAAGTCGAATATAAAAATTTAGTCGCTAACTTGTATTTACCTCAAACTGACAGAAAACTTCCTGTAGTTATTGCCTTTGGTGGTTTTGAAGGTGGATTAGGTACTGGTGATGCTAACGGTGAAATGATCGCTCCTCACGGTATTGCTGTTTTAGGGTTAGCTTACTTTAAAGAAAAAGGTATTTCTCAAACTCTAGATCAAATACCAATGGAATATTTTATTGAAGCAATTGATTATTTAGAAACTCATCCTTTAATAGATTCTTCTAGAATTGGTGTTGTTGGTGGCTCTAGAGGCTCGGAAGCTGCTTTTTTATTAGCAAGTATGGACGCTCGAATCAAGTCGGTTGTTGTCACGACCCCAAGCAAGGTTGCTTGGTATGGTCTAACAGTACCCAAGTCAGCTTGGACATATGAAGGTCAAGATATTCCTGCTTTGGGGTTAGCGTTGGATTCAAGTGCTAAGTTAATCGACAGGTTTACTGTTGCATTAGATAATAAAACTAACGTAAATAAATCTTTATTTAAATTTGAAAATATTAATGGTCCAATATTTATGATTTCAGCAGAAAACGATCAAGTGTGGCCGTCTTATAAAATGTCTAAAGACATAGAGCTTTATTTAAAAAACAAGCAGTTTAAACACAAAGTAATTCATAACTCTTATAAAACTGGTCACGGTTTCAGTAAAGAGACAGCTCCCGAAATTAAAAAATCTATCATTAATCACTTTGTAAGTACATTGTAGCGCTAACAAAAATACTATGGTTTTGAATGTCAGTATTTAGTACTTTCTGGAAAAAGTGAACAACGGAAGTTGAAAGGTTTATTGTCTAATGAACTTTCTATACGCAAAAAAAGCAAAAGATAATATGTTTACAGTAGCTTTGCCATCAACCGTAAGCGTAAAAGCGTTATTGGTGTGATGAACCAATTCTACATTGTATTCACTATCCCTAAATAATGTGTATCGCTTCAAACGCTAGAATATTTGTAATTAACGTAATGCTTTGAGTCCATTTCTTATCTCTGGGTAATATTTTGTAAGACTGGAAATGTTAGATGCTAACTGAGAATAACGAAGCCTTAAAAGGCCTAATATTTCCTTGTTTTGTTTAAGAATATTTACTATCTCTTTTATTGATTCTTTTGAAGACTTCAGTTTACACGGGTAATCAAGTGAATTTACTATGGTTTTGTAGTCCAATGTTTGTGCTAATTTATCGCCACACTGTTTTAGCAACTCATCTTGTAACGTAATAGGTACAGATTTTCTGAATAATTCCCTGTATTTTGAATTCTGACCATTTGTTCTTAATGTTTTAAATAATTCAAAATTGTATACATGTATGGCAGTTTTTAGTAAAATTTCATCTTTGATTAGTTTCAGTTCACCATTTGCTCTAAGTTCATCAAATGTGGCACTAATTCTATAATCAATTTGATATTGAGTTGCTCGGTAAGCGGCTATTATAAATTCTTCATCATTTAAGTATTGGTCATGTTCTAAATCACTGATCACTTTTTCTAAATTGTTTTTTACATCACTATAATATTCAATCAGATACTGATAGTTCCATGCTTCTTCTTTTAGGTCTTTCCTGAGCCGTTCAGACATTATGCTAGATTGCTCATTACTTTTACGTTCTTCATTCCAATTTGAAACTTGTAAACCAACAAATATACCTAATACGACAATAAAAAAGTCTAACACTACCGCTAACCAATTTTGTTTTGATAGATTATCTAATACGCGTCGAAAGAGCATTTTGTTGTTTTCTTATTTATATTTATTTTGTTCCAGATTAGAACAATAACTAAGGTGTTTCAATTATAGGAGTTAAATGTCTGCTATAGGTACTTTTTCGACAGTGACATTTGATTGAAATTATTCATCTAATTTTGTGAACACCAAGCGACTTTGTCGTGCTTTAATTGCCAAAAGATCCTGTTGAAGTCACCCATTAAGACTTTAATCGACTGACACCAAATAACACTTTTTTTAATTTTGCTTTGGTTGATCGCCAATGGGTCATTGGGATAGAGGGAGATTGTGCGATGATCTGCTCGAATTCCTCATCTGATAATTGTATGTCATTGCCATGAGCCAATAATATTTTGTTTACTTGTAAATGCTTAATGCGGTTTAGCGAGGCTTTATAACGGTTGGGATAAAATATTGGGTAAGGGAAGGTGGCTTTTCCTTTCACTTTGACTAATAAGTCCGCAATATAGACACAATTTTCTGCTCGATGATACAAGGATAAGTCTCTATCTGTGTGCCCTTGAGTAAACAGGGCTTGCCAATCGGGAAAGTGCGGTATGGTATCACCATCATTTAAGGCAACATCTGCGGTTAATTTACGTGAGTACCAGATATTTTTTCTTGGCTTGGCTTTACGCTTGGCTACCCACTGAGTTAGTGCCATATCGGTCAGGTGCATTAAAAAACCGTCAATGCCTGAGTACCACTGACCACTGACATTTGCGCTTGCCACGGTACATTGAGTTAATTTTCTTAATTGGTTAGCAGCCCCTGCATGATCTGGATGCATATGTGTGACAACAACCGTTGTTAAATCTGAAAAGCTTCGGCCAAGCTTGTGGATAATAAAGTGCGCTAATGTTGTGATATCTGCACGACTACAACCGTCGAGTAGCAGTAAACCATGCGGGTACTCAACTAGATAAATAGTTTGGATATAACCTGAAATTTTATGGAGTTTCATATTGCTATTCTATCGGTAAACTCCTTTATTGGTAAAACTATTTATTCAGGCACCAGTAAGCCATTGGCTACTGGTGTTTAATGGCTTATGGGCTTGGTGATACTTGCTTGATCAAAAAGCTAGCGTCAAAGTGCGACTGCCAATGCTTTACTTTTATCTGGTGCTCACTTTGGTAACCATGACCAAATAACGAAAACTCTTGATATTGTTTTGCCTTAAATTGCGCTGGTTGAATAAACACCGCTTGATTATTGTGTTTAAAGGGGAGCGTGAGATCAGCGGCTAAGTGCGGTTTATCTATTAGAGGTAATTGATTTACTGAACCATCAATGTAGTTTCTGTAGCTACCTGATAAGCCCGCAATATTAACATGGTATGATTTGCTTGCATATTTGCTCGCTAATGCGGTCGCAACGTTGTGGTAACGGTTAGTGATATATCCTTGTTTGTTTACATGCACATAGTGCCCCCAAATAATAACTTTTTTATTGGGGTAAACATGGGTGAGTAACCAATCAATATTATTCGCCATTACCAGATCATGCTCGTCAAAGCGCCTTATTTGATAATCAACCTCAATCAGTCTTAATACACCAGCTAGTAAGCGAGCAAAATAGGCAGGAGAGTCTAATTGAGGTTGTTTATCTGCAGCAATGAGCGCATCAATAATGTGGTAGCCGTGCTGAAGTAAACCCTTGGTTTCATTATTACTGAAGGAGAGCGGTTTTCTGGCGATACTCGCTTGTAACATCTTAGAGAATACAGGCCAGTTCGCCAAAAGTTGCTGAGCTTGTGGCAGTTTATCTAGTTGAGATTTTAACCGATGAACAAAATGTTTTATCGATTGTTCCCCACTTAAGCGACCATCAAAACCAGTAACAGCCAATGGGTTACTGCTAGCCCTTTGCTGATCGATATAATTTAGTAGTGATAAAAACGCCTGATCTTTCGCGTAGGCAAAAAAGACATTACCTAGCGCTTGGCTTGCTAAACTTTGCTGAGTGTTTTTCCAGATCTCTTGCACATCAAAAAAGCCACTTTCAAGGAGTAGCACATCAAAGCCATGCTGTTGATGAAGGTATTTTACTAAACGTGATTTCAGCGCGAAAACTTCATGTTCGCCATGGGTAAGCTCATCAAGATAAACAATATTTTTATTGCGAATTTGCTTACCAAACTGGCTTAAATCACTAAAGTCTTGATCATCGGTTAACGATACCGTGGTAAAAGGAGATAAAGTAAGCTGAGTTTGTGCAATTGCTGGTAAGAAGCAAAGTAAAAGTAGACAGCTGCTTAACAGGTTAAAATATTTCATTATACCGTCTCCGATTGTGTATAACGTTTAGACATCATGCGTTTGAGCGTTAAGTCTTTATCAACAAAATGATGCTTTAATGCCGCGATGATATGTGCACTGAGCAATGCCACAAAAGTAAAACCTGTATAAGTGTGTGTTTGCTTACCTAGGTTACTTAAGGTTGCACTAAAAGGGATCACATCTCCTGATATCGTGTAATTATCTGGGATAATTACGATGTTAAAGAGGCTAACACCGTAGCCGCCAAAGCCTGAATAGATCAGCCCAGATATTGGCATCAATATACTACAAGCTAATAACAAGTTATGGGCGCAGTTAACTAGCCATTGATGTGTCGAACCATCGGCTATTGATGGCCAAGTGTGTTGATAGCGATGATACAAACGCATCATAACGAATACTAATGCTATGACACCCAAAGATTTATGCCAGTGGTAAATTGAATAGTCGTTACCATCTGCCATATAAAAGCCGGCGGCGAGTAGGTTGATAAGCAGTAATGCGCTGACCCAATGAAACACTCGGGTCGGCAGGTATTTATCTGAAATCATATCGGATTCTCCATCATTAATTTGCCTTTAGCTTATGTTTGCTAGGCCATATCAACTACGGTTTTGTGATGAATGGATGGATTTTGGTATCAATTAATATTCGCTGAGGCTAATGGGATAATCGGCGAGTTTTTCTTTGATATTGCTTTTACAGCGTTTACTAATGGCCACCTGTTGATGGTTGTTTAAGATGGCTAATGCATTACCAGATGTTTGATTCTGAATAGCGCTAATACAATGTAAATTAACTATGTTGCTTCGATGGCACTGGTAAAAGTGATCGGGGAGTTCAGTTAATATTTGCTTTAAACTGGCGCGTTTTAAATATTGGCCTTCAGTGCTGTTGATTTCAACATAATTACCTGCAGAGCGTATCAAATATATTGTTTGCACATCGAGTTTAAAAGGTCTGCCTAAATGTTCGAGCTCAATGAGTACGAGGGGAGATGTTTTTGCTGTTTGGCTATCACTTGCTTTGATCGGTGCTTGCTGGTGTGTTTGCAAATTATGTATATGCTTTTGATAAATTTTTACATACCAATACAGGTAAATAGCACCAAATATGGCGAGTTGTTTCGGCATAAATAACACAAAATACCCCGTTAAATCGGTTTTTACATAGGAAAAATCGAACAGTAGTTGCAGGGTTATAGCAATCAGCACCATAGGCGCGCCGATAACTATCGCATTGTTAAGTAGAGAATGTTTTTTCATCCTCAATGTTAACATCAGCAATGACAGCGGCGCTGTAAAGTACCAAATGCCTGAAAGCTTTAGCCACCAAAGAAGATGGTCGAGATATTGAGTATCGCCTTTAGCAACATAGTTGAAGTAAAAAACACTATAAATGGCAATGAACAGCAAGTAAGCCATGCCAAACCAAGCGAGATTAATTAGTGCTTGAGTGTGTGCTTTTGATTGATGTAAGAGAGGTTTAAATTGGCGTAATAAGAGCAAATTAAATGATTTTCTACATAGCTAAATTATTCGGAATTTCAGTTTAATGTTAAATAAAATCAAAGCCAAACATTGATTTATATGTTTTCGTAATTAAATGTATCATGTTTGGTGGGCGATTATTGGCTTAGTTCTGTTTCGACATAACAATGGCATCTTCATAGCCAACGTTACTTGGGTAATACCCCGTTCGTCTGCCTATTTCCGAATAGCCATGATTAATATACATCATTAGTGCGGAGATATTTTTAGCACGCACTTCTAATAAAAATGTATTAGCGCCTAATGCTTGGGCTTGTTCATGATAGTGGGCAAGTAAATGTTTACCATAACCATTTCCTTGCATGTTTGGATCAATACAAATATCCATTAAGGTTGCTTCGCCCAAAATATATTCGCCAATATAAAAACCTATTATTTGCTCATTTAAGTGTAAATAGTAGCCAAAATATCGGCCACCAATACAACTAGCGAATACTTTTTCACTCCAAGGATGGCTATGGCAAGCATTTTCAATCGTCATTAATCGGCTGACATCTGCCTGAGTAATGGCGTAAAACTCTAGCGACATTTATTGTGCTTCCATGTTAATGGGGTGGATCAGTTGCCATAACGCTTTTTTAATATCGCTATTGCTAAGCTGTTTTACCTTGGGGGTAATTAACACGCCATCGCTATAGCTGACGGTCGCTTGGTCATGAAAATACCAATGAATATCATTAAATACTATTGCCTTGTCTTTTTGAGTGACATCGGCAAGGTTGGTATTAAACGCTAACATAATGTCTTGAAACAGTTGTTGCTCGGCTAACTCATTTAACGAGACCGTTAGATAGTCACCTTGCGGCTTAGCTTGATTGCTGGGTGTTGTTGGCTGATCTTTTCGTTGCCACAAATCAATGCCCATTTCAGTTAAATAGCTAAATTGCTTGGCGGAAATACTCATATAGGCTGTGTTGATTCATTGATGCAATATGTCGTCAGTATAAAACTCGCGCTTGGGCTTGTTAAGCTATTTTATTAACTAAAAGGTAATATTGAGAAAATTAAAAGAATTGGCTATCAAAAGATAAGATGGCAGGGGTAGAGAGATTCGAACTCCCAACCGTCGGTTTTGGAGACCGCTGTTCTACCAATTGGAACTATACCCCTGCAACGGAGGTGAATTATACGCAAGCAAATCTAAAGGTAAAGTGCTAAATGAAAAAATTATACTGTTCGGCTAAATATTGTTCACCACATGCTGCATAAGCGGTTGGCACTCATTCGAGTAGCTTTAACGATTTAGGATAAGGGAAGACATCCTCATAAATACCTTGTTTAATATTTTTCTGTCGTTGCTGCCAATAATCTGCGGTCAGTAGGTCAGCATGATGAATTAAAAATGCTTTTCGATATTTAGGATTTGCTAAGGCAAAGGTGGCTAACTCTTCTGGAAACATATCGCCAGGTTCTACACTATACCAAGGCTCTGCAGCATATATTTGTTCTTCAGTTACTGGCTCTGGCTTTACGCGAAAATTTACTTCATCCATATAGGTGATTTCATCGTAATCATAAAAAATTACCCGCCCGTGCCGGGTGACGCCAAAGTTTTTCAACAGCATATCGCCAGGAAAGATATTGGCGGCGATTAATTGTTTGATTGCTTCACCATAACCAAACATGGCTTCTTCAATTTGTTCATCGCTGGCATCCGCTAAATATAAATTCAGTGGGGTCATGCGCCGTTCTATATATAAATGCTCGATAATAATTAAATCATCTTCAAAACGAATGATTGATGGCGCAACTGTGGTTAACTCATCGAGTAGCTCTTGTGAAAAACGATTTTTAGGGAAGGCTACTTCGGAATATTCCATGGTATCAGCCATCCGTCCAACGCGATCATGAAGCTTAACAAGGCGATATTTTGCTTTGACGTCCTTTTTGGTCATTTGTTTACTCGGGGCAAACTTATCTTTAATAATTTTAAATACATAAGGGTATGAAGGCAGTGTAAATACTGACATCACCATACCTTTAATACCATCAGCTAATTTAAACTGGTCGTCACTTTTAGCCAAATGATGGAGAAAATCACGATAAAACTGCGTTTTACCTTGTTTGTGAAAACCAATAGCAGAATAGAGATCGGCACGTGTTTTATGTGGGATCAAACCGCGTAAAAAATTGACTAAGGCTTGCGGATACAAACAGTCAACAAAAAAGTATGAACGGGCAAAGCCAAACACTACTGCCATATTTTCTTGTTTGGTCAGTAAGGCATCTAGGTGCAGCCCTTGTTGTTCATCATTGGTGACTGAAACAATAAAAGGCATTTCACCGTTTGGTGTCAGAACTCGACCAATAATATAAGCGCCTTTACTGCGGTAGAAGGTAAAATTGAGCATATCAATTTCCAACTCAGACAACTCATAACTGGCTAAGTTAGATTGTTTCCTGAACATGCGGAGTAAGGCATTGACTTCAGATTTTAACTGGGGAAAAGGCAAGGTAAAATCAGCATTGGCAATAATCTGGTTAATGGTTTTTCGTAAACCATTTTCGGCAGGTTGATACCGAGTGTATATTGGTGGGTGAACGATATCATTTAAATCAGTTTGCCCTGATTCAACAAAAATAAAGTCATTATGATAATACTTGCGCTCAAATAAATGACAAAACACTGAATTATAGAAACTTTCTGCCAGTTCAGCCTGAGGGTGTTGATCGAGCAGTTTAAGGTAGCAATGTTTGATTGCTTTCCATAGCTCATCATCGAGCTGCATAATTTCAAAGTCATGTTTAATGGTGACTAACGTTTCTTCAACACGCTTATCAAAATAGTCAGTACGTTCACGTGCAGCTTGTTGAATTTCATGCCATTGACATTGTTCAAAACGCTCTTTAGCTGAGCGCGTTAATTCACTAAAAATATAAATATGACGAGCAAAACCATTGAGTATGGTTTTGGCAATGGCGTGTACGAGGGCGTGATTGTTTGGCGTCATAAACAGCTCTTTTATTGTGCTTTGCCTTAGCATACGATAATTAAATGCCTAAGGGCGATAGTTTTTTAGTATGACTAAAATAAACCGTATTTATACCTCTTGGTATGGAGATTTATCTCGCAAACGATCCCTGTGAGCTATTCTGTACAAATTCGTACAGATGATAATTGAGTTTTACTTGCTATTAACTAGCGTGAACACTAAAATTACGCGGTTTTTAATCAGTCAATATTTGAACCTATCATCATGCGCGTAGCCGACTTCTCCTTTGAATTACCTGAAGAGTTAATAGCTCGTTATCCTAAAGAAAACCGAACCGCGAGTCGGTTAATGACCTTAGATGGCAATAGTGGTGAAATCCAAGATTTGCATTTTGTTGATATTCTTGAACATATTAATGCTGGTGATTTATTAGTTTTTAATAATACTCGTGTTATCCCTGCGCGTATGTTTGGTCAAAAAGCCAGTGGTGGCAAAATTGAAGTATTGGTTGAACGTTTATTAGATGATAAACGATTTTTAGCGCATGTACGTGCCAGTAAATCTCCTAAAGTAGGGAGTGAGTTACTGCTTGAAGGTAAAGTAAAAGCAACCATGGTGGCGCGCCATGATGCGTTATTTGAAATAGAAGTACATGCTGAGCAAAATATTTTACATATTTTGGAAGAAATCGGCCATATGCCATTACCGCCGTATATAGACCGCCCCGATGAAGACAGTGATAAAGAGCGCTATCAAACGGTATATAATGAAAAACCAGGTGCTGTTGCAGCGCCAACAGCGGGGTTGCATTTTGATGATGCACTATTGAAAAAAATAGCTGAAAAAGGGGCAGAGCTAGCGTTTGTCACTTTACATGTTGGCGCTGGTACGTTTCAACCCGTTCGCGTAGATGAAATTGCCGATCATGTGATGCATGCCGAATATGTTGAGGTGCCACAAACTGTGGTGGATCAAATTAAGCAAACTAAAGCCAATGGTGGCCGCGTAATTGCCGTAGGTACTACTTCGGTACGTTCAATCGAAAGTGCCGCACAGGTAGCGAAAGCGAAGGGACAAGCACTACAAGAGTTTTATGGTGATACCGATATATTTATCACACCTGGTTATCAGTTTGAGGTGATTGATGCGTTGATCACTAACTTTCATTTATCAGAATCTACCTTATTAATGCTGGTCAGCGCATTTGCTGGCTATGAAAATATCATGACAGCATATCAACATGCTGTACAAGAAAAGTATCGTTTCTTTAGTTATGGTGATGCCATGTTGCTGACCAAAAAAACGACGAGTTAACGATAAAAACCATTAAGCCGCTGGCCTGTTTCGCTGGTAGGTAAGGAAAACAAAATGACAGAAAAGCACACAGAGAATACGCCCCAAAAGGCGATGAGCTATGAGTTACTAAGTAAAGACGGTAAAGCACGTCGAGGCCGTTTGACTTTTGCTCGTGGTACGGTTGAAACACCGGCATTTATGCCTGTTGGTACCTATGGCACCGTAAAAGGTATGAAAAGTGAAGAAATTAAAGAGATTGGCGCAGAGATCATTTTAGGAAATACTTTTCATTTAATGCTACGTCCAGGCACCGATATTATCGAGCAACATGGTGATTTACACGACTTTATTAACTGGGACAAACCAATTTTAACTGACTCAGGTGGTTTTCAGGTCTTTAGTTTAGGGGCGATGCGAAAAATCACCGAAGAAGGGGTACGTTTTAGCTCTCCCGTCAATGGTGAGAAAATTATGCTGACGCCAGAGCGCTCAATGGAAGTACAGGCTAAATTAGGATCTGATATTGTGATGATCTTTGATGAATGTACACCATACCCTGCGACTCACCAGGAATCTAAAGAATCAATGGAGTTATCACTTCGCTGGGCGCAACGTAGTAAAGATGCCCATGGTGATAATCCTAATGCGTTATTTGGCATTGTCCAAGGCGGAATGTATGAAGACTTACGTGAAGTGTCTGTTGAAGGGTTAAAAGCCATAGATTTTGATGGTTATGCTATCGGTGGTCTTTCTGTAGGGGAGCCAAAAGAAGACATGGTGCGCATATTAGATCACACTACCCCCTTGATCCCCGAAAATAAGCCCCGATATCTCATGGGAGTAGGCAAACCTGAAGATTTGGTTGAAGGGGTGCGTCGTGGTATTGATATGTTTGATTGTGTCATGCCAACCCGTAATGCGCGAAATGGTCATTTGTTTGTCACTAATGGTGTAGTAAAAATTCGTAACGCGAAGAATAAAACCGACACAGGGCCATTAGACAGTGAATGTGATTGTTACACGTGTCAGCACTATTCTAAAGCGTATTTACATCATTTAGATAAGTGTAATGAGATTTTAGGATCGCAGCTAAATACCATTCATAACTTACGTTTTTATCAACGAGTAATGAAAGGATTGCGTGATGCGATTGAGCAAGGTAAGTTAGACGACTTTGTTGAAGAATTTTATGCCTTAAGAGGGTTACCGGTACCACCGTTAGCTGAAGGCAGTGAACAAGTTTAATTATTTATATTAGAAGAAGTATAAGAGGACATTATGAGTTTATTGATTGGTACAGCACATGCAGCAGGCGCTCCAGCTCCACAAGGTGGTGGTATGGAAATGGTGATCATGTTATTGGTTTTTGGTTTAGTGTTTTATTTCATGATTTACCGCCCTCAGGCCAAACGAGTGAAAGAACATAAAGGCTTAATGGCTGCCTTATCGAAAGGTGATGAAGTGCTCACTCAAGGTGGTTTAGTAGGTAAAATCGTTAAAGTATCTGATGAAAAAGATTTTATCGTGATCAACATTGCTGAAGGTACTGAAGTTACTGTTCAAAAAGCATCGATCAACGCAGTATTACCAAAAGGTACAATGAAAAACTTATAATTGATAACACCTGTCGCATGATGGGTGTTTTTTATTTTAAAAGAACTAAGGAAATATTGTGTTAAACAAGTCTCCATTATGGAAAACATTAATGGTGCTCTTCGTGGTAGCAATAGGGGCGCTTTACGCGTTACCTAACCTCTACGGTGAAGACCCAGCAGTGCAAATATCAGGGTTAAGAGGGGTTGAGGCAAATGCAGCTACTCTTGATTCTGTTAATTCACAATTAAGTGAGCAAAACATTGGTTATGCAAGTGCCGCGTTAGAAAATGGTCAAGTATTGATCCGCTTTAAAGATACTGAAAACCAACTTAAAGCGCGTGATATGTTAGACGAAGCTTTGGGCGATGAGTATTCTGTTGCGTTAAACTTAACGCCAGCAACGCCACAGTGGTTAGATAGTATTGGTGGTTTGCCAATGAAGCTTGGTTTGGACTTAAGTGGTGGCGTTAGCTTCACTATGGAAGTCAATATGAACGAAGCGATTGTCAAAGCACAAGATGGCATGGTAGGGGATTTTCGTACTGACTTACGCAATGAAAAAATTCGTTACCGCAGTGTCAAAAAAGCGGGTAATGGTATTGATTTACAGTTTAGAAAGCTGGAAGATCTTGAACAAGCAACTTCTTATTTGAAAAAACGCTATCGTGATTTCTTGTTTGTTGATAATGAAGATAACTTGACCTTAACTGCCACGATGACTGAACAAAAGCTAAAAGAAATTCGTGAGTATGCACTTCAGCAAAATATTACCATTATTCGTAACCGTGTAAATGAACTAGGGGTGGCTGAGCCATTAGTTCAGCGTCAAGGCCAGAAAAATATTATTATTGAGTTGCCAGGGGTACAAGATACTGCGAAAGCGAAAGAGATTCTCAATGCAACGGCGACAATCGAATTTAGAATGGTTGACGGTGAAGGTGATTTAGGTAGTGCGTTAAATGGTCGTGTTCCTGCAAGCTCACAGTTATTATATGACCGTGAAGGTCGTCCAACGCTAGTGAAAAGACGGGTCATGCTGACCGGTGATCATATTGTTGATGCAGGTTCTAGTTTTGATGAATACTCGCGTCCTCAAGTCAATATCACGCTTGATTCACCTGGCGGTAGTAAATTCTCTAATGCCACGAAAAACAATATTGGTAAGCCAATGGCGACGGTATTTATTGAATATAAACCAACCGATAAATTGGATGCACAAGGCAATACTATTTTTGAAAAGCATGAAGAAATCATCAGTGTTGCTACCATTCAAGCGCGTTTAGGGAAAACCTTTAGAATTACCGGTGCAGGCTCACAGCAAGAAGCCCATAACCTTGCGTTATTACTTCGTGCAGGTGCGCTAATTGCGCCAATACAAATTGTTGAAGAGCGTACCGTTGGCCCAACATTAGGTGCTGAAAACGTAGAGTTAGGTTTTCAAGCCATTGTTGGCGGTTTTGCGTTAGTTTTTATCTTTATGCTGATTTATTATCGAGCTTTTGGTGTGGTTGCTAACCTTGCTCTAGGAGCCAATTTGATCTTAATTGTTGGTGTGATGTCAATGATCCCAGGGGCTACTTTAACGCTTCCTGGTATGGCTGGTATCGTATTAACAGTGGGTATGGCAGTTGATGCTAACGTACTTATCTTTGAACGTATCCGTGAAGAATTGCGTAGTGGCAAGTCAGTACAGCAATCAATCCATCAAGGATATGATGCGGCATTTTCTACCATTTTAGATGCGAACATCACGACATTGATTGCAGCAATTATTTTGTTTGCTGTTGGTACAGGGCCTATCAAAGGGTTTGCTGTTACTTTATCAATCGGCATTATCACCTCGATGTTCACCGCAATTATAGGTACCCGTACCGTAGTGAACATTATTTGGGGCGGTAAACGTCTCGATAAACTGCCAATATAGGATAGAACAGTATGCAATTATTGAAGTTGAAAGAAACTGTTGAATTTATGCGTTATCGCAAATTTGCTATGATGTTTAGCATTGTATTAATGCTTGCCTCATTAGCCTCTTTGTTTGTTAACAAACTAAACTTTGGTTTAGATTTTACCGGCGGTACTTTAATTGAAGTTGGTTTTGAGCAAGCGGCGGATTTAAAACAAATTCGTCAGATCATGGACAGCAATGGTTACAAAGATGCGATTGTTCAACTATATGGTAGCTCAAAAGATGTGGTTATTCGCCTAGCGCAACGAGAAGGTGTAAAAGCTGAAATGCTGGGGAATCAGATCCTGTCGATTTTAAAAGAAGGAACAGGGCAAGAGCTGATCATGCGCCGCATTGAATTTGTGGGGGCCAGTGTTGGTGATGAATTAACTGAGCAAGGTGGTCTTGCGATGTTAACGGCACTGATCTGTATCTTAGTGTATGTGGCGTTTCGTTTTGAATGGCGTTTCGCTTTAGGCTCTGTGTTTGCTTTATTCCACGATGTATTACTGACCTTAGGTCTGTTTTCAGTACTTGGTTTAGAGTTTGACTTAACGGTTTTGGCTGCGATTTTAGCCGTGATAGGTTACTCGCTTAATGACACCATTGTTGTATCAGATCGTATTCGCGAGAATTTTCGTAAGGTACGAGATAGTGGCCCTGAGGATATTATTAATATCTCGTTAACCCAAACATTGAGTCGTACTTTTATTACCTCAATTACTACATTATTAGTACTTGCTGCTTTGTTTTTCCAAGGTGGCGCATTAATTCATGGCTTTGCCACCGCGTTATTACTCGGTGTCTTTGTTGGTACTTATTCATCTGTTTATGTTGCCAGCTCAATTGCTTTAGCATTAGGTATTTCAAAAGAAGACTTGATCCCTGAAGTGATCGAAAAAGAAGGGGCTGATCAAGAAACTATGATGCCTTGATCGCAAGCGTATTATTGAGAAAAAGCCGAGCATTGCTCGGCTTTTTAGTTTTTGCTTAACACTCAATTTATGCTGACCAACGGTTTTCAAAGGTAAAATCTAGAGAATGTATAAATCTATCCGAATAACAGGTTTTGCAAACTATTGTTCAATAAAATGTAAATATTCCGTATTTACTTTGATTTTGGTCAAATTTTGCACATTTAAACGTGTGTTTGAATTGTGATTTATTTACGTCAGTGTATGATGGCGACCAATTGAAATCCACTTGAATTAAGTGCATGGGAGTCATCATGAAAAAGTTATTATTAACCTTGTCTTTAGTATTATCAGCAAGCAGTGCTCAAGCTATCAGCGATAACGCAGAATTCTATACGGTAGATGCTTCAACAGATAGCCAGTTATGTTTTACTGCAGCAACAAAAGGCTACCAAGCGGCATTGGACCAAGGGAAAGAGTTTGGTGGTAAGTACACACATTTTACCAAAAATACTCAGTGTAATGGCATGACAATCAAAGCTTTTGCGAAAGCCTATTATCAAACAAGTGAACAGGCCGACACTTCAACGGTTAGTTTATACCCAGCGAATCGCACTCATGAATCGCAACTTTGTTTACAAGCGGTTAAATCAGGCTTGGCTGCAGTTAAAAAAGTAACTAATATTAGTAACTTAAAGTGTAATGGTGTTGATATTAAACAGTTTGTTAGACAATTTAAAGACAGTTAATTTATTATTAACTTAGATTAAATAAAAACCGCTTGCTCAAACAAGCGGTTTTTTTATGAGTGCTTCTATTAAAATACAGCGCTGGTTATATTTTTATTGGTAATTAATTGGGCTGTGGCTCAAATTTTATATGATGTGGGAGTCTAAGATTTTAATATAACAGTTTGCTACTTAGGTTAATCAAGATACAAGTAGCTTAGTTGTTTTTCAATTTGCAGAGCATTAGGGCGAACTTGTCGGACACTTTTTATTGTTTTTTCAATCGACCAACCGTTATGCATTAAAATCATTGCAGCCACCAGCCCTGTTCTCCCTGTACCACCTTTACAATGGATGGCTATATTGCCACCTTCATCTAACGTTTTTATTATCTTTTGTTGATATAATGCCCATTTGTCTTCAAATGGCTTGCGTGGAATATCATCATCAATAATGGGTAATTGTAACCAAGTAATATCTTGTTGTTTGCACAGAGTTGGCAGTGATTGTAAATTATTCTCTGTCATTTCTTTATCAAACATTAAGGTCAGTAATATCGTAGTATCACGTAATTTTAATTGTTTTATTGATGTGACAATATCAACCCTTTGACTACCCGGACATGGCGTTAAAATGATTTGAGCCTTGTTTGGTAAAGTTATCGGATAAGTAGGGTGCTGAATATTATACTTTGTCATTCGATTTTACTTCTTGATAATGCATTAAAAGGTTCCAAGTTGAGCTATCGTGCGATAAATCAATATTATTATGATATAACTCACTTTCAATTTGGCTGGCGAGTCCTTTGCCTAGTTCCACTCCCCATTGATCAAATGAACAGATTTGTAAAAGAATACCTTGAACAAAAATCTTATGCTCGTAGATCGCAATTAAGCTACCTAATGTAAAAGGTGATATCTTATCCATCAGTAATGTATTTGTAGGGCGGTTACCTTGATGCACTTTATGTGGAGCAACTTTATCAATATAGTCAGCTGATCTACCTTTAGCTATTAAATCCGCTCTTACTTGTTGTTCATTAACTCCTTGCATCAATGCTTGGGTTTGAGCAAAGAAATTCGACATTAAGGTTTCGTGATGTCCTTGTATTGGAGTTACGCTTTCAACAGAGCCGATAAAGTCTGCGGGGACAATGTTGTTACTTTGATGCAAATATTGATAAAAAGCATGTTGACCATTAATACCAAGCTCCCCCCAAATGGAGGGAACGGTAGGATAAGAGATTGTTTCTCCATACCAATTAACTGATTTACCATTACTTTCCATTTCAGCTTGTTGAAGGTAAGCTGATAACATATGTAATGATTGATCATAAGGTAGTATAGCTTGAGATTGAGCGCCTAAAAAAGTGCAATTCCACATACTGAGTAAAGCTAAAATTACTGGGATATTGTTCGATAATTCAGTATGTTGAAAGTGACAATCAATATCATAAGCCCCATTTAATAGTTCGACAAAATTGTCATACCCTAAGTTTATTGCAATAGGTAAACCAATGGCAGACCATAATGAAAATCTACCGCCAACCCAATCCCACATATCAAAAATATTGTGCTCTGCTATACCAAAATTAATTGCATTCTTCTTGTTAGCTGTGACAGCTATAAAATGTTGTGCTATGGCTGATTGATCAAATGAAGATGCAATTAACCATTTCAGTGCTGTTTTAGCATTCAGCATAGTTTCTGTGGTAGTAAAGGTTTTGCTGGAAACGATAAATAAGACGTTCTCTGGCTTTAATGGTCGTAGTACTTCCGCAATTTGAGCACCATCAACATTTGAAACATAGTGAACGTTAACTGTGTGGTCACTAAATCTTTTTAATGCCTCTGTTACCATTTGTGGCCCTAGATTTGAACCACCTACACCAATGTTGACGATGTCTGTAATTCTTTTTCCAGAATAACCTTTCCAGCGGCCTTGACGGATATCTTCACTAAATACTTTTATTTGTGCTAACGTTCGTTCAACCTCTTTTGATATATCGTATCCATCGACTTGAATCGGTGTATATGAGCGGTCTCTTAATGCTGTATGTAAAACGGCGCGATCTTCGGTGCTATTGATACGCTCGCCCGAGAACATCCGCTCTCGCCATTTTTCTAGATCACATTCTTTCGCTAATTGTGTTAGCAATGACATTGTCTCAGATGTGATGGTATTTTTTGAATAATCTAAGAGTATTGAGGGCAATTTGATTGAAAATTTTTCAAAACGTTGACCATCTTGAGCAAACAACTCTTTCATATGTTGTTTTTTCATATGATCAGCATGTTGGGTTAGTTGCTGCCAGCTATTCAGTTGTTCTCTCGATTTCATAGTGAACCTAAGTTAAAGTAAAGTGGTATTTTAAGGTTAAAGGTTGCTAAAAGATGGCAGCGCAGCAAATGCTCCCTTTTTTTGGCAGGTATATGCACCACATTTAATACCGAACAGCACGGCGGATGAAAGTTGTTCTGGCTTTTCAATCATGTTATCTAATGTCTGTTTATTGGTTGATAAGGCACTTGTTAGATTAAATAAAAAGCCACTGATGAAGCTATCGCCTGCGGCGGTAGTGTCAACTGCGTTAATGGAGGGAACTTCGAAAGTGCTGGTATGACACGGCGTGATTAGCTTTACTGCATTTGCACCATCTGATACAAGAATAAGTTTAACGCCCAGTGATAACAAACGGTCATAATATGCCTCAAGGCTTATTTGTTTCGTGTTTGCTAAATATTCCGCTTCATCTTTACTTAATTTAACAATATCACTTGTGCTGAGACAGGCTTCAACTCTGCTAGGTAATAAGGTGAGATCATGCCAAAGTTGTTGCCGTAAATTAACGTCAAAACTGATGATGGCATCATTCATTTTGGCATCCTCGATAGCATAAAGGGTATCTTGATGCATAGATTCACTGGTTAGTGTATTCGAGCAAAAATGAAATACTGCAATATTTTGCCAGTTTATTTCATCAATTTGGGGACGACCGTATTGAGTATCAGCAGTATTATGGCGATAAAAGTTAAAGGATCGTTCACCTTGAGGATCTAAACTAACCAAAACCACCGCTGTATTTGAGTTTTTAACTTGTTTTATGTAGGAGTATCAACCCCTTCAAGTGTGAGCTGCTCCATGAGCATAGTTCCAAAATTATCTTCACTTATGCCTCCAGCAAAGTAAGCTGAACCTCCGAGTTTAGCAAAGGCTACGGCGACGTTAGCTGGCGCTCCACCGGCAAGTGGTACATAACAACTGTTGGTATCGTCGGGTAAAAAATCGACTAAAACTTCGCCGAAACTAAGTAATGATTGCATTGTGTTACCTTTATGAAAGCCCATAGAGTATGGGCTTTTTAATTTGATAAGTATTAAAATTTAAAATTCGTATTTAAGGGTAATACTACTGGTTCTACCGTTGATTGTTCTTGCTCTGATGATATCACTGACAGGGATATTACCTTCTTCAGCTTCTGTTATACCTGTAGTGTCAAACAAGTTATTGACATTAAGTGCAACACTTAAGCTATCTGACAAATAATATTGAGCAAAAGCATTAACTTGTGTGTAACCATCAAATTTAAGAATATCCGCGGCGCTTTGATCGCCACCATCTTGTGCATAAGCGTCTGTGGTACCGATTAAACTGATACCCATGGAGCCTTTTTCAAAGTTATATCGTGAGATTAATGAATAAACAAAATCAGCCTGCCTTCTAGGAGTGTTTCCTACTGACGCAGGATTTAAACCGTCTTTAGTAATTTCAGCATCTGTCCAAGTAAAGTTGGCGCGAACATCGAAATCACCAATGTAGTACACACTTTCTAATTCAATTCCTTTTGACTCGTAGACTCGGTCAAAGAATTTTTGGCTAGTTGCTTCAAAGTTCTGCTCTTCTGTTTCTGCAAAGAACCCTGTCGCAAATACAGATAAGTTATCATTACGGTACTTAACACCTAATTCATATTGATCGACTTCATCAACCGCATCTTGCTTAGCGACAGAACCATCGGCTGCAATTTTGCCAAAGGCCAATCGATCCGCATTTGCTGTACCGCCATGACTGGCTCGAACAAAAACAGCTAAATCATTATTTAAAGTGTAATTTGCACCTATTGAGTACGAAGTATAGCTCCAGTCGTAATCTACAATAGCCTGGGAGGCGTTATTAACTGATGAAACACTCATTTCTGGGACAGAAATGACGCCGTCTCTATTCATATCAATTTGTGACTGTACCGCACCTGCATAGCTGCCTGTAGCATTGCCGCTATCATGACGTACACTCGCATCGATTGATAATTTATCGAAAGTCGAATTAATAGATACATAGGGTGCACTTACATCATATTGCAAATCATAGTTTCTAGTACAACAATTACCCCAAGCTGGTACGCCGTAGGCAATTAAACCATTATCAGAGAAGCGAGTACCATCACTTGCATCGACATTAATCAATGCCGCATTATTACCTTTAACTTCGGATAAATATGAATTCCATAACCAAGATTGTTCGATATTTTGTAATGATTTGTAGTAACCAAAGGTTATATCTGTGTCTTCAAATGACTTGGTTAACTTTATATCATTTACCATAAAGTCTAAGTCGCTCATTTCAACATCAAAGGTATGAATACGCATTAAGTGAGCGCCTGTATATGCTTGACCTTGCTGAGGACCATTGGCATAAGTTAAGGTAGCACCCGTTCCGGCAATACTATTGGCAAGCGATTGACTGTCTTGAATACTTTCTGGAAACGGAGAAGTGAAGCTTCCCTTGGTTTTTGACGTTCTGAATCTATTTTCAATAGACCAGTTATTACTTAAATCAAATACGGCTTCTAGGCCGATAGACTCAACGGTAGGATTCATACCATCACGCATATCTGAGCGTCGTAAATTGCCATTACCATCTGTAGTTAACAATGATGTAAAGTAGGCTGAGTGAGGGGTATCCGATAAAGCATCGAAGCCAGATATTGATGAGCCATTCGATTTCATAGGCATAGGAAGATATGCCACAGTTTTATCATCTAAATGTTTGTAATAAAGACGGACATAGCCTTGATTAAACTCTTTAGTTATATTGGCTTTAATTTGTCCACCGTTATTACCACTATAGCCAGTGTCTCTAGGACCTTCACCTTGGCGGTAAAAACCACCAATATGAAAATACATACTACTGTTTATTTCTGAGCCGAATTCAAAGTCAGTACGAGTGTGATCAAAATCTAAGCCTAGTGTCGTCGACACGCTACCACTTTCTGATTCACCTGTTTTACTGATGATGTTAATAATACCGCCTGGAGCATTTGTTGCTAGGGTCGATGCAGAACCACCTCGGATCGATTCAATTGATGACATAGTGCTATCGACGCGAAGAAATATGTCGGCATTACCAAAGGCAATATCGCCAAATTGTAATAGTGGTAAACCATCTTCTTGTAGTTGTAAGAACTTTGCGCCTCCAGCGGCTACAGGCAATCCACGTACGGCTATATTGGCATTACCTTCACCGCCTGATGATTCAGAACGAACGCCAGGTATTGATCTAAATGCTTCGGCACTAGTTCTTGGCGTTGTGACTTCCATCTGCTCGTTAGACATACTACTAACAGATACGCTTGATGCCATTACTGTGGTGCCTTTTCCAACTACCCCTGTGACGAGAATGCGTTCAAAGTCGATCCCCTTTTTTTCTTTCTCTGTGTTATCCGTGATTGTTTCTGCAGCATGTAGATTAGAACAAACTGCTAATGCTAGCGAACTTAATAGGAATTTTTTGTATGTTGTAACTTTCATTGTATTCACCCCGTATTTCTTTATAGCCTGTTTTTATAACTTAAGATATGTATTGTAATTATCTTAATCGATTAAGATAATTATTTGTTAAAATACAAATTAATTGCAAGTGTTTTTTTTAATATTCCTGTTTTTTTAAGTTAATTTATTGAAAAACAATAGGATTTAATTGTTGTTTTTAGCTTTGGTTGGATCCGCTATTACGTTGTATATGGCGGCTAAAGCTAGCATAGCAGAGAAAAATGTGGCTAGATAAAAGCCATAAGAGACATGTCCAAAAAAGTCACTGACAACGCCCATTAGTAAAGGTGAAATCGCAGCCGATACGGCAGTAAAAAATAGAATAACACCAGCTACTGCGCCGTGCTTTTCTAGAGGAAAGCAACTGATCCCTTTAGAATTAAGAGTAGGGTAAATCATAGACATAAATAATCCTGAAAGAGGTAGGAGTATCACTGCAATGTCAATCCCCATGATGGCTGTTGCTAAATAACATAGAAATACAGCGAATGAGAACCACAGCATGACACTTTGCCAGCTAAAATGTTTAAGCATCCAAACACCTAAAAACCTTCCTCCAGCACGTAGTGCAAAGAAAATCGTCAATGAATATGTGGCTAACCATGTTAACGAACCTTCATACTCTGCTAATAAAGTGGGCATCCAAACATAAATAGCAACTTCTGTAGCCACATACAAAGCAATCGCGACTGAAAAGCCA
Source organism: Thalassotalea sp. G2M2-11 (assembly GCF_017168195.1). Classification (GTDB taxonomy): domain Bacteria; phylum Pseudomonadota; class Gammaproteobacteria; order Enterobacterales; family Alteromonadaceae; genus Thalassotalea_E. Next base: position 1,272,555 of record NZ_JADNYL010000001.1, read on the forward strand.
ACAGCGTAGGGATCTTTCATTACTTTAAGTGAATTCCTTAAACTAATGTGTCCTTCATTGTGTTGTTTAGTGACTGGATACTTGGTTCGCATAGCAATTATGCATAACAGGACACAAAGTAACCCCGCACTTATATATAAGTATTTCCATGACACACCACTGACAAGTAAATAGCTCACTATCGCAGGGCCAGCCATAGCTCCTATACCAAAGAAGCCTTCAACTTTATTCATGGTGGATGTATGCTCTTTATTTGAGGATGAAATATCACCGATAAGTGCTAGAGCACCTGTTTTGAACAAGCCTATGGCTATTCCTATAAGTGCAAGCAGTGTTAAAAAGTAGAGAAAAGAGCTGCCGATAGAGAACAAAAAACATGCGAGAGCAAAAGTAGATAAACCAACTATGATCGTGGCTTTTCTTCCCCATTTATCAGCTAGATAGCCGAGCAATAAACCGCTAATAGCGATAAACGCCATAGGAATATAATGAAAAGCACTCGCTTGAGTTAAACTTAATTGGTAGGTTTTTATGAGTTCAGGAATAATCACACCAACGGCATCAGATGTCATAGCAAAAACAAAAAACATCATATAAGTTAGTAGTTTAATTCTTGTTACAGAGGATGACTCTACCAGTGATTTATTCAGTGCTAAGTTGCTTGTTTGATTCATTTCTCTCACCTGTTATTAAACTTCTTTTATGCGATGTTTGCTGTTTGCCAACAGACATAATGAAAAGAAGTTTACCTTATAAATAATTTTAGACCTTCCAATGTTTCGTGCTCATTTTCAGAAAAATAAAATTATTCTTGATTAAAGTTGTATTGTGTATAAATATATATCTTAATCGATTAAGATACAACTTAAACTTAAATGGTAAATTTATGAAGAATAATGTTCAGCTAATTACTTATGTTGACCGTTTATCGGGTACAGATATCCAAGGGTTAAACAGCATATTAAAAGAGCAGCTTGCAGGCTTATTTTCTGGGGTGCATCTATTGCCTTTTTATTATCCGATTGATGGTAGCGATGCGGGGTTTGATCCTATTGATCATACTGTTGTTGATAGTCGGTTAGGGGATTGGCAAGACATTAAAGTGTTAGGTGAAGGTCATGAATTAATGGCTGACCTTATTGTGAATCATATTTCGGCGCAGTCAAAAGAATTTAAAGATGTCTTAACTAAAGGTAAGCAGTCACCATATTGGGATTTATTTTTGACCAAAGATAAAGTGTTTCCTGACGGTTTAACTGATGAACAGCAAAAGAAAATTTATCGTCCAAGACCAGGGAGTTGTTTTACTGAGTTCTCATTGCCAAATAATGAGACAGCGGAGTTTTGGACTACTTTTACGGATAATCAGATCGATATAGATGTTAAGTCAAACCTTGGTCAAGAATATTTATCTCGTATTTTACAAACTTTTGCTGACAATAATATTAAAATGATTCGCTTAGATGCCGCTGGTTATGCAATTAAAAAGGCGGGTTCAAGTTGTTTTATGTTAGATGAAACCTTTGAATTTATCGATGAACTCTCTCAACAAGCAAATAAGTTAGGTATTGAGACACTCGTCGAGATCCATTCATACTATCAGACGCAAATTGCCATAGCCAAGCGGGTTGATCAAGTCTATGATTTCGCGCTTCCTCCGCTAATTTTACATAGTATTTTCAGTCAAGATTTTACTGCTCTGGTTAAGTGGCTTTCGATATCACCCAAGAATTGTATCACTGTGTTAGATACTCATGATGGTATCGGTATTATTGATGTAGGTCCTATGGATGGTAAACCCGGCTTACTTAATGATAGTGAAATTGATAGTTTAGTTGAGCAAATCCATATTAATAGTAAAGGGGAAAGTCAAAAAGCAACTGGTGCCGCAGCAAGTAATGTTGATTTATACCAAGTAAATTGCACATACTATGATGCACTTGGTAAAAATGATTTTGATTATTTACTTGCCAGAGCTATTCAGTTTTTTTCACCAGGCACACCTCAAGTTTATTATGCTGGCTTACTCGCTGAAGGAAATGATATGGCGTTGTTGTCAAGCACAAATGTGGGGAGAGATATAAATCGACCCTATCTTAATCAGGAGCATGTGGCACAAGTGAGCCATAAGCCTTTTGTGAAAGCTATGTTTGAGTTGATTAAATTACGTAATAGTTGTCAGGCATTCGATGGTGAATTTTTGGTAAATTGTCAAACTACTAATTTAACAATTAGCTGGAAAACTAGTGAACAGAGTGCAGAGTTAATGGTAAATTTAGCTAATCGTGATGCGCAAATAACGATTATAGAAAATGGTAGTTCAAGGATCATTAACTTAGCTGAGCTATTAAATGCTTAATCGTTAGTTTTAAAACCATAATAATAGGTAAACATGACAGAAAAAAAAGTGTGGACGCTCAAGAGTGTAGCAAAAGAATTAGGTGTGTCGAATGCGACAGTTTCCAATGCCTTTAATCGACCAGATCAGCTGTCAGCTAAGAAACGAGATGAGATTTTAGCGTCTTGTCAAAAATTAGGCTATTCAGGGCCTAATAAAGCGGCACAATCATTACGAAAAGGTTTATTTAATATCGTTGCATTGGTCTTGCCTGATAGTGTTGAGTATATGATCACTGATCCCGTAGCTAGTGACTTTGTTAAAGGAGTTTCTTCTGTCCTTGAAAAGAGTAAAGTCAATTTATTATTGTTTTCTGGTGTTTCAGATAATATTAATGCGGTTGCTGACTTTGTTGATGGATTTATTTGTTATGGTTCTCCTCGAAATTCAGCCTTGATAGAACAGTTAAAAAATACCCCCAAGAAAGTGGTAACTGCTGATTTTGATATAGATAGAAAAGCATCTGTTGGTATTAATAATGAGCAAGCCGCATTTGAAATTGCCTCCTTGGCGATTAAATCGCCTGAGGATGATGTGGCTATTCTTGGTTTACGTTTACTTGATTCAGATTTAACCTGCCGAGTATATGATTTACCACAAATACATGCTCAAAGTTCTATTTCTCACCAGCGATTACATGGTTATCAAAAAGCTATTGAGCAGTTTGGGGTTAATTTAAGAAATGATCGCGTGTGGAATATCCCGCAAAGTAGTCATCACTTTGCTCAGATTGCTGTGAGAGAAGCTCTACACTCAATGCCTAGACCTAATGTTTTACTATGTATGAGTGATGTTATTGCATTAGCAGCAATGAAAGAAATAAATGCTTTAGGGTTGAAGATCCCTGATGATATTAGGGTGGTGGGCTTTGATGGTATAGGTGAAGCATTACGTGCGACGCCAACGTTGACGACCGTACATCAAAACAGTGCAGAGAAGGGGATTAAAGCGGCTGAGCTTTTTATTGAACGGGCAACCAATTCAGCCACAATCCCTTATCATATTGAACATGGAGAAAGTTGTTAAAAGCTAGGTATAGATAGATGTTTTAATTCCTTATCTAAAACTATCGTTAATGCCAGATAATACCCTAGAGCCGGGGCAGAGGGCATCTTGACTCAACTGATTCAATGGAGTGTCGTTAGTGTTATTAATATCATGAAAATTGCTTGAGGTTGGGTCAAAATAAGGTAATCGTTTGATAACTGCTTTATTGGTTTTTGTCGAAATAAATGTAAGCTATAACGAAAACATAAAGGCATCATTTCGTCTATATTTATGTAAATTAAGGAAAATTCACGTAAATATATTGATTTATTTACAAAAAAATAACATCAGTCGGTAGTTTATTCAGCTACAATGTATACCATTAATATCAAATAAGAGCCTTAAAAGGTAATTCTTTTATATCATTTATTGAGGTTGACTATTTAATGAGTCAGTATCACTTTATCTCTGGACTTCCCCGCTCTGGCTCTACGCTGTTAGCAGGCATTCTTCGACAAAATGATTTATTCCATTCGGCTATGTCTAGCCCTGTAGCTGGGCTAATGAATGGCACGCTTGAGCAAATGGCGGCAGGCAGCGAATTTCACTCGTTTTTTGATGATGCTAAGCGTAAGCAAATGTGCCAGGCGATATTCTCTGCTTACTACAGTGAACACCAAGACAAGCATGTTATTTTTGATACCAATCGCATCTGGTCTGCCCGTATGCATCAGTTGGTTGAGCTTTTTGACCACAATTTTAAAATGATTTGTTGTGTTCGTAATCCTGCTTGGATTATGGACAGTTTTGAGCGTATTTATCGTAAAAATCCGTTTGAATACAGCCGTATGTATAGTTCGCAAATGCGTCAAACCGTTTATTCTCGCTGCGAAGCTATGATGAGTGCGCAAGGTGTGGTAGGCAGTGCCTGGACAGCGTTGAAAGAGGCGTATTACGGTGAGTTTTCAGAGCAGCTGTTGTTAGTTGATTATGATTTATTAGTGAGTCAGCCTGAGCAGTGCATGCAACTTATTTATCAGTTTATTGACCAGTCATTTATGGCTCATGATTTTGATAACGTTGAATATCAAGAAGGTGAGTTTGATGCCCAATTAGGGGCTAAAGGCTTACATACGGTGAAAAAGAAAGTGGCATTCACACCACGGCGCAGTATTTTACCGCCTGATTTATATGAAAAATACAGTGAAATGGCGTTTTGGCAAGATACCACAGGGACGTCTGCCAGTATCATTTCACCTAAAAAATCCAATAGTTAACGCTAGTTAAAGAGGACTCGTTGTGAAACAATCGAAACTCAATCAAATAATGGCCGTCATAATGCCTTTAGGAGTATCTGCTTTTGCTCCTTCGGTTGGCGCTTATTATCGACAAACCACTAAAGAACAGTTCACCACAATTGATAGTGCCACGCCTTTGGTAAGTGCCTCATCGCAGTTGGCGTTAAAGCAAGGCGCTTCATCGTCGTTAAGTGCTGCTGATATGTACGCAGTAGCACCAGTTAATCAGCCGTTAGCACTTAAACAACATAAAGCAGCTGCAGTGATTGATGTGCCAGTGATTGAAAATTTGCAGCTGACTCGCTCAACCGCAGTTAAAGAGCTGGTAATTGTCGATACTGCTGTTGATGATTACGCAACCTTAATACGCGATATCAATCCTAATGTAGAAGTCCGTTTTATTGATAAAACCAAGCCAGGGCTTGAGCAACTCAATGCCATTTTGGCTGATTATCATGATTTAACGGCGCTGCATTTGGTGTCACATGCCAGTGACGGTGTGTTACAACTGGGAACTGAGCAAGTCGATGAAGACCTTTTACGCTCCAATAACTCCTCGTTAGTTCAATTGGAAAAAAGCATGGCTGATGATGCCGATGTATTGCTTTATGGTTGTAATTTAGCAGAATCTGAAAACGGCGAGCACTTGCTAACCTATATTTCAGAACAAACGAACTTGGATCTTATGGCGTCCAACGATCTAACCGGACAAGGTTCGTTAAAAGGTGATTGGGAGCTGGAGATTGCGACGGGGAAAATAGATGCAAAAATACCTTTTTCGCCCAATGCACTTAATGATTTTTCGGATGTTTTAGCGGTAACAACCTATGCGCCTACTGACTTTTGTAGCAGCAGTTGTAGCGTGGCTCTAGCAAATCATACATCATCTGATGGAGACCTTGTTTTTAGTGGTTCTCAAGATGTTTATGCCTATGATAGTATCTATATAAACAGTGGTTTTTATGTGGATTATTTATCTACATCTACCTCAGGCTATTTAAAATTTGCCGCTGATGGGACTAATACGGCATCCTTCTCATTAACATATGTCTATTTCTATGCCATTAGAACAGGGGTTTGTTCGACAGCAAATGTAACGGGTTACCTTGTTGGGGGAGGCACAGCGTCTGATACGTTTGATTTATCATCTGCAGGTGCTCAAGGGGCGGTGACATTAACGAATCTAACGGGTCAACAAATTACTCATTTTAAAGTAAATGTGAGTGGTTGTAGCAGTGGCACATCTTCTAAACATTTATTCGATACCTTAAGGCTTAAAAATTTTAAGGTTGACAATAAACTGGCGCCCAATGCTGCACCAGTAATTGCTAACTTAAATGGAGATAGTTTTACCTTTACCGAGGGGGATGCTGCCACTTTAATCGATCAGGGCACTGCTGCCACGGTTAGTGATGCCGATGGTGGTGATTTTAATACCGGCAATATGACGGTAACCATCACCTCAGGTGAAGATGCCGCAGAAGATGTGTTAAGTCTGGATACATCGGGTACTGTCGCATTGGCCGGTACTACTGCCGGTTCAAATGTCTCGGTTGGTGGCACGGTAATAGGTACCCTTGGTAATAACATTGCTGCTGGTAACGACTTGGTGGTGAATTTTAATGTCAACGCAACACCAACTAATACACAAACGCTGGTGCAGGCTGTTACTTTTCAAGACACCGATACTGATAACCCTACCACTGGGGCGCGTAATGTTCGCTTGACCGTCAATGATGGTGATGGCGGAACTTCTGCTAACAGTGATATAACTATCACGGTTTCAGCGGTGAATGATGCCCCGACGGCGACAGGTATTCCAACTGATGTAACGGTGACGGAAGATACCGCCAGTAATGTAGATTTATCAGCGGTGACATTTGCAGATGTAGACAATGCCAGCTTAACGGTAACGCTCGCTGCAAGTACAGGAACATTTTCAACACCTGCAGATGGCGCTGGTGTTGGTGCAGGCGTAACTGAAACCTTAGTCAATGCTACCACTATAACGCTTGCGGGTTCACCTGCGGACATCAACACTTACCTTGATACTGCCAGTAATATTCAGTATACCGGTGCTAGCAATGTCAATGGGAATGATGCGGCAACTATGACCATCAATGCAAATGATAGTACGGTCAACCCATTACTGGGAACGGTAAACCTTGATATCACTGCCGTGAATGATGCTCCAACAGATATTACGCTTTCAGCCAGTAGTATCAACCAAAGTGCTACGGGCGTGGGTGCAGATATAGGTACGTTAACGTCGACGGATGTTGATAGTGGTGCATTCACTTATAGTTTAGTTGCTAATGGCGCATCTGGTAGTGGCTCCTGTGGCGTCGGTAATGACGCTGATAATGCCACTTTCCAAATTAATACCAATATTTTAGAAACCGTTGGCGCAACCAATGCGGGTAGTTATAAGGTCTGTTTGCAAACAGATGACGGTGCTGGAGCAACCTTCCAAAAAGCCTTCACCGTAACCGTGGCTGATGATGTTGCCCCTACTATTTCTTCTGTTAGCATCGCAAATAGTGCTCATAAAGTGGGAGATGTTGTAACTGCAACAATAACGGTTAGTGCTGATACTGATGATTACACAACTGGTAGTGGTGGTATTAGCGGTTCTATCGATGGCTATACCTTGGGCAGTTTAACTAAAACTAACGACACGACTTATACCGCAACTTTTACCATTACTGATGGCGGCACTGATGTTGCAGCTGGCAGTGATGTTGCTGTGAACTTTACTCTGACAGATAGTACAGGCAACGCCTCTGGCGCGTTTACCACTGCAATCAGTCAGGCCAGTGATGCGATTTATGCTAATATTCCAACGGTAAATTTAACTGCTGATACTAACACCATTGCAGAAGATGGTGGTGTTAGTGTGTTAACTGCTACTTTATCTGGCAGCCTCAATAATTTATGGCCAGTTGATGTCAGTGTTGGCTTAGCATATTCTGGCACAGCTACAGTCACTACCGATTATACTAAGTCGAATACCATAACAGTTTCCAGTGGTAGTAGTACGGGAACGGCAAATGTTACTAGCGTTGCCGATACGCTTTATGATGCAGCTAGTGACGAAACCGTTATTGTCGATATCAATAGTTTATCGGTAGGTAATGAAGGGGTTACTAATCAACAAACCATCAATATTACAGATGCAGAGGCTGCTCCTACAGTAACTCTAGCCGTAGGTAGTAATACGGTGGCCGAAAATGGTGGTACTTCAACAATAACCGCTAATTTGAGTCATGCTACTTATGAGAATGTCACTGTTAACCTGGCATATACAGGTACCGCGACTTCAGGTACGGATTATGCGACGCCAAGTGCTAGCATTACTGTTAATGGTGGAAGCATCACAGCTAATGCTGCAACGGGTATTACTGGTACAGACGATGTGACGGAAGAGGGGGATGAAACCATCATCATTGATATTTCATCGGTTTCCGGTGGTGGTGCATCAGAAAGTGGTACTCAGCAGCAAACCATTACTGTTCAGGATGACGATGACACTACGGCACCAACGATTAGCAGTGTCTCAGTACCAGCTAACGGTACTTATGCTACTGGACAAAACCTTGATTTTACTGTTAATACCGATGAAATTGTTACCGTTAATACAGGTGGTGGTACACCGCGTTTAGTACTCGATATTGGTGGCGTGACTAAATATGCCAGTTATGTATCTGGTACGGGTTCTCAGGCGTTAGTATTTCGTTATGTCGTTGAAGCAGGATTAAATGATGCTGATGGGATTGGTTTATCGGCGTTAGAAACTAATGGCGGCACTATTCAAGACGGTGCTACGAATAATATCAATAGCACTTTAAATAGCATCGGTGCGCTTGGCGGTGTTTTAGTTGAATCTGTTTCTCCTGTTGTGACAGGAGTTTCTGCTAGTACAGCTGATGGCAGCTATAAAGCGGGAGATGTTATTAATGTCACAGTGACTTTTGATGATACTGTTACGGTAAATACAACTGGCGGTACGCCGAGTCTTCTATTAGAAACTGGTGCAACTGACAGAGCAGCTACTTATGTTTCAGGCTCTGCCAGTAATACCTTGGTTTTTGATTATACGGTACAGGCCGGAGATACCAGCGCTGATTTAGATTATGTTGCAACAGGGTCGTTAACCTTAAATAGCGGTACAATTAAAGACGCGAATGGCAATAGTGCGACATTAACCTTGGTCGCACCTGCTGCAGCTGGGAGCCTAGGTGATGCCAAAGCGATTGTTATTGATACGACAGCACCTGTAAGTCCTGTCGTAACAACACCAGCTGCTCCTGCTTCGGTGACGTCTACAAGTATGAGTATTAGCGGTACCCATGGTGAAGATGGCGTTAATGTTAAGATCTTTAAAGATGCTGATAATAATGGTACAGCGGATGATAGCAATGCGCCTCTGGCAAGTGGAACCGTTGCTGCGGGTAGTTGGAGTCTGAACGCACCTCTTGCGCTTGGATCTAATGATTTTGTTGTTGTTGCCTATGATACAGCGGGTAATGCTTCAGGAGCTGTAGATGTCCCCACAGTGACACAAAATTCACCTCCTGTGGTTAATAATACTCCAACAGGAGAGGTAGTTATTAGTGGAGATGTAAAAGAGGGTAGTACATTAACTGCTGATACATCATCATTAGCTGATAGTAATGGATTAGGCACCTTTAGTTATCAATGGCAAAGCGAAGGATCAAATGTTGGTGATAATAGTGTCAGCTATCAGATTAAAACGAGTGATATTGACAAAACTATTAGCGTTACTGTGAGTTATATCGATGGGGATGGTTTTAATGAAAGTGTCTCTTCAGCCCCTACAGCTAAAGTTTTAAATGTTAATGATTTGCCAACGGGAGAAGTGTTAATTTCTGGAGTTGCTGAAGAGGATCAAATCTTAACCGCTGATGCCAGCGCTCTTGAGGATAAAGATGGTTTGGGTGAGATTAGTTTTCAATGGTTACGAAATGGAGAAGAGGTTGAGGGTGAAAATACTAGTAGCTATAAGTTAATTCAAGCTGATGTTGGTGCAACATTATCTGTTCAAGCAAGCTATACCGATGGATATGGCCAATCAGAATCTGTAGTTTCAGCTACCACAGAGATTGTTGCAAACGTCAATGATTTACCTACTGGTGAAGTAGTTATCAGCGGTGTTGCTACTTCTGGTGAAATCGTAACGGCATCTCATACGCTTAGCGATGAAGATGGTTTAGGTGACATCAATTATCAGTGGCAACGAAATGGTGAAGCTATTGCTGGTGCGAACGTTGATAGTTATACGCTTACTGAAGATGATGTTGAACAGTCAGTTACTGTAGTAGCTAGCTATACTGATGGTCAGGGGACAAGTGAGTCGATTATTTCAAATGCCATCATTCCTATTTCGGGCACACCGATCGTTGGTAGCAAACCTGAAATTACCGCTTCTGCTGATGTTACGGTGAATGCAACAGGTCTGTTTACCGAGGTTGACATGAAAACAGCAATAGCAACAGACGTTGAAGATGGCGATCTTGCTGTGGCGGTAGATTCAAATAGTTTTTTCAGTCCTGGTTCACATATTGTAACTTGGTCAGCGGTAGACAGTGATGGCAATGAAGTTACAGATACGCAAGTTGTTAATGTGATCCCTTTGGTTGGTTTAAGTAAAAACCAAAATACCGCAGAAGGATCTACCGTTAATTTTAATATTATTCTGAATGGTCCAGCAGTCGAATATCCAGTTATTGTACCTTATACCATTAGTGGTACGGCAGATATTGATGGTTCTGATCATGACTTGGTCGATGGTAGCGTCACCTTGGAATCTGGCCAATTAACAGCAAATATTACTGTTAATATCGTTGATGATGGTGCAGGTGAAGGACAAGAAACTATCGTAATTACCTTGGAAGAGCCAACAAATGCGATAATTGGTACTAAAGCTTCGAGCCAGATAGCCATTTTTGAGGATAATGTTGCACCGGATGTGTCACTTACTGCTACGCAAGGTGATGGAGCAACTCGTATTGTTAGCCAAGATGGTGGGCTGGTGACGGTATCAACGACTGTAAAAGATCCAAACCAGAATGACAGCCATAGTTATGATTGGTCAAATTCAGACAGTGCTTTAGTTGATACTGATGATGATGATACGACTTTTACTCTTGATCCATCTGCATTATCTCCTGGTTTTTATAAATTACATATAGCGGTAAGTGATGGCGATAAAGTTGGTCAAGACCGCTTAAAACTGCGAATTGATGAAGTATTACCTGAGTTAAATGAGCAAGATGATTCAGATAACGATGGTATTAGCGACAAGGATGAAGGTACTGGTGATAACGATGACGATGGTATTCCTGATTTCCTTGATTCAGCGAATTTAGCTCGAAATGTTGTTCAGGAACGTCAGGCTGATGATACAAACTTTTTGATGGAAACTGAGCCAGGGTTAGTTTTAACCCTTGGTGAAGTGGCTTTCCGTGCTAATAGTTCGAAATCTGAAGTGAGTGAAGATGATATTGTTAATCATGGCAACGAAGGGCAAGGAGTCAATAGAGATGAAAGCTATGAATATAGTAATGGCTTATTTGACTTTAATGTTGAGGAACTTCCGATAGCAGGACAATCAGTTAGCATTGTGGTTGCTCAGTTTGCACCAATCCCTGCTGATGCGATTTATCGTAAATTGATGCCAACTGGCTGGCAGGACTTTGTTATTGATGATAATAACAACGTTGCATCAGCACCTGGCAGTGAGGGCTTCTGCCCGCCACCGGGGGATGTTGCTTATATTGAAGGTTTAACAGAAGGTCATTGGTGTGTGCAACTAACCATTGAAGATGGTGGTGCTAACGATGCTGACGGTGTCGTTAATAAGTCGATAGATGATCCAGGTGGTATTGCGGTTGCTGTAACAGGAAATACTCATCCTGAGGCGGTTGATGATACTATCGATGTTAAACGTAACCATACTATGTACATAGATGTTTTGGCGAACGATTTAGATGCTGATGGTGATACTTTAACTATCACCAGCGCAAATGTGGATATTGGCTCGGTCAGTATTGAAAATAACCAACTGTTATTTACTACTGAAATTGAACATTATGGTGTAGCCAATATAACTTATGGTATCAGTGATGGTCAGGGCGGCTCTGCAATTGGGCGGGTTGTTATTAACGTTGTGTTAAATAATGCGCCAGTAGCGGTTGATGATAGTGCTGAAACCGATAATGAAACCAGTATCGATATCAATGTATTAAGTAATGACAGTGATGCTGATGGAGATTCTTTAACGGTGACACAAGCAAGTGCTGAACATGGTAGTGTTACTATCAATGCAGATGGTAGTTTGCACTATACTCCAGCTTCAGGGTTTGAGGGTACTGATACGTTGAGTTATACCATTAGTGATAGTGATGAAGGAGAAAGTCAGGCTGTTGTATCCGTTACGGTTAAAGCCAGTACACCGGTCGTAATAGATAAACCGTCACGAAAAGGCGGAGGTAGCATGCTATGGGTATTACTGATAGGCATTTTTGCTGCTGCTCGTCGGCTAACTTATATTAAGCGATAATTTTATTATTCATTTAATATCAAGGATTAAACCAAAAGCCATTCGTTTATAACGAATGGCTTTTATGTATAGGATGCGCGTTATACACTTATAGGCGACCTACAAGCTATCTAAAACTATCATTGATCCCTGATAACACCCTAGAGCCGGGGCAGAGGGCATCTTGACTCAACTGATTCAATGGAGTGTCGTTAGTGTTATTAATATCATGAAAATTGCTTGAGGTTGGGTCAAGATAAAATAAGCCCGTTAAAATTTCGCCTTTTTGTTTGTGCTGTTCTATATCACTAATTGCTTTCATCGCATCGGTAGTTTGATAATCAGCATCCAGTTTGTGAATTCGCATTATTGAACCATCATGCAAACAAATATCTTCATTTTTGCCATCACCAACACCACAAGTGATTTCTTTTTTTACCGGCACAAAATCAGCGACGGCCCCCGTTGTGATATGTTCATGAACATAATCGTATGAACGTGTAGAGCTTGTGTGATTATTGAAAGTGACGCAAGGAGAAATAATATCAATAAAGGCAAAGCCTTGATGACTCAGCGCGGCTTTGATCAACGGCACTAATTGTTTTTTATCGCCAGAAAAACTTCGGGCAACAAAACTTGCGCCCAATTGCAGTGCCGTTACGCACAAGTCAATATCGGCAAATAAACTTAACTCTCCTGCTTTGTTGGTGACGCCCTGATCCGCCGTTGCTGCTAATTGTCCTTTGGTTAAGCCATAGACTCCATTATTGGCTACCATATAAAGCATATTCAGTTGGCGTCTTACAACATGAGCAAATTGTCCCATGCCTATTGATGCGCTATCGCCATCACCTGACATACCGATATAGGTTAAGTCTCTGTTGGCCAGGTTTGCGCCTGTCACTACTGATGGCATTCGCCCGTGCACAGAATTAAAACCATGCGCTTTATTGAGAAAGTAAGTTGGGGATTTTGATGAGCAGCCAATACCTGACATTTTTGCTATTTTGTGCGGTGGTAGTGAAAGCTCATAGCATGCTTGGATCACTGCAGAAGAGATGGCGTCATGCCCACATCCTGCGCATAAAGTTGATAGGCTACCTTCATAATCACGATAATTTAGCCCTAAGTCATTAACAGCCAGTCTAGGGTGATGAAAGATTGATTTTTCAAAGCTCATAATATTTCCTTAACTGACATGCTGTTTTGATAACGCATTCGATAAACTTGCCAAGATGCCTGAAACCACAAAGTCACTGGTGAGCGGCAATCCATCATAATTTGCAATTGAGTTGAGATTGTCGGGAGCGATGGATAACTCATTGATCAACAAAGAGCGCATTTGGCCGTCTCTGTTTTGCTCAATGACATAGACTTCTTGATGCTGCTCGATAAATTGACTGATGGCTGCTTGAAAGGGGAAGGCTTTAATGCGCAAGGTATCTGCCGTTAAGCCATGCTCTTTTAGTTGTTCAAGTACTTCGCTGATGGCATGGCTACTGGTACCAAAATAGATCAAACCCAGTTTTGCTAATTGCTTACCTTGTTGAATTTCAGGTTTCGGCACTAAATTACCGGCGGTAGCAAACTTTTTCTCTAGTCGTTGCATGTTAGCGACATAGTCGTCGGATTTTTCCGTATAACCTGCATATTCATTGCGTGAGGTTCCCCGCGTAAAAAATGCCCCTTTTTCAGGGTGCGTACCAGGTAAGGTGCGATAACAGATACCATCACCATCGGTATCAAGGTAACGGCCATATGTTTCAATACTATCTAATTGCTCGGCAGTTAGGACTTTGCCTAAATTATATTGTTTATTGTCATCCCAGCTAAATGGCTCGGTTAAATGATCATTCATGCCTAAATCGAGATCGCTCATTACAATCACTGGAGTTTGCAATTGATCGGCGAGTTCAAATGCCTCGGCGGTTAAATCAAAACACTCTTTAGGGGACTGGGGAAATAATAGTACTTGCTTGGTGTCGCCATGAGAGGCGTAGGCACAAGATAAAATATCCGATTGTTGCGTACGCGTAGGCATGCCGGTGGAAGGGCCAGCACGTTGTACATCTATTAGTACCATGGGAATTTCAGCGAAATAGGCTAACCCTAAAAATTCACTCATTAAGGAGATTCCCGGTCCGCTTGTAGCGGTAAAGGCACGTGCACCATTCCAGCCACCACCAATTGCAATACCTATTGCCGCCAGCTCATCTTCAGCTTGTACTAAGGCAAAGTTCCTTTTACCTGATGCGGGGTCTATTCTTAAGCGCTGACAATAGTTTGCAAACTTTTCTACTACAGAAGTAGAAGGTGTGATGGGATACCAACCCGCCACAGTGGCGCCACCGTAGACCGCGCCTAACCCGGTTGCCGTATTGCCATCGACCATAATACGATCGTTGATCAGATCTCTGCGCTCTACTTTAATAGGTAGAGGGCAACTAAAGTGATGGTTGGCAAATTGATAGCCAAGTTCAAGGGCATAGATATTTGGAGTGATCAGTTTCTCTTTGCCCTTAAATTGATCGCCAACGAGGGCTTTTAATACGTCAAATTCAATGTTTAACAATGCGGCAAGTGCGCCAACATAGATGACATTTTTAAATAATTGTCGTTGTCTTGGATCTTGATATTCTTTTTGGCAAATAGCTGAAATGGGGATGCCGAGGTATTCAATATCATCTCTGAGTAATTGCTCGGGGAGTTGCTTGCTTGAATCATATAGCAAAAAGCCCCCTGATTTAACGCTGTCAATGTCATCTACTAGGCTTTGGGCGTTCATGGCGACTACCAGTTCTGATTTGCCGCCCCGCCTTGCTAAATAGTTGTGCTCACTGATCCGCACTTCATACCATGTTGGCATGCCTTGAATATTTGACGGAAAGATATTCTTTGCACTCACTGGGATGCCCATACGAAGAATGGCTTTAGCGAACATATTGTTGGCACTTGCTGAGCCAGTACCATTGGTGTTGGCAAAGCGAACCACAAAGTTATTGATCAGTTGTTTTTTTGTTGTAGAAACCGCAGATTTGCTCATTTGATGGTTGCTCCAATATTATCAATGACCAATTTTTTCATATCCCAAGCACCTGTTGGGCAGCGTTCAGCGCATAAACCACAGTGCAAGCAAACATCTTCATCTTTAACCATAATATGACCCGTTTTTAAGCTGTCAGATATCAACATCTCTTGCTCAGGATTAAACTCTTTCACTCTGAGTTGA
This sequence comes from Thalassotalea sp. G2M2-11, assembly GCF_017168195.1. GTDB lineage: Bacteria > Pseudomonadota > Gammaproteobacteria > Enterobacterales > Alteromonadaceae > Thalassotalea_E. The sequence goes on from NZ_JADNYL010000001.1 coordinate 1,288,028, forward strand.
TCCTGTAATTGCTGCTGCTCGTTTTGTTTTGCTGAGCTGTCGAGCTCAACAAAGTTAATACAATCCATTGGACAAACATCTTCACAGGCTGAGCATTCGATACAGGTACTTTCATTGAAGATAGTGTGAACATCGCAGTTTAAGCAGCGGTGGGCTTCTTCCAATGCAAGTTTTTCATCAAAGCCCAGTTCAACTTCAGTGTTAAGCTCTTTAACGGCTTGTTGCCAATCTACGTGGGGGACATTGTTACGCTTTTCATGATTAATTTGGCTTTGATAACTCCACTCATGAATCCCCATTTTTTGGCTGATCAAATTAAAGCCTGTTTCAGGACGTTCATGCTCAGGGCTTTTACCTTGGCAGAATAAATCGATAGAAATAGCGGCTTGGTGACCGTTTGCTACCGCTGAAATGATATTTTCTGGCCCAAAGGCGGCGTCTCCCCCAAAAAATACCTTATCTAAGGTCGATTGCAGTGTGGCTTTCTTTAGAGCAGGCTGTCCCCATTTATTAAAGCGTAAACCAATATCTCGTTCTATCCATGGGAATGCGGTATCTTGACCAACTGCGACTAACACTTGATCACAGGGAACCATCAAAGTCTCACCTGTTTCTTTTAGGGTACGTTTACCAAACTTGTCATATTCTGAGGCGACTTGAGCAAACAAAACGCCGATCAATTTATCATCTTCAATTACGTACTCAAGTGGTGTGTAATTTGGTTTTATTTCAATGCCTTCGGCAAGGGCGTCATCTTTTTCCCAAGGAGAAGCTTTCATGTCCTCAAAACTCGAACGTACGAGCACGGTGACTTCTTGTGCACCAAGACGTTTAGCGGTGCGGCAACAGTCCATGGCCGTATTACCGCCACCGAGTACGACGACACGTTTGGCTGCCTCGGTGATATGTCCAAAGGTGACATTCGATAACCAGTTAATGCCGGTATCGACTTGCCCCGAGGTTTTATCATGGCCCGTTATTTCTAACCATCGTCCCTGTGGTGCGCCAGTACCAACAAAAATAGCATCGAAGTTGGCTTTAAGCAGATTTTTCAGACTTGATATTTCTTCATTAAAGTGAGCTTCCACGCCCATGTCGAGTATGTAATCTAACTCTTCATCGAGCACTGTTTCGGGTAAGCGAAATGCGGGGATTTGACTGCGCATCATGCCGCCGGCTTTGGCATCTTTCTCAAATAGCACAATGTCATAGCCCAAAGGGAGGAGATCTCGAGCAACAGTAAGCGATGCTGGTCCTGCGCCAATGAGGGCGATACGTTTACCATTTTTTTGTGTCGGTGTTTGAGGAATAAAGGGATGAATATCTTCTTTATAATCAGCGGCGACACGTTTTAATCGACAAATTGCGACAGGTTTTTCTTCAACACGTGTGCGGCGGCACGCCGGTTCACAAGGACGATCACACACACGGCCTAATACACCGGGGAAAACATTAGACTGCCAATTAATCATATAGGCTTCGGTGTAGCGTTTTTCGGCAATTAAACGAATATATTCAGGAACAGGGGTATGAGCAGGGCAAGCATATTGGCAATCTACCACTTTTAGGAAATGTTGATAGTTGCTGGTATCAGTTGGCTTCACTTAATTTCCTCGCTATGAAGTGCTTAATTATTAATCTACACGAATTTTGAAAGGTGTTAAGTAATTTTTCATAATAAATTACATTTTTTTTGATGGTAGAGAAACGCTTAGCGAGAGAAGGTGTTAATTCCGCTTTATACTTATTTTAATTTACACAATCTTGTGATGATAATGCTTGTAGATAATCTAGCGTAGTTGTTTTGCCGTTGCGGGTTGAGGCGATTTTATTCGGGTGAGATAACTCTTTCCAAGCCGTGATCTTACCGCCAATATTTAACCGGTTAAATGAGGTGATCGGTGTTGGTAGCTGTAAAAAGTCGTGTAATTGTTGAAAGCTTTCAGTTTGCGTCACAGAAAAGGTAAATAATTGCGCGGGTTTATCGGCAAAGTATTGTGTTACTTGTTGTTGGTGCTTTTGATAGCAACGAATTAAGAAATCGTCATTATTGATATTTTGCTCAGTAAAAGGAGCGAATGTTTGTTGATAGCAACGTTTGATGATTGGGTTAAAACCACCATCGTGACGGATAACATTAGCATACATGCGTTGTAATAATTGTTTGATAGAGGGCAACCACGCATTGATGTCTCTGGTTAAATAGATAAATTTGCTATCAGGGTAGTAGTTGTCTAATGTCTTAAAGTCATTAAAAACAGGAGTGTCCGCAATCACTTGTGCATGCTCGAAAGTCTGTTGCGTATAAGCAGTATGAGCAACCCGATATCCTAATGCTAAAAATTTACTACAGACACTGGTCGTGCCGGTGCGTGGTAAACCAATTATAAATATCTTTTGTTCGGCCATTGTTATCGATACACCTGTTGTTGCGCTTGTATGAGCATTTTCTCTAGCTCACCTGTTGCTTTAAGGCGTTTAATAACTTGATTAATTGGTGTTACTAATTTTTCATGTTTCTTATTGAGGTAATGAAAAAGAGACTCATACACTAAGGCTGGGTGCACCACTTTAAATTTGTCATTACCGAGTTGCTTGATCAGAAATTGCCCATCTTGAAAACTTGTTAAAGCAATATCTATATTGCCTATGGATAATTGATGAAATAATTCTCTAGTGCTATTACTGAGAGAGACATTGCTAAGCTTTTTGGTTGCATTTTCAGTATGCTTCACCCCCCTGACAACCCCAATACGATAATGCGCCAAATCTGCTGGCCTATTAATTGTAATGGAGGTGTTTTTTCGGGAAAATGCTGCCGTGGTAAAATAGTAATAAGGCGTCGGTACACGGATAACATTTGGCGTTTCTTCGCCATAGCTATAGATACGCAAAATTTCGCCATCTTTTATGCCACGGTTGGCCTCATGCTGGGCACGGTTAGCTGGTAATGGAGTAATTGAAATAGGTTGTTGTATTTGCTGATAGATTTGTGGCAGTACGATGCTGGCAACTTCTTGCTCGCCTAACTTGGCAATTGAGGCAAAGTTAAGTTTTAGTGGCTGAACATGCCCAGCCTTTGACTGACTAACGAAAAATACAGCGATAATCAGTAAACAAGATAATTTTCTTAATACCATAGCAATACATCTTTTTAACTGTCGTTTAGGCGATATTGCTTCGAGCTATATGGCTTATCCACTATTCTAATCTGGGGATTTCACTTAGCAAGCATTATTGTGGATCTCACTTTACAAAAACGTGCTGGCTGGGAATTAATTTGCAAGATGTTTGATCTCTTAGTGAGATAAACCTAATGTCATCTAGTCAGTGTGGCTAATATTTGTTCTGCAATGAAATAAGGTATCGTATGAATAGATTACTGAAAATTACTACTTTTGCTTGGTTTACCTTAATTGGTTTTATATTAGCAATTGTTGTTAGTAGCTTTGTTTTTTGGCAAGCAACATATTATGCCAACAAAGTAGGAGAAAATTGGGCGATACAACATCAAAGTATTTATCAGAAGACGAGTTTAGTTAGTCAAATTCGAGAATTGATAGGTTATGGTGGTGCTATTCATCATTTTAAAAACTATTTACTTTCAGGTGATAAAGAATTTCTAGACGATGCAAAAGCACAATTAAAATCGGTTTCAGATAAGCTTTCTCAGTACCAGCAGCTACCGATGGAGCGAAGGGAACAAGTCACTATTAATAAATTAGTCTCTTTTGTTGATGATTATTTTGCGAAGTTAATGGAAATGGAGCGTTTACAACAGCGCCAATTAACTAATATGGACTTATATAATTTAGACGCGATAGAGGCTTTGAAAGAGCTTGAAAACTACTTAAGTGGGCGTCAAGTAAAGAACAGCAATGAGCTATTTGACACTATCGATAATGTATTGATCTCGATCTTAAAATCGGGAACCTTTGCCATATTGTTATTACTATGCTTTGCAGGCAGCGTAGTTTGGTATTTTCGATGCAAACTTATCAATCCTATTACCGCCATACAGCAGGCAATTAAATCGTTTAAGCAACGTGATGTTTTTGACTATCATCCGATAGTCTATGAAGGGGCGATACCAACTGAAATTGAAGAGTTAATGCAGGTGATTAATGAGTTTACTCAAGCCATTATTAATCATCAACAACAGCAAAAGGTTGTGCAAAAGCAGCTGAGTAAGAGTGAGCTATTTTTAAAAACCATCTTTCAGAACGCTGCTGAAGGGATCATAGTGGTCAATGAAAAAGGCATTATTCAAAAGTTTAATAATGCAGCTGGATATTTTTTTAATTATCAAGCGAGTGAAGTGATTGGCCAAAATGTCGCATGTTTACTTTCAGGCTATGGAAAATCTCAAGTAACAGAGTTTCTTGCCGGTGAACTCGATATTCCCTTTTCTAAGAGCATTATTAAAAGTAACGAATTAGTCGCGGTAAAAAAAGATGGCAGTGAATTTCCAATATCGATAGGTGTTAATGAAATTAAAGTGGATAAAGAGCTCAGTTATTGCGCCATTATTAGAGATTTAACCAAAGATAAACAACGAGAAAGCCGACTTAGGCAGTTAGCTGAATCTGCAGAACAAGCTAATCAAGCTAAATCTCAATTCTTATCGTCAATGAGCCATGAATTACGTACCCCCCTTAACGCTATTTTAGGCTTTGCGCAGCTATTATCACAGGATGAACAAGGGTTAACAGAAGAACAAAATGACAATGTTAAGCAAATATTAACGGCTTCACGTCATTTACTTTCATTGATTAATGAAATATTAGATTTAGCGCAGATTGAGTCGGGCAAAATGACTTTTGCTTTGAAAGCTATAGACACTAACCATTGGTTAACAGAGTGTATCCAGTGGGCGAATGGTTTGGCTTTAGGTAAAAATATTACTATCAGTGATCAAAGTACTGCTGGTTTGCCTAGTATCATAATCGATCCTCTACGTGGCAAACAGGCGCTGCTAAATATCTTGTCAAATGCTATAAAATATAATTGTAATGATGGGAGCGTAACAGTCACGACAGAACTTATTGATAACGATTACCTACGTATTAGTGTCGCTGATACGGGCGTAGGAATTTTACAAACAGATAAACAAGTTATTTTTGAACGCTTTGAACGCCTTTCATTTGATAATTCGTCGATAGAAGGTACAGGGCTCGGGTTAGCTTTGACTAAACAAATTGTTGAAGGTATGGGGGGACAGATTGATTTTAATTCTACGCCAGAAGTAGGAACTAAGTTTTGGATAGATTTGCCAATAGCTAAATAATGGATTTTCTAAAAACTAATAGCAACTTATCCAGAGCTGACTATAGTCATTAGTAAGGTAAGAAGTTTCTACTGAATACTTTAGGTGAAGTTGCTACTAAATAATTGCTAGTACCAGTAATTAATGGGAGTGTGTTGTGTTAAATGAACATTATATTGTTATTGTTGATGACGAAGCTGCCAACAGGAAGTTGCTTGAACGGTTTTTAAAAAATGATTACTCGACCTTGAGTTTTGATAGTGGTGAAGCATGTTTAGCAAGTATGAGGCATGATATTTCATGTACTTTTTTACTTGATGTAAGAATGCCCGGAGGCATGGATGGCTTTGAGTTATGTGAAAGAATTAGAGAACAACCGCAGTTTCAAGATTCAGTGATATTTTTTCTAAGTGCTATGGACAGTGTGGATGAAAAAATGAAAGGCTATGAAGCTGGCGCTGATGACTATATTGTCAAGCCTATCGAACTCCCTGAATTGCAGGTAAAAATCAAACAAGCGATAGAGTATCGACAGCAGCTTGCTAGCCAATATGAGCAAACACAAAATGCCATGCAAATTGCTATGACCTCCATGACCAATAGTGGTGAGATAGGTGAACTAAATAACTTCTTAAATAATTTACAACATCAAAAGTCATACGAAAGTTTGTGTGAGCATACATTAACAACATTACAAAATTTTGAACTGAACGCCGTTTTACAAATACGCACGAAAAATGAAGATATAACACAAAGCACCTCTGGTAAAGTGAATGAAATAGAAGAGAGATTGATGGCTCAAGCTGAGGGGCTTGGTCGAATATATAGCTTTGGCAACCGCTGTTTATTTAATTTTGATCAAGCTTCTATTTTGGTTCGCCGAATGCCCGATGATGAAGATAAAGCAGGTCGATACCGTGATCACTTAGCGTCATTACTCAATGGTGTTGAAGCTAGAATGCAATCTTTGGCTACAGAATTGATATTGGAGCAGCAAAAGCAACATAGTGTTGTCAAAGCACTTAATTTAACCCATCAATCACTTAGTGAGATTTTAGCTGATCTTAAATCACATGATGTGAAAGTCAGTGGTTTATTCGAATATATGAGCGAAGAAATGGATATGGCATTTTCCTACTTAGACTTAAATGAGGAACAGGAAGAGTACCTAAAAGAAATTTTTATTAAAAATAAAACAAAAATCAACACGTTACTTAATAATGCTCATCAAATAGAGCAGAAGTTTGAGTCATTAAGTGAACAATTGAAGTCGACGCTTTCCTAATAATAGTAAGCTTTATAAAGCACACCTGATGAGTGTGCTTTATATTTGCATTTATTAACCCGATGGCATGGCTAGTATGTTGGCAATATCGATTTTTTCTTTATATTGCACAAAACCAGTTTCTTGCTGCATACGGGCATACACCGCCATGCGATCAGCGAGTTCATTACCTTCAATATCGGCATGTCCTTTAACATGCGTGATGATCAGTTTAGCTTTTAAGGCTAAGTAGAGTTGATAACAAGCTTGGACTAACTCAGGGTTTTTAATCGCTTGACCATCGGCTTTCTTCCAGCCTTTTTTTTGCCAGCCTGCTGCCCACTTAGTAATACAATCGATAGAGTATTTAGAGTCTGACAGTACCTGAACCTGTTTTCCTTGATTGATGTATAGTTGGCCTAATTTTAAAGCTTCAAGCAAGCCATTAAGCTCAGCGGTATTATTGGTGCCATTAGGGTGATATAAGCCGTACCAAAGCTCAGATAATTGCTCTTTCTGGTAGACAGCAATCCCTGTACCTGATTTACCTGGGTTAGGTGAACATGCGCCATCACTATAAATATTTATATCGGCATGATTGCTCACTTGGCGAGATTTTTGACTACTTACACTGCTTTTTTTATCCGTATTACTATTTCCTTTCGTTAATGAACGCTTCATTAAGGCTTTAGTGTATGTCTGTGTAAACGCTGCTTGTGCTTCTGCTTGACTGGGAAATCCCATATATTGTGCATCTGCTCGGCCAGCTGTTAATTGCTGAACTTGGGGCCAGTTATCAAAGATGCCGGTTTGCGCACCTTTCCATATTACGTAATATTTTTTTGCCATTAATGGTATTACCTAGTCTCAGTTTTGACTGATTTCAATGACCACACAATCAGCGTTACACCTATTAAGAAAAAGGGAATACTGAGCATTTGTCCGGTATTAAGTGAGGCTTGTATTTGATAAGCCGCTTGTTGTTGTTTGAAAAATTCAATGATAAACCGTGCGCTAAATGTCATCACTAAGAATATGCCAAGCAGCATACCTTGATGATTTTTTGCTTTGGTGGTGCGGTAAATGATCGTGAGCACGATAAAAATGAATGCATAGGCCACAGCTTCATATAATTGCGCAGGGTGGCGAACAATATTATCAATGCGAGCAAAAACAATGCCCCAAGGTACATCGGTTTGCTTACCTAATATTTCGGCATTGACAAAGTTTGCACTTCTAACAAAAATGCCGAATAGCGCGGTGGCAATGGCTAAACGGTCAAGTAACCAAATAAAGCTAAATGGATTTTTTCTGCAATAGAGGTAAGTGCCTATAATCGCACCTAAACCGCCACCATGGCTGGCTAGCCCACCTTCCCAGATGGCGAAAATTTTCAGTGGATTGGCCAGATAATATTGGGGATCATAAAATAAACAGTGGCCGAGTCTAGCACCAACTATCACACCAATTACTACGTAGATTAATAAATTATCTAAGGATTCAACATTTTGTTTTTCTTGTTGAAATATCCATTTCATCAAATATAAACCCGCAAAAATTGCGCTGGCGAACAAAGCGCCGTACCAGTGAATAGAAATTGGACCAATGGATAGTAAAACTGGATCGACATTCCAAATAAAGTGTTGCACACAAAACCTTATTAACTAAGCAAATTAACAATGCCCGCTAATATAGCAGGCTGATCTCCAGTTTTATAGAGGTGAATAGTGAAATAAAATAACGCTAATAATGATGGGGGTTAGGTTAGCGGCAATAGCATTGAATGCCAGATAATGCGGCTGTGTTGCAATATTGTTTTTGAGCTTAGTCATGCCGTAGAGCGATATTGCTGACAATGACATTGGTACAATAGCGACTAACAACAGCTTAGGTAATCCCAATAGCAAAACTGCTATCAACAGAAAAACAATCGCTAACAATGAAAAACCAGCGTAAACCCAGTTACTGATGTTGACACCAAATTGAATCGGGAAGTGGCGTCTGCCAGCTTGTTTATCTGCTTCAATGTCAGGGTATTGATTAAGTAATAGTAAATTATTGATCAGTAAAAAGGGGATGATTAACAAAATAATATGCTGTGTCATAACATTATGGGTTAAGACAAAGTAGCTACCAAATGGAATTAACACGCCTAATCCTAATCCTGGAGCAATAAGGCAAGCAAAAGGCGACTGGTTAAGGTGTGAGGTATAGAAGTAGATAATAGCAATACCAAGTAAACCGACTGGAATAATGATAAGGCCAATTTGATAGGCAAAGTATAGCCCAATGCAAAAAGTCAGTGATAGAGATAAATAAGCAAGGCGATTAACGCGTTGTGCTAATGCGGGGTGTTTAACCAATAAACCACTGCCACCACTAAAAGGGGTGCGTTTCGTGTTGCTGTCTAAACCACTTTGATAATCTTGATATTCATTAAAACAATTCACTGAAATAAGTGCTAAAACAGCACCGATAAGTGCGAGGGTGAGTGTATCAGCATTAACTGCTTGCCCTTCGAAAGCCGCAATTGCTGCACCATAACAGACGCAAATTGGCGCTAGAAATAAAAAGGGGGGACGAATAGCAGGAATGATTGAAAAAATATTATTTTGCACGTTAACAACTTCTATCGATATTTCTAACCATTATAGAGAACAACTATGCTTAGTTGTCAAAGACTTGTTATATTGAGAGAAAATTTATTGAGATGGCTCGATTATGGAATACATATCAAATTCACAATTTACATTAGACAGTTCACGGTTAATTTATGGCTGTATGCGTATTACTGGGGATAATAGTGAAGCTGACCGTAACAAAGGAAAACTGGCGGTGCGGGCTGCCATTGAGGCAGGGTATAATCATTTTGACCATGCTGATATTTACGGCAAGGGTGAAAGTGAGTTGTTATTTGGTGAGTTATTAAAAGAATCACCACAATTGCGTGAACAAATGATCATCACTTCAAAAGCCGGGATCCGCCCCAGAGCTAATAGTGGTGATTATGCCCCCACTCATTATGATTTTAGTCAAAAGTATCTGCTGGAAAGTGTTGAGGGCTCATTACAGCGCTTAGGCATAGAACAACTAGACATGTTTTTACTTCATCGACCTGATTACTTAATGGATGCTGATGAAGTAGCAGAAACGTTTGCTATTTTAAAAGCCAGCGGCAAAGTTAAAGCATTTGGTGTCAGTAATTTTACCGCTTCTCAGGTGAATTTATTACGTGATAAAATGTCGATGCCATTAGTGGCGAATCAAGTGGAAATCAATATCCATAATGTAGATGCTTTTCACAATGGTGTCTTAGATCAATGCCAGCAACATAATATAATGCCAATTGCTTGGTGTCCTCTTGGCGGTGTCGCCTATTCTGCGTGGGGAAATACCTTCAGCATTGAAGATGAGCAGCGCATTGAAAATGAATTGAATAAGCAAGCTGAAAAATATCAATGCCAACCATGGCAAGTGGTATTAGCCTGGTTACTGCGTCATCCTGTTGGTATCTCGCCTATTGTGGGTTCGACCAACCCTGAGCGCATTAAAGCGGCAAAGGTTGCATTATCGTTAGCTTATTCAAGAGAAGACTGGTATCGACTATTTGAAGCGAGAAACGGTGAAGCAGTGCCTTAGGTATGTAATCGCGGCGTAATTGAGACTTCACCATTGTCTATCGCGCATTCGATAATGTTTATGTGTGTTTGCCGCGGGTCCAACTTGATTGCGAGAGTAATCTTTCTCCCGCATCTACTGCACCATCTTCCATGGTGGTGCCCATTGAGTCATTCCAACGATTTAAAAAGCCAAATAAAGAGATAACACCTAATATTTCTACAATTTCACCCTCATCCCAGTATTGGTGTAGTGCATCTGCAATTTCACTATCGACCGCATTGGGCACACTTGACGCTGCTAGGGCAAACTCAAAGGCAGCTTTTTCTGCTGTGCTATATAAATCACTGGTGCGAAATGACCATATTTCAGCTAAGCGTTCAGCACTACCACCATAACGTTCAGCAGCTAGGATAGTATGAGCTTCACAATAACGACAGCCAGTATTGGCACTGGTTAAATAACCAATTAAACGCTTTTGTTCAGCTGTTACTCGGCCTTCATTTGCCATCACGGCTTTGTTTAGGTTGATAAAAGCTGTAGCGATTGCTGGACGGCGTTGCATTGTGAGCACGCTATTGGGGCAAAAACCAAGTGTTTCATTAAAAAACTTTGCAAGTTCAGCAACTTCCACATTTTCGTCGCTAGCAAGCGGGGTAACTAAAGGCATGATATTCTCCAATTTATGGTCACTAAGATAATTTTACTGTACGCCAAAAATGTTGCATATGCAACATCTTGGTTGTTATGTATCAGCTAACACTTTATTTATTAATAAAAAATGCTAAAGTTTGATTAAAATAATGCTTTAAAAAGGCAAGAAAATTAAACAGTCAGCACGTAGTCAAGCTTTTCAATTGACGGATACATTAGACAACCCACTCGATCTTTCTCAACATTTACCATTTCGTATTGCGGTGGTGAGTAATTTATTAGCACTCAATCGTGATTGGAAAATTCGTAATTTATCGTCATTAGATCCACGTGAAATGCGAGTATTAATCAATATTGGTTCTTATATGCCAATTAAATCAGCGGATATTGCATACCAGTCTCGCTTAGATTCTTATACCGTAAGTCGTGCAGTGAAAAAGCTGTTAGCAGAAGGATTAATTAGTGCACAAGCCGATCAGCATAAGAAAAATGTGAAAAATCTTGTGCTAACAGAGCAAGGGCGAGTACTTTACCAACAATTGAACAGTGCAATGGATAAGCGAGCTAAACAACTCGAAAGCGTATTTTCTACCGCTGAACTGACTTTGTTCTATCAAATGTTAGAAAAAATAGAGCATAAATCTGAGCAAATATTGGCAGAGCAAGCCCGAGAGTTAATGGATCTGGGATTAGAAGCGCCTGCGGATCAAAAAGAACTGATCCGTTGGTATAAAAAAAGTGCTTTGTAGTTGAGAAGCTCAGCTTTCGAGGGAATGAATGTTTAATAAGAATATTTTTGATTGGTATCAATAATATACTCATCTAAGCAGCTATACTATATTTGTGACAATTATTGCTAGTGGTAATGTTTTTTCAAGCTGCCAAGCTAGGGATGATATTAAGCGGTAGTTGAACAACATATAAATGTGTGTTGTGCGCTATTGTTTGACTTGAGCACATTCAAGCATGGAGGTCATCATTAATGAGCAAGCTTTTTCAAATTCTGATATTTGTTTATTTGTCGCTGTGCAGTAAAGTGATCGCTCAACCAGCTAATCATTTCTTTTCTATTTTTGATAATCACAGTGCCGTTATGTTGCTTATTTCGCCAGATAGCGGCGATATTGTCAGGGCTAATCAGGCAGCTAGCCAATTCTATGGATATCCCAAAGCGCATTTTAAAAAGCTTAATATTAGCGATATTAATATGTTAAGTACCGAGCAAGTTTCACAAGAGCTCAAAAGAGCAGATAAAGAGCAGCTCGAGTTTTTTATCTTTCGTCATCAAACCTCTGGTGGTGAGGTCAAAACAGTAGAAGTGTACACTAATCCTATTGTTATTGAGGGGCAGTCATTACTTTTCTCGATCATTGTTGATATCTCAAATCAACGCCAGCTTAAAGAGGAGTTATGGCACTATCAATCTAATTTAGAACAATTAGTCGATAAGAAAGTTGCTGAAATAGATAAGACAAATCGACAATATCAGTTGTTACAGGTATTCAGCATTATTTTTCTACTTTTGATTGCCGGAATTTTGCTGTACTTACTTCAACGAAAAAAACAGTTAGAAGAAATGCAATATCAATTGGCACAAATCGTCGAACAAAGCCCTGTATCAATTGTGACTACCGATCTTGTCGGGCATATAACCTATATTAATCGAAAATTTTTGAGCGAATCTGGCTACACAGCCGAAGATGTGATCGGCAAAAACCCTCGAGTGTTAAAGTCAGGAGCAATGAATGAAAATGTCTACAAAGACTTATGGCAAACCATTACTAAAGGACAGCATTGGGAGGGAGATTTTCATAACCTCCGAGCCAGTGGTGAAATCTATTGGGAACGGGCTCATGTCTATCCGTTAAGAAATAAGCGGGGCATTATTACTAGTTATGTGGCGATAAAAGAGAATATTACAAAAAGAAAAGAAGACGAAAAAGAGCTCAGACTAGCCTCAACAGTGTTTCAAACAGCAACCGAGGCTGTGATGATCACTGATGCTAATAATTATATTGTGGCGGTGAATGATGCTTATAGCGAAATTACGGGGTATCGTGAAGAGGAAGTGATAGGAAAAAACCCGAAAATTTTAAGTTCGGGTCACCATGATAAAGAGTTTTATCAAACTATGTTCTCTGAATTAGAAAAAAATGGTTGTTGGCAAGGGGAAGTGTGTAATCGTAAAAAAAGTGGGGAAGCCTATTATGAATGGCTATCCATTACCCAAATCAAGGATGAAGAAGGTAAACTAGAGGCACATGTGGCATTATTTAGTGATATTACCAAACGTAAGAAAAATGATGATGAAATGTATCGTCAGGCAAATTTTGATGCCTTAACTGGTTTAGTAAATCGCAACCTGTTCATGAATCTGTTCTCCCAAATGTTAGAACTGGCTCATCGAGATCAACGTAATGTTGCTTTGTTTTTTATTGATCTCGATGGTTTTAAACAAGTGAATGACACCTTAGGGCATGCTTTTGGTGATCTATTGCTGCAGCAAGTGGCCAAACGCCTAACAGAATCGGTAAGAAAATCAGATACAGTTGCTCGTTTAGGTGGTGATGAATTTGCAGTGATCCTTTCTGAAAATGATCATATTACCGTTATTGAATATATCGCTAATAAGATCAGACAAGTATTATCGACCCCTTTTATGCTAAAAGGCCACGAGGTAAAAATTTCAGCGTGTATTGGAATTGCCTTATATCCAGAACAAGGAAACGATGTCGATGAACTACTAACATTTGCTGACAGCGCAATGTATGAAGCGAAAGCGACAGGGCGTAATAAATATGTTGTCTATCAAGATAAAAGACAATAGCGACTTATTTACTTAGGAGTAGTCACATCGGTTAAATGACAATGTTCAAATGTATAGGAGAAACAAGTTACTTTAGCCCAAATCACCATTTCATTCTTAACTTTGCCATAAGAAAGCCGCCAAATTTTGGTCATAGCACTTGTTATCTGTATAACTCATTATATGATGGAGCTATCTGGTAAACAAAAGTGTAACCATGAAGTAGTTATCATAGATAGGATAGGGTTTTATGACTCAATTTGTTGTACGAGCGATGCGAACTTTCGCTTTTTCGGTATTAAGTTTTTCTCCATTTACCTTTGCCAATATTGACACTGATGCTTTTAGTCAATGTCAGCAACGTTTTGAACAGCGTGCCGTCGCTCAGGAATTTTCTTCAGATATTCTTTCTATTATTCAAGATTTATCACCGGTTCAGCGCGTGATAACGCTAGATAAGCGCCAACCTGAGTTTGCGCAAAGTTTTGCGCAATATGTAAAAAAACGGGTCAGCCAATATCACATTAACAAGGGCAGACAATTACTTAAATCTCATAAAAAATTACTGGCGCAACTACAACAACAGTATCACATTCCGCCACAATACTTAGTGTCATTCTGGGGCTTAGAAACTGTATTTGGCAAGCATAAAGGTAAGATGCCGATATTAAATTCATTAGCGACGCTAGCGTGTGATCAACGTCGCAGTGAATACTTTACTGGAGAATTATTTACGCTATTTCGTTTAATTGACCAAGATGTGGTAACAAAAGAGCAGTTAAAAGGCTCGTGGGCTGGGGCTATGGGGCATATGCAGTTTATGCCAAGCGCACTAAAAAAATATGCGGTTGATGGCGACAACGATGGTAAAATTGATGTATGGCAAAGTGAAATCGACGCGTTAACCAGCGCTGCTAATTACTTGCACCAAATAGGGTGGCAAGGCAATGAGCGTTGGGGACGTGAAGTATTATTACCTGATGATTTTGATTTTAGCGCCATAGAGTTCGATACTCGCTATCCATTAGCAACATTTGCCCAAATGGGAGTGAAGCAAACCAATGGTCAGCCATTACCCCAATATAAAACGCAAGCAGAGCTAGTGTTACCTAACGGTCATCAAGGCCATGCATTTTTGGTTTATCAGAATTTTTCTGTGATCATGAAGTGGAATTTATCTAAAAATTACGCCTTGTCGGTGGGGATCCTTGCGGATAAATTAGTCGGCGCTAAAGGGGTTCGTTCTTTAGCTAATGCTCAGCCTTTACCCTATAGCCGTACTCAATTAGAAAAGTTACAAGCAAGGCTAAACGAACTGGGGTTTAATACTGGAGAGCCTGATGGTATTTGGGGACCTAATAGTCGTAAAGCTATCCGCGAATTTCAACTGAAACAGAACTTAGTGGCCGATGGTTTTCCGAACACAGAAGTATTTAAGCATCTTGGCTTATTGCAAAGTTAAGTTTTGACTATAAAAAGCGATTTTGTTGCTATTCTCGTTGAAAAAACTTGATATAATGCCGCGCAATTACATTTAGATATATTTACTTGAGGTTCTGTGGATGTCGGAAGCTGAAAACCGTCCTACTAATTTTATACGCCAAATA
Source organism: Thalassotalea sp. G2M2-11 (assembly GCF_017168195.1). GTDB lineage: Bacteria > Pseudomonadota > Gammaproteobacteria > Enterobacterales > Alteromonadaceae > Thalassotalea_E. The sequence continues at coordinate 1,303,243 of NZ_JADNYL010000001.1, forward strand.
ATTGATGCCGATCTGGAAAATGGTAAACATACCAGTGTGCAGACGCGTTTTCCACCTGAGCCTAATGGCTATTTGCATATTGGTCATGCCAAGTCTATTTGCTTAAATTTTGGAATTGCACAAGATTACAACGGTTTATGTAATCTACGCTTTGATGATACTAATCCAGAAAAAGAAGATATCAATTACGTTAATTCGATCAAAGAAGACGTGCAATGGCTTGGTTATCAATGGGCGGGTGATATTCACTATTCTTCTGATTATTTCGACCGTTTATATGGCTATGCGGTTGAATTAATTGAAAAAGGGTTAGCTTATGTTTGTTTCCTTAATGCTGAACAAACTCGTGAATATCGTGGAACCTTGAAACAACCGGGCAAAAATAGTCCGTACCGTGATACCTCGCCGGAAGAAAACTTAGCTTTATTTGAAAAAATGAAGAAAGGTGAGTTTAAAGAAGGTGAATGTGCACTGCGCGCGAAAATTGATATGGCGTCTAGCTTTATGTGTATGCGTGATCCGGTGATTTATCGCGTGAAGTTTGCTCATCATCATCAAACGGGCGACAAGTGGTGCATTTATCCAATGTATGACTTTACCCACTGTATTTCTGATGCTATCGAGAACATTACTCATTCGTTATGTACCCTAGAATTTCAGGATAACCGTCGTTTATATGATTGGGTGATAGACAATATTTCAATTGAATCGCGCCCACGACAATATGAATTTTCACGTTTAAACCTTGAATATACCGTGATGAGTAAGCGTAAGTTAAATTTACTGGTGACAGAAAAACTCGTCGATGGCTGGGATGATCCACGTATGCCAACGATTGCAGCGTTTCGTCGTCGTGGTTATACACCAGCGTCTTTACGTGAGTTTACTAAGCGTATTGGCGTGACGAAAATGGATAATACCGTTGAAATGAGTGTGTTAGAGGCTTGTATTCGTGAAGATTTGAATGACAATGCACCTCGCGCTATGGCGGTACTCGACCCGATTAAATTAGTGATTGAAAACTACCCAGAAGGGCAAGTAGAGCAATTGACTGTGAAAAATCACCCGAGTGATGAGAGCCAAGGCACACGTATCGTACCATTTTCAAAAGAGTTATACATTGAAGCAGAAGATTTCAGAGAAGAAGCCAATAAGAAATACAAGCGCTTGGTTTTAGATAAAGCTGTCCGTTTACGCGGCGCTTATGTGGTGACGGCTACTCGATGCGATAAAGATGAAAATGGTAACATCACAACGGTTTATTGCCAGTATGATGAGAATACCTTAGGCAAAAATCCAGAAGATGGTACTAAGCCTAAAGGTGTGATCCATTGGGTCAGTGCAGAGCAAAGTTTAAATGCAACAGTACGTTTATATGATCGCTTATTTACTGTGCCAAATCCGGCAGCAGCAGAAGATTTTCATGCAGTAATGAACCCTGAGTCATTAGTCACTATTGAACACGCTAAAGTCGAACCTTATTTAGCACAAGCTAAGCCTGAGCAAGCATTTCAGTTTGAGCGCCAAGGGTATTTTTGTTTAGATAACAAAGAAGCGAGCCAAGACAATTTAGTGTTTAACCGCACGGTTGGCTTGCGTGATACTTGGGCAAAAATCTCAGGTTAAGTAATTTTTTATCGATAGCTAAAAACGCGTGTTAATCATTAGCACGCGTTTTTTTTATCATCAATATAAAAAGCAGTGATTCGTCAATTTAATGATTAGCTTTTACACTGTAACCTATCGTGTATTCGTTAAAGGAAGCTAATATGAAAGGTAGTTGTCTCTGCGCTAAAGTTACTTATCAAATTGACCCCCCATTTCAGGTTTTTCAGTATTGCCATTGCTCGCGTTGTCGCAAGTTTACCGGTTCAGCTCATGCTGCCAATATTTTTGTTGAACCCGATAAATTGACTTGGCTGAGTGGCCAAGAATACCTTGGACGTTATGAACCTGAAGATACTAAGTATTTTGCCACTTGTTTTTGTAAATCATGTGGTAGTTCACTACCTTGGTTGGCCAAACAAGGTAAAACTTACGTTATTCCTGCTGGCACTCTTGATGAAGACCCTAAGATCAGGCCTCAGCAAAATATATTTTGGCAATCAAAAGCTTGTTGGTATAAAGAGACTCAACAATTACCTAAGCATGATGAACTACCTCCGCGCAGCTAATACAACAGCAAAAATAAACTGTATAGTATCGCTGAGGGCAATTTTGTAGCTATTCGATAGTGGAGAATTGCTTTAATCTGAAGCTATCTTTTCATCTATAGCTATCATTATGCTGAAAAAATTTATTCCGTTTATCTTTGTGCTTTTGTGGAGTACCGGTTTTATTGGCACTAAGTTAGGTTTGTTTTATGCCTCTGCTGGCGATTTTCTTACCTTAAGAAGCTTAGCTAATGTTGCTATTTTTATTGTGTTATTGCTGATTTTTAAGCAAAACAAGTTAAATAAAGTGCAAATTTTTCACGCGATGGTAACAGGGTTGTTGATCCACTGTGCTTATCTTGGCGGTGTCTATAGCGCTATTAGTTACGGTATTCCAGCGGGACTAACCGCGATTATTGTCGGTTTGCAGCCGCTACTAACCAGTATCTTAGCCATTTTTATTTTTCATTCTCGCTTATCGATCATCCAATGGTTAGCGCTTGTATTTGGCTTAATAGGCTTGTCATTAGTCGTTTCTGGTGGATTAAGCTTAGATAATGTGTCAGCAGGCGCTTTAGTTTTTACTTTTGTTGCGTTATTGGGGATCACGATAGGCACACTTTATCAAAAACGTTTTTGTCAAAATCAGCCATTATTACCTTCTGTTTGCTGGCAGTATATTGCCAGCTTATTGGTATTTGTGCCTATGGCATTATTTGATGGCGGTCAGCCGGTGATCTGGCATCCTGAGTTTATTGCAAGCCTTGTCTGGTTAGTTGTGATGTTATCGGTGGTGGCGATTTTACTGTTGATGTATATGGTGGAACAAGGAGACGCATCTAAGGTGACAAGTTACTTTTATTTAGTACCGCCTGTGACAGCGATTCAGGCATGGTTGCTGTTTGATGAGGCATTAACTGTGCAAAGTATGATGGGTATGTTGTTATGTGCGATCAGTGTCTATTTTGTTATTCATCCTAAATTTGCCAAAGTGGTAATAGTGACTCAAAAAGAAAGTGAACAAGATGAAAATAGCCAGTCAACAGCAAGCTAATCATAGCGCTAATTAGTGTAGATATGAAAAGTAAAAACGGGGCCTTAGCAATAGCCCCGTTTATTTATGTTCCTGTTCATCAAGCGTTAATTAAGCATAGTTGCGGCTTTCATTTGTTGCACAAATTGACCTAATGAACCGAGCATTTGTTGCTCATTCGCTAAATTATTTTCAATAATTTTCACCACGGCTGAGCCACTAATCGCTCCTGAAGCCCCTGTGCTTAATGCCGATTTGACTTGGTTTGGCGTTGAAATACCAAAACCTATGACTGCTGGCGCCGCTTGATTGGTTTTGAGTACGTCCAATAACCGTTCTGTCGATAAGCTTGAACTTGGTGTGACCGTTTGTGGCGCATCAACACCTGTAACGCCTGCACGACTTAACACATAGGTATAGCCTTGACTGTATTGTGCAACTTTAGCTAAGGTTGCATCACTGGCATTCGGTGGCGCGATAAAAATAGGCGCGATGTTCGCTTTTAACGCGGCTTGGCGAAAGCGTTCACTTTCTCGTATTGGTAAGTCTGCGATCAGTACAGAGTCAACGCCAGCATCACTCATGTCCTGATAAAACTTTTCAATACCACGTGCAAAGACTAAGTTACCGTAGAGCAATAAACCAATGGGAGTTTCGGGCGAATATTCACGAACCTTTTTAAGAATGTCGATACAGATATCGGTATTTATTCCCGCTGCTAATGCTCGTTTGCCAGCATTTTGAATAGTCACGCCATCAGCGCTTGGATCAGAAAATGGAATACCGAGCTCTAACGCATCCGCGCCATTATCAATTAAGCTTTTGATAATACTGAAAGATAATTCTGCATTTGGGTCGCCAATGGTAACAAATGGAATAAAAGCACCTTGCTGCTCATTTGCTAATCGAGCAAAACATTGTTGATAACGTTGACCTGGGCTAGTTATTGTTGTCATTAGCTTTGCTCCTTATTAGCTGTATTTTCTTCTGGATGTAATACCGTGTGAACGTGGGCGAGATCTTTGTCACCACGTCCAGATAAATTGACTAAAAATACGGTTTCTTCTTTGACCTCTTTAGCCATTTTTAGTGCTTGTGCTAGGGCATGAGAGGACTCAAGTGCCGGGATGATCCCTTCGGAGCTCGCTAAGGTTTGAAAGGCCTCTAATGCTTCATCATCGTTAATGGGCACATATTGCGCGCGGCCTGTTTCTTTTAAATGCGCATGCTGCGGGCCAACTGCTGGGTAATCTAGCCCGGCAGATACCGAGTAAGATTCTTCAATTTGACCATATTGATCTTGCATGATGTAAGTATAATTTCCATGGAGCATACCTTTAGTGCCAGCAGCAAGAGTCGCGCCGTGCTCAGAGGTTTCTATACCTTTACCGCCAGCTTCAACGCCGATGAGTTTGACCTCGGTTTCTTGAATAAAGTCATTAAACATGCCAATGGCATTTGAGCCACCACCGACACAGGCGATCACGTAATCGGGCAAGCGACCTTCTTGAGCAAGTAATTGTTGTTTGGCTTCTTCACCGATCATCTTTTGAAAATCTCTGACGATTGTTGGGAACGGATGAGGCCCAGCGGCAGTACCTAATAAATAATGTGCATTGTCATAGTTTGCTGACCAATCACGCAATGCTTCATTGACCGCATCTTTTAATGTGCCAGCGCCTGCGCTAACCGGAATAACTTCAGCACCCATTAATTTCATGCGAAAGACATTAGGCTGTTGGCGTTCACAATCTACAGCGCCCATATACACACGGCATTTTAAGCCTAGCAATGAGCAAGCGATTGCCGTGGCGACGCCATGTTGTCCGGCGCCCGTTTCTGCGATGATCTCACTTTTACCCATTTTTTTAGCGAGCAGTGCTTGACCCAATACCTGATTGGTTTTATGTGCGCCGCCGTGTAATAAGTCTTCACGTTTTAAGTAAATTTTCGCTAAGGGGTTATCGGTTAAATTACGGGTTAAAGTCAAAGGTGTTGGTCGACCAGCATAATTTTTTAGTAAATCATTGAATTCACTTAAGAAGGCTTCATCTTTTTGTGAATCAATGTAGGCTTGTTCTAATTGCTCTAAGGCAGGTACTAATAATTCCCCAACATACATGCCGCCGAATTCGCCAAAATAGGCAGGTAAGCTAGTGTGAGTGGTTGTTGTCATGATTAATAATTCCGTATTTGCGTGAATACTTGCTCAAGTTTTTCACGGCTTTTTTTGCCTGGACTTTGCTCTACGCCTGAGTTTAAATCCAAACCAAATAAAGGGTGTTCATTAACAAGGGTTAATGCTTGTTCTATATTGTCACTGTTTAAGCCGCCGGCTAAAAAGCATGAAGCTAAATCTTGTTGACTGTGTTGAAGCTGCTGCCAATTAAATGGCTTTCCGCTGCCCGCTTGTTTGCCGTCTAGCACAAAATGCTTCGTGTTAGCAGGTAATTGCGGCACTTTATGTTCCACAGCGAGTGCTTTCCAAATTTGACAGTGAGATGGTAGTTGTTTACTGAGTGCATCAATGTATGCTTGCTCTTCATTGCCATGTAACTGCACGGCATCAAGCTTAAGTGTTTGTGCAATATCAGCAATTTCTTGGCGTTTATGATCGACAAAGACACCAACATACTTTAATGAAGGAACTTGCTCTACTATCGTTAACGCTGTTTCTTTTGTCACACAGCGTGGTGATTTTTCAGCAAAGATTAACCCGCCAAATTGCGCTCCTGCCTGACGAGCGAGGTTAGCATCTTCTGGTGAAGTTAAGCCGCAAACTTTATGATTACCATAGATTAGCCGGCGACAAGCTAAGTCAATATCTGCCTGTGCCATCACAGAGCTGCCGACTAAAAAACCATCAACGGCAGGCGCTAATTGTCGTACTTGCTCATTGGTATAAATGCCTGATTCAGAAAGTACAATGCGATCATCAGGTATGGTTGGGGCAAATTCAAAGGTTCGGTTAATATCAGTGCTGAGATCACGTAAATTACGATTGTTGATACCGATCAGCTTCGCGCCTAATCTTACCGCACGATCGCGTTCTTCATCGGTAGATATTTCTGTCAGGATCGCCATGTTATATTGCTCAGCCACTTGGGCTAATGCTTGATATTCTTCATCGCTCAGTACACTTAGCATCAATAAAATGGCATCAGCACCATAAAAGCGTGCCAGATACACTTGGTAAGTATCGACAAAAAAATCTTTGTTGAGCACCGGGCAATCTACTGTGTCAGTCACTATTTTCAGGTAGTCATAATGTCCTTGAAAATATTTTTCATCGGTTAACACTGAAATAGCCGCCGCATATTTGTTATAAATTTTTGCAATAGCGAGTGGATCAAAATCAGATCGGATCAATCCTTTTGATGGCGAGGCTTTTTTACATTCCAGAATAAAGCCGGCGTGCGAAACGCCATTATTGCGATCTAATGCGGCATACATATCTTTTAACGAGGGGGTTAGTTGAGCAATAAAGCTGTCAAGCGGTCGCTTGGCTTTTAATCGTTCTACCTCAATACGTTTGTCAGCAACAATTTTTTCTAACACATTTGCCATGGTTATGCGGCTCCCGTTATTGTTTGCCCATTAGACACTTTCACCATATTTTCTAGGGTGGTCAGTGCTTGCCCTGAAGCTAACACTTCTCGAGCCATTTGGGTGGCAGTTTTCAAATCAGCTGCCTTGTCGTGCAGGTATAACAGCGCAGCACAATTGATGATCACTGCACTATTGTGCGCATCAAGGCCGTTGCCTGATAGTATATCATGAATAATATCGGCATTTTCCTGTGGACTGCCCCCTTTGATATCTTCGAGTGTATAGCGAGATAAGCCAAACGCTTCTGGGCTGATAAAGCGGTTAGTGACATTACCGTTATTGATTTCACTTACTTGGGTTTCGCCGTGCAAGGCTATTTCATCTAAGCCACTACCATGAACGACCCAGCCGCGTTTAACACCTGTTAATAGCAAACTTTTTGCCATTACTGGCAATAAGCTTGGGGTATAAACGCCCAATAACATCACCTCTGGTGATGCGGGGTTGACCAGCGGCCCTAAAATATTGAACAGGGTACGTATCCCCATGGCTTTTCTCACAGGTCCTGCATATTTAAATCCGGGGTGATAAGCGGGCGCATAAAGAAAGCATAAATTAGTTTGTGCTAAACATTCACTGGCAGTTTGGGATGACATGGTTAAATTCACGCCAAATGCTTCGAGTAAGTCGGCAGAGCCCGACATACTTGAGACGCTTCGGTTGCCATGTTTAGCCATTTTTATGCCACATGCCGCCGCTAATATTGCTGCTGTGGTCGAGATATTAATAGTATTTGCACCATCACCTCCGGTGCCAACGCAATCGGTTACTTTGTGATCTTGCGTTGGAAATGGTGTCGCATATTCACGTACCGCAATGGCTGCGCCTGCGATTTCTTCAGGAGTTTCACCTTTTATTTTTAATGCCGTTAATACTGAGGCAAGTAACTCAGGTGCTACTTTTCCTTGCATCACTTCGCTAAAGAAACGTTGTGATTGTGTCTGACTAAGCGGCTGCTCTTCAACTAATTGTTGTAAAATATCACTCATTTGAATTTCCTTGTTCATTGCTCGCTAAGACGTTACTTTGCTGTGTTAACCATTCAATACTTTGTGCCAGTAAGGTACTGCCGAATGTTGTTAGTATTGACTCAGGGTGAAATTGAAAGCCAATCACTTTATCGGTTGGGTGTTCAATAGCCATAGGTAGTAACTGTTCATCTGCTGTGAGATATTTCGCCGTTAATGTTAGGCTCTCGGGTAAAGTATGCGCCACCAAAGAATGGTAACGAGCTACGGGTAAAGGTTGTTCAATATTAGCAAACGCATTGATACCTATGTGCTCAACATTGGAGGCTTTACCATGGACGATTTCTGGGGCGCGACCGACGCTACCACCATAATGTTCAATCAAGGCTTGATGACCCAAGCAAATACCTAAAATAGGGTAACGACCTGCGGTTTTAGCAATCAATTCCATTAAACACCCTGCGTTTGTAGGAGCACCAGGGCCAGGAGAGAGTACAATCAATACTGGGCAGGTGCACTGCTCGATCTGCTCAAGGATAAAATCAGCACTGACGGTATTACGGTAAATAATCGGCTCATATCCAAGGCATTGAAATTCATCAACTAAGTTGTAGGTAAATGAATCAAGGTTATCGAGCATAAAAATTTTTGTGTTTTTCACGGCTACTGACATCTTGAGGCCTCCGAATGACAAGTGGATGAGACATTTTCAAGCTGTGCCGCCTTAATAATCGCATTGATCACCGCTTGGGCTTTTTGTCTGGTTTCATCAGCTTCTGCTTGAGGATTAGAATCAAAAACTACCCCAGCACCTGCTTGGATATACGCCGTTCCTTGTCTGACAAATGCGCTTCGAATGACGATACAAGTATCCATATCGCCTTCACCAGTTAAATAACCGACAGCGCCGCCATAACTACCTCGGCGCTTGCCTTCGTATTGACGAATAAGTTCAGTGGCTTTGACTTTTGGTGCGCCAGATAAGGTGCCCATATTCATACAAGCTTGGTAAGCGTGTAGGGCGTCTAAGTCTTCTGATAATGTGCCACAGACACGGGAAACTAAATGCATCACATGGGAGTAACGATCAACTTTTAATAAGTCGGCGACGTGTCGTGTGCCAGGTTGACTGACACGAGCAACATCATTGCGGGCTAAATCAACCAGCATAATATGTTCAGCAAGTTCTTTTTTATCCTGTCGCAGCGCCAACTCGATCCGACAATCTAAATCAAGAGATAGCTTGCCTTGTTGATCAAAGCCGCGAGGGCGAGTGCCGGCGATAGGGTAAATTTCAACTTGGCGGTTATGTTGTTGATACTTTATCGCTGACTCTGGTGAAGCGCCAAACATGCAAAAGTCTTCATCTTGTAGGTAAAACATATAAGGGCTAGGGTTGCTTTCCCGCAGTGCCAAATAAGCATTAAAGGTATCTTTACAGGGTAATGAGAAGGTACGAGATGGTACCACTTGAAAAATATCACCTGCTCGGATGTGCTCTTTCAGTGTCTCTACGGTTTGGCAAAATGTTTGGTCACTGATATCGGTTTGCACTGTCGGTGGTATGACGTGAGCCAATTCGCGAGTTTGCGGGGGCGCAATATCACTTTCTACTAATGCTTTAATGGCTGATAATCGACGGGCAATTTCAAAATGACACTTTTGCTGCTCTGGACCAGAAAATACGTTAGCAATTACTTCACTGGCACGCTTTTCATGATCAATGACCACTAAACTTTCTGCGAGGTAATAAACAAAATCCGGACAAGTGTTATCACCGTCTGTGACTTCGGGCAGTTGTTCAGACATAGTGATCATGTCAAAGGCAAATGCACCACCTAAAAATATCGCAAAAGGATGATGGTTATCATTGTTCAGCCGTTGAAACAAACGTAGCGCTTGGAATGGATTTGTAGCTAACAACCGTGATTTTTCATCCAAGGTGTTGATGTTTTCGGCAAAAGTTGCTGTGAATTTACGATGATCCCCTTGTATTTGCGCATCGCCTGCTAATGCTTGCTTAGCAAACAATAATGCCGCTTCGCCATTGACGGTTAAAGCGCTAAAAGTAACCTGAGCTCCCTGACAGACAATTTTTACCGCTGCATCAATCAGTAATAAGCTTTTTAATTGGTGCTTTTTATCGATTTCAGCTGATTCGAGCAATAAATTATTTTGGCGATCGCCACATAGCTTTTTAAATAAGGTTAACGGATCTGCCTGATAACGCGCTTTGCTTGATAAGGTACTGACACTGCCAATATCAGTGTTGTGTCCTTGATTAAAAATACCACTCATAAGGATTTACCTGCCGCAGCAACAAAAGGTTTTATATCGGCCATCAGTGTAGCAAAATCTTCTCCGGTTAAAGCTTGATGTCCGTCAGATAATGCTTCTTTTGGATTTAAATGAGTTTCTACAATAATACCATCTGCACCGACGGCAACCGCTGCACGTGATAATGGGTTAATTAACGACTTCACCCCAGTGCCATGTGATGGGTCAACAAATACCGGCAGATGAGACTTTTCTTTTAAATACGCCACCGCATTTAAATCTAAGGTATTGCGGGTAGCCGTTTCGAAGGTACGTATACCACGTTCACATAAGATCACATTAGGGTTACCCGCATTGATAATATATTCTGCTGCTAATAATAGTTCTTCTAACGTTGCGCTCATACCGCGTTTTAATAACACCGCTTTATCGGTTTGTTTACCTACTGCTTCGAGTAAGCGGAAGTTTTGCATATTACGGGCGCCGATTTGATAGCAGTCAACATAGTCGCGCATTAAGTCGGCATCATTAGGGTCAATAATTTCTGAAACAACGGGTAATTGAAATGTTTCTCGGGCAGCTTTTAATAGTTGTAAGCCTTCAAGCCCTAGGCCTTGAAAACTGTATGGGCTGGTTCTTGGTTTAAAAGCACCGCCACGTAATAAAGGGACGCCATAAGATTTAATCATTTTGCTGATGCTCATTAGTTGAGCTTCACTTTCCACCGAGCATGGACCTGCTATTACGGTAAAGTTGCCACCACCGACTTTCACGCCACCGATAGAGACAATTGAGTCATGAGCTTGCAGCTCACGGCTGACTAATTTATATGGGCTGAGTACCGGTTTTATTTCGTCTACCATAGGGTAGGCGTCAAGATGGAGTTGGCTCAGTACTCGCTCGTCACCAAGAGCACCAAGTACGGTACGTTCAATGCCTGGCATGTAAAGCGGTTTTAAGCCAAGGCTGGAGATTTTATCTAATATTTCGTTTGCGTCTTGTTCTGTCGCTTGTGGTTTTAATATGATGATCATTATTGAATCCTTTTGTCATTAATTATGTATAAGTCAACCGGCATAAATTGGCTGAAGCCACCATATAAACCAACTTTTCACTTTTGTTGTTAACATTGTTGTCTCTTAAAAATATCGTTGTCAAAAAGAAAAAGCCCGCTAGTTAAACTAAGCGGGCTTTTAGAAATTTTCTACTTGTACAGCAAACTATCACAACCCACTTATGTAGAGTTATGCCACCACCAAATTAATGAAATAGTTTGTTTTACTTGTATCATTTAATAACTTACCTAAGTAAAATGAGTTTGCTCGAATACGCCTATAGAAGACCTTATTATGTCCTTGATGTCAACCAAAAATTTTATTGACAGTCAAACTCAGCGGATTGATTTACATAGTCACACTAAATGCTCTGATGGCGGCTTAACACCGCAAGAGCTGATAGAGCGTGCGCTAAACTTTCAAATTGATGTATTAGCGATAACGGATCATGATACGGTGGCGGGTTTATCTATTGCCAGAAGTTATATTTTAGAAAAAAATCTTCCTATTACCTTAATTGATGGTATCGAAATCTCAACCAGTTGGCGCGGTTTTGAAATCCATATTGTCGGCTTGAACATTGATAAACATCATCCGCAGTTAGTACAGCTGATTGAACAGCAGCAGCAAGCAAGGGAGTTGCGCGCTTCGACTATGGGGGAAAAACTGGAGAAAATAGGTTTTACCGACGTATATCAACAAGCTAAAGCTCTTGCTGAGCAAGGTTCTATTACCCGAGCGCATTTTGCAAAAGTGCTGTATCAGCAAGGTAAGGTGGCAAATTTGCAAGCGGCATTTGATAAATACATTGGCAAAGGCAAGCGTGCGTTTGTTAAACCTCAGTGGTGTAGTGTTGAGCAAGCTGTGGAAGTGATTCATCAGGCGGGGGGAAGCGCAGTGATGGCGCATCCGGTACGTTATGACATGACCACTAAATGGTTACGCCGACTGATAGTAGATTTTAAGACCACTGGTGGTGATGGTTTAGAAGCAGTGTTACCACAAATGAATAACGCTCAGCGACAATTAATGCTAAGCTTTTGTTTAGAGTATGATTTACTTGCATCGATGGGATCTGATTTTCATTACCCGAGCAAATGGAGTGATTTAGGAAGAAATCTGTTGATGCCAGACACTGTGACGCCTATATGGCAGCAATGGCATTGATCATTCGTTATAGGAAGTAATAAATATGAGTCAATTTTTTTATGTTCACCCAGATAACCCGCAAGGCCGGCTAATGAAGCAAGCGGCAGAGATTATTCATAATGGTGGTGTTATCGTGTACCCAACCGATTCTGGCTATGCCTTAGGTTGTCATATTGGAGATAAAAAAGCGCTGGAACGTATTTGCCGTATTAGAGACATTGAAAAAAATCACAATTTTACCTTAGTGTGTAAAGATTTGTCTGAGTTATCTGAATACACCCGCGTAGATAATAGTGCCTTTCGCTTACTCAAAAATAACACGCCGGGAGCGTATACCTTTATCTTTAAAGCTAGTAAAGAAGTGCCCAAACGTTTGCAAAACCCCAAAAAGCGAACCATAGGTATTCGTGTGCCAGATAATGTGATTGCTCAATCATTACTTGAAGCCGTAGATGAGCCAATCATGTCTACGACACTGATCATGCCGGGCAAGGATATGGCAGAGTATGATCCTGAGCTGATCCGTGATCAGCTTGAACACCATGTTGACTTGATCATTAATGGTGGCAATTTGGGTGAAAAGCCAACCACAGTGATTGATTTTTCTGAAGGCGGTGTCGACATTTTACGTGTTGGCGAAGGTGATGCCACACCGTTTGAGTAACTGAATCTATGGCTGATACCGCGAGACAATTGTCCCAAGCTTCTGGAGAAATGCAACAGCAAGCATTACCCTTGGCATTTGTTCGGGGTGAAGCTGTGATTGAAAAACCACAGGATTTATTTATTCCTCCAGACGCCTTAGAAATCATTTTAGAATCATTTGAAGGCCCGCTTGATTTATTACTTTATCTGATCAAAAAACAAAAATTCGATATTCTTGAGTTGCCGATTGCGCCAATTACCACGCAGTACATGAAGTATGTTGAATTGATGAAAGAAATTAACATGGAATTAGCTGCTGAATATTTAGTGATGGCGGCGATATTGGCTGAAATTAAATCGCGAATGTTATTGCCTAAGCAGCAAGTGGAAGATGATGAAGAAGATCCGCGCGCAGAACTAATCAGGCGTTTAAAAGAATATGAAGTGATCAAACAAGCCGCGTTAGATATCGATGAATTACCACGGATGGAGCGAGATTTGATTACGGCGCACGCTAAATTGCCCGAGGGGGTTATCAACCAACAACTACATGCTGAGGTAAAACTGCATGATTTGGTTAATGCGTTACAAGGTGTGATGCAACGAGTAAAAGCCTATGAGCATCACCATATCGCGAAAGAATCATTGTCGACCCGTGAACGCATGAGTGACATTATCAGTCGCCTCAATCAGTTAGCACCTGATGCCTTTATCAATTTTGTCGAACTTTTTAGTGTTGAAGAGGGGCGTCATGGCGTCGTGGTTACCTTTCTCGCGATACTTGAGTTGATGAAAGAAAATATTATTGAGTGTCTGCAAGCAAGCGATATCGAAAATAACATTGAAGGGCACATTAATATTCGATTAAAAGGGGCAATTTATGCCAACGAATAATGTCGCTTCGCTTGCTTTTAAGCCGATCACTGCAGAGCAGTTAAGCCAATTGCTTGAAGCGGCTATTTTTTCATCTTCACAGCCGCTGTCAATGAAACAGTTAAAACAACAGGTACTTGGTGCTTATCAGGTGTCGAGCAAAGATATTCAATTGGCAATCAGTCAATTACAATCATTTTATCAAGAGCGTGGTATCGAGTTAGTAGAGGTGGCCTCAGGTTTTCGTTTTCAGATCAAAATGGAGTTAGTTGAAGATATTGCACCGTTAAATCAAGAGAAGCCGCAAAAGTATTCTCGCGCCACATTGGAAACCTTAGCATTGATCGCGTATCGACAACCGATCACCCGAGGCGAAATTGAAGATATTCGCGGCGTCAGTGTCAGTAGCCATATTATGAAATCGTTACTTGAGCGGGAATGGATAAAGATAGTTGGGCATAAAGAAGTGCCGGGTAAACCGTCAATGTATGCCACAACCAAAACATTTTTGGATTATTTTGGCTTAAAATCACTGGCGCAACTGCCTGATTTAATGCCAATGACAGAATCTACTATCGTTAATGATGCGATGCACGATATAATAGAATCACAACAAAGTGATACTCAATCAAAAGAGACAGAAACTAAACAATAAATACTTATTATTGTGATGTTACTGACGTAAGAGAGTTAAGACCTATGTCTGAAAAACTACAGAAAGTACTTGCCCGTGCAGGTAAAGGATCTCGTCGAGAAATGGAGACGGTGATCAGCGCTGGCCGAGTCAGTGTTGATGGCAAAGTGGCGTACTTAGGTGATCGAGTAGAAGGCACCGAACAAATTCGCATTGATGGTCACGCAGTGAATTTGACCAATAAAGAAGAAGATGTGTGCCGTATCTTGATGTATAACAAACCTGAAGGGGAAATGTGTACCCGCAAAGATCCCGAAGGTCGTCCTACGGTATTTGATCGCTTACCTAAGCTTGAATCTGGCCGCTGGATTGCAGTAGGGCGTTTAGACATCAATACATCGGGGATGTTGTTGTTTACCACTGATGGTGAATTAGCCAATCGACTGATGCACCCATCGCAAAAAGTTGAACGTGAATATGCCGTGCGTGTTTTTGGTGAAGTGGATGAAGCGATGTTGCAACGTTTACGTGCTGGAGTCAAATTAGAAGACGGCATGGCACGTTTTCAAAAGGTGACTTATCGTGGCGGTGAAGGGCGCAACCATTGGTTCCATGTGGTGTTATCCGAAGGACGAAACCGTGAAGTGAGACGACTATGGGAGTCTCAGGAAGTCCAAGTGAGCCGTTTGATCCGTGTGCGTTATGGTGATATTGAATTAAAACGTCAACTACCTTTAGGTGGCTGGATAGAGTTGCCGTTAAAAGAAGTGAATTATTATCGTAAGTTAGTCAATCTGTCACTCGAAACGAAAAGTAAAGTCAACGTGGATGAAAAAGCGATGGACAATGCTAAAAGTCGTCGTATTCGCCGTAGTGTGAAAAAGCATCAACAACGTAATCAACAGGCGACAAGAAGACGTAGAAAATAATGGTGACACCATTTTGCCTAGCGGATAAAAGAGGTCCCGTTGGAAGATTTATACATAGCAGATAACGACAGTCTACAGCGCTTGTGTCAACAATTGGCACAAGCAAAAATAATAGCAATCGATACCGAGTTTGTCCGTACTCGAACCCTTTACCCTAAGCTAGGTTTGTTGCAAGTGTGTGATGGCAAAGTTGTTGCTCTTATCGATCCCATCAGCATTGATGATCTATCGCCCTTTTGGCAGCTATTAACCAACCCTGAAGTGCAAAAGGTATTACATGCCTGCTCTGAAGACTTGGAAGTTTTTTTGACTCAGGGGAATTGCCGGCCCGTTAATTTGATTGATAGCCAAGTGATGATGTCGTTCCTTGGACATGGTTTATCGATAGGCTATGCCGCTATGGTGAAACATTATCTTGATATTTCTTTAGATAAATCAGATTCCCGTACAGATTGGACGAAGCGACCTTTATCTCAAAGTCAGCTTGATTATGCGCGAGCCGATGTCAGTTATTTGTTTGAGTTGTTTCCTAAACTAGCGCAAGAGTTAGCAGCCACTCCTTGGCAGAAAGCCGCTGAGCAAGAAACAGCGTCAATGATTGATAAAAAGTTTGCTCCAATTAATGCTGAACAACTTTATCGTAATGTGAAAATGAGTTGGCGTTTAACACCCAAGCAATTAAACAACCTCAAATATTTAGCAAAGTGGCGTTATCAGCAAGCGCAAAAGCGTGATTTACCGTTAGGCTTTGTTGCTAAAGATCATACCTTGATGGGGCTGGCTCAACATGCGCCAAAAAGCACGGCTGCCATGGCAAATATTGAAGGGGTTGAGCTGCAAGATATTCGACATAAAGGCAAAGCAATGTTGGCTGTGCTAAAACAAGCGGCTAAAGTAGATGCTGCTGATTATCCTGAAAAAATTAAGCGATTAGATGAATATCCTGGCTATAAGCAAACCTATAAAAAAATAAAAAACTTTATTGCCCAGCAGGCAAAAAAACATCAACAACAGCCAGAAAATTTAGCTTCTAAAAAGCAAATTAATCAGTTTTTAACTTGGCATTATCAACTTGATGATGAACCATTAACCACCGATGCTATTGATATTTTATCTGGATGGCGGGCAATGCTGTTTGGTGAACAACTACTGACATTTGCCAAAGGCAATTTCTCCAATCTTTAACGAACTAAGACATGATTTTGTGTTATATCGCATGTTATATTTAAGCCTATAAACACATTAGCCCATTTTCAAAACAACAGAAGGTAGTAGGTCTCCATTATGCTATGTGCCGTTTATCGCAGCCCGAAAAAAGCGCAAACGTATTTATTTATCAAAAAACGTGATGATTTTTCAGAAGTACCTGAAGCCTTAATGGCAATGTTTGGTACACCGTCTTTAGTGACCATTATTAATTTAGCCAACAAGGATAAATTGGCGTTAGCAGATATCAACAAAGTCAAAGAAAACCTGAATGAACAAGGTTTTTACTTACAATTACCACCGCCGCAAGAAGATTTATTAAAGACGCATAAAGCACAGATGCAGCAGCAAAAGCTATCTAACGATCAGGAGCATTAATGCTATTTTTCAGTCAAGCCAAGTTTAATCACCTACTCAGGTTTGTGTTTTTCACCGTTATTGCTGTTAATGCGACTGCAGCGGATGGACAAAAAGAATTATCTGAACAGGGCTTTGCTCAGTATGTTGCAAAGTTAAAAGCTGAAGCGGTGAAAAAGGGCTATCGAGCAGATTTTGTTGAACAAAATTTTGCTAAAGCGACGTTTCACAAACGGGCAGTAAAATCTGATCGTAACCAGCCTGAAGTAGTAGAAACGCTCGATACTTATCTGCCCAAGCGCGTGCCTAAGTGGAAAGTGGATCGCGCACGAGAAAAATACAAACAATATTTGCCATTACTGACCAAAATTGCTGAACAATATAAAGTACAGCCTCGCTTTATTGTTGCCCTGTGGGGGTTAGAAACCAATTTTGGCAAAATTATGGGCAACTATAATGTGGTCTCAGCGTTAACCACATTAGCTTATGAAGGGCGCCGAGAAGCGTTTTTTAAAAAGCAGTTATGGGCTGCATTTGATATTTTACAACAAGGCCATATTGGCATTGATGAGATGAAAGGCTCTTGGGCCGGTGCGATGGGGCAAAACCAGTTTATGCCAACGTCTTTTCTCGCTTATGCGGTAGATGGTGATGGCGATGGTAAAAAAGATATTTGGGGCAATCAAGCCGATGTCTTTGCATCAATGGCAAACTATTTACGTAAAGTGGGTTGGAATGATGAGTACACTTGGGGTCGACAAGTTAAGTTGCCGGCTAACTTTGATCACTCGTTAGCGATCCCACCGCGTACAGGTAGTCGAAAAAATTGGTTAAAAGCTTGGGCTGAGCGAGAAAAGCCTTTGGCACAGTGGCAAGCCTTGGGGGTACGCAGAGCTGACGGTACGGCGTTACCTAAAGTTGATATTAACGCTGCATTAGTGTTTCCTGATGATGAAAATGGCCGTGTGTATCTTGCTTATGATAATTATAAGTCATTGATGCATTGGAATTTATCATACTATTTTGTCAGTTCGGTTGGACATCTTTCTGATCGTATTAAGTTTCCACCCATTCAGTAGGCAATACTATGACAACACCTTTTTGGCAAAGTAAATCATTAGAACAGATGACACGTAGTGAATGGGAATCATTGTGTGATGGTTGTGCTAAATGTTGCCTACACAAGTTTATTGATGATGAAAATACCACGGAAGCAACGGAATTAATGCCTACCGATCACATTAATGAAGGCGAGCAAATGAGCTACTCAAATATTGCTTGTCATTTATTAAATGATAAAACTTGTCAATGCAGTCAATATGCAAAGCGAACGCAATTGGTTCCCGATTGTGTACAACTGACGCAAGAAAACCTTGATGATGTATTTTTTATGCCGCCAAGCTGTACCTATCGTCGTTTAAAGGAAGGGCGCGGTTTACCGTCGTGGCATCCTTTATTACATAAGGGTAAAAAATCTGCGATGCACAAAGCGGGTATGTCAGTGAGAGGAAAAATTGTCAAAGATAATGAAGTTGATATTGATTTTTTTGAAGACTATATCGTGCGTTGGCCGTTAGATGATATTGATTAGTTTGTTGTGCGGCTGACTATCACTGTTTTTCAGATAGCCAACCGCCACTTAGGGGTTAATTAACATCATACCAAATGCCATATTTATCACCTTGCCATGTTAACCAGTGATACAAGTAGGCGATGAATAACATAATTAACCCACCTTCTAATGCTGCTTGATTAAATAAGCCAAGCAAACAAAAACTAAAACCACTGACATGGCCGATAATTTCAATGCGCTTGGCAGATGATCGGCTAGGACGAGTTTGTAAAAAGTTAAAAATAAACCAACACTTTAATAGTAAAGGTAAGTGCTGCCAGTTATCTGAGCTTTTATCGATCATAAATTTCTCCTGATTCAACGTTGCTATATCCACATTAAGGGCAGCGGCAATACATTTTAATGATTCCACACTGGCATTTTTACCACTTTCTATGCGCTGAATGGTTCTGACATTTAAGCCAGACATCTGTGCAAGTTGTTCCTGTGAAAGATGACGACTAATACGTAGTTGTTTGAGAATCATTAAATTTACCTCTGTACTTAAGAATCACAAGTATGGCTGTATTTTACCTTTGTCGGTCACGAATTCTACACGACATTAACCCGACACCAGCGTTTTTATTGGTGTTGGTGGCTTGACCTGCAGTGTAATGGATCAGGACAAATACTAGGGCGTGTTGATCTTTGTTGTTTAATTTTTGTTCGAGATAAAAGCGTTTTAAACGCGGCGTGAGCAATGACGCATAGTCATCTAAGCAAATCTCCTCACAACAAAGAGTAAAACGCTTTTAACCGAACCTATCAGGCAGCGTTTGTTGTCATTTCTACTATGTTGCCCCACATGGATGTGGGGTAAGGTGATTTTGCAGGAGCACAAAATCTTTAGTGCTTTATCATGTGGAACAACCAAATATCAAAAGCACTGCCTTGTATAAATTTCCAACGAACTGCAGCAAAAACAAACTTGAAAGATCAACACGCCCTAGATTATACCATCAGGCAAGCTTTTAAAATTAGGAATGTTATCGCTTAGTTCACACCAGCTTGCTTTTGATTCTGTGTTGACGTTAGCCGCTGGATGTAAATTGATGGGGCTGTCGATAGTCGATAAGGTAACGCTTAAATACAAGTTTTTGTCGGGGGCATAGTTCATTAATCGTGTGCCACATTTCCCGCAAAAAGCACGATAGCCACCGATAGCATTAATATGTTCGGTTAAATGATTACCTTCATCTTTTAAGTTAAGTGATTGATTATCGGCTAATGCCAAAGTGACATAATCGGCACCGTGTGCTTTTCGACAAAACTGACAATGACAGTTAAATATTTTATCTTCGATAAGTGCGACTTGATATTCAATAGCGCCACACAGGCAACTTCCTTTTACCATGATTTTTCTTATTTGATGTGTGATATGTAAAAGTAAACAACGCTGATTATAACAGCTTGTTTAATGGATGATTATTATTAGTTAATATTAGAAAATGCAAGCTGAGCATAGATTTTATCGGTTAAAAAACATGATGCAAAGCGATCTTTATCTATTGATATTAAGTGGCTTGGAATTAATGGCTATTCTCTTTAGTTAATGGTTCGTCTGATGCTGACAACATACTATTGTTAAAAAGCTTATAAGTGACAGTTGGATCCTTTTTCGCTTCATACATGGCCAGATCAGCATACTCGATCAACTCTGTACATGTGGTGGTGTCGTCAGGGGTAATTGATACGCCAATGCTAATTGAAATTTCCATTTGTTTGCCTTTGATTTCCGTCGGTAGAGCAAATTCATTCTGGATTTTATGAATTATGGCGATGACATTAGCGATGTCGTTAATGTTTTTCAATATCACTAAAAACTCATCCCCTCCTAAACGAAAAACAATGTCGCTAGAACGGGTAGAAGCGAGTAACTTTGTTGCAGTCTCTTTTAAAATTAGATCTCCAAAATCATGGCCTAAGGAATCGTTAATTGGCTTAAATGAGTTCAGATCTATAAATAAGACTGCGCTTTTATCACCATCTAGTTGAGATTGTGAAATGGCATAATTAAGCTCTTGATTAACAGTTAAACGGTTGCGTAACCCTGTTAAACCGTCATGGTTCGCTTTGTGATCTAATATTTGCTCCCTTTCAGTGACTTTTTGACTCATCTCATAAAAAGCTGATAACAGATTGCCCATTTCGTCTCTGCCAACGATATCGCCGGCTTCAACTTTTTGTCCATGTTCGACTTTCTCAGCGCTTTTCACCAGTAATTTTAAGGGCGTAAATAAGCTGTTTTGCAAAAACAGGTAAGTAACAAATGCTAAGCAGATTAAGATAGCCAGCTCCACATAAATGAGTGTGGTAATTTTAGCTCTGTTCTCTCGATAACTGCCTTTTCTTTGTTCTAAAAGCAGGTTTTCTTTACTGGAAAATGTTGCCATATACGCGCGAATATCATCCATTAATTGCTTGCCATGATCCTCGTTTACCAGTTGATAAGCCTGCGCTTTTTCACCTGATTCTACAGCAGAAATTGTGTGTGCTAACTCGTTAAACTTTTCGTCCATCTTTGTGGTAACTTCACTGAGTACGGCTTGTTGTTCAGGGTTGTCTTTAGTTAATTTTTTAAGTAAGGATAAGGTATTAAGTGAAGCGATATGTCCCTGATGATATGGTTGAAGGTACGCAGTATCTTCGGTAAGTAAATAGCCGCGCTGGCCTGTTTCCGCATCTTTTAAGTGGCTGAGCAAGCTTTTAGCATTCATCAGCACATTATGGGTGTGATGTACCCATTTAAGCT
Organism: Thalassotalea sp. G2M2-11; assembly: GCF_017168195.1. GTDB lineage: Bacteria > Pseudomonadota > Gammaproteobacteria > Enterobacterales > Alteromonadaceae > Thalassotalea_E. Next base: position 1,324,495 of record NZ_JADNYL010000001.1, read on the forward strand.
TTTCTTCACCTAACTGTTCAAGCCAAAAGGTAAAAGCCACATTTAATGTTGCTGAGATAAATAAGGTGAGCATTAATGCAGTTAATCGAAAACGGATACTCATTGGTTAGCCTAGTGGTAAAATGTTTATTTCGTTAATTAACTTCTAGTATAGTTTAAACTCGCTTGATATTCATCATATTGAAAAGTATGAGTAAAATGATGTGTTTGCAATGATGAAATTATTGATTAATGACCAATAGACGTAAAAACACCAACAGATAGTTCAGCCCAAATATAGATAAATACACACAAGGTTAGTAACGCTGAGAATAATTTATTGTTTGGAAACTTGTGGCTAGCAACTATAAATAAACCGCCCATCGTTACACATAATAATGCCATTACAAGAAAATCCCATGGGCTCCATTTTACTTCACTGGAAAATTGCATCGCAGTCAGTGGTATGAGCAAAACCAAGAGAGTACCACATATCAAGTAAACTAAGTTTTGTTTGATTGGTGTGAAGGTTCTCTTTTGTATCATGTCCTCACCTTTATTTTGGCTAAGGTGTTTTAAGCGTATTTTACGATATCAAAGTATAGGAAAACTATGAACTAATCACAATTGCAGAGATGACTGTGACTTTTGAGTATTTACTTTACTTATAATGAATATTCATATTGCTATGATTTAAATCATATTATTTTAGCTAACTGCTGTTTGATTATTGCGCTATAAGTGGTAAAACAATGTACACATAATAAAAAAGACAAGGTGATGTATGATTATAGGAATACCTAAGGAGTCTCAACGGGGAGAAAACCGTGTTGCTACTTCGCCTAACGCAGTCAAGGCATTGCTAAAGCTTGGCTTTAGTGTGCAAATCCAAAAAGGTGCTGGGGTTAAATCAAGCTTTACTGATCAAGAATATCAGGAAGCGGGTGCTGAAATTGTTACCAAGAAAAAATGTTTAACCAGTGATATTGTTTTTAAAGTAAACGCACCTACACTTGCAGAAGCTGAACAGCTAAAAGATGGTAGCACGCTGATTAGTTTTATTGCGCCAGCACAGTCTCCTGAGTTGCTTGAATTATTAAAGAGTAAGTCTATTAATACCTTGGCGATGGAAATGGTGCCACGTATGACTCGCTCACAATCATTAGATGCCTTAAGTTCAATGGCAAATATTGCCGGTTATCGTGCCGTGATTGAAGCAACTAATGCTTTTGGCCGTTTTTTAACTGGGCAAATAACGGCTGCGGGTAATTTACCACCAGCTAAGGTGATGATCATTGGAGCAGGTGTCGCAGGCTTAGCTGCGATTGGTACAGCAGGTAGCTTAGGCGCTATTGTTCGTGCTTTTGATACCCGTCCTGAAGTAAAAGAACAAATTGAAAGTATGGGAGCTGAATTTCTCGAACTTGATTATGAAGAAGAGGATACTGGCTCGGGTGATGGTTATGCAAAAGAAATGAGCCAAGCCTTTATCGATGCTGAGATGGCGCTGTTTTTAGAGCAAGCCAAAGACGTTGATATCATTATTACCACAGCGATGATCCCGGGCAAACCTGCACCGAAATTAATCACCGAAGAAATGGTTAATGCCATGAAAACCGGTAGTGTCATTGTTGATTTAGCCGCTGGCGGTGGCGGAAACTGTGAGCTTACCGAAGCGGGTAAGGTTGTGGATGTTAACGGGGTAAAAGTGATTGGTTATACCGATCTTGTTTCTCGTTTACCTAATCAATCTTCAAGCCTGTACGCCAATAACTTAGTCAATTTGATGAAATTGTTATGCAAAGAAAAAGACGGTGAAGTTTATATTGATTTTGAGGATCAAGTTCAGCGTAATATGACGGTTGTTCATCAAGGTGAAATTACTTTCCCACCACCACCTATTCAAGTGAGTGCAGCGCCGGTTACACAAAAGCCAGCGCAAGTGAAAACTGAAAAAGCAGAAGAGGCCACAGCCGTAAAAAGTGAAAGTAAAAAGCATATTTTCATGGCGGCAGGGGCTGCCTTGTTTGCTTGGGTGGCTAGCGTGGCGCCCGCAGATTTTCTTTCACACTTTACCGTATTCGTTTTAGCTTGTGTCATTGGTTATAACGTGGTGTGGAATGTCAGTCATTCTCTACATACGCCGTTAATGAGTGTCACCAATGCTATTTCAGGCATTATTGTGGTTGGTGCATTACTACAAGTTGGGCAAGATAGTTTACTTATTCAAGTGCTTGCGGGTATTGCGGTGCTCATTGCGACAATCAATATCGTTGGTGGCTTTTACGTCACTAAACGTATGTTAAAAATGTTTAGAAAATAGGGGCACGTCATGGAATTTTCACACGGTTTGATCAGTGCTGCTTATATTATCTCAGCATTATTATTTATTTTTAGTTTATCTGGGCTAAGCAAACAAGAAACGGCTGAAACGGGTAACTGGTATGGTATTGTCGGTATGGCAATTGCGCTTATTGCAACTATCGCTGATCCGCGAGTATCTAACATTGCAGTGATCATTATTACTATGGTGATAGGGGCATTAATAGGTTTGCGTTTAGCGAAAAAAGTAGAAATGACAGAGATGCCTGAGCTAGTGGCTATCCTGCATAGTTTTGTAGGTTTAGCTGCGGTATTGGTGGGGTTTAATAGTTATTTTGAAATGGATCATGGTACTAGTATCGTATTAACGGCAGAGCAGCAGATGGCTGTTAATATTCATCTTGTTGAAGTGTTTCTAGGGGTATTTATTGGAGCGGTTACCTTTACTGGGTCTGTGGTGGCATTTGCTAAGCTACGCGGCATTATCAATACTTCGGCATTGATGCTTCCTCATCGACACAAAATGAACCTTGCTGCGGGTGTGGTTAGTTTGCTTTTAATGGTGAGCTTTGTTCAACAAGGCGGCTATGATAGTGCGTTATATATTATGACAGCCATTGCTTTAGTCTTTGGTTGGCATCTAGTGGCTTCTATTGGCGGCGCTGATATGCCGGTGGTGGTTTCGATGCTTAATTCATATTCTGGTTGGGCCGCCGCCGCTGCAGGGTTTATGCTCAATAATGATTTATTGATAGTCACCGGCGCTTTAGTTGGTTCTTCAGGTGCTATCTTGTCATATATTATGTGTAAAGCGATGAACCGCTCCTTTATTAGTGTCATTGCCGGAGGCTTTGGTACGGATGTCGTTGTGGACAATGACACTGATTATGGTGAGCATGTTGAAACTCAAGCGGATGTTGTCGCGGAAATTTTAGCGGAAGCTAAATCAGTTATTATCGCGCCAGGTTACGGTATGGCGGTGGCGCAAGCGCAGTATCCAGTCTATGAAATGACGCAAGAGTTAATTAATAAAGGTGTGAAGGTCAGATTTGCTATTCATCCTGTAGCAGGGCGCTTACCGGGTCATATGAATGTATTACTTGCTGAAGCTAAAGTTCCTTATGACATTGTACTGGGTATGGATGAAATCAATGAGGATTTTGCTGACACAGATGTCGTCTTGGTGATAGGGGCTAATGACACAGTTAATCCCGCGGCGGCAGAAGATCCTACTAGTCCAATTGCGGGTATGCCAGTGCTCGAAGTGTGGAATGCTAAGCAAGTGGTGGTATTTAAACGCTCCATGAATACAGGCTATGCGGGTGTGCAAAATCCACTATTCTTTAAAGATAATACTCAAATGTTATTTGGTGACGCGAAAGAGTCGGTAGAGAAGATTTATAAAGCGTTATAACGTTATCATTTTCTGATAGAGATCAAGCCAAAGCGAGTAATGTTAATTACTCGCTTTCTTTTTGGCAAAATGTGCTATATTAGCCAAATATTGTTAACTCATCCTACCTGTATAAAATTATGGCTAAGCACCCTTTAACTATTCGCGATACCACTATTTTTGATGGCATTATTGCGAAATACTTTCTTAAATCTATTTTCATATTGTGGTTTAAAATTGCCGGGTGGCAAGTCACTAAGACGACTCCGAAAGGGGCTGGTGTTGCTATAGCAGCGCCGCATACTTCAAATTGGGATTTTGTTTATGCCTTAGGGGCTGCCATTATTCAGGACGTTAAAATTTACTTTTCCATCAAAGACTCATGGTGTAAAAAGCCAGTCATTGGTCGTTTAATGATGTGGCTTGGTGCGATGCCAATAGATCGCTCTTCTAAAGGACAAGGGCAAGTTGATGTTATTAAACAATTTGTCAGTCGCCATAAATCGGCAAAAGTATTCTTTTTATTCACCCCCGAAGGGACACGTGGCAAGGCTCAAAAGTGGAAAACAGGCTTTTATCATGTAGCACAAGGGTGCGGTATACCAATCTTTTTAGCTAAGGTGGATTACTTATTAAAAGAAGCGGGCGTATTTCATTCTTATCAATTGACCGACAATAAAGACGATGATATCAGTGCCATGCAAGCTTCATATAAACGCGTTGCAGGTAAATATACGGATAAGCAGTTTCCTGAGTATATGGGCGCATTACCAACATTTTCAGATAGCGAAACGAAACTGATGGAAGCGATCTATTCACTTAAAGGCATGGCGACAAAAGTAGAGCTGACGGCGAAAATGAAAAAACAGCAAATCTCTACGGCATTATTAGACTTTTTAATCGAAAAGGGCATTGTTGAACAGCTTAACCAACAGGATAATCAAGAGCCATCGTACGGACTTACCTTCATTGGCAAAGGTTGTTTATTACATTTGCGCCCAACGCTTGCCAGTTAACTGTTGATGAACTTTTACCTGATAATCATTTCATTAATAATGGCATAAATAAAAGTAAAACCGATTAGTTTCAACCCTTGTTCTTGGTTATTTTGAACCATTGACGATAGTTTCGTTTCCTTAAGCGTTTGTATTAGTGCTTCTTTTCTAGGGGGAGTTTGCTATGCTGTCGCTAAAATTAAAAGAGGAAATGATGCAGTGATTGAACTTTGGATTGGTACGATTAATGGTTATTTGTGGGGCAGTATTTTAATTTATCTGCTTACTGGCTGTGGTATTTGGTTTACCATTCGCCTGAAAGGACTGCAATTTATCCATTTTTTTCACATGTTTCGCATTTTAAAGTCGAGCAGGAAAGCGAATTCTCACGGCATTTCTTCTTTTCAAGCATTATGTACTTCTTTAGCTGCACGAGTAGGAACCGGAAACCTTATGGGAGTTGCGGTGGCTATTTCATTAGGAGGTGCTGGTGCGGTTTTCTGGATGTGGCTAATTGCTCTAGTAGGTATGGCTACTGCTTATGCTGAAAGTACTCTTGGGCAAGTTTACAAAGAACAAGATCAAAACGGTAATTACCGTGGAGGCCCTGCTTATTACATGAGTAAAGGCTTGCAAAGCAAAGCATTGGCTATCACTTTTTCATTATGTTTATTTTTTGGTTATGGTTTTGTTTTTAGTTCGGTGCAAGCAAATTCAATTACCGATGCTTTTCATGGCTCTTATGGCATAGAACCATTAACTACTGGCATAGTGATAACGATACTGACGGCATTGGTGATTTTTGGCGGTATGAAAAATATTGCGCGATTTGCTGAGCTGACAGTGCCATTTATGGGCTTGGCTTACTTTATTATTTGTCTTGGGGTTATCGGTGGCAACCTTGATAAAATTCCCGCGATTATCAGTGATATATTTGCCTCTGCACTCGGTTTAAAAGAAGCTGGAAGTGGCTTAGTTGGCGCTGCGATTGTCCAAGGAGTGAAACGTGGGCTTTACTCAAATGAAGCCGGTATGGGCAGTGCTCCGAATGCGGCAGCGGCAGCAGTACCTTATCCACCCCATCCTGCATCTCAGGGCTATATGCAAATGTTAGCGGTGTTTTTTGACACTATTGTTATCTGTTCGTGTACGGCATTTATGATCTTATTGTTTGATGGTGCTTCAGGCGAATTTCAAGGGATACAGCTAACGCAGCAAGCGCTGGCATATCAAGTGGGTGATTGGGGGCAAGATTTTATCACTTTTGCTATTTTATTGTTTGCTTTTACTTCAATTGTTGCCAACTTTGCTTATGCAGACAATAACCTAAAATATCTCAATATGGATAATTTACTTGGTCATTGGTTTTTGCGTATTGGTTTTTTAGCCATGTTAGTCTTTGGCTCTGCTGCTAGTTTGCCTGAGGTGATTGCCTTAGCAGATTTATCGACAGGCCTGATGACCATAGTGAATGTAGTTGCGTTATTTTTGTTAAGTAAAGTAGTGGTGAGCGTGACCAAAGACTACCATCAGCAGTGTGCGGCTAACAAATTACCTTGTTATCAGCCAGATAAAACTGAACATAGTAAGCTTCATTTAACTAAAGGAATTTGGCAATAAGTTCGTTAGCGCAGGTTAAACCATAACAGCTTTATGCATCTTAGCTAGAACACTGGTATAATCGGCGCTTTAAACTCTTGGTATAAATTAGGTATTGCAGTGAGTGTTGATTCAATTGGTTTATCAGCAGAATTATTAAAAGCCGTTAAAGCTTGTGGTTATAAAAATTTAACGCCTATTCAGCAACGGGCTATTCCCCTGATCCGCAGTGGAGCCGATGTGTTGGCTAGTGCGCAGACGGGAACAGGAAAAACAGCTGCTTTTACGTTGCCTATTATCGATCAATTAGCGAAGAAAGGTTCTGCAGAGCACGTGCAAGCGTTAATTCTCACGCCCACGCGTGAATTAGCAATGCAAGTGAGTGATAACGTGAAAGCTTATAGTCAGTTTTTACCGTTAACTTCGGGTGTGATTTACGGCGGTGTTAATATGCCTGGACAAACCAAAATGCTCAAACAAGGTGTTGATATTTTAGTGGCAACGCCAGGACGACTACTTGAGCATGTGGTGTTGCGCCATGTTGATTTATCTCAGGTGAAATATTTAGTGCTAGATGAAGCTGATCGTATGCTGGATATGGGGTTTCTAGCCGATGTAGAGCGGGTACTTGCGTCGATTAAGCACCAACATCAAACTTTAATGTTTTCAGCGACCTTCTCCCATAAAGTGAAAGCATTAGCCAAACAGATTTTAACCACCCCAAAAACGATAGAAGTTGCTAAGCAGAATACGACTTCAGGCAAAGTGAAACAAGCTGTCTATTGGGTTAGTGAAGCGCGTAAGCGAGAATTACTGTCTGAGATCATAGGTGTTAATAACTGGCAGCAAGTGTTGGTGTTTGCTGGTACTAAAGAGAGTGCCAATATACTTGCCAAAGAGCTGAAGCTTGATGGTATTAAAGCTGCATTATGTCATGGAGATAAGTCGCAAGGCGCGAGAAATAAAGCGCTGGAGCAATTTGCAAATGGTCAAGTAAGGGTATTGGTTGCAACTGATGTTGCTGCTCGAGGCTTAGACATTGACGAGTTGCCATATGTGGTGAATTTCCATTTACCTTTTCTTGCCGAAGATTATGTGCATCGTATTGGTCGTACAGGGCGGGCAGGTAAATCAGGCACAGCAATTTCCTTAGTGAGCCCAAAAGATGAGAAATTTTTAGGTAATATCGAACAGTTAATTGGTCGCCAATTTGAACGTATTATAGTGCCTGGTTATGAGTTTGATGAAAGGGAAGAAGTTTTTACGCGCCAGAAAGCTAAGGTTGATACTGAAAAGAAAAACCGATATCAAGCTAATCGTGATAAGAATATTGCCATTGAAAGACAACAACAAAATAAGGCGATAAAAGGAAAAGCGAAAAAAGGATTGAAAGCGAAATCGAAAAGTAAAAAAACTAAACGTAAATAATGGCTTACCATTATCAACCAGTTGAAACGCCATTTGATTGTCGGCATCTTTGTTGGTTTTGTGGTGAACCTGCTTCACAGGTCTTTGAATTTCCGCGGGCTGATCATGTCATTGTTGATTGTTTGCATCCCGCGTTATCATTAAAGACTTGTCATGAGTGTTATAACTTTGCCAGAAAAGCAAAAGGAACATCGATTTGGTTGGTGCGTAATGAGGTTAAGCAATCTTTATTACGTACTTATCAAAAAGACTTAGCGATTGGCATTCATTGGACAAAGCAAGAGCTTGAAAACAGTGAATTTGCTGGCGGTAATTTTGAAGGCTTTATGCGAAGTGGCTGGATGATGTATGAAATAGCCCGTCAGCGCGTTAACTTTTCAGGTTGGTCACTGGTGGTTGCAGGGGCTAATATTGATGAGCTTCAATGGCAAACTGCGCTATCGTTTAGCTTTGATGGTGTCACTTACCCCACGATTAATGAGGCTATTTCTCATTATGTTAAGGCCTTTAGTTTACATCGAGATTTTTTCCAAAAAGTGTTGCAACACTTGGGGCAGGATAAGTTTGCCCAAGCGGTGAGGTTTTGCCGTTTACTGGTTGATGCTACCCCAGATGAGCGCAAAGCCGCATTAGGGCAATTAGACAATATTTAGTGTGTTGTGATGTTGTAGTTTGTTTTTATACAGTAGCTGATCGGCACGCTCAAAAAAGCTTTGCTCGTTATCTGCACGATTCATAAAAGTTTTCCCCAAAGAAAACCCCACACCATATTTACTTAATAAACTACATTGACCAACGGCATGGTTAATTCGAGCTTCAATGATATTTAATGAGTCTTCACTGGCATCTTCAACGAGAATGGCAAATTCATCACCACCAAATCGAAAAATACTGTCTGAATCTCGTACGCTTGTCTCCAGTGCTCTGGCAAATTTTAGCAAGACTTGATCGCCCACGCTGTGCCCATAACAGTCATTCACTTCTTTAAACTTGTTTAGATCACAAACGATTATGCCAACTTTAGTATGTTGACGATTGGCGTGATGCATAGCCCGCTTTATTTGTTGATCGAAATAGCGACGGTTACTTAACCCTGTTAATGCATCTTGCATGGCCAGTTGCATAGCTTGTTGGTATTTAATTGCATTATTTAAAGGATATACCAAGAGTTGGTGTAATTTTTTAATAATTTTATGGTTAGTGATACTAATTGGAGAATTTAACGCGTAGGTTAAGGTGCCAATATATTGGTGATTTATTTTTAATTCATAGCGACGTTCTTTTCTAGCAGATTTACTGCCCCTAACCGCTGCACTAATATTAACGGATTTGAAGTATAATCCTGAAAATTCAACATACTTTGCTACTTCCATCGCAAAGATATTAAGTAGCACATTGACATCAAGACTTGTTTGAAGTTGTTCCATTAATGCTAATCGACAAGACGTTTCTTGATGATCTTGTGTGTCGATAACTTTAAATGCATTAAAGTCGATAGCCGTATTTTCAACTAAGTTTAATGTTTGCATAGCACCACCTGTAAAATTGTACATCCTAACTAAGCAATATTTATACCTATATTTTAAATTGTATTTTTAACAATAAGATAGCTTAAGTGTGCGGTTTTATTGGCGTGAGCGGTTAGTAGTTAGCTGATGAAGTCATAAAATTGTCGGCAACAAATTGCCGTTGAAAAATAGTCAAAAAATAACTGTGTTTTACGATATACTCAATTGAGACTTGTAAATTTTACTCATTAATTTTATTAAGGTTTTTAGTGGCACACTATTTAGAAATACTGGCAATACTCACCAGTGCTGTATTAATTGTCTGGTTATTTAGGCGCATTCACTTACCCGCAATTTTAGCTTATCTTGTGGCAGGTATGTTAGTGGGAGAGCATGGTTTAGCACTGACACATGAAAGTGTTGATTATGAACATTTCGCCGAACTCGGTATTGTATTTTTGTTATTTACTCTTGGCTTAGAATTTTCATTGCCGAAGTTAATGGCAATGCGTCATTTAGTGGTTGCGATTGGCAGCTTACAAGTGGGTATTTCGTTACTTGTTTTTATGCTGTTAGCCATGTTTTTAGGGCAAGGTTTTGCCAGTGCATTGGTTATTGGTGGTGTGCTTGCTTTGTCTTCCACCGCGATTGTGATCCGTCAGCTCAGTGAAAGTGGCGCAATGAAGCGAAAATCTGGGCAGATTGCCGTCGCAGTACTGCTTTTTCAAGATGTTGCTGTTGTTCCTTTATTAATTATTATCCCGATGTTTGCTGAGCAAACCGATAGCTCAATGCTATTAGCGTTAATCTATGCGTTAGTAAAAGGGGTCTTTGTCGTTGGCATATTGTTATCTGCGGGTAAGTGGCTATTACCTCGTTTATTTAATCTTGTGGCGCAAGTGCGCACCGATGAATTGTTTGTATTAACTACCTTATTAGTGACTTTAGTGGCTGCTGCGCTGACGCAATGGTTTGGTTTGTCTATGGCATTAGGGGCTTTCTTAGCCGGAATGATGCTTGGTGAAAGCCAGTACAAACACCAACTCGAAGCCGATATTAGGCCATATCGTGATATTTTATTAGGGTTATTTTTTGTCACAGTTGGGATGAAATTAGACGTTGTCATTTTAGTGTCATCACCGCTAACCGTACTGACATTATTAGTTGGCTTTTTATTAATAAAAATAGTGATCATTAAATACTTAGTGGTGCGGGCAGGCGAGCAACCCAAAGATGCCTGGGCATCGGCTATTATGTTAGCCCAAATGGGAGAGTTTGGTTTTGTACTAATTGCTTTAGCAACGCAGGTGAATGTGTTGCCATTAGAAGAGGCCTCTTTATTACTCGGTGCTGGTGTCTTAAGTATGGCGATCACACCATTTATGGTGGAACATGCGCGTCAATGGGGCGTCTGGTTAAGTAATGAACCCGAAAAAGACACCCATGATCTAGCTGATTTGCCCAGTCAGACTGAGATGCAAGATCATGTGATCATTTGTGGTTTTGGGCGTATCGGCCAAACAGTCAGTCGATTTTTAAAACAAGAATCGATTCCTTTTGTTGCCATCGATATAGACCCATTGCGAACAACTAAAGCCCGTGAAGCAGGTGAACATGTGTTATTTGGCTCATCGCGTAAAACAGAATTGTTAGAAGCGGCACAATTGTATAAAGCTAAGCTGGTTGTTATTGCGTTCGGCGAAGATAGTCAATCCATAGAAGTGATCCAAAAAGTACGTTCTTTGGCACCTGATGTACCTATTTTAGTCAGAACAAGAAATGATGATAACTTGGATAAACTGCAGGAAGTTGGTGCTAATCAAGTGGTACCAGAGAGCTTAGAAGGGAGCTTAATGCTGGTGTCGCAGGTATTGTCACTCACAGGCGTTCCTTTTTCTCGTATTGTTAAACGGGTACAAAAAGAGCGAAAAAATCATTACAGCCATTTGCATGGTTTTTTTCAAGGGGAGCATACCGATATGAGCCCTGAAGCAATGGATCGCATTGAGTTTGCTCACGCAGTGTTATTGACCGATGATTCATATGCTGTTGGTCGTAGTATCGAAGCGCTTAATTTAACTTCGCGTCGAGTCAAAGTTGTTAGTTTAAAGCGTCATGAGATTGAATCCGAAGAGCCAGAGCCTACTACTGTGTTGCAAGCTCAGGATACCTTAGTGATCAGAGGTAAACCACGTCGTATTGAGCGAGTGGAACGATATATTCAAGAAGGGGGCTAACCTGCCTAATTGAGTGCTAAATATTCGCGAATACGTTGTTCTTGAGCTAACGCGTCATCATATCCTAGTTGGATAAGGTGGCGACAGTAATGTTTATCAAATAAAAGGTAGCTGATAATACTTGATTCAGGATCATTTGCGATACCCATGCTGCGCAGTAATGTGCGAATAGTTAGCGGCAGTTGATGGTAATATTCGACGGCAATTGCATTAAAGTCATGGCTCGGATTAATGACAAAAGAGTCAATTTTTTTTAAGCCTTCATGTGCCTGTTGTTGTTCAGGCTCGATCAATGACAAAGTATTATTGACACGATGCATACGCTCTAAATCACTTTGCAGGGTATCGGAAAATATCCCGTCGAGTAAGTGACCAGCAATGGTTGCGGTTGTTGGGGGATGTGGGTTGTTTTCTCTTGGGTGTAATGGCTCTCTCGGTTGTTCTACACCTATCACGAAAAGTTTCTCCCCACCTAAATGAATGGCAGGACTTAGTGGTGACAGCTGATGTACTGAGCCGTCGCCATAATGCTCATTCAATATTTTTACTGAAGGAAAAACAAGCGGAATAGCGGCAGAAGCTAACAGGTGATGACTATTGATCAAGCTTGGAATACCCCGGCGTTTCGCTCTAAACCAAGGTTTTATTGTTGATTCTGATTGAAAGAAGCTAATTGAGTCACCGCTGGTATAACTTGAGGTAGTAACAGAGACAGCAGAAAGAAAGTTTTTTCGGATATTATTATCGATACGTTTGTAATCAACTACTTCGTTTAACAATGAACGCAATGGGGCATTATTGAGCAAACTTCTTGGTGTTTTATTTGCGTAGTCGGCCTGAAAACTTGCCATCATTGCCTTTAAAATATGGCTGGAAACGCGGTACGGATCACTGTGATATATTCTACTGGTGGTGAGATTTTTCCACACCCATTCTAATTTTTTCACGCCTAACTGAAAACAAGAAGCATAACAGGCAAGTGCGGTTGTATTGATTGCACCTGCCGAGGTACCACAAATAATAGGAAAAGGGATCGGACGATTGCGTGGCGAAAATTTGGCAATCGCTGACAGTACTCCTACTTGATACGCTGCTCGGGCACCGCCACCTGTAAGTACTAAGGCATTTTTACTGTCTTTATAGATTCTTTTTATGTGTGACATCGATAAGGTAATTGTTAATTAACAAATTAATTGTAATAGCTTTATGTTAATAAACCAATAATTAAATAGTTAACTTACTGACAAAAAAGAAAAAAGCCAGCAAAGCTGGCTTTTTTAAATGACATAGAATTATTAGCTAGTAAAACAGTTTTTGCTATTACAAATAACGCCTACTAAAAAATAATTTTAGCTGCTAATGCGTTCGTTAGCAGCGTCTATCAACGGTTGCGATCCACTTTGCAAATCGGCTAAGTTATCTGACACAACTTTCTTCGGTAATTTAGAAATCATCAAAGTACCTGTGTCTACAGAGCCTCTTGCTGCTGCAAAGACCAACAAGTTTTTACCATTACATTCAATACCATCAAAAACTCGACGAATTTTTAATCTATTTGCCTTTAAAAATGAGCGCATGCGTCTCTTATCATCAGCGGCAACGTACTCACATAAGCTTTGTGCTATGTTAGCAGCCTGTGCTTTTGGAACAGATACTACAGACGTCAATGTTAAAGCTGTAATTGTAGAAACTAGTAATAATTTTTTCATTTTAATAACCTTGTAATTAATGAGTTAATAAAAGAAAAAACCACGGGACGTACCTAATAACATGGTAACTCCGCTGTCATAGATAATACACAATGTAAAACCCTTAGACCGGTGGTTTTGCGTAACACGTTTTCGCGTGTCTTGCCTTTTCTTTGTCACCTTTAGTATTACTAAATCTGAGTTAAATTGCAAGTTAGGGGAATTTAGCTGCCAATAAAGGGGGGCGGGGAATTAATTCTTATATTAATTAAAACAATTATTTATGACATGAAAGAACATTTTTTAAGCTGTTGATTGACTTTTGTATACCTGACGAATGTACAAAAAAGGGAAGCAACAGCTTCCCTCTTATTCTCATAGTTGATGCTAAAATTGCATCTCAGGTACGTTATCGGGGATCACTAATTCACCTTCGGTTAACTTAGCTATCTCCTCTACTGAAACGCCCGGTGCACGTTCAAGTAGGTGAAACTTCCCTTCTTTGATTTCAATAAAAGCCAGATCTGTAAGTACTTTTTTAATACAACCTTTACCTGTCAGGGGAAGGGTACAGTTAGATAAAAGCTTGGAAACGCCATGTTTTGACGCATGGGTCATAGTGACGATGATGTTATCGGCACCGGCCACTAAATCCATGGCTCCACCCATACCTTTGATCAGTTTACCTGGGATCATATAAGAAGCGATATTACCATTAACATCCACTTCAAATGCACCTAAAACGGTCAAATCAACATGGCCACCACGTATCATGGCAAATGATTCTGCTGAATCAAAAATAGAAGCACCTGTTGCCATAGTAACGGTTTGTTTACCAGCATTAATTAAGTCGGCATCTAACTCTGCTTCGGTTGGAAATTCTCCCATACCCAATAAGCCGTTTTCCGATTGCAGCATTACTTCCATGCCTTTCGGTACATAATTAGCGACTAAAGTAGGGATACCAATACCTAAGTTAACGTAATAACCATCTTGTAATTCTTGTGCTACACGTTGTGCGAGTTGTTCTCTTGATAAAGCCATTGATCACTCCTTATTTTTCACGCACGGTGCGTTGTTCAATTCGTTTTTCGAAGCTACCTTGGATCAGGCGATTAACGTAAATGCCAGGGGTGTGGATTTGATCCGGATCTAATTCACCCGGTTCAACAATTTCTTCTACTTCCACGACTGTTATTTTACCCGCTGTCGCTGCCATCGGGTTGAAGTTGCGAGCTGTTTTTCTAAATACTAAATTACCATATCTATCGGCTTTCCATGCTTTAACTATGGCAAAATCACCGGTAATGGCAGGTTCTAAAATATAATGGCGTCCATCAAATTCGCGTTCTTCTTTTCCTTCCGCAACTGGCGTACCGTATCCTGTCGCAGTATAGAATGCAGGAATCCCCGCGCCGCCAGCGCGCATTTTTTCTGCCAATGTGCCTTGAGGGGTTAATTCTACTTCTAATTCACCGCTCATCATTTGACGCTCAAATTCGGCATTTTCACCGACATAGGAAGCGATAATTTTTTTGATTTGACGATCCGGTAATAATACCCCTAAGCCAAAATCGTCTACACCACAGTTGTTAGAGACTAGGGTTAATCCTTTTGTGCCCTTGCGTTTTATTTCAGCAATGAGGTTTTCAGGAATGCCACACAAGCCAAAACCACCTGCGATGACTGTCATGTTATCTTCAAGACCTGCCATGGCTTCTTCGTAGCTTGACACTACTTTGTCAAATCCGGCCATTATTTACTCCTTGATTAGAGGTATTCATTGATTAATTGTTTTGCGCACGATACGCATTTGAAACTTTCGATATTGGTGCTTTGCCTAAAATGTCACTGATATACCAACCAGCGGCTAATAACTTGTTCAAGTCAATGCCTGTTTCGATGGATAAACCGTTAAGTAGGTATACCACGTCTTCTGTGGCGACATTTCCTGAAGCGCCTTTAGCATAAGGGCAACCACCTAAACCAGCAACGGCGCTGTCGATAATTGCTATGCCATTTTGCAAAGCAGTGTAAATATTGGTTAACGCCTGACCATAGGTATCATGAAAATGAACAGCGAGGTGTTGCTTGGGCACTCTGGCTATTACTGCCTGTAACATATTTTGCACACTGGCTGCTGTTCCCACACCTATGGTGTCACCAAGTGATATTTCATAGCAGCCCATCTCAAATAACTTTTCAGCGACTTCCGCTACTTTTTCCGGTGCAATATCACCATCGTACGGGCAGCCAACTACACAAGAAACATAGCCTCTAACTTTTATATTGGCTTGTTTAGCAGCCGTGATGATCGGCGCAAAGCGTTCAATGCTTTCATCAATTGAACAATTGATGTTCTTTTGGCTAAAGCCCTCTGATGCAGCAGCAAAGATAGCAACTTCATCAGCATTAGCCGCAATAGCTGCTTCATATCCTTTGATGTTAGGGGTTAATGCGGCATAAGTGACATCGGCGTGTCGACTGATCCCATTAAAAACATCCGTAGAAGTCGCCATTTGCGGTACCCATTTAGGGGAAACAAAACTACCACTTTCGATATAAGACAAACCTGCATCGCTTAGTTTATCGATCAAAGTGATTTTGTCTTGTGCACTGATCAGTTGTTTCTCATTTTGTAGACCGTCTCGAGGTCCTACTTCAACAATTTTGACGTTTTTTGGCAGCATTATTACATATCCTCGTCATTATTCGTCTGCATCAAAAGCAATAAGTTCACAGCCACCATCAACCATATCGCCAGTCTGATAAAAAATAGCGGTGACCACACCATCACTTGGTGCTTTGATTGTGTGTTCCATTTTCATTGCTTCCATGATCATCAATGGCTGATCTTTAATAACTTTGTCGCCAGCATTGACTAGTACACTCACCATAGTGCCATTCATTGGCGCGCTAAGGCCCCCTTGCTGAGCATGATCATCATGATTGCCGCAGTCAGGTGTGATATAGGTAAAGTTAAAAACGCCATTTTGACGATATAAACTGATGTTATCACCATCACGAGCAATGGTTGCTTGGCTGCGGTGGCCATCAATACTAACGTGCAGTTTGCCGTCTTCTATTCTGCCTTGGCAATCAAGGGTGCGTTCAGCAAATTTTTCATGATTAACATTGATCAAATAATAGCTGCCAGCGCCTTGACGTTTTTGTTCAACTGTCACCGGATATTTAATGTCATTATGTGATAACACTAACTGATGAATATGCGCTTCGTTTAACCGCCATGCATTAGTCGCATTCCAGGGGGAATGTGGATCTGTGGTGGTGGTTGCGTGAGCTTTAGCTTTGTTGGCTAGCGATAAAACAAGATACAAGGCCGCCATCGGTAATTCATCAGCAAGTGCTTGCTCTGAATTGTGGAATATCTCGTCGTGATGCTTCTCGATAAAGCCAGTGTCTATGTCTTGATTTATAAACGCAGGGCAGGTAGCTAAGTTATAGAGAAAATCTATGTTAGTTGTCACGCCATTAATACGATATTCGGTTAATGCTTTACTTAAACGTTGCAGGGCTTTCTCGCGGTTTTCATCCCAGACGATCAACTTAGCGATCATCGGATCATAAAACACGCTAACTTCATCCCCTTGTCTAACCCCGGTATCCACACGCACGTGCTCGCTTTCTTCTGGAGGCTGTAAAAAAGATAATGTACCTGTGGCGGGTAAAAAGTCATTGTTGGCATCCTCAGCATAGATGCGCGCTTCAAATGCATGACCGTTAATAGCCAATTCTTCTTGTGATTTAGGCAGCACTTCACCAGCGGCAACACGTAGTTGCCACTCAACCAGATCTTGGCCTGAAATTAATTCAGTCACTGGATGTTCAACTTGTAGGCGGGTGTTCATTTCCATAAAGTAAAATGAACCATCAACATCGAGTAAAAATTCAACCGTACCAGCACCTTGATAGCCAATGGCTTTAGCTGACTTAATTGCCGATTCACCCATTTGGGCACGTAAGGTTTCGCTCATGTTAAATGCAGGAGCTTCTTCAATCACTTTTTGATGACGGCGTTGGACAGAGCAATCACGTTCAAATAAGTACACGGCATTGCCATGATTATCGCAAAATACCTGAATTTCTACGTGGCGAGGTTGGGTTAAATATTTTTCAACCAACATGGTATCGTCGCCAAATGAAGACTTAGCTTCACGTTTAGCTGCAGCAAAACCTTCGCTAAACTCTGCTTCACTCCACACTTGACGCATACCTTTACCACCACCGCCAGCAGTAGCTTTAAGTAGTACAGGGTAGCCCATCTCATCGGCCGCTTTTTTGATCACCGCTTCTGATTGGTCATCTCCATGATAGCCGGGTACTAATGGGACCTGTGCTTTTTCCATGATTGATTTGGCAGCAGATTTTGATCCCATGGCTTCGATAGCGCCAACAGGAGGGCCAATAAAAATAATATTTTCTTCTGCACAAAGTCGACAGAACTCGGCATTTTCAGATAAAAATCCATAGCCAGGATGAATGGCTTGCGCACCGGTTTTCTTGGCGGCAGCAATCACTTTCTCTGCCTGTAAATAACTTTCTCTCGAAGGGGAAGGGCCAAGGTAAATGGCTTCATCCGCCATATTAACATGCAATGAGTTTTCATCGGCATCGGAATAAACCGCAACGGTTAAAATCCCCATTCTACGTGCTGTTTTGATAACACGGCAGGCAATTTCACCACGGTTAGCGATCAATATTTTACTAAACATTCGTTGTGTTTGAGTCATGATGTGCTGGATCCTTTTTACGATTTTTGTTGCCAACTGGGTGTGCGTTTTTCAAAGAATGCGTTTAAGCCTTCTTGCCCTTCATCAGAAACACGTATGGACGCAATACGCTCACTGGTGATATTAATCAATTCTTCATCAATATCTTGATAGGCAACATCAAGCGCGAGTTGTTTGGCTTGCTTAACCGCAATTGGACCATTCGCCAGTAGGGTACGCACCATTTCATCAACGGTTTCATCAAGCGCATCTGGCTCAACAACTTCATCAACTAAGCCTAGAGATTGTGCTTTATCGGCAAAAAAACGCTCGGCTGTTTGGAAGTAGCGACGACTGGCTTTTTGTCCAATGGCATTAACCACATAAGGACTAATTGTGGCTGGAATAAGCCCGAGCTTGACTTCACTCAAGCAAAAGCTCGCTTTTTTGTTGGCGATAACAATATCACAACAACTGGCTAAGCCAACGGCTCCGCCAAACGCTGCGCCTTGTATTTTCGCGATAGTTGTTTGAGGCATAAAGTTGAGCGCTTTTAGCATATGAGCTAGGGCATTGGCGTCACTTAAGTTTTCTTCATAGCTATAGTTTGCCATGCGTTTCATCCAATTAAGATCGGCGCCTGCAGAAAAGCTTTTGCCTGTAGAGGCTAAGATCATAATGTGCACATCTTGACGTTCAGCTAATGCAAAAAAAGTTTTTGTTAACTCTGCAATAACACCATCGTCAAAGGCATTGTGTTTATCTGGATTATTTAGCGTGACGGTCGCTACACCATAACGATCGACATCACATAGCACTTTATTTGTTGAGTTTTCGACAGTCATAGTCACTCCTACATTCTAAATAAGCCAAACTTAGTGTCGGCAATTGGCTTATTGAGTGAGGCTGAAATAGCTAAACCTAACACCTGACGGGTATCAGCTGGATCTATCACACCATCGTCCCATAAACGGGCTGAAGCATAATAAGGGTGTCCTTGGTGTTCGTAGGTATCAATAATAGGTTGTTTGAATTTGGCTTCTTCTTGCTCTGTCCAGCTTTCGCCACGTTTTTCTTTTTGATCGCGTTTTACTTGGGCCAGTACACCTGCTGCTTGTTCACCACCCATTACTGAGATACGTGCGTTAGGCCACATAAAGAGGAAACGGGGATCATAAGCTCGGCCACACATACCGTAGTTACCCGCACCAAAACTACCACCAATTAAGATGGTAAATTTAGGCACTTGCGCGGTGGCAACAGCGGTAACCATTTTGGCACCATGTTTGGCGATACCGCCTGCTTCGTATTGCTGACCAACCATAAAACCTGTGATGTTTTGTAAAAACACTAGTGGTATTTTGCGTTGTGCACAAAGCTCAATAAAATGAGCGCCTTTTTGTGCGGATTCGCCAAATAAAATCCCGTTATTGCCAACAATACCGACAGGATAGCCAAAGATACGGGCAAAGCCGCATACTAACGTGGTGCCGTAAAGTGCTTTAAATTCGTCAAATTCACTGCCATCAACGATACGAGCAATGACTTCACGGATATCAAAAGGTTGACGAGCGTCTTTTGGTATTATGCCGTATATTTCTTGAGGATCATACGCCGGCTCTTGTACTGGTTTAATGTTCATTTCAACCGGTTTAACGCGGTTTAAGTTACTAACTATCGTACGAGCTAATTCAAGTGCATGGTTATCATTTTGTGCATAATGATCGGCCACACCTGAAGTGCGACAATGTACATCTGCGCCACCTAAATCTTCCGCACTGACCACTTCTCCCGTTGCAGCTTTCACTAACGGTGGCCCCGCTAAGAAGATGGTGCCTTGTTCTTTGACGATAATAGACTCATCTGCCATCGCGGGTACGTAAGCACCACCTGCGGTACATGACCCCATTACTACCGCAATTTGAGGGATAGCCTGTGCTGACATATTGGCTTGGTTAAAGAAAATACGACCAAAATGCTCTTTGTCAGGAAATACATCGTCCTGATTAGGTAAGTTGGCGCCACCAGAATCAACTAAATAAATACAAGGAAGGTTGTTTTCTTGAGCAATGGTTTGAGCGCGTAAGTGTTTTTTTACGGTAAGCGGATAATAAGTACCACCTTTGACCGTAGCATCGTTAGCGACGATAACACATTCTTGGCCGCCCACTCGCCCAATACCGGTAATAATACCTGCTGCGGGTACGTCATCTGGGTATACACTATCTGCGGCAAGTTGTGAAAACTCTAAAAATGGTGCGCCAGAATCAAGTAGTGTATTAACTCGATCTCTGGGGAGTAGTTTACCGCGAGAAAGGTGACGTTCTCGGCTTTTTTCACCACCACCAAGTTTTATTTGCTCAAGTTTTGCTTTTAAATCATCCACCTGAAGCTGCATTGCTTGCGCGTTTTCAGTGAATTCTGGGCTACGAGGGTTGATCTTAGAAGTTATCTTAGCCACGTTTATTCGCCTTGTTAGTTGAACGGTTAATCACAAGGGTTAAGTGCATAAGCACTTAACCTGACTGTTTTATTAATTGCTAGGATTATGATTCGTTAAACAGCTCACGACCAATTAGCATACGACGGATTTCTGAAGTTCCTGCGCCAATTTCATACAACTTAGCGTCACGTAATAAACGACCGGCAGGGAATTCATTAATATAACCATTACCACCAAGTAATTGGATGGCATCTAATGCCATTTTTGTTGCTAATTCAGCGGCATATAAAATAACACCTGCAGCATCTTTACGCGTAGTCTCACCACGATCGGCTGCTTGAGCACATAAATAAGCATAAGATTTGGCTGCGTTCATTTGAGTGTACATATCGGCAATTTTGCCTTGTACCAATTGGAATTCACCAATTGATTGACCAAATTGCTTACGGTCATGAATATAAGGCACCACAAGATCCATACAAGCATCCATAATGCCTAACGGGCCGCCAGTGAGTACTAAACGCTCATAATCTAAACCTGACATCAAGACTCGAACACCTTTACCTTCTTCGCCTAAGACATTTTCAGCAGGTACTTCACAATCTTCAAACACCAGTTCACAGGTGTTTGAACCGCGCATGCCTAGCTTGTCTAATTTTTGATGACGAGAAAAACCAGGGAAATCACGTTCAACGATAAATGCTGTGATACCTTTAGAACCTGCAGAGATGTCTGTTTTTGCATAAATCACATACACATGAGCGTCTGGGCCATTGGTGATCCACATTTTGTTGCCGTTGAGGATGTATTTGTCACCTTTTTTCTCAGCGCGTAACTTCATGCTAACCACATCTGAACCGGCATTTGGCTCACTCATGGCTAACGCACCAATATGCTCACCCGTACATAACTTAGGTAAATATTTTAATTTTTGCTCATGATTAGCATTTTTGTTTAATTGGTTTAAACATAAATTTGACATTGCACCATAACTTAAGCCAACAGAGGCAGAAGCACGTGAGATTTCTTGCATTGCCACCATGTGTTCTAGATAACCTAAGCCTGAGCCTCCATATTGCTCGTCAACGGTCATGCCTAATAAACCCATATCGCCAAATTTACGCCATAAGTCCATCGGGAATTCATTATCTAAATCGATTTGTTCGGCGCGAGGGGCAATTTCATCGCGAGCAAAGGCGTTAACTTGATCGCGGATCATGTCAACGGTTTCGCCTAAGTTAAAGTTAAGTGATGAAAATGTAGAAATCATGAGTGATCCTTGTGTTTAATAGTTGAGTTATATAAAAACGTTAGTGATTATTTTTCTATTTGTGCTAACGCTTCTTTACAATTTGCTTCAAGCCCTGTTAATTCAATTAACACAGCTTTAATGTCTTCTAGTTGCTGACTTAAATCTGATTTTTTCTGGGCAATTAACTCCATAATGGTGTTTAATTGGGTTGCACTTGATTTATCAGCATCATAAAGTTCAAATAAACGACCCGTTTCAGCTAGAGAAAAGCCTAAACGTTTGCCGCGTAGAATTAACTTTAGTCGAACTTTATCTCTTTGGTTATAAATTCGTGTTTGCCCTTTACGAGTCGGATGAATGAGCTGTTGATCTTCGTAAAAACGAATGCTTCTGGTGGTGATGTCAAATTCTTTGGCTAATTCACCGATAGAGTATGTTATTGCGCTTGATTTGCTCATAGAGTTCTCGCTTATAATTTTCATTTAATAAAGATAGCATGAAGTTTACGTAAACGTAAACTTTTTTGTGTCAAGCCGCATGTCAGAGAATAATTTTTAACAAAGGTAGAGAATTTCTGCAGATAGTTTGATATTTAGCAATATAGCAGGTGAACTTTACCGTTATCATCATTAGCTTACGTAAGAGGGGGAGCTTTTCAGCGTGTCGCTACTAATGAAAGGACTTAATCAATTACAATTGATTTTTGCACTGCGCTTTGCCGCAATTGTCATTCAAGTTTCGTTGATTATTTTTGTCAATTTAGTCTTAAACTATCAGTTACCATGGACACCGCTAGTGTCAGTGATTATTGCTGAGATTATTTTTACTATTGCTTGTCATCACTATTATCGTAATGCGGTGAATTCAAATAATCGGGCGATTTTTATCCAAGCGTTAGCTGACATTCTCTTTTTATCGCTGTTACTTTACTTTAGTGGTGGCGCTACCAATGCCTTTGTTTCACTGTTATTAATTCCTATCGCAATCGCTGCGGTGGCGTTAAGCCATGTGCAATTATTGATTGTTGCTTGTGGGGCTATCGCATCGTATAGCCTATTGTTGTGGCAGCTGCCAATGAGTGTGATGCATGGCAACATGCAAGGCCATTTTATTGGTATGTGGATTAACTTTTTATTTTCCGCGTTAGTGGTGGCAATTGTGGTTGGTAAAATGGCGCGTAGTATCAGTACCCGTGAACGGGCATTAGCCAAATATAAAGAAGAGTTATTAAAACAAGAGCAAGTGGTTTCGTTAGGGGTCGCTTCTGCACAAGTAACTCATCAATTAGCCACGCCGATTGCTACGGTGCAATTGCTTGCTGAAGAGTTAATGGATGAATTCCCCGAAAATGCTCTATTGCAAGACATGGAGCAACAACTGAGCCGTTGTAGAGACAGTATTGCCACATTTCGCCAGCAAACATTTGATATAAAAGAGCAAACGATATCAAGTATCAGTTGTGATAAATTATTAACTAACATTGCTGATCATCTAAGTTTGAATTACCCCGATATTGAGCCGGTAATAAAGGCTGCTGATGGAGAAACAATATCGCCTAACACATTGTTGCTTAAAGCGGGTGCGTCATTGTTACCAGCAATTTTAAATTTGTTAAACAACGCTATCAGAGCTACAAGGGCGAATCGAAGCAATAAAATTGAATTAATGTGGCGAGTAGAAAATCATCACTGGCAACTTGCTATTCATGATTTTGGTAAAGGCTTTACTTTATCTAAGCTAGCAGAATTAGGGGTTAAGCCTGTTGATAGCGAGCAGGGGCTAGGAATGGCGGTATTTCTCAGCTACGCGAGCTTAGAACGATTGGGCGGCAAACTGTCATTAACAAATCATCAAAATGGTGGGGCATTAGTGACCGTGACATTGCCTATGATTAACAATGAACAGGTAGATTAATGAAGTTATTAATCATTGAAGATGATAGTGCCTTTGCAAGTGTTTTGATGCGAAGACTTGCTAAACATGATTTAAGCTGCTGGCATGTTGAGCATGCCAGTGAAGCCTTATTGGCGTGTCACCGTCATACACCTGATTTCATTTTGCTGGATATGAAATTACATCATGACAGTGGCTTAAACTTAATCAAACCAATGCGACAATTATTACCCAACAGCAAAATTATTTTATTAACGGGTTATGCCAGTATCAGTAGTGCGGTTGACGCAATTAAACTGGGGGCCGATGATTATTTAAGTAAACCTGTTGATAGCCAAACATTGCTAGCGGCATTAGGGCTAGGTAAAAAGCCAGTGAAAGTTCACGATCAGCTCGATGAGCCTACTTTGTCAGCTGAGCAAGTTGAATGGCAGCATATTCAGCAAGTGTTGAAATACAATAATGGCAATATTTCAGCCACGGCGCGGCAATTATCAATGCATCGGCGTACGTTACAACGAAAATTGCAAAAAATGGCACCAATAACAAATGATTGAGCTTGCAGCATCGCGGTAAGCACCAGTGGCAATTTTCTAATACAGCTATGAACACTTTATGGTTGGCTAGTACTAAATGACTATTGGCTTTACGTTGGCGTAAACGTTAATATATGGCTAACCTACAAATATTATAAATCAAACAAACGTTATTTCGTTGGAGAGAGCTATGTCTACTGTTGATCCTATTGTCATTGTATCTGCTAAAAGAACGCCAATGGGCGGTTTTATGGGTGGATTATCCGCTGTAAGTGCGCCAAACCTTGGGGCAACAGCAATTAAAGCTGCGTTAGAAGAAGCCAAACTAGCCAATGATCAGGTTGACGAAGTGATCATGGGCTGTGTTTTACCTGCTGGTCTAAAACAGGCGCCTGCTCGTCAAGCCGCACTTGCAGCCGAACTTGACCTTTCAACGGTTTGTACCACGATTAACAAAGTGTGTGGTTCAGGTATGAAAGCCGCTATGCAAGCACACGATGCATTAGCTGCTGGTTCAATTGATGTTGCTATTGCTGGTGGTATGGAAAGTATGACCAATGCTCCTCATTTATTACCAAGTGGTCGCTCTGGTATTAAAATGGGTGCTGGCCAAGTGTTAGATCATATGATGACAGATGGTTTAGAAAACGCCTATGACGGTGTAGCAATGGGCTGTTTCGCTCAAGGTACTGCTGATGAATCTGGTTTTACTCGTGAAGAAATGGATGAGTATGCGATCCGTTCATTATCTCGCGCTAATGCCGCAATTGAATCAGGTGCGTTTGATAATGAAATTGCGCCAGTTACCGTGAAAACCCGTCGTGGTGAAAGTGTGTTTGATACCGATGAACAACCAGGTAATGCTCGCCCTGATAAAATTCCTTCATTACGCCCAGCCTTTAAAAAAGATGGAACCATCACGGCAGCTAACTCAAGCTCAATTTCTGACGGTGCAGCGGCATTAGTGATGATGAAGCAATCAGAAGCCGAAAAACGTGGTTTAACCCCACTTTGTAAAGTGGTTGCTCACGCAACGCATGCGCAAAAGCCTGCTGAATTTACCGTAGCACCGGTTGGTGCAATGAAAAAAGTATTAGATAAAGCTAACTGGAGCACTGCTGATGTTGATTTATTTGAAATCAATGAAGCATTTGCCATGGTGACTATGCTTGGTATGAAATCGTTAGAGCTTGATGCCGATAAAGTAAATATCAATGGTGGCGCATGTGCCTTAGGTCACCCGTTAGGGGCAAGTGGTGCTCGAATCATGGTTACTCTGATCCACGCATTGAAAAATAAAGGTTTATCAAAAGGTGTTGCATCACTTTGTATTGGTGGTGGTGAAGCAACCGCTATCGCCTTAGAGATGTTATAATTTACGCTATTTAACATTGGCTAATCAGAAAAACCGCTGAAATTCAGCGGTTTTCTTTTATCTAAATTATATGAAGGTGAGTAGATGTATTTGATTAAAACGGCTAGTCAATTTATTACCACGCCATGGAAAAATGGCTTAGGTGAAACCACCGAATTAGCGATTAACACTGGCGGCACAATAACAGATTTTGATTGGCGCATTAGTATGGCAACGGTAAGTGAAAATGGTGAATTTTCTAACTTTGCTGGCTATTACCGTCAGCTTACCTTGCTTTCAGGCAACGGAATTAACCTACATCATCAACGAGCGAGTAATGGTGAAAAATTGCCGAGTGATCAGTTACTAAAGCCGTTAGATATTGCTGAGTTTGACGGGGCTAATATCACTTATGGCGAATTAATTGATGGTAAAATTGTTGATTTAAATGTTATTACTAACCAGCAAAGTATTAAGAGTAAGGTAACTGCTGTCACTCGTTCGCAAACCTATGAAATATCAACAACAGATCTATTGCAAGTCTTCGCGGTATCAGAAAATATCACGATTAATCTTAACGCGAATAATGAGTCGTTAACCTTAGCAAAAGGGGAATTATTTCAGTGGCTAACAAGTGAAAGCAAAACGCTTGAGATACTTGGCAATAACTATATCGTGATAGCGCTAAGTGAGAAAAATAATTCTTGAGATAGTGAATAAATCACGTATGTTGTGGGTAATACAATAACACCCGACAAAACACATAATTATGATGGCGACAACCTTACCGATAACGATTGATATTGCTGAACAGTTGCAACAACGAGAAACAAAGTTATCTTCAGTGGCTAATAAATTAGAAGCCTTATTTAATTTTCGTACCATGACTGCGGGTTGGTTCGGGGATGAGGATAACATTCTTACCATAGAACTTTCCGTCGAGAGTATGGATGGCTTAGCGGAAAGGAAAACTTCGGCTGAACAAATGCAAACTATGACGTTTTATCAAATTTCTGATGATGCTTTTGCTTTATTCGAGTCATCTGCGTTATATATTACTTGTGTTATTGCAATAACAGAAAATGAGCTTGCCTTAATAGCAACAACACCGAAATTATTACAACCGTTATTAGATAAAAAAATGGTAAAAGTATTAAATGTTATTGCTGAGCAACAACAGTTGTTTCCCATTGATTAGCATCAGCGGTTGTTAGCTAAAACTTGCGCCTGACTATTGTGAATTGTTTCGTATTTTAATATCTATCAACCCGATAATTTAGGGAGTGAAACGAGGCTTTAGAGCCAAATATAGCTTTTCAGGGGCAAGGGTATTAAGCTTTTAATTAAATATGTTGGTAATTTAAAATGACGATTGATGAGTTAATTGCAGCAGCAAAACACAATGTTGCTTTACATGGAAAAAGTGACCTTATGCAGTCTTCTGAACAGTGGACTCAGGGAAGAACAGTATTTGGAGGGCTTTCTGCATGTTTACTGCTTGCTGCTGCTGAAGAAAAAGTGTCAAAAGATAAAGACCTTCATTCTCTTTACACCAGCTTTATTGGTCCACTACTTGCGAACGAGCCATTTGAAATCGAAGTGAGTATATTGAGGGAAGGGAAAAACGTCGTTCAAGTCCTATCAAAAGCCATGCAAAATGGCCAAGTAGCCGTTTTACAGCAATCTTGCTTTGGTTCGAAAAGAGCAAGCGATATAGTAATCGATCACATTCCTTCCCATACGATGATAAAACCTGAAGGAGCAAGGTTTTTGCAAGATAACCTTGAAGGTGCCCCTAACTTTATTCAAAATTTTGATTTATATCTTAGTGATGGTGGTGGCCCGTTTAGTGGTAGTAGTGAGTCTCATACTCACGGATGGATGCGATTCAAAGAAGCTCCACAGGTGATTACCAATGCTCACATTGTGTGCTTGATTGATACTTGGCCTCCAACTTTTGCACAACAATTAAAAAGCCCAGCACCATTGAGCACCATGAATTGGTACTTGGAGTTCATCAACCCTGGTGTTAAATGCAACCCAACAGACTGGTTGGCTTATCAATGTGACGCTAGCTATGCTAAAGGTGGCTATGGGTATTCAGACGCTTATATATGGAGTAACACTGGGGAAGTTATCGCTAAAAGTCACCAAACAATTACCGTTTTTGGTTAATGAGTAAGATTAATCTTGGATTATAGTGAAAATTTCTAGTATCTCCTTGGTATGAGTTGATTAATAATGGATGAGTAATAACTATTTCTAATAGTCTAAATAAGAAAGGATAGACGGCGATTAGCAAAACGTTTAAATAATAAGCGTTGGGGTGAACGATTTTTCGTGAGCCTTCGTGCTGGTTGTTTAACTAAAGATCCTGTTGTAATAAGTTCCCAGCGCACTGTGGTTGTCGGGCTGTGCATCGATAGTAAAAGCGCACTTGGTTTAGGTAGTGCAACTTGGTTCAAGCAAGCGCTTTTATCAATATGGAGACAATAAAAATGAAATTTAATAAAGTTGTATCTTTAGGAATCTTATTAAGTGCCTGCATAGTGGCCGGATGTGCTATTTATCCTAAAACAAAGTCCGCAGCTACTCAAAATCAATTTAACATCATTGCTAAAGGGATGATGTTTGACGCTCCTGAAACAGTTCCTGCTGGATGGACGAAATTTCACTTTAGTAATGATTCTGACTTGGTGCATTTTGCGCTTATTCAAAAGCTACCCGAAGGACGACAATTAGCTGATGTGAGGCATGAGGTTGTACCGCCATTTCAGGAGGGTATGAATTTAATTATTGCAGGACAATCAGAGCAAGCAATGCAGGCTTTTGGTAAGATTCCTGCTTGGTTCCAACAGGTTAAGCCAGCTGGTGGACCTGGCTTGTTATCATCGGGCAAACAATCATCCGCAACGGTCTTCCTTGAACCGGGTCATTATTACCTAGAATGTTATGTAAAAACTAACGGGGTGTTTCACCCGATGCAACGGGCATTTACTGTGACCGAAGAGGTAGCAACTGTTGCTCCCAAAGCCGACATTAGATTAACAATATCGTCTGCACGCGGGATTGAGTTAGATGGTGAAATTACTGCTGGCAAACACATAATAGAAGTTACTTTTGAAGATCAGAAAATTCATGAAAATTTTGTCGGGCACGACGTTCATTTGGCAAAGGTCAATAGCAATGCTGCTTCGGTTATCGAATGGATGAACTGGGCGTCTCCAACCGGCCTGGAAACCCCGTCGCCCGTTGAGTTTATCGGTGGACTTGAAGAAATGCCAGCAGGTGGCGTTGGATATTTCAGTGTTGATATTGAGCCCGGTAACTATCTGTGGATTTCTGAGGTTCCCGATGCAAAAAACAAAGGGTTGTATCTAGTAACAAAAGTTCGCTAAAAACGGCTACTTAAGCATGATAGTTAAACATGGTATGTGGCGGTGAAATTTAAATAAACTTATTGGGGCTAGACAAGTAATCAGCCGTAAGCTCTTTACTTGTTTAGCCTAAGATTGATAAGTAAGCATATTTTTATCCCCTTATTGATGATGACGAGAGTCACGATATTGCTTCGGTGACATACCAACAACTTTTTTAAATAATCGTGAAAAGTAGTAGGGGTCATTGTAGCCAATTGATTCTGCGATACTTTTTATGGTGTCTTCGCTGTTATCTAGCTGAAAGCAAGCGTGCTGGATCTTCAAATTGATAAAATGTTGAATGGGCGAAGTATCGGTAAGATCTTTAAACTTCTTGGCAAAATGAAATTTTGATAGTTGGCTGTAATGGGCTAATACGTCAAGGTTCAATTCTTGGTGAAGGTTATTACGCATTAAGTTTTCTATTGCTTCTAAGTCAAAATTACTGGCTTTATTAAACGCGGATGCCCTTAGCTGTAAAGCTAAAAAGCTTAATGCCTGTTGCAATAAATGCACCGCGTGGATAACGTTTGTTGCGGTATAGCCTCGGCTACCTAGGTCGAGCAGGTAATCAAAGTCAGCAATAATGTTACTTTGAATACCGACATGGGCTAAACCATCGTCCATTTTCATTAATAAACGCTCGGCGAAATCATCAGCAAGTTTGCCCGTAAAGTTTATCCAATAAACACCATTATTATTATGCCCTTGATAATTAAATTGTTGATGTGGAGGAATAAGCACAAGATCGCCACGATGAACCATTCTGCTCTTGTTTTTATAATGTAATTTTCCTTGACCAACTTGACAGTAAATTAAGCAGTATTGTTCGTTTGAACGTTGGCTAATCTGATAATTATTATTACGGGAA
The DNA here is from genome assembly GCF_017168195.1 of Thalassotalea sp. G2M2-11. GTDB lineage: Bacteria > Pseudomonadota > Gammaproteobacteria > Enterobacterales > Alteromonadaceae > Thalassotalea_E. Next base: position 1,354,142 of record NZ_JADNYL010000001.1, read on the forward strand.
TACTGTCCCAGAGATATTGGGTAAAGCCCAGATGTAAGGGCATGTTCTTTTAATTTACGTAACAGAAATAACGGAATAACTAAGCGGATATCTTGCTCATCGGCTAATTGGTTATTTTCATTCATGGAATAATTCAGATAAGAATGCTTGATAATGACAATATAGTCCATTATTGAGGCAAGAAAATCAATTTTATCTTGTTGTACTATGTGTTCTAATTTAACTAAGAATGACAATTTACTACTAATAACTTTGCTTACGGCGATTTACTTACATTGAAAGTAAACAAAAATTCGAAAACTTCGCCGTGATGGACGATAGTTGTGAGCAGGGTTGATAACAGATAATTGAAGAGAGTCACAAATGAGTGCACAAAGATATCAGTTAAAAAACAAAATCCGTATTGTTACCGCCGCATCATTATTTGATGGTCATGATGCCGCTATAAATATTATGCGCCGAATTTTACAATCAAGCGGTGCAGAAGTGATTCATTTGGGCCATGACCGCAGTGTAGAAGAAGTGGTTAATACCGCTATTCAAGAAGATGCGAATGCAATTGCCATGACATCATATCAAGGTGGTCATAACGAATACTTCAAATACATGTATGACTTATTAAAAGAACGTGGTTGTGAACATATCCGTATTGTTGGCGGTGGCGGTGGCGTTATTTTGCCTGAAGAAATTAAAATGTTGCATGATTACGGCATTACGCGCATTTATTCACCGGATGATGGTCGTGAAATGGGCTTACAGGGCATGATTGATGACATGCTTAAGCGTTGTGATTTCAAAACAGGCACCAATGTTAAAAAAGACGATGTTGCTAATTTAAAGAAAAATGATAAACAGGCCATCGCTCGTTTAATTTCTGCGGCTGAAAATGCGCCCGAAGAGAACAAAGCTGATTTAGATAAAATTCGTAAAATTGCTTCAACCAGTAAAACACCAGTATTAGGGATCACGGGTACAGGTGGTGCGGGTAAATCATCATTAGTGGATGAATTAATTCGTCGCTTTTTAATGGCGACAGATGAAAGCAAAATTGCCATTGTTTCTGTTGACCCTTCTAAACGTAAAACAGGTGGTGCGCTACTAGGTGATAGAATTCGAATGAATGCGGTTAATAATGATCGCGTTTATATGCGCTCTTTAGCCACTCGTCAGTCAAACTTAGCACTTTCAGTATATGTAAATGATACCTTAGATATCTTAAAAGCGACTGATTTTGATTTGATCATTTTAGAAACCTCAGGTATTGGTCAGTCGGATACTGAGATTGAAGAGCATTCAGATGTTTCTTTATATGTAATGACACCAGAATATGGTGCAGCTACTCAACTAGAAAAAATCGATATGCTTGATTTTGCTGATATTATTGCGGTGAATAAGTTTGACAAACGTGGTGCTCAAGATGCATTACGGGATGTGAAAAAACAATACAAGCGTAACCGTGGCATGTTTGAAGCAGGTGATGATCAAGTCCCCGTGTTTGGCACGATTGCTTCGCAGTTTAACGACAAGGGTATGACCGAGTTATATAACGCTGTTATCACTGAGCTTAATGATAAAACCAAACAAACGGTGGCAGAAGTACTTAGTATTGAAGGGACGCAAGCCGATAAAGCGAGTGTTATTCCTGGCAAACGTACTCGTTATTTATCTGAAATATCAGAAAATAACCGTAGCTATGATGAGTGGGTTGATGCGCAAGCGAAAGTAGCGCAAAAACTTTATGGTATCCAGCAAGCGATTGATACGGCGCTCGAAAGTGGTGAAGCAAATGGCAAAGCGTTAGCTGAAAATTTACAAACCCTTTATAGCCAAGTGGAGCTGGAATTAGATCCGAAAAATAAACTTATTATTGAGCAATGGAGTGAAAAGGTAGAAAAATATAAAAATCCATTGTTTAAGTTTCAGGTACGTAACAAAGAATTATCGATTGAGACACACACTAAGTCTTTATCTCAGCTTGATATTCCTAAGGTGTGTTTACCTAAATATCAAGGTTGGGGTGACATTTTAAAATGGTCGTTACAAGAAAACGTACCGGGTGAATTTCCTTATACGGCGGGCTTATTTCCATTCAAACGTGAAGGTGAAGATCCTACGCGGATGTTTGCCGGTGAAGGTGGTCCAGAGCGTACTAACCGTCGTTTCCATTATGTTTCTAAAGGTATGCCAGCAAAACGTTTATCAACAGCATTCGACTCAGTAACTTTGTATGGTAATGATCCGCACCTGCGCCCAGATATTTACGGTAAAATTGGTAATGCGGGTGTGTCTATTTGTTGTCTAGATGATGCTAAGAAGCTGTATTCTGGATTTGACTTAGCTCATCCAGCAACTTCTGTTTCTATGACTATCAATGGTCCGGCGCCTATCTTATTGGGCTTTTTCTTAAATGCTGCGATTGATCAACAATGTGAGCGTTACATTACTGAACATGGCTTAGAGAAAGACGTACAAGCAAAAATAGCTAAAATTTATAAAGAAAAGGGTTGTGAACGTCCGAGTTATCAAGGTGAACTTCCTGAAGGCAATGATGGTTTAGGCTTAATGTTGTTAGGGGTGACAGGTGATCAAGTCTTACCTGCTGATGTTTATGCTGATATTAAAGCAAAAACCTTAACCTTGGTCCGTGGTACAGTTCAGGCTGATATTTTAAAAGAAGATCAGGCGCAAAATACCTGTATTTTCTCAACAGAGTTTGCGCTGAGATTAATGGGCGATGTGCAAGAATATTTTATTGAAAAAGGCGTACGTAATTTCTACTCCGTTTCTATTTCTGGTTATCATATTGCTGAAGCGGGTGCGAACCCAATTACTCAATTAGCATTGACCTTAGCTAACGGTTTTACTTTTGTTGAATATTACTTAAGCCGTGGCATGGACATTAATGAGTTTGGACCTAATTTGTCGTTCTTCTTCTCAAATGGAATCGACCCAGAATATGCCGTTATTGGCCGTGTAGCTCGTCGTATTTGGTCTAAAGCAATGAAGAATAAATACGGGGCGAATGCACGTGCCCAAATGTTGAAATATCATATTCAAACCTCTGGTCGCTCACTGCATGCGCAAGAAATTGACTTCAATGATATTCGCACCACATTACAAGCTCTGTATGCCATTTATGATAACTGTAATTCACTACATACTAATGCTTACGATGAAGCGATAACCACGCCAACAGAAGATAGTGTTCGTCGTGCTATGGCGATCCAATTGATCATTAACCGTGAATTAGGTTTAGCGAAAAATGAAAATCCTATTCAAGGCTCATTTATCATTGAAGAGTTAACAGAGTTAGTTGAAGAGGCTGTTTTAACTGAATTTGATCGTATTACAGAACGCGGCGGTGTACTTGGTGCAATGGAAACCATGTATCAACGTAGCAAGATTCAGGAAGAAAGTTTGTATTATGAAAACCTGAAACATACGGGTGAGTACCCTATTATCGGAGTAAATACTTTCTTAAGCTCTAAAGGCTCGCCAACAGTGATCCCATCTGAGGTTATTCGTGCGACAGAAGAAGAGAAAAACTATCAAATTGAGATGCTAGCAAATCTTCATAAAGCGAATGAAAGTCAGGCAAGTAATGAAATTAAAACGCTACAACAAGCGGCACTCGAAAATCAGAATGTTTTTGAGCAGATGATGAGTGCATGTAAAGTCAGTTCCTTAGGACAAATTGTTAGTGCGTTATTTGAAGTTGGTGGTCAATATCGCCGAAACATGTAACTCATAGATTGCATAGCATAATGCCGCAGTGCGCGTTGTAGTATTGCGGTATTTGTCCTACTAAAGTCGTCTAGCGATTATGGCTGTCGCAATATAAGCTGACAAAACTTACCGTTAATTAACTAAGAGAATACTTATGAGTACAGTTAGTGATATCCCGAAAACTTTTAACGCGTTTCGCATTCATCAAGTACAAGATGGCGATAAAAAACGTATTGTGAGTGACTTTGAGCAAATATCTCTTGATGATCTTACTGACGGTGAAGTCGTGATTAAAGTCGCTTATTCTGACATTAATTATAAAGATGCATTAGCTGCTACAGGCAAAGGACGAATATTACGTACTTATCCGCTAGTGGGGGGCATTGATTTGTCTGGTGTTGTGGTTAGCTCAACTGATAGTCGTTTCAAGGTCGGTGGTAAGGTATTAGTGTGCGGAGCACAATTGTCTGAATTATACGACGGTGGCTATGCTGAATATGCCAGAGTTAAAGCGGATTCAGTTGTTGCGCTTCCAACAGGTATGACGTTACGTGACGCGATGGCAATCGGTACTGCAGGTTATACTGCGGCATTAGCGGTGCAGCGTATGGAAGATAATGGACAAATTCCTGAACGTGGCCCTATTGTTGTTACTGGTGCCACCGGCGGTGTTGGCAGTTTTGCAATTAATATGCTCAGTAACATTGGTTATGAAGTGATTGCATTCACGGGTAAAACTGAGCAAGAAGATTACTTAAAAGCTTTAGGTGCCAGCAAGTTATTGAACCGTCATGATATTGATATGGGTACTAAGCCACTTGAAAGTATGCAGTGGGGCGGTGCAGTTGATAATGTTGGCGGCGATACCCTTGCTTGGTTGACTCGTACTACCAACGTGTGGGGAAACATTGCTTCTATTGGCTTAGCTGGCGGCTTTAAACTAGATACTACTGTGATGCCATTTATATTACGTGGCGTTAGCTTATTAGGGATTAATTCGGTGGAAATGCCATTGTCAGTGCGTGCTCAAGGTTGGCAACGACTTGCAACTGACTTAAAACCAACGCGTTTAGATTTAATTGCGCCGACGACTATTGCATTTGCTGAATTACCCAATGCTTTTGACGCCTATGTTGAAGGAACTGTCACGGGAAGAACTGTGGTTGAAATTGATGCGAGTCTTGATAACTAATGTTAACTGATGAGAATGAATTAACTTGTACTCCAGTCATATTTACTGAACAGCCAACAGCTAATGGTAAAAAATTAGCCACGGCCTGTTTAAATTCACCGAACACATTAAACGCGTTAAGCAAAGAGATGATTGAGCTAATGTTAGAGCAGTTGCCTATTTGGTTAGCTGATCCTAATGTTGTTGCCATTATATTCACTGGAGCAGGCGATAAGGCATTTTGTGCTGGTGGTGATGTGGTAAGTATTTATCACGAACTGGTTAAATTGCGACAAGGCGAACTATCTACAGAGGGGTTATTAACTGAAGCTCAGGTAGAAAAGGCGCAAGCAAAGTACTTTTTTAGTTTAGAATATCAATTAGATTTGTTGATCCATAAAGCGAGTAAGCCTATTGTGGCCTTGTTAGATGGTTATACCATGGGAGGCGGTATTGGCTTGATGGCTGGCGCAAGTCATCGGGTAGCCACTGAAAATACGGTCCTGTCTATGCCTGAAATATCCATCGGTTTATACCCTGATGTAGGAGCAAGTTGGTTTTTAAATCAAATGCCACAGGGTGTTGGAGTATTTCTTGGTTTAACGGGGGCTTTTATTAATGGGAAAGATGGAATTGATGTTAATCTGGCAGATCATATTGTTGATGCCAACGAACTTGAAGCGTTAGTGAAACAATTAGCTAATCTAGACTGGCAAGCAAGTGAACAAGCTAATCATCAGTTACTGACACAATTTTTAATCGAGATTGAACAGCGACAGCAGCAAGTTATTACTGGAAATATTGCGCAATTTACCCCGTTATTTGAACAATTAGCCCAATGTAGTGACTGTGAACAGTGCTTTAACGCTATCATGGCGTTTCCAAGTGATGAAGCATGGTTTATTAAAGCAAAGAAAAAGTTACAAGCAGGTAGCCCGCTTAGCGCACATGTTATTTATCAGCAACTGAACCGTTGTCGAGATTTATCATTAGAACAATGCTTTGCTAACGAGCTCAATTTATCGGTACGTTTTTGTCAACATAGAGAATTTGTTGAAGGGGTTAGAGCATTGTTAGTAGATAAAGACAATAAACCCAATTGGCAGTATAACAACATTTATGAGGTTGAAGAGTCACAAGTTGAGTGGTTTTTCAGTGAACAAGAAAATTATGAATAGGCCATAGAGCCATAGAAAAATAGGATAACGCATGAATTTAACAGATAAAGCAATTGTTATAACCGGTGGTGGCCAAGGCCTAGGTCGTGCAATAGCGATTAATTTAGCGAAAGAAGGTGCAAAATTAGCACTGATTGATCTTAATGAACAATTATTGCAAGAAACTGTTAGCTTAATCGAGCAAGCAGGATCATCTGCTAAATACTATTTAGCAAATGTTACCAATGAAGCAGAGGTAGAACAGACATTTAAGCAAATTAATGATGATTTTAACGGTATCGATGGTTTGATTAATAATGCTGGTATTTTGCGAGATGGTATGTTCGTGAAAGCCAAAGAAGGTCAAGTCACCAATAAAATGTCATTAGATCAATTTCAATCTGTTATTGATGTTAATTTAACAGGTGTATTTTTATGTGGTCGTGAAGCGGCAGTACATATGATTGAATCAGGTAAAAAAGGTGTCATCATTAATATGTCGTCAATTGCCCGTGGCGGTAATATGGGACAAACAAATTATGCTGCCTCTAAAGCGGGTGTAGTTGCCATGACAGTAACATGGGCGCGAGAACTTGGTCGACATGGCATTCGTGTTGGTGCTATTGCGCCAGGAGTTATCCGTACCGCGATGACGGATGCAATGAAGCCGGAAATGCGTGATCGTCTAGAGAAAATGAAACCAGTTGGCCGATTAGGTGAAGCAGATGAAATAGCCCATACGGTTAAGTATATTTTTGAGAATGAATTTTACACTGGGCGCGTGGTTGAAATTGACGGTGGCCTTTGTATGTAATTTTGTCAGTGATATGATAGAAAAAGCGAGTTCTACTCGCTTTTTTCATTTAAGCTGTCAAAAAACAATAATAAGTTAAATTATGAATAAAGCATTATTTTTAGATCGTGATGGTATTATCAATGTTGATCATGGTTACGTTTATCAAAAAGAAAACTTCGAATTTGTTGCTGGCATCTTCGAACTTTGCCGGCAGGCCATGGCAAAAGGCTATTTACTGATCATTATTACTAATCAATCAGGCATTGGTCGGGGCAAGTATACAATACAAGAGTTTGATGCGCTTACCCGTTGGATGAAAGAAGAATTTAAAAAACAACAGTGCTTAATTACTGATGTGTATTACTGCCCTCATCACCCGACCAAAGGCAAGGGTGAATACCTAAAAGCATGTCAATGTCGGAAACCAGAGCCGGGTTTGTTATTAAAAGCAAGCGATGAACATAAGATAGATTTAAAACAAAGCATTTTTATCGGAGATAAAACCTCAGACATGCAAGCTGCGCAAGCTGCGGGAATTCACAATCGAATTTTACTTGCCAGTAAATATGATGATCATCAACAAATAACAGCACATCGTATCGATGAATTAACAGCTGCCAGTACATATATTGACTGAATTGAGCGTTAATTCGTCAAACAA
>NZ_JADNYL010000010.1 GCF_017168195.1 Thalassotalea sp. G2M2-11
AAAAAAGTTACCTTCGGGTAGCGCAATTAACTCAGTGAGCAAGTTCATACAAAACTATAAAGTTTTATATGTACAGAATTCATTGAGTCGAAGCTTAGGCTTCACAAACGATTTTTTAATTGAAGAGTTTGATCATGGCTCAGATTGAACGCTGGCGGCAGGCTTAACACATGCAAGTCGAGCGGTAACAGAGATAGCTTGCTATCTGCTGACGAGCGGCGGACGGGTGAGTAATGCTTGGGAATATGCCTTGAGGTGGGGGACAACAGTTGGAAACGACTGCTAATACCGCATAATGTCTACGGACCAAAGAGGGGGACCTTCGGGCCTCTTGCCTTTAGATTAGCCCAAGTGAGATTAGCTAGTAGGTAAGGTAATGGCTTACCTAGGCGACGATCTCTAGCTGGTTTGAGAGGATGATCAGCCACACTGGGACTGAGACACGGCCCAGACTCCTACGGGAGGCAGCAGTGGGGAATATTGCACAATGGGGGAAACCCTGATGCAGCCATGCCGCGTGTGTGAAGAAGGCCTTCGGGTTGTAAAGCACTTTCAGTCGTGAGGAAAGGGTGTAGTTTAATACGCTGCACCTGTGACGTTAGCGACAGAAGAAGCACCGGCTAACTCCGTGCCAGCAGCCGCGGTAATACGGAGGGTGCGAGCGTTAATCGGAATTACTGGGCGTAAAGCGTGCGTAGGCGGTTAGTTAAGTCAGATGTGAAATCCCGGGGCTCAACCTCGGAACTGCATTTGAAACTGGCTAACTAGAGTATTGTAGAGGGTGGTGGAATTTCCAGTGTAGCGGTGAAATGCGTAGAGATTGGAAGGAACATCAGTGGCGAAGGCGGCCACCTGGACAAATACTGACGCTGAGGCACGAAAGCGTGGGGAGCAAACAGGATTAGATACCCTGGTAGTCCACGCCGTAAACGATGTCAACTAGCTGTCTGTGTTCTTGAAACGTGGGTAGCGTAGCTAACGCGCTAAGTTGACCGCCTGGGGAGTACGGCCGCAAGGTTAAAACTCAAATGAATTGACGGGGGCCCGCACAAGCGGTGGAGCATGTGGTTTAATTCGATGCAACGCGAAGAACCTTACCATCCCTTGACATCCAGAGAATTTTCTAGAGATAGATTAGTGCCTTCGGGAACTCTGAGACAGGTGCTGCATGGCTGTCGTCAGCTCGTGTTGTGAAATGTTGGGTTAAGTCCCGCAACGAGCGCAACCCCTATCCTTATTTGCCAGCGCGTAATGGCGGGAACTTTAAGGAGACTGCCGGTGATAAACCGGAGGAAGGTGGGGACGACGTCAAGTCATCATGGCCCTTACGGGATGGGCTACACACGTGCTACAATGGCGTATACAGAGTGCAGCGATACCGCGAGGTGGAGCGAATCACACAAAGTACGTCGTAGTCCGGATTGGAGTCTGCAACTCGACTCCATGAAGTCGGAATCGCTAGTAATCGTAGATCAGAATGCTACGGTGAATACGTTCCCGGGCCTTGTACACACCGCCCGTCACACCATGGGAGTGGGTTGCAAAAGAAGTAGTTAGTCTAACCTTCGGGAGGACGATTACCACTTTGTGATTCATGACTGGGGTGAAGTCGTAACAAGGTAACCCTAGGGGAACCTGGGGTTGGATCACCTCCTTATCTTGACGAATTAAGTTGTGTTGAGTGTTCACACAAATTGTATGATAACGAAA
>NZ_JADNYL010000011.1 GCF_017168195.1 Thalassotalea sp. G2M2-11
TGGCTTTCGCTTAGTTAACGCTTGCTTCAATGCTTTCATGGTGAGGTCAGTAGATTTCTGTAGGCCTAATGCCCAGCCAATCACTCGGCGTGAATACAAATCTAATACTACCGCTAAATAATGCCAACGCTGCCCGACCTTTAAGTAGGTAATATCACCCGACCATTGTTGGTTAATGCCCGTTGGTTTATCAATACCTTTACGATGATTTTCAATGGCTTTATAAAAGAATTTAACCTTCGCGGGTTTGCTGTAGGTTTTTAACGCACGTGCGCGTAAACCATTTTCACGCATTAAACGCGCTACACGTTTTTTACTAGTGCTAATACCTTCTCGTTTTAATGCGTGAAAGAATCGCGGGCTGCCATACCTTTGTTTATTGTTGATAAATACGCGATTAATATGAGTCAGCAGCTCTCTATCAGCTAATACTCTTGAGGATACTAATCGATTACGCCAAGCATAATAACCACTGCGTGAGACCTTTAGCCATGAACATAAGTATTTAACACCTAATCGTTGTCCGTGTGTTTGGATGAATCCAAATCGCTCTGATGGACTTCCGCCAGATACCGTTGCCACTTTTTTAACAAATCATTCTCCTGCTTTAAACGCTCATTCTCTTTTTGCAGTTGTTTGATTTTGTTTAGCTCTTTTTTAGTAGGGAGTTCACTCATGAGTTTTTTGTTGCTTTGATAGCGAGGATT
>NZ_JADNYL010000012.1 GCF_017168195.1 Thalassotalea sp. G2M2-11
GCCATTTGTGAACCATTCTTCAGAGTTTGCGGTTTGAGATATTAAACACAATATGATTACTAAAAATTTAATGAGGAATCCTCCATGATGCTAACGCCCCACTAAGAGGCAAAAAACAGTTGGTTAAAATAGGCGACGCAGGAGCAAAACCAACTGTTTTTTGTGATCTTGCCCCGATAAAGTGGACACGCTCCATGTTTTAATTGACTGCTAATTCATATTCAGCAGGTGTTTGATATCCTAAACTCGAATGCAGCCGTTGTCTATTGTAAAAGTGATTTAAGTAACCCGTTAATAAGGCTCGTAATTTATCTGCTGTAGTAAAAGTATTACCTCGAATTAAATCAGCTTTGAGCGAATGAAAGAAGGATTCAACTTCAGCATTATCTGTGCAACAGCCTGGGCGATTCATACTGGCTTTCACGTTACGTTTTTTAAGAAATTCTTGCATCACATGTGCGCGATATTCAGCCCCTCTATCGGTGTGAAATAATACCGTGTCGAT
>NZ_JADNYL010000013.1 GCF_017168195.1 Thalassotalea sp. G2M2-11
GAACCAGATAGCTCAAAAAGCTTTCAAGGCACTTCAGGTGATTTTGGTGCAATGATTTTCATGACAACAGACTCGCAAAAAATGTTAGAAAATTGGGAAGCACCAACACCGGGTTTCCATATTTTAGAATCCGAGAATGTTGAAAAAGGTCAACCAATTGAAGCTTTAGTTTTATTTAGTGGTTGTGCTGCTAATGCGGAAGGGAACTGTGTTGCTGAAGTTGATTACCAAATTCTAAAACCGGATGGAACAATCTATGCCGAATATAAAAATACTGAGCTTTGGAAAAACAAACCAGCGCTACCTAAAGGTCAATTAGGCCTTGCTATCGATCGCGTGGGTTTAATCGCTGAGAGTAATGACCCTGTTGGGGTTTATAAAGTAACTTGCGTTGTAAAAGATCTGGTAAGTGATAATAGGTTTTTTATATATTCTAGCTTCACGGTAAATGAAGCTAACAAG
>NZ_JADNYL010000014.1 GCF_017168195.1 Thalassotalea sp. G2M2-11
GTAGAAGAAGTCCTAACATGTAAGCTTCGGACGAAATATAGGTCTGTAGCTCAGCTGGTTAGAGCGCACCCCTGATAAGGGTGAGGTCGGCAGTTCAAGTCTGCCCAGACCTACCAAATTCTTCGTTATGCGTTGTTGCTTAATGACTCGTTTAGTGAACTAAACGTCGCCATCAAGCGCCTAGCTTAACTTGAATTAGCGTTTTGACGACATGTGACCCAGAACGGGGCTATAGCTCAGCTGGGAGAGCGCCTGCCTTGCACGCAGGAGGTCAGCAGTTCGATCCTGCTTAGCTCCACCACTTCTTCTTGGAATGAGAGACCAAATTTAAGGTGTTCAA
>NZ_JADNYL010000015.1 GCF_017168195.1 Thalassotalea sp. G2M2-11
TAAAGAAATTTTCAAAAACTTGTTGACATCAAAACTGAGACGCGTAGAATGCGCATCTCGCTTCAGGCAAGGGCTAGAACCTCACTGAAGCAACGCGGTTTAACAACGAATGAGATTGTTAACTCGCGCCGAACAAAACGTTCATCCGTGAACGATTCGGCATACCTACATCAGTAGGCATCTTTAACAATTAGTTATCATGCAATTTGTGTGGACACTCACATGATGTTAATTCA
>NZ_JADNYL010000016.1 GCF_017168195.1 Thalassotalea sp. G2M2-11
ATGAAGAAGACAAAGCCTTTGGGGCTATAGCTCAGCTGGGAGAGCGCCTGCCTTGCACGCAGGAGGTCAGCAGTTCGATCCTGCTTAGCTCCACCAACTTTATCTGAGTGACCTACTGGCGGTGAATACTAAAATAGGTCTGTAGCTCAGCTGGTTAGAGCGCACCCCTGATAAGGGTGAGGTCGGCAGTTCAAGTCTGCCCAGACCTACCAA
>NZ_JADNYL010000017.1 GCF_017168195.1 Thalassotalea sp. G2M2-11
TCATTACATTGAGGAGGCTACAATGCCTAGATATACCCAACCTAAAAAGACATGGTTTTATCCTGTCGATTTCAAAATCAAAGCAGTCGAACTAAGCTTAAACGACAATGTTATGTCTAAGGATGTTGCAGAGGCACTCGATATACACCCGTTAATGCTCTGTCGTTGGCGTAAAGAATATCGTGAAGGAAAGTTTAACAAC
>NZ_JADNYL010000002.1 GCF_017168195.1 Thalassotalea sp. G2M2-11
CTGAGTGCTTAAAAATAGTACAAAGATGGTCTTTTTACCAATATAAAAATGAAAAAAGTCCGCTATACGGACTTTTTCTTAAGTTAACCTTTCTTCCTATTATAAAAGGTTAAAGGCGGATGGAACTAAAATAGGTAAATATTTTAGTTCGCCTTAATCAGACTCTTTATCAACCTTTGGTTTGCTATCAGTTTTAAACTCAGCATCTTGATCATCACCTACAACATGTTCAAGCTTCAACTTTTTAACCGTCTTGATAGTAGTGACAGGACCAGAGGCCATATATAGAACAAAAATAGCACAGAGTAATTCAGCAGGGCTTGCAGCGACAATGACAAAAACTAAAACAATAAGTAACACTACAACAAAGTTTACTTTTCCTTTCCAGTCTACTTCTTTAAAGCTGTTGTATCTAAAATTACTCACCATCAACAAGCCAGTAACAATTGTAATAATTCCCATGATCAAGCCATAGTCATGACCATTAAGCTGATACTCAGTTCCCACCCAAACAATGCTGGCAATAACTCCAGCGGCCGCGGGGCTTGCCAATCCCTGAAAAAAACGTTTATCTGCTACACCAACCTGAGTATTAAACCTCGCTAAACGTAATGCGGCACATGAGACAAAGATAAACGCAGCTAACCAACCAAATTTTCCCATGTCATCTAAAGCCCAATTATAAGCAACTAAGCCAGGCGCAATACCAAAAGAGACCATATCAGCCATACTGTCATATTCAGCACCAAATTCACTTTGCGTATTAGTCATTCGTGCTACACGCCCATCTAAACCATCAAAAATCATGGCCACAAAAATAGCAATGGCTGCATGTTCGAAATGGCCGTTCATAGAAGAGACAACAGCAAAAAAGCCTGAAAAAAGCCCCGCAGTAGTCAATAAGTTAGGTAATAAATAAATCCCTTTTGTAGGAACAGTAGATGATTTTTCTTTATTTGGCATAAATATAACTAAATGTAATTGTTCAATTGGCGCTAATCTATCATAGATAAATCCTGATGGCACACCTCTTGTGAGGCAAATTTCAGGAAATATGTGCTCAAAATTTGTAAACTTCCTACGGAGTTGTTATAAATTTAATATCAACATGCTTAAAATGAATTTAAGCATTAATTGGCTGGACTGCTTATGCAAAATTTAATTTCAAGAACATTTATTAGTGTATCGTTACTCTGTATTTCGGGAGTAAGCTTAGCAAACAATATCACTGTCTATCGCTGGGTTGATGAAAATAATGTCGTCCATTTTAGTCAAAACCAACCTGGTCACAATAACTATACCGAATTAACCCTAGCTAACTTTGAAAAAAACAAACCAAAAATGGTGGCACAAAAGGTAAAAAGCGATCGCGTCAGCAATAAGCAAGCTAGCCCGCAAAGCCTAAACAGTGATTCGAATAAGTGTGAAGAAGCTAAAGCGAATGTTAAAACATTAAAAGCCTATGACAATATTCAGTACACAGATTCAACAGGTACTGTGCAAGTGTTGAGTGATTTAGAAAAATCACAACAACTTGAAATCAACGAGAAACACGTAGAAGTTTATTGCGCTCAATAAACTTCTACGCAGTCGATTAACTTTAACTATCGGTGCTAAAAACTAATTCATTGTTTTTAGCGTCTATGGTTATCACGGACCCTGAAGTAAACTCATTAGCAAGTATTTTATGTGCAAGTGGGTTTTCTATCCCCTGCTGAATAGCTCTTTTTAAAGGTCTTGCACCAAACAATGGATCAAATCCTGCCTGAGCAACCAAGGTAAGTGCCTCGTCTGTCACAACAAGCTCAATATCTCGATCAACTAATCGTTTCGCTAATTCTTTGACTTGAATATCAGCGATAGATTTAATTTGTTCCGCTAGTAATGGATGGAAAACAACCGATTCATCAACACGGTTAATAAATTCAGGTTTAAAGTGCTGCCCTAACTCCGCCATAACTTGTGTTTTCATTGCATCATAATGGCTGTCATCTCCAAAGCTCTGAATAATATCTGAGCCAATATTTGATGTCATGATCACCACAGTGTTTCTAAAATCGACGGTTCGCCCTTGTCCATCAGTCAAACGCCCATCATCGAGTACTTGCAATAAGATATTAAAAACATCAGGGTGCGCTTTTTCGATTTCGTCTAATAAGATAACAGAATAAGGCTTACGTCTTACGGCTTCTGTTAAGTAACCACCTTCTTCATACCCCACATAACCAGGAGGCGCACCAACTAAGCGAGCAACAGAATGTTTCTCCATAAATTCTGACATATCTACTCGCACTAACGCTTCTTCTGTATCAAAAAGAAAACTTGCCAGAGCTTTAGTTAATTCAGTTTTACCAACCCCAGTTGGCCCTAAAAATAAGAAAGAGCCAATCGGCTGCTGCGGATCAGAAAGCCCAGCTCTCGAACGTCTGATCGCATTTGACACGGTTAATACCGCTTCAGATTGACCGATAACACGCTGATGTAATTCATCTTCCATGCGTAACAGTTTATTACGGTCTTCTTCTAACATTTTTGCTACAGGAATACCGGTAGCGCGACTAAGCACATCCGCGATTTCAACGTCAGTAACTTTGTTTCGTAACAAGCTCATTTCATCCATTTCCGCTTGCGTCGCTAAATCTAGCTGTTTCTCTAAATCAGGTATGCGACTGTATTGCAATTCAGCCATACGATTTAAATCACCACTTCGTCTAGCAGCATCAAGCTCTATCCTTGCTTGTTCAAGATCTGTTTTAATTGCTTGTGTACCATGGATTGCCGCTTTCTCTGATGTCCAAACCTCATCAAGTTCATCATACTGTTGTTGTAAAGCCGCTAATTGCTCGTTGATTAATGTTAAACGTTTAGTTGATGCATCATCGGTTTCATCTTCCATTGATTTCTTTTCAAGCTTCAACTGAATAATTTTACGTTCCAGCTTATCTAGCTCTTCTGGTTTAGAGTCCATCTGCAAGCGAATACTTGAAGCCGATTCATCAATCAAATCAATTGCCTTATCAGGCAACTGGCGATCACTGATATAACGATGGGATAAAGTGGCCGCTGCAACAATTGCCGGATCAGTAACTTCGACATTATGATGTAACTCATAACGCTCTTTTAAGCCACGTAAAATTGCAATGGTATCTTCAACGCTAGGTTCATCAACAATCACTTTTTGGAAGCGTCTTTCTAGAGCTGCATCTTTTTCGATGTACTGGCGATACTCATCCAGCGTTGTTGCTCCCACACAGTGTAAATCCCCTCGAGCAAGTGCCGGCTTTAACATATTACCAGCATCCATTGCACCATCCGTTTTACCTGCGCCCACCATAGTATGTAATTCATCAATGAATAAAATCACTTGCCCTTCTTCTTTAGCAAGTTCATTAAGTACCGCTTTTAAGCGCTCTTCAAATTCACCGCGATATTTAGCACCAGCCACAAGCGTTCCCATATCTAACGATAAGACTCGCTTATTCTTTAACCCTTCAGGGACTTCGTGATCAACGATCCGTTGCGCTAAACCTTCAACAATCGCTGTTTTACCAACCCCAGGCTGACCAATTAATACGGGATTATTTTTGGTACGGCGTTGCAATACTTGGATGGTACGACGAATTTCATCATCTCGACCGATCACAGGGTCTAACTTCCCTTCTTCAGCACGCGCAGTAACATCAACAGTAAACTTATCTAAGGCTTGGCGAACATCCTCTGCATTTTGGTCATTGACATTTTGACCGCCTCGTACATGTTTTATCGCATCTTTAATTCTTGCTTCACTTGCCCCGAGTGATTTTAATAATTGGCCTAACTTACCTTTATCCTCAAGCGCCGCTAAAACAAATATTTCTGACGAAATAAATTTATCGCCTTCTTTTTGCGCGTACTTATCACAAAGATTAAGTAAATTACCTAAAGCATTTGACAGTTGTACTTCACCTCCGGTACCACTCACCTGAGCAAAGCTCTCAATTAATTGCTCAAGCTGACTACGCAATGAATAAATATCGATACCTGCACTTTTTAATAAAGGTAACGTACTGCCATTATTTTGGTTAAGTAATGCCAACATTAAATGTGCTGGCTCAATAAATTGATGATCTTTACCTAATGCGATTGATTGTGCATCAGAAATAGCAACTTGAAAGGTTTGAGTAAAGCGATCTAAGCGCATAAGTTTTTCTCCTACTGCCATATTACTGGGCTTACGATTAATCTTAATATAAACCTATGGGCATTAAGAAAAAAATCAAGCAACTACCAGACAAATACTTGATGAGCATCAAGTATTTGTCTAACACTCACGGATCTCATTTTATGCAAATAATTGACGCCATACGCCCTGTTTGCTGATGCTTACGATAGGAATAATAACGCTCAGTGTTAGAATAAGTGCAATGATGACCATTAATTACCTGCTCGACACCTTGTTGCTTTAACATGATTGATGCAATTGCCACTAAATCAGCTAACCACTTATCATCTTTGCTCGCAATAAAGCATGATTCAAACTTTGCAGATAACGTGAGAAATGCTTGCTTAACCTCATTACCCACTTCAAATGCGGTGTTACCAATACAAGGTCCTAACCAAGCGATTATTTGGGTACTATCGCTACTCATTTTATCAAGGGTTTGAGCAATAATATTACCGGCTAATGGACGCCAACCACCATGTATGGCCGCGATTTCGGTACCAGCTTGATTAGTGAGTAAAATAGGTAAGCAATCCGCCGTCATTATCGCCAGTGCTAAACGAGGTGTTTGTGTCACGACAGCATCGGCAATAATTGCTTGCTGATGATGAGCGTTAATCACGGCAACATTTGTACCGTGGATTTGCTCTAACCATTGAATTTTAGCATATTGAGGGAAACAGGATAGTAACTGCTGACGATTACTTTCAACTTGCTTTTTATCATCACCAACATGTAAACCAAGGTTAAATGAGTGAAATGGTGGCGTATTTGAAATAGATTTTGCTAATGCTAAACGAGTAGTCTGAATCGCCTGAATATTTTTAACAGGCAATTCAACATGATCAAAAGCATTATTGAAACTAGAGTTGCTCATTAAGTTCAGTGTCTTCGCGTAAGACATTGGTTAACTTCACCATGTCCTCTGGTACATCTGCATACCATGTCATTTCTTCTCCAGTGATAGGGTGAAATAACGATAACATAGCAGCGTGCAACGCTTGGCGTTTAAAACTTTTTAACAACTCTCTTAATTCTGGTGTGGCATTTTTTGGTGGTCGTGGACGCCCACCATAAACAGGATCACCAACTAAAGGATGGGTAATATGCGCCATATGCACACGAATTTGGTGCGTTCGGCCTGTTTCTAGTCGTAAACGTAGTCGAGTATGCAGTCTAAATTTTTCCATCACTCGATAATGTGTAACCGATGGCCTGCCTGACATAGTGACCGCCATATGTGTGCGCTTTGTTGCATGGCGCCCTATGGGCTCATCAACGATCCCACCAGCTGTCATCACGCCATTGGCAATAGCTTCATATTCACGGGTGATCTCTCTTGCCTGTAATGATTCAACCAAATGCGTTTGTGCCGCAATGGTTTTAGCCACTACCATTAATCCGGTAGTGTCTTTATCTAATCGATGTACGATGCCGGCTCTTGGTACCACGGCAACTTCGGGGCAATGATGTAATAAAGCATTTAAAACGGTGCCATCGGGGTTACCAGCACCAGGATGAACAACTAAGCCCGCAGGTTTATTGATCACTAGAATGTCGTCGTCTTCATAGACAATATTTAACGGAATGTTTTGTGGCTCAAAGCGCTCTTCGGCTTCAACCTCTGTTTCAATCACGATGCTTTCGCCACCGTACATTTTTTCACGTGCTTTGGTAAGTACATGACCATTAACCTTAACATGACCAGCAAGGATCCACTCTTTTAATCTCGAACGCGAATATTCAGGGAACATTTGCGCCAAAGTTTGGTCGAATCGCTTACCTAAACAGGTTTCAGGGACTATATCTTTGTGTTGAATAATTTCAGCCATTAAATTCTCTATCAATTAGCACTGTGCAAGGTTAGTTTGCTAGGTTAGAATGCCTGTGCTTATTTTACCTGTTTGATAAACCAATTACATTAAGTAAATAAAACAAGTAAACAATTTATTTTTAACGAGTATAACGTAGTGATATCAAAGTCTATGGACAAACTGACAATTAAAACTTTATTTTTAGCACTTATCTTAACTATTGTAGGTTGCTCGTCATCAGACGATACCGAAGTTGACAAAGTACCAGATAAATCAGCTCAAGCATTATTTACCGACGCTCGCGAAGCATTAGATAGTGGCTTATATAAAAAAGCGATCCAAATTCTATCCGCAATTGATTCTCGCTTTCCTTACGGACCTATTTCTCATCAAGTACAATTAGATTTGATCTACAGTTACTATAAAAGTGGTGATTCAGCCCAAGGTATTGCACTCGCCGATCGCTTTTTACGCTTGAACCCAAACCATGCCAATATTGACTATGTTTATTACATGCGCGCATTAATGAACATTTCAACCGAAGAAAACCTTTTTCAAGACTTAGCGGGCATTGACCGCTCGGATCGTGATCCAACAGCTTCTCGTGAAGCATTTAATGACTTAAAAACCATCATTAATGAATATCCTCAAAGTAAATACGCAGCAGATGCTAGAAAACGTATGTTAGATATAAAATCACGTTTAGCAAAATATGAGCTTGCTGTTGCACGTTTTTACCTTAAGCGCGAAGCATATGCTTCTGCAGCTAACCGTGGTCGTTACATCGTCAAATATTACAACCCTAGCCTAGAGGTTGAACAAGCACTTGAAATAATGATCGAATGCTACGATAAAATGGGATTAGATGATTTAAAAAGTAATGCAATGCAAGTATTAGCAGCGAATTACCCAAATAACCGATTAGTTGGCGGCTAAACCTAGTTGATAAAACTCTATTGTTTGTAGCTTCTACCAGTTATGGTTCATAAAAAAGGAAAAACTCATGTTTTTCCTTTTTTATTGAACATCTAAAATATTGTCACAGGATCTAAATTTTAATTACATTTGCTATAGTTAAGCTTAATTAAACTAAACGTTTTACTTTGAGCTATTATGCCTTTGTTATTAATAAAGCTATTATTACTATTCGTTGTATCTTGTCCTATTAATGCGAATGCGAATATAACGTCCAACGACAGCTCAACAAACCAAGCAAAAACAATTCTGACAGTCGCCATTTCTGAAGATGGTTACTACCCGTTTTACACCAAAGAAAGTAACATTATTTCCGGATTCTCAATTGATGTTATTCGCTATATGGAAGCCCATTCAAAATATGATTTTGAGTTTGTTTTCTTACCATGGCCTAGAGCACTTAAATTTGTTGAACAAGGTAAAGTAGATATCATTCTGACATTATTTAAAACAGATATTAGGGAAGGTATTTATCACTTTATTGAGCCAGCCTACGCAAATGAAATTAATCAACTGTTTACCCTAACCGACAACAAAATTAATTTTAGCGGCCAACTCACACAGTTAGCTCCATATACAATAGGTATGTTAAGGGAATATTCATACGGAAAAACATTTGATCAAGCACAGTATTTAAATAAACTTCCAGTATTAACTGAAGGAATATTACTAAAGCTGTTACTTGGTAAACGCATAGATATGTTGATCGGAAATCCGTTTCTGTTTAATCGAATCTTGGAAGAAAGAAAAATAAAGGATCGAGTAATAGGTATTAAGCCCTATGTCGCTACCACTCCTGTCTACATGGCTATCACTCGAAATAGAGCAGATTCAAATGAACTTAAACAAACATTAAGTCAACTCATTCAACGGCTAAAACAATCGGATGACTACCATAAACTACTTAGTCAATATAAACTTAACTTTTAATAAACAACTATTAATTTGATAACATTGAGAATGAAAAAACCAGTGGCAAGCCACTGGTTTTTTTACGATTTACTGAAAGTAATAACTTAGTTATTCAGCATCATCCGTTTTTGCAGCAGTCTCTTCAGCAGGTTTTTCAACCGCTTCTTTCATGCTTAAACGTACACGGCCTTGACGATCAACTTCTAATACTTTCACTGTCACTTCTTGACCTTCAGAAAGCACATCGCTTACCGCATTAACACGCTCATCTGAAATTTGTGAAATATGAACTAAACCATCTTTACCTGGCAGTACGTTAACGAAAGCACCAAAATCAACGATGCGAACCACTTTACCTTGGTAAACTGTGCCCACTTCAATTTCAGCAGTTAACGCTTTAATACGATTGATTGCATCTTCAGCTTGTAAGCCATCAGTTGCAGCAATTTTCACCGTACCATCATCTTCAATTTCAATGGTGGTACCGGTTTCTTCAGTAAGCTGACGAATCGTTGCACCACCTTTACCAATGACATCACGGATTTTATCAGCGTTAATTTTTAACGTATGAATACGTGGCGCAAATTGAGAAATATCATCACGTGCTGAATTAATCGCTGAATCCATTACAGATAAAATATGAGTACGTGCAGCTTTTGCTTGGTTTAACGCAATTTGCATAATCTCTTGCGTAATACCTTCAATTTTAATGTCCATTTGTAGCGCTGTAATACCTTCGGTAGTACCTGCAACTTTAAAGTCCATATCACCTAAGTGATCTTCGTCACCTAAAATATCAGAAAGTACGACAAAGTCATCGCCTTCTTTCACTAAGCCCATTGCAATACCCGCAACTGAAGACTTAATAGGTACACCAGCATCCATTAATGCTAATGACGTACCACAAACAGATGCCATTGAAGACGAACCGTTTGATTCCGTGATTTCAGAAACCACACGCACTGCATATGGGAATTCTTCAGCAGATGGCATAACCGCTAAAATACCACGCTTAGCTAAACGACCATGGCCAATCTCACGACGCTTTGGAGAACCAACAAAACCTGTTTCACCAACACAGTATGGAGGGAAGTTATAGTGCAACATAAAGTTGTCTGTTTTTTCACCCATAATAGTATCTAAACGCTGAGCATCACGCTGTGTGCCCAATGTTGCCGTTACTAACGCCTGTGTTTCACCACGTGTAAATACCGCAGAACCATGTGTTCTTGGTAAAACACCCGTCATGACGTCTAGTGCACGGATCATTTCAGGATCACGACCATCAATACGAGGTGAACCTTGTGTAATACGACCACGAACAACTTGTTTCTCTAGGTCATGAAATAAATCTTTCGCTTCTTGTACGTTAAGCTCTGCATCAGCTTCTTCTAACTGTGCAACAACTGCGTTACGAATTTCAGCAACTTTTTCATAACGTGCTGCTTTTTCAGTAATTTGATAAGCTTCATTTACTTGCGCTGTTGCTAATTCAGCAATTTTTGCTGTTAAATCAGCATTTTTCTCAGGTGCAGTCCAATTCCATGATGGCGTTGCAACTTCTGCAGCAAATTCATTAATGGCAGTAACCGCTGTTTGCATTTGCTCGTGACCGTATACAACAGCACCAAGCATTACTTCTTCTGATAAAATGTCAGCTTCTGATTCAACCATCAATACCGCAGATTCAGTACCCGAAACCACTAAGTCTAATTGTGATGTTTCTAATTCAGATTGTAACGGGTTAAGTATATATTTACCGTCAGCATAACCAACACGAGCAGCACCAACAGGACCATTAAATGGTGCGCCTGAAATAGCTAATGCCGCAGACGTACCTAACAAAGAGATAATGTCAGGTGAAATTTCTGGGTTAGCAGAAACTACAGTGATAATAACTTGAACTTCGTTGGTAAATCCTTCAGGGAATAACGGACGAATTGGACGGTCAATTAATCGTGCAATTAACGTTTCTTCTTCAGAAGGGCGACCTTCACGCTTAAAGAAGCCACCAGGTATTTTACCCGCTGCGTAAGTACGCTCTTGATAATTTACCGTTAACGGGAAAAAGTCTTGACCTTCTACCGCTTCTTTTTTAGCGACAACTGAGACTAATACTGACGTATCGTCCATGCTAGCCATAACAGCTGCGGTTGCTTGACGTGCAATCGCACCGGTTTCTAAAGTTACGGTATGTTGACCGAACTTAAATGATTTTGTTACTGGATTGAACATTAATTCTGTTCCTTACTTATTAAATTTTACTCTATCCAATCTGTACAATTATTTGCTTACTTTTATTTAACTAATTGAATTTGAACGCTTAAACTTATCAAATAATAAACAAATAATTATACAGTTTGGACTATTTACGTTGACTGCCACAAGGCAGCAGGCACATTATACTGTCCCATTAAGTTATTACTAGGGGGAGTGCTAATAAAAGCCGGTAATTAAGGCAAAGTTTTTTCATATTTCCTTTTCAGTCGGTTTTTACTGTTTAATTTAGCGATGAGATAAGCTAACTTGCTATAACTAAGAATCGTCATAGAAGTACAAGAGTCTCATAAATGTCTGCAGATATATGTTTAGTTAACATGCCTTATTCCTCGCTTACGCACCCGTCATTAGCGCTTGGCTTAATTGAAACCTATATCAAGGCATATAATCATCAGGTTGATGTGATCTACGCCAATTTAGAGTTTGCCCATGCCATTGGTCTTGCCGAATATGACCTTATTGATCATTCTTATTTTGAACATCTCATCGGCGAGTGGACGTTTTCCCAAGCCGCCTTTTCAGACAAAGCCAATACTGATGAACAGTTTTTTGCACTTTTTAGCGATATTACCGATGAACAAAAATATCAGCTATGTTGTATCCGCGATCATGCACATAGCTTCATTGACACGTTAACTAAACGAATACTTGCTGCTAATGTAAAAATTGTTGCCTGCACCTCCACCTTTCAGCAAAATTGCGCTTCATTGGCGCTGTTAAGACAATTAAAAGCAAAAGATAACAGCATCATTACCATGATGGGCGGAGCAAATTGTGAAAGTATTATGGGACAAACCATAAGTGAATCATTTCCATGGGTAGACTACGTATTTTCTGGCGAGTGCGATGCAGTCATTGGCGAGTTTGTCGATAAACTCATCCGAGATAAAACGATAGACATTCACAATTTACCTCATGGCTTTATTGCACAGGGCCATGGCAAATTGTTAATCACGCAGGCAACAAATAATAACCAGCCTCCTCGTGGTTATATTGAAGATATGCAGCAAGTGGGCACGCCTATTTATGATAGTTATTTTTCAACGATTCACACATTAGGATTAACGAATAAAATAGCAACAGGCTTATTGGCTGAAACCTCCCGAGGTTGCTGGTGGGGAGCCAAAAAACATTGCACTTTTTGTGGCCTTAATGGCGTTAGTATGGCGCATAGATGTAAACCTACTGAGCAAGTCCTGGCAGAGTTTAAACAATTATCAACAACATATAACAACACAAAATTTGAAATTGTCGATAATATTTTACCCATGGAGTACATGACAAGTTTGTTGCCTGAGCTCAGTAAAGATAGCGCTTATCACATTTTTTATGAAACTAAATCTAACCTCAAGAAATCCCATATTGAACAACTTGCTGATGCAGGAATTAAATGGATCCAGCCAGGTTTTGAAAGCTTGCATGATGATTTTTTAAAGCTCATCGATAAAGGGGTGACCGGCATTCAAAATGTATCGGCATTAAAGTGGTGTAGAAATTACGGTATTAATGTCACTTGGAACCTCTTATGTGCAGCGCCAAATGAACAAACGCAGTGGTATGATGAAATGAGTGAGATTTTGCCTTTGCTCTCACACCTTCAACCGCCATATAAAAAGTTGATCCCTATACGCTTTCCTCGTTTTAGCCCTTACTTTAAACAACCAGAAAAGTATGGACTAAACTTAGCCCCACTAAAAAGTTATCAATATATCTACCCACTTGATGAGCCAGCATTAGCTAATATTGCCTATTTTTTTGATCATCAATCTAATGTGGAAAAAAATATCTTTGCTCTTAATGAACATCAAAACTTTACACTAAAATCTCATCAAAACCTTCAAAAGGCTTTAGACAGATGGATTGAACACTGGGCTCACGCTAACACGCCATTTCTCTATATGAGTGACCAAGGCGAGCACATTGTCATTATCGACAGTCGTAAAGTTGCCACTAACTTTACGCACCAATTAACCGGATTAAGCGCCGAAATATATCGGTTATGCCAAGAGCCTATTACGCTAAATCGACTCGAAGCAAAACTAAAAAGTAACTTCTCTGACCTTGATGACAACAAACTAAACCAAAGTTTAACGGATTTAATTAATAACAAATTGTTACTGTCATTAAGCGGATGTTATTTATCTCTCGCCTTAGTGGGCAAAACACCGGCTTTACCGACATTAAAAGAAAACCCTGCCGGTTACTTAAATTTGAACGGTTAACGCTGAGCGTCATCGCCAACTGAGATAAAGTATAAAACCAAGCCAACTTAATGCTAACAACAGCCAAGGTAAGCTGTTATTTTTCACGCTAGTGTCAGGCAGTGTAATATCTTGCGTTTCTTTAGGTGCTGCTTGATGTAAATTTTTCTTGCGTTGCTTGTCTCTTTCTCGCTGCTTTTGGCTTTGCTGTTTTTTATATTGAGCGATCCCTTTTTCAATTCCTTGGGCAATCAATTTCGTTTGCTCTTTGGTTTGACCTTTCTTTTGATTACCTTTAGCAATTTTCATCGCTTGTGATTGGATTTCAACTGATGGTTTATGTTTCATTTGGCTCCACAAACATTTAATTAAGCAAATAGAATACTTGTACTGACATGGTTTAGCATAATCACCACGCTTATTAGACTGGTGACTATAACATTGGGTATCTCGCTTGATTAAATAGTTTTTTTCCTTCTTCTAACAAATGATGCACGGCGGGATGTTTTACTTTCCGTTCTGGCGATATGAGATAATAATGTTCAGTGATCTCTTTCGTACGACCAACCAATTGCACATTAAACTGAGTAATGACATGCTCTTCGATTATACTCGGTGCACAAAACACCCCGTAACCTGCTTGACCAAAATATTTAGCTAGCACTGAGTCATCAAATTCACCGATGATCAAAGGTGAAATATTGAGTTGTTCAAACCATGAGTGAATAGATAAATGCTGGTTAGAGCCCTCTCCTGCAGTAAAAAATGGGCTGTTATCAAGTGAGTAAGGAAAATTATCAGAAAGCTCATTGGCACGCGTTTCATCAGCGAAGAAACTAAGCCCACACTTACCGATTAAATGGCTATACGCTTTTAATGGCGACCCTACAGGCAAAGGCGTATCAGTCAGCACTGCATCAAGTTTATTCGTTGCTAACTCTCCTAACAACACGTCAAGGTGGGTTTCTTTACATACCAACTTGATCTTGTCATCCATTTCATAAACCGTTTTAAGAAAGTTAAAAGAGAAAACTTTGGCAACTACATCGGTTACTCCGAGCGAAAAACGTGAAGTAAACCCTGTAGAATGGTTTTTCAATGAATGTAATAGCTCATCACCTAAGTTGAAGATCTCTTGCGCATAATTATGGGTAATGTGTCCCATATCATTCAGTATTAAGCGCCTCCCCTTGCGCTCAAACAAACGATAGCCTAATTGCTCTTCTAATAAATTAAGCTGTGCGCTTAATGTTTGTGGAGTGATATGTAAACTACTCGATGCCTTAGCAATGCTTCCGTGTGTCGCAATGGCATGAAAATACTGTAAGTGGTGATAATTAAGCTTAGCCATATAAATCTACCTCGTCATGATATTACTTATCCAAGTATCAATTAAAAATTGATGATAAAGCAATTATATACGACTTTTGTTGTTTTGTTATTTTCGTTATAACGTAATTCAGGTTTGCGAGGAAGTTTGTATGTCAGAAAATAAGCTCATTATTCAATGGAAACAATTTATCCAAACTGATGCCAGCTCAGGTATTATTCTAGTGCTATCAGCGCTACTTGCCTTACTTATGGCAAATAGTGTGTTTAGTACAAGTTACCATGCCTTCCTAGAATTTCCGGTCAGTATTACACTAGGCACATTTGCCATCAGCAAACCCTTAGTGCTTTGGGTCAATGATGGTCTGATGGCGATTTTCTTCTTCGTTGTCGGACTAGAGATCAAACGTGAATTGTTCTATGGGCATCTTTCTCGCCCAGATCAAATTGTTTTACCTTTTCTTGCTGCTATCGCCGGTATTGCATTTCCTGCGCTAATTTATGCCGCATTTAACCACCAAGATGCCATTGCGATTAATGGTTGGGCGATACCATCTGCAACAGATATTGCCTTTGCTTTAGGTATTTTTATTCTTTTTGGTAAGCATTTACCTACTAGTTTAAAGCTGTTCTTGTTATCCGTAGCCATCATTGATGATATAGGTGCAGTGATCATTATCGCCATGTTCTACTCGGAAGAACTGGCAACTAACTCATTAATTGTTGCCTCAATCGGTTTATTGGTGCTATTTATTTTCAATCGCTTAGCGTTGGAAAATAAAACCCCCTTTATCTTAGTTGCTATCGTGGTATGGGCTGCCGTATTAAAATCCGGAGTGCATGCAACTTTAGCTGGTTTTGCTGTGGCTTGGTTCATACCGACGAAACGCGATGAGAGACAATCCATGTCCTATCAAATCGAACATGGCCTGGAACCTTGGATCGTATTTTTTGTGTTGCCGCTTTTTGCTTTTGCAAATGCAGGGGTTGGATTAATGAATGCATCCATTAGCGAATTATTCACGCCCATTTCTATCGGTATCATTGGCGGCTTATTTATCGGCAAACAATTGGGTATTTTTATCGCATGTTTTATCGCGATCAAACTAAAATTATGTCAATTACCAAAAGATGCCACTTGGACGCAAATGTATGGCGTATGTTTGCTGTGTGGTGTGGGCTTTACCATGAGTTTATTTATCGGCTCTCTTGCCTTTGAAACTCAAGGTTTTGCCTATCAAACACAAGTAAAAGTAGGTGTATTAGTCGGTTCATTATTATCGGCAATTGCTGGCGCTTATTTACTGAGAACATCCTCAAATAAACTTATCAAAGAAAAAGGAAGTAGCAATGAACAATATAAAACATCTAATGCTTAGTTTAGTCACTATAAATCTGTTTATCATCTCAACAACGGTATGGGCAGACTTTAAATCAGATATCATTGCATCCTGCTCTGATTATCAAAAATATCAAGAAAAACAGGAAGTAAATGCCTGTAAATTATACATTGATGGCTTTATAGACTCAGCGTTATTAACCGATGATGCCGTAATTGAGCCCAAAACCATCACTGGCCATACAAGTGCTCAAAGTAGCTATCTTAAACGCGCGTATCGTACTCGCGTCAATGATTCTGCTTTTTTAAGTACGCACCAAGATATTCAGTTTTGTCTTCCACAGGAATACGACCGAGCCTTTATTACCTCAAAAATTGCAAAATCTATTGATATAACACAATTAGCCAGTAAGCCGCTAAAAGAAGTGCTATTTGAAACTTTAATTGCAAACTTTCCCTGTAAATAACGGTGAAATTACTGTTTAACATAAAAATAAGTTAGTTAGACAATGGCCACTTAACGCTGTGGCTTTGCTAACTGACTTTGCACATCACTTACCTTTAGGGGATAAGATCTTATGTTTGCAATATACACACCCAACGGGCGAACATTTACAGGTACGCTTGAGCAGCTGCAAAAAGTTGATAAATCAGCTCGCGCTGTTGCCCCAAAAAAACGTCATGACTTAGATGATGGCCCCGCTCATCGAGGGCAGAGCTATCAACCAACTCCAAACGCAATAGAAGCTTATAAAGAAGTAATAAAACAACCTGAAAAATTAACAGCGATCAAGCATGCCTATCAATTAATGACGGCACCGGTAGAAACGCTGTATGAAAAGGATACATTTGCATATACGATAGAAAAATTTAAGCAATTTTCCTATCGCGAGTTCCCTGTAGTGAATCAACAACAGCAATTAGTTGCAAGTTTATCGCGACAAGATTTATACGAATACTTACTGTTTAACAAACCACAGTTGCAAGCAGATAAAACCAGTAGTATTGCTGAATTATTTCTAACCGATAAAACCATCACTTATTCTGCTGAACCTGTGACAGATATTCGACGAATTGCCTGGCTGTTTATTGACAAACAACTTCATACAATTCCTATAGTTGAGCCAAACGAGAAGATTGTTGGGGTTATTTCCAGAACGGATATTATTAAAGCAACGATGAACGATCCCCCGTTATCTTTATGGTGCTAGTCTTCTTTTCCGATAAGAGCATTCATTTCACAACGTCTGCATGCTTAAACATAACAAATAGACATAAAAAAAGGTGAACCAAATGTTCACCTTTTCACTTATCGTTATTATCAATGCTTGTTAACGATTATTCATCATCTTCAATCATGGTCATTAACGAAGTATTACCGCCAGAAGCTGTTGTATCAATACTCACTGTTTTTTCCGTGAGTAGACGTTGTACTAAGTTATCCATGTATTCTGCAGTAATAACTGGCAAAATTGCGCCTGTACGGTGTGCAAGCGTTGCTGAAATATAAGCACTTCGACTTGTTTCACTATCTACAACCACACCAGCAAGACTTTCATGCATTAGCAAAGTATCTAAATGCTTAAGTTTTGCTACTTGAAGCACATTTGCTGGCGCGCCTGTTGCAACAAATTTTTCTTTAAAAGCTAGCGCCTCATTATAGAAAACATCAGAGACCACAGAAACAACCGTATTACCCGTTGCCAATGCTGATACTATTGATTGTGTCCAATATTCAAACGTTACATCTTTATCGGCAAAACACACCAAAACACCACGTGGTTCGTAATATAAAATATTCGATTCACCCGTTGGTCCAGGTAATTTTACAGAACTTTTCAGTTTACGCTCAATATGGGTAATTTGTGAACGAGCATTAGCTAATGTGCGGTTCAAGTCGTCCGCAAAATCATCAACAATTTCAACGGTTGAGATTTTCGCTAGTAACTGTCTTACTGAGCTCACACGTTCATTCAACCCAGTTAAACGCCATTGGTTTTCAACTGAAACAGCATTTTGCATGATCAACTGTGCTTCTTTTTCAGAAGTAGGATCCGTTTCCATCGCTGCATCATCAGTAATGTTTTCATGGACAACTTCTTTTGGTGTTGCTTTTTCCATGGTTAAACGTAACAAGTAGTTTGGGCCACCTGCTTTTGGTCCTGTACCTGACAGTCCACGTCCACCAAATGGCTGCACACCAACAATAGCACCAATCATATTACGGTTAATATAAATATTACCCGCACGTGATTGTTTTGCTAATTCAAAGGCACGCTCTTCTATACGAGAATGAATGCCCATGGTTAAACCAAAACCAGTACCATTGATTTGCTCAACCACATTATCAATATCTTTAGCTTTAAAACGCACGATATGGACACATGGACCAAACACTTCTTGTTTAAGCACATTGATATTATCGATTTGATACAATCTAGGCATAAAGAAAGTACCGTTTGATACATCTCCGGTCGGCTTACAACAGTAGAGCAACTTACCGTTCTCTTTCATGTACTCGACATGGTTTTCTAATGTTTGTAATGCTCTATTATCAATAACAGGGCCAATGTCTGTTTCCAGTAAACTTGGATCGCCAATGGTCAATTCTTTCATTGCACCGATAAGCATTTCAGTGACCGTATCAGCAATGTCTTCCTGAATATACAACACTCTTAATGCTGAACAACGCTGGCCGGCACTTTGAAAGCCTGAGGCAATCACATCATCAACCACTTGCTCTGGTAAAGCAGTTGAGTCAACAATCATACAGTTCTGACCGCCAGTTTCAGCAATTAAAGGCACTTGCTCACCGCCGCGCTCGGCTAGAATTTGTGAAATCAAAGTTCCGGTTGCCGTTGAGCCAGTAAACATTACCGCACGAACTCGCTCATCAGGTAATACGTGTTGACCTACTTGTGAACCACGAGCAATTAATAATTGCACTACATGTTCTGGTAAGCCAACAGAATGCATTAACTCTATTGCACGTTTAGCAATTAAACTTGTTTGCTCTGCAGGTTTCGCCAATACAGTGTTACCAGTTACGATTGCTGCTGCAACTTGCCCTAAAAAGATCGCTAATGGAAAGTTCCAAGGACTGATACAAACCGTAACGCCACGAGGTTTAATACGATCATCTTCAAACAATTCTTCTGCACGAGCGGCGTAATAGCGACAAAAATCGACTGCTTCTCTGACTTCGTCAATACCGTCTTGTGCGACTTTACCCGCTTCTTTAATACAAATAGCGATCAATTCATCCATGTGACGTTCTAGAATATCAGCGGTACGTCGCAACAATTCTGCACGCTCAGTAACAGGTTGTGTTGACCAATCTTGATACGCATTTTCTGCATTGGTTAACATTTGAGCCATATCTTGCTCATTATGTAATGCTTGGTAACCAATCACTTCACTGGTATTAGCTGGGTTGATAATGTCACATTCACTATCAGCATCTTCAGGACGCTCTACCGTCAATTCACTAAACCATTTATCACAGTTTAATTTAAGGTTTTCTAGTGCATTAATGTCCGTTAAATCTAAGCCTTTTGAGTTCTTACGTTCATCACCATATAACTCAGACGGTTTAGTAATTTGCACGTTATACTTAGTTTTAAGACGCTGTGTTTTTTCAACAGGATCTTCAAGTAATGATTCTACTGGCTGAGAGTCATCAACAATCGCGTTCACAAAAGAAGAGTTAGCGCCATTTTCTAATAATCGACGTACCAAGTAAGCCAATAAATCTTCATGCTCACCTACAGGTGCATAAATTCGACATTGAATAGATTCTTCTTCCACCACTTGATCATAAAGCGTATCACCCATGCCATGTAAGCATTGGAATTCAAAGCCTTCTTTATCATCACCAGCAAGCTCAACAATGGTTGCCGCTGTATAGGCATTATGCGTAGCAAATTGTGGATAAATAGTATCTCTGTACGCTAATAATTTGTTGGCGCAGGCATGGTAGCTAACATCTGTTGACGACTTACGAGTAAATACTGGAAAGCTTTCTAAACCGTCTGATTGCGTATTTTTAATTTCAGTATCCCAATACGCACCTTTAACCAAACGCACCATCATTTTTCGACCAACACGATCAGTTAATTCTTTTAACCAATCAATCACCCAAATAGCACGTTTTTGATAAGCCTGTACCGCAAGACCAAAGCCAGCCCAATCTCCTAGATCATCATCAGCAAATACTTTTTCAATAATGTCTAATGAAATATCAAGCCTTTCAGATTCTTCAGCATCAACGGTTAAACCTATGTCATATTCTTTAGCTAACAAACAGAGCTGTTTTAACTTAGCTGGAATATACTCAAGCACAGCATCACGATGGAATGCCTCATAACGAGGGTAAATTGCTGATAACTTAACAGAAATACCAGGGCTTTTTCGCGGCCCTTTATTGTTTGCCGCAACACCGATCACTTTAATAGCATCTTCATAGGCTTTAAAATAACGCTCAGCATCTGCCATTGTGCGCGCGCCTTCACCTAGCATGTCATATGAATATACGTAACCTTTTGTTTCCTTTTGTTTCGCACGTTCAACCGCATCTTCGATGGTTTCACCCATAACAAACTGACGCCCCATGATCTTCATGGCAATATTCATTGCTCGTCTGATCACTGGTTCACCTAGGCGACCGATGGTTTTTTTCAATATACCAAACTGATGCTTTTTACGTTCATTCGCATAGTTCACCATATTACCGGTAAATAGCAGTCCCCAAGATGATGCATTCACAAATAAAGAGTCACTATTACCTAAATGAGGCGTCCATTGTCCTTTAGATAATTTATCTCTGATTAATTCATCTTGTGTTTTCTTGTCTGGCACACGCAATAACGCTTCAGCCAAACACATTAACACCACACCTTCTTCTGTTGATAATGAGTATTCATTTAACAGCGCGTCAACACCACCATGACCGGCTTGTTCACGACGAATTTTTAACACCATTTTTCGCGCACGATCCCAAGCACGACTTCGAGCTCGCATATTAACTTCTGCTTCTGGCAAAATCAGGTCAATAGCTTGGCTTTCATCGATTCGGTAAAACTCTCGAATTTTTTGCCGAATCGGATTGTCACTACTAAATTTATCTTTAAATAACATAGACATACTCTCTTAACCGATGCTTTTTAAAATGTTTGGGCTTTCGGTGACTTTAAAAGCCGCCACAATACATTTTTGTTAACTGGAATACCAGTAAAATATCACCCATTTTTGAATTATTTTTCACGGCAAAAAACAGCTTAATTCAACACATTTTTTATCCGTTTTAATCGTAGATATAAATCAATATAGTGTAGATATAATGCAAATATAAATTTCGGCGTAGTATATGTTGCACAACAGATGAGTAAATATGATCTAAAACAACTATCCATGACATTTTTTCTCGATATTTTTCACCCTATTTATGCTCATAGATGTGAAAAAAGTTGACTAAAAAACTGATTAAATTACATGAATAAAAACATACACCTAGCGCAAAACCTGCGCCATTCCCGTACTTTACGACAACTCCTTCTTTGACAAATTGCACATATATACTAAGATCTCGCTACCGCATAAGGAACTAAAGGACTTAACAATGCATCATTCAAACACCCACACCAGTGAAAAGAAACTTGAGATCCCAGTAAACATTTCAAAAAAATATGCAATCACTTTGCTTTCATACATCGCTTTTATTTCGTTACTTGTTTCCATTTTTATTTAACGACTGATGTTTAATACCTATAGTCAGTTTTATGCGCTACTGATTATAGGTATTACACGATTGTGCTTTTATCACTGTTATAGATAATAAAAAGCCTCGCATTAACGAGGCTTAATTTTAAATACTGAGGTGAATTAATAAATTAACTTTGCTCTGCTATCACATTTTTCATCAGGGTTGCTCCCCAATCATTCATGGCAGCACCAACCGCATCCACTAACACAGACAAATATTTTTTCCCCGTATCATGCATAAAAAAGTTACTATAATTTGCTAAATCTTCATTACTAATATTTTGATATATAAAGTATGAGGTAAGGATCATTTGCTGCTTTAACACTGGTTGTAAACTGGCAGACATTTGTTCCAGTTGCTTATCTAAATTTGCGGCAAGTTCTTGGTCTTCTGGTTTAGATGCCTTTATCGCCATAAACATATTTTTCATCATACCTTTCATCATTTTCATCGCTTGCTCTGCTACTTTGGATGACTCTACATAATGAATAATTGCTTGTGTTCTTGCTTGAGCTGGCGGATTCGATTGCATATCTGCCATAAAACGCATGAAGTTTTGTTGAAACTCTGGCTCAGTTGATTGTAACTCTGCTTTGACAATACGCGTTGCTAAATCACTGTCTAACCACGCAAGGATACTTTCCATTTCACTTGCTGAAACATTATTTTGAATATGTACTAACATCTTTTGCACCATGCCATCGGTATCCATTGATGAGGTAAAAATTTGCATAAACTTTTGATGTTCAGCAGGATCTTTTGCAGTGAGTGCCATTTGCTGACCGATCATATTCATTTGCATCGGCAAACCTTGAATTGAACGCGTGATACCTGATTTATCCATCAAGGTATACACTTGTTCGTCACTGACTTTATTATATGCATGTGAAGTAAAGGTAATGAGTGACATTACCAAGATACAATAACGGATATGAGTAAATATTTTCATTTTGTTCCCTTAAAATCTAATTAACAGTATTCAGGGAAACTAAGCAGCGTTGGTTGGCTTTAGTCCATTAACTTTTTTATGCTTCCCTGCATTTACCTCAGCATACTATGTAACTCATAAAAAATCGATAAGTAATTATCTTGCTATAAACACCATATTCGCACTAAGCAGCTAAGCGTACTAATCTATAAACATATCACGATATAAAAGGATAGTTATTCATGAAAAGGGTTTATTGGCTGATCATTTTCTCGCTTGTTATTCACAATGCTATTGCCGAACAAACTATCACTATTAGTACATCAGAGTGGCCTCCCTATATTTCTGAAAAGTCACCCAACTATGGTTATATCTGTCAAATAGTTGAAGAAGCATTTGGCAAAATGAACATAAAAGTTAACTTTGTCTTCTATCCTTGGGCACGAGCCTATGAGGAAGCAAGGCATGGCAATGTTAATGCGACATCTTATTGGTATAAAGATCCAAAGCATGAAAAAGACTTTTATTTAAGCGAGGCCGTTTCCCGTGAAAATGTTGTGTTTTTCCGTTTAAAATCAGATAAACCAGTGACATGGAAAGGCTTATCTGATTTTGACGGCTTAACCATAGGGATAACCCGTAGCTACACCTATACACAAGAACTTTGGCGATACGCCAAACAACACAGTGATAGCATTTCTATTGTTAACACCGATATGCAAAATTTCAAAATGCTGTTATTAGAAAGAATTGATTTAACCCCAATACAAGAAACTGTAGGTTGGCATTATTTACAGAGCTCATTTGCTAAAGAGCAAGTCAACCGAGTAGAAGTTATGCGACCTCCATTAAGTGTACGTACTGGACATTTGTTGTTCCCAAAATCAGATAAAAACAGTAAAAAGCTCGTTCAACAATTTAATATAGGGCTAAAGCAGCTTATAGACAGTGGCAGAGTAGATGAACTAAAAGAAGCACTCATATTGGGACGATATTCAAATTAATATTTTATATATCTATAATTTATTAGCTTGTTCATTATTTATCAAATAGATTATCCTAAACCAAAGTATGCAAAAACTTTTATTAAGAACAAAACTCAATCGTATGAGCCAATTGCCATCATTAATAAATTAAACTACATCAATAATAAAATTTTCAAAAAGTAGTGTTTTACATGAATAAAAAAACGTTTGCATTATTAATAGTTTTACAGATTCCGTTGTTATGTTTTGCCAGTAATTTCAAAGTGTTTTTTTTAAACCCTGGCTATCCCGATCAAAATACTACTGGCAAGTTTTGGTCTAATGTCAGCGAATTTATGACAGCAGCCGCAAATGATTTAAATATTGAATTAAAAACTATCTACGCATTTAGAAACCATATCTTAATGAAATCTTTGGTAGATGAAATAGCAGCCCAACAGCCCAATTATGTAATAGTCGTTAATGAAAAAGGCATTGCGCTTAGCATTATCAAACAATTAGCAGCGCACAACATACCTACTTTTATGTTATTAAATACGTTAAACGAAAAAGACTATTCATCATTATCAGCTAAAGAGAAAAACTTATTAGTTGGGAGCGTTATTCCAAATAACTATAACGCAGGATATAAACTACTCAACGGTTTAATTGAACAATATGAATCTTTAACTAATCAAGGCAAGGTAAACACCTTACGTAATTTGTTGATTTTGAGAGGAGACTACACCACCCCTGCATCAATTGAACGAGATAATGGCTTACAAGACGCATTAGCGCAACATCAAACTATTCATATTATCGATAGTACAGTGGCCAACTGGTCTAAACAACAAGCCTATCAAAAAGTTAAAGGCATATTGCAGCGTAAACGAGTTGATATTATTTGGGCTGCAAATGACGCAATGGCTCATGGCGCTAAAAAAGCCGTCAACGAACTTTCGTTAGCACACCCTGTAGTGATCGGCGGCATTAATTGGGATGTTGAGGATCCACATTACCCGACAAATTTATCGTTTGGCGGCCATGTTACATTAGGCGCATTAGCATTAATTATGCTTAAAGATATTGATAACAATCAATTACCAAAAACCGAAAGACATCAAGTTATTGATATGTTCGAATCAAGCCTAACCCCTTACTCAGAGCTATTTAAAAAACGATTAAAACAACATCAACTTGAAAGTTATGACTTTAGCCAGCTTAGTTATAATGCTGATGATAAACTGCCTTTTACCATTGAAAATATCACCAAAACCTTCACGCCTCTTGAAGAAAGCTTTTAAATTTAGCGAGCAACATTAATAATATTTCACTGACCTTTACGTTTCGCTATGACTTTTTTACAAACTTAATGAGCTATCTATTCCCTTCACAAACAGGCTAGTTAAAGAGCATTTACAAACCAAATGCATTGCGTTTAAGTAAACAGTCCTGTTCCCTTGAAGTAAAAATTACGACCGCCCCATGAGGGCTCGTGCAACACAGCGATTCACTATTAAGAACAGACATAAAAACGAGAATAAAAAGATATGACAGGTGTTGCCAAAAAAGATACAAAGCAACAACCTTAACATTCTCACACAACGCATTAACAAACCCAATCATGCCTTGTCGTGAGTTCAACTAAATCCCAACCAAAAAGAGGATGGTTACTATGTTTTCATCTCGTTATGTTCTGAAGCCACTGTTACTTAGTACGATGATATCAGCCCCGCTCACTGCTATGGCTCAACCAGAGGCACTTGAGGCACAACCCTTGTTCACTCACCCTACATTTTCGGTGTTGCCATCGAAACATGGAGTGTCTGCAGTTAGAGGTAAATTGAACGCGCAAGCGGTGGCTAATGGCACTCAGCAGATTCAGTTGACTCTGCCCAATGGCAAAACAATTGAGGTGCAGCGTCACAACAATCGCGGACAACTCAATAATGCCTCATGGCATGGCAAAGTGATGGGCCGAAAAGACAGCGATGTTAGCTTAACGATATACAAGGGATTGGTATTTGGACGTATCGGCTTAGGCCAAGATACGTATGAGATTCGTAGCCAAGGCGGATATACGGTTGTCGAACAATTAGACACCGAGTCATTTCCTGACTGCGATAGCTCCATTCACGACTTCAATACCACAAACAATTTTGTGGTCCAAAATGAAGCGGCCGCTAATGAGGAGGATGGCACAGTTATTATCGATTTGCTGTCTGTTTATACTCAGGATGCCATCGACGGTGCAGGCGGAGTAGCCGAAGTTAATGCGTTAATCCAAGCTGCGATCGATGTTGCCAACACAGCATTTGTTAACAGCCAAGTTAATGCTGAATATCGCTTGGTACATACCGAACTCGTAAACTATGACGGGACTCAGTCAACTACGCGAGATGCGCGTGATTGGGCGGCAAATAATCCACAAGTGCAAGCTCTGCGCGACCAATACAGTGCCGATATGGTCTCCATTGTGCTTGACACCCCTTCCAGCTGTGGAACTGCATATATTCAGCGTCAACCAGGTCCAGACTTTGCGCCTTTGGCCTATCAAGCGACAGACATTGATTGTGCGGTTGGTAATATGACATTTAGCCATGAGCATGGTCATAACTTAGGCATGGAGCACAACCCAGAAAATACCAGTGCGACGTCTGATACCGCCTCGTTCGCATATTCTTTCGGCTTATACCATGACGGCAATTACCGCACGACCATGTCGTACTCATCGCCCTGCAACAACGGATGCAGCCGCGTCGCGTATTTTTCTAACCCAGATGTAGTATACAATGGCAAACCCACCGGCGTTGCCAATAAACATAACAATGCTCAAACAGCAAAAAATACCACGCCAATCATCGAACAGTTCCGTGCATCGGTTCCGCCAAGTGGCGATCCGAATGCACAATTTGACACCAATGTGAGTGGCTTAACTGTTAACTTTACTGACTTATCGTATGATGCTGACGGCACCATTCAAAGCTGGTTATGGGACTTTGGCGATGGCACTTCATCGAGCGAACAACATCCACAGCACAGCTATCTAGACAATGGTACTTATACCGTAAGCTTAACGGTCACCGATAATGACAGCATAACCGATACGGCCACACAGTCTTTGACCGTTATGGCCCAAGCTCCAGACTCACCGAGCAATTTGCTAGCCAACTACACCTATACTGGCAAAGGAAAAGATAAAACAATCACCGAAGTTGTCTTGGTCTGGAACGACAACTCTGGCAATGAAACCGGTTTTGAACTAGAGCGTTGCTTTGAAACCGTTTCAGGTAAAGGCAAAAAGCAAACCGTCACCTGTGATTACAGCCTGTATCAGACACTCACTGCGAATACACAAAGCACCTCGGTGAGTAATGAACCCGGCTGGCGCTATCGCGTTCGTGCGGTGAACAATAATGGTGCTTCTGATTATTCAAATTCAGTTATCGTTGATTAAAACCAACAAAAGACTGAATTTGAGTTAAAGAAAAATGCCGAGCGCTATGCTCGGCTTTTTTGTTATATAGGACGAAAATCAACTGAATGTTGTAAAAATTTTTGACATAAATTTCGAATTTAACTGATCGTACCATTAATTATCTCATTGTTTACTTAATCAATTTGCAGCGACTGTTAATGTGTAAAATTCCTCGGCAGTTGTTTTTAAGTATTTCTTTAACTAGACTCGATAAACTACCAAAATCACAAGAATTTTGGGATGTTCAACAAATAGTCCTGATTATGTTTTACAGGGAATAAGAATAATTAAAGGATAAAATAATAATGAATATGAAGAATTTAATAATAAAATCAATGATGTTAGCTAGTGCAGCGTTTAGCGCTACGACTTTAGCCGAAAAGGCACCAGACTTTAGCAAACATAGAGCTGTATTAGCATATGCAGAGCTTATGACACACCCTGACAGCGACGAAGCTGGTGGAATCATCGTATACCAACGTGATAAAGGCAATGGGCAATTGGGAGCGGACTTTGTTTACAATGATCCTCGTCGTGCTTCGTTTAACGGCGGTGAGGCCAATGTTAACTTTGCGGTTGACGATACTTCAATGACAAGTGATGCCGGAATGTCTAGTCAAGCATTTTGGATGAGAGATTCAGTTCATATTTGGAATAGAGAAACATGTTCAAATATGCGTATGGATGAAGTTGCTCACAATGGAAATAGAGGTGTTGTAGAGCGTTATTTTGAAGGCCAAGGTATTAATGCAGATTGGGGTGCCGACCTTACTCAAGTAGGTTTTCGCTCTGCAGCAGAGTTCCCTGCTGTTTTTGGTGGAGGTTCAAACATATTAGGGGTCACTTTTACGCTAACATGGGTAGATGAAAATGGAGCCCCAACAGATATTGACAATAACGGTAAAGCAGATGTTGCTTTCAGAGAAATTTATTATAACGACGAATATGAATGGTCGGATTCGGATGCTGTTGCCCAAGGAGCTATAGATTTTCCAACTGTCGCCATACATGAGGTCGGTCACGGGGTAAGTGCGGCTCACTTTGGGATGATTGCAGTTAAGAATCAACGTTTATTTGCTAAACCAAGAGCAATAATGAATGCTGTCTATGGTGGTCAATTGAGAGATTTGACTGGACGTGATAGTGGATCTCATTGTAGTAATTGGGCTCAATGGCCTAATGGTTAATACATAATTTTACAAAATTCACTAAGCCCTCTTCTGAGGGCTTTTTTATTGAGCTACCTATTATTGTCTACAAATACTATTAACGATAGTTAAATCATACCGTTACAAATCCAACTAACCATAAAATTTCAGACTGGGTTTCCGTAATTGACATGAGAACAATATCATTTAAATAGATCTTAACTGCCACATAGCCAATTAAATATAGCGAGACACATATAGATAAAACACGGTTCATTTGGTAGTTCCTTTTACCATTTTTTTCCAACGTGGTTATCTAAAACATCAATAGAGTCACTAATATGAAGCTCCGCTTTAGCATCATTTTTTATCTCAAAAATTTTACTGACTCCCTGCTCAACGAGAAACTGCAACTCTTCAATACCGCTAGTATCAACCCATTTTCCTTTACCTAGAACCGCAACTTGTTCGTCTGGCTCTAAAATACCTTCTTCAAATTTAATATTGGCTGCATATACACCAACGTAGTTTCGAGGGGATAACCCCATTTTTTCTAATGCATTTTTTCTTTTTTCGTTTTCTTGTTCAGTTAAAAAGCCACCACGATCTTTTTTATAATTAGAATCATCATGAACAATATCTTCATGAATCTTAATCTGGGCTTCATTCACTCTTACTAAAGCATATTGCTCACCACATTTTATTAGAAAATCGCTAACTTCTTTTACAACTTTAATCGTTTCCCAAATAGTCTTGGATTCAACGTGAGAGCCTGAACCTTTTGCAGTTACAACCTCTTCTTCACATAAAGCTCTTGTTTCATATGCTGCACATTGCTTATCGGAAAAAGGTGCAACAAGCGATTCTCCCATTAATCTAAGAGTTCCTTGAATTCGTACAACTTCATCATCATTGCAACTAACCAAATTCGATTTTTTAACTTCCTTGAAAGTACGAATAAATTTGCGTCTCCCCCAAAAATAAGAATAAACAAATGAAAATGCCCATAAAGTAATTGCAGGAAATCCAAATATTATGAGTAATCTATAATCAGTTTGATCCCAAATATTTCGAAACCATTCACTTGTTTCTGACAAATGCCAACCTCCGAATGCGAATAGCATCAACAGACCTAAGCCACCAAACAATCCAATGTAATGTAAATGCGTTTCGCTTAAATCAATTTTCATATTAATTACTCATCATAATAAATGGGTTGGCTAAATGAATATGATTTGCCATTAACTTCACACCACTTAGGGAATGAAATACTCGCAATATCTGCCTGTCCAACTTGTTCTTTATAACTCATCCAGTCTTTTAGTAGCTCTTCGCTATCTGTTATTTCTTTGGTTAGGTACTCTTTATATTTCGAGTCTTCCATTCGATTGAAGTAAGTTTTAGCTTCTTCTAATCTGTTAATAGCGTTTTTTTCTTCTCCTAAAAATATCGATTCAGATACATGGTGTACCTGGAAGTCAACATCATCAATCGCTGATATCGCCAGCCTATAAAGAGCGATTTGATCCGTAGGGTTATGTTTCAAAGCTTGGATAAAACATTCGTTTTCTCCAGTCATGTAGCCCAGCAGAGTATATGGGGCTGCCGATGACTCAATTGAACACCACTTAGTGAAAATATCCGTGATGTAAACTTGAAGAGGATGGGAAAGCAACTGATGAATGTCACTATTCCAAAATGCTAGCTCTGCTAAACGAACACAAATATCTCGCTGTTTTTTTAATTCAAGATTTTCAAGATTCTTGACGTAATCTTTCACAATACTGACAGCTTGCTTTTTTAAGCCTTTTTCCTTCAGAGAACAATATTCTGCAAAGAGTTCAAAGCCTGCTTCGTTTTTAAACCTCTCAGCAATATTTTTAAGGCCCTCAAAGTTCTCCTGATTCCAATAGTGCATTAATTGAGTACCTTATTAAAAATTTCCCGTTTCGCGCTATTCGTCATAATGCTGCTCCCACAATTTATTACTGAATCGATTATTGGGATCTAGCTTTTTCTTTAATGCAAAAAATTCATTAGCTCTTGGGTAGGCATTATGAAACTGCTCTGTCGTAGCGTGCAGTTGATATGGTAAATAATATGCTCCACCTTCAGAAATTACCGCGTCAATCATTTCCCGGCTCCACGCATTAACCTCTGCCTTATCCTGTTCTGATGTTCCTTGGCGGTAATAAACAACAAAAGCAAATACTTCTTCTCTCGCCCAAGCTAGCAGAGAACCTGTATCAGGTAACGCATGGCGTATTGATACATTAAGTACATTAACTTCGTGCGCTTTAAAAATGGCTGACATTTTTGCAGAAAAGCTATCAAACCGATCAATAGGAACAAAATACTCCCTGAGGACATAGGTTTCATTTTTTCGGCTTTTGGGTTCTAGTTCTCTAACATCATAACTAGCCTCATAGTTTCGCCATTGAACAGCTTCTGAAGAGTACTGAATAGGCTCAAAAATATGTTGCCTCATCCATTTACCAAGATCAGTATCAGCAACAAACTTAGCTGCTTTAGGTTGCCACCAATAATCCTTGTTACGTGAAATCAATTTATCTTGAACCGTAAGAGGCTTGTCCGTGTTAACCCAGCTAACACTATTCACATGTGTATAATCTGGCGGGTAAATATCAGCATTATGAAAAACGACACTTGAGTTATTTTTCACGTTCTGTTCAAAGTAAGAGGTGTATTTATCAATCGTCATGTAGTCAGTTTCTCGACCAACTTTTACGTTTGGCACAAGCTCAAGAGTCGCCTCTGCGATAACACCAAGTCCGCCATACCCTCCGATAACACCATAAAACACTCCAGAGTTTTCGTCTGGTGACGTATTTACAATATCGCCATTAGCTAAAACAACTTTGATTGATTTAACGGATCTTATAATTGGACCTTCACCCATATAGCGTCCATGCACATTAACGCTTAATGAGCCACCTACCGTGAAGTTAGAATATGACTGCATAATTTTTATAGAGAGATCTTCTGGATCAATAACATCCTGAATGTCACGCCAGCGGATACCACTTTGCACAGTAATTTCCTTTGCTGTGGGGTCAAAAGAAACAACTTGATTGAATTCTCTCATATCAAGGTGAAGATGATCTTGAAGCGCAATTTGCCCCCCTTGGCTATAGCGACCACCGCCAATGGATACTTTTCCTTTTGTTGCACTTATCGCTTGCTGAATATCTTCGATGGATTTAGGCGAAACCACTTTTAACACTTCTATTGGATTAAGCTGAGTGACATCATTTACTAAATTAACGTTATTGGGAAAAGGCTCTGGCTTTGGCGAAAAGTCCACTAACACATAGGCTGCAAACAAAAAAACGATTGCCAAAAATACAACAAAAATTATAGAGAGGTATTTAAGTAATCTCTTCCCTGCAATGAACATAAAATCCCTTTGTTTTTATAATATTAGAGAGCGGTTAGATTACCACCTTAACTACAACTTTGTCCAAAACAGATGATTTTTAGCATCTTGTTCAATAAGAACATTTACTAAATCCAATGTTCGCAAAATATAACTTTATTTCACCCATAAAAAAAGCGAGCACTTGGCTCGCCTTTTCAATTCGATTTAGTCACAAACTTTATTAAATCGCTCACAAACTTCATTAAGTATCGACAATAGTCGTCTAAATTAACCAACTTCATTAAGATAACCATCTTAATTAAATCGTTAACCAACTTAATTAATTCCCCTCAATCAAGTAGTGTCATGCTCTAATTAAGTTTGTGACTCGGCTCTCAAAAACAAAGAGCTACAACAGCAAAACAATTGAATTAAGTTTGTGACTAGAAAGCAAGCTCCACTCAATTTGCACATCTTTAGCTTAATTAAGTTTGTGACTAATTCACTGCATTTAAAATTCAAGCTATATTGCTCTAATTGCTTGAATGTTAGTCTAAATACTTTATGATTAAATTTCATACAAATGTATAAGCTCTGTAAAAGGATTTAAGTAGTGATTTCATTTTTAAGTTTATTTTTAGGTTTTGCATTAATAGGTCTAGTTTGTACCCTGTTTGGTGTAGTTTTAAGCCTATTTATGGGGTTACTTGGATTAACTACAAAAAAACTGAGTTTTTCTGACTCAGTAGAAGCATCAATGAGTTCACTTAAACCTGCTTTTATAACAGCAGCTATTCTAGTTGTTCCCGGTTG
Organism: Thalassotalea sp. G2M2-11; assembly: GCF_017168195.1. Classification (GTDB taxonomy): domain Bacteria; phylum Pseudomonadota; class Gammaproteobacteria; order Enterobacterales; family Alteromonadaceae; genus Thalassotalea_E. The sequence continues at coordinate 31,524 of NZ_JADNYL010000002.1, forward strand.
TTTAACACTACTCAGGCTAGCAAGCAACATACCAGACTTTTTGTACTACGAAGATAGATTTGGCAAGAATAATGACACAACCAGCGGTTTTTTCTTGTTTGTGTATATATTTTCCGCTGTGTTTATCATTTTATATATCTCTAAAATACGAAAACATCTTTAAATATTGAATAGTTACGTAAAACTCAAATTCTATAAATTTAATCAAAACATTAAAGGTTCAGATGACTACTCAAAAAGCTCCACCAAAGAATTTAGATGACGATGGTTTGTTACTAGCATGGTCACTTGAGCATGAGCATCAAAGACTCCCTATTGGCTTTAATTACGGTGAACAAACCAACCAAAGTAATTCGCCATCCAGTGATTTTCTTGATCCTGTAATTTTAGAGTCTGGTGGTCATGTAGCAACCATTGCGCCAACGGGTACGGGTAAAGGTGTTAGTTGTGTTATCCCTAACCTGCTCCATTATTCAGGGCAAGCAGTTATTATAGATCCTAAAGGCGAAAACTATGCTGTAACAGCAAAGCATCGAAAAGCAATGGGACACAAGGTTGTTGTTATTGACCCTTTTAATGTAACTGACGCTGTTAATAAAGATTGTTTGAATCCCCTCGATTTAATCGCGATTGATAAAGATGCAATGCCTTCTCTTTTAGATGAGTGTTCGGCTCTAACGGCACTATTAGTTGAAGAAACTAATATAAAAGATCCCTTTTGGGACCAAGCTGCACATAGAGTTATTGCTGCTTTAATTGGAGTAGTTGCTATAGGTAGTAATGAAGAAAGACATTTAGACAAAGTAGCTGACTTACTCAATCAAAGTGAAAAGAAACTTCGTGAGCTATTTTTTGTTTTGAATAAACAAACCAATAATATGTTTAATGGTTACTCATCGATTTTAGATACCGTGGCAAACAATACCATTAGTGGAATAGTAACAACAGCAAAGCAGCATCTACAGCATATTCAAAAAGGTGCTGTTGGTGACTCTATAAGCAATACAAGTTTTTCATTATTAGATTTCATCTCTGGTAAACCTATGACTATTTACTTAGTTTTGCCACCAGACAAACTCTATACACACCGAAAATTACTTCGCCTGTGGATAGGTACCTTAATTAGACTAATATTAAAACGTCCCGGAGCACCCGCTAAACCAACCCTAATGATGCTAGATGAAGCTGCACAGCTTGGGCACCTATCTGAGTTAGTACAATCAGTTACTTTACTACGTGGTTATGGAATGCAAGTGTGGACATTTTGGCAAGATATAAATCAGCTCAAGCAACTTTACCCTGACAATTGGCAAACCTTATTAAATAACTGTAAAGCGATACAAGCATTTGGTTTTCCAAATAAACTAGCCTGTGACGAAATATCAAATATTACGGGGTACAACCAAATCACTAACCTACTCGATTTAGACCGAGACGAAATGTTATTGCAGTTGGCTGGTGATGAAGCAGTAATTGCACAAAAGCCAAACTATTTACAAGATAATACTTTTGTAGGTAAATTTAATAACAATCCTTTTCATAGCAAGATTGACGCAAAAGGGTTTGTGCCTATTCATCCACAACGCATTTATAAAAGACCATCAAAGAATGCTCCCGAAGTTTCAGCATCGTTTGATATTAATAATCTAACCATTGATGGGATGCATCAAAAGTATAATAAAGACTATGAAAAACTAAGGAAAGTTTTTTCAAACGAGAAAAAATCAAATAAAGAAGAAAAGATAACGACAGACTCAGCCCAAGAAGATTAACTGAACCCTAAAGAATAAAAACAATATGGAACAACAAAATAAAGTCACACATCTTTGCTTAATTGGTGATGACCCAACAGCCAACCTTACACCAATTATTGACAAGAATATACCTAGTGACAGGGTCATTATTGCTCATGAAGAACATCAACATGAACAAGTTAAACAACTCAAAAAAGTGATCCAAACCAGAGGCTATAAAGTTGACAAGTGGTTATTACCAACAACTTTCAATACTGAAGAAATAAAATTTAATTTCATGCAGCTATTTGAGCAAGAGGCTAGCCACCCTAGCGATACATGGTTAAATGCAAGTAATGGCTCTCGCTATCAAATTCTAGCCGCATATGAGGTTGCAAAAGCGTATGAAGCCAAAATCTATATTGTTGAGCCAAAGTACGATGCACTATGTTGGCTTTCATCTAAAAATAAAGAAATGACACCCGTTGCTGATAAAATTAAGTTACATGAGTTTCTTACTGTTTATGGCTGTAGTTTAACTTCACAACAGAATAACAAAGGCATACCTGTTAATTTGAGAGCTATTGGCGAAAACTGGCTAAAACAAGCTGACAAACTTCAAACTGGCTTAGCTAAACTAAATTATCTTGCTCAGTTTACCAATAGCGATACCTTCATAAGCGAAGAGCAAGATAATGCAATGCTAAACGATGAGTCATTGCAATGGCTACTCAATGATTTAGAAACCATGGAATTAATTGAAGTAAAAGGAAAATCAGTTAATTTCCAAAATGAAAAAACACGTTTTTTTGCTAATGGCGGATGGCTTGAAGAGATAACATATAGCTATATTCGAAACTTAAGCAGCGAAATAGCAGAGCTACAAGATGATGGTCATAGTGTTGAAATTGAACGCTCAATCAATGGTAAAACAATAAAGAATGAATTAGATGTTGTCGCATTAGTAAACAACAAGCTCCACGTAATTGAGTGTAAAACTAAAAGGCTTAAAAATGGAGATGGAGCCAACATGCTCTATAAAATTGATTCATTAGCAGAACGGCTTGGAGGTATAAAATGTAACGCGGCTCTTATTACATTTTATTCTTTAAACAAAAGTGAAGTTGCTAGAGCCAGAGAGTTAAACATAGAAATATTTAACATAAGTCAAATTAGCAATTTGAAGGGTAATTTGAAAAACTGGCTAACTAAACAAATTATTGAATAGTAATTATAAAAAAGCTTATATATAAAAATCTCGACTTCGATTGACAGTTCATACTGTTATATAAAGATCTGGAGTCGAGCTTATGAATATCAAACACCAACAAGATATTACACGTAAATTAAAAGTTCTTAATCACGCAAAGAAAATTAAGAATGTTGCTAAGGCATGCCGTTACTTTGGTATCTGTAGAGAAACCTTTTATAAATGGAAAAGGATCTATGATAAGGATGGTGAGCAAGGGCTAATTAATAGTAAACCATGTCCTGAAAATCATAAGTTAAGGATTCCCAAGCCAATCGAAGAGAAGATCGTTTATCTTCGCCAGACCTATCATTTTGGCCCAGATATGATTGCTTGGCACTTACAGCGATACCACGATATCAAAGTCTCTAGAAATGGATGCTATTACGTTCTAGTGCGCAATAAACTTAATCGCTTACCAGATAATATCCCTAAGCGTTCTCGTTCTAAATTTAAACGTTATGAGAAAAGAGTTCCCGGTCATCACGTGCAGATAGATGTTAAGTTTCTGAAATTCAAGGCCAAAGACGGAAGAATCATTAAAAGATTTCAATACACAGCTATTGATGATTGCACTCGTGTAAGAGCACTGAAAATATATGAAAAACATACTCAATAAAGCTCAATTGATTTCCTAAATTACGTTGTTAAAAAATTTCCTTTTAGAATAAAAATAATCAGAACTGATAACGGTCATGAATTCCAAACGATGTTTCATTGGCATGCATCTGAACTAGGCTTAATACATGTCTACATTAAGCCTGCTAGCCCAAACTTAAATGGTAAAGTAGAGCGATCCCATTTAACTGATAAACGTGAGTTCTACCAACTGTTAGATTATAAAGATGACGTAGATTTAAGGCTTAAATTAGCTCAATGGGAAGACTATTATAATTTTCTGCGACCTCATGCAGCTCATGCTGGAAGAACACCTTATGAAAAACTAAAATCAAAGATGCTAAACTAGTATGTGTATGTCAGCAGAGGTCGTAGAAAAGACAGCTTATAGCCTCTTTTCTCAAAAAAGAGTCTGAGCTAGTACATATAAGCAATTTTAAAAAGCAATTTAAACTTTAATTAATAACTAATTCTGCTATTTTTTGTTCCCCCAACACTGTACTCCCCTCTGCGTAGAAAACCTTTCCAATTACACCTTCAAATTTAGCTGGTACTTCCAAAACCACCTTATCAGTTTCAATATCTACAATCACCTGATCTTTAGTTACTTTATCACCTTCAGACACGTACCATGTAGCTACAGTAGCATCGGCAACAGACTCAGGTAAGACAGGGACAAGTATTTCTTTTATTGTTTTAGAAGCACTTTGTTGACAGGTATAACTTTTTAAAGTTGGAACTAGTGCATCCATAATAGCTGTAGAGACTTCTAAATTTTTGTAGCTACCAGAAGTAAATAAAGCCTTATTTTCTTCAACAGTTTCTATATCCCCGCCCAATATCACGTACTCTAAAATAGCAGAACAACTTTTAGAGTGTTGAATAACCAACGCTAGAGAGTTAGCTAAGACCCTATGTTTTTCAGAAATCAATAATGAATAAACATATCCATTGCAAGGCGAAGATATTTCTCTTTGCACCATACCTTCCCCATCTATCTTAATACTAAATAAAGTATCAGAAGATGTAACATAATCACCAACATTCACGTACACTTCATCAACTATTACAGTTCCATTGGCCTCATTTATTATCTCTTTATCATAAACAGGTACAGATACAACATCGCCATATGTAAGTTCAGAATCATCCTCGAGCTTATTTTTTATATAATCAATTAATGCTCCGCTTCTTGTTAATTTGGAAGTAACCCATGCATCTAACCTACTTGCTCCTTTAACCAAATATGAATAAGTACTTCCGTCTTTTTCAGTTTCAATATTAGTATTAGTAAAAACACTATACATACCAATTGTTCTATCATTGCTTGACTGCCGATTAAAACCCGCCTTCCTAAAGATCAAAGTACAATATTGACCTTTATGAGCAGAAACAACATACTGTTCAAACTCGTCAATTTGAGAGCTTATTTCTTGAAGTTCATTGATATTATTGTCAAAAGAAGCATTTATAACTTGTAAAGAGTGCTCCATTTCACTTAGATCTAGCCCAGCTTTTTCTTTCTCAGCATACAATCCAGTTAGCTTTTCTTTCAACCAGTCTGATTCGACTAATTTATCATGATTAAGACCACCATTAAAAAAAGGTAATTCAGCTAATTCAAGTGAAGAGTTAACATGCAAATTAATAGCTTCACTAATTTTTTTCTTATTTCTAACTTCTATATCAAGGTCTTCGGAGTGTTCATTTTCTTTAAATCGAAAAAACAACCCCATTGAGAACAGGAGTACAAATCCAATTTGACTATATATCGAAAATGGAACAAGGGTATAAATGCCTGCATAATCAAACAGTACCAATGAGACTAGAATTACGACTAATATAAATACCGTAATTTTGGCCATTCCCATTTTTCCTTTGGCTTCACATAGGTAGCCTATTTTTTCTTCCTTCTTTTTACATAAATCTAACTGAGATTTAAGCGACTCTAATTCTTCAATCATTAAGTCTAATGATTGAATTGCTCCAATATAGTTATTTTTTCTTTCTATTACTTTTACTTCAAGCTTCTTTTCTGAATCAAGCTGCCTACCAAGTTTGAAATAAATTTCTGCTATACACTTCTTTAATAGAATGTAATGGGAGTATACTAATCTTGATGAATGATACGCTTGTACCATAATAGGTAATTCTGAATCTGGTTTAGTTACTTCTTTACGCTTTATATCTAATTTTTCTTGCGCCCACTTACTAGTTCTCATATACGCCTTATACATAGACATATATGTCTTACTTAGTTCAATAGATATTTTATCTCTTATTTTTGGGTAAATATCACTATAGTCTTCAGAAAATTTACTCTCTATTTCAGAAAAATACTTTGGTTTACTCTTAAATATTTTAAGTAAAGAATTCGCAGCGTTATCCAATAAACTCTCATTGGTTTGATTATCAATAAATGATTGAATATAGCACTTCGCGATATAATACTCAGTTTCCCAATTGTGTTTTGACTTTTGAGAAAGCTCTAAATATTCAAAAGCTTTTGTATAGTTACCTATTTTTAAATAGGATAAACCAATAGCTGACATACTCAATGCTTTCAAAAATGGAAGATTTTTTCGCTCAGTTATAGAACAAGATTTTTCACCTAATGCTATTGCTTTATTCCAGTCACTTGTATTATCCCCATAAATAGCTAATATTCTGCTTCCCCAAAAACAACCGAACATATCAGTACCATTGTTTTCAAGGATTTTCTCTACGTTGTTTAATGCGTCATTGTGCGCCCCATGAGAAAGATTATCACAAATGGCTTCTCTCCAGCCTTGCATTTGACTATGAAAGTGATTTAACGATTGATTTGTCTCGTCTTGGCTAAAATAAACTTGTTCTATTTCACTTCTATAGCCTTGAGGGATTTTGCCGATTTTTTCAAAATCAAAACCAGATACGTTTAATACTTCTTTGTCTAATATACTCTCTGTATACTCTTCTCTGTTTACAACTTCATGTATATCTTTTCCAATATCATTCACTATATCTTTAGGTAACAGTACAATTTCGGAAGCTCTTTTATGTGAAATGGTAACTTTAGACTTCAACCTCTCAATTAAGTCTCTAGTTGCTGGAGGGTACTCATACTCTTCTTCTTTAAAATCTATATCACTTGATTTCCTAATAACATATACGTAAACCCCTACTTTATCGCTAGATAATGCTGCGTTAATTTCATGTTCTAAGTATGTTATGCCGTCATCTGCAAAGCTACCAGCGGTTTCACCAATAAGAATAACTACATATTCAGAGTCTTGTAATAATTTAACACTATTTTCTTTTGGGTTTTGATAATAGGCTTCATTATTTGATAATATCCTTGGACGAATATTATACTGCTTTAAAAAAGGAGAATTATTAATTTCATTTTCAATCTCCCGCACTTCTTCTTTAAATTCGTCAAATACATGCGAAATAAATACTTCTTCCATTTATATCTCCTTTCCCCTAAATATTGATATTAAATTCTAACGATTACTTAAATCGCTTTTATCTTCATTATGATTCCATTCAGCGTGCTCTTGAATAGCTTCTCTAGCTAGCTCCATCAGCATTCTTTTAGTTTTATCTCCGCTATCAACTTGAAGAAGCAAGTGTGCTCTTTGATATAATAAATACAAGTCCTCATATCCGACTACCGTTGTTTCATAATTAGCTAACTCTTTCCATAATGCCAAGGCACCAGCCAACACCAGTGTCAATTGAACAATCAACATTAAGCTGCTTTCCGCAACCGAATAAGGAATTGAAATAAACAAATAATTATTTAAGTGGAGGTACTGAATAACCAAAAGACCTATTCCACTTAAGACAGAACAAATAAAAGCATATTGTGCTGAAGTAGTTAAAAGGCTAGCTGCCAACTTAGTTTTTTTAAAAATAGACTCCCTTCCTAACCAGTTATTTTTGTTATCTACTTGTAACCTGTTTTCCAAAAACTCTAACTGTGAATCAATCCAATTTTCCTTAACTTTTTTCAAGTTAGCTAAAGGGGAATGTTTCCACCAACCAATTTCAACTACCGATATTGCATGATTAATCACAGGAAACCTTTGCCGATAACGTCTTGGTAAAATAGGTTTACTCTCAGGAGGTACACTGCCTAAGTTTAAGAACCCTCTAATTCTCATAGCCTCAGCCACACTCCTATATAGTTGATATTTAGTTTTGAGCTTTTTCTTTTTAGATAACTTGATACTAGCAACACATATTATGATGCTAAGAATAATAACTTTATTAAGAGTTACCCCGGTATTTGTACCAATATAGCTGGATAGATATTCGTAAAGTACAAGCCCTATAAAAGCAGAAAAAAAGAAGATAGATGTTATCCATCTATACATGTATTGATAAACAATAGCATTCTTATCTGCCCGACTAAATATAGATTGAGCATCATACAAGCTGGATTCAAATTCACTTTTATTCGTAGCTTTTTTTTCTTGCTTACTTCTAAAAAATATTTTCCTTTTTATTGTTTGAAAAATATCTTTTAGATAGTATTTTTGTTTAAAAAACACTCTTTCCCAATAGTTTAAACTCAAATTATTTTCAGTTATTTGTTGAATGAGGATTTGAAACTCTTTTTGTAAGAACTTTTGCAATGACGATTCATTCCAATCATCACAATTATATTTTTTAGCTTCATCGGAGATGTCATTTTTTGCACAAATATATAGTTTATGCTCCGATTCTGAAGTTTCTTCAAACGGTAACAACTGTTTAAGGCAATTACTCCCCTGAGATTTATTTTTACGTTTAACAGGAATGTGATGGATAACCCCACCTTGTTGGCCATCAAAGTCACTTAGTTGCTTTAAAACTTCATTTTCAGTATTTTCAGGCCAAGAGATTTTTCTTCCCGCTGTAAAAAAAACAACGTCATGTGTTCCACCTACACCACTACCTTCGTAACCATCCCAAACAGCAATAAGAACATTACTATACTTTGCAATAAAAGCACCTAAATTTAAATATAACGATGAGCGTAACACCCCACCATCAGAGTTACTCATAGCTCGTTCATAATCATCAACATTTAAACTATTCGCAATAACAATATGATTTTTAGCGTACCTTTCAAACAATTCCTTAAACTTTTCTAATCCCGAGACCTTTGCACCATTGGTTGCCTGAAAGTCCATTTCGTAACTTTCTTTTTGCATAGGTAAACATGGAATAATCTTTATTGAGTCAGATGTTAAGGACTTTTCATTCTTAATTAACTCTTCAGCAGCATCAATTGCTAATAAATCCGCTCCTTCAGCCATCCCACTTAATAGCCAAATAGGTGTATTACCCCCAAGCCTTTCTATCCAGTATTTCAAGGCTTTTTTTATTTCATCTTTTACACCATCTAAACTAGCTTCCTTACCGGGAATATCAAGATGCTTAATATCACGGTGCCCTGAAACACCAATGATAAAAGGAAGTTTATTTGTTAAATTTGATTGAGATGAGAACAAAGATATTACTTCCATTTAATACTGTTAAAATAGGTTTAGTTATAAATTCAATCATATAACTTGATTACTTATTACTCTATTACTCTATTACTAATAAAAGATATTGTAAAATAACTACATTGAATCAGACCAAATTTTCATTTTTTATAGTGGCTGTTTCGTAATACGCTGCCAAAAAAAACATTACTAAAGCTTCACTCTAATCTTATTTCTTTGATGCCAGATAGGGCCCATGACCAGTTTTAAAATTCATATCATCGCTTGTATATGTCCCAGCACTTCGCCAATGGCAAAGTGCTTAAAACCATAAACTGAGCTTAGTCAATCATAAGTGATGGCCAAAATGCAGGGTTTATATTAAACATAGTGCCAGTGTTCTTCTTCATAACCCCTTCCATTAACTTCATACTATAATTGAAATCAAATATATATTTTACTTCACCTTGATGCTCTACACCGATAAAACCGTACCATAAAAGCAACTCAAATATGTTATCAAGACTCTCTTTTTCAATACCGTGCTCTACCAAATTTTCGTTGATTTGATCTCTTGTTAACTTAGCTGTACAACCGATAAATGCGTATAAAACATCTTCGGCATTCCGCGAAATATCAGTAATTTCATAACTTATATCAGTCAATAAATCAGTTGAGTATGCCTCAAGGCCTTTAGTAATATCATCTTCCTTTATTTGCTCGTGATTCAGGTTAATGGCAAAACTTTTACACTGACTAATCAAGTTCAATAAAAATCGAGGTCGCATTAATGAACGCTCAATCAAAAATTGAGAAGATTCTTCTCCTTTATAGTGGCTAACACAAAGCCTACGCCATAATGCTTCAAATGAGTTATCACCGTTTGCGTTGCTGTATACAATTCTAAGGCGAACCAGTTCACGTAATAGATCAGGATCTGTCCAATCTAAAAGAACTTTCGCCTCTTTCCCCCTGTCAGATGTTTCTTGAACAAGCAACTCATACACATCATTTCTAAGAAAAACGATAGTATTTACCGCTACGTTTGACCTACTGAATTGCCTTTCTATCTTTTTGGTTGCATCTATTAACGCTCTGATTATTAGTAAGTCTTCATGTTGCAATCCAGATGTTGGCCACCCCTTATCAATATTATCGAATAGTAACCAACAGGTATCTTTTCTCTTCATATAGTCAATTACTAGAGAACTGAGGGTCTTAACATCATGCGAATACAGCATTTCTGTAATATTTGGAACCGAAAGACGAACCGAACTCTCCTCACCATATTTAGATCGATACTCAGTAGAAATTTTTTCCATCAAGGCGGACATTCGCTCTGAAAAATCCCCTTCGGTAACATAACCATCCGCATTATATAGCTCAGCTAACTTTCTATACGGCTCATATAAGTTATGGTCGTGAATATGCTGTTCTCGGTCTGCTTCCAAAATTTTATAACATATTTCTAATAAGAGAACATATTCCCAAAACGCCATAATTGTATGCTGAAATGTACCCTCTTCTAAAAAGCTTAAAATTAATTCTTTAAACTTAATGAGTTTGTAACCATCTGGTTTTAAATCTAGAACTATATTATCTTTTTTGTTTCTTTCCTTATCCCTAACCTGTAAGAATATCGCTGATTTACCTGCACCTTTTCGACCAACAACAATATTTGCTTCACCGCGGAGTGACTTCAAAAACTGGTCTGTTTTTAGATAATAATTTTGGAGCGTCCTCATCTCATTTTCTGCTGAACTAGCGCCTAACTCCAAAGACTGCAAAAATGTTTCTTTAGCCTTAGGTAAAAGAACAAAATCTCTCTGGAAAGCTTCAGCTACGTCACCTGCAAAATTTGCTATTACTTCATTAATATCATTGGGGTGATATGTCGCTGTTACTAAATCCCTATAATCAATTGGCACAGGTTCCTCACCATTTTGAATCATACAGGTAGCTTTTCCTAAGCCATGAGATAACCCCGCCAAAAATGCCGCACGCATGTTATTAATATCACCACCATCATCTCCATTACTCAGAAGCGGAATAACAACACCATGAGATTGAGCCACTTGCGAAATAGCATCACTTGCAGAAAGTCTTGGCTGCTCATTTGGATCAAATGAACGAAATAGATATCTAGCTTTTTTGATTCTAGAGACAATTCGAGTAGCCCAGTCTGTTCGGTACATCCCCTCCAGCAAGTATACTGGAGATTTTGTGTTTATCTTGTTGGGAACGTTTATACACTTAAAACTATCATGTTGATTAAGAAAAGCAGCAAGTTCATCAGAGTTTTGATACTCTCTGTAACCTAGTGTATCAAATATCCCAACTTCTCTTATTGAGGGCGATTGTTCTCGAATACTCTTATTCTTTGTCAGTAATAGCTTTTTACCTTTTCCTATTGCAAACCCTGCTTCATAAGTAACATTGAAATTAAGAACCGATATGTCAGCAACAACAAAATCTGACTCATCAATACTTTGCAAGACTTCGCTTGCAATAAAGCTTCCAACTATATCCATCTCAGTCCAAGACTGTATGTTTACTTTCGAACGGTTCAACTTAGCTAGGGCGGATTCGATCGTTTGTCCAATAGGGAAGGGTTGAACCGGAAAGACGTAAAATCCATTTTTAACTTCTGACATTTCAATCTCTTATTCTTTTATTAATCATAAGATATTGCCACGGCAAGAAGTAATTAGAAAGCTTCAATATAGATTTTCCTCTTCAAGCTTGATCTATCGTAAATTTAAAAACAACAATCAAGCCAGTTTACATAAGCTTTAAAATAAAAAAGGTGGCTAAAGCCACCTTTTCACAAACTTTCGATCACAAACTTAATTCTAAGTCACAAACTTTATTAAAACGTTCACAAACTTAATTAAGCATCGACAACAGTAGTTACGAGTCTTGATACGTCTCTATCGCAGGACAACTACAGATCAAATTTCGATCCCCATAAACGTCATCAATACGGTTAACCGTTGGCCAGAACTTGTTCGCGGCAGCCGCTGGTACTGGGAATACGGCTTCTGCAATGGAGTATGCGCGCTCCCATGTATCTGTGATATCGGCTAAAGTATGCGGAGCATTGTGTAACGGGTTATCTTCCGCAGTCCATTCCCCTTGCTCTACTTTACGTATTTCATCACGAATTGAGCTCATCGCTTCAACGAAACGATCTAATTCCACCTTAGACTCAGATTCGGTTGGTTCAATCATTAATGTGCCCGCCACTGGGAATGACATCGTTGGTGAGTGAAAACCGTAATCTTGTAAACGCTTAGCCACATCCATTTCAGTAATACCTGAGGTTTCTTTTAATGGACGTAAATCAACAATACATTCATGGGCAACACGACCATTTTTACCGGTATATAAAATCGGATAATGTTGGCTCAGTTTTGTTGCTAAATAATTGGCATTCGTGATGGCGTATTTCGTTGCATCTGTGACACCTTTTTTACCTAACATGGCAATATAAAGGTATGAAATACATAAAATACCTGCACTACCGTATGGCGCAGCAGATACAGCACCGTTACCTTTGGTGGTTTCATCAACGTTAACTAAGCTGTGATCCGGTAAAAATGGCGCTAAATGAGATTTCACACCAATTGGCCCCATACCAGGACCGCCACCACCATGTGGAATAGCGAACGTTTTATGCAAGTTAAGGTGTGATACATCAGCACCAATATGCCCAGGTGAAGTTAAACCAACTTGGGCGTTCATGTTGGCACCATCAAGATATACTTGACCACCATGTTCATGAACAATATTACAAATTTCTGCAATGGTCGTTTCATATACACCGTGCGTTGACGGGTAAGTGATCATGATACAAGCTAAGTTGTCAGCTAACTCACTTGCTTTCGCACGTAAGTCATCCATATCAACATTACCTTCTTTATCACAAGCAACTACCACGACTTTCATCCCCACCATTTGCGCAGAGGCAGGGTTAGTGCCGTGAGCAGAAGAAGGAATTAAACACACGTTACGATGACCTTCGCCACGGCTTTCATGGTATTTATGAATCGCGATAAGACCAGCATATTCACCTTGCGCACCAGAGTTTGGCTGCATTGAAATGTTGTCATAGCCGGTCAATTCAACCAACCATTTGCCCAGCTCATCGATCATCTGCTTATAACCTTGTGCTTGATCGGTTGGCGCAAACGGATGCATGTTAGCAAATTCAGGCCATGATACTGGGATCATCTGTGCGGTCGCATTTAATTTCATCGTACACGAACCTAATGAAATCATTGAATGGTTTAATGCTAAATCTTTATTTTCTAACTTTTTGATATAACGTAACATTTCTGTTTCGCTATGATATGAGTTAAATACTGGGTGAGTCAGTATTTCTGATTCACGTACTAAAGACTCAGGAATTGACGGTGTGTCTAATACCCTTACTTCTGCATCTAACAACTCAATATCTAAACCGTGCTCATCACCAAATAGTACGTTGAACAAGGTACTTAAATCATCACGCGTGGTCGTTTCATCAAGCGAGATACTAATTTGGTTTTTCACATCAACACGGAAGTTAACACCGTTAGCTAATGCTCGTGTCACGATCTCTGCTTTTAATCCTTCAGATAAGTTAAACGTAAGCGTATCGAAATAGCTACCATGTAAAGGCGTTAAGCCTTTGGTGTTAGCTGCATGCGCTAAAATATCGGCAAAACGGTGGATACGTGTTGCAATTGTTTTTAACCCTTGAGGACCATGATACACCGCATAAAATGCAGCCATATTGGCTAATAATACTTGCGCAGTACAAATGTTTGAATTGGCTTTTTCACGGCGAATATGTTGTTCACGCGTTTGCATTGCCATACGCAGTGCGTTATTACCACGCGTATCTTTTGAAACACCAATAATACGGCCAGGTAAAGAACGTTTGTATTTATCAGATGTTGTGAAAAATGCCGCATGAGGACCACCATAGCCCATTGGTACACCAAAACGTTGGGTAGACCCAATAACCGCATCAGCACCCAGTTCACCTGGTGATTTTAATAATACTAAGCTCATGATGTCGGCAGCAACAGCAACAATCCCTTTTTTCTCATGAACTTTGGCAATTAACTCAGAAAGATCACGCACTTCCCCCGTTGCCGTTGGGTATTGTAACAAGGCGCCAAATACATCGTGATTAACCACATCATCCGTATCTCCTTCAATGATGTCAAAACCAAACATTTCTGCACGTTGCTTCACTACGTCAATCGTTTGTGGGTATGTATCAGAAGAAATAAAGAATGCGTTTGATTTCTTGTTTTTAGAAACACGCTTTGCCAATGCCATGGCTTCTGCAGCAGCCGTACCTTCATCAAGTAATGACGCTGATGCTAGGTCTAAACCCGTTAGATCTAAACACATTTGTTGGAAGTTTAATAATGACTCTAAACGCCCTTGCGCAATTTCAGGTTGATATGGTGTATAAGCAGTATACCAGCCTGGATTTTCTAATACGTTACGTAAAATAACATTGGGTGTTAATGTGCCATAATAGCCTAAACCAATATAGCTAGTGTTCACTGTATTTAACTGGGCGACAGCTTTTAAATCAGTTAACGCTTTAACTTCTGTTTTACTTTCTTCAATATTTGGTAAATCAGCTAAGCGAATATCGCTTGGTACAATTTCATTGATTAAGGCATCAACAGACTCAGCGCCAATATCATTTAACATGGCTTGCGTTTGTGCCTGATTTGGGCCGATATGACGGCGAATAAAATCTTGAGTTTGCTCTAATTCATATAACGATTGAGTAGTCATAAAACAGGTTCACTATAAATGTATAAAAAAGAAAGCCCCAAACTGCTGTTCAGGGCTTTTAACTATTTGTTAATTAACGATTAGTCTTCATCGATTGAGCTTGCATAACCTTCAGCATCTAATAATGCTTCAAGCTCGCTCTCATCATCCAATTTCACTTTGAACAACCAACCATCACCAAAAGCATCTGAGTTAACTAATTCAGGTGAATCTTCTAAGTCTTCATTAACTTCAACAATTTCACCAGATACTGGTGCATAGATGTCTGAAGCCGCTTTTACTGATTCAGCAACGGCAACATCATCACCTGTGCTTACATTTTCACCCACTTCAGGTAGCTCAACAAAAACCATATCGCCTAGTAGATCTTGCGCATGCTCAGTGATACCAACAGTAACGATACCGTCACCTTCATTACGTACCCATTCATGCGAAGTTGCGTATTTTAACTCTGAAGGAATGTTGCTCATTTTTTTGTCCTAATGTTTATGTATTTTTATCAAAAATTTATACTGTGCCCTACTCAAATATTGACTATAGAGCATGTTAAAAATTAATCCAACTGGCTTTTACCGTTTCGTACAAAACTTGGCTTGACCACTTTAACTTTAACCAACTTTTTACGCATTTCAACTTCAACTTCATCACCTACTTTCACACTACGAGGAACGCGTGCCATGGCAATTGAATGCTGTAATGTTGGTGAGAATGTACCTGAGGTGATTACTCCTTCACCACTATCGGTTACAACTTTTAAGCCTGTACGTAATACGCCTTTATCTGTCATCACTAAACCAACTAACTTAGGTTGATTGCCTGCTTCGCGTTGAGCAGCTAACACTTCACGACCAATAAAGTTACGCTCTTCTGGTTCCCAGCTAATTGTCCATGCCATATTAGCCGCCAATGGCGATACAGTTTCGTCCATATCTAACCCGTAAAGGTTCATACCCGCTTCTAAACGAAGCGTATCACGAGCGCCTAAGCCACAAGGTGCAACACCAGCATCAATTAACTGCTGCCATAAATCAGCTGCTTGCTCTTGTGGAACCACAATTTCATAGCCATTTTCACCGGTATAGCCGGTTGTTGCGATAAATAAATTACCCGCTTGCACACCAAAAAATGGTTTCATTCCATCCACTGCTTGTGTTTGTTCAGCAGTTAAAATAGTGGCTACTTTAGCTTTCGCTTGTGGGCCTTGCACAGCGATCATGCCAAATTCAGGACGCTCGGTAATGGTAATATCAAAACCTTGTGCTTGTTGATTCATCCACGCTAAATCTTTTTCACGAGTCGCTGAGTTAACCACTAAACGATATTCTGTGTCAGAAAAAAAGTAGATGATCAAATCATCAATTACACCGCCTTGTTCATTACACATTCCGGTGTAAAGCGCTTTACCAGCTACATCTAGTTTAGCAACATCATTAATGACTAAACGGCGTAAATAAGCTTTTGCATCACTACCTGCTACATCCACAATGGTCATATGTGAAACATCAAACATACCCGCATCTTTGCGTACTGCATGATGTTCTTCCATTTGAGAGCCATAATTAATTGGCATTTCCCAACCGTGGAAATCCACCATTTTTGCACCTGCTTCAAGATGCTTTTCATGTAATACGGTTTTATTAGTCATTGTAAAAATTCCAGTGTGATAGCAGTAATAACCTTAGTGCAAACCTCCAGTGTTCACCTAAAGCTAAGTGTTTACAAATTTGCGCTAAGTATAGCGAGGAGACTTTGTTGATTCAACAAGTAAATAGCAAGAGTGCAAATTAAAAACCATTTAAATGCGTTAATAAAAATTTTATTCGAAAACTATTACCTTTTGAAAATATTTATCAGTTTGTTAATGGCTAAATAAGACAAGACCAAACATTATTGTGCTTATTCCATTCAACCAAAGATAATTATATATTGTAGAACAACACCATGGCGTTAAAATGTCTTTTATCATAGAAAGGTTAAACTGTTATAAGAACACGATAACAACTGGTTCCCCAAAATATTCTTGAAAATGTATAAGATAGATAACAAACTAAATGTAATAGGCAAGATCTTGTCAGTATGACAGTTTAAGGATCATCAGTATGAGTGGCATTGATATTCAACAATTAATTAAATCAGCAACAAAGGGTGATACCGTTGATTTAAAAGCAATCTGTCAAAAGCTCAAAATCAAAATCAAACTTGATGATGATTTAAAAGACTATTGCAAAGTTGGTCTAGATAAAAAGCGTCATACCACCATTTGGTTGAATAGCTCGCTTGATCGCAAGATGAAATACACTTTTGTGGCCATTGCCACTGCCGAGTTGATAATAGATCCTATTCGTGTCAGTGAACAAGGGGTCACATACGATGTGTTCTTTTTAAGAGAATTACACCAAAACAAAGCCACTAAGTTAATTATGCTCGCCACACGTTTAGCGGTGCCAGAGCATATTATTGAACATTTATCCGACGACTTAGATATGCAATTTACCAAAAATAACGCCTTCAATAAATTTGACAGTGATGCTTATATCGCAAATGCTGAGTATATCCCTGAATTTCTTCGCTGCGTGATCAAAGAAAGCTCAAGCAAGTTTTTACTCAATAATGTTAGCGCTAAATTTCACTAAATTAGGCCTTAAACCAAACTTCTTCAGCACAGCACCATCACACTTGCTGCTACTACTCAAACCTTGCTCACCCTAATATTTCCACCGTGTAAAACATCAGTAAATTTCTATTTATTCTTTATTAAAATCAGATTTTTAGTCTATGTTTGTTAGTAACAACTAAAGATAAGAGGAATTTACACAATGAAATACATAATTACTGTGGGAGTTATTCTTTGTTTATTATTAATAACCAGTTGTGAGAAAGGTGTTGATTCCCCTCGAGGCTTTAGCCTACCTCAAGGTAATGCTGAATTAGGAAAACAAGTATTTATTAAGTATCAATGTAATGGCTGTCATCAATTAGATGATATAGCACAACCTGAAGATGCTGAATTTGCCATTAAACTGGGCGGTAAAAAGACGAAAGTTAAAACCTATGCAGAGTTATTAACCTCAGTGATCAATCCATCACATAAATTTGCACGAGGCTATCCTTTAGCTGAGATCCAACAAGATGGTAAATCCAAGATGAAAGTATTTAATGATGTCATGACCGTTAGTGAGCTGATTAATTTAGTCACTTTTATACAGCCGCATTATGAATTACTGCCTTACAAAACAACAAATTATCAGTATTACAGCTACCGTTAACCCCCAAAACAGCTTAGACGATACAACAAAGGAAGCACCAAGGCGCTTCCTTTGTTATTTTCATCATTGATGTGGCTAGCAAAAACTACAACGCTTTTGCTAATGTCGGCAGCTGACCTTTATAACCGAGCGCTTGTTTAATCATTAGACTTTTAACAGGAGGAAGTTGATTAATCACACTCAAACCTAAGCCTCGCAACAGTTTAATTGGCTGCTGTTGCGGGGTAAACGCCTGTTTGATCCCCTCCATTGCGGCGATCATTTCCATTGCATCTGATTTTCGCCAGCGTTGATAGTGATTTAACGCTATGGAGCTAAACTCATTATCATCATCTGCACATGACTCCGTTAATGTTTGTGCCAGCGCCGCAGCGTCTAACAAACCTAAGTTGACACCTTGACCAGCTAGAGGGTGTATCGTGTGGGCGGCATCTCCTACTAACACCACTTTATCTTTCACCACTTCTTGCGCAAAACGCATGGTTAACGGATAGGTATACCGTTCACTCACTAACGAAGTTTGGCCAAGTTTACCATCAGAGGCAGCACTTAACGCTTTAGCAAACTCTTGCGCAGGTAATGCACAAAGACGCTTAGCTTCATCGGGTGAGGTGGACCAAACAATAGAGCACAAGTCACTACCCTGCTGCCTTAGCGATAAAGGTAAAAAAGCCAGCGGTCCTTCAGGCAAAAATACTTGCCAAGCGGTATTATTATGCCCTTGCGGTGTTTTTACAGTGGCAACAATGGCATGATGATCATAATCCCTAAAGGTTAATGAAAACTGCATTTGCTCTCTGACCCAAGAACGTGCCCCATCCGCGCCAACAACTAGTTTAGCCGTAATAGGTGCTTGTTGGCTAAAGCTGGCAAACACTTCACTTTGCCCGATACTGATATTGCTCAATTGCTCTTGAGTATAAAAACTGATCCCGTCATCCTGCTCGGCTTTTTGCCATAACGCTTGGCGGATCACACTATTTTCAATGATCCAGCCTAATTGACCTTTATGTTGACGCTCAGACAAATCATCAAGGCAGAAATCTAATTGTCCGTAGCCAGCCTTATCCCAAATATGCATGTGCTGGTATGGCTGAATTCGTTGGCTTTCGATTGCCGTCCATACGCCCAAGTTTTCAAATAATTGCTGGCTAACGGCATTAATCGCACTCACTCTAACATCAGCGTCTTGACCGAGTTTGGCTAATGGTTGAGTATCAACAATGGCAACGGTTAACGCACTGCTTTGGCGAATGGCTAACGCAGTGGTTAACCCCACCATGCCACCACCAACAATTAAAACATCATACTTTTGCATGTAAATCTCTTTTGTTTATCATCATTTCACTCCCCTTAATAACCCATGGTTTTATTAACAAAGGTATTTTTTAATGGCGTGAAATAATTTAATACTTTTAAGCCGACATTACGTCCTGCTACTAATGGCGGTAACTCATTAGAAAATAGCGTCACCAAGGAGTCCGTTAAATCAATCACACTTTGATGATCTCTCGCTCGTTGCTCTGCGTAGGCAGCTAAATTAGAAAATCCCCCAATATCATTAGCGTCAGCAAGTTGGTTGGCTATCATATGGCTAAGCGCGGCAACGTCCCTCAACCCTAAGTTAAAACCTTGTCCCGCAATCGGGTGAATGGTATGAGAAGCGTTACCCACCAACACCATACGATGAAATACTTGCTCCTTCGCCCTGACTAAATGCAGAGGATATACTACTCGTTGCCCTACTTTATCCACGGTGCCTAACCAACGACCGAAAGCATTAGTTAATGCGTGACTAAATTCAGCGGCCGATAATGACATTAATGTTTGAGCCTGTTCAGGGCGAACTGTCCACACAACCGAGCATTTATGGCTATTTTGTGAACCATCAGTCAATGGTAACATGGCAATGGGGCCAGTCTCAGTAAAGCGCTCATAAGCAACATGGTGATGAGGCTTTGCCATAGTAACATTAACTATTAACGCTGATTGTTCATATGCTTTAGTGCTTGAAGCAATATTGGCATATTGTCGACATTTAGATTGTGCGCCATCACACGCAAGTAATAATTGAGCTGATATCGCTTGCTCTGACGCCAACAGCATGTCAACGTGTGAAACTTGCCAGTTAACTGACGTAATAGTATCAGGGCAAAACCACGTGATATTGACAAATTGTGCTGCACAATAAAGCAAGGCCTTACCTAAAAGAGACATTTCCACCACATAACCTAACGCAGAAACTTGATGGCTATCAGCATTAATTCTAGCTTTGCCATATTTACCGCGATCGGAAATATGAATCTGGTTGATCGGCGCAGCATTTTGCCCCAGCTCTTGCCACACACCTAACGATTGCAGATAACTGACACTGCCATGAGAAAGCGCTAATACTCTGGAGTCAAAGGTTAACGACACGTCATCATGCAGCGCATTATTTTCAACTATGGCTATTGACAGTTTGCTACCATCTTGTTTGGTTAATGGCGCCAAACTAATCGCAGACAAAACGCCTGATAAACCGCCGCCTGCGATGACTACGTCAAAATGTTGCTTGGTATCACTCACAAATATCTCGTACTTTGGTTTGTTGTTTTATTCAAACAATTATTTATTCATTAATTGCTCTATCTCTTGGATAGATTTTGGCGCATTTGTCGTTAAATTTTCATGACCTTGATCAGTGACTAAGACATTATCTTCAATTCTGATCCCTATACCACGCCATTGTTCTTCTACATCAAGATCATCTTTAGCAAAATACAACCCTGGTTCAATGGTCAACACCATACCAGGTTCAAATGCTCTTAGTTGTTTACGGTTTTCAACTTGGTAATCACCCACATCATGTACATCAAGCCCTAACCAATGACCTAAGCCATGAATAAAATACTTTTTACATGCGCCATCAGCAATTAATTCAGTTAACTGGCCGTTCAATATGCCTAAGTCAATCAAGCCCTGAGTTAAGATCTCAATACAAAGTTCATTCAATTTCGCTAAGGTTTGCCCGGGTTTGATGGCATTAATACATTGTTCTTGCGCGTCTAACACCAACTGATACAGTGCTTTTTGTTGCTCAGTAAATCGTCCATTGATCGGAAAGGTTCGGGTAATATCGGCAGCATAGCCAGCAAGCTCACCACCAGCATCAATTAACAATAATTCACCATCTGCTAACGGATCGCAATTATCGGTGTAATGTAAAATGGTGGCATTTTCACCACCAGCAACAATCGAATTATACGCGGCATGACGCGCACCATGACGGGCAAACTCATGTAATAATTCTGCTTCAATTTGATACTCAAATACGCCCCCATGAGTTTTTTTCATCGCCCGTTGATGCGCCTTACCACTTATTTGATTCACTTGCCGCATGATGTCAATTTCAGCCGATGATTTGATCAAACGCAGCTCATTGAGCAATGGTTGAACATCAATCAGTGATTGTGGTGCTTTAATCCCTTGACGAGATTGTCCTTTCACTTGTGCAAGCCAATGCATCAGTTGCGTATCAAAGGCTTTTTGATGTCCTCGACAATAATAAACCGCACACTTATTAGCAAGATGCTCTATGGCGATATCTTCAAGCTGTGCTAATTCAAAAGCCTGATCAAATTGATAGTCTTTTTGGGCATTTTCTGCCCCCACTCGCCTGCCATGCCAAACTTCTGCTAATGGATCTTTGGCTAGACAAAATAAGACACTGTGACAGGAATCAGATTTTACCAACATCAGCACAGCATCAGGTTCATTAAAACCAGTTAAATAATAAAACCCTTTGTCTTGGCAAAATAAGTATTCAGTGTCATTGCTTCGAGTTACTTCACTATTGGCAGAAAAAAATGCAATGCTGTTATCTTGCATTTGCGCCAGTACTTTGGCACGTCGCGCAGCAAATTCACCAACAGGCATTAAGGTATGCTTCATCACTCCCCCTTAATGCAAAGTGTCAGATGTATCTTTAGTTTCTGGCGGTGTACCTAATTCGGTAAAACATAACAACGCAGAAATTCTGACATATTCAGCAATTTCAAAATAGGCTTGTTCTGTAGTTTCATCTTCTTCAATTTCATCAGAAAGATTGGCAATTTCGGCGAAATCACTCAGCACTTCTTTTACGTCATCAGAAAATTTCGCCGTTTTAGTTTGTTGTAAACCAAAGCCTAAATTAAAGCCTTGTACCCAAGCTCCCAACGCATGACCTCGCTCAACCAAAGAGTCATCATCATCAGGCAGTAACAAATTAAAACTATAAGAATCGTCAAGTATGGTTTGCCACACTTGGCCGAACATCAATTTGGTGGTCGTACGCACTTTATTTGGCAAGGGTTCACCATTATTAAACACATCATTTAACATGCTTAAATAATCGCTATTCTCAAAATGGTAGCCCGCACACACTAAGCCAGTTAACACGCCGTGCAACTCGGCCGCATGAATTTTTATATCTTCGGTGGTAATGATCGCTTGTACTGAAGCGAAGTCTAAAGGATTATTGTCTGTCATTTGCTCAATATATTAGCCAAATTTTATATCGCTTTATCCTACCATTGCACCGCTCATAAAACTATTGAAGAATAATACAAAATCGCGCTTGCACTTGTGATCGTGCACCGTTATAGTTCATTTTGATGCTAGTAAGCTAAAACTGTATGTTTTACAGTCAAATAGCAAACTTAGTAATGTATTTGAACTGTCATTAATCGTTAACCAGAGTCGCTGTACTTTTATGAATCAACATAATGTAACAATTGAAGTGGCGAACCGCCGACTAAAAGTTGCTTGCCCGCAAGGACAAGAATCTGCATTGTTACAAGCAGCAGAAGAAGTTAACCAACGATTAAATAACGATAAACAAAAGGGACAGTCGTTAAAGACCCCCGAGCAAACCATGTTAATGACGGCGCTCAATTTAGCGAATGATTATTTGACTCAACAACGCAAATTTGAACAAGAGAAAAAAGCATTACACAGCCAAATAGACCTATTACAACAAACCATTGAACAAGCAGTAAAACAGCCAAAGAAAAAAGCTTAAGCCAATTTTCGTGTTTATGGAGGAAACATGAATAACAGACAACGAGGTCTTATACTTACTCTACTCTCTCTTGTTTTTCTTATATTTTATTACTTTGTTTATCTTCCAAACCATTCTGAAAATAATACAAACGCCGCAGTACAAAATAAATCAGTGCTGCAACAAAAGGCAACAATAAATACAACTAAAGTAAAAAAGCCTCCCTTGCAAACAGAAAACGCTCAACCTGCCGAAAACAAAGAAGAAAATAACGGAACTAAGATAGAAAAGACAGAATTCAATGACATGATCAGCTGCGAACCTTCATCAATATTGGATGAAAAAACGGTATTAAATTTAGAGTCACAACTATTAAAACAATTAGATATAACTCTGCCAAATGAACAGTTAATGAGTATTTTACTGTCTGATAAGGCGAAAAGATACGATGAAAGTGGTCAACAAAAAGCCGAAGCTAAACGCCTTAAAGATCACCAAGAATATACTGACTCTCTTTTTAATTTTTACCAACAGTACCCTGATAACACCATAGCCTATTCACACTTATTATCTGCTTGTTTACAAAACAATTACCGTTATTGTGATGACAGTTTATTTAAGCAAATAACGGCTTTTGACGATAATGGTGAACTCTGGCTCAAATTAGCCATGATTTTACTAAAACAAGGGGAAATTGAACAAGCCAACAATGTCCTTCTACATGCAAGCCAAGCGGATAAGTTTACAGGATATTATCATGAGCAAATCGCATTATTTTATCAAACGGCAAGTAAATATTTTCTAACAAGTACTGACAACGCAAACCTTATTTGGCTCAGCTTTAATCTTGATAGCTTTACTTCCGGTTTTCTTGGTCCAGTAAACTATTGCCGTAGTGCTGAGGTAAACTCAGTACTTGCAGAAACTTGCTTTGAACTAGGGCAACAAATGAAAAACAACAGTCAATCAATGCTGGGCACTATGGTTGGTATAGGATTAATGAAAACCTATTATGAAAAGCACAACTTTAAGGAACTTGCCCTAGAAGTGATAAAAGAGAAGCCTTTTAACAAAGAATCAAGGAGCCGATTTAACCAAGCAAGTAATGTCATGTTTTTTGATCCATCACTGTTCATACAATGGCTAGATAGTGGGCTGAATTACGGCGAAGCAAAAGCGAATCAACAATTGATTGATGAAGTCATTTGGCGATCAAAAGATCCTAATTACCAACCCTGCCCAAATATTCAAAATCAATAAGTGGTTAAAGATAAGTCAATTAGCTTGTTCTATCACCACTTGGTATAGATTAATCGAAAAAAGACTTAATGACGCCACTAATATTCGCTATAATTAGCATTAAGTCTTCTGGGGTGTTTGTATGTTGACTATGTCCCTGAGCCGATAAGTATTACCTAAGGAAGTTAATTAATTACTATTGCGCAAGCCCGGCTCGTATCGGGAAGCCTACGGCAGTTAAGCAATTTCCGCCCTGAACACAAGGTGTTCAGGACTAAAGTTGGCTGCGGCATTCTGGAAGACTAACTCCTTTTAAAAACACCTGTTCTCCCCTAGTAACAATACCGATTAATCGATATTAACCATCAGCACAGAATAAGCTTATTCGCTACTCGTGCAATGTATCGTTTTCAGTTTGCTCAAGTGCAGCTAGTTTTTCCCTTTCAGCTTTAGAAATGTAACGAGGTTTATTATTTTTATGTAGTTTTGCGTTCGCTTTTTTAGCTTTCTTTTTTAATGTTTCGTTAATTTTCTTTTTACGGTTCATCGCAACACAACACCTTATTTTGACTAATGCTCAAGCGAAAGCCATCTCTTTAAACACGACAACAACACACTTTCACTTGATATAAACTTGCTCACGGTTTATCGGTATGACAAACAGTTAAAATAACTCAATTTCACCTTCTTCAGCATTGTCGGATATTAGGCTCATTTTGACCAATGTTTCATAACTACAAACACGATTTCGACCACTTTCTTTTGCGTAATATAGGGCTTTATCAGCATTATCAAAGACAGTTTTAGGGTGATCTTTTTCAGATATTTTAGCAAAACCACAACTAATTGTGATGCGTTCTACCATAGGAAAGGGATGCCCTTCAACAATATCTTTAAATTTAACTAACACATTTTCTGCCTGCTCAAACGAAATAGGCTCTAAAATAATGACAAACTCTTCACCACCAAAACGAAACAGTAAATCATTTTTTCTAAAAGATTTTTGCATCAATTGTGACAAACTCAATAACACTTCATCACCATAAAGATGACCATACTTATCGTTAACCTTTTTAAATAAATCAATATCGATAATGGCTAACCAAGAGTGTGTTTCATGGGTTACTAAGCGAGCATTTTCATCTTCCATACGACCTTGATGCTCACTTCCTTGTTGAGTCGCTTGCTGGTTTTTTAATAACGAATTTAATTTATTATCATAGGTTCTACGATTATATAGGCCAGTTAAACTATCCACTTCACTAAACGACAAAATGGTATAAAAGTTATTACACACCTTAGTGATAGCACTGAGCATATCGAGCTTTTTCTTAAAGTTCTTGGGAGATGAAATTTCAATGCCGTAAACAATTTTACCGTCTATTTCGATAGGGATAAACACATGATATCGACCATCATCGGTGCTAAATTCTGTCAGCTGAGTTAAGCTTTTTTGATACTCATCTATATATTGTAAAGAAGAGGAAGGTAAGTCCACTTCCCACTGGTATTGTTCCCCTTTTTTGTTCGATTTATCTATGGTTAAAGAAGTGACACACTGATACCCTACTTCGGCAAAAGCAGAATATCTAAACAAGGCAACAATAGATTTAGGTATTATTTCAGCTATCGTAGCAACAACACTTACACTAAACTCATCTGAGTCTTGTTTCTTGGTTATTTTAATAATTGATTCAAATACTTCTTCATACATAGACGTTAATGAAACATTAAAGTTATTCTCTTAAGAATAAGACAAACTGAATAAAACCCAAAATAGTTATAAGTACATTAAAAAAATATTAGCACTTAACGTGTTTTCACCATTGTGAATAACAACGAAAAACGGGTAAAATTGATGTTATATGACACAATAGCATCTTTATTTACAATAATTCAATTGAGGTATCAATGACCATAGTTATTAAAAGTCAGGAAGAAATAGAAAAAATGCGAGTTGCGGGTAAGCTGGCTGCCGATGTATTAGAAATGATAGAACCACATGTAAAAGCAGGCATTACCACTGACGAATTAAATACACTATGTGCACAATATACAGAGAAGGTGCAAAACGCGATTTCTGCGCCATTGAATTATCATGGTTTTCCCAAGTCTATTTGTACCTCTGTTAATCATGTGGTGTGTCACGGTATTCCTAATGATCAACCTTTAGTGGATGGTGATATCATTAATATCGATATTACAGTGATCAAAGATGGCTACCATGGTGATACCAGTAAAATGTTTTTGATAGGTGATGTATCCCCTGAAGACAATCGCTTATGTCGTATTACTCAAGAGGCTCTTTATGTAGGCCTTAAAAAAGTAAAACCTGGTAATACCTTCGGAGAAATAGGCACAGCGATTCAAAAATTTATCAAAAAGGCGGGGCGTTATTCGATTGTCAAAGAATATTGCGGTCACGGTATTGGTAAAGAATTCCATGAAGAACCCCAAATTGTGCACTACAAAAATAAAGAAAAAACTAAAATGGAAGTGGGTATGTGCTTTACCATTGAACCTATGATTAATTTGGGTCGTGCTAATACCATTTTAGATAAAGAAGACAATTGGACCGTTTATACCATAGACGGTAAAAAATCAGCGCAATGGGAACATACTGTGGTAGTGACCAAAACTGGTTGTGAAATTTTAACACTAAGAAAAGAAGAATCTATCAGTCGTATATTGCACAATTAACTCTTTGTGCAATAACCATTGATAGCGATAGCGAGTATTTTTTATTTAACATTCAGAGCGAGTAACTCAATTGTTTTCCCAATCTAACGTGCCAGAGCAATTTACCGAATCCCTTTCAATTAGCTCGCCTGAAATATCGACGGAAGAAATTTGTCAATTAAATAAAGACTTTTTAGCGTGGCAAAAAGAGCAATTTCACCTTGATGATGCCACCAATATCATCAACGCGAGAGCCTATTATATCGATCAGGTGTTAGCTAAACTGTGGAGCCAACATTCACTTGATGAGTACCAAATTGCTTTAGTCGCCGTCGGTGGCTATGGCCGAGGTGAGTTACATCCCTATTCAGACGTTGATATTCTACTATTAACACAAGAAAGTATTGATAAAGCCCAAGAAGAAAAAATATCCGCATTTATTACCCAGTTATGGGACGTTAAATTAGATATTGGTCATAGTGTCCGCAGTATTAAAGAATGTTTAAAGCAAGCGGTTAATGAGGTTACCGTTGCAACAAACTTAATGGAAATGCGTCAAGTGTGCGGTAACACAGCGCTTACCGAGCATTTACAGCCACTACTCAATGAAGATGTTTTCTGGACTTCAAAGAAGTTTTTTATTGCCAAACGCGATGAACAACTGAATCGGCATAAACAATACAATGGTGCAGCTTACACGCTTGAGCCTAATTTAAAAGCTAACCCCGGCGGTTTGCGTGACATACAAACTATAGGCTGGGTAGCGAAGCGACATTTTGTCGCAGAATCATTAGAAGAATTAGTTGAACACGACTACCTTACCCGAAATGAGTATTTTGAACTGTTAGAGTGTCAAGACTACCTTTGGCGTATGCGCTGTGCCTTACACTTTATCGCCGGTCGAAATGAAAATAGGCTACTCTTTGATTATCAAGGAGATGTAGCAAGGTTCATGGGCTTTGGTGATGAAGGTAAAGTTGCGATTGAGCGCATGATGAAGCGTTTTTTTCGAATCATTGGCCGAGTTGCTGAATTAAATAAAATGTTATTACAACATTTTGAATATACCATTCTCAAAGACAATGCCTTTGATCAAAAAATAGTCTTAAATGATGATTTTGTTGTCATTGATGGTCAAATCAAAGCAACCAATACTCGCATTTTCATGCGCTCGGTAAAGATCATGGAAATGTTTTTACTGATTGCCAAACATGACGAAATAACCGAATTACATTCAGATACCATCAGATTAATGCGTAATGCACGCCGTCGCTTAGTATCTGGCATGCTCGACTATGCAAGGTGTCGTCAGTTATTTATTGAAATTATTAAGCATCCTAGAGGGTTAGGCCTGCCCTTTACCTTAATGCATCGCCACTCTATTTTAAGTGCTTATTTACCAGCATGGCGCAGTATTGTAGGACAAATGCAATTTGATTTATTTCATGCCTACTCTGTCGATGAGCATAGCTATCGTTTGATCAAAAATTTATATCGTTTTAGCCAGCCACAATATAACGATGAATTTCCACTGTGTAGCAAAATAGTACAGCGCATCCGTAAACCTGAGCTTTTATATCTTGCTGGTATTTTTCATGATATCGCCAAAGGTCGTGGCGGTGATCACGCAGAGCTTGGCGCTGTAGATGCGCTTGAATTTAGTAAATCGCACAAGCTAAATCAGCATGATGGTAGAATGGTTTCGTGGTTAGTCAAACATCACTTGCTGATGTCTATAACGGCACAACGTCGCGATATTTCAGATCCGGAAGTGATTAAAACATTTGCTAATATCGTTCGTGATGAAGCCCACTTAGATTACTTATATTGTCTAACCGTTGCTGATATGCGCGCCACCAATGAAAGCTTGTGGAACAGTTGGAAGAAAAACTTACTTGAAGAGCTTTATTTTAATACTAAGCGAGCCTTTAGACGTGGTCTGGAAAAGCCCGTTGATTTACGAGCAAAAATACGAGAAAACCAACAGCAAGCATTAGAAATTTTACTTGAAAAAGGCGAAGAAAAAGAAGCAATAAAGAGCTTATGGCGTGAATTTAAAGCAGATTACTTCCTGCGCTATTCTCCTGAGCAAATTGTCAGACATAGTCATCAACTGTTGCATCATGATCGCAGTCAACCACTGGTATTGATCAGTCCAAAGCCTTACCGTGGTGGTACAGAAGTCTTTGTTTATAGTAAAGATAAAGCCAATCTTTTTGCTAATATCGTCTCCTTGTTGGGGGTTAGTTGTTTTTCTATTCTTGATGCTAAAGTGCTAACCAGTAAGACTGAATACACCGCCAATACCTTTGTGGTATTAGATCAACAAGGCAAGCCAATTAATGACAGCTATCGTGCGCAGGAGTTAGCTCAGTCACTGACTGAAGTGTTAATCTCTGCAGACCCACAAATAAAGTTTAAAGCGCCTGCAAAACGTTTAGAGCAATTTAATATACCTACTCAAGTAAGTTTTGTAGAAACGAAAACACATCGTAGTACACTGCTTGAGATAGTAGCGCTTGATCGCCCTGGGCTTCTCGCCAGTTTTGCTCAAATATTTCAAGAATGTAAACTACGTATTCACTCTGCCAAAATCACCACCTTTGGTGAAAAAGCAGAGGATGTATTTATTATTTCCAACAGTGAAAATAAAGCCCTTACGTTAGCAGAACAGCAGGCTTTAAGCGCCAAATTAACTGATGAAATTCCCTCATCTACCAATTAATTAAGTTACTAGGAACCCTCATGTCAGAGTTACAAAATATTATTGAAGAAGCTTTTGATAATCGAATGAATATTACCCCTAATACCGTCACCACCGAAGTGAAAAACGCGGTATTAGATGCTTTAGATGCCTTAAATAATGGTTCTGCCAGAGTCGCAGAAAAAATCGCTGGCGAATGGGTGGTTCACCAATGGCTGAAAAAAGCCGTATTACTGTCTTTTCGTATCTGGGATAATGAAGTCATTGACGGTGCAGAAAGTACTTTTTTTGATAAGGTACCGATGAAATATAGTGGCTACAGTCAAGAAATGTTTGAAGCTGATGGCGTTCGCGTTGTACCTGGTGCATCGGTTCGAACAGGTAGTTTTATCGGCAAAAATGTGGTGGTAATGCCAAGTTTTGTCAATATTGGCGCCTTCGTTGATGAAGGTTGTATGGTTGATGGCTGGGCCACGGTAGGCTCATGTGCCCAAATTGGTAAAAATGTTCATCTATCTGGTGGAGTAGGCATTGGCGGGGTATTAGAACCGTTACAAGCAGGCCCAACGATTATTGAAGATAACTGTTTTATTGGTGCCCGTTCTGAAATTGTTGAAGGCGTAGTGGTTGAAGAAGGTGCTGTTATTTCTATGGGAGTTTATATCGGTCAAAGTACCCGTATTTACGATCGTGAAACTGGTGAAACACTTTACGGCCGAGTACCGGCAGGCTCAGTTGTTGTTCCAGGTAATCTACCATCTAAGTGTGGTAGATACAGCTTATATGCAGCAATTATCGTTAAAAAAGTGGATGCAAAAACACGCGCTAAAGTAGGAATTAATGCACTACTTCGTTCAGTATCTGAAGAATAATCCCTGCAAAAATTTATAACAAAGAAGACGCTGCTCATCGTTTAGGTTAACGCTAAATGTGGCAGCGTTATTTTTTTGACACCTGTTTTTTCTCTCTAAACCACCCATTAAAATCAACGATTATTTCGTCTTATTTTTAAAAAACAAATTACTTTTTTATGTTTAATAAATAACCACTTAGGTTAACTATAAAAATTTAATGGCAAATAAAAAAGTGCATTGGCATAACGTTTGCGATAACAAGATTGTCTTTAGTTACTTGTTGTAGTTCGCATGAAATTATTAAATATTACATTAATCACTTTATTGTTATTAACTAACTTAGCTTGTAGTAGTACTAAATCAGAAAAAATAACAAAAAAGCCATTAGTTTCGGATCATCACTTAATGATGTCATTACTCAATCGTCCGATGACAGGTGATCAAAAACTCATGTTAGCCTTTACTCAACAGCAGCAAGATTACCAACAAGATCTAGCGCCAGTATTTGTTAATGCCGTATATATTCGAGGTGACAAAAATACTGATGAACAGATCACAAGCCACCAAGGGATCTACTCAGCATTAATTGCAAAAGACATCAATGCAATTAGAGTCAGTGGCCCTTTTTAAAAGTAATATTACTTAGCTAATTCCAACCAAGAGAGCTGGCGAAAAACGAAGCGCCATTGCTCATCAAAATCTGCCTCTATGGTGATTTTTTCACCTGATATTGGGTGTATAAAACTCAACGCTTGAGCAAACAGCATCAAGCGTTTAAAACCAAAGTGTTTGATAAAAAACGGGTTCTGTTTATTGTCTCCATAATTAATATCACCAATGATAGGATGGCGCAGATGGGCAAGATGACGGCGAATTTGATGACGTCGACCTGTTTGGGGTTGTAATTTAACTAAAGAGTAGCGCACACTGTCATATCGGCCTAGCGCAATAGGTAATGTTGCTGTTTTCACTGTTTGATAATCAGTGACTGCCTGTTGTGGGGCTTTATCTTCACTTGAATGTTTATCCCCTAGCTTGTCTAATTTTTCTTTTAATGGGTGATCAACAACGCCGGCTCCGCTAAGATGACCTCGGGTTAACGCATAATAGATTTTTTTCACTTGCCGTTCAGCAAACTGTTGTCCCATAAGACGAGCGACTTCTTCAGATAACGCAAATAACAACACACCCGATGTAGGTCTATCTAAGCGATGCAACGGGTAAACATATTGCCCAACCATATCGCGCACTAACTGCAACGCAAAATAAATCTCGTGTCTATCCATATAGCTGCGATGCACAAATAAACCAGCAGGCTTATCAACCGCCACGAAGTATTGATCTTGATATAAAATGGTCAGTTCAGGCTTTTCTCGCACTGAACTCTGCTCAGCTGATACATCACTTACTTGCAATTTTTTTGACTCTTATCGGCAATATTGGAGTTTAGTCAACATTATCTCTATAATGCCGCCATAATTCGATACTTAATTAGCTTATGTCCACAATTTCTTCCATTTCTGAGCTGCTCTCATTATCACAATGCCAATATCGCGTGTACGATCTTGGTCGCAAAATATTAAAACTATCGAAAGACACTTTTGACAAAATTGAGCATTGCCAGCTCCCTCATCCAAGTCCTTTTCAGGGGCATGCACATTTTGCCATTGCATTTTGGCAAAAGCATTCAAGTCAGCCTTTTATCTGGTTTGCTAAACTGCCCTTAGATGAGCGTGGCTTGCTCAATCAAGGAGCTCGCAATCATTTTATTGCGATAATTGTTGAAGCATTAGGCAATGACTTATCTGTTGACCCAACAGATAAGCAGCAAGAATTACTCAATAGTAACCCTTATTTATTTACCCCTTCGCAATATAAACTAGCCATGCTAAATAGTTTGTTAACTGTTGAACTAAAACAAACACCAAGTGAGCACTATGCTAATTTTTGCCAATATTTATCTGAACAAAATTGGCAACAATGGCAACATATTGGGGTACAAGGCATTACAGACTTTGCCGCCAGACTAACGGAACAGAACAATGTACAATTGTTAAGTGATGGCTTGACTCATCTACCGTTTGAAGTGTTAAGCCCGCTGTGTGGAGCGCTTGAAAATTGCCCTTTGCCAGTTGGCGTGATTGAGCAAGTAATTTCAATTATTAAGCAAATTAAACAAACAGATAGTGACAAGCAACAGATGTTATTAAGGGCATTAGCCTCTTCGGCGGAGCACCCCTTTGTTGATCAGCATATTGCAGGCTTACTTGAACAACAAGAGTTGTCCGACAGTCAATTGATCACTCTATGTGGTAGATGCTGGCAAGCGATTAACACACCTGAAAGAACCATGCTATTACTTGAACACTTGGTAAAGCACGACGAAGCGCTATTTCCAGCAATTTTTAAAGACTTAGTCGCTATACCAACGGTTCGTCCTTTGTTATTTCAGTGTATGCGAGCACCGCAAAGAAGCGAAGCGCTTTCGAAAGCAATTGGCTTGTTATTTACCCCTGAGAGTAATTAACATCATGGAAAATATCTACTTGTTACTACTGGTCTGCTTGATATTTTGGTACTTTATCTTTCTTCGTAAAGTGTCTGAATTCGCCAGACAGCATATTCAACTATATTGCCAGCAAGAAAAACTACAATATTTAAGTTTAGCGCGAGTCTCAAGTCGATTATGCTTTAATAAACGCTTAGGGCTTTATTGGTTGAGTGTGTTTGATTTTGAATTTAGCGGTGATGGTCAAAGCCAATATACCGGGCGAGCAGCATTGAAAAACTATAAATTAGCAAATATTGAAGTGCCTGCTTTTAAAATTTAATCTCACTGTCGATTCAGTCAAATAATTAAACAAAAAAGAGCACGTCCTGAGCTTTGAAAAATAATAGGTAAAAGAAAAGCGACTAAGTGTCGCTTTTCCTTACTACAGGTACTCATTGTACCAACATTTGCTCAGTTTCTTCCTGATGTTAATTCCATTTAACCTTGTGCACTGTTCCTCAGTCTAAATATTACGTTTCCTTACAGAATATTTCCTTATTGATAATAATAACATCCTGTTATTAGATTCCCTATCAGCATCCTGCCTGTTCATATTTAGCAAACATACAATGTTTGATTTCCATACTCCTTTCCCTGCTGAGCATTGCGACCGTACAACATCCTGTTTCAGGCTCGCTGGTCTTCCTTCTCCTAAGTAGCTATCCTTAACATGTCATCCTGACAGCATTAAGTGTACTCAGCGTATTAAAATTCACCAGTAACATTATTTACATTCGCCAGAATAAAAATTAACACAAAACAAAAAATGATATAATTATCTTTATGTATCAATACATTAAAATCATTACCTGAACTTTTCTTAGCCACTAAAAACAGGTTGTCTGACAAAATATAGGGCAATGTCTTACAGCATCTCATACCATAATCGACTGAAGATTTTTTTACTGAAAAACCACAATAGACTCTCTTATATTTTGCCTAAGCACGATATACTATAGATTCATTAAGCATGAAAATATTGCTAATTTCAGCCACTAACGTACGTATTACAACCTTTTATTGGAGTTATTTTGCTATTTTACCGTTCGCTTATCTGCTGGTTAGGATGTGATAACCGCCAAAGGTATTCACTGATCATTCTATCAAGTCATCTATTTTTTCTCTTTATAACCGTGCTCTTTCAAACATCAACCAGTGTACAGGTTATCGCCTTAATTCTAAGTTCAATTGCTATCACCTGTAGTACAAAACGCCGCCTAACCGATAGTAATTTAGCATTTCATTGGTTATATGTACCTGGCGGGGTGTTTTTATTAACTGCTAGTTTAATTATTTCCTTTCAAGGTCCCAGTATTTTCTGGCTCTCCCTAATATCCTTGGCAGTTTCAGCAATTTTATTAACTTACCCAAGCAAAAAAAATTATCACTATGTATTAGGTTATGCCGGGCCAATTGATTTAAACAGCCATAGCAGAAAACCGCGACAAAAAATTGAGCCTAGTTTTGCATCCGACATTAATCACTTAGAATCATATGCTGCAATTGATCAAAAAATTGAGTCTACGAGACAGTATCATGCTCATGGCAACACGAGCAATCACCAACACTCCATTGATATTGGAGAATTAATTAGAGAAAAACTACTTAACAACAAGAATGCCGTTGCGACGACCATTACGTTGGTGGTCTTAATTACCGTCGCTATGCTGATCACTTACCTGATGTCTTTGTCAAATAGTGAATCACCAGCCAAAATAAAAACAGAAACAATAGAACAAACCAATGAAGTAGAGGTTAGTCGACAAAACCGCTTAGCCATGCCAGATGATTTTGAGCTTTACACAACCCCCTTTGAAGGCATTATTATCAGTTGGCAAGCAGACAGCACAAACAAAAAAGAAATTTGGAATATTCGCCAAGCTATCGGTGATAAAAGTTGTGAAAGTATCACTTTTAATAGCGGCTCCAAATACAGAGCGATACAAGTAAGCATTGAATCTCAAGAATATTATTTTGCAGAATTCTCACCATTAGATACCAAAGACTTGCTTCAAGACATTGCAAAACGCAACAAGTTTACTTTATGCGGATACTCATTTTCACTTAACGGAAGTCAAGCGGTGATGGGGAAACATTCATACTACGGGGAGAAACTTTCTCAGTAGTATTGCTTGTTTGATAAATCAAACACATAAAAAAATGCGGCTACTAAGAGCCGCATTTCTATAACTAGCTTTTGCATCCTGCTTTATTGGTATCCCGCATCGTCCGTGACAGACTATCCTTAGCCAGTTCCTATTTAACAACCATGTCAAACCTTAAAAGTTCCCTTTAAATAACTCATCCTAAGTTAAATCATTATTCCATTTATGTATCATCCCGATACCATCTTCCATGAAAAAAACATCCGTATAACATCCTATAGACCTCTGCCTATGATCCAATCCCTGAATCTCCAAATGCTATCCATAACTTATTATTTAAGTTTCAGCTCTTCCTGAGCTGTGTCGTCCTGACAACATTAATATTACGCCAGTTAGAAATTTTACCTAGTAGGTAAATCAATAATTTTTACTAAAAATTTAAACGAATATGGCAATAAACACATTAAATCTATATATTTCATAAAGATAAGAAAAGTCTTAAAATATTATTTTCTTAAATTGACATAATATCTCACAACAATGTAAGACATATCTCACAAGTTAATAAGATGTTAATACCTCTTTAACATTTATTATAGTCAAGGCTGGCTGCGATAATGCACCATCAAAGAGCCTGAGACATTGCCAACAGCCACTTCTTTGATAAATTCATAATCAACATCACTGAAAAATGCTTTATATTTTTCTGAGGTTGCATACACGGCAACACCTTCACTGTCTTGATATTCATCGAGCAAGGTATTAACCGCCGCCATCAGATAATGGCCAAAGCCATGGTGTTGATGTAACGGGTGAATAGCAATAAAAGAAAGAATATGAAATTTTTCCATCGGCACTTCAGCTAACACTTTTTCTTCTTTTTCTATCATTTGTTTTGTGCTGAAATAACCTGCGCCCAACAACATTTTTAAGCGCCAATGCCAAAACCGGTCGGCTGTCACACCATCTTGTCGACTATTTAAACAAGCAACTCCGACCATAGCCTCTTTAAGATATAAACCAACCATAGGTTGTTGTGCTTGCCAAAAAGCATTCAGCTCTTCACGAATAGCAGCTCGAAGTCGTTGTTCATAATCACTTTTCTCACTGTTGAAAATGTCCATAAATACAGGATCGTCATGGTAGGCTTGATACAACAATGACACTGCTAATTTTAAATCTTCTGCGGTCAAATAAGCCGCTTTTATATCTTCTTTCGTTGCACTGGTTACTGCTTGAGTCATTGTCTCTCCAAATCCCTATATTATGGTTATTATCTATGCAACCTTACCAGCAAAAGGAAAAAGGTCAAATTTAGCGACTTAACATAAATGAACTTTACGCAATAAATCCCCTCATACTTGCTAGACACAATTGTTAACGATTTATCTTTGATGATTGCGTTAAATATATACACACTAATAAAATAAGACGGAACAACATATAGGAGATAATGTGATACGTACCAGCTTATGTTACTCAACTTTAGGGGTTTTATTGTTAAACAGCTCTTATGTTTTAGCTGACGGACTAACCGATCTAAAAAGTGTATTACAGACCTTAAATGGTGACACTCCCATTTCAGCAACGGTTGAATCTTCTTTCACCGAAAAGCGCGGTAAAAAAAGAAAAAGCCTTAAAACTAAAACAGGGTTGATCCAAGTGGCATTAAATGACAACCATGAAGGATTAGAGCTTATATTTAGTGATGAGATAATTGATAAACTAGATAACGAGTCAAACTTAAAACAACAAAATGAAGACGCTAATACCCCAACGTTAAATGCCGTTGGTGGTGTTGGCGTGGCAGAAATGAAGCGGATGTTATCAGCCGCACCAAGTTTGTTACGTTTTATCGATAAGGCTATATATCTCAATGAAGAAACGGTGAGCTATCATGATAAAAACATGCGACAACTTAATTTCAGCTTACCCCTTCATGCCATCATTGAAAACAAAGAAGTGCATGAGTATGTTGATGATTTTTCAGGCGACTTTCACGTTATTATCAATGAGAATGGTGTGCCATTAGAAAGTCGTATTAAATTTGAAGGAAGCGGCAGTGCATATATCTTTTTCACTATGGATATATCTCAGTCAGATACAAGCACTTATCAGCTCTTCGATGATAGATTAGTGAAAGTTAAAAAAGTGTTTGAACGAGAACAACGTTCAACCTGGGGGAAAACTTCAGCAGAAGGCTATAAAGTGCTGATTATTAATCCTCCACACCCATCATTAGCCGCAACAAACTAATCAATGCAGGTTACGGCGTAAATAACACCGTAACCTAACTTCGCTTAACTTAGCCTTTCTTTCGTTCAATAAGATCTTGCACTAATGCTAAACCTGATTTCGTACATTCAGGCAAGTCAACATCAGACTCAGCAATTGCCGTTGTTCGTTCACCAAACTTAACCACATGAGCACTCCATGTCAGCCCACCACCAAATGCAGGTAAAAGTATATGGCTATTAGCGCTAACACGCCCTTCTTCTATCGCTTCAACAAAAGCAACTAGTGCAGTAGCCGCTGACATGTTGCCGTATTTATGAATATTGATAAACACCTTATCACTGGATAACGACAGCTTTTTAGCCAACGAATCGATAATTCTAAGATTCGCTTGATGCGGTACGACCAAATCAATATCTTCAGCGCCAAAGTTAAGTTTTTCCAGCGTTTTACTACAGCCTTGTGCCATACCTGCCACTGCTTTTTTGAAGATTTCTTGCCCTAAAAATGCCCAGTTAGATTGGCCTAACAAGCGAGATTTATTGGCGTACTTCATACCCCAGCCTTGTACGGCTAATATGTCACGAGACTCACCAAAACACCCTAATGATTCTGCAAGTACACCTTCTTCGTGCTCACTTGCTTCAAGGTAAAGTGCAGCTGCACCGTCTCCAAAAAGCACAGCAACATCTCTATTTTGCCAATCCATGATAGGTGATATTGCTTCTGCACCAATCACAAGTGCAGATTTAACCACACCACTTTTAATCATTGCAGTGGCAGTAGTCAAACTATACATACCACTGGTACAGGCAGTGTTGACATCCATACATGCTGCTTTATCAGCACCAAGTAAACGCTGAACATTGGATGCTGCATTTGGGCACAACTCATCAAACGTTGTACTGCCAAAAACAATTAACTCAACATCACTCGCTTTTTTTCCTGCAGCAGCTAGCGCACGTTCGCAGGCAACATAAGCAAGCTCACTAACATTTACATGAGAGATTCTTCTCTCTTTCATACCGGTACGTGATGTGATCCACTCATCACTTGTCTCTAAAAATGTTGCTAAATCATCATTGGTTAAAGTCGCTGGTGGAAGACACTTTCCCCAGCCCTTAATTGCTG
Source organism: Thalassotalea sp. G2M2-11 (assembly GCF_017168195.1). Classification (GTDB taxonomy): domain Bacteria; phylum Pseudomonadota; class Gammaproteobacteria; order Enterobacterales; family Alteromonadaceae; genus Thalassotalea_E. The sequence continues at coordinate 70,175 of NZ_JADNYL010000002.1, forward strand.
CAAACATTAAATCACCTAAACTTGTTCAAAACGAATTTACCAAACTAATTGGTAACGCCAATATTTCCGCTGTCTATACAGCGTTATTTGGCATCAGAATAAAACATCAGACCAGTGATGTCTAACAGACATTAACACTTCATCTCACAATATTTGTTCTATAGTGAAAGTGTATCTATCAATAAGGAGTAACAACTATGTCAGATCACCATACATACAAGAAAATTGAGATGGTCGGTTCATCTAAAGTCAGTACCGATGATGCGATTCAAAATGCCCTTGCAGAATGTCATAAAACCATACGAAATATGGATTGGTTTGAAGTCACAGAAACCCGTGGTCATATCGTGGATGGAAAGGTTGGACACTTTCAAGTAACACTAAAAATAGGTTTTCGACTTGAACAAAGTTAAAGTGAATAAAATTGAGCTATATCAAAGTATTGCTGCTACTATCTGTTTCACAATGACCAGATACAGTTATCCACTATTACCGAATAAAACGAGTAGTCATGAAACTTACAAACAAAGATGGAAAAGAGGTTCTATGGAGCGATTATTTAAAGTCTGGTAATCGAATTTTTATTGGCTCAAATGCCGCAGTGCCTAATGCGTTAATTCAAAATTTAATCGATAACAGTGCCCTGTTGCATGATATTGAAACCGTACATATTTTAACGTTTTCTGATAACGTTTGGGCAGAAGCCCAACATAAAGAACTATTTAAAGTTAATTCTTTTTTTATCGGCGGTAAAAATATTCGGGAAGCCGTTGCTGAAGGCAGAGCTGACTACACCCCTTGTTTTATCTCCGAAATTCCCACCTTGTTTAGAGAGAACATATTGCCATTAGATGCAGCCCTCATTATGGTCAGCCCTCCAGACAAATACGGTTATTGTTCGCTAGGAGTCAGTGTTGACGTGGTTGCTTCGGCAGTTAAATCGGCAAAATATGTGATAGCACAAATAAACCCTCAAATGCCCAGCACTAACGGGCATAGCTTTATACACGTTAATCAAGTGCATGCATGGTTTGAAGCCGAGCAAACCTTACCTGAAATTCCAGAGCCAGAGTTAGACCCAGTATCAGAGCGTATTGGTCAATACACCGCCTTATTAGTTGAAAATGGCGCAACCATTCAAATTGGTATCGGAAAAATTCCTGCGGCTGTTTTACGTTACTTAGCAAACCATAAAGATCTCGGTGTACACAGCGAAATGATCTCTGACGGCATTGTTGATCTAATGGAAAGTGGTGTGATTAATAATCGCCGTAAAACCTTCCATAAAGGTAAAACTGTGGTGTCGTTTTGTATTGGCACTCAAAGATTGTACGACTTTGTTGATAAAAATCAGCATGTTGAATTTTATCCATCTGAACACATCAATTCTCCTGTCAACATCGCTAAAAACGATAACATGGTGTCAATTAATAGTGCCATTGAGGTCGATTTAACCGGGCAAGTAGTATCAGATTCTATCGGTTATCAATTTTATAGTGGTATTGGTGGCCAAGTAGACTTTATCCGCGGCGCTTGGTTGAGTAAAGGTGGTAAACCAGTTATTGCATTACCATCAACCACTAAAGATGGCAAAATATCTCGCATTGTAGCTCATATTACCGAAGGCGGCGGTGTCGTGACCTCACGTGGTCACGTCGCTTATGTTGTTACAGAATATGGCATTGCCAACTTAATAGGTAAAAGTATTAGAGAGCGGGCACTTGAGTTAATTCGTATTGCCCACCCCAAATTTCGAGAGCAGCTATTAAAAGATGTACGTAAAAATTATTGGGTGCCTGAGTATCAAGATAACACACCGACTTCAGTACCTGAATTAGGCGCCATTGAATTAAAAACATTTACTTTCAAAGGTGAACAATACATTTTACGGCCACTAGGGCCGGCGGATGAGCGTAAGTTACAAGAGTTCTTTTATTCTCATACCAAAGAAACATTGATCATGCGCTATAACCACCATGCCACACAAATGACAAGGGAAAAATCCTGCAACCTTGTCAGTGTTAATCAACACAAAGATCTGGCATTATGCTTCACCCAACGGGATCATTTAGGTGAGGTTATTCAAGCCGTTGGACGTTATTATTATATTGAAGCAACCAATGCTGCCGAAGTAGCTTTTGTCATTAGCGAAGGACAGCGTAGTAAAGGCATGGCCACCACATTACTACTGCAAATGATAAAAATAGCACGTAAACGACAAGTCGCAAAATTAGTCGCCTGTGTCAGAAGAGACAATGCACCTATGTTAAAAGTATTTGAAAATGCTGGATTTGTTCGAGCTTATTCTGAAGAACTTGATGAAGTTGCGTTAACACTGACACTAACAGAACAAATAGTTAAGGAAACAACATGACCGTAGGCGTTATTAGCCATTATCGATGCAATGATCACAATATGGGAGACTATCACCCAGAATCTCCAGCGCGATTAGACGCAGTACAAGATCAATTGATACGAAGCGGCTTAGATTATGTCATTCGACAAATTGACGCAACGCCTTTAGATCGCCAATATTTATCATTAGCACATGATGATGATTACATTGATTATATTTACAATAATGCCCCAACTGAAGGTCTGTTTCGCTTAGATGATGACACCGCGATGAACCCTAACACTTTAACTGCCGCCCTTTATTCTGCCGGAGCTGCAAAAGATGCCGTTGATCGTGTGATGTCAGGTGAATTAGATGCCGCTTACTGTTTGACTAGACCTCCAGGTCATCACGCTGAACGTAACAAAGGCATGGGGTTTTGTATTTTTAATAACATCGCGATCGCATCAGAATATGCCAAGAAATACCATAATTTGCAGCGCGTCGCCATTTTAGATTTTGATGTACACCACGGCAATGGCACAGAAAACATCATTAAAGATAAAACTGGCACATTATTTTGTTCATCCTATCAATACCCGTTTTATCCTTTTGAAATGCAAGCCAGTGATCGCCCCCCTATCATCAATACGCCGCTTGATGCCGCAACTAAAGGTCCTGAGTTTAGAAAAGCGATCTCGGAAAAATGGTTTCCTCAACTGCACCAATTCAAGCCTGAATTCATCTTTATTTCTGCGGGGTTTGATGCGCATATTGAAGATGAAATGTCACAAGTCAGCCTAACGGAAGCTGATTATCGTTGGATCACAGATGAAATTAAGCTGATTGCTGAGCAATATGCCCAAGGTAGAATCGTTTCCGTATTAGAAGGGGGATATGCCCTTGGCGCATTAGGACGTTGTTCCGTTGCTCACCTCAATGGGCTGATAGGAAATTAAGCGGCACAAAAGCTAGGGCGTGTTGAACTTTGCTGTTTGAATTTTGTTCAAGATAAACGACTTCTGATCGCGGCACTCGAATTTTTGCATAGTCGTCTATGGTTAATTTAAGTACAGCTTCCGCTCCTGCTCACGCTAAGTACCTACATCCATGTAGGCAACAAGCAGGAGGCGTTTAGTTGAACCCTTCGGGCAAGATTTGTTTGGCATTTTTACTGTGTTGCCCCACACGGATATGGGGTAAGCTGGCTTTGCAGGAGCATAAAGTCTTTATCGCTTGATTTGAGTACGACTGCATGGATGCAGGAGCTAGGGTGAAACAGGAAGCCAGAGCCGAGAATGACTACACTACACAAGCGCTGCCTTGTATAAATACCAAACAAACTGCTGCAAAAACAAACTTGAAAGATCAACACGCCCTAATAATATTTTTTAATAAATAAAATAGGCCAATGAATGATCATTAGCCTATTTCATCAACGCCATACTAAACGCTGTATTTCTCATTAATATGAATACTGCTCATATTGGGCAAGCTCTCTTTGTAAACGGCGCTGCTCTTTGATTTGTTCTATTTCACGCCACTTAGCTTTTCGTGACTTACTTTTTGCCGTTAACTTATGTTCAAATTCAAGTTGTTCGTCACCGTAATCTTGATCAAATAACTCTGTGCGATTCATCCTGCTTCTCCGATATTGTTAGCGTTCTCTCTTAATCTAAACATTGAATATGATAGATTTTTGACCAAACAGTGACAATCACATGAAGCGTGTTTGCATATTAAATAACATTGAGCGCCGACATGATAGACATCCCCTCAGCATTGCAAAACTCCAATGCTTCATCAATATCCTCAGAAGTTAACGATAAATCATCCATCAAATGCTGACCTAAAAATGTTTTCTTCGAATACATGCCCGGATGAGAATTAATCAAGGCTAAACGAGTGGTAATAAACAATAATGAAGCACTTTCACCTAGTTCTTCACTATAGGCATTTCTATACTCGCGAATAGGCGCAATAATAGTTTCTGGTAAGTTCCATAAAGACAATAGCTCAGCACTGCAATCTGAAAAACAAAAACCAAATGCCGCTAATTGTCTGTCCCATGGGGTTTCTTCAGAGTTATAGCCTTCACAAAACTTCACTTTTTGTTGCTCATTATGCACAATGGCTAATTGGCCGATATTATGTAATAACCCTGATAAAAACAGTCCTTCACTATTTTTTATACCCACTTTTTTAGCCAAAAACTTGGTTAATAGCGCACAATCGACACTGATTTCCCAAAATCGATCCATATTAGCAATATGCGGATCTATGCCAGAAAACGCTGCCGTCACCCCATAAGTATTGATCAAGTTTTCCACTTCACGGATCCCTAAAATCATCAACGCTCTATCAATAGAGTCGATCTCACGAGGAAAATTAAACAAGGAACTATTAGCAATTTTTAGTAGATTAGACGCTAACGCTGGCTCAAGTGAAATGAGTTTAGCAATATCTTCTAAGCTAGATTTTTCATCATCTAATAGCTCTTTTAATTTCATATAAATGTCTGGTAACACACATAATTCTTGGGCGGTTTCAGCATATTGCTTAGGTGTTTTGAGCATTTCTACTATTCCTTCAACGGTATCATTAAACTGATCGGGCATATTTATAAAAATAACACCAAAGTTTAAGAATAGGTAGCTTGATTATCATTTAGGCACAAGAATTTTTTGGCAAATACTTAATGTCATCAACTGATTAAAATATGCCTTCACTGCAGGTACACTATCAAGCACGTTAAATTCCCCTGGTAAACTTGATAAGTAATAAAGTTGTGGAGCAATTAGCGCATCCGCAATAGAAAAAGTGTCATTATTTAGCGCTTCACCATTAGCAAGTTCATTATCTATCACTTGCAATGCTGCGATGACTGCAGGCTGAGCAGCTTTTGCTTTATCTAACCGTACTTCACCATTATCTCCTTTTGGAAAAGCAAACTCTAAAACATAATCCCTCATAATTGCCTGATTCAAATAGATAGTCGCTAACGAACAGAAACTATCGATTATTGCTTGCTGCACAACAGAGAGTTGATTATTTGCTTCTGAGGCAAAAGTATTCACCAAGTAACGGCATATACTGGCAGTTTCAGGCAAAATAACCTGGTTATGTTTTAACACCGGCATTTTAGCGTACGGATGCAGCGCTAAATGCTGTGCACTTCCCAAGGTAAATTCATCTCCGTCAATTGCAAAGCCTGTGGTATAGCCAATTTGATGTTGTTCACAGATTAACATCACCGAGCGTACAAACGATGAAAAACTTGGTCCGTAAATCTGTACTGTCGTTGGAGCGGTGCTTGAATTTGTCATAACTTTTCCTTTTATTTGTCAACTGACAGTGAAATTAAAGGAAATCAAAATATGTTCAAGAACATATTTTGATTTTATGAAATAATAGCCATTGTTTACTCACACAAGATGTTGAGCTTTTATATTTGACGATGACATTAAAAACCAAGCAGTGTGGTTTCCAAGTAAACATACACCTGTTAGGAACAGTCAAACGTACAGATATCCAAATATTGATAATAAAATATATTAGGGACAAATTATGGCCTGGGAAAAATCACACAAATTAAAGAGCAAACAACGTATTTTAGAAAGTGCTGCACAGTTATTTACACGTTATGGATTTGAGCAAGTATCAATCAATCAAATCATGGCGAATGCTAAACTCACTCGAGGTGCTTTTTATAGCCACTTTTCATCAAAAAGTGATCTGTATGCACAAGCGATGATAAAGGGCTCACAGCTGGCAAAAGAACAACATACTCATGATTCAACCACTTGTTTAGCAACCTTGAGTCAGCGCTATCTAAGTCAAGCACATAGAGATGAACAACTTCAACATCTGTGTCCGCTCGCCTTTTTGATCTCTGACATTAACCAGCAAGATGAGAATGTCAAAAACACCTATACCGAGGTTTTTAAACGCTTTATTGATAATGCCCAACGATTGACCAAAGATGAAAACACCGCATTACAAACAGCGGCCCTAATGATCGGTGGCCTTGCTTTAGCAAAAGCCGTTAACGATAACGAATTAAGCGATAAACTGCTGATTGCTTGCCAAAGCGGCGTTAGTCAGTTGGTTTAAGTTATCAAACATTGAAATTAATGAACCGCTTGCTTCACTTTTTTAAATAAGTTAACAATAAGCATCACGATTAAACCTGCGATTAATCCAACAATGGCGTTAAATACAATGGGAGCGACAGGCACCATTAAATTTGAGCTGTAACTTACGATTAACTTACTGAACAACTCACTTAGATGATGAAGCCAGCTAAAATTATGACTAATAATACCACCACCAACTAGAAACATGGCAAGAGTGCCTATAACAGTTAAGGCTTTCATCAATGCTGGTGCAGAAATCAACAAAGCACGCCCTAACATTTTTTGTAAGCGATTAAAGCGACCTGAAACTGACTTTCTTAACAGATAAAGTCCTAAATCATCAAGCTTAACTATCGCTGCGACAATCCCATAAACGCCAACCGTGAACGCCAGCGCCAGACTAGATAGCACAAGAACTTGCGTTTCAAATTCAGCCGTCTTGACCGAGCCAAGAACAATCACCACGATCTCAGCCGATAGAATAAAATCGGTACGAATAGCCCCTTTAATCTTGGCTTGTTCAAATTTAACTAAATCAAGCGTTTTATCCGATAGCTGTTGCGCCTTTTCTTGTAATTTATGTGTTTTGTCCGAGGAAGTTTGCATCAGTTTCTCTGTTACTTTTTCAGCGCCTTCGAAACATAAAAACAATCCACCAATGATCATTAAAATCGTGATCAGCGGCGGATACACGGCGCTGATCAGCAATGCCATCGGGACTAATATTAGCTTATTGACGAATGATCCTTTAGCAACCGCCCAAACCACTGGCAATTCTCGCTCAGCTTTAACACCAGAGACTTGCTCAGCATTTAACGCTAAATCATCACCTAATACCCCTGCCGTTTTCTTCGCAGCTACTTTCGATAATATCGCCACGTCATCTAAAACGGTTGCAATATCATCAATTAATGCTAATAAGCTTACACCTGCCAAAATTTTATCCTAATAAAAACTAACGATATAAATAACTTATACCATCAAGTAACCACTTTACTCAATTTCTTTACATATTTGCTTGAAAATCCAGCAAACCATATGTACCATTATTACACATGGTACACATGGAGCATATAATTTATGGAGATAGAAATTGATATTGACGATCCAATGCCATTGTTTACTCAGTTAGTTGAGCAAATAAAACGAGCCGTCAATAACAACTTAATAAAACCAGGCGATGCATTGCCATCCATTAGGCAACTAGCAAATGATTTGGAAATTAATAGTAAAACAGTAGCTAAGGCCTACCGATTGCTTGAGAGAGATTCAATAATTCAGGCTAAAGGCTACCGAGGAACGTTTGTTCATCCCGAAGCAAAAGCAAATTGTGATTTTGATCTCAACCACTGGTTAACGGAAAAGCTGACAGAAGCGATTACCCTTTTAAAAAAATCAGGGGCTACAGATTCAGAAATAAGAATTGCTTTTAACCACGTGATGAATAACAACAAAAATTAAGGAAACATTATGTCTATTATTATATTAATAGTATTACTAAGCCAGATTTGGTTTTTATCTTATTTTTACCCTACACAAGTGGTCCGTCGCATTGATTATGTACTAAGCCATTGTCCTGAGAAGGAATACCCAAAACTGTACCCTATTTCGGTTGAGCGTATAAAAACAATTAAAATATGTTATCAGTATGCAAACTATCTCTTTATCATCTTGGGTTTAATGATGATTTCCTATTTCACACTGATAGTGCCAGATTATAATGATCACTTGAATATACTTGATGATCTCCCATTATTATTTGGTTTAGCCCAAATGCTTCCACTGTTTTTACTGGAAATTCTAAGCTGTAAACATTTAAAACTAATGAGAGAACAACATCACCAAAACAACCGAAAAGCGGAACTACAACCACGACGCTTATTTAATTATGTTTCACCAGTCTCTGTCGCTGTCGCCGTTTTCACTTACATTGTTTTTATTGGCTTCGAACTTTATTTGAGTGGATTGACACTAACTACCGATGTTGCAATAAAAATAGCCACAGTGACTGGGGTTAATATTTTATTTATCATTTTAGTCATGGCAAATTTATATGGTAAGAAACGAGATCCCTATCAGACCAATGCTCAGCGTCACAAACAAACCCAGTTTGTCATTCATTCAATGGTCTTTGTGAGCATTTTTATGACGCTATACATCATCGCTCATTCATGGGTCAATGCTTATCAATTTAACTTAGCAGAAATTATCATTAATAGTCTTTATTTTCAGGTAATTGCCCTATTTAGTATCGGCACATTACTCGGGCGTTTTAAAATAGAAGATATCAATTTTGATGTCTATCGCGCTGAAAAAACATCGGCTAGCTAAATAATATTGTTACTTAAATCATAAAAAAGGGTATGTCGGTGATGACATACCCTTTTACTTTATTCTTCTGAAGCAGAAAATCTAAAATAGAGATTGCATTAGCGACTATTTGTCTGCACGCCCCATAAATTTCTTTTCTTCAGTATTCACTTTAACTTTATCACCTGTTGAAATATGCTCTGGCACTTGGATAACCACACCTGTTGATAAGGTTGCAGGCTTAGTACGAGACGTAGCAGAAGCCCCTTTAATAGACGGGTCAGTTTCTACTACTTCCAATTCGACACTGGCAGGTAAATCAATTGCAACAGGAGTGCCATCAACCAGAATAACGCTTAAACCTTGTGTTTCCTCATTAATGAATAACACCTCATCCGCGATACTCTCTTTATTGATGTTATACGGAGTGTAATCTTCATTATCCATAAAAATATATTCATCACCATCAATATAAGAAAACATAGATGCGCGACGTACCAGATCAGCAAAATTTAACATTTCAACGTCTTTAAAGGTTTCATCAACCTTACCACCTGTTACTACATCATACATACGCATACGATATAAACTACCACCTGCTCTGCCTTGCGGTACAGAACGCTCAATATCCTTTACAATAAGCACTCGTCCATTGTGTTCAATTGCTGCATTTTTCTTTATTTCACTTGCCTTTGGCATAACTATAGTCCTATCAAAAAAGTTAACGCAAAATACCACGTTTATCGGGTTATTCAAGCGCTAAATAACGAGAAATCAAGCATCATTGTTCAAAATATAATCCAGTCCACCGGTAATTACCGCAACCTGTGCTAAATTACACGTTTGATTATTCACCTTAGGGCTGTCTGGGTATACTTCGGTGGTGGTGACATATTTAGCATCCGTCAATCCCATACATAGCCCTAAATCACGAGCAGCATAGTTGATCACGCCAAACTGAGACAATGGTACGCCAATTAATTGCTCATTTTCATCTGCTGGCGCAATATGGGTTACCTTCTCAACCGACTCAATAATTGCGTGCTGAAATTCAACTTGTGGCTTTGTGCTATCGGCAACTAAGTAAAAGCCATCAGGTATATTCCAGTTATCATGCACACATGCATCACGCGCCGCTAATGCTGGGCGAAATTCGCTATTATCTGAGTCTGTGGTTTCATGTAAATCAAAATGGATATCCACATCCACAGCTAACGAGGCAATAAAATTCATCACATTTGCCGCTTCTTCTGAGGGAGAATCGGCATAAAATGAACGATTAGGATCAACAGCATTAGGATTCCAACGATTGATAGTCTCATAGCCCCAAGGACTGACGCATGGACAAATAATGAAGTTAAACTGCGATAAATAATCACTAATGCGTGTTTTTAAAAATAATAATGCTCCATGCACGCCGCTGGTTTCATAACCATGCACGCCACCGGTGATCAATACCGTTTTTTTATTCGCATCGAAAGTTTTATTAACTACGGCAAAAACGGGGTAACGTGCTTTATCTAGGCTTAATCCACCAATTTGCGTTAACTCAAGTGCCGAATGGATTTGGGATAACTGACTTAACACTTCTTGCTCATAAGAACGTTTGACTGTTTGCTTGGCAAACCATTGCTTTTTTTCTTCAGCTCCCCATTTTTTACCTGGTTCACCGATAGGGTATGCTTGCTGTTCTGTCATGTTTTTCCTTGTTATTCATTATATAAGGCATAAAAATACTAACGGCACTTACTTTGAAAAGTAAATTAGCAGCGATTTTAATTACACTGCAAAGCGCAAAGCCATTAATAGATTTCAATGGCGAGATTCTATCACTTTAATCGCCCTGCTTTAACACCCTTTCTATTATTTAAGCGCTAGCTTAAATACTTTGATCACAACCACAGCAAAACATCTCGATTAGGGCTTTTACGCCTATTGAAAAAATGTTTGCATTAATTTGATTCACCTATAGTTTAATATAGACTAGAGTAAACCATCGCTATTTAAACGCGCAATTAAACTATGGCTAAATCACTACCACCATTACATTTATTAAGCATTTTTGAAGCCGCGGCACGCTTACAGAGCTTTAAACTGGCAAGTAATGAATTATTTATTACTCCCTCGGCTGTTAGTCATCAGATTAAATCTTTAGAAGAGTTTATTGGTTTTTCTCTTTTTATTCGCAAGAGCCGAGGCGTAGAACTCAATGAAGCAGGAAAACTGTATCTAGACTACATACAACAGAGCTTTGAGTTACTTGAAGCAGGTACTAAAGCCGTTGAGAGAAAGTTTGCAGCGCCCCATTTAAAAATATCGACGTTTTCAACAATGGCAACCAATGTCATCCTTCCTCAGTTAAGTGCATTTCAATTTGCGCATCCTGAAATTGGTATTCGGATTGAAACGGGCTTAGATATCAGCGATTTTCGCTATGACGACTTTGATTTAGCCATCAGAATTGGCGATGGTGATTGGCCAGAGGTAGCCGTTGAAAAACTACTTGATATACATGTTGCCACTTTGTGTTCACCTGAGTTTGCCAAAAAACATCAATTATCAACAGTTGAACAAATTAACCAAATACCATTAATTGATTTAACCAATATGGAAAACATCTGGCGAGAATGGGCCAAAGCTGTCGGTATAAAACCAACGCAGTTAAACCATCAACTAAGCTTTAATAACTACGAAGCTTCACTCAATGCGGCAGAACAAGGGCTGGGCTTATGTTTGGCCTTATTACCAATAGAAAGCTCATTGGTAAAACGAAAATTACTGGTTAACCCATTCGAAAAAACAATCCCATATGGCCGTTCACTTTATGCAGTTTATCGTCATCAAGATAAAGATCGTCATGATATTCGCTGTTTCTTAAACTGGTTACTCAAATCACCTAACCTCGCTTATCAAACAAACTAAAATAGATGAATTATATTCACCTTTTAGGTGAATATAATCCCTTTGAGCAAAGTTTGTCTAAGGTCTATCATTGCGATCATATCGATCCCAATGATTAAGGAAGATAAAATGTTTTTTAATATACTCCAACGCTTATATCGCATCATGGCATGTCTATTATTATTAATTCCTATCGCCATCAATGTACTTCAGCAAGGCGATCTTCTATTTTCTTTGCTTTACCTACCTTTAATGTGGATATTATTAGCGATAGCACTGATATTTTTCGATCAACGTTTAACTAAAATTTATCAACAATTAGGCAAAAAGCCACAGACAAACACAACAAGAGTGAAAGCGTTACAGGTGAAATGTATTGAAAAACATCACTGCTGTTTTAACCGATAATCTATTATTCTGCAGTTAATTGTTGGTAATACTCGCTGATATCGGAGCAAAGCTCTTTATTTTCAACCTGCTCTATTAAATCGAACGAGTGCGTTGCTGCTTGTACAGCTTTGTCCGTCAATTCCATTTCTTGATAACGTTGTGCCATTGAGAGATAAATAGAGGCAATATAATCGGCATAATTGAGCTTTTCTGCGCATACTAAACCTTTTTGATAAATCTCAATAGCTTGCTCAGAATCATTAGTAAAATCTGCTAAAGCTTCCCACTGCAAAGGATGATCTTTGGGAGAGTTTTCATTCGCTGCACATAGCTTAATAAGTGCTTGATATTGTTTCGTACGCTGATTGTCATCATTATCGCTAGATGCTTGTGCGATTGCTTGACAGATTTCCAAAATCTCACTAAATAATGGTGCCTTCATGAAATTACCTTAAACTTGAAAAAAGATCGCAATTATAACGATCAACATCACAGATAAACAGCGCAAATATCGATTAACCATGAATACTTCTGGTATGTTTTTCACCGCCTAGTTGGCTTACCTCACAATAGCACTTTAAATTAACCATAATATTTCATACCCTTAACGGATTAAATCAATCGGGCGTGTTGAAAGTAAATAATGAGGTATCCATGAAGTATGTTCGTTTAGGTAGTAGCTCGCTAGAAGTGTCACGTGTTTGTTTGGGCAGCATGACTTGGGGAGTACAAAATGATCAACAGCAGGCGAATGAACAAATAGATTACGCGCAAACTCAAGGGATCAACTTCATAGACACTGCTGAGATGTACGCAATCCCTCCCAACAAAGACACTTATGGGAAAACCGAGCGTATTATTGGTCATTGGCTCACAGCAAACCCAACACGCCGAGATAAAATTATACTGGCATCTAAAATTGCAGGGCCAGGACTGAACTATATACGTGGTGGTAGTGATATTAGTGGTGCTACTGTTGAGCAAGCCGTTAATGACTCACTCAAACGCTTGCAAACCGATTATATCGATTTATATCAACTACATTGGCCAAATTATTCTTCACCTCACTTTGCGAAACATTGGCCAAATCAACTTAATTACACGCAATTTAATGCAGAACAACAAAAAGAAGTCATGCACGATATATTACACGGGCTGGCAAACTGTGTTGCTGCAGGAAAGATACGCTATTGCGGTTTGTCCGATGATACTCCTTGGGGCATCAATCAATACCTACAATTAAGTAAAGAGCACAATTTACCTAAAATGGTGTCAATTCAAAATGAATTTAGCTTATTACACACAAAAGATTGGCCTTATTTAATTGAAAATTGTAGCCATGAAGATATTGCATACTTGCCTTGGTCTCCGTTAGCGACAGGCGCATTGACCGGTAAATATTTACAAGGGGCTCGTCCCAAAGGCTCTCGCTGGACGCTAATTCAGCGACACGGATTATTTAGAGATACCAAACAAGTTGAGCAAGCAGTAATCGCCTATCAAAAAATTGCTAAACGCCATAATATTTCTCTTGCCAAATTGGCATTAGCTTGGGTTGATCAAGTGGATGGAGTAACCTCTACCATTATTGGTGCCACCAGCATCACACAATTGGCCGAAAATATTGCTGCCTTTGAAACACCATTAGCACCAGAAATCATCACGGAAATAGATCAAACGTTAAAACAATACCCAAGCCCATTTTAATCACAGCCCTAGCCAGATATATCAATTATCTGGCTGAGTAACACTTGCTCAAAATTGTTACGATACTTTTCTATCGACAGCTATAAATTGATTCTGTGATGAAAGCGCAGTAACCTGACACTATTATAATTTACAAAAAACGCCATGAAATGAATAATATAACGATTATATTTTTTAGCGCTATGCTCATCAGCATAACGACGAGTTGTCAGGCTTTTACAACGGAAAGAGAAACGTTAAAGCCCCCTCGTAAACTGACCGAGGCACAAGCTTTAGTTGCCGCCGAAAATTATCAAAAATATTGTGCCTTGTGTCATGGCAAAGATCGTCAAGGCCATGTCAATGATCACGCGCCTTCCTTACGAAGTAAAAGCCTCATGGAGTCAGGAGTGGCTCACCAAATTTTGCGCCCAATGTCTTATGGCCGCAAAGGCACGGCAATGGGTGGCTATTTAGATGAAGTTGGTGGCCCGATGACCCTAGATGAAACATGGGATCTCACTTATTGGTTATATGAACAAGCAGGCTTTGAGCGTTTAAAGTTTTCAACTAACCCTATACACGGCGACATTAAACGTGGCGCAGAGGTTTACCAAGCAAACTGTACTGAATGTCATGGTGCTAATGGTGAAGGGATCACTGCACCTGAATTAGGAAACCAATCGGCCCTTGCTCATAATACCGATGAATTTATTCGCCACGCGATTCAAGAAGGTCGTCAAGATACACCCATGCCCTCTTTTAAAGATAAACTTTCCAGCGAAGACATCAACAATGTCACCGCATTCTTACGCAGTAAAGCCAGTGGTTGGCAAGAGCAAAAACCTATTTTAAAAGCCCTTCCTACACCAGAACAATACGTGATCAATAAGCAAGGTGGTGATCCTAACTTTACTTTAAAAGATGACATGTATGTTTTAGCCGAAGATCTTTATGCTGCGTTGGAAAATAAGAAAAAAATGGTGTTGCTAGATACACGCGTAACCTCGGTGTGGCAGAATGCTCATATCAAAGGCTCCATCCCCTTTCCCTACTATGCTGATATTGATGAAACAGTTGCCGGCATACCTAAAGATGTTCAGATAGTTGCTTATTGCTCCTGTCCAAGAGCCGCTGCTGACTACACCATCAATAAGTTAAGGCAGCGAGGTTATACTCGTACAGCCGTATTATGGGAAGGCATTTTTGGCTGGATGCATTTAGGTTACCCTGTCACCCGCGGCGATATCGCCGATGTTAACGATTGACGAATATAGTTAATTCGAGAAAATAATGACCATTGCATTCTCCCAAGCCTGTGAAAACAACAAGCAACCAATTTTAACGGTACTGTCACAGGCCTTTGCGACAACAAAAACTGTACTTGAAGTGGGCTCTGGCACAGGTCAGCATGCGATATACTTTGCCAAACATTTACCACACCTTAGTTGGTATACCAGTGATTTGCCTAGTAATCATCCCTCGATTAACCATCGTATCAAAGAAGCTCAACTGAGTAATTTACACTCTGCGCTATCATTAGATCTCGCTAATAAGTGGCCACAGAGATTTACTCAAGCACATCAGGCTCAATCATTGGATGGTATATTCACCGCAAATACCATGCATATTATTAGCTGGTCATTAGTCGAAAAATTTTTTCATCAGGCAGGAAAGCATTTAGCTCAACATGGCACATTATGTATTTATGGACCATTTAATTATCAAGGTAAATTTACCAGTAAAAGTAACGCTAATTTTGATCTTTGGTTAAAAGAACGTGATGTTAATAGCGGCATACGAGATATCGAAAAAATAAACCAACAAGCTGCGTTGGCAGGGCTACAATTGACAGATGACCATGAAATGCCAGCCAATAATCGCTTGCTCACATTTTCAAAAAGTTAATGTGTTATACTCTACTAGATTAGTACTTAACAGCTTACAGCATAGCAATAGCAGTTCCCCCACTTATGGGTATTTATGTAAATGAGAACAACAGTATTTAAACTTTTCATTTGGCTGATATTTATTTCGCTTTTATCCTCGAACATTCAAGCAAAGGAGCGGTTAACGGTTGCCGTAGGCCTAGCCAAACCCCCCTATGTTATTCAACACAATGACAGTGGTTTTGAATTAGATCTGATCAGAAATGTCTTTGAACAAATGGGCTACTCTGTTGAATTTATTTATACCTCATTTGGCCATTCTGTCAAAATGCTCGATGTTAAAGAGGTTGATGTGGTGATGACCACCAACAACCGTGTTTTTAAAGACGAATCGAAGCTAAGTGATCGCTACATCACCTATCAAAACGTGGCGATATCATTAGCAAGTGAAAATTTATCTATTGACAGTATCAGCGATTTAGCAAATTACTCCATCGCAGCATTTCAAAAAGCCGATAAGGTATTAGGAGACGAATACTCCACTGCAATTAATCAAAGTCCACTCTACTTAAGTGTGGCTAACCAGGCACAACAACCAGTGTTATTAATGAAAAAACGGGTGCAAGTGTTAGTTATGGATAAAAACATTTTTAATTACTTACTCAATCAGCTGGCCGTACCAAATAAACAAGATGCTTTTATCATTCACCCTATTTTTCCGAAAACCCATTACCGATTAGCCTTTAAGCGGCAAAAGCACCTGACACTCTTTAATCAAGAATTTGATAAATACCGCCATAGTGACGCATATCAGTTACTCAAAAAGCAATATGATCTCTAACATGCTGCTAATCAGCCTAAATGACGAAAATCACACGTTTAAAAGCAGACCTATTACCAATATATAACAAAGCAGCTATTGCTGCTCAGTAGTTCAGGCTATAATAAAGTTATCAGCTTCCTGTCTTATAAGTAATTGTATCAATAATGACGAATGCTCAAACATCAAGTTGCGACAACTCTGTTACTACAGGTAATGTATATGTCATGACCCACTCATTATTTACTGATGTGGTTCGCATTGGTTGTACGCCTGAATCTCCCGACCAATACGCCCAAAAACTTTCAGAAAACTCTCCCGGTCAATACACCTTGGTTTTTTCTTTAGCCTGTCAAAATCCATGTCAGGTAAAAAAGCAGATCCGTGCATACTTAGACGCTCAAAAGTACGTTAATGAATTTTATCAAGTTTCTCCGACTCTGGTAAAAAAACTCGTTCAGCAGGAAACTCTGCGTATTCCTATTTTTGATAAATAACAATAAGTCATCAAGGTACATGCGGGTAATCCTCAAAAAGCATGGGAATTATTGCCGAAATCAATAATCTGGGTTTATACTCAAAGTTAACTTAGTCTCAGAGCTAAGACGAAATAAATGTTTATTTTAGTCTTAAGTGTATTCAAAGGGTGATGCTTTGCTAAATATTCACCGAATATTATTGTTCGGTTTGCTCACATTAGCCAATATCAGTATTTGTAAGGCAGAAAATGAAGAGTTTCTGATCAGCTTTGTCGATCATAGTGGCTTAATCAACTACTATGTCCCTATCCTTAATAAAGCTTATCAAAAAATAGGCATCAGCCCTACCTTCATCATGATCAATGATCAACGAGCATTAAGATTATTAAATAATGCGCAAATCGATGCTGATACAGCTAAAGTGATCGATAACCTTGAACACTATCCCAATATTACTTACTTACCAACCCCGATCAGCAAAGTTGAAATGATATTAATATGCCAAGCAGAAATTAGTTGTACACCTGCAATTTTTAATCAAGCAAATAAAAGCTTAGCTGTCATAGGTGCTGATGAGTTTTACCAAGAACAATTGAGCAACGCCAGTATCAAATTAGTGGAATTAACCAGCTTTGAAATACTTTATAAAATGTTCGATCAACAAAAAGTAGATGTTGCGATAATTGTTTTAGATACTTACAGTAAAGCTAGGTTAAATCGCTACCCTAACCACTATAAGCTGTTTGAGAAACTCGGTTTTCATTTATTACATAAAAAACACCAAGCGCTGATCCCAAAACTTGAATCAGCAATCGCTCAAGTCATCGCCGAAACCAGCGGCACTATGCTGCTCGATAACCAGAAAAATTAATCATGAGTTAAACACCAATAACTAAAGGTGTTATCCTGCTGCTCTCCGTCTTGCTCATACTTAGAGCTAAAAAATTCATAAGGCATATAGCAATACCCGTTATCGCCAAACTCTTCACCCCAAGAATTTCGAACAATCATCACTTGCTTATTATCATCATAACCAACGGCCAATAACGCATGTCCGCCTAAACGCTCTTCATCACGGCTTGGCATCACCATTTCACCACTTGAGTCAATTAAGTAAAAGCTCTTAGGCACCATCATGCCAAAAATCACTGGCAGACCTTTAGATAAAGCAAGCTTTAGCTCTGCAAGGTCCTCTTCTTCATCCAGTTTGCAATAACGGTTGATAATATGCTTCTTAGCTTGCGTTATCGCCAGCGCTGACGGTGTTTGAGTAATTGCTGCATGAATTTCCTGCTGATGTTCTGTCAAAACCTGACTAATTGCCTGTTTGGCTTCTGCCGTTGTGCCATTTGCGATCACTTTTTTTAAGCTCTGGGGAAAAAGCACTTCGGGATATGGCCATAACTTCTCCGAACAAATACCATACTTAAACAAAGACTTAATACCATTACGAATAAAAACAGGCGCATTAATATCAATTTTATTTTCCAAAACCCGCTCATGGTAATAAACATACATTTGTGATGCATCGATATTACTGGCGTTTTCATCAACAAAGGGTTGACCATCTTTCACCAAATACAGCTCCGCAGCAACAGCAATCGCACAAGCAGAGCAAGAATTGAGTAAGCCTTGGTTGATGATTTCAGACGTTAATAACTCACGTAAATCAACTTTAGACGGGCATTGTTTAAGTATTTTCTGCCGAGTGCTAATTGGGCAGCTAATGTGGGCAAAATCAGCAGAGTTTCCACCGTGAATATCACAAAATTGATGATCTCGCTCATCAGGCAGATCTGCCACTAAAGTATGTTGATGGACTTCAGCCAATGTTTTCATAGGGTAAGCGCTTAAACATGATTAAATAATGTCATAACAAACTACTGGCTAACGTGTGGCGCTGCCCTGCATACATCTTCCATCATTAAGGCGACGTAACGCAACGATAAAAACGCACTTCGTTCGACAATCTTATATTGCTGTTGAGTTAGAGGTAAGCAATTAAGGGTATCAATAATATCTTGTTTATGATGAGGATCTATTTTTGCGTGATGCATCAAGCTGGAAAATGCGGCCTCAGGTAAACCTGATTTTTCAATTAACTGTTCCACATAGTCAACCGTCGGGTGATGGGTTTCTAAACATGCCAAATAGCCCATGATAGCCACAGGGTGTTGATGACGAATCATATAATATTGACTACCCAACAATGACATAATATTAGGAGAAGGAAGCATTTCACTTACCTGCTCAGAACTCACCCCTAACACGGCTAAATCATCTAAGCACCATTGATCATGACCTGTTTCTTCTGGAATATGTTGCTCCATATAAGCAATCAAAGGTGCTGATACCGGGTCATCTGGCCATAACCTTGCTGAACGTATCACTTCTGTCATTAATGGTACTGCAGCATTAGCAGTACGAAAATTTGTGATACCTTGTGCGATGATCACTTCCTTATGATGCGCTAACTCAACAAAGCGTTGATTAACCGCACATGCCCTTGCTTTTAATAAATATAAATTCTCACTCAGTCGCTGATAATGCGACTGAGTTTTAACCGTTTGCGCCATTAAATAACAATACCTACCGGCGTATCGTTATCTTTATTAGCGTTTTTATGAATGGCTTTAAGCTGATCAACCTCTTCTGCTGATAAACTATCAATGGCTTGAATATGCTCAGCTGTTAGTTCGGCTTTATTCACCACACCTTCATTGTGTAAATGCTCGGTATTACTTTGATTACTTGTCATGGGGCTGTCCTTATTATTATTTATATCTAGAGTAATGTGTACGACTTTACTAAATTAACTGTAAATCAATTAATCGGTACGTTACAGTAAAGCACACTCAAGCATAATAAGGAGGCAGAATTTTTGTCAAGCGCTTATTTATGCAAAGCACAGTCTAAATAATACTTGTTGTCACTTGGCTTTCTATTTAAGCTAATAATTAAGCATAGTTAGATTTTAAAAACCAAAAATAAGAAGATTTTTATGTTGAGGCGAGCTTTATTCACTTTTGTTTATAGTGTTTGTGTGTGTTTTTCTATCCAAAGCGCGCTCGCTTACAGTGATAACTTTGACCACTTCAGTCGAGAACAAGGATTATCACAAGCCTCAATTAAAGCAATTTATTATGGCTCTGAAGGGTTTTTATGGCTAGGTACCGAGGAAGGGTTAAACCGTTTCGATGGCTATCAATTTAAAGTCTACAAAAATAATAGCCAAAATCAAACATCTATCTCTGATAATAATATTTTAAGTATTTATCAAGATAATCAAGATATTATCTGGGTAGGAACTAACCGCGGGTTAAATCAGTTCAACGCTGCAACCGATTCTTTTACTCATTTAACTCACCAGCCGGATAACCCAAATAGTTTATCGCATAATACCATCAATGCCATCAGTCAGGATAACCAGGGAAATTATTGGATTGCTACAAACAAAGGGCTTAATAAATTTGACGGCACACACTTTAGTCATTATTTAGACAACTTGAAAATTAACACTTTGTTGTTAGATTCTAATGGAACTTTGTGGCTTGGTAGCGAAAAGCATGGCGTATATTACCTTGATAATTCATCAAACAAACTGGTGAACATTAAGCTTGCCTCCCAGTATAATCAGGTCAATGTGCTCAAAGAACGTGATAATGTCTTATGGATAGGGACAACTCAAGGCTTAACTCTTCATCCCCTACGCAAGGGAACAAGTATTAACGCAATAGATATACCCCAGACGCTAACAAACAGTAATATTAACGACATATTATTTCATCAAAATGAGTTATGGCTAGCCACTAATGCTTCTGGACTTAAACGATATAAGTTCACTTCCAAACAAATGATCCACTATCAAGCCGATGATGCTAACCCAAACAGCATTGCACATAATCAAGTTACCAAACTGGTTATCGATAAGACGAATAATTTATGGGTAGGCACTTATGTAAAAGGGCTTGATAAATACCAATTAACTAGTGAGCAATTTAATCACGTCACTAAAAAGCCAAATCAAGAAAACACGCTTAGTGGTAACACGGTCATTAGTTTTCTAGAAACCGCTGACAATAAATTATATATAGGCACCTATGGTTCAGGGCTGAATGTTTACGATAAAAACACCAGACAATACCGCCATTACCAACACGAGCCAACAAATCCGAACAGTATCTCATCAGATGTTATCTCAAGCATACTTTTTGATGAAAACCGTGGCGTCTGGTTAGGAACTGCTGGAGGAGGATTAAACTTATTTAAGCCAACAGAAAACTCATTTATTAATTTTACCCATGATCCGAATCAAAACAATAACTTAAGTCATAATACGGTGTTGTCGTTATTACAAAGTAATGAAGATACTTTATGGGTAGGCACCTGGGGTGGCGGCTTAAACCGCTTTAACATTAGCAGTAACACTTTCACTCGATTTCAACATAGTAGCAACAACAGTAATTCTCTTTCCGATAACAATGTTTGGGCAATTCACCAAGACGAATCAGGCATACTTTGGCTAGCTACCCAAGGCGGGTTAAATAAGTTCAACCCTAAAACAGAGCAATTTACCCACTACCGATACGATTCGAATAATACCAACAGTATCTCTAATGATTTCATTATTACCATCTACCAAGATCAACAAGATAACTTATGGCTAGGCACTGCAAAAGGGTTAAACAAGCTCAACCTCAAGACTGAAAAGATCACCCAATATAATGAACAAAGCGGCTTACCAATAGAAATGGTCTATGGCATATTACCTGACGAACAAGGCAATTTATGGTTAAGTAGTAATAATGGCCTTGCTCGCTTTAACCCACAAAATAATACCTTTAAGTCCTATAACGAAAAAGATGGTATCCAAGCAAAAGAATTTGCCTCTAATGCCGCTTATAAAAGTGCTTCAGGTGAATTGTTTTTTGGCGGTATAAATGGTTTTAATCATTTTTATCCTGAAAATATCAAACCCGACACAACTATTCCCCAAGTAGTGTTAACCGACTTTAGAATTAACAACCAACATGTCAAGCTTAGCGCCGAATTAAATGATAACAATCGTTCTAACACTTTCACTATCGATTCCGTCATTAATGAGCTTGATAAACTTACCCTGACACATAATGAAAAGTTAGTTTCCTTTGATTTTGCAGCGCTGCACTTTGCTAACCCGATGAATAATCAATACGCCTATCAATTACAGGGCTTTGATGAAAACTGGATTTACACCGATGCCAATAATCGTCGAGCTACCTACACAAATTTACCTGCAGGTCACTATAAATTAAAAATTAAAGCCAGTAACAGCGATGGTTATTGGAATGAACAAGAAAAAACGCTACCGATTGTTGTGTTACCCGCGCCTTGGCTTTCTTGGTGGGCTTATACCCTGTATATATTCGCTTTTGTCAGCTTAATTGGCTTTATTTTATATCGCCAAAACTATCAGCGACTCAAAGAGCACGCCATTAATGTTCGCTTAACTCGTGCCGACCGTTTAAAAGATGAGTTTTTAGCAAACACTTCACATGAACTGCGCACGCCGTTAAATGGTATTATTGGTTTAGCTGAATCACTGATAGACGGCGTTGCTGGTCAATTACCTGATGCAGCAAATAAAAATCTTGCTATGGTCGTTGCAAGTGGCAAACGCCTATCACACCTAGTGAACGATATCCTTGACTTTTCAAAGTTAAAAAATCACAACTTAAAACTTAATACCAGTGGCGTTGAATTACATAGTCTCACCGATGTGGTTTTAACGGTATCAACCCCGTTAATTGGCAATAAACCTATTACTTTAAAGAATAATGTTGCCAATACGCTGCCTTTGGTAAATGCAGATGAAAACCGATTAGAACAAATCCTGTATAACCTTATTGGGAATGCCATTAAGTTTACTGAACAAGGCGAGGTTATTGTAAACGCTGAGCAACAAGGTAATTTAATTAATATTTCCATCACAGATACTGGCATAGGTATTCCGGTAAATAAACAAGCAATCATTTTTAACTCATTTGAGCAATTACATGGCCATGATAAACGAGATCAAGGCGGAACAGGCTTAGGCTTAGCAGTGACCAAACAGCTAGTTGAATTGCATGGCGGACAAATAAGCGTTACCTCTACCGAAGGCAAAGGTAGCTGCTTTAGTTTTACTTTACCGATCAATGCCGACCAAATTACTGATGTCACCAATGTGGTCAAGTCGAGTAATCAGCAAAAACTTAACCGATTACAACATTTAGATAACGAAATTGAATACATCAGCTTAAACGAACAAGAAAAGGAACAAATTCAACACCAAACAGCATCTATCGAATATAGCAATTTCCATATATTAGTAGTTGATGATGATCCAATTAATCGGCAGGTGTTAATCAATCACTTAAATAATACGGGTTATCAACTGAGCGAAGCCTCAAGTGGCTCACAAGCACTTGAAATGATTGATAAAGCTAATGAAGCAAACCACTTAACAAATATTACACCAGAGCAAAATAACCATCGCCCTTTTGATTTAATTTTACTTGATGTAATGATGCCTAAAATGTCAGGCTATGAAGTGTGTAATAAACTTAGACAACAGTTTAGTATCAACGAGTTACCCGTGATTTTTCTTACCGCAAAAAATCAGGTAATAGACTTGGTTGAAAGTTTTTCCGTTGGCGGTAATGACTATTTAACTAAACCAATCTCTAAGCATGAACTGCTATCACGAGTAGAAAACCATTTAAGTTTATTAGATATTAACCGCAACCTTGAATATCAGGTAGCAAAACGTACCGCAGAATTAGAAAAAGCCACTCAGGCTAAGAGTGAGTTTTTAGCAAAAATGAGTCACGAAATTCGCACACCAATGAATGCGATCATCGGCTTAAGCCATTTAGCATTGAAAACCAACCTCAATAATCACCAAAAAGATCTGATCGAAAAAACTCAAGATTCATCACAAGCCCTGTTAGGTTTGATTAATGATATTTTGGATTTTTCTAAAATTGAAGCCGGCAAAATGACCATAGAATCTGTGGTGATGAATATTGAAGGCTTATTGAAAAAAGTTGCTAATCTTTGTGCACTTAAAGCGCACAGTAAGGGGTTAGAATTAGTTGTAAAAATAGCGCCGAACGTGCCAAAACAGATAAAATCCGATCCGGTAAGATTACAACAAATCTTGGTTAACTTGGTCTCTAATGCGGTCAAATTCACTGAAAAAGGCCATGTGTTAATTGAAGTTAAACTCAATGAACAGCAAGACGATAAAATTGAGTTCAACGTTACCGATACGGGCATTGGTTTAGCTGATGAAGCCATCAATAATTTATTTCAATCCTTTAACCAAGCTGACAGCTCCATCACACGTAAATTTGGCGGTACAGGTCTAGGCTTAGCAATATGTAAGCAACTAACCTCATTGATGAATGGTGATATTTGGGTCACAAGTGAACTTGGTCAAGGCAGTACTTTCAGCTTTAACATCAAGTATGAAGCAGTAGAGCAAACTGAAGTCATTGCAACAAATCAGCTATTAATCGAAGGAATTAGTGTCTTAGTCGTTGATGATAATTCGCTGTGTATCAGCGTGCTTGAGGATCTACTAAGTCAATTTGGCTGTAAAATCACGTCAGCCACTAATGCCACCACCGCCTTAGATCTCATACACAATGCCCTAAAGCTTAACCAGCCTTTTGATCTGGTGATCACTGATTGGCGTATGCCTAACATGGATGGTATTGAATTAGCGCATGCCATTAGCCATATTGAACAAAATCATCTACCTGCTGTACTTATGGTTACCGCATTTGATAAAAATGATGCCATGTCATTATCTAGTTCAGTGAGAATTGATGGTTTCCTTGAAAAGCCAGTAGACGCCTCTCTATTACTTGATGCAATGACAAGCGCCTTAAAAGTGGAACAAACCAGCGCACATCCTCAAAAACATAAAGGCCTAGTCGACTTAGCACATGCTGATATTTTACTAGTTGAAGACAACGCCTTAAATCAGCAGGTTGTTCTTGGATTTTTAGAAGAAACCAATGCCAATATCGATGTTGCAGAAAATGGCAAAATTGCTTTAACAATGCTCGCACAGAAAGATTACGATTTAGTTTTTATGGATCTACAGATGCCGGAAATGGATGGTTTAACCGCTACCCGCAATATTCGTCAGCAAGATAAGTTTGCCGATTTACCAATCATAGCCATGACCGCGCACGCAATGGCTGAAGAGTTACAAAAATGTCTTGATGTTGGCATGAATGATTACTTTACTAAGCCTATCGATCCGAATGATTTATTTAGCTTATTATCCAAATGGCTTGCACCTCAATCGACAACAAAATTATCTGAATCAAAAGCCACTGCATCTACAAAGAAAATAAAAGCACCACAAGAGCAACATCCATCAAGCAACGATAAACAAATTAACAGCAATGAGCCAACAGAGACTTTGTTGAATGAACTGAGAACATTAGATATTCTCGACGTAGACAATGCTATACAAACAATTGGTGGTCGCCAACATATCTATCTAAAACTTGTACAAGATTTTAATCACAACTACCAAGATACCGTTGATAGCTTGCGCGAAATTTATCAACAACAAGAATTTGAAGAAGCCTTTAGGATTGCTCATTCATTAAAGTCTAATGCTAATTATATTGGCGCAACTAATTTAGCTAAAAGAGCAACACAATTAGAGGCTCAGCTGAAAAAAGATCCAGATAATGCATCACTCTTGGTTGCTGAAACCTGTATTGAGTTAAACAATGTGGTGATGGCCTTGGCACAAATAACAAGCTCAGCTATTGCTGTCGTTGATTGTCGAAAATCTATCAACAAGCAAGATAGTATGGATAACTCTGTGCAAAGCAATAAGCAAAATAATAACCATGAACAACTGACCACTTTACTCAGCAAAATGCAGGATTTGATAGCAGAAGAGAACGCCAGTGTAGAAGATTTATTACCCCAATTATTAATGCAGACAAAAGATACTGAGCTGCAGGTAATAGCTAACGAAATTGTCGATAATATTGAAGACATTGAATATGTACGGGCCTCAAGCAAAATACAACAATTAGCGGCTAGAATCAGTCAATCTACTGCCGATTAAAGCTAGAGTCCGTTGAAATTAAATAACAGTTTAATGCAGACATTAGTTTATCACTTAACCATATATAACTTTTAAGACAGTAAAACATCCGATGGGACAACTAGAACAAAAAATACTGATTGTGGATGATGAAAAGTCCAACAGACAAATACTAAAGGACTTGCTCCAAGAAGAAGCGACCATAGTATTTGCTAAAAATGGTGAGCAAGCGATAGAGCTTGCCAAAAAACACGTTCCAGATCTAATGCTACTAGACGTAGTAATGCCTGATAAGTCAGGTTTTGAAGTGATAGAAGCGATTAAGAATAATCCGACAACCATGCAAACCTCGGTCATTTTTATCACAGGTTTAGCCAATAGCGATGATGAAGAACGAGGATTCGCTTTAGGCGGTTGTGATTATATTTATAAACCGTTCAAGGCCAATATTGTTATTGCACGAGTGTTAATGCACTTAGAATTAATACGACAACGGAAAATGTTAGATGAGTTTGCTCATTTTGACCCACTCACTGGCATTTACAATCGCCGCAAGCTCGATTTAGTCATCAAGGACGAAATAAGTGCCAATAAGCGCGATAAAAAACAATTAGCTATCGCATTTATCGATATTGATTACTTTAAACAATATAATGACAATTACGGTCACGGTGCCGGTGATATGGCACTAAAAAAAGTCGCTACCACGATGAAAGAAGCACTCCATCGTCCTAGAGACTTTATCGCTCGCTACGGCGGTGAAGAGTTTGTCATTATATTACCTGACAGTAATTTATCAGGGGCAACGCAAGTATTTGAACAATTACTACACGCAATTCGAAGTAAAAAAATTCAACATGGATTTTCAGACGTGGCAAGTATGTTAACCGTCAGTATCGGCGCTGTTATTATCGACGATACGCACACTGTCAGTAATGAAGAAGTCATGCTTCAAGCCGATAAACTACTATATCAAGCTAAACATAACGGACGAAACCGATTGGTTATCGAGCAGATGTCTTAGGTTATACACACCCTAGCTTTGTACATACTATAATTCATTTTAAGGTTGACTGATGCAAAGGTAGTGACAACACCAATAAGCATCTTCATGGTATTGGAAAAGTGTCGAATTATTTTCGGTAAGCCAGAAACTGAGGCAATTCATCATTTATCGTTAACCAATCAACTTTTGAGCCGATATAAATATGGGCAGAGGGGGTTACATGCTCAATATTATCAAACGTGGCGATGGCTATTTCTATGGTGTTGTCTCGTCGGTTATATTGAGACTCAAACAAAAGGCTGGTACCACAATTTTGACAAAACTTGCGTACAGTACCATTATCGGCACGATAACTAGATAATAATTCTTCACCACTGAGCCAATGTACGTCTTGTCGTTTAACTTCTGCATAAGTAGAAAATGCTGCACCATGAAATTTTCGACACATAGTGCAATGACAATGCCCAACCAGCGGCAGAAACTCCGTCACTTGAAAACAAATTTTGCCACACAAGCAACTACCATGATTAGTCGTTTTATTTAACTTTGTCATTATTTATCCCAGATAATACACTCATGTTTTGTCAATTTTGACATATTAATCTACAGTATCCTCAACTCGAACAGCAACCTCCATGCCATCAACCGTCCACTCTTTGGTTAGCTTATTATAAATAACTCTTGCGATTAACGATTTCAATGAACCATCACTGAACTCAACATTCATAGTACAAAAATGGTTATGAATCGCTTGATAATCGGGAATATCAACCTTCACAGGAAGCGCAGGTTCTTTCAATAATTGACGCCGTTTATACCATTGTTTATTGATTATCTTAAATAAAGGTTTCGCATCATTTATCACGGTATGTATCGACTAATGGGGCAATAATTTTTTTAGGTAATAACTAGGATCATTATATTGATTGATTAATGACATGATGGCATTAATGTCATGTTGCTTGGCAAACTGCTTCGAAAAAGCAAGGTAAGAGGGTTCTTTAGTATTAGCTATCGCCATAATCGAAAAATTGGTGTGATTAGGCATCTTACTTATCACTTCATCCGCCACTAAAGCATCAGAGACCACCAAATCAAGCCGTTTTAACAGTAACATATTCAAGGCATCCTCAAGCCTAGTGAGTTCCGATACTTCAACTAATGGATTTAACTGGGCTTTATCAAAGTGATGACCTAACGACATTGCCCGAACTTTGCCAATACGTTTAACACTAGTGAGTGCATCAAAGCCATTAAAAATAAAAGCATCATCATGACGCTTAATAACGACTGAGCCGGTAAAGTTGATCAATTCTTGCTCTGGAAACGCTAAAAACTGCTCTCGTTCTTTTATCTGTAATACAGGCATGATGCCATCGACCAAATTATTTTTCGCCAGTTTTATTGCCCGTGCCCAAGGAACTACTTGAATATTAAAGTCTAAAGAGGAATGCTGTTCAACTTTCATTAAAGCGTCGACAAACCGCCCTGTTAACTTGCCATGCTCATTTTTTTCAATAAGAGGAGGTAAATGAGGCGCAACAATATCAATCTTTGTTACGGCTGTTTCAGCATGAATGCTGAATATAAAGCCAAAATAAAATAATAATGTTTTTAACGCTTGCTTCATATTACTCTGCTTCAGGTATTTCTTCGCTATCAATCTCACTAGGAGGTAAGGCTTTTTTTCTTTTTAATACTGGCATATCACCGGCATCTTGTGCAAAAAAAGTTTTCTTCGATACTTTCGGCTTATGCGGTTTTACTTTTGATTGTTTTTTCTTAGACGCTTGTTCAGCCTTAACTTTATCTTTTGTCGATTGCTTAGCCTTTAAACCTTTAAACTTAGCCTTTAAACCATCAACACTATCAAATGAAAAGCTTTGCTGTAAGAAACTTTCTATCTGCTTAAAGCTTTGCCAATCTTTGGGGCCAATCAAAGAAATAGCATCCCCTTTATTGCCTGCTCGGCCAGTACGCCCAATACGATGAACAAACTCTTCGCTATGTTTAGGTAAATCAAAATTAATCACTAACGAGACATTGACCAAATCTAAGCCACGTGAAGCAAGATCTGTAGTGATCAAAATTTTCTGCTGTCCTTTGGCAAAACTCTCCATTATTTGATTACGCTGCCCTTGCGATAAATCACCACTGAGTGCCGCAGTACTATAATTTTGCTGTGCTAATTCATTAGCCAACCTTTCGGTATCGGCTCTGGTTGCGGTAAACACAACAGCTTGTTGGAAATTTTCTTTGCCAAGAAAGTGTGACAGTAATTGTTGCTTGTGCATTAAATCATCAGCAAAATAAAAGCGCTTATTAATGTCTTGATGTTCTGTATGCGCTGCGCCTATAGCAATACGCTTGGGCTTGTTTAATAGCGCCATGGCAAATTCATTCACTTGCGCATGATCTAAAGTGGCAGAAAACATCAGCGTTTGACGTTTACGATGATCAGCCTTGTTATTGATCAATGTCAGTTCTTTAGCAAAGCCCAAATCTAACATCCGATCGGCTTCATCTAAGATCAGTAATTCTAAGCCATTGAGATAAAAATGACCTTTGGTTAAATGATCGGTTAACCTACCAGGAGTTGCTACAATAAAATGAGGATCTTTTTCTAGAGTTTTCACTTGGTCATTAAAATTCTCACCACCAAGAATTAAAACCGCCTTAAATTGTGAACCACCGGTAAAAAGCCTTAGCTGACCAAACACCTGCTTAGCTAGCTCTCGCGTTGGCGTCAAAATCACCACCCGCGGATCACGCTTAGTTAACGCTCGGGTTTTCATTATCCTCTGCATAGCGGGCAGGATAAAAGCCAAGGTTTTACCTGATCCTGTCTTGGAGGATGCGATCAAGTCTTGTCCGGTCATAGCAATTGGAATAGCCTGACGCTGTATATCTGTCGGCTCAGTAAAACCTAGATGTTCAATTTTTGACATTAATCGTTTATCTAGTCCAAAATCATGAAATGACAAAGTGTGCTCCTAAAAAATGCTAAATACCGAGTTATTATACCTTGTTACAGTAACAATTGTTTTAAACTATTTACCTTTTCATCAAAAAACGATAAAAACAAAGTATTTTCCCACTAACGGCCTAAAAGATGAAAAAAATTATTAGTTTAACTCTGCTCGCCCTTATATCATTTCATAGTTTTGCAAGCAATAATCCAACAATCATGCAGCCAATTAACCAGCTTTTTGATGCCATGCGGGCGCATGACAGTGAAAAGTTACTCGCGCAATTTACCCGTAACGCACAATTACAACGGGTAACTATTGAAAATTCAATCCGCCCTTCTAACCTTAATAAATTTGCTGAATTTGTCGGACAATCCGAAAAGCACCTAGACGAGAAACTATTTGGGCTGCGTATTATGCAAAGCGGTAATTTAGCCAGTGTTTGGGCTCCTTTTGCATTTTACCTAGATGGTAAGCTTAGCCACTGTGGCGTCAATAGCATTCAGCTAGTGAAACAAAACAACCAATGGAAGATACATTATTTAATTGATAACGTCTTCCAAGGAGATTGCCAACAATTTATCACTCAACAGAGCCAAACGAATTAACAAGCATGGCTCTGTCACCAAATAGGTGGCCACTGGCCGTATTGTTGAATGTAATTTTCTATCGGTTGACTTTGATAGTTAAATTGATAACGTTTTTTAACGCTACTGTGTACATAAGTAGGGTTTTCTGTTTGCGCAGGGATCTCTCTAATACGTTTACCTAATAATTTATATTTCCCTTTATATTCATTATGTTGACGTGCATTAACACAGTGCTCTGCTTTTAACGCCCGCTGATGAATTTCATTATCAAAATTTAAACCACTGCTTTCAGCTTCAGTCAATAACCATTGCATCGGAATCTCAGACAACAGTTTTCCTGCTTGATCAGGCTTGTAACTTCCGCCAATATCAGAATGGACACCAGAAAACCACACCTGTGCAATATCAACACTGCTTTTGGGTAACCAAATAGTGGGCTCAAAATCATCTCGTGTTTCATCGAGTGCTAATGCATGGCGCACTGTTTTAACGTTATTACCTAATTTACGATCATAGAATAAATGCTTATCTTTGATCAGGCCAAAAATACTAAAAGGCAACCCCATGGCGCCCACTGTATCCCAAACACCGACAAAATGGATATTTACTTGAGGTGCGATTGCATGATGTTCACGCCACTGTTGTGCAAACGGGCTATTTGGCGAATACTTTTTCGTTTTATAAATATCAAACGCTTTTTCGACTAAATGACCATCAGCACTTTTTAGTACGCTACAGTTATTAATTAGCCCGCATAAACTACGAACCGTGTAAGCGCCACGGCTAAAACCAAAGAGAAAAATTTCATCACCAACATCATAGTTATGAACCAAAAAACGATAACCGTCCATGACATTTTTTTCTAAGCCCGCACCTAGACCTCCTCCTGTGAGATTGTCATGATAAGAGCCTATGCCCCAATCATAAAAAACAACTTGTTTAATACCGGCGCTATCTTGCGGTAAAATATGGCGGGCAAACAACAGGACATTGGTCGGATATTGTTCCTTGCCGAGCTGTTCAGGACGATTCCAAGTACCGTCTGCACAAATAATGATACGTTTCATCATAACTTCCTTGTTGTTGTCTTTGATTAAATCCTAGCCGATAGTCAAAGACAACACAAAAAAATCAAGATGAAATTAAAAGATGAAAAGAATTACAACAATTAAGCACTTGCTAAGGCATCTTTTAATGCCGTTAAACATAGCGCAACATTTTCATTGCTGGCGCCAAATCCCATTAGACCAATACGCCATGCCTTACCGGCAAATTTCCCCAAACCAGCGCCAATTTCTAAATTGTAATGATTAAGCAGGTAACTGCGTACCTTAGCATCATCGATACCTTCAGGAATATAAACTGTGTTTAATTGTGGTAAGCGCTCATTTTCTGGTACAACGAATTCCAAACCAAGGGCTGCTAAGCCTTTGGCTAATTGCTGATGTTGCTCTTGATGACGTTGCCAGCTGTTTTCAATACCTTCATTTTTCAACATCACTAACGATTCATGCAGAGCATAAAGCGAATTAACTGGTGCGGTATGATGATAAGCTCTTTTGCCTTCACCTGACCAATAGCCCATCACTAACGATTGATCTAAAAACCAGCTAGGTACTGGTGTTTGCCGCTGTTTAATTACTTCAACTGCTCGCTCGCTAAAACTAATGGGAGAAAGCCCCGGCACACAAGATAAGCATTTTTGACTACCAGAATAAACCGCATCAATGCCCCATTGGTCGACACGTAATTCAACACCACCTAAAGAAGTCACCGCATCAACAATGGTTAAACAATCATGAGCTTGGGCAATTTCACATAATGCTTGTGCATCAGAAAGTGCACCCGTCGAGGTTTCCGCATGGACAAAGGCAACAAATTTAGCCTCTGGATGCTGTGCTAGCGCCTCAGTTAGCATTGTAGGATCGACTGCTCGTCCCCACTCCCCTTCTACAACAACGGCATTGGCACCGATGCGTTTAACATTTTCTACCATGCGCGAGCCAAATACGCCATTTTGACAAACAATGACAGTATCATTAGCAGAAACTAAATTAACAAAACAGGCTTCCATTCCCGCAGAACCCGGGGCAGATAGCGCGATGGTAAACTCATTTTTTGTTTGAAAAGCATATTGTAACAGTGATTTCACTTCATCCATCATCTGGACAAATAATGGATCTAAATGGCCGATAGTAGGACGAGCTAAGGCAGATAACACTCTGGCACTAACATCGGAAGGCCCTGGCCCCATTAACGTGCGTTGCGGCGGAATAAAAGAACTAATTGTCATGGTTAACCTCAGTGCAAAATTTATTTCACTTTATCATCAAATAAACTATCAACTAAATTAATCGATGTTATTTTAGCTATTCATCATAAAAATAATTCACTAATTTCATTAAACAGGCGTAGAATACTCCTATATACACCTTCAGAAACACAATTATGGCTCTTAAATCAACCATATATAAAGCAACTATCCATTTATCTGACATGGATAGAAACTATTATGACACCTTAAACTTAACCTTGGCCCAACACCCATCCGAAACAGATCTACGCCTAATGAGTCGGCTCATGGCGTTTGTATTAAATGCTCATGAGCAATTAACTTTTGGTAAAGGCTTAAGTGATGAGGATGAAGCCGCGCTTTGGCAGATGAATCTTCAAGATGATATCGAACTTTGGATTGAACTTGGACAGCCTGAAGAAAAACGTCTCAAAAAAGCCTGCCATAAAGCTGATAAAGTCATCTTATATGGATATCAATCTTCATTCGATATTTGGTGGCAACAAAACCACAACAAGCTCAGACAATACGACAACTTATGTGTCGAAAAATTTGACGAAGAAGCCATAGAACAATTGGCAGAGTTACTTACTCGCACCATGGAACTACAGGTGAGTATACAAGATGGGCAATTATGGTTAACTTGTGGTGACGACAGCCTACTTATTGAACGGGAATGTTTACAACAAGTTAAATAACCTTTAATACTTTTACACTGACCAATGTTGCAATATCTGTAAGATTTTTTAATAGTACAACCACTTAATTGCTTTGGATAACTATGAATGAAACGATCACTAATTAAATATACTGCAACATTGGCTGTTTCACTTAGCCTACCTTTTCTTTCCACATCAAGCCTTGCCAATAACATTTCATTTGAGAGCATGAGCCAAGACATCAGCTACTTAGCCAGTGATCAGCTTAAAGGGCGAGCCAGTTTTTCTGAAGATATTGATGTTGCCGCACAATATATTAGCCAACGCTTTGATGAAATTGGCTTAGTGCCACTGGCAGGAAATAAGAACTTCAAGCAAACATTTTCCATCACTAGTATTATGCCCAAAGAGCTAGCTGTCTCCTTAAATGGCCAAGCCATTTCAGCCAAAAACCTCGGTATGGCAAGTACTTTAGAGCAAATTGATTGGCAAAATACCCAAGAATTTACCACGCATGTAATTGGCAAAGACGACAACATGCGTCAGGTTTTAGCGCAAATAAACCAATCAGGTGGTAAGCATGTCGCATTAATTAACCCTGCGCATAGCAAACTCTTTAACGGCTATCGTCGCTATTTTGCTCAGGGATTAAATAAACTAAGCCTAGATCATCAAGGGGCGATTGTGATGGTATTAACCGAGCAAACGAGCATTAATACCATTAAGGTTAACGCCAGCACAGCAATTACCAAGCAAACCCTAACCAATGTGGTCGGCGTGTTACCAGGGAAAGAGAAAAAACAAGAAATCGTACTGTACTCTGCTCATTATGATCACTTAGGTACGGCTCCTACTGGAGAAGACAACACCGATGTTATCTACAATGGTGCGGATGATGATGCATCTGGCACCACGGCTATTATCAACTTAGCGCAATATTTTGCGAATAAAGCAGATAATGCCCGTACCTTAATGTTTAGTGCCTTTACTGCAGAAGAAATTGGTGGCTTTGGCTCTCGTTATTTTTCTAAACAATTAAACCCCGATGATGTAGTAGCGATGATCAATATCGAAATGATCGGCAAGCCATCAAAATTTGGCGCAGGCAATGTGTGGATGACTGGTATGGATCGCTCTAACTTAGGCCAACTGCTTAATGAAAACTTGAAAATGAAAAATACACAGATATATGCTGATCCCTACCCTAAACAAAACTTATTTTACCGCTCTGATAATGCCACTTTAGCCCGCTTAGGAGTGCCAGCACATAGTTTTAGTAGTACTCAGCTAGACAAAGATCAGCATTATCATCAAACATCAGACGATTTAGCCAGCTTAGACCTACAATCAATGCATCAGGTCATCGAAAGCTTATCAATCGCCACACATGGGTTAGTTGACGGTTCTATTACACCAACACGTGTTGATGTGAACAAGATCAAAGGTCACGGTAAAATTTATTAATCTGCATAAGTAAACATCTACAAAAAAAAGGCCGTAATTGTTGTATTACGGCCTTTTGCATTTATCAACAACCTTCTTTTGCTATTTGCCAGCAGCAAAGATTGTTAATATCACGTTCAACAGGCTTTTAATGATGTTTTTCCCGACGCTTAACCGCCGATTTATGCCCGTTTGAACGTTTGTTTGCCACTCTTGCATATTGCTTGTTCGAGTGGCCTCCCTGAGCGCGATAAGTTGGTTTGCTGATCTTTCTCGAGTTATCTACACCAGGTGAAATGTGCTTTTTATGAGGCACTACTATGCGTTGCTTTGTCGCGACTTGTTTTGCACGCTCCACTTCTCGCTTAGGTGTAACCATCTTCACTCTTGGCTGCTTTTTCCATGTGTCTTGACGATTGTCAACTTGACGTACTTTCTGCTTACCCTGATAATTTTTTTGTTTGATTTGTTTCTTTTCTCCAATGCGCCCAGGGGTTGAAGTAAACTTATCCCCGCGCTCAACTTTTGCTAATGAATGATGATTACGTCCTTCGCTAGCTTTAAACTTTTTGCTCTGCTTTCTCGTCATCTGCTGTTTAAACTGTTGATGCTTGTTACTAACAAATTTGCCTTTTTTATTAGGGTGTACAGCCTTATTAACCTGTTTGAGCTGACGATGACGTTCTGCCATAGTATTTGCCTGACTTGGGCGATGGCTTAAATAACGTTGTTTCATTTTCTTATTACGATACGCCACCCCTTTTCTATGTTTAGGGTTATGGTGCCAGCGTTTCGCCTCATGACTTGTCGCAATTCTTCGGTTGGAATGGTAATAACGTTTTTTATGATGGTGCCTGACCACATGATGATCACTCCAGTGAAAAGCACTGAAGAAAAAATCAAACGCAATATGCACTCCTGAATGCCAGTAAAAAGGTCCATGATAATAGCTATAATGAATAGGACGATGCCAATATACTGGTGGATAATGTGACCAGTGCCAGTTGCCGTAAACAACACGGCTATCATAATAAGGTACATAAACAACTTCTGGATGCGCAGGCTCAATAACAATGGTGTGCTTTTCTCGCACGATTTCGACATTGTCCATTTGCGCTAAATTACCCGCTTGATCAGCTTTTTGACGTAACGATTGAATGCTGGCTAATACCTGAGATTCATCTTGCAAAAAAGCATCTCCTAACTTTCGCATCCAGCCCAAGTCTTCACTTAAATTTTTCAAAATTCTTGGAAAAGCCACTAATGCTTTAACACTGGGATCCCAATCTTTTGGCTCTGCCTTTGCCATCAGCTCTTGCTCACTTTCACCTTCATGCTGCCTTACAAAGCGCTCAGCATCTATCACTTCAATTGGATAGGTTGCAGCAATTAAGATATGAGTTAATAAGGTATCAGGATACAAGGCTATCGGCGCTAACATTTGCTCAAGCTCTGCTTGATTGAAGTCAGTCGTTATTACTGCGGCTTGCTCCGACATGTTACGGGCGTCAGCATGTGCAGTGAAAGGACTTAATAAGACACTGGTAACGAGCGTTGCAACTAACGGCAGTATTGCTCTTTTATGTGTTTTTATTCTCATAATCATCACCTTTTAATTAACTCTGACCAAAATAATAAGTGATGTAAACTGAATGGCGGCTGAACAAAAATGAACGCCGGTAATAAAAACGGTTAAGTGATAGGAAAAGTCAACGTAAATTGCGCACCTTGATACTGAGCTGAATGACCAATTTCGATATGTCCTTGATAACTTGAGACTAAGTCACGCACAATAGCTAAACCAACCCCGTGACCTTTATCATAGGTATCTGCGCGGGTACCTCGTAACATGATCTCATCCATTTTCCCATGGTCAATTCCTGCACCATCATCTTCAACCGTCATCACTAATGTATTGTTTTCAACGAGTATAGTGATAGCAACATGAGCTGTTGCGGCCTTACTCGCGTTATCCAGTAAGTTACCTAATATTTCAAGTAAATCAGCTTGATCTCCTTTAAACACTTGTGTCGTTAATAATTGGCTGTGATAGCTAAGATCTTTATCTCGATATATCTTTTGTAAGCTCGCTAATAACTTGTCGAGTACAGGGGAGATTTCTGTCCCTAAATGCCAAGAAGATTGCCCTGCACTTTGTGCTCGCTTGAGTTGATGTTCAATCATCAAATTCATCACATCAATTTGCTCTTGTGCTTGTTTATTCGACTCTGCATTGGAATCAATATTGACTTGGCCTTGTAACACCGCTAACGGTGTTTTTAAACTATGCGCTAAATCAGATAAAGCATTTCGATAACGTTTGCGCTGATTTTGTTCGGTGTTAAGCAACAGATTTATTTGTTCTTTTACCTGCTGTAACTCATCAGGATAATCGGCAATTAATTCATTCGCTTTACCTTTTTCAACATCAGCAACTTCACGCTTTAAAATTCTTAGTGGTGTTAGGCTCCATTTTAACCAAATAAATTGCACCAACAGCAAAACAGCCATCAAAATAAATAACGCAGACCAAAGCTGTTGTTTGAAATTACTCATTAATGCCATGTGATCCGTTTGATCTTTCACAATGTGCAAGGTCATATCATAATGTTGTTGCTCACTGGTAAAACTAAACGAAAAACTGTATATAAAATGTGGCGCATTTGCCAATGTCACTTGATAAAACGCTCTTTGACCAATATCAGGAGACCGAACGGGCTGGGGATCAGCCAAAGCCATCAATGATGAAGAGCGCCACAAAGGTTGAGCGGGTTCAGCTTTGGTCGTAATCAAGGCATACAAGCCTGATTCATTGATATTAAACCGCTCTTCGGCTAACGCTTCAGGCATAAGTAACTGTCCTTGATCTATTTCGGCAACGGCTAAAAGAGAATAGGAATAAGCGACCAGTTCGTTTTCAATGCTCGCTCTCATATGCTGTTGATAAGCATTAAAGAGCGTCACGCCAGCTATTGGTAATAACACCAGAACCGTTAATAAAGCACTAATTATCAGTCTAGATTTAAGCGAGCTAAAATATTGCTTAGGTTTCATCATTAAGGGAAGAAATTAGGCTATTTCATCAAACTTACGCAGCTTGTAGCCTTGACCACGTAAGGTTTCAATAAATTGATACTCCCCTTGGGGATCAAGCTTTTTACGTAAACGACGAATAAAAACTTCAATTACATTAGAATCTAAATC
This sequence comes from Thalassotalea sp. G2M2-11, assembly GCF_017168195.1. Taxonomy (GTDB): domain Bacteria; phylum Pseudomonadota; class Gammaproteobacteria; order Enterobacterales; family Alteromonadaceae; genus Thalassotalea_E. The sequence continues at coordinate 108,388 of NZ_JADNYL010000002.1, forward strand.
GAAATCTTGATCATAGATATGTTCGGTCAATTCAGTTTTTGATTTAACTTGCCCTTGATGCAGCATCAAGTACTCAAATACTTTATATTCATAACTACTTAAACTGACATCGAGACCATCCACCTTAACTTGCATGCTCGCGGTGTCTAACAAAAAAGGGCCATTCTCAATCACTGGACTCGCCTGACCTACACTGCGACGTATTAATGCATTTAGCCTTGCTTGTAATTCCTGAGGATGAAATGGTTTAGTAAGATAGTCATCAGCCCCGGCGTCAAGTCCATCAACTTTGTCTTGCCAACGATCACGAGCAGTTAACACAATAATGGGAAAACCAATTCCTTGCTTTCTTAATGTTTTGATCAATTCTTTGCCATCTATTTTAGGTAAACCTAAATCAATAATTGCAGCATCATACTGATATTCGGTGCCTTGATACAAACCTATTTCACCATCATCAGCAGTATCAACACTGTAGTTATCTTTCTGTAACTGCTGTTTTAACTGGCTCTGTAAATTTTTATCATCTTCAACCAATAATATTCGCATGAATTACTCCTTTAATATTCTTCCGGTTTTAGCATTAATTTTAACTGATATGACGTGGCCATTATCTTTTAATACTTTGACTTTATAACCAGGATCTCTATTAATTTTAATTGAGCGAACTTTTAGTACTTTACCACCAACAACAGCTTTAACTTTACGCGCCGCTTGTTGCGTGCTGTTAATAGCATAGCTGGGCTTATTTGACCAAGGCTCATATGCATTAGCGTTAAACGTATTGAGTGATGCCAAAAAAATGACCATAACTATCAAACGTATTAGCGTTAACACCTTCATTTCACCTTCCTAAAAACTTACTTTAATCAATATCTTCAGTGTAAAAGATTGCACCCATTAAACCAAGAGAAATACCATAGAAACACTATTTTACCTCAGTAAACTGAACCATTGCTGAACATCATTGAGCGAGTAATAAAAGCCAGTAATGTTCAGCTTTGGTTCAGCCAACATCTCTTTTAATAGCATCAACAGCGCAATAATTGAGGTATAACACCATGAAAAAATATACTGTTCTAACTTACTTATCGATAGCTCTACTGTTTAGTCATCAAACATTTGCTGAAACTAACAGTACAGGAAGTCTAAAAAATCAATGGCAACAAACAGAGGCATTAGCGCAATTAAAACAAGTTACTGAGGAAAGCTCTCAAACAATAAAAACAGGACAAACACGAGAACAAGTTATCGCGCTTAATCAGCAACAGCCTAGCTATAAAAATAAAATGCTAATGCTCAATCAAACGCAAAAACAGCAATCAACCAGCTTGTATCATAATGAGTTTAATATTTATCAAGGTTATGTACAGCTTATTGAAGATTATGATCAGGACGGTTTTTTTCAAACCTTCAGCGTAACCTTTGATGCCGATGTTTATAGTCACGATATTATTGATGAAGCCTATGTGTATGCTGAGCTATACCTAAGTAAAAACGGAGGTGATTGGGTCCACTACTACACCACAGATAATTTCATGATTTATGGCGAAAGTGAGGACGACCAATACGAAGTCTATACCACGCTTAATCAAGGATATATCTCAGATCACTACGATGTACTGATTGACTTATATGAAGTAGGTTATGGCGATGTGGTTGCAACTTATAGTTCAAATGATACCAATGACTTATATGCACTACCGTTAGAAAGTAGTGACTATGATCCAAATTATGTTGAATATCACAGTGAAAGCCATAGTCATGGCGGCAGTTTTTCACTGATAATCACTATAATGCTTGGCTTAGTAGCATTAACAAGAAAGCGCAGGATTGGATAATAATGAATCAAAATACATACGACCTTTAATTAATTAGAGGTCATATGCATTATCGATTTCAACACTGATGTTCAAGATTAAGTGCGGCAATTACATGGATCAACTGAGCTATGCCTGTCATTAAAGAGTCGAGCAAATACGATACATTTCTATGTAAAGCGCTTGCTTTTAACTACAATGACATAGAGTGCAAATTTTTAACGCTACATAAGTAATGATATGACAGATATAAACACACCTTCACGACCTAAATGGTTTTTAGTAATTTCTATCTTAGCGCTAATATGGAATATGCTAGGCCTAATGGCGTTTATCAGCCATATTATGATGACACCAGAGATGCTAGCCAAATTGCCCGAAGCAGAGCAAGAGCTATATGCTCACACCCCATTATGGGCAGATTCAGCCTTTGCAATTGCCGTGTTTGCCGCCGTATTAGGCAGTATTTTATTACTATGGAAAAAAGCAATCGCAAATAGCTTTTTCGTGCTGTCGTTGATCGCTATTTTAGTGCAAGATTATTATGCATTTTTTGTCATCGATTCTATTTCTGTACTAGGTTTGTCGAGTATCACCATGCCGTCAATCGTATTAACTATCGCGATCCTATTGATTTTATTAACCTCAAAAGCAGAGCAAAAGCATTGGCTACACTAAAGCTATCGAGCTAAGCATATTGTTGACTCATCAAGGCTGGTTGGTTAACCAATCGACAACGGCCGGAAAATGATCATCTAACGCATGAGGGTGAGTTAAAATATCAATATGATCATAATCGAGAGCATTACCTGCTGCTTTAGATAACAATGAGAATTCAGCTGCTTGATTGGACTCTTCAATAAAGGCTTTTACATCTTCTTGATGCCCTAATAAGTGATCCGAAATACCGGTAATATGCCAGGTTCTTGGCCAAGGTAACTTTTGTGCTGCTTGGTGATAATCAAAACTATCTAACGGATCTTGCCATGGCTGTTGTTTCACCCATTGAACACTTTGTTGTAAAAACGGTAAGGTTTCATTATCAGCGCCAAATTTGTATTTCACCGCATCTATATAGCCTTTTTTGCGCGCTAATAAAGGAGCAATTCGATTCCAGAGCAAATCTACTGTCCAGCGCTTTCGTAATGAGGTTCGATAAATAGAGCGTTTGGTACCAAAACAGAGCATACTGGCCACCTGCTGGCATCGTTTGGGGTAACGCGCCAACGTACTGGCAAGCAAAACACCTCCCCACGAATGACAGATAACATGCATCGGTTGTTGACAACGTTCACTAATAAAATCAAGAAATAGCGGAATATCTCGGGTGATCGCTTCATATTGTCCATGCTCAGCGTCGTCGGCAATGTTAGGTGTGCTTGCCCCCTTTCCTCTAAAGTCAGCAACATAAACATCAAAGCCTTGCTTTGCTAAATAACAAGCTAAGCCTTTTCCTGAATGAGTATAAAAAATTTTGCCATTTTCTATCGTACCATGAAGCATTAAAACCGGTACACCTCCAGGGTTTTGCACTATGTGTCTTAAATGTAATTGATGATGACCATCTTCAATAAAAAGTGATTCTTGCTGCATAACCCGTACTTTATTCATTTAATGCTTTCATTCAAAATACACCGACAGAGGTCAGACCTCAAGAGTTTTTATCGGCCTACTAGTTGTTACCCGATCTAGTGGGTAATGGTTTCAATGTCATCCATGCTCCTAACAATGCGAGTAACACCACCAAGGATAAACCAATCACGCCTAAGTATTTATCTACCGCAGCGTTTCCTGTCCAGCGCAAATAGTGAACATCATACATTGCATTAATAAAGTCAGTATCTTCACCTTTTTGCCGCATCGACATCGTCGGCCAGTCCAAAGTAATTTTCACTCCTGTAGAGGTACTAACCACATTTTTTTCAATACTGGCAATTTCGCCATAACGGGCTTTATCTTTAGCTATTGCATCATTCACTAACTGACGAATTTGCGTTGCTGTCGGTTGCGCTATCACCTCAAAATTCTCGCTAGACAATTGCTGCCAACCATTTTCATCTTTTACTAAAAGGTGCTCACCTAAAACGGTTCTAACTTGCCTAACTTCTAGCCACTGCTGCTTTGGCAGTTGAATGATTTGCTTAATGGGATAAAGTGTTGGCGAAATGGCTTGATAGGCAGCTTGATAGCCAGGCTTAATAAAGAAAAACATGCCAGTTACTGCCCAGGCAATAAACGGCAATAACATCACTAAACCAGTAATTTTATGTAATTTTTTCATTCTAGTTTCATTCCTTTGCGACTTGTTTGAAACAAAAAAGCCTGCAGTGCAGGCTTTTATAATGCTTTAATTAATCTAAAAGCGGTATCATTATGCCATATGCACTAACATATTAGAGGGCTCTTCAAGGAATGATTTCCAAAGGTTACTGAATCTGGCAATAGTACCACCATCAATAATGCGGTGATCACCAGACCAACTCACTTGCATAATGTAACGTGCTTCAACTTCGCCTTTATCATTAAAACGAGGCAGATTTTGCAACTTACCTAGCGCCACAATTGCAGATTCAGGTTTATTAATAATTGGCGTTGCCACGGTACCACCTATAGCACCAATATTAGAAATGCTAATCGTACCACCTTTCAAATCTTCTGTACTGACACGACCAGCACGAGCAGATTCAGTTAAGCGCATAATATCCTTAGCTAAATCGATAATAGTCTTAGTTTGTACTTGTTTAACATTAGGGACTAATAAACCAACTTTTGAATCAACCGCCATCCCGATATTATGATCATCAAAATAGGTTAATTCCGTACACTCTTCATTTGGCTGTGAATTTACCACAGGGAACTCTTTCAAGGCTAATGACATTGATTTCATGAAAAATGGCATCATGGTTAATTTAATGTCTTGCTTGGCATACACTTCTTTTAATTCGCCACGTAACTTCATGAGATTGGTCATATCAATCTCTTCACAGTAAGTAAAATGTGGGATAGTCGATACTGACTTAACCATAGCTTTTGCCATCGCCGCTTTCACACCGCGAATAGGCTCAACACGTGTACCACCGGTTGAAGCAACAGCTGTCATCGCTGGCGCTGCACCAGTTTGCTGATTATCACCTTGATTAAACGCAACAACATCTTCTTTATAAACACGGCCTTTCTTACCGCTGCCTGGCACTTGATGAATATCAACGCTTAATTCACGCGCGACTCGTCGCACCGCCGGGCTTGCAATTGCCTTTTCATTTACGACTTTTTTAGCTGCCGCAACAGGTTGCTCAGTTTTACTTTCTGTCTTAACTGGCGCAGTCGCTGGTTTGGTTTCAGTAATGCTTGCGGTCGCTGTATTCGCCGAGCTAGTGCCAACCCTTTCTAGCGCAAACAAAGGCGCATGTACTTTAGCAATTTCACCTTTGTTATAATAAAGCTTAACCACAGTACCAGCATGCATTGCTGGTATTTGCACTAAGGCTTTATCAGTCATTACATCAGCAACCGGTTGATCTTCTTCAATCTGATCTCCCTCTGCGACTAACCACTCCACCACCTCACATTCAACAATGCCTTCACCGATATCGGGTAAGATAAAGTCTTCAACAATAGTGCCCGTACTCGCGCTTTCTTGAGCTACTGACTCAGCTGTCGTTTGCTCTGTCGCAGGGGGTTCTGCTTGGGCTGTACTGCCATCATTTGGCGTCATAGCAAATAATGGTTGGTGAACTTTAGCTATATCACCTTTTTGATAATACAGCTTATCAACTTTACCTGAATGCATCGCGGGAATCTGCACTAAGGCTTTATCAGTCATCACATCAGCAACAGGTTGATCTTCAACAATTTCATCGCCTTCATTTACTAGCCATTCAACCAGTTCACATTCAACGATACCTTCACCAATATCTGGTAATATAAAATCAATGCTCATGTTCAATTATCCTAGTAATTTACGCTATGTTTGATCGCTTCATAAATTTTTAAATGATCAGCGACATACTCTTTTTCTAAAGCAAGTGGGTAAGGTGTATCCATACCACAAATACGCGCAATCGGTGACTCAAGATGTAAAAAACATTCACTCTGAATCGTTGCCGCAATTTCGCTGGCAAAACCAGCAGTAATTGGCGCTTCTTGCGAAACTAATAAACGCCCTGTTTTCATGACAGAGTTGGCAACTGTTTCAACATCCCAAGGTAAAATGCTACGTAAATCAATGATCTCACATGAGATACCATCTTTTGCGGCTAATTCTGCTGCTTTTTCAACAATTTCTAACTGCGCCCCCCAAGCTAGTAGGGTAATATCGCTACCTTGTTGCATCACTTCTGCTTTACCAAGCGGTAATTGATAATCTTCTTCTGGCACTTCGCCAACCGATGCACGGTAAAGGCGCTTCGGTTCAAAAAATACCACAGGATTATCGTCACGAATTGAAGCAAGCAATAAACCTTTAGCTTGATAAGGGTTGCGCGGAACAACTAACTTTAACCCTGGCGTATGAGCAAAATACGCTTCTGGTGACTGACTGTGGTACAAACCACCAGCAATACCACCACCATAAGGCGTGCGTATGGTTAACTTCCCTACATTAAACTCATTACCACTGCGATACCTAAATTTTGCGGATTCATTCACAATTTGGTCAAATGCGGGAAATATATAATCGGCAAACTGAATTTCAGCGATTGGTGTACTTCCCTGAGCTGCAAGACCATTGGCAAAACCAATAATTCCTTGCTCTACTAATGGGGTATTGAAACACCGTGCTTTACCGTATTTTTCTTGCAAACCACTCGTTGCTCTAAATACACCACCAAAATGACCAACATCTTCACCAAAGCACAATGCACTGTCATTTTCTGCCATGGCGATATCTAAAGCATTATTAATTGCTTGTAATAAATTCATTTGAGCCATTATTTGATTCTCCCAGCAGTAAATGGGTAGGATTGAGGGTACTTTTTAATGTGAGTTTTTAACGCATCCAATTGTTGTTGCAAATGTGCTGGAACTTGGTCGTAAACATCAGTCACTAAATCTTCCACGGGTGGCTTATCAATTTTTTCAGCCACTTTCACTGCTGCTAATACTTGTTCTCTAAGCTTTTCAAATAACTCTGTTTCTTGCGTTTCATCCCACCACTTTTGCGCTAACATCCAGTTTTTCATACGTAAAATAGGATCATGTGCTTGGTATTTGGCTTCTTCTTCTCGTGTGCGATAACCCGACGGATCATCTGAGGTTGAATGTGCGCCAAGTCGATAAGACATCGCTTCGATAATGATAGGTTTGTTTTCTTTCAGTGCGTATTGACGAGCAAACTGCACCGCTTTTAAAACGGCTAAAATATCGTTACCATCAATTCTTAAGGTCTTAATGCCATAACCGACACCACGAGCAGCAATACCGTTACCCACATATTGTTCATCAGAAGGAGTTGAGATTGCATAGCCATTGTTGCGACAGAAGAAGATCACTGGCGCATTATGAACTGCGGCCATGTTTAAACCGGCATGAAAATCCCCTTCAGAAGCAGCACCTTCACCAAAATAACAAATAGTGACCGCATCTTTTCCTTGCAATTTTTGGCCGTAGGCATAACCGGCGGCCTGTGGAATTTGCGTACCAAGCGGCGAAGAAATGGTCATATAATTTAATTCATTACTGCCGTAATGAATCGGCATTTGACGCCCTTTGCCTAAATCTTTTTCATTAGAAAACATTTGATTCATAAAATTTTCTAACGAGAAACCACGATATATCAGTGCACCTTGTTCGCGATACTGTGCCATGATCATATCTTGTGACTCTAACCCTGCTGCACCACCAACACTGGTAGCTTCTTCACCTAATGCCGCCATGTAAAAACTAATACGACCTTGGCGTTGTGCCGCGACCATACGTTCATCTAAAACACGATGAAAGGCTAACGCTTTATAAATTTTAGTGGCATGGGTTTGATCAATTTCAGGTAAGTCAGCACCGTCATAAACGTTACCGTCTTGTTTTAAAATTTTGAGGATTGGGATTTCAACTGAATGACCATCAATGAAAGCGGGTTGGTGAACAACCGGACTTTCTTTATATATTTCAGTGTTCATAGCATTCTCTTTATTACTGTCCTTGCAAGCAAGGGTTAATAAGCTTGGCTTATCAAGTATAGACAACTGATAAGGACTATTAACTTTGTTTTTTTATTAAAGTAAGTAAAACTTTCACATTAATGCAAACGGAAAGTATTACTTACTTTGAGATACGTTGTTGTATGTATTAATTTGTATGCGCTAACTTTACCTTTACGTAAACTGAAATACAAGTAGCTAGCGATAATTTGCCTTAACAAGACACTCTAAAGTTATGCCTTTTTTTCGAATATTTATCCAAAAACTAATAATTAAATACTTGTCGGGATCACAGTTAGCAAGGCTCTTTGACCAATAGCCACATGGGCATTTGGGAAAATAATGGCTTCACCCGGTTGTTCCGCTTTTATGACATTATCACCATCATAAGCTAGCACTTCCCCGACCGGAAAATCAGTAAAGTTTTTCACGTCATCAGCAAAGTTTAATTTGAAGTTTTCATGAGTACGATTAATGATTTGTGAAATAACAAAAATATTAAAATCCTTGGCATCGTAGTTTCCCAGTTCAATTTCTTGGCCTGAAATAAAACGCGTCAAAGTTTGTTCAACATCGACAAATTGCGTCATGTCGTTCTCACCGAAAGGTTTTACTTTGCCAAGCTCTACTGTGAAGGCATCAGCGCCAAACTGTCGTGCAGAAAAATAACTAAAAGTGGTTGTCGGTGAATTTGATAATAAAATGGTGTTAACGCCACAGGCTTTTAAAAACTGCAACTGTTGTTTTTTTCTTGGTTGACCATGGGTGTGAGGGTAAACCGCAAATTTATCGTATTTGGCTCCGCGAATAGCGGTATGTAAATCGTAATGATAACGCTGACGCTGCTCACCTGAACCACCCGCTTCAAAAAAATCACGCACGGTATTTTCTAGTAACAACGCACGGTGACGCTCTTTATTTATCAAGCCAGCCCCTTGCCCTTGATCGATAGAGTGGCCGCCAGAAAATAAACGATTCATATTTTCTTCAACAAAGCGCTCGCCAATATTCATCGCAGCAGGGTTACCAAATAAAAATAACACTCGCTCAGCTAACGGCAGCTCTCCCAAAATAAGCTGCTGTACCAATTTGGCGCATATTTCAATTGGTGCAGTTTCATTACCATGAACACCGCTAGACAAAACAATATCTTTTTGTGTTGCTCGGTTAATCGGTTCAAAGACAATAATACCAGTATCAAGTACTGTTACTTTAGCGTGAGTATTAGTTGTTTGATGTGTCACATTGAATGAAAACTGGCTCGCTAATGACCATTCATGCTTGCGTGTTAGTGACAAAAAATCACCCGTACGCTGTAATTGCTGTTGTAGTGTTTCCAAAGCTATTTTTTCGACCAAATTGAATTTGGTCTTATTGTACGAGATCAACGGCAAAATTCGTAGGGCGCAGCGTTATTTTACCCTCAAAAGCGTAAATTAATCTGTACTCTTATTGAAAGTTTCCCCGTAACAATTCAACACTTTACCTTAATTACCTTTAATCTGATGCTTTCCTAGATGTTTTGCATGCATTAACGCATCTTCAACGTCATGCAATATATCCTCAACCGTTTGATCTTTTTGCCATATTTTATAGCCAATAGACATGGTTAATGGTGCAGTATTTGCCATAACTTTTTTGGTGACTTCTGACTGGATTTCATGTGCATACTGGTGAGGATTATCAATAGTATCAAGCTTAACAACCACTAAAAAATTATCATCAAGCCAACGACAAAGTAATGAGGATATTGGCAAAAATTGATTTAAAATTTGTGATACTTGTTTCAATACTTCATCACCTACAATTTGCCCATATAGATCATTGACCTTTTTAAATTCATCTAAATCTAATTGATACACCACAAAGGTTTGCCCTTTACGTTGTGCTTTCTGACACCAAGCAATCAACCTTACTTGTCCAGAACGACGATTAGGTAAGCCGGTGAGCGGATCAATCAGCGCCATTTTTTCTAATGTTCCCGCCATTTGCCCTAATTCAACAATTCGACGATAAGAGAACACCAATAAACTCAAGGAAACCGTTAAGCCTAACGGCACTAACTCATCTAGTTGTAGGTATTGGTAATCAAGTGACGACTGATACAACCATTCTAATGTATCAAAGTAGCCAAAAGCTATCAGCAATATGACATTAACTACGACAATAATAATGAGATCTTTAAGCACCGTAGGCCGATGAATATATTTTTTATGTGGCATTTTTTATTATTATTTAATCATCTTATTAATTGCTTAAATTAGCAGCAAATTGTCCTTTTTACTAATTCTCTACTGGTTATTACAAATTACTTTGTTTGAACACTTGAGCAATGAGCTGCTTTGCATCGGTAATAATGGCCTGTAAATGGCTTTCACTAATAAAGCTTTCGGCATATATTTTATAAATATCTTCGGTACCAGAAGGACGTGCAGCAAACCAGCCATTTTCAGTGGTCACTTTAACTCCGCCAATTGCCGCACCATTACCTGGTGCATGTGAAAGCACGTGCACAATTTTCTCACCAGCCAACAGCTCCTGAGTAACATCTTCAGCAGACAAAGACGTTAACACTTTCTTCTGTTCCAAAGTTGCAACCGCTTCAACACGCCCATAATAAGGTTGTCCCAATTGCTCGACTAACTCAAGGTAATATTGGTGTGGGTCTTTACCAGTAACGGCTAATATTTCAGCCGCTAACAGTGCCATAATAAAACCATCTTTATCCGTGGTCCAACAGCTTCCATCTTTTGCTAAAAATGAGGCGCCCGCACTTTCTTCGCCCCCAAAGGCGTAACTTGCCTGATGTAAACCTTCAACAAACCATTTAAAACCAACAGGTACTTCAGCAAGTGGACTGTCAATTAATTGTGCGACACGATCAATCAATGAGCTAGACACTAAGGTTTTGCCGATTTTACAAGTGGCAGGCCAAGAACGATGCGTCATCAAATAATGAATTGCTACCGCTAAATAATGATTAGGATTCATTAAGCCACCCGATGACGTCACGATACCATGGCGATCAAAATCAGGATCATTACCCACGGCAACATCAAATTTATCCTTCATCGCAATTAAACCAGACATAGCATAAGGGGAAGAACAATCCATACGGATCTTGCCATCTTTGTCTAAAGGCATAAACGCAAAACTTGGATCGACCACCTGATTGACAATATGTAAGTCAACTTGATAGGTTTTTGCTATTTCAGGCCAATAATGAATACCCGAACCACCAAGTGGATCTACACCAATTTTTACTCCAGCTTTTGCAATAGCTGCCATATCAACAACCTGTGACAGTTGTTCAACATAAAACTGTATAAAGTCCTGTTTTTGTAACAGCGGTGACGCTAACGCTTGCGAGTAACTTGCTTGCCTGACATCCAACATGCCTCGGGCAATAATATCATTGGCGCGTTTCTCAATGATGGCTGTGACCTCACCCTCTGCTGGTCCGCCATGCGGAGGGTTGTATTTAATACCACCATCAGCAGGTGGATTGTGCGACGGAGTAATAATAATGCCATCAGCTTGTTGCTCAGATGATTTATTATGCTCAATGATCAAGCGTGAAATAACAGGTGTTGGGGTGAAACCTTGGTCTGATTGGATCGCCACCGTAACATGATTGGCAATTAATACCGTTAATGCCGTTGCAAACGCCGGCTCTGACAGCGCATGCGTATCTTTTCCTAAAAATAAAGGGCCTTGAAAGCCTTGCTCAGTACGATATTCAGCTATGGCCTGACAAATTGCTGCAATGTGATGCTCATTAAAACTCGACTTTGATGCACATCCACGATGGCCCGAGGTGCCAAAAGTCACTCGCTGGCTAACTTCCATCATATCGGGTTGTTTAAGATAATAATGGCTCACCAGTTGAGGAATATTCTCCCTATCTTCAGCGCTTGCTAGTTTTCCCGCCATAGGATGTACTGACATATTGTTTCCTTTTTATAATAAGTCGCGAATTTGCTCTATTTCTGCTTGCTGATAACCCAGTGCTTTTGCCACTTCAGTGATCATCATTTTTTTACGAGTGGTGTTAGAATTGGTCATCACCCAGTATGAGCTATCGGGGATTTGTCTTGGTTTAGTGCTACTACCACTTGCCGCTAATTCCTGTTCAGAACGAGCAAAATACAAACGATCACGGCCACGAATATCAATAACCACTGAAAAACTGTCACTATGAACCCGGTGTAATGCCGATAATATCAGTAAAAATCGACCAACCACGCCACGCTGTGTTGCTAGTTCTTCTTTGTTAATATAATGAAAAACAGAGCCTGATGCTTGTTTGACTTGTGCTACCTGTGACTGCGTATTACTAACTAAAACAGTATCAATGTGTTTAGGTTTGGTTTTATTAGCGCTATTGTTTTCAGCTGGCAGAGATAATAATCGTCTGAGTATGGAAGATGCACTTTCGCCGATGTATTGAGTCTGAGAGGCTAGATATTGATAAAGTTCTTCATCTATTTCTATATGTTTCATTCATATACCTAATAATTACTTTTGCGCGCAAGATTATACTGAGCTTACAGCAAAGTCTCTAGACTTATATCAAAATGGATGAAATTTTTTGTATAATAGCGTCACCAATCTTTAATGTAGAAAAACCATGGCAGTGCTTCATTACCAACAATCAGGCTCTGGTCAGCCTATTGTCTTAATTCATGGATTGTTTGGCAGCTTAGAAAATTTAAACATGGTGGCGAAAGGGCTCACCGATAACTACCGTGTCATTAATATTGATGTTAGAAATCATGGCGCTTCATTTCATGAAAATAACATGGCATACCCAGTCCTTGCACAAGATGTTATCGATACCTTAAATCACTTAGCGATTGATAGTTGTGCGATTTTAGGCCACTCAATGGGCGGAAAAATCGCCATGCAGATGGCCTTAGATTATCCAGAACGCGTTGAAAAGCTCATTGTAGCTGATATTGCACCGGTGGCTTATCCGCCCCATCATAACCAAATTATTGCGGGGTTATTAGCAATAGATATTGACAATATCAGCACCCGGCAACAAGCTGACCAACAACTAGCACCATATGTTAAAGAGGCAGGAGTACGACAATTTTTATTGCGTAATATCACGAAAAAAACCGATTCAAGTCAGCTAAAATTTAAATGTAACTTAGCTAATATCGCGCACTGTTATCATCAAATAGTTCAAGTTTATCAAGGAGATAAGGTATTTAATAAAGCGTGCCTGTTTATAAAGGGTGGTGACTCAAATTATATCACTCGTGAGCATCAGGCAGCTATACAAGCAATATTTCCCCACAGTAAAGCGAAAATCATACAAGGGGCTGGTCACTGGCTTCATGCAGAAAAAACCGTCGCCTTTAATAAAATAGTGAATGATTTTCTCGCTCAGGGTTCAATTTTCTGCGAAAAACGTGAAAAAAACATGTCATAGAAAGCAAACTGATTTTATTGTGATCAAAATCAATACAATTTGCCTCAAATACAATACATTTACAGGTAAAAATTATGTGTTTCAGCGCAAGCAATATGCTATAGTCCCGCCTGAATTTTTTTGGGTGAACTATGCTTGCAGAACATTTTGTACTAATTGAAACGATTGGACTCAATCTATTTTTTGCTTTTATATTTATTTTCATAGGCTTATCTATTCATGATGTCATGAAAAAAAATGACGTACCTAAACTTGGCCAATACGTTGTGTATTTTGTCTTGTTTCTTGGTTGTGCAGGATTTATCGCCAAAGGAATAATTCAATTTGTTTGGGAAAGCCAAGGTGTAGGTTAACAATGGCGAAGCAAATATCAGATGTAACAACCATCGATTTATTTAGTGATGACAAACGACCGGGGCGGCCAAGAACCAATCCTCACTCACGTAGTGTACAGGTCAAAATAAATAAGCGAAATCAGGTAAAGCGCGATAAAAGCAACGGCTTAAAAAGAGTTGAATTTAAGATGCATCAAGACCTGATCGAACAATTAGATGCGTTAGCTAAACGTACGAATTCAAATCGTAGTGAGTTAATTGAATCTCTGCTAGTGAAAGCATTAGCATTAAACGAAAATTAAAGTATTAAAGGTTATATCTCAATGGCAATTGTAGGTTTATTTTTCGGTAGTGATACAGGCAATACCGAAGCAGTCAGTAAAATGATCCAAAAGAAATTGGGTAAAAAACTGGTTGATGTGAAAGACATCGCCAAAAGCACTAAAGAAGAGATCGCAGAGTTTGATCTTATTATTCTAGGTATCCCCACGTGGTACTACGGTGAAAACCAATGTGATTGGGATGACTTTTTGCCTGAACTAGAAGAAATTAATTTCACTGATAAATTAGTCGCGATATTTGGCTTAGGTGATCAAGAGGACTATGCCGAGTATTTTTGTGATGCTATGGAACCACTTCGTGATATTTGTGAATCAAAAGGCGCAATTATTGTGGGTAACTGGCCAAACGAAGGTTATGAGTTTGAAGCATCTAAAGCATTGATAGACGAAAATACCTTTATTGGTTTATGTATCGATGAAGATCGCCAACCGGAACTGACCGAAGAACGCGTAGATAAATGGGTCAACCAAATTTATGATGAAATGTGTTTAGCAGAATTAGCTGACTAACTCGTTTTCACACCTCAAAGAAAGCCTACATTTTATGTGGGCTTTCTTACTTTTACGCCGCTAATAAATCAACTAAAATCAATAAGCTGATTAGCTAATACGCATTTATTGGTCAATCTTCATTAATCGCTGTCCTAAATCGCTTTTCTTTACAATTAGGACTTTCAACCAATCCAAAATACCCCTATAATTTTTATTCTATTGTTGATAAACGAGAAGTCACTGTATGGCAGATCAAAATGAAGAGCTAAAAAGAGCTGGATTAAAAATTACTCTGCCTAGAGTAAAAATATTAACCATTCTACAAGATCCTGATAACCAGCATATTAGTGCTGAAGATGTTTATAAAATTTTATTGGATCAAAATGAAGAGATTGGTTTAGCAACAGTCTATCGTGTGTTAAACCAGTTTGATGATGCCGGTATTGTCACTCGCCACCACTTTGAAGGTGGTAAATCTGTCTTTGAATTGAGCCACAAGCAACATCATGATCATTTAGTTTGTTTGAAATGTGGCAAAGTTGTTGAATTTGAAGATTCAGTCATTGAACAACGCCAAGAAGATATTGCTCATACACATAATATTAAGTTAACCAATCACAGTTTATACTTATATGGGGAATGTGAAGACAAAAATGCCTGTGAAGAATTTAGGCAGTCCAATCATTAACGGCAAATAATTTGTTAAGCGCCTTTACTGGCGCTTTTTATTAACTGTAATTATCTCTCTAAACGACTTTGCTAGCTATTAGCAGGTTGCCAGCGCATTTGATATTCTAGCTCATTTTTCCCTTCAACCACAAAACCATAACGCTGGTATAACCGTAATGCAGGGTTTTTCAGCAACACGTTTAGCGTAATAAATAAATCACGTTCCTGTGCTTTTTGTTGAAGCAAACTGAGGACTTGGCCGCCAATTCCCTGATTGTGACAATCAGGCATAAGTTGAAATTGTCTAATATGGATCCGCTCTGCCAAATGAGCAATTTTGATCAAACCTATTGGTTGTGCATTTTTATTGATAATAAACGAATCATTAAAAAACTCCATAATACGATCTTTATGCTGCTGATCCGTTAAATTAAGCCCAGCGTTGGCTAAATGGTTATCCATCGATTGCTTTCTCAAATTTAATAAAAAAGCAATATCTTCATGTTGTGCTCGGCGAAAGGTAATGATCGTTTTCATTTAAAAAATAGCGAGATACCATAGTATAAAATTAAATAGTACAAGAATAGTTAATGGTTTTTCCATCACTATCATCGTTAATTTCTTGCTAACCAAAGATCTATTAAGTGACGAGCGATTGACTCTTTCCGAGGCATTTGTGTATTAGTATTATCCTCTCCCCATTCAGAAAACTGTTCAACCTCTTGTGCAGTATACCAACGAGCGTCTGTCAATTCATTTGGATCAATCGTAATGGTATCAGTTACCGCTTTCGCGATAAAACCTATCATGATCGAATGAGGAAATGGCCAAGGCTGAGATGCAATATACTCGACTTGCTCAACTTCAATACCAGCTTCTTCAAAAACCTCTCTTTTCACCGCTTGTTCTAGTGACTCTCCTGGATCGACAAATCCTGCAAGCGTACTCACTAAATTTTCTGGTAAACGATGATGAGCAGCTAGCAAACACTTTTTCGGCTGATTAGGTTTTACTAACTCCACTAGCATGATAACCGCGGGATCAGTTCGAGGAAACACCGGCTTTTGACATTTTTCATCAAGACATTGTCGGCTATGCCCTGCTTCAACACTTTGTGTTGCATGACCACAACAGCCACAAAAAAGCGCGCTCTGATGCCAAAGAGAAAGCGCTCTACCATACGCCAAATTAGCGGCTAGATATTTATCTAAGCGAGCAACAAAATGACGAAAGTTGTGATATTCAACAGTGATAGGGTTTGGCAGGCAATGCTGACGTAAAAACTTTGTTGCGCTATCAATATCGGTAAACTGTTGTGATAAATCACAAATAAACACAGGGCTATCATGTAAGGTTTCACAGCCTAAAAAATAGCAAATTTTCATTAATTGCTTTAATGAAAAATTGAGTTCACAGGCAGACAGTGTTAATGCTTCATGAGCAATAAAAAAATAATCGCCCTGCCAGATAGGAATAAAACGACTCGCGTCATTAGCTAATTGCGCGCGGATCCAATCATTTGATTTTCGTTCACTATTATTTCGTGCTAATGACATATGAGTTAATGCTAACGCTTGCTCTGTCATACGTTCTCCCTATTGTAATTTTGTACATCACTCAGCCTACTACAATTAATGTACTATCGTATACTTTATTAGGGTAAGTTGTTCTTTATGGTATAAATTTGTTCAAACTGTCACGTTATACTTTTTAGTATTTTAACTTTGAGCGCATTGATTTTTTTTGGCTATGTTGCGATTTCTTTTCTAATCGTCTACGTATCGATGATTTACTAGGTTTAGTGACTCTGCGTTTTTTTGGTGGCTTAGAATGAGCAGCAATCAATTCATTTAAACGGGTTAAGGCGTCCAAACGGTTCTGCTCTTGTGTACGGTATTGCTGTGCTTTGATGATGATCTCACCTTGTTTATTAATGCGGCGATCATTTAACGCGAGTAACCGTTGTTTGATTGGCTCAGCTAAGCTTGAGTTTGCAATATGAAATCGTAAATGAATAGCTGAAGACACTTTATTAACATTTTGACCTCCAGCCCCTTGTGACCTGATCGCCGTAATTTCTACTTCATCTATGTCAAAAAAAAATTCATCTTGCACGGTTATGTTGCTCTTAATCATGGGTAAGATCAAAAACAGGGGCTCTGGCCCCTGTTTTATCAATCAGTTTGGTTACTTTAACCTAAATTTAATGCCTGCACTTTCTCATGGGCAATTTCAGGTGATGTAGTATTCGGTTTGCTATGTAAGTTTGCTTTTAATTGTCCTTTTCGATGTTTCAACGCAGAGTCTAGTTTTTTTGTTGCGCTTGCAATCGCTGGATACATGATCTCTTCGGTTGATGAAGCAGCAACTTTTGCTCCTTCATATTTTGTACTAAGTTCGATACGGTGTTTACCATGCTCTTTCGCTATAATAACCTCTAAAGCAATCAGGGTAGGAAAGTGGGTGGCTATTTTTGAAAACTTTTCTTGAATATGCTCTCTAATTGAATCAGTAACTTCTACATGGTGACCAGAAATATTAATTTTCATAGTTGTTCCTTTTTTTGTTGTTACTCAGTATAAGACTTGGGGTTAAACAGTAAAAACGCAAGTCAAATATGAAAAAACTTTGACGAACATCATCAAGCGATTATTTTTACAACAAAAATAGTTTAAACAACCAGCAAACTAGAACGCTAAATCGAATAACTTCACTGACTCTTGTTGCGTGGGCAAACTGATATTCTGCTGGTAAGAAAAACCGAGTTTAGTTAATAAGCCAATTGATGCCTTATTGTTTGGATGACAAATAGCTTGTAAATGCGTTATCCCTAATTGCTCATGAGCGTGTTTTAACACCGCTACTGAAGATTCGTATCCAAAGCCTTGCTTACAATACTGAGTTAAAAAAGCAAAACCCAATTCTGGATGCATGATACCGTCACGTTTAATTAAACCCGATAAACCAATCGCTTGGTCGTTATCTTTTCGTACACAACAATACAAACTATAACCTAGGGTGCTTTGCATTGCTAAAGGACCTGAGTCGATATAGTTAATGGCATTGGACAAATTTCTAACACCTTTATCTCCTATATTAGTCAAAAACGCAGGTTCGTTTAATAACGCTAATATCATCTGGGCATCATTATGTGTGAGTAACCTTAAGTACATTCTTTGCGTTTCAATAGTATTCACTCACTACTCCCAATTACATTCATCATTGACCAAAATAAAAAACACTAAAACTTAGTGATTTTGACTAAATATGGAGACACCCTCAAATAGTCTAACTTTTTTATTCATAGATAAAAATTATTAACCATTTGTTTTATATAAACATTTAAAGTTTGGCATTATCACTGCTATAGCTACTGTGAAGCATAGATAGGAGTACAACCATGAAACTTATGACTAAAATTTTAACCACTAGTGCAATCACATTAACATTTGCAGGCATCGCAAATGCAGCTACTTTCACCGCCAATGATCATTCGCCCGCGACACAATTGTGCATGAAAGCAGCATCTGGCAACCTTGCTGCTTTTGCCTCTGCGGTAAAAAGCTCAGGTTACAGTAAACAATTTGTTGTTTACAACATAAAGTGTAATGATAAAAACATTACTGACTTTGTTGCACAACACAGTCAATCACCGGAAAAAATGCTCAAATTAATCAATCAAGGGCGACATTTTGGTAAAGTAAGTATCACCGATATCGCCGCATTATAACCCAATTTATTTAATCATATTTTCTCTGTTATTTTATACAGCCAGATTATCTGGCTGTTTTTTCTTTAGCAATAAGCAAATTCTCACAGATAAACCATTCCATCACTAAAAGCTTTAACGTTATAATAACGACAAGTAAGTGCTAATTTTCCTGAGAAATAACAGAATGTTCGATGACATACGTCCTTATCACGATGATGAGGTCAATCAAATAGTTAATCAACTCATTAATGAGGTTGAACTACAATCTTCTATCGCGCAATTTTCCATGCCAAAGATCAAGAAATTTTGGCCTAGTTTGGCTAATTTTTTAGTCAAATATTCATTAAAAAAGCGTGTCAAACACTTACATACTATCAATGATATTCAGCAAGAAGTTGCCAAATACGTTAATAAAATCATTAAACAAACCACCGATGGTTTTACTTTTGATGGCATAGAAAATGTCAGCACAGATAAGCCGTGCTTATTTATCAGTAATCACCGTGATATTGTACTGGATGTCGCTCTGGTAAACTATGCACTGCATCAAAGTCATTTTGATACTGTTGAAGCTGCTGTTGGCGATAACCTACTGAGCAAGAGCTGGGTTGCTGATTTAATGCGTATCAACAAAAGCTTTATTGTTAAGCGCAGTGAAAAAACTAAACGAGCCATGCTTAATGCATCTAAGCAATTATCAGCATATATCTATCACAGCCTAACGGAGAAAAACCAACATATTTGGATAGCACAAAAGGAAGGCCGAGCCAAAGATGGCATCGATAAAACCAATGCAGCGCTGATCTCTATGTTGTTATTAAACAAAGCTAAAGATACCGCTATTAGCGATTACCTTAATCAACTCAATATCATCCCTGTGGCGATTTCCTATGAATATGATCCCTGTGATCATGATAAAGCCAAAGAGTTAGCAGAAAAAGAAGCAACTGGTCGATACGAAAAACAAGAGCATGAAGATCTTAAAAGTATCACCCAAGGTATGCTAGGCTATAAAGGTAAGGTTCATTTATCATTTTGTCCCGCGATTACTGGTGATTTTGCCGATAGTAAAGCAATTGCTTCAGCAATTGATAAGCAAATAATCAATCATTATCAGTTATATGAAAGTAACCTCAGTGCTTACCAACAACTGAGCAAAAATAGTGATCAACAGCAGTCATCACTTGAACAAATCACTACAAGAATGTCACAACTAAACAAAGAACAACAACATTGGTTATTAACTATGTATGCCAACCCTGTTATTGCCAAGAAAACATTAGAGCAACAATAAGTTTGATATAAAACAATTCTTTTTTCTAAAATATTTATATACTAAATGTAAATATAAAATAAAGGAGTGCGGATGCTAAATCTAGATACACAACAAATGCAAAAAGTTGTCTCAAGCTTCCAAGTCCCCATTAAGCCTGACATCTTAACCAGTATTCAAGAGTTAATGAATGAAGAAGAGCCCGATATCGCTCAAATTTCACAGCTCATTGCCAATGATGTTGGTATGTCATCCACCATATTAAAAATTATTAATTCTCCATTTTACGGGATGAACAGAAGAATATCTGATATAAAACAAGCAGTCATGATGCTTGGCCTAACCACAATTAATAGCTTAGTCATGGCACTCTCATTAAAGGAGTCCTTTAAAGGGCAAGCGTCAATTTCACTTGAACGCTTTTGGGATGACTCTATGGATGTTGCTAACGCTATGTTATTCCTTGGTCAAAAAGTCAAAAGTGAACTCCCTCCTGACGAACTTTACACACTAGGGCTCTTTCATAATTGTGGCATTGCCCTGTTAGCCTTAAAATATAGCGATTACAAAAATACTCTTATTGAAGCAAATAATACCCAAGTTAACTCTATTGCACTTGAAGAAGAAAAATACCAAACCAATCATGCAGTACTTGGTTACTTTGTCGCAGCTTCTTGGAACTTACCGACAAAACTTTGTCAGATGATCTTAATCCATCACGATTTTCAAGCAATGAAAAGTGAGCAAGACAGTCAGCTAGCTCTCAGTTTAGCTGTACTAAAAGCGGCTGAAGAGTTGGTAGCTAAAGCTAAACGTCATCATGAGTCATATGATTGGCCTGAGATAAAAGAATTCGTGCTCGATACCGTTGGCTATTCAGAAGTTGACTTTGCCGATATAGAAGATGACTTTGTCGATCTTTTTAATGAAGTAAAATAATACCGCCAGGAAAACATAAAAAACCGCCGTTAGGCGGTTTTTTATCTACAAGATGTACGGTCAGTTTTTATATTCCAGACAAAAACTAACTATCTACATCCATGTAAGCAGTGTCACGATAACATGGCTGTGAAGGAGTGCCTATATTAATCAATTCGCTTATCAGACAATTACCTTACTGGTGACGATAAAATACTGACATCGCTTGATACAGTGAATATAAATCGACTTTTGAGCCAACCGCATACGGTGAGTGAATTGATAAAATAGGCACACCAAAATCAATCACTTCCATATTATCATTTGATAAATCACTACCTATAGTGCCACCAGATGCTTTACCTTTATAGGTAGAGGTCTGCCACTGGATATTGCTGTTATCTAAATAATTACGCGTCCACGCCATATATTCAGAGTTCGCATTAAACCCGCCACCATACAGCTTAAGGTTCACCCCTTGGCCTAGTCGAGGAGCATTACCTAATTCCCAAACGCCTGCCCAACTTGGATTAACACCAGGGTTAACATCAGCAGAAATCACTTTAGTATTTCTCAGCATTTTTCGTAGGAAATAATCGTTATAGTTATCACCTTTGTCGTGATATAAAAGTGAGCTCATTAAATCAACTAAATAACTTGAGCTGGCACCGGTATTATTGATATTCCCTACTTCTTCATTATCAACTAAATATGCGATAGAGGTATATTCTGGCGTATCTTGTTCCATAATGGCATACACAGCGGCAATTGAAGATGCTTTATCATCATGACCATAAGCTGCGATCATACTGCGATCTAAACCAACATCACGTGGCTTAGTCGCAGGTACTAAGGCTAACTCGGCTGAGACTAAGTCTTCTTCACTGATATCGTACTGCTGCGCTAAATAGTCAGATACCACATCTTTAATTTTTTTCTCAAAATCTGGTTTTGATGCAATGATAACATCAAGCTCTTCTTTTTTGATCACGTCACGGCTGGTTCTTTTACGGTTTGGATGATCAACATGAGGTGCAAGGTCTGGCACCATTAAAACAGGATCATTTTCATCAAAACCAACGGAAATATTGACCACAGAACCATCTTTTTTATCAACACGACCAACAAGTGCTAAAGGAATGTTGACCCATTGATACGTTTTAATACCACCGTGTACATAGGTTTGAAATAAGGCAAACTGTTGTTTTTCGTAAAGAGGACGACCTTTTAACTCAAGTCGTGGTGAATCAATATGAGCCCCCACGATACGAGCACCTTTTTCAAGCGCTTGTTTACCAATAACAATCAGTGAAATAGTGCGATCACGGTTAACATCATAAAAGCGTGCACCTGGTGTTAACTTGCTATTATCCGTTAAACGTTTAAAACCCTGTTTTTCAACACGCTTGATGGTTTCTTTAACAAAGGTTAATTCAGTTGGCGCACGATAAATAAATTCTTTATAGTTTTGAGCATAAGCTTCAACCTGCTGCAGTTGTTTTTTTGATAGGGTTAACCAGCTAGATTCATGCTTTTTCTTTGTATCTACCGATTCAGTGGCATTGCTCAGTGATGAAAACGATAATGCACTAATAATGGCAATATTTGTAAGAGTTGTTCTAAATTTCATAGGGTTATTATTTCTCTTGAAAAGACTCACAATAATGATAAAAGCTATTAGCCAGCGATGACAAGTCAAATTGGCTTATATACGATTAATTGACTAAATATAGAGATAAAATAGATTTTCAAAGGAATAATAGATGAAACTGATAACCAGCTCTTGTATATGGAATAAAGGTGCCCACAATGCATTTACCGATTTATGTGAATATAACGGTCAGTATTTTTGCTGCTTTCGTCAAGCTCAAAAACATGTCAGTAGTGATGGTATCATTCAAGTACTGGTCTCAGATAATCTTACCGACTGGCGCCTCTCTAGCACAGTTAGAGAAAACAATTTCGACTTGCGAGATCCGAAACTTTCGGTTACTCCATCAGGCAAACTTGGGTTACTTTATGGGAAAGTACAACGAAACAAACATAAAACAACATTTTTACAAAGCGCATTTTGTCAATCTACTAATGGGATCACTTGGTCAGCAAGTAAGTTAATCGCTAAACAGAGTCAATGGTTGTGGCGATTATCTTGGCATCAAGGACAAGCTTATGGCATTAGCTATGGTGAGCAAAAAACCATGTTATATAAAGGTCAGCCAAATGGTACTTTAGATTGTATAGACGATAATTTATTTTCAAAACAACGCTATGGTAAAGGCTACCCAAATGAAAGCGATATTGTGTTTCTGCCAGATAATAGTGCACTCGCTATTTTAAGAAGAGATGCAGATACCTGCACAGCACAATTAGGGCGAAGTAAATATCCTTACACACAATGGCAATGGTTTGATTTAAAACAATATATCGGCGGGCCGGCCCTGATCAGATATAATGATCAAGTCATAGTAGCGGGTCGATCATTTTCCTCAGCGCATGGCTGTAAGACCTGCCTTTGGCAGGTAAACTTACAAAATAATCAAGTGGAAAAACTATTAACATTACCTTCAACTGGAGACACAAGCTACCCAGGTCTACTGATCAAGGATACGCAATTAATTGTCAGTTATTACTCCGAACACCAAGCAAATAAATCCTCAATATTTTTGGCGAAAGTGCAACTGAAGACAAGCTAATTCATCAGTAAGCGTAGAGCGACAAACACAGCAACACTGCTAAATAAAGTCAGGTATATACTTTTAGTTTTTGCTGCAACCAATAAAGCAATTGTTGCAGCAATTAAGTAGGGATTGGTGACGCTTAATGCTAGCTGATTATCTTGTATTAAGATGATCGGCAGCCAGATAGCTGTTAATACAGCAGGCGCACTAAAGCTTAAAAAACTAACCATTTTAGCACCTAACCGAATTGGCAATTTAGGATGAATAAATAAATAGCGCGTAGTAAATGATATCAACGCCATAAGCATGATAGTCACTAATGTCATCTAATTTCCCCCTGCGTGGCGCTGTATTTGACGACGTTTTTGTATTCTATCTGTTAAATAACCACCATACATACCTAATAACGCAGCCAGCACTAAATCTAATTCCAACTGATATAACTTAAAAACTACTGACAATCCCCCTGAAACAATCACCGTTACTAACACAGGTAAATTAGTTATCGTCGGCACCACTAAAGCAATAAATGTCACAGCAATAGCAAAGTCTAAGCCCAAATTAGTTAAATCAGGTAAGAAGCTACCTGCAAAAATACCGATAACATTCCACACCAGCCAGCAGACATAAAAACTCCCTCCTGCTGCTAAGGCATAACATAACCTGACAGTGCCTTTAAAAGCACGGTGATGATGTGATAATGCAAATAATTCATCCGTTAATAAGAATCCTAAAGGATAGCGCCAAGAACCAGCAAGGTTTTTCATTTTATCACGCATTGCCAAACCGTATAAAAAATGCCGAGAACTAATAATGAAGGTGGTAAATAAAATTGTTGCCAACGAAGCATTCGCTCCTATGAGCTCAGTTGCTACCAGTTGAGCGGAGCCTGCAAATACTATCATTGGCATCAACAGCGCTTCTAATACACTAAAATCCCTTTGAATGGCCAGTGAACCGCATAAAATCCCCCAGGGGATGACCGCTAAATTCAAAGGTAACATATCCATAAAGCCTTTCATTAAAGCTTTTTTTATTGCTAGCGCTTGCATGCTTATCTCTTTAAAGAATGTCTTAAAAAGTCGATATTTCCGTCACAATGATGAATCTATTGAAACATCACACCTAACTGTTCCATAGTACCAAATGATTGATTAAATAAATCAGCCTATTGTAGCTCTTATTATTAAAAGTGTCACAGCAACCACTTTCAATAACAGTAGGCTTTAAATAGTTTATTGAACCACCAAGCTACCATATAATGTGTCCCTTAATAGAAGGTGCAGCAAAAAATTGCTGACCGTTGAATATAGCCTAATAACTGACTAAAATAAGGACTTTTATTTGCTCATCCGATCCTTAAACCCATTATGCTAAAGCAAGTAACCATTATACTTCCTTCTTTTTTAAGACGCGTATTACGCGCTTATGCATTAAAGGCGCATATTCGTGAGCATGGCTGTGAGCTAACCCGCATAGGACGTTCAAGAAACTGGCAACTGATTGCTTCACCGGAGCAGATCAATGAGGTCATCAATTTAATTGAACAGACTAACGAAGATTCTTGGCAATGGGTAGCAAAAAAACTGAAACAAGATAATCAAAAGCTCAGCCATCAGCACTTACTTGGTATTGCCAAAAAAAATGATGGCATCACCATTAATGAATTAGTTGCTAAAACCGACTGTACCGTCATTGAGGCAAGAAAAGTAATTGATGAAGTTGAATGGTTAGATGAGTAACCCCCCGGTAAAATAGCTTTAATAAAAAAGCACCTTGATGGTGCTTTTTTGTTTGTCTTAGTGTGTAGAACTTTAAGCTTTCTTTTTAGCCTTTGGCTTGGCTTTCGCCTTAGTCGCTTTTTTCTTGGCTAAGGTTTCAACCCACTTACCGTCTTGATAAACCGCTGTCCAACCGGTTGCTTTACCTTCCACTTCCGTCATCACATATTGAGACTTATTTTTTCGGCTATAGCGCACAATCGCTAAATTACCTTCAGGATCTTGCTCTGGAGCATCCGCCAAATAATGAAATTTTGGCGAGATACGATCACGAAAACGCTTTAACTCAGCCACTTTCGGCGCTCTTGTTTCTCTCGAACGAGGAAAAGTACTCGCGGCGAGGAAAATACCTGCAGCACCATCTCTTAAAACAAAGTGTGCATCAGATTTTTCACATAATAATTCAGGTAACTGCACCGGATCTTCTTTAGGTGGCGCAGCTTCACCGTTTGCTAATAGCTTACGAGTATTTTTACAATCACTATTAGTACAGTCAAAGTACTTACCAAAACGACCATTTTTCAATTCCATATCCGCATGACAACGATCACATTCAAGCACAGGGCCATCATAACCTTTGATCTTAAAACTGCCCTGCTCTAATTCATAACCATCACAGACAGGGTTATTACCACAAACATGTAACTTACGCTTTTCATCAATTAAATAGCTGTCCATTGCAGTAGAACATTTAGGGCAACGATGCATGGCTCTTAATGCTTCTGTTTCCTGGTCTTCTGCTAACACGCTTACCGCTTCTTCACCCGGCGTTAAATTCATGGTGGTGGTACAACGCTCTTTTGGTGGTAAAGCATAGCCAGAGCAACCAAGAAACACGCCTGTTGATGCCGTTCTTATTCCCATTTTTCGACCACAACTTGGGCAATCTATATCCGTTATTACCGGTTGATTACTGCGCATTCCCCCTTCTTCTGAAGGTTTATCGGCATTGGCTAGTTGTTTAGTAAAATTCTTATAAAACTCATTAAGTACATCCTTCCACGGAACATGGCCTTCAGCAATTTCATCAAGCTCTTGTTCCATTTCTGCAGTAAAGTTATAACTCATTAAGTTTTCAAAACTTGTTGATAAACTATCGGTGACAATTTCACCCATTTTCTCGGCGTAAAAGCGTTTTTTATCTAAACGGACATAGCCCCGATCCTGAATGGTTGAAATAATAGAAGCATAGGTTGATGGACGGCCGATAGAACGCTTTTCAAGTTCTTTAACTAAAGAGGCTTCACCATAACGTGCTGGCGGCTTAGTAAAGTGTTGCGTTGGATCTAACTTTTCTAAACTCAGTTTTTCCCCTACGGCTAAGTCAGGCAGATGAGTATCTTTATCACCTTTTGACATTTGAGGGTGAACTTTTGTCCAACCATCAAATTGCATCACCCGGCCTTTAGCTTTTAAATCAAAACCAGCCGCACCAACGGTAATCGTACTAACGGTATAACGAGCAGCCGTCATTTGACAAGCAACAAACTGTCGCCAAATAAGTTCATAAAGCTTTTTACAATCAGGGTCTAATTTATCAATAAATGCCGCTTCTAATTTCACATTTGAAGGACGAATTGCCTCATGCGCCTCCTGCGCATTGGCTTTACTACCATAAGTTTTTGCTTTTTCAGGCAAATAATTATCACCAAAATTTTCACTGATGTACTCCCGGCACATCTCGATAGCATCTTTACTTAAATTAGTTGAATCGGTTCGCATATAAGTAATATGCCCCGCTTCATACAGCTTCTGGGCTAACCCCATGGTACGTTTAACACCGTAACCTAATTTTGTACTCGCTGCCTGTTGCAAAGTAGAAGTAATAAAAGGTGCAGAAGGAGAACTCTTTGACGGTTTATCATCACGTTTACTGACCACGTAATCAGCAGGTTGCAATAATTTAACCGCCGCGGTGGCTTGAGCTTCATTCTTTGGTTTAAATGCTTTACCGTCTTGATGGGTAACATCTAAAATTAATGGCTGCTTATCCTTTGTTGTCGTCTCGGCACTAATTTCCCAAAACTCTTGCGGATCAAACGCTTTAATTTCACGCTCTTTTTCAACGACGAGCTTCACGGCTACTGATTGCACGCGACCAGCAGATAAGCCTCGGGCTACTTTTTTCCACAACAATGGGCTGACCATAAAGCCCACTACTCGATCTAAAAATCGACGCGCTTGCTGGGCATTGACCCCAGGCATACTTAATTCACTTGGTGCTGAGAATGCTTGTTGGATCGCATTTTCGGTGATTTCATTAAAGACAACGCGTTTATATTTATCTTCTTCACCGCCGATAATTTCTTTTAAGTGCCAAGCAATGGCTTCTCCCTCACGGTCCAAATCGGTCGCGAGATAGACAGTGTCAGCTTTTTCAGCGAGCTTTTTCAGTTCAGCAACAACCTTTTCTTTACCAGGAAGAATTTGATAATCCGCTTGCCAATCTTTATCAGGGTCAATCCCCATACGGTTAACTAATGCTTGTTTATCACGTTTCGCCTTATATTTTGCTTTTTCTTCAGGCGCCATTTTTCGTACTTCAGCGGGCGATTTAGTTGCAGCCTTTTTTCCAGTACTGCCGGTGGGGAGATCGCGAACATGACCAACACTCGACTTAACCACAAAGTTTTTACCGAGATATTTGTTAATTGTCTTAGCTTTTGCAGGTGACTCGACAATTACCAGAGATTTTGACATATATTTTTTCAATCCTACTTTTGGCTGACAAACTGAGTCAGCATGCAATATCGTTTATCTGTAACTAAATTTGCAAAACAACGATACAAGCGAGTATTTATTCGTCGAAATAGCCATTCGACACGTTAAAATTTAATTAATTTCTCAAATTACTATTAGATATATCTGTAATTTAGCAAGCTGACAAGCAATTATTTTTTTTAAATTAACCTATTAATCACTTTTGGTTATACTAGATCTAGTTATTTTTCGGCGTATCATAGTCGAGTTTTCATGAGAAATTAAGAGTTATTACACTAATTTTTGATAAGTAGACCTCTGTCCACTTAGATATACAGATAAGAATGAACCACACAACTCCGATAAAAGCGAGTAAAGTTCCTAGAATCAATAACACCAAAGAGAGTTATTATGACAACGCAATCTCAGTTCATAGAAAAAATACAACAAAGTCTGTGTCCACCAGGTAATGGTGTGTTCACTGTCAATACAGCCAAAGAAAGAAAAGCCGCTCTTCATCAGGCTTTATACGGACAAACCGACAATATCGAACAGCTATGGAACGAAAGTTTAACTCAGTTATCGTCATCCTCTAAAGCAGTCATTTTAGGCATCGCGTCTGATTGCGGTGGTGGTATTTTACGTGGTGCGAACTGGGGGCCTTTGTTTGTTCGCTCTACCTTATTACAACAATTTAATACCCTTAATGCTTTTGATATGGGGGATGTTCGAGTTATTCCGCATTTATTACATGATAAGTATTTAAATGATCCTACCATTAGCAACTGTCGTAAAGCCTTGTATCAAGATGCAAATAGTGAACTTGCTGTAAGCCCTTTAACCATTACCGAAGACGTGTTGCACGATTTTTATGCGCTCTATCCAGAGAAAGGGATTTTTGGCATTGGCGGTGATCATTCTATCAGTTATCCACTGACCAAAACCTACTTACAAGCGAAAAAAGCTCAAGGCAAACGGGCAGCGATTATTCACTTTGATGCCCATACCGATTTATTAGTGGAACGTTTAGGAATCGATTTATGCTTTGGTTCTTGGTGTACCCATATTCTTGATGATTTACATGAGCCAAACCATTTGATCCAAATTGGTATTCGCTCAAGTGGTAAACCAAAAGAGCATTGGGAGAGCACTTTTGGCGTTAAACAACATTGGGCTCACGAAATTAGAGAACATGGCGTAGCACCGGTAATAACAAGCATATTGACGCAATTAAAAGAACAAGCCATTGATGAACTGTACGTGAGTTTTGATATTGACGCGCTCGATGATGCTTTTGCTTCGGCTACAGGAACACCAGAGCCTGACGGTTTAACCCCTGATGAAGCGATGGAAATTCTTACATCTCTTGCAGCTCAGTATCCGATCACCGGCGCAGATATGATGGAAATAGCCCCTTTTACCGACAGTTCTGGTAAAGGAGCAGAAAGTGCAAAAACGACGTTAAAAGCAGGAGCTGATATTTCAGCATTTTTAATTGAGCAGATGAATAAGTAATTCACTTGCATTGCTTTATTAAAATCCGAAATATTTAAAACAAAAATGCCGCTCAATTGAGCGGCATTTTTTATCTTACTCTGCATGCAGCTAATTAATATTAACCGTCGCAACACTAAAGACAATTCCAGAGCCAAAAGGTGAAGAAATTTCAGCATACAAAGTGCCGGTCTTAGGTTCTTTTTCCCCTTTAATAGCCACATTAAACTGCTGACCACCATTATGGTTATCGCTGCCCCATGACGCAGTACCACCAGCAACTATACTCCCCACTGTGGTACTGAATTTTATTTCAGTGCCATATGGCATCGGTTGATTATGTAAGTCTGAAACAATAATGCTCCCGGTAGCAGAACCTTCACCGGCAATATTGATAACAGGTGTTAACGACACAACATGAGCTGTACTACCCGACATTACTAAGGTGATTTGCCCCCGAACATTTATCGATTTTTGCTCAGTCGAGCAACCACTATGAGCAGGTATAGAGCACAGGACTCCGTTATACTTGCCATCATTTAGGCTAAAAACACCATCATCGTTAAAGTCATAAAACTCTTCTAATTCACCACCAGATTGTTCAGCAGCATTCGTTTCACCAGGGTTAAAAAAACCATCTTCATTGTAATCAGCGTACGCTTCTTTTAAGTCATATGGCTGACCAGAGACATCGGTACCCAAAAATGCCGACATTTCACTTTCATCAAAGCGACCATTACCATTTAAATCAGGAAATGACTCTTCACCTATCGCAGTTGCAACAATCGTGGCTCTACCACCATATTTTTGCCCCATGGT
Source organism: Thalassotalea sp. G2M2-11 (assembly GCF_017168195.1). Classification (GTDB taxonomy): domain Bacteria; phylum Pseudomonadota; class Gammaproteobacteria; order Enterobacterales; family Alteromonadaceae; genus Thalassotalea_E. Next base: position 138,994 of record NZ_JADNYL010000002.1, read on the forward strand.
ATTTTGTTCTTCAGGTAAGTGCGAAGGATTATTAGCATCCCCAAGTACATGCCCTTCTGGTCGAGGATATTGGCTGGTCCATTTTACCGTACATGCACCATCAACTGTAGTACAAGAAGGTTCGATAGAACCACCTTCAGTGGTAAAGCTCACTGCTGTACCATCTGGCACCGGGTTATTGTATGCATCAGCTAATCGAGCAACAATCATCACTTCCGTACCATCTCGACTCCAACCTTCAGGGTTAAGGTATTCTGCTGAAAGACTAAAACTATCTTGATCTGGTATGCCGGTAGAAATGACCAATACACTTGACTGTGATGCTATTAACGGCTCACTACCCACCACAGATGCCGTAACTCTCACACTAGTAGCCACCGAACCTGAATTGACAACCGTTTGTGCAAGACCTTGACTGTTAGTTGTAGCTCTTGCAGGAATAAGATTAACGCCGCCTGTTTGGGTGCTTAACGCAAAATCAACATCCTGATTATTAACCGGGTTGCCATTGGTATCTAAGACCTTAAACACTATAGTCGAACTTTCCGAACCGCCAACAGCACCAGTACCTATAATGCCAATGGTTTCTGGTGTAGCTGAAACAAACTCAATACTGCCAATATCCGCAGGTAAAACATTAACAGTGCCTGTCGCCGATAAATTCTGACCATTTACAATAGCATTCACTGTAATAGGATCATCACCAACACAGCCTTTTGCTAAATAGTTTGCACTAGCTTGACCACTTGAGGTTTTAACGACACTATCTATTTCTGCTGTTGGTATCGCTTCTTCAGCACATACCGAAGTAAAATTGACGTCAACTGATTCGGTATATAACGCTCCCGTATCATCCACCAAAATAACCGAGACGGTAGTTGTGCTACCTGCAGAAATTTGCTGTAAAGATAAATCAATGGTTCCTTCACTAAAACTATCAGAGGTGCCACTACCTAATCTAACAACCGTTTCACTTTTCCCTTGAGTAGTAAAGCCAATTGTTTGTTCTTCGCCTGAATCAATAGACGCTGTAACCGTGCCTGCACCTGCAATATCACCCGAATTAAGTACAATAGTTGCAACACCTGAGCTATCAGTTAATGCCGTTCCTGATTCAGGGTTAAAGTTACCTAAAGTCGTTGTGAAAGTAACAACCTTGCTTCCGATTGCTGAATCACCTTGCATAACTGTTGCAGTAATTGTCGCAGGTGACTGTTCTGTAACCAGTTCATTAGAAATAGTTAAGGTGATCACAATATCCTCAGTTGTACCTCCTGAGCCTGTGCCAGGTGTTGAAGTCCCTCCACTGGATAAACCGCCATCCCCGCCGCCGCAGCCAACGAGACCAATGAAAAACATTATGAAACTTAAGCGTCTTATTAGCGCCATAAAAGCATCTCCCTGATGATGTTTTTGTTGTCAACTTTATAATATTAACTGAAAAAAAAGAAAAAGGTCACTAACTTATAAAAAAAACCCAAGTTAGTAAGGTTTTTAATCAAATCAAATACTGATAACCTATCATGTATTATTCTTTTCACCTAAATATACACATAATAATATGACAACAACAACTTCTAGCTTAACCACTCGTATTGTTATCGGCATGGTTTCCGGTATTTTACTTGGTTTTTTATTACAACAATTAATGCCAAATGGCTCTGACTTTACCATTCCTCTCGGTTTTTTTGAGATATCCGTTCGAGGACTCTTTGTTGATGGTATTTTTGAAGTGGGTGGGCAAATATTTGTCGCCAGTTTAAAAATGCTGGTCGTGCCTTTAGTTTTTGTCTCGCTTATTTGCGGTACATGCTCGTTAAAAGACACCTCAAAATTAGGAAGAATTGGTGGTAAAGCCATAGGTCTTTACTTGATCACTACCGCCATTGCTATTAGCTTTGCCATGAGTATGGCTATGTTACTTAGCCCGGGTGAAGGGGTTAATATGACAAGCAATAGTACATTTGTCGCTAAAGAAGCACCGTCTCTTGCGCAAGTGTTAATTCAAATGTTTCCTAGCAACCCATTCGCAGCATTCGCCCAAGGAAATATGCTACAGGTTATCATTTTTGCTTTACTCTTTGGTATTGCCATTGCCCTATCAGGACAGCCAGGTGAACGTATTGCTGCTTTATTTGAAGACTTAAATGTTGTCATCATGCGCTTAGTCACTATCTTGATGAATTTAGCGCCTTATGGGGTCTTTTGTTTACTTGCCAGCTTATTCACCGATTTAGATATTGCAACCATTAAAAACCTTGGTATGTATTTTGGTGTAGTCTTTGTTGCATTGATCGTTCACGCAACAGTGACCTATCCAGTGATCTTAAAACTATTAACAGGCTTAAATCCTGTGATATTTATTAAAAAAATGAGAGATGCTGTGTTATTTGCCTTCTCCACTGCCAGTAGTAATGCCACCATCCCAGTCACCATGGAAACGGCAACGAAGAAAATCGGCGTAAATAACTCCATTGCTTCATTTACGGTGCCACTTGGTGCCACAATTAACATGGACGGCACCGCGATTATGCAAGGGGTAGCTACCGTATTTATCGCTCAAGTATTTAATGTCGACCTCTCTATCTCTGATTTTCTAATGGTGATACTGACCGCCACATTAGCTTCTATCGGTACTGCGGGAGTTCCTGGCGTTGGTTTGATCATGTTAGCCATGGTGCTTGAACAAGTGGGTTTACCGGTAGAAGGCATTGCCATGATTATTGGTGTAGACCGATTGCTTGATATGACAAGAACCGCGGTCAATGTCACTGGCGACTGTATGGTAACAACCGTAGTGGCTAAATCTGAAAACCAACTCAATAAAGATATCTTTGAAGATGAGGATGCAGGTAAGAAAATCGAAGAAATCGATTTTCATCACCTCAATGAGAACAAATAATTTAGCTGCCTGATATGACAACAGCCAACTGTGCTTTTTAGTTCTGGTTGGCAATAATTCAATGAAAACGCCTGATAAATTTATCAGGCGTTTTTTATGGGTTACATACGAGCATTTTCATATAGCGCTAAAAAAGCCAGCGCAGTTACTTATTCTTAATAGCTCATGATAATCACTTAGTTGCTTAATCACTTTGTAGTGCATCAATAGGATCTAATTTTGACGCTTTTATTGCAGGGTAAACCCCAAAAACAAGCCCCACCATTGCACAAATGCTAAACGAGAGAACAATAGCCGTTAAGGACCAAGACACAGCCCATTGGGAGTAAATTGAGATCAGCTCTGACAATAAAATACCAAAGAATACACCTAAAATACCACCAAGGATTGATATGGTAAAACTTTCAGCTATAAACTGCTGTTGAATATTTTTTTGAGTGGCACCGATAGCTCGAAGTAAACCAATCTCTTTAGTTCTTTCTAATACAGTGGCTAGCATAATATTCATAATACCAATGCCACCTACAAGTAAAGAAATCCCCGCAACACACGACATCACGATATTAAAAATTTGCTGCGTTTGCTTCTGTTGAGCAAGCAATGCCGCTGGCACGACAATATCAAAATCATCAACCTCGTTGTGTCGACGTTTGAGTAGGTGACTCACCGCTTTCGCCGCTTCGACAGGATCAACAACGCCATCTAATTTTAGTCGTAAACTATCAACTTCACTGACTAATTCTTTACTTGGAAACTTATGCAATGCAGCGTTTAGAGGAATGAATACCTTATGCTGCTCTCCGCCAAGTTTAATGCCTTGAAATTCTTCTTTTTTAAGGTATGGCGCTTGTAAAACCCCTACCACTTTAAACCAAATATGGTTAATTTTAATATTCTTACCTAACGATTCCCCAAACGGAAATAATTGCCTAGCGGTACTTGAGCCAAGTATCACCACTTGTGAAAAATTAACGTTGTCTTGTTCATTAAGAAACCTGCCCTGAGCTAAGGTAAATTTTGAGAGTTCAAAAAAACTTGAACTAACCCCTAACGCTTGGCCGTCACTCTTACCTTCAGCACTAAAAATGCTGTAAGTATCCACGACTTTTTGTGCACTAAAAGCATCGACAAACGGCAATGATTTCACACTCACCTCACCATCTCTAATGGTTAAGCCTGAGGAGTGTTTTCGTTGCTCTTTTAGCTCTTTTTCTTCAAAGCTTTTGCCGTTAATGATCAAGTTATGTAATCCCATAGTATCAATCATTTTCAGGGCTTCACGTTCTGCACCTTCACCAATATTTAGCATGGCGATCACTGCCCCAACACCAAAAATCATACCTAATAACGTTAATAACGTGCGTAACTTATGTTGAGCTAATTCAGCAAAAGTATCTTTAAATATTTCAACCTTATCCACTTAGCTTTGCTCCTGATCGATTAATGAAATACGCTGGCCGGCTCTCAGTCCTGACACCACTTCAACATGACTCAAATTGGCTTTGCCTAATTCAACCTCTGCTTGGGTATAGTTCCCATGCTGATATAAATAGACAAAGCTACGCTGACCTTGAGTAAAAACCGATTGCAGCGGTACAACTAACTTAGGTTTCACCTTATCAACAATGATTTGTGCTTGTAGTTTTCGACCCGGGACAAACAGCTCAGTGTTTTGTTTATCGAGGCTCACTTCAACTTCAAAGTACTTTTGAGGATCACCACGTTTAATAGATTTAGGAAATGGTGCAACAGAACTAATCCGGCCGGTAAAAGGCTGATCAACATGGGCAAGTAAATGTAAATTCACTACTTTATCATTCACTAAGCCGATCGCTTCACTTTCCATCACAAAAAGCTTAGCTTTCATCTCATTAATATTTGGTAATTGTGCTATTTTTTGTCCAGGCCAAACGCTCTGACCTGCGCGTGGTTTTTCACCTCGCCAGTTTGCTTTATAAACAAGTAGGCCATCGTGAGGCGCTTTTATTTCCAGCTGTTCAAGACTTTCAGATAATTGTGCCAGTTTACTTTTCGCTTGCTTTTGCTTCATTTCTAACAAGCTCATATCCCCCATGGAGCTTTCACTAAAACTCTCACTTTTCCAATGCAAATAATCTTGTTTTACCCCCAAGTAAGCGGTATTTTGCATTGAATCGATAATTTCAAGCTTAGAACGTATACGAACATCATCGATGGAGAAGTTTTCAGCAAATGTTTTTTCTTGCCCTACTACCAAGATATCTTTATTAATGGCGTATAAATCTTTATTAAGCGCCCCTGATTTTTCGACAATATCTTGAGCAATAATTGCAGCTTCATTTTGTTTTTTCTCGCTTTTTATCATCATGGCTTCACCATCAAAGCGCGCAATCACATCACCTTTTTTAACCATTGAATATTCTGGAGCTAACCACGCTATATTTTGAACGCCGCCCCGAGAAACGGGTGAACTTATCACCGTAGCTTTGGCAGCAAACAATTCTCCTTTAGCGGGTACTGTTATCGCAAAGGGTTGCTCTTGTACTTGATAAAGCATTGGTGTTCTTTGCTGTTCACAACCAAGAGATAAAATAACCAAGCAAACGACTATCAGTTTTTTCATTGCACCACCTCCACGTCAAATGGAAACGAAGTGCTGACTAAGCATTGTTTATTTTCACAAGATGTTGAACGTTTTCTCTCTCGAGCTAACAAGACGCTCTTCGCTGTCATGATTTGCTCATTCGCTGTTGGTAAGGACACTACATCTTCATCAGCTTCAACGAAAACTTCCACACGAGCGGTCATTCCTGGTCGCATCACAGCGACATCAACTTGATCAAAAGTGATAATAACATCGAGCACCCTGCGTTTATCTTGGTAAGATTTATCTCTAAATACCCGCCCAAGACTGGCAATTTTTCCTTCGAGTACGAGCTCTTGTGTTCCATCTAAGATGATTTTTACTTTTTGGCCAACGTTAATTTTTCCGCTATCAGGTTCTTCAATTTGTGCTTTTACCTGCATTTTCTCTCGAACGGCTAGCTCTATAACAGGTTGACCAAACTGAATGGTTTCCCCAACCGCTGGTTTTTCCCCTTGCCAGTTTGTTTTATAGATCACCATACCATCCATAGTTGCTTTGACTTTTAAGCGTGCTATATCTCGATTAAAATTATTCACTTCTGAGGTCAATCGTTCAACTTTACCTTGTGCTAATTTAAGGTTTAACGCTTTATTACTTCGCTGAAATTTCAATTTTTCTTTCGCTAAAAACAACTCATTTTCTGCAATCGTAAAGTCAATTTCAGCCTTTTTTCTATCATTGTCAGAACGGCTATTATCGACAATTTCAGCTTTACGCTTTGCTTTATCAAAAGCCATTTCTTTTTCAGCCACAAGTAAAATAAGTTTTTGCTCTTCTTCAACTTCTTTGATCTTTTTGTTTTCTAATTCCTTTTGTGCACGAGCGAGTTCAGCTTGTTTATCGACTAACTTATCTGTGACTTTCTTATCATCAAAAGAAACCAGTAAATCCCCTTTTTTCACTTCACTGTTTTCAGGTATGAGAAACTTGATTTGATATTGCCACATGCGCGAGATAGATGGCGGTGCAATCATAGCGGTTTTTTCTGATTCTAATTCGCCGCTGGCAGTCACCACAGTATCTGTATTATCTTTGGTCAGTGTTTCTAATGGCTCACTTTGGCAAGCTTGTAAGCATAGCACTGCACATATAAGAATAAATTTATTCATCTGCTGCTCCTGCAAATTCTAATTGGGCACTCATCCCTGGTAATAATGTCATTTTCTCGTTCACTTCAAAGTCAAATACGGTACGATAGTAAACGCCTTTCCCCCATTCTTTTTTCTTTTCCGGTTGGGTCGATATTTCAACCAACTCGGCCGTCAGTTCGATATCTGGGAAAGCATCAAAGCTTAACTTCGCTACTTGGTTTAACTGTAAATTTTTGTAGTCAACTTCATGCACCCAAGCTTCAATAAACAAACCATTCATGGAAGGTATTTCCGCTATTTTCCATGATGGCTGTGCAGTCATTCCAACAAATACTTTCTCGCCATTCCATGGATGATTGCCATATAGAACAGGGCCAGTTCGCTGTGCCCGTAAACTCATATTCTTAAGCTTATTCTGGTGATACGTTAGTTTATTCTGGTGTTGTAAAATCTTTAACTCTTGTTTCTTCTTTGCAACGGTCGCGGCTACTTTCACCTGTTTTAAGTTTTCAATGGCCTTGCTGTTATTCACTACCGCTTTTTCAAGCTCTAACTGGTTCTTTTCAAAATCATATTGACTTAAATGCTCACTAGAAATACCCGCATCAATGCGCGCTTTTTCTAATAACAGGGCAGTTTTTTTCTGTTTATATGTCGCTTCTAATATTGACTGACCATGACTTCGTTCTAGGCGATGTAGTTCTTCTTTGGCAGCAATTAAACTTACTTCTTCTTGCTCGATCAGACTTTGCATAGAACCACTATCAAATACCACCACCAGATCGCCTTTATTGGCTACCTCTCCTTCAGGTATCATCCATTGTACTTGCACACGCCAAGTATCTGTTTTAGGGGCATAGAATGCTTGGTTCTCACTTGCTTTGATTTGACCAGACAAAATAAAATAAGAAGGAGTAGCATAGACATTCGCTGCTAAGAGCAATAAAAAAAACGTTAAGCAACTACGCATAATTGCTCCTCAATAATTTTGCCATCCTTCATACGAATAATACGGTCTGCATAAGCAGCAATATCTTCTTCATGGGTGACCATCACGATGGTTTGCCCCTGTTTATGAAGCTGACACAACAAATCCATAATTTCATAAGACGTTTTAGTATCAAGATTACCAGTAGGCTCATCCGCAAAAATAACCTTAGGGTTATTGACCAATGCTCTTGCAATGGCCACTCGTTGGCGTTGACCACCTGACATTTCAAACGGCTTATGATGTCCGCGATCAGCCAAACCTACTTGAGCTAGCATCGCTTTACCGCGCTGCTGTGCTTCTTCAGATGAAACCTTGCTATAGCGAAGGGGTAACGCAACATTTTGCACCGCAGTTAGACGTGGTAACAAATGAAAGGTTTGAAAAATAAAACCTATTTTTTCATTACGAATTTTCGATAAGCTTTCGTCATCTATGTCTTTAACAGAAGTTCCTGAAAGCCAATATTCACCACTGGTTGGTGTATCTAAACATCCGAGAATATTCATTAAGGTGGATTTGCCAGAACCAGAAGTTCCCATAATGGCAACAAATTCATTTTCTTTAATTTCTAATGAAACATTGGCGAGGGCATTGACTGTAATGTCACCCGAGCCATAAGTACGGGTGATATGTTTAATCCTTATCACGAAACCTTCCTTTTCTACACATTTTGTGTGGTTATTAAATCATAAGACAAAGGCAATATAAAATATTGAATATCATAAATTTTATATTGTTTGAATTTAAATAAAATAACAACAAATAGTCAGACTAGTAAAGAGATACTACTGGCTTTATTCATTCTTTGCTATTTCTCAGATGGTAACTACCTTGCTAGCAAGGTGTTAAGTTGAAATGAATAAGTCAAAACGCAAGCGAAATTTAGACTATTTCAGCCACATAAGCGACTGAAATAAAACTTTTTAAATTATCGCAGGTTGCTCATTTAAAATAATTAACGCTTAATGTTTACGCTATGGGCAAGAGATATGCCCATAGCGAGTAAAGAATTAACGAAGCTCAGACGGCTAACCAACCTCATCAGGGCAATATAAACAGGTTACTTTGTCCAATCTAAAATCACTTTGCCCGATTGTCCCGAGCGCATCACATCAAAACCTTGCTGGAAGTCATCAACGGCATAATGGTGGGTAATGATTGGTGTTAAATCTAAGCCAGATTGGATCAAGCTTGCCATTTTATACCAGGTTTCAAACATTTCACGACCGTAAATGCCTTTAATGGTTAGCCCTTTAAAAATCACTTGGCTCCAGTCAATTGCCATGTCTTTGCCTGGAATACCCAACATAGCAATTTTACCGCCATTATTCATGTTGGCTAACATATCTTGGAACGCCATTGGCACGCCTGACATTTCAAGGCCAACATCAAAACCTTCTGCCATGCCCAGTTCATCCATCACATCAGTTAATTTTTCTTTACTGACATTAACCGCGCGTGTCGCTCCCATTTTTCGCGCTAGTTCTAAACGGTATTCATTCACATCAGTGATCACCACATGACGCGCACCAACATGTTTAGCCACCGCTGCCGCCATAATACCAATAGGCCCTGCACCTGTGATCAGCACATCCTCACCGACTAAATCAAACGAAAGTGCGGTATGTACGGCATTACCAAAAGGATCAAATATTGCGGCTAAGTCATCAGAGATTTCATCCGGTAGTTTAAAGGCATTGTACGCAGGAATAACCAAATACTCAGCAAAACAACCAGGACGATCAACGCCAACACCAACAGTATTGCGGCATAAGTGTGTACGGCCTCCTCGACAGTTACGACAATGCCCACAAGTGATATGCCCTTCACCAGAGACTCTATCACCAATTTCAAAGCCTTTAACTTCTTGACCGATACCGACAACTTCGCCCGCATATTCATGACCAACAACCATAGGCACTGGGATAGTTTTTTGTGACCATTCATCCCAATTGTAAATATGAATATCTGTACCACAAATCGCCGTTTTGTTAATTTTGATCAGTAGATCATTATGACCAAGCTTTGGACGCTCGGTACGAGTCATCCAAATACCTTCTTTTGCATGAAGCTTTGCTAATGATTTCATCTAAATGACTCCCATTTCCTTACCAATAGTCGTAAAGGCAGCAATCGCTTTATCTAATTGCGCCTTAGTATGCGCCGCAGAAATCTGAGTACGAATGCGCGCTTGCCCTTTTGGTACTACAGGGAAAGAGAAACCAATCACATAAATACCTTGTGCTAACAGTTTATTAGCCATTTCACTTGCCACTTTTGCATCACCAAGCATCACTGGCACAATAGCGTGGTCGGCACCGGCACAAGTAAAGCCTGCTGCTTCCATTTGAGTGCGAAAATACGCCGCATTATCTTTTAACGTTTGGCGTAAATCGTCACCTTGGGCTAATAAATCTAAAACTTTGATTGATGCATTGACAATCGCTGGGGCTAAAGAGTTTGAGAATAAATAAGGGCGAGAACGTTGACGCAACCATTCAACAACTTCTTTCTTAGCTGAGGTATAACCGCCCGAGGCACCGCCCATGGCTTTACCTAAGGTACCAGTGATAATATCAACGCGTCCCATCACATCACAGTATTCATGACTACCACGTCCTTTATCACCAACAAAACCAACGGCATGAGAGTCATCCACCATCACCAATGCGCCATACTTATCGGCTAAGTCACATACCGCAGATAAATTAGCGATCACACCATCCATTGAAAACACACCGTCAGTCGCAATTAATTTAAATCGAGCCCCTGCCTCATTCGCTTCAATTAAACGCGCTTCTAGTTCTGCCATGTCATTATTGGCATAACGAAAACGTTTTGCTTTACATAGGCGAACACCATCAATAATTGAAGCGTGATTAAGCGCATCACTGATAATGGCATCTTCAGGCCCTAGCAAGGTTTCAAATAAACCTGCGTTGGCATCAAAACAAGAAGAATACAAAATAGTATCTTCCATCCCTAGAAATTCAGATAACTTTTGCTCAAGTGTTTTATGAATATCTTGTGTACCACAAATAAAACGCACCGACGCCATACCAAAACCATGCTCATCTAAGCCAGACTTTGCTGCTTCAATCAATGAGGGATGATTGGCGAGGCCAAGGTAATTATTCGCACAAAAATTAATGACTTCTTCACCTGTGTTGACTGCAATTTCCGCTTGTTGCGCCGTTGTGATCACACGTTCAGCTTTATATAAGCCATCTTGTTTTACTTGTTCAATTTCATTTTGTAAATGAGAGTAGAAGTTAGTCGTCATAACTATTTCACCAAAAGTAGATAGAGTATTCTCATTATTACCCTTAAATTATGAAACAAACAGTTTCCTAATTACTTATTAAGCAAATATAATAATCAAATTCACACCAATTGATATCATAACGCAACCAGTCAAATGCGAAACAGGCAATAATAAGGGGATAAAATGCTCAATGAAAAAGACGAAGAGTTGTTATCGATACTGCGATGCAATGCAAGAGCAAGTGTTTCAGATATCGCTAAAGCCCTTAATGTTTCTCGTACTGCCATCCAAAAGCGCATCAGTAAATTAGAAAATAACGGCATCATTAAATCGTATACCGTAGAGCTAGGTCAAAATTACACCCAAGACTTAGTGAATGTGAATGTATCATTGAAAGTAAAACCCAATAAACGCAATAATGTTTGTATTGCCTTAAGAAAAATACATCAAATTGAGTATATCTACTCGATTAGTGGCGATTATGATTTATTGATGACCATAGCCGTACAAACGCTGGCGCAGTTGAGTGATATTTTAGAGCAGATTTGTAGTTTACCTGGTGTGGAAAGAACAAATTCGTCAATTATCTTAGATACGATTTTTAAACGTTAATTGCATTGGTATAAGATACATTTCACCAAGCTTGCCATGAACAAGCTTGGCGTTAGAAATATAGATTAAGAGTGATGATCTAGCTGTTCATTTCGCCAAAGCCACCAGGAATAAATCGTTGGAAAAATAGCTGCTGGCAACACAACCGCAGTAATTAAATACCCTAATGCATCATTAGGGATAAACCAACATAGTAGTGCAGTTATTGCACCGGCAATGGTAATTAAGCGCCCGCCTAAACGGTGAGTTTTGCGCCATACATTTTCACTGCTCAAGGTCCAAGGTGTTCTGATCCCGATAAAAAAGTTACTTCTTGCTTTGCTTAAGTAGTTACCGATGATCATCAATGCTAAGCCTACGGTAAATATCACCAACAGGTGCATGGAAAATGACAGCCCAGCCAACAATGCCAAATAGCCTCCTTCCATCACAGAAGCAAGTAGCACTATGGTCATACACACCGCATTAATCGCCTTAGTGGAATGTGCTAAATTTGTCTTTCTTGGTTCGATATATTTTAAAATAGCTAATAAGCCAATGATAAAAAAAATCATTAACGGAGGAGCTAACAACGCGAGATCGGCATTCACCATGCGATCCACTTCACCATCAATATTCCAGTGTATAGGTAGTTCAAGCCCTTGCGGAAGATTAACAATCACCACACCAGAAACCACAAGTAAGATAACACCAATAAGCAAACTTAATTTAAATATATTCATAATGACTCCTTATCAGATTGTGGTTGCTTACCAAAAAGGTTGAACAAACCACTCATCAAATCTTCAACAACACTGGTATTTAACGAATAAGTAATGGTTGTCCCTTGCTTTACGGTAAACACTAAATCCGCTGATTTTAATACGTTGAAATGCCCCGATAATGTCGATTTTGCCACGTCGATTTGTTCAGAAATTTCTCCTGCTGACATGTCTTTCTCTTTTAATAGTGCAAGAATTTCACGCCGAACTGGACTGGACAATGCTTGAAATACATCTGACATACTATCCTCCTCCTTCCCACCTTATTTCGTAATTTAGCGAATTTACGAAATTAATTCAAGCCTTATTTCGTAATTATACGAAATAAGGCGTAACTAGCGTGTGAATAAGTGAGATATGAGAATTGAAGATACAACTGATATCAATAAAAATAGGTAAAGCCGTTACCTACTGTCTTTCATCTTGAGGCTGTTTAACTGACCCAACAGATATGAAAAATTCTCTCCTTTGGGATAATTTCCTTTCGTCCAGCCTAGGCGAACAAAGACCACTTGCTCAGAAGGGATGATCATCACAGACTGTCCTCTATTGCCGTTCATCGCATAAGCGTCTCTTGGCAAAGATGGCCAACGTGAATCAACTTCACCGTAGTTTAACCAAAACTGATAACCATAGCGTTTATCATTATTACTGCGATTAGGCGTTGTGGCATTCCTTATCCACTCTTTGGTTAACAACCTCTGCTGATTCGCTTTGCCCTGATTAACACTTCCTTGATTTAACATGAGTAAACCTAAGCGCGCCCAATCTCTTGCTGAACCATACAAATACGAACTACCAACAAAAACACCACTTGCATCGGTTTCTAACACACTGTTTTGCAACCCTAACGGAATAAAAAGCTCATTAAATAAAAAGTTAATCGCACTTTGTGTTGAATGACCAAACTGCTGATGGATAAAGCGCGCAAGTAAATTTGTGGTACCTGAAGAATATGAAAAATGCTCTCCTTTTGGTTCAATAACTGGGCTTGCCATTGCAACCTCTGAAGCGCTGTCTGCGGTAAATAACATATGGGTCGCATCACTGCCTGGCGCATAGGTTTCATCAAATGCGAGCCCCGAGCTCATTTGTAATAAGTCCTGCAAACTAATCTGCTTGCGACGATCTTGTTGCCACTCTTGAAACAAATTATCGCGATCCATCGACACCATTCCTAATTGTGCCATTCGCCCCAGTAACATCGCCGTGACACTTTTTGTCATTGACCATCCCAATAGCGGTGTTGATGGAAAAATACCATCGCTATACGCTTCTGCAATGATTTCTCCATTTTTTACAATGACCATGGCGCGAGTATTCAACTCATTAGCATTATCTTGTGCAAGTAACTGTTTAAGTACCTGTTGCATAGTTGGCGCTATGGTCTCGACACTACTTCCTTCAGGCCAAGGTTTTGTTGAATCAGACAATGGCGGCGCAGTTAATGACACTAACGATTTTTCGGCGCTATTTGATGTATTATTTTTTCCATTCACTAAGCTACAACCTTTCGCCTGAGTATATTGCGCTTTTACGGGAGCCATAGTGAATAAATTCGCCTGAGTAAATTTTAACTCATCGTCATAGTGTAAATTCACCCAGCGCGTGACCGGCGAATAGCTGGCTAAATCCTCCGCTATCTGTTGTGTGGAAAAGCCACTGATATAACGCGCTGAGCAGGCCAATTTTGCCGTTAAGCTGGTAGCCACTTTTATAGCATGGCCGGTATGCCATAAAGAAAAGCCTAAAGTATATGGCGCTAGTATCGCGATCACCGCAACACTAATCGCAATCGTGATTAACGTTTTTTTAAACATAGTTATTATTGTGAGTAAATGATTGAATAAAGCAAAGGCTTGAATAATTTGCATTATTCAAGCCTTAATAGTTAACGTCTAATGCTCTATATTAAAAAGAGTATTTAACATCAATACCACCTTCGATACCCCGGTTGATCCGGCCATGCGGTACTCCTAAAACATCGGCAGCATAACCACCAATCGACATCATATAACGCTTATCTAATAAGTTTTTACCCCAAATGCCTATTTCTAAACTGTCGTCTTGAGAGGTCCAAGAAAAACGCGCATTTAAATCTTCACGATCAATAAAGTAAGCATCTATCGATTTTTTATACTCTTCCAAACCTGCTTGTTTATCATTAACATTTTCGACAAAAACAAAATCGACATGTAAGTTGGTATTACCTAAGCCTAAATCAGGGATCCAGTTTATTGTCGCGGTATAATTAGTTGCCGCATCAATTGAAGTTTTCTGCGCTTGAATTAGCTCACCTTCACCGTTATAAAAGTCAGGTGTAAAGGTGTCGGTACTTCTAATTTCAGAGACTACACCTAAGCGAAGGTTTGGCGTCACATTCCAACGAATATCAAACTCAAGCCCTGTAATTTCACGATCTTCATTAATAATGGTTGGCACCGCTTGTAAACTATCAGGCGTTTTTGATGAAATAGGATGTTGTAAGTTATCAAGCTCTAGATAATAACCACTGACATTAGCCACGACTTGATCCCAAAGTACCGCTTTATAACCAATTTCATAGTTAGTGGTTTCTTCCGGCTCAAATGGCTGCTTGCTCGGCGTCAGTGAATCAAAACCACCCGATTTATAGCCAGTTGAATATGAGGCAAAGATCATTTGATCATCATCTAACTGATAACTTGAGACTAGACGCCCCGTTACCTGCCCCCAAGAATCTTTCGCTGCTAAATCTACTTGCGGGAAGATAATATTATTAACCCCAGGACGTACTTGCGCAAAATCTGTTTGAGGTATAAACCAACTAAAGTCTTTCTCATCATTGGAGTAGCGTAAGCCACCAATTAAATGCCACTTATCACTGAGTGAATAATCAACATCAGCGTAGACGCCCCAGTTAGTAAAATCACCGGTGTTGGTAATTGTTTCACGCCAAAACTGTCCCGAGTAACTTGGACCAAAAACTTCAGGAAAACCCATCGCTTGCGCCACTATGTCATAGGTTAAATCACCAGTTGCATCGACAATATCACCAGATAAAGGCGCACCCGGCATACCAATAGCAGCCATAATATCACTACCAAAGCCCAGAACATTCAATGCATTGGCCCATTCACCACTGTTCCATAAATGGTTTAAAGGAAAACCATTTAATTGATAAAAAGTATCAACGGCGCCAGCGAAGGTAACTCCAGGGCCAAAAGCTGCTGCGGCATGGGCATCAGTATTACCACCTATAGTGTTGGCAACCTGTTCTCCAATTCCCATTTTGATCTGATTATTTAATTCTCCAGTGATCAACCTTGCTGCACTGTCAGCCGTTACCGTTAAATGCGTGACTTGTTTCACTTTCTCTTTCGAGTATGAAAAGCCAGCAACCGCATTAATATCATTGGTCAGGTAGTTAAACTGGAGCTCTGAGTATAGGATGTCAGAATCTTCATGATTAATAGTGTCAAAATAGCGAGTGATATCCGCTGTGCCATCTTCATCCTGACGATTAAAAGTTTGCCACTCTCGATAACTTACAATATATTTCATCGACAGTTCATTATTAAAGTCATGCGTTAACTTGGCAATAACTCCCGTCATATCACGCGTTTCTTTGCCATCATCAACATCATTTTCAGCTTTTGACTTAAAAGGATCGCCCTTGCTATATGAATATTCACTGATACCAACGGCCATTGATGGTGCTTGATTAAGGTTATCCCAATCATAGGAGAGTTGAAAATGTGTACTTGGCGAAATATCCCATAACATGGCAATGCGGGCAGATTCATGATGAACTTCGCCTAAGTCCCATATCTTATCCGACTGATTCCACGCAGGCTTGGCAATATTATCAACAATGCCGTCTTGTGATGTGGTGATATAGTTTGCTCTAACAAAAACATTATCACTTGCTGGAAGGTTAACCATGGCTTCATAACGTTGCAAATTATCTTTACCAAACGTGCCTTTTACAAAGCCCTCAAATTCTTCATGAGGTGCATTAGGCAATACATTGACGACCCCCATCGCCGCATTACGACCAAACAGCGTACCTTGAGGGCCTTTTAACACTTCAATACGAGAAATATCAGAAAACATCACATTATGAGCAGCTTGCGGCATGTAGACATCATCAAAAAAAGAAGCGGATGATGGATCACCACCGACACTTATCGTTGAACTTTCGATACCACGCATCTTAACCCCATCCTGCGTCATGGTACCGTCACCAAATTCAAAGCCTGGAATAAACTTATCCACTTCACTTAATAACACAGAACCACTTTCTTCGACTAATTCAGCGCTCACCGTACCCACGGTAACCGGCACTTTTAATACGTTTTGCACACGCTTTTGCGCAGTAACTGTCACGACTTCCACACTAGATTCTGCTTCAGTATTATCCGCTTGTTGTGCAATTGCAGCGACAGGCATAACTAACGTGCCAGCTAATATCGCTTTAGTGATCACATTCAGTGATACCTTGTTTTGTGTCTTATTTGATTTGCTATACATAACATTAGCTCCCCTAACTCTCATTAATACTTATCGTTGTTTTTATCATGTTGTCATTATTTTATGTGTATTGTTGGCAATATGCTTACTCGCCCTAGCTACTCATCATTAAGTAAATTCTTGTTTAGCGCTTTTGGTCATCAATTTCAAATAAATACTAGGCACCAATGCATTCAGCCAATACGCTATTTTGGCTACCTTACCCAGATAAAGTTTTCGCTGTTTTTTCGCCGTTGCTTTGAGTATTTTTTCTGCGGCAATATTGGGCGCAATTTGCTCACCATTGGTTTGCTTTTTCATGGCGCCAGGCGATGAAATACCGCTATTGACTTGTGCGGTGAGCTCAGGTCTGGATTTAACAAATGATGGACAAACAACTGTCACAGACACATCTGACAATTCACTTTCAAGTGATAGAAAAAAACCTTCCATTGCGTGTTTACTGGCACTATAAGCTGAGCGACCATACAAAGGTGCGTAACCAGCGACACTGGATATCGCGACAATTTGCCCTTTAGTTTTCAATAAATATGGCAAGCACATACGTGTGAGTTCAACACTAGCAGTAAAATTGACGGCCATAATAGTGTTAAAGGTTTGTGCACCAAGCTGTTCAAAGGTACTCATATGAGTGATACCGGCATTATTAATTAACACATCAATTGCGCCGAAGGTCTCAATAACTTGTGTGACTGCCGCTGACAGCGCCGAGTTATCAGTAATATCAACTTGTAACGGTAACAATTGCTTATTGGCTAATAAGCCCTCAATGTGTAAATCTAATGCGGCTATGTTAGCGCCTGTTGCAAGTAACTGTTCAATGAGTGCAGCAGCTAAACCACCTGCACCACCGGTGATCACAACCGTTTTGCCCGAAAAGTGTTTATGCATGTTCAAATCCTTGTAACTGCCTGATAGCTGTGAGCAAGTAAAAACAACTAAGCGCACTCAAGACAATAATTAATGCCATCACTTGCAGTGCAATACTTGGCGAATACACTTGTGCAATCCCTCCGGCTAAGATACCGCTAAGCGCCGGCACACATTGACTGATAATACTGTAAAAACTCATGATCCGGCCTCGATGGAACTCAGGTGAGTAATGTTGCAAGCCTGCGACAATAAAACTCACCGCAATGCCTCCGCATGCGCCAGAAATCAGTAAGGTGATCACAGAGAAAGCTAACTGTTCCGTAACACCTAAATAGGCAACACCACTACCGGCAATAAAAATAGCAAACATCAAGGTTTTACCTAAATGCCCTTTATCTTTAATACCCATTGCGATGACGCCACCAACAATCAACGCGATAGCAATTAAACTTAAATAATAGCCTTGTGCTATTTCACTTAAGCCTAGTTGGTTTTTCGCAATCGACGGCAGTAACACTTGCATCGGCCCCATCAGTAAATAAGTTACCATCGCAAGTACAAGAAAAGGCGCGGTTAATGACGATGCTTTAACAATCTCTAAGGTATGAGCAACTTCTTTGAACACCCCTTGAGTGACCTTAGCCTGATGAGCAATCTTTAAAGGGATAAGGATTAATGATGACAATGCAAATAACGCCCCTGCACACATAAACACTGCTTGCCAATCAAAATTTACTTTCACTTGTTGAAGTAACATAGGGGCTAAACCAAAACCCGACATCACCATTAAATTCAGTGCTATCGATGCCCCCGCTAATTTTTTTCCCTTAACATAATAAGGTAAAGTAGCAAAACGAGCTGGGGCGACAAACGACCAACCAATGCCAGAAAATAATGCCGCCATCAATAATAATGATTGCCTGATGGCTAATTCACTATTGGCAGCAAATGCTAAAATAGCAATGCTAATAAAAAAGCTGTTCTGAGCAACAAGGAGTACTTTTCGCGGCGAATAACGATCGCAATAAGCACCAGCAAACCACCCTAAAATCAATGGTGGACCAAAACATAATCCATAGCCAATGCCTGCAAGCGCACTAGAGTCAAACCACTCAAGCGCTAAAAAAATGATCGAATAATTGACCATGTGCCCAGCAATAAACGCCAGTAAGCACGAAATTAAAAAGCTATATAATGGCATATTAATTAGCGTGTTTATTGTGAGTTAAGCGATCATTGCGATCTTTGTCTGAATCAACATTAGGTCGAATGCGGATCAGTGTCGGCTGGGCGTCTTCAATATGCCAACTGGGAAAACTTGAATTAGTGGTAAAAACCTCTCCAGAAGGTGCAATTTCAACATCACGAGTAAAGGATACCCGTTTAGGTAAGGGATAATGTGTCCACTTTTGTTTATCAATTTCATAACTATACAGAGCATCAGAGGTATTACCGTTTACCCAAACAATATCGCGTTTTTTGTCAACATTAAGTGAATATGGCGTCTCACTACCCGCAGGATAAACCGGCAATGGATATTGAGTAAAAGTTTCAGTATTAGGATCAAACTTAACGATCATCGATTCAGGAAATGCGGCAATCCACAAATTGCCTTTTGAATCGCTTCTTAAGCGTCTAGGCCCAATAAATGGCGTGTCATACATAGTAACTTTTAAGGTTTTATGATCAATTTTCCCAATAGAGTCGGCATGTAAACGGGCAAACCAAACATCGCCATTAGGCGTGAGATCAATTCCATAAGGTAATGGTACGCCGGTTGATTTTTCGTCAATTGAAAACCAGTTAGCCAGTGGTAAGCCCCAATCCATTAATTTTAAAATAATGCCCATCCCTGACACCGTCAGCTTTTCTCGGGTACTTCGATTGGGTAAATCGAACATAGTAAAGCGTTGCGCTTTACGATCGAACATCGCGACTTGATTAGATAATGCCATGGTAAACCAGACACGATCTTGCTTATCCACCCGTAAAGTATGTGGATAATAACCTTCATCCATAGGGTGATTAGTGAACGTTTTAGTGACCGGATCAAACTCCACTAATCGTTGTTGATAAGAGGTAGTAATAAAAATATGGCCATCTATCGGTGATTCAGCAAAAGAGTGAACGCCTGCAAAAGCTTCATGCTTAGGAAAATCACTTAACCGCTTCCCCATCAAGCCACCATGTTTATCGGATTGTTCTCGTTTTAATTTATAAACAACAAATTCACCCGTATTAGGATTAATTTCATACAAACGATCTTGTAAGTTATCGCCGACATACACTAAGCCATTAGAGTGATAAAGTAAGTCATGCATCTGGGAAAACGCATCACCGAGGGGCCATTCGGTCATTGCTGTATGCTGTAAATGCTTTTTCCACGGAGTGCCTTTAGGGATCAACTCAGGATTGTTATACAAACGTCCATATTCATCAGATAACAATTGAGGCAACTGCTCTTGTGCCTCGTCATGTAATCTTGAACCATAACCAATCATACGATAAATCACTTTTTCCCACTGCTCTGTTGGCCGTGGACGACGGAAAAAGTGCGAGCCTTGTTGGTGACAAAAACCACATTGCATAATATAACTTTGCTTGAGTTTCTCATCATTATTTAAGTTTAGCGCCGCCAACCAAGTATTTGCGGGTCTTGACTCTGCACGAGCTAATACATCGTTAAACAAATGCATCGCGATAGTTTTATTCTCACCTTGCGCTAGAACAAAAGTTACATCCCGATACTCTGGTTTACGTAACCTGACACGTACGGCTTGTTCATGATATTGCTCAAAGGTTACCTGCCCTTGCTCATCGGTAAATAAGGTAAAGCTGGCATCAGAAATATTGACAATGTGCTCTGGCGGATAACCTTGATCAGATCTGTCTAAGGTATGCCCCTGCACAGGAGTTTGCATCACCATCACATTCGCTAATGGCTTACCCGCGGCATTGGTAACGGTAATGGTTTTAGCTGATAGCGTATTAATACCGCATAAAAATACCAGCATTAGTGGTAAGAACTTACTCATGTTCAGCTTCCTGTTGATGTGCAATAAACGCCGCCAACGCTTGCAACGAAGTGTATCTGGGCTGATGTTTAAACGTTGATTTAATTTTATTATTCGCTAACACGGGACGGTATTTAATAAACTTGACTTGTTCAGGGCCGTATTGGGTTAAACCCAAAGGTTTGGCAACAGCCAGCACCGCTTGTATTAAGAATGCGGGTAACGGTAAATATGTTTTATCTAAAATATTGGCAATTTCTTTGACACTCAGCGTGCCATCACCCGCAATATTGAATTCACCGATCAGATCAGAATTAAGCCCTTCGATTAGATAATCAACCACATCTTCTGACCAAATAAAATTAAAAGGGCCTGGATAACCCAAAACACCGGTGAGCATTTTTTGGTTAAAAAAATCAACGATAGGACCAGAAAAATCAGGACCTAATATGGTACCGGGACGAAAAACAATTTGCTTAAGCTCGGGATGCTGTTGACGATATTTCGCCATAATCGCTTCAACCTTCGCTTTATGTGCGGAATAAAAATAATCATTATTGCCCATAGTGGGGCGAGTCTCTGAAATTTCATGAATATTTTCAGGATAATAGCCATAAGCAGCGCCACTGGTGGTAACAATAAATTTCTCGACACCAATACCAACACTGGCTTCAAGCAACTTTTCAGTTGCGACGACATCAATTTGATACGCCTTTTCCCGAGGCAGTTGCGCCGAAATTTGTAAGATTGAGGCTAAATGGATGACTTTGTTTGGTTTAATTTGCTCAACCCATTGAATAAAGTCGGGCGTGCTAATATCCATCATTTGATAAGTGACTTGCTGACTAGCCTCTAACAAGTGAAACGGCGAGTCTTTGATATCCGTGGCGAAAAGTTTAATCTTTGGGTCTAACGCTAACTTTTCAATTAACTTGCAACCTAGGCTTCCTGCTGCTCCTGTAACTAATACTCTCATGAATAACTCTTACAAATAGTAGGGTTGGTAGGCTCTTTCCACCCATTAAATAACAAGGCAACAACAAGGCCTGAAGCAATATGCCAAGTACCCCAAAATGCACAAATAAGCGCCATGCCAGGCTCCGCATTAAATTGTGTAAAAACAATAGCAATTGCTAAAGACGAATTTTGCATACCAACTTCTATCGTCGTGGCTTTAATATCACGCACCTTAAGCTTGGCGTACTTACCGGCAGAAAAACCAAGCAAAAAAGCAATCGCGTTATGGATCAGCACTAAGGTAAAAATTAAGCCAAAGTGACTCATAAAAGCGTCTTGATTTCGATAAATAGCGACAAAAACAAATGCAAATAATGCTAAGAGACTAGTGACTTTCAAAAGCTTATGTAATGGTTTAGCAAACTTAGGTGCTAACTGTTTCATCGTCAGCCCTAACAATAACGGCAAGGCTAATATCAGCACTAAATTAATAAATAACGCGGTAGCGCTGACATCAATTGCCGTCATTAAGGCTGAGGTATTAGGATTAATCGATGACCAAAAAACAAAATTAACTGGCAACATAAAGGTAGCAAGCGCACTAGCAGCAGCAGTCATAGAGATTGATAATGCCGTATTACCTTTGGACAAATGGGTAACAAAATTTGATATTGCACCTCCGGGACATGAGGCTACTAAAATCATGCCTAATTCAATCCCCGCAGGTAGATCTAGCACTAAAGTGATCATGGCAGTGGTTGCTGGCAAGGCAATAAACTGAGCTAATAACCCAGCAACAATAGCTTTAGGCATTTTTAAAACAGCTTTAAAATCACGCCATTGAATATCGAGCGCAACCCCTAAAATCATGCTTGCTAGTACGAGACTTAGCAACCATTGACTGTTTGCATCATAATAAACTTGCCCAACTTCCATAAACTCGCCATCAATTATTTAACTACTACTAATTTAGAGTAGCTAATAGCAAAAGTAATGACACTAGATGCCAAATAAATTGGCACATGAAGTTAATAACAAATGTTATTAGTGCTGCTCTCGATATTGTTTAGGTGTTTGACCAAGCCAACGTTTAAACGCTCGTTGAAACGAACTTTGCTCTGAAAAGCCCAGCATTTGTGAAATGTAAATAATTTTAGTGTTAGTGTTAGTTAAGTAACTAATGGCAAGCTCTTTTCGAATCGTATCAACCAGACTACTAAACGTTAACTGATGATCGCTTAATTTTCTTTGCAAAGTTCTCACACTCATTTGCAACGATTGCGCAGCATCTTCAATTTCAGGCACCCCTAATGGAAGTTGATTCCGAATAAATTCGGTAATAATTTCAACGGGTGATGATTCAATTAAGCTATTTACTGTTTTCGCAGCATGTGCACACAATAAATCATTCACTTCAGGGTTGTATTTAGTTAAAGGAATATCTAGCACAGACAGCTCTACTTCAATCCCATCAAAATCACTGTCAAACACCACATCACAATTAAAATATCTTTGATAAGCACTTAGCTCTGTTTGACAGCTATGACTAAAATAAATACAACGCGGACGAAAGCTCTGATTACATAACTGCTGAGCCATGGTTGCCCAGCCAGTGATAATTTCTTCCACAGTATGATGACTGCAGCGATAGGCAGGCAACCATTTTAAGACCATGACGTCTTGTTTGAATTCCTGCAAAGGCGTGCCTAAATTTCCCACTAAGCCCTGAAACTTTCGCTGATTTAACAAGGCAGCTTTTAACGTCGGTGATGTATAAGCAATATAACCTAATATGCCCCAGCGATCTGGTTCTATCGCTTGGCCAAACTCAAACCCAATGGCACGTTTGTGCAATGATTTTTCCGCATAATGATATAAACGCTCATATTCACTGGTATTAATTAACTTATTGGCTAAATTTAATTGTGACTCAGATAAATGAACCTGCGCTAATAACGTGACACGATCCATCCCTTGTTTAGTCAAAAAATTAATCAAGGATTTAACGGTATCAACAGAAACTTTAGCCATATCATTTGAGCAATGAGAATAAATAGAGCTTCATTATAAGATGATGTCTGCAGTGAAGTAAAAACATTAAAAACCTAGTGTACGCCATTTTAGTGTGCTGAAATTATGCGAGTACGATTAGCCGATAATATCGCTATAAGAAATAACTAACAAAGTGGAAAAAATATGACTGAATCTAATGTTCAACGCCAAGGGGGATGTTCCTGTGGTTATATACGTTATCAAATCGCTCAAGAGCCTTTGATCACCCATTGCTGCCATTGTCGCTACTGCCAGCGACAAACGGGTACCGCCTTTGCGTTAAATGCTTTATTTGACGCAAATAAAGTAAGCTTACTAGAAGGGTCGGTTGAAGAGATCATGACAGACTCACCTAGCGGGAGAGGACAAAACATTGCTAGGTGTCCAAAATGTCATATTGCGCTATGGAGTAACTACTTTATGGGTGGCATCAAACAAGGCATTCGGTTTATCCGTGTCGGCACCTTAGATGAGCCCGACCAACTTCCACCAGATGTTCATATATATACTTCAACTAAACAGCCTTGGGTACAACTGCCTGACTCTGCCGCTATTTTTGAACGGTTTTATGACTTTGAAAAGGTATGGAGCAAAGAAAATAATGCCGTGAGAAAAGCAATGTTGGCGAAAGTGAAGTAATTAATACACTTACCTTCCTAAAATAACAGAAAAAAGGGCTGTATCTCTACAGCCCTTTTTTATAGTTGGTGCGGAAAGCGGGACTTGAACCCGCACGGCCGAAGCCACCACCCCCTCAAGATGGCGTGTCTACCAATTCCACCACTTCCGCAAATTTTTATCTCGCCAAATTAGTTAGGTACATCACCCTCTGATTTTGGCTTAGTTTCCGTTGATGCTGGTACATCAGTATTTTCTGAAGCTGGTTCTGCGCTTGTTGCTGCAGGCACTTCAGCAGGAATGCTTTGCTCAACAGGAACAGATAAATCATCAAATTCATTGCCAGATTTCACGCGATTAGCTGTCAGGTTACCTAACACTAAGCTAATCACAAAAAATGCAATTGCTAACCAAGTTGTTGCCTTGGTTAAAAAGTTACCCGAACCACTAGAACCAAAAATTGTTGCTGACGAACCTGCGCCAAATGAAGCGCCCATATCAGCGCCCTTGCCTTGTTGGATCAGCACTAAACCGATCAAACACAACGCAACAATTAAATATACGACAATTAATACTTGATACAACATTATTGATACCCTTTAGCTGTCGAACAAATCACTTTAAATTCGTCGACCTTTAAACTCGCACCGCCAATTAACCCACCGTCAATATCCGCTTGTGCAAGCAATTGTTCACAATTAGCGGCATTCATACTACCGCCATATAATAATGGCACTTTATTCGCCACATCGGTTTGCTTCATCGCTAAAAATTCACGAATAAACTGATGTGTTTCTTGCGCCATTTCCGGAGATGCTGTTTTACCTGTACCAATCGCCCACACGGGTTCATAAGCAATAACAACATCTAAAAATTTTTCTATGCCAATTTCATCTATCACTGGCTGTAACTGAGCAGACAACACCTGATTGGTTTGACCACTTTCTCGCTCAGACTCGCTCTCACCAATACAAATAATTGGCGTCAAGTCTGCTTCAAGCGCAACAGCTACTTTCTGTGCAACAAGTGTTGATGTTTCATTGTAATAGCTACGACGTTCAGAATGGCCAATAATAACATAATTTACGCCACTTTCTTTCAACATTTGTGTTGAAACTTCACCTGTATATGCACCACTTTGATGTTCACTTACATTTTGGGCGCCAAGTTGAATCCTACTTTGTAAGTTTTCATCTTGCGCTGCATAGGTAAATGCAGTTAAAAAAGGAAAGCTAGGACAAACAACAACGTTAACATTATCAGCGAGTTGTACTTGATTCAATCCACTCACCATTTCGCTTATTAGAGACAAACTGCCGTTCATCTTCCAATTTGCTGCAATTATAGATTGTCTTTTCATTTATCTTTCCTAAATCAAAGCGGCGAGATATTAACTAACCTGTGCTAAAGATACAAGTGTTTCGCCAAAGTTATGAATCATTTGCTCAATATTCAGCCTATTCGCATGCTTTTTTAACCGCATCAGCAATTTCATGCGCAAGATTTGTCACTTCTTGTTCATCCGGACCTTCTACCATCACACGAATTAACGGTTCAGTCCCAGACTTTCTTAACAGCACACGACCTCGCCCAGTAAGTTTTTCATTAACCGCGTGGACTGATGACATAACATTGTCTGCTGATAATGGATCATTGTCACCTGAAAAACGCACGTTTACTAATACTTGCGGTAACTTAGTCATGCCTTGACGCAATTCATATAAAGTTTTTTTGTTGGCACAAATTGCCGTTAATACATTTAAGGCCGCAATGATACCGTCACCGGTAGAAGTATGATTAAGGTTGATCACGTGACCTGAGTTTTCAGCACCTAATTGCCAACCATTTTGCTTTAACATTTCCATGACATAGCGATCGCCAACTTTGCTGCGAGCAAATGGTATACCCATATCGGCTAATGCCAATTCTAAGCCCATATTACTCATTAAGGTGCCAACAACACCGCCTCGTATCGTGCCTGATTTTAAATCATTTTGTGCGATGACATACACACATTCATCACCATCAACCACATAGCCAGTATGATCGACCATCATTAAACGATCACCATCACCGTCTAATGCAATACCAAGATCCGCTTGATGCTCAACCACCGCTTCACTGATCGCTTGCATTGAAGTTGCGCCACAGCCATCATTAATATTAGTACCATTAGGGGATGTACCTATTTCGATAACTTCAGCACCTAACTCTCTAAACACATTCGGCGCAATATGATAGGTTGCGCCATGAGCACAATCGACCACTATTTTAATACCAGTTAATGAATACTGGCTGGGAAAATTACTTTTACAAAATTCAATATAACGACCAGCAGCATCATCAATACGATTGGCTTTCCCCAACTGTGCGGATTCAACACAGCCCATATTTTTATCGAGCTCAGCCTCAATAGCTAATTCCACTTCATCTGGTAATTTTTGACCATCTTGAGAGAAAAACTTGATGCCATTATCAAAATAAGGATTATGCGATGCACTGATCACAATGCCCGCTTCCGCTCTAAAGGTCTTAGTTAAATAAGCAATACCTGGCGTAGGCATAGGCCCTAATAAACCAATATCAACACCCGCAGCAGAAAAGCCAGCTTCAAGTGCAGATTCAAGCATATAACCGGAAATTCGAGTATCTTTGCCTATTAAGACTTTTTTAGTGCCTTGAGCAGCCAACACCTTACCCGCGGCAAAACCTAATCTCATCACAAATTCTGGCGTTATCGGGTATTGTCCTACTAATCCTCGAACCCCATCGGTACCAAAATACTTTCGTTCAGCCATGTTGAATTTATCCTTTTTTACTTATTTTATTATCATCTGAGCGGCATGCTTCAGTGAAACTTAATACTTTTAACGCATCCATAGTTTCTTTAACGTCATGCACTCGAATAATTGAAGCGCCATGCTGCACAGCTAAAATAGCTGTGGTAATGCTTCCGGTTAATCGCTCTGCCACTTCTCTGTTTAATAAATTACCTATCATAGATTTTCGTGATGTGCCCGATAAAATGGGTAGCCCTAAGGCTTGAAAATCATTCAAACGTGCGAGCAGCTGATAGTTCTGTGCTAATGTTTTACCAAAACCAAAACCAGGATCAAGAATTAACCGCTCTTTTGCTATACCTGCCCGCTGGCACGTTTCGATACGTTCAGTAAAAAATTGCAGCACATCATTAATCACATCATCGTATTGCGGGTTTGTTTGCATTGTACGAGGCAAGCCCTGCATATGCATTAAACACACTGGCAAATTTGATTGCGCCACAACATCTAAACACCCTTCGTTTTGTAACGCTCTGACATCATTAATTAAATCAACCCCATGGGCAATAGCCTCTTTCATGACACCAGCTTTACTGGTATCAATTGATACGGCAACATCAAAACGTTGCTTGATCGCTTCAATAATAGGCATTGTGCGTTCAAGTTCATCCTTTAGAACAACGTCTGCTGCTCCAGGCCGAGTTGATTCGCCGCCAATATCGACAATACTGGCACCATCAATGATCATTTGCTCTACTTGGAATAAAGCATCACCTAAGTGGAAAAACTTCCCACCGTCAGAAAAAGAGTCGGGAGTGACATTTAATATTCCCATGATTTGAATATCAGTAGGATTTAAAGACACTTGGCTTGGGCTAGTTAAAATATTCACAATACGATTATTATTATTTTTCTATCAAACAGGAAGAGATAAAATAAAGCCCCGAATTTCGAGGCTTTATTAGGTAGTTACTTAGCCGGCATATCGTTCGGCTTATTCAAATCAGGCTCAACCTCTTTATCGTCTTTTGTTGCCCCTGCTTTAGGTGGCTCATTAGAGTCTGAGTTATCACCATGAAAATCTGCTGGTGGACGAACTTCACGACGCGCCATTAAATCATCAATTTGTAACGCGTCAATGGTTTCATAATGCATCAAGGCGTCTTTCATCGCATGCAAAATATCCATATTATCTTTAAGGATCTTCTCTGCACGTTGATAGTTACGGTTGATAAATTCTTTAATTTCTTCATCAATCGCTTGCGCGGTTTCATCAGACATATGCAATGATTTAGCAGAAGTACGACCTAAAAACACTTCGCCTTCTTCTTCAGCAAACAACATCGGACCCATTTTTTCAGATAAGCCCCATTGCGTTACCATCTTACGCGCTAAGTTAGTCGCACGTTCAATATCATTTGAAGCGCCTGTCGATACTTTATCAGGTCCATAAATAATTTCTTCGGCAATACGACCACCGTATAACGAAGAGATATTACTTTCTAAATGCTGCTTAGAGTGGCTGAACCTATCTTGCTCCGGCAAGTACATAGTCACACCTAACGCACGTCCACGCGGAATAATAGACACTTTATAAACAGGATCATGCTCTGGCACTAAGCGACCAACAATGGCGTGACCTGCTTCATGATAGGCAGTCATTTCTTTTTCTTCATCGCTCATCACCATGGATTTACGTTCAGCACCCATCAAGATCTTATCTTTTGCTTTTTCAAATTCTTCCATTGAGACTAGTCGACGTGAAGAACGTGCCGCAAATAATGCAGCCTCATTAACTAAGTTAGCTAAATCAGCACCCGAAAAACCAGGCGTACCACGAGCAATCACCGATGCTTTAACATCATCACCTAATGGCACTTTGCGCATATGCACTTTTAAAATCTGCTCACGACCACGAATATCGGGTAGTCCTACCGTCACTTGACGGTCAAAACGTCCAGGACGAAGTAATGCGGGATCTAATACGTCTGGGCGGTTTGTTGCAGCAATGACAATCACTCCTTCATTACCTTCAAAACCATCCATTTCAACTAACATTTGGTTGAGTGTTTGTTCTCGCTCGTCATGACCACCACCTAAACCAGCACCACGTTGACGGCCAACAGCATCTATCTCATCTATGAAAATAATACAAGGCGCTGATTTTTTTGCTTGTTCAAACATATCACGTACACGTGACGCACCAACACCAACAAACATTTCAACGAAATCAGAACCAGAGATAGTGAAAAATGGCACTTTCGCTTCACCAGCGATCGCTTTCGCTAAGAGCGTTTTACCTGTACCAGGTTGACCCACCATTAGTACACCAGAAGGAATACGACCGCCCAGTTTTTGAAACCTTGATGGATCTTTAAGGTAATCAACTAACTCAGACACTTCTTCTTTTGCTTCATCGCAACCTGCTACATCAGCAAACGTGGTTTTAACTTGGTCTTCACTTAACAAGCGCGCTTTAGACTTACCAAAAGACATGGCACCTTTTCCGCCGCCACCTTGCATTTGACGCATAAAGAAGATCCATACGCCAATAAGTAAAATCATTGGGAACCAAGAGATAAAAATAGTGGTTAAGAAGCTAGTTTCTTCAGGCAACTCCCCCGAAGCATTGACACCTTGCTTAACAAGGTCATTAATTAAATCGCGATCATAACCGCCAGGGATAACTGCAACAAAGTTTTCGCCACTGCGTTTGACACCACTGATGACACCATTACGATCAACACTAACTTCTCGTACTTGACCTTGACGCACATCCTGAATAAAACGCGTGTAATCCAACTGTTGCTCATTGCCACCACCCGGAGTAAAACTCTGAAATACTGACATTAATACTACGGCTATTACTAACCATAAAATAAGATTTTTTGCCATATCGCTCAACTTAATGACCTCTTGATAAATTTTGCATATTAATTAAACCGAGCATTACCGTTTAATTTTACGCACTTAAAATACTACTTACCTAATTTACTACAATTTGAACCCAGTAGCCACTAGATATACTTCTCTTGATCGTGCACGAGAAGAATTAGGTTTACGGGTTTTCACTACTTTAAATACAGACCTAACTTCTTTCATAAATTGTTCAAAACCTTCACCTTGAAACACTTTAACAACAAAAGCACCATTTTTCTTCAATACCTGATGACACATATCCAGAGCTAATTCAACTAAATACATGCTACGAGCAGAATCTGCACTATCATTGCCGGTAAAGTTAGCCGCCATGTCTGACATTACCACATCTATATTTTTACCGTCGATACGAGTTAATAATGCCTCCAGTACCGCTTCTTCTCTAAAATCACCTTGTAAAAAATCGACACCAGCAATAGGATCCATCGATAAAATATCACAGGCGACAACTTGGCCTTTATCACCAACCGCCTTCACCGCATATTCAGACCACCCACCAGGAGCGGCCCCTAAGTCGACCACTTTCATACCCGGCTTGATCAGCTTGTCTTTATTGTTAATTTCTTCAATTTTAAAAACAGCACGCGAACGTAGACCTAACTTTTGAGCCTTTTTAACATACTCATCTTCAAAGTGCTCTTGCATCCACTTATGACTACTATTGCTTAACTTCTTTTTACTCATTTATTCAATAACTCAAGACTCAAAACAACACAAAACGCTGGTCTTATACGCAGGTTTTATTAGTATTACAAACAAGATGAGGGTAAAATAGATGAATTCAAGCTAACTTGTAACGAAATTTATCTATGAGTCTAAATAAAAAACAAATTCAGTACCTTAAAGGTCTGGCCCACTCACTCAAACCTATTGTACTGTTAGGTAACAATGGCTTAACTGAAGCCGTTGTCGCAGAAATAGATTTTGCCTTAAATCATCACGAATTAATCAAAATTAAAATTCCTACCGACGATAGAGAAACCAAACAACTTATTGTTGATGCGATATGTCGTGAAACCGAAGCAACAAAAGTACAAGTAATTGGTAAAACGCTAATACTTTATCGCCAGTCAGAAGAAAAGAAAATTTCTATCCCGAAATTATAATGGCAACTTCACAAAAAAGCCGACAGAAATAAACATCTGTCGGCTTTTTTTCATCAAACGCTCAAATAGTTAGCTACCTATATTACGAGAAAAATCACCACCACGGCCCGTATCTTGTAACGCACCATCGACAAAATATAAATAGGTACATTCATCTCGAGTGGTTAAACCATCTTTGTGTACGCGATGCGTGCGATAAAATAATACTTGTATACGCTGACCATCTTTGAGATAGCTTTCGGTAAAATCGGAGACACCTAGTTGGCTCGTTACATCAGTATAACTAGACTGAAGCGGTATACGCGCTATTTTCTTACGATTAAGATATTCTCTGTCATCATAATCACTCGAGACAAAATGATCATCATCACCACCTACCGAGACCACACAACCAGTTAACGATAATGCCATAGGTGCAACAACTAAAAGAGTTAATAGAGATTTTTTCATATGCTTTCCATTTGTGAAAATTATTGTTCTGCAACTGAATAAGCAAAAGTTAATCCAAAAACGTTAATCAATTGTTTTATATGCATTTAGTTTAGATTAGCTGCAATTTACACAAGACATGTTTTGTATTATTCGCTAAAATATAGCTTAATTGCAAAAGTGAATTAACCAATATGACCATCAAAGACGAAATTTTAATCGCAGCCAATCAACTCGCTAATCAAGGGCAAAAACCAACGGTAGCCTTGATCAAAACTAAACTTTCCCAAAGTATACCTTTGCCTCAAATCATTGGGGTATTAAAATCATGGCAACATCAGCCTGACTTTACCGCTTTAGAGAAAGACGCTAAAACAGTGGTGAAGCAAGGACATGATAAAACCCCATCAGAACAGGAAGTTCAACAACAGATTGAACAAGCTATTTTACCATTAAAAGCAGAAATCAATGAACTTAAAGCACTTATCCAGCAATTACTTGATAAAAACAGCTAATGAGTCTTATTCCGCCTCGAGGTAAATATCAGGTTGCACCATTTGAATAAATTCAATTAAAGAGTTAGCAATTTTCTTATGTGGTTGACAGCCAGCTTTTTCTGCCCAAACAGCGCCAGTATTATTATCGATAGATAACATAATATTATCGTCATCAGTCACCGCAAAAAACAACGTAATATCTTGTTTGAGTTTCTGTTTCATTAACACATGACCAATAATATTTTGTTGCAGTCTTGCAAAATCATCTTCACTCCAGGCGAATAACAGTTGTAGATGACCATGCTCACAAGTAACCGGTAAGCTTTCACTTAAAATCACGTTAAAATATGCTTTATAAGAAGGATGTAAGCTGAGCCCTAAGGCGTTCTCTACATTTTCAAAAGAAAGTTTTTGTGTTAACGGCACCGGCAACCACTGCATGAATTGATGATCAAATTGGCCCTGTAAGCAGGGAGAAGGCCATTGTTCATCAACTTCAACCAGCGGCAAATGCCCTAATGCAGCTTGATACTGTTGAACATATGATTGACTCAACCGAACAATTGATTCGGCTAAGTCACTGTTTGATGATTTCATCTCGGGTAAAAATCCTTTAAAATATTACTAATTTGACGACTATAGAGCATCACAACAGCTAGCCATGAGCCACTACAACAACGCTTCAGAATTAAATACATTAACACTTGGTAAAGCAACGAGTTATTCCTCAACATATGATAATAGCTTGTTACAAGCTGTGCCCAGAAGTTTAAATCGAAGTGAATTGAATTTATCAAACGATAACTTACCGTTTAACGGTGCTGATGTCTGGTACGGCTACGAATTGTCTTGGTTAAATGCTAAAGGTAAACCCATCGTTGTTGTGGCAGAATTCACTTTTCCAGCCGATAGTCCAAACATTGTAGAGTCTAAATCATTCAAACTCTACTTAAATAGTTTTAATCAAACCAAGTTTTCTAGTACTGAAGAAGTCACTCAACGCTTAACCCAAGATCTGTCAAGCACCTGCGGAGCACAAGCAACAGTCACGCTATTTCCCGTAACTGATTGCCCAGCATTAATGATTAATCACCCAGAAGCCGAGTGCATAGATGACATAGATATTGAAATTAGCTCTTATGAGTTACAACCTGAACTGTTGCAGCTTTCTAACAATAAGGCCGTTGTCACTGAAAGCTTATCGTCACATTTATTAAAATCTAACTGCCTGATCACTAACCAACCTGACTGGGCGAGTATTTATATTAATTATTCAGGCCAAGCAATTGATAAGAGCTCATTATTAAAATATTTGATCTCATTTCGCCAACACAATGAGTTCCATGAACAATGTGTTGAACGAATATTTTGCGATATCCAGCAGCAATGCCAACCAGAATCATTAACAGTGTTTGCTCGATACACTCGCCGTGGAGGTTTAGATATCAACCCTTATCGAAGTTCAACCACAAATAAGCCTCCTCATGCCAGAACGTTAAGGCAATAGTTCAAAATTCAAGCAATCATTACGAAAGTTTACATTTATTAATCAGATATTAACTTTCTATACTGACAATTTTATTTCAGGTGTATATGATGAATATTTAGCTATTAATGACTATTATTTTATTGTTAATAGCCTACTATTAAACATAACTAGCGAAAATAAATGAGCTAAGGCTGACAAGGATTTTGATTTTTCATGGCTAATAACGCTACAGCTGATAGAGAACTGATTGCATTAAAGCGTAAGTTGGATTGCGCAATTGAATCCCGCTCAACCATTGATGAACAATTGAAACATCAAAATACATTGTTCACTGAATTTATTATTAAATTAAGTCAAACCTGTAAAGGAATTGATATTGCTCTTGATAATAAATTAGCAAAACTTAGAACACTGTTTGTTAAGTCTGCTTCAATTGATGAGGTCGAGAAACTTACCAAAGAGATCTCATTGCAATTACAAAAGTTTTCATCGAAAAACGATCATGAAATAAGCCAATTACGCCAGCAATTCTCTTCTGCAGGCACCGCATTACAAAAAGTAAATGGTCTACCTGCTGAGCTACGAAGAAATCTAAGAAGCCTGCTAAAAGAAAATGAGCAATCCAAAGATGCCTTATCGCAATATGTGCCATTATTAAGCGATCTAGTTGGTTTTTACCAAGCGGCGTTAAAGCAAGGTAACATTGCACAAAATGGTAATGGTATATCAAACAACAATGCGCCAACTAGTCAGCCGCCTGTTGCTAATCAACACGTTATCCTAAGGTTTAGTGAGTTTTTGAGTAAAATTCATGTGTCAAAAAAGCATGAAAGTAAACTCAAAAAAATCAAACTTGAACTCAAAGAGAACATGCCCAATGACAAGCTACTCAATAGCTTTTTAGCCGCATTTGACTTACTGAGTAATGATTTATTACAAGAGCAAAACACCGCAAAACGCTTTTTATCCACCTTGAGTGAAACGCTTACTACGGTGCAGACAGCTGTAACCAGCACACTCAATGTTCAAGAAAAAAACAAAGAACAACATCAAAAGCTAAACATAAGATTACAAAGCCAAATTGATGATATGTCGACTAACTTAGAACAAGCAAATTCACTGGTGGATATTAAAGTTGATATCAATAGTAAACTAAAAGCAATTGCGGCAACCATTAATGAAAAATCAACAATAGAGCATGATCAACAATGTGAATTAGAGCGTAAGCTTGTTGATATGCAAACAAAAGTTAATACGCTTGAGCAACAAAGCAAACAGTTTGAAAAACGTATACATGAACAACATGTTAAAAGCTTACAAGATGCATTAACCAAACTGTATAACAGAGCAGCGTTTGATGAGCACTTTGCCAAAGAAATTGTGCGTTGCCAACATAATCATACACCGCTAGCACTGGTGGTTGCAGATCTAGATAACTTCAAACGAATTAATGACACTTATGGCCATACCGCGGGAGACAAAACCCTGCAAGTCATTGCCAACACGTTTAAAAAATATTTAGATGATTGCTTTATTGCCCGCTATGGCGGAGAAGAGTTTGTCTTTGTGTTTGCCGATTTAGACAAAAACACACTACTTAAAAAATTAAATACACTGAAACTAAAAGTCGCCAAGCTTCCTTTTAAATTTAAAAATAATAAAGTGAGTATGACCTTATCTATTGGTGTCACCTTTATCCAGCCTGACGATAATGTTCACATTGCATTTGAACGGGCCGATACCGCACTCTATCAAGCGAAAAAGCAAGGTAAAGATAAAGTTATTTATATTGAATAACTTTCCCCTTGTTATCCTTGTATTCATAGGAGGCTATTATGCATATAGAACTTAATCCTGTTGGGAATATGAACCTACTATCTCCGGTTGAGGTAGCACAGTTACAGCAATCAGCAAGTAGCCAACTCTATCAATTATATCGTAATTGTTCGTTGGCTGTTTTAAATGCTGGCAGCCATACAGATAACGCTGAAGAAATTTACCAGCAATTCCAAGATTTTAATATTCAGGTATTACGCCGTGAACGCGGAGTAAAAATTGCGTTAGAAAATCCACCACAACACGCATTTGTTGACGGCAAAATCATTAAGGGGATTCAAGAACATTTATCGGCAGTCTTAAGAGATATTTTATTCACCAATACCCGCTATCAAAAAAATATTGAAGAAAGTGTCAATATAACCCATGTGACTTTTGATATTTTAAGAAATGCCAATGTTATTATGCCCCATACAGACCCTAACTTAGTGACATGCTGGGGAGGACACTCCATTAATGAGTCAGAGTATAAATACACCAAAGAAGTCGGCTACCAGCTTGGTTTAAGAAATTTCAATATTTGTACTGGCTGTGGTCCAGGGGCAATGAAAGGCCCAATGAAAGGCGCCAATATTGGTCATGCTAAACAACGTAACTCAAAAGGACGGTATATCGGTTTAACCGAGCCAAGCATTATTGCTGCTGAGCCTCCTAATCCTATTGTCACTGAACTTGTGATCATGCCTGATATCGAAAAAAGGTTAGAAGCCTTTGTGAGAATTTCACACGGTATTATTATTTTTCCAGGCGGCGCAGGAACAGCTGAAGAGCTGCTTTATATTTTAGGCATTATGCTTAACCCCAAAAACAAAGCGCAGCAATTACCGATCATCTTAACCGGCCCTGCTGAGAGTGCAGACTATTTTAAACAAATAGATAAATTTATTGGTGCTACCCTAGGCAGCGAGGCTCAAGCGTTATACCAAATTATTGTTGATGATCCTAAAGCGGTAGCCAAAACCATGAAATCTGGATTGAGTGACGTACTTACCTACCGTAAACAAACAGGTGATGCCTATCACTTTAACTGGTCACTGGTAATCGAGAGTGATTTCCAACACCCTTTTATTCCAACCCATGACAATATGCTCGCCAATGAAATTAGCTTTGATTTAGATACCGCGACATTGGCTGCTAATTTAAGACGAGTATTTTCAGGCATTGTTGCAGGCAACGTCAAAACGGATGGTATTCAACAAATTCGTCAACATGGGCCCTATACCATTCAAGGTGATAAAAAAATCATGGCATTAATGGACGAATTGCTCAACTCATTTGTTTGCCAGCAACGAATGAAATTACCTGGCAGTAAATACATTCCGTGTTATCAAGTTGTCAGGGATTAATCATATGTCAATTCACTTGGTATTAATTGATGCATTAAACCTGATCAGGCGTATTTATGCTGTTCAAGAGCGGCCATTTCTTCTCAATAACGAGTTAGCTGAAAATACCAAACAGCAAGTACTGTTTAATACCGAGCAAGCTTGTTGCAAAGCATTAAGCAACATTATCGATATCCATCAACCAACGCATGCTTTAGCCGTTTTTGATAGCAAGCAACCTTGTTGGCGTTACCAACTATATCCCGATTATAAAAAAGGGCGAAAGAAAATGCCTGAACACCTTGCTGAGCGTTTGCATCAGATTCAAGATGCCTTTATGGAACAACAAGTTGACTCATTAGAGCCTGACGAAGATGAAGCTGATGATATCATTGCAACCTTAGCACTCAAAGTAGCACTTCGTGGACAACAAGTGACGATCATTTCAACCGACAAATGCTTCCTTTCTCTGCTCAATCATAACATTCACGTATATGATTATTTTAACCGTCGCTACCTTGATCAAAGCTATGTCAAAGATAAATTTGACGTAAAACCAGCACAGCTACTCGATTTATGGACCCTAACAGGCGATACAACCAACAAAATCCCTGGTGTTCAAGGCATTGGCCAAGTCACTGCGTCTGAACTGCTTAATAGCTATGGTTCGCTGAACGCGCTGTTAGTGGCAAATGATTTAAAAGCAAGTATCAAAGAGAAGCTTGATCGCCATATTGAACAAATTGAGCTAAGCAAACAGCTATTACAATTAAAACAAAATATCCCCTTAGGCTTTAATCTAAAAGATATCCGTTTAGCAAACGATGAGCAATAAATGCGTTTAACGCTCCATTTTACAGGTTTAACAGCCCAGCACTTCCATTCACTTTCACATATAGTTATCCTATACGTCAAAATGTTCTGTGTTTTATTTAAGGTTAAAAATGAGTAAAAAGGTTATCTCACGTATATTGTTAGCACTAGCTGCTTATGGTGTTTTTGTTGCATTAGTGGTTAACTTTTACGACGATAGTCCTGCTAACATGCAATGGAAAGATCGTGAGGCCTATAACCGTCAATTTATTAATAGTCTTAAATTAGGGAAATTTACTTTCGAACAGGCGATTGAGAAACTCGGTAGCCCAGATATCACCGAAGCGAAATTAGTCGACAACACTAACTTTCAAGTATTGTTCTATCGCACTCAACACGTAAAATCCGATGGCTTAACGACTCAAGATGAATGTTCCTACATGCTATTTATCAATAATAAACTCATTGAGTACGCGAAAGCCGAACATTATGAAGGTTTAGATGAAATCATCACGGAATACACCATAAAAAACGCTTTCAACAAACAAAACCAACCAATAGATACTCTGCACAACTAAGGCGCGTTGACTTTATATACTCGACTTAGGTCTTATTGTGTATTTTTTGATCTTAGTTAAATTAAGCATTCAGGTAATAACTTATAATCTATAGACTAAACTAAAGGTGCTTAAGTTATATCTACCACTATGCAATCTAGTTAATATTTGTTAGTAAAAACGAAAGTTTTCCATCTGGCTTACACGCATAAAACATGATATAAACCAGCGCAATTGACCATGCTAGCGAGAAAAGCGTGGGAGTAATGAATTTTCTACTTAAAAAGGCAAAAAACAATGGCTAAACAAACCATCACAGTAATACCCGGTGACGGCATCGGTCCTGATATTATCGACGCAACAATAAAAGTATTAGATAAAGCAGGTTGTGATTTTGATTACGAGTATGCAGACGCAGGTTTAGTAGCTTTAGAAAAACATGGTGAACTCGTACCTGAAGAGACCTTAAAATTAATTGAGAAAAACAAAATCACCTTAAAAGGTCCACTAACAACCCCAGTAGGTGAAGGTTTCACTTCAATTAATGTCACTTTACGTAAACAATTTCAATTATATGCAAACGTGCGCCCAGTCCTTTCTTTTAAAGGCACGAAAGCACGTTATGACAATATTGACATCATCACTATTCGTGAAAATACTGAAGGCATGTACTCAGGCTTAGGGCAAACAACGACAGAAGATGGTTCAGAAGCCGAAGCAAAAAGCCTGATCACTCGTGAAGGCGCAGAGCGTATTGTCACTTTTGCTTATGAGACAGCACGTAAAGAAGGCCGTAAAAAGGTCACTGCAGTACATAAAGCCAATATCTTAAAATCAACTTCAGGTTTATTCTTAAAAGTGGCTCGTGAAGTTGCTAAGCGTTATCCTGACATTGAATCAACAGAGATGATCGTTGATAACTGCTGTATGCAATTGGTGATGAACCCTGAGCAATTTGACGTGATCGTTACCACGAACCTATTCGGTGATATTCTCTCTGATCTATGTGCAGGCTTAGTGGGCGGCTTAGGCATGGCTCCAGGAGCTAATATTGGTAAAGGATGTGCAATTTTCGAAGCCGTACATGGCAGTGCACCTGATATTGCAGGTAAAAACCTAGCTAACCCAACATCAGTTATCTTAGCGGCAATTCAAATGCTAGAGTACTTAGAAATGGCTGATAAAGCGGATGCAATTCGTAAAGCCATTACTGATGTTATCGAAAGTGGTGATCGCACAACGCGTGATTTAGGCGGCACACACGGTACGACAGACTTTACAGAAGCATTGTTAGAACGTCTATAAAGACAACATTACATTGCACATAAAAAAAACGGCTTAATTAGCCGTTTTTTTTATGTCTGGATTAAATTAAAGCTGAGGTAAAGGCGATAACAGTCGCGCATGAACGGTAACTTCTTCACGATCATAATACAGGTGTTTAGCATAAAGCTCATATTTCACTTGATGCTCCGAAAACATATCCTTCATGGTTTGTAAATCATCAACAACTTGCTGATAACGTCCTTTCATTGGCAATTTAAGGTTAAACATCGCTTCTTTACAATAACCGTGTAATAACCAATTAGCCATTAGCTTAGCCACCCGCTGAGGCTTTTCAATCATATCACACACTAACCAATAAACGTTTTGCTTTTGCGGTACATACTTAAAGCCATCAAACATTTTATGCTTAACCTGCCCTGTTTCCATTAACGACTCAGCCATCGGGCCATTATCGACAGCAGTCACCATCATACCTCGTCGCACCAATTGGTATGTCCAACCACCTGGTGCAGCACCTAAGTCAACCGCATTCATTCCGGAAGTCAATCGAGTTTCCCACTCAGATTTAGGAATAAAATGTAAAAACGCTTCGTCTAATTTCAAGGTTGATCGACTTGGCGCTTGGTTAGGAAATTTCAATCTCGGTATGCCCATCACATGAGGAGAAGTATTATGTCCAAGCGAAAAACCTAACATAACTTCTGAACCACTAAAGAACAAAGCATGTAATACAGCGCCACTTTTATCATTTTTTTCAGTCAGCACTTTATTTTTGCGTAATGCCTGACGCAAAGGCACCGCTAGTTTGCGACAAAACTTAGATAAGGCTTTACCATCGTTAGTATCGGGAGTTTCCATCCTTAAATCAGCGTATTGCCACTCTGTACCTAATTGCTCACAAATGGCTTCAACACGATTATATTCAGGTAAAGCGATCCGCTCGGTTAAACTCACAAACCACTGGCGTGCAAAAATCAAACGTTTAAGCGGTATCCGCTCCATCAGTTTTTCACCTTCTTCAGGGTTGTTCAGGTGAAAAAAAACAATACCTTGCTTCTTCGTTAGTTGTAAGTAGCCATAGACTTCATTCCATGCCGCTTTTTCTTGAATTTCCGCGCCACACTCTTTTTCAAAGCCTGGGCGGCAATATAAAACTATTGATGTCATTTTTCTTTAGTACCTATAGAAACAAAAGCAAGTAAAATCCAAGCTAGGGCTAAAATAACGCCGCCAAATGGTGCCAGTTTACCTAAATCATCAATGCCAGTATAAGTTTTCATATATAAGCTGCCACTAAAAGTCAGAATACCAACAATAAATAACAACGATGAAATAAGTAATACCCGAGATAATTTAACTCGATAAGACAATATACTCGCAAGTGCGGCTAATGTATGGATTATTTGGTAATGATGCGCCGTAACTAAACGCGCTTTATCCGCCAAAATTAACTGTTGACCAGCATGTGCAAGCCAAGCGCCTAATAGTACCGAACTCGCACCACTTAGTGCAATCAAAACCAATAAAACCTTCGCAAAATTAACGCCATTCATCAATAAATGCCTCTATTTTATCTAGTGCTGAACTCAAATGCTGCTCATGGCTGTAACCTGACTTTTTACGCGGCTTCAAATCATGATCGCCATCAGCTAAAAATTCAACTTGCACTGAAGAAGGTAAATCATATTCTGAGATTTCTTGCTGATTACCTAATGCATCACGCGTGCCTTGCACCACAAGAATTGGCTTCAAGCTTTGCTGCAAAGGTTCAAGGCGAAGCTTCTCAGGCTGTTTTTGAGGGTGAAATGGATAACCTAAACAAATAACGCCACGAAACCGTTGCTCAGGCTGATTCGCGATAGTGGCTGCTACTCTGGAGCCCATCGACTTACCGATCAAAAAAACCGGTAAGCTTGTTTCTAAGCTCGCTAATACTTGATTAAAGCAATCGACTAACTTAGGCATGCGCTCTGGCGGGTAACGTTTGCCATCAGCCAAACGCTTATCCATGTAGTTAAAATTAAAACGTAAGACATTAAACTGTCGTTGGTTCAACTGCTCAGATACTTGCTCTAAAAACGCTGACGATTTATCCGCACCTGCACCATGAGCAAATACAAGGTACGCTTTAGCATTAGTTACTTCTTGTTGAATGATAGATGGCGAGTTCATTATCTCTTCCTAGCATTATCGATTATTAATTGCTCTCTTTTGTTAATAGAGAGCATTAAGGGTATTAAGCTAATAGCGCACACATCTATGCTAACAGCTCGTCATCTTCTTCAATAAGCTCTTGTTCTTCAGCAACGGTTTCCAAAACCCAATTACGAAAAGTCGCTATTTTACCAACATCTAACTGACTTTCACGACACACAATATAAAAAGCATCTTTACTGATCAGCTTATGGTCAACAGGGACCACTAAACGACCTGCGTCAATTTCTGGTTTGGCTAACACTCCTTGCACTAATGCAATCCCTTGCCCATAAACAGCCGCTTGCAATACCATCGCTGAATGACTAAAGATAGGGCCATGGTTAACGTTTGTCGCTTTAATATCGGCTTCTTTAAACCACCTTTTCCAATCGCGCCTTGATGTATCATGCAATAAATTATGCAAAGTAAAATCTTCAACACTCGTTAA
This sequence comes from Thalassotalea sp. G2M2-11, assembly GCF_017168195.1. Taxonomy (GTDB): domain Bacteria; phylum Pseudomonadota; class Gammaproteobacteria; order Enterobacterales; family Alteromonadaceae; genus Thalassotalea_E. The sequence continues at coordinate 180,971 of NZ_JADNYL010000002.1, forward strand.
TGGCTTTTCCCCCTCTAATAATAAAGGCGAGCAAACGGGTAATAAATATTCAGTATGTAATTTATTTGCATGGATATTCGGCCATCGACCTCGGCCATGGTAAATGGCAACATCAACATCTTCTGTCAATAAGCCGTCGGTCTGATCAACGGCTTTAATACGCACATCTATATCTGGGTTGTCTTGACTAAAACGAGTTAGGCGTGGCACTAACCATTGAATGGCAAAGCTAGGTTGTAAACTTACCGTGATAGCACCTTTAGCTCCTCGCGCAAGTAACCGTTCGGTCGCATCATTGATTGAGTTAAACACATCTTTAATGTCTAAAAAATAAGCTTGCCCTTCTTCTGTTAATAACAAAGCTCTATTTTTTCGCATAAATAACTTTAACCCTAAATACTCCTCTAAGGATTTAATTTGATGACTTATCGCCGCTTGAGTAACGAATAATTCTTCAGCAGCTCGAGTAAAACTCAGTTGGCGAGCGGATGCTTCAAACGCTTTAAGGGCGTTAAGTGGAGGTAAACGTATAGCCAAAATATCACCTATAATACAGTATGAATATGACAATTTATTGAATATTTACTCTAACCAATAAACAACCGAGCCAATCCATTAGTTTTTCTAATACAAAACATTATAATTTGTCATTTTTCTTTTTACCAGTATTAACTTATTATTCTACCTGTAGATGAAGGACACCATCTTTACCCTACAGTGATATAGAAAGTAGGTAGGTAGGCAACGAATGTTATCAAACAGAAATCATTCACCCGAGAGAGCAAAGAAAAGGTCCTAAGACATCTATATAAATATTTGACGTTTTATACAGGTAACACGACCATGAAATTAATTAACACACTCTCAATCATTACCGTTGCTTTACTCACAGCAACCGCTAATGCAAAAACCACTGACGTTTTCACTACTAGCATTACAAAGTTACAACCAATTAATACTAGTGAATTAGTGAAATCAGTAGAAATCGATTTAGCGAAATCTATTAAGCAATTAAACCTTACATTAGTCACAACAGACTCTCGTTTAACGCTAGCAAAGGCAAAGAAAAGCAGCGTAACTAAGCGTATGATGGCTAAGGCGTTAATCACAGCAGAATAAACCAATAATTCAAGTATTGTTTCCCCCCAACCAAGCAATACACTGAAGTCACTGATAGCTTCTCTAGAGCTATTATAGTGAAATAAGATGCTCGCGCATAAAAAACAAAGGGTGCTCTCTAGGCACCCTTTTTTTTAACTCATCGAAAAACACGCTTAAAGCGAGATTCAAAGCTTAATCTGTGATCAATGGTTCGAAACTTTTAACCAAATCATCTATCGCCTTCATTTGTGTTAAATATGGTGCCAACTTATCAAGCGGTAATGCACAAGGACCATCACACTTAGCTTGCTCTGGATCAGGGTGAGCCTCAATAAATAAACCAGCAAGTCCTAATGCCATACCACTTCTGGCTAACTGCGCAGCTTGTGCACGTCGACCATCAGCAGACTCACTTCTTCCCCCTGGTTTTTGTAAAGCATGTGTCGCGTCAAAAATGACTGGAGCCATTGATTTCATTTCGTCCATTGCAAGCATGTCGACCACAAGATTATTGTAGCCGTAGCAACTGCCTCGCTCGCATAAAATCACCTGCTCATTGCCTGCTTCAGCGAATTTATTAATAATATGTTTCATTTCATGTGCCGCTAAAAACTGTGGCTTTTTGACATTAATTGCCACCCCAGTTTTTGCCATAGCAACAACCAGATCAGTTTGTCTTGCTAAAAACGCAGGAAGTTGAATAATATCAACAATATCAGCAACTGGCTGAGCCTGATAAGGCTCATGAACATCAGTGATAATTGGCACATTAAACGTGGCTTTAATTTCCTCAAATATCCTCAAGCCCTTGTCCATACCTGGCCCACGGTAAGAGTTGACAGATGAACGATTCGCTTTATCAAATGATGCTTTAAAGACATAAGGAATACCAAGCTTTTCAGTCACTTTGACATAATGCTCAGCAATACTCATTGCTAAATCTCGTGACTCAAGCACATTCATACCGCCAAATAGAGTAAATGGCTGTTCATTAGCAACCGTTAACGATCCGATATTTACACTGTTGATTGTCATATCATTTCCTAAAATTTAAGCTTAACCTACCGCTTGTAAAAATTGGCCACATAACCATGCCATGTAGGTGCCTAAGGTATAACCACAAACGGCTAATAACACACCTACCGGAGCAAGAGACGGGTGAAATGCTGAAGCAACAATTGGTGCTGACGCTGCCCCACCTACATTTGCCTGACTCCCTACAGCCATATAAAACAACGGCGCTTTGATCAGTTTTGCCACAAATAACATTAATCCTGCATGGACTAGCATCCAAATAACACCAATGACAAAATAAATGGGGGTATCGACAATCATTCGCACGTCCATTTTCATACCAATTGTAGCAATTAGCACGTATAAAAATGCACTACCCACTTTTGAAGCTCCTGCTCCTTCGAGTTTTCTCACATTGGTAAACGATAAGAAAATACCTACAGTACTGGCAAAAACGATCATCCAAAAGAATTTACTGTGAAAACTAAACTTCGCAAGTTCAGGATGATTTGCAACAAAATATGGTGTCACAGTATCAGCAAATAAATGCGCAAAGCCTGTCACCCCAAGGCCAACTGCGACAATAATCATCAAATCAGAAAGTGTTGGAATACGGGCATGTTTGGCATGAAATTGTTCAACCTTTTCTTTTAGCTCATCAATTGCAGAAATATCGGCACCTGATTTCGCATCAATTTTAGCTGCCCTGCCCGACATAACGAGTAAGACTGCCATCCATAAATTCGCAACGATAACATCAACCGTCACCATGGTGGAGAATATTGCATCGCCGGCACCGTATATTTCTTTCATTGCCGCTTGGTTAGCACTACCACCAATCCAACTACCAGCAACAGTCGTCATTCCTCGCCATGCAGCTTCTGGCCCAGAAACACCAATAAGCTCAGGCACAAAAGTGGAGACAACCAATAAAGCAATAGGCCCACCAATGACAATACCGACAGTTCCTGTTAAAAACAGAATAATCGCTTTACTACCGAGTCGTTTGATCGCAGGTAAGTCAATACTAATGGTAAGTAAAACTAAACACGCGGGTAACAAATATCGTGAAGCAACATAGTAAAGATTTGATTCTTCTCCACTAATAATATCAAAGCTATTGAGTAATGATGGTAAGAAGTAACATAATAGTACCGCAGGTACGACACCATAAAATTTCTTCCAAAAAGCAGATTGGCTATGCGAAGTATAAAATACCCAACCAAGCATAATAGCTAATATACCTAAAATGGTAGCGTCGTTAGTAATTAATGGAGTGTGTTGACTCGCTTCAGTAGCTACTTCAGTGGCTGAAGATGATGCAAACATAAATTCTCCCAGAAGTTGTTTGTCTAATTATTATAAAATTGGGCTAGTGTAGCACGGTTTCGGTGAGTGTAATCTTATCTAATTGTAATTTTAATAATTGTGCTGCTGGATCTTGTGGACACTCTTTCACAAAATATTGATAGTCATCATAGGCGACTTTAAAACAGTCAAGCTGATGCAGCAAAAAACCACGATCTCGGCGCTCAAATGGATCATCTGGACGTAATGCTAACAATAAATCCACACACTTTAACGCTTTGTCAAATTGTAACTCATTAATTAATGATGCTTTAAGTGCACTTAAGTATTCAACAATAATACTTTGTCGTTCCATTTGTGGCAAAAATGTCTGGCTCGGCTCACCCGATAATTCATCTAAACGCTGATCTAATTCTTGTCCACTGAGCGACTCCCCGGAAATGGGATCAAAAATAATTGAGTACATATCATCACAAATAATACGTACCATTACTTTTTCTGGCACATAAACCAATTCAGCTTCTAATTGACAAGCATTGGCTACATGTTGGATCAGTGCCGCTTTGAGTACAGGGGCTATTAACTTATACTCAACCGCTTTATTAAGCTTTTGCGCGATCACAGGCCAAAGCAAACGATCATTATCAAGCAATAATTGCCCTACATAGAGTTCATTAATCAAACATTCTGCTTGCGCCATTGAATCATCAATACCAGTAATTGATAATTGGCATTCTTTAATAATTGGCGCGACTAAAGCATCAATCGATACGACTTCATCAAAAATATGCTCTTGAATAAGCACTAAAGAAGCTAATAACGCTTCTTGCTCAGAGTGTAATTCTGATAACAACAAATCATTCATTTAAATAAAACTAAACCTTTAAATTCATGCTTAATTAATAAGGGCAAAATTGTATTTTTAAAGCTCTAACCAACAAAAAATAAAGGTTGTTTTGTCATGGCTAATCGCACCACAAGTAACACCCAGCCTATGGAACCCAAATAACCAAAAACTTGCATCATCTTATTACGTGCTAGTTTCAGGGTGTAATACCCCGTAAAAATATAGGCTAATACGCCTAATAATTTTTCTCCTAGCCACAGCTGCTCAAATGGATTCAACGCTAACTTCATCATCATGATCACACCCAATAATAATAATAAGGTGTCAATCACATGAGGGGTTACTTTAAGCCATTTTTTAGATAATTGTGCCGACCCCGCTAAGGTCAATGCAAACCTAAAGGTAAATAATGCAACACTGATAAACGCGACCATCATATGTAAGTGTTTTAATAACATATTGTTGTTAATCCTCTTTATTATTTTTATGATAAAAACTTGCGTAAGTAATACGATCGTTTCCGTTATAATCTTTTACTGTTTCAATGTGTTCAAAAGCTTGCTTTGCAAACAGCTCTCGCACAGCAGGCCCCTGATCATAACCATGCTCAAAGTACAATCGACCTCCGGTGGCTAAATAATCTTTAGCCTGACTGATAATTTTATGAATATCAGCAAGCCCGTGCTGCTCTGCAACTAAAGCGCTTTTAGGTTCAAATTGCACATCACCTTGAGTTAAATGTTGATCGAGGGGATCAATATAAGGTGGATTAGAAACAATCACCTGATAAATATTACCTATTGGGACGGCACTAAACCAGTCACTTTGAAAAATATTTACCTGTGATAAAGACAACTCAGTTGCATTTTCTTTTGCTAATTCGACCGCCTGCACTTGAAAATCAACGGCATCTATTTGCCAGCTATTGCGCTCCGATGCCAGTGCCAGAGCAATCGCCCCCGTGCCTGTACCTAAATCTAAACAACAAAGCTGTTGCTCAGCATAATGCTCTAACACCAACTCAACTAATACTTCAGTGTCAGGTCGAGGAATTAATGTCGCAGGAGAGACTTTAAAGTTTAACGACCAAAACTCTTTATAACCGATAAGGTAGGCAATAGGGACACAGTGTTGTCGTTTTGCAAGTAAAGATAAGAAATCTTGTTGCTCAGTTTGGGATAACAGCTGTTCTGGCCAAGTGTACAAATAAGCTGTTGTTTTCGCTAACACATGCGCCAATAATATTTGACTATCAAGCTTAGCACTGTCTGATACCTCAGCCAGTGCACTGCTACCATAATTTATCGCTGAGGCAATCGTATCAATATTTATCGGCATAAAGTGCTAATCATTGACAAGCTAAAATGCTTACTTAGCCATTTTCAGCAAGTGCTGCTAATAAATCAGCTTGGTTTTCCTGCATTATAGGCTCTAGCACCAATTGCAAGTTACCTTCAATCACTTCATTTAAACGATACAAGGTTAAATTTATACGATGATCTGTCATACGCCCCTGCGGATAGTTATAAGTGCGAATGCGCTCAGAACGATCACCACTGGCCACTAAACTACGTCGAGAAGATTCCTCTTCATCACGACGCTTTTCATCTTCGGCTTGCTGTAATCTTGCTTGTAATACTGACATGGCTTGCGCACGGTTTTTGTGCTGTGAACGCTGATCTTGACATTCCACTACCACCCCAGTTGGAATGTGAGTAATACGAATGGCAGAATCGGTTTTGTTAACATGCTGCCCCCCCGCTCCCGAAGCTCGGAAAGTGTCAATGCGTAAGTCCGCTTTATTGATTTCAATTGCTTCAGATTCAGGTATTTCTGGCATCACCACCACAGTACAGGCTGAGGTATGTACACGGCCTTGTGATTCTGTTTCTGGTACACGTTGTACTCGATGTCCACCCGATTCAAATTTCATTTGGCCATAAACACCGTCACCAATGATTTTAAAGATCACTTCTTTAAAACCACCCTGCTCACTTTCACTTAGGTTCATGGCTTCTGTACGCCAGCCTTGTTTTTCACAGTAGCGGGTATACATGCGATACAAATCACCTGCAAAAATTGCCGCTTCATCTCCACCCGCCCCAGCGCGAATTTCAACAAAACAGTTGTTATCGTCATTAGGATCACGCGGTAATAATAATATCTGTAACTGATCAGACATTTCTTCGACTGCTTTTTTCGCTTCTTTGTATTCATCCTGCGCCATTTCACGCATGTCAGGATCATCATCTTTAAGCATTTCTTCAGCAGTGGCAAAGTTTTCTTCTGCTTCCTGATATTGGTTAAAAACCCCAGTAACTTCTTCTAATTGCTTAAATTCTTTGGATAAGTTTTGAAATTTTTCTTGATCGGCAATAGTTTCAGGATCAGACAATAAGGCTTGAACTTCTTCAAAACGTTCCACTAAACCTTCAAGTTTTTGATAAACAGATTCTTTCATTAAATTATCTTTATAGTAAACGCATACAATCACTAATCGGCTATTATAACCTAGTTATGATGCAATATGGGACGAAATTTTATCTGGAATGGCGGCAGTGTAAAGATTTAACCCGCTAGTTTCAATGGAGAGTCAATTATTTATCAATATTAAATATATCTCGTAAATAAATTAACTTATCTAGCTCGCCCCCTTGAGCAGCTGACTGTATGGCATTCGTTGGCGCATGCATAAACTTGTTGGTTAACTTAGTGGCAAGTTCGGCTAACACGGCTTCAGGATCTTTATTAGCACTGAGCTGCTGTTTTGCTTTTTCCAACAAAATGTCACGTTCATCCATGCACTGCTTACGGTAGCTCACCACAGTATCTTGAGTATTTAAACCTCGTAACCAAGACATAAAACCGGTGGTTTGTTGGTTTACAATGGCCTCGGCTTCTATTGCTGCTTTTCGGCGGCTTTCCATATTCTTAGCAATAATGCCTTGCAAGTCATCCACGGTATATAAAAACACGTCTTCTAACTCGGCCACTTGTTCTTCTATATCACGAGGCACAGCTAAATCAACCATGAAAACAGGACGATGTTTACGTTTAGATAACGCCTGCTCTACCATACCTTTACCAATAATAGGTAAGGTACTGCCGGTAGAACTGATAACAATATCTGCATCAGCCATTTTTTCAGGAATTTGCGCTAAGGTGATAACATCAGCCCCAATCTGCTCCGCCATTAATTCAGCACGAGACAATGTACGGTTGGCGACCGTAATTTTGCCAACTTTGTTTTCATAAAGGTGCTTAGCAACCAACTCGATGGTTTCACCAGCCCCGACTAACAACACTTTCGCTTTTTCTAAACTCGCAAAAATATGCTTAGCGAGATTAACCGAAGCAAAAGCGACCGAAACCGCACTTGCTCCAATGTCCGTTTCTGTTCTTACTTGCTTTGCCACACCAAAAGTGCGTTGAAACAAACGATCCATCACTAAGGCCATTGAGCCAGATGCTTTTGCTTGATTATAAGCTTGCTTCATTTGACCTAAGATTTGTGGCTCTCCCAATACTAAGGAATCTAAACCACAGGCAACACGCATCATATGATTAACCGCTTGTTGCTCACTATGCCAATAAAGGCTGGGAATAAAACTTGATGCAGGAATATTATGATGTTGTGATAGCCAAGCAACAACCTTCTCTTGTGTGATATCTAGTTTTTCAGACTGAACAAGGTACAATTCGGTACGATTACAAGTCGATAATATTGCCGCTTCTTTACATTGCACATGCTGTAACATTTCCTGTAACGCTGAAGATAACTTATCAGGATTAAACGAAATCTTCTCCCGAACAGCTACAGGTGCAGTTTTATGATTTATTCCGACAGCAACAATAGACATAATGTTAACGACTCAACCTACTTACAATGTATAAAATGTTTTTCATGGTTCAGTGCCTTACGTGATAAAAAACACTGAAAATATAAACCACTTGTGTATTATTGCTCATCTATAAACAACAATTCGTGATCTATCACAAACTATTGTGATAATTTTACGTAATATTCGCTATGAATAAAAGAAAATCCCTGTATTTTATGTGGATTCAGGAAACTTAGCTGGTAATCGACTCTCTTATGCGCCATTTTTTTCACCTAAGCTTGCTTACTATTGCATTGCTATTAACTGCCTGCTCTAGCATGGTTGAACGCAATCAGTCACTTGAGCCAATTGCTTTAAGTAAAGCACAACGACAGAGCCAATTATCCAACATTGACCAATGGCAAGTCACCGGCAAACTCGCATTTATCAGTAGCAAAAAAAGACACAGCGCCAACCTTTTTTGGCAAGTCAATCAAAAACAAGCCAGCCAAACACTCAAACTAACGTCATATTTAGGCATTAATGTATTATCACTTTCTTCTGAGCAAGGTTTACATACCGTCGAAGTTGATGGAGAACAATATCAAACGACCAATCTGGAACAACTGATATTTCATCTCACCGAACTGACATTACCCACACAAGCCATGCAACATTGGTTAAAAGGGTTAACTTGGTCAATGCAAGATCAAATAACATACGACACAGCGACTGGATTACCCAAACAACTTTCCAGTGTTTATGATCATCAATTATGGCAAATACATTATGGTGATTATCAGTACTACCACCAATTACCCATGGCAACGAAAATCACGATAGAACAAGGTGGTTTGACAATAAAAATACATATCAACCAGTGGACACTTTGACGAACTAACTATGGCAGAACAATCTTATTTTCAACACTTTCCATCACCAGCAAAATTAAACTTATTCTTACATATTGTTGGCCAAAGAACCGATGGCTATCATGAATTAGAAACCGTGTTTCAGTTTTTAGACTACGGTGATGATATTGCTATTCGCACTACCGCTGGTGATGAAATTAAACTACTCACCCCTATAGATGGGGTTAACAATGAAGACAATCTGATAATCAAAGCTGCTCAGCTATTACAAAAACAAGCCAAATATTCAAATGGAGCAGAAATAAAACTCAACAAAGTGCTGCCGATGGGCGGTGGTTTAGGCGGCGGTTCTTCTAATGCAGCAACGGTATTGATCGCCTTAAATTACTTATGGCAAACAGGCTTGTCATTCGATGAATTAGCTACTCTAGGACTCTCACTTGGCGCTGATGTACCAATTTTTATCCACGGATTTTCAGCTTTTGCGCAAGGTGTGGGAGAACAGCTCACGCCTGTGTATCCCAAAGAGTATTACTACTTAGTCACTAAACCAAACTGTAGCATTTCGACCCAAGCAGTTTTCAATGCTAAAGCATTAACCCGTGATAGCGCAAAAATTGATATTAATGCGGCGCCCATTGATGACATCATCCATAGTGCACACAATGATTGCCAATCTTTAGTGATAAAACAGTATCCTGAGGTTGCCAAGTTACTTGCTTGGTTGGTAGAATACGCGCCGTCTCAAATGACTGGAACTGGGGCGTGTATTTTTTCTCGTTTTGATACAGAAAAAGAAGCGCGGCAAATAGCTGATTTATTGCCTTCCTCGGTTGAATCGTTTGTCGCAAAAGGTGTTAATCGCTCGATTCTTCATCAACGAATGCAAGAACAACTTAGATGAACACGTAAATTACATAAAAAAGCCAACAAATTTGGCTTTTTTATAATATTGTGCTGATATTAAACCATAATGTTTAATCAGTGTTGAAATCCAATGTCAAAAGTTTCTGAGGAACTGATAGTGCCTGACATGAAAATCTTTGCGGGTAACGCCACCCCTGAACTGGCCAAACAAATTGCTAATCGTCTGTATATCACCCCAGGCGAAGCCAAAGTGGGCAGCTTTAGCGATGGCGAAATTAGTGTTGAAATAACTGAAAATGTACGTGGTGCTGACGTTTTTATAATTCAATCAACCTGTGCTCCAACGAATGATAACTTAATGGAATTGATCGTAATGATCGATGCATTACGTCGTGCATCAGCAGGTAGAATTACTGCGGTAATGCCTTATTTTGGTTATGCACGCCAAGATCGTCGTGTACGTAGTGCACGTGTGCCAATTACGGCAAAAGTTGTGGCAGACTTCTTATCTAGTGTCGGCGTTGACCGCGTACTAACTGTAGATTTACACGCAGAGCAAATTCAAGGCTTCTTTGATGTCCCTGTTGATAACGTCTTTGGTACTCCTATTCTTTTAGAAGACATGAAAGAAAAAGCGTTAGACAACCCTGTGGTTGTTTCACCAGACATTGGTGGTGTGGTACGTGCTCGAGCAGTCGCAAAATTACTTGATGATGCAGATCTTGCCATTATCGATAAGCGTCGTCCAAAAGCCAATGTTGCTCAAGTCATGCACATTATTGGTGATGTACAAGGCAGAGACTGTATTATTGTTGATGACATGATTGATACAGGTGGTACATTAGCCAAAGCCGCTGAAGCGTTAAAAGAGCATGGCGCTAATCGAGTATTCGCTTATGCAACCCACCCAGTACTTTCAGGCAATGCTGCAGAAAACCTAAAAAATTCAGTCATTGATGAAGTCATTGTCACTGATTCAATTCCACTTTCAGCAGAAATAAAAGCGCTTGGTAATGTTCGCCAGCTTACATTAAGTGGCATGTTATCAGAAGCTATTCGTCGCGTATGCAACGAAGAATCGATTTCGGCGATGTTTGACAATTAGTCCTCAGGCTTTGCTCTGTAAAGAGATTTTATTTTAAAAGCACCTTTTCAGGTGCTTTTTTTATTTACGCAAGATAAACATTGGATTTTGTCTTGGCTGAGTGTTATTATGCCGCGCCTTTTTTATCTGGCGAAAATTAACTTTTTATCAGATAAAGGCAAATAGCGTTGTTTTTGGTCGCGAAAAACAACAACTTAATTATATACATAAGGTAATAAAACCATGACAGATATATTTACTTTGGATGCTGAAGTACGTACAGACTTAGGGAAAGGTGCGAGCCGCCGCCTACGTCATGCGAACAAAGTTCCAGCTATCCTTTACGGTGAAGGCAAAGAGCCTGTTTCTTTAACGTTAGCACACAACAAAGTGTTCCGTGCACAACAAGAAGAAGCATTTTATTCTCACGTTTTAACGTTAAACGTAGATGGCAAGCCAGTTGAGTGTTTGATCAAAGACATGCAACGTCACCCATTCAAACCAATTATCATGCATATGGATTTTATGCGTGTTGATGCAACTCACGACGTTCACACTAACGTACCTGTTCACTTCATCAACGAAGAAGCAGTTGTTAAAAAAGGTGGCGCTGTAGCTCATCACATTGCTGAAATCGCAATCACATGTTTACCAGGCAAGTTACCTGAGTATATCGAAGTTGATCTTGCTGATTTAGAGGTTGGTCAAACTTATCACTTATCTGATGTTAAATTCCCAGAAGGCGTATCTTCTGATGAATTATCTAAAGGTGAAAACCATGACCAAGCCGTTGTTACTGCAAATGCACCGAAAGGTTCATCAAGTGACGACGATGCAGAAGAAGAAACTACTGAAGAGTAATTAAGGTTTTTCCTTAAATGACGATTCAACTAGTTGTGGGCCTGGGTAACCCAGGCCCCGAATATGAAAAAACTCGCCATAACGCAGGCGTCTGGTTCATTAATGAACTTGCATCTCGATATAATATCTCGCTTAGACCTGAAAAAAAATATGCCGGTTTATATGGTAAAGGATATATTGGGGAACATTTAGTTCACTTACTTATCCCAACAACATTTATGAACCGAAGCGGTCAAGCTGTCGCTCCTTTAGCAAACTTTTATAAAATAGCAGTGGAAGATATACTGGTTGCTCACGATGAGCTCGATATTCCACCTGGAGTTTGCAAAATAAAAAAAGGTGGCGGGCACGGCGGACACAATGGTTTGCGCGATATCATCGCTCGTATGGCAAACAACAAAGATTTTTACCGGTTACGCATTGGTATTGACCATCCTGGTCATAAAGATCGTGTAACTGGACATGTACTGGGTAGAGCTCCCCAGCAAGAACAACAGTTAATTGAACAAGCAATCGACGAAGCAAGTCGTTGCTTTGAAATTTGGATGAAAGATGACTTAAAGAAAGCGCAAAATCGCTTACATTCTTTTAAGGCACAATAAATAGGTATTCATTATGGGTTTTAAGTGTGGCATTGTCGGTTTACCTAATGTAGGTAAATCAACATTATTTAATGCATTAACCAAAGCAGGCATTGAAGCTGCTAACTTTCCTTTTTGTACAATAGAACCTAATACTGGTGTTGTACCTGTTCCTGATCCTCGATTAGATAAACTCGCTGCCATTGTCAATCCTGAGCGTGTATTACCAACCACGATGGAATTTGTTGATATCGCGGGCCTTGTTGCTGGCGCATCAAAAGGTGAAGGCTTAGGTAATAAATTTCTCGCTAACATCCGTGAGACCGATGCTATTGGGCATGTAGTACGCTGTTTCGAAAATGAAAACATCGTCCACGTTGCTGGTAACGTTAACCCAGCAGATGATATAGAAGTGATTAACACAGAATTAGCACTGGCTGATATGGACACTGCTGAACGTGCTATTTTACGTCAAACCAAACGTGCCAAAGGCGGCGATAAAGACGCCAAATTTGAACTACCTGTATTAGAGAAAATATTAAAACATGTAGAAGAAGGCCATATGATTCGCTCTTTAGAGTTAACAAAAGAAGAGCTCAACGCGGTTAAATACCTTAACTTCTTAACCGTCAAACCTACCATGTATATTGCGAACGTTAACGATGATGGTTTTGAAAATAACCCTTATTTAGATACAGTACGTGAAATTGCAGAACAAGAAGGTGCCGTTGTTGTACCAGTTTGTGCTGAGATTGAAGGTGAACTTTCTGAAATGGATGAAGAAGATCGCGAGATATTTATGGAAGAAATGGGGCTTGATGAACCTGGATTAAACCGCGTCATCAACTCTGGTTACGGTTTATTAAATCTACAAACTTATTTCACCGCTGGTGTTAAAGAAGTTCGAGCTTGGACAGTAAAACAAAACGCTACGGCTCCTCAAGCTGCGGGTGTTATTCACACTGACTTTGAAAAAGGCTTTATTCGAGCTGAAGTCGTCGGCTATGATAATTTTATTGAATATAATGGTGAATCAGGTGCTAAAGAAGCTGGTAAATGGCGCTTAGAAGGTAAAGATTACCAAGTGCAAGATGGTGATGTTGTTCATTTTAGATTTAACGTCTAATTCAGCTGTTATAAACAACGATACATTGTAAAACAAGGAGCATTATGCTCCTTGTTTTTTTTTATTTTTGAGCCAAACTTAAATAGCCTAACAATAATACCAATTGTATTAATATTTAACCAGTTCAAATACTTAATTCACTTGGATAACAACTATTCCTTGAAAGCAGGTAACCAAATGAAAAGATTAGTCACCACCCTAGCCCTTTCGGCTTTAATATTAAGTTTCTCGCCGAAAATCTATGCAAATGATACGTTATCACTGCGTATTTGCGAGTATGTACAAGCTAATGATAAACAACGCTTGAGAAAGTTTCTTAAGCAGCAAAATATTAAAATTCGAAATATTTTCGACCAACTTCGCTGTAATGGCGATAATTTATTAATTTTTGGTGCAAAGTCTAGCGCGTTAGATGTGGGTGAATACATTATTGGTAAAGTACCTTCGAAAAAAGTGGCAGCTGAAATTGATAATTTAGATAAGCATTCAAAACACCTAGCAGAAAAAGCCAGAGAACGTATTAAATAAAGATCCCCCTACTATATATTACTTAGTGACGACTACCGCCTTTTGGGCACTTATCAGTCGTCACTATCTCGCTAATCACTAATTCCTCAAAACCTTTTATCTTTCTCTATCTCTTTCTAATTTATTGTACATAAAACAGGCAAAAGTAACATGCTGTGCCTACACTTAAACGTAGAGTGTTAAATTTATTTGAGGAATTGTTATGAATAAACATTACCTGATAATATGCTGCATTATCTCTCTGTATCTTCTCCCCCCTCAGGTCAACGCATTTAATATCGCTCAGAATATATGTGAGTATATTGCCGTAGACGATAAAAAACGATTACGTCAGTTGTTAAAGGCAAATCACCTAAAAATACGCAAGTTATATTCAGATATTTCTTGTAATGGCAAAACTATGCTCGAATTTTCTGCCGAACGAAATGCAAAAGAAGTTAGCGAGCTGATTGTGAAAAAACTCCCCAAAAGAATATTGAAAGAAAGTTTACCTGCAATTGAAGCTAGCTCGCCTGATATTGCAAAGTTGATTCAAGAACGCCTACAATAAGCGATAAAATTGCACATATTAACAGCGTTTTGATGAGAGTTTAGCCAAACAAACAAAAACTCGAGTTTTTTGAAAAAAAACGGTTGACGTAGCCCAAGCAGATTTGCATAATACGCGCCACTTGCTGAGAGGCAAGATGGAAAGGCTACATAGCTCAGCTGGTTAGAGCACATCACTCATAATGATGGGGTCCCAGGTTCAAATCCCGGTGTAGCCACCATAGAAATGCGGGGTTGGCGGAATTGGTAGACGCGCTGGATTTAGGTTCCAGTATCGCAAGATGTGAGAGTTCAAGTCTCTCACCCCGTACCATTTCTAGCGACATCTATGTTGCGAAGAAAGTAAGTTACATTGTTGGGGTATAGCCAAGCGGTAAGGCAGCGGGTTTTGATCCCGTCATTCCAAGGTTCAAATCCTTGTACCCCAGCCACTTTCTTTTCTCTTCTTGTAAAAGAAAGTCCAATCAATGTAATGCACTCCAGTTGGGGTATAGCCAAGCGGTAAGGCAGCGGGTTTTGATCCCGTCATTCCAAGGTTCAAATCCTTGTACCCCAGCCACTTTCTTTATCTTCAAGTAAAAAAATTCAACCTATTCTTTTTAGTAATTTAATACTCTTTCTCAGCCAATATCATACTTCTCGTTATCAAAGCATTTATATTTTTCCGCTACAGGCCACAAGCATAGGCAAGCGCTTTATTTTTTAACAATGGAATATTATTTGCCAAGGTAAGCCCGGCATTTCTCATTAATTTTACAACGGGTGAAGGATGGCTAAAGCCTGCATATAGTGCATCCATCGTAGACATCATCAATAAGTTGTCCGCTCGTCTACTTTGCTCATATTGCCTTAACACCTCTGGACTATGCCAGCATTTTCCCTCACCTATGGCCTTTGCTATTAAGGTTTGTAATGCTTTTACATCTTTAAAACCTAAGTTAACCCCTTGTCCTGCTAACGGGTTAATCGTGTGCGCGGCATCGCCCAGCAATAAAACACGATTATTTCGATATTGATTTGCATGTCGTCGGGTTAATGGAAAACTCGCTTTATTGACCACAGAAATAGTGTGAAGCTTTGAGGGGAAATGTTGATGCACTTGCTGTTGCAGCTGACTATGAGATAACTGGGATAATTGCGCAACGGTGGCTTTATTGTGATACCACACTAACGATGCATGCTGACCTGGCATTGGCAACATCGCCATAGGACCTGTCGGCGTAAATTGTTGCCAAGTAATATCTTGTTGCGATAAAGAGGTTTCAACATTAATTAACAAACATGATTGTTGATAATCCCAGCCAGTAACGCCAATATTAGCCAGTTTTCTAACCTGTGAATTTGCACCATCGGCAGCAATCAGTAACTTAGTGTTTATATCACGGTTCGATAAACTTACTTTTACCTGATGTTCAGTTTGTTCAAAGCCAGTCAATGACTCTGGACACAATAAATGAATATTAGGCTGTTGTGCAATTTGTTGCCATAATGCCAATTGGATCAGACGATTTTCAATGATATGTCCGAGATGAGATTGTCCGATTTCCTGCGCAGAAAACTCTGTATATAAGCTTTCCAGCTCCCAGACGCCTAAGCGACGATAGGGACAGACTCGCCATTGCGACAACAACGGCCAAGCACCGAGTTGTTCTAACAAATGCTGTGAAGCTAACGAGATTGCCGAAACGCGTAAATCAAAAGCTTGATCATGAGAAAATTCTTTTGGCGCAGTACGTTCGATCACAGCAACCTTTAGGCCCTGCTCTGCTAGGGAAAGCGCGCTTGCTGCGCCAACCATACCACCACCAATAATCACACAATCAAAGTTTTCCATGGTTTATTTATACCCAGTATTATTCTTGATTGATATTCTAACGTTGCTCAGCCTGAATATCGATTGATTTATCAAGCTTGCCAATAAAAGCCTTTAACTTTTACGCCAACTTTTGCTGACAGAATGTAATAAAGTCATCAACGGCAATAGGCTTTGAAATAAAGTAGCCTTGCCCATAATCACACCCTAAGCCTTTCAAAAAGTCTAAATGCTGTTGAGTTTCAATGCCTTCTGCCACTAATTTTAATTGCAAACTGTGCCCAATAAGTACGACTGCTTTTGCTAAACTCGCATCGGTCTCATCTTCTAAGGCACCAGCAATGAAAGAACGATCGATTTTCAACACATTAATAGGAAACTGTTTTAAGTAACTCAGGGAGGAATACCCGGTACCAAAATCATCCATGTGAATAGCAACACCAAGATCTCTAATACGTTGTAAAGTAGAAATCATTGCTTGTGAGTTATCCATTAATAAACTTTCTGTGATTTCAACTTTGAGTTGTTCAGCTGACACCCGATTAGTCTCTAATGCACGTTCAATCACTTTATCAATAGCATCTTCGCTAACTTTTTTACACTGGCGGCTGGAGACATTAACCGCCACTTTAAGAGATAAGCCGATATCTAGCCAATGCCTTAAATCTCTACAAGCTTGCTCTATCACCCAACGTCCAATGGGTTCAATCAAGCCAGTCTCTTCTGCAATAGCAATAAAACTATCGGGATAAATCAATCCTCTTTCGGGGTGTTGCCAACGGATCAAGGCTTCTGCGCCAACAATGTCTCCAGTGACTAAGCACATCACCGGCTGGTAATGTAAGACAAACTCATTTTGTTTCACCGCAATTCTAAGATCTTGCTCGATTTTCATCCGTTCGGTAACGACTTGGTGCATGCTGATATCAAAAAATCGGTAAGCATTTTTACCGGCTTCTTTTACTTCATACATGGCTGTATCCGCGTTTTTTATCAGGGTTTGTACACTATTGCCATCTTTCGGCGCTAAACTGATACCGATACTGGCCGATACCACGGCTTCATTGCTGACAGAGTCAACAGCCCCTGTTAGATGAAATGGCATAGCAAGACTTTGTAAAATGTGTTTTGATATTTGTTCAACATCTTTTCGGTGTGAAGTTCCTGTCAATAAAACAACAAATTCATCGCCACCAAACCTCGCAACAACATCAGACTCCCTCACGCATTTTTTTAATCGATCCGCAGCAATTTTTAACAGCTCATCGCCACTATTATGACCCCATGTATCATTCACGTTTTTGAAGCGATCTAAGTCAATAAACAACACCGCCACCTGAGGAGCTTTCAAATGAGATTTTGTCGTTTCATAATGAAGCAAATCCAAACATTGCTTTTTATTTGGCAAGCCCGTTAATGCATCATAATTAGCTTGCAACCAAATATCTTCTTCATATTGTTTGTACTGAGTAATATCAGAAAATAAACTAATATATTGAATAGGCTGACCACTTGTATCTCTTACGACGCTTATTGCCAAATACTCGGGGTAAACTTCTCCATTTTTTCGTTTATTCCATATCTCCCCTTGCCAACAATTGTCTTGCTCAAGCGCTCGCCACATTTTTCTATAAAACGCATCAGTATGCTTACCAGAGCTTAATAAACCTGGATTTTTCCCGATCACTTCTGAGGGGTGATAACCACTGATTGTACAAAATGCTGGATTGACAGTTTCTATCTCATTCTTAGCATTAGTTATCACTATTGCTTCCGATGCATATTCAAAAACTGCCGCTGAAATTTTCGATTCACTCTCTGATTTACTCCGCTCTTCAAGCATCTGATTAAAAGCAAGCGCCATTGCAGCAATTTCGTCATCGCCTTTAACAACAAGAGGTACATTAAACTGATGATCCACTTGCATTTTTCTCATAGCATCAGCAATATAGCGTAACTTTTTAATAATACGTTTAATGGCTGAAAACGATAAAAATAAGATGCTCAAAAAACTAAATAAAAAGAACACAGAATAAAGTAACAACGCATTACGAGCCTGGCTTTGTTGTTGATGAGCTAATGATTTCATATCTTTACCAATATGCTCACTAATCCCTTTAAAAGCATCGATTCGCTCAGTCGCAATTTGCCACCACCGCTCACTACTGATATTTAGTTGAGCAGATTGTAAATGAGTAATCGCACTCTCTATCTTATGCTCATTCTCTATGAGTTTTTGTCCGATATCGTTCTTATTCACAGATTGTTCTGATGTGTCAAATTGACGGTAATATTGCGTGAACAATTGTTCAATGATCGAAAATTTTTGAATAAGCTGTTCTCGAACCGCTAACACATTCATATTAACGGTTGACGATAACAAAGTAATCAAGCGTGTTTGATGATGATTTTTTGAAATAGCAAAGAGATCGGCAATTAATTGCTCTTGCTCTTTACCATAAAGAATAACGCGCTGGAGCTGACTAATGGTCATCATTTTTGAATTTAACATACCATTTAAGACGCCTCGCTCTTGGCCAGCTCTTTCCTTAAGACGAATAAGGTTAATAAAATCGAGACTGTCCCTGCTTTGTTCTGTATGTTTAAAACTCACTTGTATTTGCGACAATAAACGAATGAGCTGTTCAATAAATCGAGAATAATATTGAAAATGATCACTGGTGAGCAGACGATCAACATTACTTCGTCGGCTACTCATGCTTTCGCAAGTATTAATCACATTTTGATATACGGTTTGAAAGAGCGTTTGACTAAGTGCATTTTCACCATTGAAATTGTTAACATCAATCAATCGAAAAAAACGGGTTAACTGTTCATCGGTATTAATACGCTGTTTGACTAGTTTTACTCTGTTGTCCTCATGCTGATTAGCCAAAAAACCTTGGGTGAGCCCCCGTTCATTTTGTAGTTCATAAATTAAGTTGACAATTTGCAAGGAAATATCGATGGAAAACGTTGCCCGTTTAGCTTGTCGAATATTGTCAACATATTGCAAGGTTTGCATACCACCAAACAAAAAGACAACCAGCCATGGTAAAAATAATAATAAGCGTAACCGAGTACTAATATTCAAACGACAATTCCATTTTTTACTCATTATAAAACTTCACCTTCTGTACAACTCAACCAAAACCAGCAAAGGCATAAGTAATTAAGCTTAACATTTAGTGATTTTGTGTCTTTGTTTGATATCAAGCTTTATTAATTTTTTGCTGCTGAGATAGCGGTTAAACAATCAAGACAATTTTTTTCTATTAGTTGCACGATAAAGTCGAAATAACCGATAAATTGGTATAAAATGCGCCCCCTAAAATTCTCTAGCAAAAACTAGAATCAATTTCAAAGTAAAAGTAGGCACAAAATGAGTAAAAAGCTATATATCAAAACTTGGGGCTGTCAAATGAACGAGTATGACTCGCAGAAAATGGCAGAACTATTAGACTCCACCCATGGTTATGAACTAGCAGACGAAGCAGAAGATGCTGACGTTATTTTACTTAACACCTGCTCTATTCGTGAAAAAGCACAAGAAAAAGTGTTTCATCAACTTGGTCGTTGGAAAAACTTAAAAAAAGATAAGCCAGAATTATTAATTGGTGTAGGTGGCTGTGTTGCTTCCCAAGAAGGAGATGCCATTCGTCAACGTGCGCCGTTTGTTGATATGGTATTCGGCCCGCAGACCTTGCATCGTATTCCTGAGATGATCAAGCAAGTCACCGGAGAGAAAACTCCCGTAGTTGATGTTAGTTTCCCAGAGATCGAAAAATTCGATCGTTTACCTGAACCTAAAGCCGAAGGGGCAACCGCTTTTGTTTCCATAATGGAAGGTTGTAGTAAATACTGTACTTTCTGTGTTGTGCCTTATACTCGAGGTGAAGAAGTTAGTCGTCCATTAGATGATGTCTTATATGAAATTGCTCAACTCGCTGAGCAAGGTGTTCGTGAAGTGAATTTATTAGGCCAAAACGTGAATGCCTATCGCGGTGAAACCCATGATGGCACTATTTGTCGTTTTTCTGAATTAATTCGTTTAATCGCCACCATCGATGGCATTGATCGTATTCGTTATACCACTTCTCATCCTGTTGAATTTACTGACGATATTATTGATGTCTATAAAGATGTCCCAGAGCTGGTCAGTCACTTACACCTACCAGTACAAAGTGGCGCGGATCGTATTCTTACCCAAATGAAACGTGGTCATACCGCGCTGGAATACAAATCTCAAATTCGCAAACTGAAAAAAGCACGCCCAGATATTTGCATGTCTTCTGACTTCATTATTGGCTTTCCTGGTGAAACCGACGCCGATTTTGAAGCGACCATGGACTTGATCAAAGCGGTAGATTTTGATTTAAGCTTCAGCTTTATTTATAGCGCTCGTCCAGGTACACCTGCCGCTGATATGGTTGACGATATCAGTGATGACGTGAAAAAACAGCGCTTACAAATTTTACAAGACCGCATTAATCAGCAGGCATTACGTATTGCCAGACAAATGCTAGATACCGAACAACGCATTTTAGTTGAAGGGCCATCGAAGAAAAACCCAATGGAGCTTAGAGGCCGTACCGAGAATAACCGTATCGTCAACTTTGAAGGACCACATTCTGTTATTGGACAGTTTGTCGATGTCAAAATTACCGATGTCTACGCAAATTCACTGCGCGGTGAATTAATTCGTCAAGAAAGTGAAATGGGTTTAAGAATTGCGCACTCTCCGGCCGATATATTGTCTAACAGTCATCATCAGGCAAAACCTGCCAATGTTGATGATCTTGGTGTTGGTGTATTTACCCCTTAATTTACAACATAAATGGATAACCACTTGAGTAAAATTAGTAATCACAGTTTAGTTTTAGAGCCAGTTGATAATTCAAGACAAGCCAATTTATGTGGCCCAATGGACGATAATCTAAAAACCATTGAACGTCGTTTAGGGGTAGAAATAAGCTACCGTAGTAACCACTTTAAAATTGTTGGTGAGCCAAATAATGCCAATGCGGTGATTAAGTTATTAAAAGACTTATATGTTGAAACAGAAACCGTTAAAGGCGAAGATAAAACCATTACCGATGAAATGGTGCACTTGGCCATTTTAGACGCTAATGTGCTTGAGCAAGCGCCAACCAAAGTCGATGTTGACTATGAACAAATGGTCACCATTAAAACTAAACGTGGCATCATCAAACCGCGTAATAAAAATCAATCAGCCTATGTACAAAATGTACTCACCAATGATATTAGTTTTGGTATTGGTGTCGCGGGTACAGGTAAAACCTATCTCGCCGTGGCTTGTGCGGTAGACGCGTTAGAGCGACAAGAAATTCGTCGTATTTTGCTCACCCGTCCTGCGGTTGAAGCGGGTGAAAAACTGGGTTTTTTACCCGGTGACTTATCCCAAAAGGTCGATCCTTACTTACGCCCTTTATATGATGCGTTATTTGAAATGTTAGGTTTTGAAAAGGTGGAAAAACTCATCGAACGTAACGTGATAGAGATCGCCCCGCTTGCTTACATGCGTGGCCGTACCTTAAATGATGCCTTTGTCATATTAGATGAAAGCCAAAATACTACCGTTGAACAAATGAAAATGTTCTTAACCCGTATTGGCTTTAATTCACGTGCGGTGATCACTGGAGATGTCACACAAGTAGATTTACCTCGTGGACAAAAATCAGGTTTACGTCATGCCATTGAAGTGCTTGATAATATTCCAGGTGTCAGCTTTAATTTTTTCCAATCAAAAGATGTTGTGCGCCACCCAGTTGTTGCTCGAATTGTTGAAGCTTATGAAGTGCATGAACAAAAAGTGAATCGTTTAAAAATGCAAAAACGTACACAAGAACAACAAAATGCGCAAGATAATAACCAATCAGCTCAGGATAACGCCAAGTAATGTCTATTACATTGGACTTGCAAATAGCATGTAAACACGCGCAATTACCGAATGAAAGTGACTTTTCACTTTGGTTAACAACCGCTTTAGCACCCTATAACAAGCCATTTGAGGTAACTGTACGTCTTGTTGAACGAGATGAAAGTCAATCGCTAAATTTACAATACCGAGGAAAAGACAAACCAACCAATGTGTTATCTTTTCCGTTTGAATTACCCGATGGTGTTGAACTTGATTTACTAGGTGATTTGATCATTTGTGCCGATGTAGTTGCCCAAGAGGCAAAAGAGCAAGATAAACCGTTAATGCATCATTGGGCACATATGGTGATCCATGGTTGCTTGCATTTACTTGGTTATGACCATATATCAGACGAAGAAGCGGAAGAAATGGAAGCGTTAGAAGTACAATTACTAGCAAATTTAACCATTCCAGATCCCTATCAGATAAAATAATAGATCAACGTTGAGTTATTTAGTTTAGCAATATTTACTATAAATACTTGAATTCGATCACAATTGATTAGAAACTAAACGACTCACATAAATAAAGGTATAATAAAGCTCCATGAGCGAAGACAACCCCCACTCTAGCAACGGCTCTACAAATAAAACCATCTTGGACAAAATTGTTCAAATGTTTACTGGGGAGCCGCAAAATAAAGAAGAGCTCTTTGAAGTATTAAACGATGCAAAAGATCGTGACTTAATCAAGTCTGAAACCAAACAAATGATCGAAGGTGTGCTCGGAGTTTCTGATCTGCGAGTAAGAGATATCATGATCCCACGCTCACAGATGGTAACACTGGATATCGCAACACCATTGAGTGACTCTCTGCCTATTATTGTGGAATCAGGCCATTCACGTTTCCCTGTGGTCAATGAAGACATTGATCATATTGAAGGAATTCTCCTCGCTAAAGATTTATTAGCGTACAGCTTTGACCAAAAAGAAACACCAACATCATTAGCTGATGTGATCCGCCCTGCTATTATCGTACCTGAAAGTAAAAAAGTTGAACCGCTGCTAAAAGAGTTTCGCTCTCAACGCTACCATATGGCTATTGTTGTAGATGAATACGGCGGTGTCTCAGGTGTAGTCACCATTGAAGATATTTTAGAATTAATTGTTGGTGAAATTGAAGATGAAACCGATGATGAAATAGCTGAAGATATTAAACACCTTGCTGGCAATGTTTATCAGGTCAAAGCATTGACAGAAATTGCCGAATTTAACGACTATTTTAATTGTGTTTTTGATCGCGACGATGCCGATACCATTGGTGGCATTATCTTGCATAAATTCGGTCATATGCCTAAGAAAGGTGAAGAGATAGAAGTTGATGGTTTTGAATTCAAGATCACTTCAGCAAATAGTCGACGTATCCAGATGTTACAAGTCACCATCCCAAAAGACTTCCAAATAAACGGTAAAGTGGTTGAATAAATAACACTTGTTATATCACTACAATTAAGCGAATTTTTACGGATATTAATGACTTGGATACACCATTCAAGCGTTTACGCAAGTTAAGCACACGCAACTTAACAGATAAATCACTATGGCTGAGCTTTGTTGCAGGGCTCAGTCTAGTATTCGCTTATGCGCCGTTTTCATACTGGTGGCTACCTGTTGTTGTATTACCACTTTGGTTTATTCATTTAACAAAAGTCACTGTGCAACATGCTGATGAACTGATAAGAATCACCACGAAGCACAGCTTTAGCTTTGCACTTGGATGGTTTGCCAGTGGCATAAGCTGGGTGCATGTCAGTATTGCCGAATTTGGCGGTATGCCGTTAATTATTTCGCTGTTCTTAATGTTACTCTTATGTGGGTATTTAGCACTTTTTCCAGCTATTGCTGGCTATTTAACCGCAAAATGCTCACGCCTAATATCCTCTGACGGTAGATTAATACTCGCTTTATTCCCTTGTTTTTGGTTATTCACTGAGTACTTACGTGGTGTATTTCTAACTGGTTTTCCTTGGTTATCGTTAGGTTATAGCCAAATTGATGGACCATTAGCCTCCTTAGTACCTGTCATAGGTGAGATAGGCGTAAGCTTCTTTTTGTTATTAATCACTATTGCCATCGCCCAATTAGTAATTACTCGTCAGCGAACACTTCCTTTAATCACTATTAGTTTCATACTGATATTTTGCTTCATGGCTCAGCAAGCTCAATGGGTAAAACCCACTGGAAAAACCGTTAAAGCGGCGCTGATCCAAGGTAATATTAAACAATCAATCAAGTGGGCCCCCGAAGAGCAATGGCCGACTATGCTCAAATACCTTGATTTAACCCGTATCAATTATAGTGCTGATCTGATCATTTGGCCGGAATCGGCAATACCTGCAATTGAAACCTTGTCAACCACGCAAGAGTTTCTTGATATGGCCAATCAATCAGCCGCATTAAATAATGCCGCAATTGTCACAGGGATCATTAATTACAACTTTGAATCAAAAGAGTATTTTAACTCCCTTATTGTATTAGGCAAAAAACACCAAAATGATATCGAAGGTAATTATTTTTATCACCACAGTAATCGTTATAATAAAAACCACCTGCTACCTATTGGTGAATTTGTTCCTTTCAGCGACTTGTTGCGACCATTAGCGCCTTTATTCAATCTGCCGATGTCATCCTTTACTCGCGGCACCTATGTGCAAAATAACCTGATTGCCAATGATATAAACTTACTGCCATTAATTTGTTTTGAAATTGCTTTTCCCGAACAATTAGCAGCTAACTTTTCTAATGAAAGTAATATTTTACTGACCGTTAGTAACGACGCCTGGTTTGGTGACTCACATGGTCCACATCAACATATGGAAATTGCACGAATGCGTGCACTGGAATTTGGCCGACCACTGCTAAGAGCAACCAATAACGGTGTCACGGCCGCAACAGATCATTTGGGTAATATCATTGAGCAACTACCACAGTTTCAACAGGCAGTGCTAACCACTAAAATCAGTCTAGTCGACGGCATGACGCCTTTTAGTCAATATGGCCCGGTACTGATATACTTACTTGCTTTTGTCAATCTAGTCATCATTTTATTCATTAACTGCTTCTATAAGTCGCATAAAGCCCCTAGCTCTAACAGAGATTAATGCAAAGCGCATTGAACATGCTATGATGAAATCATCACAATAATAATAGCGTTAGTTTTATGAACAAAATCAACACTCTTACATTAGCAGCTACGTTTCTGTTAACCTGCAGCCAAGCCTTGGCACAAACGACGTTAGTAAAAAACGTACAAGGCTATACCTTAGATGCTACTGGCAATTCGTTAACCCAGTTTTCTGCACTTCAATTTACCGATGATAAAATAGATAAGCTTTATCAAGAGTCTGACAAAGTAACTCCTGAAAAAAATTGGCAAGTCATCGATGGCAAAGGCGCAACACTTTTACCTGGGTTAATCGATGCCCATGGCCACGTATTAAGTTTTGGTCAAAGCTTAATTACAGCGGATCTCACCAACACAAATTCTGAACAAGATGCACTGCAACGTACAATAAACTTTGCTAAAAATAACCCTAGCTTAACCTGGATCACAGGGCGAGGCTGGAATCAAGTACAATGGCCGAGCAATCAGTTTCCAACCGCTAAGATGTTGGATAAGTATTTTTCAGATCAACCCGTATGGTTAAGACGGGTTGATGGTCATGCCGGCTGGGCTAATAGCAAAGCCATGGCATTAGCTAGTATTACTCGCACCACCAAAGCACCTGAAGGTGGTGAAATAATTCGTAATGCCCAAGGCGAGCCTAGTGGTATTTTCATCGATAATGCTATGGCATTAATTGAACAAAAGATTCCCCCTCTCACCATCGCCCAGCAAAAAAATATTCTAGTCAAAGCAATGAATGCCTTAGCTAGCATGGGGCTAACCAGTGTACACGATGCTGGAATAGATGAAACAAACCTCAACGCCTTTAAACAGTTAGCACAGGCAGGCAAGATGCCTATTCGTATCAATGCCATGCTGTACTTACCTAGTGCTAATTGGCAAAACATTCTATCGCAAGGACAGTTTTCATCTCCCGACAGTATGCTCAATTTTAATAGTGTAAAAATACAAGCCGATGGAGCATTAGGTAGTCGTGGTGCGGCACTGATTGAGGATTATTCTGATCATGCTGGTCATAAAGGATTAATGCTGCACGATAAGAAATCGCTGACACAATACATTCATACCGCCATGAACAATGGCTTTCAGGTTAATACTCATGCCATTGGTGATAATGCCAATAAAGTCGTGCTTGATCTGTATCAGTCCGCCATTGATAAAAATAATACAAAAGCGTTGCGTCATCGGGTTGAACATGCACAAATATTGCGCCTAGATGATATTCCACGTTTTCATCAATTAGGTGTTATTGCATCAATGCAGGCAACACATGCTACCAGCGACAAAAATATGGCCGAAGACAGAGTCGGCAGCGAACGCATTTTAGGAGCATACGCATGGCGTAAATTGCTCAATGCAGGAGCAATCATTGCCGCAGGCTCTGACTTCCCTGTTGAATCGCCTAATCCTTTTTATGGCTTACATGCGTCTGTGACGCGCCAAGATAAACAAAACACACCTAAAGGTGGCTGGTACCCTAATGAAAAAATGAGCCGAGTAGAAGCCTTTAAAACCTTCACCTTAGATGCAGCCTATGCGGGTCATCAAGAAAAATTACTTGGTAGTTTACTGCCCGGAAAAAAAGCGGATTTTATCCTACTCCGTGATAACTACTTTACTCAGCCAGAAGCTCAAATTTGGCAAAATAGCGTGTTAGCTACTTGGGTAAATGGTGAGCAGGTGTTCAAGCAAGTCTCCCATTAAGCTCCCTGTTAATTTACCGCTTCTATTCATTGAGAAACCAATCAATGAATAGAAGCAAGATTAAACACAATAGCTATTGTACAAGCGCTACGATTTTATATACTAACCACTCAAAATAACAAAAAATTAACAAAGACAAGCTCATGAAAAAAATATTCATCAAATCAAGCATTGCCTTATGCGTCATGCTGGCGTTACCCGCCTGCAATAATCAAGCAGATAGTAACAATAATGTCACCACTAAAACGTCAACCGCAACGAAAACACAAACACCTGATGTGGAAAAATTTCTCACAAAAGTAGAGAAAGAGCTCACAGCACTTAATCTAGAAAATGCACGTGCGGCATGGATTTATTCAAACTTTATCACTGATGACACCGCGTCGCTTGCTGCAGATGCTGATCAAAAATCTACCGAGGCAGGTGTACGCTTTGCGATGGAAGCAGCAAAATTTGATAACGTCGACGTAAGCGCTGATCAACGCAGAAAATTAAATACCTTAAAACAAAGTTTAGTAATGCCAGCCCCGCAAGATGCCGAAAAATCCGCAGAACTTGCTAAAATAGGCTCTGAACTAGGCGGTATGTATGGTAAAGGTAAGTACACCACTAAAGCAGGAGAAACACTGAGCTTAGGCGATATGACAGCCACCATGGCAACCTCTCGTGATTACGATGAATTACTGGAATTATGGCAAGGTTGGCGCACGATTAGCCCCGAAATGAAACCATTATTTGCCCGCCAAGCTGAATTAGCAAATGAAGGTGCACAAGGCTTAGGTTATCAAGATTTAGGCGCGATGTGGCGTTCAAACTACGATATGCCTGCCGATGAATTTGGTAAAGAACTCAACCGTTTATGGGGACAAGTCAAGCCACTTTATGATGACCTACATTGTTATGTGCGCAGTGAATTAGCAAAAACCTATGGGGAAGATAAAGTACCACAAGATCAACCGATTCCAGCCCACTTATTGGGCAACATGTGGGCACAATCTTGGGGAAATATCTACGACTTAGTTGCACCTGATAATGCCGATCCTGGTTATGATGTCACCGAACAACTTGCTAAACACGATTATGATGAAATCAAAATGGTTAAGGGCGCAGAAACCTTTTTCACTTCACTCGGTTTTGAGCCATTACCAGAGACATTTTGGCAACGTTCATTATTCACAAAACCTGCCGATCGCGATGTTGTCTGTCACGCCTCCGCATGGGACTTAGATGCAAAAGACGATATTCGCATCAAAATGTGCATTCAAAAAACGGGTGAAGAATTTAATGTTATTCACCATGAATTAGGGCATAACTTCTATCAACGTGCCTATAAAAATCAACCCGTGTTTTATCAAAACAGCGCCAACGATGGCTTCCATGAAGCTATTGGCGATACCATTGCCCTATCTGTTACGCCGAAATACTTAAAAGAAATAGGCTTAATTGACACTATACCTGATGAATCAAAAGACATAGGTTTATTGATGAAGATGGCATTAGAAAAAATAGCCTTTATTCCATTCGGATTAATGGTTGATCAATGGCGTTGGAAAGTTTATTCAGGCGAAGTTACGCCAGAAAACTACAACAAAGTCTGGTGGGAATTACGTGAGAAATACCAAGGCGTTGCAGCGCCAGTTGACCGCCCTGCCGATGCATTTGATCCAGGTGCCAAATACCACGTCCCAGGTGGTGTACCATACAGCCGCTATTTCTTAGCGCACATTCAGCAATTTGAATTTCACAAAGCGCTCTGTGAAATTGCTGGTAATACCGACCCAATTCACCGCTGTTCAATCTACAACAGTAAAGCCGCGGGTGAAGCACTTAATACTATGTTAGAAATGGGCTCAAGCAAACCATGGCAACAGGCGTATAAAGTGTTAACAGGTAAAGAGCAAATGGATGCAACTGCTGTACTTGACTACTTTTCACCATTACAAACTTGGCTAAAAGCACAAAATAAAGGTAAACAATGTGGCTTTTAAATAAAGCGTTAACGTAGCCAAAAATACCACAAAGCCGTGTTTGATATAAATACGGCTTTGTTATTTTATCACTAACTAGTTCCTATACCTCACAGCTCATTTAGCTGAACGATTTGATCACCGGCGTTAACCGTCATCTTAATACCGTATAGCGACATTTCGTTATGTTTTTGACTCGGATGAACAGTATTAATCATTAATTCATTATCTATATCATGCCATGCAATATCTGAAATAATGCCTGAGGCAACTGGCACAATATAAGACCGTTGACGTGCTAATGAATAAACCTTGGCAAAATGACGCGATTTGTTACTTGATAAATACTGTAACCATTGGCCATCAGCTGACCATTGCACATTAACATTTAACGGTGTTTGATGGTAAAAATGATAATCAATCAGCTTAGCCGCATTATTTTCTATATTAAAAAGCCATAAATTTCTGTTGTTTTCAGTAAAAGTGACATATTGATCGTCTGCTGACCAAGTAATATTAGCCAAATTTTTCGCTCTGGGGATCAAATGCTCTGCAATCACGCTATCTGCCGCATTAGTGATCACTAAATAATCAACATGCTGTTTTTTAATAAACTGAGCTTTCAATTCGTTAGTTGCATTCCATACTTGATGACTGCCTGATGACAACTTGGGAGAACTCGTTATATGCTTAGCATTTATCGATAAATGACAGAATACCAGACTTACCACTATTAATAATTTGATGCCATTGTTCATCATCTACTCCTTAGTCTTGTAATATTAATGATTAATATTTAGTCGCTACTCCATATAGCAATCAGTATTATTGTTTAAAAAAAGTCAAAAAGACTTACGATTTCCTTACCATTTCGAAATAAAAAATAAAACCAATAAATTCATAGATTTATATAAAACCCCTCTGTCAGTTATCAGTGGTAAACATCAAGTTTTTGCATTAAGATTGAAGCAACCATTAAACTTTATTCATAAAGGCAGTTAAGCAGTGGACGCTAAAAGCACTTCAGAATTTGCAGAGCAACATCGTACATTTACCTTAGGTGCATGGACGGTCGATGGTGATTCAAACCAGCTAATTAACAAAGAAAATCATATTTTGATTGAACCCAAAATGATGGATGTCTTGATTTATCTTTGTCAACATGCCGGCGAAACCATTAGTGCAGATCAATTATTAATTGCCTGCTGGTCGGGCACATTTTATGGCGATGCTCCGGTGCAAAAATGCATTGCGGGCTTAAGAAAAAAATTAGGTTGCAACGCAAAAGCACCAAGCTACATTGAAACAATCTATCGTCGTGGCTACAAAATCATTGCCCCAGTTAATTTTCCCAATAAATCAGATCAACTTTCACATCGAAAATCCCTGCAGAAATGGACGCAAGGTTCACCTTACTTAGGTTTAAATACCTTTGATGAACATCACAGTGGCATTTATTTTGGCCGAACAAAAGCAATTGTTGATGTGATCCATCGATTAGAATCAATAGATAAACGGCCAAATAATTTTTTATTGATCTTAGGGAAAAGTGGCAGCGGTAAATCCTCATTAATTCGGGCAGGAGTATTGCCACATCTTCGCCGAGAAACAGGCTTTCCCCAATTAAAAGTCAGCCAATATCATATCGTCAGCCCGAGCCAAAGTATTGATGAAAGCCCGACAGAAACACTTGTTCATGCGCTACAAAAGCTATCACTATTAAAAGACACCATAGAAATACCCCATTTGATCTCACAAATTAACGCAGATCCAATGCTATTGACCGACGCTTTACGCAATCCAGTGAAAACAAAGCAAACGCAAACCGAGCCTGTTAAACACTATAAACTATTAGTTATTGATCAATTTGAACAATTTTTGTTAGACGAACACTTAGATATACAGGCCAAGCAACAATTAGTCAGTTGTTTAAGTCAATTAGCACATTGTGAGCAATTACTGTTTGTCGCGCTGTTACGTAATGATTTCTATGCAGAATGTCTCGATGTAGAAGGATTTTATAATCTAAAAAATCAAGGGCTACAATATGATTTACAAGCCCCAACACCGATAGAAATTACCCGAATGATCCGAAATCCTGCTATTGCTGCAGGGTTAACTTTTGAACATGACGAAACAAATGAAGAGCACCTAGATGATATTTTACTCGCGGATGCCGTTAAAAACCCTGATGCATTACCTCTGTTAGAATATACCCTCGATTTGTTGTACCAACAGCGTAGTAGCAACAATGAATTACTGCTTAGTGCGTACCGCGAATTAGGTGGTATTGAAGGCGCAATCGCTCTGCAAGCGGAAAAAGTATTTAATGAATTACCCCGCCATGTTCAAGCTTGCTGGGATAATATTATGCATGCATTAATTCAGGTGGATCATAAAAATAAACATAATGTGACTGCGCGCAAGCTCCCGATCAGCTTTTTTAAAACAACAGCAGAAAAACAATTTATTCAGCATTTTCTCAATGCTCGGTTATTTGTCACTATTATTCAAACGACAACAGGTGAACAGCGAGCTTACTCATCAGATAGCATAGCAACAGATAAAACAATCAATAAAGAACTTCAATTTATCAGCATAGCCCATGAAGCATTATTAAAACATTGGAAACGAATAAGACAATGGCTTAGCAACAACAGCGTTGCTATACACAAACGAGAACAACTTGCCGACGATTGTTTATATTGGTTAAGTAATAATAAATCAAATGATGCTTTACTCAATTCAAAACAAAAAGTACTTGACGCACAAGAGCTAATTAACCGCACTGAAATCACACTAACCGATAATGAACTCACCTTCATTACGCGCTCAAAACGCTATCAAGGGAGGAAAAAAGTCTTTCTTAGCTTAGCCACCATGGCACTGCTTGGCTTTAGTCTACTGACTGGGTATCAAGCTAAACAAGTGGCACAAGAACGTGACAATGCTCTTACTCAAAGCCAACGCACCAAAGCAATTTCAAAATTTTTAGCTGACACCTTAGCAGCAACAAGTCCCTATTATGCTCAAGGAAAAGAAGTTTCACTCAATGATGTACTCAATGATGCCAGTAAAAAGCTTATCGAGCACCCTAAAGGCAAATACCCGCCCTATGTTGAGGCATTACTGCATAAAACTTTAGGCCTTATTTATATTGATCTAGGAAAAATCCTTCCTGCTGAAAAACACATCCTCAAAGGGTTAGCAATCTACAAACAAAAGCAATTAGACAAAAATGAAGATTATTTAGGTTTATTGTTTAACCTTAGTCGGCTGCATGTGCTTAAATCTGGTAAGGATACGGACTTACCCTTGATCGTGGAAACCATCGAAGTCAGTAAAAACATTTATGGTGAAGATCATAAAGATACACTTGGCGCCCTTGATAACTTAGGTACCTATTATTTAGACAATGGTGAATTTGCTCAGGCAGAAAAGATTTTCAGACAAGTATACCAAAGACGAAAAGCACTCTTTGGCGCAGATTTTCGCCATACGTTATACTCAATTGAAAACTTAGGTGATCTTTACTACGCCCAAAAATTATTCCAATCAGCAGAAAAGTATTATCAGCTTTGTGTTGATAAATGGCTAGCGACATCTGGCATTCAAAACCCATACACACTTTACTGTATGAGACGGTTATCACAAACTAAATTTGCCACCAAACAGTACACACAGGCAGAAGAGTTATTAACTCAACATATCTCAGCCGCGATAGCCGTTTTTGGCAAAGAGCACCCTGAAGTGTTAACTGCCAAACATAATTTAGCAAAACTTTATCAAGCAACGGCAAGGTTTGAGCAAGCAGAAAACTTGCTGAGACAAACACTAAAAGCACGGATCAGTGTATTAGGTGAAAACCATAAAGAGACATTGAACACGCAAACCCTGTTATCATCTCTAGTCGAACAGCGCCAGTCAACCTTATAAAACTACGCCCTTCATAATAAGTCATGGGCGTAGTTAACTGTCAGGCGAATACTTTCCTAGGTATCAATCCTCAGACACTGGCAGAGTGAAGCTGCAACCTGTTAGATTAACTGATCATGCAAACCGCATTAATCATCCTTATCTTTAATTTGCGCCATGGCTATTTGAGTAAGAAAAGCGACAAATAATCCAACTCCGACGATAGCATAGAACATGGTAAATATTTTTGATAAATCAGTTGTTGGGTGTAAATCGCCATACCCAATAGTTGATAGGGTCATCATGCAAAAATACACAGAATCTATAAGACTCCAACCTTCGACTTTGTTGTAGAAAAGAGTTCCAGAAAAAAGAATCAAAATCACAAGGAAAAATGTTGAACGAAAATTTGGGCTCAGCCAAGCTTTATATAAACCATGAAAGAATCTGGTTAGCGTTAAAAAAAATGAAATCATTATTATTTCTACCTCATCAGTGGCTTAGGTTAATAGCAGTTAGTAACTCACTCGTAGTGGGCAAAATTACTTAGCGATGATTTTGTATGGCACAAAATCAGTTAAATGAGATTTATTTACTATCAAATTAAACTGTTTATTGGCTGCTATTGCTATTCTTTTGTTGTGATTTAGCCTTTACTACCTTGCCATCGTACCTGTTGATGGATATTTTGATAAAATTAGTCACAACATAAAGTATACGATGACTACTATCCGGCTTGTTATCTGTTTCTACTTACAACTTTAAATATCTCACAAACAATAGGCATATCTTCACTAGGTGTAAATGGAGTACCGTCAAGCTCTCGATGATAATAGTCCCAATGAACTCGCCTCCAATAAGCTAGGCTTTTATCACCTTCTCCTTCAAGTTCAGCATATTCTGCGGTGATCTCATTAAATGGTATTACAGACACATGCGTAGTTTCTATAATACATTGAGCTTCACCCGCCCAATTGGTAACTATATTGAGATCGCCAACTTTAGGTAGTGGTTCATTATTGGCTTGATACCACCAAAGTGAAGGAGACGTTGCCATTTTTATATTATTCAAAACTAAAGCAGCACACTCATTTGCATCAACTTCATTATCACAAAAATACCAACTATTTAGCTCCCTTGTTGGCAAATTAAAACGTTTAAAATAGTTTTGGCTAATGGTTACTATTGACGGGTGCATCACAGTACTAAATTGTTTATTTTAGTTTTATAATACCAATTAAAATTGCGATTACGCCGCCAGCTATCCCAACCCATGCTTCGATAGGAGTATCACCATTTATAGCGCGAGTTACTTGTGAACTAGCAGAATCATAAACATCGTAACCCCACATAGCTAAAACAACACCAGCAATAATTAATACAATTCCAATAATTTTATTATTCATTTTAACTCCATAGATTTTTACAAATTAGTCGATTAACAAACTAAACACTGAACAAATGACATGGGCTCCCCCACTCAGTATCAAATTGCCATCGCGACGTTGATAAAGAGCTTCAATTTGGCAGAGTCAATGTATCTTCAATTAAAACAATCGGCATTGATTTAGCCAGATTAGTTTTTAGTATTCATGGAATTGATGGACAAGACAAGTGTAAATTACGTGAAACTACAAAGCGCAATCAAAGATAGAACTGCGCTAATTAATCGTTTAGGTGGTTTACTCGTAGAATTTCCTATTGTCATGCTGAAAGGTAGATACCTGCACAACATGACATTAGTGGTAATGAAGAAGATGCTGAGCATGGCTCAACATTGCTGAGCTCAATCTTCGACGAGCACACCCCAAACATCGTGTTCATCAGCGTGGATAATTTGCACCCAGACCATATCACCCGGTTCAACATCGTATTGATCTGATAAATACACTTTACCATCAACTTCCGGTGCATCCATGTATGAACGCCCTACTGCGCCAAGCTCATTCACTTCATCAATCAATACTAAATATTCTTGACCGATACGTGCCTGAAGTTTTTCTGCACTGATTTGTGCTTGCACCGCCATAAAGCGCTGTAGCCTATCTTCCATCACCTCTTCAGAGACATGATCTGGGAGATCATTTGCCGTGGCTCCCTCTACCGGTGAATATTTAAAACATCCAACACGATCAAGCTGTGCTTCACGCAAGAAATCAAGTAACTCCTCAAACTCTTGTTCCGTTTCACCAGGAAAGCCAACGATAAAAGTCGAGCGAATTACCAACTCTGGGCAGATCTCTCGCCACTTTTTAATCCGTTCTAATACACGGTCAGCACTACCAGGGCGCTTCATTAATTTTAAAATACGTTTATTAGCATGCTGAAATGGAATATCTAAGTACGGTAAGATTTTACCTTCTGCCATCAGAGGAATTATGTTATCGACATGCGGATAAGGGTAAACATAATGGAGACGTACCCAAACTCCCTGTTTTGCCAATTCTTCACATAACTGCTGCATATGGGTTTTGACTGGCATGCCTTCATAAAAATCAAGCTTGTGCTTAACATCAACACCATAGGCAGAAGTGTCTTGAGAAATCACTAACAACTCTTTAACACCAGCATTTGCTAAACGTTTTGCTTCACCTAACACATCACCAACAGGGCGTGAGTCTAAATCGCCACGCATCGATGGAATAATGCAGAACGTACAACGATGGTTACAGCCTTCAGATATTTTTAAATAAGCAAAATGCTTAGGTGTTAGCTTAACACCGTGATCAGGAATTAAATCAACGAATGGATTGTGCTGTGGTTTTTCAAGATGCTCATGCACTTGCGTTAATACTTCATCATAAGCATGTGGACCAGTCACCCCCAAAACGTTAGGATGAAGCTCAATAATCTCGTCTTTCTTCGCACCTAAACAGCCTGTGACGAGCACTTTGCCATTTTCTTTTAATGCTTCACCGATAGTATCAAGGGATTCTTGTACCGCTGAGTCGATAAAACCACAAGTATTCACAATCACCATGTCGGCATCATCATAGCTAGGAACAACATCATAACCTTCGGTGCGAAGCTGAGTTAAAATTCGCTCTGAATCCACTAAGTTTTTCGGACAGCCAAGACTCACGAAGCCCACCTTTGCAGCGCGCTCAGTGCTATTTTGAGCGGTATTTGATGCCGATTTAGCCTGTTGAACTTCAACAGCCTGCTCTTCTAGCACCTTTTTAGGGGTATCAAGCGTAGTAGTTTGTTTGGGGTCGAATTTTTCTACAGTCATGGTATAGCGTATTCACTTGGCGTTTTAAATGGCGCGTATTATACGTAGTTATCGTTAAATTTAATACGAAAATTTGACGTTGCCGCCTTCGGCGAATTTATCCAGTTTTATGAGGAAGGAGAGAGGTAAATACGCAGCGAATCGCTTTAACAATTTCATCTGGCACAATAAGTTAAAATTATAAAAAATCGAATTAGTCTTTCATCGCAAATTGATTTAAAGTAACGTTAATTGATTTTTTTTTCTGTGTATTTATCAACAATAGAATATTATGAAATGCCCTTATTGTAACGAATATAATTTTCCCATTAATAAACTATTTTTTAAAAAGATGGTGGTATGTCCTCACTGTAATAAGAAAGTTGGCATTAAGTCGGCATTGATTAAATCAATTTTCTGGTGCGTACCAATCCTTCTTTTACATAATTTTATAGTAATTGAAATCATCCCACAGGATATGCAATTGTTTGCTCTAGTGTTTTACGGCTTTAGTTTACATATGTTATGTAAACATTTAGTAAAAACTAATGATGCATAGTCTTTAATGCATAAAACTTAATAGTTCTCTTTAAATTTATCACCGCAAACCATTCAAGCTATTCGCTCAACAAAGCCTGAACCACAAATAACCATTAAGTTACTAGAACAAGATGAGCCACATGCTGCTGCTAAGCTACTGTGTTGCGACCTTATTGAATTCTATTTGCTATGAGAAAAATTAAGAATTAGCGCATCAACGCTTGGCAGGCACTTATTTACTGTGCGTTCTCAAAGTTTAGATACCCCATTATTCAACAAAGCTAAGTGTGAGAGCATTAAAATCAAATGGTGATTATGTTCAATGGTTTATGCCCTCTGGTTTTTCTTATTGCTAGGTTATCGAGATATCATTTTGACATATCTAAAAACGACTTGGCTTGCTTTAATATAGTTTCATCCGATAAATCATGGGCACGAAATAATATCTTATCGTTTTTAATCAAAATCAGCTCGGGTAATTCATTCACCGTATATTGATAAAACCAAGTGTTACTTTTATCAATATCAACACGATAATCAATGGCATACTTTTTCTGATAGGCCTTTTTGTCTTGCTCACCTGTCCATAACCGAGACACTAGGCCATGCCAGACTACTTGAGGATATTGCTCAGCTAAAGTATTTACGCCGTGTTGAGTATCGATACAGCGCTGCGATATGGCGGGGCGAGAATCTTTTAAATACCAGTCGCACCAAGTAGCAGTAAAAAATAGCGCATGAACGCGATCATCATTCAACGCGATAGATAATTTTTCTTCGTTATCATTAAGTTGCTCTGCATTTAGAAAATCAACGGTTTTATGTTGAGCTAACAGCGCTAACTTATTATCAAGTGATTCAGTAGCCTTGTGCCCTAAATGCACTAGATTCATCTGCTTATCAAACAATAAATGATAAGGCGTGCCAGTAAAATGAAATGCCTTAGCAAGGTCGCCATTGGTGTCAATTGCGGTTGGCATTGTCAGGCCTAACTCTTTTATTAATTCATCCACTGAGTGTCTGTCATCATTGATACCAATATTAATACCGATAACCGCGATTGCATCACCATACGTTTGCTGAACATGTTCAAAGTGTGGCATTTCTTTTAAACATGGCTGACACCAAGTCGCCCAAAACTTCAAATATACCGGTTTTTGACCTAAATAATTTGCTAACGTTACCTGCTCCCCCGAAATAAGCGTGATTTTCTGCGCTAATAGCTTATCAGGCAAATTACTCGCATTGACTTTTGGTGTAGCCACAAATACTACTACCCCTAATAACACACTAAAAATAACATTAATCATATCCATCAACTTATTTAATAATTAAAAATTTTCTTCAAACGATCAGGCTGGCAATACCCAACAACGACACCACGGCAAACAATGTAGTGGAGGGAAATCGCAACGGATGAATATTACCTTTGCGAGCAACTAACACACTTAACAGCGAAAAAGAGACATTTAATACACTTAAAAAGACCACTAGCTCAGGTTTATCAGGGTTAAGGGCGACAAAGCCATAGCCAAAAGCCATGAAAAAAGTATATAAGGTAGTTATATGCCAGCAGTAATAATTGAGCCATTTAGAAGCAATAGGTAATTGAGTACCTGCTAACAATGGTGCAGCAACACGAGGCCCACCAATAAAGGTATGCACCCAAAAAGTAACACCACTGGCCAATACTGCTGCCCATAATAAATAAATTTTCACTCTGCGCTCCTAAATAATTTTAATGAAAAATATTCATGTAAAATAATATCTGTTAAGCACTACTGTGCCACTCAATAACACTTATGCTAGCCAAGAAAGTACAGCAATTATCGTTAAAATGATCCAACCAGGGTGTTTTCCTTTGGTCGCATATAACACCAAAATAGCGCCGCTCAACATCACCAATGAAATCACATTAGTGATCCAGATTCTTGTAGCCAAAATATCGCCGTCAGCATCAGCTATGGAACATAAGATAATGCCTAGCGCCCAGCCAAATAAGGTCACTAAATGCCAGCTAGCCCATAATATTCTCACTTGCCTAACCGATAGAATATTTCCACCTTGATTTGGCACTATACTGTGACTACGTAGCTTATTAAAAATCACTAGTTCACCTAATGTTGAGTGAACTAGCCCAAGAAGAATGGCGATAATACCGGCAGCTATTAACATTGCTTCCCCGCTCATTTTGACTCCCTTAGCTGATAACTTGCTCATTAATATATTCATTAGTATACCGAATAAATCATTTGCAAGAAGTGCAGGTTATTCACTATATTAATGAAAATAATTCACAATTAATTCTTTGATATGGATAAATTTAGAGCATTGACGCTTTTTTCCACCACAGTAAAAACAGAAAACTTTACTGAAACCGCAAAGCGACACGCAACAGATCCCTCTACGGTCAGTAAAGCAATCAAGCGTTTAGAAGAGCAGCTTGGACTACAACTATTTAATCGTTCCACTCGCCAATTAAAGCTTACTTCTGCCGGCAAGCGCTATGCAAAAACCATCGAAGAACTACTGCTGAACCTTAAAATGCACGAAGAGGAGCTAAAGCAAGATTCTCTCGACATTAAAGGTAACTTAAAAATCAACTTGCCTGTTTCTTATGGGCGCCAATATATTCTGCCGATGCTGTGTAAATTCAGAGAAGCCTACCCACAAATCCAATTAGATGTGCATTTTAGTGATGAGTACATGGATATGATCAAAGAGTCTATCGATATTTCCATTAGAAGTGGCACTATCTCCGATAACAGGCTAATTGCCCAAAAACTTTCACCGATCCGTTTTGTGCTTTGTATCAGTACCAAAGCCGATATCGCCAATGAAATAGAGATCACACAAAAGTGCTTAGCTACTTTCCCTTGGATATTGTTTCGTTTTAAACAAACAGGAAAAACGATGCCAATCGATTTTGCTTACAAAGGAAAACGTATTCGCATAGAGCCAAGCAGCAAAACGATTGTAGACGATGGTGAGGCTATGGCAGAGTTTTGCGCGGCAAATGCAGGAATTGCATTGATGCCGCACTTTATCGCGAAAAAATGGGTCAGTAACAATCAATTGAAAGTGATCGCGACCTTAGATGAATCAAATACCATTGACTCTGGGGTGTATATTATCTACGCAAAACGAGAACACTTACCCCAAAGGCGCAGAGTATTTATTGATTTTGTCAAAGCGTATATTGAAGCATTAGGCGAGTCACCTCAGCAAACCTGGCTGGATTCATCAACAAGCTAAATTAGGTGTGATCAGTTTCTAGCAATAACTGTCTTATGCCAAATAAGCAATCATCAAAAAAGTAGAGTGAATGTTTGTAAAAGTAGTATTAAACGTTCCTGCTCCATTGATGCGAAAAATTAGCAAATGGCGTAAGAACGTTTATCTTAACTCAGTTTATAAAGCATCAAGCACGGTAATGCGTTTAGGCGCAACTAAACCGTTTTCATCAATAACCCCAACGCCAATAAACTCTTCATCAGCATCTTCATGGCTATCAACAAACACTTGTACTAAGCCATCTAATGGTGCATCACTCGCCTGCACAGGATTACCATGACGCAAGTAGTTTGCAGACATATCATCAACACATACTTTAGGCATGTCACCACAAGCGGTATTCATTGGTAATAGTAATGGGTCAAGTAATTCAGACGGCGCCACATTTTGCTCTTTTGCC
This sequence comes from Thalassotalea sp. G2M2-11, assembly GCF_017168195.1. Taxonomy (GTDB): domain Bacteria; phylum Pseudomonadota; class Gammaproteobacteria; order Enterobacterales; family Alteromonadaceae; genus Thalassotalea_E. Next base: position 221,442 of record NZ_JADNYL010000002.1, read on the forward strand.
TGAGTTAGCAATAACTCTAATTGCTCAAGCGTGACCATTTTATCTCTAGGATAACCGCCAACAGCAACACGTCTTAATTTTGCAACGTATGCTCCACAACCAAGTAACTCGCCTAAATCATCAACAATCGTACGTATATAAGTACCTTTTGACACATGAATTTCCATGTCTACTTCATCATGTTCAAAACGTAAAAGATCTAATCGATATACGGTAATATCACGTGCTTCACGCTCAACTTCAATGCCTTCTCGGGCATATTTATAAAGTGGTTGTCCATTATATTTCAAAGCAGAATACATAGAAGGTATTTGCTTACTAGCACCACGAAAGCTTTCTAACGCTTGGGCTAATTGCTCTGCACTCACATTAACAGGCTTTTCGGATACCACTTCACCATCGGCATCACTGGTCGTTGTTCTAACGCCAAGTTTCGCTGTTACTTGATAGGTTTTATCGGTATCCAACAAAAATTGAGAGAACTTGGTTCCCTCACCTAAACATATTGGCAACATGCCGGTCGCTAATGGGTCGAGAGCTCCGGTATGTCCAGCTTTTCGAGCAAAGTAAATGCGTTTAACTTTTTGCAAGGCATGGTTCGATGACATTTCAAGCGGTTTATCAAGCAATAATACCCCATTAACTGCGCGCCCTTTTCTTCGTTTAGCCATTTACTTATTCGCCCGCTGACTCATCTTCATCTTTTGCTGAATGCTTACGCTCATCATCAGCGATCGCTTGATTTACCAAGTTGGTCATTCGCACACCTTCCACCATGGATTTGTCATAGACAAATCTCAGCTCAGGCATGATACGAGCTTTAATACGCTTAGCTAAAAGCGTACGAATAAAACTTGCCGCTTCATTTAAAATATCAACCGATTTATCAACATTTTGACCTTCTAAGGTAAAAAAGGTGACAAAGATCTTGGCATAAGCAAGATCTCGCGTCACTTCGACTGCAGAAACCGTTACCATACCTAAACGTGGATCTTTCACTTCACGTTGAATGATCATCGCTACTTCTTTTTGAATTTCTTGCGCAACTCTATCGGTGCGAGCAAATTCTCTTGCCATGATAAAACTCCTTTCTTTGGAGATAAAAATGGAGGCTTAGCCTCCATTTAAACTTACTCTTAATATGTGCTATAGGCTTATAGCGCTAGTCAAATCAACTCGTATCGATACCGGTAAGCAGTTGAAATACAACACTTAACTCACGATAGAGTCAATAGATAAGCGATTGACTATAGCGAACGCTTAACTTCAACGGTTTCAAATACTTCGATTTGATCGCCAACTTTTACGTCATTATAGTTCTTAACACCGATACCACATTCGGTACCATTACGCACTTCTTGTACATCATCTTTGAAACGACGAAGTGATTCTAGCTCACCTTCATAGATAACAACATTATCACGTAATACACGAATTGGCGCGCTACGTTTGATGGTACCTTCTGTTACCATACAACCAGCAATTGCACCAATCTTAGGTGATTTGAAGACATCACGTACTTCTGCAAGACCAATAATTTCTTGTTTAAATTCTGGTGCAAGCATACCACTCATGGCTTGTTTAACTTCATCAATCAAGGCATAAATCACACTGTAATAGCGTAAATCAACACCTTCAGATTCAATCACTTTACGTGCAGTCGCATCAGCACGAACGTTAAAGCCAACAATAATCGCATTTGAAGCTGCAGCTAAGGTTGCATCTGTTTCAGTAATACCACCCACACCTGAACCAATAATTTTCACTTTAACTTCATCGGTTGAAAGCTTAGTTAATGAGTCAGAAATTGCTTCTAATGAACCTTGTACGTCAGATTTCAATACAATATTGACTTCAGAAACATCGCCTTCTTCCATGTTAGAGAACATGTTTTCAAGTTTCGATTTTTGTTGACGTGCTAGTTTCACATCACGGAACTTACCTTGACGATATAGCGCCACTTCACGGGCTTTTTTCTCATCTTTAACCACGGTAGCTTCGTCACCAGATTGTGGAACACCGCTTAAGCCAAGGATCTCTACTGGAATTGAAGGACCGGCAGTTTCAATTAACTTACCATTTTCATCACGCATAGCACGAACACGACCGTATTCTAAACCACACAAGACAATATCACCTTGGTTTAACGTACCTTCTTGAACAAGTACCGTTGCAACAGGACCACGACCTTTATCAAGTTTCGATTCCACTACAACACCGTTAGCCATTTTATCAACAACAGCTGTAAGCTCTAATACTTCTGATTGTAGTAATATTGAATCTAATAAGTCATCAATACCTAAGCCAGTTTTAGCAGATACATGAACAAATTGTACGTCACCACCCCAATCTTCAGGGATAACATCGTGCTGTGACAACTCTGTTTTTACACGATCTGGATCAGCAGTTTCTTTATCCATTTTGTTAACGGCAATAATAATAGGTGCATCTGAAGCTTTAGCATGCTGAATAGCTTCAATTGTTTGAGGCATTACACCATCATCAGCCGCAACCACAATAATAACTATATCGGTTGCTTTTGCACCACGTGAACGCATGGCAGTAAACGCTGCGTGACCCGGTGTATCTAAGAAAGTGATCATACCATGACCAGTTTCTACGTGATAAGCACCAATATGCTGAGTAATACCACCCGCTTCACCTGCGGCAACTTTTTCTTTACGAATATAATCAAGTAATGACGTTTTACCATGATCAACGTGACCCATTATTGTCACAACCGGTGCACGAGTAATAGCTTCTCCCGACTCACCACGATCTGATAGTACTGCTTCTTCTAAAGCATTCTCTTTAACAAGCACCACTTCGTGACCCATTTCTTCTGCAACTAATGCTGCTGTTTCTTGGTCTATCACTTGGTTGATTGTTGCCATTGCTCCCATCTTGAACATAGCTTTAACCACTTCAGCACCTTTAATTGACATTTTATTTGCCAATTCTGCCACTGAAATTGTTTCACCGATGCGAACTTCTTTCGTTTTCGTCTCAACAGGTTTTTGGAAGCCATGTTTTAAGCTTTGTGGCGCAGAAAGTGTTTGCTTACCTTTGCCTTTAGCTCTATTTCTATCTTGTTGATTGTTCTTTTTCTTCTTCTTACGACGATGACCACCATCTTCTGCCGAGTCAATCGCATCTTCCGCTTCTTGTGCGTACTTAGAAGAAGTTAAGTGTACAACTTCTTTTTCTTTCGCTTTACGTTCAGCTTCTTCTGCTTTCCAACGAGCCTCATTTTCTTCAGCAAGTTTTTTCGCAGCTTCCGCAGCAGCTTTAGCTTCTGCTTCTGCTTTTTCTGTCGCTTCTTTTTCCGCTTGCAAACGTAATGCTTTTGCTTCTTCGCTTTCTACAGGCTCCGAATGCTCAACTTTTTCATTTTGCCCAGCTTTTGCTTTTGCAGCTTGTTTAGCTTTTGCTTCAGCTTCCGCTTTTGCTCTTGCTTTACGCTCTGCTTCAGCAGCTGCTTTTGCTTCAGCTTCGGCTTTTGCCTTAGCTTCGGCTTCTGCCTTGGCTTTAGCTGCTGCTTCCGCTTCTTCTTTTGCTTTTGCTTCAGCTTCCGCTTTTGCTTTCGCTTCAGCTTCGGCAATTTGCTGTTCTTCTAATTCACTACGCTTAACATAAGTACGCTTTTTACGTACCTCTACTTGCACAGATTTTGCTTTGCTACCGCTACCCATGACCAACGTAGATTTTTTCTTACGGCTTAATGTCATTTTATTTGGTTTCGCTGCGGAATCATCACCGTGCTGTTTTTTCAGATGCTCTAATAGCGACTCTTTTTCTTCTTGAGAAATTGTATCGGCTGCTTGTTTTTTCACACCAACGTCAGCCAATTGGCTTACCAATCTTTCGACCGGTGTACCTATTTCTTTGGCAAGTTCTTCTACTGTTACAGATGCCATCTATTTAGTTCCCCCGGGGATTATTCTTCGTTAAACCAGCAAATATTACGCGCGGCCATGATTAACTCACCCGCTCTGGTTTCATCTAATTCTTCAATGTCTGCAAGCTCATCAACACCCTGCTCAGCCAAATCTTCTAGCGTGATCACACCTCGACTTGCTAAGACAAATGCTAAGTGGCGATCTAACCCTTCTAACGCCAATAAATCTTCAGCTGGCTCAGCATTTTCAAGTGATTCCTCACTCGCTAATGCTTGTGTTGTTAACGCAGCTTTTGCTCGCTCACGTAATTCTTCAACGATATCTTCATCCATACCGTCAATTTCGAGTAACTCAGCAGTTGGGACATAAGCTACTTCTTCTAAAGAGGTAAAACCTTCTTCCGCAAGTAAAGTTGCAAAGTCTTCGTCGATATCTAACTGCTCTGTAAATAAGGTTAATACTTTGTCATTTTCAGCTTGATGTTTTTCATTCATATCATCAACTGTCATCACATTCAGCTCCCAACCAGTAAGATTACTAGCTAAGCGAACATTTTGACCGCTACGACCAATGGCCATAGCAAGATTACCTTCTTCAACCGCAATATCCATTGTGCCCTTGTCTTCATCAACAATGATTGAAGCAACTTCTGCAGGAGCCATTGCATTAATGACAAATTGTGCTGGGTTATCATCGTATAAAACGATATCAACACGCTCACCGCCTAATTCACCCGACACAGCTTGTACACGAGAGCCTCGCATACCGACACAAGCGCCTACTGGGTCAATACGCTTATCGTTTGATTTTACAGCAATTTTAGCTCGAGAGCCTGGATCACGTGCAGCACCTTTGATCTCAAGCATTTCTTCGCCAATTTCAGGTACTTCAACACGAAATAGCTCAATTAACATTTCAGGTTTTGTACGTGAGACAAATAATTGTGCACCTCTCGCTTCTGGCTTAATCGCATAAAGTAAACCACGAACACGATCACCTGGACGAAAAACTTCACGAGGTAATAAATCATCACGATAAATAATGGCTTCAGCATTATTACCTAAATCTAAAATGACGCTATCACGGCTGGCTTTTTTCACCACACCTGTGATTAACTCACCGACCTGCTCTTGATAAGCATCAACAACTAAGGCACGCTCAGCTTCACGTACTTTTTGTACAATAACTTGCTTGGCTGTTTGCGTGGTAATTCGGTCAAACTTTACAGACTCAATTTGCTCTTCGACATAGTCGCCAACATTAATCGAGTCATCATCATATTGTGCAGCAGCTAGGCCGATTTCAGCATAAGGGTTTTCTAATGCATCATCAGTGTCATTGACCACTAACCAACGTCTGAAGGTATCGAACTCACCTGTTTTACGATCGATACTCACACGAACAGCGATATCGCCTTCATACTTTTTCTTAGTGGCAGTTTCTAATGCGGTTTCCATTGCTTCAAAAATGCTTTCGCGAGGCAATGCTTTTTCATTAGATACGGCATCTACAACCAGTAAAATTTCCTTACTCATGCTACTTAGCCTTAATTAATCGTTATAATTTATCATCTATTATTTCAAATTTGCGACAAGATTGCCTTTGTCTACATTACTGAAAACAAGTTCAAACTCTTCACCATCTACCGTTACTATTAGGTTGTCATTTTCAATAGCATTTAATTTACCTTTGAATTTACGACGACCATTTAACGGAAGCGATAATTTAATATTTACCGTTTCACCAATTACCGCTTGATAATGTTCAATCGTAAATAAAGGACGATCTAAACCAGGTGATGAAACTTCTAAACTGTATTCTGTGCTAATTGGATCTTCTACGTCGAGAATAGCGCCTACTTGACGACTAACTTCCGCACAATCATCAACATTAATGCCGTTTTCATGATCAATAAAAAGTCTTAATACAGAATGTTTTCCTGCACTAACAAACTCAATACCTAGTAATTCCTTGCCAACCTCTTCTACGGCTGGACGCAACATTTCCGTTAATTTATGTTCAAATTTAGCCAATCAACTTCTCCACATTTTTAACACTCAGATACAAAAAAAGGGCATATAGCCCAGCGGTAACACTTGCTGTCATTGCACCAGCAATCGACAGGTACAAAAAAACCCCATTATCGGGGCCTATTTTCACTGAACCCACGATGCCTACTTAGCAAATAACAACTTCTTCTTGCTAAGTAACCAGAACAATAAAAAGAAAATTAAGGCCTAATTTACCTGAACTTTCCTTCAGTGATTTATTGCTCCAATAGAATGCGCAAAATTATATAGTTCAGCTCACTAAATCGCAAGTAAATTCGTGCAATTAAGCCAAATTTAATCGCTGCTCTCATAAAGTATCAGCAATTGTTCAATTTTTCCTGTGATGCATCAATTATTGAGGTTAGCGTTCAATAATATTTCGTGGTATAACAGCAACCACTATAAAAATATAATTAAAGTGTAACTCTTTAAATTTAATCAATAAGTTGTTTTTCAACTATACTGAGGGTGCACGCAAGTTCAATGGTCAGTTATGACATTGCCTAATTGAATTAATAGCTAAAGGTTTTTTATGTATACATATTCGCAATTAATCAGCAAAAATATGATTATTGCTGCTATCTGTAGTGTAACTTTTTGCGGTATAGCATTTTTCTTAATGGCAAGCAGCGCTGAACAAGAACAAAACATTCAATCTCGTAACGTACAACAGTTATTTTCATTAGAAAAACAATATGATATATCGACAATTAAAAGTTTAGCAACCGCTGTTTCTGCTGAAAAACTTGCCGTACTAGACATAGTAACCACTGACGGTCAACCGGCATTTTCTGTCAATAAAGAATTATCTTTATTGGCACAATGGTTAGCCCCTTCCCCAGCTCTGATCACCTTAAAAAAGCAAGCTTTAAAAATTCATCTGCAAATTAATACCAATGAACAAGCTACGCTGTTGCTCTATCTGTGTATAACCATGTCCGCATTTGCTTTTTTGATAGTCTTTATCGGTGGGCAATTTAGTCTACAACGCTATAAAAATGTTATAAAAAGTATTAATAATCAAATCAAAGAAGCGTTAACCTCTGTACTTGATAATAATAACAGCAGTATGCATGAGCAACAGGAATTATTTAATTTACCCGAATTAAATCAAAGTATTAATGAAATTAAAAGCTTAGTGAATGACTTACTTAATGACACCGGGGTTTTAAAAAAACAAGCCTACATTGAACCATTAACTCAAGTTGAGAACCGTACCCGTTTTGTCCAATATTTTGAAAATAAGCATGAACTGTTCGATTTTGGTGTATTGACCATCACACGATGCTCTGAATTACAAACTATCAATCAAATTCATGGTTTCACTGAAGGCGATAACTACATTTGCAAAGTAGCAGATATACTGAAAAAAGCCTCTGGTGGCTTTCAGTCAGCCAAAATTTTTCGCTTAAACAGCTCTGATTTTGCGACAATTATCCCCAATGTTACGCTTAAAGAAGCTGAAAACTATGCGGAAGAAATTACCAGCCGTTTTAATGAATACCAACAAGCCTCAGATCTTGATTCCGTTGGCTATACTGGCTTAGCTTATTTTGATAAAAGTAACCCCTTAGGTGAGTTATTAGCATTAGCGGACACCGCGATCAGTGTCGCACAAACCAAACAGATAAATTCATGGTTTGCTCAAAAAGATCATGACATTTTAGCCAACAGTAGTGCTAGTTACGGTAATCAAAACTGGCGTCAAGAAATTGATAACGTTATTGAGAATCAAAGGATCTCTCTACTCATTCAACATATCAAACCATCGGGACGCAATACCAAAGTTTATCATGAAATTTTAGCGCGCTTTCTCAACACAAATGAAGAGATGTTGCCTACCGCCTCCTTTATCGCCATGGCAGAAAAGTTAGATAAAATTGTCGCTGTAGACAAGTTAGTTATCGAAACGGTGATCATGGAAATACAGCGCAAAAATCTTCATGATCAATATTTCGGTATAAATATCAGTGCCAGAACGATTCACAATGAACAATTTCTTATTTGGCTAGAACGCCGACTGTTAAAAGAAGCTAAAGTTGCTAAGCAACTGATTTTTGAAATAACCGAATACGGCCTACAACAAAACATCAAGGTCAGCCGACACTTTATGGACATGATACATCGTGTAGGTTCAAGAGTCACAGTAGAAAGCTTTGGTGTTGGCTTAACTTCCTTTAAATTTTTTAGAGAATTGAAGCCAGATTTTATTAAGATGGACAGCACTTATACCAGAGACATTGATGAAGACAGAAATAACCAGTATTTCCTTCGTTTAATGGTGGACTTAGCACATAGGCTCAGTATCACCGTACTTGCTGAAAGTGTTGAAAGCCAAGAAGAAAAGTTCATGCTTGAAAAACTCTTTATCGACGGTTGCCAAGGCTATTATTTAGGCCGACCTGAGCCAATTAAAAACCTCGCGCCATAAACATCGAAGTGCCACGGTAAAAATTTATCAGTGGCACCTGAGGTATCATAGCTCAATGGCAATGCTCCTGTTACTTGTGATCCCAAACCCTACCCTTGGCTAAAGCCAGTTAGCACAGCACCTTTTGAGGTGACTATGCCTTATCACTCTTAATTCCTTGTAATTAGTGCGTAAAATTTTTTTCACACAATTTGACCTATCGCATATTTACTATCAAATAGATAATGAAGCAATTACATTGACCTGTTGTTATCTGTTGCAGAAAATCGGATAATAGCGCTAACTTATTATAATCATTTATTTAACATGACTGACTACCTATTATTATTAGTTGGCACAGTACTGGTTAATAACTTTGTCTTAGTGAAGTTTCTCGGTTTATGCCCTTTTATGGGCGTATCATCGAAAGTAGAAACGGCAATTGGGATGTCTTATGCCACAACGTTTGTCATGACCTTAGCATCGCTATTAAGCTATCTAGTCCAAACTTATTTACTTGCCCCGCTTGGACTAGAATTTCTAACGACTATGATGTTTATTCTCGTCATCGCAGTGGTCGTGCAATTTACCGAAATGGTAGTTCATAAAACCAGTGCTAATTTATATCGTTCCTTGGGGATATTTTTACCTTTAATCACCACCAATTGTGCCGTGCTGGGTGTGGCACTATTGAATATGTATGAACAACACAATTTTTTTCAATCAATCATTTATGGTTTTAGTGCGGCACTAGGCTTTTCATTAGTATTAGTGATGTTTTCTGCCATGCGTGAAAAATTGGCTAATGCTGATGTTCCAACACCATTTAAAGGTTCAGCTATTGCGATGATCACAGCAGGCTTAATGTCACTCGCCTTTATGGGCTTTACAGGTTTGGTTAAATTCTAATGACAATACTTATCGCAATTATCGTTATTGGGCTTATCGGAGTACTGTTTGGTGCCCTACTTGGTTTTGCTTCGATTAAATTTAAAGTAGAAGGCGATCCGCTGGCAGAACAAATTGATGCCCTACTGCCCCAAACTCAATGTGGTCAGTGTGGCTACCCAGGCTGTAAACCCTATGCTGAAGCCGTGGCAAATGGTGAAGCAATTAACAAATGTGCACCCGGCGGTGATGAAACCATTAAAAAAATTGCCGACTTAATGGGGGTTGAGGTGCAACCATTAGATGAAAACCACGAGGCAGACAATACGCCTAAAGTGGCTTTTATTATTGAAGAAGACTGTATTGGTTGCACTAAATGTATTCAAGCATGTCCAGTTGATGCCATCATAGGGGCAACCAAACAAATGCATACCATTATTATTGATGAATGTACTGGCTGTGACTTATGCGTAGCTCCTTGTCCGGTTGACTGTATTGAAATGCGCCCACTTAAGCAAACGCCGAAAAACTGGCAATGGGATCTCGATAGCATCCCCGTAACACAAGTAGATTAAAGAGGTAATGGTGGAATCAGTTATCGAACGCATTGAAAAAGGACACTTTTGGAAATTCCATGGTGGTATTCACCCGCCAGAAATGAAGTTTCTCACAAAAGATAAACCTATTCGGCCATTAGCCATGCCGCCTGAATTAACTATTCCTGTGCAGCAACACATTGGTGAAGCAGGAAAATTAATTGTCAAAGCTGGTGATGTGGTAAAAAAAGGTCAGGCACTTACTCAATCTTTAATGCCACTTTCTGTGCCAGTGCATGCCCCAACTAGTGGTACCATTAGAGCGATTGAAAATGCCATCATTGCGCACCCATCAGGTTTGAGTGAGTTATGTATCAAGTTAACTCCCGATGGTGAAGACAAAAGTATTGCGCGCCATATCACACCAGATTATACAAGTCTGAGTAAGCATGACATTATTGAGAAAATAGCCCAGTCGGGCATTGCTGGTATGGGTGGTGCAGGCTTTCCAACTCATATAAAAGTGAACACCCACGCGCAAATTAACTACTTAATAATCAATGCGGCAGAGTGTGAACCTTATATTACCGCTGATGATCTACTTATTCGTGAACATAGTACAACCATCGCAGACGGCATTAATATTTTAGATCATCTATTAGAGCCAGCATTTATTCTGATCGGTATTGAAGATAATAAACCCGAAGCCATCAAAGCCTTACAAAAAGCAACCGCGAATAATGATAAAGTAAAAATCTGTATTTTACCCACCAAGTATCCAACGGGTGGCGAAAAACAGCTGATCATGGCATTAACTGGGAAAGAAGTACCTTCTGGCGTATTGCCAAGTAAATTAGGCATCGTCATGCAAAACATTGCCACCTGCTTTGCCATCGCAGAAGCGGTTATCCATGACATACCGCTAACTAAACGCGTGGTCACAGTATCAGGTCGAGCCTTAGAAAAACCACAAAATGTCTGGGCCTTGCTCGGTACGCCAGTAGAGTTTTTATTGCAACAATGTGGCTATCCAGAACAGCAAAGAAAACATATTATTATGGGTGGCCCTATGATGGGTTTTAGCTTACCCAATACGCAAGTTCCGGTAGTCAAAATCACAAACTGTGTGTTAGCACCTAGCGAACAAGAAATCCCTAATGACAAGCATGAAGTCGAATGTATTCGCTGTGGACAATGTGCCGATGTTTGTCCAAGTCAGCTTCTGCCTCAAGAGTTACAATGGAGTGCGAAAGCCAATGATCAGCAACAGCTAGAAACATTAAACTTATTTGATTGTATTGAGTGTGGTGCCTGCGCATACGTATGTCCTAGCCATATACCTTTAGTGCATTATTATCGTGTTGCCAAAGCTGAAATTCGTCAGCAGAAACAATTAGATATTAAAGCTGAAAAAGCCAAAAAGCGCTTTGAAGCACGAAAAGCCCGCCTTGAACGCGAAAAGTTAGCGCGCGAAGAAAAACATAGAAAAGCGGCGGAAGCACGTAAAGCTCGAATGAATTCAGGCACCGAACAAGCTAACAAAGAAAAATCTGCCGTTGCAGCAGCTCTTGCTCGTGTTAAGGCTAAGAAAGCCCAAACAAGTAATACTGAAAATGTTGAAAACAAAGAACTGGCCAGTGATCAGCAAGACAAGAAATCCCAAGTAGCAGCGGCAATAGCCAGAGCAAAGGCTAAAAAGCAAGCAGCAGTACAAGAATCATCGCCCGCACAAACGGAAAGCCAACCTCCAACACCAGAAAACAATCAAGGCGATGAAAATAAAAAAGCGCAGATTGCTCAGGCAATTGCCAAAGCCAAAGCTAAAAAACAAGCAGCAACATCACAAGACACTGAAGTAGAGAATCATGAGGAACTCAATGAAGCAGTAAAAGTCGCTCCTGTAGATGATAAAAAAGCGCGTATTGCTGCCGCTGTAGAAAAAGCCAAGGCTAAAAAGCAAGTTGCACCTGAAAAGCCATCTGAACTCGATACAGACAAGACAGAAGAAACAGCTGCAACGAACAGCCCTGCGGATGATAAAAAGGCACGTATTGCGGCTGCTGTAGCAAAAGCTAAGGCTAAAAAACTTAAAGAAAAAAATCCTCAGTCTGCACCAACCACTGTAGATGCCTCAACAAATGAAGAACAGGAAAAAGAGGTAGCAATCACGCCTCCCCTTGAAGCGAGTGAAGAAAAATCAGCACAGGCGCTCGATAAAAAAGCCCGTATTGCCGCGGCGGTTGCCAAAGCAAAAGCCAAAAAACAACAAGCAGAGTCGAAGTAAATCATGGCATATTGGATAGCAAGCTCACCTCATAATCACATTCAGGGTTCAACTCCTGCGTTAATGCGATTGGTTATTTACGCCACTATCCCTGGCATTTTAGCGCAGTGGTATTTTTTCGGCTGGGGCAACCTTATTCATATAGGATTAGCATTAACAACCGCACTTGTTGCCGAATTTACCGTGTTATCTTTGCGTGAGAAAAAAGTCGCAGAACAGCTATTTGATGGTAGTGCCATGTTAACCGCTGTACTCATAGGTATTAGCTTACCTGCATTAGCGCCTTGGTGGATTTCAGTATTAGGGGCATTATTTGCCATTGTTATCGTTAAACAACTCTACGGTGGTATCGGCCATAACCCGTTCAACCCAGCAATGGCTGCCTATGTGATGTTATTGATTTCATTTCCCGTACAAATGACGTCTTGGCAACCACCGCTAGCATTAATGTCAATACCGCTTGATTTTAGCAACACCTTATCAGTAATTTTTACCCAGTTTACTTTTGATGGTTATTCACTCGAGCAGCTTCGAACTCATGTTGATGGCTATACCATGGCGACCCCATTAGACACGGTAAAAACAAATATTACCTTAGGTTTAACGATTAGTGAAAGTATGAATAACCCAGTAATAGGTGAATATGTTGGTGAAGGTTGGCAATGGCTCAACGCAGCATTTTTACTCGGTGGGTTATTTTTAATCACCCAAAAAGCCATCTCTTATGTAACGCCACTGAGCTTTTTAGCTAGTTTATTTATCTGTTCATTGATTGCCTTTTTAGTGAGCCCAGACAGTAATGCTTCTACCTTATTTCACTGGTTTAATGGTGCCACTATGCTAGGTGCATTTTTTATCCTAACCGATCCGGTTTCAGGTGCAACAAGTGTGAAAGGCAGAATAGTAGTTGCTGCCTTAGCTGGCTTTTTAGTGTTTATTATTCGCAAATTTGGCGGCTATCCTGATGCTGTGGCATTTTCAGTATTACTGTGTAATATGGCTGCACCGCTGATCGACCAATACACCCGCCCTCGTACCTACGGTCACTCATAAGGAAGCAAATGATGCGTCAAGCAATTGAAAAAAATGCTAAATTACTTGCACTATTTGCGATAGCCTGTACAGCTGTTGTTGGTTTGGTACATCTTTTAACGAAAGACCGTATTGTTGAACAAGAGCAGCTACAATTAGTGAATACATTAAACAGTTTAATTCCACCGAATAAACATAATAACGCGATGACACAATCATGTTTTTATATTAGTGATGAATTACTGGGTGAAAACAGCCACAAAGTGTATCTGGCCACACAAGATGAACAACCTGTAGCTGCAGCTATTACTGCCACAGCTCCTGACGGCTACAATGGTAACATTGAATTGCTGGTAGCTGTCAATTACGATGGCAGTGTTAGTGGTGTACGTGTGATTAAACACCAAGAAACACCGGGGCTGGGTGACAAAGTTGAGCTGAGAAAAAATGATTGGATCTTAAGCTTTTCTGGGAAAAAAATCTTAGGGGAGCAAGATAATCGTTGGGCTGTGGCAAAAGATGGCGGCATGTTTGATCAATTTACTGGCGCAACCATTACTCCAAGAGCTGTAGTAAATGCGGTTAAGCGCACCGTGAATTATTTCAATCTTCATAAAGCGCAGCTGTTCACACATGCTGCAACTTGTCAGGGGGAGTAAATGAATATTCCAAATGAATACAAAGAATTAGCATGGCAAGGCTTATGGAAAAACAACCCAGGGCTAGTACAGCTATTAGGTCTTTGCCCCCTACTTGCGGTCACTTCAACGGTGGTCAATGCACTCGGGCTAGGCTTAGCAACAATGTTTGTTTTGATCTGTTCAAATGCCACCGTTTCTGCCATACAGCACTGGGTTCCTAAAGAAATTCGCATCCCCATTTTTGTATTAATCATCGCCGCGTTTGTGACTTGCGTACAGCTGTTAATGAACGCTTTCACCTATGGCTTATATGAATCATTAGGCATATTCTTGCCCTTAATTGTTACTAACTGCGCCATTATTGGGCGAGCAGAAGCTTATGCATCTAAAAACCCAGTTAAACAAGCAAGTTTTGATGGTTTAATGATGGGGCTAGGCTTTTTACTGGTACTGGTCGTCTTAGGTGCAATACGTGAAGTGTTAGGACAAGGTACATTATTTGATGGGGCCCAACTGTTATTAGGTGATTGGGCTGCCAACCTTAGGATTGAAGTGATGCAATTAGATAATCAGTTTTTATTAGCGATACTTCCGCCGGGCGCGTTTATTGCAATGGGCTTCTTAATTGCCGCAAAAAACAAAATTGATGATAAGATTGCTCAACATCAACCGAAAGAGCAAGAAAGCCAAATAGAACGCGTTAGAGTTAACTTTGACAGCTAATCTATTGATGACAAAATAATAATAAGCTAATGAATAAAGAAAAACGCCTAGAAATACTGACTCGGTTAAGAGATAACAACCCTCACCCAACCACCGAACTTAATTTTAATTCACCTTTTGAATTATTAATTGCCGTGCTGCTTTCGGCGCAAGCTACCGATGTTGGCGTGAATAAAGCGACAGCAAAGCTTTACCCTGTCGCCAATACGCCGCAAGCAATATTAGATTTAGGGCTTGAAGGCTTAAAATCATACATCAAAACCATTGGCTTATTTAATACTAAAGCCGTTAATACCATTAAAACCTGCCAGATGCTGGTCGATTTACATGGTGGCGAAGTGCCTGAAGACCGAGCAGCATTAGAGGCTTTACCAGGCGTTGGCAGAAAAACCGCCAATGTCGTACTTAATACTGCGTTTGGCTGGCCAACCATTGCGGTGGACACCCATATCGATCGTGTTTCCAACCGCACAAAATTCGCACCCGGAAAAAACGTAAAAGAAGTAGAAGAAAAACTACTTAAAGTGGTACCTAAAGAATTCAAAGTAGATGTACATCACTGGCTCATTCTTCATGGTCGTTACGTTTGTGTTGCCCGTAAACCCAAATGTGGTGCTTGTATTATTGAAGACTTGTGTGAGTTTAAAGAAAAAACTGACTAAGTTTTAGTCTGCTCAGATACGTTAGCTGACATAAGCCTTGGCTTGTCTAACTGTACCTATTTCGACGACTAACTAGCTAAAAAGTTATGCTTTGTTAGAATGAATTATTGTTCAAAACGATAAAACTGAGGTTAGTAGTGCTGAATATTAAGTTCAAGTATTTGAAGACTGCTACCCATATAGCATAACAACGGATACATAATCCTATGATAGTGATTTAACCGTTAAAAACTGATTTACCAATCACCAAAAACAAAAAAACACTGATTACTACAACCAGTGTTTTCTAGAATCAAACAATATTAAATTATTAAGATTGTTTCTTAAATCGACGTGATGCTAAACCCATCATTCCTAATGCAAAAATAGCAAGTGTAGATGGCTCTGGTACATCTGTGGAAGATCTGGTCATTCTGATATAATTCAAGTTCGCTCCATCTCGACTATAGTTTTCAACTATTCTAAATGGGCTACTCGACGAACCTGCATATGCTTGGTACACACTTACCGTAGTAGCAGTAATATCATAACCTATATCTAAATAAGTGGTCTTTCCTAATGTTCCTGTACTGTCTACAACCCTATTAATATTTGTGATGGAGGTGAGATTGTATGTGTTAATTAGATCTCTAACTGCCGTAATTATTGAGATTGCTTCTATTTCGGAACTAGCGAATAAGAAGCCTGTAGGAACTAATTCTGTGCCAAACGCTTCATTAAAATCCCTTCCGCCAAAATCGATATCAACTATTCCAAAACTACCGAGATCCAACCCTACTATTTCTTGAAGGGATGAATCATCTCCTACAGCAGTTACAATTAAACCAGCATTTGCGACTGAACTCATAACAAAAAGTAAAGAGGATGCTATCATACTTAAAACTTTAGACTTCATTTGTTATTCCTTCACATTAATTTTTGATAGGTAATAGTTAATGCACTTTACCAAATGAAAAGCAAAAACCACACCAAACTTTAAATAACAAGCAATTTCAATATGATGATGATTTACGCAATTTTTAATTAAGTAGCACTGTAAAATAACCTGACACCAAATAACTCCTCTACCAATTGAATTGATTACATATTATTAACAATGTTGTAATTTAAATTAGTTTAGCCTGAAAATATAAATAGATGATTGAATATCACTTCAAACTATATAGGTATCATCAAAACAACTAAGTTAAAGTACCTAAAACACGTATTTCAGTAGTGTAATTGAATAAAACTCACTGGTGCTAAATGTTGTTATATATTACATAAACACCACAATAGATCAGTATATTCAACACACAACTAACACCTAGCAACTGACTTGTAATCAGTTGGCTTGATATTGCATCAGTCGGTATTACTATAAGCCTAAACTACTGTTTTTTTTTATGGACAAACAATAACATCTTATGTTAATGGATTTCGGGTAAGACAAGATAATAAAATATAAAACATGCGTACTAACGGAGTTTTATCCGTTGTTAGTCAATTAAAGCTCAATAGTCGGCTATATAGTCTTAAACCAACCCCAAGAACGTTCAGAAAGTTTTGGTTATTAATACTCTAATTATGATTATGGTTTCACAAAAGCTAACTTCTGCTTTTGGCTAGATGCTGTCATAAACCTCAACAAACACCTAATATCAACTACGTCAGAATAGCAGTCAAAAACGTTGACTGAATTACTAGTCTCTGACTCAGACAATTATCTACTATCATTATACTTCGGCTGGCCTACCATAGCAGTGGACACACATATCGACCGTGTATCCAACCGCACTAAATTCGCCCCCGGCAAAAACGTCAAAGAAGTAGAAGAAAAGCTTCTGAAAGTGGTCCCTAAAGAGTTCAAAGTAGACGTGCACCACTGGCTTATTCTACACGGTCGTTACATTTGTGTGGCCAGAAAACCCAAATGTGGTGCTTGTATTATTGAAGACTTGTGTGAGTTTAAAGAGAAAACAGAGTGAACGTCTGTTTAGAGCGAAAAACGGCCCCTCAAGCATATTCTGATTGGATTCATTTTTTCTCTATAGCAGACGCTCGAGTTTACTTCACTAACGATAATTTGTCCGACCAAATATTTCATTAGAATCGATAATTAAATTATGCCTTCAGTTAGCTAAAAGCAGTCATAAAGGGGAAATTTTAATTACTACTTTTTGTTGCAAGAGCAACCCTAACTATACGGCACTTTTATGTTCACTATCTGAAGGATAGCTGACCTTTATGGTATACAGTGGCTATTAAAAAACATAACTAGAAGTAATCCCAAAGCGGACAGAGCAGCTAACTGCATTAGCTGTGAGAACATTGCACCATCTGCAAATAACTTTATCCGCTTACCGTGTACAACTTGTGCAGACTCTGAGTCACTCGTTAGGCTGTCATTTATCACCTTAAATGAAGAATTCAACCCACCAAACTGTTTAGCCATTAATTTAGCTGATGGCACAATAACAGTGCGAAGAGGCGTCTGCTTATCCACTAAGTTACGTTTAATTGCCGCTTGCTCAAATGCCCAACTGACCTACCCTGTTGCTAAATCGCCAATGGTAGTAACACCACCTGAAACTAAATAATCAATATTACGACGATAGCCCTCATCTACATTGGCAGGTGCCAATAAATGTTTTGCTAACCTAGGTACCACCACATCAAAAAAGCCAGCTTCAATAAAATGGCCTTTTTCCCAATCAACATTATCCTGATAACCCGTCATATCAGCAGGCGTTAGTTTCATATATTTTAATGCAGCACTATTAAAAATTGCCTCATGTGCCGAACGCTGCCAAATCATAATGGGTCGATCGCTGTCTAATTTATCTAACATTGCACGGGTTATTTCACCATGGCTTGGCTTTGACCAACCCCAAGTTATAAAAATTGGTTGGTTATTATTTTTTGTAGCAGCCAATGACGCTTTTAATCACGCCATATAAGTATCAACATCTCGCGTTGCTGGCACTGTAGTGTCATGCAACAGCCAGCTCTCAGGCGTTATCCATGTAGTACCAAATTGAATCGCTCCAAGTAAAGGGTGAACGTGTGGGTCAATCAGCCCTGGCATCAATACTTTATCAGCAAAGCGCTTATCTATCTTATGTGGATGTGAATCTAGCCAAGGCTTTAATCAGCTAAGCTGCCAACCGATAAAACCTTATTGCCACGTACTGCTACCGCTGTTGCAGTTGGCTGACTACTGTCCATAGTAATAATTTTTTTAGCAATATAAACAGTAATAGTCGGTTTTATTTCAAGTGTCTCGGCATAAACAATATGGGAAATGAAGCAGCTATTTAACCAAATAAAAACTGTAGACGTGATAACAAAAATAGATTACATCCTTAGCCCTTATTTTTTGGCCATATCAATTGCTAGGCTTGTTAAGTCCAAGGTGTAACTTGCAGCATCCATTGGAATGCTTATGGTTTTGCCTGATTTAATGAGCTCATACATGTTGATATCATACTGAACCCACTTATCATCATAGGTATACTCAATAACCGTATCACCGGTTTCAAGGCTTTGCGTTAACATCCATTCAGTTGCGTACCCCGCCATTTTTCCATTGATTTCTCTGTTAGCTGCATCATGAGGTATACGAGAGGCAATCGTTGATAACTTCATCATGCCGTTACGTAAACTGCTTGGTTGGGTTAGTTGTTGGTAAAAGTATCTCGCATGTAAATATCTATCCCGTGGGTTAGTATTACCTGTTGAACCAAAATCAACATCTTTATGAGCGCGCTCTTTAGTCGCTGGCGTTTTATGCCAAGCATCAATATGGCTTTGATGGCTCGGTTGATTAGTCATCACCATCGCCTTTTTACCACGATAAACCTTCAAACCATCGGGATCATATTCTATGACAACTCTGTCACCTGATTTATCAGTTAACGACCAATGAAATTGTGGTGGCGACGGCAAGCCTGGCAAACTTACACTAAACGTTTCTAATTGATGAATATTTTTCACCACTTCAGCAACTGACGCATAGTTTGCAAGTAAGTATTCCCCTAAGCTAAGCTGAGAAAGTGAGCCTTTTTTGTCTTCAGCCCCTAAAGTCATTGGTCCATAATAAAGTACGTTCATACTCATGCCTTCACTATTTAAACCATCATGTACTAGACCGCCATAAGCCAATACACCGGCAATAGCGTATTTAGATTTATAAGTACGCCCTGATGATTTAACGCCATGAAGGTAGCGTTGTGTTCCAGCAAGAATAGTGCCTATATAAGGTTTAGTGCTCTCACTCCAGTCGTTATTGCGGGCAGTGATAACACCAAACTGCTCAGTATGCCAAGCAATAGAAGTACAGGCATTAGCCGCAGTCGACGCTAGGCTAAAAGATAATATGGCACTAGTGGTAATATTTTTTAAAATATTCAAATCATTCTCCTTGCATTAAAAAATGAGCTAGGTTACTAGCTCATTTCCTGATTTTAAAAGTTAAACTTCGTTTCTACGCCAAAGGTTCTAGGTTTAGCGTAACCTGCCAAAATGGTGCCAAAGAAGTCTCTAAAACTATTTACCATATGTTCACTTTCAGTTAGGTTTTGTCCCCAAAATGAAACTTCCCATGTACCATTATCACTGAGTAAACTAATGCGAGCATTAACAGTACTAAAATTGTCTGCTTTATCAAAATCGACGGTATCCCCGCCGGGTAATACATAATTCTCATCATTGTTGACCATGAAATACTGCTCAGCGGTGTAATTGTAATCAACTCGATACATGATGCTTGACGATAATGCTGGTACTTCTTGATAATATTGCAGACCAAGCCCTAAGGTTACTTTTGGAGCATTAGGTAGTTCATTACCTGATGCATCACTACCACCAGCACCACCGCCAGGAAAACTATCAAAAGTAGCATCAAGTAAACCTATTGCGCCATTAATTTTAAAGTCATCGGTTATTTGATAGTCAATTTCAACTTCAAGACCTTGGGTGATGACTTCTGCGGCATTGGTAATAGAAAGAGCAGTACGCCCTTCACCTAAGTCAATGTATTGATTAACCTGATAGTCATCATAAACAGCGTAAAATAAAGCCGTATTTAATCGTAAACGATAATCCATTAATTCTGCTTTATAGCCCACTTCAAAACTGGTGACTGTTTCTTCGTTAAATTCAATACCTTCTTGTAAAACTTCTGAGGTAATAAAATCTAAGTTATAACCGCCACTTTTAAACCCTGTTGATACACGTGCATAGGTCTGGCTGTTTTCTGATAAGGCATAATTAATGTTGAATGACGGCGATATATTGGTATCAGTACGCTCATCAATCACCGTACCGGTGGCAATATTAAAAAATCCTGAGTTTGAGCCGTCAATACTCCAGTCGACATTTTTGGTTTCTAATGAATAACGCACACCAAAACCTAACACAATGTCTTCATTTAAATCATAGCTACCATTGGCAAAAAGTGCATGACTACGCGTTTCAATCTCACCATCAATGGCTACCGCAGGACGACCTGGCTGTAGGCGTGGATCACCAAATATACCGATCATACTACCGCCATTGGCATCACGGACTGTTGTGCTATCTAAACCAAATAAATAAGCCCCTAAAATATATTTAAAATCAGCATTATCAGGAGAAATTAATTGTAACTCTTGGCTGGTTTGCTGATAAGCATCAGTATAAAAGGTATTAAGAATATTAAGGGGTCCATGGTCGACATCAATACCAATACTCATTTCAGTATCACGATAAGCAGTGATTGATTTTACTGAAAAATCATTATCAAACGTATAATCTAAGGTGATTGAGCTACCCCAAACTGTTTTGACCTCATCCATATCTTTATCTTGAAAATATTGATACTTATCCGCAGCAGTACCCTGATAAATATCACCAAACATACCATCTGTGGGGTGACCGCCGAAGGGGTCAGATAATGGCATGTTAGAAAATGCCAATCGATCTTGCGTGGTATAATCGGCACTAAAACTTAAATCAAGCTTATCCGTTAATTCAGACAGTAGGTTAATTCGACCGGAGGTTTCATCTTTCTCACCCACTTTAGTATTGAGCATTTTATTTTCAATAAAACCTTCTTGCTCGGCTTTATTTAAAAATACTTTCGCGAAAGTGGTATCACTAAGCGGTATATTCAGCTGAAGGTTGTAATCACGAATATCATAATTGCCTAAATTAACCGTCACAGCGCCTTCAAATTCATCGGTTGGCTCTTGCGAGATTAGGTTGACCGCACCGGCAATGGTATTTTTACCAAATAAAGTTCCTTGTGGCCCTCTAAGTACTTCAACACGCTCTAAGTTAACTAATCCCTGATTAATTGCAGGTGATTGGCCCAAATAAACACCATCGATATAAACCCCGACTCTACTATCAAAACCAATATTTCTACTGTTAGCTCCAACACCACGAATAATAATTTTAGAATTAAAGTCACTACCCTGACTGATGGTTAAATTAGGTGCGGCATCACCAATATCTTTTAGTTTTTTTATGCCTCGTTGCGCTAACTCTTCTTTGCCGACATTGGTAACAGAGATAGGTACATCAATTAAGCGTTCAATTCTTTTTTGTGAAGTAACAACAATGGTTTCTATTTTTTCTTTCTTTTTAGCTTGCTTCATCCCATCATTTTGCGCGAGTGCAACTTGAGACTGGAGGGCGCAAAACACTGCGGTACTGATTAATGACAGTTTTGCTAATGTTGATTTCATTATTTTATTCCTCATATGTTGTAATAATTATTATTATTTTTGTTTTAAACACTATGCATAATTTATGGCAACACAAACAGGGATATCATGCCAACAAAGTATGAAAATCGCGCCAAACAAAAACGCATCTTCCAACCATTTAGATATAAAAAAAACAAATCAAAAAATAAAAAACACCATATTTCAAACGGATAAAGAAAAACACAATAATAAAAACAAAAATAAAAACATACAAAGATGCCAAACAACCCCATTAAGAATTAATTGACATTTATGACTTCGCTTTTATATTGAACTGAAATATCAAGCCAGATTATCAGTAAATATTAATGGGGATTATATGTTTGACCGTGACGCGCACCTACCTAATCTAGAACAAACAAGTTTGGTAGACGAAATAAATAACGCTTGTAAAAAATATGCCCAAAAATCAGCATTTAATTACTTAGGAAAAAGTTATACTTTTGCTGCAATAGATCAATATGCTAAGGCATTTTCTGCTTGGCTACAGCAAAATACCTATTTGGAGCCAGGTGACAGAATAGCCATCCAGTTACCTAATGTAATTCATTACCCAATTGCCGCAATTGCCGCCATGCGTATGGGGTTAGTGATAGTAAATACCAACCCCTTATATACTGCGAGAGAGTTAAGTCATCAATTTAAAGACAGTGGTGCAAAAGCAATTGTTGTACTTGAAGGCATTGCTAATACAGTTAATAAAACGTTACCTGAAAGTAATATAGAAACAGTTATTTTAGTAAGCGCTAATACCCTAAACGAACACCAAACCATATCATTAAGCCATGCTCAACAAGTCATCAGTTTCGGAGAGGTGTTAACTAAAGGAAAATCCCTTTCGCCGACAGAAGTTACTTTTGACAATAGAGCCCTATCATTATTGCAATACACAGGTGGCACAACAGGAGTTTCTAAAGGTGCAATGCTAAGTCAGCACAATTTGCTATCAAATATTTATCAAGTGATATCTCGAATAGATAGCGTTTTTAAACCTGGTGAAGAAAAACTCGTACTACCTCTACCGCTTTATCATATATTTGCCTTCACAATTTCCTACATGTATTTTATTCGTGGTTGCAGTTCAATATTGATCCCTAACCCAAGCGACTTAGATCAATTCGTGCAATTAATAGCAAATGAAAATTTTACTGCTTTTGCTGGAATTAACACCCTATTAATTGGCTTAACTAACCATGAAAAGTTCAAAACTCTAAATTTCAGTAAATTGAAATTTACCATTACTGGTGGCGCAGCAACCACCATGGCCGCAATCAAAAGCTGGCATAACGTTACCGGTTGTAAAGTAAGTGAAGGTTGGGGATTATCTGAATCATCCCCTGCACTCACCCTTAACCCCCCTTCAGACCCACAGGCTAGTTGTGCTGGTTTACCTGTACTTAGTACTGAAATTCGAATTGTCGACAGTAAAGGAAATTCACTTGAACAAGGCAAAGAGGGTGAGGTTTGGGCAAGAGGTCCACAGGTAATGTTAGGTTACTGGCAACGCCCTGAAGCAACCTCAGAAACTTTAACGGCTGACGGTTGGCTAAAAACAGGAGATATTGGTTACATACAAGCTGATGGTTTTATTAAGTTAGTAGATCGCAAAAAGGACATGATCATTGTCTCAGGCTTTAATGTCTATCCTAATGAAATTGAAGATGTGCTCAGTAGCCATGAACATGTATTAGAAGCCGCTGTTATTGGCATGCCGAGCGATAAAACGGGAGAGTCAATTCGTGCTTATGTGACACTGAAGTCAGTAAACTGCACAGTTGAACTATTAAAACAATATTGCAGAGAGCAACTTACTGGCTATAAAAACCCGAAAGAAATTATATTTACTCAAGCTTTACCAAAATCTCCTGTCGGTAAGATCCTCAGAAGAGAGCTTCGTCAGCAAGCATTAGCTGAAATTGAAAAGATTGCTGAGGCATAATGATAGGGCTAACTAAAAACAATCTCTTTATTTAAAAAATCCATTAATGAATAATGGTTTTGTGCTGCTGAAATTTTTTTCTATACACTGAAGGACAAGTATCAAACCAATTTCTAAAGGCTACATTCAAGCTGTTACTATCACTGTAACCAAGAAACAGAGCAATTTCCAAAATTGATTGCTCTGTTTCAACTAAATAATATTCAACTTTCTCTTTACGGTATTCTTCAAGTACAAAGCCAAAACTAGTTTGTTCTGTTTTTAGCTGTCGTTGCAAAGTCCGTTTGCTAAAACCTATATATTGCGCCACGCTGGTCAAATTCCCCTCTCCCTTGGGTAGTAACGAAGCTAACGCCATCCGTACTTTTGATTCACAAGTATCCTGATGAGATAAATTCTTTAATATTGGTGCCGCTAAGGTTTTTAACATCGCATGCAATTCAGCATTCCCCTGATTTAAAGGCAAATTTAGCATTGAGGGGTCGATAAACATCTTAGTCGTCGCATGAGAAAAACTGATGTTCTCGCCAAATACTCTAATGTATTCAGCTAGCTCTTTGGGCTTAGGAAAACAAAACTCAATTTTTATCATTGAAAATTTATCATCACTAAGCTGCCTAAGTATGCTTACCCAAACCAAGAAGGTTACCCGTTGCAAATAATGACAATTTTGGTAAGTCTCAGTAATGGGAGACCACTCATAGATAAAACAGCCATTTTTATAATAGGTGGAGCTATGACCAAAGCAAGCAATTAGTTTTCGATGCTGCAATTGCATTCTTAGCAAGTTCAAAACGGTTGTGCTTGTTAGTGCTAATAAACCACATAAGCCATAATGTACAGGTTTGGTAAACTTGATAGTTTGTAAAGCAAGGTCAATATCTCCAGCCATATACTCAGCAGCATGAATAAGTCGAACAACATCTCTTATTGGGTAATATTCATTAGGGCTACACTCTCCCAATACAGGCCATTGGGCCAATTGGTATAGTTTTTCTCTAGAGCCACAATCAAGTTTTAATGTTGAATTGACTATAACATTAACGATACTGCCTAAAACAGGCCATGAGTTTTTAATATCTAAGGCAAATGTTTTTTCTTGAAAATACATTTCATCTAAGTTTGTAGGCATAGACATAACCTGTATTGAGTAGGGTTGTAATGATTAAAGTGCTAACTTTTCTGATATTTATATTGGCATTCTGACATGATTTAATAGATTCAACCAGTCTCGCTAATAGATAACCTTAACTGGAGAAGTTAAATATCGCCAAGAAAAACATTGTAAAGATCTTTAACCCACCCTGCAGTTAAAAAGAATTAAAAAATCAATAAAATACTACAAAAGAGGATTCAGTCAAAGAGTCCTATTTTTCACTTCCTAGCTCTGTCTATTTTTGGTGTTGAGGTTAGCTAAATAGCCAGTTAATGTAGAGTTCTAGATCCTAAACAGACAATTTGAACTTTTGTTGGGACAAATATATTACATAAAGTCTATCTGGGTTTGTGCGCCAGAGCGCCTTAGAAGTATGAAGTAAAAATGTCAGCTATGTGATCATAAAGTTGCCCTTCGTTGCATCTAATTATTTATGCCACCAAAACAAATTAAGTATTAAAATATAATTTTTATTAGGGGCAGCAATCGTATCTAAGCGAACGGTAGGAGGGCGGGTTTTATGCTTATATCATCCACCTCTAAAGGCTTACTAAACCTTCGTTTTAAGTCTAAAGTTAACGTCTGCTTTCTTGCTGAAGTTAAAAATGAAGACAGTTAACCGAATCGCTGAAATTGGCACAATTCAGAAGTTCAATTACATCTACCATAATTATCTTTCGTCTGGCCTACCATAGCAGTGGACACCCATATCGACCGTGTATCCAATCGCACTAAATTCGCCCCCGGCAAAAACGTCAAAGAAGTAGAAGAAAAGCTTCTGAAAGTGGTCCCTAAAGAGTTCAAAGTAGACGTGCACCACTGGCTTATTCTACACGGTCGTTACGTTTGTGTGGCCAGAAAACCTAAATGTGGTGCTTGTTTGATTGAAGACTTGTGTGAGTTTAAAGAGAAAACAGAGTGAACGTCTGTTTAGAGCTTGAAACGGACATTGGATTATTGATTTATCGAAACCTTACAAGGTATGCTACCTTGTAAGGTCTAAATAATACGCTTTTGCTGAATAAGGATTGTCATGCGAATAGTTTCAATTTTATTATTAATGGTCGTTAAGTTGTCTTATGCGAATAATAACGAGTCATTGATCGTTGGAGAATGGCGATGTGACTATTACTTTGAAGTTTATGATTACGATCTAAACTTTATAGTAACCAATAAAATAGAATTTATTTCAGGTGGAAAGACTAAGCATATTCATATTTTTAGTATGGAAGGTAAAGAGGACTTTTTCTGGTTTAAAACGTTATCATCAGGAGTATGGCAAATTGAAGGCGATAAATTAACTGACAAGATAATTTCTACTAAAATTATTGATGGTTCAATACCTGAACCTATAACCGCTAAAAATTTGATAGAGGCTATTGAATTAGATGGTAAAAGGGGAGTCTCTGAAATAACAATATTAAAAAAAATATCTTTTCGAAAAGAAGTATTTAATCGAAAAATTGATAAGCTAATTGAAACACATTCCTTCCCATGCAAAAAATTATAGCTAACAGAGTTTTTTAAATACCAGATAGCGAATTTTTCTTCGGTTCTGCTTCATATTATAGAAAATTATTGCTTAGTCCATTAGCGAGGTATTATCAACAACTGTTTCTGGCACAATTCAGAAGTTCAATTACATCTACCATAATTATCATTCGGCTGGCCTACCATAGCAGTGGACACACATATCGACCGTGTATCCAACCCCACTAAATTCGCCCCCGGCAAAAACGTCAAAGAAGTAGAAGAAAAGCTTCTGAAAGTGGTCCCCAAAGAATTCAAAGTCGACGTGCACCATTGGCTCATTCTACATGGCCGCTATACTTGTATTGCCCGTAAACCGCGATGTGGCTCGTGTTTAATTGAATACTCGTGTGAGTTTAAAGAGAAAACAGAGTAGCGCCTCCCCTTCAACAACTTGTTCTAAAACTTTGATAACTTGGGAACACACCTCAGTATTTTGGGCATAGCTGTAAGGTAATGAACAATGCTTAGTATTATGTAAGGGCATAATCTTTTGCAGCGATTAAATGACTGCCCCACTATCTTAAATAAATCATATCCATAACCTAGTGTTGGCCTCAATTAAAGTTAAAGGTAACGGCTATGTTACCTTCAACTTTACTATAATTATTCGAGTTCATCTGGCCCAACACGTACAACTAACTTACCGAAATTTTCACCTTGTAATAAACCAATAAAAGCATTTACTGCGCTATCAAGGCCTTCCACTATATGCTCTTTATACTTTATCTCGCCAGCCATTAACCACTTCACCATTTGCTCGCTAAATTCGTTATAACGATGACCATAATCATCAAACACAATGAACCCCTGCATTTTTATACGCTTAACCAATAGTGTGCCCATTAATAAAGACAATCTGTCAGGTCCACTGGGTAATTCAGTTGCGTTATACTGAGAAATTAGTCCGCACAAAGGCACTCGCGCACAGCTATTTAATAATGGCATCACAGCGTCAAACACTTTACCGCCAACATTTTCAAAATATACATCAATACCTGATGGACAAACCGACGCTAATTGCTCAGCTAAATTTTCACTTTTATGATCTATACAATAATCAAACCCTAAAGTCTCAACCGCATATCGGCATTTGGTCTCGCCACCAGCAATCCCCACCACTGTACAACCTTGTAACTTAGCGATTTGGCCCACTAAACTGCCCACTGCACCTGTTGCCGCAGCAACCACTACTGTTTCACCTGCTTTTGGCTGACCAATATCAAGTAAGCCCATATAAGCCGTTAAACCAGGCATCCCTAATACGCCTAAGGCATATGAATATTTAGCCATGTTATTATCAAGCTTAAGTAATTCATCTCCTTTAGTGACGCTATAATCCTGCCAACCGCCAAAGGCAACAACCCAATCACCTGGTTTATATTCTTCATGCCTTGATTCTTCTACTCGACATACACTGCCACCAACCATCACCTCGTTTAAAACAACAGGGTCTGCATAAGATTTAGCATCATTCATTCGACCTCGCATATAAGGGTCAAGAGAAAGATAAACGGTACGCAGCAAAACTTCTCCTACTTCAGGTGTTGGTTTTTCACTTTGAACCAGGTTGAAGTTTTCAGCTACTGGTGCCCCTGAAGGCCTTGATGCTAAAAGGATTTGGCGATTTATATCGGTTGTTTGAGTCATAATATTTCCATAATTAAAGGGTTGACTAGCGGCATATAGGATTTCCTATTCACCACTAGTGCTTGTCTGGTAGTTATAATGCTTGAATTAAGATCTCACGACTTTTATCTAAGGTTATATCACCGTGTTCACCAAGTGCCGTCATACCATGTTCTTCTAATCGCTTAATAAGTAAGTCAATATCTTTAGTGCCAAGGTCAACGTCAGACAATCGTGTAGGTACTTGCATTTTAATGAAAAACTGTTCGGTTAAGAGAATAGCTTGATCAATACGAGCATTATCATCACCTTCAGTTAATTGCCAAACTCGCGATGCATATTGAAGTAATTTCTCACGCTTTTTCTCGCGACAGACTTTCATGACTGCTGGCAATACTATAGATAGGGTACGTGCGTGATCAATTCCGAACGCCCCAGTTAATTCATGGCCTATCATATGTGTTGACCAATCTTGTGGGACACCAGCACCAATCAGACCATTTAATGCCATGGTTGCCGACCACATAATATTGGCTCTAATTTCTAGGTTTTCTTTAGTTGCAGGATCTAGGGCTTTAGGCCCTTCTTCAATTAAGGTTTGCAATAGTCCTTCACTAAAACGGTCTTGTACTTTGCCATTAACGCTATAGGTTAAATACTGCTCGATAGTATGAACAAATGCATCAACTACACCATTGCCGATTTGACGATCCGATAGTGACAAAGTGACTTTTGGATCCAACACAGCAAATAATGGACGAACCAGAGGACTTGAAAATGGCAGTTTATTTCCGTCTCTAGTGACAACAGAGTTACCATTACTTTCAGAGCCTGTGGCAGGAAGCGTTAAAACCGCGCCAATAGGTAATGCCTGTGTAATGGTTTGCTGCTTAGCAAGAATATCCCAAGGGTCATTGCCATCAAATAATGTGGCAGCGGCAATAAATTTAGCACCATCAACTACAGAGCCACCACCAACTGCAAGTATATAATCAATACTTTGTGCTTTAATAATTGTTTGAGCTTTCATTAACGTGTCATAACTTGGGTTTGGTTCAATACCTGAAAATTCAAACCAAGTGTGTTTATCAAGCGCAGTAACCACTTGTTGGTATACCCCATTACTTTTTATAGAGCCACCACCATAAACCAGTAACACTCTTGCATCTAATGGAATTTCTTGTGAAATGGCGGCAATTTGCCCTTCACCAAAATGGATACGGGTTGGGTTTTGAAAACTGAAATTTAACATTGTTATGTCCTAAAGCGTTTCAAGAAAATAATTTTTAAAAAGGCTCGTTAAAATAAAAATTGAGCGTTTTATTTATTAAGTTGGGTATTAAATAATGGTTAAGGTAACGTCAATGTTGCCGCGTGTAGCGTTTGAGTACGGGCAGACTTGATGTGCTTTATCTACCATGCGCTGTGCTTTTTCTTTATCCATATCGCCTAATGAAATCGCAAGTTTCACTGCTATGCCAAAGCCGCCTTCAACTGCACCAATCGCGACTTCTGAATTGATATAAGTATCGCGAGGTAATGCGGATTTTTCTTGACCGGCAACAAATTTTAATGCACCAATAAAACAAGCTGCATAACCCGCTGCAAACAATTGCTCAGGATTAGTGCCTTGTCCATCATCGCCGCCTAAACCTTTAGGTGTTGACAATGAAACGTCTAAACGGCCGTCGTCAGATTTTGCAGTACCTTCACGACCACCAGTGGCTGTTGCTTTTGCAGTATAAGCTATGTTTTGTAATTTTTTCATATTGAATTCCAGTTAATTTTTGTTGAGTAAGCAGTTTATAAATACGTTAGTTTAAGCAGAAAGATGAGCAAGTAACTTTTCAGCAGCTAATGCTGAACTCGCAGGGTTTTGCCCAGTAATAATAAGACCGTCTTGTACGACAAAAGCATTCCAGTCTTGTGTTTTTTGGTAGTCACCGCCACGCTTAATGAGTTCATCTTCAAGTAAAAATGGCACCACTTCGGTTAATTGCACGGCTTCTTCTTCACTGTTAGTAAAGCCAGTTACCGCTTTACCTTTAATAGCAAATTCGCCAGAAGCTTGTTTTACATTTAATAAAGCGGCACTGGCATGACAAACTGCCGCAACGCCTTTACCCGCATTGAGAAAGTTTTCAATTAACGTAATTGAGTCAGTATTGTCGGTAAGATCCCACAAAGGACCATGACCACCAGGGTAGAACACACCATCAAAGTCACTTTCGTTAACTGAAGATAATTTTACTGTGGTCGCTATTTTAGCTTGCGCGACATTATCAGCATCAAAACGGTGAGTGGCCTCAGTTTGGAAGTCTTCTAATGTGCTTGTTGGGTCAATAGGTGCTTGCCCGCCTTTTGGTGTGGCCAAGGTGACTTCAACACCCGCATCAACAAATGCGTAATAAGGTGCGGCAAATTCCTCAACCCAAAAACCGGTTTTATTACCTGTGTTGCCAAGTTCATCGTGCGAAGTAAGTACCATCAATATTTTTTTAGTCATAATTATTTATCCGGTTATCAATATAGGTAAGTGCGCTTTCATTTTCTATGTAAGCAGTATAGACTCATGAACACACATGAACAATGCAGATAAAACTGATAACATTGTATTAAAAATTGATACAATAAATAAGATGTGTTTTCATTGATGGGTAAGTGTATGAATGTGTCATTTGAACAACTCAAGAGTATGGTTGTTTTTGCTCAAGTTATTGAACAAGGCAGTTTAAGTGCGGCAGCGAAACATTTAGGACTCTCTCGAGCAGTAGTCAGTTATCACCTGAAAAAGCTGGAAGCACAACTCGAAGTAAAATTGCTTAACCGAACAACACGTTCGATTAGTCTCACGGAAGCGGGTCAAGCCTATTATGAACGCTGCCATGCAATTGCCCAACAAGCCAGTACTGCTAATCAACAAATTGAAAACTTTAAAAATGAGCCTATTGGGTTACTTAAAATAACCTGCCCCGTAAATGTTGGCTTACAGACTATTGTGCCAGCACTAAATGAGTTTAAGAAAATTTATCCAAAAATTGAACTTGATGTCATGCTGACCGACGAAGTCGTCAATATCATAAAAGAAGGAATCGATTTGGCGATCCGCGGGGCACCATTGCCAGACTCTGGTTTACAAGCGAGTAAATTAGCCACCTTAAAAACCTGTCTGTGTGGTTCTCCCGAGTATTTTCTTCAATATGGACAACCTAAAAATCCTGATGATTTAGTTAATCATCAATGGGTAATCTACAAATTAACCTCTGGGGTATTAAACCTAACTAAAGGTGGCCGCTCTTTTAGCATAGCCACCAAAGGAAGCATCACAACTAATAATGCTGCTGCTCGTACTGCATTTGTTGAAGCTGGCCACGGCTTAGCTCGAATTCCTATTTATGATGCTTGGCCAAAAATACAAGCTGGCACCTTACAAACCGTACTTGATGACTATGCATTTAACGACATAAATGTGTATGGTGTGTTCCCTCCGGGCACTGCCAACACGAAAAAGCTGAGATTATTACTTAATTTTTTGAAGGAATATTTTGCTGGCCAAATAAACTTAAGCTCTACCCAATAATGATTATCAGTACTCTTTGCTACGTGAATATTCCTTACCTTAAAGATTTATTTTTCTATAATATATAAAATTTTCTATAAGGTAGAAACGCCCACTTGCTCGTTGCCCAACGGGAATGCATCTATCTACTATCATTATC
Source organism: Thalassotalea sp. G2M2-11 (assembly GCF_017168195.1). Taxonomy (GTDB): domain Bacteria; phylum Pseudomonadota; class Gammaproteobacteria; order Enterobacterales; family Alteromonadaceae; genus Thalassotalea_E. The sequence continues at coordinate 253,272 of NZ_JADNYL010000002.1, forward strand.
TTTTGGTTATCCTACCATAGCGGTAGATACGCATATATTCCGTGTTTCTAACCCAACAAACCTTGCCCCAAGCAAGAATGTCGATTTAGTCGAGCAAAAATTGCTTAAAGTCGTACCGAAAGAATTTAAAGTCGATGTTCATCATTGGTTGATATTGCATGGGCGTTATACCTGCATGGCACGTAAACCAGAGTATGGCAGTTGTATTATTGAAGACTTGTGTGAATTTAAAGAGAAAACTGAGTAATCATTAACTCTTTTGAGCAAAAATCACTTTAGATAGGATCAGCGATACAGCAGAGACTGTTTGACCACAATAAAAATAGTAGACCCTAAGAAAATGTCACCATAACGTTGATATGAAGTAATTACATGAAGGGGCGCTAACGCCCAAATATAAACCGAAGCGTCAGCGATGTTTAGAATAGGCATGTAGGTGCCAAGACTTATTGTGCAGGTTACTTTCTCAATTCTTCCATATCAGTAATGAGTTCGTCCAACTTTTTAAACTGACGACCGTAAACTATATTGAGATCCAAGCGATAAAGCGCTTCAGCATATTTGGCTACAATCAAGGTAATTATGGCTAAAACCACTATAAGATAATAAGGTTGACCCAATATCATAATGCCAGTTGGAACTGCCTCTACTAACAGTGCAATAAGGTTTTCGCCTGCTTTGCTAACGATCCCTTGAATAGCCATACCAATAAAGAACATCGGATAAAAGAATTTGTAATAGCGAGAATACGCTTTTATCGAACTTTTCAGCCAGCTATTAAAATTCATAATGTAATCATAACTACTCTGTTCTTTTGACAAGTTAAAAGATTTTTTAAGTTCTTTTTTAGCAATGATGATCAGTGGCAATAGTAAGCAACATATATATAAGCCTAGAAATGGAGCCCCGATAAGACTCATCATAACAAGCATAATTAAACAGCCTAGGATGAGGGCTTTTATATTGAGAGCAAACATATTTTGTAGTTTATCAACAATATTTTGTGATTTGCGATTATATAAATCATTAATTTTTGGGGCAGTTAAGTGAGCCTCGTTAACAAAGCCTTCTTTCCACATCGTTTCTATTGATTTTGTCATGCGTTAATCCTTTTGATTAATAAATTTGTTTAGCTTGCCTTTTATCCGATTTATTCGAACACCAATATTATTTGAATTACTCCCAATCATTTCAGCTATTTCATCGTAAGATTTTTCTTCCAGATAAAGTAAAATTATGGCTCTATCGGTTTCAGAGAGGTGTTTGATAGCACTATATAATTGATTAATTTCATCACTGACAAATGCCTTGCTGTCGTCGATGACTTCCTCGGGTAAGGCATCTGAAACAATCTGTTTATCACCACTTTTTCGTCGCTTCAAATAGGTTAAGCATACGTTAAGCGAAATGCGATATATCCACGTTGACCATTCACATTGTTGATTAAAATTATCTTTACTACGCCAAATTTGTAGGCATACCTCTTGATAATAATCTTCAAAATCTTCTTGGCTGTTGGTATAAGCTCGACAAATTTTAATGATAATACTCGCAAAAGGCAGTATAGATAGCTGGTAAAAGTCACTTCCCATTTAGATTCTGTTATCCTCATTGATGTTATGATTAGTTAGTGGCGCGGAGTATGAGTTTATTACAGTGTGGGCGAAAAATTTTTTTTATGATTATAAGAGGTATTGATTAAGTTATACTCAGAAAAACACGGATAGCTAGTTAGTACGCAAAATTAGTTTACGACCTCAGTTGTTTTGTATTGCTATACGGCTAGTGTAAAAAAGTGTTTTACTTTATTTTACCTTTTTAAATATGAACGGGTATTTTGAGGTGTTAGATAAAACAGAGTAGCTTATCAGGTAGAAAAAGTGTTTTTAAACAGTCAAGCTACCTTGGCAGTATATCTATGACACTATAACGCAATTGTTCAATTGTGTTTACTCAAAGCAGAATAACAAAAAAACAAATGTTGGCTAAACTCGCTTCAAGATAAAAATTCTTCTTAATATCCGTTATAATTACCTTTAAGCTCGACTTTATGATACAACGACTATCTTGGGTTTTAGTTGTATTTTGGAGGTAACCCTATGGCACAACCACTTAAATCACTCACTTATGAGGACGTTGAATTATTTTGTGAACAAACCCTCCAAGCAGGTGGATCTGTAACCATAGAGCGTCTGCTAGCAGAGTTCCCCAATGACCCTGTTGATGTCGTTGCCTATTTTGACCAGTGGCATCAAGATAAATTGAACAAATCGTTGAATACTTCTTCACAAAATTCAGACAACAAGTCCGAAACTCCGCCTAACATTAGCCAAGTAATGCAGGAAGAAATAGCCAAGCAGCATGTTAGCCATGTTAAAGACCAACAAACCTTGCAGACTCAACAACAAGATATCGAACAATTTCTTATCACTAAAAGCCAAGAGTTGCAGGCAAACCTTGAGGGTCAATCTAAGTTTGTCGACGAAGCTCATAAACAACTAAAACAACAATCGCAAAAATTTCAGGAGCAATTTCAACAACTAACTAGCGGCTACAACGATGAAGTTAATATCTTAAAACAACACCACCAGCAGTCGTTACTCGCTCAACAAGAAGCGCACCAAATAGCCATTGAACGCGTTATCAATGAAAATGCAGCACAACTTGATAACTTAAGCGATCAAGTGACACAATTAGCTGAAACAAATACTTTTCTAGAAGCGAAAGCTGATGAATACCTCGCCAGTCAGCAACAAGTAAGCAAGTTGCAAACAACCATAGACCAACTTGAAAAGCAATTAACTGAAGAAAAAGCAGAGCAAGCACAACATATTGCAACAGCAAAAAAACAATACCAAGCAAACCTCAACGCACTACGCGATGCTCACCAACAAGAAATTAGTGAATTAAAGACCTCTCATCAAAGTGAATTAGTAAAAGCCTCCTCTCAAAATGTGCAACAAGCCGATGAGAGCAGCGAACAACTAAGCAAAATACAACAGGATAATAAAGTTCTGAAACAACAACTTGCAGAAGCACAATCAAAATCTGCTCAATTACACGCACGCCTTGTTAATGTCAGTAATGACACTAGCAAAGATAGAGAAACTAAGACTAAATTACTGGCATCACTTGAAGAAGCAAATAGCAAAATTATCTTGCTAGAGCAGCAAATATCTCAGCAAAGAACTGGTTTAACGGAAGAAAGTGATTTAAATTCGCTTGAAAAAGCAGAACGAATGATCACAGTTTTACGTAGTGAAAACAATAAATTAGCAAACCAACTTCATCATATAAAAACCAATTCAATTGCGACAATTGAGCGATTAACCGATAAATCTGATCAAGCCATGACTCGTATTAAAGAGCTTGAATCACAGCTTGATTTAGAAGTACAAAGCAATAGTTCAGCCAAAGTAGAAAGAATAGCACTTAAAGAAAAGTTAGAGTTAATGAAGCATAATCAAGCATCTACATTTGAGCGATTAACTAACAACGTAGAAAAAGCCAAAGCAAAAATAAAAGCGTTAGAACAACAGCTTGCTCAGGTAAATTCTTAATCGTATCTAAGCGCTAACCACACTCATTGCAGAATTTAAACATGAGTTTTCAGAGCTGAGTTGCAGAGCTATTCATTCTTTACAACGATAACATCAAGTCGCTGTCTCAACGATGAATGTTAGATTATCACTCTCTTAACGCTGGGTTAGTCAAACTTCAGCCGTATGCAAACCAAAATGTGGCGCGTGTATTATTGAAGATTTGTGCGAGTTTAAAGAGAATACAGACTAACACTTAGTCTGTTTTGAACAGGCTACGAACGTTGAAGAATCCAGAAGTATATTTATGTTGAATAATTAAAGGTTATTTAATTGAGTGAAAGTCACAAATGACAATATTAAATCAGGGCCACTTTCTTAACGCGGCAGCCAATCTGGAGCACCGTACTTATCTAAAATACTCCTGAGCTGACCAGACTTCCGCATTTTCATTAAACCTAAGTCAATTTTTTTTATCGTTTCTTTATTAACCGAACGATGGTAACCAATATAAAGTGGTATAAAATCACCTTCACTTCCTACATATTTCAAGTTAAATAATTTTTCTTTTTTTATTTCATATTCAACATTGAATCGAGAATCGACTAAAACAGCAATGCGTTGTTTATCTAACATATGTAAAGCAGTACTTAAGGGGGACGTTCCTGTTGCCAAATAGACCTTACTATTTAGAGAGTGCTTTAGATTATCAATTTCTTCACCATACTCATATCCCTTGATTAAACCTAACGTATTTCCTTGCCCTAAATGCAGCTTTAAATCATCTATTGAAGTAAACGTCCAATTAGAAGAATTATGGACGTAAAAGTCATTCTGCCAGCCACCAAAATATTGCTGACTTGGTTTTAAATTAAATTTATCGATATGCATTGGTGTGAGCGCAAGAACAGCATCAAGTTCCTTTACTTCAAGAAGTTTAAGTGAACGTATAAATGGCAAGACGGTAAAGCTAATTTTTAATTGCTCTTCTTCAGCGATTAAATTAATAACCTCTATCAGAATACCTGGATTATCTTTATTGTCACAAACGTAGGGGCACCAAATATCTGAGGCAATATTCAAAGTATCGGATGCTAATAGTTTGAACGGAAATAATATGAAGCTAAAAATTACTAATTTGAACAAATTTAAAATCCTTTTCATAACGTATTAGTATTATACCTAAGCCTGGATGTTAATGTAGTATAAAAATCCCCCCTTAAATAACTTAACTATTAAACAAATAAAAAAGTAAAACAATTGCCGATGTTTGTAACTTGGTTGAAAAATCTAAAATAGATGCCTACTAGGTTTGAGAACAATAACACTTTAGTTCTGTGCTTTAGTTCTGCAGCGTAATAGCTTGTTTATCAGATAATAGGCACTGATAAACAAGCCTTGCTAAACCTCATTTAGAGCAAATGATTATTATGCTAGATGCATTCGATGAACATTAAGCTATTGATTTACAAAATATTATATAACATTTATTAAAATTATGCCCTAAACATAAAAACAATTTTGGATGAAAATACCAAAAACGACGTTAATTATTTTCCATTAGAATAGTTGATTAAATTTAGCGATTATAGGATCCGCAGCAAAACTGTGGTTAGACAAAACAACTAGGGTATAACCAGAATCAAGATTCATATCTAGTTGAGAACTAACGCCAGGGAATGAGCCATTGTGGCCCACAATTCGCTGACCATTACTTTCTCTGACAATGAAACCAAACCCATAATTTTCAGCACCAAGCTTGGGTTTCGCTGTCATAGCTAATTCAGTCATGTGCTTATTTAACAACTTATTTGAAGTGAGTGCTGAAGCAAATTTGAATAGGTCATTTGCAGATGCATAGCATCCACCAGCAGGATCTCCTTTTCTAGCATGAATAAATAGGTTGTTTCTCCACTGTTGCTTCTTGCCATGATAATAGTAGCCAATGGCCGCATTTTTTACCGGATATTGCAAGTCTAAACACTCTGCACCAACCATTTCGGCAGTATTAAACACTTCTTCTTCTAATACATCGTAGTAGCTAGATTGAGTAATGTACTCAATGATCATACCTATAATAAACATGCCATCACTGCTATATCGATAGTTAGTGCCTGGGGAAAAATTGAAAGAAATATTCGACAACTTCTCAAGGCAGTTTTCCCAAGAGTCAATAATTGAGTCCTCTCCTTTTTCACATTGTAATTGGCCAACGCCAGAGGTATGAGAAAGAAGGTGCTGTATCTGAACTTTTTCAAACTCTGGCGACTTACCTTTGATGTTAAATAGTGAGTGTAATGGTGAACTAAGAGATAACTCGCCGCGCTCAACTAATCTCAGTATCGTGACAGCAGTGAACATTTTGTTCATTGACCCTAAGTTAAATCTCGTCGCTGAGTTAATAGGCGCGTTAAACCGTTTACTTGCCAGTCCTACAGACTTTTCAAGCAGTATCGTATTGTTTTTTGCAAGCAAAATGGCCCCTGAAAACACATCGTGCTGACCTAGCCTTTCTATATAGCGAGTCAATGCAGATATCGCTTCATTGGTTGTTGGCTTTATTTGTGGAGCGTTGATATCAGGTACAGCTCTTAATCTCATTCTTGATAACTTATGTGGTGCCTGGTTTGAAATCGTCATTTCAACTCGATAGACAAACTCGGTATTTTTTGAGTGTAAAAAAGCATCCATTCGAAAAGAGTTTTCCCCCTTCGAAACCTCTTTAATAGATTTATACTGAAGCTCACCATGAAAAAAACTCTCTGCCGTTAAATAATCAGCATAATTTTCAGCACCACCAACGCGTTGGATCGTCCCCTCGGTAATATTGGCCTCTACAAACTTAAGCATTTCATGATAATCATTTGAATTTATTGCTTTTGTTAAATTAAAAGCCATTTCTTTAGCGATAACATTGTGATTGATAGTAACTGCACTTGCCCAACAATTAACAAAACAAAGCGCAGCAAAAAGTAGTATAGATTTAGTTCGCATTTTTTTACCTTTCTATATTAAAATGTCGAGCCTATTTTATTCATTGGTCACTGATACAAGTCGATGATGAAAATGATATTTCTGCGTGATTTTTTTGTTAAGTTGATTACTTAAGGTGTGTTTGTGTCTGTTTTATCTTTAGAACAATTATTTGAAGCCCCTTTTTATATTGAAAAGTTTTTAGTCGATGCGCAACGAAACACGATATCTATCAATGATACGGTTCACACTATTGAGCCTAAAGTCATGCAAGTGTTATTGTTTTTAACCGTCAACAACAACAAAGTAGTCAGTCAGGAAGATTTATACAGTGAAGTATGGCCCAATTCAGTTTTTAGCCCCGGCTCTATTAGAAGATGTATTGCGATCTTACGTAAAATAATAAGCAATGAAGATCAAGACCTTATCAAAACAATCTCCAAAAAAGGGTATTGCCTTAACGCAAAAGTAACATTCAAAAAACGAACCAGTGGGATCACTCAAAAAATAATCGTTGGTTTAGTTACCATGATGGTTGCTTTTATAGTTGTGTTTTCATTTAGTGATGATAAAACCCCACCTTTTCAAGTGCGAGAAGCCCTTCCTGTCACATCAACAGAAGATCTAGAATTTAATGCAAAAGTATCCCCTGATGGCGCTAAAATAGCATTTTTAAGAGTCTCGAAAGATTCTTTAAATTTACGAACACTTTGGATTAAAGAGTTAGCTTCAGGAAAAGAGCAAATAGTTGTTAATAAAGATATTGCCGAGTTTGACTGGTCTCCTAAATCCGATGCGTTAGCATTTTCCACATATGCAAATCATATTGAACAAATTTACCTTGTTGATATCAATACCAACGGGCCCACTCATTTAGTGACGTCGCTAGAAAAAGCACATCGCATTAGCTCACTCAACTGGCAAGCGGACAAAAGTTTACTTACATTAACGAAACAACACGACACTGTCGGATTAATCAAAATAAATATAAATACCGGAAAGATCATCACGCTCAAAGAGTTTAATCATACATTTATCCCTTATGAAATTAGTGTCGATAATACTCATCACCAGCTCGCCATCGCCGGTTTTGACTATCAGGGCATTAGTCAAATTTACTCTAGCTCTCTTGAAAGCGACAATATTGAACTAACAGAAGTCGTCAAACTAGATAACAATAGGTATTTTTTAGCTTGGCATCCAAACGGGGCGTCTCTGGTAATTAGCGATGGTCGTTTACTTAGCCAAGTTGATACAAATGGAAAAATATCCAGAATCAATTATGACAGTTATGACTTTGTTCAACACCCTCAGTTTACTCCCGATGGCAACAACATTTTATTCAGTTTAGCTAAGATTGACATCGATATTGAGCAAGTATCATTAAGCAACTGTTGCGAGCCAACTAAGTTAGTTGACTCAAACACCGTCGATAGAGAAGCAGCTCTTTCTCCAGATAAATCTAAGCTGGCATTTATATCTCAACGAAAGGGCTATCCACAAATTTATATTCTGGATTTGGCAACTCAGTCAACTTACTTAGTTTATGAAAACAAAGAGAAATTACTCGGAGTATCAAGACCTGTTTGGCATGCTAGCAGTAAAAAACTGGGTTTCTCAAATTATGAATTTCCTATCGTCATAAACTTAGAAAATAAAAACTATTCGATAAAATACTTCAGCAAACCACATGGCATTTTAACTGATTTCTACCATAACTCTGATGAAATACTTGTGTTAAGTCATCATGCCAACCGACTACAAACCATTAACTTACAAACTGAAAAAGTGACTCATCAACAAGCTAATAAGACTCCAATAGCATTTCTCGATAAAAATGAGCAAGTTTGCTTCGTGAAATTAGATACACTACTTTGTGGAGATAACACAGTAAACATTGAAGGCTTGAGTACTAAGGAACACATATTACACTGGGTTAAAAGCGGTTCTGAGCTGTTACTCACAACTCAAAGTGATAATGATAAATCGCTCATCATTGTCGATTTATCATCAAAAAAAATCAAAGCCAAACATACGATACCGTCATTTGTGACTAGGGTTTTAGCGATAAAAAATAATAATATTTTTTATGAGTCGCAATACAAACAAAAGGACATCGTCTTGTTACATAACTAAAAATGGGGAAATATCAATAGCAAGGAGTCAATATACCAAGCTCAAAATGAGGTGAATACCGCTTGAATCATTCATCTTTAACATCAATTCCAATAAACTTTGCGATATCATTCGCAATAGCGGCTATATCTCTATAAACCGCATTACATACGACTGAATATGGTTGACCATCTATGGTTCGCCATATGATTCAAAATGCTCGATAAGATCCTCAGTGTTCATCATTTAATCCTCCTCATACAACATATTGCTAAAACCTTATCATTACAGACTAATCTTTTACCTTAGCTTTCAATTCATTCAGGTATTGTAAATGTTTATTTTGGTGCCACTGCACCATAGCTTTAGACTTTTCTACCGCAACCGACTGAACATCAATAGCTTTTTTGATATTACCTTGTTCTGCGTAAGCTTTAGCTAAGGAATAATATGCATACGCCGATTCAGGATAAAGCTCGGTTGTCTTTATATAAATAGCAAGCGCTTTACTTGGGGCTTTTTCCATTAAAGATTGAGCTAATGCCTTGAGAGAACCTTCTGCGGATACACTAAAACCATATTTTTCTTTAGAAAGTTTTTCATAATAATTAACAATGGCATCAGGCCCTTGCATAGAGATAACAGAGTCAGGTGATAAGTCATTGTGAATATCGTCAAATAAAGCTTCAATCCCATTGAGTAAAGTGATTATCGGGCGTGACATGTAATAGTGATTTTCATTACTATTAGCAGACCATTGCAATTGATCGTCAGGTAATTTCTGTAACTGGCTTTCAAACTGCTTAAAAGCATCCACATGAGCTTTTTCATAATCATGGTTCCCAATAGTCATATATAAAAATTTCGTACCATCATATTTTGTTCGCAATTTATCAGGCGCATCCAATACAACATTGCCAAAGTTATTACCTAAAGAGGGGCTAGCGATGAGATAGGCATCAAACATTTCTGGTCGATTAAGCAAGGTGTAAAGCCCAAGTGCCCCGTTACTCATAAAGCCACTATATATTCTGTACCCATTAGTTCTGTACTTTTCATCTACTTTTTTCAAAATTCCATCTTGGAGAATGTTGAGTATGGTTTCGTCCTGTGGGTTTTCAGCTAATTGGTTAAAAGCTGCTGCAAATTCCGGATGATAAGCAGCAGGGTTTACAACGATTGTTTTTAACCAAGGCCATTCACCATTATGGCTAAGCCAATCTTGCATACCGGTAATAAATGGTTGGCTTCTAGGGTGTATGTCAAACAGCACAAAGTATGCTTTGTTTTCATCCTCATTATATTGATGGGGTAACGTAATATTGTACTTTATCGGTGTTTTAAACCCTTTTGGTAATACTTCAATGGTTTCTATTGGGTTTAACGTTTTAATATCAACAGCGAAACTACATGTTGATATTAATAGCAGTATGCCAAGTAAAGTAGACTTCATTCTTTCGTCCTTAGTTATATTTTTATTATTGTGGCAGTAGATACCAAGTAAATGTTCGAGTTATCAATTTTTTGTGGCAGAAAACAATTTATAAATGCTTAGCTCGCACATTTCTATGCAATGCAGCCACTCTCTTTTCTACTTTGATAAAAAAGTATATTAAATCCATGTTTTAATGGTTTAAGTCAACGATGAAAGCGATATTTTTTCATGATTTTTTTGTTAGGTTAAAAGAGTTAAAGTGCGTGTGCTGCTCTGTAACTCTTATTCATGTTTAATTTAATCACAGAGCTAGTAAGTTATTGCTTGAATAACAAAATATTAGTGATACTTAACTTTACAACATGGTTGCCACTCTGCGTAGTATCAAAAAATTTAAATTCGATCTACACCACTGGTTAGTTCTGCACGGCCGCTATGTCTATATGGCTCGCAAGTAAAAGTATATCGCCTGTATTATTGAAGACTTAAGTGAGTTTGAAGATAAAAACGAGTAGTACTATGACTTATCTGAGCCAATTTCTGTAAATAAGCTATACTGGTTAGCCTACCCCATCAATAGGTTTGGCCATGTCCTAAGCTCACCTATTTCAGGAGCTAAGATGATGAGCAGATCAGATAAAATGCAGTTTAGCCGTCAACGGCGCACAGTGATTGCCGGCGTTGCCGCCCTTTCAAGTTACCTCATCTTGCCGACTGTATCTTATGCGAGCTCCAAAAAACCGACATCAACAGGGAGAGAAAGAATGGATATTGATCGATTTGTAGAGGATTGTGTAATTGCTAATAAAGAGTCGGACGCACAGGCTGCTGTTAAGGAAGTGTTGGCAAAAGCCGTTTCGACTCCAAACACAATTATCAATGCGCTTGGCGAACCAAGTAAAGCAGGACTTAACGTGCTTTTAAGTTCACCTACTCTCACAATATTTGCTGCAACCTGGACACCTCAAATGAACTTGATGCCCCACGATCACCTGATGTGGGCAAATATCGGGATTTATACCGGGCGAGAAGACAACATTTTCTGGAAAAGGTCTGCAGATGGTATTAAAGCGTATGGCGCAGAAGCTTTATTTACCGGAGATGCAACGTCCCTACCTGACAACGCAGTCCATTCTGTTACAAATCCATTATTGAGATTCACTGGGGGAATCCATATTTACGGTGGCGATTTTTTCAATACGACAAGAAGTCAATGGGATCCGGAAACACTCAATAAAGAGCCTTCAGACGGCGCGGTAATTCGTGGGATTTTCCAGCGAGAAAATGAACGACTAGGCATAGACTCAAACGGCTGAACGAGTCGTTAATTATCTAATATTATTGAACATTTCGAAGCTTAGGAACAGAAAATATCAGCTTAGATTGTAGAGCTAGCTTCCCCGTTATCAACTTTATCGAATGTCTGCACAAAACAGTTCATTAAATTGTTTAAATGGCGATTTCATCGATTTCTATTATCTTTCAACTCGCCAACAATAGGAGTTGTTTCCCATATCAACCGCGTATCAAATTGCACCAAATTAACGCTGAACAAAATGTCGATTTAGTTGAGCAAAGCGAGTTAAGCACTTCCCAAAAGCGTTTACAGAAAAGACTGAGTAGTTGACCCCACTTTGAGCAATTGTGGGAAAGTCATCCAAGCATAGGATGGAGCCTAAATCACACTTTCACAAAATAAGGATTTAGACAGCCATACCACTCAATAACTTTTCTTCAACTGCCTAATCATTGATCACTAACAGACCTTTAGGGGTATTTAACGTGAGACTCATTTTTTGTGATCCTTTCGTCGCCCTTAATTTTGCGCCAATTTTGATTAGAAACTCGTTAAGTGCTGCTGCTTGCGGATGCACTAAAGAGAAAAGTGCAAAAGTATCATCAGAGCCATTACTTGAGATAGCAGGATGCTCACTCCCGAGCCAATCGATAACATATGGTGTTAGCTTCCCAAACTGACTTACATCAAAGCCAATTACTCGCCAGTTTAAAACAATACCATCTGGGCGAGTACGACTACTTGTTCCAATATTATTGTACTGTATCCCTAAGCTGTTTAACTTAGCAGAAAGTTTATCCATGTAATTGGTTCCAAGCACATAATAAAAAACCTTTGCTTCTTTAATATGATCCAATTCCTTAGCATACGCTGGTAACGTGCCATCAGCTACTCGACCGAAAATTTCAAGATACATACAAGCGCCGATTTTTAATACATAATTACCTGTCACACCATTTTCATGCCTTCCACCAAACTGAGGCTTTAAGCCTGTCATTTCTGTAAATAGTTTTACCCCTTGTTCTAACTGAGGAACCCCAATGGCAACATGATCAATCCATATGTCTTCTTTTTGATTTTGGCAACTATGCTCTTTAGCAAAAGAAGAATGAGCAAAAATAAAACAGAACAATAAACATATTGTTTTCATATTCATTTTTCTTCCTTTCGAGTTTATATATGAAGCGGGAATTAAATTTTTAATTACCCTAGAGTGTAGGCGCTACTCATTTCACCTGCCAATATTATGCAGAGTCATATGTTAAAACGACGACATGACCTTAATGGAATTAACGAGGTAATTTTGACGAGATCCCCCCCGCTACAAACACAAACAAACAAGAAATTGCCAAACAAGCTGTCAGACCGTATAACTGAAATACCCATCCAGACAAAACTGTACCGATTAAACGTCCCATAGCATTTGCCATATAATAAAAGCCAACATCAAGCGAGACACCATCGGCATCTGCCATACTGACAATTAAGTAACTATGTAACGACGAATTGATCGCAAACAGCACCGCAAATACGATTAAACCAACAATCAATGACACTTTGATTGACCAGTCAAAATATAACAAGATAGTGATAGCTAGCGTCACCACAGCCAATAAGCTTGCCCATTTCACTGTTTCTTTAGCGGGTGATAATGTTGCTTTGAAATTGATCAATTTAGGCGCCAGTGACTGTACAATGCCATAGCCAATGATCCAAAGTGCGAGAAAACTGCCAACAGTCCAATGATCCCAAGCAAAAGCCTGTGAAAGAAACACCGGTAATGCCACCACAAACCAAACATCCCGCGCACCAAATAAAAACAACCTGGCGCCAGATAAAAGGTTAATGGAACGGCTTTTAGAAAAAATATCCGTAAACTTAGGTTTATTTTTTGCCTTGCCTAAATCATTACTCAGGGCATACAAGCTAAAGCACCAAACAATCGCTAAAACTCCCGCCATTAGCAGCATGGCAGCGTTGAATGACATCAGAGTTAACAACAAGCCACCTAAGAAGAAACCAAAGCCTTTTAGCGCATTTTTCGAGCCAGTTAAAACAGCAACCCATTTAAATAAAGTGCCTTCTTCTCCTGCCGCAACCAGCATTTTAACTGAACTTTTAGCGCTCATTTTGTTCAAGTCTTTGGCAATTCCAGATAACGCTTGAGCAATCATCACATAAATAACAGTTAACCACGGCTCTGGCACGGCAAGCATTAACAAAGCAATAATTTGTATGGCTAAACCAATATTCATGGTTTTATTGAGCCCGATCCTAGCCCCTAAATAGCCACCGACTAAATTAGTGATCACGCCAAAAATCTCATAAAATAAAAACAACATCGCAATACTTAATGGCGAATACCCTAAACCGTGAAAATAGAGCACCACTAACATTCGCAGTGCACCATCAGTTAAGGTAAAGACCCAATAATTGCCCGTGACAATTAAGTATTGCTTAATATCGTCTGATAATGTTGCCAAGCGTTCCATAACCTTCTATTAACCTTGAATAGATAAAGCGACTTTTCGCACAAGCTCAGCGGTTCTATTAGCATAGCCCCATTCATTGTCATACCAGAGATACATTTTCACCTGTGTATCGTTAATCACCATAGTAGAGAGTGCATCGACAATGCTTGAGCGTGGGTCTGTTTTATAATCGATAGACACTAAGGGTTTTTCTTCATAACCTAAAATACCGCTAAGCTCACCTTCTGCGGCTGTTTGCATCCAGCTATTTATTTCTTCAATACTGGTTGAACGCGCAACTTCAAAAACACAATCGGTTAAAGAGGCATTTGCTAAAGGTACTCGCACCGCATGACCATTTAATTTTCCTTTTAATTCGGGAAAAATATGGGTAATCGCCGTTGCCGAGCCGGTCGTGGTAGGAATTAAACTCATGCCGCATGCTCTTGCTCTGCGTAAATCCTGATGGGGTGCATCCAGTATTGTTTGGGTGTTGGTAATATCGTGAATCGTGGTCATCGAACCGTGTTTAATGCCTATGTTATCTTGCAAGACTTTAACCACAGGCGCTAAACAATTGGTCGTACAAGAAGCCGCCGTGACGATATCATGTTGATTAGCATCATACAGATAATCATTAACACCCATCACGATATTGAGTATCCCCTCCTCTTTTACCGGCGCTGTCACCACAACTTTTTTCACTCCTTGTGCTAAGTAGCCTTGCAGTAATTCGGTTTTCTTCATTTTACCTGAAGCTTCGATCACTAAATCACACCCTGACCAATCGGTATCACTGATCGATGTGTTCTGGCTTACCGATACTGCTTTACCAGCAATAATGATATTTGCCTCATCATGCTTAACGTCAAAGTCCCAGATACCATGCACAGAGTCATATTTTAATAAATGAGCCAAGGTTTCTGCGTTACCTGCAGGGTCGTTAATTTGTACAAACTCTATATCTTGCCAGGCAAATGCAGCTCGTAAGGTCAGCCGCCCCATGCGCCCAAAACCATTGATACCTATTTTAATTGTCATGAACTAACTCCTAACTTTTAAAAACCTAAATAATTAATTTGTAAACCAATGTCTTGTTTTATTCACTATGGCTACAAGCGATAACATCACAGGTACCTCAACCAATACGCCAACCACAGTCGCTAATGCCGCACCAGAATGTAATCCAAAGAGGGAAATCGCGACAGCTACAGCGAGTTCGAAAAAATTTGATGTACCGATTAAACAGGCAGGAGCGGCAATATTGTGCCTAAGTTGCAGTTTGAAAGCGATGAAGTAAGCAAGAATAAAAATACCATAGGTTTGTAAAATCAAAGGAATAGCGATTAACACTATATTAAATGGTTGCTCAACAATGGTTTTGGCCTGAAAACCAAATAATAATCCTACGGTTGCCAGTAGCCCGAGAATAGAAAACGGTTTTAATCGTTCCAACAATACTGAAATTGCATCTTTGCTTCTGGTGGAATTATTCAGCTTTTCTCTGGTAATTATACCAACGATCAAAGGCAGTAAAACATACAGCACTACGGAGATGAATAACGTCTTCCAAGGTACATGAATATCTGTCACCCCAAGTAACAGTCCAGCAATGGGAGCAAATGCAAAAATCATAATAATATCGTTCACTGATACTTGCACCAAAGTGTAATTCGCATCCCCTTTAGTTAGCTGAGACCAGACAAATACCATCGCAGTACAGGGCGCAACACCAAGTAAGATCATACCTGCAATATACTCTTGTGCAGTTTCAGGCGAGACAAATTCACTAAAAACACCTTCAAAAAATAACCAACCAAGCGCAGCCATAGAAAAAGGCTTTATCAGCCAATTCACGACTAGGGTTAATATCAAACCTTGTGGATTTTTACTCACTTCTTTTATCGTTGAGAAGTCAACTTGCACCATCATTGGATAGATCATCAACCAAATAAATACTGCTACGACCACATTCACATGTGCAACTTCTAATCTTGCTATCACTTCAAACAATGGTGGAAATACAAGGCCTAAAGTGACACCCACTATGATTGCAATCGCAACCCAAAGAGAGAGATAACGTTCAAATATTCCCATGTTTACTATCCTTAATTACAACAGTTTGAAATACGAGTGGGCCGATCGCCCATCGCGGTTAAACGGGCCAATTCTTGCTCGATAAAGATAGGTTCATTCACCACGGTTGAAGTGATGGTTTGTTTCATCCACTTAGGTAACATAGGATTAATTGAATAAAATACCCATTGTTGATATTTTCTATCGGACAAAATGCCCACCTTTTTAAGCTGAGCTAAGTGGCGAGATACTTTAGGTTGGCTTTGTTCATCCAAGGCTATCATCAACTCACATACACACACTTCTTTCTCAATCGCAATAATTAATAAGGTTTTCAACCGTATCTCGTCCGCTAATGCTTTATAAAAAGTGGTTGGGCTTATTGATGAGCTGTATTGCTGATCCTGTTCGCACAAAAATAGTGTAATGCGTTCATTTAACGCTTGCAGTGTTTTCTCTAAAGCGTTGCTACCAGAACGATCTCTGGGCTTTTCAATATCCCAGGTCAGAAAATGACGACTTTTTATTCTGCCATCACAGGCATTAGCGGCGTTATTATCAAGCGCAATGACAACATCAAAATAGTCACTTGCTATGTCATCTATATGCGTAGCGCATAATCCATCTGTTGGTAAGCCAAATTGCTCAATCGCTAATAGTGTAAGATCATCCACTTTATTTGGCATGATGTCTGCGCTGTAGACATCATAGTTATTTGCACCATGGTATTGTAATAGCGCTTTAGCCATAGCGGAGCTGTCAGAATTTGCGGTAGAGAAAAAGAGCACTTTCATGGTGTATTATTTAATAACAATTTTGTTATATAATAAATTTGTTATATATTAAAATCCATCACTTTTATTAAGTTATCTTCGATAAAAGCTTTTATCTGTAGCATCAAAGTAGCACTGCTCTATAATGGACGTCATGTTTAATATACCAAGGATTATTGTATGAAATTACTACACACTATGGTGCGCGTATCCGATCTTGAAGCTTCTTTACATTTTTATTGTGATCTTCTTGGTTTGGAAGAAGTTAGACGCAATGAAGTACCTGAAGGCCAATTCACCTTGATCTTTCTCGCCGCAAAAGACAGCGAACATGAAATAGAACTTACGTACAACTGGGACTCTAGTGAAACTTACACCAACGGGCGTAATTTTGGTCATATCGCCCTAAGAGTTGATGATATTTATCAAACTTGTCAACGTTTAATGGATGCTGGCGTCACCATTAATCGCCCTCCTCGCTGTGGGCACATGGCGTTTGTTAAATCACCTGATGGCATTTCTGTCGAGTTATTACAAGAAGGTCATCTTCCACCACAAGAGCCATGGCTTAGCATGGAAAACACCGGCAGCTGGTAACCTTACTCAACAAGCATTACTAAAGTGCATTAATCACTTTAGTAATGTGAATAAGTTACTAAAATCATCGGTCCAAACAACGGTTTGATGACCAGTACTCGGTAACTGACTCTGGTAAATTTTTGTTGGCGCACTGGCAAGTAATGCTTGATTATTCGTTAGCCACACCCATTCGGTATCATGACCATGCGCCTTATCAGCTCGGCTATTAAAATAACGTAATGCTTTATCCGTTTGCGCTGCTATCCCTTGCATTAAAGGTAATAAATTTAAATGACTATTAGAGACATGAATAACAATCACCCCATCATCGGTTAAGCGTTGCCAATAAAGCGCCATCGCTTCAAGGGTTAATAAATGCTGTGGAATACTATCACCTGAAAAAGCGTCAATTACCAGCACATCAAACTGAGTGTTATTGCCCTGCTGCTCAGCCTGCCCAAGTTCGTTCGCTAATGATAAACGACCATCCCCTTGCACTATGCTGATATTCGCCTCAGAGTCACTCAAATAAGAAAAGTACTGCTCGGCGGCACTCACGACAGCTGGATTGAGTTCATAAAATCGGTAACTATCACCCGGCTTACCGTAAGCGGCTAATGTACCGGCACCTAGGCCAATAAACCCCACTGATAACGCTTGGTGATTTTGTTGTTTGAGCAGCGACATTTGCTCAAGAGCAATAGCCACTCCGGTTTGTGCACGATAGTAACTTAATGGAATACATCGTTTACTCGCCTCTAACGATTGCGTGCCATGTGACGTAGTGCCATCAATTAAACGCCGTTCATTAATCTCATCATTTTGAATATCTTTTACGCTGAGTACACCGTAAAAGTTTCGGGCGTTATAAACATCATTTTGCAGATATTGTGAATTTAACTGCCATAATGCGAAACAACAAATTACAGCAAACATACCGCTGGTTAGCACAAGTTTATTGACTTGTTTATGAGGTAAAAAAGCCGCATAAGCAAACAAAACAAACACCATGACTATCGCTAGCGGAAATTCAAGAAACTGTACAAATAAAGCTGGCGCAACAAATGCCACCAACAAACTGCCTAACACACCACCTAAAGCAATGATGAGATAAAACCAAGTAAGCTGAGACACACGAGGTTTAAAAGCCACCAACTCACCATGACAAATCATACAAGCGGAAAATAAAATACTCGAATACAACACCACTTGAGTGGTAATGCCAAATTGTGAGCCAATAAAAAACATAAAAATAGCAATAATGGCACTTGGCATAAACAAGAGTAACCAATACCAGCGTACGTACCATTTAGGACTATGAAAACAAATGATAAAACTCAGTAAATATAAACAAAGTGGTAACACCCATAAAAACGGCACAGGTGGAATGTTTTGTGTCATCGCATTAGTAGTCGCTACCAGCAACACTACTCCGGTAGCTGATAACGCTAACCATAACAACGGATGATTATTTTCTTGTGTATTCTCACTGTGTAAATGATCGTGATTTACCGGTTTATCATCAATTTTATGACGATAAACATGCACCATTAAGCTGCTAAGACAGACAACATAAAGTAGATAAACCAGCGACCAAATACTGGTTTGCTGCAAGCTGGTGAGCACAGGTTCAATGACAAAAGGAAATGAGAGCAAGGCTAACAACGAAGCGACATTAGATAAAGAGTAAAGCTTGTAAGGAAGCTTTTCTTGTTCGACTAAACTAAACCAACGCTGTACTAATGGTCCCGTTGATGACAACAACAAATAAGGCCAACCAATTGCCATCGCCAACATCAATAAAATACTCAACAACGGCTGCTCAGTGTGACTGACAACATCACTGTTGATAGTGCCGATAGGTAAAAATAGCACACTCAATAGCACAATTATCGCGTGTATTTTTAGCTGTAAGTTAATAGATCGTGCTTTGCTAAGTAGATGAGCATACAAGTAGCCAAACAATAAAAATGTTTGAAAAAACAATAAGCAAGCAGTCCAAATAGCTGCACCACCACCAAAGATAGGCAAAATAATTTTCGCAATCAATGGTTGTACTTGAAACAATAAAAACGCACTAAGAAAAATGGTAATTAAAAACAGCATAGCTCACCTACAAAAGTTTTAAGGCGCTATTTAAAATCATCACTCTCAATAAAGCAAAGGATTCGTAAATAAATAAAAGAACTGTCAAGATGACAGCTCTTTTATACTTATGATTTTCTTAGTCAAGATAGATATTTATCTTTAATTGAACGAAAAGAACATCCTCTGCCTTCGTAAACGAGTAAGACCAATTAAAAATAATAACAGCATGTAGCTTATACTACCTCCACCACCACTCGATTTACTCTTTGCTACGACTGCAGTTTTAACAGTAAATGTTACCGATCCTTGTACACTATTTTTGCCATCAGTAACCTCATAACTAAACGAATCTGTTCCTGAATATGCATTGTTAGGGCTGTAAGTAAAACTACCATCGGTAGATAAACTAACTTCACCATTTGATGCATTATTTAGCAAAGTATATTGTAAACTATCACCATCCACATCTGTCGATGCTAATGAACCAGTGTATGTGCTATTATGATTTACCGTAGCCGTTAGCGTTTGTGCTACTGGCGCATCATCTACCTGCTCAAATGTGAGATAAATAACCTGCTGAGCAACTCCTTGTTCAGAATCAGTCACTTGCGCAGTAAACGATGCATCACCAAAATAATCACCTTCAGGTGTAAATACAAAGTGGCCATCACTTTGCATTGTTACTTTCCCGTTATTGCTTGAACCAGCAACAGCTGAAAAACTTAATGGTTGTCCATCCACATCAGTAGCAGTTAATTGCCCTTCGATATTATTATCTTCGATTCCTGCAAAGGTAGCTTCGTCAATGACAGGCAAATCATTAACACTCTCAACTGAGATAGTGATTAACTTACTGGTCATTTCACCATGGCTATCAGTAACAGAAACAACCACACTATCATCACCATAATAATTCGCATTAGGTGAATAAGTGAATTCCCCTTGATCATCGAAACTTGCCGTACCGTAACTTGCTTGCTCATCAATAGCATAACTTAATTGATCACCATCAACGTCGATAATATCTAGCAGTTCAACAAGTTCAGTATCTTCATCCGTATCCATATGAGCAGTAATAATATTAGGCGCATCATTTACAGAAAATATTCGCACTTTAACTTCTTGTTCGATGAAATTTTCATGGGTATCCATCACTTTCACGGTAAAACTATCTTCCCCAAAATAGTTATCCGTGGGGGTGTATAATTCATTAGCGACAGATATAGTCCCGTTTACAGGCGCACTAACGACTTCATAACTAACCGGGTCGCCTTCTACATCTTCCACAATATCAGCAAGACTCATTGTGGAATCTTCTTCAATTTCTACAAGAGTGTTTAAAAAACTAGGAGCCTTATTAATTTGAAAAAACTTCACTTTGCCCAAATAGCCAGTTGTCACTAAAACATAATCTGACTCTATTTGAAAACTTGCGTTGTCTAATTCCCCGTTCTTCACTTTTGTTGTTGATATCAACTTAGGTAATGTAGCCTCAGAAATATCTACTAATGAAAACGTCTGACTACCAGCCACAAGTAGATACTTATCTATTACTTCAGCCTCTTGAAAACTTGATATACCTGAAAGTATACTAAAATTAGATGTGACATCTTCTAGCTCAAAATTAATATTCAACTTTTTAATGTTTATTTGATTTTGAACGAAAAAATAGATGTAATCATTTACAGTTAAAACTCTCCGATAACTTTCGTTGACTTCAATTGTTTTCTTGAAGTTAAGTTCGCTTAACAAACTCTGAGAGAAAATATGAATTTTATTAGCTTCACCGCAAAGGTCGGAAACAATAAGTTCATTGTGAATAAAACTCATTGAGCTTGGGCACGAGTTATCAACATCAGGAAAGTCCACTGTTTCATATGAGTCATAAAAAGCATAACGGTTGTCAATGTCATATCTAATTATTTTATAACCATCATTATAAACTAGCGAATATATAAATGAGCCTTGTCGTATAGTATCAAACACTTGATTAACATCACTCGTCTTACTGTTCAATTCAAAAGATGTGTCACTTATTAGAGAATAATGTGCAAGTTCTCGATTTGTTTTAAAAATAAAGTCTTCATCATATCGAATAATCTCAGTTGCTTTATTTTCTAAAGAAGTAACCTTGAACATATTATCAATATTGGTAAAATCGACTATGTCTACGTAAGAGTATCTAGGTAGATAAAGGTAATTTTCATTTATCGCTGCTTTCCCCAAAAAACCACTTTGGTTATAGTAAAAATTTATTGCAGTTACTGAATTATCCTTAAGTTCAACATCAAACAAACCTTTTTCTCGGGATAAACCAACTAACTGATCACCAATCCAGGTAAAATCGTTGAGATTATCAGAATAGGTAAAATATTTATTCACTAAATATTGAGATACTAACGGGATAACTTGATTTTCATTTGAAATTTCAAAGGCTCTAAATCGACTATTCCAAGAAAAGGCATATAAGATATTATCTTTATATGTGAGTTTTGATATTGAATAATAATCATCCAAGCCGAAATCGTTTAGAAACTCTATCCCCTCCTCTTTTAATTCCACTAAGTAAATATGTCTATACTCACTCAAAACAAATTGATTACTACCTTTATACACAGCATCTTCGATATAACTTAGCCCTTCATATTCACCTTTGTTGACAAGAGTAAAATCATCGAGCGAATATTTTTCAATTACGGCACTTGCTACACTGTTTCGGTTCAGTTGGTATAAATAATAAAGATTAGAATCATCAATAAATAAATTTCTACTTGAAATATACGTGTTATTGTCATAATCATCACCTTGGGAATGAATAACATGCTCAAGGTTAAAGTTTGTGCCGTCATAGGTTATATTATAAACTTTACCGTTAGAATCAACAACATATAAGGAATTCTCATCTGATGTAATGGCATTATCCCCGTATGCATCAATTGAGATAGAGTACACTCTACTAATGTTTATTGGGTCGGATAGGCTGTAGATAGAAAAATTGTTATAGGTCTGAACGACGAGAAAGTCTTTAAAACTATGAATAGCGTACACTTGGGCAAAGTGTTCAAAATCAAATTCAATTTGCCCAAGCAACGCCTCACTTCCTGTTAAATTAGGATCAATAACGTCAACTTGATTTGAGCTTGTTTTTATATAATATAACCCTTGGATCTCTACTATCTGCTCGTATATCCCAGAGCCCCATTCTCCTTTTTTTAATAACTTAGCTTCTTGAGCATTTGCAGTATAACTAAAAAAAGTACTAGCTACTGAAAATAAAAAAATCAGCAAATTTTTCATACATAATCCATTATTTATTGTTAATTATTATTTCTAAAGGCGCACATATTACACAATAGAAACATTTTTTCTACAACAAAATAACATCTTTACATATTCTTAAATTTTACTTAGCGATTTTACAAATGTACTCTGGGTCAGTACAAAACTTGTCTCTACCACTTGATTTTGCTTGATATAGGTGATTATCCGCCCTTTTCAACGCGGTACTAACATCTTCATTCAATTTCAACACTGTATAGCCAATACTCACAGAGATCCCTCTATCTTGAGCCAAAAAAACGAAGGTTAACTGACGTACAGCTTCAAGTAATCTATTGGCTAAATTAAACAAACCATTTTTATCTGCGCCAGGAACTATAATGGCAAACTCTTCGCCACCTAGGCGACCAAGGGTGTCCTGCTCTCTTAAACAAGCTTCCAAGCTACTTGCAACGGCTTTTAATACCTTATCACCGGCATCATGACCACAAGTATCATTAATTTGTTTAAAGTGATCCAAATCCAACATCATCAAACCAACATCATAAGATAATCGCCTTGACCGATTAATTTCTTTTTCCGTTTGCTGAAAAAAGGCCATGCGATTGGCAACACCGGTTAAACTGTCGGTATAGGCTAGCTTCTCCAAATATCTTTGATGAGTAACGTTCTGTGCGATACCGCGATACCCCTGAAATTCACCAGACTCAGCATAATAGGGTTTACCACTAAGTGTAAGGTATACTTTCTCCCCATTAAGCATATTGAGTTTGAATTGAATTGTTTCAAACGGCTGATATGACTTGAAAGCCTTAACCAACTCGTCTTTTGCTTTAGTATTTGCTCGTTCATCTATATCAAGAGGCAATTGTTGAACAAAGAGTTGAGCATCCTTAATTCCTAGGCACGCTATGAACTCTTCAGATACCGACACTACATTACCGAACGGGTCTAAACTCCAAAGCCAGTCAGTTACTGACTCTGAAACATGCTCAAGCGCTTTGTCTTTTTCTTCTAATAGCTTATGTAGTTCTAATTGAGTCTGCTCTAAGTCATTAGTACGCTTTTGTAATTCTGTAGTACGCTGCTCAACCATATTTTCTAAAGATACTGCATGTTTATGTACCTGACTCCCCATATCATTAACAGCAACTTTTAACATGGCTATTTCATCATTGTTATTAGTTTCAAACAGCAAAGGTTGAAATGGGCTATTCGTGTTAAAAGAATGTAACCAATGTGCCATCTGCACAATATGAGTGATAACAGCACGGTGAATTAATAAAAGTATAAAAAATGAAACAAAAAACGTTTTTACCGCTTGTGATATGAGTACCAAGTAAAATTTATCCAGTACTTTTTGTTGAACAACTTGAGGATTGGCAACCAAAATAGCTTTACCAATCAAATTATGATGATAATTAAGGTCAAACTCTCTTCTTAGTGCTGTATTTTTTGGCTGCACGCCAGCTTCATATTCCTTACCAAACGAGGTTTTTATATACGCGAATGCGATACCCTCAATACTAATAATACCTTGTAGTTGTTGGTTAATCACAGACTCGTTAAAATCCCACAAAATTGTTGCCATACTAGCTGATTGAGCTGTTTTAACCATATCCATCTTTTGGTTTAGTTGCTCAATTTCATTTTGATAATCAAAAATAAGCTGTAAAACAGTGATAATAAGCGTAAAGAGTCCGCTGATCAGAAGAATTTTGGCAAGTAAATGTAGTGAAAGCTTGCTAAAAAGTATTTTATTTTTCTTCACTATACCCATTTAAATCCCTTTAATGTATATAAAAATGACTTCTAATAATATCAATCAAAATGAAGTATATTGCAATACAACAAGTTTCGCACAATTAACTGAATCATAACATACAGAGTTCAACTTCTAAGCAAGTCGAACATTCCCTCTTTAATAGTGAAAGGGGAATATTATCACTGCTATTACTCTTTTAAATTTACTTATTCAAAAAGTTTAAGATTTACTAAAACCATATTGATAATATCGTTATATATCTCTATTGATACCGTCGACTAAAGATATCGCAGACTAAATATCACAGGAAATTTTCATCAATTGCTTCATATATACCTTTATATGTAACTTCAAAGAAGTTCATTCAATCAATTTGATATGTTGGATTGCAAATATGTCATTTATTTCTACAGCAAGTACTTTACTGAACAGAAAGCTGGTACCAAGCCTATTTATTTTGGTAATTGAACGCCGTTATAGGTAATGGTATTTCTGCCTTTTTCTTTACTCTGATACAAGGCTAAATCGGCACTTTTCAATAATTCATAAGGTTGGTTACTTGGGCTAGGCAGCACCGAACTAACACCAACACTAATGGTCACTTTATCCTCATTACTTAAATGACTTTGCATATCAAGTTTAACCACTGCAGATATCAATTTTTCAGCAATACTAATACTCGTATTTTGACTGGACTCAAGTAGAATAATGAACTCATCACCACCATAGCGAAAAACTCTGTCGGTTGCGCGACTTGCCACTTGCGTTGCTACCTTTGCAATACTTTTCAAGCAATCATCACCAGCCATATGCCCAAAGCTGTCGTTATACTCTTTAAAGTAGTCGATATCAAAAATGATCAATGCAATTTCTTTTTTCTTTCGCATCGCGATGCGCCAAGTTCGTTCCAACTCCAGATCAAAGAAGCGTCGATTATAAACCTGCGTTAAACCATCTGAATAAGACAGCTGCTCTAATTTCCTGTTTGCCTGTTCAAGCGAAGCAACGAGCTGCTCTTTTTCATTAATTAAGTTTGTAAGACGAGTAATATCAAACGCCATCCAAACCACCTGTTCGATAACGTCATCCGCGGAATGAAAAGGAAAAATGTGAGCTTCAAAATAGCGTTTGCCAACAGGACCTTGTGTGCCTTTATAACCTTCAACATCATCGTCAGATAAGCTATAACGATAAGTCACCAACTTAGCACTTCGAATGGCAAGGTAAATTTGTTTAATAAAATCATCCGCAATATGTTGCGGCAAAACTTGATGTAGCGTTTTACCTATCAAATGACGAGCATCGTGATACATTTCACGATTATGACCGCCTAATACATCGATGTACTTACCATTGTTATCAAGAATAAAACACGGATCAGGGGTCGCTTGCAATAAAGCATTTAACAACTGAGAGTCTGTACTAAAATCTTTCATAATAAATTACTAGGTAACTCATCTTTTAATGATATGACAAAATTCAACTAACGTATATTAAATCATTACCCGTTACTGTTCTGTTGCCCAGGGCACCCTTATTAACTCCTAGCCTATGTTTCATTAAAAGTGTACATCATTAGCAGCATAATTTTATACTCACGCTGTTTGAGCTAAATTGCCGCTAGTATTGTCTAAATAACAATCTCACGCTTGATTGGTTACTTCATTAACCAGTTAATTCATTATGCAAGAGCAAATCAACAACCACGGGAAGGTACAAATATCCTTCAGGCGTCCAAATATGGATGTGAAGTCAACAGATGATTCATCTAACAATTAGGGGTTACATTGGCATTGCAATCAGTTTGGTACGACTATATGACTCAACAGTGATTTCATTTAATAGTTCATGTTCTTGCAGAGAGCATTTCAGCTCTTGTTCAAGCTCTATAATGCGCTTTTTCTGCTCAAATAATTATTGCTAGTGCTTACTATTACAGCCATAACGTTGTAACCAGTTATCAAGGTAATATTAGTTGAAAAATCGAGCCGCTCAGCAATACTTGTGGTGGAATAATCTTTTTCGGCGACTTATTTAACAGCCTGTATTTTAAATTTTTCAGGACACCTTTTAGTACCCATTCATGCTCCTAGGACATAAAATTTACAAATTATTTATGTCCTAAGAGAGTCTGGATGTTTCAGTTGTTAATAGAAGAACTTTTTGTTAGAAAGGCTTGCCGTAAATAAAGATTCTTATCTAAGAGATAGTTGTTATCAATACTAACTGCGCAGCAAAAATATCACATACTAATACCAACATAGGAAAGAAATAAAAATAACTTCTTACCAAGTTTTTAATAGTGCTATTAGCTTTGTTCAATTCCATAAAATGATCAATAACTAATCGGCCTTTAAAGGCAATAGAGAAGCAAATAACAGCAGTTATAAAATGGCTTTGAGCTACCGTTTCAGCAACTAGAGTATTTAACAGCGTAATGACCATTAAAATCAACCAGGCTAAGTCTAGTTTTGATAACTTTTTCATCATCATTCCTTTCACCGTAAAACATAAAGTAATGGAAAAATAATAATCCATGCGAGGTCAACCATATGCCAGTAACTTGCTATGGCAGTTAATCCTCCATGCCTATCCCTAGAATAATGACCTTTATTAACATAATAGATTGCCCACAGAATACTGCATGTTGCCCAACCTACATGCAGAAAGTGGTTAAAAGTCATATAATAATATACGGTAAAAAAAGGGTTGGTATCACTATGGATCCCATGATCAATATTCCAACCATATTCCCATCCTTTAATTATCAAATAAATGACTCCGGCAGCAACTGTCCCCCATAACCAGCGAGTACAAGCTGATGAATCTCCTTGTCTAATTGCTGACATCGCTTTTGCAACAAAGTAACTACTCGTAATGAGTACGACTGTATTTAACGTTCCTGCTAGCGTATTTAATAATTCAGGACCTTGGCTAAATTCATGGATATAATGTGCCTTAGCAATCACGTAAATAACGAAAAACATGCCAAATTCAGTAAACTCGGCAAAAATGCCAACCCAAACTGCTCGATTGCCAGGGATTTTACTTAAGGTATCAGGCTCACTACTTACATCACCCGAGCCATTTAAAGGAAACGTATCACATTTAGTCATCATAAATAATTAACCTCGGCCACCACTATAAAAAGAGCTCTCTTTACTAATGACTTCCTGTGAGCTTTGTTCTTTAATTGTAAATTCAATATCATTTCTAAACTCATCTGTAGCTTCTTTTCTGCTCACTGTGACTGAAATGACTCTAAGCTCACCGGCTAAAACATCTACAGGGCGATTATTTTCAATAGTGAGTTCAGAAAGTCCATGTACAGCTAATTGATACTGCTGTTTATTCATCGTTTTATTCCTGATCTTAACTATATAAAGATTTTCAACATTTGCTTGCTCATTAATTCGAAAAAGCTCTTGTCTGTCTCTAATAATATTAACTTGAAAACTCTGCCACGAGTTCAGCCATACAATGATACTCAACAGAAGAACTAAAACTAAGCTACCGTATGCTAAATGACGAAGCCATCGTCGTTGTAAACTACTCTCTTGATAAAATGAAATAAGGCCTTTTGGCGCATTAAACTTTTCCATCGTCATATCACAAGCATCAGCACATAAACCACAATTAATACATTCAAATTGTAAGCCGTCACGTATATCAATGCCTACCGGACAAACTTGCACACATAAATGACAATCGACACAATCACCTTGCCCTGATTGTTTAACTTGACTCCGTTTTCTTTTGGCTCGGTTTTCGCCGCGAGCAACATCATAACTAACCATAGTGGTCGACTTATCAAACATAGCTGACTGAAACCGTGAATAAGGACAGATATGCTGACACATTTTTTCCCGAATCCAGCCAGCATTGATATAAGTACAACCGGTAAAAAACAACCCCCAATAAACAACTAGACTCGACTGCTGACCAGTGAAAAAAGAAAGATAAAGGGCTTTTGCAGGCACAAAATATGAAATAAAAATTAACGCAGTTAACAATGAAACACTTAGCCATAAAAAGTGTTTTACCAATTTTTTACTGACTTTGTGCCACGATAATTTTTGTTTATCTAACGATTTGCTTTGATTATGGCTTCCTTCAATACGTCGCTCTATCCAATTAAAGGCTAACATCCATATTGTTTGCGGACAGGTAAAACCACACCACACTCTGCCGTAAAGCTTAGTCACATAAAAAAGTAAAAATGCAGCGAGGGTAAATAACAGACAAAATATCAAAAAATCCTGCGGAAAAAGCGTCATTGAAAATAGCTGGATTTTTTGCTGCTGAAGATCAAAATAAACCGCTTGCTTTCCTTGAAACTCTATCAAAGGGATCATTGCAAAAATGAGTACGAGTACAACACTAAGATACCTACGAATTTTTTGATAACGCCCGAACTGCTCTCGGATATATATTTTGTCACCGGTGTATGGTGTCTTAAAAATAAGATTTTCTTTCGACTGATATGAAGCGCTCACTAAATTGCTCCTGAACTACAACGCGGAGCAAAAGTATAAAACCCTAATCTGTTATTGATAGATACAAATATTTAAATAACAATAGATACAGATGAAAAACGGGTAGCGTTCATGAAACAATTTAAATATCAACAATTAGCAAATTTGATTAAAAAAAAATTAGCTGACGAGCATTGGCAACCGCATACTAAGCTACCGTCAATTAGAGCGTTAGCAAAAACCTACCAGCTATCAATTATCTCGGTGCAAAAATCATTACAGCTACTTGAAACTTGGGGAAATATTTATGTAAAACATAAATCAGGCTATTACGTTTCACCGGAAAAAAAACCAATGAAACAGCCCCAACAGCAACCATTACCAAAGCCAAAACTTGTTGATGTACCAGATGTTTTCCATGAAATTATGGAGCACAGCGCAGCTTTTGATATTGCTCCACAATCAGTAAATAATAATCAAACACCAAACCACCTACTCATATTAAACAGACACATTAGTAGAGCCTTTCGACAATTCCCACAAAATAAAGCGTTATATTATTCAAAGCCTGCCGGCAGCAACGAACTTCGTTTACAAATTAGTAGACATTACACCAATCGGAATTTACATATTTCAGCACAAGATATTTGTATTACCTCCGGTTGTCAGAATAGTTTATTTCTCGCACTTATGGCGAGTTGCCAAGCGGGTGACATTGTTGCAGTAGAAAGCCCTGCTTTTTATGGCGTACTACAATTACTACAACTTTTAAAACTCAAAGTCATAGAGTTGCCTTGCTCTTATACTCAAGGATTACGTGCTAAAACACTTAAAGAAGCCGCTAAAAAATGGCCTATTAAAGCTTGCATATTAACTCCTAGTTTTGCTACCCCTACAGGAGCATTAATACCTACAGAAGAGCAAAAAAAGATCATTCAAATAGCAAATGATCATGAAATTATACTCATAGAAGATGATATATACGGTGATTTAGGTTTTCACTCCCGAGTATCACCACTAAAACAATTTGATAATCAAGGTCGTGTTATATTATGCAGTTCATTCTCTAAGTCATTGTCACGAGATTTACGTGTAGGCTGGATCATTACCAGCAAAAACTTTGATAAAATTGCTCATATAAAGCTCGTCAATCAACTATCAACAAGCCAAGCTATACAACAAGGACTCACAACTTTTCTTGCTGAAGGACATTATGAAAGACACCTTAACCAATATAGGAAAACTTTATTAATGCAACGTGAGTTACTCACTAATGCATTATCACAATATTGGCGGTTTCCTATACGTTATACCATTCCTGAGGGTGGGCTTGCACTTTGGCTAGAACTACCTCAACAAGTTGATACGCTAAGCTTATATAACAAAGCGCGCCAGCAAGGTATCACCCTGACCCCCGGACAGTTATTTTCTTCAAATAAAGGTTTTCATAAAAACTTACGATTAAGCTTTGCCCATCCAATAACAGGTCATAGATTAAACGCATTAATACAGCTAGGTGAGATTATTTCTAAAGCAATGACAAACAACTAAATAAACATCATAAATATGCTGATAATGTATAAGTTAAAGTGTTAACTAGGTCATCCGGATCGGATAATATATTGACAAATTAACGTTGAAAGAAAAATATAAGAGTCTATTCACCCTATAATCTATGCGTTATCGGATTAACACTTTCACATAAAAGTGTAAAGATTTGCTTCTTTCATTTTGCTAAAGATATGAGAATGTTAATTAATAATCCATTACTCTAATAATAAATAACCAGATGAATTTTTCGCAGTAGATAGTATTTTCTTTACTCTTTGCTCTGTCAATTGAAAATCAGGAGCATCTAGTTCTTCTAAAGTTTCACTCCCAAGGTTATAAAAAAATACTATATATGCACTGTCAGATTTTACTGATGGTGCAACTGATTTTATATCAATTAAAGGGATGTTTTGAACTTTAGGGGGTTTAGCAAAATGTCTCAACACACTGACTTCATAATCAAGTAGTGGCTTTTCTGCTGTCGCTTTAAAATAGTTAACAACATCTTCTGTAGATAAATATGCTTGATTAATAACATCATAAACATATATAGATGGAAGCGTTGGATTAATGCTAATCCCTTGTAATTTATATATTTCAAGTAATTCCTTACCGACTATTTTAACTGCGAGAGTCTTACTGCTAAATGCCAGTAAACATGTGACAAATATTAACGAAATATATTTCAACGACTTATTCCTTTTAAAAATTTTACTATTCCCTTGCAACCGCTCCCTGCAAGATAGATATACTTAACACCTTGTTAAGTATTTTTTTACACTAATTGAATAAGTTAAACCCGTCAACCCTGACTAATAATTGTCGATATATGGCTATAGTCTTTTAGATAATGTAGAAGAATCTACAGTTTCACTTTCACTTAAAGCTAACAACTTTTCAAGTTCATCTAACTTGATAGGCTTAGAGAGAAAGTATCCCTGCGCCCAATCACAGCCTATATTTTGAAGATATTTAAGTTGTTCCTCTGTTTCAACACCTTCCCCAACCACTCTAAGTTCATAAAGTTCAGCTAAATTTTTAATAATTGAAACCATTTTTTTCATGGCTTCTTGTTCTGAAAATAAGCCGTCAATAAAAGAACGATCAATCTTCAGACAATCCGCTGGATAATGCATTAATTGACTAAAGGCGGTATAACCCGTGCCAAAATCATCCAAGGCTAAAGAAACACCCAGTGTTTTGAGTTTTTTCAGTATTGCTATGCCTTTCTCATCATCCAAAACAAATGCAGTTTCAGTTATTTCAAACTCTACTAAAGACGGCGGGATACAATACTTTTCGAGTAATTCTTTAACGTTGTCAGGGAATAGCTCGTTTTGGATTTCAATTCCAGAGATATTGATACAAAGTTTGCCTTTAAAATCTTTATCTGCCAGTAATTTTGCTAGAGTTGCCATACTGTTTTCAACAACCCACAAATCTATCTCTTTAATTAAGTTAGTTGTTTCTGCTATCGGAATAAACTTATCTGGACCAATACCATCCACTTCAAGATTTTGGCAACGTAAAAGAGCCTCAATGCCGACTATTTCACTCGTTTGACAATCAAATAAAGGCATATAAACTAAGGAAAACAAGTTTTCTTCAAGCGCTATTTTTAAACACTCTTCTATCCTGTACCGCTCTTTTAATTCATCGGTAATTTCTTTGGTATAAAATTCAAAACGGTTACGACCATTTTTTTTCGCTTGATACATAGCCAAGTCTGCATGATGCTGCAACTCATCTGGTGTTTTTGCATCTTCTGGAAAAACAGCAATACCAATGCTTGCAAAAACAGAATGATGTATACCTGCCACGTTAAGGCCACCATCAAAAACTCTCAATATTCGTTCAGCTACTGTTCCTGCGCTAATCGTGCTATCTAAGTCATTTAGAATGACAACAAATTCATCTCCTGCCAGCCTAGCCAGATCTTCGGGCTCTCTTTTGGCAACCAAATCTGTTGGTCGCGTTGCTTCTTTGAGCAGAGTACTGAATAAGCACAATAATTGATCGCCTACTTCATGACCATAATTGTCATTAACCTGCTTAAAATTATCTAGGTCTATATAAAGTAAGCCAACTCGTTGTTGTTCCTTTTCTGCTCGCTGTAAGATGCGAGTAATATTTATTTTAAAGTTCTGCCGATTTGGTAATCCGGTAAGCGAATCGTAATAAGCTAATTTTCTCATATCTTCATCATGCATGAGTATGATTGTGTTATAGGCTTTCTCTTCAGAATGAATCGCTGCCAAACAGATTAAACAAAGTGCAAGTAAGGTTAATTCAAAACGAATAGATTGATGCAAGCTGTAGTTCACCAATAAAAAATCGGATAATGGGGTAAAAAGCAGTATATTGCTGATGATGAAAAAAATTAAAGAAAGAAATACAGCAGACCAAAAGCGATTAATGAAAAGGTTAATAGCAATGATCGGGTAAATCCATAAAACCCCTGTATTTTGGCTGCCTCCAGTGAATAAAAGAGTAAAGGATAAGATAAGTAATATACCATTAAGTATATTAACACTTAGCTCAATACTGGTATTTCGATACAGTAAATAGAGGTTGATATACCCTGCACACATACAGAATAGAAGCACGCTACCTAGGAAAAAAGCTTGATCATTAATACTTATAATGCCAAAGATGAGTAGGAACGTTGTACCAATAAACGACAATACTTTGCATAGGAGTATATGTCTTTCTGACCTTACTTTGAGCATTTCATGGGAGCTTTGATTGTTTGAAGTCAATTACTAACGTCCTATAATGTTATATTGCATAACCTGTATAACTCTAAATATGGTATAAAACGACTTGAACCTCAAGCTAGGTAATAGCTAAGATGCATAACTTTAAGATCAGAGTCTGATTACTCATAAGAGAAACTGGCTCTAGACGGTGAGTTAGATAGAACCTATATATCCATGTTAGAAAGGGGTTAGTCCCCCCCTGAAAACTATCTCTACTTTATGTGAGAAGTTGAACTTTTTCCCCTAAAATGGTGAAACTGTTAGAAGTAGACGTTGAAAAGACTCCTTATTACAATTTTGGTCAAAACATCATGTCACCTTGTTTTAAAGGGGAGTGTTGAGTTCTTATTTTCTATAAAGAATGCCCTAAAGTGAATAAACGTTAAAGATTGGTGATTGGAAAGTTGATTGAAACTTATCTTGTATTTTATTGATTATATTAATATTTTTTATTTTCACTAAAAGGAACATACGATAGGCATTTCAGCCAACACCACTTAAAACGAAAAAGGGTAATAACATTACTGCCATTACCCTTTTATAGTATTTAATCGATTGAATTATCGGTGGTTTTCAGAAACCATATTGATGGTATGTTTCTTTTAGGATAATTACCTATCACAGCCATCGGTCAACATGTCCTAACTTAAAAACTGTTACCTTTACACTATAAATAAAAAAGCCCTAAATCATAGGGCTTTAAAAATTATAGTCACTAATTAATAAAACTTAATTCTTTTTGAAATCAATATTAACAATATTAAAATTAAAGAATACAACCCAGTTGAACCGCCTGAACTTTCGTTCTGCTTAGATTTAGCTAATGTATTTATGGCGCTCGTATTACTCCACACTGTTTTAAAATTCCCATTTTGCGCCAACATTCTAAATTCATACGTTGTTTCAGCCTGCAACCCTGTCGATGTCCAACTAGTTTCACTATTTGTTACATTGTATACAGTTTGCCATTCACTCCCACCTGTAATTCGTTGCTGTATCTCAAATGTGAACGTTAAATCATTTGGTACTTCATGAGTCCAGTTTAGAGTGATGGAGTTTTGTGTTGGGCTTGAGGTATCCAAAGCGGGGGCAGCAATATACCTAATTTCAACTAAAACCTGATTAGATGAAACACCATCAATATCCTTAATCGTGTAAACAAAAGAGTCATCCGTTTCAAAAGCACTGCTAGGGGTGTAAGTCACATTACCTTCTCGTTCTATTCTCACTTCACCCAATTGAGCATCTTGAATAATCTCAATCGAATTGGCATTAATGTGACCTTCTGGGTCTGTATCATTATCAATAATGTTAAAAGTCATTTCATTAACCGATGCCATCAGTACCATATCAGATGTCGCAATTGGTGCTAAGCTACTTTGTAAAACACTACTCCAAAGAGTGGACCTATTTTGCGAAATACCCCGCATACGAAACTCATAAACTGTCGCGTCATCGAGTTCTGCTACAATTAAATTATTTTGATCAGACGCAACACTAGCTAACCTTTCCCATTTATCTTCCCCTTGTTCGCGTTTTTGTACTTCAAACTCATTAAGCCATAATTCTGGCGCTTCATGCGTCCAAGTTAAAATCACTGAATTTCTAGATTGTTCAAAAAACGAAATAGCGGGCGGTGGTATGTAAACAATATTAACAGTTGCTGGAGCTGTTACTTGACCGTTCATATCACTTACGGTGTAAGTGAAAGAATCCGTGAGTTCATAATCATTGTTTGGCAAATAGCTTATTTCACCATTTTCAAGAACACTAACCTGACCAGCCTTGGGCTGATCGACGATCGCCACGCTACCAGCATCAATAGAACCATCAGGGTCGATATCGTTTGCTGTAACGTTCAAAGTATGTTGCTTGAGTTCAGTTATATATAGGAGGTCATCATAAGCAATAGGTTGATCACTATTCAGCACTGAATTACTCCATTGAGAGTCATTATTGCCTGTAGAGGCTTTAATTCTATACTCATATTGGCTACCGACAACTATATCAGTGTCTGTCCATTGAGTTTCATTTGCTTGAGCAATAAAAACATCTTCCCAAATACTACTTCCAGCAATTCTGCGTTGAATAACAAATCCCATCTCTAGAGATTCATCTGTCCAGTTTAATGTTATAAATGCATCCGTTACATTAATGATACTTAATTTTGGCGCTGAGACAGAGGCTTGTGGTGATACATCAAAAAATTCTATATTACCGTTAACTTCGACAATGAGCTTCTGACTTGTTGAATTATAACCACTAACCACCGTGTGTGTTGGCATAGTCAATACTTGACGACGTAAATTTACATCAAAAATTTCATTATCAGAAAAGGCATAACGGCCATCTTCAGAAGTTGAATATATGATAGCTGGCATATGCCACTCAGGCTGTAATTCATTATCAAATACTACACCTGACCAGAAAATACGATTTCCATCTTCAGAAGTTAAAACTGTTCTCGACCCATAATAACTTGCCATATTGTCTGGGCGTATTTCAGCAAGTTGGGTAAACTTATCACCACTTGTATCGAATTTGATGATAGTAGCACCGCTAGAGTTATTTTCACCATGGTAATAATAACGTCCCTCGGGTCCAAAGATTCCCCCTCCCTCACGCACGAACTTTCTGTCGAGTTCAATTTCAGATTCAGTGTTCAAAAGACTGATATCAATCCACTGGTCTTCTTCTTCGACGACTATTCTTTGAGAGACCCCAGCAGCAATACGATATACATCACCATCTCTATAGCCCATACGCCCAGCGGGTTGAAACACTATGACTTTTATTACTTCAAATGAGCTTCTATCAATAACAAGTAATTTACCCTCTAGCCAATTTGTGACATAAAGTAAGTCATCTGCATAATGAATCGCAAAATCAGTTACTGATGAGCCAACAGGTTTAACGCGTTGAATAGACTCCGTTAAAGAGTCCAACTCAATTAAATAGGCAGCTGAGGTTGAGTCGCTCGTGTTTTCACTGATAGCGTATACCGTAGTCGAATCTCGATCGCTGCGGATATGTTGCAAAGCCAAAGGTTCTACTTTAAGTGTAATTGGAATCACTAAGTCGCCGTCTATGTTAGTTAACGTTATGCTAGAAGTATTCTCTCCAAGCGGAAGTTCACTGGCATCCAAAGTAATGTTCAATGAATCAAGTGACGTGCCACTGCTTTGTGAAAGTATTACCCATGAATGTTCACTCGATGCAGTCCAGTTGACAGGTTCTTCTTTCGCACTTAATTCAATACTGACTTTAAAGTCTTTAAAACCAGTAACTGTTTGCTCATTTACCTCACTTTTGTCCAGGGCAATTCGAGAAACAGTGAAAGAATATACCGGACCTAATTCAGGACCGTCATCTCCCACTGGGTCAACACGCCAAAAATATTCAGTATTATTTGTTAATGCGTCTAATATTTCATAACTCGCTCTATTTACACGTCCCATATAGACTGGTGAAAAAGTGTTAGCATCTGTAACTTCCTGTTCATTAACGCCTAGATAAACGTCGTATTCATCGAACCAAGGAATCAGTGTCCATGACAATATTTCAGGCGAGTTGACTACTGAACCATCAAGCGGAGTTAACATTAATTTTAACGCCGCCAAATAATCATTTTCTTTTTTATAAACTGAATTGCTCCATGTTGAACTTTGGTCTTCTGTAAACGCTCGCACCCTAAATTCATAGCTTGTTTGAGCATCTAGGTCATTGACAATCCAACTCTTTTCATTTGCTGCCGTCGTATGAGCATCAGTCCACTCAGTTTGTCCTAATGTTCTCCATTGAATAGCAAACCCCATTTCTAGCGATGCATCAGTCCATGTTAATTCGGCGGATGTATTCGTCTGATTGATAAGAGTGAGTTCTGGCGACGGTATGCCATCTTGAGGTGAGATATTGTAAAATTTGAGTCTACCACTCTCCTCGACCATCAACTTTTGACTGGTAGAATTAAAACCACTAACTGCCGTCCTTATTGGCATACTAAAGATTTGACGTTGCAAATTTATGTCGTAAATAGCTTCTAATGCAAATGCATAACGTCCATCTTGAGAGGCTGAATAAATAATGTCTCCAGTACGCCATTCACTTTCTAGATCATTATTGAGTACGACACCCGCCCAAAATACACGATTTCCATCCTCAGTAACGATTATTGTTCTCGACCCATAATAGCTTGCAATATCTTCAGGGCGTACTTCAGCAAGTTGAGTAAATATATCACCACTGGTATCGAATTTGATGATGGATGCACCGGAAGAGTTATTTTCACCATGGTAATAATAACGCCCCTCAGGGCCAAATGCTCCGCCTCCTTCTCGCACAAACTGATTGTCTAGTTCAACTTCCGATTCAGTGTTAAAAAGACTGATGTCAACCCATTGATCTTCCTCTTCAACAACAATTCTTTGTGATGCCCCAGTTGCTACTCTGTATACATCGCCACTTGAATAACCTGTAGCACCTGCCGGTTCGAATTCAATCGTTTTCTCTACTTCAAACGTGTCGATATTGACCGCAAGTAAATCACCGGTTTTCCAGTTGGTAACATAAAGTAGTTTATCTTTATAGTGTATCGCCAAATCAGTAACTGAAGAGCCAACAGACAGTATTCTTTGGATAGATTCGTCTTCTGAATTGATATCCAGTAAAAACGCAGAAGGTGTTACACTCGATGTGTCTTCAGAAATGGCATACATTGTTGATGAATTACGGTCACTTCGAATATGCGTAAGACTAAGAGGATTGACTCTAAGCGTGATAGGTATTTCAAGATCGCCGGAATTGGTTGTTAAAGTAATATGCGATATGTTTTGACCTAGCGGCAATTCGGTAGCATCCAATGCGATATTGAGCGAAGATGGTGTTGTACCAGAGTTACTTTCAAATGAAATCCAGTCAGCTTCGCTGCTTACAGACCAATCTGTGTCTACGTCAGAACTGAGCTGAATTGACGTCTCAAAGCCTTTAAAACCCGCAACGGTTTGTTCTTTGACTTCACTTTGACTCAGCACAATGTTGGAAACAGTAAAGGAGTATACCGCTCCAGTTTCTGGACCATTAGCACCAACTGGGTCAATACGCCAAAAGTACTCGGTACCGCTGAGCAAGGTTTGAAGGAGTTCAATACTTATGCCGCTAACTCGGCCTAGATAGAGCGATGAAGAAGTATCTGCAGCTTTGATATCCAGCTCACTAGTGCCTAGATAAATATCATAAACAGATACACCAGGAGTCGGCTCCCAAGACAAAGCCTCTACACCTGAAACTAACGCCCCATCTTGTGGATTTTGCCTTACCCCGAGTGCATCAAGACCGACTTGACTCAATAGATCGACAACTTCAAGCGTTCGGTTTTTAGAATTAAAATAAATAAAGCGACTATAATCTGAAGTAAAAGCCTGTGCTTTTCTGTATATATAACCTGAGTTGTAGCTAGGGTCAGAAAATTGATACAGTTCTTTGCCTGTAGCAAACTCATACAACTTATCGCTTGTAGCGACAACCTTGCCATTTGGGGTCATTGACCATATTGCTGACGGGAACGATGTAACAAGATTCGTTATATCTCCTGCATCTACAGCTACAGTCTTTAATATAGCTGTCTGGCCATTATTTGTAAGTAATACAGGCGCTTCGAACGGTGCTCTTTCAAAATTACTAACTTGTGTAGTTTTATCAAATACAACAGTACCATCTTCATTTATTTTATATTGACCAATAATCGGCGAGTGAGAACCAGCTGACCACCCGTACTGGGGCATTGCTACAATACGGGTTTTATCGTTAGTTACAGCCAAGTCCATAAAACCTGTGGTGTTGCCTGTTGCCGCTCCTCCATTAAAGTTTATAGATTGTATGACAGTATTTGAACTTCTATCTAATACCCTAAGAACAGGTCCCCACTTTCCATCAACATAATAAATAATACCTTCAGGTCCTAATTCAATATTGGCCGTTGTTTCTCCAGTCGTTGACCAATCTTCGTATGCCGGTAAGTTAATCGACTCTTTCAAACGAAACGATGTGAGATCAATCACATCAATTGTTCGGCTGATGCTATTGATTACTAAAAGTTCAGAGCTATCATCATTTATAACAAAATCAGTTGGATTTTTACCCACGGTTAAACAAGTATTCATTGATTCAGTTGAAGGATCAAATGAGAAAATACTACCATTATCAATACCGTTTTTTTGAATACCATATGTAAGAGGCCTGGTAGGATCATCGACCAATCGGTATACCTCCATCGCTGGTACCGTTGCTTGAACGAATAATTCGGTTGTCTCATCTCCATGACTCACAGAAATCGTAGCTGTATAACTTGCTATCAAATCTGAATTGTCAAAACTAATGTTGACGGTGTTTTGTTCAGTATCAACAGTCGCTATTGCCCAGTCTGAGTCTGAGTTAACCGTTATTAAAGATTCATCAAATCCTGTGTTGTCTACCGTATATAAAAAAGAGATCGGAACGTGATCACAATAGGGTGGAAAAACAACTTCTTGTTGGTTCTGGCTGAAAGAGATATCAGCGAGTGCGAATGGAGATAAAGACAATGCAACTGCAGTTGTCAAAACCCTCTGCATTAAAGCATATTTCAACTTAAAATTTCCTTTTTATAAATCAGCCTAATGGTTGATTGAAATGACTAAAGAATTGTACATTGAAATGTTCTAAAGAAGCGGAGAGAAAGCAATAAATCGAAAGAGCCAAAGCTTTAGGACGGTAATTCCGTTTACATTAGAGCGCAGTATTACTACCACGCCAATCCTTCATCAGCTAATGAAGTTTAAATGATGCCATAACAACTTTAAAATGTGAACTTTTTTATTTTGTATATTAATAAAGTTAAACAAGTACTTACAGACCTAAAGTTGACTAAAATTACTCACGTTAACCGCCTAAAAACAGTTGACCGTAGTTGACAAAGGCAGTCTATCCCCGCCCATCAAGATTCAGTATTTACCTCTTGGATAAATTTCCCTGCCTAACTGTAGATTTTCTTTCCAAGTGATAAGCGCTATTGGCAGACATACCGATAATGCATGATTGTTTTATAGAGTTTCAATCATTCTATAGAGGCAATATATCTATTTATTTAAATGAAAATATATGCAGTGTTAAAGGAGTATCTGTGACAAAAAGTACGCGTAGCGGCTACGCTTAATTTAAAAACTATCGTGACTACTTAGTTTTGATTTGCTCACCATTATTGCATTCTATTTTAAAGAATAATCTTGCTAGACTTTGTCCGAAAATAATCAAAGATTAAAATTGGCAATTTAAAGCCATCGTTAGAAGAAATCTCTTTAACGTATTAATTTTATTTAGTTTAAAACCACTGACATAATAAACAGACTAAAAGTATCTTAATTAAAACCACTTAAAACGAAAAAGGGTAATAACATTGCTGCTATTACCCTTTTATA
Source organism: Thalassotalea sp. G2M2-11 (assembly GCF_017168195.1). GTDB lineage: Bacteria > Pseudomonadota > Gammaproteobacteria > Enterobacterales > Alteromonadaceae > Thalassotalea_E. The sequence goes on from NZ_JADNYL010000002.1 coordinate 293,898, forward strand.
GTATTTAATCGATTGAATTATCGGTGGTTTTCATAAACCATATTGATGGTATATTTCCTTTAAAACAAATTATCCCATGACTAGCTATTTAACCTCAGCTTCGCATAAGGAATGCGTTTCTAGCAGTTATTTTTACTGACTTCATCGTTATTTTAAAGTGAAATAGCCAGCTATTCCTACTTCAAAATGCCTTGAATTCAGACAAAAATATCAAGCTAGAAATATAAAATGTTCCTGAGTTATTGTTTTATTTAGTATGGCACTATTTCTTATACAAACCTGAGGTTATTTAGTTTTCTTTGGACAAATAAAACTTGCGCTCGTTGTTAAATATTTACACAAAAGTCATATAAATCAATAAATTATAAAATCATTGATTTGACTATCAAAGGAATTCCAGCTTAAATAACAAAAAATTAACAATAATGGAAAATCAATTGTCGTATTTAATTAAAAATAGAAAGCTTATAGCACCATATTTTATTATTTTTTCTATGACTGGTTGTAGTGGTGGTGGAACATCTGAATCCGCTGTTACACCTAAGCCAACAAGTTATTCAGTATCAATAAATATTACGGGAAGTGGTGAGGTGTCTGCCAGCCAACAACAATATACTAGCGGCACTGCGTTGACCTTTAGCATTACTCCAAATGAGGGGTATATGCTTGAAACTATAGCAGGCTGTGGTGTTGAACTCGATTATGATAATCAGTTTTCTAACGAAGCTATCTCTTTAGTTTCTGCACCCCTTGCGGGAAATTGCGAGTTATCTGCAACATTTATTGAGCGCATTAAATTAGCCGACATTTTTGAAAGTGATGTCTTACGTTCTTGTGCAATAAATAACGGGATGGCTGAAGGAGAAGCTACTAAAGAGTATGCCGATGAGGTACGTGTTATCAGTTGTAGTGATCAAACCATTGTTTCTACTTCTGGTATTGAGCACCTTGTTAAGCTAGAGCATTTTGTTAGCAATCGTTCACATATAACTGCACTCGACTTCTCTAATAATTCTATGTTGACAACGGTAATGGTTGATGACAATAGTTTGATGGATCTTGATGTCAGTAATAACCCCAATTTAACTTCACTTAGGGCTTCACGTAATCAACTAACTCAGATAGATGTTTCAAATAGCCCTACCTTAAGTGAGTTATTAGTTAATTCCAATGGTTTAACGAGTATCAACATCAGCGAAAACCTACACCTATCATCTTTGGATTTAAGTAATAATGCTATTGGTAATATCGATTTATCGGGTCATAGTTCACTTAAAACCCTAGGTTTAAGCTCAACATCATTGACAGAGCTTGACCTAACTAACAACACGTCACTCGAGACAGTGCGTATTGACTATAATGAGTTAAGTACCGTAGATTTTTCAAATAACACATCAATAAGAGTATTAAGTTTAAATGGAAATGCACAGTTAGTAGAAATTGATTTATCAATGTTGACACAACTTAAAGATTTATTTATTGATATGAGTGAATCTCAATCAGGCAAATTAACCCAGTTGGATTTAAGCCAAAATACTTTGTTAGAACGTTTGTTACTTGATCATCATGAATTTAATCAGCTCGATATTACCAACAATAAAAATCTGACTAATCTGTCAATTAAAAGCAATCAGTTAACAGACATAGATCTTAGTAATGCCAGTGAGCTACAAACATTAGACTTACGCAGTAATAATATATCTGTGCTTGATTTGTCATTTAATAATAAACTAACAACGGTTTATTATGACAATGATGTCACTTGTACTGGTGATGTTTGTAATTAATAGTATGTGTTCTGTTTGTTGACTAATTCATTATTTTTGATAAAAAAATTACGAGTTAGTGTACGAACGTGAAAATATTCCATTCAAACACTATATCGGATCAAAAAAGGGTAATAACATTGCTGTTATTACCCTTTTTTTTAAAATTGAATATGTTGAAAATTAGTGATTTTCAGAGACCATATTCACGGTATATTTAGGAATTTCTACCACTAGGTCTTCATCGGCTACTTTCGCTTGACAACTTAAACGTGATTCTGGCTCAAGTCCCCATGCTTTATCTAGCATGTCGTCTTCTAACTCATCACTTTCTTCAAGTGAATCAAAGCCTTCACGAATGATCACGTGGCAAGTTGTACAAGCGCATACTTTTTCACAAGCATGCTCAATGTCAATATCATTTTTCAATGCAACATTTAAAACACTTTCCCCTGTTTCGGCTTCTAATACCGCGCCATCAGGGCAAAGCTCTTCATGAGGTAATACGATAATTTTTGGCATATTGTTCTCTGACTCTGCTATCCAATTTTAGTGATTGATATCACGTCTTTATATTTCGTCAACGGTATGGCCCGACAACGCTGTGCGTATCGAAGCATCCATTCGCTTTTCAGCAAACTTTGCAGTTTGATGATTCAATTGTTCAATCGCTTTTTCGATATCATCGGGGTTATCACCTTGGCTCACTTTAGCAAGCTTAATGATCGCCTCATTAATTAGCGTTATTTCCTCATCAGATAATAGCGATTTGTCAGCCGCTAATGCCGACTCTACACCTTCAATGACTCGAGCAGCTTCAACTTGTTGTTCTTTTAACATGCGCGCTTGTATGTCTTCTTGCGCATTTGCCATTGATGCTTTTAGCATTTCAGCAATGTCATTTTCTGCTAGGCCAAACGAAGGTTTTACTTCAATGCTCGCTTCAACACCCGTTGATTTTTCCATCGCGGTCACCTCGAGTAAGCCATCAGCATCTACTTTAAAGGTTACTCGAATATGAGCAGCACCAGCCGCCATCGCAGGAATGCCTCGTAATTCAAACCTTGCAAGCGAACGACAATCATCAACTAGTTCACGTTCACCTTGTAAAACATGAACAGCCATAGCTGTTTGGCCGTCTTTAAAGGTAGTAAATTCTTGCGCTTTTGACACGGGAATAGTGGTGTTTCTCGGTATCACTTTTTCAACTAATCCCCCCATAGTTTCTAATCCGAGCGATAATGGGATCACATCAAGTAAGAGCATGTCGCTGTCAGGTTTATTACCCGCTAGAATATCCGCTTGAATAGCCGCACCAATTGCCACAACTTTATCAGGGTCAATGGAGGTTAATGGAGGTTGTTTGAAATACTCAGCAACTTCACTACGTACCATAGGTACGCGTGTTGAACCACCAACCATGACAACTTCTTTTACCTCATCTACAGCAACATCGGCATCTTTTAGTGCTCGTCGACATGCTCTGATCGTTTTAGTCACTAACGATTTAATTAAACCTTCAAACTCTGCCTTCGTTACTTGTGTTTGCCAAGTAGAGTTATCAGGTAAATGCAAATTAATTTCATGGCTATCGCTAGAAGTTAATGCTTCTTTAGCCTGACATGCTTGTTCGGTAAGCTGACGTTCCAGTGATGGTGATAATGGTCGTTGTAGCTTCGCTTTTTCGATTATATGATCGACCAAAGCAACATCAAAATCATCGCCACCTAATGCAGAATCGCCTCCGGTAGCCAACACTTCAAATACCCCTTTATTTAAACGGAGTATTGAAATATCAAAGGTACCGCCGCCTAAATCATACACAGCAATCACACCTTCTTGCCCGCTATCTAAGCCATAGGCAACAGCTGCTGCGGTAGGTTCATTTAATAACCGTAGTACATTCACGCCTGCTAATTTAGCCGCATCTTTCGTGCTTTGACGCTGAGCATCATCAAAATAGGCAGGGACCGTAATAACAACCCCCGTTAATTCGCCACCTAACGCTTGTTGTGCACGCTCATTCAATGACTTTAATACTTGGGCCGACACTTGTACCGGATTAATTTTACCCTGACGAGTCACTATGCTTGGATGATTTTCATCATCACAAAATTGATAAGGAAGAGAGGGGTACTTGCCTTGTATGTCGTTTAGAGAACGCCCTATCAAGCGTTTTGCCGAAACTATGGTATTTTGCGGATCAGAAATGCTGAGGCTTTTGGCTTCATAGCCCACTAAAATATCATCCGTTTGATAACTGACGATAGATGGCAAAATATCGCGTTCTTGATCATCTGTTAATGTTTGAGGCAAGCCACTTTTTACGGTTGCAATTAACGAATTGGTTGTGCCTAGATCAATGCCAGCCGCGAGACGATGCTCATGTGGGACAGTACTTTGACCAGGTTCTGCTATTTGTAATAACGCCATGTTGAGCTCGTTTTTGTCAAAAAGTTGAAATGATTAACCGTCGAGTAAGGAGTCTTCTAAACGATCTAATTCTAGATGAAGTTTTTGGTAAAATTTTAATTTGCGTAACAGTTCACCTGCCTGTTGATTAGCTGCTTCATCATTGGCTGATAACGCCACTTGCAGTGCTTGGTAAAGTGTTTGATACTCCGTTTCCAGTACTTGGGCGGCTTCAAATATCGCACTGTCAATGTCATCAGAATGTTGAACATCTTCTAACATTTCACGTAATTCCATTTGACGCATTAAAAAAGCATTATCGCTAAAGGATGTTTGTTCAGAGGGCATCTCTACACCACGTAACTCAAGCATATACTCAGCGCGTTTCAGTGGTGCTTTTAATGTTTGGTATGCATCATTAACAAGAGTAGATTTTTTTGCCGCCAATAGTTTCTCTTGGCTCGAACCATGAGCAAATCTATCAGGGTGAACACTTTTTTGAATCGTTTGATATCGTTCCGTTAAGGAGTCTAAATCAATAGTAAATCTTTCTTCTAAACCAAATATTTCGAAATTATTCACTAACAGCCTACTCGTTTTGTATTGATGATAAATACACTGAAAACAATAACAGTGTATTCATCCAGTTTATTCACCCGTTGCGCGCGCAATTATACATTAAAGCTTTCACCACAACCACACTCACCTTTGGCATTCGGGTTGGTGAATTTAAAGCCCTCGTTAAGTCCTTCTTTAACAAAATCTAATTCAATACCATCAAGATAAACCAAACTTTTACCATCAATGATAATATTCACATCATCAATGGTGAACATGGTGTCGTCTTCATTTAGTTCATCAACGAACTCAAGCACATAGGCTAAGCCCGAACAACCTGTGGTTTTGATGCCGAGTCTAAGTCCTAAACCTTTACCACGATTATCGATAAAGGTTTTAACTCGTTCAGACGCGGCAGGAGTCATAGATACACTCATTTACCGCCTCACCTACTCACTGTGCTTTGAACGATAGTCTTCAATCGCCGCTTTTATTGCATCTTCTGCTAAAATTGAACAATGAATTTTTACTGGTGGTAATGCTAATTCTTCAGCGATAGCGGTGTTTTTAATTTCACCAGCTTCATCAATAGACTTACCTTTTACCCATTCAGTGACTAAAGAACTTGACGCAATCGCGGAGCCACAACCATAAGTTTTAAACTTCGCGTCTTCAATGATGCCATCACCTGAGATTTTCAGTTGTAGCTTCATCACATCACCACAAGCTGGCGCACCTACCATACCGGTTGCTACTTGCGGGTCATTCTTGTCCATCGAACCAACATTGCGTGGGTTTTCATAATGGTCGATTACTTTTTCACTATAAGCCATAATATTTTCTCCTAGCAGCGCCTATCAATTAGTGCGCTACCCATTCAACTGAATCTAAATCAATACCGTCTTGATACATTTCCCAAAGCGGTGACATTTCACGTAAGTGACCGATTGATTTCTGGATAATGTCAATCGCATAATCTACTTCTTCTTCTGTGGTGAATCGGCCAAAACTAAAACGAATTGAACTATGAGCCATTTCATCGTTTAAGCCTAACGCACGTAATACATATGAAGGTTCTAAACTCGCCGACGTACATGCAGAGCCTGAAGAAACTGCTAAGTCTTTTAACGCCATGATCAATGACTCACCTTCAACAAAGTTAAAACTTACGTTTAAGTTACCAGGGTAACGTTTGTCAAAATCGCCATTAACAAATACTTGTTCCATTTGATTAATGCCTTGCCACATACGATCACGCATTTTCGTTACGTGCGCTAAATCTTGTGCCATTTCTTCTTTGGCAATACGACACGCTTCGCCCATGCCGACTATTTGATGAGTCGGAAGCGTACCACTGCGCATACCGCGCTCATGACCGCCACCATGCATTTGTGCTTCTAAACGAATACGAGGTTTACGGCGCACATATAAGGCACCAATGCCTTTAGGCCCATACATTTTATGAGCAGAAATCGACAGTAAATCTACTTTCAGTGCTTGGGTATCAATCTTCAACTTACCAACACTTTGTGCGGCATCCACATGAAAAACAATTTTACGAGCACGGCACATTTCACCGATTTCAGCAATATCTTGGATCACGCCAATTTCATTATTGACGTGCATGATGCTCACTAATACCGTATCGTCACGCATTGCTGCTTCAAGCTTTTTCAAATCAATCAGACCATTATCTTCTGGATCTAAATAAGTCACTTCATAACCTTGGCGTTCTAACTCACGACAAGTATCAAGCACAGCTTTATGCTCAGTTTTACTGGTAATAATATGCTTACCTTTTTTGCTGTAAAAATGTGCTACACCTTTAATCGCTAAGTTATCAGACTCAGTCGCACCCGATGTAAAAACAATTTCACGAGGATCCGCATTAATTAATTCTGCGACTTGGTTACGAGCAATATCAACAGCTTCTTCAGCTTGCCAGCCAAATTTGTGTGAACGTGAGGCGGGGTTGCCATAAAAACCATCTGTGGTCATGTATTGCATCATTTTTTCAGCAACACGCTTATCTACGGGTGTTGTGGCTGAATAATCAAAATATATAGGAAGCTTCATTTGGTTTACTTTCTCCAACTCAATCGACACACTGCGCTAACAGTCATGCACTATATTTGTCGTTGCAATTAATGTTTCTAACGAGTGCTTTGAATCTAGACGCTGTTGTTCGTCCTGTCGTTTAGAAACCTTTTTGACATTTCTTTGTTCAACGAGCTCTGACAAAGAAATGCCCTGTAAAAATTCTTCAATACGCTGGCTCAAATCAGACCATAACGAATGTGTTAAGCATTGGTGTCCACCCTGGCAATCACCAGAGCCGCCACATTTGGTCGCGTTAACACTTTCATCTACGGCGCCAATGACATCAGCTACAGCGATTTGGGCTGAGCACTTACCTAGCCGATAGCCTCCACCTGGGCCTCGGATACTAGTCACTAAACCGTGTTTACGTAAACGAGAAAATAACTGTTCAAGATAAGATAACGATATTCCTTGGCGTTCAGAAATATCAGCCAAGGACACAGGACCTGTTGCCGCATGAATTGCAACATCAAGCATAGCTGTTACGGCATAACGCCCTTTTGATGTAAGTTTCATTGTTTACCCCTGTGAAATCGCTGCGCAATTTTACATAACCCTACAAAATAGTCAAATTAATACCCGAGTATTATAGTCAAGTATTCTAGAGTATTTGGAGTAAAAACTCAACCAGTACTTGAGTATTTTACTCAGGTATTGGTTAATCATTGAAAATAAAGTATTTATTTGAATCAATATGACTAAAACAAGCTAAATTTCAGGATCAAATGATTCAACATGAGATTGTCGACGTTCAGCCGCAGCTTTCTCATCTTCGACAAATTCGCCGACCCTCAACTCAGGTAACGCTTCCTGACAAACTTCACCACCCAGTTGATTTACTTCCTTACATAAACTGGCCACCTTGTCATCCATCAGGTGCATATGATCAAGTAAACGCCCTATGGCTTTTGCAACAGGATCAGGATTATCAGGTGAAAGTGCGTAGGCATCAAAACCAAACTTTTTCGCCGCCGCTTGACGCTTTTTCACTTCGGAGTCTTCTGCTTTTTCATTAACGATGCGCCCTGGAATACCTACTGCAGTGGCATTTTTTGGTACATCTTTAACGACAACAGAGTTAGAACCCACTTTACCGCCTTGTCCTACAGTAATAGGACCAAGCACTTGTGCACCTGCACCAATTACTACATTATCTTCTAAGGTGGGATGACGTTTACCGCCGTTCCAACTCACCCCACCAAGCGTGACACCATGATAAATAGTCACATCATTACCAATTTCTGCTGTTTCACCAATAACAACACCCATGCCATGATCAATAAAAAAACGTCTGCCTAGTTTAGCGCCAGGATGTATCTCCACCCCCGTGAGCCAGCGAGAAAACGTAGATAGCATTCGGGCTAATAATTGCCAATTGGCTTTCCATAGCTTATGACTTAGTCGATGGATCCAAATCGCATGCATCCCTGGGTAATTGGTTAATACCTCAAAAGTGGTGCGGGCTGCAGGATCTCGCTCAAAGACACTTTTAATATCTTCTTTGATACGACTAAACATAATAACTACTTCCTTAATTTATTTAACATTTATGAATTTTGTCGCTTAGCGGCTTTTTCAACTGATGAAAGCATACCACGCCACATTTTAACTTCTTTACTGTCGGGTCTTGCGCGATTAATAAAACGTCTTAATTTTGTCATCACTAAACCGGGGTGACTCGGTACAATAAACCCAGTTGCTTTTAATGCTTGCTCAAAGTGCTCAAACATACGTTCGGTTTCATCAACCAAAGGGTATATTTGTTCATCTTGCTTACTATCTTTTTCCGCAATTTTATTTTGCTGTTCACCTTGTTGCTCAGCAAGAAACGCCATTCTTACTTCATAACTTAACGTTTGCACTGCCATCGCCAAATTGAGTGAACTATATTCAGGGTTCGCAGGAATTTGTACATGAAAGTGACATAACTGTAGCTCTTCATTCGTCAAGCCACTACTTTCACGACCAAAAACAAGTGCGACAGGATAATCACTCACTTCTTTAATTAACTTCTCACCACTTTCTCTTGGATCTAACATCGGCCAAGGTAAAGTACGAGAGCGTGCGCTAGTGCCGATGACTAAACCGCAATCACTCACGGCTTCTTCAAGTGTTGAAACGACTTTTGCTCCAGCCAATACGTCAGTTGCGCCTGCAGCAAGTGCTTGCGCTTGCCCATTGGGCATTTCAATAGGGTCAACCAAGATGAGCTGACTTAACCCCATTGTTTTCATTGCTCTAGCAGCAGAACCAATATTTCGACAATCGGAGGTGTTCACTAACACAATACGAACAGAATCTAACATTACCTAATTTCTCATGATGATGTTAATAGCGCGACGGTTTTAAACATAACCAGTATTTCGCAGCAATTAACGGTCTGGATGGCTAAAAATTGCGATAATATTAACATAAAAAACTTTACCTCTGAACCAAGAAAATATCATCCAATAAATTCATTTTTGCTAGTGCATATCAATATGAATTAGTGCGTAAATTTATAAGTGATCTTAACGTTATGTTTAAAATGGCTAATAAATAACCATTACTTAACTGATGCTCTGCTACACTTCTAGCGTTTTGATTAATTTTTTGTTATAGTGCGCGCCGCTAATTTCCGAGTGGGGGGATTAGTTGTCGTTCTTTTACAAAATTGGTAATTATTAAGGTGATAGTATGCATCCGATGCTAAACATTGCTGTGCGCGCTGCGCGTACCGCAGGTAATGTGATTGTTCGTGCGTTTGAACAAGCAGATAAAATTGAAATAGAAACAAAAGGCACAAATGATTTTGTTACAAACGTTGATATTGCGGCCGAACAAGCCATTGTTGACACAATCCGCAAATCTTATCCAGAGCACTCTATCGTAGGTGAAGAAACCGGCATTTCTGAAGGAACGGATAGCGACTACCAATGGATTATTGATCCCCTTGATGGCACCACCAATTTTGTTAAAGGCATTCCTCATTTTGCCGTTTCAATTGCCCTAAAAGTAAAAGGCAAGTTAGACCAAGCAGTTATTTATGACCCAATCCGTGGTGAACTCTTTACTGCTAGCCGTGGTAAAGGTGCGCAACTAAACGGTTTTAGAATTCGCGTAAAACAGAACAAAGAATTAACAGGTGCAATTTTAGCCACAGGCTTTCCGTTTAAGCAAAAACAGCATATGAATGCCTACATGAATATCTTCCAAGCCTTATTTACTAAAACATCAGATATGCGTCGTGCAGGTTCTGCTGCACTTGATTTAGCTTACGTGGCTGCGGGCAGAGTTGATGGTTTTTTCGAAATTGGTTTAAAACCATGGGATACTGCTGCTGGTGAATTAATGGTTATTGAAGCAGGTGGACTAGTGACTGACTTTACCGGCGGCCATAATCACAGTAAATCAGGTAACATTGTTGCCTGTAGCTCACGCTTGTTAAAAGAAGTATTAACAGATATTCGCCCTCATTTAGGCGATGCTTTAAGTAAATAATTTACTTTTTGCAAATTGAACATCGCTGCTCCCTTACATCCGTGTAACCGCAGCATGAAGTATGAACATCGCTGCTCCCTTACATCCATGTAACCGCAGCATGAAGTATGAACATCGCTGCTCCTTTACATCCATGTAACCGCAGCATGAAGTACGAACATCGCTGCTCCTTTACATCCATGTAACCGCAGTATGAAGTATGAACATCGCTGCTCCTTTACGTCCATGTAACCGCAGCATACCGTTCGTCCTGAACATAAGGTATGTAGTTTATTCTGCATACCTTTTTTGTTGCTGTTTTTCTTGGTGTTCTTTTAAAAAACTCAATAATTGCTCAGACGGTAAAGGTCGACTAAACCAGTAGCCCTGAATTTCGTCACAAGCTAATGACGCTAAAAAATCTACGTGTTGCTTTTCTTCTACTCCTTCAGCAATGATAGATAGACCAAGGTTTTTACCTAAACTGACAATCGTATTCACTATCGCTCTATCATCCTCATTTTGGTGACAATCTCTAATGAAAGATTGATCAATTTTCAGCTTATCAATTGGAAATTCTTTTAAATACGATAATGATGAATAGCCTGTACCAAAGTCATCAATGGATAGCTTCACGCCAAGTGATTTAAGATGATGCAGTAACGCTTTAGTGTTACTTTCTTGGTGCATAAAAACACCTTCAGTAATTTCCAATTCTAAATTTTTCGCGGGCAATTGGCTTAATTGCAGTGCTTGTTTAATGGTTTGAGAAAACTGTGGGTGTGAAAACTGACGAGGGGAAACATTTACCGCCACAACAAGATCGACATAACCTTTATCTACCAGTGACTTAGCAAATAGACATGCTTGTTCTAATATCCATTGACCAATAGGCACAATTAATCCAGAGGTTTCGGCAAGGGGAATAAACTCTGCTGGTGAAACAATACTCTCCTGATGGCGCCATCGAACTAAGGTTTCAACGCCCATGATGGCTTGCTTATTCAGTGCCAACTGCGGCTGAAATACTAAAAACAATTCCTGATTAGCTATAGCATGACGTAATTTATCAATAAGTTGCGCACTTTCCTGAACCCTTTCGGCAAACCTTGTTTGAAATAACACATAATTCTCATGTTCGCTCTTACTGGCCAAAGATAAAGCTATATGTGCATTTTTTAACAAACTATTATACTCATCACCATGCTCTGGATAGAGCACAAAGCCAAAATCACATGCCACAAAAAAATCACCATATGGCGTCGCCAATGCCTGAATTTCATCAATAGCAATACGCTTTACTAACTTTTGCAGTTGCAGCGTGCTTATCGATTCAGTACATAATAAGGCAAACTCATTATCACTAATATGAAATAACTCAACACTTTGAGGTAACCTGTTAACAACCACACGGGTAAATTCTTGCACAAGCGATAACACAACTTCACCACCAAGGCTATTCACTTTCTCATCAAAGTGGCGTATAGCAACCACGCCTAATGAAAAATGAATTTGCTCATCAATTAGTTCCGCTAACTTTTCCCTTAGGCGATATTGATTCGGAAGTTGAGTCTCTTGGTGAGTAAATGCCAGCTTATTCACTTCTATCTCAGCTAATCGATGTTCAGTCACATCCCTGACATGAATATCATAGGCATCTATTGCTTGATGCCAATAAAGGCTAATTTGCAAAATGCGATCAACTAAGGCTTGCTCAATCACTAAGCTATGATCACTACGCTCGATAAGCTCTTCGCGATAAGATAAAAAATGTTGAGGCAACAATAATTGAGGTTTTTTAGGATCTAAACTAACGGAGTTGAGTAACTTCCCACAAGCAGGATTAGCATAAGTCACTTCTCCAAGGTGATCGACACTAAGAATCGGGTTAGGGTTTTGTTGGGAAAATAACGCTAAACGAGTATTTTTTGCCTGCGCTAACATGTATTGTCGAATATACCAAGAAACGAGACCCGCAACGAAGACAATAACAACACTGTATGCGATGACTATCCAGTGGGCGATAGCCATTTGCATTAAGGTTTTTTCATGCCCTTCTTCCACTGTCGCTTGGGTTTGTTGCTCAATAAACTGTAATGTCGGTAATAAATCACGTCGCACTTTTGATATAGCCTGCAAAATCGTTCGCATTTCATCCCAATTATCAATATTTAGCTGCATGGCATGATAAAACTCTTGAAACAGTTCGCTAATTTTTTGCTGCCCTTGTGCAATGATCTTTGCTTGTTCAGTAAATCTTTCTTGTGCTTGGATCACCCTAAAATGCATAGCAAAGGTTTGCTTAACCGCTTCAGAGTCAGATAGAAACACGTCATTATTTTGTGAACGATAAAATTCATAGATAATACGCTCTTGTTCACTTAAATCAGCCATTAACTCATTAATACTGGTCAGTATCGGAATACGATATTCCACTAAATCGACGGCATATTGTTTAACTTTCACTGTAGAATGGTAAACGAAAAATGACAGCACTAACCCCATAATAATGGCAAGTCCTGCAAATAATGATGCACGTAACAAATAAGGTTTAACAATTGAGTTCATCTGTAGTTCCGAATTTTCTAATACCTAGATTAGACAGGCATTGAAACAAAATAATTACATCAATATTTCAAAGTTAAGTTGGTTAAAGAAGAGAATGCAAATAATAACTAAGATAAAAACCATCTAACTATCTGCATAAATTACATGGATAAACGCATTGCTACCCTTTACTATACTAGGTAGTTATTTGTTGCAGTATCCGCGAGTATGTACCCCGTTAATCAAAGTAAACAAGCATTTATACAAGGCGAAGTCGCTCTTGTTGGCACAGGTCCTGGCGATCCAGATCTATTAACCTTACAGGCCTACCGTTTTATTCAACAAGCTGACATCGTCATTTATGATCGTTTAGTCAGTAAAGCCATCATGTCGCTTGTACCTGGAGCAGCTGAGAGAATATATGTCGGCAAAAAACAAGCACAACATCGCGTACCTCAAGAAGGAATCAACCAGTTATTAGTTGAACACGCCAAACTGAATAAAAAAGTAGTCAGACTAAAAGGTGGTGATCCTTTTGTCTTTGGCCGTGGTGGAGAAGAAGCGTTACATCTATTAAATAATGGTGTTGCCTGTCATATTGTCCCTGGAATGACTGCTGCTTCTGCATGCACAAGCTATGTAGGGATCCCATTGACTCACCGGCAAGTTTCACAAAGTTGTAGTTTTATTACCGGACATGTCAAAGACAGTGGCGAATTAGATCTTCCATGGCAAACGCTTAATGACAAAAAACAAACCGTTGTTTTTTACATGGGCATAAAAAGTTTACCTATTATCACCGAGCAACTGATAAAAGCGGGACGTTCAGCCAGCACCCCTGCTGCTCTGATCCATAAAGGCACGACACCAGAACAACAAGTTTACCGTGCCAACTTATCGACATTAGCAGCTACTGTTGAACAGCATAATATCAAACCGCCAACGCTTATTGTTATTGGTGATGTTGTCAATACCTTTAACGAACATCACCTAACAAACATAGGTTACCTAAGCCCATAGCTCACTGTTAACCAATCAGATGACTTTATTGCTTACGCTGACTTACAATGGATAAACACATATTCAGTTGTTGTACCAACAGCTGAAATATTGATACTTCCTGCGCTGAAATATCACCTCGAGCTTTGTTTTTAATACCACAAATAAAACCGATACATTTATTATTAATTGACACCGGAGCGGTAATAAAAAAATTACCACTAAGCATATTATCAATATCTTTGGTGATCAAATCTAAGATTTCATGGTTCTTTTTAGCATTAATAATGACAGGAGCATTGCTCGCAAGGGCATGCCTAAAAACATTATTGCTTAACTTGATATCCGTTGAAAAACTAAATTGTTCTTTCACCACCAAATCGTTATAAGAAAAACGACAACTGACGTTAGATTTATCTTTGGACAAAAACAAGAAACAGTTTCTTTCAAACGCGAGGGTTTGTGCGATACCCATTAAGCAGGTTTGTAAAAATTCATTGATATCAACACTGGTCACACACAACTGCGTTAAATGTTGAATAACTTCAAGTTGAATAGACTCCCTGCTCGGCGCATTCGCTGTTGTTTCAAGCTGGTGTTGAGCATTAAAATCCCCCAAGGTTGGAATGGGCTTTAAATAATCGATCAGTACCGAAGCCCCATAAGACTTAAGTAACTTGATGGAGCGTTCACGAGTCAACTCAATTTGATAACGCAGTTTACGCTCGTTGATTTTCATCAATGCGGCAACTTCTTTAATGACACGCTCAAATTTTTCAATCGAACTTGGTGGAGTGTCTATATATTGGCTCAATTTTGTCGCCAAGCTAACCACTTGCATCTCTTTTGTTCTAAGCTCTGGCTGGTCAAATGACGTAACAAGCAAATCACCTAACTTCCATTTTCTAGCTAATCCCACACTCAATTCATCAAAGGTTATTCCCAGCAATTCTTCACATTTTTTGTCATATTGCTGTTCAGGTAAATGAATGTATTTCAACAGTTCTTCATTTAATTTATCATCGATACCCCAAAATGCAGTTTCTCCAACACTATGTAGCATACTCGCCAGATAAAGCTCTTCTTGAATATCATCATTATATTCAGGCACCATCATCTTAGCCAACTGACCCGCGTAAAAAGAGCGTGCCATTAACTTTTTGATGCGGTTATAAACAGAAACGCCTAATTGTTCATTTTTTAATAAACCATCAATAATTTTCGAAGTTAAACAAATATTTTTAACTGTTTGTATGCCTAAAACAACCGTTGCTCGTGATACTGTTGTTACATTGGTCACCCCGATGCGGTTAGTGCTATTAGCCACTTTGATCACACATGATGATAATGCTTGATCATGTAAGATGGCCCGACTTAGTTTAGGTAAAGAGGAGACATCGTCGTTTTCAAACTTTTCTAGTAAACGAGCGGTAGAAGTTAACGCTGGCAATTCTTGCTGGGCAATAAACTCAATCCATTGATCTTTAGTATGTAAGTTTAAACTATCCAATTAAATACTCTTTTTATACTAAGACTCATTCTATATTTAGCCTTTTATGACTACGGTTACAACTTTTATCGGCAATTATAGCGAAAAATCAATATAAATTTAGTTAGTCTTTGACTAAGCAAAGAATATTACTGTTAACGTCCATAAACTCGCTGCACAGATTGCCGCATAAGTTGCCGGTACTATTTGCGATTTTACATGATCCATTAGATCGCATCCGGTGGTCATCGAGCTCAAGATAGTGGTGTCTGAAATGGGCGAACATTGATCGCCATAAACACTACCATTTAACACGGTAGCAAAACAAACCATCATAAATAGCTCGGGGTTAGCTACCCCCTGTAGTTGAGCTACCGACCAAGCCAGCGGCATCGCTAATGGAAATGCAATTGCATAGGTTCCCCAACTAGTGCCTGTAGAAAACGCGATCACCATAGTGATCAATTGTAGTAGCACGGGCAGTGCCCAAAAGGGAAGTTGTTCGCCAAGCAGAGCAACCAGATACAGCCCCCCGCCAATTTCTTTACTAATAGTGCCAACGATAACTGCTAGCATCAAAATAACAGAAGCGACAACAACCCCCTTTAAACCATTACCAAACCCATCAATAAGGTCCATTAAGCTCATGCCTTTAGCTAAAGCGATCAATGCTGACAAAATCAATGCTGCGCCAAAAGCCCAATTAATTTTCGGTGAATCAAAAACAAAAAATGTCGCGATAGCAGTGACCACTAGAGTGATCAGGGGTAAGACAAATTCCAGATAATGAGGGTGATAACCATGAGGAACGTCACATTTTTGCAATTCTTTTGCGCTTAACGGTTTAGCATTAGGCGCATCTAATTGTCCTGTGGTTAACGCACGTTCTCTTGCCTGACGAATTCTTTTTCCTGAAAAACGGGTGATATTTAAACTCAGTAGCAAAGTGCCGAGTACCGCAAAAATACCGTAAAAGCTAAAAGGCACACTAGCAAAGAAAAATGCCAGTCGATCGGCTTCTGTGGCTAAAAATGCCACGCCAGGTACAAACAAAAGAGCCTGAATATAAGCTGGCCAAGCATTAAAAGCAATCACTGCTGCAATTGGAGATGCGGTAGAATCCACAATATAACTCATCTCTTCATGACTGACTTTGGCTTTATCCGCAAGTGGCCTCACTGTAGTGCCGACTAATACTGTACTCATAGTGCCACCTTGGAAAAATAAAATCCCCATAAACCAAGACACCAATTTAGCCGAGCGAGGCCCTTTGACATAATGAGTGGTCATATGATGAGCAAACGCTTGGGCAGCACCTGTTTTTGACCAGATCCCTAATAACCCACCTAATAGCCACAAATATAATAACAGTAGCCCTACCGCCCCTTCCGTGGCCAAGTTGGGAATGATCACACTATCAGTTAAGTCAAAATTTCCTAGCATCAACGCACCAACGACAATCCCACCAAACAATGCCGTTAATGGCTCTCTAGTAATTAAACACAAACAAATCGTTAGTGCTGCAGGTAAAAGTGACCAAGCACCATAATGAAATGCTGGTTTTAATAGCTTAATTTGTTGCTGTTGATCTACGACCCATTGCTGACTAATGGCAGGTGCCTTATCAAGTTTATCTAATTGCTGTTGGTTTAAAGGTGATAAATGATAGGGAACCGTTTCCCCTATCAATACTTCCTGCCCTTTAAACTTGTACACTTGCTCACCCTGAGCATTTTCATAGACATGATACACATAAGATTGCTCTAACCATGTTTTCTCAACTTGATAGTGCACATATAAAGCAACACCGATACAGGCAACAAATAACACTAGTGCCAATCGATTTAATTGCGAAAAGAGATTGAAATTAAACAACATAATCTATGTATTTTTTATGGATAATGAAAAACTTTCACCACGATGACATATTCACCATAAAAACAAAAGTACAAAAATAACGACCTTAATTAAACTTTTCAATCAAAGACATAGAGTCAAAAGATTAAATTTTAATAAAGAAGCTATTGAACCATCCTCCCTTTGTTAATAGACTGTTGCAATCCTGTTTATTTTATGTTCTACAAAATTAATTTAAACAGGCAGATAACAACAAATATAACAACAAGATACTTCAGGAGTTCAGATGTTTAATAGTAAAAGGATTCCACTTGCATTAGCTTTTATGGGTATAACTGGCGCTGTCAGTGCTACTAACCTACCAAGCAATAGCCAAAGTGGTGCTTTCGATATGGCAATAGCCGATGAGCATAAGCTGATCGAAATGCTGAAAAAGTCAGGTAAAATTTCCGCTAACGCTTCACTTAATGACGCAGAAGAGGCATTACATCAATATTTAAGAACTAGACAAGAGCACGAACGTAAAAAAGCTGGTCCAATGGACATGTCGTTTGCTGCGAAACTCAAAAATGGTCAAGCAAATTCATTAACCCAATCATTACAAAATGGCAAAGGTAATAAACTTGGCAAAGCCAAAAAAAGTGCGCCCGACAATTTAGTACTAGAATCTTACAATGGTGAAAAGCGTACAGCAAAAGTTCTCGCGGTATTAATGGAGTTTCCAGATTTTCCTCATAATTCAATCGAGCCAGGTGAAACAGGCATGTATTATGAAGATTATACCAAAGAGCATTATGCAGAGTTATTATTTGGCGATGAAGCATGGGTTGCACCTAACGGCCATCATGCCAATTCCATGAGAATGTATTACGAAGCGCAATCTGGTGGTAGTTACTCCGTTGAAGGTAGCGTCGCGGGTTGGTACATGGCTGAAAAACCAGCGGCATATTATGGTAACAATACTGATGGTGATATTCGTAGCTTGATCCGTGAAGCATTAGCTGCAGCAGCAGCTGATCCAAATGTTGACTTAAGCGATTTTGATATTGAAGATCGATATGACTTAGATGGTGATGGCGACTATTGGGAGCCAGACGGATTAGTTGATCATGTGATGGTATTCCACTCAAGTGTTGGTGAAGAAGCTGGTGGCGGCCAATTAGGAGAGGATGCCATTTGGGCGCATCGCTGGAACTTAGGTTCACCTTTTGCTATCCCAGGAACAACAACAGATACTGACATGTTGGGACTCGGCGCTATGGGCGCTTTTGATTACACCGTGCAACCCGCTGATAGCGCTGTTGGTGTAGTTAGCCATGAGTACGGTCATGATCTTGGTTTACCTGATGAGTATGATACCCAATACTCAGGTCGTGGCGAACCAGTATCTTCATGGTCGATTATGTCTAGTGGTAGCTGGGCTGGTCGCTTAGGTGGTACAGAACCAACAGGATTTAGTGCTTGGGCAAAAGAATTTTTGCAAAATAGCATGGGTGGTAATTGGTTACATGGCGCAACAGTAAATATTGATGATATTACCGCTGATGGTGTCACAGGTTTATTGGACCAAGCTGTAAGCAAAGGTATGAACAACGATGCGATCCGCATCAACTTACCTGATAAAGAAACCCTAGTAACAACGCCTACCAGCGGTGAATATGCTTACTTTAGTGGTAGCGGAAACGAGTTATTCAATCGTATGATTATCCCTGTTGATTTAACAAATGCAACAACTGCCACTGCTAAATTTAAGGCTTGGTATGATATAGAAACCGATTGGGATTACGCTTATGTTTATGCTTTTGATTCAGCAGGTAACTTCCTAGGTTTCCTTCCAGGCAATATTACCACAGACACAAACCCGTATGGTCAAAACCGTGGTAATGCCATTACAGGTAACTCCAATGGTTGGATTGATGCTGAATTTGATTTATCTGCCTTTGTCGGTGATACCATTACTTTATACTTCCTCTATGAAACCGATGGTTATGTTGCTAACCCAGGTCTTTATGTCGATGATTTTGCTGTCGAAACAGATGCAGGTGCATTAGCGCAAGCAAATGCAGACGATGCAGACAATGAACCATTCTATTTGCTAGGTTATACTGCTGATAAAGGTGTTAGTTACAGTGAACATTATTATTTAGCTGAATGGCGCACACACCAAGCAGAAGATGCAGGTCTAGCACACATCAATGTTGCTGGAGAAAACATGGCATTTAATGAAGGATTATTGCTTTGGTATGTTGATAATAAATATACTGATAACTGGGTAGGTATTCACCCAGGAGATGGTTTCTTAGGCGTTGTTGATGCCGATCGTCATACTAATACTTGGGACGATAACTCACCAGCATCGACTCGCTACCAAATCCATGATGCGACATTTAGCCTTGATAAGTCTGATAAGATGTTCTTAGATTTAAAAGATCGCTATGGTATTTCAATGCGAGATAACTTCACCAAACGTAATCCCGTATTCGATGATAGTGTACAATTCATCAGTAATGATATTCCTGATGCAGGTAGAAATATACCAAACTATGGCTTAAAAATTCGCGTAACAGGACAGAGCAAAGATAAATCTGTCGGCCGCATTTTGCTATACAAATAAACACTAAGGTTTAATCACTAAAAAGCGCCATTCGGCGCTTTTTATTTTTGCTTATTAACAATTAATAGTACAATCTTTAGCTTTCCCCTCGAATAAAACAAGGTTTATGCTACTAGCCTATGAAGGCATTAGTACTTCACTAGCTAATAACTACCTCTATTATGATTTATGGTCAGTGTCTCTCTGCATTGTTAAAGCAACAGAGATATTTTCCTTCAAGGACCTTTCACTCTAGACTTACGCTAACCTACAAACATTGATATACAATTTCATACATTCTCAGGTAATATGGTATATATTTAATATCATTGATACTGCTTTGAACACATAAAAATGAATGCAAAATCCAACAATTATATTCTTATTGTCGATGACGATGTCGAACTGGCGCAATTAGTCGCTGATTTTCTGACAACCAACGGTTATCAAACTGAAATAGAAACAAATGGCCTTAATGCGGTAGAGAAAATTATTACCGAACAGCCCACCTTAGTGGTTTTAGATGTGATGCTACCTGACATGGACGGTTTGTCTGTTTGTCGTCAAGTTCGTTACGGTCAAGCAGGTATAGAAGGTACTTATGATGGTCCTATTCTAATGCTCACTGCATTAGACAATGATATTGACGAAGTCGCTGGGCTGGAGACTGGTGCAGATGATTATCTGGCCAAGCCGGTACGTTCACGAGTATTACTTGCACGTGTTCGCGCCCTTTTAAGGCGTAATCCTCATGAAAATGAAACAGCTCCAGAGCCTAAACAAGCAACGACAACCACATCTAACTCATTGATTCAATTTGATGATCTAGTCATAGATACCAAATATCAAACAGCAGAAAAAGATGGCAAAGTTGTTGATTTAACCACCGCGGAATTTGAATTACTCGCCTTATTAGCAAGTAAACCTGGGGTTATTTGTGATCGCAAATTTATTTCTAAGCATTTTTCTCATTTGGGTTATGAAAGTTCAAATAGGACTATAGATTTGCGTGTCTCTCGTATTCGCAAAAAGCTAGGTGACGAAAATAACCCTTCCACCAGAATTAGAACTGTTCATGGTAAGGGCTACCTTTTCGTTGGGGATCGATAATTTTATGCCTTTTATGCGGTTAGTAACTACATTTGTTGTAGGTCTTTTAGCCATGAGCTTATTTTGCAATGCTCATGGCTTAGCGATTGATCACGCAAGTA
The DNA here is from genome assembly GCF_017168195.1 of Thalassotalea sp. G2M2-11. Lineage (GTDB taxonomy): Bacteria > Pseudomonadota > Gammaproteobacteria > Enterobacterales > Alteromonadaceae > Thalassotalea_E. The sequence goes on from NZ_JADNYL010000002.1 coordinate 314,889, forward strand.
GTATTGAAGAGCTTGAACAGCAAGTAAAAAACGCGCAAGCAAAAGATAAAGGTGAATTACTGACCCAGTTAGTGACAAAGTATCGCGATAATAATCCATTAAAATGTTTAATGTATGGTGAACAAGCACTCGATATTTTTACACAATACCCTAGTGATAAAAATAAAATTACCGTGCTTAACAATCTTGCTTGGGCGCATATTTCACTCGGAGAATATGAGCAAGCACAAGCTCGTACTAGCAACAGTAAAGAGTTATCGACACGTACCAACAACAAACGAGGGCTCTATGTTAGCTTAACGATGCAAGGCATTATTTATTGGCGCACAGCGGATTTTCAATCAGCGTTAAAACAGTTCAAACTAGCACTTGATATCGCTAATGCTCAGCAAAACAAGCGTAATATTGCCAATACCACTAATTATATTGCCATCATCAATCAAACCTTAGGTCGACCTAAAATAGCCTTAGAAAATTTTCGACGCGCTTTTGAAATACATCAACAGCTAGGAGAAAAGAAAAGCATCGCCGTTTCATTAAATAACATCGCCAATATACATGGCACCAGTGGTAATTACAGCCTAGCCCTTGATTATCAACTAAAATCATTATCAATTAGAGAATCAATCAATGACATTCCCGGCCTAGCGCAAATACTCGGTAATATAGGTCTAACCTACTTTTACCTCGAAGATTATGACTTAGCCCTCAAATACTTACAGCGAGCGTTAGGTCACTATCAAACACTCAAAGATAAGTTAGGTATAGCTGAGTCTCTCACCAGTCTAGGCGCAATACATCAGAAAAAGAAACAATTTGATGCTGCATTACACCAATATAACGAAGCATTACAAATTGCTGATGAACTCTCAGATCCTGCCATGGTAGCGCGTATTAATATTGACATTGCCAGTGCGTATATTGAGCTAAACAACACCGAGTTGGCACACCAACATGCGCAACCTGCTTTAACAAAAATCAATGAATTAAATATAATCCCGCTAAAAGCAAATGCTTTACTGATTAATGCAAAAGTTGCCAAGCTTGAAGGTAATATTGATCATGCACTTCAGTTAGTAGAAAACTCATTATCAATCTCCAATGAAACACAAGACAAACGTTTAATTCGTGATGCCTATAAATTTTTATACTTATTATTTAAAGAACAACAAAACCCTACTCAAGCATTAGCACATTTAGAACAATTTAAACAACTCAATGATGAGATGTTTAATTCACAAAGTGATCAACGAATCGCCTTTTTATTAAGTCATTTCGAAGCCGAAAAACGAGAACAGCAAATAAAGTTGTTAGAAGCAGATCAGACACTTAAAGAAAAAGAAATTAAGCAACAACGCTCAACCCGTAATGCTTGGATAGCAGCGTTGTTAGCTACTTTTGCTTTTATATTAATGCTAGTAAAACGCTTCCATCAGAAGAAAATTAATCAATCCCTCAGTGAGAATATCAAATCACAGCGCGAGCTGATTCAGGCGGTAGCACATGAATTTAGAGCACCATTAGCGCGGGTACAATTAGCCTTTGATATGTTAGAAGATTCATTAACAGAAAGGCCACCCAAAAAACTCAGCGATAAAATAAATAACGGGTTAAATGAATTAGAAAAGCTACTTAAAGAAGCTCTCGACTTTATTCAACTTGAGAATAAATCTAGATCACTTGTGACCAGTGAAATTTCACTCGGCAACACGCTGTCACGTTTATTAGAATCACATATTGATTTATATCCGAACACCCATTTTGAGCTTAGTGAAACAGGTGAGCAGCCCTGCTTAGTCAAAGCAGATAGTCACCAATTGAGCCGAGCTATTTCAAACATTATTCGAAACGGCGCACGCTTTGCCAAAAGCCAAGTCAAAATAACCCTTAACAACCTGAAACAACATTACGAAATCATCATAGAAGATGATGGTCCAGGTATTCCAATTAATGAACGAGAACGAGTGTTAGAACCTTTCGTTCGTCTTGATCTTAGTCGGTGTAGAGATTCTGGTGGTATAGGACTTGGATTAGCGTTAGCAAAAAAAATAATCGAAGCTCATTGTGGACGCTTAGTCATTGGTCAATCAACACTTGGGGGAGCTAAATTAACCATACGTTGCCCCAAAATACCAACTTCCAAAAAGCAATAATTCCCTGCTCCTTAAAGTTAAAGCTCACTAAAAAATGACAATCAGTAAGCAACATGGTCAATTTTATTTGATCTTTTGTGTTTTTATGTATATAAATGTATACAAGTATTAATACAATACTTATAACATACGACAAAATATCGTATCAATATAGACAACAACGAATAACAGGTTCATTTATTATCCACCGCTAAAAAGCATAGTGAAAAAGTAATACTGAATCATGTTAAGAAGCTAATAGACACAAGACAAAGAACGGATACAGAATTCATTGTGCACATAAGCTTTAGCAAAATCGGAGCAAACATATGAAACTAACCAAAATAGCGAGTGCAATAGCAGCATTATCGCTTAGTATAACGATCGGGGCGCAAGCACAAGATTCAAGATATGTCATACAAGTTGATAACAATAACAAAGGCATCATCAAAGCGTTAGCCGTTCAATCAGGTGCAAAAATCAATGTCGATGGTGAAGGATTCTTTGCTGCAACCTTTGCTGGCATGGATCTCAATCAAGTCAAAGGGGTACTGAATAACCCTCATGTTCAGTTAATCGAGTCTGATCAACGTCGCTCTCTTCAATCTTTGTACAGTGATGATCCTGGTAACCCCAAGATAACTCAATTAACCCCATACGCCGTCTATCAATCTCAAGCTGATCAGGTCTCATTTGTTCAAGGCACAGATACTAAAGTGTGCATTATTGATTCAGGATTGGATAGATCGAATCAAGACTTTAATTGGACCAATATTTCAGGTGACTATGATGCTGGCACAGGAAATTGGGATATTAATGGCGGGCCACACGGTACTCATGTCGCGGGAACAATTGCAGCTAGTGATAATGAATTTGGTGTAGTAGGAATGGCACCAGGTGTCAGCTTACATATTATCAAAGTATTCACTGAACGTGGCTGGGCATATTCATCCGACTTAGCCCATGCAACAAACTTATGTAGTCAGGCTGGTGCCAATATTATCAACATGAGCTTAGGGGGAGGAGGCAGTAACACTGTCGAGTCAAATGCATTTAGCCAATTTACAGAGCAAGGGGGCTTAGTTGTTGCCGCAGCTGGCAATGATGGAAATTCAATAGCTTCTTATCCAGCGGCATACCCTGCTGTGATGATGATAGGTGCAAATGATGCAGACAATAATATTGCGGAATTTTCACAATTCCCGAGCTGCTCAAGTGGGCGAGGTAAAAAAGCGACCAAAGATGAAACTATCTGCGTGGAAGCCACTGCTGGCGGCGTACAAACCCTTTCAACCTACCCTGCAGATATGGCGTCAATTGCTGCTATGAGTGCAGACGGAACTTTTTTACCGTCAGCGGGAATGGAAAATCAAGGTGACGTAACAGCAAGCACCTATTTTATGTCTACCGGTGAAAATATTGATACCAATGCCAATGGGAGTATTTGTCTCATCGACCGAGGCATTATTAGTTTTCATGATAAAGTAGCCAACTGTGAAGCTTCAGGCGGCATCGGTGCCATTATCATCAACAATGTTGACGGCGTACTCTACGGAACACTCGGCGATGCTAATAGCACCAGTATCCCGACAGTAGGTGCAGATCTCGCCGATCGTGATGCATTGTTAAATAGCACATCAGCTAGTGTCACTATCTCAACATCAGATTATGGCTACATGAGTGGCACATCTATGGCGACACCAGCAGTAGCAGGTGTTGCAGCGCTTGTTTGGTCAAATTTTCCAGAGTGTAGTGGTGAACAAATACGAACAACACTGAAGAAAACAGCACAAGATCAAGGAGCTCCTGGACACGATGTTTACTTCGGTTATGGAATTGTGCAGGCAAAAGCAGCTGTGGATTACCTTAGCCAAAACGGCTGTGCTGATACCCCGCCTCCGCAAGCATTCTCACTGGATGCCAGTTATAGCTTTGCAAAAGGTAAACACACCATAACACTTGTCGCAAATGGTGGAGTAACAGGTCTGGCTGATTTATATCGAAATGGTAACAAAATAGCCACTGTTACAACCGGTAGCGAATACCTTGATACGTTCTCACGTAAAATCAGCGGGAGCTATCGTTATAAAGCATGTGAAGAAAATACGACGGACTGTACCTCAGAACAAATCATTAATTTCTGATCAAGCGCTTAAATTACCCCGTGTGCCTGTAAAAAGGCACACTATCTCATACATTCATATACATATGACTATCGAACGTCTAATTATTTCCCCTCCCTTAGAATAAATTATCTCAAAATTTTCCAATAACACCGATAAAACTTACAAATACATACATTAAAGATAGAAAGACCGCTCTCGAGATGTAATTTATTTTCCATATTTTTCAATAGATAACAACTAATACCCCATATAATCACAAACTTTTATTAACTTTTTGTGACATTTTAATTGATCGAAGATACATTTAAGTATATAAATATATACAATCACATACAAAAGTGTGATTGTGCGACTTACAGGGAAAATGAAGTGGGTGGTACAACAGAACGAATGATAACTAAATCCGACAACAACAGGAGATCAGATGATGAAAACACCCAAAATATCATCTTCCAAAGTAATAAATACCTTGATAGGTACTACGTTTGTAGCAAGTTTAAGCCCTATCGCTTTAGCCATGACTCAACAAACAGCTCCCGCGTATGATAAACAATCAGTCATCGTAAAATTTAAACAACATGTGTCTAAAAACGATCGCCAGTCTTTAACACGTAATCTTGGTGTCTCTTTTAAAGATAAAAACAATGATGGTGTTGATGACCGTCTACGTAATATCGCAAACGGTCGTCTTGCCGTACTAAAGTTAAAAGAAGGACGTCACGTGGAAAACGTCCTAGCTAGCTTAAAAAATCATCCATTAATCGAGTACGCTGAACCAAACTACCTTGTTAATCACACCTCAGTACCAGATGACACAAACTATGCAAATTTATATGGCATGAAAAAAATCGCAGCCGAAGCGGCATGGGATTACACAGTAGGTGATGCGTCTGTTGTTGTTGGTGTAATTGATACTGGGTTTGATTTCTCTCACCCAGATCTTGCCGCAAACATTTGGCGCAACCCAAATGAAATCGCCGGAAATGGTATTGATGATGACGGTAACGGCTATATTGATGATATCCATGGTATTTCTGCCATCAATGACGATGGTAATCCTTATGATACAGCACAACATGGTACTCACGTTTCAGGCACTATAGGTGCAGAAGGTAACAACTCCATGGGCGTTGTTGGAGTTAACTGGCGAACCAGTATGGTTGGTTGTAGCTTCCTAGGCTCACAGGGTGGAACCACCGATGACGGTATCCAATGTATTGATTACATGATTGGTCTAAAAAATGCCGGCAACAATATTCGCGTGTTAAATAACAGTTGGGGAGGCGGTGGTTTCTCGCAAGCCCTAAAAGACGCTATCAGTGCAGCAAACAATGCAGATCTGCTTTTTGTCGCTGCAGCAGGTAATGACGGTTCCGATATCGATGCAGGTGGCTTCTATCCCGCAGGTTATGATGTCCCTAACGTAGTTGCTGTTGCCTCTACCGACAGCGAAGATAACCTTTCTGGTTTCTCAAACTTTGGCGATCAACTAGTACACCTAGCAGCGCCTGGTTCATTTGTATTATCAACAGTCCCTGGGGGATATGACACCTTCAGTGGAACCTCAATGGCAACACCACATGTAGCGGGTGCAGCAGCACTCATGTTATCGGGTAACCCTAATTTAACAACCGCTCAAATCAAAAGCATATTAATGAACACGGGTGATACCTTACCAGTTCTAGAAAATAAAACTATCTCAGGGAAACGCTTAAATGTATTCAATGCCCTTGCAGATTCAGGTGGCACAGGTCCATCATTTTTCATGGACGCCACCCCAGCAATAGCAACCATCAACCAAGGCGAAAGCCAAGATTATGCCATTGATCTATCCGCCGCGGGAGGTTTTACTGGCAGTGCCATGTTAAGTGTTACGGGTAATCCAACTCTTAATGCAGATATTGTCTTCAGCCAAAATCCTGTGAGTGCTGATACGTCAACCACCATGACGATTAATACAACAACTGAAACGTTAGCAGGCAGCTATGCCCTAACGGTAGAAGCAACTGATGGTACCATTACTAAAACGCTTCCTTTGACCTTACGCGTCTGGCCTCAAGGTTCAGTGACCACAACATTCAGTAATACAGAATCAATTTTGATTGCTGATAACAGTCCAGAAACCCCAGCGCAAAGCAAGATCAATGTTGAACATGATATGATTGTCACTGAAGTCAGCGTAGATATTGACATTAGCCACGATAATATCAGTGACTTGGTAATATCACTTGTTTCGCCTAGTGGTGAAAAAGTCGTATTACGCGATCGTGAAGGGCAAGCTGGTACTCGTATGCAAGAGACATACACCACTTACGCATATGAATTAGACAATGCTTTAGGTGAGTGGACGCTAGAAGTTGCTGATCATGTAAACAATAATGCAGGTGTATTAAATAGCTGGTCATTAAACCTATCAGGTGCTCCAGCTAATCCTACTGACTTTATACCAAATGTTAAAATTGCATCACCGATGAACAATTCAGCGTTCCTTAATGGCGAAACTATCAGCTTTAGTGCATCGGCAAACGATACCGAAGACGGTGATTTAACCAGTAAAATAGTCTGGACTTCTAATATCGACGGTGTCATTGGTAACGGAGCCTCATTTACTCACTCAACTCTGTCGGTCGGTGATCATGTAGTATCAGCATCTGTCACTGATTCTGCAGGCCAACAGAATACTCAAACAATTGAATTTTCTGTCGCTGAAGCTAACACTTCGGTTAATGGTGCAAACAACACCGCAATTGCTCTTCCTGAGTGGGGTGGTCGTGTATACACTGAGATCGACCTAGCTACAGGTGTCGCTATTGATTCATTGGAAGTGAGTGTCAATATCTCATTTGATTCAGTGCAATACTTAAACGTCTGGCTGCAATCACCACAAGGAACACTAGTTAAACTAGTGACTTGGCGTCAGTTCTGGAACAAAGACTTAGTACACACTTTTACTCCTGTTGAATTTGCAGGCGAGTCAACTAAAGGCAAGTGGCGTTTATACGCAGAAGACACCTCTAGCTATACCATGAATGGTGTACTTAACAACTGGAGTATTGCGGCTTCTAACGGTGACGTTATTTTGCCACCACCAGCGGAAAATGTTGCACCAGTAGTCACAATCAATGCCCCAACAAGTGGCACTAATTTTAACCTAGGTGATAGCATTACTTTCGACGCGACAGCAACTGATGAAGAAGACGGTGATGTTAGCGCAAGCTTAGCATGGTACTCAAACTTTGACGGTAAAATAGGCGCTGGTCCATTATTTAGCACCGACAAGTTAAGCGCAGGCACACACACTATCACAGTCGTTGCTCATGACTCAGCTGATGCGTTCGATCAAAAGCAGATCCAAGTGATCATTGAAGATGTGCCAGCAAATGAAGCGCCTGTTGCAAACTTTAGCGTCTCAGTAACAAACCTTGACGTGCAATTTACCGACTTAAGTGGTGACAGTGATGGTGCGATCACAAGCTGGTTATGGGATTTTGGTGATGGTGAAAGCTCTACCTTAGCAAACCCTAGCCATAGCTATCTAACGGCTGGTGAATACAATGTCACTTTAACAGTTACCGATGACGATGCGAGCACACATAGCATTAGTCAACTGGTTACTGTAACGGAACCTGTTATCGATCTACAAGGTAGTGCCCAAAGCCGAAGCGGACGTGTGGTCACTGAGCTAGAGTGGATTACAGCAAGTAAAATGTCAGTCGATATTTATCGCAACGGCACCTTAATTGATTCAGGTGTTCGTAAAGATAGCTATACCGATCGTTTTCAGTCAACAGAAACAAGCTTTGTTTATCAAGTGTGTGAAGCTGGAACAAGTACTTGCTCAAACGAAGTCACAATTGTACCCACGGTGAAAACTAAAGGTAATAAGTAAAACCTAAAAGATGAAGGCTCTATTTGGAGCCTTCTTTTTATAATTTATCCTGCTTTTATCAACCGAGTACTGAGAGAAGAGTTTCCACTCACAGATCAGATATAAGCTGAAGCAATATCGAGAACAACATTGTGGGTAATCCATTAACAATATTATATTTGCCAGTGATAGCTTTATTAATACACCAAAGCATTTACTTTCAATATACCGCGAATAGGCTCAACCCAAACCATGTAGGTATTGAAAACCATGTATTATTTAAACAATTGAGTGACACAGCCAATAAAGCACATCACTTAATCAACGCAAACTACTCAAACGGTAGAGATAAGCCAAATTATTCCGTTGATCCAATTGATAGCTTAGTTCGCAGGGATCTTTGCCCTCAATCACAACAGATATTAACCAATCAACAAGAAAATTCAGCCAAGTTTACCTTAAATACCAGCACCAAGAATCAAACAATTAATGCTGGCGAAACAATACAATATGACTTTAGCAGCAAATCAAAACAAGGTTTTAAAGGTGCTCTGCAATTGTCTGTTGTGTCATCATTACCTCAGGTAGCCCTATCAAAAAATCAAATAATTGCGGGAGAAAGCTTTACCATTGACGTTCCTACACGAATTACTACGCAGCCTGGCAATTACGTATTTACGGTAACAGCAACAAATGCCGAGCAATTACAACAATTCACCGTAAACCTTGAAGTACTTCCAGAAAAAGTAAAATTATTTACTATAAGCAATAAAGAAGTAATAAAAATTTCTGATAATGATAACTCAGGTATACAAAGTAGTATTTTTGTTCCTTATCACGTTAAGATTTTCAGTTTAGATATTGCTGTGGCTATAAATCACAGTTGGCCTTCAGATTTAACAATGAATCTAATTTCTCCATCAGGACATAAGTACAAATTACAAAATACTGGTAACGATTCTACAAACACTGTTTTTCAACACTTCCCTATAGATAATGTCAAAGGGATTAATGCCTACGGAACCTGGAAATTAGATGTTATCGATAATGCCTCTGGTAATATTGGCAAACTAAATCAATGGCGAATCAACCTAAGAGGCTCTTCATTGAATGAAAAGCCTCCTCACCTGATAAAATTACGAGAATAATGCTTAACTTCCCAACAACCTCTAAACAAAAAATAAGGGAGTGAATATTCACTCCCTAACCAGATTACACCACTTGTTATAATAAATAATTTAGTGACCAATCGCCCAAGTTACATGGGTTAAGTGGCGAATACCATTATGATCAATACGAACAAATGTTTCAGCATTACCCCTTCGGCCTAGTGACATCCCCCAACCAACATCATTGTTTGCTCCAGCTTTGTTACAACCTTTACCTGGCGGTGCATTACATACACCACCATCTCCGCCGCCACCAGAGCCAGCAGTATAACTGTCATAACTATCGATATGACTACCATATATTGTCTCTAATTGCTCATAATCATGTGTATTAGGAATAGGAGTAGGTGGATCTTGATAATCCATACAAGAATCTAATGAGGTATTATTAAAGTTTTCATCTTGATGACCTAAGCCAACATTATGACCAAGCTCTTGACAGGTTACACTCTGCTTCCAGTTAGCATTATTATAATAGCTCGTTGAAAAGTAAGTATCATTGAGCTTAGTATAACCCGTGATAATATGCCCATTCGCATCAATAGAAATTCCTGCGATACCTAACCAACCGGTTTGACCATAAGCTAAATTACAAATTCTAATTTTGCCTTCAGGTGATTTACACTGCCGTCTAACTTTTTTAGCCGTGGACCCTGAAGTGTCCTCAACCATATTCAGCACTAATGAGGCTGACCAGTCACCTGTGGCTTGTGTCACATAATCATCCCAGTCACCTGTCGTACTATTGATAATAATTAAATCAAAAGAACTTGTTGTTCTTGCCCAGTGATAATCTGCCCAGGAATGCTCAGCATTGCTCGTCCATGAAAACAGTAATATGCTAACTAGTGCTGTTATCTTTTTCATACTTCCCCCTTTAGCTATCAAACATGACCACGCCTCGTAAGCGCAATTAAATAAGTATAGTCGAGGATAGAGGATTTGCTGATTTGTTCGAATGATAAGACATAATCAATCCGCAAGTGATAGTTTACAGTTTATCACTTGCAATCGATAACAGTTTGAAACGATAAGAGATTAAATACTTTTAGCGAAAGCTCTCGCTTTGGCTAAATCTTCAGGCGTATCAACCCCTTCTACTGGCAAACGCGTTTTTGCCACATCCACATGGATCTTCTCACCCTGCCATAACACGCGCAATTGCTCTAACGATTCAACTTGCTCAAGCTCACTGGCAGGCCAGCTAACATAGTCTTTAATAAAACCGGCACGATACGCATAAATGCCAATATGGCGCAGGTAAAAATCACCAATATGCTGATCGTCATGATTATCGAGAAAACGAGTTCGATCATAAGGGATCGTCGCGCGAGAAAAATACAAAGCGTAACCATTCTTGTCGCACAATACCTTTACCGCATTCGGATTAAATGCTTCTTCCACATCGCTGATCGCCACCGCTAAGGTCGACATTCGTGCTTGTTGCTGGTTGGTACGCTGTTGATTAGCCAAATTTCTTGCCACTTGGCTAATATTCTCTGGTGGGATAAAAGGTTCATCTCCTTGAACATTCACAATAATTTGGTCATCGTCAAATTGATATTGCTCCATCACTTCAGCAAGGCGTTCGGTACCTGATTGATGATCTGCGCGTGTTTGACAAACCTCTCCGCCAAAATCAGTCACAACTTGCGCCACCTGCTGATTATCGGTAGCAACAATCACCTTCTCGGCGCCACTTTTGATCGCTTTTTCCACCACCCATTGGATCATGGGTTTGCCTTCAATATCAGCTAACACTTTTCCGGGTAAGCGAGAGGATTCATAACGCGCAGGGATGACCACAATAAATGACATAATTAACTTCCTAATTTAAGCCCGTTCTTCTTCAGAAATACGACGAGCTTCACCTTCTAATAACACCGGAATATCATCCACAATGGCAAAAGCTAAGCGGTCAAAATTACAAATTAATTCATTTTGTTCTTTTTTATAATGTAATTTTCCTTTACATACTGGGCATGCCAATATTTCCATTAATTTTATATCAAAAGCCATGTCTTTCTCTCATTCATTTTTGAAGTAATTGTTTAATATCTGTGACTAACTGTTGGCCGCCATCACCGATAAATTGTGCATCTACTGGTAAATACCACCATGATGATTCAGCAAAAGCCGTGCATTTTACTGCATCTTTTTCTGTCATTAATAACGGGTAATTAGCGCTAATTAAAGGCGCTAACAAGCGCTGATTATACGCTTGATGATCAATAAATCCTTGCGATTTATCAAGCACAAAGCCAAGTTCACACAAATATTGAAAAAATCGCGGCGGATCGCCAATACCAGCCATGGCATTTACTCTCGGGTGTTGAGCAATAAACTCAGCTAACATTTGTTGTTCACCCGTTTTCACATTCACAACTCGCGTAGCAGTTAACAGCATGGTATTAATAGGTTTTACCGTGGAGACATTCAGCGGCTTATCCCCATTAACCACAATACGATCAACCGAGTTCAACCGTGCAGTTGTTTCCCGAAGCGGACCAGCAGGTAACAGCAATCCATTGCCAAATTGGCGCTTACCGTCTACCACCAAAATTTCATAATCTCGCTGAAGTCGATAATGTTGTAAACCATCATCAGAGATGATCAACTGACACCCCTGCGCTATTAACTGCAGCGCAGCAGCAACTCTATCACTGCCAACAATGACAGGCACTTTGGTTCGCTGATAAATTAATACGGGTTCATCACCTGCCTGCTCTGCACTGGTTTGCTCATTGAGTAAATAAGGATAATGCGGTGCTTGCCCGCCATAACCACGGCTTAAGACCCCTACTTTTATCCCTTGTTGGCTAAGCTGCTCTACCAAAAACAGTACCAGCGGCGTTTTACCATTACCACCAACACCAATATTGCCAACAATAACAACTGGGCATGATACTTTAACGGACGACTTAACCCCTAAAGTAAACAAAGCTCGTCTTAATACTGATAACAGCCAAAACACAAGGGATAATGGCGCTAGCAACGGTACAATCAACCATTTAGCCTGATGACGATAAAACCACACTTGTTCAATTAAGCGCATGTTAAACCTTAGCCACCAAATTGAAAGTTATGTAATTGTGCATAAGCACCATCTTGCTCAAGTAACGTGCGATGATCACCTTGTTCAATGATCCGCCCTTGCTCCATCACCACAATGTTATCTGCATTTTCAATGGTTGAAAGGCGATGGGCAATCACAATCGATGTCCGATTTTTTTGCAACTCATTTAACGCTTCCTGAATATGACGTTCAGATTCTGTATCAAGAGCACTGGTTGCTTCATCTAAAATTAAAAAAGGCGCATCACATAATAATGCACGAGCTATTGCTACCCGCTGACGTTGACCGCCTGAAAGTAAAGAACCATTATCACCAATATTTGTTTCCAGCTGCTGTGGCAGCTGTTCTGCAAATTCCATTACGTGGGCTTTAGTCGCCGCAGCGATAATTTCTTCTTGGCTAGCATCCGGTTTACCATAAGCGATATTATTCGCCAGCGTATCATTAAACAGCACCACATGTTGTGACACATAGGCAAACTGATTACGTAAGTCTTTCAACTTATATTGGTTTATATCAATTCCATCAACCAATACTCGTCCTGTCGACGCTTGATAAAAACGAAGTAATAATGAACTTGCCGTTGATTTTCCGCTACCTGAGCGGCCAACCAGTGCCACTGTTTCACCCGCATGAATGGTTAAATTAAGATCGGTTAGTGATGGTTTATCATCATTAGGATAGACAAAGCCCACTTGCTCAAAAACAACCTCACCTTTAGCTCGCGAAATAGCAACATCACCGGTATCTTGCTCTTTTTGCTGATCCAGTAATTCAAAAATACTAATTGATGCCGCCATCCCTTTTTGAAATTCACTGTTGACATTGGTCAGCAACTTTAACGGGCGCAGTAACATAGTCATATAAGTGACGACCCCCATAAACACACCAGGGGTTAAGTTTTCAACAAAACCGTCAAGGTTGGCAATATATAACACAAAGGCTAAGGCAAAAGAGGCAATGATTTGAATAATAGGAACACTGGCAGATTTTGTCGCCACCATTTTCATGCGTTGCTGACGGTTGTGTTTATTGATTTGACCAAAACGTTCATTTTCACGTGTTTGACCGTCAAAGCTTAATACCACTTTATGACCATTAAAAGTTTGCTCTGCGGCTTTTGTTACCTCTCCCATGGCATTTTGAATATTTTTACTTACTTTTCTAAAGCGTCGCGATACCACAGTGACAATAATGGCAATTACCGGCGTGATCACTAAGAAAATCGATGATAATTCCCAACTTTGCCAAAACATTAACACCAATAAACCAATCACAAACGCACCTTGCTGTACTAAAGTTAACAAGGATTTACTGGTGGCTTGTAATACTTGTTCAGTATCAAAGGTTAACTTAGAGATTAAGGTCCCTGTAGAGGTTCTGTCATGAAAAGCAACAGGCATCGCCATCACATGTTCAAATATGCTTTGCCTTAAATCCGCCACGACATTATTACCCACCCAAGCAAGACAATAATTACTTAAAAAATGAAAAATACCGCGCACGATAAAACACACAATGACAAACAGCGGCGCCCAACGCATAAACTCAGGGTTATCACCCGATAGCCCTTCATCAATCAAGGCAGGCAATTTAGAAAGAAAATACACATCTATCGACGCATAGCCCAACATACAAATGACCGCGAAGATTCCCGCTGTTTTGTAAACCTTGGCATAGCCCATTAAACGTTTAAAATTTTGCCAAGTAGTTACTTGCTGAGGAGAACCAACTGCGGTAGTGGCTGCATCTAACTCGATTGTCATTCAGTGCTCATAAAGTTTAAAAATGAATTACTTAGCTATTTTAGCCTGTATTGCCTTAGCAACCAAGCCATGATTTTCTTTTGCGCTCAATTGACGTGATATCCGTTTTTCATAACAATACAGACCGCTTAATTAGCAAACCAAAACGGCCATAATTGTTGGCGAAACGTAGATACTTTAAGCTTGTTATCGACCATATCGATTTGGATCATCCCCTGCTGTGCTGAGTTTAGCGTGGCAATATCATTATTTTCATAGCGCTGAACAACATCAGTCACAGGCATTCGCCAACGATTTAAATAGCCAGCACTAAAAATGGCAAGTTGTGGCGAAACGGCCTGAATAAATGACACTGAAGACGAGCTTTTTGAACCATGGTGCGGCACAACCAGTACATCACTTTTTAGCGATATCGCTTGATCTTTAACTAATAGACGTTCGGTTTGACTCGATATGTCCCCGGTTAATAAGATACTCTGGCTATTATCGGAAATTTTAATCACGCACGAGTCGTCATTATGCTGTGCCAACTTTTGCTGTGGCCATAACATTTCAATCGTCAAAAATTGCCATTTGATCACCTGCCCTTGTAAACAAGGCATTGCATTCTTGCTCTCATTATAAACTAACTGATTAATGGTTAATTGTTGCTGTAACAGTGCTAATCCGCCACTGTGATCGTTATCATCATGACTAATAAAAGCGACATCAATCGCCTGATAACCACGTTGCTTTAAAAAAGGTAACAGCACAGCTTCCGCCATAGAAAAACCTGAAGGAAAACGAGCGCCGGTATCGTACAACAGGACTTGATGATCCGCTTCTACAATCACTGACAACCCCTGCCCTACATCCATGACATAGACCCGCCAATCCTCAGAGGAATTGAAATACACTTTAGTCAAAACGAAAGAAGCAATACCAAAGATCATAAAAAAAATTATATGAAACCTGAGACGATTGACTATAAAAACCGTGACGAATAGCCAGATAATGGCAATCAAAAGCAAGATATAGCTGTTTAAAGACATTGGAAAGACCGTCATAGGGAGTTGCGCTAACCATTCAAACCAATGCCATAGCCATTCAATTGTCAGCTGTGAAATGTTAAAAATAAACACTGCAAGCGTCTGACTCAAAGGCAACACTAACACAGCTAATAAGCTTAGCGGTATGCTGGTTACACTCATCCAAGGTACTGCAACTAAATTTGCTGGTAAGGCTAACCAAGATAACTGATAGTTAATCATTACAGTGATCGGCAACATCAGTACAATCAAAGAGCACTGAAAAGTGATTAACCCTTTTAACCAAGTCAACCATTTATCAGCCCTAGTTTTTGACTGTTGATCTTGTGGATCTCGCCAGGTAAAACGCCACAATAAGAGAAAAATAATAGTGACAGCATAAAAAGACAGCCAAAAGCTGGCACTGAACAAACTATCAGGAAAACACAATGTGACGATAAATACGGTTATCGCTAACCAGCGAGTTAAGCTAAGCTTAATACCACTGAGCTTAGCAAACCAAAACAGTAGTAACATCAATAACGCCCGCATAGTCGGGACTGAAAAGCCCGCCAAATAAGCGTAATAACTGGTGATCACACAAGAGAAAATAATAGCCACTAGCTTATTATTAACCTTGAGCCAATTCGGCTGGCTCCCCTGCTTAGCCATCAAAGTGAATGGCAAGAGCATCAAGATAAGATCAATGACAAAATAGCTAGCAGCAGCCACTAGACCTAAATGTAAACCAGAAATTGCAATAAGATGTTGTGTGGCTGTGAGCGTTAATACTTGCCAATGCTTTTTGGTTAACTGCCCTCGCTCACCAAATGATAAAGCGATCACTAGTGCCGATAAATCATGCGCTGGTAATAATGCGAGTGTTTGATCATATAAGGCTTGTCTTAGCGAACTCTTTTGGTTTAATACTAGGTTATCACCCGAATTAAGCACATAACCCGTAGCATGAATATTGTGACGTCTCAACCAGGTTTGATAGCTAAACCCTCCGCTATTTGCCAAGCCATAGGCCGGCTTAATTCGCACCGTTAATTGCCAAGACTGCTGGTCTTTTACTGGTATTTTTTGTTTAGTTTGCCGATCTGCTTGTTGCCAAGATAACCTAACCTTTATCGGCTCGCTCAGCGGCTTTCCCGCTAACTTTTCAATAGTAAAATTAAAACGCTGACTCGATTCTTTAATTTGAGCAATGCCTGTTACACTACCTTCGATTACAATAGTTTGACTGGCTAACTGATGAAGCCAGTGTTGTTGGTTATCTTGAACCGACTGATAACTGCTTGCTGAGTAAAACATCCAACTCATACCCAAACAAAAAAAGCTCAGAAAACGCGTCTTTGACCACGAAAAACACAATAGAGCGCAAAAAAGCAGTAAAACTGTCGAAAATAAACTTGGCACTATTGGCAAAAATAGTGACAATAGTGCTCCCATAAAAAATGAGATTAACCACCAATCCATAGTGATTGTTTTCCTTAATTAGAGTTTTATGCCCAAAAAAATCTTAAAAAAAATAATGCCCGATCACCACACCGTTAAATCTCATAAACATTTACAGATTTTTGGCGAACTTTTACATAACGGTAACTTATGGCATTTAAATCGTCGTTCCGTGGCAAAAGCCTTTGCCGTAGGATTATTTTTTGCCTTTATTCCTGTACCTTTTCAAATGATTTTATCGGCGGCTGTAGCTATTATAGTACACGCCAATTTACCGCTATCAATTGCGATAGTCTGGATAACTAACCCATTGACTATGCCGGCAATTTTTTATTTTTGTTATCTAGTGGGCACATGGATTTTAGGCGCTTCCGAGAAAGAATTTATGTTTGAGGCCAGTTGGGAATGGGTGGTCAATAGTGTCTCCACCATAGGCCCATCTTTCTTACTCGGGTGTGGTGTATTAGCGGTAACGTTCTCAATTATTGGCTATTTCGGCATCCATACCTTATGGCGTTATTCCGTTTCAAAAGAATGGAAAAAACGCGCACAACGAAAATAACCGCTAAGCTACTGACTAAGCTACTTGCGTGCAAGAATATGAACCGTACTGGTTGCACGCTCTAAAAAAGCGCCTTCGCAGTAGGCAAAATAATATAACCATAAGCGCTTAAATTGACTGTCATAACCTAATTGCGTCAACTCAGGCCAATTTTTTAAGAACGCTTTACGCCAATCAGCCAAAGTCTTAGCGTAATCAAGGCCTATATCGTCCATACGTTCTATCACCATATCGGTATGCTCAGTCAAGCGTGTTGATAGAATATTTACCGAGGGTAAAAAACCGCCCGGAAAAATGTAGCGCTGGATAAAATCAACATTCTTCCGGTAATAGTCAAAACGTTGATCCGCAATAGTAATCGACTGTATTAATAGCTTACCGCCAGATTTTAATCGTGCATTACATTGCTTAAAAAAACTGGGTAAAAACTCGTAGCCAACCGCTTCTATCATCTCAACCGAGACCACCTTATCGAACTCACCGGTGAGTTCTCGATAATCTTTCTTAAGTAAAGTAATTTTATTAGATAAGCCTAAATCTGCTACTCGCTGCTTAGCGTATTGATATTGTGCGTCTGAAATCGTGGTAGTCGTTACCTGACAGCCATAATGTTGAGCAGCATAAATAGCGAGACCTCCCCACCCTGTGCCAATCTCCAATAAATGATCTTTCTCATTTAAAGACAAGCGCTGACAAATAACCTCGAGCTTATGCAGTTGCGCCTCTGCTAAACTTGCATTCTCATCTGGATAAATCGCAGATGAATACATCATTTCTTTATCGAGAAATCGGGTATACAAATCATTCCCCAAGTCATAATGCGCCAAAATATTGCGTTTAGCGCCATGGCGAGTGTTACGATTTTGCCAATGATTAAAAGCATTCTTTAACTTATTTAACCATGGGCGTTGCTGTTCAAGCTGATCAGTCTGTTGCTGTGCCTTCGCAAAAATACGAATAACATTGGTTAAATTTGGGCTGGTCCATTTTTCTGCGATAAAGGCTTCAGCGGCACCTATCGCGCCACCTTTAACAAAATCACGATACACACTGATGTCATGCACCACAATTTTTGCCTGAATTTGTCTATCGTCAGACAATACTGACTGAGTATTGGGAAATATTCGTTGTTCGTTTCCTTCCTGAATGGTTAACTGACCATAATTAAGTTTAGCCAAAATAGAGAAAACCAGCGACTTACATTTTCGGTCAAACCAATGATCGATTTTTGTTGTACTGATATTTGCAAGTTTTTCCACTGAGTGACTCCTATTTCTTTTGAGCTATCGTGCGCTGTTTATTCACCTTTTGGTAAGGAACAAACGGAACTTTTTTTAAAAACAATTTCAGTGCCTGCCAATAAATGGCACCAATAATTTTTACCGTCATCACCGGCTGAGCGAGCCAAAGCTTTACTAAGTTATCTTGAGTAAACGCCTGCTTATTTAGCTTAATGCCAGCAAAAAATACCTTTTCACCCTCAGGGTTATCTTTTGTTGGTTTTCTATTTTCGATGTCAATCCTCAGCTGCTCTGCATGCTCTTTCGGCTCAACAATATGCCAATGATAATTCATCGCTAAATCCATAAAAGGCGAGACATGAAACGCTTTTTCACTCACCAATGAATCGGTTAAATTCACCAGATAATAATGGCGCTGATTCCAAGGTGTATTGCTCACTTCAGCCAACATTTGCTGGCACTTTCCTGTGTGGTCATAGCAAAAATAAAAGTTTGCGGGACTGAAATACAAACCAAAGCATCGCGCTTGCACTAACATCACCACACTTTTTATCTCTGTACTACCACCTAATGATTTTACTTTATTGACAATACGTTGCTTAAGAGCACCTGGTTCACTTTTTAGATAATCTTTTTCAACAAAACGGATCGGACAATACCATTTTGTCCCAAAAGGAAAGCAATGTTTGACTGATTGCTCAAGTTCATCAACCTCCAACGCCAGCATATAAAGCTGATAGCTAAATTGATGTACTTTAGGAGCAAAGCGCTTATGAAAGACACTCCCACGATAGATTTTACTTTTTAATTCAAGATTATCTGTGCAATTAGGCTTCATAAAACTGGGCTTTTTTCTAAGTGACACTCAAAACGTTTAGCAACATCAACGGCACTTCTGACACCATCTTCATGAAAACCGTTATACCAATAAGCACCAGCAAAATGGGTGTGCTGTTTGCCACAAATAACTTCTCGTTGTTGTTGTGCTTGCATCGATTCAACAGAAAAAACCGGGTGATGATAAGTAAATTCACGCAAAATTTTACTAGGGTCAATGGCTTCTTTTTGATTTAACGTGACACAAAAAGTATGGGCCGAAGATAAGCCTTGTAAAATGTTCATGTTATAAGTCACGCTCGCTGGTCGTAAGCGATCGTCACTCAGCTGATAATTCCAACTTGCCCAGGCTTTCTTGCGACGCGGCAATAAAGCAGTATCGGTATGTAACACGACGGAGTTCTCACTGTAAGGCATCGCTGTTAATATTTGTCGTTCTTGCTCACTCGCATCGGTTAATAACGCCAAGGCTTGATCTGAATGACAAGCTAATACCAACTCGTCAAACTCTTGCATAGCACCATCAGCAAAGGTTAATTGCACCTTGTTATTTAACCGCGTGATACTTGTTATTTGCGCTTGAGTATGAATGTTTTTGTTAAATGATGCCGTCAACGGCGATAGATAATTTCTTGAACCACCGGGGATCACATACCACTGCGGGCGATCTTTAATATTTAACAAGCCGTGGTGGTAAAAAAAACGGACGAAAAAATGAAAATCAAAGGCTGACATTTGCGCTAACGAACTCGACCATATCGCCGCCCCCATAGGCAAAATATAATGCTCAGAGAAAAAGGAACTAAATTGATTCGCTTGTAAAAAATCCCCTAAGGTAAAACCTGCTTGAAATTGCCCTAATTCATAAGCCTGTTTACAAAGTTTATTAAAACGCAGTATTTCGCTAATTAAGTGCCAAAACTTGGGACGAAAAAGATTACGACGCTGGGCAAACAAGGTATTGAGGTTATGACCATTGTACTCTAAACCCGTTTGACAATTATGTACCGAAAAGCTCATCTCAGTTTTTTGTTTATCAACACCAAGCTCTGACAATAAACTGAGATAATAAGGGTAAGTTTTATTGTTAAACACTATAAAACCTGTGTCTATGGCGTAACATTGGTTATCTAATTCAACATCAACTGTCGCGGTATGGCCACCTATGGTATCGTTTTTTTCAAACACTGTGACATGGTGTTTTTTCGTTAAAAGATAAGCAGCAGTTAAACCAGCAACTCCGCTACCGATCACAGCAATATTTTTCATAACTTAACATCCTTTAATGCAAATTTTTGCCACAGTGGCTGTGGTAACAGGGCGATTATTTTTAATAGTAAAGTTAACCGTTTAGGAAAGTGTAAATAAGGCTTTTTCAACGCAACGCCTTTAGCAATACGCTGCGCCGCATGATCACTGGAGATCATAAATGGCATATTAAAGTCGTTTTTATCGGTTAATGGTGTTTTTACAAAGCCAGGATGTACTAAGGTGACACTAATGTCGTGAGGCTTTAACGACAAACGCAAAGTATTTGCTAAATAATCAACGCCCGCTTTAGAGCTACCATAAGCTTCAGCTCGCGGAAACGGTAATAAAGTGGCACTTGAGCTGATAAATACCAACTGCCCCTGTCGATTCACCTTAGGTAAAAAATATTCCAATAAAGTTGATAGCGACAATAAATTAACCGTTACTACTTGTTTAAATAATTGACTGTCAAAATATTTCGCATCATCTAAGTAGCGACAATCCCCCGCATTAAGGATCAAAATATCAATATCTGACACTTGCTCGGCAGCATCAGCTAAGGCAACTTCATCGGTGACATCAAAAGCCAAGGTCTGACAATGGGCATATTGCTCTGCTAATTGTGCTAACTGCTCCTTGTTACGCCCACAGGCGATCAGCTGATAACCCGCCTGAGCATAATAATGCGTCAGTGCTAAACCAATGCCAGAAGTGGCGCCAGTGATCATCACTTTTTTAGGCTGTGATAACTGATTAACAGCGTGTTTGGTCGACATTAGCTGTTCATCCGTTGTTTTAGCCAACGTACAATTGGCCCTAAAATGGGCAGCTGCTCATAAAGCATCGCGCCTAAGTCGAAGTAGTCTCGGTGATAAATAACCTTATTATCCATTGCCTTAAGGAGAGAATGTCCTGACACTGTGATAGCAGCACCTTGGTTAAGTTTTGGATGCTGCAATGTCATCTGCCAGTAAACAGCGGCACTATTAGCTTCGGTTATTAGCTGTTCAATCACAAACTCGCAGCTGTCAATATGTTGATAAAGCTTGCTAAAATACAACAACAGATCATCTATACCCGTTAATCGATGTGCGGGATCGATGAAAACAACATTTTGATGATACACATTATTTAACTGTGCCAAATTGTTTGCAGAAAGCGATTGATAAGCTGTGATAAAATTAGCTAACCACCTAGGCTTATCTTGCAATGTTTCAGCAATTGTTGCCTGTTCAACATTATCTGTGACACTTTGATTGTTAGTCATACCTTACCTTATAAAATGACCTCATCGAGGTTGTAAAGATTAACAAACTAGCCTTTAAAAAAAGCAATCGCCCTTTCTCTTGCTGCTTTATGCTCAACGATAGCTGGCCAATATTGATGTTGTTTATCCGCTAAGTAATAATGAGGAAAATGAATATGTTTATTCGGCACATCATTTAACTCCGGTATGTATTTACGTATGAAATCCCCCTTTGGATCAAAGCGTTCACTTTGTCTGATCGGATTAAATACGCGAAAATAAGGTTGTGCATCACATCCGGTACTTGCCGCCCATTGCCAGCCGCCATTATTAGCCGCTAAGTCACCATCGATCAGGTGCTGCATAAAAAATTGTTCACCTAAGCGCCAATCAATCAGTAAATGTTTCGTTAAAAAGCTAGCAACAACCATACGTAAACGATTATGCATCCAGCCAGTTTGTACCAATTGTCTCATGGCGGCATCCACTAAAGGGTAACCTGTTTTACCTTGACACCAAGCTTGATAGGCTTGGCTATCGTCTCGCCAGCGCAAATGATCATATTTTTGATTAAAATTTTGATGCATACATAGCCGAGGGTGAGCATCCAGTAAGTGACGATAAAACTCACGCCAAATTAATTCATTAAGCCAGCTAAAGCGGCTCGAATCACTTGATAATAAGAGATCTGGATAACCTTGTAGTAATAACCTGAGCAAATACCTAGGACTTAACACACCAATGGCTAAATAAGGAGATAAGCCAGAAGTGCCTTTAATCGATGGAATATCTCGCTGATGATGGTAATCTTCAAGTTTATCATCAAGAAACTGAGGGATCACTTGCGCTTCAACTGTATCAACCAAAGGCCATGAGGAAGATAAACTATGCTCTGTCTCTTGGGCTGTATCCCCCAACTGATCATATCGGGCAATATAATCAACCCCATGATCACGCACATAGCTTAACCACGCTTTTTTAAACGGGGTGAACACTTTAAACATCTCACCTGACTGATTAAGCACCCGCCCTTTTGGCACAATCACATCTGATTCAAAGTATTGCAGCTTTAAACCTTGCTTAATTAACTGTTGATCTCGGCGTACTTCATTGATTTCATGCTCACGATTAACCACCAAAGTATCAATGTTATGTTGCTGACAATATTGGCTTAAATGCGCTACTTGTGCTTGATGATCTGCTACTTTATGAATTACGAGTTCGATGCCTAATTGCGCCAGTTGTTTTGTTAACAACTCAAGGTGTCGTTTAATGAAATCGATTTTAATTGCTGACCAATGATAATCTTGCCAAAGCTCATCCAATACATAATAAATCGCTTTATCGGTATTTTTTCTGTGTGTTAAAAAGTATTCGAGCGCACTATTATCATGCACACGAATATCATGACGAAACCATAAAAGCAAAGGGCTGCTCCTTATCGCTAGGTGATGATCATATTGAGTAAAAAGCGCTATAAACCATAGCGCAATTTAAGTTCACTTGGGTAAGGGTCTAAATATACCTGTTGTGCTAAGTAATCTTTTGGATGGGTCAGTAAATAATGCTTGATCAAGGTTAACGGCGCGATTAAAGGGAGTAAGCCTTTGCGATAATCATTGATTTGATGACATAACTCTTGGCGCTGTTCTTTGGTTAAGTATTTTGAAAAATAACCTTGAATATGCGCTAGCGTGTTCGCGTGCATTTTACGCGTTGCTTTTACTTTCAATGCCGCCATCAGCCCAGCAATATACTGCTTAGCCATGTCTTCCAACGACAAGTCAGCACGAGCAAGTAAACGCCCCAAGTGTTTATAAGCCACTAAATCATGACTCATGACCGTGTATTTGTACTGACTATGAAATGTCATTAATTTATGCTTAGTTAACCCTTGTTCATTTAGTGCTTGCCATTTTCGATAAGCATAGACTCGAGCAACAAAGTTTTCTCTTAATACGGCATCATTAAGTCTGCCATTTTCTTCACAAGGCAATAAAGGATTAGCCTCCATCACAGCTTGTGCAAAAGCACCAACGCCAGTAGCAGGTAAGGCATCACCTTCAGTTGAATACACTTTCACCCGTTCCATGCCACAGCTTGGGCTTTTCGCACAAAAAATAAAGCCACTGAATTTTTTAGCCAGCTTTGCTATTTTTTCACCATAAGCAGTTAATGCATCGGTAACATCTCCAGTGCCATCGGGTCGACAAACTTTAATCACATCATCCTGCTTAACCTGTCTAATAGTTGGACGTGGAATAGGTAAACCAACCGCCACTTCTGGACAAAACGATTGATAAGTCACATGTTGACCAAATTCATTGATGCAAAAGTTTGAAGGTTTATTACTGGCATCAAATCGCACTTTTTCACCCACTAAACAAGCACTAATGCCGATAATAATATCTTTTTTATCCAGACTCATAAGTGAATACCTCTAATAGATGAATGAACCAATAGGATTGAGTAACCGATTGATCCCTTGAGTAAAGTGTAATGAATCATTAACAACGGTATAACAAAGACATCCTTGCGCTGATACTGGGTTATGGTGATGATTACCATCAAGCATAATAAAATCCCCAGGGTGATACTCACCTTGTTCATCTGAAAAACTACCGGCAAGTAGCACCGTTAATTCAAAGCCATTGTGTGTATGATGAGGCACACCACCACCTGGCTCTATATGTAATAAACTGGTATGTATTTCACCTTCATCTAGTTGAACTCTCGCACGAGCGAGTTTACCTAAATTCATGGTGCTTGCCATGGGCATATTGGCTAACGCTCTTGGTAGCTGATAGTTATTACCTTTAAACGTAACCGAAACAACTTCAGGTGGTTTCGCAGGAACTGCAGGTTCCATTTCAGTAATACCGTCAATCATTTGCTCGATATCTAACGCTTGCAACGCGGCTATATCATCTTGATCATTAACCGAAAATTGATGCAGAAATGACGACTCAAAGCTTGTTTCTGCCACTTGCTCGGTCAATTGGGCAATTTTTTTCTGACAATGGCTGCACATGTCGGCATGTATAGCTACACCAGCAGCTAGTGATGCCGGCAATTCACCTTCGACAAAAGATTGTAATAACTCAAATTTAGGGTGATGTTTAATCATTTTCGCCTCCTAACTGCAACTTGAGTTTGGCTAATGCCAATCGTAGACGAGATTTTATGGTACCTAGTGGTAAATTAAGATGCTGTGCTAATTGCTCTTGTGACATTTCTAAGAAATAAAACCCTTTAACCACCTGCTGCTGATTGTCAGGTAAGCTGTCTATTTGTTCCAACAAATGATTACTTTGTAAATGATCATCAAACACTTCGTCATCGGTTGCTGCTTTTTCAGATAAAGGCCAAATATCATCACTGAAATGATCCTCTTTATTTGACTTAATCTTTCTTAACATATCAAAGCTAACATTACGCATCACGGTGTATACCCATGTCGTCGCCGCACCTTTACTATCATCGAATAACGCAGCCTTGCGCCATACATTGGTCATCGTTTCCTGTACCACCTCAGCAGCTAATGTTTCGTTATTTAACTTGCTGGTGGCAATACGTAAAATTTTAGGCGCAAAAAAACGAAACAACTTAGCAAATGCTAACTTGTCTTTTTGCTGAGCCACGGCATTGAGCCAATGACACAATTGTGCGTGATCAACATCAGTTAATTTTTCAGTCATACTACTAGATTTAACAGTAGTTGACGGTATTCGCAACTTACAATTGACTACTTGCATATGAATTACCAATTAATCATTCTAAGAAGCAATACGTATCTTTGGTAAAAAAAGATCACATCAAACGAATTAATTTGCATTTAAAATTAACCGAGCAAGCAATTTTTTCGCTTCAACATAACTATTTTTCTCAGCAAACAATTGTTTTACTTGATAATTTATCGGTAACAATTCAACCCAACGAGATACTACCCAACAGGGAGAATTGATAAATTTATTTTGATATAACCCAGATAACTCCTCCTGCTTCTCAAACATTTGCTGTAAAGATGTTGCTAATTGCCGGGTGACTTGATCATGCTTCATGCCAGACCAATGACGAAAAGGTGTCGCATCAGCATAGCGTAACTGCTGTTCATCCGTTGAGATATTGGTCAAATGCACTAAGCTTTGACATTGGACATCAATCGTTAACACACCATCGTTATCTTGATTAAAGTCGATAATATCTACCCAGCTTGCCCATTGATAATCCTCATTATCCCCTTTGCTATTATCATAAACGATAGCAAAACCCTGTTGTTTCATCGCCAAACTGACCATCTTTAGATATTTCGGCTCAAATATACGTAACCGCGTGATACCTTGCGGCAATAGAAAAACTGTTAACGGAAAAAGCGGAATATTCATCATAAAAACATTAAATACATCATGTAAGCTTATACGGGACGTAAGCGTAAACCGATCACCCATGCTTAAAAAAAAGCCTCTCTTTCACCAGAGAGGCAATAAAGTGCGAGCATAGTTATTTTGCTCAACCCATGATGGGTTTATGACATAATTGAGTATTAATGGGTGATCACAGTATCTATGACATGAATGACACCATTGGTTGTATAAATGTCGCTCACCACTACATTAGCACCTTGTACTTGTAACGATACTTGCTCTTGTTTAACTGTCCACCACAAGCCATTGACACCTTGACCATTCATATCACCGACATCACTATCACCGGCGTAGAAATAAAGTGGACGACCTAAATAAGTAGCTTGCATAGTGCCATCATCACGCATCGTCGTAGCCAAACCTGGAATATTATCAACTTCATCATCTGCTACTAACACTGGTGGCCAATTCGTTGCACAATCTGCGTTACAAGTACTTCCCGTTGTGCCTAAATCATTATCAAACACATACAGGGTCATGCCAGCATGGTTTGAATTCATACCACCAATTAACATTTGCATTGTTTTATCATAAGCCACCTCATCGCTGGCATCATTGGTCGTTTCAGTAAAGTTAACAATATTAATACTGACTTGTTCTGGACCTGCAGTATCAAGTATCGCTCCATTAGCAGCGTAAGCTGATAAACTATTGATTTCACTACCTGCGATCACGTGATTAAGTAATACATCGGTTAATGCCGACGTATCAGCAAGCAGTGCGTTTAAAGTATCATCATCAATTTTATCAAACGCCGCATTGGTTGGTGCAAACACGGTAAAGGTTGCACTTTCGTCAGCTAATGTATCGACTAAATCAGCTGCAGTTAACGCAGTTACTAGTGTAGTAAATCTTTCATCCGCATCAGCAACCTCAGCAATAGTCATGGTAGGTTCACCTTTACTTGCAGCAGGCAAAATCACTTGGTCTACCACATGAATAATACCATTATCAGCCATGACATCGGCTGCTGAAACTGCTGATTTATTCACATATAACGTTGAACCAGACAAAGATAAACTTGCCATTTGCTCATTGGTCATGGTCACCATTTTGTTATCAGATTGAGCAATCGTCACTGCAGAATCCTGCATTACTTTGGCATCACTGATGACATGGTAAAGTAAAATGTTGCTTAAGGTCTCAGGATCATCGAGTAACGCATTGATAGTATCATCTCCTAATAATGCAAATGCAGCATCAGTTGGTGCAAATACGGTAAAATCTTTGCTCAAATCGGCTAATACGCTGTCTAAACCCGTTGCTTGTAGGGCAGCAACTAACGTAGTGAAATTACCATTATCAATCGCTACATCGACAATACTCATCGGTGGTGTCGGTACGTCTACGTCACCAACAACTACCATGTCAATCACATGGATCACACCATTGGTAGTATAAATATCTTTCGTGACGATATTAGCACCGCCAAAGGTTAATTTGTCTGTCATGCTATTGATGGCAATATCAATCATCGCACCTGATAACGTTGTTGCTTGTAGGCCATTTAAGGTATACGCAGTCACCGCTGGCACTTCGCCTTCAACCACATGCTGCAACAAGATGTCGGTTAAAACATCAGGGTTTTCAAGCAGTAAGTTAAGGGTTTGCTCACCTATGATGTCAAATGCTGCATCTGTTGGCGCAAACACGGTAAAAGATTTAGACTCATCAGCTAACGCACTGTCTAAGCCAGTCGCTTGTAATGCAGCGACTAAAGTAGTGAAACTACCGGCTGATACTGCGGTATCGACGATATTCATCATCGGCTCGCCTTTCTCAGCTGGTGGTAAAAGCACTGCATCAATCACATGGATGATACCATTATCAGTTTCAATATCAGTCATAGTGACAGTGGCGGTATTAACTAATAAATTATCACCATCTAACGATAAACCAATTGAATCACCATTGACCATTTCAACGGTTTGACCAGCACTGGCAATGGCCGCTTCAGCATTCACTTCACCGCTAATAACATGATAAGTCAGTATATTTGATAAGGTATCGGTATCGGCGAGTAACGCATCAATGGTATCTTGTCCTAACAACGCAAAAGCATCATCGGTGGGCGCAAACACCGTAAACCTAGCATCGGTATCGGCTAAAGTACTATCAAGGCCAGTGGCTTCAAGCGCAGTCACTAAGGTAGTAAAGTTACCATCAGCTGCTGCGGCATCAACTATGGTTACTACAGGCTTTTCTGGAAATACGACATCAGTATCACTATCACTATTACAGGCTTGCAACATAAACAAGCTGGTAATGGTTATCATGGTAGATTTTAATATATTCACTTGTCTGTCCTTTTTTAATAAGTTACAGACAAAGTTACGATTGGCTTTAGTAAAAAGATCATTAAAAAAAGCTAAAAAATTATCTTTTTTTTGCGTGTGATCTAAAGCCACACTAAGCTCGTATATATCATGTTAACTCATTTGATTTGAGGCACTATGAATATACTGATCACAGGTGGTACCGGCGCAATTGGTCGTGCATTAATTGCCACATTAACCCAAGAGTCTAACCAAAGTATTACCGTATTGACTCGCAACATAGAAAATGCGAAAAAGCTGTTAGGTGAACAGCTAGATTACACCTCTACACTGACGCTTGATTTAATTGAACAGCAAGATGTCATCATCAATTTAGCGGGGGAACCGATAGCAGATAGACGCTGGAGCAATTATCAAAAAGAAAAAATTTGTCAAAGCCGTTGGCTACTAACCAAACAACTTTCTGCACTTATTCAGCAAGCGAAGAATCCACCCAATTGTTTTATCTCTGGCAGTGCGATTGGTATGTATGGCAGACAAAATCAGCAGATAATTACCGAATCTTTTACCGATTATCACCCTGAATTTTCTCATCAGCTATGTCAACAATGGGAACAATTAGCGCTATCAGCGAGCAATAACAATAACAATAACCAGCAGCATACTAGAGTATGTTTGCTGCGCACAGGTATCGTACTTAATAAGGGATTTGGCGCCTTAAAACAAATGCTGCCAGCCTTTAAACTTGGGCTGGGTGGCCCAATGGCAAACGGTGAGCAAATCATGTCTTGGATCGATATTGAAGACATGGTTAACGCCATTATATTTATCATTGAACATCCGCAGCTTTATGGGGCGATCAATATGACCGCGCCAACACCAGTGAGTAACAAAGAATTCAGCCAAACGTTAGCGCAAACCCTTCACCGTCCATGCTTGGTCAAGCTGCCAAAATGGTTACTGCAATTACTGTTTGGTGAAATGGCAGATCTACTGATTTATGGACAACATGTTGTCCCGCAAAAACTACTCGATGCCGGATTTACATTTAAGCATAATACTTTAGCTTCTTCATTAGCGGCGCAAACATAAACAGCTTACTCGTTATCTGCGCGCTCACAACGCTGTTGAGGATGTGATTTATCAAAAAACAGCGTGACTTCGGCTAAGGTGACACCAAACTTTTTCATTTTTGTTCGATTAAATACTCGCTGTTGATCTAGTGAGTACATCCAATCATCAAGAAAAAATTTGACTAATTGCCCATCAATTGGCACTTGCAAATAATATTGCCAATGAAAAACGGCACCAAGTTCTTGCCCATAAGCGATGCCAACAACATCTTCAGCGCTCCCTTGATAACGACCATTGGCTTGTTTCACCAGTTGCCAGTTGCGATAACTCACTTCGCCATCATCAAAATAAAAAGTTTCGGCTAACTTACCAACATTATTTTGCCAAGTGCCTGTGATCTCAACACAAAAGCGACGAGTTAATTGATTTTTATAATCTTGCACCATCCCCCAAGCAATTAGCTCACCTGAAAAGTACTCATCAATGTGAAGTTGCGGTGTACTTGCCTGATAATGTTCAATATCGGTACTACATGACATCATCAACCAACAACAACTAACAACAAATAACATCTTCATGGTCTCTATTTCCCTAATAATTGCTGTCTTAGCTCTGGTTGACTCGACTTTGGTGATAACCAAATCGCTAAAAATAATTGCCCAAAATCACGACCTTGAATATGGCCTAAGTAGTCATTATTGAAA
This sequence comes from Thalassotalea sp. G2M2-11, assembly GCF_017168195.1. Lineage (GTDB taxonomy): Bacteria > Pseudomonadota > Gammaproteobacteria > Enterobacterales > Alteromonadaceae > Thalassotalea_E. The sequence goes on from NZ_JADNYL010000002.1 coordinate 345,109, forward strand.
TAAAACACACTGGCATTTTCACTCACTAACAACGCGAGTCGATCCCCTTGTTGTATATCAGGCCATAGCTTTGCAAGTTTTGGTAAATACGCTTGATAACGCGCCTGATTTATCGATAAGTGTTGCCATTGCTCAACCGTACGGGTTAACAGCTCTCCAGCTTTAATGTCTTTAAGGTATTGAATTTCAAAAACTAAATCTTGATTTTCACAGGTATCATAATCACCGGTACTCGATAATAATCGGCTATCGTAAATGTCCCAAAATAATACAGAAAACCTTGCCTGACCGATGACAGTATATTTTGCTATATCAAGTGTGCTTGGTGGCAATAGTTGCGGCTTTGCAACCGCTGAAAAAGAGCAGACAATAACAACGGCAACTAGCCCAAATATTAACTTACTATTAAGTAACATTAGTTTGCTCCTTTGTGAGAATAAAGAGCACAATTTGGAAAAAAATGAGCATCAACACTGACCAATAGATCGCTAAAATACCTAAGGTAAAACTGATTGAATAACCAAAATTCACGGCGGACAATTGATATCCTGCGTAATAGCTCAGTGGTGCAACGATCGCACCACAAGCAATTTGCAAAAATGGTAAGTTCGCTAAAAAGCTCAGGCTGTGAGTTAAGGTAGCAGCAAAGCAACACCATAAAACCATTAGCCACATCGGGATGAATACAGAATTGAAAATATTGTCGTTAAATTCAAACACACCTATCCAGATCAATGCGCTATCAAAACAGATGCCTAATAGCGCAACTAAGAAGATGACCTGAGCGTCTTGTCGACGCTGAACAACAGATAAACGAATGAAGTGAATCGTTAGCCACAACAGTGCGATAGGAATAAACAAATTCCCCCACAGCACCAAGCCTAACCAAGATATTTGAAAGCCAATAAAATTAAACCACATTGTCTTAATAAATAATGAAATTTATTAACAATACGGCTTATTCAGCCATTTGGATCAGTGGCAAATCGAAAGTAATCGCTTAAGTAACTATTGACGTTTATAACTGCCCTAAAACTTGAGCCGGTTCAACCTTCGTTGCTTGCCACGCAGGATAAATCGTGGCGATCAAGGTTAATAGCAAAGCAATCGCAATAGTGAACCACACATCCGATGGGTTGACATAGGAAGGCAAAAAGTCAATAAAATAGACATCACCCGATAAAAATTTCACGCCAATCCATTGCTCAAGAGTTTGAGAGAAAGCCGTTAAATTATTCGCCAGATACACACCTAAACCACCACCAGCAATACTGCCCAATACGCCGTTAACTAACCCTTGTACCATAAAGGTCAACATGATCATAGTCGATGAGCCCCCCATGGTTTTTAAAATAGCGATATCGCCACGTTTTTCATTAACTGCCATGATTAAGGTTGAAACAATATTAAAGCTGGCAACTGCGATCACTAACACTAAGACAATAAACATCACCATACGCACTAATTGAATATCGTTGTATAAATGTCCTTGCGTGCGGGTCCAGTTATACAGATACAGGTAGTACTCTTTAAGCAAGTAGCCGGCATCATTAGCAACTTGGCGAACTTCAAACACATCATTGACCCGTAGCCGAATGCCTTGTACCTGTTGTTCATTATAATCGAGAATTTCTTGCCCTTTATGCAAGTTAATATATACCTGATTATTGTCTATCTCTCCGCCAAATTTAAAAATACCAACCACAGTCAAATTATATTTTTTCAAAGCACTGATACGCTGACTTACCTTTGCTTGATGCTCCATCGAAGGTAATAACATAGTGATACCATCATCAATACTAACCCCCAGCTTATCTGCAATTCCTTGACCTATCACCACACTATTTGGCTGATACAACTGCTGCCAACTGCCTTTGGTTAAATACTGCACAACACTAGAAACGGATTGCTCTAACACAGGATCAATGGCTCGAATTTCAACGCCTTTAAGTTGTTCACCTTTTTGCATCATTCCTTGCAACTTAATCACTGGAGCAGCCGCAACAATATCGGGATGTTGCTGCACTTTTTGCACATTTTGTTGCCAATCATTTACCGGACCTCGCCCTGACATTAATTCAACATGTGGTACGATTGACAATAAATGCTGCGCTAATGCACGCTCAAAACCATTCATCGCGGATAAGACAATAATTAAAATCATCACTCCTAAGGCAATACCTAAGGTTGACGATGCCGAAATAAAAGAAGCAAAGCCCTTGCCCTGACGGTTAGAAATATAACGTATCCCTAAAAAAAGACTCAACGGTTTAAACATTAATCATTGTCCACAAAAGGTTTTAACTGGCCGTGATCAAGACGCAATTGGCGATCCATTTTTGCCGCTAAGGTTAAATCATGAGTGACAATAACAAAGCTGGTTTGAACGCTTTGATTAAGCTCTTTCAATAACTGATATATCTGCTCTGCGGTATCGAAATCTAAATTTCCTGTCGGTTCATCCGCTAACACTAATGAAGGTTGAGTTACTAATGCTCTGGCGATAGCAACCCGTTGACGCTCTCCTCCCGAAAGCTCTGAAGGTCTGTGATGACTACGATGCGCTAAGCCAACTTGCGCTAACATTTGTTCGGCTTGCTGCTGAGCACTTTTGGGCTTATCTCCTCGTATGAGTAGCGGCATTGCCACATTTTCCAACGCCGAGAATTCCATCATTAAGTGATGGAACTGATAAATAAAACCAATATGTTGATTACGAAATTTGGCTTTTTCATTGTCGGATAATTGATGAATATCAACCCCATCTATGATCACTTGACCATCTGAGGGCTTATCTAAACCGCCGGCTAAATGTAAAAACGTACTTTTACCGCAACCAGAGCTTCCTACGATGGCTAACAGTTCACCTTTTTCTACGGTTAGGTTTAAATCATGTAAGACAGGAGTTTCAATGCTTCCTTGAAAATAAGATTTATGCAGTTGTTTACACTGTAAACCACTATTCATTTCGTAACACCTCAGCAGGTAGAGTATTAGACGCGCGAAACGCCGGATATAACGTGGCTAGAAAACTCATGATCAAGGCGGTAAGTGCAATAATCGCCACATGAGACCATTGCAAATCTATCGGCAAAGCTTGAGTACTATAACCAGCCCCCAAGACACTGACACCAAGCAATTCGATAACCGAATTAAGATTTAACGTTAATACGATTCCAATAATAGTACCTAATAAAACACCCCAAAAACCATTGATCACGCCTTGGCTGATAAATATTTTAACAATACCAGCACGAGTCATACCAAAAGTTTGTAAAATCGCAATTTCACCTTGCTTATCAATCACCACCATCACTAACGCCGAAACAATATTAAATGTTGCCACCGCGACAATTAAGCTGAGCATGAGCCACATCATATTCTTTTCCATTTTAACGGCAGAAAATAATCGCCCCTGAGTGGTATTCCATGAAGTAAAGGTTAAATAATTAAGTGAATCTGGCCGAGCATTAATCACAGATTCAGCCGCAAAGGCATCATCAAGGTATAAACGTAATTGGCTGATGCCATCACCACTGCGGCGAAGTAATTTAGCGGCATCTCGGCTGTGAATATAAACCACACTATCATCCACTTGCGAGCCAACATTAAAGAGCCCAACTAAGGTAAATGTACGTTGCATTGGGATACGCCCCATGGGGGTAAATAACGTTTTATGCGGTAAGACCAGTCGTACTTTGTCTCCCACTTGCACAGCTAATTGCTGTGCCAATGACTGTCCAATAACCATGGTATAGGGCTGTGATAATAGTGATAAATCCCCCACTATCATCTGTGAATTGACGATTTTATCTTTCTCCTGACTCGGCATCACCCCTTGCATTAATACCCCTTGTAACTGAGTATTGGATAACACTAACGCTTCACTTTCGATTAGAGGCGTGACATCTTTAACATGTGGCAAAGTTAACAGCTCGGTTTGTAACGCTTGCCAGTCAGTGATTGGTTGATCATCTTCGCTAACAATCACATGAGGTACGATGCCTAGGATGCGTTTTTTCAGCTCGCCTTCAAAACCATTCATCACCGACACCACCGTAATCAATGCTGCAACACCGAGTAAGATACCAATGATAGAGAAGAAGGTGATAAATGAGACAAAACCAGAACGATTTCGACTGCGACTATAACGTAAGCCAATAAAAAAACTAATCGGATGAAACATTTACCTAACTTAATTGTGTGAATTGCACGACTGGCAGATGCTAGAAGCATACCACCCTTTGATCTAAAGACAAATATCCGATGATGGAAATCTATTGATTCTACTTGTTAATCGAATGTAAACTAACCACACCATGTACATATTTGTACAAAAAGGTAATTAGATTGCCATAACAGTGGCAATTCTAGTCACTAACCCTTAGTATTTCTTAGTGAACAACACATTCATTTTTACTTTAGAGCAAAACAATGAAAAAAATTATAACAAGCGCTGTATGTTCTTCTCTGCTTTTGGTTGCAGGTTGTAACGATCAAACAGCATCAAACGACGCAGTGAAAGCTGAAGCTCCAACAACGAAAAAAACAACCCTTGCTTCAGGTATCGAAAAAGCCAATATCGACAAATCTGTACGCCCACAAGATAACTTTTATCAGTACATTAACGGTGGCTGGTTAAAAGCAAACGAGATCCCTTCAGATAAAACAGCGATTGGTTCATTCTATGACCTTCGCGATACTGCTGATGACAACGTTAAAGCAATTATTGAAGAGTTGGCCGCGACACCTAATTTACAAAAAGGCAGTGACGAGCAAAAAGTAGCGGATTTATTCCGTTCTTATATGGATACAGAAACCAGAGATGCTGCAGGCATTACGCCAATCGAGCCAATTTTAAATGAAATCAAAAATTTAAAAGATAAAAGTGACGTAGCACGCTTTTTAGGCGAATACCAAGCTAAAGGTGTTGGAAGCCCATTAGCATTTTATATCAGTGTCGATGCCAAAGATTCAAGCAACTATGCGACACACATTTGGCAAAGCGGTTTAGGTTTGCCTGATCGCGATTACTATTTTAATGAAGCTGAGCGCTTTGCAAAATTACGTGACGGTTATGTTAAGCATATTGCTAACATGTTCCAGTTAGCTGGCCTTGAAAATGGTGAAGCAGCTGCGAAAACCATTATGGACTTTGAAACCAAATTAGCCGGTTTTCATTGGACACGCGTAGAGTCTCGCGACAGCAACAAACGCTACAATAAATTTGCCGTTGATGAATTAAATACCTTAACTGATGCCTTTGACTGGCAAGCATACCTCAATGCACAAGGGGTGGCGAAACAAAAAGATATCATCATCAACCAGCCAAGCTTTATTAAAGGCTTTGGTGAAACCTTTGCGACAGCTTCGTTAGACGATATTAAAACGTATTTAACTTTCCATACCTTAAGTGGTTTCTCCAGCTACTTGAGTAAAGATATCGACCAAGAAAACTTTGAATTTTATTCAAAACAACTTCGTGGTCGCAATGAGCAACGTCCACAGTGGAAACGTGGTGTTTCAGTGGTTAACGGCAACTTAGGTGAAGTTATCGGTAAGGTCTATGTGGCCAAACACTTCAAACCAGAAGCTAAAGCCCGTATGAGTGAGTTGGTAGAAAACTTACGTAAAGCTTACGGTGAAAGCATTAATGAATTAGACTGGATGTCTGATAAAACCAAACAAGCAGCACAAGTAAAATTAGCTGCGTTCACGCCTAAGATTGGCTATCCGGACAAATGGCAAGATTACTCAGCCCTAGAAATCAGTGCAGATGATCTCGTTGGTAATATTATTCGTGCCAATCAAGTTGAGCACCAAAAACAAGTGGCAAAACTTGGCGGTCCAATTCAAAAATGGGAATGGGGCATGACACCACAAACCGTCAATGCTTACTACAACCCTACAGTGAATGAAATCGTCTTCCCTGCCGCGATCTTACAACCGCCATTTTTCAACATGGCTGCGGATGATGCAGTAAATTACGGTGGTATTGGCGCAGTTATCGGCCACGAAATGGGCCACGGTTTTGACGACCAAGGTAGTCGCTATGATGCCGAAGGTAACCTGAAAAACTGGTGGACTGATGCCGATTTAGCCGCATTTAAAGAACGCACTGATGCCCTAGTTGCTCAATACGCTGACTATCAAGTATTTGATGATCTTAAAGTTAATGGTGAACTCACCTTAGGTGAAAACATCGGTGATTTATCTGGTGTCACTATCGCTTATAAAGCCTATAAAGCTTCTTTAAATGGTAAAGAAGCCCCTGTTATTGACGGGTTAACTGGTGATCAGCGCTTCTTTATGGGTTATGCACAAATTTGGCGCTCGAAAATGGTAGAAAAAACCATGCGTAACCGCGTAGCAACTGACCCGCATTCTCCAGGTGAGTTCCGTGCACTAGGTTCACTTTCAAACATGCCTGAGTTTTACAAAGCATTTGATTTGAAAGAAGGTGATGCTATGTACATCGCTCCGGAAAAGCGCGTAAAAATCTGGTAATTAAAGCATGTTTAACTTGCCTTATGTTAAGCTCTTAGCATAAGGCAAGTGTATTACCTGAGACACATTACTTAATAGTGATTATCTCTTAGAAAACAACACCTTATCTAGCTCAAAAATACATCAACTGACATACTACACTTAGTAACAGCAAAGCAATCATATCTTGTTTATTTAACAACCACTTTACCACCAATCATTTTGTAAGCGGCCACACCTCGTATCAATGTTTCGCGAGCAAACACTTTTTGACAATTTGGGCATTGGCAAGGTGTTGCTGTGTGATCGTTAACGATGCGTTCCTTAAAACACTTAACTAACGCTCCCTTGCCTCCTTTTCGATACTTGAATAATAAGGTTTTACAGCCAGCACAATAAATATCGACAGTTTTACTGGGCCCTTTTTTATTTGGTTTTGCCATATTGAGCTCGATGATATTGCATAATTGACCACATATAATGTTAAATCGATGACATTAACATGTTTGGAATTTTTCTGACATAAAGCACAACTAAAATGAGCGTAGATAAAGCTATTTTTTCTCTTGAGTTCCAGTGATTTATCGTTACAATTGCGCTGATAATGAGTTAAATAAAATGAATGGCTGAGCAAAGTGAGAAAAAGGCAAGATTGGTATATTAATGGTTTTGTACTTATCTTTATTATATTAAGTGTGCTTATTGCCTCTGTCGCTTAACCACAGTTAACCATAACAATTACCATGTCAGCTCAACTGGCTCACTCATCAGGTGTCTACATATAATGCAACAACCAGCGCTTCAACTTGACAAAATCATCGCTTTTTTCGAGCCAGCCATCACAAATAAACTACTACTAACATTTTTGTTAATCGTCTTATTTTTTGTTATCAAACGCATATTGGTTAAAGTCATACGTTCAAAATCAAAGCAAGATAAACGCCTGCAAATTAATATTGTTAATAACCTATTCACTTTCTTAATGATCATAATGATTTTTAATGTGTGGTCATATGAAATTCAAAAATTTGCCATTTCAATTGCCGCATTTATTGTTGCTATCGTGCTGGCAACACGCGAGTTCATTCAGTGTTTTATTGGCTTTATCTATATTATTTCTAGTCGACCATTTCGAATTGGTGACTGGATCCAAGTAGGGAAGTACTCTGGCGAAGTACATTCCATTGACTGGGCAAAACTCACCATTTTAGAAGTTAATAGAGACGACTATCAATACACAGGTAAAACCTTGTATGTGCCTAATAACCAATTATTCACTTCAGTGATCAAGAACCTTAACTTTCTTAAGCGTTATGCCATGCACCATTTCACTATTGTCCGTGACAATAGTGTTAATCCATTTAACTTTATTGATACTTTGTATGAAAAGGCGCATGCATACTGTGATGATTTTAATGATGTAGCTGTACGCTATAACCAATTGATTGAAAGCCGCTTAGAAATTAATATTGCTGGGCCAGATCCTCATATACAAGTTGCCACCTCTGAGCTAGGTGATACTCAAGTGTTCTTCACAATCTTTTGTCCTACAGAACTTGCTCTTGAGATAGAACAAAAACTGACGGGTGACTTTATGCAGTTATGGTTTGCCGAAAAAGCAAAAACCGCTATTTAATCAAGCTTAGCTCGATTAATCGTCAAATGACCATCAATATGCACGTCACGTTGTGGAAATGCCACAACCACACCATGCTGTTCAAACAATTCATCGAGACGAAAACGGATGTCACTGCGTATGGTGCGCAGGCCTCCTTCGACGGTTGACTTGATCCAAAATGTCACTTGGAAGATCAATGCATTATCACCAAAGTCTTCAAATGTTACCACCGGAGCAGGGTCAGATAATACTCGTTCTTGCTCCGATGTTGCTTGCATAATAAGTGCTGCCACTTGTTTCGCCGAGGAACCGTAAGCAACACCGACTCGAACGGTAGTTCTGACCAATTGATCCACTAAGGTCCAATTAGTCACCGTATTTTCCAGTAGTTTACTATTGGGGATAAGCAAATGAACACCATCAACCCGCCGAATACGAGTTGATCGCGTATTAATTTCTTCAACCACCCCTTTGGCATCATCAACTTCCAAAAAATCACCTATTCGAATCGGACGCTCCCACATCAAAATCCAACCACTAATAAAGTTATTAATGATATTTTGTGCACCAAAACCCACGCCGATTGCAATCGCCCCCGAGAGAAATGCAAATGCCGTTACAGGAACATTTAATAACTCTAAAATAGTGATCACAATGATCACAATGGCAACAACGTATAAGGTTCGTTGCAACAAGTGAATACTGTTCGGATCTGTCTTTTTATCGGTTAACAGATTAGTTATAAATTTGACCAACCAACGGGTAAGTACAATACCAACAATTAATAACACAGGTACAAGCAACATATCAGCCAAAGTGATGGGTTGCTCCGCAATGGTCAGTACCGTTTGCGATAAAATAGCGGTCATTTGTTCAATACTCATCGTGTTCACACCTATAGTTACCGTTACTCTGCTGAAGCTACATAAGCTCTAGCAGGATCCACTAAAAATCGTTTTCCCATGCCCTCTCGGCCTAATAACATTAAGTAGCTCATATCAGAACGATCCGTTAAGGTGATTTCTATCGGCCAAATATCTTTGCCAAGTTTAATTGGTGTTTCAATCACATATCGTTGTTCAGTGATGCCATTAGAAGACTTCACTTTACGAATATCACTTAACAAAGCGCTACAGTTAACCACTTGCTCAACATTATGTACATTTGGGTGAATATCAAATGACACACCTGGCTTACCGTTTATCGTGGTTTCAGTAATATTATCAACATGTAAAGACGACGTTTTTGCCCCAGTGTCAATTCTTACTGACATGGTTTCTATCATCAAATCCGGCAATGAAATAGACTCAAGCCGTCCAATAATTGTTTTATCGCTCATATATATAACCTTAGTCTAGTTTTCTGGTAATAAATCATCTTGTACTGTTTCGATCTGATCCGCGATGTGCTGATCATCTTCCTCAAAATAAGCAATGTGGAACATAGCCTCTCCTTCTTGCACTAACGGAATATTTTGTTGGCCAATTAAAATTCCCGAACGATTCGCTTTTACCACATCAAACACTTCACCGTACGGACTACCAATTTCAGCCAAGATATCCCCTTTCTTCACCGAATCCCCCAAACTAACTAAGTGATTAACGATGCCACTGGCGTTTGCCCTTAACCATTGGCTGCCATTAGCAATAAATGGCTTAAACACTTTTTTTCGCGGTGATTTTCGTTTCATCCCTAAGTGCTGTAATACATTGATAATGCCTTTCATACCCGCTCGGATTGAAAACTCATCAAACCTTAATGCTTCACCTGCTTCGTACAATAATATTCGGGTATCATTTTTAACAGCCGCCGCACGTAATGAGCCATCAATAATACTAGCATTTAAAATTACTGGCACACCAAAGACTTGCGATAACTCCTTAGTTTTCTCATCATCCATATTTGCTCTTAACTGTGGCAAGTTTGAACGGTGGATCGCTCCTGTATGTAAATCAATACCATAATCACAGTGTTTAACCACCTCGTTAACAAACACATTTGCCACCCGACCCGCTAACGAACCTTTTGATGATCCTGGAAAGCAGCGGTTGAGATCCCTTCTATCAGGCATATAGCGGCTTTGATTAACCACGCCATATACATTAACCATGGGCACAGCAATAACAGTGCCTTTACTAATATTAAAACTTTTTTGCTTAATTAAGCGACGAATAATTTCAATACCATTAAGCTCATCACCATGCACAGCAGCGCTGATAAAAATAATAGGACCTGGCTTTTTTGCACGAATAATATGCACAGGTAGCGAAACATCTGCATCGGTATAAAGTTTTGCTACCGGCAGTTCTATTTTTCGCTGTTCACCCGGTTTGATATCAAATTCACCAATTCGTAAATTGTCCATATTATGCCCCTGTTAATACTAAAGTTAATCAACCTTTACCACGTGTTTTCGTACTAAAGGAGTTAGCTTTTTTAGCAATAAAATCAAATACCATTCCAGCAACATCTTTTCCTGTAGCCTGTTCAATACCCTCTAAACCCGGAGAAGAGTTCACTTCCATCACCATAGGTCCATTTTGCGAACGCAGTAAATCAACACCACAAAAGTTTAACCCCATCACTTTCGCAGCATTCACAGCCGTTTCACGTTCCTCTTTCGATAATTTCACCACTTTAGCACTGCCGCCACGATGCAAGTTTGAACGAAACTCTCCTTCCGCACCTTGACGTTTCATGGCCGCAACAACTCTTCCACCTATAACCAAACAGCGAATATCTGCGCCACCTGCCTCTTTAATAAATTCTTGTACGAGGATGTTTGCTTTTAATCCCATAAAAGCTTCGATGATTGCTTCCGCCGCTTTTGCTGTATCAGCTAATACCACCCCGATACCTTGCGTGCCTTCAAGCAATTTGATCACAACTGGTGCGCCACCAACATTTTTTATTAAATCCTTAATATTATCAGGCTTACTAGCAAAACCTGTGCGCGGCAAACCTATCCCTTTACGTGACAATAACTGTAGTGAGCGTAACTTGTCTCTTGAGCGGCTAATCGCCACAGATTCATTGACATTAAAAGTGCCCATCATTTCAAATTGTCTTGCCACAGCAGTACCATAAAATGTTACCGAGGCGCCAATTCTTGGAATAATTGCATCATAGCTTGGAAGCTCATGCCCTTGATAACGAACGGCAGGACGGCTACTGGTAATATCCATGTAGCAATGCAAGGTATCAATAATATCAACCTGATGACCTTTGGCTTCGCCAGCCTCTTTCAAGCGACGAGTGGAATACAAATTCGGATTTCTGGATAAAATAGCAATTCTCATGTGACTTAACCTTTTTTCATTAAACACTTGAATGAAGATTCACTCAGTGAGGTAAATTTAAGGTGGAGTGTATAGACAACAAACAAATCAATAAAACGCAATATTTCGATAGGTTTAATCAAAATTTTTGATTAAACTAAAAATATTGATAAAAAAGGTACGTTTTTTGTTCGTAACGAGTATTGTTTTGAGCAGATAGTTCAGTTCATCGCATTATTATTGTATGTAAACACCGAATGACAATGCACAAAGCCCCCTAGTTTTAGGAATAAAAATGAAAATCGAATTATTAAAAACTTTTTTAGAAGTCAGCCGAACCATGCACTTTAGAGCCGCGGCTGAAAATTTATTTCTTACGCAATCCGCCGTCAGTGCTAGAGTCAAATTGCTGGAAGATGAATTAGGGGTATTATTATTCGATCGCAGCCAAAAACACTTAAAACTCACCCCAGAGGGCCATCGCCTGATCAAACACGCCAATGAGTTAATTTTTATGTGGCAAAAAACTAAGCAAGATGTGGGAATTGCCCAAAGCGATAACTATCAATTAGTTATTGGTGCTAAAATGAGTATTTGGGACATAATATTGCAGGACTGGTTAACAAAAATTCATCGCAATATTGAAGATCTCAGCTTACTCACCAAGACCTACTCCCCTATTGAACTACAAAAAAGTTTACTCAGCAGGGTGACAGATGTTGGCTTTTTATTTGAGCCGCCTTATACCGAAGAGTTAATCACAGAAAAAGTGGCGACGGTACCACTACATTTAGTTTCTACCGAGGCAGAGCAAACAGATCTGAATGCTCTGTTACACAATTATATTATGGTAGATTACGGTGAAGCCGTGAATGCCCAACATCGCAGAGCACACATTGACTCGCCGCCAGCAAAACACTTTATGAGTCATCCGCGTGTCGCTTTAAACTTTCTACTAGATGCAGGAGGCAGTGCTTACTTACCCAGACAAATGAGTTTTGAATATATTGAAAAAAATCAACTTTTTGTTGTGGAAGATGCCCCCGTTTATTCACGCGATATCTTCGCCGTTTACGCGGCAAAAAGTCATAAAATTGATATTATCAAAGAAACGATACAACTCTTTCCACAAGTCAATTAATCAGCGATTAAAAATAAAGTAGTGCAATAAAACAGTATCAAACTAAAACCATTTTTTCGTTTTAAACAGCCACACTTGAAGCGCAACAACAATAATCAGAATACCGATAAAAATTGCAAACGCATAAGGGTTTTCTGCACCAGGAATGCCACCAACATTAATACCTAGCAAACCTGTCAGAAAACCTAAAGGCAGGAAAATAGCAGCAACGATCGACAACACATACATGCGATTATTCATGTGCTCAGCCAAAGCGTTATTCAGCTCTTCCTGACTCACGACAGCGCGATCTTTAATCGAATCTAAATCTTCAATAAAGCGGATCAAATTATCGGTTGTTTCACGCAAATGAATTTTTTCATCCTGTGTAAACAAACTAAATCGGTCACTTAATAATTGATTCATCGCTTCACGTTGCGGTGAAAGATAACGTCGTAATGAGATGATCTGACGCCTCAAATCAGCAAGTTCATTGCGTAAATCTTCACTTTTAGCAGCTAACACATTTTCTTCAATTTCGGCAACACTCTCTTCAATTTCATAAATGGTTTCACTCATTCGTTCAATAAGGCGTTCGGTTAATCGAGTGAGTAGCTGGGTTGATGATGTTGGTCCCTGTCCCTGATAAAAATCCTGAGCAATATCATGGGTAGAAAGTAAGGTTCTTCTTCGCGTACTGATCACTCTCTCGTCATTGAACCAAAGGCGAATAGATACCATGTCTTGAGGATCGCTATTGGGCGCTAGATTTACCCCACGAAGTGACACTAACGCGCCATTATTGAGTGACGTCGCTCTTGGGCGAGTTTCATCATTGAGCAAGGCATTGATCACCACCTCACTTAAACCGCTGTGATCAGTCAACCATGTTTGTGTAGAAGGCAAGGTATAATCAAAGTGTAACCAATAACCTCTGGTTTTATCCAATGTATCAAGTGAAGCGATTGCCTCTCCTGTGTCAAAATAGAAACCATAAATAAATTCGGTTGATTGCGACATCTGATCCATGCTCCACAGGTTTTGATTAACGTTTAACAGAAAGTGGCTCAAGCTTATCTTTTTTACTTGCTAAATATAAAGCAAATTTTATTTTTATCTTTGCGCGATTCACTGACATTAGTTTCAATGCACAATGACACACATTAGGGAATAGAGCTTTCTACTCGGTTTCGCCCGTTATTTTTCGCGTTATAAAGCGATTGATCCGCTAATTCAATCAATAGATTACACTGTTGTTGACGCTCTGGCACCATAGTATGTAAACCAATACTAATAGAAACCAATTGACTGACCTTCGAGTATAAATGAGGAATTTTCATTTGACTAACACTTGCTAAACAAGCTTCAGCCACTGTTAAAGCATGCTGATGATCAATCCCTGGTAATAAAACCGCAAACTCTTCACCGCCATAGCGTGCGACTAAATCTTCACCACGCTTTGAAACACTTTTTAACTGTTTCGCGATTTGCACTAAACATTGATCGCCACGCTGATGACCATAATTATCATTAAATTGCTTGAAAAAATCGACATCGATCATCAACAAAGAAAGCTCTGTGCTATTGCGAATGGCGCGCGACCACTCTTTTTGCAATACCATATCAAATTTACGTCGGTTGGCGATCCCCGTAAGAGGATCAACAAAAGATAACTGCTCTAGCTCCATGCGCAAGGTGTGTAATTCAAGCTCTGTTTGTTTTCTTTTTGTAATATCCTGAATAATAAATAAAAAGCCAATTGCTTGATGATTGTCCTCAATTTTAGACAAGGATATTTCTGCATAGGCGGTATAATGATGCTTATCATAGTAATCAATTTCTCTGGTGGTATGTTCAAGTGCTGACTTAGAGAGGTTGTCGACCATTTCACTAATAACCGTTTGCCATGTACCTTTTCTAATATCCATCACCTTGCGGCCAATCGCCTGCTCACTAGTTAAGCCAAATAATTGTTGTGCCGCAATATTCCATCGCACAATAATGCCATCATTGGTCGTCACCACAATAGCATCATGAGCGGCATCAAACATTTTACTCAAAAAAGATAACGATACAGTAAATCGCTGTAATTTAGAGACTTCCACAGACACATTACGCATTAAGCCCATATTCACTTTATTCACCGTTGCTTGGTGTAAAATGCGTTTATTCACTTGGGCTAATAGCAGCTTAATATCAATATTTGGCTGTTCTTGCTCATAAGATAATATTTGCCAATGGCTACCAATGCTAGCTATTGGAGCTTTCAATTGCTTCAGTAGTTCTGCGTACTGAGCATTATAAGACCAAAATAATAATTGTGCTTTCGGTGCAAAGGCATAAAGCTGGCGAGCAATTTTTTTAGTCGATGTTAGCCCAACGCCAATAAAAATAAGCGCAACTTCGACATTTATTGCTTGTTGTTCCACAAAGAATTCGGCTAATTGCTCTCCGGCTTGGCAGTGAATTAATTCAATATCAACAGTACTGAGTAGAGCTTCTGTTTTTTTATACGTTTCAGTCAAACAGTTTGATTGTTCAATCAGTAGCGCTATTGATTTCATTATTTAGTTCGCAGATACATTAGATTAACGGCAAACCAAGCAGTGAGCGACCAATCCAGCCTTGAAGCATATCGGATGTTGGTGACATTATATGGCTCGCTCTGCCATCTCTTAATAACCTAGCTAGGGTACTATTTTCTCCATATGCCTTGCCACCACAGCATGTCATCGCATCATTGGTTATTGCTATCACAGTGTCTGCCGCATCAACTTTCGCCATCATAATACTTAGAGCTGCATCATGGGCTCCCGTATCTCCTTTATAAGCAGCTTGATATAATAACGCTCTACTTTTATCTATGGTGCATCGCATCTTAGCGACTCGGTTTTGTAAAGTGGGAATGTCGGCAAGTGACTCTCCTGAGTGTTGGTAGTATCGATTAGTTAAATGATCAATTGTGATATCTAGTGCAGTTTGTGCAATACCAATATACGTTGCAGCCATCGCCGTTAAAAAGTAAGGTGCAACCACTTCAAATATGTACCAAATTTGATCTCCTTCGACACCTAATAAATTTCTTCGAGGGATCCTAACGCCATTAAGATCCATCCCTCGTGATGAATTACCGCGCATTCCTAAGCCTTGCCATGATTCTAGCCAAGTAATACCTTCTGTAGCACCATCAACAACAACACAATTAAAATCCCCAGGCACTTCATCCGGTTGAGCTATTTGAGTAGAAACAACATAAGAGTCTGCATGACTACCATTAGTGACAAATTGCTTACAGCCATGTATTTGATAATGTTCTTCATCTAGAGTTAATTGTGTTTGCGGTAAATAGAAGTGTGCGCCTGTTCCCGATTCAGACAATGCTAATGTCGTGATATGTTGGTTATCTGCTATGGGCTTTAAATATTTCTCTGTTTGATACTGGGTTGCCTTTGCATTAATCACCGCACTTCCAACACAATGCATGCCATAGCATAAAGCAGAAGATGAGCACCCTTTACCGATAGTTTCAGCAATAACGGCTAATGCTAGCAAGCCTTGTTCATGTCCCCCCAATGTTTTAGGCATATGTAAACTCAATAGATCAGCTTCTGCTAAACCACGCATAGAATGAGCAGGCCAACATGCCTGTTCATCCACTATATTACTCTTTGGCACTATTATCCCTTGAGTAACTTCTTCCGCTATCGATTTTAACTTCAATATTGCAGGAGACAATACTCCTTCCATAGCTTTAACTCCTTATCGCTACTCTCT
The DNA here is from genome assembly GCF_017168195.1 of Thalassotalea sp. G2M2-11. GTDB lineage: Bacteria > Pseudomonadota > Gammaproteobacteria > Enterobacterales > Alteromonadaceae > Thalassotalea_E. The sequence continues at coordinate 361,385 of NZ_JADNYL010000002.1, forward strand.
ATTCAAATCACACACATCCCCACCCTAAACCTATAAACACAGATTGCTAATATAGCAATAAACTTTGCAGGTTCCAGCTCGATTTAACAAATTATTGAATCATTAATTTCAATTAATTAACATAAGCAGTGTATGATTAGCACTACACTTAGTTAACGAGCTGACATGGCAAGACCAAAGCAGATTAAAATCAATTGGCATATTGGTGCTAATATTTTAACAACGTTAGGTATTATCATCGTTCATAGAGCACTAGGAGCATTCTCTTGAATGACTTATCTTTTCAAATTAGTGACATTTTAAAAAAATTAAAATCCACTTATGGCAGTGACTTTTTTAATAGTTTAACCTGGCAGCTGCACCAGCTTATTGGTGCCGATTACACATTTATTGCCAGAGTTGATCTATCACGCCGTATTTCTTCTACCATTTCGTTAGTGGCTGAACATAAGATCGCCGAAAACATCGAATATTCTCTTGATAATACGCCATGCGCTAATGTAACTGACGATGATGTCTGCATCTATCCCGAAGACATCACGCACTTATTTCCCAACGATCAAATGCTGATTGATTTAGCTATCGAAGGCTATGTTGGAACCCCACTGCATGACTCAAGTGGCAAGGTCATGGGGTTAATTGTTGCACTATACAAAAATAAAATTGAATACCCCAATGTAATTTCTGACTTATTTGAGTTGTTCGCTGGACGTATTTCTGCAGAAATAGAACGAAGTGAGAAAGAAAAACAACTGCGTGAATTAAATAGCACGCTTGAATTAAAAGTCGAAGAACGTACCAGTGAGTTAACTCATGCGTTAGCTAAGCTCCACGAAACTCAAAATCAAATCGTCGAACAAGAAAAACTAGCTTCACTCGGGCAACTAGTGGCGGGCGTTGCGCATGAAATAAATTCACCATTAGGCATAGCAATTCTTGGTAATTCAACCATGATGAACTCGCTAGAAAAGCTTAATGACATGTTACATAGTAATAGATTAAGCCGTGCTAAAGTCGATAAAATGCTTAATGACATATTTCAAGCACAGCACTCGCTCGAATTTAATTTAAAACGAGCAGCAGAACTTGTTGCAAGTTTTAAGCAAATGGCAACTGATTACAACCTTGATGAAAAAACTGATTTTGAATTAGTGCAGTGGCTAGCCAATGTCACAACCAGCATCAATCCGCTAATAAAAACCTCTGGAGTCACCTTATCTATTCACACAACTGAAAAGGTAATGAACTGTCGATCTTACCCCGCAAAATTAACTCAAGTGCTAACAAACATTATTTCAAATGCCATCAATCATGCATTTCCCGAACAAGCGGCAATCACAGAGCCTAAAGTCACTATCTGGCTGAGTTCCGATAAGAATAATTATCAACTTAAAGTCGCTGATAACGGTATTGGCATGGACAAAGAAACCGTCAATCGTATTTTAGAACCGTTTTTTACCACTAAACGCGGTGTCGGTGGCACAGGGTTAGGCTTAAGCATAGTGAATAACCTAATCATTGGCCCATTAAAAGGCCAGCTTGATATACAAAGTGAACAAGGTATAGGCACAACCATTAACCTGCTTTTTCCTATTAAAAATTAGCGATAAGCAATATTAAGAAAACAATACTCGAGCATGCTGGCGAAGTATTACTTCGCCGTAGAAACTAATACCAATGGAAATGGTTAAATATTTATTTCCATTAGTATAATATTCAAGGTAAAACATGCACTATCTATTGAAATTCCTATAGATTAATAAACTTTTTTTTCTTATTACTAATTTAACTAAAAAGCATCTTGGAAATAGTTTTATCATCCCTATATAAATGATGAGGTTAAGTTGTCTTATCGAGAAACTTACCTCTCTAATTGTTTTTATTTTATGTTGCTTCAATCGGAGGATATATGATGAACTCAGTTGATTTAACCCCTTTATACCGTAGTAGTATTGGTTTTGATGGTTTAGCTTCATTAATTGATCGTGCTTTAGCATCAGATACAACTCCTAGTAGTTACCCACCCTATAATATTGAGGTAATTGAAGATAACCGTTACGCAATCACTTTAGCAGTCGCTGGCTTTTCCCAAAATGAGCTTGATATTCAAGTTGAAAAAGGCGTTCTAACGGTTTGTGGCGATAAAAATGCCAAGGATGATCGAACATATCTTCATCATGGTATCGCAAATCGAACCTTTGAGCGAAAATTCAACTTAGCTGATCATGTTGAAGTCACCAATGCAGAACTTAGCAACGGGCTATTAACGATAGACTTGGTAAAAGAAATACCAGAGGCGATGAAACCTAAATCAATTGCTATCAACCAACAGGCCAAGGCAATTGAGAACAAAAAGGAAGTTGAACAAAAAGTAGCTAAGCAGGAAAAAGCAGCGTAACCAACGTAAGGGGCATTTAATGCCCCTTACCTACTTCAGCTCGAAGTCATTTCCAGTTATCACCGTGTATTAGGTGTGTTCTTCCCCAAATTTCAAACAAGACTAGATACAAACCTCTTGGTCGGTTACAATAAATTTGAACAATGAGGTAGTACCATGAGAGATGCAGAGCAAACACGCCAAAAAATACTAGCGATCAGTGCTGATGAAATCCATCAACACGGTTTTAAAGACACCAGTTTATCTATTATTTTAAAGCGTTGCGGTATTTCCAAAGGCGCACTGTATCATCATTTTGACAATAAAATGGAACTTGGTTACGCAGTATTTGAAGAAATATATACACCTATGTTCCTTGCCATGTGGCAACCTGCCGTAGAAGCGGCAGATCCTATTGAAGGTTTATGTTGTTTTTTTCAAAGCATGTCTGAAGAAATGAGTTGTGATGAAGTCATATGTGGCTGCCCGCTAAATAATCTTTGTCAAGAAATGGCCGCCGTTGATGAAGGTTTCAGACTAAGAATATTAAACATGCAACAACAACTTAATCATTTAATTGCGATTAATTTACAACGAGTTGCTGATAGTTTGCAGCCGAACTTAGACTTTAAACAAGTCGCTTACTTTATTGTTTCATGCTTTCATGGCTCTTCCAGTTTAAGCAAGAGCACTAAAAATAAAGAGTTATTCGACAAAGTCATAGCAGAGCTTTGTCGCTATATTCGTCACCTGAAAAAATAACCCTTAGCCGCTCGCTTCAGCATCGTGAGATTTATCGAATTATGCCAAATTGATATAGCTCATATCATAAATTGTTACACAAAATCATTTACAAACCGCTCGGTCGGTATGTAAAATACTCAGCATCTTAAAATCACTCAGTATTTACCTTACTAAGGACATGGAATGCGCATTCTCAGTTTATTAATCTTGCTCTTTATCAGTATCAGCAGCCTAGCAGCTACGCCGAACATATCTCCCTATGACACCATCAATGTAACAGGCAAAAAGCTTTTTTCTCGTATTGCTGCTAATCAACAGGAATTGGCAAAGTTTCCAGAATTAATGCGAGATATTGTCGAGCAAGAGTTGATGCCGGTGATTGATTATCGCTATGCATCGTACAAGGTGTTAGGTAAACATTTGAAAAATACCACCAAAGAGCAGCGCAATAAATTTGTTCAATCGATGCGAGCTTACCTAGTGCGTACTTATGCCAATGCCCTTAATCAGTATAATGATCAACAAGTAAATTATGAAAAAGGCCAAGTGAAACCAACGGATAGAATGGCATCCGTTGATGCTACGATTGTCGATACCAATAAACCAGATGTTCATTTAACCTTTCAAATGCGCAAGAATAAAAAAACAGGCCAATGGAAAGCATACGACTTAATTGTTGAAGGGATATCTTTATTATCCAGTAAACGCGCCGAATTAACCAACCGCATTGCCAAATATGGCATTGATCAAGTGACGGTTGAACTCGCCGCTTTAAACCAATAGCCGCCAGCTGAACTAGTAAGCCAATAAAGGAAAACCTTATTGGCTTATGATGTTGCCACATTCAACTAGGTGATCACCATAGATCAATGCCAACCATCCAATAGCTACTTTTACTCTGATAGGTAGAAATATTTTCACCATAGCCATTAAAATACATCAGCTTTAACGGAAACTGCCCTGCAATATGGTGAACAAAATCAAGCCGGTAAGATAAATGATTCAGTCGATTGCCAGAAATGAGGGTGATACTCCAATCGGTATTATCAGCTAAATAATCTAATACATTGGCATGTTGCTGACTCCGATTACAGTCATTATTGACGATTTTTTCACAACCGCGCGTGTCTAATTTACGATTAATGGTCAGTTGAAACGTATTATAGTCATAAACTTTATCATTTCTTTTGTCGATATCTGACAACCACTCAATATTTTCTTCCCTACCGCTAACAAAACCTAAGCCTTGCCAATTAAAATAAGCACGGGCTGATAAATAAAAGTCAGTTTGTACCGCAATCCGACGCCCCATTAAATCACGACGATGAAACATGGTATATTTGGTAGATGCTGCCAAATAATCCCAGCCTCGACTGATATAATCCGTCGCCATAGCCCATGCTTCCTGTTGATGGCGAGGATCAGTTAAGCACTGCTCATTTGGATCATCTCGACAAATTTTATCGTGCAGCTCTGTTACCTTACGATCAAACATGTCTTTATTATCAATTTCTTGACCGTTTGATTCGTGAAAATACCCTAATGAAAAGCTTTTATAGCCACTTTCTCTCGAGTCATACTCATATTTATAAAAGATCCCAGGATTTTGTCGCCGAGAGATCACCGGCGCAGAATAACGCGAACCAAAATAAAAATCGTATTGCCCAGTATAAGAAAAATAGACTGCTTGCGAGCGTTTATCAGGCTTTTGTTCATCCCCTAAATTCACTAAACTGCCCCATAATGGGTATTTTATCGATACTTTAAATTCTAAATGGCTACCATCAATATGGTTTTCATCTCGACCAACATAGCCAAAATAAGAAGGTTCATAACCAGATAAACACCTAAAAAACATCCCTTTTGGCTGACACTTCTGCGATTTAAAGTCTTTACTGCTTTGTATGACTTCATCCCAAAAAGTGCCTTGTTCAGCTGGTGATACTGGTTGCTCTTCACCTAGTGCAACAAATGAGCTAAATACCATAGCAACAACAGATAAAAAACAAGTTGTGTTTAAAGCGAATGACCTATTCACTATATATTCCTTTGTTAGTAGCTAATCTTGTTCATACCAGCTTAAAACCGTGCAATGCAGCTTGATAAAAGCGACAAAACTTTATGAAACAGAAACAAGATTTATTATTTGCGCACAATTTTAGCTAAATTTTTTTTAAATGTATTGAAATAAAAAATAACAACAAGGTTTTAGCTCAATATTGATGCTCAGTAGTTAATGCCTTTTCGCCTGTTAACCTACAAAGTAGCAATGAATATTCATTCACCCTTTTGCATCCAAATTTGCTGGCTAATGTCTCTAAGTAATCATTAAACATACAAATGAGATCACACCTTATGACACTTTATCGATTACTAATACTTAGCTTGGTATTGTTCTGCTCAATGATTCAGGCAGAAAATATAGACTTTTCAATACTGGAAAAAAATATCGCCAAGACTAAACAATTATCAGGTTTAGCTTCGGGTACCGCCATTGCCGTGATAAAAGGCAATGAAGTGATTTACCAAGCAAATTTTGGTTACGCTGACATCGCCAAAAAAATTCAAGTTTCTCAGCATACCCCGTTTTATATTGCTTCAGTAACTAAACCATTCTTTGCACTTAATACTCTGATTGATATAGAAAATAATAACCTCTCACCAAGTTTATCACTAGCACAAATGTTTCCTAAATTGGCCATTGACGGTATTAATGAAAGCCGTATTACCATTAAAGATTTGATGAGTCACACCAGCGGTATTGAGAATATTCCCTTAGTGCTGGCAACTGCGTATAGTGGATTACATACTGCAGAAAGCTTGCAAAACCTTGTGAATCATCACTCAGTCAACAATCAGCTTCCTGTGGGTACATTTAAGTACACCAATGTGGGATACAATATGCTTAGTATTTTTGCTGATCATCATTTTCAACAGCCATGGCAAGACAGGTTAAAGCAACAAGTATTTCAACCACTCAATATGACAAGAACATCAGCCAAGCGAAGCGACTTTAACGCTCAGCAGATAGCAATTGCCAAGCCGTATTCTTTGCTAGTCAATTCACAGCCAAAGGCTTTGTACTTAGAAAAAACAAATCAAACAATGCACGCTGCTGGCGGCATGTTTTCAACAACAAATGATTTAGCAAAGTTCATTATTAGCCAACTCAACCAAGGCATGTTGAACAAGCAGCAAGTACTATCAGCAGATGTGATAAAAACCTCTCATCAGCAACAAGTTACGACTCTTGCCCAATATCAAGACTTTCAACGAGATGGCTACACATGGGGTTGGTACACTGGAGAGTACAAAGGTGAGCGAATGCTACATCATTTTGGTGGATTTGCTGGCACACATGCTCATCTATCGTTTATCCCTAAACAGCATATTGGCTTAGTGATCCTAAACAACGAAGACTTTTTAAGTGCGAGGATGACCAGTATTATTGCTGACTATATTTACGGTAAACTGCTAAATGACACTGACATTGAAAATAAAATGATAAAGCGATTTGACGCACTTAATCAGAAAATTGCCACACTCCCTTACACCCTTGCGCGTCATCAACAAAAAATCAATGAACGGGCAATGAAACTGTCTTTAAAACACTCCGCATACCTAGGGGAATACATGCATCCAGCATTAGGCAAAATCAAGATAGCACTCAATGAAAATAATACTTTTAATCTCAGCTTCGGTATATTACAAACAACGGCAACCGGCTTTGATAAACGTGATCAAATCAGAGTAACGTTTGAGCCTGGTAGAGGAGAAGTGATCACATTTTCAGTCTCAGATAAAGTGAACAGCTTAAGTTATGCTGGCTCACAGTTTATAAAAAAAAGATAAAAAATTTAACCATGCGCATCTAAAAACGATGCTCGATGTATCTAAGAGATTATAGGTTCAACAAACTAGAGAGAATATTATGAACGCACTTTGGATCCCTATTGCCATCCTCATTTCATTTACTATTGTGATATTGGCTATTGTTTTCTTTAACCATAAAAATAAAAATGAATTACAAACAACTATTAGACAGATCCTTGAAAAAGAAGGTGAGATCACGCCAGAAATACTAAATGGCCTAACGCCATTAAAAAAAGGCAAAATACTCGATTTAAAACGCAGCTTGGTGCTGATCAGCCTAAGCATCGCTTGTTTATTGGCAGGGCTGATTTTAGGGCATACAAAAATATTTTTAGCGATTGCTGTATTTCCTTTGATGTTAGGTATTGCATTGTTTATTTCATGGAAAGTTGAAACAAAACATGAGAGTAACAACGAAAGTAACGTTAGCGTATCGTGATTAATGACAACGAGTTAATTGCCCGTATTGTTTGTCATCAAGATAAACATGCATTTGCCACGCTGATCAAAAAGTACCAAGTACCGATCAGACAATTTTTACGGCGATTAACAGCGGGACAACATGCAGAGGCTGATGATATTGCCCAAGAAACCTTTATTCGAATATATCAGAAAATAGCGACATACTCGGGTAAAGCAAGTTTCAGTACTTGGGCACATAAAATCGCCTATCATTGTTTTTTACGATCGCAGCAAAAAGCTTATCACCGGCATGAGCAACTTGATGTTGATTTTTCCCTGATAGAGTCAACAAAGTATGATATTGACAAAGACATTATGGTCGAGCAATTAATGCAAGCTCTCGATATTGAACAACGCACTTGTCTGACACTATCATTGAGTGCAGGTATGAGCCACCAAGAGATAGCAACTATCACCGAGTTTCCGTTAGGTACAGTGAAATCTCATATAAATCGTGGTAAACAGAGGTTAATGAAGGTGGTTAAGCCATGAAAAACAACCAGATAGAGGAAAGCCCAATGAGTGACGAACAAGATGCCTTTTTAACCTCATTACTCAAATACCATAGCGCTCCTGTTGATGACAACTTTGTTAGCGATATTCTTACACGTATTAGCGCAAAAGAGTCTCAGCGAACTAAATTGCTCGCCGTTGCAATGCTCATAGCTTTTGTATTATCCATGCCGCTGCTCATCACCACAGTAAGTGCTATCAATCTTGCCAGCGAGCCTTTTTGGTATGTTACGGCCTTACTTTTTGCCATGCTAGCCATTACCACCTGGATAAGCAGTGAACATTTTTAAACAAGACTCTCGGGTGAGAAATAGACACTATCAGCTCAGCGATCTAGACCACCAAGACACAAATATTTGATCTCTAAATAGTCATCTAAACCATACTTTGACCCTTCTCGGCCATTACCTGATTGCTTCACCCCTCCAAAAGGGGCAGCAGCATTAGAAATAATGCCTTCATTAATTCCGACCATGCCGTAATTTAATTGTTCAGCAACGCGCCAAATGCGGCCAATATCACGGGCATAAAAATACGCCGCCAACCCATATTCGGTATCATTTGCCATAGCAATTGCATCGGCTTCTTGCTTAAAAGCAATAATGGGTGACACAGGACCGAAAATTTCATTCGCAGCAACAGGCATATCATTGGTCACTTGAGTTAATACCGTAGGTTGATAAAAGCACTCTCCTGCCTGATGCTGTGCGCCTCCTAGCGCTAAGTTAGCACCAGCAGCGATAGACTTCTGTACTAATTGCTGCACATCATTAACCGCCGCCTTTGAGATCATCGGGCCAATATCAACACCTGCTAACTGACCATCTCCCACCGTTAATTTAGCCGCCGCCTCAGTAAACTTTTTAGTGAATGTATCAAGGATACTTTGTTGCACTAAAATACGGTTAGTACAAACACAGGTTTGCCCTGCATTACGATATTTAGACGTTATTGCTCCTTGCACCGCAGCATCAATATCGGCATCATCAAAAACAATAAAGGGGGCGTTCCCACCGAGCTCCATTGATACTTTTTTCACAGTTGTCGCGCACTGACTAATTAGCTTTTTTCCAGTTGCAGTAGAGCCAGTAAAGGTAAATTTCGCAATATCAGGATGTTGTGTTAACACTTTACCAATACCTTTAGCGTCATCCCCAACCACAACATTAAATACCCCGGCTGGAATACCCGCCCGCTCAGCCAGCTCTGCCATGGCTAATGCAGAAAGCGGTGTTTGTGTGGCGGGGCGTACAACAAAAGTGCAACCCGCGGCAAGGGCAGCAGCGGCTTTTCGAGCGATCATCGCATTAGGAAAATTCCATGGGGTAATGGATGCAACCACACCGACAGGCTGCTTCAGCACAATAATACGTTTATCATTGGCTGGGGCAGGAATAGTATCACCATAAACCCGCTTCCCCTCCTCAGCAAACCATTCAATAAATGCCGCGCCATAAGCAATTTCCCCTTTCGCTTCCGCAAGGGGCTTTCCTTGTTCAAAGGTTAATATACGACCAAGATCGTCTTGATGCGCCATCATTAAATCAAACCAGTTGCGCATTAATTTAGCACGTTCATTAGCAGGTGTAGCTGACCATAAAGCTAACGCATTTTTTGCTGCTTCTACGGCAAGTTCAGCCGTTTCAATATCAGCATTAATCACTTGAATCAGCTGCGTACCATTGGCAGGATTTGTGACAGAGAAGTAAGTTCCAGCTGACTGCCAACTACCATTGATATAAGAAGAGTTTCTTAATAATTGCTGGTCGTTCACACCTAAATTATTCTGGCCTGACATAGCATTCTCCACTGAAAGCATGTAAAAATCACAAAAAAGACAGCGCCAAGATAACATCAAACGCCTAGTTGATTGTAAAACGGCTCACAGAGAATGCCAAATCAAAGCTCGCTAAAATCTCAGTTTCACATAGTAAAAAGTAGAAACGACAAAGCTCACCAATCACTTAAACAGTCTTGTTCATTATTTAATTGATGGTACATCTCATTAGCATAGTATGATTCTATTTTAAGCAACACTTTTTCTAACCTCATACTATCGATAGGCTTTAACAGAAAATCTTCTACTTCTACGTTATAGCCGTCAATAGCATACTCACTATGCGCAGACATGATCACCCATTTACATACGGCAATATGTTTCAATTCTCTGATCAGCGATATACCACTACCACCAATGATATTAACATCAAGAAAGCACACTTTAGGTTGAGCTGTTAAGAAAAGGGATTTTGCTTCATCATATTCAGCAGCTTGCCCGATAATATCCCAACCATACCTTTGCTGAACGACTCTGAAGATCCTCTCCCTTGCATGTAATTCATCATCCACTATCAAGCAAGTTATCATCGAATAATCCCATATATTGCTCAAAAGTAAACTTTACACACAAAAAACATTAATTCGCAATTTGATGTGTAAATGCAACCAAACAAGGAGAGAAATTAGCATTTTAAGGGACGAAATTTGCAAATAGCATCACCACAAAATGATAACGTCAATCTTCAATAGTTGGATGAATTTGCTTTATTGTGTAGAGCTTAAACCAAGGTAAGTATTATTATCGACAAGCTATTAACTATGAATCGATATTAAAGCGGCAGGCAACAAAAAAAGACCCGTGAAAAATACACAGGCCTTTTACTTCATTATTTCAGTTTACAGCAGATAAAACTTAGAATTCCGCAATAACGCTAAAACGCACATAACGAGGTCTTTGGAAGTCAGTTGGTAAGCCGTAAGTTGGCTCATGGCTTCCTCGGTACCCTCCAAATGATGAATCGTAACCGGCAATTCGCTCATTTATCTCATTTATTTGAGTTGCACTATCGTTGTTTGTAACATTAAAAACATCAGCCCTAAAGGTGACTTTGTTATCGTCAAAGTACATATCATAACTTGCTGATAAATCTAAACTCCATGTATTAGGTGTTCGCCCCTCAGAACCACGATCTACTAATTGGCCATCTTTAACAAACGACGCTGCGCCATAAAGTGACGCAAATGCATCAGTTGGATGAACACCAAACGAGTTTAACGGTCGACCTTGTGACCAGTTGAAATTAAAACCAACGTTTAGATCTTCAATGACATTATAAGCACCTGTCATTTTAACCACATGTCGTCTATCGTTGGGCAAATTGCCACTTGCCCCATCCACTAAGCCCGGTTGGTCAAAATTGGTCGTTAAGCCAGAATCGTCTTGGTCATTATCGGAACGAACAAAGCCTTCATTATTACCCCAACTATGCGACCAAGTATAAGTAAAGCTATACATCCACTTATCATCCCAAGCGCGATTTAAAGTAAAATCAACAGCTGCGTATTGACGCTCGGCCTTTGGGTAGCCCAAAATATCTGCAGGAATCGTAAAGGTATCTTCACTGTAGTAACTACCGTCACCATCTGGATCAGTGGTAAGAGTAACGCTTTTACCTGGGTTAGTTAAAACATAATACTCAAAACCTCCACAACGAGAACAGCCAGGTCCATCAGGATCTTGGGCAAGTAGAAAATCGTTAAATCCTTTATCAATGGCAATATCTTCTAGAGAACTGGCTAAGTCGCGGTATGTACCTTTAATACCAAAGCTCCATGACTCATCAAGTACACGTTGGTAGCCTAGAATAAATTCATTCTGATACATAGGATCTACATCAGCATTGACGGTTTCCGCGGTATTCATCAAATTACCATCGCTAAATGTAGTGACAGGTCCACCTGATCCTGGAACTAAATTAGGCGTAAAGTCAGCATTGATGCTTTCGACTTCAAAGTATTGGCGAACGTAAAGTTCATCTCCAGCTAAACGTACGTTAGTATTGGTAGCCACTGGTAAATAGTACTGTCCATAGTTTGCAAATAGTTTACTGTTACCATCGCCCTCAACATCCCAGCTTATTCCAACACGTGGTGCCCATTGATCGGTAACATCAACAAACTTAAGGCCTGCTTTGTTATAATTTTCAAATGACTCATTACGTAAGCCAATAGTTGCCACTAAATTATCATTTATCTGCCATTTATCTTCGATATAAAACGCAGCTGATTTTGTTTCAAAGTCGCCAACATTGACATAAAACTCTCTACGAACATCTGTACAGTCTAGTTGCCCCTGCGCAAGCAAACCGGTATCACAACCTTGATAACGCCAGGCAACACCTCCAGCACGTTGAGTGTTTTCTTCAGCTTCCATATTTTCATAGTCAATACCAAAGCGCAGTGTATGATCATCATGAACATACCAATCAAAGTCTAAGCGATAAGCTGTACGTTTGTCTTTTTGTATTGAAGGTGTGTACAAGCCAAAAGCACCAAATTCACGACCGCTATAACGTTCATATATAGCGGGTTTATCCCCTAAAGGGTTTTTGCCGGCATTTAAGTTTGAATAACTTGCTTCATTGATGGAGTATTGCGCAGTAACGGTTAAATCATCCGATAAAATACCGGTATATTTTAAGCCCCAGGTTTTTCCACCGCGTTCTAAAATATAATCACCATACCATTCACCGGTAGTATCCGTATCTGGGTTATATAGATTCTTAGTACTTTCTAAGTCAGAACTATTATCCCAGCCAGTAAATTCAACAATATGGTCATCGGTGATGTACCAATCTAGCTTTAACGCATACAGTGTGTCGTTCGCTTCGCGATCATATATTGCACCGCTTTCAGCATAATCAGAATCTCTATTTTCTTGATTAATCAAGCCAAAAAAGAACAGCTTATCTTTAATGATTGCACCACTTGCCCAAAAATTAATGTTTGTTGAGCCAATGTTATCTTTCTTATTAACAACATAGTATTCTGAGCCTACCGCTTCAATGTCGTCAGGGTCAGTTCGAAACACGTCTGGTTGATTTTCCCTTAAGCTAGCGGGTTCATAGAAGGCACTGGCACCAAATTTAAATTCATTGCTACCTGACTTGGTTACCGCGTTTACCACGCCTCCAGTAGAACGGCCAAATTCGGCTGAATAGCCGCCAGTCTTCACTTCAAAAGATTTATACATTTCAAATGGCAATTCAGAACCACCTAATCCATTGCGAAAATTGGTTGTATTAATCCCATTGATATAATAAACGTTTTCTCCTACTGATGAGCCACCAAAAGATGCTAAATTACCAAAGTCATCATCGCCAGAAATAGTTCCAGGAGCTAATAAAGCTACCGAAGTCACATCACGAGCAACAGGAACTTTATTAAGATATTCAAGATCAACGATAAGTTGAGATTCACTTGATGCAACATCAATCGCTGTAACTGCCGCACCAGTGACTGTGATCCTTTCAATATCACCACTCTCCATTGTCAGGTTTACTGTAGTTGCACCAGCCGCCCCTACACGTAACATTTCTTGTTTTAAGACTAAAAATCCATCTTTTTTAGCTTCTAAACTATAGGTACCTGCAGGTAATAGAGGGAAACGATAATTACCTTGACTATCAGTGGAAACTGTACGAGTAAGACCTGTTGTTAAATTTTTAATGGTAACGGTGACATTTGATAAAATATTACCGACTTGGGTTTGCGAAGTACCTTTGATACTCCCTTCATTTGCCATTACTGGAACTGCTACGCCAAGTGACATAGCTACAGCTAAAGCTGTTATTGATCGATTAAACGACTTAGATAAATTGTATTTCATTTAAAACTCCCTTGACTATTTTTCTATTTTTATAAAAGCAACCGATAGCTGCTACTACCAAAGGTAACAACTGTGACTACTAAGAGGTGTAGAAAGGGATAAAAGAGCATATTGGTGTGATAAAAATAGTGAAACTTAATATATAGCTCTAAACCTAGTTTCACTTACATTGTCATTCTTTTTTTGCAAGGATTTAAAAATAAGGCATTACAGGTAGTTTCACCATTTTTCACCCAACTAATAAAACCTATAACGTTGCATTCACCATAGATAATGTGCAATTCATACCAACTTAAATGATTTTATTCTTTTATAATTTTACTATTCAAAATAAAAATTTAACTAGGATACCTCATGATTAGCTGTATTGTTGTTGATGATGAAGAAATGGCGCTAGAGCGATTAACCAGAGAAATAGAAAAGCGACCCGGCTGGAACATTGTAAAACAATGTGGAGAATATAATGAAGCAAAGCAAGCTTTGTTAGAGCATGAACCCGATATTTGCTTTATGGATATTAATATAATTTCAGGGAGCGGAATGGATTTAGCAAAATCCTTATCAGGCCTTATTGCGACGCAATGGATCTTTTCAACGGCATATGGCGAATATGCAATTGATGCATTTGATATAGATGCGTTTGGTTATCTGCTCAAACCTTATGAAAATGATAAATTAAAACACTTAATGCATAGATTTGAAAACCTTGTGTCTACAGTAAAACAGCAAGAAACACCAATCAACAAACTAGCGATTAAATCAATTGGGGAAGTAAAAATAATCGATATTAACGATATTATTTGGATCAAAGGTGCCTCTAATTATTTAGAACTCTATTTTTCAGATCGAATGTTATTACACAGAGAAACATTAACTAGCATTGAAAACAAACTCCCAAACACAAAATTTTTTCGTGTTCACCGTTCCGCAATTATCAATATCGACTACGTTGGCAAAGTTGAAAGTGAGCTAGGCCGCTATTCAAGCTTAATAATGAAGAACGGTGATGATGTAAAAATGAGCAACAACTATAAACACAAATTATTCAAAGTGCTGGGGATACATTAATGCATTTTGGTGAAGTTAAAAATATCTATGAAAAATATACTAAAAGGCAACTTTATTGGATATTCCAAGTTTGTGGTTGGATCATCTATTCTGCGACATTTTCGTTGGACAATATAGTCTTTAACTTTGATGATTATACTCCCCCTGTAAATACATTGATAAGCTTTAGCATCTTTAGCTTTACTGGCTTTCTAATTTCCACCGTTCTCAGAGCAATATATAAAAAATTTGAACATAAGAATTTTGTAATTTTTTTAATCGTTGCATTTGTATCTTGCAACCTACTTTCATTAGTGTGGACGGCAGGAAAAAAACTCTATATTTGGTACTTTATATATCCTGAGATGTTTACTCAATGGATCGAAAATGAAATTCCCTTTTATGCTATTTTTTTCTTTTATTCAAACTCGTTACTAGTGCTTTTAGTTTGGACCGCTTTTTATAGTGGCATTAAGTTTCATATCAAATTATTAGAACAAAACAAACGAATATTAGAAATAAAAGCTGATAATGAACGTGCTAAATTAGAACTTCTCAGGTACCAATTAAACCCTCACTTTTTATTTAATTCATTAAACGCCGCCTCTAATTTAGCTATCAGAGGTGATGGAGAAAAAACAAGTGATATGCTAGCTAAACTAGCGACTTTTTTAAGGTTTTCTCTCGATAATTCACCAACCGTTCGCGTACCTTTAGAAGAAGACTTAAATGTCATGGAGAAATATTTAGATATTGAAAGTATAAGGTTTGGCAAACGTTTAAAAATAGTTTGGCAGATACAGCCAGATACTTTACAAGTTATGCTACCAAATTTTTTAATTCAGCCATTAATTGAAAATGTGATAAAACATGTGTTGAACAAGTCAAATACGCAGACTGTCTTACTCATAAAAGCTGAGAAAATAGACAATAACGTACTATTAATTGTTAGTGATAATGGCCCATTAACGTCCCTAGAACCTCTACAATCAAGTAAAGGTATCGGCCTTTCAAATATTAAACAAAGACTTGAACTATTTTATGCTAAAAATTATCAATTGAAGATGAGCATTAATCAACCTCAAGGCTTAAAAATTGAAATAATCATTCCTGCTGAAATAGAAAAATAGAAGCCTCAGAGTAACTTCTATAGTCAAAAAATTATGCTCTAGGGAGTGAGCATAAGCGCGGGTAGATTAACGCAATTTTTTGTCGAGTTATTATTGAGACAAAGAAGCAGTCACATCAGTGAAGTGTTCGATGCACATCATTAACTAGCTAAAAACTTTAGATAATAAAACCGCTACAAGACGATAAAATGCCTTGAAATATTTAAACTTAGTGTAAATATTTTTGCCTTATTTTCTTAGCTTTATCTTTATTGTCATTTGCGTCTAACGCTTCAGCGTAGCTATCCCATCCATTTTTGTAATCGGGGTATACCTGTGTCAAAAAGTCAAATAGCTTCTCTGCACTATCAAAATGCTTATTTTCTAAATATAGATAGCCGTATCGATTTAGCTGAAGCGCACTGGGTAAATCCCATCGTTGTGCTAGTTTTGCTTGTGAAAATACTTTAATCGCCCCATCAAGATCACCAGAGAGCACCTTTGTGGCTATCTTATCTAATAAATTTTCATAAGGTAAAGCTTCATCAAATCCCAGAACAGCATTCGCTAATTGATTATATAATGAATTTACGTATGTTGGCTTTTCATTGGCCAAAGTTACAACAATCAACTTATGGTCTAAATATGTAGACACATTTGCTACAAAGGATTCATTTGAACCACTATGTGTAAATGCTTGCCCTTTAGCTCCAGTGTTTGATGGCCAGTTATACAAATACCGAAATAATCCATGATTATTCGCAAGCATTGAATTAAAGCTTTTTACAGAAACAACTTTCCCACTAATCAATGCAAGTTGCCATTGATATAAATCCATAACAGATGAATACATAGCTCCGTGTCCAATTGCATAGTTTTGTAGCTGAGAAGGAAAAACAATCTCATCATCGCCAAGACGATTAATCCCCTGCACTAAAGATGACTTAACCTTTTCAGTGATTATGCCTGTGTTCAATAAATTAAGGGGTTTAATAATGTTATTAACTAGCACCTGCTCAAAAGGTTTATTGGTGACAGACTCAATAATAAGCGATATCACCGCAAAACCAGCATTTGAATATTGTTTTGATTTTTCAGGTGATATTGACAAATCCTTTAAACGCCTCAAACGCTCTTTGCTCGTCATGTTTCGGTTGGTACCTCTTTCATTTAAAGAGATAAAGTCTCGTGGTAAACCGCTTCTGTGTTCTAAAATTTCGTTAATCGTAATAGTGCCGATTTCATGTTCTGAAAATCCTTTGACATAGGTACTTATCGGAAAACCAAAGTCAACTAGTTGTTTTTCCTCAAGTAAATATATTAAGGCTGCTGTAAACTGTTTAGCAATAGAGCCAATTTCAAACCTTGAAGAAAACTCAATGTTGTCTGAACTTACATTCGCTATAATTTCATCATCAATCGCAACTAGCACATTACCTCGAAACATCTGATGTTCAATATAAGCTTCTGTAATTTTTGTGAGTTTTCCAGCTAATTCACTACTATTACCTGAAAAAGCGACAATCATTGAAAAAATAAAAATAAACCAGTATTTAAATGTGTTCACTATCATCCCTATTATGCTTTGTTTGGTTTGTTTAGAAACTTACTGTTCGGATAAGGTTTAAAACCGGATAAATTGTTACCCCATTAAACTTATACATATCAGCTTACGTGTTCCTTCAGTAAAGTTTTTAATAAAATTAAATTAACAATGAAGAGGGTAATTGTTTACAACGCGTACCGGTGAGGTTAAATATCGCATTGAGCACAGCAGGAGCTGTATCTGGCACGGCAGATTCTCCGACTCGATTCGGAGAACGCTCGCTTTCGACGAGATGAATTTCAATAAGAGGCACCTTATTTGAGCGTATTACAGGATAATCATGAAAATTGGATTGAACAACTCTGCCATTTCGAACATGGATCGATGGATTTTGCAACGCAGACAACGCCCAAATAATACTTCCTTCTATTTGAGATTTAACAAGTTGAGGATTAACAACTTTACCGCAGTCAAACAGACAGACAATTTTTTCAACTTGTACTTTTTCTTCTTTACGGCTTACATAAGCGACCTGACACACATACGTTCCATAAAAATAGCTAAGTGAAATACCTTTCCCTTTTGTGCTCCCTAGCTCCTTATGCCAATCAACTTTTTCTTCTGCCAGCTTTAACATAGCCAACAATTTTTTTTGACGTTCAATTCGGTGTTGAAAAGATTTTTCGTCAAGACCTTTTTCTTGATGAAAAATAGCATGTTGCGATAACCATTGTTTACGTAACTCGATTGGATCCTTTTTTAACTTTGCTGCAACTTCATCAATGAAGCACTCTCGAGCAAGTCCTAACGGGTGCGCATCAACACTTCGCCAAGAGCCTGGCAATAACACTAAACTATCGCCCTCAGCATGGCGTGATGAACGATGAGGTGTATGTCCAGCGTAATAGTCCAACATGATGTTTCGTGCGAGCCAACCATAGTTAGAACCACTTAGAGTGAGTGAATCCCATGCAACAGGGTTATCGGCATCATCAAGAACTAAAGTATGCTTATCAATACGCGCTAGATGATACCGGCCATGTTTAACACAATCTTCTCGTGACCAGGTCACTTTTACCGGCCTTTGTAATTTCACCGCTAAGTATGCTGCTTCAACAACAAAATCATAAAAATAACGCCTGCCAAAGCCTCCACCGGAGCGCATCGAATGAATAACAATGTTGCTTTTAGAAACTCCTGTGCATTCAGCAACATAATCTAAAGCTAAAGTTGGTGATTGAGTACCAGCCCACAAAGTTAATTTATGACCATCATAGTCTGCAACCGCATTAAGAGGTTCAATATGCGCATTTTCTTGATATGGGTTGTAATACTGACAGGTAAAAATTCTATCTCGCTTTGCATTTTTTATTTTTTTTTGCACGTCCCCAGAAGAAGCAATATCTCGAATACTGTCTCCAGCTCCCGCCTTCAGTTCACTCTTGATAATATCGTCGTCATGCTTTTCATATTGACTCTTTGTCCATGTAAGCGTTAAACGCTTTCTTCCTGCTAAAGCATGCCATGTTGATTGCGCGATCACAGCCACACCACTTTTAGTACCTCGATACTTCTCTTGCCATTTATTTTCCACGTTAGTCTTAAACGGGAAGGCAGGCATTTTAATGGTCGATATCACCCCTGCTAATTGCCTGCACTCTTTATCATCTATCGATAATAATTCACTATCGGTGGTTGGACTTCGTTCTATACTGGCGTGAACCATATTGTCTAACTCAATATCAATTGAGAACTGTTGTTTTCCGGTGACAATATCTTTGTTCTCTTTAATTGATAAAGAATGCCCAACAAGTTCTAATTCTGAGTCATTTTTCAATACTGCATTCTCAGGCACATTTTTTTCAACCACTGATATAAACAACTTGGCAAATGGCAATGACTCATTCGTTGTACGACGATAAACTTTGCTATTTGAAACAACACAGTCTTTAGGTAAGCATTGCCAATATTCACTGGCACATTCAACAAAAAGCTGCCTAAGATTGGCAGCCGCCTGACGTAGCGGTAAATACGCTGCCAACATACCATTACTTCCGGCGGAAGAGCCAAGAGAATGGTTAATCTCTATATCAGCAGTAATAGGAGGGCGTTCTATACGAAACTTGTTCCAGTCAGCGCCAAGTTCATCGCAAACAACCATCGCAAGCCCAGTTGAAACTCCTTGGCCCATTTCAGGTTTTGTATCCCGATAAACAATTGTTCCATCAGCGTTAAAGCGCAAATAAATATTTGCTTGAAAATTACTTGCACTTTCATGGGCTGATAATGGCAAAGACAGGTTTAATAATAAGCAACCTCCACTTCCAATAGAAGTTTTTAAAAAAGTCCTTCTATTTAAATACATATCAACCTCAGTAATTACAGTTTTAATACTCTAGACAGACCTAATAACTAATTAATCCAATCATAGGCAAAGAGGAGAGCTCTTTAATAAAGTGTAAAAAAATAAAATGTAAACCACATTGTTGTTAGACTGATAAAAAAGCTCATTCAACCTGCTTTTAGAGTCAAACAATGTAACAGCATATTTAATCTTTACAGTTTTTCTTTTGATTAAAAGCGATAAAATAAACCACCGTTTGGTGGTTTATTGTGTCTCTCTGCTCGTTTATGTCGACCTTAAGTCTCTCATACCAACGAGAAGCGATAACCGCCGCGTCTTTAGCGGTCAGCTTAATGTCTTCATTACTGTTTAACTGTAAACGAGTAAGGCTAAAGAGATCGTCAGTTTCGGCAATATGAGAGACGATAAGACGGTTAGCTTCCTGACGGTCTTTAGTTTTGAGTGAACGCTTAATTTCACGTCCACGACCTAACGCTTCTCGAATGTCAGAAGGAACAACTCGACGAAAATAATAAACGCCTGTTTTTTGGGGGGTGAAAGGACTAGTCATAGAGGGCATTTTGTACCACCTTTTTGTACCAGTCAACTTATTGCTAGATTGGCTACACGCCTTGATATTAAAGAACCCTATAGATTTAAAGGGCTAGATAAAGAATGGCGGTGACGGAGAGATTCGAACTCTCGAAAGGTTGCCCTTTACACACTTTCCAGGCGTGCTCCTTCAGCCACTCGGACACGTCACCTATTTAAGATTTTTAGAAGATTTTATTCTTTAGTGTTCTTCTCACTAACGGTGATTTAGCTGAGCACGCCTTGGCGTGATATTTCAACCTTGGCAGCCACTCGGACACGTCACCTAAGTTTTACTTTCTAATGCTTGGCATAAACACATCCATGATGATCGGCACCCAAGCCATTCATCCTTGAATGTCTGCCATTACCTGAAAAAGCAATGCTTTTTCCGGGCGGTAACGCCCCACTCGGACACGTCACCTATTTGAACTTTCATTTAACGTTTTGAACGATAATTGATAAAGCGGCGCTATGTTAGGTAATTTAGCGGTGTTAATCAATAATAAAGTCGTTAATTTCAAACAATTGCTCAGTAAAAATACAATATGAATCAAAACACCTTACAAAACATGCTCGCAAGGTGTTATTCAATTAAATAAATTATGCTTTTTTAACAAATTGCGATTTAAGCATCATATCGCCTGCACCATCTACTTTGCAGTCAATATCGTGATCACCGTCTACTAAGCGTTTGATTGTCGCTTTAGTGCCAATTTTCAATACTAACGATGAGCCTTTTACTTTTAGATCTTTGATCAACGTTACTTTGTCGCCTTCATTTATCCGAGTACCATTAGAATCTTTAATCACTAAAGCATCTTCATCAACTTCTGGTTGACTAGGATCCCACTCATGAGCGCATTCAGGGCAAATAAGTAGACTTTGGTCTTGGTAAACATATTCAGATTGACACTTAGGGCAAGGAGGAAGCGTTGAGCTCATACAGTTCTCTCTTTAATAGACAAATAAGGTTAACTATTTTTGGGCGCACATCTTAACACATAATTCCCATGTTTTTAGTAAGTATTTTATGATGTAGGGAAAATTGTCCGCACTATTTTACTAGGTTAATAGTGAGTGCTATAGCCATTATGAGTTAATGACATGGAATTAACGAATAACCAATGGCTTTATAAAATATTCAACTCCAAACCTATTTTATAAAGCCGAAAGAGATAATAACGAACAACCCTAAATGGTGACTATTGCCGGTAATTATACCGGCAACTTGCCACACAGGTTATTTTTTCAGGCTGGCAGAAAAATCCAACATGCGATTAGTTGATTTAAGCGCCCCATCACGTAATGTCATATCAACAAACACTTCTTTACCTGTTGGGTCAATTAACGCCGCTTCGATCGCCTGTAGGCCGTTCATTGCCATCCACGGGCAGTGAGCACAGCTTCGGCATGTCGCACCTTCACCTGCCGTTGGCGCTTCAAAAAACTCTTTTTCAGGGCATAGCTGCTGCATTTTATAAAAAATACCGCGATCTGTCGCCACAATGAATTTTTGCTGAGGAAGCTCTTGAGCAGCTTTGATCAATTGACTGGTTGAACCTACCGCATCCGCTAGTTCAATAATATCTGCTGGAGATTCAGGATGAACCAGCACTGCCGCATCTGGGTGCAAGGTTTTCATGTCTTTAAGTGCTTTGGTTTTAAATTCATCATGCACAATACACGCGCCCTGCCACATGATCATGTCAGCACCTGTTTGCTTTTGAATATAATTACCTAAATGACGATCTGGGCCCCAAATAATCTTTTCACCTTGCTCTTCAAGGTGTTCAACAATGTCTAGTGCACACGATGAAGTAACAATCCAATCAGCACGTGCTTTAACTGCAGTAGATGTATTGGCATAAACCACCACGGTGCGATCTGGGTGCTGATCACAGAACTCACTAAACTCTTTTATTGGGCAACCCAAATCAAGTGAGCAAGTCGCTTCTAAAGTTGGCATCACCACTCTTTTTTCTGGGGTGAGTACCTTCGCGGTTTCCCCCATAAATTTAACACCAGCAATAATCAATGTTTGAGCATCATGCTGATTGCCAAAGCGAGCCATTTCTAATGAGTCAGCAACACAGCCACCTGTTTCTTCAGCCAGTGCTTGAATTTCGGGATCCGTATAGTAATGGGCAATTAATACCGCATTTTTTTCTTTCAATAATGTTTTTATGCGTTGTTTATACGCTACTTTATCTTCTGCACTGATAGGTGCGGGTTTGGCTGGAAATGTAAAATCAAATTCTACCGCTAAATTACTTTGCGCCATTTTCTATCTCGAATCACCATTTAAAAATCGGCGTGAATTATACGCCATAGCTAAGCAAATGTGTACTTTCAGTTCATTGTTAGCAAATATTGTCGATATACTGCAATAAAATATACAGGGATAAATCAAGCAATACTCACGTTTTGATCATCAAAGTGACAATGAAAAAGAATTAAAGAAAAGAGAGCCATCATGAAGGATTAGTGCGTTTATCCTATAATCCATTCCACCTACGAGGCAAAAAGGCACGTGTAAAATCATTCCAACAATGTGTAAGACTTCGGCTTAGTTCAAATCGAAAAATGACAAAATAAGGAAAAATAACGGATAAGTAAGGAAAGTGGTCGGTCGTGAAAAATTGAATCCTTCGACCATACCTGGGTAAAGAGCGTTAAAAGCCTTGGCTTTGTATTTAATCTATTCATAAGAGAGTTTAAGAAAGTGGTCGGTCGTGAAAAATTGAACCTTTGACCATATCTGGGTAAAGAGCGTTAAAAGCCTTGGCTTTGTATTTAATCTATTTATAAGAGAGTTTAAGAAAGTGGTCAGTCGTGAAAAATTGAATCCTTCGACCATACCTGGGTAAAGAGCGTTAAAAGCCTTGGCTTTGTATTTAATCTATTTATAAGAGAGTTTAAGAAAGTGGTCGGTCGTGAAGGATTTGAACCTTCGACAAATTGGTTAAAAGCCAACTGCTCTACCAACTGAGCTAACGACCGATTAGAAAGAATGTATAAATTTAATCTGTGCAATTACTTTTGCATGTACACCGCAATCCCGAACGGGGAAATAAGGTGGTCGGTCGTGAAGGATTTGAACCTTCGACAAATTGGTTAAAAGCCAACTGCTCTACCAACTGAGCTAACGACCGATTAAATTTATTTGCTAAATGAGTGAAACTCCACAACTCACCTCAAGGAAAGAAGTGGTCGGTCGTGAAGGATTTGAACCTTCGACAAATTGGTTAAAAGCCAACTGCTCTACCAACTGAGCTAACGACCGACATTTAGTGCGAAGACCGTCTCGGTCAACGCGCCGCATATGATACTGATAATTTTGCCCGTTGCAACAACAAAATTAAGTTTTTTTTGGATATCACACTATTTGCTTAAAAAGCCAACATTGTGATTAAGTTATCTACAACAAACTGTTCAATCTTGGTGCTGCTAATTTAGCTGCACTAGAATCTGGGTACTCAGCAACAAGTTGTTGATATAAAGTTTTTGCTTTCGCGTTATTATTTAACTTCTGTTCAACCATACCAAGTTTTAGTATTGCATCACTACGTTTAGTCGATGACTTATACTGCGATACAACTAATTCAAACTCAATTTTAGCCTTAGCAAAATCACCTTTATTAAATAATAGCTGACCTAACCAATAATGAGCATTGGCTGAATAGCTAGAATTAGGGTAGTTTTGATTAAATGTACGAAACGCAGGGATCGCTTGATCATAGCGCTTTTCTTTTAGCACCAGATTAACCGCTCTGTCGTACGCTTCATTTTCAGTTAAGTTACTACTATAACTACTACTTTGCCCAGACTGAGCAGGAGCTTCAATTGAACTAGGAACATTATTAGCAGGCTTTAACGCTTGTGATACTCGACGATCAAGTTCTTGATACAGTTCACGCTGACGCTCAAGAATTTGACTCAATTGATGAGTATGCAATTCTGTCACACCACGCAACTCGCTTACTTCAAGCTGCAATTCATCGAGTTGACGCTGTACTTTCACTTGGGCGCGGTTTCGTGCCTCAACTTGTCGCTCTAATGTGGCAACACGTTGCTGTAATGACACTGACTTAGTACCACCACTTTGAGAAATATCAATAACTGGTGCTGGCTCTGCTGCTATTGTACTCGGTACAATAGCAGCAAGCGAAACGCCTAATAAAACTTGATTCAGTTTCATTCAATTACCTGATTAGTAAACCAAAACAGCGCGACGGTTTTTCGCGAAAGCACTTTCAGTACGGTCTTTAACCATAGGCTTTTCTTCACCGTAGCTCACAACAGATAACTGAGAAGGCGCAACACCCATGTTTTCTAAATATGTCACAACTGCCTTGGCACGACGCTCACCTAATGCAATGTTATATTCTGGTGTACCACGCTCATCGGCATGACCTTCAATTAACACGCTCACATTAGCATTTTCGTTTAAAAATTTAGCGTGCGCATTTAAAATTGCAGAGAACTCACCGCTTACTGTTGATTTATCAAAATCAAAATAAACGATATGCTCTGAGCGTAAACGTTCCATTTCTTGACGTTTTTGCTCTTCGATTTCCGCAGCACGTTGTGCAGCAGTTACTTGAACATTTTCTTGCTCTGTCATTTGCTGCGTTTGTGTATTGGTATCTACTTGGCTTTGCTCATCAGTTTCAGAATTTGAACTACATGCAGCTAATGCCATCATAGGTAATGCAACAGCAAGAGCTTTAACAGTTTTATTCAAGCGCATTTTGATTTTCCTTATTGTTTCAATAATATTAACTTTTATTCATTATTATAAAAATGGCGACCAAGCAGGCGATTTTACTTGCCCGTTTAGCGCAGGTAATCGTGCTTTAAATCGTCCATCTACCGAGACTAAACTCAATACCTGACGGCGATTGTGTAAAGTACTATAAATTATCATTCCGCCATTAGGTGCAATACTTGGCGATTCATCTAAACGCGTTTTAGTCAACACTTGAAAGATACCTGAGCTTAAGTCTTGCTTAGCCAAGTGATACTTTCCACGCGTTCTATTAACCATAACTAATTGACGACCGTCAGGTGTTAGCGAGCCACCTAAATTCATCTCACCGTCAAACGTCAAGCGTCTTATCCGACCATTGACTAAATTTACGCGATATAACTGTGCTAGTCCACCCCGTTCTGAACTAAATATCAATGATTTACCATCTGGTGACCAATTTGGCTCAGTATCTATAGCACGATGTCGGGTCACCCGACGCAATTTCTTCGTGGCAACATTCATCGTGTATATTTCTGGGTTACCATCTTTTGATAACACCATGGCCAAATGTTTACCATCTGGTGACCAACGCGGTGCACTATTAATCCCTTTAAAGGAACTAATTAATGTTCGTTTGCCTGTGTAAATATCAATAACAAAAATCTGAGCCTGGCGGTTCTCAAAAGTCACATACGCCAATTTGTTTCCTTTTGGATCCCAATCTGGCGACATCAACGGCTCTTTCGAACTTAATAACACATGCTCGTTATAACCGTCATAGTCTGCAATCACAAGTTGATACGGGTAACTCCCTTGATCTCGCACAATAACATAAGCGATTTTTGTTAAAAATGCGCCTCGAGTACCAGTGAGCTTTTCATAAATTTCGTCACTAATACGATGTGCATAACGTCTAAACTGGCTGGCTGTGATCTCCACAGTACTTTCGTCTAAAATATGATCCGATGTTTGTACCAGTTTGCCACTACTTAACATCTGGGTTTCACCACCAGTAATTTGGCCACGGATCACATCCACTAACTGGTAACTCACTTGATAACGACCAATAGCGGTTTCACGAATTTGACCGACTACGACATTCTCGACACCTTCAGCAGCCCATGCCGCATAATCGATTTCGCTGTCTTTTGAAGGAAGCTGAGGAAACCTTAATTCATTAATTGGACTAAACTTACCGCTGCGCAATAGGTCGTCACTGACAACTTTTGCAATACTTTCAGGTAGTGCACCATTGCCATGCCACTTGAATGGTAAAATGGCGATCGGCCTCGCTCCATCAATACCTTCGGTGATCACAATTTCTAAAGTCGCATGTGCTTGACCAGTAAAAATAAACAAACACGCTAGTAAAATCGATTTTATTTTTGTCATATGAAGAAAAATTCACTTAATTATTATGGGTCACTAAAACTCTGGCACAACAGTTAAACTTATTGTGCGCATTTTTTCAAATACTTCTGGATCTTTTGAGACAGGTAACTTGCCTGACTTGTTAACTGCATTTCTGGCCGCATCACACACGACTCGATCACCTGTGCCAGTTTGTACACTGATGACAAACCCCGACGGTGCTAACTTAATCGTTAATTTACACGATTTGCCTTCCATCGTTGCTTTATCGGTTAACAAGTTATTTTGTATCACACGCGTGATCAACGCGGTGTATTTACCAATCTCACTGGTAATTTGTTGGTTACGAGCACGTTGGCGAGATGCCATCTCTTCAGCCATCTGCTTTTCTAATAACCGTTGTTGCTCTGCACGCTCTTTGGCTTCCTGTGCTTTACGTCTTTTTTCTTCAGCACGCTTTTTACGTAATTGTTCAGCCTTTTTTGCTGCTTCCTGTTCCTTCTTGCGTTTGGCTCTTGCTTGTGCAGCAGCTTTCTCTGCTGCCTTTTTTTCTTTCTGTTTTCTAAGTTTTTCAGCCGCAGCCGCTTTCGCTTTAGCTTTTTTTGCTGCAGTTTCAGCCGCTTTTCTTTCGCGTTCTTTTTTCTTACGTTGCTGCTCAAGTGCTTTTAAACGTTTTTCTTCTTGCGCTCTGCGACGTTTAGCCGCTGCCGCCTTTTCTTCTAACGCTTTCAGTCGTTTCGCTTCATCGGCTTTTTGTTTTTTTAATTTATTAACTTGCGCATCAATCTCTCGTCTATCAACGGCGACCGCTTGAATAGGTTTGACTGGTGTCGCTGAAGGTGTTGGTTTAGGTGGCTTTGCAGAGAAGTCCCCTAGCAACAACACCGCCAACAGCGTGACATGCAAGGTGATACTCAAAATCAGCGGTTTAGTAAGCATTGACTTCACAATAATTACTTCTCCGGAGAGTCTGTCATTAAGCCAACAGAAGGCACCCCTGCATCACGCTGAAGCAACACCATCAATTGAATAACGGCGTCATAGGACACCGCACCATCACCATTAACAACAACTGGCGTGTCAGGCTCTAATTTAAGATGAGCTGCCACTAGGGTTGCTACTTGCTCCGCAGACATGGCTTCATTTTTACTGGTACCAACAGCGAGATAATAATTACCTTCGGCATCAACTGACGCAACAAGCGGCACTTTACTGTCTTTACTTAGCGGTTCTGCATCTGCTTTGGGTAAGTCAACTTTGACCCCTTGAGTGATCAATGGCGCAGTGACCATAAAAATGATCAAAAGTACCAGCATCACATCGATATAAGGAACCACATTAATTTCAGCAACTTTTCTTCGTCTTACACGATTGTACATATCGCTACCTACCCTTGCTGACCACCAGCTGATTGACGATGTAAAATACTGGAAAACTCTTCCATAAAGTTGCCATAGCTATTTTCTAGTTTTTCCACTTGGTGAGTAAAACGGTTATATGCCATTACCGCAGGGATAGCGGCAAACAAGCCCATTGCTGTTGCTATTAGCGCTTCGGCAATACCAGGAGCTACTTGTGCTAACGTCGCCTGTTCTTGAGCCCCTAACGCAATAAATGAATTCATAATGCCCCAAACCGTACCAAATAAACCAATATATGGGCTAATCGAACCAACGGTCGCCATAAATGGTAAGTGAGTCTCTAAATCATCAACTTCACGTGACAGCGCTACTCGCATTGCCCGATGGGTGCCATCGACGATGGCTTGTGGAGAGTTAAGATTACTTTTTCTGATCCGAGCAAATTCTTTAAAACCTGCGACAAAAAGGCTTTCAATACCATAGATATGAGCACGAGCCGATATCTCTGTATATAGTTTGCTTAAATCGGCACCGCTCCAAAACTTATCTTCAAAATTTTGCAATTGATTTTGAGCATCCTTCAACGCTTTTTTACGTTGAAAAATCATGGTCCAACAAGCGATAGAAAACCCCAATAAGGTTAACATCACAGCTTTTACCAATAAGCTAGCTTGTAAAAATAAATCAAAAAACGAAAGTTCAGCTGACACCTTTTAATGCTCCTAAAATTTGATTGGGGATAGCACATGGCTTGGCGCGTTGTAAATCAATGTAAGCAACAAGTACCTTTATTTGACATAACACCTGACCGTGTTGATTGGTTATTTGTTGCAAAAACCTTACACTTGCGCGCTTTAATTCACTTATTGTTGAAGTCACAGTGAGTAAATCATCGAGTTTTGCCGCAGCCACATTGTCCATAGCAAGCGTTCTGACCACAAAACCACAATTTTGTTCTAAAAAAAATGACTGATTAATGCCTAGTTCTCTCAACCATTCTGTACGAGCGCGCTCACAATAATTCAGATAATTGGCATGGTAAACATTACCTCCTGCGTCAGTATCTTCATAGTAAACACGTAATTGATATTGTTGTTCAGGTAACGACATGAATTTATTTATGGCTTTAACATCATTATTTTTGCTGGTTATAGTAATAGATTAACTGGGGTGCAAACAAGTGTTAAAAGGCCTAATAACAAAGATTTTTACAAGAATTTTTTTCTCAGTCAGATTCGTAAAATTCTCTAGGGAAGTTATTTTTTTCTAATTTGGCACTTCGCATTAGTTTTTCTAATGGAAAAGCATGAATTTATTTAGTTTGTCAACAATTAGAGTAATCACTTAAAATACACTTGTTTTCTGAGCTAGCGCAAATTAAAACTGATTTCCCCTGACGTTTAATTGAAGCCAGATACATGTAGTGAATAGATGATTTATCTCTTCTCTCTGACATATACCCTGGAATACAAATTCCTTCTAGCAACTTGATATTTAAGTTGGCCCGCTCCCTAGAGCGGGCTTTTTTTTACCTGAAAATTAGTTTTGCTCAAACTAAGATTTGGTTAAGCCAAAATGTTGATAGGCTCGCTCAGTAGCGATGCGCCCTCTCGGTGTCCGCTGTAAAAAGCCTTGCTGAATTAAAAATGGCTCTAACACATCTTCAATAGTTTCTCGCTCTTCGCCAATCGCCGCCGCTAAATTATCCAAGCCAACAGGGCCACCAATAAACTTTTCGATGATGGCTTGCAGTAACTTTCTATCCATGATGTCGAAACCTTCATTGTCTACTTCCAGCATATCAAGTGCGCTGGCAGCTGTTTGTTGACAAACATTCCCTTGGGTTTTGACATCAGCATAATCTCTAACACGGCGAAGTAATCGATTAGCTATTCTAGGTGTCCCTCTAGAGCGTTTTGCCACTTCAAAGGCACCCGCTTCGTTAATCGGCAAGTTTAAAAAGTGCGCCGAACGGCGAACAATATCCGTCAGATCTTTAGTGTTATAAAACTCAAGTCGTTGCACGATACCAAAACGATCTCTTAAAGGCGAAGTTAATGCCCCTGCCCGAGTGGTAGCGCCTATCAGGGTAAATGCTGGTAAATCTAGTTTAATCGAGCGAGCCGCTGGCCCTTCACCTATCATGATATCAAGCTGATAATCTTCCATCGCTGGATATAACACTTCTTCAACCATTGGGCTCAAACGATGGATCTCATCAATAAACAAGACATCATTTTCTTCAAGATTAGTCAGTAATGCCGCCAAATCGCCAGCTTTCTCTAACACTGGGCCTGACGTGGTACGTATATTAACCCCCATTTCATTGGCAACAATATTCGCCAAAGTGGTTTTACCTAAGCCTGGAGGGCCAAAAATTAATAAATGATCAAGTGGCTCACCGCGTTGTTTTGCCGCCTGTATAAAGATTTCCATCTGCGTCTTTACATGATCTTGACCGGTATAATCTACCAGCATTTTAGGTCTGATTGCGCGATCTACACCTTCATCTTCGGGTGTTGCAACAGGCTGAATAAGACGATCTGCTTCTATCATTGGCTTAGTTCATTCCACATATATTGTTATAACATTGCTTTTAGTGCGTCACGGATCAAATCTTCGCTGGTCATGCCCGATGAATACACCGCCTTGACGGCTTTATCCGCCTGACCTTGAGTGTAACCAAGTGAAACAAGCGCATTCACCGCATCACCTTTGGCATTTGACACCCTTGTCTGTCCATTGTGTGATGTGATTGGCAAAGCATCAGTCATTGGCATGTCTACATCACTATGCCAGTCTTTTAACCTGTCACGCATTTCGATTAATAAGCGTTCCGCTGTTTTTTTGCCTACCCCAGGGATTTTTACTATGGTGGAGAGATCATCGTGGATCACACAACTGACAAATTGATCGGCAGACATTCCTGATAATATCGCTAACGCTAACTTTGGGCCAACGCCATTTACTTTGATAAGTAAACGAAACAATTTGCGCTCAACTTTATTGGCAAAGCCATACAGTAACTGCGCATCTTCTCGTACCACAAAATGGGTGTAGATTGTCGCTTGTTGCTCTATTTCGGGTAAGGCATAAATGCTGGTCATTGGCATGGTCACTTCATAGCCAATACCACCACATTCAATTAATATTTCAGGGGGAAGTTTCTCTACTAATGTTCCGCGTAGTCGACCAATCAAAACATATTCCACTGTTATTATTACTATGGCGCAACAATAACACTATACATTTATACAGTAAAGTAGAAATTATTTACCTTAACCGCCTGCGAACTGTCTTGGTGGCTTGTCCTGACATTTTAAGCAAAGAGTCATGACTATGCGCATGACATAACGCAACCGCCAGTGCATCGGCGGCATCTGCTTGTGGTGTTGCTGGTAGTTTAAGAATGTTTTTCACCATATGCTGAACTTGCTCTTTATCAGCCGCTCCTGTGCCAACTACCGACTGTTTGATCTGACGGGCAGAATACTCTGCCACCGTTAAACCAACACTGGTAGCAGCAACAATGGCAGCTCCGCGCGCTTGACCAAGCTTTAATGCACCACCAGGGTTGACTCCCATAAACACTTGCTCAATCGCAAACATTTGCGGTTGAAATTGTACGATTAATTCAGAGACACCAGCAAAGATCGTTTGCAAACGTGAAGCAAAGTCATCACCAGCTGCCACCGCTTTAATACAACCACTACCTAAATATGTAAATTGTCGCCCTTGCTGATTAATCACACCGTAACCTGTCAGGCGTGAGCCAGGATCAATACCTAATATAATTGCCAATAGATTTTCTCAAAAATGCATGTGTCATACTTAGACTAACGAATTGCCACAAAAAAAGCAGCTTATGTTCTCACCTAAGCTGCTTTAATTCTATCAGACTACTTTTTATTCAGCGTCTGTTTTATCCTGAGCAATTGTTGCAATACCTAATTCAGCTAATTGCGCTGGGTTTGCTTGTCCAGGCGCATTGGTTAGTGGACATGCCGCCGTAGTAGTTTTTGGAAACGCCATAACATCACGAATCGACGTTGCACCAGTCATTAACATCACCAAGCGATCTAAACCAAATGCTAAACCTGCATGTGGTGGCGCACCATATTGTAGTGCTTCAAGTAAGAAGCCAAACTTCTCTTGCGCTTCTTCATCACTGATGCCCAAAATTCTAAACACAGCTGATTGCATAGCTTGATCATGAATACGTACCGAGCCACCACCAAGTTCACAACCATTTAAGACCATGTCATATGCATTAGACAATGCACCAGCAGGGTTGGCTTCAAGTTGCTCAGCAGTTACCTTAGTTGGCGCCGTAAACGGATGGTGCAATGCATGCATCTGGCCATCAATTTCTTCAAACATTGGAAAATCTACGACCCAAAGTGGCTTCCACTCGTCGCTGACCATGTCTAAATCTTCACCAAGTTTTAAACGTAATGCCCCTAATGCTTCAGTAACCACATTATAAGTATCAGCACCGAAGAAGATAATATCACCCGTTTGTGCATTCGCGCGATCTAATAAAGCATTGACCGCTTCTTCGGTTAAGAATTTTAAGATCGGAGATTGTAAGCCTTCCAAACCAGCTTCACGATCGTTAACTTTCAACCACGGCATACCTTTGGCGCCATAAATTCCAACAAATTTTGTTAAGTCATCAATGTTCTTACGTGAGAACTTACTGGCCCCTTGCGGTACGTTGATCACAGCCACACGACCTTTTTCATCATTAGCTGGGCCTGAGAAAACTTTAAACTCCACGTCTTTTAAAATATCAGCAACATCAACTATCTCTAAAGGGATACGTAAGTCTGGCTTATCTGAGCCAAAGCGAGTCATAGCTTCGCTATAAGGCATGCGAGGGAATTCACCTAAATCAACATTGAGTAATTTTTGGAATAACTCACGGATCATCGTTTCTGTGACTTCCATCACCTGATCGGCACTCATAAACGATGTTTCAATATCAATTTGAGTAAATTCAGGTTGACGATCGGCACGTAAATCTTCGTCACGGAAACATTTGACGATTTGATAATAACGCTCCATACCTGACATCATCAGCAATTGCTTAAACAATTGTGGTGACTGAGGCAATGCAAAAAACTGCCCTTTATGAGTACGACTAGGCACTAAATAATCACGTGCCCCTTCAGGTGTAGCAGCCGTTAGAATAGGCGTTTCTATGTCTAAGAAGCCTTGATTTTCTAACGATTCACGTACTGCGGATGTCACTTTTGCACGAAAACGTAAACGTTCCGTCATTTCACTGCGACGTAAATCTAAATAACGGTATTTTAACCGCTGCTCTTCTGAGTTTGTTTGGTTTGAATCCAGAGGTAACGGCGCTGATTTGTTCAAAATATTAAGCTCTAAACCTAATACTTCAATCGCACCTGTTGCCATATCTTTATTTACTTGCCCTTCAGGACGAGCACGCACTTTGCCTTTGACTTGTACACAAAATTCATTACGTAAAGTATTGGCAACGTCTAATACTTCTGGCAAATCAGGATCATAAACAACTTGCACTAGCCCTTCACGATCACGTAAATCTAAAAAGATCACTGCGCCTAAATCACGACGACGATTAACCCAACCACAAAGGGTAACTTCTTGACCAATGTGAGATTCATTTACCTCACCACAATAGAGCGTTCGCATACTAATTTTGCCTTGATATTTCTGATGTTAAACTGCTAAAAAACCCGCAGTTAGGGCGTGTTGAACTTTGCTGTTTAATTTTTGTTCGAGATAAAAGCGTTTTAAACGCGGCGTGAGGAATGACGCTTAGCCATCTATGCAAATCTCCTCACAACAAAGAGTAAAACGCTTTTAGCCGAACCTTTCAGGCAGCGTTTGTTGTCATTTCTACTATGTTAGTGCTTTATCATGTGGAACAACCACACATCAAAAGCACTGCCTTGTATAAATTTCCAACAAACTGCTGCAAAAACTAACTTGAAAGATCAAAATGCCCTAATAAGTCGAATAAAAAATTGCCGCCATTATAAAGCAATACCAAGGAATGTCACCTGTAAACATTAGCGAAACATAGGTCTCAATTTAATTGAACACGTAATGATTTTTGCCCGCGTCTTTAACTTTATACATTAGCGTGTCAGCCACCTTTAACAGTTCTGTATCTGTCATACCATCATCGGGGTACATGGCAATACCGATACTACAGCCAATGTTCACAACCACCTCAGGTAAAGTGAACGGCTGTTGGATTAACTTCAGCACTTTATCAGCGATAAAGCTCGCTTCTTCTTTATGATGTAAGCCGGTTAATAACAAAACAAATTCATCACCGCCAAAGCGCACTATGGTATCAGATTTTCTCACACAACCATTTAACCGCTTAGACACTTCCACTAATAGTTCGTCACCAACATCATGCCCATAGCTATCATTAATCGTTTTAAATCCATCTAAATCAATAAATAATACCGCCATCAATAAAGACTGACGTTGATGAAAATGAATCGCGGTATTGATCCTATCTTTCATTAAGGTTCGATTGGCCAGCCCAGTTAACTCATCATGAGTCGCCATATGCTTCAT
This sequence comes from Thalassotalea sp. G2M2-11, assembly GCF_017168195.1. Taxonomy (GTDB): domain Bacteria; phylum Pseudomonadota; class Gammaproteobacteria; order Enterobacterales; family Alteromonadaceae; genus Thalassotalea_E. The sequence goes on from NZ_JADNYL010000002.1 coordinate 395,729, forward strand.
TTTTTCTTCAAGCGACTTTCTCATGTTAATTTCACGATATAAGCGACGGTTCCACACTATAATAATAATTAATATCACTAAGATAATAACGGCGACTTGGCCCGACAATTTTAACACGGTACTTTTATCTAACCCTGTTTCTAAATGAATAGTGAACCATTTTTCATAGATTGCTTGTTTCTCACTTTCACTTATCGATAACAGCGCTTTATCAATAATCGATTTAAGTAACGGCCAGTCTTGACGAATTGCATAGCTATTAGGGTCAAATTCAAACTCTTCAATCACAGAAATATTGAGTTTTACGATACTTTCACGATTAATTAATTCAGAGGCGGTCGCCATATTTTCGATAAAGCCATCTACAACACCATTTTTGACCGCTAATAATCCTTCTTCATAGTTATCAACTAAACGTAAATTAATTTGAGGGTGTGTTTTACGGATATCATTGATCAAATAATAGCCGCGAACAATTGCAAGCTCTTTACCATAATAGTCGGTGATATTTGACAGTTTTCGCTCATGACGTTGATGAATAATAACCCAGGGAGTATTCCAGTAAACATCTGAAAAATTTAGTGATTTTTTCCGCTCTTCGGTTTCTGTTGCACTGGCAATCACATCAACATCATTCACCGTTAATGCGGTAAATAATTCAGTCCAATTATCAAAAGCAACATACGAAAACTTTATCCCCGTTCGCTGCTCAATCAGTTGATTAATATCTATGTTCACACCACTAGGTTGGCCATTGTCGTCAATAAACTCCATCGGCTTCCAGTTACGTACCAGACCTATTTTGATCTCTGGGTGTTGCTGCAAAAATACATTTTCATGCTCAGTTAAATCTACTTCTGTGGCATTGACCTGATAATACCCTTTGCTTGGATCGCTTAACCACCGCTTTTCAAGTTTAATCAGTTCATCGACAGGTAATGAATTAAAACCTTCCTGTATAATTTCAGCTAATCGGGTATTACCTTTTTGCGTGAATGAGTATATATCAATAGTAAAAGGGCTTCGGGTAAAACTATAAAATTGCTTACGTAATTTAGCTAAGGCCAGCTGAGCTTCCATGTTTTCAACAATACCCACCATAGCATCTATTTTGCCATAGTCAGCGGCTTCCATTAAGGTGGCATAATCACGAAAAAAAACTAACGATATTTCAGGGTACTCTTGCTCAAGCTGCTCCCTATAAGCAGCTGATTCAAACACCCCAAGCTTTTTGCCTTTTAATTGGGACAGGTGAGTAATATTAGGGAGGTTTTTGTTAACATAAACATTGGAAGCAACAGAGTACACTTGATTAGCAACCATTAACTTATTATTGGCATTCCCCTCTTTGGTAAAAGCAATGTGTATATCTGCTCCCCCTTGACTGATCACTTCAAGCGCGTCATTGGTCGATTGAGGAATAAATTCAATATTCAACCCCATGGTTTCAGCCCAAAGACGCCAAATATCAATAAATAGTCCTTGTGGTTTGCCAGAGGAAGAAATATCCATAAAAGGCGGCAACTCTGGCGTGAACACTAAAGAAATGCTGTCATTTTTCTTCGAAACACCGAGCCATTTTTTTTCTATCGCAATTTTTTCTTCGTTTGATATTTTAGCAAAGCCCTGATCAATAAAGTCAATCAGGGCAAAGTTGTCTTTAGCAACCGCACTGACATAGTTATCCCGATGAAATAATACTTTTTTGTACACGGGAAATTTGGTTTGTAAATCTTTATAACGAGGATAACGCTTCGACAATTTATCTAAATTACTAAACGCGACTATTTCACCAGCAAGGGCTGCATCAAACAACTCAAAGCGGCTTTTGTACAGTCGTAATTTAAGCTGGGGGGTTAACTGAGCTAACTGCTCAACATGACTCGAGCCCGCAACCACGCCGATAGTATAGGGCAATAACTCTTGTATTTTAGTAAATTTAGGCAAGTCACGATGGACACGAAAATAGCTATTAAAATGAAAAAAAGGCTCACTAAAATTAAAATATTGGCTTCGCTCTTCCGTTTTAGCTAAACCCGCATGTATATCAATACGTTTATCTTTGACTTGATCCAGAGTTTGTTGCCAATTTAGCACGACAAACTCAATTTTTACTTGTTGTTTCTTTGCCCATAGTCGCCATAAATCAACCATGATGCCTTCAACTTCTCCCTTCTCATTAGCAAAATGATAAGGATAAGAAGTTTGATTCACGGCAATTGTGTAAACTTTTTTATCTGCTGTAACCGGCTGGGCTGCTATTTGATTGCTAGTGAATAATACAATCATTATCAGCACAGGATAAACTATTGCTCGCTGTAATAAGGCCTTCATATTGCCATCATCATCCTGTGTTGACGATTAATAATTGTTTCTATCATGCCAAAAAGAAGTTCAAACACATTAAATCCATTCATTATTATTTGATAACCGTGTCAATTATACTTTTTCTATCACATATAAAATTCACAAAGTAAGTGCAACATAAGAAAAAGCCCAAGTTAACACATTACATTTCATAACCTACCGCTTTTCAGTTAAAATACCAACACTTAAACTTAAGTTAATTGAATTTATCTATGCCTCGCTCAAACACTGATGTTATTTTTTCTAACAAACAAAGCAAAATTAAAGACTTTGCTTTTGACGCTCAGGTCGCTGAAGTATTTCCCGATATGATCTCTCGCTCGGTGCCTGGTTATGCCACCATCATCGACACTATTGGCCAATTAAGTCAGCATTATGTTAGCGAAGGCTCTAATGTTTATGATTTAGGTTGTTCATTAGGTGCTGCAACGCTGGCCATGCGTCAAGCCATCACTGCAAAGCAATGTAAAATTATTGGTGTAGATAATTCAACAGCCATGGTTGAGCGTTGTCAACGACACGTCAATGCCTTTAAAGGTGACACGCCTGTTGAAATAATAGAAGACAATATTCTCAATGTTGAGATGAACAATGCTTCAATGGCTGTGCTCAACTTTACTTTACAGTTTATTGAACCCGATCTTCGCCAAACCATGATCAATAATGTCGCTCAAGGCTTAAATACTGGCGGTATTTTGGTGCTATCAGAAAAAATCTCCAGCACCGATGATGTCTGTGATGACTTATTGATCGACTTACATCACAATTTTAAACGTGCCAATGGTTACAGCGATCTTGAAATTGCTCAAAAGCGCACCGCATTAGAAAACGTTATGCGCACTGATGATTTACCCACTCATATTAGCCGACTAGAAACGGCAGGTTTTACCCACATTAGTCCCTGGTTCCAATGTTTTAACTTTTTTTCTTTAGTTGCGATCAAATAATGAATTTCAATCAATTTTATCAACAAATTGCTCAAAATCGTTTAGCCCCATGGTTAAACACTTTACCTGCACAATTAACACTTTGGCAGCAACAAGAGCTACATGGTGAATTTGCCCAATGGCAAAAAACGTTAGATGCATTACCAAAAACAACTCCCAGCCATATTGATCTAGAAAATGGCGTGATAGTTGGTCAGCAAGAAGATATTAATTCGGGCGAATTTAAACGCATTGAAAATTTACTGAAAAAATTCAAGCCATGGCGTAAAGGGCCCTATCATGTCCATGGCTTACATATTGACACCGAATGGCGCTCAGATTTTAAATGGGATCGTTTGCTCCCCCATATTAGCGACCTGAGTAATAAATATGTACTTGATATTGGCTGCGGCAGTGGCTACCACTTATGGCGCATGCGTGGCGCTGGCGCTAAGTTTGTCGTTGGCATCGATCCGACACAACTGTTTTTCACGCAATTTAACGCCATACAGCATTTTATCAAAGATCCTGCGGTGAACTTATTGCCTTTGGGAGTAGAAGATTTACCTGAGCTAGCTGCGTTTGACACTGTCTTTGCGATGGGCGTACTTTATCATCGTCGCTCGCCAATTGATTTTATTTATCAGTTAAAATCCCAACTTGTTAAAGGTGGTGAATTGGTATTGGAAACCTTAGTGGTTGATGGTGATGTTAACACCGTTCTAGTGCCTGGCGAACGCTACGCTAAGATGCGAAATGTCTGGTTTTTACCAAGTTGCCAAGCTATGTGTGCTTGGCTTGAGCGTTGTGGCTTTATCAATATTCGCGTAGTCGATACCGACATCACTTCATTTGAAGAGCAACGAAAAACAGAGTGGATCGATACTGAATCGCTTCAAGACTTTCTCGATCCAAATGATACCAGCAAGACAATTGAAGGCTATCCCGCGCCAAAAAGAGCTATTTTTATCGCTAATACTAAATAACCACCAACAAGTAGCTCTAACCACTGTTTTAACTAAAAGCTTGTACAGCCACAATAATATTGGGTAAGGTATCGATTAATGGTAAAAACCTTAACAATCATTAGGTAGTGTATGAGTAATGTGTGGTTAGAGCGACAACGAGCGAATGTTGTACAACGAAAAGATGATCATCGTAGTCCTTTTCAACGAGACCGCGCCAGAATATTACATTCAGCAGCATTTAGACGCCTACAATCAAAAACCCAAGTGATGGGGAGTGGCCAAAGCGATTTTTATCGTACCCGTCTTACCCACTCATTAGAAGCGGCACAAATCGGCTCTGGTATTAGCGCACAATTACGTAATAAATCCCCAGAACTCGCTGCACAATTATTTCCCGCCGATGACACCTTAATCGAGTCGCTATGTTTAGCGCATGATATTGGTCATCCGCCTTTCGGGCATGGTGGTGAAGTCGCGTTAAACTTTATGATGCGCGAACACGGCGGCTTCGAAGGCAATGGTCAGACATTTCGCATTGTTTCTTACTTAGAACCGTTTAGTGAACATCATGGAATGAACTTAGCAAGAAGAACCTTACTAGGCTTGATCAAATACCCACAAACCCTCAATCAGTTATCATGCCAAGCTAGCGTCAAGGTTCCTGAGAATTTCAGACAATTAAAAGCCGCTGATTGGCATCCCCCGAAAGGGTTATTTCAAGACGATATAGACACCTTAAACTGGGTATTATCACCATTATCTAGTGCGGATAAAGCGTTATTTCAACAGCTTGTTACCCAAGATAATCGTCACAGTAAAACACTGTACAAATCTTTAGATTGTTCCATTATGGAACTGGCTGATGATATTGCTTACGGCATTCACGACTTAGAAGATGCTATTGTCACAGGGGTCGTACAGCAAGATGATTTTGAACACCATGTTATCGATAAACTCAAGCAATTAGATGATCAATGGCTACAACAATTAAGTGATGATTTATCAGATAAACTATTTGGCCATAAAACCTATCAACAAAAAGAAGCCATTGGCGGTTTAGTCAATTATTTGATCACTGCGATTGTGCTAGAAGATTTAAATGAAACGCAGCAACTTCAGTTTGAAGAGCCGTTATTAAGATACAATGCTAAACACCCCATAATTGCTCAGCAGGTATTGAAAATATTCAAAGACTTCGTGTTTGATTTTGTGATCAAGCGCACCGAAATTCAGCATCATGAATATCGAGGTCAACAAATAGTGATGGAGTTATTTGAAGCACTCGCCTCAGATCCCGAGCGTTTATTACCTAAAAATGCCTTACGAAATTATCAAGATTCAGTCGCTAAGCAATTAAATAGTCATCGTGTCATTGCTGATTATGTTGCGGGCATGACGGACGATTTTGCCACTGGGCTCTATCAAAGCTTATTTATCCCGACGAGCGTGAATAATAAGCATGATCTTCACCAATAAACACCCTAGAGCGTGTTGAACTTTGCTGTTCATTTTTGCAACTGACTGTTTGGCATTTAGACAAGGCAGCGCCTTCGTAGTGTAGTTATTCTCCTCAAGTAAGGCGATAACACAGTATAAATGTTAAACAGGCGTTGCCCAAGGGGTTCAATTGAGCGTACTTTGCTCATTGTTGCTCGTTTTTTACATAGAGCAACTATGCTACGAACCGAGCGTCGTGATCAAAGCACGCACAAATTGAACAAAATTTGTACCTCAAAGATCAACACGCTCTAGTTACACAAACTATCAGCTAAAGCTTTGAATACGATCAAGGTCTTGCTTGTCGACAAAGTCAGCAAAATCTTCTGCCATACGACTCGTTTCAGTTAATACCGATTGCCAGTATGGAATACGCTGCTCTGCTGACATCTCGGTAAAATCTTTACGATCAGGAATTTTGCGATAAGGTAACGCATCAAACATTTTCTGCGAGGGACAAATCAACACAACGTTATCATAGCTTTTACTTGATACCGTACGAGTAAGGTTTTTATCAAACCATCCCGCCTTAGGTGTCGCATTAAAATGCGGATATAAAACCAGACCAGGGTTCTCAATCTCAAGATCAAAATGATAATCAATGATGCCGCCGTCTCGATACATGCCCTTGGGTGATTGAGCAATATTTCTCACGCCTTGCATGACTAACGGGATCGAGCCTGATGCTAATAACGCTTGGCTGAGGTTTTGCTGGGTTAATGGAATACGTTTGGTGGCAAATTGATAGGGATCAGAAAAAGTTAACTGGCTGCTACTTGCCTGATACACAATGCGCTCATATTGCCAGTTTAAGTATTTTCTATCGAGGCGATTGAGTATATAGCTGCTTAATAATCCCACACCTTGTAATAACTTATTGTCACTTGCCGTTAACCCTTTTGCTCTTGCGACAATAAAATGTGCTTTAAACACAGGGTTAGCAACAATTTGCTCAATGCCCTGCTGACCAAACACCTCAGTTAGTAACGTTTTTGCTTTGCTGGTGATCTCATCAGGCGTAGCATGCGCAGAGTAAACCGTGTGTGAATAATGTCGAGCTAATCGCTCAATCGCTGCCACCGGATCATGTTGTGCAAAACACGCGGCGCGAAAAGCCCCCGCACTGGAGCCAACAAGGTTTAACGCTTGTGTACGATGATGAAAAAATTCACCAAATAAAAACCTATCTAACTGGTAAAGAATAAACCACTTCGGTCCACCACTAGCACCAAGAAAAGAGCTAAACAGCTCCTGTTTAAAGCCGTTTTCTTGGATAGTTTTTAAGGCATTCTTGCCTGCGTATATTTCAATCATGACGACTCAATTTCCAACACATTTTTCTCATGAAACTCTTATCCATATTAATAAGCCACAGCAGGATCAAATAACGATTTCACCTTTGAGGTATTCAACACAACTCCCAATAAGCGTTACCCGATCACCATTTATCTGACAAATCAGCTCGCCACCACGCTGAGAAACTTGTTTAGCAACCAATTGCTGCTTGTTGAGCTTTTCAGCCCAATAAGGCGCTAGCTGGCAATGAGCTGAGCCAGTGACAGGATCTTCATTTACCTCTAATTTAGGGAAAAAACAACGGGAGACAAAATCGTAATGATCACTTTTTGCTGTCACCAGCACACCGCGTAAATCTAATTGCTGCCAGGCAGTAAAATCAGGGGTAAAGTCGAGTACTTGTTGCTCATTTGCTAATACAACAATGTAATCAAAACCAGCTAGCACTTCATCCACTTGCTCTTCAATACCTGTCACTAATTGCTCAGGTGCAGCAATAGGCTTTGGTAAGGTCGCTGGAAAATCCATCATTAAGCCATTATCTGCTTTAGTTACCCTAAGCTCACCGCTGCGTGTAGAAAATAACAGCGCATCTGCTTGCGGCTCATAATAGTTAAAAATAACATCTGCCGCCGCCAGTGTAGCGTGACCACATAAATCAACTTCTGCTGCTGGCGTCATCCAGCGCAGTTGATAATGGGTATTATCTTTCACAAAAAAAGCGGTTTCGGATAAATTATTTTCTTGTGCAATGGCTTGCAGTATTTCATCACTTAACCAAGAAGTTAAAGGACAAACCGCCGCAGGATTTCCCTGAAACCGTTGCTGAGCAAAGGCATCTATTTGATACAAAGGTATGGTGGTCATTATCATTTACCCTTTTTGATACAAGGCACAAGCTGCGCCAGCGGGATCGTTAATTACCACGTACTTATCATTGCCCATCGTATTTATTGGTGTCAGTAATTTGCCCCCCAACGCCTTTACTTGAGCAACACTTTGCTCAATATCAGCAACTAAAAAATACGGTAACCACATCGGAGGAAGGTCAGCATTTGAACCTTTAGCATGACAAATACCCGAAACCGCCTGTTTGTCTTCGGTCAACATAGTAAAGTCTTGATAATCCCCCATAGAAACGGCTTCACTTTGCCAACCGATCACATCTTGATAAAAATTTTTCACTTCTTCGGCATTCGCTACCGTTAAATCTAACCACGCCATGTCACCTATTTTATTCGTCATAGAGCGTTCCTCATATTGTGATCATGTTATGCAAACTCGTCTTTTATGATACGTTTTGGGTTCACAGGATAATATTTTTCGGGTAAACAATTAATATGTTCAAAAAAGCGGGTATCTTTATAAGGCAACTTCATAAAACCGGAAATACCTTGCCCTGTTACCGTTGGCAAAAGCGCTAAGAGTTGCGCTAAACATTCGCGAAACTCTTGTTCTTTATCATGATTAAGTAACATCAAATAACTGTGAATTTTTAAATGCGTAGGTAACACTTCAAAAATAATACAGCCAGTATGATGAATTAAATTTAACCGCGCCAATACCGCCATTATTTCATCGGGTAAATATAAATATTCATCAGGATCTTTACCATCTTCAAAATATGAATGTAGCCGTGTGACATCATCAACAACCGGCACATCACTGACATCAAAAGGGATTTTCTGATCTTTTGCCGCAACAAACGGCAGGCTTTCATCTTCTCGCTCCACATGCAAAGTGTTACGAGCGTTAAACAAACAACTTTTAAATACCCCGATTCGGAAAATTCCTTGCGCAAGATGGATCATGTTGTTCACAGCACTTTGAAAAGAGGTTTTCAATGAAGCATCAAACAAGGTTAAATTGGAATCGATATAAACCCCTTCTTTTTCCCAACGAATCGCCAAACCGCCCACCACAGGAAAGTTAGCTAAACGGCTCACCGCGGCAATGAATGCTTTTTCATTATCCCCCATGCCCATTAAATAATTTTTATAATATTTTTCTAGCTGGGCATCATCGATCCCCGTTAACGAATCCTCATCACTTTGTTCTCTTAAAAATGATTTTCGCGAACCATAAACCACAGTGTCAATTTCTTGTTCACTCGGTTTACACCACACTGGAATTAACGGGGTGATCACTGGGTTTGTTGGCTGTTCTGCTAACACAATATTTTTTAATAATGGTAGGTGAGCAAAGAAGTAATCACCCGCCTTATCTCGCGTTGTTTTATCACCACTAAGCATGGCTTCTATGATCTTGGCAAACATTTTGGGTAGCCCCAAAGCGCTTGGCGGAATAACATGATGACCATAGCGGCAAGATTGTCCTGATGCTAAGGCATAAATGGTTGCAGCAAAGCCTTGTTCATCAAAGCGAGGAGATGACATTTCGCCATTGATTTGCTCAGGACCAATAAAGTAGACATCACCTAATCTGGCATTAGAATTTTGTAAATCACTACTCATTAAATCCATAATGTTATTGGCGGTTGTTTGTCCATGGATATCAAGCTGAGCAGTGACAGCTGAGCCCCAATCAACTAAATAAATTTGCCCGGTATTTTCATCATAAACCACATTCGATGGTTTAATATCACCATGCACATAGGGCTTACCTTTTTTATGTAATTTAACATTACGCAAATACAATAAAATTTCGGCTAATTGCAAAGCAATATGCATCACTAATTCAGGAGGCAAAGGACCATGTTGATGTGAATATTGCTCTAAATCAATGCCAGGAGCACGCGCCATATGGACGATTGATTGTCGTTTAATTTTATAATATTCAACAATTTGAGGGATTTTTGGATGATGGAGTTGTGACTGTAGTTCGGCTTCTTCTGCTAAACGGTCCTGTACATGTTGTGGTAGGTTAATTCTCGAGAATTTAAACACCTGCGCAACACCGACTTCATCATCACCAGCAAAGACAAAACCAAAAGCCCCTTTGCCAATTAGGCTGATATTATTATAGCCAAGCAATGATAATTGCTGCTTACATAATTCAACCCATTGCTTAAGCTTTGTGGCGTCTTTATGACTTAATAAATAAATAGACTGCTCTTCAGCAATATAAAAGTGCTGTAGCTTATTGTCGTGTTTGGGAGTTTCTATCATGTTTATTGTCATAAAAACGTCATATCTATAGCTTATCCTATCCTGACTTTATTTTTCTCTAACCAATGCAGACATCAATAAAGTACCTCTAGATGACATCGTTGTTAATGTTAGCCTTAGTTTCTACTAAGGCTTTTTTTTACCTGATTAACAGCCAATATGAAACCAAGGCAATAATCAATGATACGGAAAAACTGAGAATTGCCCCTTCTTTAACCATTTGTTGGATCGAAATTTTTCCCGTACCAAAGGCAATAGCATTCGGCGCCGTAGCAACAGGTAACATAAACGCACAACTGGCACACATAGCAGCGGGGATCATAAAGACAGTTGGATCATAACCCGAAGCAAGGGCCGCAACAGCTAATATCGGCATCAATAAGGTTGCTGTTGCTGTATTACTGGTGATTTCAGTTAGATAAGTGACAAATAAGCAAATGGTGATAATCATTAAAATGGCGGGTAAACTGCCAAGTGATGTCAACCACTGGCCTAAAATATCACTTAAACCGGACGCGACAAAACCTTTCGCAATAGCAATACCACCAGCAAACAACAATAACATCCCCCAAGGAATTTCCTTTGCACTTTCCCAATCAAGTAACCGTGAACCTTTACCATTTGGCACTAAAAACATCATCACTACCGCAAACAGCGCCACTGTACTATCACCCGCCAATGGAATATCAAATAATTGACTCCACCCACCAAACGGCTCTTTTCGTGTGATCCAAAGCAATGCAGTAATACCAAAGACCCATAAGGTTCGACTTTCTTCAACCCGCCATTGACCAAGTTCAGGTAACACTATCTTTTCTTTCAATGTAATATTGCGGGTTAACCACATCGCCATTAAAGGTAGCGCAATTAACACGACAGGCACACCAATTTTCATCCAAGCTAAAAAACCAAACTCCTGACCCGTTTGCTCTTCATAAATCCCCATAAAAATTACATTAGGTGGTGTACCAATAGGAGTACCTATTCCGCCAACAGATGAAGCATAAGCAATACCGAGTATCAGCGCGGTGGTCAATCTAGGATTATTAACATGCACTAATACCGCTAAAGCAATGGGTAACATAATTAACGTGGTCGCCGTATTCGATATCCACATGCTAAGAATACCTGCTGCTAACATAAAACCTAGCACTAAGCGTCGAGCACTCGAAACCCCGATAATTTTTACCATATACATCGCAAGACGCTGGTGCGTACCACTTTTTTCAATCGCTTTTGACAACATAAATGCCCCCATCAGCAATAAAATCACATGACTACCCAGTGAAGAAGCAACGGTTTTATGATCAACAATGCCAAATAAAGGTAACAAAGCAAAAGGGACAAGCGAGGTAGCTGGAATAGGAATAGCCTCACTCACCCACCAGATAACCGTTAACAAAGTAATGGCTGCTGCAATCGCAGGCTTTTCTGGCAAGCCTAAATAAATAAGTAAGAAATAGCTAAGTAACGCTGCGGCAGGCCCAATAAGAAGCAGTAAAGATTTTTTATTCATATCATTATTATTATTTGTTAATTATCATTTTTCCGAGAAGAGAGTTAGCGTCATTGAGCACTCAGTTGCATTTCTAGCCTAGGCTTCACGCTAAGATATACGTGTCATTCGTTGTTACGTAGATAATAAGTTAACCTATTCGGCTTCACGTAAATGCGCTTTAACACCTTACATGCTTTCAGCTTATCATATCCTGCCAACGATAGTGTTTAACCACATGTCATCTATTCGTAATGCAATTTTGATAAGTCACCTTCAACAAATGTTCAGGTATTTTGAACTTGTTCGATAAGCAATGTGTCTAGCAGGTTCATCATACTCAAGTTGTGCGACCTTCTAACAAGACAACAAGCATACTTAATGATTAATAGACATTCAAAGAGTCATTAACATATTTAATGTACTAACGGAGCTCCAACGCCTGCTGCAACAAATGGGATCACTTTATTGATCACATCAGAAATGTCAATTTGCTGACCAAAGTCGCTTTGTGCAATGTCCATTAAGGCGTCACTTGATGACATAGTAAAGACCACTGTTCCCATAGTCAGGTGTAAACGCCAAAAAATATCTTCTGCTGACAATTCAGGGTACGCCCGTTGTACCGCAACGACAAACTTTTCAATCACCCCTGGGTATTGCGTGGTAAGAAACCAGCGCAAAAAGCCTTGACTATCCGTGTAACCACGGCCAAGCAGTTGTAAAAAATTACTGGTGCCATTTTCCTTAAATACATTCAATGAGAGCAAAGGCTCAACAAAAGCAGAGAACACTTCAACCAAACTAGGTGGAGTCTCTTGTTGGCAAATAACCGTTAAAGAAGCTTCTAATCGCGGTGACAATTCATTCATATAGCGAGACATGACCGCTTTGATCAGTTCTTTTTTTGAACCAAAGTGATAATTAACCGCAGCAAGATTAACATCTGCTAAGCTAGTTATTTCTCTTAATGACGTGCCATTAAAGCCTTTATCCGCAAATAAATGTTCTGCCGCATCAAGTATTTTATTTTTAGTGCTCATGCTAATACAACCAAGGTAAGCCACGATTTCAATTTAAACAGTTTAAACAAGCGTTTGAAATAACGCAACTAGCTTAATAAAAGCCTTATTGGTGAACTTATCATTAAAAGATATAAGACGATTACGCATAGTTTTCAATCGAAGTTAATGCTGATGTTTAAGTCTATCTCTTGACCGATAAAAACAGAGTAAAAACCAAAAATAACAACAACTTAAAGTAGAATTGAATATATTGATTACTCACACGGTTAGTACAAATACTAACAGACACTATGTTCATAAAAACAACAAAAAAATTTCAATTCAGGAACAAGTACTTATCTTATGATCATTCACTTTTGAGCGAAAAATGATTTTTTATTAATGACGGGGGCAACAAAATAGATTATTATTTATACAGCTCAGTGATGAGCATTTTTATATATCTCCTGCAGTATATATCCCAAAGTTTCATGAATGATTGCCCAGACCTAGTCTGGGCTTTTTATTTTACTCTTCAGTTTTAGAATAATGCGCGACTTGGTTTCGCCCATTATTTTTCGACTGATATAAGGCATTATCAGCACACTCAATCCATGCTTCATGATTTTTCATTGTGGCATCAATTTCCGCTAAACCTAAACTAATGGTGTATTTAACATCGATATCATTATACTTAACCACGCTATCTTCTACTGTTTTACGTAATCGTTCAGCAAAAAATTTTGAATTCTCTGCATCGGTGTCAGCAAGCAAAATTGCAAACTCTTCACCGCCATATCGACCTGAAATGTCTGTTTCTCTCACATGCTGTTTAATAATGTTAGCCAGATGACGTATGACTTCATCACCAACCACATGACCATAACTGTCATTGATCTTTTTAAAATGATCAATATCAATCATCACTAAACTACTCACATGTTGACTACGGGTCCAGCGCTTATACTCGGCAGCTAAACAATGCTCCCAGTGAGAACGATTAAAAACCATGGTTAAACCATCCGTTTGGCTTAACACTGATAATTCCTTATTCGCCTGCTCTAATTCTTTTTTATGTACCGCATTATCCGTCACATCATAAACAATCAAACACAAATGTGTTACTTCTCCAGTGGATGACATCAACGGAATAAAGGTTGTGTTTTGATACATATAATCAGCGGTACCAGTAATCGGTCGATAATTGAGAAATTTAAATAAGTACGGACGTTGCTCCCAAATGGTAAACGCCTTGTTTTTCAACATAAATACAGACTCAGATTTTCGAATAAACCACTCTTTCGGGATTTCATCAAACAAATCAAAAATCAGTTTACCTTTAACTTCTCTTGGTAGTAAGCCACTATGATTTTCCATAAAGCCATTCCAAATCTGAATATGGTACTGGCGATCAAGTACAACCAAGCCAACATCAATGGTATGCAGCATTTCCATTAACCAATGTAACTCGTTTATTTGCTCCGTTTCTAACGACATATTTACTCCAGCAAATAGGCAATTTTATTGTTAAGTGTTTTCATCGACTCTTCGGTAAATAGCAGTAATAAATCACATTTTATCGGATAATTTTCAATACCATAGCTGATTTCAATTGCTAACGTACGTTGCCATTTTTGTGAGTTTGTGGCGATTAATTCTGATATTTTGCGATGCTGACCTAACACAACAGGATGACCTTGACTAAACGGCATATCCAATTGTTCTGAAATACCTTTAAGACAAGCACCAATTAATACATTGGCCATATCCATTAACAACTCAAGCTCTGCCTTATCATCCATTTCACACTGATAATTCATTAATTGAGCAACATCATTAAAGCTTGAATCATTTAAGATTAATAATGCTTCCCCTGAGATCCCCGCACCAATAAAGCCCTGACAAATACCAGAAGTACTCTCATGCGCTTCAACATCAGACAATGCCATGCTTAATTCACTGACTTCAATCACATTAACATTAGGAATAGGCAATACCACAAATACATTGAGTAACCTTGCTAATAAATCACCTGCTTGACCCATAGCCACATTAGCAATTTCTTGATAACAATCACGTAAATCGGCGGGTAATGAAATAATGCTACTGTCGCTTTTAGGCTTTACTTCTTCGGCAGGGGTAATAGGCTTGGTAACGGGCGATAACTCGACTTTTTCTTCTATTGCAGTATTAATAACAGGTAAAACAACTTCATCTTCAGGAGCAAAAATGCCATAAGCTTTCAATATTTCCGTTAATTTACCCTGATTGACCGGCTTTTTGATGAAATCAAGAGCCCCCATGCTGGTCACTCTCTGGTGAGCTTCGGGTTGAATATCACCAGAAATAACCACCACCATAGTGGGTAAATCTTCCTTAATAATAACGTCAAGCACTTGATAACCATCCATTTCAGGCATATTTAAATCAAGTAACAATACATCTCCTTTGCCCGCTTTTATAGCCTCAATGGCTTCGCGACCATTAGTTGCGAAACTAATGTCAACTTCCCAGCCCTCAGGTAGCGATCTTGCTACTTGCTTACGCGCCATATTTGAATCATCACAAATTAATAAGGCTGTTGACATAAATACCTTGCTTACCTCTATGTTAATATTAACCAATTACAACTTTATATAATAAAGCCATCCATGCCTTAACAATAGATAAGAATTAAAAAAAACACTATTTGTTGGCTATTTTTTTTTGTCAGCGTTAAGCTTTCAATCAAATTTTGAAACTTAATTACTATTATGAAATTTAAAAAATTATTATTGATTCCCACGCTTATTATTTTCAGCAATTTCTCGCTATCAGCCAACACGTTATTAAATACTGATTTGCCCGAGCATAATGATCTGGTTAAAGCTGGAGACAAATACGTGGTGTTATTAGGTAATCAAGTAGCGATTGGAGAACAAGCACCGGATTTTAAAGTGGTAAACGAAAGCTTCGCACCGGTTTCATTACAAGATTTCACTGGTAAGAAGTTACTGATCTCGGTAGTACCAAGTTTAGATACTGGGGTGTGCTCTCTACAGACCAAACGATTTAATGAAGAGCTTGCCAAACAGCCAGATGATGTGGTTATGCTAACAATAAGCAATGATCTCCCATTTGCACAAAAGCGCTTTTGCAAAACCGAAAACGTCGACAAAATTAAAGTATTATCTGATGCTGTCTGGCGAGATTTTGGCACAAAATATGGTCTGTTAATCAAAGATATGGGGCTGTTAACTCGAGCAATTTTTATTATTGATGAACAAGGAAAAATAACCTATAAAGAATTAGTTGAAAATATTGCCAATCATCCAGATTATCAACAGGCATTAGCTTCGCTAAGCGCATTAACGGCTGAAAACCAACCCCCAGCTAAGAGCAAAGACTCCGTTCAATAACGACTAGGGCGTGTTTCTGTGCAGAGCGCTAAATATATAAAATATAGCGCTCTGTTATCTCAGCTTTAAAACCCATAGTAAATACACTTTCAATAACAATACACATTCATCGTTTTAAGGGTTTACTCATCTTCCCCCCAGATTAACGCCCTCAATCAATTTTATTTTTTTAATAAAAAGCAATAGGTTACATATTTTTTTAAAATTTTTTCTTTCAAATGCTTGAAAAGAAAATTTACGTCCTTATCTATTAAACTGTAGTCGCCTGATGGGACTACACACATGAACTGCCTGTTTAATAAAAGGCACTTAACTGGTTACTTACTTCGCAATGAGTTTACGTCGCAACATAAGTTGGACAATAAAGCTTAGGTAAGCAACTTTAACAGCATATTGCTAACAAGATAGGATATGAATTATGCGTACTAATACAGATTTTAGCCCACTATACCGTTCATTTATTGGTTTCGATCACTTAGCTGGATTACTCGACAAAGCCTCTCGTGCTGACAAACAGTCATCTTATCCACCGTACAACATTGAACTGCTCGCCGATGATCAATATCGCATCACTATGGCAGTTGCTGGTTTTGCAGAAAACGAGCTTGAAATTGAATCGAAACAAAATAACTTAATTGTCACAGGTACTAAACCTACCAATGATGACAAGTCGAGCAGAAAATTTCTTCATCAAGGCATCGCCGAGCGAAATTTTGAACGAAAATTTCAATTAGGTGATCACGTTAAAGTGATAGGCGCCTTTATGGAAAATGGTTTATTACACATAGACTTAGAAAGAGAAATACCAGAAGCTTTAAAACCAAGAAAAATTGCTATAAATGGTAAAAGCCTACTCAATAGCAACAAAGAATAACCAAGCATTTACTATTTCTCTCCCTGACATTTTGCCCAGTTAGTATTAACTGGGCTTTTTTATATCAAATATTTTTCAATAAAAAATCACTGATCAAAGGTTCTACTAACTGTGGGTGACTAATAGGTCCCATATGCCCTGCATCAACGAACACCAGCTCTGATGATGCAATATGTTGCCCGATGTTCTCACTTAATTGTTTACTTTGAGCACTCGTGCCTTTGCCCACCAATATTAAAGCTGGACAGGCAATAGCAAATAGATCGCTCAACAGATAAGTTTCACCAAAAATTCCATGAAAATCCAAGTTGACTTTCTTCATCCCTATTGCCATTTGCTGCTGTGTTGCCTCTGGTAATGCGTCAAAAAAACCATCACCATTCCAATAATCAATAAAACGCTTAGCTGCACTGCTTAAATTCAGTTGCTCCAGTTCATCTGCAAATATTTTCACCACATGATCATCTAGCTGTTCTAGCAAATGAAACGCTACAGGTTCGTAAAGCGTTAAACTGGCAATATTCTCGGGTGACTCTACCGCCATTTTTAACGCAATCGCTCCCCCGCATGAGTGACCAACAAGGTGATATGGCTGAGTTACCTCATGCATCGCCAGAATTTGTTTGATGCGAGCCACTTCAGTGGCAAAAGAATAATTTTGTTCATCGGTCACTTGTGGTGCTCGACCATAGCCCAATAAATCAATATTAATACAACAGAAGCAGTCGCTTAAACTCTGTGCTAAGCGTTGCCACTGTTTTGCACTGCTTAATGAGCTATGCAAAAATACAACCACAGGGCCCTTGCCACTGACTGAAACACCTTCCATCACTTATACCTTGTTACAAATAAAGTAAGCTTAACAGCCAAATCTGACACCCGTCAAAATTAATTTAATTAAAACACATTCTTTTACTAACGTTTATCGCCTGAATATGATTAAATTTACTTAACTAAATTCAATCTACAACGATAACAATATGAATATAGATTTAACGAATAAAAACGCACTTGTTTGCGGTAGTAGCCAAGGTATTGGTAAAGCGTGTGCACTAGAATTAGCCGCGCTTGGCGCAAATGTTACCTTATTTTCACGTAACCTTAGCTCTCTGAATGAAGTATTGGCCGAATTAGATACAAGTAAAGGGCAACAGCATCAAGTACTCGTAGCCGACTTTAGCCAGCCAGAGCAGGTGAAACAAGTGATCACAGAAGCAATAGCGAAGGGTAATGGATTTGAAATTCTGATCAACAACACTGGCGGACCAGCACCTGGGCCTGCCCATATTTCTGCAGCAGAAGATTTTATCAATGCCTTTAATCTGCACTTAGTGTCTAACCACCATTTAGTGCAAGCCTTGCTCCCTTTTATGAAACAACAAGGCTATGGTCGTATCATTAATGTTATTTCGACATCGGTTAAACAACCTTTACCAAATTTAGGCGTATCCAATACTATTCGTGGTGCTGTAGCAAGCTGGGCAAAAACTTTAGCAAATGAACTGGGTGAGTTTGGTATAACGGTGAATAATGTCTTACCAGGCGCAACAGCAACAGCGCGCTTAGATGCCATTATCGCCGGTAAAGCCAAAAAGCAAAATATTTCGATTGAACAAGCAACGGCAAACGAAAAAGCGACCATTCCAATGAGGCGCTTTGCTCAACCTGAAGAATTTGCCGCTGCGGCTGCATTTTTAGCTTCGCCATCAGCTGGCTATATTACGGGTATCAACTTACCCGTAGATGGAGGCCGAACGTCATCGTTATAGCCTTAGGTTAACTATCTAGATGAAACAATAACTCGATAAGATCAGGTTGCCATTGATATTCTGACAGTCTGATCTTATTGCCTATTACCACCACTTGTTCATCCTGCAATAACTGCTTTTGGCGGTTAAAACCATCACTGCCCACAGGGAATGATATTTTACCTTGACTATTTACCACTCGATACCATGGGATTTGTTGTCCTTGCCAACCGGTTTTAGGCGCCTGCCTTAATGCCTTACTAATTAAACGAGCACGCCCGGGTAAACCAGCAAGATCAGCAATTTGACCATAACTCACCACTTTGCCAAGTGGTATTTTCTGTACCGCTCGCCAAATTTTGACATAATTTGGCTTAATAGCTTCAAGACCTGTTTTTGCTACCAAGGTAATACTTGTCCATTAGAATGTTTAAACACTCCACTCTCACTCATTGATAACTCATTGATCAAACCAACAATTCTACTCGCTGCCTCTAGTGCCGATATATCGCCATTGTTGTTCACCATATCTGTTTGCACATAGCCTGGATGATAAATTCCCACAGCAATTTCTTGTGGTGCAAGATCTTTTGATAATGACATTGCCGCAGCATTTAATGCAGCTTTTGACATACGGTAACCATAACGGCCACCTGAACCATTATCTGCAATAGACCCCATTCTTGAAGTGATCATGGCAATTTTACTACCGGAAGATAACTGAGGTAATAATTGCTCAGCGACTCTTAACGGCGCTAATGCATTGACTTCAAACTGCTCCCGAATGGTATCAATATTCAATTGTCCTAATTGCTCATCCCTTAAGATACCTGCATTGCACACCAGTACATCAATACTTGTTTGCTTTAATTGCTCGACCATATGCTCAAGCCCCTGCTTGGTCGACACATCAACCCCAGTAACAATTTCTACGTTTAGCTGCGCTAATTGTTCAGACGATTGGCGGCAAAGCGCTATCACACGATCCCCTTGCTCAGCAAACTGTTGAGCTAGTTTAAGCCCTATTCCTCTATTAGCTCCCGTTATAACGACTGTATTTTTCATCTACATTTCATCCTTTATTAAATTACAATGTATTATATGCGAGTGATACCTGCTATTTTCAAGGATATATATGGAACTAAACTTGATAAAACACCCTATTACTATTGAAACAGAGCGACTAAGCTTGCAATCAATGAATGAAGATGACTTGCCATTTTTTTATCAGCTACAAAGCGATGAATCATTGATGAAATACATAGGCCCAATTTTAACAAAAGAAGCAATTAAGCAAAAATTTGCTGCGCGCATAAAACCTTGGGACGGCGATCAAACACAGTGGTTAACGTTAAAGATTATCGTAAAGTCATCACAAAATTTTGCGGGCACTATCGGCTTTCGGCTGATAGATATTGAAAGCGAACGTGCAGAAATAGGCTACTTATTAACAGCTGAGCATCAAGGAAAGGGGTATATGGTAGAAGCAGCGCGGGCTATCATCAACTTTCTGTTTCACCAAGTCAACGTGATGAAAATTGAAGCCCATTGTTGTGCCATAAATCAAGCAAGCTGGCAGGTGATGGAAAAATTAGGCATGCAACGAGAAGGACACTTTAAAGCACATTCTGTGCTAAATCAGCAACGGCTAGATGATTATAGTTATGGTTTACTATCCCCTAACGTTGCAATTTACGATTAATGAATGAAAAAAAGCCACTAACAATTAGTGGCTTTTATTGCGAGCATTTATTGAGTGAACTGGCTAATTAGCCACCACACTTTTTACTTTTGCCTTTTTTATCTTCGCCGCACTTACCTTTGTGCTTACCTTTACCTTCACCGCACTTGCCTTCGCCGCATTTGCCTTTTTTCATGGCTTTTTTATCTTCACCACATTTGCCTTTATGCTTGCCTTTTCCTTCACCGCACTTACCTTCGCCACATTTGCCTTTGTGCTTGCCTTTTCCTTCACCGCACTTGCCTTCGCCACATTTGCCTTTGTGCTTACCTTTACCTTCACCGCACTTGCCTTCGCCACATTTGCCTTTTTTCATGGCTTTTTTGCCTTCGCCACATTTGCCTTTGTTCTTACCTTTACCTTCGCCACATTTATTTTCATGCTCATCGCCAGCAATAGTAACAATACCCTGCGTTTCAAAAGGATTAGATTCCGCTTTTGCTGCTGTGCTCATTAACGACGTTAAAGCAAAAGTAGCTAATAACAATGCTAAACTTGATTTTTTAATTATATTCATTTTATTTTCCTTTAAAAATTAAACTTAGACACCATATCTAATCACAATGTTAATTCAATATGACGATACAAGGTCAATCTAGTACTACTATTTTAACAAGACCTGATAATTCACAATAAATTTCGGACAAGTTAATTTTTTTTATTCAAAGTAAAACTTTAGGTTAATTTTTTTCAAATGTCTAATCATAGATGACTTATAATCCAATGAAAAACCAAGTAAAAAAAGTCACTCTTGCCCCAATGGAAGGTGTAGCCGATGTCCTTATGCGTGAGATGCTCACTTCATTAAATCGCTATGATCTGTGTATTACTGAGTTCGTCAGAGTCGTTAACACTTTGGTGCCTAAAAAAGTATTTTATAAAATTTGCCCTGAATTACTTAACCAAGGTTTTTGTCAAAACCAAACCCCTGTTCGAGTACAGCTGTTAGGGCAAGAACCTGAGTGGATGGCTGAGAATGCGGTTCGAGCTATCGAATTAGGTTCACACGGTATTGATATTAACTTTGGCTGCCCGGCAAAAACCGTCAATAAAAGCAAAGGTGGAGCGGTATTATTAAAATCACCAGAAACCATTTACCGCATTGTTAATAACGTCAAAGAATCTATCTCAGCTGAACAGATCCTATCGGTAAAAATCCGGTTAGGGTTTGATGATACCAGCTTGCTTGATGAAATTGTCAGTGCCATTACCAGTGCTAATGCAAATCAGCTTACCATTCATGCTCGCACCAAACGTGATGGCTATAACCCACCGGCTTATTGGCATCATATAGGCGAAATAAGTGACAAATACCCCATTGAATTATTTGCCAATGGTGAAATTTGGAGCTTTGACGATGCACAACAATGTATGCAACAAGCAAAAACCAACAATATTATGCTTGGCAGAGGCGCACTCGCTACCCCCAATTTAGCCAATGTAGTAAAAGGTATTGAGGCGAAAATGTCTTGGCATCAATTATGTCAACAGCTAAAGCGATATGCTTATTTAGAATTAGCGGGAGATAAAAGCTTTTACTTTTCCAGCCGACTCAAACAATGGCTGCGGTATTTGAAATTACAGTACCCACAAGCTGAGGCTTTATTTAACGAAATCAAGCTACTCAAAGAAAAAACAGCGATTTTAACCGCGATTGATAAACTCCATTAATCATACTCACTTCACCGACTCTAAGCCTGAGACTTTCACTGTTGCACGATAACCGTTTCAATAGTAAATAAAGTAAATGTTAGGTTACGATATATTTTCAAGCAAAAAGAGATAATTAATCACAATTTGTCATAGCCTTAGCGAAGATTTTTTTAGATAAACCAGTTATGATATTGCCATAGTGAGTAATGTAAGAATAAAGTAACGTGGAAAACGGATCAGAGTTAAGAGCAAGATATAATGATATCAATCGTGGGGTATATTTTATTGGTACTACCCCACCCAAAAGTGATACCCCATTTGAGCAAGTAGAAACTATCGCTAGCAAGTTATTAGAGCGTGTCAGCGATATTGATTTTGATGGTTTGATTGTCTACGACATTCAAGATGAAGACTCTCGTACTAACAAGCCGCGCCCTTTTCCGTTTAAATCAACCCATGATCCTCGTCATTATTCAGCGTTACTAAATCAAAAATCATCGCGTCCTGTGATCACTTATAAAAGCGTAGTACAGTCAAATGCTGACGCGTTTGAGCAATGGGCGAATGACGCATGGCAACAATACGGCGTCAGAGATATTGTCCTTGTTGGCAGCCCATCAAAAAATAACACTATTTCATTACCGCTATCAGATGCTTATCAAACCTTAGTACAGAATAAGCATGACTTTTTTATCGGTGGCGTCACCATTGCCGAGCGCCACGCGGTCAAAGGTAATGAGCATCAACGACTCATTGAAAAACATCAGCAAGGGTGCAATTTTTTTATTTCGCAGGCTATCTATAATCCACAAGCGACGATAGACATGCTGACCCGTTATGCGATTGAATGTAAAAAACAGCAACTAAAACCACAACGATTCATCTTAACGTTTTCCCCTTGCGGTAGTGGCAAAACACTTGAGTTTATAGAATGGCTTGGGGTAAGCGTGCCAGAAGCGACTAGCTTAAGAATATTAAATGCACAAAAGCCGCTTTATGAATCCATCCGAATTTGTGTGAACAGTTTACGCCAAATCTTAGATGCAGTGCTGCCTTATGATCTACCTTTGGGATTGAATATTGAAAGTTTAACCAATCGAAAAGAAGAGATAGACGGTTCAATATTATTATATAAACTGTTACGTTCATCGATGGAAAAATATTTGGCTCAAAAAGAGCTCGAAAATTTAATGAAATAGGAGTTATCAATGTCTGTTACCGCCATGGTTGTTCTCATTGTATTAATTTCAGTTGGCTTTGGTGTTTTGTACGATATGTATAAAAAACAACTTGAATTTAAAGAACGAACCAGCAATCAAAATAGTAAAGCGGCAGAAGAAAACATCGAATTAAAAAAGCAGGTAAAAAACTTGGAACAGCGCGTACAAGTACTTGAGACAATCGTCACTGACGAAGGTTATCAAGTTAAAAAAGATATCAATAAACTATAGCTCAAGCACTGTATCAGGCAATTATCTGTGAAGTTAATCATGAAAACTGAGTTTGATAACCTCAGACTCAATCCCGCTCATCAATATGAAGCAGACAGTAATGGTGACAAACAAGTCGTCAAAATATACTGTGGTGAACTGCTAATCGCTAAAAAGCTCAAAATAAAGAAGACCATCCGCTATTTTGGTATAAAAAATTACCAACAATACCTCGCCAATTAACCTGTCTACTATCAAGCTGTTAGTTTATGAGTGTTCACTAATATGAACAAAACAGATGTTTCAAACAGGCAACAACAGAAACATTGTTTTACAACTTGAAACTGTTCAATATATAATCAACTCACTAAGTAACTAATATCAAGAGTTGTAAAATGAAAAATGTTGTATTAAGTATTTTTTTCATGATATTCGTTGCTGGCTGTGCGTCAAATGGAAGTGTGTCACACTGGCAAGGTGAATCACTAGGTAATTTGATCGCAGAATATGGCACGCCTCATTCTTTCCTCAAACTAGGCGATGGCAATAAGATTGTTGAGTACGATAACAACGGCTCTCAACAGCTTGCAGGCAATTTCTGTTCAATCACATTTATTATCGATAGGCAAAACCGTATTTCAGGTGCAAATACCCAAGGTAATGGCACTAACTGTGTAGCCCCTTAAGCCCTGTTATTTGCTACTTGCAGCATATTAAATACAGAACTGAAATAGTTGTTACCATCAAGTAACAACTATTGCTTATTGATTTTTATCCCCGCGGAATAACCAAGTATTACCGACTAGATAAATAAAAAAACGTCACCATTCAAACTTTTTAGCTTCATTGCTCGACTCTATACATAAGTCAGTTAAATTAATTACAATGGAGTCAGCAATGCCGCAGCTATTACTGAATAAACTAATTTTATCTACGCTAAGTTCACTTAGCTTTATTATCCTACTTGCCATTGGTTCACCTAATGTACAAGCCGATGTTACCAGACAGTACCTTAAAACCGATGGAATCACAATTTTCCGCTCCGATGATGAGCAAGAAAAAAGGTACTATGTCAATGGTAAAGTCATCTACTTTCACGAACTCAATCAGGCACAAAAGCAAAGGATCAGCGCAGTTGAAGCCAAGTTAGATCATCTTCAGCAGCAGTTTCAAATTCAAGAAGGCAAACTCGAACAATTTGCTGCCGAACTTGAACAAAAAGCACAGACGATCACCGATGAAGTCAGCAAACTTGAACAAGTGAGCGTGAAATTTGATAAAGACACGATTAATATGCAAGATTTAGCGGTGATTTCTGCCGAGTTATCAAAACTAGCATTAATTGATGAAGCGTTAATCAAACAACAAGAGCAAGAAATGGCAAAAATAGAGCAACAATTTGACGCGGTTGATTTATCAATCATCAAAGAAATCGAAATACAGGCCGCTAAATTAGAAAGCGTATTGATTGATATTGCGAAAGAGTTATAACCACAACCATCCGAAATACTTAAGCAAAACAAACCATACAATCAGCAGATACTCCGCAAAATGTTTAGTTAAACCTTTTTGCGGAGTTAATGTATAAGCCATTCATTTATTTAGCCTTATCAAGTAAGATAGTTCAACTAGTTAAGTAATATCCCTTAGTCGAGCAAAGAGAAAATTGTGTACAAAATCATAGAAAAAGTAGCTGCTGTTGATGATTTTATTCACCTACGGGAAGTATCTGGGCTAACTCCTCGCCCTTATGATGCAGCAAAGCTCGCCTTACCCAACAGCCTTTATGGCGTCCATATTGTCTTAGATAACCAGACCATTGCCATGGGACGTGTTGTTGGTGATGGTGCGCTCAATTTTGACATTGTTGATGTAGCGGTAGCGCCAACACATCAAGGAAATGGCTTTGGTCGATTGATCATGGAACACATCATGGCATATCTAGACAGTGCAGCTCCTACGGGCGCCTATATCACCTTAATGGCCGATGTTCCTGTCTTATATGAAAAGTTTGGTTTTACGTTAACTCGACCAGAAAGCGAAGGCATGTACATAATTAAATAAGTAATCACAGTATATGAGCTGATTGAGTCACTTTGATAAAGGAGCACTCATTCCCCTTAGATAAGGAAGAAAAATGGAAGTTAAGTTGTTTAATCACAATACCGACCGCCAAGCAGTGCTTGACCTGTTTTTACAACTACGGGCAAACTACGATAACGCCTCACTGTTAACACAAATCGAAAAACAGCAAAAACACGGCTATCAAGTGGTATATGTCAAATCATCCAATGAGGTGCTTGCTGTCGCAGGTTTCAGTGTTGGTGAGAAACTGGCATGGGGCAAACATATTTATATCGAAGATTTAATCACTGATGAAAACAGCCGCTCACAAGGTATTGGTAAATTGCTGATTGACTGGTTCAAAAATTACGCCAAAGACAATCACTGCGAGCAAATCCACTTAGACTCTGGCGTGCAACGCTTTGCTGCGCATAGGTTTTATTTACGTGAAGGATTTAATATCGCAAGTCATCATTTTTCAATCATTAATGTGAATTGAGCGACTACTCGAGTAGCAGCACCGATTACGAGGTTATACTATCTTACCTGCGTATATCCCCAATGATGATCTTACCATTTTGCTGTATCCGATAGCCTGCACATAAGCCACAACGCACATCCACAGAAAATTAACTGAAAAATTCAAGCCGATTATTAGGATAAATTCAGCGTTTTCACTTCATCACGGGTTTGCTCAATTAAACTCTCTTTAGTTTTACCATGGGGTACGGCTTGACGTGTTTCAGGATCAACTTTAACAAACACAATATCATCAGCAAAACAGATGGTTTTTTTCGTCACCTTATTACGCACTAAACACGACACGGTAATCGATGTACGACCAACTTCTTTGGTCTCTAAGCCAAATTCAACAATGTCACCCTGCATTGCTGGCGCTTCAAAGCTAATTTCACCAATATGTTTAGTCACCAAGCAATTGGTTTCTAATTGACAGATAACATAGGTTGCCGCTTCTTCATCAATCCACTGTAAAGCTCGGCCACCAAATAAAGAATGCGCATAATTTAAGTCATTTGGCATGACTAATCGACGGGATAGAAACCTCATATGTTCTCGCTTATGAATACCTTAGTTATTTTTCTCATAATAACACTTAACTATAAAATTTGCCGTTATGTTTTATCCAACCAATGGGGTGTTGAGCATGAGGATCATGATGAGTCCAATGTACCATCCCCCCCTGGCTATTCCATTGATACTGGCCTAAAAATTCAACTCTATCCCCGACCTTTAAGCCGTAAATTTTAGGAGCAATATCAATATTATGGATAACAAGTACAGTTTTATTATTTTTTAACTTGACGGTAAATTTTTGGTGCTTACTCCCCTTGGTATCATCGGGGAATACTTTGATCACAATACCTGAGGCTTTCATATGTGTTTAAAACAACGTACTGAAACTAATAACATTATATAAGGCTGATCCTAAAGGTGAAATAGATTGAACCTAGAATTAACCCAATAAACAACATACCATAAATAACAGATATAAAACGTTTAATACGCCATATTATTGTTGCGATAAACCCTGAAGGTGGTGATGAAGGAAGTGGTTGATAAAAGCTTGCGACCAACAACCACAATAAAGTTGACCACAATAAGCCAAATAAACTCGGCAGCATGTATTGTTCTTGCTGAGTAATGTTAGCAAATAAGACAAAATAAGCTAAAGCCACACCGCAACCAATCACCAGTGTTAACACTAGATATCGAATAGGCCAAAAAACTTTTGCTAACAAATGAAAAAATTTCGTCATTATAAACAGTTCACCAAGCGTAAATATTTATATTAACGAAATTTTTTTAAAACAAACAGAGGCGATAAATATATCAAGTCTATTAAGAAGAAAAGCCAATACCTTGCTTGGCCAGCTCTCCATAAACATGAATTAACGCTTTGCTATTTTCAGTGAGTGAATCTTGCCATTTATCTCGTTTCTCAATCCCAAGATCCGTAATAACAAAATGGTGAGATGTTTTCACATCACTTGCATCTAAACAGGTCTTAGTACAACACAATTGACAACCGTCAATGGCAATAATTGTCCTTGCTGATGTGGCAATTGCTTTAATAGGTTCAACATTACCAATCACACCAGAAACGCACGACATATCAGCAATACCATCACTGTCTAAATTCAATGAAATATCATGAGCTATTCGGGCTACATTCGAACACCCCGAACACGAATACACGATTGGTTTTTCAGACATAATCTCTACTAAGTTATTTGTGGTAAGGCTATTCTATCTATCACAAACATTCCAGTATTGATTCAGATCAAACAGCCGACAATTAACCACAATTAATGTATGGTTTTAATAAAGAAACATATCAGACTATTAACTATCTTTATAAATATCTTCGGGTTTGAGTTTTAACACTTTTCGACTGTCAGTTTTTTTCTTAACGCTGGCATTCGGGTTCACATAATGCTGTTTAGGCTTAGGCTTAGGCTTTGCGTTAGCGTGAAAAGATGTCTGTTGTTTTGGCTGATGTGCTAAATGATTGGGCTTAGCTAACTTAACTTGCCGATACTTGTCTTGTAATGCTTGCAAAAAATTACGTAAAAACTGTGACTTACAATGACGATAGTTTTTATGATCTGGTTTTCTAAAAAATGCCGTTAGCTCAGCTTTTCCAATAGTAAACCCCGTACCAGCCAGCAAACCGATAATATCTTCATTTTGCAGTTTAAGGGCAATTTTCAACTTTAATAAGATAAGGTTTTTACTCAATTGAGCTTCTGGCTCAGGTACTTTACCCTCTTTCTTTCCGCGCTTTTCAATAATAAAACCATTAAGAAAGCTTGCCAGTTCAATGTCTGTCAAAGGTAACATATTGGCATCATCATCTTTTAATAACCAACGTTGTACTTGTTGCTGACTCACTTGACAATTAGCCAAAGCCAAAATACTGGCAACCTTTTCATCTCGTAAATTAAAGGTATACCGTATACGGCGCAACACATCATTATTAGTCACTCAACACTCCAAGGTTCACAACAAATTTTTACCAATATCGCTGGCGATTATACCTTGATCTGGCAACCGATGCTGCATATTTCATTTTAAAGAGAATTTTAAATGGCAAAAATACTGTTTAATGAGCATTTTATATCAACAAAATGCTATGATTAGCCACAAGAAGTAAATTCAACTGATTAACTCCAGTATCAAAATAAAAAATAAGATTTCATGAGTAAACTACACCCTATTCTCTCTCCTATATTAACCAAAAGTAGCGGCAAACACGCAGACAAAAAGTCTTGGTATAACCTACCTGGCGCAAGTGCCACATTGGCTATTTATCAGGCAGCAACACAAGCTGATAAACCAATTTTATTGATCACTCACGACACACCATCAGCGTTGAGAATAGAACAAGAATTACTCAGTTTAGATACCGGGAGTGAGTTATCTATCTGTCTTTTTCCTGATTGGGAAACCTTACCCTATGACAGTTTTTCACCGCATCAAGATATTATTTCTCAGCGCCTCGCCACTTTATACCAGCTATCTCGGATGACACACGGGGTTGTTATTGTACCAGTCACTACACTGTTACAACGACTTCCCCCTAAAGATTACATTGAGGCTAATAGTTTATTAATTAACAAAGGCGATCGAAAAGATTTACATCAGTTACGCCAAGCATTAGAAGCAAGTGGTTACCGCTGTGTCGATCAAGTCATGGAACATGGTGAATTTTCAGCTCGAGGGGCGATACTGGATTTATTCCCCATGGGCAGCCAAACTCCTTTCAGGCTTGATTTTTTTGATGATGAGATTGACGAAATACGTATTTTTGACCCTGAAAATCAACGTTCTAGTGATAAAATTCCCGCGGTAGAATTATTACCGGCTCATGAATTTCCAATCGATAAGGAAGGTATCAACCTATTTCGACGACAGTATCGAGAATTATTTACTGGAACGATAGATAAAGAGTCGATTTATCATCAAGTAAGTAATGGTATTATGCCTGCTGGTATCGAATATTATTTACCGCTATTTTTCGAGCAGACCAGTCACCTATGCCATTATTTGGCAAATAACGCGCTGATCATGGTTTCAGGGGATATTGAAAAAGCCATCGAGCAATACTGGCTTGATGTTGAATATCGATATGAAGATCGTCGATACGACCCTACACGCCCATTACTAGCTCCAGCAAAGCTCTTCTTAACAAGCGAAGAATTATTTTTAGCGTTAAAGCCATTTGAACGTATCACCATCAAAGCAAACCAAACAGTTGATGAAACAAGTGATAATATTGCTTTAGAAGAGCAGCAATCAGGCCGAGGAAAAATTTACTATGATGTAAAATCCATGCCTGATGTCACAATCAGTCATCAACTCAAACAGCCTTTTGATTTGCTCAATCAGTTTATTAGCGATAGTGAAACACCAGAGAAAATTCTCTTCGTCGCGGAAAGCCAAGGTCGCCGAGAGAGTGTCTTGGAGTTATTGAAACGCAATCAAATCACGCCTCCAGAGTTTGGCTCTATCACACAGTTTATCGACTCAGGAGAAAAAATTGGCATTACCGTCAATGCCCTAAGCCAAGGCTTTATTTTTCAACACAAAGGACAATCCCTTAAAAATTGCATTGCATTAATTACTGAGGCAGAGCTACTGGGCGATAGAGTACGTCAAGCTCGTCGTCGAAAAAAACAGCAAGATGTACAAGCCGATGCAATTTTCAAAAACCTTGCCGAGCTATCTATCGGGCAACCTGTGGTTCATATTGAGCACGGCATAGGTCGCTACTTAGGCTTACAAACCATTGAAACGGCAGGCATAGTGACCGAATTTTTAACCTTAAGCTATGCCAATGATGCAAAATTATACGTGCCTGTCGCCTCTTTACACCTGATCAGCCGTTACTCAGGTGCAGATGCCGAACATGCTCCATTGCATAAATTAGGTAATGACACTTGGAGTAAAGCAAAGAAAAAAGCCGCAGAGAAAGTCAAAGACGTCGCCGCTGAGCTGCTCGATATTTATGCCAA
Organism: Thalassotalea sp. G2M2-11; assembly: GCF_017168195.1. Classification (GTDB taxonomy): domain Bacteria; phylum Pseudomonadota; class Gammaproteobacteria; order Enterobacterales; family Alteromonadaceae; genus Thalassotalea_E. The sequence continues at coordinate 426,354 of NZ_JADNYL010000002.1, forward strand.
ACGAGCCAGCAACAAAGGTTACCAGTTTTCCCGTAACAAAGATGACTACCGTGCTTTTGCTGATAGTTTTGGCTTTGAAGAAACCCATGATCAAGAGCAAGCTATCCATGCAGTGATCAGCGACATGTTATCCGATAAAACCATGGACAGACTGGTCTGTGGTGATGTGGGTTTTGGTAAAACTGAAGTAGCAATGCGCGCCGCTTTTGTCGCGGTCAACGATGGTAAGCAAGTGGCCATGTTGGTACCGACAACATTATTAGCCCAACAACACTACGAGAACTTTAAAGACAGGTTCGCCAATTGGCCCGTTAACATCGAGGTGTTATCTCGATTTAAAACGCCTAAGCAGCAAAATGAAGTGATCAAGCAAGTAGAATCAGGGCAGATTGATATTTTAATTGGCACGCATAAGTTACTGCAAAATACCATTAAATATCACTCGTTAGGCTTGCTTATTGTCGATGAAGAACACCGCTTTGGCGTTAAACAAAAAGATAAAATCAAACAGTTACGCGCCAATGTAGATATTTTAACGCTAACCGCCACTCCTATTCCGCGTACCTTAAATATGGCAATGGGTGGCATGCGTGATTTATCGATCATCGCTACACCACCTGCAAAACGATTAGCGGTAAAAACCTTTGTCCGACAGCGTGATAATGCTTTGATCCGCGAATCAATATTGCGTGAAATTTTACGCGGTGGTCAGGTTTACTTTCTGCATAACAATGTAGATACCATTGAAAAAACTGCCGCAGAAATTCAAGAGTTATTACCTGAAGCGAAAATAACCACCGCTCATGGTCAAATGCGCGAACGCGATCTTGAGCGGATCATGAGCGACTTTTATCACCAAAGGTACAATGTATTGGTGTGTACCACCATTATTGAAACAGGGATAGACGTACCGAGTGCGAACACCATCATTATGGACAGAGCCGATCATTTAGGTCTTGCTCAATTGCATCAATTACGTGGACGTGTTGGCCGATCACATCATCAAGCTTATGCTTATTTATTAACACCACATGAAAAGCGCATGACTAAAGATGCCAAAAAACGGCTCGAAGCCATCGCTTCATTGGAAGATCTAGGCGCTGGATTTACCTTAGCCACACATGATTTAGAAATTAGAGGTGCCGGCGAATTACTCGGTGAAGAGCAAAGTGGTTCTATGAACCAAGTCGGCTTTAGTTTATATATGGAAATGCTAGATCAAGCGGTAAAAGCTCTTAAAGAAGGTAAGCAACCTTCACTTGATCAAGTATTATCGAGCCAAACCGAAATTGATTTACGAGTACCTGCTTTATTACCAGATGACTATATTTTTGATGTCAGCCTTCGACTCAGTTTATACAAGCGCATTGCAAGTTGCACTAACAAACAAGAGTTAGATGATGTACAAGTTGAGCTAATTGATCGTTTCGGTTTATTACCACAAGCCACTAAAAACTTGATCCAAATAGCCAAACTGCGCCTCAAAGCACAAAAAATTGGTATTGCACGGATAGAAGCCAGCACAGCAGGTGGCTCAATCGAGTTTAGTGACGACACAAAAGTTGACCCTATGTTTATTATCAGCCTGATCCAGCAACAACCTAGTGTCTTCAAAATGGAAGGTGCCAATAAGCTAAAATTTACACGCGTCAGCGAAGATACCAAAGCACGCTTTACACTGGTAACATCAATTATCAATGACTTGAGTAAAAAACTTAATTAACAGCGCATTAGATTAAAGGTATGATGATATTTTTCTTTGCACAGATTGCCATCAATAACAGTTTAGGAATTCAATGAACATAAAGCAGGCAAGCATTTTTCTCTCAACATTATTGCTAACAAGCAGTACGCTAGCAGCAAGCAAGTGGAGCGGCGAATGGTTTGAAATTGAAGTTATTTTATTAAGCCAGCTACATGATAAAAGTACGCAAGCTGAGGTATTTCCAAACTACTCGCCTTTGCCAGAATATACAAAGTCACTTGATTTACTTAACCCGTATTTATCGCCTGATATTGCTTCGCTAAAGCAATTATTACCTCACTGTGACACGCCAAGCTATCCGCCAAGTTTAGTTGAGCAATATCAAATACCGCCACTGCACCCGATATTATCATTAACAGATATTGCAGCAATTCAATTGCCTTCAACGTTAGACACTCAAGAGCAAACAAACGCCATTGCATCCGCTAACAAAGGTACAGAAAGTACTCAAACAGATAGACCAAGCCAAAATGATGATTTTTTCGATCGGGTTAGACCCGTACAAGAAGTCGTCGCAAGCAATGCCAAGCAATCGAGCGATAACACTGTTACTACCGTTGATAGCGTTCAAGAAGACACTCAGACCATTACAGCTCATCAACAGGCATTAGTAAAAGCCGCGGCAACAGCATTTAATGAAAAACCATTTTCTTTTGCCCCCCTATATCAAAAAGGCGGGCATAATTTCCAAACGCTGTGCCACATCACCCAAGCGGAATTTGAGCAACTAAATCCTGATACTAACTTATATCAATACAATCACCTACAAACAGACGCTGTGCCTAAAGTGATCAGTGATGTTGAGAACTTACACAGTGATGTACCATATTTAGTCAACAAACAATCTCTCGAACTGAGTGACACCGTGAAAAGCTTAAAACTCAGTAAAAACTTTCGCCCGTTATTGCATTTAGCATGGCGACAACCGGTGTATGACTTAGCCGATGCAACTCCAACGAAAATTTTCGCGGGTGAAAACTTACAATTACACTTTATAAGAGAGTTAGCTAAGTACCAAGAGCAGCGCCTATTAGCGGCAGAACAAGAATCTCATTTAGCCACAGCACTAAACCAAGTTGGCTATAACAATAATAATCAAATTGTTGTGGCGGATGCATTAACTGCTAAGCAGCAGTTAATGCAAAAGAAACAGCAAAAACTTGCCAGTATTTTTAACGAGATAGCACAAATTGATGACGCAGCAACTGTAATTTCAAACTTAGGCAACGAAGCGACATTATCGCTCAGCCAAGTAGTCGCTGAGCAATCTGCATTGATGGAACCTCCCAAGGAGCCAATTCAACCTTGGTATTTAGAAGGCTTTTTAAACGTCTATTTAAAGGGGGTTTATCTAAACATTGCCGCTGATTTCAATATCATGAATATGACCTTAGCGGAGCAGGCAAGTAATGCACTTCGCCCTCAAGCACAAGTAAAACCACAAGCAATCCGCTTTGCCCAGCAGCGTCGAGTGATCAGTAATCAAGTGCACTATTTTGATCATCCATACATGGGCATGATTGTACAAATACGCCGTCATCAACGACCAGAGCCTGAGCCAGAATTAGCTGAAGAGCAGACAGCACTGAGCAATTAACCTATATTTTGAGGAAATTATGGAAAAAGAAATTGAGATCCAAGCCGCGGTATTTCGTCGCCTGTTAAGACATTTAGATAGTCGTAAAGATGTGCAAAATATTGAGCTAATGAACTTAGCCGGTTTTTGCCGAAACTGTTTTTCCAAATGGACAGTAGCCGAAGCCCAAAAGCTTGGTGTCGATGTTGATATCGACCAGGCACGGGAACAAATCTACGGCATGCCTTACAATGAATGGAAAGAGAAATACCAAACACCTGCAACTGAAGAACAGTTAGCAAAATTTAACCAATCACATAAAAAGTAATACTAAACTAAATTTTTATTTCAATGGCATGAGATAGTTGTCGACGGTCTTTTTTGTCACGTGATTCAAACCAGCGGCCACGGGATTCCATGTGTTCACGGCGATCTTTTCCTGAACGACGCTCTACTTGCTGCCAGTTTTCTGCTTGCCTAATAGCTACTTCGGGTAAACCTTCATCAGGCAATGCGTCATTGCGATAAGCTTTCGCATTGCTCCGCTGTTGTTTACCTCGCTGCTTTTTATCTTTCGCCGTATTCTCAGATTTTACTTTATATGAAGGCGGTAATAATTCAGTTAACACATCCATAATTAACCTTTTGATAACATCTCATGTAAGTTTCAGTTACATAATCTATCGGCACTTCCTCGTTAAACTTTAATGCAATGTACAAATTTTTATCATCAAGAAATACGAATGCTTCGAACAGTTAGGAAAAGCTGGCGACTTCTTCTGGTGTTAAATACCGCCACTGTCCTAATGGCAGCTCACCTAAAGCTACCTGTCCTATTTGTTCTCGGTGTAAGCCAACAACCTTATTACCAATTGCTGCGAACATACGTTTAACCTGATGATATTTACCTTCAGTAATGGTTAACAACACTTGGGTGTTATCAATTATCTCTAGCTTTGCTGGCTTGGTTAATGACTTTTCTCCTTGTAATTGTACCCCTTGTGTAAATTGTTCAACGGCTTGAGTTGCTATATTATCGCGTAGCCACACTCGATAGACTTTGTTGCACTCTTTCTTCGGAGAAATAATATTATGTGACCAGCGACCGTCATCGGTGATCAACACCAAACCGGTAGTATCAGCATCAAGTCGTCCAGCAATATGTAGATCAAACGCTTTATCAACCTCAATAAAGTGTAGGACTGACGGATATATTTCATCCACGTTAGAACAAATAGTATCGACGGGTTTGTGTAGCATGATATAACGAGATTCTCGTGCAGTTAAGCAATGACCATCAGCGGTGATCTCATTATTCTCATGTACTTGTTTAGCACCATCTTTTACTACTTCACCATTAACTTGTACTACCCCAGTTTTTAACAACTTTTTGGCTTCTGTTCTTGTTAATTCAGTGCTTTTACAAATAAATTTATCTAATCGCATAAAGTGGGCTCATTGGTTATATTGGCGCCATTATCCAAAAGCGTACACTTTTAGCAAGCATCAATTGCACCCTATTGTCGACGGTGGTAGGGTTAAAAGTGATGTTATGAAGGAAGTTACTATGGATATTACCACTGGCTTAGTGATGATCAGCTCAATACACTTACTGGCAGCAGCCTCACCAGGCCCAGACTTTGTATTAGTATCACAACAAACCTTATCACAAGGGAAAAAAGCAGGTTTGCTGTGCAGCTTAGGTATAGCACTCGGGCTCTCTGTACATATTGCTTATTCCGCATTAGGGCTGGCAGCTGTAATTGCTAATTCGGCTTCACTGTTAACATTGATCAAACTCGTCGGCGCTAGCTATTTATTATATTTAGGCTATCAGGGGATCCGTTCAACAGCACGTAAAGAACAAGCGATTAGCGTTACTCAATCAATATCCCCCTCCCCAGCGAAAACCATAGGTCTAGGGTTTTTATGTAATGCGCTGAACCCGAAAGCCCCAGTTTATTTTGTCGCATTGTTCACTTTGGTAATATCACCCGATACGCCCCTTAATCATTTATTCATTTATGGCCTGTGGATGATGTTCATACAGTTTGCCTGGTTTGCAACAGTCGTTTTATTATTATCTCGCCCAACAGTTAATAAAAAATTTCAGCAAATGGGGCATTGGCTTGATCGTATCATGGGGTTAGCTATGATAGCTTTAGGCATTAAAATGTTAACAACAAAATTATAATCAAGGCATGTCGATGGCTAAAACATATCAAAACTTTGCCCAGTTCTACCCATTTTATTTAAGCCAGCACCAAAATGCCGTGTGTCGTCGTTTGCACTTTATTGGTTCGGTGTTAGTGCTCAGCCTATGTATCTATAGTGTCGTCAGTGCGCATTTATCATTATTATGGTTACTGCCAGTGCTCGGCTACGGCTTTGCTTGGTTTGGCCATTTTTTCTTTGAAAAAAATAAACCAGCAACCTTCACTTACCCTATTTACAGTTTGATGGGAGATTGGGTCATGTTTAAAGACATACTTATCGGTAAAATCAAATGGTAGTGCAACTAGTTAGCATGAACAGATACACCCAACAACTTTGCCCTAAACACTCGTTAAATCAAACGCATGGATTGATTACAAAATTACGATAGAACTATCAATCGTCGCTTAGGCTTTGTCTGTTACCACAAGACTTGATCAATTTCATTTAATAACCCTTGTGTTGCATCATTGATCTCAGCAAAGTTTTCTGTCTTGATCACTTTTTCAAGCACCAGCGCTTTTTCAGACAGCATACTAAAACCGAACATTTGGGCGGCACCAGCAATCCGATGGACAAGATTTTTAAGCAACTGATGATCATTCGCTTTTAAATGTAAAACAATATCCTGCTGCTCTAATGTCAAGGTTGACTTAAATTGCTGAACAAGATCTGTCATATCAATGTTATCTAAAGCTTGCTCAGCTGTTTCTTCACCAACATTGCTATCAAAGTATTTCGCAAGCGTACTGATAAACTTGCTACGCTCAATTGGTTTTTGTAAGTGCTCAGTAAAACCAAGCGCAATATAATGTGCAACTTCATGCGACATGGCATTAGCGGTCAATGCTATGATAGGCACGGTGCAGCCTTTTTGCTGTAAGATATTAAATGCTTCAATACCATCCATTTCAGGCATCTGAATATCTAATAAAATAAGATCCGGTTGAGTTGATTCGTACTCTTCCACCGCTTCATAACCATTACTGGCACCCACCACAGTCAAACCTAACTTCTTCAAAAAGCGAGCAAATAATCTTCGGTTATCATCATGATCTTCAGCTAACAACACGGTACCCGAAAAACAAGGCTCGTCGAGTGATACCGTTTCAGTATCAATAGTATGCACTTGTTCAATTTGAGGTAATTCTTCAGTTTGCGTAAAAGGCAGAACAAAGGTAAAGGTACTGCCCTGCCCTAGCTGGCTTTCTATTTCAATCCGCCCATGCATTAATTTTGCTAGTTGCTCAGAAAGACATAAGCCAAGCCCTGTACCGCCAAATCGGCGACTAATACTGCTATCCCCTTGAGTAAAGCTGTCAAAAACTTGTTGAATTTGAGTATAACTCAAGCCAATTCCGGTATCTTTGACACTAAAAACTATGGCATGATTTTCAATACGTACATTCACCGTAACACTACCTTTACTGGTAAATTTAATCGCGTTAGAGCATAAATTGATCAGTATTTGCTTCACTCGCAATACGTCCATATCAATGAGAAATGGCGTAGGTAATGAATGCGTGATGGTAAAAACAAGCCCTTTATGTTTCGCTTGCTCAGCAAACATATTGGCAAGCTCAACTAACACCTGATTTAAATCTTGATTTTGTAAATCAAGCTCTAACTTGTTTGCCTCAATTTTACTTAAATCTAAAATATTATTGATTAATTCGAGTAAATGCTGGCTATTGCTATGGATCACTTCAACTTCTTGTTCGGTTTGTCCCTTCTGGATATCACCATAAATAATAGCTTCAGCTTGCCCTATTATTGCCGTTAGCGGCGTACGAATTTCATGACTCATATTCGCTAAAAACTGGCTTTTCACATTATTTGCTTGCTTCAATTGTTCAGTGATCCGCTCAAGCTCTTGTGTCCTTTGCTTCACTTGAATCGCCAACTCAGTTTTTAATTGTCTATCTTTTTCTCTGCGATAAAGATAAAACGCCAACATTAATATGAGCATTAAGGCAATAAAGATAACCCCAAACACTATCTTTTGTTGTTGATTAGCACGCTCTAGTTCTAACTGTTTCACTTTTTTGTTCTGTTGTAGTTGTGCCACCTGCTTCTTCAATTCATCAGATTCAAACTTAGCCAGGTATTCATTTAACTGATCGTTCGATAACTTAAAATTTAATGCAATAAAATCTTGATAGTTTTCCATTGCCTTTCGACGTTCACCATTAGCTGCGTGGACTAAAGACAATAGAGATAAATTAGCACGAAGCTGCTGCGGGTAATCAGATTGTGTCGCAACCTCAGTGGAACGTTGTAATAATTGCAAAGGCTGTTCAATTTCACCTTGGAGAAAAAGCGCACGAGCTAAACTTTGTAAGCCACCGGCAAGCACTACATTAAAAGATTGGCGCTCACTTAAATTTATCGCTAACTGAGCATAAACTTTTGCTTGTTCGGCTTGATTCAACTCGTTATAGACCTCAGCTAAATTATGGTAAGTTGAAGCGAGCTTAAAGGTATCTTGTTGCTCTTGAAAGTATCGTAATGCTAACTGTAAATTCTTTAGCGCATCAGCATAATTGCCACTTTGTTTATAACTGATCCCAAGATCAGAGCGAGCATTGGCCACTCCTTTTTCATCACCAAATTCTAAACGTTTTATTATCACTTCTTGAAATAACTCAATGGCAAGATCATAACGTCGTAACCGTATATAAAGCGTGGCAATGTTATAACGAATATCAACGATATCAACTTCAGAGCCATATTTTTTATATGTTTCAACCGCTTGTTGATAAACTTCAATTGCTCTAAAGCTCTTTCCCATAGCACTGTATAGCAAACCAAGATTATTATATAAATGCCCTTGTTCTAATGGTTTGTTTAGTGCTTGGTAAATGACCAATGATTGTTGGTAAAGCGGCAGTGCTTGAGGATAAGAGCCTTGGTAATAATGAAAAATCCCTTTAAATTTTAGCGTTTTAGCTAATATTGTTTTATCTGGATGTTCATTCGCTAAAAGAACTGCTGGCGAGATGGTCGTTATCGCTTGCTCAAACTCACTTTGTTGAAAATAAAACATCGCATGGGAAGTAAGCACTGAAATTTGCGCTGATGGAGAAAGGCTCTGATCACTCAATAATGCCTCATAGGCTTGAACGGCTTGCGCTGGATTTTCTAACTGCTGGATTGCGGCAAGTTGTTCCTCAACTGATTGTCCACTTGCTATACAACGTTGTGTGAAGCCCAATAACAATAGTAATGTTAGAAAGATAGCAAATAGACGACAAACTCCTGTCATCAATACCTCTGGTGTCATTTAATTAAGATAGCCACACCCGTTATAACACTTTTACTGTATAAATCCTATCACCGAATAAAATACTCAGAATAGATATCGACAAGTTCGAAACTAACTCGGTATAATCAGCAGTCATTTTACTAGCTCAATCAAGTAAAGAAGTAATGTATCAAACCCTTAAAGCGAAACTCTTTGCACTTAAAGAAAATAAAATATTTGAACTATCTGTTGTCGCCGTCATTATTATTTCAGCACTAGAAATTGGCGCGAAAACGTTTCAATTATCCGATCAAGCGTATTCTATCACCTCTGTATTAGATGCTTTTATCACATTATTTTTCCTATTTGAACTCACCATACGCTTTATCGCTGATCCCGATAAAAAATCCTTTTTGAAAAAAGGGTGGAATATTTTTGACACGTTAGTGGTATTCGTCAGTTTGATCCCTATCGATAACAGTGAAATGGCGCTACTTGCCCGACTGGTGCGTGTGTTTCGTGTGTTAAGGATGGTCTCTGTTGTTCCTGAGCTTAGAGTATTGATTAATTCATTACTTAAAGCCTTACCACAGCTTGGCTACGTTATCTTATTAATGTTTATCATTTTTTATATTTATGCCGCCATTGGCAGCTTTATCTTTCATGATATCAATCCAACCTTATGGGGTGACATTGCCATTTCCATGCTGACGCTGTTCCGTATTATGACCTTTGAAGATTGGACAGATATTCAATATGAAACCATGGAAGTTTACCCCTTTAGTTGGATTTTCTATTTATCGTTCATATTCTTTACGGCGTTCGCTTTCCTGAACATGGTTATTGGTATTGTGGTTAATGTCATGGAAGAAGAGCATCAAGCCGCCAGAGCAAAGAAAGAACCGACACTGACAGAACTGCAGCAAGAGTTAAAAGAAATAAAAGCGTTACTTAGTCAATCAAATCAACATAAGTAAGTGCTGAGCTATCAAGCATTAGTGCTTGATAGCCAATAGCATTTTAATACTAAGGCTGTTGATCTGTTGCTATCAATGTTATTCAACATTAATAATCAACATGCCTTAATCCTCCCTACGCTGCCATTTAAAGTACAGCTGCGCCATGAATAACTTCAAAGATTTCGCTAAATGATGTTTTAATACTTAGATCAATTGGCAAATGTAATTTCCTTGCTATGTCACTGGTAGAGATAACTCCTCTGATATGATGATGCTTTCTATCAACGACCAAACAATGGCGCAGTCCATAATTTTTTAATGTCAAAATCACATCATTTACTGTGGAATTTTCTATTTCACTAAAATCAAAAGCATGTAAGGCAAGCTTAGGCAACATCATATCGCTCACCAGAATCTCATTCCGGTTTTTGCCTTTTGCTGTTTCTGCAATCAATGATTGCTCAGACAATTCATTCGTACTAATAATACCTAAAAAATCATTGTTGCTTGAAACAACTATCTTCATTTTTACATGGCTTTTTTTCATCAACAATAGCGCATCGCTCGCTAAAGTATCTCCTTCAATCACTAAAGGTTGATGCATTTTAAAATCGGTGAACACTTTAGTTGCGGGTGAATCCAGCTCAGTGTGTTCAAATAACTCTGGAGAGACAACGTTATCAACTAGGTCTAAATCAAATAATTGTAAATTTTTCATAACTACCTCGAAACTCTATTCATTGCGTTAAATTTTACTGACAGTAAAACTGTTTAATAATCAATAAAGCCTTTAGTCATCAGTTATCAGAGATACATTCAATCAGAATCGAATGTTAAGCAGCATAGTGCAAGCTGAACCAATAATGATTAACTAAAAGCAAGAGTAACAGGAGGAGAACGCGGATGGAGGTACAGATAGTACTTACTGGCAAAAAATAGCTGCTCACTGTATGTAACCATTTCAGGTTGGCAATGGGCTGCAGTTAAAGCTCTTTCGTGAATGATAGGATCTGGAGAGTCCCAATCCGTATCTTGAGCCTCATCAGCAACCAGTTGTTCGGTGATGTTCAGGCTGTCATTTTCCACATAGCCGACACTTTGCTCCCCTAAAGAGCTAAAGCTTATCAACAATGTAATCGCTATTAACAACCTGATCATAGCAAGACCCAAAACAAACTGGCTATACTTTATAGATGAGGCATAAACAGAAAAGTTTCAAGTTTTTCAGCAAAAATTTTTAATAACGCTATCCATTTAGCAGAAAATGCAGATAAATACTGCCAGCATAGCCTAAAACAATGGCCCAACTCCATTTCAAATGGCCTAGAAATGAGTACTTTCCTTTCGTCTGTCCCATCAACGCTACACCCGCAGCAGAGCCTACAGAAAGTAAACTCCCACCAACACCTGCGGTCATTGTGACTAATAACCATTGTTGAAGATCCATCATAGGATTCATACTCAGTACAGCAAATACCACTGGAATGTTATCAACTATCGCCGATAAAACCCCCACTAAAATATTGGCATACGTTGGGCTCCAATGACTATAGAGCAATTCAGAGACTAAGCCTAAATACCCCATAAAGCCTAAACCACCAACACACATGACCACACCATAAAAGAATAATAAAGTATCCCATTCTGCTCTGGCGATTTTATCAAAAATATCAAAGGGGACAATATTACCAAGGCTTTTCAATGCTTTATCATCTTTTAAAATTTCAGCTTGGGTGCGCTTTTTATTAAGAGATCGAGGTAAACTCTTACGTAAATAAAAGCCGAGAAATTTCAAATAACCAAGTCCAAGCATCATACCTAACACCGGAGGCATGTTTACTAAACTATGACAGATGACAGCCGTTGCTATAGTTAACACAAACAAAAAGATAATTCGCTTGGCACCACGCTTTAACACAAAATCTTCATCCGTAATTGGCGCTGATGCTTGATTTGAGATGAACAAGCTCATAATGGTTGCCGGAATTAAGAAGTTGACAAAAGAGGGCAGTAATAACACAAAGAACTGTTCAAATTGCACTAAGCCAGCTTGCCAAATCATTAATGTGGTAATATCACCAAACGGGCTAAACACCCCGCCAGCATTTGATGCCACCACAATATTGATACAAGCAATATTAATAAACTTGAGATTATTAGGAGCCACTTTAAGTACGATGGCACACATTAGCATCGCAGTGGTCAGATTATTAGCAAATGATGAAATGATAAAGGCTAATATACCAGTGAGCCAAAATAAACTTCTTAAACTTAAACCTTTGGCAATCATCCAAATACGCAAACGCTCAAAAACGCCTCGCTCTTCCATCGCATTGATATAAGTCATCGCCACTAACAAAAACAATAATAGTTGCGCATATTCGAGTAAGTTATGGTTAAACGCTTCTTCTGCCTCTTTAGGGATGCCATGTTGAGTGTAAACCCAACCAATCATAAACCAGATGATTCCAGCGGCGACCAACACCGGTTTTGATTTTCTCAGATGGATGAATTCCTCTCCAATCACCAGTAAATAGGCAAAAGAAAAAAGAATCAGTGAAAGAATACCCACAAAAGAACTTGTTAAATCGAGTTCACCTACCGTTGAAGCAAAAGTAGGTGAAGAGATCACAAACAGAAGTAAAGCGACGACGAATTTTTTCAAGATAGTTGCTCTTTAAAGAAGTAAATAAGTATGAATGATTAAAAACCCGCACATTCTACTCTTATAGAGCAATAAACAAAATATAATAACTGACTAATTGAGTTATTATCGTTATAAAAATTATCTATATTAGTTACTCAGATAAAACCGAGTTAGACCGCCATGTCCCCCACAAAAGGGTTCGTTCGACGCTCTTCACCAAAGGTGCCCATAGGACCATGTCCAGGAATAAATTTAACATCATCACCAAGTGGAAACAGGTTTTCTCGAATAGATTTAATCAAGGTAGGATGATCTCCACGAGGAAAATCTGTTCGCCCAATAGAGCCTTTAAATAAAACATCCCCCACTTGTGCTAACTTAGATGCTCTATGAAAAAACACTACATGCCCTGGTGTATGGCCTGGGCAAAAATAAACTTCTAATTCGACATTACCAAAACTAACTGTATCGCCTTGTGTTAACCAACGTGTTGGTTCGAACAATTCAGCATCGGCAAAGCCAAAGCGAGTAATTTGCTCAGGAATAAGGTCAATCCAAAATTTATCTTCTTTGTGCGGCCCCTCAATAGGTACGTTAAAATGTTCTGCTATTGCCTTGGTCGCCCCGGCATGATCGATATGGGCATGAGTTAACAGTACTTTAACTAGGGTCAGCCCTTGCTGCTTAATAGCATCAATGATTAGTTGTGCATCACCACCAGGATCAACTACCGCAGCTTGCTTAGTTTCATCACACCAAAATAACGTACAATTTTGTTGAAATGGTGTCACGGGAATGATTTGAAACTGAAGCATAATGTACCTTTATTGATAATTTAAAAGAATTGACTTACCACAAGAGATGGGCATAAATCCCTTCACTTCAAGTGCTAAGCTTGTGTCTCAATAATTTTACATTCTTAAAAGCACTTTAAAAAGCCAAATGTGATAAAACAATAAAATCACTTCACTATCACTCGCTAACTCGGTAAGCTCGGCACAAATAAAAAATAATAATTGATAATTGTATGACGCAAGTTAGAGACTCTTTTCACTCCCGTATTGGATTTGTCTTAGCAGCAGCTGGCTCTGCTATTGGTTTAGGTAATATTTGGGGCTTTCCCACTAACGCCGCTAATAATGGCGGTGGCGCATTTTTATTTGTGTATCTTGTCGTTACCTTATTATTGGCATTACCAGCACTGTACGCCGAAGTTTATATCGGCAATCAGTCACAAAAAAACCCAGTATCAGCATTGGGTGATGCCTGCAAGAATATCTCTGAACGTTTAGGTCGTAATGCCGGCATTATTGGCTTATGCGGCGCTATTATGATGTTAAGTTTCTATACCATAGTCGCTGGTTGGATGTTATCGCACGCCCTATCAGCGATCACTCAGCTAATGGGGTTTAATGAACTATCAAGCTGGTTGGGTACATCAAGTACTGAGCGTAACTTGGTATTCACCCCTATTTTTATTTTATTAGGTGCTGCAATTATTCATCAAGGGGTAAATGCTGGTATAGAGAAATGGTCCACTCGCTTAATGCCTGTGTTGTTGATCATGCTGTTTGGACTTATTGTTTATATTCTTCAGCAGCCGGGGGCAATGGAAGGATTAAAAGTGTATTTAGTGCCTGATTTTAGTCAACTTACTAACCCTAAATTAATCGTATCAGCCATGGGACAAGCGTTTTTCTCGTTATCGATTGGTGTCGGTGGCATGATGATTTACGGTTCTTACATGCAAAAAGACAAAGATTTAGGGAAGCTAGTTATTTCAATCACAGCATTAGACACAGGAATCGCTTTTCTTGCTGGCTTATTGATTATTCCAGCACTTTTTGTTGCTCAACACGCAGGGCAACAAGTATTCCAAGGAAACCAGCTGATTGGCGAAGGCCAGCTGATCTTTCATATTCTGCCGGAATTATTTGCTTCTATGGGGACAATAGGGTTAATCGTGGCCATTGGTTTCTTTATGTTACTATCGATCGCTGCCTTAACCTCGACCATCTCGTCAACAGAAGTCCCCGTCGCTTATCTAGTAGAAGATAAGAACATTTCACGCCATAAGGCTACTTGGCTTGTTTCAGGCACGGTATTATTCTTTTCAATGCTACTGATTGCGTTTTTCGATGTCTTATTTGGCGCGTTTATTCGGGTGTTAACCACTATACTGCAGCCATTAAGCTGTTTATTTTACTTTATTGTTGTTGGCTGGTTATGGCACAGAGGCAATAAATTGCGCGATAAAGCATTGCAAGTCGATCGTCCATGGTTAAAGCACTGGGGCAACTACATCAGATTTGTTTGCCCTATTTTGTTAACCGTGGTCTTTGTCAACGTCGCTATTCTTAATTAATCAATTAGAGAAATTGCAGGCAAAAAACACCTGCAATTTCGGTTAGCAATCCGATTAACTGCTAACGTTATTACGACCTTTTTTCTTGGCGCGGTATAAAGCTATATCCGCTTGTTTGACTGTTTGCTCAAAGCTTTGTTTTTGCGCTTTACTGGCAACGCCCATAGATACTGTCACTCGCACTGTTTTGTGACCTGTCTCGTGCTGTTTTTGCCGTGCTTTTTTAGTTTTTCTCAAAGGATGACGGATCACTATTTCATAATCGGCGATAGACTGACGCAATCGTTCAAGCTCATCGGTAACTTCTTCAGCAACCTTGCGCGGAAAAATCGCTGTAAACTCTTCGCCCCCGTAACGAAATATACGACCGCCATTACTGATTGTAGCAAGCTTAGCAGCCACAAGTTTTAGCACTTGATCACCTATATCATGCCCATAGGTGTCATTGAACTTTTTGAAATGATCAATATCTATCATGGCAACACTATACTTTCTGCCAAGCGACAACGCATATTGGTTTAATGCCCGTCTTGATGGTAAGCGAGTTAATTCATCTCGGTAGGCAAGGTAATAAGAATCCACCACCACAACAACAATATACTGAAAAGTTACCACCGCGAGTAAAACAGTCAGAGGTAAGCTTAACTGCTGCTGAAAATATAAATACACCAGTACTAACGTGGTTAACAATGAAGAAACAAACAAGTTTGCGTGGCGTAATGCTTTATACATAATGAATAAAGCAATGCCGTAAAGTGGCAATAATAAACCTAATGACTCAAAATTAACCGCAAGTATTTGCTCACTCTGATTATATTGACTAAACCAATCAACAGCTAACAACCATGCTTTTGCTAAAATAAAACAAATAGCTAAGCCAACAACCCGCAGCACTCCATGAATAGACAATAAACCGCGATCTTTGATCAGTGTTAAATAAATAAAACCAAAAATAGCACTAACAAATACCCATTCCTGATTAGCATCTAGCCAGCTTTTTCCACTAACTAATTCTTGCTCAACCAGATAAAAGCAACACAATGCCATCAATAACAAGGTGATCCGGCTACGGCTAAATTGTGCAGAAAATAAAATGCCGATTACCAGCAACCCATACAAAACTTGTTCAATCAACAATGCATACGCTTGCCAATGCGTTTCTAACACGGTAATTAAGGTAAAACCAAGAGAAACAGCAAGCCCTGTCCATAAAGTGGTTTTTAATCCTTCAAGCTTTTGTAGCAAAACTAACCTCTATCATTGATTTATCTAGCATAATTTTTACCATACTCTGTATAGCGTATAAACAATTTTAACTAATCTGCTTTAAATTAACGCCCTATTCTCTTCTTCACTTTTTTGTAGTTCAACCTGTTCAATTTTTTCAAAACGATTAACGATTTTATCCGCAGAGGTATGAATTTGTTTAACATCGCCCGCGGCCTGATCTATGTGCTTGGCAAGATTAGCAAAACGCGTGCGAAAACGTGAAAAGTCAGCCGCAAGATGAGATAGATGCGCTTGAATAATATGAATTTGTTCTCGCGTTGCTTCATCTTTTAGCACAGCGCGCGCCGTGGTTAATATTGCCATTAACGTTGTTGGTGATGTTAGCCAAACGCGTTGTTTATTCGCAAATTCCA
Organism: Thalassotalea sp. G2M2-11; assembly: GCF_017168195.1. Taxonomy (GTDB): domain Bacteria; phylum Pseudomonadota; class Gammaproteobacteria; order Enterobacterales; family Alteromonadaceae; genus Thalassotalea_E. The sequence continues at coordinate 442,767 of NZ_JADNYL010000002.1, forward strand.
CTAAGTCTGGATAATGTCCATGGATCTCAGCAAAAATGGCTTCCGCCGGCAAAAACATAACCGCCCCGTCTGCCGTTTCATTCTCAATTAAATACTTTTCACTGATGTCCTTGATGTGCTTTTTGATGTCTAATTTAAACTGGCGTTCAGCAGCCTTACGTTCTAATTCACTCTGCTGAATATCCGTCATTTTACGATAACTTTCTAACGGAAATTTAGCGTCAATGACTATCGTGCCTGTGGGTTTTGGCAAAAATAAAACACAATCGGCAATTTTGCCATTGGATAAGGTATGTTGTAGTGAAAAATGTGCTTCTGGTAGCACATTTCGAATTAACGAATTCAATTGTACCTCTCCAAATGCACCACGTGATCGTTTATCAGATAAGACTTCTTGTAAACTCACCACATTGGTCGACAACTCAGTGATCTTCTTCTGTGCATCATCAATCAGCGCTAATCTTTTTAAGATGTCATGAAACGTTTTGGTGGTTTTATCAAAACCATCGGCAAGACGCTTTTCTACTTGCTCGCTGATCTCTTTCAACCGATTGTCTGTTGATATGGTTAGCTCTTTCATTTTATCAGCAAGCTGCTCACTCGATTGCCGTAATGACTTTTGTTGCTCTTCACGAGTCATCACACTGGCTTTATTTAAATGTTCAATTAACTGATCAACCGCTTTTAATTGATTGTGATTAAACTGAGTGTGAAACTCATGTAACACCGAGAGTTGCTTTTCAGATGACGCATTCTGTTGATGCAACAATTTTATTTTCAGATCCGAAAATTGTTGATCAACTATTTGTTTCAATTCATGAAAAGTTTGCAGTGATTGTTGATGATGATGCAAAATTGTTTGTTGTAATTGTTGATAAGACTTATCCGACATATCTTGCATGAGCTGCAATTTATGTGATATCTGTTCAAACTGAACATGGTCATTACTCATCGCTGACAGCATTCGATTCACTTTTATCAACACCAACAACAACACAATAAATATAGCAACAGCAACCAACAGCAGCATGTTTGACTGTGTTAGGCCCATGGCAGCAAGAGATTGATCAAGAAAGGCGTTCACCCGACACTCCAAAAAACACTGTATTTATGACCAGTTATTAGAGCATACTTTTTTGATAAGGTTAAATTTATTTCACCTTCAACCACACAGTTAAACGCATAGTCATTAGAAAAGGCGCGCTTATTGAAGCGAAAGCATAGCGAGATCAGGCTTGATGGTCGCCAGTTTCATCATTTTGAATACGATCACCGAACTTATTCAGAATGTTCACTTTTCCATCACAAACGGCAATAATAGATTTATCACGCTTAAATTCTTCAGGAATAATGACTCGTCCATTGGCATTTTGACGGCAAAATTTTACTTCATGAAGTAATTCTAAAGAAATATCGCTGTAATAAATAATCGTTACTTGCCTTAAGTCTTGTTCCACCGCTGTTTATCCTTGCATCATCAATTTATTAACCATCCTTGGTTTAATTGTAGACGTGAATCACTAAATGTCAGATGAATTCGTTAATTTTGCGGCATAAAAAAACGCCTCATATGAGACGTTTTTGCTGTTAAAATTAAAACAAGTTCCGTTTATTTGGCTAACTTATCATTTAATTCTTCAATTTTTGCTTGCCAAATTGCAGGTCCTGTCACATGTGCTGACTCCCCCGTGCTATCAACCGCAACTGTCACTGGCATATCTTCAACTTCAAATTCATAAATAGCTTCCATTCCCAGTTCTTCAAAAGCAACCACACGCGCTTTTTTAATTGCTTTTGATACTAGGTAAGCAGCACCACCTACAGCCATTAAATATACTGATTGATGATTTTTAATACTTTCTACCGTTGCAGGACCTCGCTCAGCTTTACCAATAGTGCCTAATAAGCCAGTATCTGCCAGCATCATTTCAGTAAATTTATCCATACGTGTTGCAGTCGTTGGGCCTGCTGGTCCAACCGCTTCATCACCAATAGCATCTACCGGGCCAACGTAATAGATAAACTTATTAGTAAAATCGACCCCTTCAGGCAACCCTTCACCCGAGGCTAATAGCTCTTGGATTTTTTTATGGGCAGCATCACGACCAGTTAAAATCTTACCCGAAAGTAACACGGTTTCCCCTGTTTTCCATTCGGCAATATCGGCTTTTGTTAAGCCGTCAACATTCACGCGACGCACATTTTCGCCCACTTCCCAGGTAATTTCTGGCCACTCTTCTAATTTTGGCGGTGTTAAATCTGCAGGGCCTGAGCCATCAAGATGAAAATGCACATGACGAGTTGCTGCACAATTTGGGATCATCACCACAGGTTTAGAAGCAGCATGTGTTGGTACCGAATTTATCTTCACATCCACGACCGTGGTTAATCCGCCAAGTCCCTGCGCTCCAATACCAAGCTTATTAACACGATCATAAATTTCTAGGCGTAATTCTTCTTCAGCATTTTGTGGCCCGCGATCCAAAAGCTCTTGAATATCAACAGGATCCATCAAGCTTTCTTTGGCTAGCACCGCGGCTTTTTCTGCTGTACCGCCTACGCCTATGCCTAACATCCCCGGAGGACACCAACCCGCGCCCATGGTAGGTAATGTTTTCACTACCCAATCAGCAATTGAATCACTTGGATTTAACATCACCATTTTAGTTTTATTTTCACTTCCGCCACCTTTAGCGGCAATCATCACTTCCACTTCACTGCCAGCAACCATATCAAGGTGGACAACAGCGGGGGTATTATCTTTGGTATTTTTACGTGCTCCGGTAGGATCTTCAACAATAGAAGCTCGTAGCGGGTTATCTGGGTTTAAATATGCGCGGCGAGTACCTTCATCAACCATCTGCTGAACCGTCATATCCGTTTTGTCCCATTTAACATCCATGCCTACTTTAACAAAGCAAGTGACAATACCGGTGTCTTGGCAAATAGGACGTTTACCTTGAGCTGACATGCGAGAGTTTATCAATATCTGGGCAATCGCATCTTTTGCCGCTTGGCTTTCTTCTTTGTGATATGCCTTTTCTAATGCTTGAATAAAATCTAATGGATGATAATAGGAGATGTATTGCAACGCATCTGCAATACTGTCAATTAAATCTTGTTGTTTAATGATAGCCATGATTGCCCTTCACTTTTTAGTTGCCCTTTTCAACGCCGACACGTGAAAATGTTGAAAGTTATATTTTTGCCGATATGATACCCTGCTTAACAACGGCTCGCCACTATAATGCGAAACCAATACAACGACTAGGTAACAGATTTGCTCCACCATTGTAACGTAACTATTCAAGCTAAACCCTTGAACTTTAGTCATAAGATATCGCCAAGTGAACTTTTCTCCGTGTTTGCCGATCAACCGTGGGCCATGTGGTTAGATTCAGCCCATAGTGACCATATCGACAGTCGTTATGACATTATCGTATGGCAACCTCAGGTAACCTTAGAAACGCAACACCAAAGCACTCGCATTGATTATTTACAAGGTGATCAGCTGGTCAAAACTGAAACAAGTACCGAAGATCCTTTAACATTATTACAGCAAGTACAAGCAGCAAGCTTTGCACAAATGACGATTGAACCACACCACCTGCCGTTTTCAACGGGTGCGGTCGGTTATTGCGCCTATGACTTAGGGCGCCGATTTGAACAACTCCCCAATCAAGCAAAACGCGATATTTCACTGCCCGAAATGGCAATGGGTATTTATCATCAAGCAATTATATTTGATAATGAGCAACAAGGTTATTTCCTGATTTGCCCAGATAATCAACGAGCGAGTATTGAACAATCTTTAATAACGCGACTACAACAACCAAAAAAAGCTGCTTCCCCTTTTAGCTTGACCAGCCCATGGCAAGCAAATGTAACCAGACAAGCGTATCAAGAAAAATTTGAGCAAATACAAGCGTATTTATTAAGTGGTGATTGCTATCAAATTAATTTAACTCAACGTTTTAGCAGTCATTATCAAGGAGACGAATTTCAAGCTTACTTAGCACTAAGAGAGCAAAATAAAGCGCCATTTTCGGCTTTTATTCGCTTGGCCGAACACGCTATTTTAAGTATTTCACCAGAGCGCTTTTTACTGTTAACCGGTAATCAAGTACAAAGTAAGCCAATTAAAGGCACCATGCCACGCGCCACAAATAGCACACAAGATAACAAAAATGCCGACATTTTACGGCATTCCGCAAAAGATCAAGCTGAAAACTTAATGATCGTTGACCTACTTCGCAATGACATTAGTAAAGTGTGCTTACCTGGTTCAGTGAAGGTGCCAAAATTATTTGATATTGAAAGTTTTCCGGCGGTACATCATTTAGTGAGCACCGTTGAAGGAGAACTTGCGCCACAATATAGTGCTGGTGATTTATTACGAGGCGCATTTCCTGGCGGCTCAATAACTGGTGCCCCCAAAATTCGGGCGATGGAAATTATTGACGAACTCGAACCTCATCGTCGAAGTATCTATTGTGGAAGTATCGGTTATCTTTCCGCATGCGGTAATATGGACACCAGTATCACCATTCGTACTTTGGTTTGTGAAAATAGCGTGATACATTGTTGGGCTGGCGGTGGTATTGTGGCTGACTCACAAGTCGATGCAGAATATCAAGAAAGTTTAGATAAAGTGAATAAAATTTTACCCATATTAGCCCAGCTAAATGAGTCAATGAGTAATGACCAAAAATGAGTTTTTACAAAAATTTCAATTAAGCCCATTAGCTGCTAACGAGCAACAGTTAAGGTTATTATCAAAACCTGAGCAATTAAAGCAATCGGCTGTACTGATCACTTTGTTCGAGCAAGAACAACAATTACACCTATTACTGACCAAAAGAGCGCAACATCTCAAACATCACAGTGGCCAAATCTGCTTCCCTGGTGGTAAAGTTGAACAGCAGGACAAAAGCTTTACTGACACAGCATTACGAGAGGCCTATGAAGAAATTGGATTACCCCCAGATGCCTTAACCGTGTTGGGACAATTACATCCTTATCAAACCATTACTGGCTTTAGCATTACCCCAATTATTGCCATATTAAAACACCGAGTAAACTACCAAGTCGATCACAACGAAGTTGCTGAAATATTTCATGTTCCCCTCTTACATTTTTTAGACGCTAGCAATCAATTTCACGTCAATATCAGGCAGAAAACCGGTAATCATCAAGTACATTTTATGCCCTACCAAGAATACAATATATGGGGAGCAACAGCCGCTATCATTAAAGATCTCACCCAGCTCATCACTCAATAATCATGCTAATTGCTTTTTTACATCTATAATATGCAATAAAACTGTTTATTAGTGTGATAACTTTCAGTTATCATTACCGAAGATAATTTCACTATTTGCCATAAAGGCAATAATTAATTCAGGTTTTATTCATGATTAGTGTATTTGATATGTTTTCTATCGGTATTGGCCCTTCAAGTTCTCATACCGTAGGGCCAATGAAGGCGGCAAAGCTATTTGTTGATCATTTAATTGAACAACAACTGATCGGTCGAGTCGACTGTGTTAAAACTGAATTATTTGGCTCTTTAGGTCAAACAGGTATTGGCCATGGCACAGGTAAAGCTGTGATATTAGGCTTATCTGGTGAAACCCCAGAACAAATTGCTGTAGAGTCTATCGATAAAATTCTTAAGCAAGTCACCTCAAGTGAAGAAATAGCACTGACACCAGAGACAACAGTCAGCTTTCCCAAGAAAGACGCCATCGTTTATCATCGTAGAAAGACTTTGCCTGCTCATGCGAATGCAATGACTTTGTATGCCTATGAAAATAAGCAAGTTATTTTTGAAGAAACATATTACTCCATTGGTGGCGGCTTTATCGTACAAGATTGTGACTTTGAAAAAGAGAAAAACAAAGCCTTATCGTTACATGAAAATATTGAACGCCCACATAAATTTTCTAGTGCGGATGAGCTAATCGGCTTAGCCACTGAAAAGGGCTTGAGCATCAGTACCATCATGATGGAAAATGAAAAGTGCTTAAATAATGAAGCAGAGATTAAAAAAGGCTTAGTAGCCATTTGGCAAGCCATGCATGAAAGTGTAGAACGTGGAATGCGCACTGAAGGCATCTTACCTGGTGGACTTAAAGTCAATCGTCGTGCCCCAGCACTTTATCGCTCGTTATCGGTAGAGAACAATAATGATCCACTCAATGCCATGGATTGGGTGAACTTATTTGCGTTAGCGGTTAACGAAGAAAATGCCGCAGGCAGCCGTGTTGTAACCGCGCCAACTAATGGTGCTGCAGGCATTATTCCAGCCGTACTTTGTTATTACAATAAATTCATAAAACCGGTTGAAGATGAAGACTGTATTCGTTACTTACTCACCGCAGCAGCGATTGGCATCCTCTATAAAACTAACGCAACAATTTCTGGCGCAGAAGGCGGATGCCAAGCAGAAGTCGGAGTCGCCTGTTCAATGGCCGCCGGTGCATTAACAGAACTGATGGGGGGTTCGCCCAAGCAAGTAGAAAATGCTGCAGAGATCGGCATGGAACATAATTTAGGATTAACCTGCGATCCCGTCGGGGGCTTAGTGCAAGTACCTTGTATTGAACGTAACGCCATGGGTGCTGTTAAAGCAATCAATGCTTCTCGCCTAGCCTTACGTGGCACAGGAACAAGTAAGGTGTCACTTGATAAAGTAATAAAAACCATGTGGGAAACGGGTAATGATATGAAAACCAAATATAAAGAAACGTCACGCGGTGGTTTAGCAGTAAATATTATCGAGTGTTAGCGACACCAGTCAACAAACTGTGTGCTAACAGATAATTTTATTAACGCCAGAGACAAAAAAAGCTGTTGGTCAAACAACAGCTTTTTATTTGCAATACTAGATACTAATTATTTAACGGGTAATTGAATATCCGAAAACATTTCTTCTACTTCGGCATTATTTTTCAACAACACAGCTTTTGTTACTAAATCGCGATTTAAATGAGGTGCGAAACGTTCGATAAAATCAAACATATAACCACGTAAAAAAGTCCCTCTTCTAAAGCCGATTTTAGTGGTACTGGCTTTAAACAAATGGCTGGCATCAATCGTCACTAGATCACTATCAAGTTTTTGATCCATTGCCATGGTAGCAATAACACCAATACCGACTCCCATGCGCACATAAGTCTTTATCACATCCGCATCGGTAGCGGTAAAAGCAATTTTAGGTTCAACCCCTGCTTTATTAAACGCTTTATCGAGCTCAGAACGACCAGTAAAACCGAACACATAAGTAACCAACGAATATTTAGCAATATCTTCAATGGTAAGATTGGTTTTATTGGCTAAAGGATGATCCTTACGAACAATAATGCTACGGTTCCAGTGATAACAAGGCAACATGATCAAGTCGTTATATAAATGAAAAGACTCGGTTGCAATAGCAAAATCGGCATCACCTTTGGTCGCTGCATCACTAATTTGTGCTGGCGTACCTTGATACATGTGTAACGAAACTTTTGAGTACTTCTTCATAAAGCCCTGAATCACATCAGGTAAAGCATAACGCGCTTGTGTATGCGTAGTTGCAATGCGTAATTTACCTTCATCCGGTTGCGTATGCTCACGAGCAACCGCTTTTATCGCTTCAACCTTAGATAAAATTTCAGTAGCAATATTAATCACTTCGCTACCCGCAGGAGTTACATGAGTAAGGTGTTTACCACTGCGGCCAAAAATCTGAATTCCTAATTCATCTTCCAGCATACGGACTTGTTTACTGATACCAGGTTGCGAGGTAAAAAGGCTTTCTGCAGTCGCAGAAACATTCAAGTTATTGTTTTGAACTTCGACAATATAACGTAGTTGTTGCAGTTTCATAATGTGTAGTCAGTGTGGCTTATGCAAAAAATATATACTTAAATAAGAATTTATTCCATAGAAATTTATCGGTTTTTGTAAAAAAATTTCAACATCAGTGTTTTTAACCGCCAAATGTAGAAATATTACTACATAAAACCATAAACGTGCACATTTTTCAATCAAGACTATAAAAATTTAACTAAATTTCATTAAAAGATACAATTCGATGAAAAGATACACTTACCCCTATGCTAAGCCACTGATTTTTTGTAGACTGACACGAGAACATCGTTCTTTCCTTTTGCGAGTAAGAGAATAAATATGGGTATAATTATTGGCTTAGTAATAGCACTAGTCGTTATCGTTGTGGTTGTAAATGCCATACAACAACACAAAGAAAAACAAGAAAAAGAAAGACGTGCTAAAGCCGCAAAACAAAAAGCAGTAATTGATGAAACTGAAGAGCTGATCTTAAATTTAACACATCTACCTTCAAACCCTAAGATTGTTGAAATTATGAATCGACGCAGCCTCAATGCTTGTAAAGCCATGAGTAAAATCATGCCTGAAGTGAAAGGGATTAAAAATCGTATTCAAGAAATGGAATCTCGCTTATCGGCCTCTGAAGAATTATCAAACAACGCTGGAGCAGATGAAGTCTTTGTCCTACCAGATAATGAACAACAGCTTGTGGTTATCTTACAAACCATTAAAAAATTACGATTAATGTTAAAGGCTGAGCAAACGAAAGGCGTACTTGATGCACCGACCTATATGCATGAAGATCAAAAACTTGATGTATTACAATTACGTATCAGTGTTGAAAGTCTCTTTAAAAGAGGTATGCAAGCATACAATAAGGAAATGCTTGGCTCTGCCAGACAGTACTTTGAAAAAGCATTACAAACCTTAACAGAGCATCCACTACAAACTGACTACAGTCATCAAAAGCGTGAAGAAATAGAAGCGCAGCTAGAAGAAATCACCTTGGCATTAAAAAGCTCTAATGCGAAAGATGCTGAAAAGAAAGCCAAAGCTGAAGAAGATGACTTGGATATGCTGTTTCAACCGAAAAAGAAATGGTAATACTTTCTTCCCACCATTTATAAATACTGAAAAAGCTCAAGTTTTTACTTGAGCTTTTTTATTAACTCAACCTTTTAATTAAAGCGCCTGCACTAAAATTGTTCGACTCACTTCGGGCGTAATATCACCATGTTCACCAATATTAGTCATACCATGGGTTACTAATTTATTGATAATGCTATCAATATCAGCTTCACCAATCCCCACTTCAGCGAGTCTAATAGGTACATGCATTTGTTGAAAAAACGCTTCAGTTAAGGCAATCGCTTTATCAATTTTCGCTGCTTCATCACAGCGGGTAACACAATCGACAATGTGCGAGCATGATCAATCCCATAGGCTCCGGTAAGTTCATGACCTATCATGTGAGTAGACCAATCTTGTGGTACCCCAGCACCAATCGAGGAGCCCCATTACATGATTCAGGCTTACAAGCCAGTAAACTTTCAACTTTAGCAACCTGTCTTTGCGGGGCGCCGGCATACTTTGAAAAATATGCCATTCCAACTCACCCTAGTGAATTAGCCGATCACCAATGGGTTAACTATAAACTCACTTCCAATACGTTAAAGCTCACGAAAGGTAATCGAGTTTACAACATCAAAATGAACGGGACTATTACTACCAATAATGCTGCAGCAAGAACGGCATTTGTTGAAGGTGGCCACGGATTAGCACGGATCACTTTATATGATGCAACACCCAAAATTCGAAAAGGGAGTTTAATTTCTGTACTTGATGAGTATACATTCAGTGATATTGAGCTGTACGGCGTTTTTCCTCCAGATAACGCTGAATCGAAAAAATTACGCTTATTGCTCGATTTTTTAACGCATTACTTTAATCAACTACCATTGATATCCAACTAAACCAAGCAGATAATTTCATATAAAAACTCACAATATAGTTTTGCTACTTGGTCAGTGACTCAACTAAACTAACTACAGCCTTCGTTTGCAAGCCCGCGTTGGTTGCATAGTCTTGATTGGTATAACCCCACCAATCCCAGCAGCCTTGAGGGTTAAAAGGGTTGATATTCGATGATGTCGTTTGCGGATACAGTACCACTAAATGATTACTATCCGCCCAGCGATTAAGTCCAACACCATCGACATAGCTGCGACCGACCGCTTCCGCATTTTGATTACAGCCATGAAAACTAATATGTAATTGACATTGCTTACCTGATGCGCAGTCCTTTGGTACATAAACATAACCATTTTTCGCTAAGCCGGCCGCCGCCGTATCAGCAACCACCTGTTGAGATACTTGATAAACATTACCTGTGGCTTTACCTGTGGGTGCATTGATGTCAGCAAGCATGAAGCTGAGCATCTTGCCAGCTGCATCATATTGACACAGACCTAGAAAAGGACTTTCAGATTGACGGCAATCACTGCCAATATTTAATGTCGGAAAGTGATGAGCAAAGGGCTTATCATCCACATAATGTAGCTGAGTTGATGGCAACCACTGTTGGTACTGCTTAACGAGATCATTAGTCACCGCGGCATGAATTTTTTCATCTTCAGAGCCATGTAATAGCCACACTTTGCTCGAAGATAAATGACTCAGCTTTGCTACTTTACCCTGCTGTTGCCATTGGCTCAGTTGCTGGTTAATTTGCTGTAAATCATCAGCACTTTCTCGCTTGTTTACACATTGCGCTAATGCCGTCATTAAGCTATTTTGTGCACAATAATAAGGCCCACCAGCAATTAAGCCAGCCCCTTTCACCCAGTCGGAGTGAGCAATATGAAGCTGACTCGCCATATATGCACCGCTGGAGACACCAGATACCGTAACAGCACTTGTATCCAGCGTTAATTTAGGCAAACGACTGGCATGGCAAGAAAACACCAGCGAAGCGATAATTAATGTGCATAACTTTTTCATTATTAACCTCTAGTTTGCTAAAAACTCAGTGATCATCTCAGCTTTTTGCTGGATAGCGTAAACACCATCTAAATGCCCCATCGTTCCCTTCAGTTCAGCATAATCACTTGATTTACCTAATTTGAGTAACTCGGTATGGGCCTTTTTTGCCATATAAGGCATCAATAATAAATCACCGGCAGCAGGTAAAAACAGTGTTTTGGCCTTAATACGGCTTAATCCTGATGCTAAATCTCCGTCATGTCCAGCAAGAAACAACTGACAAGCCCGTACTAAATACAACACATGATTTGCGTCTAATTGCTTCGCACGAGTTCGGGCAGCATTAGCTAACCAGTCAACCACAGCAAATGACGCATTAATATCATTTAAAGGTGATGATTCAAGTGGTGAGTGCGCTTTATTTACCTGATTAATAAATTGTGGGTGCATTGCTTGTTGCGTAATTAGCATCAAGGATGCCGTTAAACCATCAAGCGGCCGCTCATTTCCATAATAATTACCTTGCTGCCAATTTGCATCCAATCGAATAGGCACAGCCCATTGTTCTAGAGCCGCAGCAGTCCAAGCATCAGACTGAGCCATACCGATGACAGAAATCATTCGTGGCACCATATCAGGATAAGCTGCAGCCCAATCAATGGCTTGCAAAGATCCCATAGACGGCCCAACCACTGCATGTAATTTTTTAATTCCTAATGAATCGATTAGTGCTTTTTGCACATTCACAAAATCACGAATAGTCACCACGGGGAAACTTAACCCATATGGCTTACCTGTTTCAGGGTTGATCGATGCAGGCCCTGTGGTAATAACGTTAGTATCATGCACTGACGCATTGACCAAAGTGTCAGACGAAATAACAAAATATTTATTAGTATCAATCGCTTTACCTGGACCAATAATCGCATCCCAATAGCCAGCTTTGGCATCACTCTCATGGTACTTGCCTGCCGCGTGCGAATTACCGGTGAAATAATGGGTAATTAAAATCGCATTCGATTTATCCTCATTGAGCTTGCCATAGCTTTCCCAGCCAACAGTGACATTTTTGATGGTTTTGCCATTAAAAGTGGTGAAATTTTCCGTGGTAAACGACTTTTTCTCCACTAACATAGGAGATGCGTAAAGTGTGCATGACACTAACAATAATGTAATAACACTTAACAATCTAAGCATGAGAGTTCTCCAATAATAAATTATGATACTGTTGTCTTAACGCAGCTTTCATCACTTTTCCCGTACCATTTTTTGGCAATTCATCGACTTGAATAATGACGTCAGGTGTCCACCATGTGACAATTTTGCCTGACTAACGCGTTGATACACCGTTTTATAATTAGACCGATGAATGTCACCCGAGATGCGACGAGAGATAACTTCTTGTCGAGAATATACCCTAGCCGCATGTAGTGACAAGGAAATAACATTGAGCGGTCTATCCATCACACTTGGGGTAATATTTGCTTTGTGCATCAATACTTACCAATTAAAACCAGCTAAACAAGGCTATCGCTAAAATAACACCAAATAATGGGATCACCACAGTTAATGCCCCCATTGCCCAATAAGCTCTTTGGTGGGTTTCTTTACAGATTGCGCGGATGGTTGTCACCACATAACCATTGTGCGGTAAAGAATCTAACGCGCCGGAAGAGATTGACACGATACGATGCAACTCTTCTGGGTTCACCCCTTGATCAATATACTGTGGCCCTAATAACGGTAGTGCAATGGCTTGACCGCCTGATGCAGAGCCAGTAAGCCCAGCAATGACACTAACAGCAACCGCCGCACCAATTAATTCATTCCCCGGTAGTGAAGACATCACCACCACCGCTTGTTGAAAAGCTTCTGTCGACTTAGCTATGGTGCCAAAGCCTACCACTGCCGCTGTATTACCAATAGCCACTAATGCCCCAGTAGTACCATCAGTGACCGCCTTATCTAAATGATGAAAATGTTTATAATTAATTAGCATTATTGCTAACACACCACCACCTAAGGCAACAATCAGTGCTAATTGCTGAAGCTGTTCATGCAACGTAAAGGATAAAATAAGCACAACAATCAATGGCAGTATCCCTGTAATAGGATGCGGATAATCACGTTCAGGGATCACAGGATCGTCTTCACGATGTTCAAAGCATTCACCATTAGCAACGGCCTTACCAATCATGTGCTTAAGCCATATATATCCAAATGCTGCCATGGCAATCGCAACAACCAGGCTTACTTCCCAAGCTGCATAAGGCGTTGTACCTAAATGTTTTACTGGGATCCAGTTTTGAATTTCTGGCGAACCAGCAGAAGTCATAGTGAAAGTCACTGAGCCAAAAGCCAACGCAGCAGGAATAAAACGACGCGGTAGGTTAGCATCTTTAAATAAACTTAATGCCATCGGATAGACAGAAAAGGCAACCACAAAGACACTAACACCGCCATAAGTTAAAATAGCACATGCTAGTACCACGGCAACAACCGCATGTTTCATGCCTAGTTTATCGACGATCCAACGGGCCACAGAATCAGCCGCACCGGTATCTTCCATAAATTTGCCAAATAAAGATCCCAGCAAAAACATGAAAAACCAAGCGGAAATAAAGCCAGAAAACCCCGACATATAGGTAGATATAAAGTTGGTTTCGCCAATAAAGACCGGCAAACCGCTAGATAATGCCACAAGTAAGGCACATAATGGCGCAGCAATGAATAAGTTCATACCACGAATAGTTAAAATAATAAGCAGCGCTAAACCGCCCACTAAGCCAAAAAAGCTAAGCATATAAAAGTCCTTACCACGATAATTAGTCAACCAAGACTAATGTTAAAATCAGGTGCAAGGTGTCACACCTATACTGCAGGCATGGATTGTGTAAGACCACACAAGAGTAAAAGATACTGTTCTGACATGACATAGTTCTTAAGTACTATGTTAATTTTCAAAGTGGCTGTCTAAAGTAGATAAGGTCAAGGTTTCTGTTGTAAGACAAAAATAAACACAAAACAACGAAAAGAAACATTAGCGTTTTAATGGGGAGAACATCAAAATGAAACAATTATTCAATAGAAGTATTTGTGCCTTAGCGGTAACAACTGCTCTAACTACAAGTGTTGCAGCCTTTGCAGCGGAAGATGCAAAGAAAAAAGAGGCTGGTCTTGAACATATTGAAGTGACTGCGCGTAAATCAATGGAAAATTTACAAACGGTCCCTGTCGCCGTTACTTCTATTGGTGAATCTGAGCTTGCCGAAAATGGTATTTCTGTCATGACGGAAGTTCAGCGCTTTTCACCTAATACCACGCTACAAACTAGCCGAGGCACCAACTCGACCTTGACTGCTTTTATTCGCGGTGTGGGTCAACAAGATCCATTATGGGGTTATGAACCAGGTGTGGGCATTTATATTGACGACGTTTACCTTGCTCGCCCTCAAGGCGCTGTTATTGACCTACTTGATGTCGAACGTATCGAAGTTCTCCGTGGTCCACAAGGGACACTCTATGGTAAAAATACCATTGGCGGTGCGGTAAAATATATTACAAAACCTATGTCAGGAGAAACTGAATTCAATATTCAGGGCACCTTAGGTAGCTATAATCAAAAAGATTTGAAACTAACAGGACAAATTCCTTTAGCCAGCGATAAGTTATACTTAGGCTTTGGCCATGCCCAATTAAATCGCGATGGTTTTGGTGAATTCCTCACCTCTGCATTAGATAATCAAGATAAAGAAAATTACAACAAAGACTTATCAGCTTCACGTCTTACATTAGAATACCGAGCAAGCGAAGACCTATTTATGCGTTTAGCTTGGGATAAAACAAAAGATACTTCTAACGCAAAAGGCGGTTATCGTTTATTACCCAGTTTATTAACCGATGCCCCAGTGCCTGATAGCGTTTATGATTCTTATACCAGCATGCCAACATCTAACTTAGTTGAGCTTGAGGGTTTAAGTTTTATGATTGATTGGCAGGCAACCGACGCATTATCACTAAAATATATAACTTCTTCACGTGAAAGCTATTCAGACACAAACATTGATTTTGACAACACCTCATTAGATATTTTTGATGTGCCAGCTTTTTATGATGATGAAAATACCAGCCATGAGATTCAAGCCAACTATATCGGTGATGGCTATAGTATTGTCAGCGGTATTTACGCATACGATGGTGAATCATGTGGACACTTCGATGCCATCTTAGGATTTTTAGGACGTGCTGCATTTGGTGTTCCAGGCCTAACACGTGAAGTTACCGGCTGTAATAATAGTGAAAGTGTCGCTGCGTATATTCAAAGCAGTATTGATTTAACAGAACAACTTTCATTAACCGTAGGTGCGAGATACACCAAAGAAGAAAAAGATGCTATTGTAAACAATGGCTTAGCATTTACTAACGTCTATCCAGAGTCAGGTTGGATCCCAGGTTATGACCGAGGCGATGTTTCATTCCCTCAAGTACTTGGTACTGATACTGATGGGGACGGTATCTTGGATGCGCCTAAATCTAAAGATTGGTCACGTTTTACTCCAAGAGTCGGCCTTGAATATCAGGTAGATGACGACACCATGGTGTTCGCAAGCTACTCTCAAGGCTTTAAGTCAGGTACTTTTAACCCAAGAGCATCGAGTAATGAGGGTGCGGCCAATCCAGAAATCGTTGATTCAATAGAACTTGGTATCAAAAAAGATTGGAATGATGTGTTACGAACCAATATCACGTTATTCTCATTAGATCATAAAGATCGCCAATATATTACCGTTACACCTGATCCAAATGACGCGACGGTACTTAACCAAAATCTAGGTAATATCAAAGGCTCTACCGTTAAAGGTATTGAAACTGAAATCACTTATGCCGCTACTGACAACTTACGTTTAGATATGTCATTTGGTTATTTGGATGGTGAAATTGAAGATGATCCTACTATTGCAACGCCTTTAGTTGGCTTATCAAATACACCGGATTATACCTTAAGCTTGGCGGCAAACTATACCTTAGACACCGAACTTGGCTACTTTGTCTTAAATGGTGGTTATTACTATCGTGATGATTACTTACTTTTTGAAGACAGTGATTCACTGCTTCAGGAAGGTTACGGTACCGTCAATGCTAGCGTGACTTGGGAAAGCCAAGAAGGTAACTGGTATGGTGGCTTACACTTGAAAAACCTAACAGATGAAGAGGCCATGGTCGGTGGTTACAGCTTTACGGTCAAAAACGATGATGGCACATACACACCAGGCCTTGGTGGAGATAATACCTTAATCGCTTACTTTAATGATCCGCGTACGGTTCACTTAACGGTAGGTTATCGTTTTTAATATCTATTAGACATGGATATTTAGGCGGCGTAAGCCGCCTTTTTTTATCTGAAGAGATAGTCTTTTTATACGAACGTATAAAGTAAGATCTAATGATTAAAAAAGTACCATCTATGGATACGATTTTTTATTAACATTTCATGTCTAAAAGTCAAAAGACTCCTAATGTTTTTCCGCACAACTAAATCAAGACACTTTTTTAAGAAGCTTTGTTCATGTTTTGCCGACAATAAATCATGACATGCGTTAACCAAATAAAACGCAACAATTCAATTAAAGAAAATAGTCATTGGTTATTTGAAATTCTTGAAAAACATCAACAACAAACATTCCAGCATCTTTAGCTGCTTGTATACCCGTTTGTGCATCTTCAAATACGATACATTTTTCAGGGGCAACCCCCATAAGCTGAGCGCAACGTAAAAAGGTATCGGGAGCGGGTTTTGGGTTGTCGACTTGATCAGCCCCGACGACATGATCTAATAACTCCATCATTCCACACGATGATAAGATATTTTTGGCCTCTTGCGTGTAAGCCCCTGTCCCTACCGCCATCGGACGTTTATTTTTATTCGATAATGCAAATTCAGCAAGAACGGTTGGTTTAACATAATCTTTAAACGTGGCTGATACTACACTTTCTTTATAATCATTCATTTTTGCTAACGATACAGATGGCTGCACTGAAAAGCGTTCAATTAATATTGCTAACGTTTCAATGGTAGGCACTCCTGCCAATGAGCGCATTAACGCTGGTTCAATGGGAATACCATATTTTTCTAATGTTAATGTCCATGCATGTTGATGTAACTGACCGCTGTCAATTAATGTGCCATCCATATCAAAAATAATAGCGTCAAATTCTTCGTACATATACACCTCTAAATAACCTCATGCACCATACCACGAGCCAAAGATTAACGAAATTCAATAGCTTGCTCACCACTAAATTAAGTTGAAAAAAATGCCGCATAAAGCGGCATAACATTATAAGTAAATCTTAGAGAGACAGGTTATTTTATAAGCCTTGATTAAATGCATAAAAGGCAGCATTTTGACGAAGCTCATTTTTAAATTGACGAATTCGCGTTTCTTCATCAATGACCGTCAATTCAACACCAGCCATTTCAGCAAAATCGGCAATATTATCCGTAGTTACTGCTTGGCTATATGCGGTATGGTGTGCCCCGCCAGCATGGATCCATGCGCCGGCAGCAACTGACAAGTTTGGACGTGGTTCCCATAGTGCTGAAGCAACCGGCAAATTAGGCGTATCTGCAGGCGGTGTTACTGCATCAACTTCATTAACGATAATGCGAAAACGATTACCCAAATCAATTGGCGAGACGTTAATTGCAGGTCCTGCTTTGCCTGTAAATAATAATCGAGCAACATCACAACGCATACCTATGGTATGTAAATGTACATCTAATACAGGTTTATCCGCAGCAATTGATGGACATACTTCTAACATATGTGCCCCCAATGCTTGATCAGTAGCACCAAAGTTATAGGTGTAATCTTCCATAAACGATGTTCCGCCTTGGCGACCAGTTGCCATCACTTTCATGATACGCACCATAGCTGATGTTTTCCAATCACCTTCACCACCATAACCATAGCCTTTGCTCATCAATCGTTGAGTAGCTAAACCAGGTAAGCCAGTTAAACCGGCAAGATTTTCAAAACAGTTAGTAAATGCACCAAAACCACCATCAACTAAGAACTTTTCCATACCTAATTCAAGACGAGCTTCGTTCTGTAACATCTTTAATTTGTAGTCGTCATTAAAAACATCTGGTGCGATGGTGTAATCATTGCCATATAAATCAAGCTGTGATTTTATTTCCGCATCAGAAATCGAATTTACAACGTCAGATAATTCCCCTAAGCCATAAGCATGAACTTCATAACCAAATTGAATTTGTGCAGCAACTTTATCACCTTCTGTCACGGCGACTTGGCGCATGTTGTCGCCAAAACGTGCTACTTTTAAGTTCTGACTTTCATTCCAACCAGCGGCAGCTCGGCACCAGTCATCAATCTGAGTTTGTACATCTTTAGTTTGCCAATGACCAACAACAACTTTGCGCTCTTTACGCATACGCGTGCCAATATAACCGAATTCACGGTCACCATGCGCACTTTGATGAGTATTCATATAATTCATGTTAATGTCAGCCCAAGGTAGTGCCGCATTAAATTGGGTATGCAAATGCATAAACGGTTTACGTAACTCATTTAAACCAGCAATCCACATTTTTGCTGGTGAAAAAGTATGCATCCACATGATCACGCCAATACAATTGGCATCGCTGTTTGCCGCTTGGCATATCGCGTGAATTTCTTTTGGTGACTTAACCGTTGGTTGATAAACAATCTCTAGTGAAATATCACTTGATTGATTAAAACCTGCCACAATTTGCTGACTGTTATTGGCAACTTCTTCAAGCACTCTCGGGCCATATAAGTCTTGTGAACCTGTAATAAACCAAACCTGTTTTTTACCAAATACTTTCATAATTTTTTCTCACTAATAAATAGGTTTTGCTAAATATCAATTTAACTATTGTTGACCGTAGTACGCGTTTTTACCGTGCTTGCGTAAATAGTGCTTATCAACTAACCCTTGCTTTAAGCTCGCTATACTAGGAGCTAATGTTTTAGTTAAGTAAGCCATCTTAGCTATTTCTTCTAGTAACACCGCGTGATAAACCGATTTTGCTGCATCCTTCCCCCAAGTAAATGGTGCATGACCCGCAACAATAACCATGGGTGACTCGCTAGGTGAACGCTCTTTAAAACAATCGACGATTTGCGCGCCAGTTTCCTCTTCATAATCACCAGCAATACGCGCATCAGTCATTACCGGTGCGCAAGGTATTTCGCCGTATACATAATCCGCTTGTGTCGTACCTAAACATGGAATGGCAACTTGCGCCTGAGCCCATGCAGTAGCATAAGTAGAATGAGTATGTGTAACTCCACCAATATCAGACCATTGACGATACAAATACGTATGTGTTTTCGTGTCTGAAGACGGGTTTAATTTGCCTTCAACAATATTATTTTGTAAATCAACAATCACGATATCGTCGACAGTTAAGTCTTCATATGGCACACCACTTGGCTTTATTGCCACGATGCCTTTTTGACGATCAATTTGCGAGACATTGCCGAAGGTATAAGTGACTAGATTTCGTTTCTCTAACTCCATATTCGCTTCGTATACTTCACGCTTTAACTCTAAATAACTCATAATTTATCACCATCAACAAAGTTGCCCAGTGCTTGATATTGCTGATACAGCTCATCATATTTAGCTGCATTGACTAAATTGGGTTGATATGATTTTGCAACTGGCGAGTTCATCACTTTTTGCGCTTCAACAACGCTTGGATATAAACCAGCGGCGGTTGCGGCATAAATTGCTGCACCTAACGCACAACTTTGCTCACTTTCTAAAACATCTATGGAACAGTGCCAAACATCTGCACAGGTCTGCATGATATAGTCTGATTTTTTTGAAATACCGCCAATCGTTACAACATGATCAATGGCGATACCTTCTTCTTTAAAACGCTCGATAATGGCGCGCGCACCAAATGCTGTTGCTTCGACTAACGCTTTGAAAATTTCAGGCGCATGGCTACCCATTTTTAAACCAGTAATCGCCATGGAAACCGCTTGATTAGCATCTGGTGTACGACGACCATTTACCCAATCTAATGCGGTAATGCCGGTAGTGCCTATTGGCAGTTGCGATGCGAACTCACCAAGCTGAATTAAGGTATTATTTTCAACTTCTTCTACGAGTTTTGCTTTTGTTGCAGAATCAAGTATGTCGCTGGTATCAATTTGATTTAATGGCCAATTAATCAAGTTTTTAAACCACGCATATAAGTCACCAAACGCTGACTGACCGGCTTCTAAACCTATAAGCCCTGGCATCACAGAACCATCTACTTGGCCACAAATCCCTTTAATACATTTATCACCAATATTGTCATATTCAGCCACCGTAATATCACACGTTGATGTGCCCATCACTTTCGTCAACACACCCGGTTTAACATTGGCAGCAACGGCACCAGCATGACAATCAAAGGCACTAAATGACACTGTGATACCTACTGGTAAACCTAATTTTTCAGCCCATTCTTGAGTAAGTTGGCCGCATACTTGATCTGCCGTAAAGGTATCTGCAGGTAAACGATCGCGTAGACCGTCTAATAACGGATCAATACCAACAAAAAAGTCATTGGGTGGATAGCCTCCCCAACTTTCATGCCACATCACCTTATGTCCAGCGGCACAACGACTCGCACGGAATTTATCTGGGTGGGTTGTACCAGTTAACAGCGCTGACATCCAATCACAGTGTTCAACCCAGCTATGCGCTGAATTTTTAACGGCAATATCTTGGCGTAATACAAATAATACTTTCGCCCAAAACCATTCTGATGAATAAATACCACCTTCATATTTAAGGTAATCTTCAGGAGCTTGCTTGGCCGCTAGGGTGATCTCATTTGCTTCTTTAATCGCACTATGATCTTTCCACAAGACAAACATCGCATTTGGGTTAGTGGCGAACTCTTCTTTTAACGCTAAAGCCGTACCATTTTCATCAACTGCTACAGGTGTAGAGCCTGTTGTATCAAAGCTAATAGCATGTACATGTTTAGCTGAATCGGTGGGAGCTCGTTGCCATAAATCAGCCATAACCTGTTCTAGACTTTCGATATAATCCAGAGGATGTTGTCTAAATTGATCTTTACTTGCATCACAAAATAATCCCGCTTTCCAACGAGGATAATATGCAACACTCGTTGCTACTTCCGAACCTGTATCCGTATCAACTAATAACGCTCTAACGGAATCGGAGCCATAGTCTATTCCTAAAACATAAGAAAACATCTAAATACCTTTAAGCAAAGTTTTGCAGTCAACCTTTACATTGGCATCACAGAAACCAATTAATACTACAATATGATTATTCAACTTGTGTTATTGTAGTATGAATAAAATTTGAATTCGACCTTTTTTATACTTTTTTACAAAAATCATAAAAAATCATTAAGATACAGAGAGTTGAAAAGTGAAATCACCAATGAATCTGGTGTAGAAAAATAATGAGGTTAATAAGAAGAGTAACTATAAGATCAGGTTAACGCTTATAGATGGCTTAAAAAACGGCATCCTGTTAATTAGCAACAACACGTTCAAATAACACATTGGGGTTCAGCGATCCCTTTAACCCCGTGGAGTTGATAGACAAAAACATCGCCAGCGTAAGGTTCTTTTGTAATCGTTGCATCACTGAGTGACTCTTTTGCCGTAGTGATAATTAACCAATCTAAGTGCTTTCCACCGATAGCAACACATGTAGGTTGTGAAACAGGCAATGCTAACTCAAGACTTTTATCACCCTGAGCGGTATATCGTACTATTTTTCCACCTCCCCAATGTGCACTCCAAACACCGCCTAAATGATCAACGGTAGCACCATCAGGAAAGCTATTATCAGGTGTTTTTGCAAATACTTTTTTATGACTAATTTTCGACGTTTGCGGATCAAAATTGTACTGATAAATTGTGCGTAACGGTGAATCACAATGATACATAGTCAGGCCATCAGGACTCCAACATAAGCTATTAGAAATGTTTATCTCCTCAATCATTGGTTGAATGTTTTGCGCCGAGTTCAACATATAAAGCGCACCACTTTGTTCACTGGTATATTTTTCTTCAACCATAGTGCCAGCCCAAAAACGCCCCTGTCGGTCAACACGACCATCATTAAAACGATTACCTCGGATATCGCGTTCTGGTTGAGATATCCAGGTCATTTCCTGAGTTTGGAGGTTATAACGTGCAATACCTTTAGCAAATGCGACAATCAATTCATGCTCACTATTGCTAAAGCCAAAACAGCCAACACGATCAGGCATCGCAAATGTTTTGAGCTTTTTATCTGCAATAGAAAAATTAAATAAGGTTGCTGTTTGAATGTCTGTCCACCAAATCGACTGGCTTTCAATATGCCATTGAACACCTTCACCTAGTACATTGCTCACAGGTATCCTAAAAAGTAAATCGCCAACACTAATTGTACTCATACATTTCTATGCTATTTAACGTATTGTTATTCAGATATAAAAAAGGTGCCTTAATTGGCACCTTAGATCAACTGGTTTAATGTCATTACGAGTTATTGATTCACTAATTCACTGACTTCAACCGAGGAAATAGCACTTGAGTAAATTCTCAATTCGTCGATTAACCCGTTAAATGGCGCGTCATCCCAATAATTAACTCCTAAGGTAAAGGTGCCTTCATTAACGGAGAAGAAATCATTAAGACCGGAACCTGACGCCTGCTCAATACCATTGACATAAATTTTCACCGAGCCATTATCAACGGTAAATGCTAAGTGAGTCCACTGGTCTAACGGTACCTTTGCCACTTGAGCATCGAACCAAACATCATTATTGTTACTCCACACGGTGGTTTCCTCATTCCACCAGTTTTGAAGTAAAAAGCTAACAAATTCACTGCCACTCAGTGCGCCAAAAAACACTGGTGTATGAACAGTTGTTGCTTCTGGGTTAACCCAAAAAGCCACCGAATATTGATAACTATTAATCAGGCCATCTGGCAATAAGATACCGGAAGTGCCATCTAGCCATAATGCTTGACCGTGAATGCCTTGCACATAGTTTACACTTCCTCCTTGCTCACCAATTTTTGCACCTATTACCGATGCTGTGGTGAAATTCCCCGTAGCTTCAGTTAAATCATCGTCAAAACGATAATGCGCACTTAACACACCAACTTGCGGCTCAACAACCTTGATTGCATAGCTCTTAACTAATTGTTGTCCATCGAGTGTGATCGTTGCTGTTAATGTCACCGTTTGCTCACCGGAGGATATTGGCGTGACAACTCCAGTAGCACTAATGATATCTGGGTTATCCGATGTCCAACTAATCGTCGCGTTAAGAGTACCTTCGGTTGGTAAATCTAATGAACCCTCAATGATTTCAACCGGTAACTCTATGCTGTCAGCGATTTTATTTAAAAAGTCTGTACTCGATTCACCCACTAACTTTGAGCCCCAAATAACAGAGTTATTCACTGATACTGCGCTAAATGTAGGTGTTAAAATCTTGAAGTTACTATCCCATTGCCATTTCATTACACCATCAAAATCACCAATACCATCGACCATTAGTTTAATACGGTCTGTATTCACTTCATCTAAGGTGAAAGTCCCGGTATGGCTCCCTGTAATAGTGCCATCATTGTTAAGCGTGAGATAAACCGATTGATGACCCGTTGTATTTGAATCATTACCATGATGAATAAAACGGTAATGACCGAAAAGGTCCCCTGCATCAACAATATTATCACCTTCGATTGGCGCATAACGATGAGGAGAAGCCGTTAACCAACCATCATCGGTAATAAACATTTCATGTACGCGAATTGAATGCTGCTCTCCTCGGTTTGGAAAGCGCGTATGAGTGATTAATAAGTGTTTACCTAACTCTTCATCATAATAAGCGGAGTTATGACCAGGAGATAAATACCCTTCATTCGTTCCTTCATCTCCCTGCTTGGCAACAAAAGTAAAGCCCCCCATTAATTTCACACCGTAGGGCGTTGGATCATTACCTCCAAAATTTGCCATATTATTACCAGCAGCATCAAGGTAAGGGCCTTCAGGTGTCCGCGATCGTGAAATACGAATATTGTAACCGCCATTGGCATTAAAACCGGCTAATGAAGTAAACAAGTAATAATAATCACTCACCGGACTATATAAAACATATGAGCCTTCATTGGCATGAAAACCTCCACCAGTCAATCGAGTACCATAGCCTTGTCCAGGCTTAGGTTTCGCCGTAGCCTCATCCATTTCTAACAACCAGATGCCACCAAAATGAGAACCATATGTCATCCATAAACCACCATTTTTATCGTAAAAAACATCTGGATCGATAACATTTGGCATTTGACCATCAATATAATTATCAATGCCTTCGGGTAAATCATCAGCAGTGACACTATCTAGCGTACCCGATTTAAGGAAAACACCCTTGTCAGTATATGGCCCTTCGATATTATCGGATACCGCCACACCTAAGTATGAATGTGGCATATTACATTCACCCGATGCAGGGTTTGCACAATGGTTATAATAGAAATAATATTTATTATCTGATAGTTGAATAACGTCTGATGCCCATGAACCTACATGACCACCTGTCCAACTGATCGCCTCGGGAAGCGCTTCGGCGTAGGAAGGAGAAAATAAAATACCATTAGAAAAATTGTCTCCTTCATTCATATATTGCCATTGCATTAAATCTGTTGATTTTGCTGCTGCAAGATGAGATCCAAACACATAATAAGTATCATTAGTCTTGATGATTGAAGGATCATGTACAGCTAAATCATTGTAATATAACGCCTGCTCATCAACTGTTGGATCTTCAACGGGAGTATATTTAATAGGGTCAGTTGGCTCACTTGGTTTTACAGGCACAACTGGTTGTTCTGTTGTTGTAGAATCACTTCCTCCGCCCCCACAAGCGGATAGCGTGAAAACACAAATTACCATCATTTCTAATATTCTAGGCTTTATCATTAACCTTTCCTTAATAACATTATGATGCTGTTCCATCGCTTACACACAAAGATGAAAAGCATACTTTTTACATGAATTATATTAATACCACTATTCATCATACGATAACACCAATAATATTTATTAAGCAACACTTACCATTATTAAAAATTAATAATACAATAATATTAATCAAATATATTTTCACTAATTATATTGACAAGGCTATTCATCATACAATAACATCATACTACATCAATATTATTGTATGATGAAATAATACGACTTTCACTGTATATCAACAGCAATAAAACTGATGTAATAGCCATCCCGCTGCAACTGCTTATAACAATAATTACGGGATAATTGAGAAACACAGGGGAATTTAATATGTTTAATAAAAACTATCTAGCTACAGCAATTTGTTGCGCGCTAGCTTGCCAATCAGTACAAGCTGAAGAAATAGAAAATGAAAAAGATTCAAAAGCAGAAAAGGAAGTTATTGAAGTTATTGAAGTTAAAGGCCTTCGATACAGTTTAAATAAAGCACTAAATATTAAGCGTCAGAATTTACAACTCGTTGATGCTATTGTTTCTGAAGATATTGGCAAATTTCCTGATAATAATGTTGTAGAAGCTTTGCAACGCGTCACTGGTGTTCAAGTCACAGATCGTGGTGCAGGTGAAGTATCTACGGTTTCTATCCGAGGTTTAAATGATGTTACAACGACAATTAATGGTCGTAATATCTTTACAGCTTCTGGTCGTAGTGTTGCTTTACAAGACATCCCTGCAAGTTTATTGCGCGGTGTAGATATATACAAAACTCGCTCTGCTAACTTAATTGAAAGTGGTATTGCTGGTGTAATCGACATTCACACCCAACGTCCTTTTGATTTTGATGACAGTAAAGTTGTGGTAGCTGCTCGAGCAATTCGTCAAGAAGAAGCAGGAAAAAGTGATCCTAATATCAGCATGTTATTAAGTGATCGTTGGCAACTCAATAACAGTGGTGAATTTGGTGCTTTAGTTAACGTTTCTTACGCGAAAACTAACTATCGTGATCAATCAATTACTCCTGGCGCAATGGTGCCTTTCGTTACACAAGCTGGCGGCGGCGGCTTTGGTCCATTAGAACGTTTATTTAGTGGTTGGCAAGCAGGTACTGAAGCGGGTTTACCTTCAGCAGCAGGTTCTACAATGCCACTAAATGGCGAAGAGGTAGAATATTATTTAGCTCGTGATGCTATTTTTGGTGCTGATGTTACCGGCGAACGTAAACGTCCAGCAGCAAACGTTGCCTTACAATTTGCACCTAATGATCAGTCAGAGTATATCTTTGAAGCATTTTATAATGGTTATCGCAACGAACAAACCACTTCATTACAGTTTTCATTTGCTGACTGGTGGGGTGATGCTGGTAGTTTGCCTGCCCCTGTATTATTTCCAGGCACTAACATTATTAAAGAGCGCTTAGTCAATAACCCATACGCTTTCACCAGCGGCGATAGCCTTGTAGGTAAAACAGACAGCTATGTATACGCACTTGGGGGTAACTGGGAAATTAGTAATAATTTAACCTTAAACTCTGAACTGGTGTATCAAAAATCAACATTTGAAGACGAATTTTTAGCGATGCGCTTTGATCGTGTTCATCATCAAATTGACGTTGATTTTAACGACTCTGATGGCTTACCTGCATTAACCTATATTGACAATCCAGCGACAGAAATTGACGAGAGCGATATTACCAACCCTGAACTATGGAATGTTGCTCAAATGTGGGATAACGGCTCAGAACGTCAAGGTAGTGCACTTACGTGGACCTTAGATGGCGAGTATCTTTTCGAAGATATGGGTTGGTTACAAAACGTCAAATTCGGTATCAACATTGACAACCGTAAAGCATATGAATCAAGCCGTGGCCAAGACAGTTGGTTAGGTGGTAATTTAGCCCAACACATTGCTGATGGTACATTTGGTGAAGACTTGTTAATGACATCATCAGGCTTCTTCAGCGAAGCGAGTAACTTTAATGACTCATGGATTGTAGCTGATGCTGACTACTTGTTTGGCAACACAGCCGATGTTCGTAATACCTATGGTCTAACAGAACAGGCATTATACAAAAACTTTGAAATAGATGAGAAACAAACCTCCCTCTATGTGATGACCGACTTTGCAACCGAAATTAACGGTCAGCCTTTAGATGGTCAAATCGGTGTTCGTTATGTTAATGCTAAAACTGACATGACCTTCAATAAGAAATCCGATGATTCAACAAGTTATGATGATGCTAGTGTGAGCTCAGTGTTACCTAGTTTAGCAATTCGCTACGGCATCACTGATGACATTAACCTACGTTTTACTTACGGTGAAACATTACGTCGTCCAGGCTTTGCTGACTTAAACTCTAATATTACCTATTTTGAAGACGTCACAAACATTGGTTACGGTACAGGCTCTGGCGGTAATCCAAACCTTAAACCAACAGAATCAACCAATATTGATTTAGCTGCTGAATGGTACTTTGCTGATACTAGCTCAATTTACGGGACAATTTTCAAACGTGATATCGATGGTTTTGTGATTGGTTTCCGTAATCGTCAGTACTATGCTGGTGATGCAGATATTGATGCAGGTGATTATGTTGTTAGCCAACCAGATAATGCGTCTGACGGTGAGTTAAAAGGTTTTGAAGTAGGTATGGTTTACTTCCCTGAAAACTTACCAGAATATCTTGATGGCTTTGGTATTCAAGCAAGTTATACCTCTTTGTCTTCATCACAGACGTTAGCATTAACGGATGATTCAGGTAATGTCGTAGGTGAAACCGAATCTGACTTACCAGGTGTATCTGACACTTCGTACAGCACAGTATTTATTTACGAAAAAGAAGATTTTGATATGCGATTATCTTACGTTTATCGTGAAGCCTTCTTTAATAATAATGAAGCTGCATTATTTGCTAACCCATTACAAGTTTGGCGTCGTCCTGAAACCAGTGTCGATTTTCAGCTAAGTTACGATGTTTCAGAAAACATGACTGTTACCTTTGATGCGACAAACTTAACCGATGAGTTAACACAGAGTTACTACGGTAAAGGTAACCAAAATACTCATAATTTTGGTAACGCAATACTTAGCCGCACCTTTGCTTTAGGTGTCCGTTATTCAATGTAAGTTAACCCATTGATTTATCAAAGCCCGTTGCTCACAACGGGCTTTTTTTTACATTAAAAAATTTCAGCTACGCCCTTAAAAAGCTGCAATGTTTTTTATGACGATAGATTAACAAGAGATAAAGGGAAGCTGGCTCAAGCGAACACTAAGCCATAGATCCTTTTTTAAAATAAACACGGATAAAGCAGCGTGACCAAATAAGCAAGTATAGGAAATAGAACAAATGAAAATGAGAACACTAGGTAAAACAGGGTTTAAAGTGTCTGAGATTGGCTTAGGTTGTTGGCAATTAGGCAATGATTTTGGTGAACTCACCGAAAACCAAGCGACTGATATTTTAGATACCGCGTCAGAAAATAACATTACTTTATGGGACACCGCTGACGTTTACGGAGCAGGCCTTAGTGAACAAAGAATCGGGCTTTGGTTAAAACAACACGATAAAAAACCACTTGTCATCACTAAAGTGGGTAGAGATGCTGCGCTATATCCTGATGGCTACACTAAAGAAAAAGTAAAACAAAATTTAATTTCTTCAATCAAACGCTTACAAGTGGAAGCATTAGATTTAGTACAATTACATTGTGTGCCTCCAGAAGTTTTATACGCTGGCGATTTACTTGCTTGGATGTCCGACTTTCAACAGCAAGGATTAATTAAACATTTTGGCGCCAGTGTCGAAAGTTTACAAGAAGCAGAGTTTTGTTTAACGCAATCCGACATTGCAAGCTTACAAATTATTTTTAATATTTTCCGCCAAGACGCAACAGAAAAGCTGTTTGAAAAAGCGGCTAACAATAATGTCGGCATTATTGTCAGGTTACCGTTAGCAAGCGGTTTACTGTCGGGTAAAATGTCTTCTGAGCGTGAATTTAGTGCCAATGATCACCGAAACTACAATAAAAATGGCGAACACTTCCACGTAGGCGAAACCTTCAATGGTTTACCTTTAACTAAAGGAGTGGAACTAGCCGAAAGATTAAAAACTCTATTACCAAGTGATCTGAGTTTACATCAGGTAGCCATGCGATGGATTTTAGATCAGCCGCAAGTGAGTACAATTATTGCCGGCACCACGAAAAAAGAGCAAGTCATTGCCAATGCTCAGATATCCAGCTTCCCTGAACTGTCAGCTGAATTACATCAACAACTTCATGACTTTTATTATGAGAATGTAAGGCAAAACATTCGCGGTGGTATTTAGTCACAATGCTTATTTAAAACGCTACTTATGTGAATAATACTTATGTGAATAAATCGTAACTAGATCAGTCAGATTCGACTAACAGGACTCAATCAAATCTGACATTGCTTCTGTGCCAAACTCGGCCGTTCACCACCGTAGTCTCTTGTTAGCTGTATTGTGCAATGATTTTTAGGTACTTATCTAAGTCACTTTGCTCTTTAGCTCTAACCGTGTGCACATATGAACGAGCAATTTTGATTAGTTCATTCTTACTTGGCGCTCCCTTTCCTGTGTATGCCTCCAATGGGTTCCAGATGTGTTTTATTGTGTTACAAGTACGACAAGATAAAGCATAATTTTCCGGGATATCTTTTCCGTTAGCAGAAGACGGAACAATATGGTCTGTTTGCCACTCTCTGTGACTATCCACAGAAGAAATAAGATTTTTATCGCAATAAGCACACTCAAAATTAAATTCTACCGCTAATTGTGCTTGTTCTTCTGACCAATCCCCAGTTGCTATCAACTCATCTTTTATTTTACTCATATACTCCATCCGTTTGAATACAGATAACGCCCGCATAAGGGGCTGATAATAGTTTGCTAAAATGTGAAGCGAAGCGGAACCGAGCAAACTGTTAGCAGTCCCGTGCTTAATGCGCTTGTTATGTGTATAGCGCTCTATTTACCATCCAGTATACAAAGTAACAATAAATAACAACACCTACCCAAGTTAAACACCAATTATAAAAACACCATTTTTCAGTAGTTTGATCTAATTTATCCAGTTTATATCTTCTGAGCCCAATGTAACCGATGAAAAAGCTCCATTTATTGGTGTCGTTCCAATAAAACTTTGGATTCCCTTCGCGTTGCAAAATATCAGGATAATGATTCTTAAGCCTTTTAATAAGAATAAACTCAAGAACACTTGATGTAATGAAAAATAATATAACGAAGGTTAGAAGCATAATCCTTTACACATAACAGCTTATTAGTGAGACCTTGCAAGGTATGCTACCTTGTAAGGTAGGAGATCACCTATGTATAGACGAACTAATAAAGCTTCAAAAATTTATCCTAAATCATACACTAATCGAAATAGTGGTAGATCACAACAACATAAAGACTTTGTAGCTCCTCAGGAAATTCCAGAGCTTAGGAGAGTGATCGAAATCACTGATTACGATAGTGGAGAACCTATTACTCATAAACTTGAGTTATATAAGTCAGATCGCATTGACTGCTATAAAGTCCTTGTCGATAGAAAGCTTTGGAAAAAGCGTATTGGATGGAGCAATATTTTAATAGGAATTAAAAAAGCACTCCTAGATTTACTAGAGAGTGAGCGTCTGTTGCTCTCACAGCCATAACTGCCTGTCAGATGAAATAAAAAACCTATTCGTTAAAACGGTAACATCAGATATGAGCTACTACAACTTATGAGTAATTCGTTAACTAGCTAAAGAATTACTCAAGCTAGTTAACATACTATTTCTAAATAGCGCTATTTATTCGCCCACGTTTTACCTTCTTCAGTACGGCGCCATTGAAAATATTGATCAAGCACTTCAAGTGACTGTCTATCAGGTACATCACCAATTTTAGGCTCTTTTTGAAAATACATCACTTTTTGATCTTTATCAGAAAACGCTGGCCATTTCAGCAGGTTTTTACCATTAGGGTTGCCGAACTTTGTGAAGTTTGTCCAGTAACTTGATATTGCGTCTGATAATTTTAAATCGGCTTGAGTTATCTCAGGATGTTGACTATCGATATGTTGAAATACGTAGGCGATATCTTGCCCATGCGGAGAACCGTAGTTGAATTTTAGAGAATCTTTTGGGTATTCAGGGTGTTGGTCGAATAAATATAGATAAGCAGGTGAGTTACCATTTTCTGCTTGTAGTTTCGCCCAGCTCCAAGTGTGCCAACCAAAAGCAGCATCTCGAATAAGATTTCGCCCCATTCGCGTTATTTTATTTTCAGCAATTGGATAAACATCAAGTAGCTTTTCAGCATAGGGGCCAAAACGTGTATTTATACCATTAACAAATGATGTGACATTATCATTCCAAAGAAAGCTGGCACCTTCATCAGAATTATAACCAACTAACACAGGGGTATCGTTAAACTTTCCTTGTTCATATAGTTCATATTGATCATCAGGAATCACAACGCCGTCAACAATTGGCCAGCCGCCAGGTAAAGACCAACCAGTAGGAATAAACTTTTCTGCTTCCAGCTTACGCAATTCAGCAATTGATGACACACCAAACTGTTTTACATACGCTACCCCTTCTGTTTCAGCCTGTTCGATTGAAATCATGTTTTCGCCAGGGTAACCCGTGCTACGGATAGGACCAAATGACCCTCCGCTTTGCGAAATAGCGCCATGAAATAGCCCTTTAGCCAATGGCGATGCGGTCAACAGACTTACTGAAATGCCACCCGCCGATTCACCCGCAATGGTCACTTTATTGGCATCGCCACCAAACGCGGTAATATTTTGTTTAACCCATTGCAACGCGGCAATCTGATCTAAAAGACCATAATTGCCAGACACATGATGGGGACTTTCAGCACTTAACTCTGGGTGCGCCAAAAATCCTAGCTGCCCTACTCGATAAGCAATAGTGACAACGACTACCCCTTTATTTGCTAAGTGGCGTCCATCAAAAATAGGATCTGATGAAGATCCAAAACTAAAACCTCCGCCATAAATCCATACGAATACCGGAACCTTCTCATCAGACGATTGCGCTGGCGTCCAAATATTAAGATACAAACAGTCTTCACTGATCCCTGAAACAGGATTACCGGCTTGAATAGGTGCTGGTGCATATTCAAATGCTTGTTTTATACCTTGCCATTTTTCAGCTGGTTGTGGCGCTTTCCAACGTAGTTCTCCTACGGGAGGTTTAGCAAAAGGAACACCTTTAAATACCGTTAAATTATCTATCGTTTGTCCTTGAATTATCCCCTGTTCAACGTTCACAATTTCCATGTTGTTAGCTTCTACAGCGAACGCATAAAACGAAATAACCATAAAGGTGCTAACCATTAACTTAGTTAACGTCTTCATGAAACACTCCTAAGTTTGGCGGAGTTGTCATTCATCAGTATTTTGCTCCTATTTAGCCGCTTGTGTGATCCCTTCAGAGGTCATAATAATTCGCTTAATACTGCCATCGGGATTGTATTCTAATTTATCAACGGCAACAGAACGGCGATATCGGCCACCAGCACCAATCGCCGAATCATGTTGAATTGCTCCATTGTGATAAATAAAATAATCTTTGCCTTTAAACGTTATGATTGATTGGTGGTTAGTTTCGCTATTACCCGCGATTTCATTTAATAAACCTTTGTACTCCCAAGGCCCATGAATACTTTTGCTCATGGCATAATGAATGGTTTCAGGAAAGCCACTGGCATATGAGAGATAATAATATTCCCCTTTTTTATGTAGCCAAAGGGCTTCGGTAAAGTGAGGTAAATCAAGCACTTTTATCTCACCATCAAGCTCAATCATATTGTCTTTTAACTTAACGTATTTAGGTACTAAATTACCAAAAAACAGATATGCTTCACCGTTTTCTTCAATGAAAACAGCCGGATCAATATCGTCCCAATCGTTCTTAGTGTGCGTGGTCATATCATTAGTAATTAACGCACTGCCACGAGCGTCTTTAAACGGACCAAACGGTGTATCTGCGGTGGCAACACCAATGGCAAAACCTTTTTTATCGTGCTGATATACCGAGGTATAAAAGTAGAATTTTCCATCGCGCTCAACCATATGAGCCGCCCATGCATGTTGTTTTGCCCATTTAAAATCTGTCACTTTCATGATCGGCCCATGGGCTTGCCAATTCACCATGTCGGTTGACGTAAACAATAACCAATCATTCATTTTATAAAATGTATTGTCGGTATCTTCGTCATGTCCGGTGTATAAATAAACGGTACCATTGTGCACAATAGCGGCAGGATCTGCTGTGAATACCTTATCTGTGATCGGATTTTTTGCTAATGCCGGTGTATTAAAAGCAACACCTGTGATTAACGTAGCACACAGAAAGTGGCCAAGTAGCTTTTTCATATTGTTACCTTACTTGCGCTAAGATGAACGCTCATTAATTAGTATTAAAGGATTAGTTAACCGGCTCAACGATGCCTTTAGACGTCATGATAATCGGCTCAATGGTACCGTCAGGGTTATATTTCAATTCATCTACCGCAACTGCACGGCGAAATTCACCACCGATACCTATTGGTGAATTATGTTGGGTGGCGCCAGTGTGATAAATAAAATAACTTTTTTCTTTAAAAGCAATAATAGATTGATGATTGGTATTGCTGTTACCAGCAACTTCATTTAACAGGCCTTTATATTGCCACGGGCCGTGAATGCTTTTACTCATGGCATAATGAATGGTTTCAGGTAATCCGCTAGCATAACTTAAATAATAATTATCATCTTTCTTATGTACCCATAACGCTTCGGTAAAGTTTGGCAGATCAATCACTTTAATTTCACCGTCAAGCTCAATCATATTGTCTTTTAACTTCACGTACTTGGGTACAGAATTGCCAAAGAACATATAGGCATCACCATTTTCTTCAATAAAAATGGCGGGGTCGATATCATCCCAGTTAATTGGACTTTGCGTGGTCATATCATTGGTTAATAACGCACTGCCACGCGCATCTTTAAAAGGCCCTGTTGGGCTATCGGCAACCGCAACACCAATAGCAAAGCCAGGCTTATCGCCTTTATCGTAATAGACCGAGGTATAAAAGTAGAACTTATTATCACGCTCGATCATATGGGCCGCCCATGCTGAATGTTGTGCCCATTTAAAGTCAGTTACTTTTAAGATTGCCCCATGGGCTTGCCAATTAACCATATCCTTAGAAGAGAAGAGCAACCAATCGTTCATAACAAAACCGGCTTTTCCCGCTTCTTGCTCATCATGACCGGTATATAAGTAAACCGTGTCTTTATATACGATAGCTGCAGGATCAGCGGTAAAGACCGTATCTATAATAGGATTTTTAGCGACACTCAAAGCGCTATAGCTTAAACAGCCACATAAAAGAGCGGTAATTATACTTTTCATAAAGCATCCTTTATCTATAAAAAAGTGCTAATGAATTATTAGCACTTATAACTTTTAACGAAACTCAAATGGATTAGTTAGCAACACGAAAATAAAACTGTTGATAAATCGTATCTTTCCAAACTTCTTGGATAATATTGTCATTATTGTCAATCGACTGACCGGCCACTTTTAATGATAAACCGTGAATTCTAGACACCATACGCAATGCGCCATTTTTCAATAACTCAAAACGCCATTCACTTTCAGGTTTTTGGCAATCATCTTGAGCAATATTGCCAGCAATTTCTACTTTACCCTCATTAACATTTTGTACGGCTAAACAATAACCCGAGTTAAGTGATTTAAACTGGTAATAGCCATTATTTGTTGGTGTAGCCTGCCATTTTTGACACGCTGAATTGGTAAATGCATGTTGATTGATATTGGCGTTAACTTCTGAGCTACAGCCTTCTACTGAAATGACTTTACCGCTTAACGCATTAATCATGGCAAAGGTAGATACTGGCTCCAAACGCCAATCAGTACAGGCATGAATTTTATTTTCGCCGGTCACCACGCTATTTTCTTGGCTAGCACAGTTATTCACTTGTAAATTACGAATCGATTGTTCGTTAGCAAAACGCACCCAGCCATTATTTGACGCATCAATTGACCAGCGCTGACAAGTATTGGCCTGCCATGGTTGCGATACCACCGCGCCACCTTGCTCAGCTAAGCAAGCTTGCTCAGTTAAAAAGTTACCCGAGTGATTAACTAATCGATAATAACCATCGTTAGCAGGATCAATCACCCATTCACTATTATCACTTTCACAAGCACCTGTGATGGTATTGCCTTGCAAATCAGTTAATAAACATAACGATGATTGACGATCAACAATGCGATACTTAACACCTTCAACCTGAGCGGTTAATGGCCCACTTTCACCACTAGGTACATTGATTTGTTTTTTATCAGCGGCTGGCTCGCCAAAATTAGGTAAACCAGTGTCTTCATTCCAAGTAAAGGGTTGAGCGCGGGCGGCACGGGTTCCACTACAACCATCGGTTGGCGATGAATTACCATGGTAAATTAACCACTCTTCACTGCCATCTGGTGAGCTAAAGAAACCATGATGGCCTGGGCCATAAACCCCATTGCCTTTGCTAAAAAACGGCTTATCATATTTAGTCCATGACTCAACTTTTAATGGGTCATCACCGGTTAATTCAACAACCGCTAACTTATAATCTTCGGTATTACAAAAGCTCGCTGAATGTACAATAAAGGTGCGCTCATTATGCTTAATAATTTCAGGGCCTTCGTTAACATTTAATCCTGATTTTTCCCAATCATATGTTGGCCGCGTAATAACACTACGCTCACCTTCTAAAGTCCAAGGATTGGTCATTTTTGAAATTAAGTTAACTTGGTCATCACCATGCCATTCAGACCATAAAAAATACAAACCATCATCATGCTCAAAGTAGCTGCCATCAATGTTCCAATGATCTTTCATTGGCGTGCCTTTATATTGATACGGACCCATAGGATCCGAACCAGCACTTTCTAAAATATGGTTACGTTGGCCATCAAAGTTTTCAGCCACACCGGCGGTATAAATAACATACCAACGTAAACCTTCAGGACGCTGTAATGGAAAGAATTCAAACGCCCAAAAATTACAACAACGATCCGCTTGATCGCCGGTCCAAATATTATGCGCAGGCGCAGATGCTAACCCTTCAATTGTGGGTGACTTTCTCATCACTAATTCTGATGTCCACGTTGTCGTGGTTAAATAATAATTACCATTGAAGTAATGCATCCATGGATCAGCGCCATTACGAAATAATGGGTTGGCAAAGGTATCACTTGCTATTTTTATGTTCTCAGGAGCACTTGGTTTCACCAAGTTTGTATTTTGTTGGCATGCCGTCAGCAACACACTAAGTGCTATCAATAGCAGTGCTAGATAGTTATTAGCTGTAAAAGATGAGTCTCTATTCATTTTATCTTCTCTATTTTATTTTTTTACCGTACTGATGTACGTATTTAATACATTAGGATCAACTTGCGGCCAGCCTGAGTCTGTCCAAGTCATCTCAGCTATTTTTAATTTTTGTAATCCTTTATCTGCCGACTCATACGCATGAAAGACAAGATAATCTTTACCGTTGATTTGATAGGCACTGTTATGTCCTAAACCAGGCCAAGCTTTTGTTCCTTTTAATAAAATAGAACCGCCACCAGCAGATAAATCTCGACCATCTTTGTCTAAATAAGGGCCAGTAACGGATTTTGAGCGCCCCATAGCTAAATGGTAAGTACTATCATCTGCTCGACAACATAAACCATATGAAACAAACAAATAGTAATAGTCATCCTTTTTATAAATAAAAGGCGCTTCTATTTGTGCGTTGCCAGGCTCAGCTTCGTCAGTAAAAGGGTCACGTGCTAATTTTGCAATAGTCGCCCACTGTTGTGGCTCGGCAATAGACAGTAAATCATCACTGAGTTTGACTATTTTTAGCCCTCCCCAAAAAGAACCAAAGCTCATCCAAGGAGTGCCTTGTTGATCAAATATGATATTAGGGTCAATTGCATTAAATGAGTCACGGTGAGGTATCGATTGCAACACTATCCCTTTATCTTGCCACTGGTAATCGGGCGAATTGGTATCTAAGGTTTTATTAACTGTTACGCCGATAGCTGAAGTATTTTTACCAAACGCTGAAACTGAATAATAAAGGTAAAATAAGCCATCGTGTTCAATAACGTCTGGCGCCCATAAATGCCCATTAAAACTTGAGGAGACAGTTTTTGCCCATTCTGGTTCTGATTTAAATGCTTGATCTGAATAATGCCAATTCACCAAATCACTCGATTGGTAGATAGTAATACCTGGGCCAGTACTAAATAGATAATACTGTCCATTTTCTTGAGCAATCACTGGATCATGAATATCTAATTGCGGCAAGGTTTCGGCTTGACAACCAAAGGTGCTAACAGAAAAGAGCATTAAGGTAATTAATCGCTTAACGCTTACTTTCCACTGAGTAAATATAGATAAAATCAAATCGCTATCCCCTAAAAATTTAAACATTTCACTTAAAGTACTATTGTATGATGATTATATCTAGCATATTATTATCATTAAAAGGCACTGTCCAGTATTTATTAAAATGACTATTAGTGCCGCTAAACAATATATTAAAAAGGTATGTAGATGAGCGCGCATAAACTTTCAGTGCTAGAAAAAGTCGGTTTCGGATCGGGAGATATGGCAGTCAATGTTGTGATGTCATCGATGATGTTAATCATCACTTTCTTTTATACTGATGTATTTGGTTTACATCCTGCCGACTTAGGTATGTTACTTTTATCTGTTCGCCTAGTGGATGCAATTACCGACCCACTTATGGGAGTGATAACCGATAAATATACCACCCGATGGGGCAGATATCGTCCTTACTTTTTAATTATGGCTATTCCTTTTGGTATCGCTGTATTTCTTACCTTTAGTACGCCTGATTGGGATTACAACAGCAAGCTAGTATGGGCTTACGCAACATACATTCTAGTGACGGTTATGTTTACTGTAGTAACCATCCCTTATATTTCTATTATTGGAGTGTTAACTGATTGTCCAAAAGAACGATTGTCGGCCAATGGTTATCGTTTGTTTTTTGCTAAAGTTGCAGCATTTTTAGTGACAATTATTGTCCCAATGCTAGCCGAATATTGGGGCGGTGATGATATTGCCTCTGGCTATCAATTCGCGATGGGTTTGATGGCAGCAATGGCGTCTTTATTGTTTATTTTCTGCTTTTTTACTACCACTGAACGTGTCGCGTATAAAGTTGAAAGCAAAACATTTATTCAACAAGTCAAATTATTATTACGTAATGACCAATGGCTCATACTCTGCGCGATTTGCGTCGTAGGTACTATTGGCTATGTTATTCGTGGTTCAGTTGCAGCTTATTATGCGAAATATTATCTAGGTGGTAATGCAGCAATGTTATCTGCATTTTTATCAACAGGGGTTGCTGCAGCAATAATTGCCATGGTTGCATCAACATGGATCACGAAACGCTATTGTAAGCTAAAACTATTTAGATACAGTCAGTTAGCCGTAGGCGTATTAAGTGTAGTGATGTATTTTGCCGTACAACCAGGTGATGTTATGTTGGCCTTTATCCTCTACTTCGCCTTGTCATTTGTTGTGGATTTACACGCCCCTATTTTCTGGTCAATTATTTCAGAATCCGTGGATTACGGCACACAAAAAACAGGGCAACGCGTTTCAGGTTTAGCCTTTGGTGGCATTTCATTTGCTCAAAAAGCAGGTATGGGCTTAGCCGGTTTTATTGTTGGTTTACTATTAACCTATTTTAATTATCAAGCTGATCAAGAGCAAAGTGCGTTTACCTTAACTGGTATCGCGTTAATGCTTTCTATAATACCTGGTGTGTTTCACACGCTCATGGGGTTGCTAATGTTTAAATACAAAATTACCAACCAAAAATATGAGCAAATTAAAAATGATTTGGCGACACGTTCTGAAACTGACATAGAAACCGCGCCTCCCTCAATCAAGACTGATGGTTCAGCACCATCAGCTATTATTTAACTTTAATTGGAGTCGATTGTGACATTACTCACCCCATTAATTGAACAACGTGCAGATCCGTTTATTTATAAACACACTGATGGTTATTATTATTTTACCGCCTCAGTTCCTGCTTATGATCACATTGAATTACGCCGCGCTAAAACTATTGCAGGTTTAGCAGATGCACAAACAGTAAATGTCTGGCAAAAGCCAGAAACAGGCCCCTATTCCGACCTGGTATGGGCACCAGAGATCCATTTTAATCAAGGTGCTTGGTATATTTATGTTGCTATTGCCCCAAGCCGTGAAATAAAGGACGACTTATTCCAGCATAGAATGTATGTATTGCGTTGTACTGACGATAATCCGCTAACGGGTCACTGGGAGTTTTTAGGTCAGCTAGATACCGGCATGGACACCTTTTGTTTAGATGCAACAACCTTTACCCATAAAGGCCAGCTTTATTACTTGTGGGCACAAAAAGAAACAGGTATTCAAGGAAATAGTAACCTGTATATTGCCAAAATGGATACACCAGATCGCATAAGCTCAACACCTGTGATGTTAACTAAACCCGAATTACCATGGGAAATCATTGGCTTTTGGGTAAATGAAGGGCCTGCCGTGTTACAGCGTAACGGCAAAGTATTTATTACCTATTCTGCCAGTGCCACCGATGAAAACTATAGCATGGGCTTATTAACCGCAGATGATGATGCTGACTTGTTAGATCCCTCAAGCTGGTCAAAATCACAAGAGCCAGTATTAAAAAGTTGTTTTGAACATGATGTCTACGGTGCTGGACACAACAGCTTTACCGTATCAGAAGACGGTAACGATGACATTTTAGTTTATCACGCTCGTACCTACACAGAGATTGAAGGCGACCCACTTTGGGATCCAAATCGTCATACTTATGTAAAAATTCTCCGTTGGGATGAAAATGGTTTACCACTATTCGGTAAGCCGTCACTGCAAGAATAACCCCCTAGTAATGAGTCCCCCGATTATAAAAGTCGGGGGATCATTTGCGGTAGCGTTTCACTATTTTCAAGGCGAAGGTCTAGTATGCCATTAATGTTTAGAACAAATGTTGTGAGCAAGTTCTCGATAACTTATTTAGCAAGTTTCATCATGATCACGCTCTGTTTCCCCTGCTTTTCACAAGAAAACACTCGTTCGACAGCAATTACCACTGTGCCATTAACCGATGTAAAAATTACGGGAGGGCCGTTTTTTCGGGCACAACAGACCAATATAAACTACTTACTTAAAATGGATCCTGAAAGGTTATTAGCACCTTACCGTCGTGAAGCCGGATTGCCTTCAACGGTTGAAAGTTACCCTAATTGGGAAAATACCGGATTAGATGGTCATATTGGCGGTCATTACTTATCGGCATTATCACTCGCCTACGCTGCCACCGGTGATAAAGAAGTACTTCGTCGGTTAACTTATATGGTCAACGAATTAGACAAATGTCAGAAAGCCCATGGCAATGGCTACTTAGGTGCCATACCCAATGGAACAAAAATTTGGCAACAAATTGCTAATGGTGAGATTGAAGCTGATTTATTTACCTTAAATAACGGCTGGGTTCCTTGGTACAACGTACATAAAGTGTTTGCCGGCTTACGTGATGCGTTTTTATATACCAATAATACGCAAGCAAAAGCGATGTTAATTGCTTTTAGTGACTGGATATTAACACTAAGCAGTAAGTTAACCGATCAACAAATACAACACATGTTACGAACGGAATATGGCGGGATAAACGAAACCTTAGCAGACGTTTATGCGATTACCGGAGAAGAACAATATTTACAATTGGCTAAACGCTATACCGACTTAGATTTATTAAATCCGTTATTGAAAAAGCATGACCAATTAACGGGCTTACATGCCAACACCCAAATACCTAAAATTGTTGGTGTCGCTCGCATTGCGCAATTAAATAATAATGCAACCTGGTTAGACAGCGCCGATTATTTTTGGCAACAAGTGGTAGCTAAACGCAGCGTGTCTATTGGCGGCAATAGTGTTCGTGAACATTTTCACCCAAGCGAAGATTTTACCAGCATGATAAAAGAGGTTGAAGGACCTGAAACATGTAACACCTACAACATGTTAAAACTTTCAAAACTATTGTATGAAAACAAACATGACCTACAGTATATCGACTATTACGAGCGCGCTCTTTACAATCATATTCTGTCATCGCAGCACCCTGTTCATGGTGGCTTAGTCTATTTTACTCCAATGCGCCCCAATCACTATCGCGTCTATTCTGCACCTGAACAAGGCATGTGGTGCTGTGTCGGTTCTGGTATTGAAAACCACTCAAAATATGGCGCGATGATTTATGCGAGTCGGGAGGATGATTTTTATATTAATCTCTTTGTCGACTCAGAGGTGTATTGGCGCAATAAAAACATCAAGCTTTCGCAACGTACCCAGTTCCCAGATAATGAAAACAGTACCGTACACATTCATAACGCAGGTAAATTTTCACTAAACATTCGCTACCCTGCGTGGGTAACGGCAGGGCAACTGTCCATTTCTGTTAATGATCAAGCAGTTGATATGACCGCTAGCCCGGGTGAATATATACAAATTAATAGAACATGGAGTCAGGGCGATGTTGTCTCAATTCATTTACCAATGCACACCAGTGTAGAGCCGCTACCCGATCAATCAAATTACTACTCCATTTTACATGGTCCCATTGTTTTAGCGGCCAAAACAACGCCTTTTGACAATGAAAAACTAAATTTTATCGCAGATAGCAGCAGAATGGGGCATATTGCTCAAGGCCCTGTTTGTCCAACAGATAAAGTGCCAGTATTTTTAAGTAATGCTGATAGCTTTATCAATAAAATTAAACCTGTTGTTGATTCTCCGTTAACTTTCACTACAGGACAAGCCGCTACGAATCAAGAATCTCCGTTAACCTTGATCCCTTTTTTTAGACTGCATGACAGTCGCTATACCCTTTATTTCCCACAAAGTTCGCCGGCACAATGGCAAAAAGAAAAACAAAAACTCGTCTTAGAAGCACAAGCAGAAATAGCGTTAGCTGAACGTACCTTAGATCATGTTCAACCTGGTCAACAACAACCCGAATCAGACCATTTTTTTCAAGCACAACAAAGTGAAGCGGGATTAAATGGTACCAAACATTGGCGCCATGCCCGAGGTTGGTTCAGCTACTTAATGCAGGTTAAAGGCGAGCAATCAGTGACCTTACAGCTAACTTTTTATGGTTTGGACAAAGATCGCAACTTTGATGTATTCATTGATGACAAATTGTTATCAACGATTAGTTTAACAGGGACAAAAGGCGCGGTTTTTTATCATGAGAATATTGATATTCCCGCCCATCTGATAACAGATCCAACTAAACCATTTAGATTAACATTCAAAGCAAAAGAAAACTCAATTGCTGGCGGTATTTACGGTATTCGTTTACTCAAAAAGTAAATGTTTTATCAAGACCGTGAATATCGCTATCAAGTGAACAAGATTTTGTTTTTTATTCAATAGCGCACAGCCGCCAACGCTCGCTAATTCATTATCAACGCTTTATTCAAAGCGTTGATTTACATTCTTATTTGTCTTCTGTCTTTATTTTTCAGCATTATCATCCGCCTTGTTCCACCGGTCAAAAAACAGTCATTGTTATTATTTTAGTATAATACTACAATATATTAAGTTGGTTGATATTCAACCAACTTTGACAAGTAATAACAATTAATCAAAACAAAAATAACGCAGAGAAACAGATGAAATTATTAATCACAACAGTTAAATGGCTATCCAATCTCTTTATTGGCATATCCTTAATAGCAACGACAGCTAACGCTCAACAAATTGACAATGGCACCTATGTCATCAAAAACAAATACAGTGGCAAGGTACTCGATGTAAAAAATGCGTCAAATGCAGACGGTACAACCATTATTCAATACAGTAACAATGGCGCAGATAATCAACTTTGGAACGTTAATTATTTAGGAAGCGGCAAATACTCAATTATTTCAGTGGCTACAGGTAAAGCAATTGAAGTGTATAACTGGGATACCACAGACGGTGCTGATATTGCTCAATACAGTTATTGGGGAGGTGAAAACCAAAAATGGTTATTGTCCGATCAAGGTAATGGTCATTTCAGTTTAATTAATTCATACACGAACAAAGGTGCCGAAGTATTTGATTGGTCAACATCAAATGGGGCAAACATATCACAATGGACTTATTGGGGTGGAGATTCACAGCAATGGGCTTTTGAATCTGTAGACACCGGCCCAGCCTACCACTGGCCAATAACGGGCGATATTGTTACCCATGATCCAACAATGATTAATAGCAATGGTACTTATTACGAATATCAAACAGGCCAAGGTATTTACGGAAAAATGTCGTACGACGGTATTCACTGGTTGCCGTTAGCTTCCGTATTGCCTAATGGTTTGAGTTGGTGGAAAGATTATGTCCCTGATCACGACGGAATGGATGTTTGGGCACCGGATATTAAAGCCTATAATGGCACGACTTATATGTATTACACCATTTCTACTTTTGGCTCAAATCAATCAGTTATCGGCTTATTATCAACAACCGACATCGCATCAGGTAATTGGCAAGATAAAGGAATGGTAACTTACACTACAACTTCAAGCGCTCATAATGCACTTGACCCTGAATTATTTATTGATAATAACAATAAACCTTGGTTAGTTTATGGCTCCTGGTTTAGTGGCATCAAAGTAACTCGCCTGAACGGAACC
Organism: Thalassotalea sp. G2M2-11; assembly: GCF_017168195.1. Taxonomy (GTDB): domain Bacteria; phylum Pseudomonadota; class Gammaproteobacteria; order Enterobacterales; family Alteromonadaceae; genus Thalassotalea_E. Next base: position 486,453 of record NZ_JADNYL010000002.1, read on the forward strand.
ACCATGAAACCAACGGGCAGTTTATATTCTATTGCTGCTCGTTCTGGCGGTATTGAAGCACCAAGTCTTACTTACCGAAATGGTTACTACTATCTATTTGTTTCTACTGGCAAGTGTTGTGCTGGTGTCAATAGCACCTATAAAATTGAATATGGTCGTTCAACGAATATCACAGGCCCTTATTTAGATAAAAATGGAGTTGATATGCTGAACGGTGGCGGTAGTGTTTTAGATGCTGGCAATGCTGATTGGGTTGGTCCAGGAGGACAAGATATTATCGGTAATAATACCATAGTACGTCATGCTTATGACGCAAACGATAATGGCACACCTAAATTAATGATCAGTAAATTAAATTGGGATGCCAACGGTTGGCCTAAATATTAAAATAGCTGACTAATATATAAAAAAGAGAAGTAGAGTCCTAAGTGACTGTACTTCTCGTTTAAAAACATTTAAATATCTGAAAATAATAGATAAGCTTTCATCAGCCAAAAGTTCTAACTTTTCTAGGCTACCGTTAATTCCTTATAACTACAGTACTCAATGTTAATAGGATTAATTAAGCTAATATTCATCATCTGATGCATTATTAAAGACTGGAAAACCCTCTTTAGACCAAGTGATTTCACGTATTCTTGTATGACGATTACCATCAGTTAATGGTGTGCCTCGCAATGTTAAATAATCCCTTGCATGATAAATCATTAGATCTTTTTTACCGTCTTCAGATAGCGTAAAACTATTGTGACCAGGGCCAAATCGATACAATGACTCTTGGGTAGTAAAAACAGGTTCGGCTAGCTTATGCCAACTCTCAGCCTTTAATAAGTCAGCGTTTTCGTCAGCCCATAACAAACCCATCGCATAACGATGATCGGTGGCACTTGCTGAATAAGTAATAAAAATTTTCCCATTTCGTTTAAGTACCGCAGCCCCTTCGTTGACTTTAAAACCTAAACGTTCCCAATCAAGTAACGGCTCAGTAATATAAGTTTCAGGTTGCTCAACCTCTAGCGCATTTTTCATTTTACCGATCACTAAGCCAGTATTATAACTTTGTGCATCATCTTGCTGAGCCCACACTAAATAGCGCTGACCTTTATGGGTAAAACTGGTGGCATCTAACGAAAAGGTGTCGCGAGAGACCTTGACCTTGCCCGCTTCTAGCCATTGTCCTTGCATCGGATCTTTCGCGGTATTTTTAAGGGCATACATACGAATATTAAACGGTTTATTAATGTCTCCCGCGGCAAAGTAGATGTACCAAACCCCATCAATATGATGTAACTCTGGCGCCCAAATATTAACGCTCATTGGCCCTGTATCTTTTTTACGCCACACTACCTTTTTAGCTGCTGTTTTTAGCCCATTTAATGTGGTGGCGTGACGTAACTCTATGCGGTCATATTCTGGTACAGAGCCAGTAAAGTAATAATCTCCCTCGTCCGTGCGATATATCCATGGATCCGCACGATTAGCGATAAATGGTGCTATCTTATAGACTTGTTGCACACTCTTTTCTGGTGCTATGTTAGCTTTTACAAAAAACGCGCCACAAAGCAGTGTCATTATTAGTGAAGTCTTGATAATTAATTTAAATGGCTTAGTCAGCATAATCGCTCCTTTTTATTATGATAATTTTGCGATAAAAAAGCCGATGTCAGCATCGGCTCTTATCTATTAATACGGGCAAACTTTTATAAAATACGCCCCAAACCTAAGCATGTAACTTATTATTTCTATTGAGTAATTTTTGCAAAACAATAAAGAAGAACAATAACAAACCGATCACAATTTTTGTCCACCAGCTACTTAACGTGCCATCAAAAGTAATATATGTTTGAATGATCCCCATTAACAGTACGCCTAATACACTACCAATAACAAAGCCACTACCACCGGTTAACAGCGTGCCACCGATCACGACCGCAGCAATAGCATCAAGTTCAACGCCAACGCCAGCTAATGCATAACCAGAAAAGGTATAAAAGGTAAAAACAATGCCTGCAAATGTTGCCAAAAAGCTACTGGCAGCGTAAATAGAAATGGTGGTTTTTTTCACTGGAACCCCCATTAATACTGCTGATTGCTCATTACCACCTAGGGCATAAATATTGGTCCCCAAACGAGTAAAATGCATAATAACTACAATCACAATAAGCAATAATGCAAAGAGCATTGAACTTGCATCTAGCCACGCATTCCCAGGCAGCAACAAGCCAAAATCTGAGACTGCGTCATAAAACGGATGATCGATTTCTACCGATTTTTCGCTAATCGTTGTCGCTAAGCCACGCGCTAGAAACATACCGGCAAGTGTGACAATAAAAGGCTGCAAACGATATTCATGTATAAGTACTCCCATTAACGCACCAAACAAGGTACCTAAGGGTAAGACTAAGGCGAATACCGCAACTGGGTGCCACTGATATTGAGTAATTAATACACTGCACACCACACCACTTAAGGCAATAACAGAGCCAACGGATAAGTCAATACCGCCAGAAATAATCACCAACGTCATCCCTAATGCCGTGATTAATAAAAAGGCATTATCACTAAATAAATTCGTGATAACACGCAGACTACCAAAGCCTTCAAATTGAGCAGAGCCAATAATAAATAATACGATTAATAAACCGGTAGTGATCCATAAAGGAAGAAAGCGTTTAGCCATCATTGCGCTTCTCCAAACTTGTTGTTACTAGTTTTGGTGGAAAATAACCCGTTAAGTTGTTTTCTGAATTTTTCAGATTGCAATAATAACACCATCAAAATTACTAATGCCTTGATTAATAAATTAAATTTTGCAGGTAAACCACTGACGATAATGGTGGTTGCTAATGTTTGAATGATCAGTGCACCAAGCACAGACAGCAGCAAAGAAAAACGACCACCAACTAATGAAGCTCCGCCAATAACGACGGCTAATATGGCATCTAACTCTAACCATAACCCTGCATTGTTGGCGTCTGCCCCTTGAATATTAGCAGCGCTGATCATGCCGGCTAAAGCGGCACAAACACCAGCAATAATATAAGCAAACAACTTCACCGCTTTATCATTAATACCCAAATATCGACTAGCACTGGCGTTACAGCCCACTGACTCAATAAATAAACCAAGCGCCGTTTTACGCAATAGGAGCTGAGTAACCACCAACATACCGACAACAATCCAGATTGGCATTGGTAAACCTAGCCAATTGCCCACACCAATAAACGCGAAACTGTCACTTTGAAAAGTAACTATTTGGCCTTGGTTAATTAATTGAGCGATTCCACGTCCGGCAACCATTAACAGAAGTGTTGCGACAATCGGTTGAATACCAAGGTAACTGACTAATGAACCATTAACTAAACCCGCAATAATCCCAACTAAAATACCAACAAATAGCACGGTAATTAATGCAACATCAGGTGTCAGTAATAAGTTAGCGCAAACAGCACCTGAAATAGCCATAACCGCGCCAACAGACAAATCTATACCGCCGGTAGCAATAACTACACTCATACCAATCGCTAATAATGCGACGGGGGCGCAACGATTGAGCACATCAATTAATGATCCATAGACACGACCATCTTGGTAAGACAAACTAAAAAAGCTTGGATCTAGCACTAGATTAACTACCAATAATATAATTAATGCACACACAGGCCATAAATAACGCCCCCAATTATTGCTCGCGCCCGCTTGATAACGTGCATTTTTAGCAGCATTGAGTTCTTGTTCTGATAACCGTGCGCTGACTGGTGAATCAGAAACAGCTGGTTTCTGATGATTACTTATAGATTTCATTTACCCCTCCGCAATAGCTTGCATAACATGCTGCGATGTTAACTCTGAACCACTTAGTTCAGTGACTTTGTGACGATCTCGCATAACCACTACTTTATTGGCCAAAGCCACTAACTCATCTAATTCAGAAGAGGTCACCAATAATGACATCCCCTCTTCACATAAGGATCTAATTAACGTTAATATTTCAGCATGAGCACCGATATCAATACCCCGAGTTGGCTCATCTAATATTAATAACATTGGCTCAATTGCTAACCATCGTGCCAAAATAACTTTCTGCTGATTACCGCCACTTAATTGCTCAATGGGTTTATCTGCATCGGGAGTAGCGATTTGTAATTTGTCGATATAAAACTGTGCAAGCTCTTCTTGTTGAGCTTTAGAAATATATCGCCACCAACCTAGTCGAGCTTGCAACGCTAAGGCAATATTTTCGCGAATAGATAATGGACCAATGATACCGTCGGTTTTTCTGTCCTCTGGGCATAACGCAATACCAGCATTAATTGCGTCAGCAGGTTGTGATATTGTTAATCTATTATTTGTGAAGGTGATATCTCCTTGGGTTAGCTGATCTAAGCCAAAAATAGCTTTACACACCTCTGTTCTGCCTGAACCTAATAACCCTGCTAAACCGACAGCTTGCCCCTTGCCAACGGTTAAATTCATTGATTGGATAGAGCCTTTCGCTGATACATTGCTTAAACTAAGTATCGCTTCCTGACTATTTGTTGGACTTTCACACTCTCGCTGATGCCCGGTTAAATGCTGTAATTCTTTACCTAACATTGCTTCGATTAATTTTGCTTGAGGTAATTCTGAAGTAAGAAATTGCCCCACTTGTTTACCATTACGCAATACCGTAATACGGTCACTTATTTGATAAACTTGATCAAGAAAATGAGTAATAAAAACAATAGCTACGCCTTCAGCTTTTAATTGATTGAGTACTGCAAATAATGTTTGCACTTCGTCAGCATCTAAACTAGCGGTTGGTTCATCAAGCACCAATACTTGCGCTGACATTGCCACGCCACGAGCAATAGCAATAAGCTGCTGCACTGCTACAGAAAATGAAGATAACTGCGCATTAACATCAATCGATAACTTAAAGCGAGAGAGTAATTGTTCCGATTGCACCAACATATTTTTATAGTCTATCAAGCCGTACTTTCGCGGTTCATGGCCTAAAAACAAATTTTGAGCAACCGTTAAATTAGGCAATAAATTAACTTCTTGATAAACAGTACTAATACCCGCTAACTGTGCCTCAGCAGGGGTTTTAAAATCGTAAGATTGATTGTTAAATAAAACTTGGCCAATACCCTCGTCTTTACGTTGAGCGCCCGTCATCACTTTAACCAGTGTTGATTTTCCTGCTCCATTCTCGCCTAGTAAAGCATGTATTTCACCTTGATAGAGCGTTAGATCAACATCATCTAACGCCTTAACACCAGGGTAAGTTTTACTGATATTTTTTAGTTCTAAGACGACAGGCATTGCATATCTCCTCGATAAACGAATACTAATTTTTTAATCATCGTTATAGTTACTTTAGTTCGTCCGTCTTTTTTCATATTCTTTTGCGGCAGTTTCTTGAGTGAATAAGTCACCTGTTGTACTGATCAACTTAGGTACATTTCGTTCACCTTTTAAATACGCTTCAATTGCGTCAAATGCGGGTGCACCTAAATGAGGACTCAGCTCTACCGTTGCATTTGCTTCACCGTCAGCCATCGCTTTAAAGTAATCAGGGACGCCATCAACTGACACCACTAAAATATCTTTTGCGGGTTTTAAGCCAGCTTCTTTGATCGCTTGAATAGCACCTAACGCCATTTCATCGTTATGCGCCCACACAGCACAAAGCGACTTACCGCCTTGTTCTGCTTTTAAGAAGCTCTCCATCACTTCTTTTCCTTTAGTGCGGGTAAATTCACCCGTTTGGCTACGGACAATTTTTACATCAGGATAATTAGCAATAACCTCATTAAACCCTTTAGCACGGTCAATAGCGGCTGTAGCACCAACCGTTCCTTGAAGCTCAGCAATCGCACATTTTTCATTCGTGGCTTTCACTAGCCAGCGGGCAATTTTACGACCTTCTTCTGAAAAATCAGATGCAATACGAGTTAGAAATAGCTTTTTATTTTTAACATTTACATTTCGATCAACAATAACCACGGGTATACGCGCGCGTTTTGCCTCTTTAAGCACAGGTTTCCAGCCGGTTTCAACCACAGGAGCGATCACAATACCGTCGACCCCTTGAGCGATAAAGCTTCGAACTGCTTTAATTTGGTTTTCTTGTTTTTGCTGTGCGTCACTGAATTTTAAATTGATGCCACGTTTAGCTGCTTCGGCTTTAACCGACTCACTAAAGCTTGTTCTCCAGCCACTTTCAGACCCTACTTGGGAAAATCCGATAGTCGTTGAGAAAGCATTAGGCGCTATTGACACCAATATAAGTATTATCATACTACGAATATTCATAACTTATGACCTCTGTTATTAGGGGAAATACGTCCCCCTGTTTATATTTATATTATTAAAGGAATAAAAGACTTAAACGTGACAAAAACGGTATTGAGTAGTTTGTCTGTAAACATCGCCTGCTTTGACAATGACACTTGGAAAAAGCGAATGATTTACTGCATCGGGATAACCATGTGTTTCTAGGCATAAGCCCTTAAACTTGGTCAACGGTTTGCCATCGCTCCCCGTGTGACTACCATCGAGAAAATTACCACTGTAAAATTGAACCCCCAATTCAGTTGATAATATTTCCATAACACGACCTGATTTAGGATCCATTAATTTTGCCACTGGCATCAGTTCATCACTATCACGATTAACAACAAAGTAGTGATCATAGCCATTGGCTAATTGTTGAATATCTTGACCCACCGCTTTACGTTGTCGAAAATCAAATGCCGTGTCTGTGACCGAGATTAATTCGCCTGTTGGTATTTGTTGCTCATTAAGCGCTAAAACATGATCGGCAGATAATTCAAGCGTCTGTGCTAACACATCTTCAGATGAGGTTCCCGCAATGTTCCAGTAGGCATGATTGGTTAAACAAATAGGGGTAGTTTGATCAGCGACTGCCTGATAACTCAGTGTTAGCTCATTGTCATTATTCAAGCGATAAGTTACCTCAATGTCCATATTTCCAGGGAATCCTTGATCACCATCGGGACTATGGTAACGGTAAACAACGACAACAGCATCTTGTTCCTGATGTGTTTCAGATGACCAAAAACATTGGCTTAACCCACCAGGGCCGCCATGTAACTGGTTCACCCCTTCATTAGCAGTTAAATTAATTGTTTTACCATTTAATTCAAAGCAAGCATTGCCAATTCGATTAGCGACTCGCCCAGCCGTTACGCCAAAATAGTATGGGTTATTCGCCCAATCAGCGACATTTTGATAATTTAACACCAATTCAGTGGTAACTTGTTTATCGTTTTTTTCTGGCACGGTTACCGACCAAATACTTGCACCTAAATTAGATAAAGAGACGGATAAACCATGGCAATTAGTCAAGGTTATAATTTCTAATGGTGCTGCCAGAGCACAATCAACCAGCTGCTTTTTAGAAAGTGTTAATCGGTGCGAAGTGGTCATATAGTTCTCAATAATCTCTTTTTAGTTATGTTTTCACTTGTATTAAATCCAACCACCATCAACAACAAAATCTTGCGCTGTGCACAATTTACTGTCATCTGACGCTAAAAATAATGCCATAGCCGCGATATCTTCTGGCATGACATAATCTTTAATACATTGGTTTTCTTCAATTTTATTCACAGTATTTTCATTTACCCAGTGAGTGAGCTGGCGTTTAGTCATCACCCAACCTGGCGTAATCGTATTTATTCGAATTTTATCTTTACCTAATTCACTGGCAAAACCACGAGTTAAACCCACAACTCCTGCCTTTGCTGCCGTATAGCCTGGCATACCACCTTGATGATCATGCCAGCTCATTGAGCCCATATTGATAATGGATCCACCACCATTTTTGACCATCTGCTGTTGTACAGCTTGAATCGCAAAAAAATAATGGCGTAAATTAATATTAATGCAGCAGTCCCAATCTTTGACACTCACCTCTTTAAAATTGTGTCTGGTATCATTTGCTGCGCTATTGATTAATACCGAAATATTGCCAACTTCTACTTCAACGGTGTTAATAATCTGTTTAAGTTTTTCTATATCAAGTAAATCACATTGAAAAAAGCGTACATCGGCATCTGGTTTTTTTGCAATTATCGAATCAATTAGCGTCAAAGATTCCGTTTCTAACAAATCAACAAAAACAACTTTTGCCCCTTGCATAACGAAGCACTCAACAAAACAACTACCTATTCCAGTGGCACCACCAGTAATAAAAACAATTTTTCCACACAAACTTGGATAACGATTACTCAAGTTCATAATTTAACCTTTTACAATTAGCACTGCGTTTATTATAAAGAATAATCTGATAGTTGCTAATGTGAATGCGCTGGAACATCAGCACCACGGCATCCTACTAAAAAATCAAAATCACAGCCTTCATCAGCCTGTAAAACACGTTCTCGATAAATTTCTAAATAGCCACCAGTTTTGACAATCACTTGATTGCTTTTTAATTTTTCTAAACGTTGGTGTAACGCTTGTTCGCTAATTTCTAAATTTAGAACGCCTTTTTGGACATCAAGCTCAATATAATCACCGTCTTCTACTGCCGCTAAAGGACCAAACTCCATCGCTTCAGGTGCAACATGTAACACCACGGTACCGAATGCGGTACCGCTCATTCGAGCATCTGATATTCGCACCATATCCGTAATACCTTTTTTTAATAATTTTGGCGGTAAGCCCATATTGCCAACTTCGGCCATGCCTGGATAACCTTTTGGACCACAATTTTTTAACACCATGACGCTGTTTTCATCAATATCAAGTGCGGGATCATCAATCCGCTTTTTGTAGTGATCTAAGTTCTGGAAAACGACCGCTTTTCCACGATGTTTCATTAAATGTTTACTGGCTGCCGAGGGTTTTATGACCGCACCTCTTGGCGCTAAGTTGCCTTTAAGAATACGGATACCGCCACTGTGAATTAATGGCTTATCAAAAGGAAAAATTACATCATCATTGTATAAAGCAGCGTTTTTCACGTTTTGCCACAAGGTTTTACCATTAACCGTTAACGTATCCTTAATTAACACTTCTTGCTCGCCAAGCGTTCTTAATACCGCAGGTAATCCTCCCGCATAATAGAAATCTTCCATTAAATACTGACCCGATGGCTGTAAATTTACAATGGTCGGCACATCATGGCCATAAGACCAATCATCCAGCGTTAAATCAACGCCAATGCGACCAGCAATGGCTTTCAAATGGATCACCGCATTTGTCGAACCACCAATCGCAGCATTCGTTTTTATTGCGTTAATAAAAGCATCTTTGGTTAATATCTGCGAGAGATTCAATTGCTCTTTCACCATATCGACAATGCGCATACCTGACATATGAGCCAGCACATATCGGCGAGAATCAACGGCAGGAATAGCAGCATTATGAGGCAAACTAACGCCTAAACTTTCCACCATACACGCCATGGTTGAAGCGGTTCCCATGGTATTACATGTGCCAGTTGAACGAGACATTCCAGCCTCTGCACTCATAAATTCATCAAGGTTTATCCTACCTGCCTGATAATCTTCACTCATTTTCCATACTAAGGTGCCCGAGCCGACATCTTTACCTTGATGTTTACCATTTAGCATGGGACCACCAGTAACAACAATAGTGGGTAAATTACAACTTGCTGCTCCCATTAATAGTGCTGGTGTTGTTTTGTCACAACCAACTAATAAAACCACACCATCAATAGGATTACCTCGGATAGATTCTTCAGTATCCATTGCTGCCAAATTTCGTGTTAGCATCGCCGTTGGCCGCAGATTTGATTCACCATTGGAAAATACAGGGAATTCAACTGGAATCCCACCAGCCTCACGAATACCATTTTTCACTTTATCTGCTAATTCTCGAAAATGCCCATTGCATGGGGTTAAATCTGACCAAGTATTACAGATACCAATGATGGGTCTATTATCAAAGTGATGATCAGGGATTCCTTGATTTTTCATCCAGCTACGATACATAAAACTATTTTTGTCATTGTTGCCAAACCAACTTGCTGAACGTAATTTGACTTTTTTATTCTGTTTCATATCATCACCAACCCAACCTATTGATAATACAATAACACCAATTAAATATTTATTGCAATAATACAACACTAAAATTTACTTTGATGTTAGATTTTTATGATTGGTATGCCCTATTTAAGAGATAAAAATTAAAGGCATAAAAAAACCAGTGTTAATAACACTGGTTTGATATAAAACTTTGTTGAATATCGTTATCGTTTAATTGCTTCAGCAACAGATTTTTCAGACTCTTTGAGTAACACTAACATTTGTGCTTCAGCACCAATGTCATCTTGGTTTTCAATTGCTTTATAAATAGCCTTATGGCCAGGCAATGCATCAATGTACTCTTGCTCGGTTGAACTACTTAATCGAAATATGCCAGCAAGTGCTGTCTGGATGGTTTTACCAAGCGAAATAATAAATTCATTATTTGTCGCATCTAAAATGGCCATGTGAAACTCTAAGTCACTCGAAAATACATCATCAGATCCAATAGAGGCATGTTCCATTTTGTCATAGGCTTGCGCAATTAGCGCCACTTGCTCTTCAGTACGATTCTGAGCAGCCAGTTTCGCCGCAGCTGGCTCAAAAATACTACGAACGGCAAATAATGAGGTATAAAACTCAATTGAAGGCTTGGTTTTGAAAATCCATTCTAATATTTCAGCATCAAACATATTCCATTGTTTTTTTTCAGTAATACGAGTGCCAAGCTTTGGTCTTGATTCAATCAAACCTTTAGCAGTAAGTGTTTTAAAAGCCTCTCTTAATGCGGTACGAGATACACCTAGCTCCTCTCCTAAATTTGTTTCATTAGGAATATATTCTCCTGGCTGATAAACACCACTAACAATACGAGCTCCTAGCTCACCCGCAACCCATTTATGAATACTTAATGGTCGATTACCTTCCGAAATAGCCATATTGCCCTCGTTAGTTATTCCTGTTACTGCTTGTGCAAGCAAATCAATTAAAAAACAATTCTACTATAATAACACTAATAATATTTGAGTCACTTATTTAAATGTGGAGATTATAAAGAAAAAATAATTTTTACACATGCCCTTTATGGCTGGCGCAAAGATAATTTTATTAAAATTCCTGTTTTCAGGCTTTAAGTATAGCAAATATTAGTGTTATCATACTACAAATAAATTTTTATTTGAGATGATACTGATGATGAACTTACTTGAACAATTGAAACAGGTAACCACGGTTGTTGCCGATAGTGGCGATGTGGACTCGATAAAAGCATTGAATCCTGTCGATGCGACAACAAACCCTTCGTTAATTTTGCAAGCAGCAAAACTACCACAATACCAACACCTAATTAATGATGCTATCGCTCGGTTTGCTGATAAGGATAACGCTACTATTGACGACATTTGCGATCAGTTAATTGTCAATTTTGGCTGCGAAATATTGAAACATGTTCCGGGTCGCATCTCATCAGAAGTTGATGCCAGATTATCTTTTGATACTCAAGCAAGCATAGAAAAAGGCCGTAAATTAATTTCACTCTATCAAGAAGCGGGAATAAAAAAAGAACGTGTGTTAATTAAACTCGCTGCGACTTGGCAAGGAATTAAAGCGGCAGAGCAGTTAGAAAAAGAAGGCATTGCCTGTAACCTAACGCTGTTATTTAGTATGACGCAAGCCATTGCTTGTGCTGAAGCAAACATTACCTTGATTTCTCCCTTTGTTGGTCGCATCTTGGATTGGTATAAGAAAACCGAAGGACGTGACTTTGAAGGTAGCGATGACCCTGGCGTTCAATCGGTAACCGCGATATATGATTACTTCAAACAAAATAACTATAACACTGTTGTGATGGGCGCAAGCTTTAGAAACACTTCTGAGATTATAGAGCTTGCTGGTTGTGATCTGTTAACGATATCACCGGCATTATTAAGCGAATTGCAAGCAACAACCGGCAAACTAACCATTAAGTTATCCCCAGAAAATCCATCAACGAATCCACCTAGCAAACAAGCGCCGTTAGATCAAAAAACCTTTGATTGGCAACTGAACGAGAATGCGATGGCAACAGAAAAACTATCTGAAGGTATTCGTAATTTTGCTAAAGATCAGTTGATCTTAGAGGAGCTTGTTCGTTCTCTGAGCAAATAAAAAACGGTTAATTGTTTTATCAATGCGTCCATACCGCTCCTAATTAGCATGTAAAGGACGAATAAATGAATATGGTAAGGAAAATATAATGACTTCTCCTAGAAAAAATTTGGCAAACGCCATTCGTGCTTTAAGTATGGACGCTGTTCAACAAGCTAATTCTGGCCACCCTGGCGCCCCAATGGGGATGGCAGATATTGCTGAAGTGCTATGGAATGACCATCTAAAACATAACCCAAAAAATCCAAAGTGGGTTGACAGAGATCGCTTTGTACTCAGTAACGGTCATGGCTCAATGTTAATTTACGCACTTTTACATTTAACAGGTTATGATTTACCCATTGATGAACTGAAACGATTTCGTCAATTACACTCAAAAACGCCTGGCCACCCTGAATATAATTACACCCCCGGTGTTGAAACCACAACCGGTCCACTTGGCGCAGGCATTTCTAACGCTGTTGGAATGGCGATAGCAGAAAAAACGTTAGCAGCTCATTTTAACCGAGAAGGATTCAACATCGTTGATCATTACACCTATTGCTTTTTAGGTGATGGTTGTTTAATGGAAGGTATTTCACACGAAGTATGTTCGTTAGCTGGCACCCTAGGTTTAGGTAAACTCATTGCTTTTTGGGACGACAACGGTATTTCTATCGACGGTCATGTTGAGGGGTGGTTCACGGATAATACGCCAGCACGCTTTGAATCATATGGCTGGCATGTTATTGATAGCGTCGATGGTCACGATCCAGAAGCCATTAACAAAGCCATCGAACAAGCCAAAGCGATTACCGACAAACCAACCATGATATGCTGTAAAACAATTATTGGCTTTGGTTCGCCAAATAAATCCGGTTCTCATGACTGCCATGGCGCGCCATTAGGGCAAGATGAAATTAGCGCGGCACGTGAATTTTTAAATTGGCCACATGCGCCATTTGAAATACCTCAAGATGTATATCAAGGGTGGAACAGTGTTGAAAAAGGCCAAGCACTTGAACTAGCGTGGCAAACTGAATTTGCTGAATATCAAAAGTCATATCCTGAATTAGCGCAAGAATATCGCCGTAGAGTATTAGATAAAAAGCTTCCTGAGCACTTTGAAGAAAAAGCAGATCAATTTATCAAACTTACTCAACAGCAAGGACAAAACATTGCTTCACGCAAAGCGTCGCAAAATACGATAGAAGTTTTTGGCTCATTACTCCCTGAACTGCTTGGTGGCTCAGCTGATTTAGCCGGATCTAACCTCACCTTATGGTCTGGTTCTAAAGGTGTAACTGCTGATGATGCCGACGGCAATTATTTATTTTACGGAGTACGAGAGTTCGGTATGAGTGGGATAATGAATGGCTTATCATTACATGGCGGCTTTATTAATTATGGCGCCACATTCTTAATGTTCATGGAATACGCTCGTAATGCAGTGCGTATGTCTGCATTAATGGGCATACAAAACATTTTTGTTTATACCCACGACTCTATTGGACAAGGAGAAGATGGCCCAACTCACCAACCTATTGAACAAATTGCCAATTTACGTATGACACCTAACTTACAGACATGGCGTCCTTGTGATGCGGTTGAATCTGCTGTCGCCTGGAAATCGGCAGTGGTGCGTAACGATGGCCCAAGTGCCCTAATATTTAGTCGCCAAAGCCTTGTTCATCAAACTCGCTCTCAATCGCAAGTCAATGACATAGCCAAAGGTGGTTATATCTTAAAAGACTGCCAAGGCACTCCTGACATCATACTGATTGCCACGGGCTCTGAAGTTGCTATTACCATTGATGCAGCAACAGCATTAAATAATGCAGGACATAACGTGCGTGTGGTATCAATGCCTTGTACTAATATTTTTGATCAACAATCAGCATCATATAAACAGAGCATTTTACCCAAAGAAGTTAAATCAATCATTGCCATTGAAACCGCCCATGCAGATTTTTGGCATAAATATGTTGGTAGTTACGGAAAAATAATTGCCATGAACCAATTTGGCGAGTCAGCCCCTGGTGATCAGTTATTACAATATTTTGGTTTTACGACTGAAAACATTGTCAATACTGCCATCGCACTGAAAAAAGAAAACGACACACTTTAGGAGAGCACCGTGGAATCAAGAACATCCCTAGCAAGTTGGCAAGCGTTAACTAAGCATGCACAAGAGATGAAACACACTCATATGCGTGACTTGTTCGACAAAAATAGTGAACGTTTCGCTCAGTTTTCAATACAATTACCACCATTTCTACTCGATTACTCAAAAAATTTAATCGATAGTAAAACATTAACCTTACTCACTGAACTCGCAAAAGAATGTGAGGTTGAAGCGTGGCGCGACAAAATGTTCTCTGGCGAACGTATTAATAGCACCGAAGATCGTGCGGTCCTACATACTGCACTGCGCAATCGCTCACAAAAACCGATAATGCTTGATGGAGTAAATGTTACTGAAGAAGTACAACAATCATTAAATCACATCAAAGCATTCTCAGACAAAATTCGCCAGGGCTATTGGAAAGGTTATTCAGGTAAGCGCATTACTGATGTCGTCAACATTGGCGTTGGCGGCTCCAACCTTGGACCTCAAATGGTCACAGAAGCGTTACAACAATATAGTGATAACAGTATTAATGTGCACTATGTTTCAAACGTTGACGGTACACAAATCGCAAATGTTTTACGTCCGTTAAACCCAGAAAAAGTGTTATTCATTATCTCTAGCAAAACCTTTACCACAACAGAAACCATGACGAATGCGCGAACAGCGATGAAATGGTTAGTTTCTGCTTCATTTGATGAGTCAGCAATCGCCAAACATTTTGTAGCGGTATCATCTAATAAAAAAAATGCCATGGAATTTGGCATAGATAAAGAAAACATTTTCGATATGTGGGATTGGGTCGGTGGACGTTTTTCTTTATGGTCTGCTATTGGCTTACCGATTGCTATCGACTTAGGGTTCGATAACTTTATCGAATTATTAGAAGGCGCGTTTGAAATTGACGAGCATTTTTGTCGTGCTCCTCTTGAGCAAAATGCCCCTGTTATTTTAGCCTTGCTTAGCCTTTGGAATTGCACCTTCTTAGGTGCTCAATCACAAGCTATTCTGCCTTATGATCAATCATTGCATATGTTATCAGCATATTTACAACAAGCTGAAATGGAAAGTAATGGCAAATCAGTCACTTGGGATGGTGATGAAATAACTTACCCGACTGTTCCGTCAATTTGGGGCGAGTTAGGCATTAATGGACAGCACGCCTTTTATCAATATTTGCATCAAAGCAATAACGTAGTACCCGCTGATTTTATCGGCTCTGTTGAAAGTGTAACGCCTGTTCAAGGCCATCATGAGACATTAATGGCCAACTTTTTTGCGCAAACACAAGCCTTAATGGCTGGCGTAAACGAGGAGCAAGTACGTGCCGATTTAAAAGCCAAAGGCCGTACACAAGATTACATAGATAAAGTTTCACCACATAAAATACACAAAGGTAATCGCCCAACGAATACCATTTTAATGAAACGTATTTCCCCTCGTTCACTAGGAAGCTTAATTGCCTTATATGAGCATAAAATCTTTGTTCAGGGAATTTTGCTACAGATTTGTTCATTCGATCAGTGGGGCGTGGAGTTAGGTAAAGGTCTAGCCAATGAAATACAAAAGGAAATTGAATCTGGAGAAGTTACTCAAAATCATGACAGCTCTACTCTTGGCCTGATTAACTATTTTAAAACCTTATCAAAAGAAACAGTACACAACGCTTCTTAATCAGGAATTTTTATTAACTTTTCTTAAATTGTATTAGCACAGACACAAAGCCCAAATGAACTCATTTGGGCTTTTTTATTTCTCGCTTTTTGTATCTATTTGGCATCACTATATTTCAAGCAAAAAAATAGCGCCACAAGGCGCTATTTGTATAGGATTCTATATTAAAACGGCATTTTCATGCCTGGAGGCATTTGCATACCACCAGTGACTGAACTCATTTTCTCTTTGTTGGCTTCTTCAACTCTACGCACTGCATCGTTAAACGCAGCGGCGACTAGGTCTTCAACCATTTCTTTATCATCTTCCATCAAGCTTTCGTCAATATCAACGCGACGCACACTATGGCTACCTGTCATCGTAACTTTAACCATACCAGCACCCGCTTCACCGGTTACTTCCATTTTGGCAATTTCTTCTTGTGCCTTTGCCATTTTTGCTTGCATCTGTTGGGCTTGTTTCATTAAGTTGCCCATGCCACCTTTCATCATAATGTTTACTCCAAAGTTCTGTTGCCGCCAAAGATAGAGCTTAACGAGGTAAATATCAAGTCACAGTTAACGTGCAATGATAGTTTTTTCATCGAGCTGTGCTTGAAATTGCTCTTGCAAAGCGATCACTACATCGTCTTCTAACAATAAGGCTTTGGCATAATCATATCGCTTATCATTGATATGTTCTTGAATTTGTGTCGGATCATCAACCGTTTGTTCAACAATACGTATTTCAACATGCATTGGCCGTTCAAAATACTCAGAAACAAACTGTTGCAATTGTTGGTGTGCTACTTCTGTTTTTAAATGTTTTGTCGATTGATTTAACGATAATACTAATGAATCAGCAGATGATTCGGCTTCAATAGTCGCATTTAATGCTAATTGCCTTAAACGACCATTAAGCGCCATAGCATCAATCATATTCGCCCATTTATCGACTTGATTCGCTTTTTTTACCTTACTCGGATCTATGATCTCTGGAGTAAAGGGCTGATCAGGTATTGAGGTAATGTCAGGTACATCTTCTGCTGGCTTTTTCTGTTTAATTTGTGTGGTTTGTTGACGCTCATCTGCGTCTTTAGACTTTTTTCCCTTTGTCTCCAGTGCTTTTTTTCGACTACGCAACATATTGCGATTTGCTAAAATAGCATCAATTGGGGAAGCCTTTGACGGCTCCTCAGCAGGCGTTTCATTGCTTGATGATTGCTCAAGTCGATCTTGGGAAATACTTGGCTGGTTTGCTCTTTCAGGTGATTCTAAAGGTAACTCACTCGAAAGTGTGTGTGCTGCTGTTGGTTTATGTTCATCATGACTAACTGGCTCAACGGCATCTGAAAATTCTTGCTGAGCCTGTTGCTCCAATGACAGCATTTCTTGGGCTAAGTTGGCTTCAATTGCGACTTCTGTTGAAGTCTCAGTCGCAGCTTCATTTACTTGAGGCGCCAACGGCTGAGAAGAATGTTGCGATTTGTCGAGATCAGCTTCTGATGTCGAGGGTGCATTCAAAGCTTCGGGAGCACTATCAACAAAAGAAGCCGCTGCAGTTATTTCAGTCTCAGCAAGCTGAACATCGTCGAATTCACTAACAGGTGAATGATTATCTATAGTTTGCTCATTATGCTGATTATTAGCTTGTGGTGCGATTTGAGGCTTAAATGCTAACAGCCGTAATAGCACCATATCGAATGCGGCTTGTTCATCTGCTGCATAAGGCAGGTCTTTACGGCCCTTTAGCGCAATCTGATAGTATAACTGCACATCTTCAGGCGACATACTTTGACTGAATTTTTTCAGTAACGTGTTGTGCTCAGGGGATAAATCAAAGTGAGTATCAACCACCTGAACCATTGCCACTTGATGCAATAGCTGTATCAGCTCTGCTAATAGTCGCCCGTAATTAGGAGCATAGCTTGCGATTTCTTGTGATAAAGTCATTAACTCTTGCGCATCTTGTTTAATTAGCGCAATCAGTATCTTATACACCCAGTGATGATCTACGCCACCTAACATTTGCTGAACATTAGCAAGGTTAATAAAACCTTGCCCTTGGGCGATGGCTTGGTCAGTTAGGCTTAAACAATCACGCATACTGCCTCGAGCAGCCTTTGCCAATAAGCTAAGTGCCATGGCGTCAAACTCTACCTGTTCCGCATTTAATATATGCTCAAGTTGTTTGGTGATCTGCGGTATTGATAAGGCTTTTAAGTGAAACTGTAAACAGCGTGATAACACGGTCACAGGTAATTTCTGCGGATCTGTCGTCGCTAAAATAAACTTAACGTGTTCAGGAGGCTCTTCCAAAGTTTTTAATAGTGCATTGAAACTACTACGCGATAGCATATGTACTTCATCAATAAGATAAACCTTATAGCGTCCCCGCGTTGGTTTATACTGC
The DNA here is from genome assembly GCF_017168195.1 of Thalassotalea sp. G2M2-11. GTDB lineage: Bacteria > Pseudomonadota > Gammaproteobacteria > Enterobacterales > Alteromonadaceae > Thalassotalea_E. The sequence goes on from NZ_JADNYL010000002.1 coordinate 504,777, forward strand.
ACATTATCTAATATTTCTCTGGTATCATCGACCTTAGTGCGAGAGGCGGCATCGATTTCTAACAAATCAACGAAGCGGCCATGATCAATATCGACACAAGCATCACATTGACCGCAAGGCGTTGCAGTGACTCCTTGATGACAGTTCAAGCTTTTAGCAAAAATACGAGCGATGGTGGTTTTTCCCACCCCTCTTGTTCCAGTAAATAAATAGGCATGATGAAGTCGCTGTTGCTGTATCGCATTGGTTAATACGGTAACAACATGCTCTTGCCCCATTAATTCCTGAAAATTTTTCGGACGCCACTTTCTAGCTAAAACTTGATAACTCATCGAGATTAATTACTCACCTTCATATGCTAATAACGCTGTAACATTAAGCCCTAACTCTTTTAAACGTTTTTCACCGCCTAAATCAGGCAACGAGATAACAAATGCTGCATCTGTCGTTTCAGCACCTAAACGTCTAATAAGTTTACTGGTAGCTTCAATAGTACCACCTGTTGCCAGTAGATCATCAATTATCAACACTTTGTCATTTTCAGTTAATGCGTCCACATGTATTTCCAGTACATCAGAGCCATACTCTAATTGATAATCTTGAGCAAATGTATCACGAGGTAACTTACCTGGTTTTCGTACAGGAACAAAACCTAAGCCCATTTTAATCGCTAATGGCGCACCAAATAGAAAGCCCCTTGCCTCTGTACCAACTATTTTAGTAAAACCTTGATCTTTGAATTTATCAGCCAGTAATTCAATGGTTAATTGAAAGGCTTCAGCATCATCGAGAATGCCAGTAACGTCACGAAATAAGATCCCTGGTTTGGGATAATCTTTAATGGTGTGAACCGCACTTTTTAAAAAGGAAATTTGACTTGTTTTCATATTTAACAATGTAATAACTATTTTATTGTTAAGAATATAAGAAAACGGGCAAAGATTATAGTGACTGGCGAAGAGTATTTGCAGGAAGTAAGGTTTTTAATGTTTGATAGAACAATTCTTGTTCGATTGGTTTTGCAATAACCGCATCAAACAATGGGTATTCCGCAAGCGCTTCCACATCAGATAAATCTTGAGTGGACATAAAAATTAACGGGGTTTGTTTGGTTTCAACTTTTGATTTCAAGTTCTTAGTCAATTGCACACCATTCATCAATGGCATCAAGTGATCAACAACGTAAAGATCAAATGCAGCTGATTGCGCTTTGGTAAAAGCATCTAAACCATTCGAGGCTGTTTGCACAGTGATCCCCCATTTACCTAGTAACTCTGTTAACAGAGTTAATACAGGAGATTTATCATCAACTACCAAAGCATGCATTATTATTCTTCTTATTTATTAGTTTAAAACTGTTAACCAGCCCATCAACATTGGTAATAAAGGTGCTGCAAATAATGCGGCTAATGCTGCAAACAAATGACGTTTTGATGAGCTATCTTTAAAATTATCATGATGTGACATCTTTTACTACTTCCTAATAAACTACAAAATGAACGGCGCGGATTCTAGCTTATTTAGGCAGTTATAGATAGTGATTTTTGATCTAGATCAATTATTTTTCATATGACAAAATTAGTGGATATAAAAAAACCAGTCATTCGACTGGTTTTTTTAGTTGAGGAAATCTAACTAAATAGCTTTTCCTTTACGCTGTGCAGTATCTTTTATATAGCTCACCCAACCCCGTGCACTTTTACGAGTTTTAGGGTCTTTCATTGCTTTTTGAATCGCTGCATAGGCGGCTTTATAGTTACCTAAGTAGAAATTAGACTCAGCAATTGCCATGTAAGTTCTACCTTTGTTTTTAACACCAAGCTCAATCGCTTTGTTAAGTGCAACAACGGCCTTCTTAAACTGCTCGTCTTGTGCCAGTAAAGAACCTTGCTTACCATAGTGTTTAGCTTCATTTGTCATTTTAGCTAACTGACCATAGTATTTTGCTGCTTTATCAATATTTTTCGCAGCATGCCAAGCATTTGCCAGTGATGCGATATTTTTATCATCAGGCTTAACTAAACCTGAATCAATATGCTTCTCTAGCAACATTGCAGATTTATATGGCATTTCACTTTGTGCATATAAACTCGCTAATGTTCTTATCTCTGACTCTTTCTCAAGATATCCTTGCTTATAAGCTAACTCTAAGGTTGCCATACCGCGCTTATAATCTTCAATCAATAGATAGAAGTTACCTAATTGTTTCCAAAATGCTTTTTCTTCTGGAAACAATTGCACAGCAATTTCAAGCACATCAACCGCATTCTTATACTGTTTACGCTCATAATATGAGGTTAATTTAAGTATGTATGGGTTTTTATTATGCTTGTCGCCATAAGCTGCAATTGCCTTATCAGCTGGTGTGATCATCTTATCTAGACGCTTAAGTTCATAATTGGCATTTGCAATTTTAACCCAAGTATCACCATCTGACTTACAAGTGAAGTCCATCCAAGCATAATAGTTTTTCAACGCACCTTCATAAGCTTTAGTTTGCATTTGAAGATCAGCTAATAGCTTGATTGACTCACCTTGGTCTCCTTCATTAAGCATATCAGGAGCAACAGCTTGCTTTAAATAGCGAATAGCATTGGCTTCATCGCCTAATGTGGCATACATAACAGCAATATAACGCGCAAGGATAGCTTTATCGTATTCACCTTTGGCAGTGATTTCTAACAATAAAGCTAAGGCACCTTTTACATCATCAGCAGAGTAAAGCTCGAAAGCCTTACCCACTTTTTTACCAACTGACGGCCCCATGATCTGGGTTTTACGTTTAGGTTTATCAGCACAACTGGTATCAGTATTTGCCGATGCAGGTAAATTAACTAAAGCTAAAGAAGCTATTAATGTAAAAGATGTAAATATCTTATTCATTTTTAATTTTCCCCCATCTTAAAGTCTAATTGAACCGTTAAACCAGGTTGACGCATAGCTTTTCCATCAACAACTTTTGGCTTGTACTTCCACTTACGTAGCGCACGTTTAGCTTCACGATCAAACACACGTTTTGGTTGCGAGTCGATTACTTCAACATCTTCTACACCACCAATTTCATTGATAGTAAACGACAGTTTTACCCAGCCCTCTTTACCATCACGTGCTGCTTGTATTGGGTATTTTGGCTCAATACGTACAATCGGTGTTGCATCGCCGTCTCGTCCAAATCCCGCACCTGGTGCTGAAATACCCGCATTAGCACCAGCTAACTGCACACCTGGCATATTAAACGTTAACCCACCGGTATCAGCGTTTGTTTCAGGCTCTGGCGCTTGAGGCTTAGGCGGCGTTTTAGGCGGCGGTGGCGGCGGTGGCGGCACACGACGTCTTTGCTCAGCTGCTGATTTAGGCGGCGTAGTGTTTACTTCTACAATAATGTTTTCTAGTTTTTCTTCTTCTCGACGATCACCGCTAGAGATAAGAAAAGCCATAAAGGAAAACAGTGCAAAAGTAACAGCTGCGCCTAGTAGTATTGATACTAATAAGCGAACCATATAACTACCCCTTAGCTGCAGCGATAGAGATTCGGTCGATGCCCGCTTCTTTAATTGCATCCATTACTTTAACAACTACACCATGTTTAGCGTCTTTGTCAGCCTGAACAATAACAACTTCACTTGGTTGTTCAGCAAGTAACTTCTCAATATTTGCAGCTACACGCTCAATATCAACGCGACGCTTGTCTAACCAAATTTCACCAGTGTCTTTCACCGCGATGAAAATGTTTGCTGACTTTTGTTTAGACTGATTTGCCGCTTTAGGTTTATTAACTTCAATACCTGCTTCTTTAACAAAAGAAGTGGTTACGATAAAGAATATAAGCATGATAAATACGATGTCTAGCATCGGCGTCATATCAATTGCCGCTTCTTCCTCTTCACGAATACGTTTACGTGCCATTCTAATCTCTCTCTAGTGATGAGGTAAACTGTCAACCAGTTTAGCCTTTGCTAGTTTAACTTTCGCGTCTAATCTTGAACTAAAAAATACCCCTGATAATGCCGCAACCATACCCGCCATCGTTGGGATTGTTGCCATTGAAATACCAGATGCCATTAGACGAGGGTTACCTGTACCTTGTTGAGCCATGGTTTCAAATACTGAAATCATGCCCGTTACTGTACCCAGTAAGCCAATTAGTGGGCACATTGCCACTAAGGTTTTAATCGTAATCATGTTACGTTCAAGTAATTCTGCCGTTTCGGAGATCCATGTATCTCTAATACGATGTGCATACCATGATGTAGTATCAGTTCTAGCGTCCCATTTGGCGATAATATCATCGCGCATTTTTGGGTAAACAGATGCTAAGAACCAATAACGCTCTACCATCATAATCCACATCAATAAGAGAGCAAAGGCGACAAAGTAAAGTACGTTACCGCCAGTTGCAATAAAACTCCTGACAGATTCTACAAGCTCTATCAGGAATAACATTACTTAGACTCCTTCTCTGCGATTTCAGCAATTAAACCAGCACTTTGCTCGTCTAACTTGTGAAGCACAGACTTACTACGACCAGCAACAATGCTGTGTACTAAGATTAATGGTAAAGCAGCAATTAGACCTAACGCAGTAGTTACAAGCGCTAATGAGATATTACCTGCCATGATTTTCGGGTCACCTGTACCAAACAATGTGATCGTTTGGAAAGTTAAAATCATACCGATAACCGTACCTAATAGACCCATAAGTGGTGCGATTGCAGCAAACATCTTAATTAAGCTAATACCACGATCAACAGTTGGTGTTTCACGTAAAATCGCTTCATCAAGTTTTAATTCTAATGTTTCAGCATCAGCGTCTTTGTTTTCTTGATATACCGTTAATAAACGACCTAATGGGTTGTTTGTATTAGGCTGATCCATATTCTTCTGTTGAGCTTTCATTTTCGAAGAAACAGCACTTAAAACAATGACACGCTCTAAGGCAATTAATAGACCAATAATCAACAATACAGTGATTGCATAACCAACTGTACCACCTTGATGATAGAATTCTTCCAATGTTTTCTTACGCGTTTCTAACGTTAAGATAGCGCCACGAGAAGGATCAAGATATACCGGAGCATAACCAGACGTTTCACCAAAGAAGTCAGAAGCAGTGTCAGCAATATAGCCTGCAGGTTGTTTCGCTAGCGGCTGAATTTGACCAACTTCATCGTTGTAGTTCAAATAACCATTTGCAGAAACAAGGTTAAATGTACCGATACGCGTGATTGTTTCTGTTGATTTAGTGCCGTCTAAGTTAGTCACTTCAGCAGAGAACTGTGAAATTTCACCTGATTGCGTCATTTCTGTTTGTAAAGCAAACCATAACTCTTCTAGTTGCTCTAATTCAGGAATTGCTTTTGCATTTGCGATAGCGTCTAATGCTTCACCACGACCTGGGTACTGAGCACTAACAATTGAAGTAGCAATTTGGCCATAAGCATCAGCGGCTGCAGCACGGCTTACACCGAACATTTCACCTAAGGTACCTTTAGCGTTGTCTAATTCAACTTCTTTTTGCGCTAACTTAATTTCGTTGTCAGCATATTCTTTGGTTAAACGCTTGTTACGCGCTTGCTCATCAGCTAACTGTTTTTTCGCTTTGTTTAATAACGCTTGCTTATCAGCACGAGCAGACATAAATTCTGCTTCACGTTTTTTATCAATTTTAGCTTCAGAAAGACGATCCGACTTTACTTGCTTTAGTAGTTCATTTAAATCGTTTGCACTCGCTGAAGCAGTCATACCTGCTGTCATTGAAGCTGCAAGCAATACAGAATTAATTACTTTTTTCATTATTGGGCTCCTGCAGCAAATACTGGTAATTTAGTTAAATCTAATGGTAATTGTTTACGTGCCATGCGGATACCGTCAGTGATAGGCTTAGTATATTCATCACCTAACTCTTCCCATGAACGCGTTTCATTATTCCATACCCAAGAGTTTTTCATATCAAGTGACTGAGCAACAAAAGATACACGGCCCATGTGTAAGAAATCAGCCGTTAATTTTTGGCCACCTAAATCGATTTCACCTTGATACACACCGAAAATAGTACCGTAGTTAGCTTCAATCTCATACGCTTCTAACACCAAACGGAATTGCTCAGAAACAGAAACATTTGAGTTACCCATTACATCACGTAAGCCTAGAATACGCTCACGACGTGCTTCAATGTTCATTGGTACATCTAATTCAACAAACTTTTCTAATGTATCAATCATCTTGTACATTAGAGGAACAACACCTTGCTTAGTTTTATCAATACCATCAATTTGCTTTTGCAATGACTTGATGTTGGCATTTTGATCATCAACCATCAGCTGAACATGATCATTGTATTGAGATAAAATTTCCGCTTCATCTACTGTTTGACGATACTCTACTAACAAATCGAGCGTTTGATCGTAAATATTATCGATCTTCTTTTGCGATCTTTGAGAAGCAGTAAAATTCTTTGCTTCAGCTTTGTGTAGTTCAGTTAATGCATCTGCAGAAGCGAAGTTGCTTGCTGTTAATGCTAATGAGCCAATAATCGTCGATGCGATTAGGCTTTTTTTGCTTAATTTGGACATAGTTCCCAACCATTGCTATTGAATTTTGATAACAAATAATATTGTTAACGCAAATTTAATAATCTGCCATTTTTTAAGTTTTTATTTCTCTAGAATAAAACCATGCAATATTCCCAGACGACATAGTTGATGTCAACTGAACATAGTAAAAAGACAGTTAATTTAAATATAAATGAATAAATTAACTTTCATTGTAACAATAAAACAACAAGATTTTATCTTGTTATTATCATAAACAGTAATACCACCTCTTAATACTATGAGAATATATGCTGTTTATGTTTTACTAATTCATTCGTAGTAAGTCAAATTTAATTACAATTATCTTTAATAAATATACTGTTCATATGGTCAACTCAGAGAATAAAATACGCCAAAAAACACAATCAAACAAATAAAAATCAATAACTTACAACTTATCGCCATTCTCTTGATTCAAAATGTAAAAATTTCGCAATATTCATGGTTTGACAAATCAGTTCCCCAAAGAAAGATAAATTCATTGTTCCCATATCAAAGGTTTTGAAACAACAATTTATTTGAATTCGGTTTAACAACATTTCTTTTTATAAATGAAGGCAACTTACGCTAATCAAGTGCAAACAGCGCAGTTTTATTCGTCCATTTACCGTATTCTATGATAGACTGCCGCGTTTACATTTCACTTTCAGGTTTTGCCCTATTCGATGGAAGTTGTTCTTGATCTTAATTTATGGATAACACTTTGCAGTGTTGGCTTTTTAGCTGGGTTAATTGACGCTATTGCTGGTGGTGGTGGTATGTTAACCGTTCCTACCCTACTCACTGCAGGGCTCCCGCCACATATTGCACTGGGTACTAATAAACTAGCCGCTACTTTTGGCTCGTTTACCGCATCTGTGACCTTCTATCGGAAAAAGCTATTTAATATAGTTTTTTGGCGCACATCACTTATATTTACAGCAATAGGCGCAACCATTGGTGCATTAACGGTTCAATTTTTATCGGTGGAGTTTTTAGACAGATATTTGCCTATTTTAATTATCTCAACAGCAGTCTATACCTTGCTGACAAAAACTGTTGTCCATTACCAAAGTACACTGCCAAGCTCTTCAAAAGCGCTACATGGCAAACAAGCAGTACAAGGCACCCTACTTGGTTTTTATGATGGCGTGGCTGGCCCAGGAACAGGTGCCTTTTGGACAGCTTCATCCAGTGCACTATATAAAATAAACTTACTGTATAGTTGCGGTGTCGCCCGCTGTAATAACTTTATCAGTAACTTTTGCAGTTTAGTTACTTTTATCTACCTTGGGTATGTTAATGTACTATTAGGGCTAGCGATGGGAGTTTTTATTATGCTAGGTGCTTGGGTTGGGGCTCACTGGGCAATCAAGTTAGGTAATAAGTTTATCAGGCCTGCTTTCGTTATCATCGTTATTGTCATGTCAGTCAATTTAACTTACCAAGCATGGCTGAGTTAACCTATTATGATCACACAACACACGATAGCACGACTTCATCAAGTTCTGGAGAACTTGCATAGCCAAGCCAACGAAATTGATCAACAAAACAAGCAGAATAAAGCCTTTTCTTTTCGCAAAGATACGCCGCTTTTTTCAGAAGCTTTATTTCACAGTCATAGTGAGTATTTCGTGCCCTATGTCAACGAAGTAAAAAACAAAGTTGCAGAGCTTGCTCTATTATTAGAGCAGCATCAACATCAATTCTCAATAGAGCGCTTACAAAAGGTTGAGCAGCAAATCTCGGCAATTATTAATGCGATTAAATCGAATCAAACCCTTAATAAAACTTCAGCCAAACAATTCGCTATCAATCAACAAAGAAAATATAAATTAGCAGCACAATCTGTCATTGCCTCCTCACAAGCATTACACCAAAAACTAGCTGAAACCTTTGAATTTGAGCGTCGACTTCAAGTGATGTTAGATGAAAAGCAAAAACAATTGTTAACGACAAAGCATCAACAAACCATAACGAATGAGATATTAGTCTTACACCAGCGATTAGGTCGCTGCCGTCAAGCAATATCTAAACTTGAACGGCAAATCGAAATGAGTGAGAAGCGATAACGTACTCTTATATGTAAGAAAATCGACATAAAAGTATTCGCTTTTTTATGCATCTGACGGTACGCTTAAAGAAAAATAATGACTTTTATAGAGGCTAAAAAATGAAAATATCTGACGATATTCATAATTATTATGAAAAGCTGGTAATAGAGCATTTTGAAGCGTTAAAGCTAGACAGTAAATATGATGCTAATTTTATCGCCGATCTTACGTGCGTTGTACTCAATCAACTACCAACACGTTATATACGTCATGAAGTTGATATGGCTTTCTATTTACCAGCATCTGAACGCTTTGAAATGGAAAGTAAAGTTAAAGTAGCAGTAAGCAAGTCACTCGAATTTATGAAACTGCATAACGAAGAGTAATACGGTTCTTAAATTAAACTAGTATCGATAAACAAGTGCTCAAGTAAGCTAGCTACTTGTTTATCACTATCTTTAAAGCTAATTCCTACGTTGACTCGCCCTTTAATATTACGGCTATTACAAACCACAGCAGGGATGCGCATCTCACCGATTGCATAATGAGAGATACAGACAAACACTTCACGTTGTTTGACTAACGTTGATGCATTTTCTGCTTTAAAGGTAAAGCCACATCCTTTTAACGATAAGTCTGCAATAATGCCGTTAATTTTAACATTACTTTTAGCTGGTTCATCTAAAGAGATTGCTGCCGGTAAATGCGTGGTAATACGTTGATGTGTTCTCAGTTGCCTGTTTTCAATTTTTTCAGGATAAGATAATATGATAAATTTCTCAGGCGCTAACGTAATATGACGAATACTTGACTTAAAAGCAAAGCAACAGCCTTTATCTCCTTCAAGCAAATAGCGCACAACAGCAACATTCCCTTCCACTAATACATCATTGTATTGTTTAGGAGTTACCACATTGGGATATTTCAAAATAATATACTTGCCCTGCTCATAACCCACTAACACTAGCTTTAATCGAACTTGAACTGGATGATTGATTTGTAAATCAACTGTTTGACCGGGCATTAGCTCAAAAAGGTCCTGAACCTTTTCTGCTTGTGATAATGGTTGCAATGCAATATCAGACATCTGCATTCCTTAATTATGGCTACCTCACCATATTAACAAGAGAAAAAAATATAACAACATCTATTAAACAAACCAACCTTAGACCATTCACAATAGTTACAAAGAAAGCTTTTCTCTATAAAAATAAGTATGAATAACAAAATATATCAAATATTTAGCTGAATACTGTATCACTTAGGTTGACGAATAAAAGGGGGTAGGAATAAGTTGTGGTGGTAACCCAATCAGCCACACTCCGGCACATGAGTCGTCTGCTGCGGTTGCTTCCTTCCGGACCTGGCCGAGTTCACAGAGTATCATTGCGAAGGGACCGAAGGGGTCACCATAATGATGCTAAATCTTCTAGCGGCGTGATTATCGCTAATCGGTAGAGGCGATGCAAGTAGTTCCCACACAAATCAAACCAAGTGAGGATTTTTTGCACAAACCCCAGCATATAATGACTTAATTTGGCTCAGAGAACCGTCAATATCATCACTGACTTGCTGAGCACTCATAATAGTCACTTCTTTTTTACTAAAATCTAAGCTGATGGGTACAACTGGCACCTTAGCTTGTTGAGCAATGTGTAAGAAGCCCTTTTTCCATTCCACCGTTTTACTTCGTGTTCCTTCTGGAGCAAGACCTAATATCATTTTGTCGCTACGATTGAATAAGGTCACCATTTGCCCAACAATACCATGTGGGTGCGAACGATCGATACCAACTCCACCAAGCTTTTCCAGCAACCACTTAAATGGGCCGATAAAAATACTTTTCTTACCCAAAAAAGTTACCCTAATATTCAAGGAAAACATCACTAACAAGCCAATAATAAAATCCCAATTAGAAGTATGGGGAGCAACAATAATCACAAATTTGCTTTGTTTAGGCAATTGCCCTTTTATCTGCCAATGAGAAAGCGATAATAACTTTTTTGCACACCAATTCAGCACAACAAAATTATTTCTAGGCAGCTGTTCAGGTACGTAAGGCAACAATAAGGTTAATCCCGTTCTCTGGATATTTTTTCATTAAGTTCGAGAAGCACGGATTTAATAACCAATAAATTCTCTTTGCCTAGTCTCAGCATTAATTTATCCGCATCATCCAAGTTTTCAATGTCTTGATCTTTATACTGATACATAACACTTGGACGGACTAACTCTAAACGCTCTTTTGGTATTTCCATATCAAGTACCTTAGTGATAGCGTCTTGCAATATGTCAGTGAAATCTTCATCTGGATAACCTAATTCCCGATATGCTTCATCCACTAGAGGTTTCAACTCATAATACCAACTCACCAGAGTTTCACTATCTACTGAACGTAATAAATCAACGTATAAACTAAAACGACGAGATGATGTTTCATCCCATTTGAGTACGACTTCATCATTTTCATTTATTTCTTTCGCGCTAAAAGCACTATTAGGCTTAATTAACGGGCTATGTTCATAGGCGACAATGCCTTGCGAAAAGTTATCCGTAAAAACGACAAAACGGCGGATCATATCGTCATCAATGACCAACTTTAACAATTCTTTTCGCCAAGTGATTGAAGGCAACTTCTCTTTTAACCAATCATCACTTTCATCTAAGGTTGGCAGTAATGGCTCTGGCTCTGTGGTTGTCTCTGTTTCTGGTAATCGTGCATCCGGCAGTTGGTCAAGGTCAACCTCTGGCTCAGCAGGTTCAGGTAGAGGCTCTGGTTCAACCGGTGCAGGATCAATATATTCAACAACTTTAGGTTCCTCAATGGTTGGCTTTTTAGGCGGCTCTTGCATAATGTAATAAGCAACAATACCAGCAATGGCTAGGACAATAATGCCAGCGATTAACCACCAAGAAGTTGAAGTAGACTGATTATTTTCCATACTAACCTTAATTTAACAACACGAGGAAAGAAAAACTTTACACCTTAAAAGCTATAACTCTATTGCAACGCTTTTTCAGCTCAGTTGCAAGTGAGAATTTATCATTTGATACAATTTATTGTGCGACATCATATTCCCCGTTTATCTCCTGAAACGGGGTATGAAAAGTAGTCATTATACCGCATCACTTTGATTTTCTGGCAACGCTTTGATAAATGCGGGCAACTGGTTACAACGTTCAACGATGGCGGTAATTAATGGATAAGGTCTCATATCCAACTTAAAGCGGTTTGCATTATACACTTGAGCAACCAAACAAATATCCGCTAACGTTACTGTATCACCAAAGCAATATTGGCCACTTGTATGCACCAGCTTTTGTTCAAATGCAGTAAAGCCTTTATCCATCCAGTGGTGAATCCAAGTAAGCTTTTTATCATCTGAAACATTTAATTCATTGGTTAGATATTGCTGAACTCGCAAGTTATTGACAGGATGGACTTCACAAGCAAGATCTAAAGCCAATGCTTGTACCTGAGCTTTTTCTTCAATTGTCTCGGGATATAACGAAATACTTGGGTATTTAGCTTCCAAATAATCAATAATTGCGAGCGATTGATTTAATGTGACATCACCATCAACTAAAGTTGGCACTAGATGTGTGGGATTCAGTTGAGTGTATGCTAATGAGTGCTGTTCTCCACCATCTTTGACTAAATGCACCGCAACAGAGTCAAATTCAAGCGCTTTAAGGTGTAAAGCAATACGTACTCGATATGCAGCAGATGAGCGCCAATAACCATATAGTTTCATAAAATTTCTCTAAAATTTAAAAGTATGCAAATGCTAAAACAAGTATGAGTAAACACCAACAGCCCAGTCAAATTAACTAACAAGTAGCGTGTTATTGATTGTTTACGTCACGCTTTTTATTCTTTCTTACTAAATTTTAACGGTTTTCTTATTGATGTCGTATTCCCGTAATTTATTGGCAATAGCGGTATGACTTAACCCTAACTTTTTCGCTAATTGTCGAGTACTCGGATAAGCAGGATATAATTTTCTCAATAGATCCGCCTCGAAGCCTTTAACAGCAGCATCTAAAGTGCCTTCAAATTCTTGTTCTAAATAACCATGTTCTCGGGTATAAGCAGGTAACTGCAAATGACTTGTTGCTATTTCATTCCCTTCCATTAAAGAGACTGCTCTAAGTAAAACATTTTCTAATTGCCTAACATTGCCCGGCCATGGGTAATGCTCAATAAAATCGCGACAATCATCTGACATATGTATCGCTGACTTACCAATTCGCTGTCCATATTTGGCAATGAAAAATTCAGCTAATGGGATAATATCGGTTCTTCTCTCACGTAATGAGGGAATATTTAATCCCAGTACGTTCAAACGATAATAGAGATCTTCTCTAAACTCTCCTTGAGAAACCATGGCCAACAGATCATGATTAGTCGAACCAATGATCCTGACATTAACCGTGATCTCGCGTTCATCATCAACGCGCCTAAAATTACCGTCTTGAATTACTCGTAATAATTTAGTTTGCAATTTTGGCGACATTTCCCCCACTTCATCAAGAAAAATAGTGCCGCCATTTGCCAATTCAAATAGGCCTTTTTTACTATTGGGGCTATTCTCTGCACCTGAGCCAAATAACTCGGTTTCAGCAGCTTCATCGGGCAATGATGCACAGTTTAATGTCATGAAAGGGGCTTTCGCTCGATCACTTGCAGCATGACAAGCATGAGCAATAAGCTCTTTGCCAGTGCCAGTTTCGCCAACTAATAACATGGACGAATCAAGTTGTGCCATACGCTTAGCTTCCCGGATCACTTTACGCATTGCGCCGCTATTGGCATGGATGCCAGCAAAGTTATTTTCATTGGCTTGCTTAAAGGCACTGATCTGTTGCCCAAGCCTTGCTTCTGATTTCAAAATCAGTACCGCACCCGCTAAAATTGCTTTTCCAGAAGCATCATTGACATGAATCGGCAAAATATCTGCAACATAATCATCATCAACAAACTTAATACGGCGAGTTTGCGCTAAGACTTCATCCCCTTCCAGCCAACGATTAAAGTTAAACCCTTTTAGCCACTGACCGACATGCTCACCAACAATAGATTCTTCGTCACAACCAATCAAATTGGCACTAACATTATTAACGATACGTATTTGACCTTTAGCATCGATAGAAACAAAGGGATCGGGGAAGGTTTTAATTAAGGTCGACAACTCATTTTGTTCACGCTCTGAAGGCATATAAGGCGTGGTTTTTACATCGAATACCCCTTCAATCAAACGCAACTTTGGCATAAAGCTTTGCAGTTCAGAAAAGTCCAAATCAGGAATATTTATAAAAATTTTACCCGGCTGTTTGAGCTCAATCCCTCTGAGATCTATCGCTCGTTCAACAAAAATACTTAATACATCTTGGGCAATCCCTACTCGGTCATGACAACCTATTTCTAAACGCATTTATTGTTAACCTTTTCATTTTATAACCAACACTCTATTGTAAACTATATTTTACAACAAAAAAAACCCCCTAGTGGTAGGAGGTTTTAGTTAATAAATGTAATAAAATGTAACGCTAAGCTTGTACGCTTTTAGAAGATGGGAGCTTTGTTTAACTACAACAGCTCATCTGTTTTAGCGGCACAAATAAAGTCATTCTTATGTAAGCCTTTAATTGCATGCGACCACCAAGTGACCGTGACTTTACCCCACTCTAATAAAATTGCCGGATGATGAAATTCGGCTTCAGCCAATTCAGACACTTTATTAGCAAAGGCCCATGCCTGCTTATAATTCTTAAACTTGTAGACACGTTCAAGCATCATAATACCATCACGGACTTCAGGTACCCAATCAGGTATTTGCGCCATTAATTGTTGTAACTCTTCTTCTGTGACTTTCGGTGCGTCCGCATGACATGCTTCACACTGTTGCCCTGATAATTGAGAACTCATAATACTTCCTTAACTTGCTATTTTTGATTCTTTTGGAGGAAACTTGGCTTCAAATAATCCAAGCGATTTTGCTTGTTCAACCATCGCCATGATCTCTTCGATTTCATGCTCTCTAATGAGATCTAAATCACTGACTTTGGTTAATGTATAGTATATCGGTTGCATAATATCGATACGATAAGGTGTTCTTAATACATCTATTGGATTTGACACATCCAATGATTTTCTTTCAACCGTAGGGTCATTCAAGGCGTAGTCAGTTTCACTGGGTGATGATAATATGCCTCCGCCATAAACTCGTAAGCCTTGTGGCGTATCTAATAAACCAAATTCGACAGTAAACCAATATAAACGCGCTAAAAATACCCGTTGTTCTTTGCTAGCGTGAAGCCCCATTTTGCCATAGGCTTCGGTGTAATTAGCAAATGAAGGGTTAGTTAATAATGGGCAATGACCAAATATTTCATGAAAAATATCCGGCTCTTGCAAATAATCAAATTCTTCCCGAGTACGAATGAAGGTTGCCACGGGAAATTTCTTTTCTGAGAGTAACCTGAAAAATTCACCAAAGCCAATAAGTGCTGGTACTGGCTCACATTGCCATCCAGTGGTTTTACGTAAAACTTCACTCACTTCCTCTAATTGCGGAATTCTATCTACTGGAAGGTTTAGCTTTTCTAACCCCTCAATGTACTCATCACAAGCCGTCCCCTGAATACAGGAAAGCTGACGGGTGATCAACTCTTGCCATATCTGATTTTCTTCTTCAGACCAATCAATAATGCCATTTTCATTTGGCACTCTTGATACATATTTTGTCGCTTTTGCCATGCTGTTAACCTTATAAACTACTCAGCTAATAACACTTGATCACTTAAATTATTATCATTTATGTAAAATGTGATAAGCGTTAACAACTAAAACTCTGTGTAGCACTGCTACCTTGATAACTTCATAATAAGCTAAGCGTGAGGCAATAACACCAAACAAAATTTGGTCACTTTATGAACAGCATGATTTTTTGTATAAATATATTTCCATTAAATTTTACAAAAAACACAAAAACTTTTAAATTTAATAACTTAGTTAAGACTATTAGCTAATTTACTTGGGATATTCAGCATTAAATCACTGATTTTTATTCGCTAGCTGCTTAATTTGCCCAATAATTTGTTTTCGAACATCTTTTAACTTAGGCGATTGCTGATCAAAAGGGATAGGACGACAAAGGGTCATCGCTTTTAATCCTAATCGAGCAGTCAACATACCTGCACCAAGCCCTTGAGCAAGTCTGGCTGACAACTTGCCAAGTAAATCTGCACCAAGTAAATCACTCCCCAGATCAGCGATAAGTTCACTAGCACCAGCATAGAGCATGTTAATAAATACTTGCTTGATCAGCTTTATTCGAGACCAATAGCTCAATCGCAAACCATATAAATGCGCAATCTCGTCGATCATTTTAAGGTTGCGCCAAAACATTAATAACATGTCAATAATGGCAATAGGGCTTAACGCGACTATCACCACCGATTCAGTGGAATATTTACTCACTTTTTCAAGTGCTTTTTTGTCAACCTTCGACAATACTTGCTTGGAAAACAGCTGCAATACTTCCTCATTAGAGAGCTCTTTTTGAACCGTTTGTTGCCACTGTTTTTCCTGCTCAGATAATAAATCAACGGGTAGTTGTGCTGCGATCTCACGACATAAGGTTTCTGCGCTACGTTGACTAGTTATAGTCGCATTTTCATTGACCTGTTGTTTTAATTTTTCTCGACGTTTTAATTGCCTTAGCCCTTGATACTCTCGTAGTGCACTACTGCCTACTATCAAGGAAAGTATCAATAATAACGCGCCGTATAAGCTCGCAATGATAGGTTCTTGATTAAAGCCTAAGATAAAAAATTCAACCGTTTCGATGATCACTAAAACAGCTAACAAACTGATGGCAATACGCCATAACCACGACGGTTTGTTCGGCATGTCGACATCAGCAGGGACTTGCGGTTCAACTTCATTCAACTCATCATTTTCAATAAAAACTTGTTCTTCTATCACCACTGGTTGCTGATCTGAGTCAAGTGTATTTAGCTCATCAAATAATATTTGTTGCTCGGGCTTGTCTTTTAAATCACTCATGTCATTTTATCTCCCAACAAAAACTCAAACACCTGATCCATTCTTAGGTGAGGTAACGTATGATGTGTTGAAACTGTCTCTAAGGGGGCAAAAGACAGATAGTTAAAAGACTTCTCTTGCCAATAGCTTGCCTTAGGAATAGTCGATGGTACAGCACCAGGAAATAAGGTAACTAATTTGTTATCAGCGAGTGCTTTGCCTTGTATCACAGGAATATTTTTACCCTGATATTTCCCCTGCCCTGCTTTAGTTGCTTTTACCGAGGCAATGGCCTGAGTCGACATCTTAATTTCATCAAAACTGAGTTGATGTTTAGTTTGATGAACGAGTTGATCCAATAACGACATTAAATGTTGGTGTTGCTCTGGCGTGACATGATCGGCTTTAGTAGCTGCAAATAACAATTTGTCAATTTTCGGGGAAAAAAGGCGCGTTAACATATCAGACTTCCCGTAATCAAAGCTTTTCATGATTAAGTTGAGCGCTTGTTGCAAATCATTAAAACTATCTTGTCCTGCATTTAGCGGCGTTAAGCAATCAGCCAAGATGATTTGCCGATCAAAGTTAACAAAATGCTGTTTATAAAATGCTTTAACCACACGCTCTTTATATTCAAGGTATCGCGCACGCAGCATACCAATTAAGGTATCATCTCCGGCACTTTGATAATCATCAATATTGATCTGAGCAAATTCTGTAAATGGAAAGAACTGTAATATCGGTGCTCCAGCTAAATCTCCGGGTAAAATAAACCGCCCCGGTTGGATAACGGACAAGCCTAATTCATGCCGATAATGTAACAGTAATTGTGTATATTCTTGCGACAAACTTGCCAGTTTCTCTTCATCTACTGGCTCAAAAGGGTCTAACTCAGCAACTTTTGTTAAAAATCCTTGCGCTTGCTTGGCACGAAGTGGTTGCTGCAAAAGTTCAGTAGTCGCCTCGCTCCATTGCTCAAACGTTTGATCTAATAAAGGCAAATCAAGTAACCACTCGCCTGGATAATCAGTAATATCAACATATAAAGTAACGGTATCAGTGGCATACTTGAGCAATGAATTTTCTGGCTGATATCGTATCGCCAATCGAAGTTCACTTATCCCTTGAGTTGGCTCTGGCCAACTTGGAGGTTCATTGCTAAAAGCTGCCATGGCCTTGTCATATTCAAAACGCGCGATATGTAAATTTTTCTGAGGTACGCGTTTGGCCGCAATAAATCGCCCTTGATGAATAGCGGAGAAAAAATCTAATTGCGATTGGCTGTTCTCATTGACTAACTGATTAACGAATGAAGTAATAAAGGCCGTTTTTCCACTGCGGCTTAAACCCGTAACCGCGAGGTTGATATGTTTATCTAAGGTTCTATTTACCAAATCATTGGTTTTCTGTTTAAGCCGTTCAATGGTTTCTTTATTGATCAACGCCATAAATAATACTTGCTCTGTTACCATTGCCAAAAGACAAATCTAATCGCCATATTAACGATTATTTTCTAAATTTTACAGTGTTTTAACTAATCAGCCTGCAAAATAATAATATGCACAAAAAAAGCGACAAACGTCGCTTTTAATAGGTCAAATAAGTCAAAGGTTACTTATAACTTATTGATTTCACGTGACACAGTAAATTCAGGTGAGGTCACATATCGCTCGATTTTTTGTAACTCTTTTTCTAGTGTTTTAAACTTACGTCTAATATCATGAAATGCTTGTTTAGGTGGCTCCCCTGCCTGCCAAATCCGAGATTTCACCTTGATTGACTCGTTTGCTATATCTTCTTCATGACAGTCATTTTGCTGTTTTGCTTTACGTTTAAATTTCTTTGCGCAAACTTCCTCTGTCCCCGCTTTTTTGTCTAAAATAAACCAAGCTGCAATGTAAATAACGACGAACCACCCCATGCCAAGCAACACACCAGAAACAACTAAGATCCTAACTAGCCAAGTTTCCCAACCGAAGTAGTCTGCCAATCCAGCACAGACTCCAGCAATTTTACCTTCGCTTGGGTTACGATATAATTCACCCCGGCGCTTATCTATCATACTTTATTCCTCCAATCTGGAGTTTCAGCATCTAAAATAGCTTCTAATGTTTTGATCCTATCAGCCATTTTATCCGCTAATTCTGATAACTCTGCCAATTGAATATATTCTTCTTCGCTAAAGCCTTGGCTAATTTGGCGTTTACTACGGTAATGAAGAATCAACCAAATCGGCGCAACAACCAACATAAATATTATTACGGGGGCTACAATAATTTCTTCCACACTAACTCTCCTTAATTCAGTCAATATTGATATTTGTTCTGCACAACTTATTTAGATTTTTTTGTTGTTTTAATTTTAGTCTTTAATTGTGCTAATTCATCATCAATATTTTCATCCGATTCTAACTCTGCAATTTCGTCGGCTAATGACTTGCTTCCCAAATCATAAGATTCTACTTGCGCTTCAATATCATCAATTTTACGCTCATATCTATCAAAACGACTTAACGCATCATTTACACGGTCACTGTCAATATTCTGTTTAACTTTCAAACGAGAGCTAGCGGTCTTTTCACGCATAATAATGGCTTTTTGTCTTGCTTTGGCATCGGCTAATTTCTCTTGTAGTTGAGAAATTTCATCCTGAAGCTTGGCAATATGTTCATCAACATGTGATAACTCATCAATTAATGCTTGAGCACTTTCTGAACACTTTTTCTTCTCAACTAAGGCGGCACGTGCTAAATCTTCTCTATCTTTACTGATAGCAAGTTCAGCTTTTTCTTGCCAAAGTTCAGCGTCTTGCTCAAAACGCGCTACTTGACGGGAAATTTCCTTTTTATCTGCTAGTGTTTTCGCTGACGATGAACGAACTTCCACTAAAGTGTCTTCCATTTCTTGAATAATTAAGCGTACCATTTTTGCTGGATCTTCCGCTTTATCTAATAAACTATTGATATTAGAATTGATGATATCTGTAAATCTTGAAAAAACACCCATAACTACTTCCTCATTCAAATAAATTTTTTCAACTTGCTGTACTAGTATTCATGTTTCACGCCAATTTTATTTATTTAGTTAATCTATTGTTTTAACTAATTTTATTTAATTGTTAAAAAATCCTTTCATCATATCAATTAATAAAATACACTATTTGTTAGCCAAATAAACCAATAATTAGGTCGACAATGTCACGCTTTAATCAACAAGACAACCTCATTGGACAATCAAATAGCTTTTTAGAAGTTTTAGAGCAAATTTCACAAGTAGCCCCACTCAGTAAACCCGTGTTAATTATTGGCGAACGCGGTACAGGTAAAGAACTTGTCGCAGCACGCCTTCATTACCTGTCAAAACGTTGGGACCAAAACTACTTA
Source organism: Thalassotalea sp. G2M2-11 (assembly GCF_017168195.1). GTDB lineage: Bacteria > Pseudomonadota > Gammaproteobacteria > Enterobacterales > Alteromonadaceae > Thalassotalea_E. The sequence continues at coordinate 524,834 of NZ_JADNYL010000002.1, forward strand.
AAACTTAATTGTGCGGCGTTAAATGAAAACTTATTAGAAAGTGAATTATTTGGCTACGAAAGCGGTGCTTTTACTGGCGCCAATAAGCGCCATGAAGGCCGGTTCGAACGTGCTGACAAAGGCACCTTATTTTTAGATGAAGTTGCAAACACCTCAGGATTAATTCAAGAGAAATTACTCCGTGTGGTTGAGTATGGCGAATTTGAGCGCGTTGGTGGTTCAAGAACCATCAAAACCAACGCTCGCCTTATCGCAGCCACCAATGAAGATTTACCTTCAATGGCTGACTCTGGCGAATTTAGAGCCGATTTACTCGATAGACTAGCATTTGATGTGATCACGCTCCCGCCATTACGTGAACGGGTTGAAGATATTTTAATCCTCGCCGAACACTTTGCGATTAGTATGGCGCGTGAATTAGAGTTTGAATTATTTAGTGGTTTTACCGAGAAAGCCAAAAGAGCAATGTTGGAATATCATTGGCCAGGTAATATTCGAGAATTAAAAAATGTGGTTGAGCGCAGCGTTTATCGCTGTAACAATCCACATTTACCCGTACATGATTTGGTCATCGATCCATTTGAATCTCCTTATCGACCTTCAAAGCGTATTAAAACACATGATCGTGTAGTAAGTAATACCCATATCAATACGCAAGAACATACTGTAGAAGCGAGCGAAACTACACCTCCTCCTTCGCTAGCGGTGAAGCAATCATTCGAATTCCCGCTTTCATTGAAATCATTATCACAAGAATATGAGATTGACTTAATTAAGACTGCCCTCGAAAATTGCCAGTATAATCAAAAGAAAACTGCTGATGCGTTAGAATTAACCTATCATCAATTAAGAGGCTATTTAAAAAAATATAACCTACTCGAAAGTAACGCAGCTGAAGAATAAGGGTACACGGTGACTAAGTTCACAAGTTACATCAATGTATTGTTAATCACTGTCATGGTATCAAGCATGTTGATAGGCTGTGATTCTGGCAGCGAAACATCGTTAAGTGAAAACAGCATTATCTATTGTAGTGAAGGTTCGCCAGAAACATTTAACCCTCAGCTGATCACTTCCGGTGTCACCGTTGATGCAACATCAAAGCAATTATACAATCAACTAATAACATTTAATGCCATAGATAATGCCGTCTCTCCCTCATTAGCGAAATCATGGCATGTCACCCGAGATAACAAACGCATTACTTTTTATTTGCGTAAAGGAGTAAACTTTCATCATACCCAATACTTTAGTCCGACCCGAGAATTAAATGCGGATGATGTGCTGTTTAGCTTTAATCGAATTTTAGATACTAAGCATGCCTTTCACCAAGTGTCAGGAGGCAAATACCCATTTTTTCAGAGTGTTGGTTTTTCAAACTTGATTGACTCCATCGAAAAAATTAACGATTACACGGTACGTTTTAATTTAAAACGAGCAGATAGCTCCTTTCTTGCGAATTTAGCCACAGATTTTTCAGTGATACTTTCCAAAGAATATGCAGAGCAATTGATAAAATCTAATCAACCTGAATTAATCGATAATTACCCCATAGGTACCGGCCCTTTTAAATTAAAAGAGTATCGTACCGGTTCCTTTATTCGCTTTGTTCCGCATGAGCAATATTGGGATGAAAAAACAACACTAAGCCAATTGTTATTTGATATCACCCCCAGCAATACGGGGCGCTTAACCAAGATGCTCGCTGGTGAGTGTGATATCATCGCCTACCCGATCGCTCAAGAGAAAATCAGGCAAGTAAAAAACTTATCACTTGATCAAGTCACCGCTTTTAACATTGGCTACTTAGGCTTTAATACCACTAGGTTTCCTTTTAATAATAAACTGGTACGAAAAGCGGTCGCCCACGCTATTAATAAGCAAGCCATACTCGATACAGTCTATTTTGGAGATGCTGAAGGTGAATCAGCCAAAACCATTATTCCACCTTCTTCTTGGGCATATGACAACAGTATTAAGGAAATAGAGTACTCTGTAGCAAAAGCACGAGAATTACTCGAACAAGCTGGGGTAGAAAAAGGCTTTACCATTGACTTATGGGCCATGCCAGTGCAACGAGCATATAATCCTGACGCAGTCACTATGGCTAAGTTAATCCAAGCAGATCTCAACCAAATAGGTATCAAGGTTAATATCATCAGTTATAAATGGCAGGAATTTTTACGTCGATTAGCTTTGGGTGAACATCATGCTGTATTACTCGGGTGGAGTGCAGATCATCCCGATCCCGATAATTTTTTCACCCCATTATTAAGTTGTTCATCAGCCATCACTGGTACTAATCGCACCTTTTGGTGTAATAAAGCCTTTGACCAAATCATACAACAGGCACTAATTACCACTGATATTCAAGAACGTAAAACACTATATCGCCAAGCGTTAAATATTTTATATCAGGAGCTGCCATTGTTTCCGATTGCTCATTCAAAACGCTTTCAGGCTAGAACCAATAAAATCAAAGGAAAATTATTAAACTCATTTGGTGGTATTGATTTTAATGGGGTAACCAAGAATTAATATGCTGATATTTACCTTACGACGACTCAGTTTATTTGTCTTCACCTTACTATTACTGACTCTTTTATCATTTAGCTTAAGCTTTTTATTTCCAGGCGATCAAGTTACCAATATTTCAGGACAATTAAATGCCAGCCCTGAACACCTTGAAATGGTAGCAGCACAATATGGTAAGCATGAATCTATTTTCATCCAATATTGGCGTTATTTAACGCACCTATTCCAAGGTGACTTTGGTATTTCAATGGCAAGCCAACTTCCTATTAGTGAAGAGGTATTAAATCATTTACCCGCTACCATAGAACTAAGTAGCGTCGCATTATTAATTGCAATGTTAGTTGGGATCCCTATTGGCTTTATCGCTGCTATCCACCATCGCAAAGTAACTGACAATATTATTTTATCTTTTGCCATGATCGGCTATTCAATCCCTATTTTTTGGTTGGGGTTGTTAGCTATTTTAATTTTCTCCATTCAACTAGGTTGGTTACCCTCAGCAGGCCAAATCAGTTTAGTTTATGAAATTGAACAACGTACCGGCTTTCAATTTTTTGATATTTTATTAAGTGATAGCCCTTATAAATGGCAAGCATTTCAAAATGCCAGTGCTCATATTTTACTACCGGCTTGTGTCGTCGCTCTCGCACCAGCAACAATTTTTATTCGACTAGCTCGCACCGCAATGCTCAATGTACTTGAAACACATTATATCAAGGCTGCGATGGCAAAAGGTTTGAATTACCGACAAATTATATTTCGTCACGGGATAAGAAATTCTCTGGTTGGGGTTATTCGTGATGTTGGTTTACAATTTGCCAATCTAGTCACGCTAGCCATGGTCACTGAGGTGATTTTTAGTTGGCCGGGTATCGGCAGTTGGCTTATAGAAAGTATTTATCAGCGAGATTATACTGCGATTCAAGGCGGGTTATTGGCATTATCCAGCTTTATATTTATTGTCCATATCCTGACAGATTTTATTTATGCATCATTAAACCCTCTAGCTCGAGAAGTACATCATGGCTCGCGATAAAATATATTTAGAGGAAGAATTTCCTTCACCATTACTTCAGCTATGGCATAACTTTCGTCATTCTCCGGTGGTAATGATAGGTTTTGGCTGCTTTATCTTTTTGTGTGTTCTCGCCATTTTTTCACCAATAATTTCTCCTTATTCCCCCATCAACAACCATTTAGATCATTTGTTACTTCCTCCTGCCTGGCATGAAGATGGAGATGTTAGCTTTTTATTAGGCACCGATAATCTTGGCAGAGATATGTTATCAAGGTTAATGCATGGAGCGTCATTAACTTTTGGCTTAAGTTTTGTTGTGGTTATTATTTCACTGGTGGTGGGGGTTTTTATTGGTTCATTATCTGCACTAACAAAGGGGTTAAAGTCTAGTTTTCTCAACCATTTCTTAGACGTTATCTTATCAATCCCATCGCTTTTACTTGCCATAGTGATCGTTGCCATTCTTGGCCCAGGTTTAAACAATACCTTGTGGGCGATTGTCATGGTATTAATTCCGCAATTTATCCATATCACTCGAAATGCCGTTGAAGAAGAATTTCAAAAAGATTATGTGTTAGCCTCTCGGCTTGATGGTGCTAGCTCGATCAGAATTTTGTCTTATTCAATATTTCCTAACATCATAGAGAAATTAATCAGTCAAGCAACACTTGCTCAATCAGCTGCCATTTTAGATATTGCCACCCTCGGTTTTTTAGGTCTTGGTGCTCCCATTCCTATGCCCGAATGGGGTGCAATGCTAGCCAATGGTATTGATCTTTTTTATATCGCCCCTTGGACCGTCTACTTGCCTGGATTAGCCATTTTATTTTCAGTGGTTGCCACTAACTTAGTTGGTGAAGGTATGCGCCATGCAATTAAGCAGCGTAAGGTGAACTAATGAATTTGCTTGATGTAAGAAATTTATCAATAAAGCTATTAACGGGCGAAAAAGCCATTTTAGCTGTTGATCGGGTCAGCTTAACCATGAAAGAAGGTGAAGTACGCGGTTTAGTGGGTGAATCAGGTTCCGGAAAATCACTGCTAGCACAAGCTATTATGGGAGTACTCGATGATAAATGGCAGGTAGATGCTGATCGCTTTCATTGGCGAGGTAATGACCTTATGCGCCTTTCACCGGAAGAAAGAAAGTCCGTGATCGCAAAAGATGTTGCCATGATATTTCAAGAGCCCATGGCTTGTTTAGATCCTACAACCACCATCGGCGAACAATTAGCTGAAGCTGTTTATAGTGAAGAGTTCACTGGTTTCTTTTGGCAAAAGCATCAACAAAGACAATTGGCTGCGATTAACTTACTTCATAAAGTGGGAATTAAAAATCATCAAAAGTGCTTGAAAAGCTATCCTCACCAACTAACAGACGCCCTATGTCAACGGGTAATGATTGCTATGGCGTTAGCAAGAAAGCCCTTACTATTAATTGCTGATGAGCCAACAGCGGCAATGGAAAGTACCAATCAAGGTCAAATATTTCGACTGCTTGCCAGCTTGAATCAATTAAAAAACATGTCAATATTATTGATCAGTCACGATTTAGAAAACGTCACTCACTGGACCAATACGATTACTGTGATGTATAGCGGACAATTTGTTGAAGCTGGCACCACCGAGCAAATTTTTAACTGCCCGTATCATCCCTATACCCGTGCCTTGGTTGATAGCAGTCCAAAGGCGAATATGCATATTCCCGTCAAATCACGCTTAATGACCTTACCAGGAAGTATTCCGATCCTTCAACATTTACCTATTGGCTGTAGGCTAGGACCTCGCTGCCCTAAAGCACAACGCGCTTGTGTAAAGGCACCTAAAGTGAAAAATTATCATGGTCATCAAGTCAGTTGTCATTATTCACTAAAGGACAATTACTAATATGACTAGTTTATTAGAAGTGAGTAATTTAAGTAAATCATACCATGTTGGTGGTTTCCCCTTTAAGCGTAGAGTAATCAACGCACTCGAGCCTATTTCATTCGAAGTCCCTGCACATAAAACGTTAGCAATAGTAGGCGAAACTGGCTCTGGCAAATCGACGCTAGCAAAGCTACTGGTTGGTGCTGAGAAGCCAACAACAGGGAAAGTAAAACTCAATGGACAAACATTGAATCATGGTAATTTTAAACAGCGTTGCCAGCATATCAGAATGATATTTCAAGACTCAGGAACCACACTAAATCCAAGTTTGACTATCAGTCAATTACTTGATGAGCCTTTACTGTTAAACACAGATCTAGATGAGAACCAACGAGCTTTATTAATAAGAGAAACGTTACAAAAGGTAGGTTTACTTGCTGATCATATGAACTTTTACCCTCACATGCTTTCTGGAGGACAGAAACAACGTGTCTCACTTGCCCGCGCTATTATCTTAAAACCACAAGTGATCATTCTTGATGAGGCATTAGCTGCATTAGATCCTTCACTACGTTCACAAATGATCAACTTACTGCTCGATTTACAACAACAAATGGGCTTAGCTTTTGTGTTAATTTCGCACAACCTTGGTATTATCCGCCACTTTACGGATTATATGATGGTCATGAGTAAAGGTCAGGTAGTTGAAATGGGAAATACCTTAGATATTTTAAAAAAACCTCAACACAAATACACCAAAAAGCTCATTATGAGTCAACACTTTCAACTGTTAAACCGATAGTAAAATACTTATCACAGCCGATATCGCCGTTCCTGTACATCCATAGCCCACGGCATACCGTACATCCGGTACGTCACGAAATGATGCTCCTGCAATTTCGTCATACCGTACTTCCTGTACATACACGAAATGATGCTCCTGCAATTTCGACATACCGTACTTCCTGTACATACACGAAATTATGCTCCTGCAATTTCGTCATACCGTACTTCCTGTACATAAAAAAGGCTGCATAATGCAGCCTTTTTTATACAAGTTTTACTATTATAACTGGCTTGTACTCGTCACATTTTGACGCTTAGTGATAGTAGCTTCGCCACGTAATGCTTCAACATAGCTTTGATAAGCCGACTGTGCTAACTGTTGCGTATATTGCTCAGTAAAGCTTTCTGGCGCTTGAGTTTCACCAGCCTTAACAGCTGTCACTTCAACTAAAGCAATATCACCATTTGCCAAACTGACGGTAGACGCGGAAATACTCTCACTGCTTGGATGAGGTAACTTAAATGCTTCACGCGCAATGGCTGCATCTATATCAGCACCGTATCGAGCAACAGCCGCTTTTTCTTCAAACGCTGAGCCATTTTCTGTCAACTTCTCACTAATATTGTCGCCCGCTTTATAAGCCGTCAATAGTTCATCAGCAACAGCTTGCGCTTTTTCATTCGCTTTTTGTTGTACCAAAATGGTTTTAATTTGCTCAGAAACCTCAGCTAATGGCTTAGTATTGGCTGGTTGATATTGGTTGATACGCAGTACAACAGCCAAAGAATCACTCACTTCGATAATATCAGAGTTTAATTGCTCATGAATGATCATATCCGAGAAAGCAACATCAATTAACTGGGCACTATCAAACGGTGCAGCATTACCTGCGCGAGATAACCAATTTGAAGTTTGAACTTTAACACCCGTCGCATTCGCGGCATCTTCAAGGCTATCAGGAAACTCGAAGCTCAATTGCGCTGCTTGTTGTTGTAATTCAAAAAACTTATCCTCTGCTTTTTGCTTACTGACTGCAAGCGCTAATTCTTCTTTTACATCAGCCAACGCTTGTACTTGCTCAGCTTTAAACTCTGTAAGTTTGATCAAATGAAAGCCAACATCAGATTCTACAATGTCTGACACTTGGTTTACTTCTGTCAATGCAAGCACGGCACTGTCAAAAGCTTCGCCGTTAATATCCGCTTCAAACCAATCAAGATCGCCACCATTTTCGCCACTAAAGGTATCATCAGATAGTTCTTGCGCTAATTGGGCAAAGTCTTCACCCGCATTAATTCGCTGTTTAATCGCGGCAACTTTCTCTTTCGCTTGCGCTTTATCTTCACCAAATTCAATTAAGATATGCGCTATACGACGTTGCGCTTCCTGACGGAAATTAATGATATTTTGTTGGTAGTAGCTTTCGATATCTGCATCTGAAACGTCAATCTCTTTGGCAATCTCGTTCACATCTAACGCGATATAATCTACCTTCACTTTTTCTTGATTTTCAAAGCGTGCTTGATTGGCGATATAGTAATCATTAACTTGCTCATCTGTGATCTCGATACCTTCTAGGAACTGCGAAGCAGTAATCGTTGCATAACGAATATCACGTTGTTGATTTTGTAATGAGCTCACTAACGACTCTTGATATGGAACGGTAAACTCTGTCGCAACTAAAGCTTGTGTCAATTGACGACGCGTCATTTCCGTACGTAAGTAATCACGAAAATCTACTGACTGATAAAAGCCTGCTTGATTGATCAAAGCTAAATAGCGATTATTGTCAAACTGACCTTCAACTTGAAATTCTTTCATCTCACGAATAGTCTTTTTAATTCTGTCATCAGAGACGCGAATTGCCATTTCTCTTGACGCTTGATCAACAAGCAATTGATTAATCAAACTATCGACGACATTATCACGAAGCTGTGCCATATAATTAGCATCATTCGCTAACGTATCAAACATTTCACCAAATTGCTGCGCCATACGATTACGCTGAGTTTGGTATGCTTTTTCAAAATCAGCCTGTGAAATTTTTTCACCGTTAACTTCTGCTACTGAAGTATCAACACTGTTGGTGTAACTTCCAATTCCTGCAACGGCAAAAGTTAAAATAATAAAACCAAGGATGATCTTTGCGACTAGCCCTTGAGAATTTTCTCTAATATTTTCTAACATTGTTTTCTCTTTACACTCAGTGTATTTTTTAAATATTTATATCTACTGATAATACTACGCGCGATTCTATCAGAAGCGCTCACATCCTTGAAGTAACAGACGGCAATATTCGATAAAAAACTTTTTCGTGATGCAAAACAAAAGACCACCCTAAGGTGGTCTTTTTAAAATAATTAAACGTAACTGTGATTAGTTACATGCATCTTTTAAAGCTTTACCTGCTTTGAATGATGGGATTTTAGCAGCTGCAATTTCAATAGTTGCACCTGTTTGTGGGTTACGGCCAGTACGTGCAGCACGATCACGTACAGAGAAAGTACCAAAACCAACTAACGCAACTTGCTCACCACCTTTTAACTCTTCAGTAACAGCTTCAATAAATGAATCTAATGCACGTCCAGCTGCAGCTTTAGAAATGTCAGCACCAGCAGCAATTTTCTCGATTAATTGAGATTTATTCACAGTATATTCCCCTTCGATTGTTATTATTCAGCGCCATCTTTTGTTTTAGCGTCCTGCAGAAACTTTTATATCAAGCTTCTTTTTGAACATCAAGCACTGAGTTAAAGAAATTCAAAATTAAGACAATTATTTTTATCTCATCTAGACCCCAATATAAATAAGGGGTCTAGCGCTTTAAGCTTCATTAACTTACCACAGTTTCAAACTTTGGAAAGCCCTAATTGCAATTTTTTTAAGTTTTTTACACTTTTTTTGCCAATTTACTCAAAAAAACACCATTTTTCAGGGTGTAGAGCAGATTTATTTTCCATTTTTCGCTTGGCCATTGTCTTTTTTAAAAACCTAGCATAGCGGTTTAAATGAAAAATTAACTATGGCTAACTATCCATTTTCCATTTTTCAACTGGATGTTCCAGAGCGATTTCTAACACTTCTTCAATCCATTTTACTGGGTGAATGCTTAGATCGGCTTTCACATTATCAGGGATTTCTTTTAGATCTCGCTCGTTATCTTTCGGAATAACCACCGTTTTTATGCCACCACGGTGAGCAGCAAGTAATTTTTCTTTTAAACCACCGATAGGGAGTACTTCACCTCTAAGGGTAATTTCACCCGTCATGGCCACTTCAGATTTGACCGGATTGCCAGTCAAACTTGATACAAGCGCAGTACACATGCCAATCCCTGCACTAGGACCATCTTTTGGCGTAGCTCCTTCAGGAACATGTACATGGATATCACGTTTCTCATGAAAATCTTCATTTATGCGCAAGTGCTCGGTTCTACTGCGCACTACCGTCATCGCTGCTTGTATTGATTCTTGCATCACATCGCCTAATGAGCCGGTATATGATAATTTTCCTTTACCTGGCACTGATGCCGTTTCTATGGTTAATAGTTCACCACCAACCGAAGTCCATGCAAGTCCTGTAACTAAGCCAACACGGTTTTCATCATCTGCCCTGCCATAATCAAAGCGTTGCACGCCTAAGTAGTCAGCAAGATTATCTTGATTAATCACTATTTTTTTCAATGACTTGTCTAGCAATATCGCTTTGACTGCTTTACGACATAATTTAGAAATTTCACGTTCTAAGTTACGTACCCCCGCCTCGCGAGTGTAATAGCGGATAATACCAATAATGGCGCTATCATCAATTTCAATTTCTTTCGCTTTAAGGCCATTACGTTCAATTTGTTTGGTTAACAAATGACGCTTAGCAATATTAAGCTTTTCATCTTCGGTATAACCAGATAAGCGGATCACTTCCATCCGGTCAAGCAACGGTCCTGGAATATCCATACTATTTGATGTTGCAACAAACATGACATCTGATAAATCATAATCAACTTCTAAATAATGATCGTTAAAGCTTGAGTTCTGTTCAGGATCTAACACTTCAAGCAATGCAGAGGCAGGATCACCACGCATATCCGAGGCCATTTTATCAATTTCATCCAAAAGGAATAACGGGTTTTTCACCCCTGCTTTGGCTATTTTTTGAATAAGCTTGCCTGGTAAAGAACCAATATAAGTACGACGATGACCACGGATCTCAGCTTCATCTCTTACGCCGCCTAACGCCATACGCACATATTTGCGCCCAGTAGATTTAGCAATAGACTGCCCTAATGAAGTTTTACCAACGCCAGGAGGCCCTACTAGACATAAAATAGGCCCTTTTAATTTGCTAATGCGCTGCTGTACCGCAAGATACTCAATAATGCGTTCTTTTACCTTTTCTAAACCATAATGATCTTTTTCTAAGACTTCTTCTGCCAATGCTAAATTACGCTTTAACTTACTGCGTTTTTTCCACGGTACACTGATCATCCAATCAATATAGCTTCTAACAACAGTTGCTTCTGCTGACATTGACGACATCATTTTTAATTTTTTAAGTTCGGCTAATGTTTTTTCTTTTGCCTCTTTTGGCATTTGAGCATCATTAATTTTTCGTTCTAGTTGCTCATGCTCATTAACCCCTTCTTCATCTTCGCCTAATTCTTTTTGAATTGCCTTCATTTGCTCATTCAAATAATATTCGCGCTGACTTTTTTCCATTTGCTTTTTCACACGACTACGGATCTTTTTCTCAACTTGTAAAAGATCCATTTCGCCTTCCATCAACGCCATTAAGTGTTCAAGACGTTCAGCAACATGAGTAATTTCTAATATTTTTTGCTTTTCAACTAATTTTAAAGGCATATGAGCAGCCATAGTATCGGCAAGCTGCTCAGCATCATCAATACCAGAAACAGAGGTTAGCACCTCTGGTGGAATCTTCTTGTTCAGTTTAACGTAGCCTTCAAACTGTGAAATAGCCGAACGCACTAGAATCTCAAGATTTTCAACCGCATCATCTTCTACATTCAAATAGGCAATGTCCGCTGTAAAATATTCTTCTGTTTCAATAAATTGTTCAATACTCGCGCGCTTAACCCCTTCAACTAAAACCTTAACAGTACCATCAGGTAATTTAAGCATTTGTAAAATGGTGGCAACGGTACCTGTTTGGTAGACATCTTCAGCAGTGGGATCATCTATTGCAGCATCTTTTTGTGCCACTAGAAAGACTTGTTTATCACTTTCCATCGCGATATCTAAACAACGAATCGATTTTTCTCGACCAACAAATAATGGGATCACCATTTGTGGATAAACCACCACATCACGTAAGGCAAGTACGGGGATTTCTGTGACTTTTGCTACATCAGCTAATTCTTCTGACATTAGAAACTCTCTTCATTAATATGAATAAAACATTCGAGACAATTATACCAATTGAATTAACTATTTAATCGTTCAGCGAGAATTAAAAGGCTTATAGGCAGGCTTTGATTGCAGCTAATGGTTATTTCCTTAGCAAAATCAGTAACGCAGCATATGAGCCTTTTAAACTCGCCCTTTGGGAGCTTGTCAGGATAGTGATCACTTTACAAATTGCTTTGATGGAGAATGACTACACCTGCATCAATTTGCTTTGTTCACACGATCCTGACACCGCTCTGAATGGGTTAAATAGCTATTTCAATTGGTATTTAAACTATATGGGGTTATTCATGTTGCTTTCAACAAATAATAGGAAAAAATGCCACTGAATGAAGATATTATCATCTCAACACTGAGAAAATATAAAATTTTTTAGCTGAGTCGACGTGAAAAAATGAGAATGACGCTAGTTATCAAGGTCTAGCTAAATCAGCTTGGGGGAATTTCAAATAACTACTAAGATAAAAACAAAAGAAGTGATAAATATATTCACGGTATAAGGGCTATTTGCTGCTCTTATACCGTGCTATAGGACATCAACTAGTTATCAGATGCCGCTTTTTCTTGTGGTGTTTCATAGATAATAATCGGTTTTGATTCACCTTTTATTACCGTTTCATCAAGTACCACTTTCGACACATTTTCCATCGAAGGTAATTCATACATAGTATCAAGCAATACCCCTTCAACAATGGAGCGCAAACCACGTGCCCCAGTTTTACGTATCATGGCTTTATTGGCGATAGCTTTTAATGCGTCTTCTCTAAACTCTAACTCAACATCTTCCATATCAAATAACGCGACAAATTGCTTAGTCAACGCATTCTTAGGCTCTTGTAGAATTTGGATCAATGCATCTTCGTCTAACTCACTTAAGGTCGCGACAACAGGTAAGCGGCCAATAAACTCAGGGATCAAACCATATTTTACTAGATCTTCAGGCTCAACTTCTTGGAAGCGTTCGGTTAACGATTTGCCTTGATCACTGTCTTTAACTTCCGCGCCAAAACCAATGCCTGTGCCCGTATTACAACGTTGCTCTACAACCTTATCTAGACCAGCAAACGCACCACCACAAATAAATAGGATTTTAGAGGTATCTACTTGTAAAAACTCTTGTTGAGGATGCTTACGACCACCTTGAGGAGGGACAGAAGCAATTGTGCCTTCAATGAGTTTTAATAATGCCTGCTGAACACCTTCACCAGAGACATCGCGAGTGATTGACGGGTTATCAGACTTACGTGAAATCTTATCAATTTCATCAATGTAAACGATACCGCGCTGCGCTTTTTCGACGTCGTAATCACACTTTTGCAATAACTTTTGAATGATGTTTTCAACATCTTCACCAACATAACCTGCTTCGGTTAATGTCGTGGCATCAGCCATGGTAAATGGTACATCCAGTAACCGCGCTAACGTTTCTGCCAGCAGCGTTTTACCACTGCCCGTAGGACCTATTAACAAAATGTTACTTTTACTTAATTCAACACCGTTGTGTGAATCTCCATTACGTAAGCGTTTATAGTGATTATAAACCGCAACAGATAACACTTTTTTCGCGTGTTCTTGACCAATCACGTAGTCATCTAAACTTGTTCTGATCTCAATGGGTGATGGAAGACTTTCTTGTTCTTGCTTTGGCGCAATCTCTTTAATTTCTTCTCGGATGATGTCGTTACACAGCTCAACGCACTCATCACAAATAAATACGGAAGGCCCTGCGATTAACTTACGCACCTCATGTTGGCTTTTGCCACAGAAAGAGCAATACAGTAACTTTCCATTATCACCGTCACCTTTATTCATATCGGTCATACGGTACCTCTAAACTTAAAAATCTTAAACATCAATACTAGTAAGTATTTCATAAATTATGTAGATAACAAATCCGTGCAATTATTTATCTAGTCGTTGAGATAATATGGAGTCAACTAAGCCATATTCAACCGCACTTTCTGCACTTAAGAAGTTATCTCTATCAGTATCTTCCGATACTTTCTCTAGTGACTGACCAGTATGCTCTGCCATCAAACGGTTCAGCTTATCTTTGATATATAATATCTCTTTAGCATGAATTTCAAAGTCAGACGCCTGACCTTGGAAGCCACCTAAAGGTTGATGGATCATCACTCGAGCATTAGGCAAACAGTAACGTTTACCTTTTTCACCACCAGATAATAAAAATGCGCCCATGCTCGCTGCTTGGCCAATACAAACCGTACTTACATTCGGCTTAATAAATTTCATGGTGTCATAAATTGCCATGCCAGCAGTTACCGAACCACCTGGAGAATTAATATAAAGATAGATATCTTTTTCTGGACTTTCTGACTCTAAGAACAGCAACTGAGCAATAATTAAATTGGCCATATGATCTTCAACTTGACCACACAAGAAAATAACACGCTCTTTTAATAACCTTGAATAGATATCATAGGAACGCTCACCTTTAGCAGTTTGCTCAACTACCATAGGGACTAATGCACTTTCAGTAATACTGGTTAAATCGTGAGAATTATTTTGAGAAGTAAACAACTATTTTTCCTTAATATAAAAAAATGGCTTATATGTTTCCATACAAGCCATTTAAGCGATTGCTAAAGCTATTGTCAATCAAAAAGCCTATTTACCTTCAGGATTCATGATTTCTTGGAAGCTAGCTTTCGTATCTTTTACTTTTGCAGCCGCAACTAATACGTCAACAGCTTGCTCTTCAAGTGCAACATTTTGCATTTGTTGATGCATTTCTTTGTTTGACTTGTAGTATTCGATCACTTCTTGAGGATCTTCATAAGCAGATGCAGCTGTCTCAATTAACTCATCAACTTTAGCTTCGTCTACTTTTAATTCATTTTGCTTGATAACTTCACCAAGTAATAAACCAACTTTTACACGACGTTTAGCTTGCTCTTCAAACATATCAGCTGGAAGCTCAGGCATATTCTTAGGATCCATTTGTCCCGCAAAGCGTTGCATTGCTTGTTGACGAAGTACATCAACCTCTTGTGCAACTAAAGCACTTGGCAAGTCAACATCATTTGCTTCTAATAAGCCTTCGATCACTTGCTCTTTCACTTTCGATTTAACTGCTTGGCTTAATTCACGAGTCATGTTTTTACGTACTTCTTCACGAAGTGCTTCAACACCACCTTCTTCTACACCAAATAACTTAGCAAAATCTTCATCTACTTCAGGTAATACTGGACCTTCAGTTTTGTGTACTTTAATGTCGAATTCAGCGTCTTTACCTTTTAAGTTTTCCGCATGGTAATCTTCAGGGAAAGTTACAGTGATCGTTTTTTCTTCACCCACTTTCATGCCTGTGATTTCTTTTTCAAAACCAGGGATCATACGACCTGAACCAAGTTCAAGTTCAAAACCTTCCGCTTTGCCACCTTCAAACTCTTCACCATCAACACGGCCTAAGAAATCAATCGTTAACTTATCGCCTTTCTTAGTTTTACGCTTATTTTCTTTCCACGTTTGGTGTTGTTTTTGTAGTGTTACAAACATTTCATCTAAATCTTTGTCTGTCACTTCAACTGCTGGACGCTCTACTTTGATTTTTTCAATGTCTTTTAATTCAACTTCTGGATACACTTCAAAAGTCGCTTCAAACTCTAAATCTTTGCCATCTTCATTACTTTTAGCGACAAATTGAGGACGTCCAGCTGGGTTGATTTTCTCAGCAACAATTGCTTCTACAAAATTACGTTGCATTACTTCACCAGCAATTTCTTGACGTACAGACTTGCCGTAACGTTTTTGGATCACTGACGGTGGCACTTTACCTGGACGGAAACCGTTAATACGCTGTGTTTTTGCGATTTGGCGAAGACGGTTCTTTACTTCAACATCTACTTTTTCTGCAGGAACTGAAATAGTTAACTTACGTTCCAAACCTTGTGTAGTCTCTACTGAAACTTGCATTTACATACCTCAATACTTAGCGCTTTTTACGCTTTCAATAACGCATCTATCTATAGTGAGCAAATAACTCTCCGTTTAATTGCTCTCAGCCCCTTAGCACATGCCTTAAAGCTCGGAATACCCGAATAAATGATGTTCAGATTAAAAATAATGACGCGAAATTATAGCGGTGCTTTTCTCAAGAGTCGAGGGGTGAAATCAATTAATTTTATGACAACGGTCAAAATCTGCGCTATATCACGGAAAATCAAGAAAATAAGGGGTTAAAATATATTGCTATAAAGAAGTTCGACTAATAACGAATTGATTAGTTACCTGTAAATTTTCATTATCAACGATGAACTAACAAGCGACTAACTAATGCTAACTATAAGGATGATTTAATAAGACGATACAATAAGAAAGTGGTCGGTGATGCAAGATGATTCCGTACATCCCTATACTCCACCCTACGGGTCGCACTAGTGCGAGCAAAATTGTTCCCAATAATTTTGTTGACTTGCTTCGCAAGTTCTCATCTAAATGTTTTAGCTAACTACTAATGAGGAAGTTGTGGATTTAAATGAAAGAAAGTGGTCGGTGATGCAAGATGATTCCGTACATCCCTATACTCCACCCTACGGGTCGCACAAGTGCGAGCAAAATTGTTCCCAACAATTTTGTTGACTTGCTTCGCAAGTTCTCATCTAAATGTTTTAGCTAACTACTAATGAGGAAGTTGTGGATTTAAATGAAAGAAAGTGGTCGGTGATGCAAGATTCGAACTTGCGACCCCTTGGACCCAAACCAAGTGCGCTACCAAGCTGCGCTAATCACCGATATAACTTTGTAAAGATGGGGTGGCTAATGGGACTTGAACCCACGACAACCGGAATCACAATCCGGGGCTCTACCAACTGAGCTATAGCCACCACTGTTGCATCAAGGATGCATGGCACGCCCTGTAGGATTCGAACCTACGACCCACGCCTTAGAAGGGCGTTGCTCTATCCAGCTGAGCTAAGGGCGCACATTACCTACAGAAACTACACTTTCTTGAAGAAAAAAACTAGTTATTACTTTAAGAAAGTGGTCGGTGATGCAAGATTCGAACTTGCGACCCCTTGGACCCAAACCAAGTGCGCTACCAAGCTGCGCTAATCACCGACAATTGTTAAAAAGCTGCTTGCTTTCAACGGGTGCGGATATTACCTAGTTGACTGTTCTTCGTCAAACGTTTTTTATAAAAAATGTTGTGTTCGCTCACTTTTACAGCAAGCCGAGCCAAAGAATAGACTATTTGCTCAGTTTTAACACAAAAACAACAAAAATAAGTAAATTATTACCATTTATCTTTTAACGTCTATATATACAATATATTGTGATTTTCACCTACTACTTAATCATAAATTATGCGAAAATGTCGCGTCTTTAATTTAACGCCTTAGGAATTATGACTGCATCACTTATCGATGGCAAAGCAATTGCCCAGCAACTACGATCTTCTGTCAAAGAAAAAGTTTCTCAACGTATCGCACAAGGTAAACGAGCTCCTGGCTTAGCGGTTATCCTTGTTGGTAACGATCCTGCCTCTGAAGTTTATGTTGGTAGTAAACGTAGAGCCTGTGAGGAAGTTGGTTTTGTATCTCGTTCATATGATTTACCTGATACAACGACAGAACAAGAATTACTTGACTTGGTCGAGGCGCTAAACCACGATGATGAGATCGACGGTATATTAGTGCAATTGCCGCTACCAGCAGGGCTTGACGCCAATTTAGTGATTGAAACCATAGCGCCAAAAAAAGATGTTGATGGCTTCCACCCATCCAATGTCGGTAAACTTGCCTTGCGTCAACCGGGTCTTCGTCCATGTACACCAAAAGGCATAATGACGCTCATTGAATCAACTGGTGTAAAACCTCATGGCTTAGATGCCTTAGTCGTTGGCGCATCAAATATTGTTGGTCGCCCAATGACTTTAGAGTTATTACTAGCAGGGTGTACTATTACCACGACACATCGCTTTACCAAAAACCTTGAAGAGAAAGTCAGAAACGCAGATCTTATTGTTGTCGCGGTTGGTAAGCCAGAGTTTATTCCTGGCGATTGGATTAAAGAAGGCGCTATCGTTATCGATGTAGGTATTAATCGCTTAGACAATGGTACATTAGTCGGTGATGTTGAGTTTGATGTGGCAAAAGAAAGAGCAGCATATATAACTCCTGTTCCTGGCGGAGTCGGCCCGATGACTGTGGCTAGCTTAATCGAGAATACCTTAATCGCCTGTGAGCAGTTTCATAATTAAGTAGTAAAATACAATTAACTTAATCAAAAAAAGCCGCATTGTAGCAATACATTGCGGCTTTTTTGTCAGCTAATAAAAATGGATTGATAAACTTATTTATCTAAACGAGCCGCTTTATTGATCACGTGAAAAATAATTGATTGCTCATTGGTACCAGAAACTAAATGTGCTCCTGCGCCTTTACCATATATAGCAACATCTTCCCCCGCATGGCTCTCTGATGAAAGCGGTACAAGTGATTCTTGATGATAACCTGACGATTCAGTATCTACATCAGTCAAATCATGTCGACCAGCACTAATTGGCATGTAATAACTCTTATCCGCATTTGTTTCATCACCGAGCTCTTTAAAGCCATTCCCGTTAGCATAAGATAATGTTGTATATGGCATACCATCTGCAGCAAGCGCTGGCTCATCTTTACCTACCGATACAGTTTTACCTAAAATAGGGTTACCACGTTTAGGGTAGCCACCAATAGTTAACACATGGCTATGATCAGCTGTGACAATAATTAATGTCTCTTTCAAATCAACAGCATCAACCGCCGTTTTGACTGCGTTAGAAAATTCGATGGTATCTGTAAGCGCATTATAAGCACTACCGGCATGATGGCCATGGTCAATTCGTCCAGATTCCACCATTAGAAAGAAACCTTTTCTATTGTTATCTAAAATATCAATCGCTTTACTGGTCATTTCTGATAATGAGGGTTCGCCAGCAATATCATTTTGACGGTCAGCTTCATAAGCCATATGCGACTCATTGAATAATGCAAATAGCTTTTCGGTACTATCTGCATCAATGGCATTAAAACCGGCTTGATCGATAATATATTGTCCTTGTGGATACTGCGCTTGCCACTCAGCAGTAAGATCACGTCCATCTGTTCGATCCCCTTCAATAGCACTTGCCGCATCAATTGAATTATAAGCTGCATTTTTGGGTAAAAAGTGACGACGGCCTCCTCCCATCACCACATCAATACCATCTACTAGTTTTGCAGAAGGAAAACGCGCTTTGGTATTTTGTTCAAACTCAACAAGTTGCAACGCAATATCTTTACACCCTGCTTCTACCGCTTGAGCAGGCATATCTGAAATATCTTCCCAATTACGATCCGCTGATTTGGCATAAGTGGCGGCTGGGGTTGCATGAGTAATACGTGCGGTAGACAGTATACCTGTCGATTTACCTTTCGCTTCAGCAAGCTCTAACGCTGTAACTAGCTCATTACCAGCAACCGTTGAGCAATCACCTCGTACAATATTTTCATTCACACCTATCACACCAACATCCGTTTTAACCCCTGTCATCATTGCAGTCATGGTGCCAGCTGAATCTGGTGTTTGAGCATCAACATTATAGGTTTTAGCTAAGCCAGTATAAGGGAACAAATCAAAGCTCAAATTATTCTCTTCTCCCGCCATGCCTTTTAACTGTCCTTCTAAAATGCGCGCAGCAGTAACGGTAGACATCCCCATACCATCGCCGACAAAAAGAATAACATTTTTAGCAGGGCGGCCGAATAACTTGCCCTTTTCATTTAAGCGTTGTTGTCCTTCGACAAACCAAGGGCTAGCTGTTTGATAGCTTGGTAATAGTTCTTTATTTTTACTTTTATTACCTTGAGCTTGTTTAGCATAAGCAGGAATGCTGACAGCCAATGCAGCGGAAATTAACAATACCATTTTTTTAATTTTCATAGTGCCTCCTGAGCAATTGAGTTACTCCAGAGTTTCTACTGATAAGATGAACAAGTGATGACAAAAAGTTGAAAGTTAATCGACAGCTTTAAGACAAAACAATGACAAGCCGAGTTAGCGCTGTTTGCTTTCCAATAGCCTATATAGATTTACAGGCAATAAAAAAGCACTCCGCAGAGTGCTTTATCAATCATTAATTAGTTAACAACTAGCCTTTACGCCAAGTCGTTTTGCCAGCGCTATCTTCTAAGACAATATTCATCGCATTAAGCTTATCTCGCGCTTCATCCGCCAATGCCCAATTTTTATCCGCACGGGCTTGATTACGCTGCGCAATAAGCGCTTCAATTTCAGCAACTTCATCATCATTGCCATCGCCTTGTAGATAGCTTTCAGGGGCAAGCTGTAATAAGCCTAATAAACCACCTAAAGCTTTCAAGATTGATGCTAATTCTTTCGCTTGTGCAGGGTCACTTTGCTTAGCCACATTGAGCTGTTTGGCAATATCAAATAACACAGATAAGGCTTGAGGGGTATTAAAGTCATCATCCATTGCCTGACAGAATGCTTTGACATGCTCATTCTCTTTATCAAGAGAATAGTTTTCACTAATATCAACATCACGTAACGCGGTATAAATACGCTCAAGTGACGCTTTCGCTTGCTCTAAGTTATCAGTCGAGTAATTTAACTGACTACGGTATTGCCCTGTGGTTAAGAAAAAGCGTGTCGTCTCGGCATCATAGTTCGCCAGCACTTCTCGAATAGTAAAGAAGTTACCTAATGATTTTGACATTTTTTCCTGATCAACTTGCACCATGCCAGTGTGGATCCAGTAATTAACATATGGCGTATCTAGGGCACAACAACTCTGCGCAACCTCGTTTTCATGATGCGGAAATTGTAAGTCTGAACCACCACCATGAATGTCAAAGTGTTTGCCCAGTACCTTAGCATTCATGGCTGAACATTCTATATGCCAACCTGGACGCCCTGGCCCCCATGGTGAATCCCAGCTTGGTTCTTCTGGTTTACCAGACTTCCATAAGACAAAATCTAATGGGTTACGTTTAGTTTCATCAACATCAACACGAGAACCTGCTTGAAGTTGTTCTAAATTTTGACCACTTAATTGACCATAATCAGCAAAGCTGGAAACATCAAAAAGTACATCACCGCTATCAGCCACATAAGCATGGGACTTCGACACTAACGTTTCGATCATCTCGATAATTTCAGGCATATGCGTGGTCACTCGAGGCTCGAAATCAGGACGCATCATATTAAGTGCGTCAAAATCTTCATGCATAGCGGCAATAGTGCGAGCTGTTAAAGCATCTGGCGTTTCATTATTCTCAAGCGCTCGGTTAATAATTTTATCTTCAACGTCAGTAATATTACGTACATAATTAACGTCATAACCTGAAAAACGTAAGTAACGGGCAATATTATCAAAGCTAATATAGGTACGAGCATGACCAATATGGCACAAGTCATATACGGTACACCCACAAACATACAACCCCACTTTACCTTCGTTGATCGGTGTAAAGGTTTCCTTTTTACGGGTTAAAGTATTGTATATTTGTAACATGAGACTAATTGCTTCCAATTTATGAGGTTAAATTCGCGCTAATTGTACCTTAACATTACATTATGGTCATCACTTCCCTTTACAGAATCTGCCTTTAGGTTACAATTCTCTCATTATTTACTATGAGAAATGATTATGATCACATTTAAGACAACATTGGGCGACATTAAAATCGAACTAGACTTTGATAATGCGCCAATTACCGCAAAAAACTTTGAACAATATGCAAAAGATGGTTTTTATAATGACACGATTTTTCATCGTGTGATCAAAGGATTTATGGCTCAAGGTGGCGGTTTTACTTCTGGCATGGGTGAAAAAGAAACACGAGCAAGCATTCAAAATGAAGCCAATAATGGTTTAAGCAATAACCGTGGCACCTTAGCTATGGCTCGTACCCAAGACCCTCATTCAGCTTCTGCACAGTTTTTTATTAACCTAACCGATAATGATTTCTTAGATTTTAAAAATGAGTCAGTACAAGGCTGGGGCTACTGTGTGTTTGGTAAAGTAGTTGAAGGCATGGATATTGTCGATAAAATGACCTTAGTGGATACGGGACGTATGGGTTTTCATGATGATGTACCAAAAGAAGAAATTATCATTGAAGACACTATTGTTGAATAACAACTCGTATTGTCAATGAACTCAGAAAAAAGCGCAGCATTCACCTATTTTATTGCTGACTTACATCTAGCGCAAAACAGGCCTGATATAACGGCCTGTTTTTTATCGTTTTTACAAAATGATGCAGTAGCAGCAGATGCACTCTATATTTTGGGTGACTTATTTGAGTATTGGATTGGTGATGATGATAACTCCCCTTTTGTCTTAGCAATTGCCCAAGGGCTGAAAGCACTTAGCCAAAGCGGCGTTCCTATCTATTTTATCCATGGAAATCGTGACTTTTTATTAGGTAAAGGTTTCGCTCAACAAGCAGGGATGACCTTACTTCCCGAAATTGATGTTATCGATCTGTATGGTCAATCGGTTGTGATCATGCATGGTGACACTTTGTGCACCAGAGATACCGCCTATCAAGATTTTCGTAAAAAATCACGTTCATGGTGGTGGCAAGCAATGGTTAAAAATTTACCGCTATTTATTCGCCGAAAAATTGCTGAAAACTATCGCAAAAAAAGTGCTGAAGCCACGTCAATGAAAAGCCAAGAAATAATGGATGTTACGGAAAGTGAAGTGATAAAAAGCTTAACTGAACATCATTGTTCATTGATGATCCACGGCCACACCCACAGACCTAATATCCATTACGTTAATTTAAGCGATAGAGAAGGCAAACGGATCGTGCTTGGAGATTGGTACGAGCAAGGCTCTTGGTTGAAATTTGATCGTTCAGGCTTTCAATTACTAAACCGTGATTTATCACAAGGGCCCAGTAAATAATTTCTTATCAATGAATATGATAACCTCATTGTCGTAGAGCAAGTCTACTGAGTAGAGAAATTCGAATAACTCCCTACTTTCTTTATGGTTTTATATCGCATAATATATACAAAGTTATATGAGTTTTAGGGATAAGATATGAATACTCAAGACAACTACCCAAGCGCAATAAAATTAAGCGAACAAACAATCACCTTTTTAGCGCAATACGAAGTGGCTCCAACACCAATCAATTTTTCTGTTATTTATCATTACTTATCAAAAGACAATCAAGCGTTAAATCACTATATTGACGAATACATCAGTTATCATGGTGCCTTAGACGCTGTTTTTATCGAGTCTGCATTCTTAAAATATTTTTCCCACAGCGATAAATTAGAGCGCTCGTTGTTAACCCCTTTTGAGCTCACTTTAACCGAGACCATGAAAAAACTGGCTACGCAAGTTAGCAATGGTAATGAAATAGCCACGAATTTAGAAAAAGCAGATAAAGTGCTGTCTGCCTCAACAGCTGCATCAACACTTGAACCGCTGATAAAATTTATCAATCGCACATTAACCAGCTCACAGTTACAGCATCAAGAACTTAATAAAGAATTAGCAGATACTTATCAGCAAGTTAAGCAGTTAAAATCCCAATTAAAAGCTTCAAGAGATGAAGCCATGCTTGATGCGCTAACAGGGTTATATAATCGTCGTGGCTGCGAAGAAAAACTACAATCACTTTCGGAAGACGAGATTCATAGCTCATTCGTCATTGATATAGATCACTTTAAAAAAATTAATGATGCATTTGGCCATTCCGTAGGCGATAAAGTAATTCAAAAAGTCGCGTCTACCATTAAAAGCCACATCACCGATACCGACTTTGCTGTGCGTCATGGTGGCGAAGAGTTTATTGTGGTGTTGGCAAATAAAACCAAACCAGAAGCACAAAAAGTTGCAGAGAAAATTAGAATTGCTATCACTCAGCTTAGATTGAAGCAAAAAAAATCAAACACTTACCTACCTAACATTTCTATTTCTGTTGGTATCTCAGAGTATCGCAATAGCAACAACTGGAAGACCGTCTTTGATCAAGCTGATTCTGCGCTCTATCAAGCTAAAAATGCCGGGAGAAACTGCTGCATAGCCATGTAAGCCTATACGGGCACGCCGCTATGAAAGTTGAAATATTTATCGGGTGATGAAATAAGCTCGCTTCTATTTTACCTGAAAAGTTTAATGTACTCTGCATCCCCTTATTAGCATATCTTAAGCTAGTCTTGATAATAACGAGTTTCACGTGTTGATAAAGAGACTTCCCCCCCTTTTTACCTTTTACCTTTTACCTTTTACCTTTTACCTTTTACCGACATACAGTACTAACTTAATTTCCGTCGTATTAAGTTTTTTTGGGGTTATAAACATTGAGTAAAGAGTTCAATTTTTCCTTATCAAAAGGTTTACCTAAAAAGCCATTCATACCTACTGCAAAATATTGCTCAACATCACTTTTCAGAGTATTTGCGGTCATGGCAATAATAGGCACGTCTTTGCCGGTTTCACTTGCCCTAATTACTTGAGTAGCCGAGAAACCATCCATAACAGGCATTTGGATATCTATCAAAATAATATCAACGTCATTATTAATAAAATAATCAAGACAATCTTGACCATTTTCAACAAGGACAGTTTGAGCATTATGCCTTGCTAGCATACGTTTAATAATAGTTTGGTTAATTCTATTATCTTCCGCAACTAGTACGACTGCCTGCTTTAAATCAACAATATCATTATCTGTAATGTTGAGTTTTGATAGCTTGCTGAGCAAAAATTTTTGACTGTACCTGAAAGTGGAACCTTGCCCTTTTTTACTTTCAAAACTTAACTCTCCCCCCATCAAGTCACTCAAATTTTGACAGATTGTTAAGCCAAGTCCTGTACCACCATACTTTCTAGCGGTTGAAAGCTCCTCCTGTTGGAACTCTTGAAAAAGGATTGATTTTTTATTTTCTTCAATGCCAATACCGGTATCAATGACTTCAAAAACAATATCTTGGTACTCATTGCCTTTGTTGATTAAGTTAACCTTTAGTTCAACCGTGCCCATCTCAGTAAATTTAATCGCATTTGAACACAAATTAAAAATGATTTGACTAACTCGGACAGGGTCTCCATAGGTTATTTTTTCAATCTGTTGGTCAATATTAACAATAAAGTTTACTCCTTTATTATCCACACTCACTTTTATAGATTTAGCCGTTGAATAAATAATTTCACGTAAATCAAATGGGATATTTTCAATTTCAAGTTTGCCAGCCTCAATTTTTGAAAAGTCTAATATGTCATTAACAATATTTGATAAAACATTTGCTGTGCTCTTTATCCCTTTTAAGCATGAATTCTTCTCTGTTGGTGAATCATCCACCATGCCTAATTCAGCAAGGTTCAAAATTCCATGTAATGGCGTTCGAATTTCATGAGACATATTAGCCAAGAAAAGGCTTTTGGCTTTCGTCGCTTGTTCCGCTTCCTCCTTCGCTAACTCTAATTGCAACTGTTGTTGTTGTAGTTGACTCACTGCTAAATGAAGCTTTTTATTGTTGAGTTTTAGTTCTAGTTGAGCAACAACTTCACGACTTAATAGTGTCAATGCGTTACGTTGTTTTTCTGTTAGCTTAGCCGGTTTGTCACTAATAACGCACAAGGTACCAATTTTTTCACCCGTGGGAACTTTTAATGGTGCGCCCGCATAAAAACGTATATTAGGGAAATCGACAACCAAAGGATTATCGTAAAAACGTTTATCTTCTAATGCATCGGGAACTTCAAAAATATCATCACCTAATATTGCATGAGAACAAAAAGCAATGTCACGATGTGTTTCACAAACATCAAGCCCGACCTTTGACTTAAACCATTGCCGATTTTTATCAACCAAACTAACAAGTGCAATCGGTGTTTCACAGATTTCAGCCGTTAATTGCGTAATATCATCAAATGATTTTTCAGCATCAGTGTCTAAAATGTCATAATCTGCTAACGCTTTTAGTCTTGCTGATTCATTAGCTGGCACCTTAGCTTTATGCATTATTTTCCACTACTAATTAAAATCAATAATATCAATATAGTACTCCAAGGCTTAAAGGTACAATTAAACCTTTCAGCATCCGCTTGAATTAAAACAACTTGCTAATCGCTTCGAAAAAGACAATGAATAGCAAACAACAACAGTAAATAAGCTCGCCTACCCTAACAAAAAATATAGCTGTGACAGCCCTTGATCTTAAATTAATCCTAGTAAAACGATGATAATAATTACAACATATCAAACCACCAATAATGCATACATGACTTTATCCAGTTAACGATAAAAACCTGATTAACTAAAGGTAAGAACAGAAAGTAAAATTTATGCTGGTAGGCCGGAGTGAAATTTAAAATCGCAATCAGGTGACGAAATAAGCTCAGCTTCTACTTTAGCAAAGTAACTGACTCTCTCAGAAATATCATGACCTGCGATTTCTTCGGCCAAAGTTAAATAGTCCTGATAATGACGTGCTTCACTGCGTAGCAATGAGATGTAAAAATCACCTAAACGCTTATCGACATGCGGTGCCAGCTTTGCAAACCGTTCACAAGAACGAGCTTCAATATATGCACCAATAATGAGTTTATCAATCATTGCGTCTGGTTCAAATGTTTTAACGTGACGTAACATGCCTTTTGCATAACGACATGGCGTAATACTTTTATATTCAACACCATACTCATCCATAATCTCCAGCACTTGATAAAAATGATGTAACTCTTCTTTTATCAATAGCACCATTTTATCGATTAAATCTTGCCCATAAGGTGAGTCTGACTTTGGCATGATATTTTTAGACAATTTATTTTGATTGACCAGATCTCGCCAGTCTCCTTCACGTTTATAAATCAAGGTTTCAAAAGGTTTAAGCCAAGCTAATAACGCATCACCACTTTCTTTATCTACCGCATACTTTCGAATTAAAAACATCGCTGATTGCGCTGCCTTTAACTCACAAATCAAATGATCAATTAAAATAATGGCTAGATTTTCATGCTGTTTCGCTTTTTCTATCCAAGCACTTGGGGTTTCGCATTGTAAAAATGCATTAATAGGCGCCAACAATTTTTCTATAGACATCAATAAAAACTACAAAGACTCTGATAAACTTGGGGCAATAATAGCATAAGTTGATGCTTAACCATGAGATTATTTCAATCAATGACAAGCTCGAATGCACACTGACTTTGCATTGATAAATAAGGCCTATAGCGAAAAAGTTGATAGAATATGAGCAACCGAGCAATCAAGAAACTGACCAGCAAACACCAAAATTTAATTCATAGTGAAGAGAAAAAAGTCAGTTCACATGTACAACGCGAACAAGGTGATTGGATTTTAAATACCCTGATGATTGCTGGTGTCGACGTCCCCTTTAAATATAAGCGCAAAAAGTTATATCAATCCCTTAAAGGTCAAAGAGTTAACCTTACTTATTATCCAGACAATGAAGAGGTAGCAGGGTTTACTATTGATGTAATGAAAGTTGTGCGAATTAAAGTCGCTTGATAGCACTATTCATTCTAAACACTTATAAATTTCATTTATTTTAGATATAAAAAATTAGAATTTGCTCACTATTGCGAGTATTTTTCAAACAACTCTTGACGAATGCGTCGACATATTTCATAAATATAATATCAACAGATAAAAATATAACGTTGATATGTACTCGCAAGCAGAAAATAAAAAATAATAACTGTAATGCGTATTTTGGGGACAGAGCAAGGGGTAGTTTATGATATTGAATCATATTTGGGGGCTTTATGCTCATCCAAAAGAAGAGTGGCAAACAATTGAAAAACGTCACGAAAGTTTAATGTATAGTTTGATACATATTCTCACAATCACATTGATCCCAGCGATTTGTAGTTATTATGCAGCCGCTCATATCGGGTGGTCAATTGGCGCAGGTGATGTGATAAAAATTTCTGAGTCCAGCGCGATTGCCATGTCTGTGGCTATGTATGCCGGCTTAGTTGCGGGAGTATTTGCACTTGCCTATCTAATCCAATGGATGGCGCAAACATTTGACGCATCGCCGGATTTTACTCAATCGTTAGAATTAGCCGCTTACACCGCAACACCACTATTAATGGTTGGCTTAACCGCTCTCTATCCTGTGTTATGGTTTGTTGCCCTAGCCGGTTTAGCTGCACTAACCTACTCAGTATATTTACTTTACTCAGGGATCCCTATTATGATGAATATTCCTGAAGAAAAAGGTTTTATCTACGCAAGCTCTGTTGTTACATGCGGCTTAGTATTATTGGTTTCATTAATGGCTGTCAGCGCCATCATGTTTAGCATGGGCTTTGGCGCCGAGTATATTTCTTAATTGATTGATTACAGACATAAAAAACGCTCTCATTTGAGAGCGTTTTTTATTTATTCATCCTAACTAAATGCGCTTATTCAGCACCTTCGTTATGCATATCTATAATAGAATCAGCATTTTTGTCGGAAGCTTCTTTGCTTTCATTATTACGAAGCGCATCAAGCTTTTCTAGATAGCTTTGATCAATGTCTTTGGTAATGTACTGACCATCGAACACTGAAGTTTCAAATTGCTTAATATCTGGGTTTGCAGCTGCAACAGCTGCTTCTAAGTCTTCAATCGATTGGAAAATTAGTTTATCAGCCCCAATCAATTGACAGATATCATCTAACTCTCTGCCATGAGCAATTAGCTCTGTAGCACTCGGCATATCAATACCATAAACATTTGGAAAACGAATTTCAGGTGCTGCTGAAGCAAAGTAAACCTTTTTAGCTCCCGCTGCTCGCGCCATATCAATAATTTGCTCTGAAGTAGTACCACGTACAATCGAATCATCGACTAATAACACATTTTTACCGGCAAACTCTGTTGATATAGCATTGAGCTTACGACGTACAGACTTTTTACGCATTTCTTGCCCAGGCATAATGAAAGTGCGACCAATATAACGGTTTTTCACAAAGCCTTGACGATAAGGAATATTAAGTGTTTGCGCAATTTGTAATGCACTATCACACGATGTTTCAGGAATAGGGATAACAACATCAATATCTTCATCCGCCCACTCTTGTGCAATCTTTTCCCCTAACTTTTTCCCCATTTCAACACGAGAGCCATATACCGAAATTTTATCGATGGCAGAATCTGGACGTGCAAAATATACATACTCAAAAATACAAGGGTTAAAACTTGGATTCTGTGCGCACTGCTTGGTATGTAACTGACCATCTTCAGTCACGTAAATAGCTTCACCCGGCGAAACATCACGCACAAAAGTGAAGTCGCAAGCATCTAACGCAACCGATTCAGAGGCAACCATGTACTCTACCCCGTTTTCGGTCTCTCTTTTACCAAAAACCAACGGACGAATACCATTAGGATCTCTAAATGCAACCATGCCATTGCCGATAATTAATGCAACGGTTGCATACGCACCACGTACGCGCTTATGCACATTTGAAATTGCTGAAAAGATATCATCTGGTGTTAATTCAAATCGACCACCTTGCTGTAATTCATGACCTAAAATATTTAATAAAATTTCAGAATCTGAGGTAGTGTTAACATGACGACATGCTTCTTTATATAGCCAATCTTTTAATTCATCCGCATTGGTTAAATTACCATTATGCGCTAATGAAATGCCAAACGGTGAATTAGCATAAAAAGGCTGAGCTTCTGAAGAACTTGAAGTACCAGCGGTTGGATAGCGGATATGACCAATACCAATATTGCCCTGCAAACGCAGCATATGACGGGTATGAAACACATCTTTCACTAAGCCATTGGCTTTTCTTAATCTAAAGGTATTATCGTTAATAGTGACGATGCCTGCTGCATCTTGTCCTCTATGTTGTAATACGGTTAAGCCATCATATAATGATTGACTCACCGGACTATTACCTACAATGCCAACTATACCACACATGGTGTTTTTCTCCGCCGAACTAAGCTTGATTTAGAAAACTGGATGATTGTTTGAGGTATTCAAAAAACCATTCAATTATTAATTTAAATTCTGGAATTAATTGTGAATCTTGCCACCACTGACTCGATGCTGAAGGGGTAAATGCATCCATAAAAAATAAAACTGCACTGACAATTAAAGCACCACGCAATGCGCCAAAGACAATCCCTAATACACGGTCAGTACCTGATAGGCCTGTTTTAGCGACTAATTGACTGATCACATAGTTGACCAATGCGCCTAAAATTAATGTGGTGATAAATAAAATGGCAATGGCAGCGCCATTACGTAAAAACTGATCTGAGATATTGGTAAGTAAGGTGGCGAGTTTGGCGTAGAAGGTACTGGCAATAAAAAAGGCACTGATCCAAACAACTAGCGACACAGCCTCTTTGACAAAGCCACGAACCAGACTAATTAGTGTTGAAATACCTATGACAGCCAGAATGGCATAGTCTATCCAAACCATAAATCGAGAGTTCTCAATTAATATTTACTCGTATTTGAGGCGCGCATTCTACCAGAACACCGACTAAAAGCACTAATAATATTGTTATTTTGTTGGTGAAAATTTAGCTACTTTGCCTTCAACATTGGTTAACTTCTTCAATGCAGGGAGCTTTTTCTCTAAACTCGCTTTAATTAATTCAGGCCCAACAAATACCTTAGTTAATTTACCCGTTTTCGTGTTAATAGGACGAGTGAAAGCAGTATAGCCAGCATTTTTTAATTTTTTCACCAACTCATCAACATTATTTTTGTGACGAAAAGTTCCCAATTGGATCACCCACGCTTGATTAGCTTGTGCTTTGGCAGGAGTTAGCGCCACTTGTTCCTTGCGTTGAGTCTCTTCGACGTCATCCTTAACTTGAGTGCCCGATTCTATTGGGTTAACTTTGATCGCTGAATCTGACAGCTGATTTTGTGTCTTATCATCGGTAAGTACTTGATCTATTGGTTGTTCATCAACCAGCTCTTCCTTCGGTAGCTCTGTGAGCTTCTCTTTAGGAAAAGGTTTATTTTCGGGCTTAAAATCGACTGACGGTGCGCTGGGAATTTGTTGAAATTGCTCTTGATATGTTTGCTTATCGCCATCGAGTATGTCGGGTAAAAATATGATAGCAACAGCTGCGACAATCACAGTACCGACTAATCTATTTTGAAATGGTGTAGACAAAACAACTCCTAGTTATACAAAGATTTAACTTCCGCAACAGTGAAAAAAGAGCCAAATACAAGGATCAGGTCGTCTTTATCAGCTTGAGATCTTGCCATTCTAAAGCCATCGCTAACATTGTCAAAAGATAATCGCTGCGAACTATCATTTGCCGGAAACATATTATCGAGAGTTTCAGCGCTAGCACCGCGAGCAACACTCAATGAACATAAATACCAATGACCCACCTGCTCAATTAGCGGTTTGATTGTATTTTCAATATCTTTATCCGCTAGCATACCAATCACAGCATGCACGTTATTGACCTTCATCGTCGAAATTTTCTCACCAAGATACCGTGCTGCTAATGGATTATGTCCAACATCAACCATCACTTGATGTTGCCCATCATTAAGCAATTCTGTACGCCCTGCAACCTGTGTTTGCTCAATGAGTTTGTAAACCTGCTGAGCTTGCAAATTAATAGATAACAGCTCCAAAACCATTAAAGCGGTGGCAATATTATCAATAGGAATGTGGGCTGGTGGCAGTTGTCGAAAGCTCTTTTCATCATGCTGCCATTGCCAAAGGTGGTCGGTTAATGAATGCGTTATTTGAAAATCCCTACCTCTAAGATACAAACGAGTATTTAATTGTTTACCATGCGCCAATACCGATTGTGGTGGCGATTTATCACCGATAACGACTAACTGGTTAGCGCGCATAATGCCCGCTTTTTCAGCGCCAATTAGTTCACGGGTATCCCCTAAAAATGCCTGATGATCAAGATCTACGGTAGTGATAACCGCTATATCGGCATCAATAATATTGGTGGCATCCAATCGTCCACCAAGCCCAACCTCCAAAATAATATATTCAGGTTTCACTTTCATCAGTACTAACAAAGCTGCTAGCGTAGTAAACTCATAATAAGTAAGTGAAATTTCTGCTCTTGCTTGCTCTATTTGATTGAAAGCGTCAATTAAATGCTGATCGTCAACATCATGGAGATCAATACGCAAACGCTCATTAAAGCGCTCAATATGAGGTGATGAATAAACGGCAACCGTATGTTCTTGTGCTAATAAAGCATTCTCGATAAAAGCGCAGGTTGTACCTTTGCCATTAGTACCCGCAACAGTAATTATCTGAGCAAACGTCAAATCAATGGCTAAGCGCTGAGCAACTACACTGATACGCTCTAACCCCATATCAATTTCACTCGGATGAATGCTTTCTAAATAAGAAAGCCACTCAGCGAGATTGCACTCAGAGTGGCTTTTTTTTATATTGTTCATGGTAGGAAGAAGTTAGCTTGCTTTTAAATCTTGGTGAGTAAACTTAGCGAGTAAACGTGCTAACGTGTCGCGCATCTCTCTGCGATCAACAATCATATCAATGGCACCCTTCTCTAGTAAAAACTCACTGCGTTGAAAGCCTTCTGGTAATTTTTCACGCACGGTTTGCTCAATAACTCGTGGGCCAGCAAAACCTATTAAAGCTTTCGGCTCAGCAACATTCACATCCCCTAACATCGCTAAACTAGCGGATACTCCACCCATTGTTGGATCAGTCATTACCGAAATATAAGGCAAGCCTTTTTCACTCATTTTAGCTAATGCCGCACTCGTTTTTGCCATTTGCATTAAAGAAAATAATGCTTCTTGCATTCGAGCACCACCACTGGCGGAAAAACAAATAAACGGTAGATTATGTTCTAAACAGTATTCCACGCCTTTAACAAAACGGGCGCCTACCACTGATGCCATAGAACCACCAAGGAACGAGAATTCAAACGCAGCAGCAACTACTGGCATACCATGTAATTCACCTTTCATAACCACAAGAGCATCTTTCTCATCAGTACTCTTTTGAGCAGCCGAAAGCCTATCTTTATAACGCTTAGAATCTTTGAACTTTAAGATATCTTGCGGTTCAAATTCTGCACCTAATTCAACACGTTCACCCGTATCTAAAAAGGTTTCAATACGCTTACGCGCAGTGACACGCATATGATGATCACACTTAGGACAAACCGACATTTGGCGTTCTAATTCAACTTTGTAAAGTACCGCATTACATGCAGTACATTTACTCCACACACCTTCTGGGATATTGCGCTTTTGCGTCGATTTCGCTTTTGGGAGAATTTTTTCAATCCAGCTCATAATTTCACTTTTGCCTATGAATGAGATTTATTTAATCGCCACAAATGGGCCATTAAACTTAAAATATTAATAATATCCAAATATAACCGCTAATTAGACCATATTTAACCCTAATATTGATACAAAAAACTGGTCTGTTTTGTCATTATCTTCATTATATTTTTTAGCCCAAAAATAATGGCCCTAATTGTCGTTTTGGGATCTTAAACTCTTCAGGGTAATCCACATCAACAAAATACAGACCAGCTGCAGGTGCAGTGATCCCTGCTAAACAACGATTTTTCGCTGCTAACACTTCTTTTATCCATGATACTGGCTGTAGCTGTTGCCCTACTTTCATCAGGCTGCCTGCAATATTACGTACCATATGATGAAGAAAGGCATTCCCTTTTACATCAATAATAAGGTAATTGCCTTGACGTGTTACATCACAATGCAATAGCGTACGCACCGGTGAGTGAGATTGGCAATGCACGGTACGAAAAGAAGTAAAATCATGCTGACCAACTAAATACTGGGCTGCTTGATGCATCAGGTTTTCATCTAATTCATAATGACAAAAACTCAAGCCATGACTCAGTATTGCTGAACGTAATGGATTATTATAGATAATATATCGATAGTTTCTTGCTGTAGCACTGAACCTCGCATGAAACTCTTCCGGCACTTGTTTCACCCAAGAGACAGCGATATCTTTAGGTAAGTTAGTGTTCACTCCTAATGTCCATGCGACATCTTTACGTATTTTTTCAGTATCAAAATGCACGATTTGATTAGTGGCATTAACACCAGTATCAGTTCGACCAGCACAAACCACTTCGATAGGTTCATCGGCAATTTTCGATAACGCTTGTTCTAATGTTTGTTGAACGCTAACCACATTTTTTTGACGTTGCCAGCCATAATAACGGCTACCATCATATTCAACACCTAAAGCGTAACGCATTGACTCTCCAATTTAGCTGTGCTGCTATTTTTCGGCGCATTATCCACTATTTTGCTGATATTTGCGACTATCAAAATAATTTTCAAAATAAATTATTCACCAAATCTCGGTTTAACTGACGACAAAAAATAAAGCCAGAGTCTGTGACTCTGGCTTTATCGTTAGGTTTAAAATGCTACAAGAAATATAGTATTAATTAATCAGTTAAATTATCCAGTAACTGCTGTGCTTCAAGCTGTTGCTCAGCATCTCCTAATTTTACCACATCTTCTAATATGACCTGAGCATTATCGATATCACCGATTTCCAAATAAACTTTTGCTAAATCCAACTTAGCAGCAACTCCGTTATCATCTTCTTCATCAACATCGATTTGTTGACCATCACTGGTGAACTCAGGAAACTCTCCTAATCCAACATCTATATTGGTTTGATCATATGGTTCTCGTTGTTCTTCACTATCATCTAAGGTCTCAGAGATCAGATCATCTACTGAAATAAAATCACGTTCATCCTCAACTTGCGCTTCGCTTTCGTTTTCAACTTGCGGTTGCTCATCTATATTATCTGTCGTCTCAGTAATCGCATCTTCAGCTCTTTGTGGCGCTTCTTCTTCAATATTAGCTAATAGCTCATCAAAATCTAAATTATCAAGCTCTTCAATATCACCAATTTCTGAAGCTTCTGTATCAGTTGTCGCCGAATTCGGCTTTTCATCTTCTTCAGCTAATAAATCAGCCAAGATATTACTATCGGTAAAATCAGGAGATAACTCGACACTCTCAGACTCATCTTGTTCGTCTTGCAATAACTGCGAAAGCGTTGACTCATCAAACTCTCCCTCAACATCAGCTAAAATACTGTCGTCAACGTCTGCTTCACCCGCTTTTTCTTCATCAGAAGATTCTTCAGCATCAAGAATTTCGTCACCAATATCTAAAGCTTCTTCCTGCTCGTTACCTTGAGCAACATCATCAATTAATGCATCAATGTCTAAATCATCATTAATGACTTCTGTTTCTTGCTGCTCCGCGACTTGATCAGTATCATCACTGTCTTGCGACTCCTGACGATTCAGTTCGCTTAAATCGACAGATAAAAATGGTGCAACATAATCTTCAGCTAGGTTTTCGATCAATGCTTGGTGATTGTCTGTTTCAACCTCTTGTTCCACATCATTTGGTAACTCTGTTTCACCTAAAGTATCAGCTAACATCTCATCAATCTGTTGCTGTTCTTTGGCATCAAGTGAAACCTCTTCTTGGGTGTCCTCACTTCGATCATCAGACACTTCTGGAGTATCAACATCCATGGTTGCTAATAACGCATCGATATCATCTGGATCGGAAATTTCTAAATTATTATCTTCATCGTCACTTTCGATACCTGACAACTGAGTTTCATTTTCTATTTCTTCAACTGTAGGTGCGGCTGCCATTGACTCCATCAAGGCATCAATGTCATCCGGATCGGTCAGCTCAGCTTGACCATTATCGACAGCTTCTGGTTCTTCATTTAACTCGGCTGCTGGCTCAGCTGTTTCATCAGGTGCTGCCGCCATTGATTCCATCAAAGCATCTATATCATCTGGATCGGTCAGCTCAGCTTGACCATCATCGACAGCTTCTGGTTCTTCATTTGACTCGGCTGCTGGCTCAGCTGTTTCATCAGGCGCTGCCGCCATTGAATCCATCAAGGCATCTATATCATCCGGATCGGTCAGCTCAGCTTGACCATCATCAACAGCTTCTGGTTCTTCATTTAACTCGGCTGCAGGCTCAGCTGTTTCATCAGGCGCGGCCGCCATTGACTCCATCAAGGCATCTATATCATCTGGATCGGTCAGCTCAGCTTGACCATCATCTTCAGCTTCTGGTTCTTCATTTGACTCGGCTGCTGGCTCAGCAGTTTCATCAGGTGCTGCCGCCATTGAATCCATCAATGCATCTATATCGTCTGGATCACTTAATTCTTCTTCGTTTGAAACTTCAACAAGATCTTCATTGTCGTCATCTTGAGCGACTTCTTGATGCTCTTCTTCTAACAAATCATCTAATGAGCTCTGATCTAATTCTCCACCTTCCAATTCATCAATAGCATCATCAACATTGATTTCATCTTGAGGTTGCTCATCACTATCTTCATCAAGATCAGATAATAAAGAGTCCAAGTCTCCTTGATCTAATTCGCCACCTTCAAGCTCTTCACTTTCTTCTTGTTGCTCAACACTATCTTCATCATCCAATGAAATTTCTTCGAGATCATCTAAATCACCCAAATCATCTAAGTCGTCTAAATCATCTAAATCGTCTAAGTCATCTAGATCACCCAAATCATCTAAATTGTCATCAAGATGGATCGAATCATCGTCAAGTAAATCATCTGTTGATGTTGAATCATTATCTTCAGCTAAATCTATCGCTAATTCATCATCAAGTGATAGCTCATCGTCTAACGACAGTTCATCGTCAGCAGCTGATGGTTGTTGTTTAGCTGTTGTCTCTGTTTGAACTTCTTTTACGCTCTGTTGCTTTTGTTCAGGTATTTCACCAATTTCAAATTCTTCCGTTGATTTTTGTTTTTTCTTTCTCAACAAGAAGAAGATACCACCGAGAACTAATGATGAAGTACCAAATAAGGTTGATGCAATAAACCAAGGACTATTTATAAAGCTACTGTTGGCAAGCTCCTGCTTTTGTTTCTCAAGTAATCGCTCTTGCTCTCGAGCTTCTGCTTTGTCTAACAAGGCTTGCAGCATGGCATTGGTGTTGCTCATCTGCAACTCAACTTCTTTGCCTTTAGCTACTTCCTGCTGAAGCTCAAGTAGCTTCTCATTAAAGTCAGTTAATTTAGTGCGCAATTCTTGATTTTCTTTCAGTATGGCTTGCAAGCCGTCGATAGAATCCAACACATCTTTTTGAATGACTTCTAGGCGCTGCTTTTGGGAATCATCATATGTTTGCAGCTGATCGTTAATTTCAGTTTTTGCTTGTTCAAGATCCTTTTTATTGACAGCTTCTTCAACAGGTTTAACAACTTCAGTCGTTGCTTTTACTTTTTTAGCAACTTTGCTTTCCCATACTTTATCGTCCTGATCAGATTTACTCTGCGCCGCTTTCGGGTTAATTTTGGCAATTTCTTGTGGGGTCGGTAATTTTAAATATTGTCCGTTAATGAGGTGGTTTAAGTTATTATCTTTAAAGGCAGTAGGATTTTTCTCGTACAGAGCTTGCATCACTTGATAAACAGAAAATGCGGGATCTGGACGCACCTGCAGCGCAATATTCCACAGGGTATCTTGTGAAGTAATAGGACCATATTGTTCATAAGGAAAGACATCGCTCGACTTAGGTCCGCGAATTTGAATACCACCTTCTTGTGCCGACACAGAAAAAGTAGTGGCTGAGCTAACACAGATAATCATTACCTGCCACAGGCACAGGCGTAATAGTCGTTGCATTAAGATTTCCTAATTATTTTTATCTGATGCCAATTTTTTGGCTCCATTAAACCCAGATAAAACAAAGCAAAAAATATTCCAAGTAATTATATCACAGCTAAATGCTAGCAATATTCACTGAAAAAATATATCCAGTTATAACAAAAAAACTCGTCGTTAACTATAACGACGAGTTTTTATTTTTCTTTACTATATCGAGCACTTAGCTTAGAAACTTTTACTCGACATGACGAATGATTAAGATAAGTGCTCTTTGATCAGCAACTCTGCAATCTGAATACTATTCGTTGCCGCCCCTTTGCGCACATTATCAGCAACAATCCACATGTTAATACCATTATTGTGACTAATATCTTCACGAATACGACCAACAAACGTAGCATCAACACCACTTGCTTCACCAATTTGTGTTGGAAAATCTTCGTCTTTTTCACAGACTTCAACACCATCAGCTTGCTTCAGTAACTCTTTAACTTCTTCAGCTGAAATTTGATCGCGAGTTTCAATATGGAGTGCTTCACCATGGCCGAAGAAAACTGGTACTCTTACCGCCGTTGGGTTCACTAGTACATTTTCATCACCTAAAATTTTCTTAGTTTCCCACACCATTTTCATTTCTTCTTTGGTATACCCATTTTCCATAAAAACATCTATTTGAGGGATAACATTAAAGGCA
Source organism: Thalassotalea sp. G2M2-11 (assembly GCF_017168195.1). Lineage (GTDB taxonomy): Bacteria > Pseudomonadota > Gammaproteobacteria > Enterobacterales > Alteromonadaceae > Thalassotalea_E. The sequence continues at coordinate 562,840 of NZ_JADNYL010000002.1, forward strand.
ATTTGGCGAGAAAATGCTTTTGCTTCAACAGGCTTACCACTTAATAAATCAGCACATTGCTTAGCTAGCTCGTCCATTGCTTCTTTACCAGCACCAGAGACTGATTGATAAGTACTGACATTCACCCGTTCAATACCTACCGCATCATAAATAGGCTTTAACGCCACCATCATCTGAATCGTAGAGCAATTAGGGTTCGCAATAATATTACGGTTACGGTAATCAGCCAGCGCTTGTGGGTTAACTTCTGGCACTACTAAAGGTACATCTGGTTCATAACGAAACTCAGAGGTATTATCAATCACGATACAGCCTGCTTCACCGGCAATAGGGGCAAATTTTGCTGAAATGCTGCCACCAGCTGAGAAGAAACCAATTTGCGCCAAACTAAAGTCAAAGGTATCTGCATCAATTACTTCAATGGTTTCACCATTAAATTCAACGGTTTCACCCGCTGAACGTGCACTTGCCAATGGGTAAAGTTTATTCACAGGAAAATCTCGTTGTTCAAGAATTTCCATAATTGTTTTACCAACTAATCCAGTTGCACCTAATACGCAAACATCAAATTTTTGTGCCATACCCTTCTCTCTATTTAATTTCTATTTAATGACTGTTACTGACTAAAGCCAAGTCGATATAATTCTTTCGACTTTATCGACTGCTCCATGCCTAGCGAAAGCGCAGAAAACTCCCTGCGAGCGGGGTAGTTTTTGCGAAGTTTATCAAAAGCTAAAGCAACCGATGGTTGATGACAGATATGTTGTCGAAAAAGTCCATCATCACGCCTGACATCGTAAACTATTTTCACTAGTTGGTTTAGTAAAATTTCATCATATTCTTGGTTTATTTCAATATGACTTATTCCAGAATCAGGTAAAAAGTCAGCTAAGCACTTTTCTACCGGTTTATTCAAATATTGACAAAGTTTTTGATACAAGATTTCCGTACCACGCGCCTTACCTTCAAGGCTATACCCAGCAATATGCGCAGTCGTTATTTCACAGTATGGAATGAGCGCGGTTAAAATATTGGGTTCATTTTCCCAAACGTCTAACACTAATTTAACACCATGACCTTGCTGCTTTAAAGCTAATAGTGCTTGATTATCAATCACTTCACCACGACAGGCGTTAATTAAAATTTGCTGTTGTTTCAGCTCTGCCAAAACATTAGCATTGATCATATGAAAAGTAGGATGTTGCCCTGTTTGGGTTTTAGGCACATGTAATGAAATCACATCACATGTTAATGCTTGCTCAAGCGAAACAAATTCACGTTTATCTTCACCGCTTTGCGCTAAATAAGGATCACACAACAGGTAATTGACCCCGATAGCATCTAACTTTTCACTTAATCGTGTTCCGGTATTACCTGCTCCAACAATACCTACTGTCAGATCCATTAATCTTAATTGATAGCGCTCTGCTAACACCACTAAGCAAGACATTACGTATTCAGCGACCGATACAGCATTACACCCTGGTGCAGAATGATATGGTATGCCGCGATTTGCCAAGTAAGCTTGATCAATGTGATCAACGCCTATCGTTGCCGTGCCGACAAACTTAAGCACATCATTTTGTGCTAACAGCGCTTGATTGACCTGGGTTATCGAGCGAACCAACAAAACGTCAGCCTGACTAACCTCATTGGCAGTTAAACTGCGGCCGGCAAAAGGGGTCAACTGCCCAAAATCAGCAAAAAATTCTTGCGCAAATGGCATGTTTTCATCATAAAAAATATTCATATAGTGATTTGCCTTGCCTATTGATGTTATTTGGACATAAAAAAACCGCTAACATAGGTTAACGGTTCTCATTGTCACCGCTAGCGGGACTATTTATATTTTTTCATCACTAACGTAGCGTTAGTACCACCAAAACCAAAGCTATTTGACATCACTAAGTCTAATTCAGCTTCACGTGTTTCAGTAACAATATCTAATCCTTGTGCTTGCTCATCCAAGTTTTCTACATTAATTGATGGAGCGATAAAGTTGTTTTCCATCATTAATAATGAATAAATCGCTTCGTGAACACCCGCCGCACCTAATGCATGGCCTGTCATTGCTTTTGTCGCACTAATTGCCGGTGATTTTTTACCGAATAATTCTTGAATGGCGCCTAATTCTTTTACGTCACCAACCGGTGTAGATGTTCCATGAGTATTTAAATAGTCAACCTCACCTTCAACACCGTGCATGGCTTGCTGCATACAACGCACAGCTCCTTCACCACTTGGTGCTACCATATCAAAGCCATCAGAAGTTGCTCCATAGCCGACTATTTCCGCATAGATATGTGCGCCACGTGCTAAAGCATGCTCTAACTCTTCAACAACTACCATACCGCCACCGCCAGAAATGACAAAACCGTCACGGTCAGCGTCATAAGTACGCGATGCTTTTTCTGGTGTGTCATTATACTGGGTGGATAATGCGCCCATGGCATCAAACATCATGGCTAATGACCAATCAACTTCTTCACCACCACCAGCAAAAACAATATCTTGTTTACCTAATTGAATAAGCTCTGCCGCATGACCAATACAGTGTGCACTCGTTGCACAAGCTGAGCTAATAGAGTAATTAACACCTTTAATTTTAAACGGTGTTGCTAAACAAGCAGAACAGGTACTAGACATAGTTTTAGGTACCGCATAAGGGCCAACACGCTTCACGCCTTTCTCACGTAACGTGTCTGCTGCCTTAACAACGTTATCAGATGAAGCTCCACCAGAGCCTGCTACGATACCGGTACGGAAGTTCGACACTTGTTCTTCGGTTAACTTAGCATCATCGATAGCTTCTTGCATTGCTACATAAGCAAAACCCGCGGCATCACCCATAAAACGAATAGCTTTACGATCGATATGATCTTTTGTATTTAACGTTGGATTACCCCATACTTGGCTGCGTAATCCTTTCTCTTCAAAGCTTTCCGACTTTGTAATTCCTGAACGCCCTGTTTTTAACGAAGCTAAAACTTCTTCCGCGTTATTACCGATACTTGATACAATACCTAATCCGGTGATCACTACTCGTTTCATTTAACTAACCATCTAAAATTTAAAAATTCGGGCGTATCATACAGATTTTTACCCCTCATACTGGTCTGCTCAGTGTACACTTGTACACTGATTTTTTCAAACCATGACAATGGTAGGCAAGTATAGGTAAAATATTCACTATGTATAGCGCTAATTTAGAAAAAAAGACTGATCAGTGACTTCTATCAATAAAATAACTTTTCAAGCAGATGGCTCCCCTTACTCTGAACAGTTTGACGATATCTATTTTGATACCGAGTCAGGCTTTTCACAAAGTGAACAAGTATTTATCAACGGTAATAACATCGCAGAACAGCTGTTATCTGAAAAACTTAACGCTTGCGATACTTTCACTATCGGTGAGACAGGTTTTGGCACAGGGCTCAACTTTCTGCTAACACTAAAATGTTATCAAAGATTAGCTCTGCATCACCAACTGCCAAAATTAGCCTTTATTAGTACAGAAAAGTACCCATTAACTCGCGAGCAGCTGACAAAATCGCTGACAAATTTTCCACAATTATCATCTGAAGTCTCATTATTATTAGCCCATTACCCAGAGCATGTTAACGGTACGATAGACATCTCGTTATTGGAGGGCAATGCTTCACTTACTATCTATATAGGTGATGCCACCGAAAGTTTGCGTCAATTGAACTTAGCGAGAACATCACCAGGGTTGATCAATGCTTGGTACCTTGATGGTTTTTCGCCAGCCAAAAATCCTGAAATGTGGACGAATGAATTATTCACCCAATTAGCGCGGCTCTCAAAGCCCCAAGCAAGCATCAGTACGTTTACCGTTGCAGGATTTATCAGGCGAGGACTGCAAGCAGTTGGTTTTCGCCTAACAAAGCAAAGCTATCAGGGAAAGAAAAAAGAGATTTTGGTTGGAAAATATCAACAAAATGTTTTAGCGGGCAAAGGTTATCAGCTGCGTTCTACTATTGTAAAACCACAACATGTGGCAATTATCGGTGGCGGTATCGCCTCTGCCTGTACCGCTTATGCACTAACGCAACAAGGCATTAAAGTCACCTTGTATTGCCGTGACAAACAAGTCGCTCAAGGCGCATCCAGTAATGCCATTGGCGCTCTGTATCCTTTATTGCATCAACAAGTCGATGACATCAGTCAATTTTATCAGCACGCATTTTGGCATGCCCGCAACTTGTATCAATCACTCAATAAGCAGGGCTATCACTTTAGCCACCAATGGTGCGGATTACTCGAAGTCGCCTATAAAGAAGCTTTAGTTAAGCGACAGCAAATTTTCGAACAACAGCAACCTTGGCCTAAAGACCTCATTCATGGTGTCAATCAACAACAAGCCTCTACCATAGCTCAAGTACCTTTAGCGTATGGCGGATTATTTATGCCAAATGCCGGCTGGATAGCGCCGGCAGAGCTAGTCGAACAGCTATTTAAAGCAGCACAAGATACCCAATTATTAAAAATAAAAACCTCTGTTGATATTAGCAAAGTAGAGCAACTTGAAAATAAACACTGGTTACTTCATAACAATAAAAGCAAGTTTAATGCTTCTACAGTCATTTTTTGTGGTGGTGCAGAATCGATTGATTTACCTTATGTTAAACAATTACCGCTGTCATATGTACGAGGACAAGTCAGCTCTGTTCATACAGATAATACAATGCAAGCACTCAATACTGTGCTTTGTCATAAAGGCTATTTAACCCCTGCTCATCGCAATATGCATTGCATTGGCGCTACCTTTGATAAACAAAATTCAAGTGTGGCTGCAACTGATAAAGATGATAAATTCAATCTTGATATGTTACACAAATGCCTACCTGATCTTACTTCTTGGACACAAGATAACATTGCCATGAGCAAAGCAAGGCTGAGATGCATGACACCCGATCATTTGCCGATGGTCGGTGCAATGCCAGATATAGCTGCACATAAAACCCTATATGGCCATTTAGCAAAAGATAAAAATTGGCGAGTCAATGAGCCAGCACCTGTTATCGAAAATTTATACTTACTAACGGGGCTTGGTGCCAGAGGGCTATGTAGCGCGCCATTATTAGCCGATATTCTTGCTGCTGATTTAACCGGTAAACCTTACCCGGTAGATAGTGAGATGTTATTTAACTTAGCGCCTAATCGTTTTATCATCCGCGATATCATTAAGCGCAAAATTGAAGTAAATGATTAATTCCATTGGTATAACTTCATAAGTTAACTATGAACAAAGTATTGCTGTAAATTCTGCCAATATTGATTCACAACTGTTCGATCTTCAGGAGAGAGCTCGGTTCTTGCGGCATGCAATTTATCATCAACATCCTCTGCAAGCGCCTTAGTGAGTAATTGTGAATCATCACCAAACTGGCTGGCCGCGAGCGAAATAAATCCTCGTAAGTAACTGCTGGCAAACAACTCATCATTACTGCATTCTTGTGACACTAAATCATCAAAGTATTGATATAATTGTGTAATATTTTTCATACTTTCCTTCATCTATCTTATTGGGGACTTGCCACTGGGTATAATACTTGATCATGGTAACCCGTGGTGACAGGCAGATAACCCGTCAGTTCTTTATCTAATTCGCTATCACCGGTATCTACTATTAAAGGTCGGGCATTTAATGCGGTGAGCTTGGTTTTTGTCGCAATGATAATGATATTGTCCTTACCAATAGCACGAATAATCCGAGGGCTTAATTGCTGATTTCCTCGACCAAAGATATGTCCCTGACCACCAATTAAAGTGATCACTAATTTCACACCATCAGCTTTGTTTTCATTAATCGCTTGCCATAGTTGTGATTCAATTACATCATTAGCTAATAATGATTGCTCTTTAACTAAATCTACGCCCAACAAGGTATTGGTTAAGCCTAATTCTTCCATTACAAATGCCGTGGTTGACCCTGAACCAATGATAAATAGCTCATCATCCATCCGGTTGATAACATCCGCAGCAATATCATGTAGCACCAGTTCATCGGACTCTTTTCCTCCCGATTTGACCGCTTGTACATAACGTAGCTCAGCTGGCACTTGCATCTCACCAAAACGCTTGGCCTTAACAACACCTTGACGAAACAATGATTCGTCAATATCCATCACATTGGCTTCTGTTAAAGTGACTAACTGGTTGGTCACCATCAATTCTATAACTCGCCCAGCCGCCTTCGGTGTTACCGCGTACACGCCTGAATGAATTTTACAGCCTGCTGGAATACCTAACACTGGAAAACTATCAGACACTTTATGACAAATGTTTCTTGCAGTGCCATCACCGCCCGCAAAGAGTAAAATATCCACCTGTTGTGCAATTAACGCCTCAACTGCATTTTCAGTGTCTTGCGCTGTAGTCTGTTCGGCATTGCAGTGGTAAATCACCTTCACATTAAAACCTAATTCACGAGCACTTTGCTCCCCCATTAACCCATTAGCACAATAAATAGTGATATTTTCTTGGTAAGGAACGAGCATTTCTAAAGCTAACTTTGCCCGTTGATTAGCCTTCGCTTCAGCACCTAAGGCAAGGGCCTTTTCAGCAATACCTTCACCGTCACTGCCTTTTAACGCAACACTACCACCGATACCTGCTATCGGATTAACGATAAAGCCTAATTTAAACATCGGTACATAAATCCTTATCTAACTGAAACTGTTCAATCGTCAGTGGAAGTTCAACATGATAAAAACGGGCAAGTGCTTCAATAAACATTTGCGCTCTGGGTGGAAACCCTGTCTGTAGGTATTGCTTCACCTGCTGATAAACATGGTGTTTAAATGATGTGGTATCCGCTTGAGCACCATGAAGGTTATCGGCAGACACATAAAACTTTTTCTTAGCTGCCTGGCAAAATGCCCATTCAATGGCTTGAGGTTTAATTTCTACTTGCTCAAATGTTTGCTGCTGCTCAGCCGTTCGACCATCAGGTATATACCAATAACCAAAATCTTCCTGTAATCGACGTTCGGCACCAGCAATACACCAATGCGCAATTTCATGCAATGCACTGGAAAAATAACCATGGGCAAATACTATTTGATGATAGGGGCACTGCTCGTTGGCGGGCAAGTAAATAGGTTCATCATCACCTTTTATCAATTTAGTGCGATAATTTGCATAAAATGTTTGCTCGAATAGCCCGATCAAATCTTGGTAATTATGAGACATTAATACAACGAAAGAACAACAAAAAATATTGGCGCGTATTCTAACCAATAATGGCGATAAATACATCGCCATTAATAAAAATCAACACGCTCTAATTAACGCAGGCTTTTAATCGGGTATTTTTTTCAATGCTTGCCTAATAAATAAATAGCCTAAAATACCAGAAATCAACGAGCCAATGACAATACCTAACCGGTCTTGAAACAACGGCGATGCACTACTTTGCTCAAACGCCAGCGTTCCGATAAACAAGCTCATGGTAAAGCCAACACCACACAAAGCAGCAACGCCATACAATAATGACCAATTCACTTGTTCCGGCAGTTTTGCAAAACCAAGTTTTATCGCAATAAAGCAAAAACCAAATACTCCTAGCTGTTTACCGATAACTAAACCAACAATGATCCCAAACGGTACAGGTGATAACACCTGCTCCATGCCAATACCACTAAAACTAATACCGGCATTGGCAAAAGCAAAAATAGGTAAAATAATAAACGCCACTAGAGAGTGTAAATTATGCTCTAATGATTTTAACGGTGAAGGTTCGCCAGCTTTCCCTTTCATAGGAATAAACAAGGCCAACACTACGCCAGCTAAGGTGGCATGTACCCCAGACTTTAACACGGCCACCCAAAGTGCAATCCCGATAAAAATATAAGGAGCGGTATCAACAACCCCTCTCCTGTTTAAAATAAACAGCAAACTGATCATCACTAATGAAAAGAGTAATGACACCATAGATAATTGATCGGTATAAAACATGGCGATGACAATAATGGCACCTAAGTCATCAAAGATGGCCAATGACGTTAAAAATACTTTCAGTTGTAACGGCACTTTCGAACCAAGGAGAGCTAAAATGCCTAAAGCAAATGCGATATCAGTTGCCGTAGGAATAGCCCAACCATTTAATGCTTCAGGATCTTGATAGTTAAATGCGACAAAACATAAGGCTGGCACTAACATACCACCTACGGCGCCAATAGCAGGTAAAGTGATCTGCCCAGGCTTCGATAAATCGCCTTCTAAAAACTCTCTTTTTAACTCTAAGCCAACTAAAAAGAAAAACAGTGCCATTAAACCATCATTAATCCACAATAATAAAGGTTTGGCTATTTCAAAACTGCCAATTGCTACCATCACTGGTACATTAAGTAACAAATCGTAGTAAGGTGATAACGGGGAATTAGCAACAATTAAAGCGACGATTGCCGCAAGCATTAAGATGATACCGCTAGCAGCCTCTAGTTTTAAAAAGTCTTGAATCGTTTTTATTGGCATAGATGAACATTTCCTCAATCAAAAAAAGACATATTATGTCAAAGCGAACTAAATAACAAAGATCTGACACTAAAAAGTGTAGAGGTATTTTTCATCGAGTTGATCGAAAGAGATAATATCTTTGATTTTGTTTCAACTCTCGACTAATTATGTAGTAAATTCGGAAAATAGAAATAATTTCGAAAAAAATTTTATTCGATTACGATAAACACTAGTATTTCTGTTAATAGTAAGTGTAGTATGGCTGAAAAAGACTGTTGATAAATTTTATAACTCCACCATGAAAAAGCTAGATGACATTGATTTACGTATTTTAACCATCTTATATAAAAATGCCGACATTACCAACAAAGAACTCGCTGGCCAAATTGGCATTGCTCCCTCAACCTGTTTAGAGCGCGTAAAACGCATGAAAACAAACGGCATCATTAAAGGGGCATTTGTTGATATTAACTTTAAAAATATTGGCGGTAACATTGAAGCTATCGCAGCCATCCGTTTGCAACCCTATTCTGAAGAAATTGTTAATCAACTAAGAGATGATCTATTAAAACTGCCAGAAATTGTCAGTTTATATCATATGGGTGGCAGCTATGACTATTTTATTCATATGGCTGTAAGAGATAGTGAACACTTACGTCAGTTTGTATTTAATGCCATTACATCAAGAGACGAAGTCACCACTGTAGAAACATCTTTAGTATTTGAACATAGTCGCAGTGGGGTATTACCTAACTTTGATGAATGATCATTGGCTCACATGGTGATGAAGCAGACGCGTTATCTCCCCGTTAGCTTTTAGTTTTCGAATATGGCGATCTATCATTTTTTTAACCGAATACAGCTCTTTCTGTAAAACAATATTTAAAGGGACTGAGCTTGTGGGCTTTGAGGTGTGATATAACTTCTTATTTTTAAATTCAGGGAGATTCATGATTTGAATAGCATTAAATTCATTCATCACTAGGTAATCACAGCGTTGCTTATACAGCATTCGCATCATTGAAACTTGCGAATTAGAATCAACGCGAATCAATCGTTTACTCTCAAGAAACTCTTGTAAATAAGGGTATACATACCCCTTACGCGTACAGACAAACTCGCTGTTTTGATTATCAATCAACGAAAAATTTTCTGGAAAAGGAGTTGTACCATATAAAAAACTGCGATGCATATGAATGGGTTCCGAGACTATTACCTTTTCGGGATGTTTTAACCAAGCTTCACTGAGCATCATCATATCGACTTTATGTTCATATAAGCTCTCTTCAGCTCGCTGACGACTGTTAGATACATACCTAATACTGAGCTTCCCTGTATCGGTTAACTCCTTTAGTACGTCAGGTATCAAGCCGGAATAGCCCCAATCAGTTTTATTATGATAAATATACGGTGCTGCCCCCCGATCATTGACAACAAACAATAATGTATCATTTGCAATGACTTGGAAGGTATATACTAAGAAAAATATGAATATAAAGCTTAATTTATTCAAATTATACTCGTTATCTCAATCATTTAACGTCAGTATAGCCCCTTATCAATTAGTTTACTAATGATCTAATAAACCCTTAATTTCAGTATTTTATCTTGGTTATAGTATGTAATCTGATACCATAGCCCAAACAGAATATTAAGTAATTTAGGTATTAAGTTGGTCAATAGCAAAGCAACCATCCTCTGGCACGATTATGAAACCTGGGGCGTTAGTCCTAAGTACGACAAACCCTCGCAATTTGCAGGTATACGTACCGATCATGAGCTTAATATTATTGGTGAACCTGAAATGTTTTATTGTCAGCCTCCCCAAGATTACTTGCCTCAGCCAGAAGCTGCTCTTGTCACGGGTATCACGCCGCAAAAAGCCCAGCAACAAGGACTGACAGAAGCTGAATTTACTGCACGTATTCATCAATTATTTTCCGAACCAAACACTTGTGTTGCCGGATATAACAATATCCGCTTTGATGATGAGGTCACCCGTTACCTGCTCTATCGTAATTTTTATGATCCTTATGCCAGAGAGTGGCAAAATGGCAATAGTCGCTGGGATATTATTGATATGGTGCGGGCCTGTTACGCACTGCGCCCAGAAGGAATACATTGGCCAACAGTCACCAATGAACAAACAGGTGAAGAAGTCGTCAGTTTTCGCTTGGAATTACTGACTAAGGCCAATGGCATCAGCCACGAAGCAGCGCATGACGCAATGAGTGATGTTTACGCCACCATTGCCATGGCAAAACTTATCAAAGAAAAGCAGCCAAAACTCTATCACTATATTTTTAATTTACGTAATAAAAAGCAGGTCAGTGAATTAATTGATGTCTATAACATGACACCAATCGTGCATACTTCAAGTAAAGTACCTTCAATACACGGATGCACCAGCTGGTTCGCTCCTGTTGCTTATCATCCAGTAAATAAGAATGCGGTTATTGCTGTTGATCTAGCACGCGATCCAACGCCATTATTTGATCTTACCAGCGATGAGATCAAAACTCGTTTGTATACTCGCTATGATGAGTTAGCCGATGATGAATTACCTATTCCGGTAAAACTTATTCACATTAATAAATGTCCAGTAGTTGCACCAGCGAAAACCTTATTACCTGAAAACGCTGAACGATTAGCTATCCCTAGAGAGCTCTGCCTACAACATTTAGCACAATTAAAACAGCATGCAGAAATTAGAGAAAAACTCACTGATGTGTTCACTAATGAAGATTATCAAGATGAGCAGCCTGAGGCTGAGCAGGCCTTATACGGCGGTAACTTTTTCTCGCACAGTGATAAAGCGCAAATGGAAATATTACATCAATTAGCGCCCGAAAAACTTGGCGATCATCCATTTAATTTTCAAGATGAACGCTTACCAACATTGTTATTTCGCTATCGCGCCCGCAATTACCCTTTAACGCTCTCAGCTGAAGAACAACAAAAATGGCAAAGTTATTGTCAAAGCAAATTACAATATGGCGGCAAAGGCATATTATCCGCTGATGAGTACATGCTCAAAATAGAAAATTTGGTACATGAGCATGAAAGTGATCCACATAAAATGTCGATTTTAAAAGCGCTATACCAGTACTTGCAGGGCAGTAACCAATGATCAAATAAAGTAAAAGGCACCTTATAGTGCCTTTGACTATTCTGTTCGTGTTTGGCCAAGTATAACTTAACAAATAAAGACGAGTTCAATAACTAAATATCCGTTACCTTTATCATGAATTCTTTAATTATTATGTCGCTTTTGTTTAACCATCATCGCTAGCCAATAAACTATTCAGGCTTGTTAAATCGTGCAATTAAACTAGAGGTATCCCAGCGATTCCCTCCCATGTTCTGAACCTCTTGATAATAATTATCAAGTTGCTTGGTGATAGTGAGATCTGCACCTAACTTGTCTGCCTCAGCAAATGCCATAGCCAAATCTTTTCGTACCCAATCTACAGCAAAACCAAAATCAAACTCTCTTGCACACATGGTTTTACCACGATTATCCATTTGCCATGAACCTGCAGCACCTTTTGAAATCGTCGCAAGTAATTTATCTGTATCTAACCCTGCCCTTTGTGCAAAATTAAGTCCTTCAGCTAAACCTTGTACGGTATTTACAAAACAAATTTGATTAACCATTTTTGCTAATTGTCCAGAACCAACTTTTCCCATTAGTTGGCTGAAACGAGCGTAGGCATCCATCACAGGAACGACTTTATCAAATACCGTTTGTTCACCACCACACATAATGGTAAGTACGCCATTTTCAGCACCAGCCTGTCCGCCCGAAACAGGCGCATCGATAAAATCAACCTGTTGTGCTTTTGTTTTCTGTGCTAGTTCCTGAGCAAGTTCTGCGGATGCTGTGGTATGGTCAATCAATATGCTTTCTGGAGCTAAGCCAGATAATACACCATCATCTCCTAACACTACCTGCCTAACATCATCGTCGTTACCAACACAACAAAACACCATTTCACATTCTTTAGCGGCAAGTTGAGGCGTTACTGCCAGTCGACCACCAAACTCATCAACCCATTGCTGTGCTTTAGCAGTTGTGCGGTTATATACACAAACCTCATACCCTGCTTTTTGTAAATGCCCTGCCATTGGGTAGCCCATCACGCCAAGGCCTATAAAAGCAACTTTTTTCATTGTATTTCCTATCATTTCAACCTGTTGTAAGTGTATAAAAATCACCTTCACTTGGCGATATCTTCTTGCAATAAATGACCAGAATAAAATCATATAACTTAAGATATTATCCAAAAACTAACAGCAGACGAAGTAACTCTTGCACATGGCTCATCACCCTATAGTTCAACAACACAATAGCCAAATATTGCACTTTTGTACGGTTTTAATGACTTTATCACTGATAGTGACATTTATAGGAGTGATTCCTCCTAATTTTTCCGATGATTTGATCGCTTTTGTGCATTTATTCTCAGTTAATCTATTAATAAAAAGGCACAATTTCTAACAAAAATTTTATTTTGAATATTATGTTCTATATTTAGATTAAAGCTGCTTGACGGAACATTAAAAGTTTATTTCATGTTGGACGATTATAACGTTGTCATCTTGGATGATGAGCCAGAATTTGCGGAGTTATTAGCAACAATTGCCAGAGAAGAAGGCTGGCAGGTTGAAGCATCAAGTGATCCTATTGATTTTCTCACGCAAGATATTAGTGAAAAGACCATTTTGATTCTCGATCTCATTTTACCGGAAGTCGATGGTATTGAAGTGATCAGAGCCTTAGCGAAACGTAAATGTTATTGCCCACTAATTCTGATCAGTGGCTTTGATAATAAAGTATTACATTCTGCGCAACAGCTGGCTGAAGCACATAATATGCCTGTCATCGCAACATTAACAAAACCCTTTGAAATCAGCCGTTTTATTAATTTATTAAATGATATAAAAGTTAATTACACCAAGAAAGAGTTTATTCACGGTCATAGCATTACCTTTACAAAAAAAGAATTACAACATGCTTTAGACAACAACGAGTTTGTTTTACATTATCAACCTCAAATAAGTATTGCCTCAAACAAGGTCACAAGTATTGAAGCCCTTGTGCGCTGGCAACATCCCTTATTAGGTTTGGTCTACCCAGACAAATTTATTAGTTTAATAGAGGAACATCACTTAATTGATCAATTAACCTCTATTGTCTTAACCCTTGCATGCAATAGCTTAAAGCAATTACATGCGCAGCATCCGACACTCAAGATATCTGTCAATGTGACCTCTGAAAATATTATCTCATTAAAATTTCCTGAGCTATTAAAAAGCATCGCAGACACTAATAACCTTCATAGTAAAGATATTACTTTAGAACTCACTGAAAGTGCGGTCATGGGAGAGCTAACATCTTCCCTTGATGTGTTAAACCGCTTAAGGATGAAAGACTTTCATCTTTCTATCGATGACTTCGGCACAGGGTACTCATCTTTACAACAATTATATCAGGCACCATTTAATGAGCTTAAAATTGACCGTACTTTCACCTCTAAAATGTTAGTTGATAAAGAAGCAAAAGCCATTGTTAATATCTGCATTATGTTAGGTAAAATGTTAAAAATGAAAACACTTGCTGAAGGGGTAGAAAACAAAGAAATATTAGCTGAACTACAGCGGCTAGAGTGTGACTATGCTCAAGGTTACTATATTGCTAAACCCATGTGCTTTGACCAGCTATTAGCGTGGTTTTGACATTGAAAATTACGAGATTACTTTCTATGTCAATAAGCAAAAAAATCTACGGCTTAATCCTACTACTCTTCTTAAGCTTACCAAGCCTGTCTAAGCAAACAACGGTTATCGAATCAGGGCACAATACCTACCAACTCACCCAAAAGGTATCAATACTGGAAGATCCGAGTGCTCAACTTACATTTGAACAAATCACTTCCCCTATATTTAACAATAATTTCAAACCGATTCAGTCTGAAAACGTGAACTTTGGTTTTACCCAATCAACCATTTGGTTAAAATTCACAATCAAGAACACAACAGAAATTAATTATTGGTTATTACGAAATGAATATAATGCGCTTGAAATTATCGACTTATATGAAGTAGAAAATAATCGGTTAGTCAATCACTTCTTATCTGGAACCCGTCGTTCATTAGATCAAAGGGTCTACCCAAGTCATCGCATTATTTTTCCAGTGATCATTCCTACCAATGAACAACGAACTTACTATGTTAAAGTACGCTCTTTTACACCACTGATCATCAACTTATCGCTCAGTTCTGAATCTGCATTAATACAATCTAACTATGCGGCTGACTTACCTTCAGGCATCGTGCTAGGAATAACCATAGTATTACTTATTATCAACTTAATTTTTTATTCTATCTTAAAGTTTAAAAGCCAACTGTTTTTAACTATTTATATTTTATGTTCTTTAATTCTCTACAGTGCATACGATAACTACTTAGTTTATTTAATTCCAGAAAGCGCAGCGACTAATTCCACTTTAATTTTATTAACCAGTGGCTCTATCGCTTATATCAGCCTCTATTTCTATATCGAATACTTACTTTTGAATAAGCTCAAGAAAAAGTACAAGAGTATGATTCGCTATACCGTAATACCTTATTTTGTCATCGTAAATATCTTAGCCTATAGCACTAGCATACTATTGCCCTATCAAATGTATGTGATAGCCGTATTCCTACTGCCATTCATAGGAGCCTGTTATAGCGGTTATGCTTGGCGAGCAAAACAATACCACGCGCGACTCGTGTTTATTGGTTTATGTGGTTTAGCCACTGCACAATTTTTCCAAATGTCACTACTTTTTAATCTACTCCATAGTGATCTTTACATATCAATTGAACTAACTCGCTTCGGTAACATCATCTTAATTACTTTGCTTAGCACGGCAATTGTTGATTATATTCAACAATTGCAGCAGCAAAAACAACAAAGCCACGATAAAGCGATTCAGGCAGAAAACAAGTTTAAACGCGTCTTTGAACAAGCCTACCAAATGTTATTTCTCATTTCAGCTGAGGGCATTGTGATCTCAGTGAATAAGCAAGCATCACGATTTTTAGATAAACCAAAATCTGAACTGATCAAACAAAATTTCACTGACATTTTTACCAGTCTAAAGGGAGTTTTTGATCAAGATGCAATGAAAAAAAACATCGAGAAAGCTATTTTTGGCCAATTAATCAAACAAAATATAGTTGCCTATTCCAATAAAGGGACCCTAAAAGATCTGGAAATATCTTATCAACCCTATGTAAATCATCAGCAAGAAGTCAATAATGTACTGGTGCAGGTTCGTGATATCACCAAAGAATCTCAAGCATTTAAAGCCATTCAAAACATGGTGGTAGGTATTGCTAGCTTATCAACAGAGAATTTTTTTAAAAATTTTCTAATCGAAATTTCTCGTGTTTATAACGCTAAATACGTCATGCTCAGCCAACTGAACGATAGCACGCCAATGACAGCAACCACTGTGGCAGTGATTAACGACAAAAAACCTATTGCTAACTTTACTTATGAAATAGCCAACACGCCTAGCGAAAAACTTATCGATAACCATCTAGGTAATTACCCCAATGATGTTCAAGTACTTTTTCCACAAGACGAGTGGATATCTTCACATAATATAGTGAGCTATTTAGGGGTAAATATAAAAGATTCAGACGGTCACATCATAGGGTTTCTTTCTGTTTTAGATGATAGACCACTTGATGAGGATAATTACTTTATCGAGGTATTAGATGTATTTGCTGCACGCATTGCCAATGAACTTCGTCATCAGGAATCACAAGAGGCATTGAAAACTGCGCTAGAAAAGCTCGATTTTCATATCACCAATACACCACTAGGCGTCATTGAATGGGATACTAGTTTTAACATTGTTAAATGGAATAAGGCAGCCAAGAAAATCTTTGGTTTTAGTATGGAAGACTTCGAAGGTAAAGCCGCATTAAAAATGCTATTACCCAGAAGTGAAATTGCTCACGTGGTCGAATTAACCAAAGAATTAATTGCCAACAAAGGTGGCTATCACAGCCTGAGTAAAAACCTGACAAAAGAAGGAAAAGAAATTTTATGTGAATGGCACAACACACCACTATTAAACAGCGACGGAGAGGTAACTGGCGTTGCGTCTATGATCAATGATGTTACCGCAGAGCATAATGCATTAAGCGCGCTTTATTTAAAAGAACATGAACAAAATGAAATTTTTAATGCATTAACCGATGCTATTTTTATTATCGATCAACAAGGCAAAGTGCTTTCCACTAATCGTGCAGTACAAATACTCTTTGGCTATAAAATGAATGAATTAGTTGGTAAACGTGCCGACATATTACTGACAGGAAAATTCAAAAAGTACTATGACAAATACTTAGCCATTTTATTAACATCACTGCCCAAGCAGCATTTACCGGTAAACAGAGAAATATGGGGACGTAGAAAAGATGGTGAGCAATTCCAATTAAACTTATCGTTAACCGCTATGCCAAATGATAATTCAGGGCAAAAGCGCATTCTAGCAACATGCCATGATTTAACAGAGTTTAAAATCCAACAAGAATCCCTCAAACAATCACACAAAATGGACGCTCTCGGTAGTTTAACCGGTGGAATTGCTCATGATTTTAACAACCTACTTGGCATCATAAACGGTTATGCGGAATTATTAACTCATCACGCCCAAGCCGAAAGTAAAGACGCAAAATATGTACAACATATACTAAATGCCAGCTCTCGTGGGGCAAAACTGACGAAAAAACTGCTCTCTTTTGCCCAGAAAAATACCGAAGATAAAGAATTAGTTGATATCAATCAGCTACTCTGTGATGAATATGATATGTTACAGAAGACATTAACGCCCCGCATCACGTTAACTCTTGATTTAGATGATAATTTACCATTAACGAACATTGATAAATCAGAGCTGCAAGATTGTATTTTAAATTTGACCATTAATGCAATGCATGCCATTGAAGATCATGGTGAAATCACCATAGATACCACAATAGAATCATTCACTAAACAACAAGCTCAACTGCGTGAATTAGTGGCTGGACAGTATATTAAACTGACCATCAAAGATAATGGCAAAGGCATGGATGAACAGGTACAACAAAAGGCACTTGAGCCCTTTTTTACCACCAAAGGCAACACAGGAACTGGCCTAGGGTTAAGTCAAGTCTATGGTTTTGTCGAGCGTTCAAACGGTTTTATCGATATTCAATCTCAACTCAACCATGGGACAGAAATTTCATTATTCTTACCTGCAGATAAAAGGAAATTATCTTCAAAAACCAGCAAAACTCACTCACCGACAGATATTGTGCAAAACGCGTCGGTGTTGGTTGTTGACGATGAGCCATCATTAGTTGAATTATCGTACACAGTCTTAAGCAATGCTGGCTATCAAGTCTATACTGCCGACAGCGGGGAGCAAGCACTCATCGTCTTAGAACAGCATAAAGTAGATGCCTTATTATGCGATGTCATCATGCCAAATATGGGCGGGGTTGAGTTAGCTAAGATAGTCGAAAAACAATACCCAGACACAGCAATATTGTTTATCAGCGGTTATTACGAGCAAAACTCGCCCTCAGTAAATCAATTTATTACCGACAAAGTGATCAAAAAACCCTATGAAACGAGTGAATTAATTCAACGCATCACGCAATGCATTATGGAAAAAAGAAAGAGTATATCTCATAAACTGACTCACTAATTCTCCTCACTTGTTAAAACTATTGATTATCCGTCCTCTGCATGCTTATTTTTATCGCCAGCAGTCTGGAGTATTTTGACTAACTGATAAACAATTTCTTGGCGAAATGGTTGCTCAGGGGTTGTTAACTGGAAGGGAAATTCTCGCTGATTTGGGCTATCAGGAAAATACTGAGGTTCGAGACATATTCCTTGCCTAGGCGAAAATTTACCGGATAAATGATCCCCTGTATATATTTGCAAACCAGGATAGCTACTTTGAACGTGTAATTGAAGTTTTTTATCCGGGCTTATTAATACCGCTTGCCAATCATCCCGTTGATTGATAACAAAATTTAAGTCTATCTGATCACGTTCATCGTCATGCTTTAATATGCGTGGTTTAGTAAAATCATAACGAGATCCAGCAACAGGTAAAATATCTCCTGTAGGGATCATTTTATCATCTAAATCGGTATAATATTGCGCGTTAATATGCAAAAGGTGTTCATTAGCATTATGCTCAACCCCTGCTAAATTAAAATACGCGTGACTAGTTGGTCCAACAATCGTGGCTTGCTCAGCAGTAGCTGACAAGGTAATTTTAAGCTCACTTTCTTCAGTTAACTGATAGTCCACTTTAAAATGGATAGGCCCAGGGTAACCATTAAAGCCATCCTCACAGCGGTAAGAAAATGAAATGAATTGTGCCTCTTGTGCTTCAAGCTGCCACAACACGTGACTCAAAGCATTTGGACCACCATGTAAGTGATTTAGCCCTTCATTAGACGCTAATTGCATTTGCTGATCATTGATATTCACATGAGAGTGACCAATTCGATTAGCATATGGTCCAACTATTGCGCCTAAATGAGCAGCATCGTCAAGGTAGTCGGCAAGTTTAGAATAGCCTAAAACAATATTTCGTTCTTCATCCTCAACTAAAGTATGCCATTGAACAATACGTGCACCATAATTGGTAATACATACCTCATCCCCCTGTTGATTCGATAACAAAAAAGAACGCAACTCAGTCATCTATGATCCAATTAATCCATTCAAACAATAGCATTCATATTGCACCGTTCGTATGTAAAATCAAATACTTTTATTACTTATCTAGGATGCTTATCTTGTAGATCTGATTCGACAGATAAAAAAAGCATTGCCGTATCGGGCAATGCTATTTTTGAAGACGTAAAAACAATTAATGATTTTCGAGATAGGCAAATACCGTTTGAAATGCTGTTTCTTGAAATTTCTTTAAGCCCGTATCACGGAAATCAATGTCAACTTGTGACTTAGCCAAAGCTGACTTAACATAAGTCCCCGAAACAATTTCAACCGTTATATCATCAATCAATTGAATTGCAGCTTCTAATTTGAAGCCCACCGGACCACCGGCAAACTTTCCTTTTAATGCCCGTCCCTTTATCACAACAGAATCAATGTGATAATCAGTTAATAATTTAGCAAATGTAAACTGAAACTTTTTCACTTGCTCTGCATCACCGGCATCAGCAATACTAATTTTAGGAACTCTCATATGAGGAATATCGTACAAGCCATCCGCTTTCGACATGACACAAATTATTGCATCATTCCCTTTTAATTCTACACCACAAACTTTCATAGCTACCCTCTTTATAAACACCGCCATTATAAAGCACTATGGTAAACTTTGCTGGCTTTATTTTGTTCGAAACGGAGAGATTATTTTTCTTTTTTCAATTTAATAATCAAGTCAATATGCGGGATCAATTCTTCAATTTCTCTGATATGGTTTCTTAGTGACTCCCATTGTACTAATTCCAGTTTACCGGAATCTAATATAGCCCGCTTCAATTCACTCACTAACGAGTTTTCATCTTTTTGTTCGATAAACTCATTAATGCGCAATAAGTCATCCAGATCCTTTTGAGAAAGGATTTCAAAATCTTTCTTTGTTGCCATTGACGCTCTCACTTTGTCTCAAGACATAATAATTATAAGCAAAAAACACTAATTTACCCGCAAGCAAACAAAGAATATTGGCGCTTATTGAGCAAAATCAATCAATGTTTGACCAGACATTCGATAACCAATCCATTCAGATTGAGGTTCTGCCCCCAACGCTTCATAAAACTCACGCGATGGTGTATTCCAATCTAAACAACTCCATTCAAAACGACCACAGCCCCGCTCAACGGCAATACTAGCTAAGCGCTTTAACAATGCTACGCCTGCTCCCCGACCTCGATACTGTGGCGATACATAAAGATCTTCTAAATACAAACCTGGCTTTGCTAACCATGTTGAATAATTGTAAAAATACACTGAAAAGCCTATTGCTTCACCGTCCAGTTCACAGATAAGGCCATGTACACCACTATGAGCTTCAAACATGCTCGATTTAATGGTTTCAACATTTGCTAAAACTTCGTGTTCAGCTTTTTCATAAATAGCTAATTCACGAATAAAGTACAATATGGTTTCAGCGTCATCGATCGTCGCTGTTCGAATAGTTATTTCAGACATTCAGTGCCTCGTAGTATAAATTCATTAAAAATAAAGGGAATTATTGACAACTCATAGTGACTAATAGCCAATACACTATGACTAAAATGACATAATGACCAACTGTATAGGTAGTATTTTCAAAATATTGTAGCTATATACACAGACAAGAGTCATTTATAGTGTCCCCGATAACATTCATGATAATAAGGAAAAGTCGTGCGCTTGAAAACTACACCCTACTATTATTTTATCGCTCTTGCTGCGAGTTTAACACTAAGCATGTCTGCTCATGCAAAATCTGTCAGTAAGCTTGCTGAACAAACAGCACAATACGCTGTAAATACATACCAACAAGCAATGATCGACAGCTTAGCACAATTAGTTCAACATAATACTGTTGCTAAAGAGGGGGTATCAGCAACCGATAATCCTGCACATATTGCCTTTAAGCAAACGTTAGAGAAACAAGCAACTCAACTCGGATTAGATTATACCGATGAAGGCTATGTCGTCATTATAGGTTTAGGTGAGAATAAAGAACGCTTAGGTATTATTACTCATGGTGATATCCAGCCAGTCAATCCTGAAAAATGGGCAAAATCGCCTTTTGAACTAGACAGCACTACCGAACCCGGCAAATTAATTGGCCGCGGGACTGAAGATGACAAAGGCCCTATTTCAACCGCTCTTTATGCCATGAAAGCCATTAAAGACAAACAAATACCTCTCAATAAACGCATTGAATTATATGTCTATATGGCGGAAGAATCTGATTGGGAACCGTTAAAAGAATACATTAAACACCACGACCTCCCTCAGACCAATATTACCATTGATGCCGAATACCCTGTGGTTACCGCAGAAAAGGGTTATGGCACCATAAAAATAGCCTTTAACAAAACTGACAACGCGCCATTATTTGACCCATATATCAGCCATTTTGAGGGCGGCTATTTTGGCTCTCAGATCCCAGAAGATGCCAAAGCTGTCATCAATAATGCCGATGCTCATTTACTGGAACAGTTAATGAATAAAGCACGTAACTATTCTGACGCAAATTTTGATTTTTTATTGAAAGATAAAAAGCTCACCGTTTCCGCGTTAGGACAATCAGCTCATTCATCTAAACCACAAGAAGGTGTTAATGCCATTCCGTATTTAGCGGATTTATTATCAATTAAACGCTGGCCTAATAATGGTGCAGGTACCTTAGTAAATTTTATCAATGATAATATCGGCTTAGGATTAGAGGGTAAACAGTTTGGCAGTATCGCGTATCGTGATGATTTTATGGGACCTATGACAGTCTCTCCCACGGTGATCAAACAGCATAAAAACAATCTTGAATTAAACATTAATATTCGCCGACCAAAAGGAAAATCAGCCCAACAATTGCGTGAAGAAATTAATCAAGCCATCGCATCTTGGAAGCTAAAAAATATCGCCGACATCACTGAGTTAACTCATTATATTGGTGACCCATTCGTGCAAGACAATGCGCCGCAAACGGACACTTTACTGACAGTATTTTCTCACTTTACTGGCATCAAAAACGCGAAACCAATTGCCATTGGAGGAGGAACTAACTCAAGGTTGTTCCCAACAGCGGTATCTTTTGGCCCTTCTATGCCGGGCGCAAAATATACAGGGCACTCTGAACACGAATTTATTACCGTTAAGCAGTTAATGTTAAATTTAAAAATGTATACAGCAGCAATCATAGAGCTAGCGAAATAGTACGCCAAAAAAATTGTCCTGCTCAAGGGGGAACTGCCCCTAACAATTATCTAAGAGCAGGACAAAATCTCACGTAAACTTGGCTTAGTAAGGGCCATATACCAACGATAAATCAGCCCAACGGCTATGCCACACTTTACTTCCATGGATATAATAAACATCATCCTGATGGAAAATTGACCGATCGTTCCAGCCAGAGACATTTAATTGTTCATCTGCTGAGTCCACCGCTTTAATACGACCTAACTCGTGCAACTGCGCGTCATTATATTTACTTGTGACTTCCAGCACAGAAAGTGCATTCTCATTGGTCCAGATATCATATTTTTCTTGTGTCTGTTCATTTACCAGTGTACGTGTATGCCAACGCTCTATCGGTAAGGCGAAACGGGTAGCGCCACTATTCATCGTTAAATAACTTAATGCATGGTAATCAAACTCCACAGGGGTATAAGCCTCTGGATAAACAATCGAATCAATCTCATGGGGAGCATTAATACTGGCAATGTCGAACAAAGTTACTTTAGCTCCCTCAATCACCACCGAGGATTCATCAGGGTTTGTGCTATCAGTTTGCACCACTCTGGGATCTACGTTTTGACCTACGCCTAATAACAATTGATCGGAAATGGGGTGTAAATATGCTGAATAACCAGGTATATCAAGTGCTCCGGCAATAAGAGGATTTCGATTGTCCGACAGATTGATCACATACAAGGGGTCCAGATTTAAAAAGGTAACGATAAAGGCCTGATTGTTAAAAAATCGCACCGCTTTTATATCTTCATACACCTTACCATCATCACTGACTTTACCTATTGGCTGAGGATAAGTGGCATTTGGTAGCTGTGCAATAAGGCTAAGCTGCTCACCGTCGTCAATTAATACATTCAAACGATGCGCATAACCCAACTGACGATCCCCTGTGGTAGTGACAACACGCAAATAATCACCTTGTTCACTAAAGCGTAAATTCGACAAGTTCCAGTTAAAACGACCATCCAGCATGGCACTCGCCCGATAATCAATACTCGCATCCGCTATGCTAAACTTATGAACCACCGATGTTTCAATCAACTTATCATCAACATAACCGTACTCTGTGCCATAAAGGTAAAGCGAGCTTTGACTGGCATATAATCCCTGCACTTGTGCATTCACGCAAACCGAATGCATTTCACTGGGAGCATCAAGGTTAATCGCAGTGATGGTCACCACACCATCAAAACCATCAAGCTCAGTCGCCGACTCCGGTAGGTAACACTTGTTCTTATCAACCAAGGCATATTGATTGCCCTGACCATCGCTATATTGAGGCAAAAGCTGACTAATATCCGTTTGCATAATCGTATTATAGTGAGCCAACTTTTCCTGCTCAGAGCTGGTATACGTAATAGTATCAAGAGCTGAACGATAACTGCTGACAATATAAAGCATATTGTCAATACGCCTGCTATCTACAATTGCTCCATCAATGGTGTACGACAAATCTATGGATGGCGTTTGTTTTTCATCAGTGTCAACAAATGACAAGTTAAACTGCTGCTTGGTTGGAAAAAAACCTTCGACAAATGTACTAACGGCAATATGATATGAGTCAATATTAGAGAGCACTGCCAAGGTATTGTTTCTTAAATACAAACCATTTATGTAACTTGCTGCTTGATTAATTGTCACTGTCGATAATTCAAGCATTTCACCAGTTAACCCTCGCTGCATAATACGCACTGACGTCATGGCATTGGGTGTATCTTCTGTCAACCCTCCCATTAAGCTATGCTGATTGGCAATAAACAAATACTCGCCATCGTATTTAATGCGATCACTTTCATCAACGCCTTGTTCTTGTACATTCGTTGTTGAAAATACCGAACTATCATCACTAGATGTCTCAGGCGAATCATTGAATGTTACTCTTAACTCATCTTGACTGCGCAGGTAGACACCATTTTTTAAATAGCGTTCAAACCTCACAGGTGTCGCTTGTACAAGTGATGTTAACGGCATTGAGATTGGATTTAAATTTGGTATGCTTTGGACAGGCTTAAATGAGTTAACATCGTGATTGTCACTGCCTCCACAAGCAACCAATAACAAACAAATAAGGGTAAGCAAGGATCTTGTTAAGCACATTATTCAACTCTCCTTTTTATATTGTCTATTTATTAGCCTACTCTTTAATGTAAAAATTGCTGTTGTAAAGTGCTATCAAATGTAATCTTATGTAATTGAGACTTTTATCTTGACCAATCAGTGTTACATTACTACTGAGCTAGAATTACGGAAATTGTTACTCTTGAGTATTAACCGCATACTGATCACCACTGTATTATTAATTTACATATTTTTGTCTTCACCAGCTGCATCAGCGCAATGTAAACAAGCAGATGATAACTGTGTGCTTACAGGACAATGGCATATATCTACAGCATTAGGTGCGGGAGTATTAACCAATCCTTTACATGGTGGTGAAAATATACCGTTAGTTGTCTTACCTTATATTCATTATTATGGTGAGCAATTTTTCATCGAAAATAATGTGATTGGTTACAGCCTCCTCCAATCAGAAGACGTTATTTTAAGTGTGATCAGCCAATTAAACCGTGAAAAATCCTTCTTTACCCAATGGCAAGCTAAGCATTTATTTATCCCTACTTTTTCTGATACGGTTAACCTTCAGCCGGAGAAAGAATATGTTAACCAAAACGAGATAAAAAAGCGTAAGTGGGCACTAGATGGTGGTGTACAAGTTAATTGGTTTATTAGTGATACTATCGAATTAAAAGCGCAATTACTGCACGATATCAATAACGTTTATCAAGGCTTTAATAGTCAATTACGTCTTGATAAATTCATATCGCTCTCCAATAACACTCGTGTAAATGCAGCGATAGGGCTCAATTGGCAGAGTCAAAAGCTCAGTAATTATTATTATGGTATTTCACCATCCGATAAGGTTGCTGTGCGCTCTTTATATCAAGCAAAGTCTGGCAGTAATCCTTTTATTTCTCTCAATATTCGCCATCAATTAAGTCAGCACTGGCAAGCACAATTCTTTATAAAAAGAGAATTTCTTGGTAGTCATATTAGTAATAGTCCGTTAATTCAAGAGTCAAATATCAGCTCAGCCTTTGTTGGAGTGGTCTATGCGTTTTGATCGCTTATTGCTTGTTTCAGGGATATTGATTTCAATAAGTTGTTCAATTAGCGCCTCTGCAATAAATGCTCAATTGCCAATACCATTGAAGATCAAACCGATGATTTGCGTGGTAGCAAAATCAGGAAATAATTGCCAAATGACCATTACTGCAACTTGGCAAAGCCCGCAACCGATTGATACTTGCCTCTACCAAGCGCAAAAAAAATTAAGCTGTTGGCAACAACAAACACAAGTTAATCAGAAAATAGCCACTTCACTCGATAAAGACATGACATTTACCTTAGTAAATACACAAGGTAAGATATTGGCTAGTCAAAAGGTAAAAATTAACCTTAGTCAATCTCAACTGTATCGTCGTCGATTACGCGCGCAATGGAGTTTGTTTTAATGACGCATATCACTTTGGTAGAAGACGATGTTCGCTTAGCGAACCTCATCCAACAATTTCTTGAAAGTAACAATTTTAGCGTTACCGTACTCAATAGTGGCGAAAATGCTCCGCAATTAATTATCGACAGTCAGCCAGATTTAGTGATCCTCGATGTGATGTTGCCCAAAATGGATGGTTTCACCATCTGCAAAAGATTGAGAAAATCCTTTGATAAACCAATTATCTTCTTGACCGCAAAAGACAGCGATTTTGATCATGTACTTGGCTTAGAAATAGGCGCAGATGATTACATTATTAAACCCGTTGTCCCACATGTGTTGCTCGCCCATATTAATGTCGTTCTGCGCCGAAGCTCACACCAATCGAGCAATAACCATCAAGACATCATTGTTGGTGAGCTCAGTATATTAAAAAAATCACGTCGCGTTATTTATCAACAACAAGCTGTAGACCTTACCAGTCATGAATTTGAACTATTATGGCTACTGGCAAAAAATGCAGATGAGCCATTAAACCGAGATTACATTCATAAACAAATGATCGGTAGAGAATATGATGGCTTAGATAGAAGCGTCGACGTTAGAATATCTCGGTTAAGAAAAAAATTAGGTGATGATCCCAACAATCCATACAAAATTATTACTGTGTGGGGCAAGGGGTATTTATTTAACACTAATGCCTGGCAACAACCATTAACGGAACAGGAAACGCCCTAGTGTTACGCTTGTTCATCAGCTTATACTTGGTGGTTATCACAGGCATATTATCGATTAATTGGGCATCTGAACTACTTTGGTCAACTCTCGATCACTCCCCGTCGAGAGAATTGTCAACTTCAATGGCGTTGACAAGCTCTCTTGCGCAATTAGTCAATAATTCAGAGCAATTAACCAATATCAATCCCACCCCCTTTAAACTTAAGCTCATTGAATTATCAGACATAGCTTGGTTACCAGCACAGAAAGCAGCACTGCAACGAGGTGATGTCTTACCGTTGTATGATTTAGAACAACAATTGTATTTATATGCGATAACCGCTAACAAAGCGCAATTACTGCAAGTCGGGCCGATTAGCCAAGCGACCAGTTTTTCTGGCACTAAACTTATCGTACAGACTATTTCATACCTATTATTGGCACTGATTATTGCTTTATGGACTCGCCCCGTGTGGCGCGATCTTAAGCAGTTAACATCCCTTGCGAATAATATTCACTCATTACAAAAAATTTCAAATAAACCTATCACTAGCCATTCTCCAATCACCAATGTCGTTAGTGCCATGAATAAAATGGCGTTGCGAATAAAACACTTAATTCAAGAACAAAAGCAACTGGTAAATGCTGTCTCACATGAGTTAAGAACACCGCTATCACGTTTGCGCTTTTCGATTGCCATGCTAAAAAATATTGCGCCAGAACAACAGCAAGGCATAGAACAAGATCTTCAAGAAATTGAAAGCTTAGTGGATGAAATGTTAAGTTACTCACGAATCGAACATATTGCTTTGCAGCAAAATCGCGCACAAACCAATATTAGTGAATTACTGCAACACCAAGTTGAAAAACACCGTACACATCATCAGGTAAACATAATCACAGATATTGCCAAAAACCTCTGGTTATACAGCAATGGAGAGTTGATTGAACGCGCCTGTCAAAACTTAATTATCAATGCATTACGTTATGCGAACCAACAAATCAAAGTATCTGCTACTCAAACCAAAGACCAATTAAAAATAACGGTCGAAGATGATGGTGCCGGCATTGAAAAGGCTTATTGGCCAACAATTTTCGATCCATTTTCTCGTGTAGAGCAAAGTCGAAATAAATCCCATGGCGGTTATGGTTTAGGGCTAGCAATTGTCAAAAAAGCCAGTGAATGGCACCATGGCAATTGCCAAGTTTCTGACTCCCCTTTAGGTGGTGCTTGCTTTACTATCAGCTTACCTACCACTATACAGGCACCTCAGACAAATTAACCGTTGAGTACTCTCTAGCCCCGTCATAGCAAAAAAGGTATGATAAACAAAAATATATTAATATTCGTTTTATGAAAAAATTATGTATTGTCACCGGCGGTAGTTCGGGCATTGGTTTAAGTATTGTTAAATTATTTATCGCACACGATTACCGTGTTATTAACCTAGATCTTGTTGATGGCGGGCATGGTGAATTTCAGTTGTGTGATGTTACCAATCACCAACAAGTGCAAGATATCATTCATGAAATTGCACAATCACATTCCATTGATGTCTTAGTCTCGAATGCGGGCATCCATTTTTCATCATCAATTGAGAACACCAGTGAAGCTGAACTGGAACAGGTTTTTAATATTAATGTCAAAGGGGCATACTCAGCTATTCAAGCCGTGCTCCCTAGCATGAAACAGCAAAAAAACGGCGCGATTATTCTGATGTCGTCAGACCAAGCGTTGATTGCTAAGCCTAACTCGTTTGCTTATAACTTGAGTAAATCAGCACTAGCGTCAATGGCTAAAACCACAGCGATTGATTACGCCGAGTATAATATTCGCGCTAATGCGGTTTGCCCTGGTACGATAGAAACCCCACTTTATCATCAAGCTATTGATAACTATTGCCAGCGCTCTGGTGCCGATAAAGCATCGGTACACCAAGAAGAAGCCGCTCAACAACCATTGAATCGCTTAGGACAGCCAGAAGAAGTTGCTGAATTAGTCTTATTTTTAGCTTCTGACAAAGCAACATTTATTACTGGCAGTTTACAAGTGATCGATGGCGGTTATACCGCGCAATAAGTGCAACGGACAATGAAAATAATCGACCCGCACCTACATCTATTCGATTTAACTAAAGGTAACTATCAGTGGTTGCAAGCAAATCAGCCGCCGTTTTGGCCTGATAAAGCGCGGATCAAACAAAACTTTAGCGAACAAGACATACAATTAACTAAGCCTTTATCTTTAGCTGGCTTTGTTCATATTGAAGCAGGTTTTGATAATCAACAGCCTTGGCGTGAATTAGCTTGGCTTGAACAAAATTGTTATTTGCCTTTTAAAAGCGTCGCTTATGCTGATATCACCTTGTCATCGGAAAACTTTCAAGCCTGTATCAAGCAACTACTCCTCCAAAAGAGCTTCATTGGTGTTCGATATATTCTTGATGAACAAGCCGCACAAGTACTGCATTTACCGCAGGTAAAAACAAATCTTAGTTATCTAGCCAGCCAACAATTAAGCTTTGAATGCCAATTATCGTTAGCAGATGATCACGCCATAACACTGCTGGTTCAATTACTTGAACAAATACCTGAGCTAGTTACCATCATTAATCACGCTGGCTTTCCAACTATCGCTCCAGAGCAGCGTTTATTTAGTAACTGGCTCAACAACTTATGTCAACTAGCGAGTAACCCAAATATTGCGATAAAATGCTCTGGTTGGGAAATGATAGATCGTCATTACACTAGCAGCTTTGCGAAAGACATCATTGATCATTGTCTTGATATTTTAGGGCTTTCCCGCGTCATGCTTGCCAGTAATTTCCCTTTAACCTTATTTAGCCAATCTTATCAAAGCTACTGGCAGATGATGTTGAACTTACTCAGTAAAGATAGCCAACACGCCCTTTGCTATAACAATGCAAAGCACTGGTACAAGTTAAGTTCTCTTAGCACTAACCAATAAGACCTCAACTGCGCAAGCATATAGGTTGTAAAAAATTTGCTAATTTGCTCGATTACGGCAAAATAAAACTTATCACCTGCCTATTCTAAGTAAAATAAACCGATATATGGATAAATTCGATAAAAAAATTCTCACTATCCTTCAAAAAGATTGCACCCTAGCCGTAAGTGAAGTTGCCGCACAAGTTGGTTTGTCGACCACTCCTTGCTGGCGGCGTATTCAAGCCATGGAAAAGTCTGGCATCATTAAAGGTCGAGTAGCACTTGCCGATCCTGAAAAACTTAATGTCGGCTTAACCGTATTTGTGATGATAAAGACCAATCAACATAACCCTCAATGGCTGAGCGACTTTGGTGAAATTGCCGATGAGTTTCCAGAAATTATTGAGTTTTACCGAATGAGTGGCGAAGTTGATTATTTGCTGAGGGTCGTAGTATCCGATATGAAAGCCTATGATAGCTTTTATAAAAAGCTCATCGATAAAGCTAGCTTTGCTGATATTAGTTCAAGTTTTGCCATGGAAGAAATGAAATATACCACTGCACTCCCTGTCGACTATATATAAGTAACCTCAGTTTCGCATAAGGAATACGTTTCTAGCAGTTATTTTTACTGACTTCATCGTTATTTTAAAGTGAAATAGCCAGCTATTCCTACTTCAAAATGCCTTGAATTCAGACAAAAATACCAAGCTAGAAATATAAAATATTCCTAAGTTATTGTTTTATTTAGTATGGCACTATTTCTTATACAAACCTGAGGTTAAGTAGGGTAGAAAGATAAAAGGATGGCATTTGCCATCCTTTTACATGCTACAGCGTTAAGGTTATTTTAATGCTTTAACCACAACATTTGGCGAACGCTTAACAACTTCATCATTAAGCTCGATACCTATGCCAGGTGTTTCAGAGACTTTAAACACCCCATTTTCCGGCTGAGGATCTTGTATACATAATTCTCTATTCCAAGACTTGATCGCATAAGTATGATGTTCATGGATCAAAAAGTTAGGAATAGCCGTTTCTAGATGGAGTGATGCCGCCGTTGCTACTGGACCACCGCACACATGTGCTTGAATTCGAATGTCGTAGACATCAGCATAATCACACACTTTTTTCGCTTCAGTAAAACCACCACATAAACCAACATCTGGCTGTAACACATCAATACTTTGATCTTCAAAATATTGACGTACATCCCAGCGATGATACAAACGTTCACCACCAGCAATCGGCACATTAACCCGTTCCGACACTTTTTTATGTACTTTACTATTAAGGTAATTCACCGGCTCTTCATACATCATGCAGCCAACTTCTTCGATCACTTCGCCCATTTGGATCGCAGATGCCGCCCCCATTAATGAATGAGACTCAAAGATAATATCAACATCTTCACCCACCGCATGACGAATAGCCCGCAATCGATCACCAAATAAACGCATTTGTGGTTGAGTAAATAACTTAGTGCGATCAAATGATGAACTACCGTCTTGGTTATAGACAATCGGGTCAACTTTTACTGCATCGTACCCTTGTGCCACGGCTTTCAAAGCAGCTTCAGCATATTGTTGCGGCTCAATCAATTTCGTACACTCTTCATCCCAATCAAATTGTAATTGACTAGCATAAGTACGTAATTCAGCATTCACTTTACCGCCTAATAATTGATAAACAGGGACACCTAAGGCTTTGCCTTTAATATCCCAAAGAGCGGTATCAATAGCACTCATTGCCGAGTAAAGCACAGGCCCGCCACCAAGCCCCCAAAAACTTTCACGCAACATGCGCGACCATAGAAGTTCAGTTTGAAACGGATCAAAGCCAATTAAAATTGCTTCGCTGATCTCTTTGATCATTGCCGCTGCAGCACTATGCCCCCAATCATAAGCAAGCCCAGCTTCACCGACACCGCAAATACCTTCATCGGTATAGACGCGAACAAATACTGGGTTCCAAGGCGGCCGTTCAGGACATTCAATATCAAAAATTTCTACATGGGTTATTTTCATTTATTTCGCTCTTAAGTTTTCGGATTAACTCGCGAAGGATGGATCTTGACGATAGACTCGCCTAAGCATGGCAGGCCATGATTTTTGTCCCCCTGTTAACCCAGTGTGCACTATATTCGCTTGCGCTTTAATTCCATCAACAATACCTTGCTCTATCATGATAGGCTTCATACCTGTTGCCATGATCTGTAGCTGCACTTGACAAGCGCGGGTTAAATCGTACATATGCATATAAGCATCACCAATGGTTTTACCCAGCGTTAAGCCTCCATGGTTTCTCAGCAACATAAAATTTGCATTGCCTAAATCTTGCTGCAAACGCTTTTTCTCCTCAGCATTAACAGCCAAGCCTTCATAATCATGATAACTCATTGATGCCAGAGCAAATGCAGAATATTGGCTCAATGGCAATAGCCCTTCTTCTAAGCTTGCAATGGCAATGGTTTCATTGGTATGTAAATGCAAAACACATTGATCTTCATGTCTTACCTCATGCACGGCACTGTGAATAGTAAAGCCAGCAGGGTTAATTTCAAATGGGCATGACTTGTCAATAATATTGCCATCAATATCAATTTTGACCAAGTTAGAAGCGGTGATCTCATCGAATGCCAAACCAAAAGCATTAATCAATAAATGTTCGGTATCAGGAATTCGCGCTGAAATATGGGTATAAATAAGATCATCCCAGCCATGCATGGCTATTAACCGATAGCATGCAGCAAGATCAACCCTAGTTTGCCATTCTTGCGCTGACACTTTATTTTTTAAATCAAGTTGTGGAATTTCAAACATAAGTTTTCCTTACTTAGCAAATTACGTTCATTCGCTAAGTTATAATCATTTTAGTTAAGCTCTGTCTTGAGATAAAGCAAGCATTCATCACTTATCTCGCTATCTTAGAACGTTTTATTCAACTATCGCCTTTAATAACGCTATAATTATCAAAGCAAATACTAAAATTCTTACCCATTTACTGTATTTTGCCTGCTCGCCTGGCTCCATCGGTTTGCCGTATTTTTCACCAACAACCACCATCAACGCCACACAAGCAAACACAATCGCAAGTATAATTAAAAGTGTCATAACAACAGATCTTTATTTGATAAAAGTCAAATTTAACATAAAATATCAAATAGTTAAGGTGTTTATAAAAAATGCTTTATTTACAACCATAAAATGAGCCACAAATGACCGTTCAAGATGAATTTATTGAAAAGCGCCGCTTTATAATCCGCCTAGGTAAAGCATTACATAAATTTGGTACCCCATCTTACCGACTAGAAGCACACCTACAAACGGTTGCGACATTTCTTGGCTTACAAGCAAGTTTTATTGTCACACCAACATCTCTGACCTTTATTTTATCTGGTGACGATGAGCATCAAGAATATAATCACATGCTGAGAGTAACTCCTGGCGGATTGGATTTAGGCGCACTTGCCCGAACAGATGAACTCGTCGATGAATTGCAATCTGGCAGTCGTACCTTAAGTGAAGCGATTGAACGTTTAGAGGAAATTGGCAACAAACCTGAGCCTTATGGGCGCTTTTTAACGTTTCTGGCCTTTGGCGCCTCAAGTGGTGCCTTTGCCATGCTGATGCGCACCAGTTGGCATGACGTATTTTGGTCTGTTGTACTCGGGTCCATCGTGTGCTTATTTGTCTTTTGGTCAGAACGTTCAAAACGCGTCACTGAAATGCTTGAGCCGCTCTCAGCATTACTTTGTGCACTACTCGCATCAGCGATCACTCATGTTGATCCAAAAATTAATGCCCCACTCGTGATTTTATCTGCCATTATTGCTTTTATCCCAGGGCTCGCTCTCACAGTAGGATTATCCGAGCTTTCCGCCCGCAACTTAATCGCAGGTACCGCAAGGGTAATGGATGCCCTAATGGTACTTTTCAAACTTTATTTCGGCGCAGTTTTGGGAGTCGCAATTGGCGATCAACTTTGGGGAATTGCTGATTATATCAGACCCGATGCCATGCCTACATGGGCTGGGTGGGCGGCAGTCACAACACTATCAATTTCCTTGGTGATCCTATTTAAAGTCCGTAAGAAAGATGCGCCATGGGGCATTCTTTCTGGCTATGTAGCCTTTGCAGCGAGTCTATGGGGCGCTTCCTATCTTGGAATTGCACTAGGTGCATTTGTTGGAGCCTTTGCATTAGGTATCTATAGTAATATCTTCTCACGACTGATGAACCTCCCCTCTAGCATTGTAAAGTTACTCGGCCTAGTGGTATTAGTTCCCGGCAGTAAGGTCTACGTGGGCTTAAATATTGCCATTTCAGGGCAAGACATAATCGGTAATAGTGCTGGCATCAATTCACAGACATTTCTTATTTTTATGTCATTGGTTGCTGGACTTATTTTTGCTAATGTAACTTTCCCATCAAGAAAAGCATTATAAGCAGTAATGAAGAATGAAAAGTAACCAGAAAGCAAAAAAAAGCTATCACCACGGTGATTTACATCAGTCTTTGCTAACAACAGCCACGAAAATGCTTAATGAGCAAGGCATTGACAGTTTATCTTTGCGCAAAATTGCTGAAAATGTCGGAGTTTCACGCACAGCGGCTTACCATCACTTTACTGATAAAAACGATTTATTATGCGCCATTGCTGCTCAAGGGTTTACCCAATGGCAACAACAAGCAGAAAAAGTGTTAAGTGATAAAACACTATCAAAAAGCGATCATTATCGTGCTTTTGTATACAATTACATCGATTTTGCCACTGCAAATGCGAATTTATATGACTTAATGTTTGGTCGTACTATCTGGAAAGATCAAGGCAGTAATGAAACCTTACGCCAAGCCGCGTATCCTACTTTTGACTATCAGGTTAAAATTACCAAACACTGGCAAGATATAGGCTTATTTCCGCAAACAGAATCATCTTTACGATTGGCACAAGTCATTTGGGGTACCCTGCACGGCATTGCAAGACTCACCATAGATGGCATATATAAAGATAACACCAGTATTGAAGAAATGTGTGAATGTGCAGTTAATTTATTTTTAGCCAATCAGCCACACTAAACCTTATTTGTTATATAAAACAAATTATTTCATAATCATATTATTCACTTAGAATAAGCTTCATAAGCCGCGAATATAGGAATATTGATGAGCGTCACTGACAATCAAGAAAAGCTCAAACAATTTGATGAATTCTTTACCATTAAACATCAATTTAATATTAATGTTAAAGTGATTAATACAAGTGAGATAACTGATTATCAACACTTTTTAGCGGCTATCCCTGCCCCCTTTAAGCTAGTTAATGATATGACCTCAATTGATCAGGCAGCACTTAAACCGCTACAAGCAGTGAGTGGCGTTGCTGGGCAATTAGTGGATTATTTACATCATCAGGCGCAAAAAATCGATCTACTGTTAGGTTATATTTTAAGTCAGCAAGATGAACAAGCACTACGTTTTCAAGGGCAACAATTTGGAGGTGCGGGTATCATTTTCCATGCTGATTCCGCATTTAAATTAAATGATTTTGTTGAGTTAAAAGTCTTTTTACCCACAGAAAATGCCGCCATATATAGCTATGCTGAAATAATTGACGTAGAAAAAATTCAAGAAAAATATCAACACAAATTACTGTTTCATTTTATCCGGGATGAAGATCGTGAACTTTTAGTACGCGCCAGCTTACATATACAATCAAAACAATTACAACAATTAGCGAAAGAACGACAAGCCAAAGCGAGTAATTAATACGTTAAGGCTTTCAACCATAAGCTTAAGCGAACCAAGCTTATGGTTGAAGCTATACAGGAGCTAATAAAGAGTTTAGACACAAATTCGGTTAAGTGTCATATCCACTTCTTCTGAGGTAGCTTTTTGCTGCTCTGCATGTTCAGCAACACGATTTAAGCCATGAGTAATTTCTTGGCTTAAGGCAACAACGGCACTCATATTATCATTGATAGATGCTGTCGACTGTTGCTGTTCTTGGGTACCGCTCGCAATTTGTGACGTGAGTGTATTCACCTCGGTAAACACTTGGCCAATTTGTTCCAATGCTTCAACCACAGCTGCCGAATGTTCTAAACTGTCTTGCGTTAACGTTTGCCCTTTGGCAATGGCATTCACCGCATTGTTTGATTTTTGTTGCAGTCCTTCAACCATTGAATGGATTTCAACCGTTGACTCTTGTGTGCGATGGGCAAGCGCTCG
The DNA here is from genome assembly GCF_017168195.1 of Thalassotalea sp. G2M2-11. Classification (GTDB taxonomy): domain Bacteria; phylum Pseudomonadota; class Gammaproteobacteria; order Enterobacterales; family Alteromonadaceae; genus Thalassotalea_E. The sequence continues at coordinate 598,718 of NZ_JADNYL010000002.1, forward strand.
CACTTCATCAGCAACAACGGCAAACCCTCGCCCTTGCTCACCAGCACGAGCGGCCTCAATCGCGGCATTTAACGCTAATAAGTTTGTTTGATCGGCAATGCCTCTGATCACATCTAAGACTGAACCAATACGAGCACTTTCTTCTTGTAATAGAGCTAAATCACTGGCCATTTCGGTCACCTCTTTGGCAAATTCTTCGACCGTATGCTGACTAGTATTAGAAGATGTTGTACCTTGTTGTAATAAAGACAACACCTGATTTGATGTTTCACTCACTTGCAATGCACTATCAGACAAGGTTGAAGATGTTGATGCAACCATTTCGATTGATGATGCCATTTGCGCAATTTGTTCAGAAGATTGATCAACGGCAATCACTGAGTCACTGATTTGACTGGTAAGCGATCCGGTACCTTGTCGTAAGCTTTCAGATTCACTGCGGATCTCTTTCACTACATCAGATAAACTTGCAATAAATAGCCCTAGTTGATTAACAGCCTTCGAATAATCATCTTTAAAATTATCAACATAAGGTGTCTGTGGTGCTTGATCAACACTGACCACCAAATCTAAAAATTGCTGCAATGATTCAATACGCTTAGCTAACATTTTCTGAGAAAAAATAAAGCTCGCGCCAGTTTGTATCACCACAGTGGCAAAAAGTAATAAAATGATACCTGTTGTCGTCATTTCATCAACAAATATCGCCACACTAAGCATGACTAAAAGCCCTGAGAGCAGGCTTGGTATTAATAATTTTATGTGTAATTGATTGAACATAAGGCATCCAATATAAATTGATCTAATCTTTATCGTTATTTTTGTTAAATGTTGTATTCATGGCTCTGCATCAACAACTATTAAAACTTACAGGGAAATTAGGCAATTTGCGACTTTTTTTTACAGTAACTCACTAAAAGAAATAAATATTTATAAGCGTTATGAACTGATTTCTGAGATTATTTTTTACCAAGAGTCTTCGATAGAAATGATATCAAAAGCGATCTCTGTTAAACAATTCACATAGGCAGATAAATAAGTTAACCGCTGACGCAAATAACATACTTTCTGTGAATATTTCACAAACTAACAATATATTTACATTTCTTACATTTTAATTTCAATAATTTACTCACCACTTACTACTTGCTCTTATTAAACACCAACCATAAAAAACAAGCTGTTGTTTTAATTACATTTAATAACTTAACTCCAATATCATAACGACAAACAGTCACTGGTATTACGCTAAACTAGTTACAAATTGAAATAATATAATCAACTGATTTTAAACAATTTTTTAAAACACCTCTTTTTCTGATGAAATAACCATGCCCAATCTCAACAACTCTGAAACAACTTATTGGATAGAGAATTAAAACCACCATTAATAACAAATACTTAAGACAAAAAACAAACTATTTCAGTGTGTTACATTTTAGCTGATTTTCTCATTTCCCTATTTGAACGCCATTAGAACTTACACGTAATATTCGTCCAACTGCGTATTAGGCAGTAAAAAATGAAAACTTCCAAAGTCGCTTACTAACAATAAATAGGCTTTAGAAGCAAAAAATAACACCAAGTCACTATGTGACATCAGGGAGATAAGAATGAAAAATTCCAATACTGGTTATTTGAAAGTGTTTAGACGTTCATTAACCGCAGTTGCAATATCTGCTGTTATTGGCACATCGAGTTTAACCTATGCAAGTAATAATGATGGTTCATTAGTTGGTCAGGTACTAACAACAGCAAAATCACCGATTGCCAATGCAAATGTAACAATCAAAAATAAAGAAACAGGCTTTACTCGAACGGTAACGGCAGATAGTGATGGTAATTACCGTTTTGGTAAATTACCCGTTGGCTCATATTCAATCGTCGTATCAAAAGATGGCTATGAATCAAAATCATTAGACAAGTTTTCTGTTCGCATTGGTTCCAATTCAGCAAATATTCCACTCGTTGAATCAGGGATGGAAACTATTGAGGTACGTGGTAATGCCATTGCCACTATCGATGTAACATCTTCTGAGTCAGCATTAACTATCGGTGAACTTGAATTAGATCGTATCCCAGTTCCTCGTACTGTCACTTCTGTTGCCTTACTCGCGCCTGGTACCACTCTTGGTGATCAGCGTTTCGGTCCAGCAGGCAACCAAGGATTTGCCTCTTTTGGTGGTTCATCTGTCTCTGAAAATGCTATGTACATTAATGGATTGAACGTTACCAACTTCCGTAATGGTATGGGCTTTTCAAGTGTACCGTTTGAGTTTTATAAAGAATTCCAAGTAAAAACTGGCGGGTACTCAGCAGAATTTGGTCGTTCAACGGGTGGTGTTGTAAATGCTGTCACTAAGAGCGGTACTAATGAATTCAAATTTGGTGGTAACCTGTATTATCGCCCTGATAGTTTACAAGATGATGCACCTAACTCATTTGAAGCTACAGGTGACGTGTTCCGATACAATAGTAAAGACTCACGTGACAACATAGATGGTAATATTTATGCGTCAGGTCCAATCATTAAAGATACATTATTCTTCTACGCAATTTATAACCCTAAATCATATGAGCAGGAAGATGTTATTTCTCGTGGTTCAGTATTTAGAGATCGCTCACAAGATGATTCTTTCTGGGGCGCAAAAATTGACTGGAATATTACTGATGATCATAAATTAGAATACTTAGCATTCTCAGATGCAAATGATGTCATTGATAAAACTTACGGTTATGATTTTGCTGCTCGCAAAAAAGGTAATTTAATTTCAACAGCAACCACAGAGTCTGGTGGCGATAACTGGTCACTAAAATATACGGGTTATTGGACAGAAGATTTGACCGTTTCCGCACTATATGGCGAGAATGAATACAGCATTACATCATTAGCTGATAACCAAGGTGAATGTGAAATGATGTTAGATTACCGTGATGCTGGTCCAATCTTCGATGCTGGTTGTGCCACATTAGGAGGTGATTACTTCGTTGAGTTAGGTGAAGATACGCGTGAAGCTTTACGTGTTGATATTGAATATTTCATCGGTGATCACACTATCCGTGCAGGTTTTGATAGCGAAACAAACACTTCATTCAGCCAACAAAGATATTCGGGTGAAGGGGATGGTCGTTACTGGCGTTTAAGAGATGCCGTAGCTGGTACTGAAGTTGTAGATGGCGTATTTGTACCAGATGGAATTGAGTGGTATGCCCGTGACCGTACTCGTACTGTTGGTGGTGAATTTGAAACTGAAGCAACAGCTCTTTATATCGAGGATATCTGGACTGCGACTGATAACCTCACCTTAACGCTTGGTTTACGCCGTGAAACATTTGATAATAAAAACTCCAATGGTGAAACTTTCGTCAAAATCGACGATATGATTGCCCCTCGTTTGGGTATCAGCTGGGATGTCAATGGTGATGGTGAATCAAAAATCTTTGCTAATGCTGGTCGTTACTTCTTACCGGTAGCAAATAATACTAACGTTCGTTTATCTGGTAATGAATACGATGTTCAAGAGTATTATGTATTAAATGCTCCAATTTACGGTAACTATGGCGGTAGTGAATACATCGTCGATTTGGATTTAGGTGAAAAATTCGGTACTCACGTTAATGCTGATGGCTCTGTTCCTGATACCACGATTATTGTTGACCAAGATTTAGATCCTATGTATCAAGATGAATTGATCATTGGTTATCAAGCAATGATTAATGAAGAGTGGTCTTGGGGCGCTCGCTTCATTCGACGTGAACTAAATGGTGCAATCGATGATATGCTAATCGATCACTACACTGAAGCACAATTTGGTTGTGGTCACTTAAACCACGCTTATGTATTGGGTAATCCAGGTGAAGATATGGATGTACAACTTGATACAAACTGTGACGGTCAAGGTGACGGAATTTTCACAATCCCTGGTGAAGCGCTAGGTTATCCTAAGGCAGAGCGTAAATATAATTCAATGGTATTTGAATTAGACCGCGAATGGGATGACGTATGGAGCTTAAGTGCATCATATACTTGGTCACACTCTTACGGTAACTCAGAAGGTCTAGTTAAGTCTGATAACGCACAGGACGATGCTGGTATCACAACCGACTTTGACTTTGTACAGTTAACTGATGGCGCCTACGGTAATTTAGCAAATGACAGACGTCACATGTTTAAGGTTTTCGGTGCTTATGCCGTTACTGAAAACTTGTCATTAAGTGCTAACTTATCTATTCAATCAGGTCGCCCACGCAATGCCTTTGGTGTAGGTCACCCGACTGCAGGTGCTGATGGTCAAGGTGGTCCTGTTGATTATGGTCAAACATACTATGTTTGTCATGCTAACTGTGCTACTGATCCTGAATTCACTTATATGCCACGTGGTACCTATGGTACAACTGATTGGGTGAACAAATTAGACTTAGCAGCGCAATACAACATGGACATGGATGGCTATAACATGACCTTCCGCGTTGACATATTCAACGTCTTAGAAGGTGATAGTGTAACTTACTATGAAGAGGACGCTGAAGAAGATCTAGGAGTAGCGGATGGTACTTTCGGTGTTGCTTCTACATGGCAAGCTCCACGTTATGTTCAGTTGAGTGCATCAATTGATTTCTAGTTAAATAGTCTGTTTTAAAGTAATTAAGCCGAGTAGTTGTTTACTCGGCTTTTCATTTATCTCTAAAATTATTTTAAATTAATGCTACATAACTTATTGGCGATAAATGGTTTGGATCAAATGAAAACCAAATTTAGTTTTTACTGGGCCATGAATTGTTAATAACGCTTTTTTAAATACCACATCATCAAACGCTTTGACCATTTGGCCTTTTTTAAATTCTCCCAAATCTCCCCCTTTCTTTTTAGAAGGACAAGTAGAAAACTTCTTCGCCATTTCACCAAAATCTGCACCTTTATCAATTTTATCTTTTATTTGTAGTGCTTGTTTTTCAGTTTTTACCAAGATGTGTCGTGCACACGCCGTTGCCATTTTTACTTCTCACAAAATTTATTTGTGTACTATTGTAATAGAAATTAAAAAAAATTAACCAATAACATAGAGGTCGGATTTACTTTAAGTGTATTTATGACATAAAATGTCATAAATACACTTAACTTAACGAAGAATCAGCTATGTCAAATATTGATCACCTGTTTAAAAATAACCGAGCGTGGGCCGAAAAAATCATTGAAGAAGATCCTTCATTTTTTGATACCTTAGCTCAGCAGCAAAAACCTGAATATCTCTGGATAGGTTGCTCAGATTCTCGTGTACCAGCTAATGAACTTTTAGGTATGATGCCTGGTGAAGTCTTTGTACATCGTAATATTGCCAACCAAGTGATCCATACTGATTTAAACTGCTTATCCGTTATTCAATTTGCCGTTGATCATTTAAAAGTAAAACACATTATCGTATGTGGTCACTACGGCTGTGGTGGTGTTTTAGCTTCTATGGACGATGATAGTTATGGGTTAATTGATAACTGGTTACGCCACATCGTAGACGTTCATCGTTTTCATAAAGAAAAGCTTGATGCAATCACGGATAACACAGAAAAGTTCAATACCTTGTGTGAGCTTAATGTCATTGAACAAGTAGCGAACGTCTGTAACACCACCATAGTAAAAAACGCTTGGAAAGCAAAACAAGAGCTTACCGTACATGGTTTTGTTTACAATTTAGCGGATGGTATTTTAAAAGATTTAAAGGTGTCGTCAGATCAACAGTCGTTAACCAGATAAAATGATGTGAGTCCTGCACATGGCCGTTCTTATACATCCATGTAACCACGACATACCGTACATCCTGTACATGGTCGTTCTTTTACGTCCATGTAACCACGACATACCGTACATCCTGTACATAAAAAACCGGCTGCTCAGCCGGTTTTTTTTAAAGTAACGCTTAGTTAAATTATAATACGCCACGCTCTATTTGATTTAGCTCTATTGATTTAAATAACGCAGTGAAGTTACCTTCACCAAAGCCTTTATCATCAACTCGCTGGATCATCTCGATAAAAATTGGGCCAAAGATATTCTTAGTAAAGATCTGTAATAAGTAAGAGTTCTCTTTCTGGCTATCCACCAAAATTTGATGCTCTTGAATGCGCTTATGATCTTCTTTTACCCAAGGGATACGCTTAAAGACATCGTCATAATACTCAGGTACGATATTTAAGGTATCGATGATATCTTTATCAAGCTGATCTAAAGACCCTACTAAGTCATCAGTAATAAATGCAAGATGCTGCACACCTGGACCGTTATATTCTTCTAAATACTCATCAATTTGGTTGTTATTTGTGCCCTTACCTTCGTTAATTGGAATACAGAATTTTCCGCAAGGTGATTGTAATGCATAAGAAACCAAAGCTGACTTTTCGCCTTTAATATCAAAATAACGCACTTCGGTAAAACCAAAGACATCTTTATAGAAGTTAGCCCACTTTTCCATCGTGCCCTGATAAACATTATTGGTCAAATGATCAACAGCCTTAAAGCCTTTGTCTTTTACCATGACAGGCTCAGCCAAGCCTTCAAAGTCTTCTTGATAAATAGTGCCTTTATCACCAAACTTATCGATAAAATAAATTAAACTATCGCCAATCCCATAAATTGCCGGGTATGGTAATTTATTTTCTTCATGTTCCGCAGATTTAGCACCACGCTCAATGGCTTGTTCAAACGCAAATTTAGCATCTTCTACTCGCCAGCCCATTGAACAAATTGCTGGACCATGGCTTTTAGCAAACTCGCGAGAAAAACCTTTTTGCTCGTTATTCAGTAAAAAATGAATGTCGTTTTGATTAAAGTAATCAATATCACGACCTTTAAATTTTTTCGTTTTAGAAAAACCAAAGCCATAAAAAGCTTTTTCCATAAAGTCTGAATCTGGTGTTGCGTATTCAGTAAATTCAATACCACGAAGTTTTAAAGGGTTTGTTACTTCCGTCATAGCTATCTCTCTTCTCTATCAATAATGTCATTATTACTGGCTAGCAGGTGAAGAGAAAGCGCATGGCGCATCTATAAATAAGGAAGCGTGTAAATGAATATGTACGTTATTTTTGGCTAAATAATTTTCGACGCTAAGTCAGCTCATATAACACCTGCACTAGTGATGTAAACATAGTTGTACAGCCATTTTATTTAGCTAAAACTTAACGGTAAATTGAGAAGTTCTCTCTAAGAAAACAGATTAAATTCTCATAAAAAAAGGCGCTATATAGCGCCTTTTAGTTATCATCTAAATAAAACTGCTTAGTTCGCGTTTCCTGTACGCTCACTACGACGAGGACGACGTTCGCTGGCAATTGGTGCTTCTGATACAGAAATCTCCAAAGCTTGGCGACGCACGCGTACACGTTTTAATTGTTTAAATGATTTATCAGGCATCCCTTTAGGTAACTGCACGTATGTGTAACGCTCATGCAAGTTAATTTGCCCAATATAACTGCTATCTAATGAAATTTCGTTCGCAATTGCACCAACGATATCACCAGGTTTTGCACCATGCTCTTTTCCAACTTCTAAACGGTATGTTTGCCAATCGATATCATTACGAACCGCTTTTGCTTTACGAGGGGCACGCTCTGCTCGACTGCCCTTCTCACCCCTAGCGTCACGACGAGTTCTGCCGTCGCGATCATTACGATCATTACGATCACTGCGACTTTTCGCTTCTCGGCGAGGTTTTGGATCTTCTTTCGGTTGCAATGGCTGTTTTAATTGCTTCTGATACAGCAAAGCAGCCGCTAAATCTGTCATTGAAAGTTCTGATTCACTGGCCATCGCTTCAATGATTTCACGCATATTCGTTAAGTCTTTTTCTGTAACGATCGCGGCCATCTCTTGACGAGTACGCTCAATACGGGCTTTACCTATTTCTTGAATACTTGGTAATTCATAAGGTTTCACCACACCAGAAGTTAATCTTTCATAATGACGCAATGAATACATTTCTCGTGGACGAACAAATGAAATCGCAATACCTTCACGACCAGCACGACCAGTACGGCCAATACGGTGAACATAAGCTTCATTGTCGCCAGGTAAGTCATAATTAATGACGGTTGAAATACGAGGAATATCTAAACCACGCGCCACGACATCGGTCGCCACTAAAATTGACGATTTACCCGATTTAATTTGATCAACAGTTCGTTCACGTTGCGCTTGGTTCATATCACCGTTCAGTGCTAGCGCTGGATAACCTGCACGTTCAAGCTTCTCCGCTACTTCAACAGTATCGTTTCGAGTACGGACAAAAATGATCATCGCATCATAGTCAACCGTTTCCGCAATACGTTCTAACGCGGTAATTTTGTTAATACCGCTGACTTTCCACGCAAATTGCTCAATATTCGCTTTTGCTTTTTTAACGGCTTCAATTTTGACATGTACAGGATCTGTTAAAAAGCGATTAGCTACTTTACGGATTTGATTCGGCATAGTCGCTGAGAACAACGCCATCTGTGTAGATTCAGGTAAATGCTCTAAGATCCACTCAATATCTTCTAAAAAGCCCATGTTGAGCATTTCATCTGCTTCATCTAACACACAAAATGATAAATTAGACAGGTTTAAGCTTTTACGGCGTAAGTGGTCCATTAATCGGCCTGGTGTGCCAACAACGACTTGAGCGCCGCGCTCTAACTGTTGAAATTGTGGTCCATAAGATTGACCACCGTATAAGGTTGCTACACGCAATCCTTTCATATTTTTAGCGAACGTTTCAATCGCTTCAGCTACTTGAATCGCTAGTTCACGTGTTGGCGCTAACACCATCAATTGAGGCTTTTTCACTGACACATCAATTTTAGTTAGCGCAGGCAAACTAAAAGCAGCAGTTTTACCCGTACCCGTTTGGGCTTCACCAAGCACATCATAACCTTCCAATAATGATGGAATAGTTTTTACTTGGATCGGAGTTGCATTATCAAAACCTAAGGCTTTTACAGCAGATAATAAATATTCAGGCAAGCCTAAGGCATCAAAGCCGGTTTCGGCATTGTTTACATTTAACATATAATTTTTGTCTTCTCATGGCAGGTCAAGTTGTAAGCTAACAACGCCTGCATACATTTCGAGGAAACCACCAGGAAGACTTTAGGCACATTCATTAAGCTAGTGAAGAATCTAGCTGGGCAAGTCTATTGGGATAACCCCACATTTTAATATATTGGTCGCGTCCAAGCAGCCAATATCGAGGCGCGCATTATACAGGTGTTCAAAATAGAAGCAAGCGAATAATCAATTTTCGACCATAAAACATCAGGTTTTACCATTAGAGAACCTTATTACAAGTTAAAACTCTAACAGCCAATGCCCGAGCACATCAGGGAAAATTCCCAGTAATAGGCCTAAAACAATAAATAAGCTCACCATAGAGCGGTGACCAAATGACAACAAATGATCATATTTTTTGTCAGACTGACCTTGCTCGGTAAATAAAGTGAAAACCATAGGTAAATAATACGCCAATGCAACTCCGCTGCCTATAATAAGCGCAGCTAATAACGGCCACATTGCTTGATTGGCCGCTAAATTAATCAGATAAAACTTACCTATAAAACCCGCTGTTAATGGAATGCCAGCAAAACTTAGCACGGCAACAATCACTAAACTTGCCAGTAAAGGACGATGCCAAAATAATCCTTGCCAATCTGCTAAATTTACATCCTGATGCTGTTCACCTTCACTCAGACAAATAACAGTGAAAATTGACACACAAGCAATCAAATAAGTAGTTAAATAAAATAACGTACTCTGCCATGCCATTTCAATGGCATGCACTTGATTTAATAAAACAATAATCAATAAATATCCCATATGAGCAATGGATGAATACGCTAAAATACGTTTTATTGATTGTTGCTTTAATGCCAAACTATTACCCAAAATCATTGATAAAATAGCCACGGCGGCGATGACATTAAATACCTGTTCATGTAAACCCATATAATGTTGATAATAGGCAAAGCAACATTTGAGCAGTACCACAAAAATAGCACACTTAGAGACTGTAGCGACTAACAGAGTAACTGGAGTAGAAGCCCCCTGATAAACGTCAGGTGTCCAATAATGAAACGGCACTAAGGATAATTTAAACGCCATTCCCGAAAAAAATAAAATAAATCCTAACGGTAATAGATAATTATTAGCCAGACTAAGTGATGAAACACCAGTAATATCGGCGGAAGGAGAAAAGCTTAAAGTCCCAGTTTGCGCATAAATAAATGCAATCCCTAACAGCATAAAACTTGACGCACTGGCACTTAATATCAAGTACTTAAAGCTGCTCTCAACTGAATACTGTTGTTGCCTAAAATAGCCAACCAAGCCAACAAGCGAAATACTGAGGAGTTCAAAACCAAGAAATAAGCTCGCAAAATGATCGCTGATAACTAAAATACTGCCACCAAGAACGGTTAACAACATTAACAAATAGTACTCATCATGCACCTCAACATCTGTTGATAAGCGCTGCATACTTAAAAATAGTGAACAGATACTAACTAAGAGGATGAGCAACAAAGCAAAGCGACCATAATCATCCACATAAAATAATTGAGTTACTGCCGTGGTTAATTGCCCAATGCCATTGAAAGTCGACACCAATGTCAGCAGCAAGGTAACTAAAGTGAAATAGGCTATCATCCGCTGACTTCGTCGCCAGGCTACCAGTAGTAACGCACCAACCGTACCCGCGGCCAAAATCAGTTGAGGCAAAAATGCGATTATCGTTTGACTATCCATTACCCGCCTCCATTGAACGTAAATTGTAAGATCACATTAGGAAAGACCCCGATGATCAGTAAAAATGCTAACAAGCTCGTTGCGATAATACGTTCACGTATCGATAAATCGATAAACTGCTGTTTAACCGCACCATGAAAACTTGACTGGAATAACACGACACCATAAATAGCAGAACCGATGATCCCTAATGCAGCTAAAATAGTGATCACTGGAAAACGCTGAAATGCACCGATCAAACTGAAAAATTCACCAACAAAATTAGCCATACCTGGTAAACCAAATGCGGCGGCACAAAAAGCCAAACCAAAGCCCCCCATAACAGGCGCTGATTGCCAAAAGCCCCCCATTTTAGCTAAATCGCGAGAATGAATACGCGCATAGAGCATGCCAGCAAAAGCAAATAGCGCAGCACTACTTAAACCGTGTGCCACTAATGTAATAACAGCCCCGTGAAAAGCATTCACATTAAATGAAAATAGCGCCAGCATTACAAAGCCCATATGGCTAATACTGCTATAGGCGACCAAGCGTTTAAAATCAGACTGAGCAAAGGCCATCTTAGCGCCATATAAAATACTGATCAGTGCAAGTATTGCTGCAATAGGGGCAAATTCCTGGCTGGCTTGAGGAAATAATACAATGACAAAGCGGATCAGGCCGTAAGCACCTGTTTTTAATAACACGCCCGCAAGCAAAACACTCCCTGCGGTAGGCGCTTGAGTATGAGCATCAGGTAACCAGCTATGGACAGGAAAGGATGGTAATTTAACCGCAAAAGCAATGAAAAACCCCAGCATCAAATAACTTGCTAATTCTTGCGGTAGCTCTAGCTTTAACCAATCCTGATATGAAAAACTTAACGAGCCCGTTTGTTGCAAGTGAAGATAAGCCATTAAGATAATGGCAATAAGCATTAACAAACTACTAACTTGGGTAAAAATAAAAAATTTAATCGCGGCAAAGCGCCTATTTTCATGCCCCCAAATGGCGATTAATGCCGTCATAGGTAACAGCATCACTTCCCAAAAGAAAAAGAATAAGAACATATCAACCGCGGTAAATACCCCAATAATACCAGCCACGGTAAGTAATAAATTAAAGTAATAAAATCCTCTGCGATAAGTGATCTCACGCCAGGATATCAATACTGCTATTATCGACAACAAAAACGTTAACAGCAGAAGCATGATGCTTAAATGATCTAGCGCCAATTGATAATGAATATTAAACACGGCAATCCATGTGACTTTCGTCAATTGCTGTAACTGCGCAAATTCAGTACTGGCAGCCATGACAAAAGTGATAAAACAAACGCTAAAAAATAACAGACTAAGCAATGCTATCAATTTGGCAGAGCCTGCTTTTTTTTCTTCACTGAACCAAGCAAAACCGCCAGTTAACACTAAGCCAACCATTAACAATGTGATGATCATAATAGCCAGCCTCCAATCAATACGACTAAACCGAAAGCAAATGCCGCCGCATACCATCGCAATAAGCCATTTTGACTAAAAACCAGTACATCGCGACAAATCCGAACGTACCAAGCAATACTCATCAGCAGTTGATCGACTACATCGCGCCGATTCAACCTTGCTATACCAACAAATGGCCGAACAAATAATAATGAATAGAGCATATCAAAACCTATACCACCAAAAGACAATCGCTTAATAACATTTGTCGAAATCTGCATTTCAGCTCTGGCTAATTCATTACTATCGCCACGGCGATAATTGGCAAAATAAAACCACGAAAATGCAATACCAATAAAAGGGGTGATAATGGCGACGGTATGTAACCATGCTGGTTCTGCAATATTTCCGTTACTGTTACTTAACTGTTCAATTGAAAATAATTCTCGTAAATCAGGGGCGAGCAATCCCCCAATTAACGACAGCAGCGCTAACGCAAGCAAAGCACCTTTTAATAACATGCTATGCGATGCATGCAGCGGCTGGTCAAAACGTGGTGTTCCCAAAAATACCAGAAAAAATAATCGACAACTGTAAATACTGGTCAGTAATGCGCCAACAATTGCACACCACCAAAGCGTTGCTCCTGCAGTGGGTGATGACCAAAGTTCAGCAATTATCGCTTCTTTTGAGAAAAAGCCCGAGGTACCGGGAAGTGCCATCAAGCAAACCAGCCCAATAATAAATAACGTACTTTCAAACGGCAGTTTTTTTAATAGTCCCCCCATTTTGAAAATATTTTGTTGGTGATGAAGTGCATAAATCACAGCTCCAGCGGTTAAAAACAATAAAGCTTTAAAGAATGCATGTGTCATTAAATGAAAGATGCCTGCAGACCATGCTCCAGCGCCTAAAGCTAACATCATGTAACCAATTTGACTCATGGTGGAATAAGCCAATACGCGTTTCATGTCCGTTTGTACAAGTGCCGAAACACCTGCCAATAATAAGGTGATTGCCCCCACCCAAGCCACATAGTTCATCACCTCAGGTGATAACAAATACAAACCATGCATACGAGCGATTAAATACACCCCCGCTGTCACCATAGTAGCAGCATGAATTAATGCACTAACTGGGGTAGGACCGGCCATAGCATCAGGTAACCAAGTTTGTAATGGTAACTGCGCAGATTTACCCACGGCACCACCAAGTAATAATAAGCAAATCCAATAGGCTTTATCACTGCCCACCAGCCACTGTTTTGTTGCCAATTCACTGATCTCATTAATATTGACAGTGCCTAGTTCTCTGAATAATAAAAAGAGGCCTATCGCCATAGCAGTATCGCCAATTCGAGTCACGATGAATGCTTTACGCGCCGCTAAAACATTGCTTTTTTCTTGATACCAAAAACCAATCAATAAAAAGCTACACAGGCCAACACCTTCCCAGCCTAAATAAAGTAGTACTAGGTTATCAGCTAGTACCAATATCAACATAGCAACAATAAACAGGTTCATGTATGCCATAAACCGGCTAAAATTATTGTCTTCTTTCATATAGATACTGGCAAATAAATGAATTAGAAATCCAACACCAGAAACAACACAAATCATTACCGCAGAAAGCGCATCAAGATAAAAACTGACATTGACACTTGATTGACCTGCACCATTATCTAGCGAAAACCATTGCCATAAATGGGCTACCATGACGCCATTTTCTGCATTGGGTAAGGTGTAAGAAAGATACAAACTAGCTAGCGCACAAATTAACATTGAACCGACACTACTTAAGGTAATTTGCAGCCACGACAGTTTTTTTCCAAAGCCTACCAAGAATATAAAACTGAGTAATGGGAAAATAGGTAACAGTGCCAGTAACATTTAGCCCCCTATCCTTTTAATTGATTAAGATGATCAATATCAAGGGATTTAAAACGTTGCTTCATACGAATCAACAATGCTAAGCCAACAGCAACCTCAGAAGCTGCCAAACTTAAAATTAAAATAAACATCACTTGCCCATCCGCTGATTGCCAGACACTTCCGGCGCCAATAAATGCAACACCCACGGCATTTAGCATGACTTCCAAACTCATTAACATAAACAAAGTGTTTTTTCGTACCACTACACCTATAAAGCCAATAACAAATAAAATACTGGCTAAAATCAGCACATGAGTAAGAGGTATGGTGCTCATAAGTGCCCTCGTTGATTATCTGGTTTAGCAAAGTGATAACCAGCAACTAAGCCAGCCAATAATAAAAAAGAAGCAATTTCAACGGCCAGTAAATAAGGGCCATAGAGTAAAATTCCCACCTGCTTGGAAGTTACCACGCTACTACTCAATTGTTGCTGTATATCGGCATTATCAAGTGACACTAAGATTTCAATTAACAACAATACTGCCAACAAACATGGTCCTAGCCATATCGATAAGCCTTGGTTTTGTGGAGCATAACGAGTTTCATCTTGTTTTAAGCCGAACATCATAATGGCGAACACAAACAAAATTAGAATTGCCCCCGCATAGACAATCACTTCAAGCCCTGCTGCAAATGGTGCTCCCATTAAATAAAAACAAACAGCTACCGCTAGCAAAGACACAACTAAATACAACAAAGCATGTACGGTGTTTTTTTGGGTGATCACTTTTAAGCTAGCAACAATGGCGACAAGTCCTGCCAAGTAAAATAAAAGAGCAATTGGCGATAGTTGACCGATCATGGCATCAACCCCTTAATATCTATGGGTGGTTTTTCCTGTGCACCAGCCCCTTTAGCTTTATCTTTTATCGCAATCCCTGATTGTTGATAAAAACTATAATCAGGATATTTTCCCACTCCGTTAATCAATAAGTGTTCTTTTTCATACACCAGGTTTTGCCTATCATATTCTGCTAGCTCAACATCTGGTGTTAATTGAATTGCATAGGTTGGGCAAGCTTCTTCGCAAAAACCACATAAAATACAGCGGGAAAAATTAATGCGGAAAAACTCGGCTCGTTTACGGCCGTCATCATCGATGGTTTGCTGCAGGGCAATACAGTCAACAGGGCACGCTACTGCACATAAATTACAAGCGACACAACGCTCCTGGCCATCTGGTTCTCTGGTGAGCACAATACGACCGCGATATCGCGGCGCTAAATACGGTTTTTTTTCTGGATATTCAACCGTATCAGCCTTAGTAAATGTATGTTTAAGCACTAACCAAATGGTGCGAAATTGACTCAACATTACAAAACTCCCATCAGCCTTAATGCAGCTGTCACCAGTAAGTTTAATAAGGCAAGTGGCAACATAAACTTCCAACCAAACGCCATTAACTGATCAAAGCGTGGTCGAGGTAAGGATGTTCTTAACAAAATAAAAAACACCACTAACAACATCACTTTTAGAATGAACCAAACCAAAGGCGGTAACCAAGTATTTATAGGCTCAGGCATCTGCCAACCGCCAAAAAACAATACCACCGACATTGCCGAAATTAAGGTAACGCCTAAATACTCCCCGAGAAAAAATAGCGCAAACTTTAAGCCTGAATATTCGGTGTGAAATCCAGCTGTTAATTCTGTTTCAGCTTCAGGTAAATCAAAAGGTAAACGGTGGCTCTCAGCAATGCCAGCAATTAAGAACACCACAAAGCCAACAAATTGTGATTGAATAAACCAACCGTCTGCTTGTGCAAGTACAATTTCACGTAAATTAAAGGTACCACTTAATATCACTACCCCCATCACCGATATGCCCATAAACACTTCATAGCTCACCGTTTGTGCCGCAGCCCTCATACCGCCCAACAGTGCATATTTTGAATTTGATGCCCAACCCGCAAGTACCACGGAATACACAGCTAAAGAAGCCATGGCTAGAAAAAATAGCAAGCCAATATTTAAATTCGAGACACCAATAGTTGGCGAAAATGGGATCACTGCAAAGCTCATTAGTACACTCACCGCACCGATCACAGGCGCAATAGTAAATACCAATCGCTCACTAAAAGGAGGGATCCAATCTTCTTTACCAAGTATTTTCAATAAATCGGCAAACGACTGCAAAATACCAAAAGGCCCAACACGATTAGGTCCTAGTCTATCTTGCCAAATACCGATTAAACGCCTTTCAACCCACACTAACATCGCCGCAATAGGAATAAGCAGAGAGATAATGATAGTGATTTCCACTAACTGCCAAAGAGCACTAGACATCATCAAGCCCTCCATTCATTAAACGGATCGGAATGAATTGGTCTTGCTGTTTTAAACGTTCAAGCATGTACTGTTGTGCTTGCTCAGCCTTAGTATGTTCTGCCTTCCTTCGCATTTTATAATCAGCAACTTGCTTTTCACTGGCAGCCATCAAGCTGACTTGTTTGACATCAAATGTTGCAAGCTCATTTAACTGACCATAACAGAGCTCATCGCTTAACCTAGGATCAAAAAACAGCTCCGCTATCACACTAGTGGGTGCATTATCTTTTGAACTCATGCAAGATACTTGCAACCATTGCCCCGATTGCCAGCCTTGCTGACTCGCATAGTCGCTCGATAAAAAGATATAATTCGTTGATTCGATTAAGGTAAACTCCGGTGTTAAACCTGCTTGCCAATCGCCTTGATACCACTTTATTTGCTGAGAAAACTGCAAAGCATTTGCTTGGCTTGTTTGAACGACCGCTTCGCTATGATCACAATACTTTGCAATAGATTGCGCTATTGATAAATACTGGGTCGTCATTGGTAACAATAAAGACCCTGCCACCTCTTGTTGGAATTGAGTGATTGATTGATTTGAATTCCAACCTGGCGCCCAAGTAAAAGGCATTTCTGCCGTACTACTAGGCTTGCTACCTTCCATAGAAAAACGGTAGCCATCGGTTGATTGAGTGGTTTTAGGTTCATGTACACTGATATTTGCGGTTTTCGAAGTGCGTCCGCTAGTACGATGACTTTCACGAGCAATATCATAATGATCATCTAATGGTAACATCGGCCACTTCGCATCATATTGACGGCAATCATCATGTAGTTGGCTTAAAGACTGGGCTTCTTTCGCTAGCGGGTGTTCAGCAAACAAAGTCGTTGCCAGTAAGGTTAACCAACGCCAACTATCCATTATTGGCAAACGGTTAGGATGCACTTGATAATATCGTTGGATCAGTCCCTGATAATTGACATAATGACCATCGCCTTCTGTCACAGAAGCAGCAGGTAAAACAATATCGGCAAGCGCTGTCACTGCATTTTCACTATGATCAAGAGCAATAATCGCTAACTGAGTTTGTTTTAATTGTTCAAGTTGTGTTTGCGATACTCCTGATAGTTCCTGCTCAAGAAAAATGATACCGCCGACTTCAGATGATTGCTCTTGTTTAACATTTTCTAAGATATCTTCAACTGATAAACTTTGTTGGTCGAGCAATGAAATCGCCCCTACTTGATTCACCTCTTGCGCTACTATGGCACTACGTACAGGCATATCCGCTTTCGTTAAAACATCAAGTAAAGACATAATAGCGCTTAGCAACTGCGGACTTTGACGGCTCCAACCACCGATAATTAAAGGTTTTTTCGCACTGACTAATTGATTCAGTAGCGACGATAGTTGTTGCCCTTGATGATGAATATCGATTAACGGTGCGTTACTAGTGATTAACTCCGTCATCAAATTGAGTAGCTTAATAGTCGCTGCTGTACTTTGCATGATCACTTGCTCAGCAACATTATCAAGTTTAGTACCCATCGATTGGATAAGGTATAGCGGAGATAACTCCTGCCCGCCAATGGTTCTTACTGCACTATCTTGCCAATGGGGCACGCCCAATTCAGACGCTTTTTCAATACTGGCATTACGTAATGCTTGCCGCACTGCTAATGCCATTCTTGGGGCAGTTTGTGTGATGTCTTCATCGACAATTAGCACAAAATCACTTTGTTCAATGTCGGCTATACTCACCGGCTGATATTGACTTAAATATTGCTGGTGAAGTGACGCCAACTGCATTTGTCGCTCGGTTAAGCCTAGTGAAAATTTGCTATTACCGACAAATTGCTTCAATAAATAATTCGCTTCAAATGATGCTCGAGCCGAACCAACACCAATAAAACGTTTACCTCTAAAATGGACCAAAGCTTTACTGACATCTAGCTTACTTAAACGTTCGGGTGATGATTGACGAATGCCGCTTGCTTGACGAAGTCGTTTTTCACCGTTAACAAAACCAATACCAAAACGGCCTCGATCACATAAAAAGTAACCATTAATAGCTTGGTTATAACGATTCATTACTCGGCGAACACTGCCATAACGTTCACCGACACTGGTATTACAGCCGATACTGCAATGGGCACAAATAGACGGTGCCGATTGTAAGTCCCACTTACGAGCATAATGGGCAGAGAAAAGTTTATTGGTGAACACACCTGTTGGGCATACCTCAACAAGGTTACCACTAAATTCACTTTCTAGTTGCCCTTCTTGCTGACGACCAAAATACACCTGGTTTTTAGAACCATACACCCCAAAATCATCACCGCCAGCATAATCTTTATAAAAACGCACACAGCGATAGCAAGTAATACAGCGGTTCATTTCATGGCCAACAAATTCTCCTAAGTATTGGTTGTTAAACGTCCGTTTCTCGCCCTGATAATTACGGTGTGTATGGCCCGTCATTACCGTCATATCTTGTAAATGACATTCCCCCCCTTCAGCACACACTGGGCAATCATGGGGATGGTTAGTCATCATGGCGGCAATCACTTGCTCACGAAATTGCTCTGACTGGCTATCTTTTAAACTGATCCTCATCCCATCAGTCACTGGCGTAGTACAAGCCATCACCAGTCGGCCCCGTTGATCATTTTCATCTTGATATTGCGTGACGGCACATTGACGGCACGCACCAACAGAGCCCATGGAAGGATGCCAACAAAAATAAGGTAAATTGAGTTTTTGAGAGAGCACACCAGCGAGTAAATTGTTATCAGTCGACACCTGATAAGGCTGATCATCAATATAAATAGTGACTTGGCTATTTTGCTTATCAAACGTCATATTAATGCCCTCCATGGTAAGGACAGCAGCCTTTTTCAATGTGTTCAACAAAATCATCATTGAAGTACTTTAAGGCACTTTTTAACGGTTCAACGGCTCCGGGAGCTAATGCACAATGGGTTTTACCTATCCACATGAAATCACATAATTTTAATAAGCTATCGATGTCATCGACCGTGCCTGTGCCCTGTTCAATACGTGTTAATAGTTCCACAGCCCAAGGCGTACCATCACGACATGGTGTACACCATCCACACGACTCCTGAGCAAAAAACTGTAGTAAATTTAACACCATAGCAACAGGACAGTTTTTATCATCTAGCACAATCAAACCACCCGTACCTAAACGACTACCTGCCTTGGCAATCGAATCATAATCCATTGGCGTATCTAAATGCTCAGGTAATAAGAAGTCAGTTGATGCACCGCCTGGTAACAAGCCTTTAAGTGATAAACCCTCACATAAGCCGCCAGCATGGTCATTTAATACCTGGCCAATGGTCGCTCCCATGGGTAACTCCCATAAGCCAGGAGTTTTCACTCGACCACAAGCGCCATATATTTTAGTGCCAGCATCACTACCCGGAGACAGTTCTTTAAACCAATTGACACCGTTTTTTAAAATGTGCGGTAAATTGCTTAAGGTTTCGACATTATTGACAATGGTCGGCTTGCCAAAAAGTCCGGCAACTTGCGGAAATGGCGGTTTAGCTCTGGGGTTTGCTCGCTTACCCTCTAAAGCATTAATCAATGCGGTTTCTTCGCCGCAGATGTAACGACCAGCACTAGTATGTAAGTATAAATCGAGGTGAAAATTTGTTTGCTGAATGTTTTTTCCTAACCAACCAGCTTGATACGCTTCATCTATCGCTTGTTGTAATCTTTGCGCGGCTAAAAAATATTCGCCACGTAAAAAGATATACGCCTTATTTGCGCCTATGGTATAAGCTGCAATGATCATCGCTTCGATTAACTGATGTGGTACCCCTTCAAGTAATAACCGATCCTTAAAGGTACCCGGTTCCATTTCATCGGCATTACAGACTAAATATTTGTTCTGAGCTGCTCGGCGGTCGTGCTCATCAAATTGCGGCACAAAGCTCCATTTCATTCCGGTGGGAAATCCTGCTCCACCACGCCCCTTTAACTCTGACGATTTAACGAGCTCTAATACTTGTTCAGGACTATATTCAAGTAAAGCATTACGTGCGCCAACATAACCCCCTTGCTCACTATATTGAGAAAAATTAAGTGGTTTTGCTAAATTAACCAAATGAGTTAACGGGTGTGTCATAGCATTCATGAATCACCACCATGACTTTTTGCTGTTTGTTTTAATTGCTCGAGAATGTCGATGGCTAAATCCGGTGTTAATTGTTGGTAATGCTCACTACCAATCATCATCACTGGTGACTTATCACACCCGCCAAGGCAGGCATTAGATAATAAAGTAAATAAACCATCTTGCGTGGTTTGTCCGTATTCAATCCCTAAGTATTGTTTAACAGCCGCTAATACTTCTGCATATCCCGTTAAATGGCAACTCACACTGTTACAAAGATGAATAACAAATTTACCTACCGGTTGGCGATAAATCAGATTATAAAATGTCGCCACCCCTTCAAGTTCAGCACTCGACATTTGCAAGTAATGCGCTATTGCCAATAAAGAATCATCACTTATCCAACCGCGATGCGCTTGCACTATTTTCAATGCTTCAATGCCGGCTGCTTCACGCGTCTCCATGATACTGATCTCATGATCAATTTGCGCCAACTCAGCATCGGTAAGATAGTTATTTGGGTGAGGCATGACTTGATTCACAATATTCATCACATTACCTATCAACATCTGCCATAACATAATCCACACTGCCGAGCGTCGCGATTAAGTCAGCAACCATCTGTCCCCGACTGATCACTGGTAACATTTGTAGGTGTGGAAAACTTGGTGTGCGGATCCGTGTGCGATAGCTCATGGTAGAACCATCACTTATCAAGTGATATGCCATGATCCCTTTAGTTGCTTCGACCGCCACAGAGACTTCTCCCGCAGGGATCACTGGCCCCCAAGAAACATTCACAAAGTGTGGGATCAAGGTATCAATATCTGTCATGGTTCTGGCTTTATCCGGTGGCGTGGTTTGCGGGTGATCGGCTTTGTAAGGCCCTTCTGGCATATTATTTAAACACTGTTCAATAATACGAATGCTTTGCCGCATTTCTTCTACCCGCACACGACAACGATCATAGCAATCACCACGTTCACCAACAGGCACATCAAAATCAAATTGATCATAACCGCCGTATGGCCGCTGCTTTCTTAAATCCCACGAGAACCCTGTTGCTCGCAAACCTGGGCCTGTGACTCCCCATTCCAATGCCTCTTTGGTTGAATAAGCTCCGACATTAATGGTACGATTTTTTAACAAAGAATTTTGCATCACCATCTTTTCGTATTCATCTAAACGCTTAGGTAAATATTCAACGTAGTCACGCACTAATTGTTCCCAACCTTTGGGAAGATCTGAAGCAATACCACCAATTCGAAACCAACTAGGGTGCATTCTTGCGCCAGTAAACGCTTCGATAATGCCAAATAACTTTTCTCGATCAACAAACATATAAAAGATTGGTGATAAAGCGCCAATATCCTGAGCAAAGGTGCCATAAAATAATAAATGACTTAAAATTCTGAACATTTCTGCCGTCATAATGCGGATCACTTTTGCCCTATCAGGCACTGTGATCCCTGCAAGCTTTTCAACCGCCATAACATAAGGAAAGTTATTCATTACCCCGCCGAGGTAATCAATACGATCGGTATAAGGGATGTAACTGTGCCAAGATTGTCGCTCACCCATTTTTTCTGCGCCGCGATGGTGATAACCAATATCGGGCACACAATCGACAATTTCTTCACCATCCATTTGTAAAACAATTCGAAAAGCGCCATGCACACTCGGATGGTTAGGGCCTAAATTTAAAAACATAAAATCGTTATCTTGACTCTGGCGCTTCATGCCCCAAGCTTCAGGATCAAACTGTAATGCCTGTTGTTCTTCGTCTTGTTTAAGCGGCGGTAAACTAAAGGGTTCCATTTCAGTCGCCCGAGCAGGATGTGTTTTTAATAGTGGATGTCCATGCCAGGTATTCGGCATTAAAATTCGCGTCAAATAGGGATGGTTGTCAAACACAATGCCAAACATGTCCCAAACTTCTCGCTCATACCAGTTAGCATTCGGCCAAAAACTACAGATACTTGGCAGCGTTTTATCCTGCTTTCCTAAGGCTACTTTAATACGCAAATCAACATTACGTTGATACGAAATTAAATGATAACTCACGGTAAAATCACTGACATGCACGGCTTTGCAAGTTCGTTCAGACTCATCAATGGCAGTAATGTCAAAACACACTTCAAATGGCTTAGCTAAGTCAAACCTCAGTACTTGCATCAATTGACATAGTTGGTTCTTATCAACCCAGCAACTGGTAATATCATCCACAATGTTTTCAATTGCTGTCACAGGCGTAAGCGATAAGCCACTATCTTGCGCAAGTATTTCATCGATAATGGGCAATGTATGGCTAGGTTGCCAATCACGGCTTGCTTGAAGGTTAATACTTGCCATTAGATAGAATCCGGCTCGTCAAGTTGTTGCACATTGATACGATGTTCATGCTTAATATCACGCAGTGATGGTTTTTCTATTTGCGTCACATTTTGCTCACCCACCACCCAGCTTAAGGGTCTTGGCTGGTGGGCAATTGCATTTTGCAACAACAGCAAACCTTCCAGTAACGCTTCCGGTCTTGGCGGACAGCCCGGCACATAAACATCAACCGGTATAAATTTATCCACCCCTTGTACAACACTGTAAATGTCATACATACCACCAGAATTAGCACAAGAGCCCATGGATATAATCCACTTAGGCTCTAACAACTGCTCATATAAATGCTGTACCACAGGTGCCATTTTTCGAAAACAGGTACCTGAGATCACCATTAAGTCAGCTTGTCTCGGGGTGGCTCTGATCACTTCAGCACCAAAACGTGCAATATCATGTCGTGAGGTAAAGCTTGTGGCCATTTCAACATAGCAACAACTTAAACCAAAATTGAACGGCCAAACTGAGTTTTTTCGCCCCCAGTTCACCATATCATCAAGTTTGGCCATAAAAATATTTCGTTTAAGCTCTTGCTCTGATATTTTTTGCGATGCTGTCATTGCCTGATCAAGTTTCGCTTTTGTTAACGACCAATCCATCAGCGACCTCGCGATGTTGATGTGTAGGAAGACATTGTTAATTGATTTTGTCTATAGGGAAGGTGTCGGCGTTTCAATGACAAAGCACCAATTCGCCAGATATAAATCAAAGCAGCAAGTAACACGAATATAAAAATACTCGCTTCAATAAATCCCATCCAGCCAACGTCATCGAATGCAATCACCCAAGCAAATAAATAAATCGTTTCTAAATCAAAAATAACGAAGAAAATAGCGTAGAGGAAAAAATGGCTGGTAAAACGTGTTTTATTGTCATCAATGGAAACCACACCCGATTCATAGGGAATATTTTTCGCACGGGTATGGGTTTTAGGGCCAAGCACATAAGAGAGCACCATCATAAACACCAACATACCCGCCAAAATAAGAAAATATGCGGCGATCGGCCATAATTGCGTCATTTGCTCTGATATATTCACAGCGCCCCCAAATCATTTAACATCTTTACGGATGTATAAATCGATAGACCGCTGACTTACCGAAATGCCCACTATGCAACTTACTTCATGATCTTCATGACGAATGCCTAACCTAAGTCGCAATCTATATATTTTGTTGTTAATACTGACTATAAGATAAAGCTTGAAAAATGCAAAATTTTCTTAAAATTCAATAGCTTTAGATAAAAGAATAGCCATAGAAAGCCGTGACAGTATCAATAACTGTCTGAAAATGATGTTAGTGGTGATACCGTCTTAACCGACGGGGTAAAATTGTGATATTAGTCAATAGCGCATTGAACCAATAACCAATTAACTTATCTTTATAGCGTTATTATTATTATTCGATGTCTGCTCCTCATCAATCCAAAGATAACATTGCATGATCACAACAATAATTTGAGTATAGAAAAAAAAACTTCATTTGCTTAATAATTGAGCAAATAAAGTTAAGTTTGTCTAAAAGCTGCTATTTTCTAGGTCACAGAATGTCTTACAGCATCGCTAAAACGTTATCTCCACTGTCGATAAACCCGATACTAGATGTGATTGGAGATGAGCAAGGTGTGCAACAATCTCACAGGGCAGGTCCTAATCTTCTTCACCACCGTCAAGTAAATCAGAAAGATTAGCCAGTTTATCAAGTACAATGGCGTGAATGGATTTTCGCGGATAACGCCCGACACTATTGATCATACCCGCGGGTTGTTTCATCAATATTTCCAATGCTTGATCAACATTTTCTACTGCATAGATATGAAATTTTTTCGCCTCAACGGCAGCAATCACTTCAGCAGATAACATCAGGTTGATCATATTTGTCTTGGGAATAATGACCCCTTGTTGACCTGTCAAACCTTTGTCTTGGCACAGTCGATAAAAGCCTTCGATTTTTTCATTAACCCCACCGATTGATTGCACTTCACCATGTTGGTTCATTGAACCTGTGATCGCGATGCCTTGGTCAATGGGCAGGTGTGAAATAGCAGAGATCAATGCACATAACTCAGCCATAGAAGCACTATCACCATCAATATGACCGTAAGATTGTTCAATGGCGATATTAGCGGATATTGTCACTGAAAAACGTTGACCATACTTATGACCAATATAACCAGATAGTAATAAGACACCTTTGGAATGGATAGAGCGCCCTAAATCAACTTCTCGCTCTATATCGGTAATTCCATGGCTTCCCACATAGACAGTGGCTGTGATCCTAGCGGGTGTTCCAAAGACGCTGTCGCCGATTTCTAACACGGTCAAACCATTCACTTTCCCCACTTGACTCCCTTGGGTACTGATCAACACTTGTTCTTCTTTGATTTCATTAAGCCAAGCTTCACTGATCCGTCCGGTCCGTCTTTCTTTGGCAGCCAAAGCACGTTTAACAAATTCTGCTGTTAACTCTTGCTGCTCATTTTGTTGTTGCCAAAAATATACCGCTTCATCAAGTAAATCATTAACTTGTGAAATATTAATTGACACTTTATGCTGATGTTCTGCTCGCCTAAGGGCATAACGAATTAATTCAACCACGGCACTGGTAGTGATCGGTGGATATTGGTGTTTCTTACCTCGTAAACGAATTAATTGAGCATACTCCAGTAAATGTTGCTCTGTATTGTCTAAGTGACGATCAAAGTCGGCTAATACACGAAATAACTCAGCAAACTCTTGATCATAATCTTGCAAGGTATAGTAAATATCTGGATCCCCTAATAATACTACTTTCACATTAAGTGGTATTTTCTCAGGTTGTAACGTCACGCCACTCGTTTGAGCGTATTCTGAATAAGGGTTTTCAATGGTTATTTGTTGAGTTTTTAATGCCAACTTTAATCGCGACCACACAAGAGGTTGGTTTAACAACTTATCAGCCTCTAATAATAAATAACCACCATTAGCCTTATGCAAAGCACCAGGTCGAATTAATCGGTAACTCGTGTAAGTGCTCCCTTGAAACGTTGAAAAATCAACATGTCCAAATAAATTTTGAAAGGTAGGATTTTGCTCATAGACCACAGGTGCGCCTTCATCGGCAGAACGTGCCACTAATAAGTTTGGCAAAAAACGCTCCTGCATTAATTTACGCGCATCTTTCTCACTTTGCTCTTTCTCTGCATTTTCATCTAAAAGAATATCAAGCGTAGCCTCTACAACATGTGCTTTTACCTTGGATAAATACTTTAATACTCCTAAATTACTGGCAAACTCATGCTCAAGCTCTTTTAAAAAAGGACGAATACTTTGCTCAGCAGTTTCATGCTTCAATTTTCGTAACTTATCTGATGAAATACGCTTCCATTGCGGTAATTCGATTAACTGCTCTGATAATAAGTTTTCTAACTTTTCCAATAAAGCATAGAAATCATTACGCTTACTTTCTGGTAAGTTTGCAAATTCTTTATCATTGATTGGTTGACCATCTACCAAAGGAGAAAAGCCGATTTCACCCGCTTCCTCGTATAACACTACATCATTATTTAATGCGGTCGCTTCAACAATGGCAATGGCTTCATCATATTTTTGATTAAACTCTCGATCAATTGCAGCCTTTTGACGCTGATATCCTGGGTTATCAAACACTTCAGGAAATAAATCTAATAACTCATCAATAAAGGTATTAATACGCGCTAACAATTGTTTGCCATCGCCGGGACTCACATACAAGCGATAAGGTGCATGAACATCATCAAAGTTATTAATATAACACCACTCATCAGGCGTTTGTTCTTTCGCAGCTTTAGCCGATAACATTTGCATAATCAAGGTTTGACGACCAGTGCCATGCTCCCCCATCGCATAAATATTAAAACCTTTATTTTGCATCGCTAAGCCGAAGTCTAATGCTTCTTTTGCACGGTGATGACCTAAAAACACGGATTCATTTTTCTCTTCATCTTGCGTTGAAGCAAAAAGCGTTTCATCCAGTTCTGCAGTTAATTGTTGGGCTGATAAACGGTTATTCTCAATCGATAAGGTCATGCAATATCACCAAAGGGCTAATTTATTATTCGCGGTAAGTTTGTATTAAGCATCATGTAGAAAAACAAAACAAATGAACAAGTTATAAACACTAACACTAGAATACAAAAGAACGCTTAGTTTACTCTGCATTGGCTTTAATAAGCAAAAAATGTTGCATTTTTTATGGTGTTAAACTTTTACGCGTAAAATGGTTATGACCGCAATGTAGACAATCAGTAATTTCAGTTAAATGGCTTATATGTAAAATATGGTGGCACTTTTGGCATTCTATAATACCAAAGCCTATATAATCCCCCGTTGTATATTCTCCTTGATGCTGAAAATCTTCCGACAACTCTGCCCATTCTACTTGCGATTTATCGGTTATATTTTCCATTAACGCCCAAAATGATTCATTCATTAGGCCCAGATAAATAGAGTGTTTAGCTTGTTCTTGATATTGCTGATAAAACTCATGTAGATCATAATTAAAATTATCAATAAACTGCTTTACCTTTTCTTCAGGAATTGTTTCCGCCGCTTTTAATACCACCTTAGCGTGCTCAACAATTTCAACAATTTTTGTGACTTCGTGTTGCTTAACATCAACAATCCAACGAGATAATCGATTATAAAAATCTGAACTTCGCTCTTTATTCACAGGCAACTCCACCGCTATTAGTCCTTATCTTTTATATAGTATAAATTTGCCTATAAATCCTATTATCAACCGATAGAATCAAAAAACAGTGATAAATCGCACAATTATCGAACACCTCTTCCGATTAAGCTTGTCGAATAATAGGTATTTCATGTATTCTATGACGATTATTTTATCCGCCGAAATGTCTCGTTTTATCAAACAAAATAAGCATCGGCATCACATCAAATTTTTTTGAGAAAATCATTAATGGAATCCATCTACAATCCACAATCAATTGAAGCTGAAGTGCAAGCATTTTGGGCAGATAACAAAACTTTTAAAGCAGAAGAACAACCAGAAAAAGAAAAGTTTTACTGTCTTTCTATGTTCCCATACCCAAGCGGTAAATTACACATGGGTCACGTTCGTAATTACAGCTTAGGCGATGTGATTTCTCGTTATCAGCGCATGCAAGGCAAAAACGTCATGCAACCTATGGGTTGGGACTCTTTTGGTTTACCTGCTGAAAATGCTGCGATAAAAAATAACTCAGCTCCTGCCAAATGGACCTATCAAAATATTGATTACATGAAAAATCAATTGAAGTTATTAGGGTTTGGTTATGATTGGGATCGTGAATTAGCCACTTGTAAAAAAGACTATTATCGTTGGGAACAATGGTTCTTTACCAAGCTTTATGAAAAAGGCTTAGTGTACAAGAAAAATGCCACAGTAAACTGGGATCCAGTTGATCAAACCGTACTTGCTAACGAGCAAGTCATTGACGGTAGAGGTTGGCGCTCTGGAGCCATTGTAGAGAAAAAAGAAATCCCACAATGGTTTATCAAAATTACCGATTATGCTGAAGAATTACTAAATGATTTAGACCAGTTAGATGGCTGGCCTGAACAAGTAAAAACTATGCAAAAAAACTGGATTGGACGCTCTGAAGGGGTTGAAATGACCTTTCAGGTAGCTGATTCTAGTGACAGCTTTGACATCTATACAACCCGTCCAGATACCTTGATGGGGGTTACCTATGTGGCACTTGCAGCCCAACACCCATTAGCGCTTGAAGCAGCGAAAAACAATCCAGCATTAGCCGACTTTATTGCAGAATGTAAAAGCAATAACGCCACAGAAGCCGATATGGCGACTATGGAGAAAAAAGGCGTCGATACCGGATTAAAAGCGATCCATCCACTCACTGGTGAATTAGTTGCCGTTTGGGCAGCTAACTTTGTTTTGATGGATTACGGCTCAGGCGCAGTCATGTCGGTACCAGGTCATGATCAACGTGATTGGGAATTTGCCACTAAATACGGCTTACCCATCAAGCAAGTCATCACCGCAAGCGATGGAGATGACATCAACAAAGCGGCGATTGTCGAAAAAAATGCCCTGATCAATTCAGGAGAATTTGACGGCTTGGCTTTTGATGACGCTTTTAAAGCTATCTCTGATAAGTTAATTGCTCAAGGCAAAGGTAAAGTCACGGTTAATTACCGCCTACGCGATTGGGGTGTTTCACGCCAGCGTTACTGGGGTGCACCAATCCCAATGATCAATTTAGCCAACGGTGAATCCGTGCCGGTTCCTGAAGATCAGCTACCAGTTGAATTACCCGAAGATGTGGTAATGAATGGTGTTACTTCGCCAATCAAAGACGATAAAGAGTGGGCCAAAACCACATACAATGGGGAAGCGGCATTTCGTGAAACAGACACCTTTGATACCTTTATGGAATCTTCATGGTATTACGCCCGTTATTGCTCACCAAATGAAGACGGGCAAATGTTGGATCCAGAAAAAGCTAATTATTGGTTACCTGTTGACCAATACATTGGTGGTATTGAACATGCTATTTTACATTTATTATATGCACGCTTTTTCCATAAACTGCTACGAGATGTTGGCTTAGTACAAAGTAATGAACCATTTAAAAGCTTATTATGTCAAGGCATGGTATTAGCAGATACTTACTATCGCGAAGCAGCAAATGGTGGTCAAGAGTGGATTGCACCATCAGACGTTACCGTTGAGCGCAATGAAAAAGGTCAAGTCACTTCAGCCATCAGTAAACTAGACGGTCAACCTGTAATTTCTGCGGGTATGAGCAAAATGTCGAAGTCAAAAAATAACGGTATTGATCCACAACATGTCATTGAACAATATGGTGCAGACACCGTTCGTTTGTTTATCATGTTTACTTCGCCACCAGAGCAAACGCTTGAATGGTCTGACTCAGGAGTTGAAGGGGCTCATCGTTTCTTAAAACGTGTCTGGAAACTTGTACATGACTTCACCCAAGGTGAACAAGCTGTTGCGGTTGAAGGGTTAAGGCTCAATAGCGATCAAAAAACATTACGCCGAGAATTACATAAAACCATTAAAAAAGTCAGTGATGATATTGGTCGTAGAAATACTTTCAATACTGCCATCGCCGCAATTATGGAATTAATGAACCACTTGAGTAAAGCAAAAACTGACAGCACAGAAGACCGTGCCGTCATGTTAGAAGCTATTCAAGCGATGGTATTAATGTTAAGCCCAATTGTCCCTCATCTGGCACACCATTTATGGTCAGTGATCGGTAATGGCAACTTAGTAGAAGATACTTTATGGCCGCAAGTTGATGAGTCAGCATTGGTTGAAGATGAGAAACTTATCATAGTACAAGTCAATGGTAAGCTACGTGGTAAAATCACAGTTGCCGCTGATGCAGACAAAGATCAAGTAGAAGCAAAAGGTTTGGCAGAAGAAAACGTTGCTAAGTTTGTTGAAGGCAAAACCGTGCGTAAAGTTATTTTTGTCCCAGGCAAACTACTCAATATTGTGGCCAATTAACCCTGTGAGTCATTGTCGATACAATAGGTTAATTAGATGAAAAGAGTAAGTGATTACTTACACCATAAAGCGAAAGTGCATAGTATGATCCTATGCACTTTACTGCTTGCTGCTTGTGGCTTTCAGTTACGCGGCAATTACTTATTGTCGCCAGAATTGCAAACCATTTATGTTAGCTCTGTGGATCAATATGGTGAACTCACCCGCATTGTTAAACAACATTTGATCCGTAACCGAGTCAATGTGGTAAAACAATTCAGTGATGATCTACCACAAATGCGCATCCTCAAAGATAAGCTAGACCGTCGAACATTATCAGTATTCCCCAATGGTCAAGTGGCAGAATATGAGCTAATTTACACGGTGCGCTATGAAATTTTACGGGCCAACAAAGAGAAGCAATCATTTAAATTTGAGATCAATCGCAACTATCAGGATGATCCCAACTTTGCCTTAGCTAAAAGTCGTGAACTGGCATTAATGTTACGTGAAATGCGCCTAGATGCAGCAGATAAAATTTTACGTTCTATGGCCAGTATTCAATCATAGCCTACTGAGCTTTAAGGATTGCTATCGCCTATGCGAATTTATCACAATCAATTAATCAATACTGTTAATCAAGGATTCAAGCCTGTTTGGTTAATTTTTGGTGATGAACCTTGGCAAAAAAACAATAGCCTGGTCACGATCAAACAACATTTCAAGCAGCAAGGCTATGAAGAACTGATACGCCTGACCGTTGACGAAAAATTTGATTGGTCTGAACTAGAGCAAGAATATCAAGCGATGAGCTTGTTTGCTAACCAGCGCATTATTGAAGTGGAACTGACCAGCAATAAGATAGGCGATAAAGGTAGCAAAGTACTAAGCGAGCTTAGTCAACAGCTTCATCAAGATGTGTTATTGCTCATACATGGTCAAAAACTTGATGGCGCTGGTCAAAAAAGAAAATGGTTTAAATCACTCGAATCTCAAGGCTGCTTTGTGCCTTTATATGATATTGAAGGTAAACCATTAAGCCATTGGATCCAAAACCAGGCAAGGCAATATCAGCTCAATATTCAGCCCGATGTGGTGCTGCAATTAGCAGAATTATTTGAAGGTAATTTAAACGCATTAGATCAAGAGTTACAAAAATTAGCGATCTTATTCGGCCAACAGCTGATCACCAGTGAAGATGCCGAACAATTGCTAATTAAACAAGCAAAGTTTAATCCTTTCCAACTTATTGATGCTGTACTAACAGGCGATATCAAAAAAGCAGTTGCTATGTTAGATCAGTTACAACAAGACGGAACCGCTATTGGTCAATTAATTTGGTTTGTTCATAAAGAAGTCAAACAATTAGCAACAATGCAACAACGTATGGAGCTAGGGGAAACCTTCAACAAACTGTGCAGCGAGTATCGTATATGGGACAAAAGAAAGCCACTTTATCAACAAGCTCTCAATACTCTCTCTTCGCGCAGTCTGGCGCTTGCCTTATCGCGCATTGCTGAAGTCGATTTTCAGTCAAAAAGTGCCAGTGACTTTAATCCTTTCATTTTATTAGCCGATGTGATTGTTACCTTATATCACAGTGAGCAGATGAAAAACTTATCACTGAACTATGAATACAACTAAACGGCAGTCAGAGACAAAGCAACTTCATCGTATCGGCATACTGGGAGGAACTTTTGATCCAATCCATCATGGGCATATTTTCCCTGCCATAGAAACAGCTCAATGGTTAGGGCTTGAATGCTTGCACCTAGTGCCAGCCCACATTCCCCCTCATAAACACAATACTACGGCCAACGCACAACAACGTAAAGCCATGGTAGAACTGGTTTGTCAGCAATTTCCCATACTAAAACTTGATACCAGAGAATTAGCTCGTACTAAAGCTTCTTACACAGTCGATACATTAACAGAACTTAAACAGGAACAACCTCACAGCCAGTTATTTTTTGTCATGGGGATGGATTCACTACTCAGCTTCACCACTTGGCATCAATGGCAAACCATCTTAGAACTTTGCCATATAGTGGTCAATGTGAGGCCAGGCTATCAGCCGGTAGACTTGCACACGCCATCAATGAAGGAATTGTCAGCACACTTTGTGGAAACATTAGCGCAGTTACACCATTTAACATCGGGAAAGATCATTTTCCACCAACAACAAGCCCTTGATATATCATCGACTGAAATACGTGATGAAATATCAAAAAACATATTTGATAACAATAAATTACCTTCAAATATCATCAGTTATATAAAGCAACAGCAACTTTATCTTTAATCAGTGCGTCTCTAGACGGTTAACCTAGTAAAAATTTAGTGGTATTATCTAAGGGCTGTTGAACTTCAAGTTTATTTTTTCAGCAGTTTGTTGGAGATTTATACAAGGCAGTACTTTTGATCTGTGGTTGTTCCACATGAAAAAGTGCTAACACAGTAGAAATGACAACAAACGCTGCCTGAAAGGTTCGCTTAAAAGCGTTTAACTGGGTGTTGTGAGGAGATTTGCTTAGATGACTAGGCGTCAATCCTCACGCCGTGATTAAAACGCTTTTCTCTCGAACAAAAATTAAACAGCAAAGATCAACAGCCCATTGGGTTATTAAACAACTTAACATTAAAAGAGAAGTAACTTTGCAAAATAAAGCATTAACCGCTTTTGTCACTGAAAAAATAGCAGACATGAAAGGTCGCGATATTACCACGTTAGATATTGCTGATAAGTCCGACTTTGCCGACTACATGATCGTTGCCTCAGGCAACTCCAGTCGTCATGTAAAATCCATCGCACAATCATTAGTCACAGACTGTCGCGCAGAAGGTGTCGAACCTTTAGGCATCGAAGGTAATGATGTTGGCGAATGGGCCTTGGTTGATTTAGGCGATATCGTGATCCACATCATGACCGATGAAAGCCGTGATAAATACCAACTTGAACAACTCTGGGAATAATTTCAGCTAATGCGTATCACACTCTACGCAGTCGGCAATAAAATGCCGAATTGGATCACACAAGGTTTCAACGAATACAGCCGTCGATTCCCTCGTGATATGTCATTTCATTTGGTTGAAATCTCCCCGGGCAAACGAGGAAAAAATGCCGATATTGCGCGCATCCTTGAAAAAGAAGGTGAGCAAATGCTGGCTGCTATTCCAAAAGGTTGCCGTATTGTCACACTAGAAGTTGAGGGAAAACCTTGGACAACACCACAGCTTGCCAAGCAACTTGAAAAGTGGCAACTTGATAGCCGAGATGTCGCGTTATTAGTGGGAGGACCGGAAGGGTTAGCGCCGGCATGTATCGAGGCTTCAGAGCAAAAATGGTCACTGTCACCCTTAACATTGCCGCATCCTATGGTACGCGTACTTGTCGCCGAAAGCCTCTATCGGGCTTGGAGTATAAACAATAACCATCCTTATCACAGAGAGTAACCATGCGGAAAAATAAACGCGTTGTTATTCGAAATCATAGCGCAGAAGCTAACCTATTCGCTCGCAGAGCCTTTATCGCTTTTTTAGGTGTCTGTACGTTAATATTGATCTTATTCAATAATATTTATGAATTGGAAATTAGTTCTTACGAAAAATATCAAACGCGTTCAAATTCAAACCGAATAAAATTACTTCCTGTCGCTCCGAACAGAGGACTGATTTACGATCGCAACAATGTATTATTGGCTGAAAATAAAGCAATCTACAGTATTGAAATCATCCCTGAGCAGGTCAAAGATCTCGAAAAAACCATTACTGAAGTCAGTGAGTTACTTGATATATCAAAAGAAAAACAAGAAAAACTCTTTAAGTCACTACGAAGCAAACGCCGTTTCAAGCCAATTGAATTACAATCGCGCCTTAGCGAACAACAAGTAGCAATGTTTTCAGTCAACCAACATAAATTTCCAGGGGTTTTTATTGATGCCAGACTCAAGCGCTACTATCCATTTGCTGATTTAACCACTCATTCAATCGGTTATGTTGCCCGTATTAATGGCCATGATGCGATCATGCTAGAAGAGCAAAACAAAACAGAAAATTATGCGGCAACCCGCAATATAGGTAAATTAGGACTAGAAAAGTATTACCAGGACATTTTACATGGCACCGTAGGACACCAAGAGGTAGAAGTTAATAACCAAGGACGTATTATACGAACATTAGACTTCACGCCACCTATTCCCGGTAAAGATTTAACCCTGACCTTAGATATAGAACTGCAAATGATTGCTAAGCGAGCATTATCAGGTAAACGTGGGGCTGTAGTTGCTATTGATCCTAGAGATGGCGGTGTGCTTGCCATGTATTCAAACCCTAGTTATAACGGTAATTTATTTGTTCACGGCATTAGCACCCGTGATTATAAAAACATTTTAAGTTCACGTAACCGCCCTTTAATTAATCGTACCGTGTCAGGTTCTGGTTATCCGCCCGCTTCAACCATTAAACCATTATTGGCTCTTACAGGCTTAGAAGAAGGGATTATTACGCCAGAAACAGAGATTTATGACCCTGGCTTTTATCAATTGAAAGGGGTAGAAAATAAACGTCGAGATTGGAAAAAATGGGGTCACGGTAAAGTCAACTTAACCAAGTCATTAGAACAGTCCTGTAATGTCTATTATTATGACCTAGCATATAAGCTGGGGATAACCCGTATCGCCCGTATGATGGAAAAGTTTGGCTTTGGTGAGCATACAGGTATTGATATTTATGAAGAAAGTCGCGGTATTATGCCCAGTGTCGAGTGGAAACGCGCCCGAAAAAATCGACCTTGGTATACCGGTGAAACATTATCAGTCGGTATAGGTCAGAGCTACTGGTCAGTGACACCTCTACAACTTGCCCAAGCCGTTTCAATTCTAGTCAATAAAGGACAAATTAAGGTACCACACTTATTAAAAGCCACAACCGAAGTGATAGCTGTCGATCAGTCTGCCACTGATAGTGACAATACCAACGAACCACAAACAGGCGAACAATTACCCCAACAAAAACTCGTCACCAAAGCACATCCGATTGATGAGAAAAGACCAATAGTGCTGAAAGATGCCAAATATTGGGACATAGTACTCGATGGCATGCATAACACGGTTCAAAAACCAGGAGCAACTGCCCATAAAGCTTTTATCGGCAGCAAATATGATGCAGCTGGTAAAACAGGATCAGCGCAAACAGCTAACTTGGCCCAAGATCAAGAATATGATGCTGAAGCGACCCAAGAAAGTCAGCGAGATAATGCAATGTTCGTTGCATTTGCACCGTTCGAACACCCTGAAATCGTTGTTGCTGTGGCTATTGAAAACGTTGCTAAAGGTGGTGGTGGTAGTAATGCTGCTCCTGTGGCTCGTCAAATGATGGATCAATATTTTGGCGATCGCGTCATTGTCAGTAAAACCAAGCACCCTCTTCATGATAATACTTATGGAGAACAATACCTTGAAAATAACACAACGGGTAATAACTAATGCGTTCAACGGGTCATGATCAACAAAAAACACGCACTTTATGGCAAAAGCTCCATATTGATCTGCCGTTACTCGCGGGCATTTTGATCCTAATGACCTTAGGTCTTTGCATTGTTTATAGTGCTGGAGGACAAAGCGTTGATATGGCGATAAAGCAGGCAAGAAACATGGGGATTGCATTATTTGTGATGTTTGCCATTGCACAAATACCTCCGCTTGTTTATCGAAAATGGGCCGTTCCCGTGTTTATTATCGGTATTTTGCTATTAGTTAGTGTCATGTTTTTTGGACAGGTGATCAATGGTAGTCGACGTTGGCTCAATTTAGGCGTTGCCATGTTTCAACCATCAGAAGTGATGAAACTTATTGTGCCAATCGCGGTTGCTTGGTATGTCAGTCAGTTTGATTTACCGACAAAACTTGTACACATAATTGCGGCATTTATTTTACTTTTAATTCCAACCTTACTCATTGCTAAACAACCCGATTTAGGCACCTCACTGTTAATTGCCAGTTCAGGTATTTTTGTTATTTTTCTCGCAGGTGCCAGTTGGAAGCTCATTGGAGGCTGCGCTATTTTGGCGTCAGCATTCGCGCCAATACTCTGGCTGTTTTTAATGAAAGATTATCAAAAACAACGTGTATTAACCTTCTTAAACCCAGAGCAAGATCCACTAGGTTCAGGGTATCACATCATTCAATCAAAAATTGCGATAGGCTCGGGCGGTTTGCATGGCAAGGGCTGGCTTCAGGGCACACAATCTCAGCTGGAGTTTTTACCTGAACGTCATACTGATTTTATTTTCGCAGTGTTTAGTGAAGAATTTGGCTTAATGGGAGTAACTTTGTTGCTACTGGTTTACCTTGCTATTGTGATGCGTGGTTTATGGATTGCCAGCAATGCACAACATGCTTTTACCAAACTATTAGCCGGTAGCCTCACCTTAACCTTTTTTGTTTATGTCTTTGTCAATATTGGTATGGTATCGGGCTTACTTCCCGTTGTAGGTGTTCCTTTACCGCTGGTAAGCTACGGAGGTACTTCCATGGTCACCTTGATGGCAGGTTTTGGTATCATTATGGCGATCAGTACTCATCGCCGCTTTATCATGTAAGGAATAATATCATGTTTAATAAACCACTCATTATTATCAGTATTATTCTCTTTCTCCATGGCTGTAGTAGCCAATATGGTCGCTATCAGCAACGCCATGACAGCACGCCTACCCGACAACCAACGTCTACTGAATTACGAGATGCGATACCCCGAGCTGAGGCTAAAAGTCGAGGAGGTAACAGCAACTATCAAGTGCGTGGTAAACATTACCAGGTATTAAGTTCAGCGAAGAACTTTAAAGAACATGGTGTTGCGTCTTGGTACGGCAATAAATTTCACGGACATTTAACCTCTAATGGCGAAATTTATAATATGTACGGGATGAGTGCTGCCCATAAAAACCTCCCCTTACCTACGTATGTTAAAGTTACCAATAAAGCGAATAATAAAAGCGTTATTGTCAGAGTAAATGATCGAGGCCCTTTTCATCAAAATCGGATTATTGATTTATCCTACAGTGCCGCTTATAAACTGGATATGTTAACAACAGGCACCGCCAATGTCGTAATTGAAGCTATCACTGACTTTAATCACAATCCTCCTCATATTGTTAGCAAGCCTGCAGCTGAACAAATTGCCTATATTCAAGTATTTGCCACGCAAAATACCGCTTTAGCAGATAAAACAGCCAACGCCATTACTTCTCTTTACCAATTACCGACTAAAACCATCAAAAAAGCCGGCTTGTATAAAGTACAAGTAGGCCCAATCAAAGGGAATGACAACATCAATTCTGTCCTCAGTCAGCTAAAAAGCAATGGTTATCCTAACGCATTTAAAACCGCTCCCTAGATACTGTATTTAATGCATAGTTGGTAAATTCACTAAAAGATACAATTTGCTTATCACTAGCGTAGAATTCGCAAATAAAACTGGTATACTGCTGAAATTCGTTTTAATTCTTCATGTTCAAGCTTAAAAGGGCTTGTTCAACAATTAGATATTCACAGGATAGCTATGCCCTCTCAATTGGCCAAAAATACAATAAAAAAATCTCAAAAACTGTTAAGTATATTTGCTGCTTTCACCTTGTCTGTCGCTTCAGTAAGCCATGCATCAACCATTATCCCGTCCGCGCCGCAAATTAATGCGAAAGGACATATCTTAATTGATTACACCACAGGTAAAGTGATCGCAGAAGGCAATGCCGATGCGTTACTAGCACCAGCAAGTTTAACCAAAATGATGACCAGCTACATCATCGGGAAAGAACTTCAAACGGGTAATATCACTAACCAAGATCAGGTAAAAATTAGTAAAAATGCATGGGCAACAGGCAACCCGGTATTAAAGGGTTCATCTTTAATGTTTTTAGAAGTAGGCAAAGAAGTCTCCGTTGAGTTGTTAAACCAAGGGATTATTGTTGCTTCTGGTAATGATGCGTGTATTGCGATGGCAGAGCATATTGCCGGCAGTGAAGATGCATTTGCTGATTTAATGAATGCACATGCTGAACAATTAGGAATGAGCAGTAGCTACTTTGAAAACAGTCATGGCCTTGACAGTACCGAACATAAAACAACGCCAAGAGATATGGCAACGTTAGCAACGGCTTTGATCAGAGACGTACCCAGCGAGTA
This sequence comes from Thalassotalea sp. G2M2-11, assembly GCF_017168195.1. GTDB lineage: Bacteria > Pseudomonadota > Gammaproteobacteria > Enterobacterales > Alteromonadaceae > Thalassotalea_E. Next base: position 637,320 of record NZ_JADNYL010000002.1, read on the forward strand.
CGAGATATACAAGCAAAAATCATTTACTTTTAACAATATCAAACAATACAATCGCAATGGCTTATTGTGGGATAAAAGCATGAATGTTGACGGCCTTAAAACCGGACACACTTCGCAAGCAGGATATAGCTTAGTGACCTCGGCTACCAAGGGTGATATGCGCTTGATCAGCGTGGTCATGGGCACGGAAAGTGAACGCGCCAGAAAAGTAGAAAGTAAGAAATTATTAAACTACGGTTTCCGTTTCTTTGAAACATATACCCCATATAGCGCAGGAGAAAAATTTGTCTCTAATCGCGTTTGGATGGGCAATACTAAAGAAGTTGACTTAGGTATTTTAGAAGATACGCCAATTACTATTCCTCGTGGTCAACGTAAAAATTTACAAGCAAATTTTGAACTAAACAAACAGCTCATCGCCCCTTTAGCCAAAGGTGAAGTTGTTGGTAAAGTATTCTTACAACTTGGTGGTGAAGATATTGGTGAATATCCACTAGTGACCTTACAAGAAATCAATGAAGGAGGCATTTTCGACCGCCTACTCGATTATGTAAAATTACAATTTGTTAATTAATCATTGATTGCAAAATCTCAATAACTAAGCCCAGTGAATACTGGGCTTTTTTATTTTTACCCTAAACTTGATTTAAGATAAAACGTCACCATTTTGCTTACCAGCATTTAATGATAAAATACCCGTAGTAATTTTATTACCAAGCATTAAATTGGTAAGTATGAGAGCCTAAATGAAAACGAAATTTGACGAACTACTTGATTTTCCAACTGTTTTAAATTTTAAAGTAATGGGTGTCGCGTGTGACGAGTTACCCGATCTAATTATTGCTGAGTTGCAAAAGCACACCCCTGGCGATTATTCCCCTAAAATTAAGCCAAGTTCTAAAGGAAATTATCACTCTGTATCGATTGCGGTTACTGTGACCAGCAAGGAGCATATTGAGCTTATTTATCAATCGTTAACAACAATAGAACAAGTTAGATACGTATTATAAAGAAAATCGTCATTCATTAAACAATCGACCTCATTAACCGAAATAGTTAAGGCAGCACCTTGAACAACACACTTATTGTCCGACAGCTTGATCAGCTTGATTATGTCTCTGTATGGCAGGCGATGCAGCATTTTACAGACAATCGTGACGATAACACTCTGGACGAACTATGGTTGGTAGAACACCCCGCGGTATTTACTCAAGGGCAAGCAGGTAAAGAAGAACATCTTCTGCTACCTGGTGATATTCCCGTAGTAAAAGTTGATCGTGGTGGTCAAGTCACTTATCACGGTCCCGGTCAACAAGTGATGTATTTTATGATCAATTTACGTCGTCGCAAGATGGGTGTACGCGACTTAGTGACCTTAATTGAAAATGGTATTATTGCCGCATTGGCTGAACATCAAATCACTGCATACGCTAAAGCGGATGCTCCGGGTGTATATGTTGATGAGAAAAAAATTGCCTCGTTAGGCTTACGTGTTAGAAAAGGGTGTTCATTTCATGGTTTAGCATTGAATATTAACATGGATCTCGAACCTTTTTTACGCATCAATCCTTGCGGTTACGCAGGATTAGAAATGATACAAACATCTGCTATAAGTGATCTCAACACGATTGAGCAAGCAGGTATTACTTTAGTGAAACATATGTCCTCACTGTTAGCAGTTGACGATATTCGTTATCAAACAGGATTGGAGTCATTCAATGACCATTAAATCATCTCGCATTGCGCCAGGTACCAAATTACGTGATGCTGAAAAGTTAGCCCATATTCCAATTAAAGTGGTTCCTTCTGAAAAATCAGAAATGTTAAGAAAACCAGAGTGGCTTCGAATAAAATTACCACGCACCTCTGAGCGCATTGACAATATAAAATCAGCCTTACGTAAACACGACTTACACTCAGTGTGTGAAGAAGCCTCTTGTCCTAACCTATCTGAGTGCTTTAACCATGGTACGGCAACATTTATGATCCTTGGTGATATTTGTACCAGACGTTGCCCATTCTGCGATGTGGGTCATGGGCGTCCACTTGCACCAGATGCCGAAGAGCCAAGAAAATTAGCGCTTACGCTCAAGGATATGGCACTTAAATATGTGGTGATCACCTCAGTTGATCGTGATGATTTACGTGATGGCGGAGCCCAACAATTTGCTGAGTGTATTAAAGAAATTAGTGAATTAGCACCTCAAACCAAAATTGAAATACTCGTACCCGATTTTCGCGGTCGAATGGATAAAGCCTTAGAGATCTTAAACCAACATCCGCCGCATGTGTTCAATCACAATTTAGAAACAGCACCGCGTTTATACACTCAAGCACGTCCTGGTGCTAACTACCAATGGTCACTTGATTTACTGAAAAAATTTGGTGAAGCAAACCCTGAAGTAAAAACCAAATCAGGCTTAATGGTAGGTTTAGGCGAAACAAACGAAGAAATATTAGAAGTAATGCGAGACTTACGTGCACATGGAGTAACCATGCTCACCATAGGTCAATATTTGCAGCCAAGTAAAGATCATTTACCAGTAAAACGTTATGTCCATCCGGATGAATTTAACATGTTCCAGGAAGAAGCGATGAAAATGGGGTTTGAGCATGCAGCTTGCGGCCCATTAGTACGATCGTCATATCATGCAGATAAGCAAGCAGCAGGCGAAGAAGTAAAATAATATTGTTGGCGTCAATAATGCCTGATTATCAATTTTTCTCAGTCATTATTGACGTCACGCCAGGTGAGGGTAAATAAATGTATTTTAAATACCCCGAAAATAAAGCATCTAAATCAAGCTGCTTAATTGCTGTATCAAGCCGCTTCTTGAGAGCTCGTCCTTTTGCATTATTGCTTACAGCCATGCTCGCAGGGATAATACCAATCGATTGATAGTGAACCCCATAAACATTTTTTTGCGCCAAAAGCGTCATTACCGATGCACGCTCAAACAATATTAGATCAATACGTTTTTTAATAAACATTTCGACTAATTGATTTAGCGTTCTTACTTCTGTAAATACAGATTTATCCACGCCAAGTTGCTCAGCAAAAAATGATGCATTCCCAGTAGTTGTACCAATTTTGTTTAATTTTAGCTGTTCGCTATTAAATAAATCTGCATCAAATGAGAAAAGATCGGAAGTTGTTTGGATCTGCCACTCCAATTCGAGTGCATATTGGTAAAAGTCATCTGTTTCAATATTTTTAGGTGTATGACCTGCAATATCGATCCGCCCATGTTTTAATTCATGCTTTGCACGCGCATAGGTCATGATTTTTATATCAAAGCTCAGATCTGAGATTTTTTCTATTTCACGCAACATATCGACGGTTAAGCCTTGGCGTTGTTCAGTGATAAATGGTGGAAAAGGCTCAAAAGCGATCACTAACTTTTCAGCGTAACAACTGGCTATACCGAAAAATAGTAAACAAACAAAAAATCGCATTGAACACCTAAAACTGGACTCACATTGCTTACTATAGGCAAGCAACTATTCATTCACAAGTTTATTTAATTTCACATTTTTCGGGTAAATAAAACAGGCTAATAAACCTGCAATAACACAAGCTATCGCAGCGTATTCAAAAGCTGGTAGAGCCCCCAAGCCATCTTGCCAAACTATACCAGAGATATATGCACCCAAAGCACCGCCAACACCGTAAACCCCAGCAATATAGATAGCTTGACCACGGTTTTGTTGATTGGATTGGAAATGTTGCTGCAAAAATTGAATAGACGCACTATGGTAAAGGCCAAAGCTTGCCGCATGACACAGCTGAGCAATGAGTAACACCAGTAAACTGTCTGCAAAATGCCCCGTTAAATACCAACGCACTCCGGTAATAAACAAGCTGAATGTGATCAGTATGCGAGCGCCAAAATAAGTGTAAAGCGTACCGGCAATAAAGAAAATACCAATTTCAGCAACAACACCTAAACTGATCAAAAAGCCCACGGCGACATCAGGGTATGCCAGATCTCTTAAATATAGCGCGAAAAAACTATAGTAAGGGCCAAAACTCATTTGCAAAAGTAATCCAGCAATAAAAAACAAGATAAAATTAGTCGCAAGCAGTTTACCAATAATGGACGCAGACTCATGACTCCCTTGTTCTCTTGCTCTTGGCTGTTTTAATAGACAACTAGAAACGGCAAGTAGCAGCAACATCAACCAGCCGATAATCGTAAATGCCTCGCTATTAAAACGACCAATAATTTCTCCGGCAGCTACGGCTAACACAATAAAACCCACACTGCCCCATAGTCTAATGCGCGAATAAATTTTAGCACTCCGACGGATAGAGAGCATCGTCATTACTTCAAGTTGCGGTAAGATCGCGGTCCAAAACAAACTAAATACCGCTAATACAAACGTAATTGGCCAAAATCCTTGTACCCAAAACAATAAGGTAAAACAGACAAAAGCTAAACTGGCACCTAAGCGGATAATATTTAACTGAGTACCAGACTTATCCGCAACCATCGCCCACAAGGTAGGACCAACAATTTTTGTTGCAGTGAAAATCGCTAAAATTTCTCCGATCGCTCGAGAGTCAAAACCTCGACCATCAAGAAACACAGGTAAAAATGGAATAACCAGCCCAAATAGGCTGAAATAACAAAAGTAGCTAAACGATAACTGACGAAAAATTGGAGAGCTCATACACTCTCCATTATAAGATCACTGACATATATCTGGCGTAATGCACTTAACATCAGCATTCTGTCCACGATGACGAAGAAAATGATCGACTAAGGTTAAAGCCAGCATCGCCTCAGCAATAGGTACAGCTCGGATGCCAACACAAGGATCATGACGCCCTTTAGTAATAAGATCGGTTGACTTACCTTCAATGTCTACTGTCTCACCACTAACACCAATGCTCGATGTCGGCTTTAATGCTAAATGGGCAACAATCGGCTGTCCCGATGAAATACCACCCAATACGCCGCCAGCATGGTTAGTTTTAAACCCTTGTGGTGTTAATTCATCTCTGTGCTCAGAGCCTTTTTGATCAACAACATCAAAGCCATCTCCTACTTCTACGCCTTTTACTGCATTAATACTCATTAAACCATGCGCAATATCGGCATCTAATCGATCAAAGATAGGCTCACCCAGACCAACAGGGACATTTTCAGCAACAACGGTTACTCGTGCGCCTATCGAATCTTTTTGTTTAATAATGCCTCGTAATAGCTCGTCTAGCTGTTCAAGCTTAGTCTCGTCAGGAAAGAAAAAAGGATTGCTTTCAACAATATCCCAGTCGTATTGATCCGCTTTTACTTGCCCTATTTGTGTCACGCAGCCTTTGATCACGACACCAAATTTTTCTTTCAAATACTTTTTAGCCACCGCCCCAGCAGCAACCCGCATTGCCGTTTCTCGAGCAGAAGAGCGGCCACCGCCACGATAATCGCGAATGCCGTATTTCTGCCAATAAGTATAATCGGCATGACCTGGACGAAAGCTCTGCGCAATATTGCCATAGTCTTTCGAGCGTTGATCGGTGTTCTCGATCATTAAGCCAATAGGTGTTCCGGTCGTTTTACCTTCAAAAACTCCTGAGAGGATTTTCACTTGATCGGCTTCTCGGCGTGCCGTTGTGTAACGCGATGTGCCAGGTCGACGTCTATCTAAATCCACCTGTAAATCCTCTTCGGACAATGCCATGCCAGGAGGACAGCCATCAATAATGGCCCCTAGACCTAAACCATGACTTTCACCAAAAGAGGTGACTGTAAATAATTTACCAAATGTATTACCTGACATTGCTACTTTTTCACTCGCTGATTAAAAATTGCTTGATACTGATCTAATTGCTGTTTAGTTAACATAAAGACCCCATGGCCTCCTCGCTCAAACGTTAACCAAGTAAAATTTACTTCCGGATATGTCGCCTCAACATGTACCTGTGAATTACCCACTTCACAAACTAAAAGACCATTATCGGTTAAATGTTCACTACTTTGCGCCAAAATTTTTCTAGTGATATCCAAACCATCTTCCCCACTTCCTAACCCGATACTAGGTTCATGGGTATATTCTGTCGGTAGATTATCGACATCTTCTTGATCAACATAAGGCGGATTAGTGACAATTAAATCATATTTTTGCTGCGAAACCCCAGAAAACACATCAGATTGAATTGGAATAACTTGTTCTGTTAATCCATGCAGCTCAATATTGATTTGGGCAACATTCAATGCATCTTCCGATAAATCAACCGCATCGACTTCTGCTTCAGGAAAATAATGCGCGCATGCGATAGCGATACAACCACTCCCAGTACATAAGTCTAAAATACGCGCCACCGATTCCCCTTCAGCAATCAATGGGAAAAAACGCTTTTCAATCCACTCAGCAAGTGGCGAGCGAGGCACTAAGGTGCGTTCGTCTACATAGAAAGGCAAACCCGCAAAATAGGCCTGATTAGTTAAATAAGCGGCTGGTTTTTGCTCTATGATGCGGCGTTCAATAATCGCCAACACCGCTTGTTTTTCATCATGGGTTAATCGGCAATGAAAAATTTGCTCAGATAACTGCGAAGGCAAGGAAAGGGTATATAAGATCAAAGTGATTGCTTCATCCCACGCATTATCATGCCCATGACCATAAAATAAATCTGCACGATTAAATTCACTGGCGGCAAAACGCACAAAGTCGCCAACGGTTAACAATTGTTGTTCAATTTCTTGGTTAAAATGCGTCTGCACCCAAAGTTCTCCAACATATTAATAGCATTTACTATGAGTTTTACTTGTTATTCTTGCGTGATATTTTTAGACTTCACCTATGAAATTTAAAGATGCTTTATCACCCCAAGAAAAACAACTATTTAAAGATGCCATAGGAAAGGTAAAACCTATGGTGCTCGACACCATACACCCAGTCAAAAAAAGCATCAAGCCTAAATCAAACCAGCTAGCGCAAAAAGAAAAAAATCAACAACTCGCCAGCTTTCATTTCTCTGATGAATATGAGCCAATGCTTTCTGAGCAAGGGCCAACCAAGTACGTTCGCGATGGCAGCAATAGCTACGAAGCGAAAAACCTTAGGCGAGGCGTCTATGCCCCGGATCTCATTTTAGATCTTCATGGGCTTGACCAACAACAAGCCAAGCATGAAATAGCCGCCCTGCTCTATGCATGTCAAAAAGAACATGCTCAATGTGTCTGTATTGTACATGGTTTGGGAAGTCGTATTTTAAAAAACAAAGTCCCACATTGGCTGGTTCAGCACCCCGATGTTATCGCCTTTCATCAAGCCCCATTAGAATGGGGAGGCAAAGGCGCATTACTCGTATTAATAGACTTACACGATAAATTTACCCTTAACGAATAGAGAAACTGATATCAGCCCACTTCATTAGGGGAGATTAAGGTGAGTAAATCACCACGCATTTGCTGTTCATCATATTCAAGCTGTGCAATAGCACCTGTTTGAAAAAGCGGTGACGCCATACCACTCGTTAACTCTGACACTAAATAACTGACAAATGGCATATGCGACACAATCAATAAATACTGACAACACTCCATACCATCAATGTAGTCATGAGTTGTTTTCACGCATCCCGAAGGTGTGATAAAATCAAGCGTCTGACACATAGGTGCCTGCTCTAAATCTTTAATCACCGTTTGCGCCGTTTGCTGGGCTCGTTGATAAGGGCTAACTAATACATGATCAATGTGAATATTTTGAGCATTCAACCATTTCGCCATGGTTTTTGCTTCTTGAAAGCCTAGCTCAGTTAATTCGCGTTGCGCATCACTCGGACCGCTTGGCACCGCATTCCCGTGGCGCATAACAAAAATTTGCATATAGTTTCCGCAATGCCAAAATTAATAAGAATTCATTATTTGCCGCTATAGTAAAGGAAACATGACCATAGTTATAACATCTGTTAAGAATAAAATAGACTCATCTTATTCCATAGGGTAATTTAGCTAAGCTATGATATAAATCACACACCATAAAATGGAGCTAACTTTGAAGCAAAGTCCTAATGATCATAAGCAATATCAGCCATTATTATTAAATAATGGTTTACGGGTATTACTTGTGAGCAATAGTGAATCAAACAAGTCTGCCGCGGCACTTGCAGTTAATGTCGGGCACTTTAGCGATCCTAAAGATAGGCAAGGGTTAGCGCACTTTTTAGAGCATATGTTATTTCTAGGGACAGAAAAGTACCCTGACGGTAGTGAGTATCAACAATTTATTAGTCAATATGGTGGTAGCAATAATGCGTGGACCGCAACCGAACACACATGCTTTTTCTTTGACATTCATCACACTCACTTTGCACAAGCTTTAGATAGATTTAGTCAATTTTTTGTTGCGCCATTATTATCCAAAGAATTTATTAATAAAGAACGTAAAAATATCGATGCGGAATTTAAGCTTAAACTAAAAGATGATATTCGTCGCTTATATGATGTTCATAAAGCAACCATTAACCCCGCTCATCCTTTTGCCAAGTTCTCCGTCGGTAATACCACAACGCTTGGCGATAAAACAGGCTCTGACCTGCGCCAGGAAGTTACCGAGTTTTTTAAAACTTATTATGTCGCAAAAGCAATGACATTAGTGCTTGAAGGGCCTCAATCACTCGACGAATTACAAAAGTATGCCAAACAATATTTCTCTGAAATAAGCGCAAATAAGCAAAAACAGCACTTACCAGATGTACCTCTGTACCTCACACAACATCAAAAAATTGGGCTACATGTCAAGCCAGTTAAAAACGACCACCAATTAATTATTAGCTTTGCATTACCCAGCATTGACCAATACTATCGTGAAAAGCCTGAGTCGTTATTGTCTTACCTTCTTGGGCACGAAGGCCCAAAGAGTATTTTATCGTTATTGAAACAAAAACAATGGGCACTTGGCTTAACCGCAGGTTCTGGGGTAAATGGCTATAATTTTAAAGATTTCAACATCAGCATACGCTTAACTGAAATAGGTGAACAACATATCAATGAAATCATTGACATTGTTTTTAGTTACTTGGCCCTATTAAAACAGCAACCATTGCCTGAGCACTTCTATCAAGAGAAAAAAGCAATTGCAGAACTTTCTTTTCAATACCATGAAAAAATGAAGCCGCTCGACTCCGTCAGCCAATTAGTTATTAATATGCATCATTACCCCGAAGCTGATTATATCTTCGGGGATTATGCAATGGATGGTTTAAGTGAGGGCACGCTAACCCAATTACTCACACTATTTACACCTGAAAACATGCGTTATGTGTTAATTAGTCAGAACGTAGAAACAGAAACAGAGAGCCATTGGTATCAAGTGCCTTATCGCATTGTGCCAATTAGCGAACAACAACTTAGCGAATGGCGTAATTCAACCACTATTCCTGAACTTGAGTTACCACCAGCCAACCAATATATAGTACAACAACCAAAGGTGCATTCGCATGATCTTGAGGGAAAAGGCAAAACAAAACCCATTGTTCCTAGCTGCATCGACCAAGAGGATGGTTATACCCTTTGGTTTAAACAAGATCATACTTTTAATGTTCCTAAAGGTTATATCTATATCGGTATTGATAGTCCTTACACTGTCAGTTCAAATGCACATATAGCCATGACACGATTGTTTGTTGATTTATATTCAGATGCGGTAATCGAACAACATTATGATGCTGAGTTAGCGGGCATTCATTATCACCTCTATGCTCACCAAGGTGGATTAACACTACAATTATCAGGGGTGAACACTAAACAGGATTTATTACTAACAAAACTATTAGCACAGTTGCAAAGCTTTAAGTTCGATCAAGAAAAATTTACCTTGATAAAATACCAATTGATCAACCACTGGAAAAACTCAGAAAAAAGTAAATCTATTTCACAGTTATTCTCTGCATTAAGTGCCATCATGCAACCGAAAAGTCCAAGCACTGAACATTTAGCACATGCATTATTATCGGTTGATTACCAGACTTTTAACCAGTTTTGTCGTACGCTTTTCAATCATGTATCAATAGAGATGTTAGTTCATGGCAACTGGCGTGAAAAAGATGCATTACATCTTGGTTCAATCGTTAAACACTCCTTTAATCATCACTATAGCGACAAACATCAAGTAGAGATTAAAGTGCTAGACATTGCCGATAAAGGAGAAATCAATATTCCGCTATATTTACCGGAACATGATCACGCCAGTGTCTTGTATTATCCAATAAAAGAAAGAAACTTGATAACCATTGCTAAAACTATGATCACCAGTCAACTACTGTCTCCATTGTTTTTTCATCAAATGCGTACACAGAAGCAATATGGTTATTTAGTCGGGGTCGGCTTTGTTCCCATCAATCGCTATCCCGGCATTGCCTTTTATATCCAATCACCTAATTATGATGCCACCCAGCTTAACCAAGCCATGGACGAATTTATCAAAAACTGTAGCGACGCAGTCAAGCAAATGCCAGAGCAAGACTGGCAGCACTTACAACATGGCTTAGCTAGCCAATTACAAGAAAAAGACACTAGTTTACGCATGAGAAGTCAGCGTTTTTGGTCAAGTATTTGTAATAAAGAAAGCGACTTTAAACAAAAACAACATCTAATCGATAATATTTTGTCACTTAGTCAGCAAGATATTATCCAATTTATTGAGCATATTTTAGCTAGTGATAAAAAAAATCCAGATCGCTTTGCACTATCTTCTATTAAGCAACACAAAGATAATAAACAGAAAGAAAGTACCAGTACAATTTTCGAAAAACTACCCGATTTATTATCAAAATGCCCAACTAAGTAGTAATTTTACATAAAAATAGACAAAATTGAGCAGAAATGCTTAATCTTTGTAGGTAGATAAGCAGCTAAGAGTTGACTTAGCACTAAGCTTGCTTTGTAATGGAGTAACTATAAAAATAACAACTTTTTATCCAAGGTCATTTTGTGCTGTTTTCATCAGTTAAGTATTTATTTTCTCCTTTAATTAAAGTGCTATGCGTACTCATACTAGCCTTCCCCCTTATTTTCCAAAATATAGCAATAGCCGCTCAAACTAATATCAAACAAAGTATAAATATAAAACATTTAACAAATAATGAAGGATTATCCCAGAGTGATGTCTACGATATTATTGAAGATAGTGACGGTCTGATATGGATTGCAACACAAGACGGTTTGAACATTTACGACGGTAAAAAATTTAGACATAAGCGTAATATTATAAATGATAAAAATAGTTTAGCCGATAATATTGTTCGAAAATTATTTATTGATGATGAAGGCAATATTTGGGTAGGAACTCAGAATGGTTTAAGTAGGTATAATAAGCAATTTGATAATTTCACTAATTTTCAATTTGATGCTTCTCAAGCCAACTCACTAAAAGATAATGTTATTTGGGATATTTACCAAGATAATTCACAACAACTATGGGTCAGTACTGAAACGGCTCTGCATAAATATAATCCAGAAAATCAGCAATTTATCAGAGTTAGAGTACGCAGGCTCAGCGATAGCACGACAGTTAACCTAAAAGAAATTAAAACTATTTTTCAGGATAATAATGGTAACTATTGGTTAGCTAGCTTTGAAAATGGTTTTATTATCGTTAATGATGACTTCCTATTAGACTTGAGTATTCAAGAAAAAGTACAAAAGCAAATAGGACAGAATACAAATAAAATCAACCAGATCAAATATAAAAACAAACAATACTGGTTAGCTACCAACAATGGCGTTTATGTACTTAATGAAAGTTATGAATTGATCAATCAGTACTTTGTTTCTGGCGAAACTAATCTAGCAGTCGAATCTAGAGCTATTTCTTTGACAGATAATGCACATGTCTGGGTAGCAACTGATGAAGGCTTAAAATCAATAAACCCTCTTGAAGATAAAACTGAAAACTACTTATATAAAAACTTAGCCAAAAACGAAGTAGCAAATGTAACATATTCATTATTAGAAGATTCATATGACAGATTATGGGTAGGAACCAATAACGGTTTGAAATCTTATGATTTTGAGTCAAACTTAATTAGAAAAGTTTTCTCTTCTGAAGAGCTAAATTTAAAAAACTTAGTTTCAATGACGAGGTTAAAAGATGAGATCTGGTTTACAGACTCTCACCGATTAATGAGTTTTAACCTTAGAAACAAAAAAGTGAAGAGTCATGTATTTATAGAAAATACCATTTATCAGATTAGGTCATTAAATAATAAGTTATTATTACTCTCAGACGACAACAAGTTATTTTCATATATTCCAGAGAATTCAAAGCTTCAAGAAATAGAAAGTTGGCAAGAGCAGGTAAAAATAGAGTTATTCACAGGAACGGCTATACACAAGAATAATATATGGTTTATTAATAAAAATAAAAATTTATCTTCGTTCAATTTGAATTCACAAGAGCTTAAAAGTTATAAAAGTAAAAAAGCTCCTTTTTCTAGTTTATACCTAGATCAAAATAAAATCTGGTTAACTTCTAACAGCAATTCAATACAAATTTTTAATATTGATAATGATAGTTTTACAGACTTTTACATAAACAACGAGAGCCTATTTGCTAATACTCCAGCAATAAGTATCAAGGTTTCTAAAAATTTTATCGCTTTAGGCTCCACCTCCCAAGGTATCTTACTAATAAACAAAGCTAATAAGTCAACAAAATTGATAAATGAAACTTCATTACTGTCAAATAACTTTATTGCAGACATAATCCCAAGAAAAAATAACGAATTTTGGATTAGTACCAATAAAGGTATTAGTTTAATTTCAGAGGGTGGTGATAAAGTTCAAAATTTCTATCAGGATTACTTCCTTACTAAAAACGAATTTTTATACCAAAGCTCAGCTACTTATAATGGTAAAATATATTTAGGAGGAACATCAGGTTTATATTATTTTGAACCAGAAAATCTTATCAAATCAAACCAAAAACTACATAACCCCATTTTAACAGCACTACTTGTCGCTAACAAAAAAGTTAAAATTAACTCATCAAAAGAAGAAAAAACAAAAGATGCAAAACAATTAATGCTCAATGAAAATCTCAATAGCATAAAGGAAATAACTTTAAGTTATTTCCACTCTCCTTTTAGTTTTGATTTTATCTCTCCGAATGCAAAATTGGCTAGCCAAGTCGGTTATCGCTACAAATTATCTGGTCTAGAAGATAATTGGATAGAAACAGATCTGCAAAATTTGCGAGCAACATACACTAATATTAGTGCTGGTGATTATCAATTTATCGTACAAGCTTTTGATAAATATGATCCGTCCATCGTTAAAGAAAAATCTATTAAGGTAAAGATATTACCTCCGTGGTGGCTATCAAACGGTGCCATGCTTATCTATACCTTAACGGTATTACTTATAGTCGCCTATTTATTACAACAATTTCGTCATAAACGATTATACCATTTACAAATCAAAGCCAGTGAAGAACGCTTAAAGTTATCCCTTTGGGGCAGTGGCGATGAGATGTGGGATTGGAATATTAAACACAGTAAAATTTACCGTTCAAATATCTGGGGCATCCTTGAATTTCCCCAAGATGGTAAACGCAATGTTGGCAATAATGATAATAATGAAACAAATATTAACAAAGACGACATCAATCGAATAACCCAAGCATTAAAAGATCATTTTGATGAAAAAACTGAACATTTTGAAGCCACTTACCGAGTCAAAGACAAAAATGGTCAATGGATTTGGGTACTTGATCGCGGCAAAATAGTTGAGCGTGATGATAAGAACAGACCGCTACGGATGACAGGGACACTCAAAGATATTAGTCAAATCAAAAAAGCCGATGAACGGTTAAAACTATTTGCCAAATGCATTGAAAACATCTCTGATGCCGTAGTGATTTATGACCGTAAATTTAATACCGTTGATGTTAATAAATCCTTCCAACGTATTACTGGAAAAAGTAAGCGACAAATGCTGGGAGAAACCCTAAATTTCAGTCGATATCCAGACTCTTTTACCATGGATGTTAAAAAGCATTTAATTACTAAAGGAAGTTGGCATGGTGAAATTGAAAGTAAACGTGATAATGGACAAATCTACCTGACGGATTTAAATATTGATGTGATCCGTGATGAAAACAAAGCCATTTCGCATTTTGTTGGTGTATTTTCAGATATCACCAAACGTAAAGAAACCGAAGCAGAGTTAAGAAAACTCGCTAATACCGACACCTTAACTGGCTTACCAAACCGTTCATATTTTCAAGCTCACCAAACACGTTTAGTGAATAAAAAAATTCCCCATGCTCTATTAGTCTTTGACCTCGATAACTTTAAAAAAGTCAATGACTCCATGGGGCACGAAGTAGGCGATATTTTACTGTGTAAAGTTGCAGAAAGACTTCGTTCGGTAGGACGAAAACACGATACAATTTACCGTTTGGGTGGAGATGAGTTTAGTTTAATTATTGAAGATACTAATGATATTCATACCATCACCTCGATAGCAAAAACCATTCTAAGGACGATTGCCCAGCCATTAAAACTCAAAAGCCAAGAAATAGTGTTGTATTCAAGTATTGGTATTGTCCTTTACCCTGAAGATGGTGTGTCTCCACACGATTTATTAAAAAATGCCGATACTGCCATGTATCATGCGAAAAACTCTGGCGGTAATCAGTATCAATTCTTTAATGGCTCAATGAACAAGCAAGCAGTTAAACGCTTACAGATTGAAAGTTTAATTCGCCACGGCCTAAAAGAAGATTATTTTTCGGTGTTCTATCAACCTAAAATTGAAATTACTACTGGCAAGGTTGCGGGCATGGAAGCACTCGTTCGTTTCGAAACGCCATCAAAAGGCATTATCAGCCCAGTACTGTTTATTCCCGTATCAGAAGAAACTGGTCAAATTATTGATATTGGTGAGATCGTATTAAGAAAAGCCTGTTACGCGACAAAAGCTTGGATTGATGCAGGGCTTTTTGATGGACGTATTGCCGTTAACTTGTCTGCGGTACAATTTACTCAGCCTAACTTAGTTGGCATGATCCAAGCGATATTAATTGAAACAAAACTGCCTGCAAAACACCTTGAATTAGAAATTACCGAAGGTACCGTCATGGACTCGCCGCAAAAAGCCATAGACACCATGAAACAAATTCGTGCCTTAGGTATCCACTTATCTCTGGATGATTTTGGCACTGGCTACTCCTCTTTGGCATATTTGAAAAAATTCCCGCTCAATACCTTAAAAATTGATAAAGCTTTTGTTGATGATATTGAAACCTCCGAGCAAGGACGCAATATGGTTGCTACAATCGTCACCATTGCGCATAACTTAGGTTTACAAGTGGTTGCTGAAGGGGTAGAAAGCAACCAACAACTGAGTTTTCTATCAGGCTTACGCTGTGAGCAGCTACAAGGTTATTTGTACAGCAAGCCTCTTCCTGAGAAGGATTTTAAAAGTTATTTACTTTCTCACCAGATCACCGACAAATCTACGTCATTTAATAAACTCAGCTAATACACCTTTTGACAAATTTTTGACATCGTCTAATTTCGTGTTGCCAGCCCTTATAAATCAAGGGCTGAAACATTGGCATGGATATCGCTATACATTGCTTGAATTATTCAATTAACATGAAAAGGAATAACAACAATGATTAGCTCACTAATATTATCTCTTGCAATGAATGCAGCACCAGCACCAAGCGTTGACGCTGTCACATTAGAAGTAGAACAAAGCGGAAAAAGAATCAAAATTTCTGATGAATTCTCAATAAAGCAATCTGGAAAAAGAATCAAAATTTCTGATGAATTCTCAATCAAGCAAGCTGGAAAAAGAATTAAAATTTCTGATGAATTCTCAATCAAGCAAGCAGGAAAAAGAATTAAAATTTCTGATGAATTCTCAATTAAGCAAGCTGGAAAAAGAATTAAAATCTAGGAGCAATTTATGATCAAATTATTTAAATCAATTTTCATAGCGGCACCTAAAGAAAACGCTATAGCTGCTAAAATTAAAATCATTGAAGTAACAGCTAAGTCTTTATAAGCTTATCTATGAGCCATAAAGAGCAAAGCTTTTAATAGATATTCGCGACAAGGATGTTAGCGGTTATATTTTACTTAAAGGACTCACACCTAAATTAAGCGCGAAAGACAAGGCAATTAAAGCCAAACATTTGATTGACTTTCATGCGTTTTTTCATACAAAACATCGGCCAAATCAACGGGCCAAATACTAAACCAGCAACAGCCCAACGCTTACGACCTAAGCCACTGGTTAACGCCTGACAATAGAAGAAAATTGAAAATAGTAACGCGACAACGCTAGCAACCAAAAACATACTCGTTTAGCCCAAATGCTGAATGAAAACTAATGGCGCGCAATATAATTGATCAAGGCTTTTTTTTCAACATTTTTAGAGTAAATATTCAACATTTCCTAGTTGATAAATAATGCCTTCAATGAATAAAAAAAGAGGCAAATCTATGCCTCTTTCTGAACAATATTTTGCCTCTGTAATGGCAAAAACCTACCGGAGTATAGGGTGACGATTAAGGATAAAATAACTCTCCCTTTTCAGCCATATCGACCAATAACTGACAAGGCGTGAATCTAGCATCCACTTCCTGCTTCCATTGGTTTAATTTCACCACAATGTTATTAGCACCTACTTGATCGATATACCTAAATGGCCCTCCTAAAAATGGTGGAAAGCCAATACCAAAAATAGCACCAATGTCACCGTCACGAGCATTTCGTATAATACCTTCATCGAAACACCGTACTGCTTCATTAAGCATCATATAAGTACAGCGCAAACTGATATCTTCCGTCGACAGCGATTCTGACTTAGTAATGCCGAGTAATTGATATACACTCTCGTCTACTTGCTTTTTCTTAGTATTGTATTGATAAAAGCCCTTCTTGGTTTTTCTTCCTAAACGGCCATCCTCAATCAGCTTATTGAATGCTGATGGCGGCGCAAATCGTTCTCCTAATTCAGCTTCTAAGATCGGACCTATTTTCGCTCCAATATCAATACCCACTTCATCCAATAATTGCATTGGACCCACAGGGAAGCCAAACTTAACCAAGGCTTTATCAATCTTCTCCACTGGCTCACCCGAAAGTAACAATATAGCTGCTTCATTCATATAAGGCGCTAAAATACGATTGACATAAAATCCAGCTTTGTCTTTTACCACAATCGGTGTTTTCCCTTGTTTTTTCGCCAATGCAACTGTCGTAGAAATGGTTTGATCAGAGGTTTTATCATGAGCAATGATTTCAGCTAAAGGCATTTTATCTACGGGAGAAAAATAGTGTAAACCTATCACATTCTCTGGGCGTTTAGCTTTTTCTGCAATTTGCCCTATCGGTAGGCTCGATGTGTTACTGGCAAATATAGTGCTTTCTTTACAATGGCTTTCAATATCAGCCACCATATTTTGTTTCAAAGCTAAGTCTTCAAATACAGCCTCAATAACAACATCTGTTGCTTTGAAACCTGTATAGTCTGTTGTCCCTGTGATCATCGACATTTGTTTTTGCTGTTCGCTTTTTTTCATAAAGCGACGTTTCACTTTCTTATTTAAGATATCAAAACTGTATTTCAGCGCATGATGAATGCCTTGATGATTAATGTCTTTTATCCGTACAGGCAATTTAGCTTTTGTTGCGGTAACAAACGCAATGCCTCCCCCCATCAATCCACCACCGAGTACTGCGACATTACTGATAGGTAAAGCTTCTACGCCTTCAATACCCTGTTCTTTTTTCATATCAGTTGTCGCAAAGAAAATTTGGCGCAATTCTTTTGATACTGGCGTCATCACTAAATGACCAAAATGATCCGCTTCGAGTTGATAGCCTTTCGCTGGAGATTGCTCAACACCGGTTTTAACACAATCAATAATTTTCAACGGTGCAGGGTAGTTACCTTTCGTTTTGCCTAATACGGTTTTAGTTGCTTGATTAAAAAGTACTTTTCTTCCCGGTGCCGTTCTTTCAAGGAACTTACCAAGCATATTAAGTTTAACCTTAGAGTATTTAGGCTTACCGCCGCTAACTTTGCCTGATAGAATTAATTTTTCAGCGACATCCGTTAGCACACTTTCAGGCACCACATCATTAACAAGCCCCGCTTTCAACGCTTGCTTGGCCCGGAGCTGCTTGCCTGTTAGCATCATATCCAAGGCTTTTTGAATACCTACCAGTTTAGGTAAACGCTGCGTGCCACCACTACCTGGTAATAAACCTAACTGTACTTCCGGCAGACCTAATGCAGTTTTAGGGTTGTCACTACAAATTCTGGCATGACAAGCCATTGCCAGCTCTAAACCACCACCTAAACAAGCGCCATTAATGGCAGCAACTACTGGAATGTCAATTTGCTCTAGCTGGTCAAAAATCATTTGCCCTTGTCGAGACAAGGCAATCGCTTCTTGTGCACTTTGGCAACTCGCCAACATGTTAATGTCTGCCCCAGCAACAAAAGAGTCTTTTTTACCGCTAACCAGAACCACGCCACGAAGTGTGTTGTCTTGCTTGATTTCACTTAAGACTTTTGAGACTTCTTCAGCAAAAGCAGCCTTAAGAGTATTCATTGACTCACCAGCAACATCCATCACCAAATGAGCAATGCCATTATCTTGTCTTACTAATGTAAAAGTTTGCTTATTGTTATCCATTAATCTGTCTCCACAATCATAGCTGCACCAAGACCACCAGCGGCACATGCGGTTGTTAAACCAGTGCCCCCTCCTCGACGTTTTAATTCATTGAGTGTTTGAACGATTAACCTAGTGCCAGTAGCAGCAAATGGATGACCATAAGCAAGCGAGCCTCCCATAACATTAAATTTATCCATATCAATTTCACCAATGGCTTTGTCTCGGCCTAAATGTTCTTGGGCAAACTTGTCACTGGCAAACATTTTCATGTTCGCTAGCGCTTGCGCCCCGAATGCTTCATGCATTTCAATCAAATCTAAGTCTTTTAATTCCATGCCCGCTCGTTTTAATGCTAATGGTGTCGCATAGCTTGGCCCCATTAACATATCCTGCCACACATTAATGGCAGCAAAACCATAACTTCGAATATAACCTAATGGTTGATAACCTAACTCTTTTGCCCGCCCTTCTCGCATAATAAGCACCGCTGAAGCACCATCGGTTAAAGCGGTACTGTTGGCCGCTGTTACCGTGCCATGTTTACGATCAAAAACCGGACGTAATTTTTCATACCCGGCTAACTCTGAGTTTTCTCGTATACAGTTATCTTTATCAATAAATGCTTTATACGGTTCAACATGTGCGGTCATCACTTCGTCGGCTAGTTTGCCTTCTTGCCATGATTTTGTCGCTAAAGTATGAGAACGATGTGCTAGCTCATCTTGTGCTTGACGCGTAATACCATGGGTTTTCGCCATTTGTTCAGCGGTTTGTCCCATTGATAACCCAGTTGAATACTCAGCAACAGCTGGAGGAACTGGTAAAATATCTTTAAAGCGCAAGGTTTTAAGTAATGACAGTTTTTGACCTAAGGTCTTAGTTTTACTCAGATCTAATAAAGTACGGGCGAATTTTTTCGAAAGGCCAATCGGTGCAACAGAAGATGAGTCAGCACCGCCAGCAATACCAACATCAATAATGCCAGCCATAATTGATTCAGCAACATTAACAGTAGACTGAAAGCTTGTCGCACAAGCGCGAGAAACACTATAAGCATCGGTACTAACATCCATGCCAGTACCAAGCACAATTTCTCTGGCTATGTTAGGCGCTTCTGGCATTTGTACCACCTGCCCAAACACTAGCTGTTCAATAATCGCAGGATCGACATCATGCTTTTTGATTAATTCGTTAACAACCAATTTGCCTAAATCAACTGCGGGTACACCATGAAATGCTGTTGCTTGTTTAGCAAATGGTGTTCGAAGCCCGGCAACAATGGCTATTCGCTCCCCACCCGCTGTTTGTAATTTTATCGTCATGACTTATCCTCATTGGTCATTGAACTTAGCTAAAGAGGTCTGACCTCTTGTTGTAATTTCATTCTACCTTGTAATTTTGATATTTCAACTGAATCACTGTTCCCCTTGAGTAATAATATGCTATTACTTCGGGTTCTCGAGTTTTATTCGACAATATGTTTTACATTTTATCTCTAGCACTTGTATTTAAAATCTTGAACCATATATAAAAGCTTAGGTCGAATCGATTAACTAACAATTCATTAACAATAAAGAACGAATCTATATGGCAATTGAATACTTTTCTTCGTTAAAAGCACATTTATCAAATCAAATTATTGGTCAAACGGCATTAGTTGATAATTTATTAATCGCTTTGTTAGCAAATGGTCACTTAATTGTAGAAGGTCCTCCAGGTTTAGCGAAAACGAGAGCGGTTAATGCATTGGCTGATGGCATAGAAGCCGACTTTCACCGGATTCAATTTACCCCAGATTTACTTCCTGCTGATTTAACGGGTACCGATATATATCGCCCTGAAGACGGCAGTTTTGTCTTTCAGTCAGGGCCGCTTTTTCGTAATTTGGTTTTAGCCGATGAAATCAACCGTGCGCCAGCTAAAGTACAATCAGCCTTATTAGAAGCGATGGCTGAAGGACAAATTACCGTAGGACGCAAAACTTATCCTTTACCTGAGCTATTTTTAGTAATGGCCACACAAAACCCAATTGAGCAGGAAGGTACCTACCCATTACCTGAAGCGCAATTGGATCGTTTCTTAATGCATGTTGAAATTGACTACCCTGATGCAGCCAGTGAGCTAGAAATACTAAAACTCAACCGTGGTGAAGCCATTGGTGAAGAGCAGCCTAAAGTCAGTGAAATTTCTCAAGCCGATATTTTTGCAGCCCGTGAGCAAGTGATGAAAATTCACATGGCACCTGCGATTGAAAAATACATCGTCGATTTGATCATGGCAACACGCCAGCCTGAGCAATATGATGATAAACTCAAACAATGGTTAGCTTATGGCGCTAGCCCTCGCGCAACAATCGCCCTTGATCGATGCGCAAGAGCGAGAGCGTGGTTACACGGCAGAGACTTTGTCGGTCCAGAAGATGTACAAGCAGTTTTTCACAATGTATTACGCCATCGGATCTTATTAACGTACCAAGCAGAAGCCGAAGGCATTAACGCAAACCAATTGCTTGATCATTTATTAAGTTTAGTCGCAGTCGCTTAAAGTCTACTATGTGGTTAAATCAAACGGTAAAACAACAGGCAACTCCCGATAAGTTACTTGAACAAGTGGCTAGTTCGGGGATCAACTTATCAATTAACGAATTAATCCAGTACCAAAATAAAGCTTCCTTGATTAATTTGACCGCCGCCAAAAACCTAAAAGGTCAAATGAGCGGAAATTACCTCGCCCGTTCTAAAGGACGAGGTATGGAATTTGATGAAGTTCGCCATTACCAAAATGGCGATGATATTCGCGCCATCGACTGGCGAGTCACGGCTCGAACAGGTAAAACCCACACCAAACTTTTCAGAGAAGAAGTTGAACGACCCGTGCTTATTGCTACTGATTTAAGTACCAACATGCTTTTTGGTAGTCAACTACTTTTCAAATCGGTACAAGGTGCACACCTTGCTGCGTTGGTAGCATGGCATGCTAAAGGACGAGGCGACCGTATCGGGGGTATTGTCTTTAATCAAACACAACATACTGAACTTAAACCTCGTAGCCGTAAAGAAGGCGTATTACACTATTTGCATGCCCTAACCCGTTGTCATAATGAAAGTGAACAACTGTTAAATACACCATTAAATGAACAAGCCAATCAATTAGCGTTCGAGCAAAACTGCTTGCGTTTACGCCAATTATCTCGGCCTGGTAGTTTGGTCTATTTGATCACCGACGGTTACCACGTTAATCAAGAAGCGATCCGCCATTTATCGAATATCAGCCGTCATTGTGAATTAGTTGTGTGTTTAATTTCAGATCCTTTAGAAAACGAATTGCCACCATGTGAGCATAAATTAACTGTTAGCGTTACCGATGGTGAACGCAAGCAACATTTAACCTTAGGTGATAAAGCCACAGCACAACGTTACCAGCAGCAGGCTCAAAGTTTTCTTAAACAAAAGCAGCAACTACTCGAAAAAGCAGGCGCACGATTACTCAGTTTCAGCGCCGGCCAGTTATTAGAAGATCAAATTAAAAACGGAGTAGCTCCATGGATCCGTTAAATCAACTGAAAGCGATACACATGCCAACTCCAGTAAGTAATTTTCCCCTTGCTTACGGTTGGTGGCTGCTTGCCGCATTCATTTTACTGACAACAGCTTTAATCATCCGTCACTGGTTAATGGCACGTCGCTTCAATCGTGCTAAAAAACAAGCATTAACTCATTTATCAAATAACCAACTCTCACAACAAGAAATACTTGAAACATTGAAATGGCTCTGTTTACAGTATTTTCCTCGTGCAGAAATTGCTGCTCTTCATGGACAACAGTTTGGTGAATTTTTAACACAGTTATTACCGGAACAATCTCAACAAGCTCCTTTTATTCAAACAATCGATCATGCGCTTATCACCCAATATCAATTGAGCTCGACTGAAAATACTGACAATGAGGCGCTGACCAAAGCAGTGACATTATGGATAAAAACGGCATTAACGAAAAAAAATATACAAACCATGAATGAGCGCCAACAAGCAGTATCAGGCACCTTAGCTGTTAAGGAGGCACAATCATGATCGAGTTTGCGCTTCCTTGGGTATTAATTGCATTACCTTTGCCCTTAGTTATTTATTGGTTGCCGGCAAAAAATAAAAATGAAGCAGCGCCATTACGCATGCCAACATTAGTTCAAGGATTACCGAGTACAGAAGCGGGCACAAGTGGCAAAAAAGCACCACTTTCCTTATTAACCAGTTTATGGGTGTTATTAGTCATAGCGACCAGTCAACCGCAATGGTTAGGAGATGCAGTAAATATCCCGACCCAAGGCCGTGAAATGATGGTGGCGGTTGATCTTTCTGGCAGTATGCAAGTAGAAGATATGAGTCTGAACGGCAACTCAGTGAATCGGCTAGAGATGCTCAAAGTGCTACTTGGTGAATTTATTGAGCGACGCGTGGGCGACCGTATCGGTTTAATTTTATTCGGTGATGATGCTTATATGCAGACACCAATGACTTTTGACCGTAAAACTGTACAGCAAATGTTAGATGAAACCGTTTTAGGTCTTGTGGGAAAACAAACCGCGATTGGTGATGCTATCGCCTTAGCGGTCAAGCGTTTCGATGAGAAAAAAGAGTCGAATCGAGTATTACTCCTGTTAACCGATGGTCAGAATACCGCAGGAAAAATACAACCTGATCAGGCGCTTGAGTTAGCCGTTGCCAAAGGTGTGACTATCTATTCAGTCGGTATCGGTGCCGATGTGATGATCCAGCAATCACTGTTTGGCCAACGCCGGGTTAACCCATCAAGTGAATTAGATGAAAAATCTTTAAAACGCTTAGCAGAGCAAACGGGTGGCCAATATTTTCGCGCCCGCAGCAGTGAAGACATGAATGAAATTTATCAGCTACTCGACCAATTAGAGCCTGTAGAGCAAGAGCAGCAACAAATGCGCCCTTTAACAGCATTGTTTTATTACCCGTTAGCACTTGCAGTTATTCTGGCGTTCATAACCCTTTTAATAAAAAGCTTGCCCTATTTATTACCTCGTCAAAGTAAAAATCACTCATTAGGTGGCCAACATGACTGATTTTCATTTTATTCGCCCATGGTGGCTACTTGCCATCTTCGCACTATTGATCGCTTTATATCTCATAAAACGATTACGTGTCAGTCAATCTGGCTGGCATCAACTATTACCCGCACACTTAGCAAAAGTGCTAGTTTCAGAGCAAAGCCATGCAAAGCCTGCTTCCCTGCTTTTACCCTTTATCATCGGCTTATTAACAATTATTGCTCTAGCTGGACCAACATGGAAGAAATTACCCCAACCGGTTTATCAGTTAGCCCGAGGCTCGGTATTAATGATGGATATGTCGTACTCCATGTATGCCACCGATTTGTCACCCAATAGAGTGACAAGGGCAAGATATAAAGCTATTGATTTGCTCGATAGCCTTAATGAAGGTGAAATAGGTTTAATCGCTTATGCTGGTGATGCGTTTACCATTAGCCCATTAACGGAAGACATTAACAACATCAAATTATTACTGCCTTCACTGAGTCCAGATCTTATGCCTGAACTGGGCAGTAACCCACTTGCAGCGTTAACATTAGCCGCTAAAATGTTGAAAAATGCCGGACATTTAGAAGGTGATATCTATTGGTTTACCGATGGTATTGATAACGAAGAAATTCAAGATATTACACAATGGTCACGAGATAACCCCTACCGTTTAAACGTTATTGGTATTGGTACACCAGCAGGCGCGCCAATTAAACTCAGTAATGGTGAACTGATGAAAGATAGTAATGGCGCAATTATTATTCCTAAACTAACAGAGCAAGCGCTTAAAGGTGTAGCGGAACGTGGTAACGGTCATTATGCCCGATTAACTAATTCATCTGCTGACATTAATCATGTCATCAGCCAACCGCTGACTAAAGAAGATGATAAACAGTCTGAAAGTGCGCAAACAGGTGATCAGTGGCAAGAATTTGGTCCTTATTTATTATTTGCGGTGTTACCTTTAGTATTAACTTATTTTCGTCGAGGCAACCTACTGACCATTATTCCTTTACTGTTTT
Organism: Thalassotalea sp. G2M2-11; assembly: GCF_017168195.1. Lineage (GTDB taxonomy): Bacteria > Pseudomonadota > Gammaproteobacteria > Enterobacterales > Alteromonadaceae > Thalassotalea_E. Next base: position 662,058 of record NZ_JADNYL010000002.1, read on the forward strand.
TACTGACACCTAGCCAACCGGTTTATGCCGACTTTTGGAGCGATTTATGGCAAACAAAAGATCAACAGGGACAAGAATATTTTAATCAACAAGAGTTTACCAAAGCAGCAAACACCTTTGAAAACCCTCAATGGCAAGGGAGCGCACATTATCAGGCGGGCAATTATGAACAAGCTTTGCAAGCCTTTAAACAAGGAAATGATGCCAACGCGTTTTATAACCAAGGTAATGCGCTAGCTAAAATGCAACAATTAGATCAAGCAATCGCCGCTTATCAACAAGCATTAACACTTAACCCTGACCATGAAGATGCCAAAGCCAACAAAGCGCTACTTGAGCAACTTAAACAACAACAAGAGAATCAACAGCAACAGTCGGATCAAAATCAGCAAGATCAGCAACAAGACGATCAAAAGCAAGACGGTCAGCAGCAAAATCAACAACAAAGCTCAGACCAACAATCTAAGCAAGAGCAGCAAGAGCAGCAAGAGCAGCAAGAGCAGCAAGAGCAGCAAGAGCAAAATAGTCAGCAACAAAACGCAGATCAACAACAACAATCTGAGCAATCGGAGCAACAACAAAACGCTGATCAGCAACAATCCGAAGAGCAAAAACAGCAGCAGGCTAAAGAGCAGGAAGCTGAGTCATCACAAGAAAAAAGTGATAATGAAGAGCAAGCTGAACAAGCACGCCAAGCTCAAGCATTACAAGAACAACAAAATAAAGAAACCCAACAAAAGCATCAGCAATTGTTAAATAAAGTCACCGATGATCCGTACTTGTTATTAAGAAATAAGATGCAGTTAGAATATCAAAAACGTCGTCAAAATAGAAGTAGCGTAGGAGTTAAGAAAAAGTGGTAAGATTTATATATAGTGTGATCGCCCTCTTTAGCTTATGTGCATCACCCTTAAGTTTTGCATACATGACGGTCACTGCCTCAATCGACAAAAATCCAGTGGTAGTCAATGAATCATTTGTCCTCACTGTGGTTGCTGATGATGATGTAGACACCAATGCGCTTGATACCACGCCACTGATGCAAAATTTCGTTGTGGGTCGCACTTCTGTGAGCTCTCAAACCAGTATGATCAACTTTAAAACAACGCGATCCACAAAATGGAGTACGGTATTAATCGCTCGAAAAGCTGGCAAGATCATTATACCGCCATTACACGTAGCTGATCAGCAAACTCAACCCATTGAGCTAACGGTATTAACCTCAAATGATCCTCAAGCGAGTAAGCAACAGGATATCTTTATCACTTCCGAAGTGTCAGCAAAACAAGTGTATGTTCAACAGCAATTAACGCTCACAGTAAAATTACATTTTGCTGCTGAATTAAAGCGAGGCAGTTTAACTGAGCCCGAACTTGAAGATGCTAATATTACTCAAGTAGGTAAAGACAAAGAGAGTGACACCATTATTAATGGCCGCCGATATCGAGTCATTGAACGCACCTATGCAATCAGTCCACAACAAAGTGGTCAATACACACTGAAATCCCCCGTGTTTTCAGGTGAAATAATGTTGCCATCAAGCCGAAGAAATAGCTTTTTAAGTTTTGGTGAAACAAAGCCCGTCAGTGTGATTGGCGAAGAAATTCCGATTGATATCCGCCCCATCCCCGCCAATTATCAAGGGGTTTGGTTACCGAGTGAATTATTATCAATACACCAAGAGTGGCAACCCAGTGTCGAGCAATTTAAAGTGGGTGAACCTATCACTCGCATCATTACTTTAACTGCCGCAGGCTTGTCTGAGGAACAATTACCCGAAATTAACATGCTGATGCCTGATGGCCTTAAAGTGTATCCCGATCAAGCGGAGTTACACACTGGAATGAATAGCGGCCGATTAGTCAGTCAAAAAGTTAGAAACTTCGCCATCGTCGCCAACAAACCGGGTACCTATCAGTTACCTGAAATCACTATTCCATGGTGGAATACTGTCAGCAATAAAATTGAATACGCAACTATTGCCGCACAAACAATCAACGTGAGTGCAAATAAAGACTTCGCGAATGTGCAACCGGCAACAAGCTCAGCTCAGGAGCAAACACGACCAGAGGCAGTACCTGAGAAAATAATAGTCACTCAAACCTCTTGGTTGCAATGGCTCTTTTTCGCGTTATGGTTACTGACAAGTTTAGCTTGGCTAGCCACAGCATTAGCTAAGAAAAGATCCACAAATAAACTAAAATCAGAACATCATCAAACCAATAAAAGTTATCTGGCGTTAATGGCGGCTTGCAAGAAAAATAATGCTCAACAAGCACTACAATTAATCATTCCTTGGTATAACAGCATCTCTCAGCAACAAGTTGCTACTCTCAGTCAAGTCATGCAATCTGCTCAATCGGCTGAGTTAAGCGAAGCTATCACTAGCTTACAGCAAAGTTGTTACAGCCAACAAAATGAAGCGTGGCAAGGTCAACAATTACTAACGGCTATTACTGAGTTAAATAAAAAGCAAAATAGTAAGCGCAATACGCCTGTCCACTTTACCTTAAATCCATAACACTAAATTCCCGTTGGTAAATTTCGCCGCTGGTTGGAAAATTAATAGAATAATTTTCCAACCAGCACTAAGATGAGATCATAACCCCCTACGCTGTTTTCAGTTACGACTATTAAACCGAGACTTATGCTTAAAAAAATAATTGGAAAGAAAAAATCACCAACACAGGTCTCTTCTGATATGGCGACAAAACAAACAAGATACGAAGCGCTGGTCAAAGCCCTGCATAGCGATTTATACCGTTATGCCTATTGGCTATGTCATGATAAACAAGTGGCGGAAGACCTAGTGCAAGAGACATTTTTACGAGCATGGCGCGCATTGGACTCATTAAAAGATGAAAAAGCCGCTAAGTCTTGGCTGATCACCATATTACGTAGAGAAAATGCTCGCAGATTTGAAAGAAAACGCTTTGAAATGAGTGAATACGAAGAAGCAACGATATGCGATAGCAAAGCCACCGGAGCCGAGCAACAAATTGAGAACGACTGGTTACGGGAAAAGATAGCGAAAATGCCAGAAGAATATCGTGAACCTCTTGTATTACAAGTAATTGGAGGTTTTAGTGGTGAAGAAATATCTCAAATGCTATCACTAAATAAAAATACGGTAATGACACGATTATTTAGAGCACGAAATCAATTGAAAGAAGCGCTTGATGAACAGCCAAAGTTAAGAGGGCAACATAATGGATGATTTGCAATTTAGACGCAATATATATGCAGATCCCAATACATCGGATAGCGATACATTAGCAGCTAAACATTCAGATCCGGCTAAACGTAAGTTTGCCGAAGAACTAGCACAACTTGATCAACAAATCGCTCAAGCACTCAATATTGATGTGCCAGACGATCTCAGCGAGAAATTAATTCTACGTCAATCTCTTGCCAGTCACCAGCAACAGAAAAAGCGTAAGCGAATAAAATTAGCGTTGGCAGCAAGTGTCACTTTTGTCATTGGCTTAACGGTACAGCAATTACAATTTTCTCATGCCTACAGTTCCATCGCCGATTATGCGATTGCTCATACCAACCATGAAGCAATATATTTTAGTAATCAAGACGAAGCAAAAGTGAGTTTAGCTTCTTTAAATAAGAAAATGGCATCATTTAACGGCAGTTTTTCTGAACAAATAGGCGAATTAATCATGGCTGATTATTGCCGGTTTGATGGTACTAAGAGTCTACATTTAGTGTTTAAAGGGCGCTCATCACCGGTCAATGTGTTTATTGTCCCAGACAGTGAACATTTAGCTTTTAGTAAAGATTTTGCTAATGATGCATTAAGTGGCTTCGCCAGTCAGTTTAACCAAAGTAACATTATTGTGGTTGGCGATAAAAATGAGCCGTTAAAACAATGGCAACAAAAGATTAATCAGAACATTCGTTGGTCTACTTAATTAACACCCCCTGCGCTATTCATAATACCTCTGATGATTAAACAAAAAAGGTCGAACCTAGGTTCGACCTTTTGCTTTATCAAGTAATGACTTTAATGATGTTCAAGCATCTGTTCAAACGTTCGCTCAACTTCATCATGCGCGTGATGGGTAAGCTTACTCACAACAATGATTGCCACTGTCGACAAAATAAAGCCTGGAACAATTTCATAGACCAGTGAACTCAACGATTGTCCGTCAATGCTGATCGGTGCATAAATCCAGATAAGTACAGTGCTCGCACCAACTAACATGCCCGCCAAAGCGCCATTGCGGTTCATCTGTTTCCAAAATAAACTTAAAATCACAACAGGACCAAATGCTGCACCAAATCCAGCCCAAGCATTACTGACTAGAGTAAGAATGGTGCTGTTTCTGTCATAAGCGAGGAAAATCGCGACAAGTGCTACCACAAGCACCGACAAACGCCCAACAAAAACTAATTGTTTTTCACTGGCCTCTTTATTTAAAAAAGTTTGGTAAAAATCGCCTGTTAGAGAGCTAGACGTGACCAATAATTGTGAAGAAATCGTACTCATGATCGCGGCTAAAATCGCGGCTAATAAAAAGCCAGAAATCAACGGATGAAATAACACTTGTGAAAAAACAATAAAGATAGTTTCAGGATCACCAAGCTCGGTACCGGTTTTAGCGATATAAGCAATACCAGCAAAACCTGTTGCCATAGCACCTAACACTGACACTATCATCCATGTCATACCAATACGTCTTGCCACAGGAATATCTTTCAGCGAACGAATGGCCATAAAACGTACAATAATATGCGGCTGACCAAAATAACCTAAGCCCCAAGCCAAGGCAGAAATAATGCCTAAGGTAGATATTCCACCAAACATATTTAACAATTCAGGATCGATGGCCCTGATCGTATCATTCATGGATGAAATACCACCTAAGTCAGTTAACACCACAATAGGCACTAACGCTAAGGCTAAAAACATAATACAGCCTTGCACGAAGTCGGTTAAGCTCACGGCAAGAAAGCCACCAAATAAAGTGTAAACAACGACCACCCCAGCGGTGACGTATAAACCAATCTCATAGTCTAAGCCAAACGAGCTTTCAAACAGCTTACCACCAGCAACCACACCCGAAGACGTATATAAAGTGAAAAACACAATAATAACGACAGAAGACACTAACCGTAAAACGTGTGACTTATCAGCAAAGCGGTTCTCAAAAAAATCTGGTAAGGTAATTGAGTCATTAGCGACTTCGGTATAAGTACGAAGTCTAGGAGCGACAATAATATAGTTTAAAAATGCGCCAAAAGTTAACCCTATCGCAATCCACATGCTGCTTAAGCCTGAAACGTACATGGCGCCAGGTAACCCCATTAACATCCAACCACTCATGTCTGAAGCCCCAGCCGATAACGCAGTAACAGAAGGACTTAAACTTCTGCCACCCAACATGTAACCAGAAACATCGCTGGTTGATTTTCGATAGGCGTATAACCCAATAGCTAACATGACAATAAAGTAAATTGCCAACGATATAAAAGTTGCAAATGCCAAAATAATCTCCAATGATTGTTCTTATTTAAAAATAATCTGTTTAATGATGAATACCTAAATTAACGAGAAAACAGACATAATACACTAAGGTAATTTCTGTATTATTACTATGATTTTGCGATAGAATTTGAAAATTCAATCAAAAAGTAACCAATTTCAGAATTTATTCCCAATATAAGAAAAAAAGAGTGAAATTCTAACGAAATTTTCTTACTCTATAACCAACGCATTAACACAGGAATATCTATGTACTTCTATGCAGCCAGACAACCAATTCTCGACAAAGACAAAAACCTCTTTGCTTATGAATTATTGTTTCGCGATAGTATTGAAAATATTTTTCCCGATATTGATGGTGATGAAGCAACCAGTAAAATGGTTGAAGCGAGCAGTTTTCATTTAGGTATTAGTGAATTTACTGGCAATAAACCCGCATTTATAAACTTCACATTAGATACATTAAGTAAAGATTTTCCAAGAATGTTAACAACCGATGAGGTTGTTGTTGAAATACTCGAAACAATCAAACCAGGGAAAAAGTTATTATCGCTTTGTAAAGAGCTTTACGATGATGGTTATACATTAGCGCTTGACGATTACATACATCAGAAGGTTTGGGCTCACTTTTACCCTTATATCAAAATTATTAAAGTTGATTTAAAGAGTACAACCGTTGAACAAATCATAGAAATTAAACAAGCGATTAGTGAACATTCTCATATTCAGTTACTTGCAGAAAAAGTAGAGACTTACGAAGAATATAACCAAGCGCTCGAGTTGGGATTTGAACTATTCCAAGGCTTCTTTTTTGCTAAACCAGAAATGATGAAAACAAAATCACTGTCTCCGTCACAAATGGCTATGGCAGAGTTATTGTATGAAACATCAAAACCAGAACTGGATCTCACCAGTATCACCTCAGTATTTGAGCGAGATGTTTCGCTTTCCTATAAGCTACTACGCTATGCTAACTCCGCTATTTTTAGAAGGCGAAGTGAAATATCAACCATTAAGCAAGCATTAGTGACTTTAGGTTCTGGTGAGCTCAAACGATTCCTTGGTTTAATGTTCGCGGTCAATGTTAATCCAGATAAACCTTCTGAGCTAATTAACGCAGCCATGACCCGTGCAAAATTCTGTGAATTAATTGCCAGAGATTTAAGCACACCTGTTGATACTTCTATTGCTTTCTTAACAGGGCTACTATCACTTATCGATGCGATTTTAGATGAAAAACTCGAAAGCGTGTTGGAGAAATTACCTCTGGCTCAAGAAATAAAAGACGCCTTGACCACCAGAAAAGGTATGCTAGCAGCACTGATTATTTTGGTTGAACAAATAGAAAAAGCCCAATGGGAGAAAACTTCCACTGTTATGGATAAGCTTAAATTATCAAAAGATAAGGTTGTGAAAGATTATAATGAGGCAATTGCTTGGGCGGATGAACAATCCAAGTTAAGTCAATAATTGCCCTTATTTAGGACTAGTCACTCTCTAAAATAAAAAAGAGCCTATCAGGCTCTTTTTTAATGGTTACTATGCAAAGCCATTGGGGTTGTTCGACTGCCAACGCCAAGTGTCTTCAATCATCATCGCTAAATCACGCTTAGCCTGCCAGCCTAATAAGTTATTCGCGATACTGGCATCAGCAAACACAGTAGCAATGTCTCCAACGCGCCGAGGCACTATATCGTAAGGAATATCTTGACCGCTGATATCTTTAAAAGTATTGACGATTTCTAACACCGAGGTGCCATTACCCGTGCCTAAATTAATCGGTTGGCAACCATCAATATTATCTAATTGCTCTAATGCTTTCACATGGCCTAATGCTAAATCCACCACATGAATATAATCGCGAACCCCCGTACCATCTTGAGTGTCATAATCGTCACCAAAAATCTGCAATTTAGGTAATTTTCCTACCGCCACTTGTGACACATAAGGCAGTAAATTATTAGGAATACCATTAGGATTTTCTCCAATCAGGCCCGATTGATGTGCACCGATAGGGTTAAAATAACGTAAGCAGGCAATAGACCAATCAGCATCACTTTTCGCTAAATCAAACAAGATATTTTCTATCATTAATTTAGTTTGACCATAAGGATTAGTGGCAGAAGTTGGCATCGATTCATCTAAAGGTGAACAATTATTTTCACCATACACAGTAGCTGATGAGCTAAAGACTAACTTTTTCACCCCATGGCTTGCCATGACTTCAAACAAGGTGATAGAGCCCGATACGTTATTATGGTAATAACTAAGGGGTATGTCATTTGATTCGCCAACAGCTTTCAAACCAGCAAAGTGAATGACCGCATCAAAGCGATGCTCAGTAAAAAGACAATCCAATGCCGATCGATCACAAATATCGGCATGAACAAACGTGGGGGATTTACCTGTTATCGTTTCTATGCGTGATAACACCTCAGTTGATGAGTTCGCTAGATTATCAACAATAACAATGGTATGACCTAAATTTAATAGCTCCACTACGGTATGACTACCAATATAACCAGTGCCGCCTGTGATCAAAAGTTTCATGTGCGCCTAATTCCTTACTATTCAGCCTGTTCAATAATATTGTGACACGCTTTCAATAAACGATTCAATCATTTCTGTGGGCAATTGATTAATCCCAGCAGCACCTGCTCGTCCACCACCGGTAGGAAACTGAGCACAAATATCACCAGCACCTTGCTTATTAATAAGTGGTGCTCGCAAACTGACGGTATAGCTGCCATCTTCATTAATGGTAAAAACCGCATGAGCCTTTGAGGGTGAACGGTTAGCTAATTCATTACCAAATACGCCACTTACTCGCCGAGCCCACTTCTCATCGGGTAATTCCACCATTTTACATTGGTCATTATCAACAAGTACTTTCGCTTGTTCAGCTTGTTGCATATCAGCAAGATACGCCTGCTCCAGTTGAAAATAAACAGAGCCTTGCTCCGCTATCAAGGCTAAAGGATCCGGATAAGCTAATAAGGTATTGAATAAATCTGTCGGTGAAAAATGAAGATCATCTACCGTGCGGCCATAGCCGTTATAATTAATATAAATCCCTAAGTTTTTCAGCTGAGATTTTTCTAGCTCGCTTAGCGATAATTGTTGCGCTAGCTGCTCAGCCGAGGCGATCATATTATCACCATATGCTGCAGCAACAGCCCAATGGGCAAATTGACCATTAAGGTGCTGATTAATTAATAAACTGGTACAAGTATTAGCATCGGTATCAATAGTTGCGGATAAATGAGGGCTTTGTGGAATATCACCACTGCGGTGATGATCGACATAAAAGACATCAATATTATTCGCCAATAATTGCGCTAATGCCTGATGATTTTTTTCCATCGAGACATCAAGTACAGTCACGGAAGTCGCATCTAAAGGGACTTGCTTAAGTAAGTCAATATCTCGTTTTACCCCAGTAACTAACTGTGATTGTCTAGGCTCGGCCAAACGCAATTGTAGTAACGCAATAATTCCATCAGCATCACCATTAAAGACATCAAAATGCATTATCACTCCTGTTATTTTATATACTGATGTTTCACTAAAAACTGAACAACCTGCTCTGCACACTGAGCTACCGTTTGCTCTGCTGTTTTTACATGAATCGTTGGGCTTTCTGGAATATCGTAACTGGAATCAATACCGGTAAAGTCTTTAATTTCACCTGCGCGCGCTTTTTTGTACAACCCCTTTGGATCTCGTTGCTCGCATACATCAATTGGTGTATCAATAAAGACTTCGATAAACTCCCCTTCAGCTAACATTTCTTTTGCCATGGCTCGATCGGCGGCAAAAGGAGAAATAAACGCAGTTGAGACAATTAACCCAGCATCAACAAACAACTTACTCACTTCGCTGATGCGACGAATATTTTCCACACGATCTTCATCACTAAAAGCTAAATCACCATTTAAACCATGACGGACATTATCGCCATCAAGCAAGTAACTATGACAACCCCGTTCAAACAATAATGCATCAACAGCATTTGCAACGGTAGATTTTCCCGAACCACTCAAGCCGGTATACCAAAGCAGACAAGGCTGTTGTTGTTTTAACTGAGCCCGCTGGGCTTTATCGATATGCTGAGCGTGCCAGACAGTATTCTCTGTTTTCATGAGCATTTCATCATCTATTATTGATTAAAAAGGAAAAACGATTGGCAGTAATGTTAACACCACAACGCTATAAACAAGCGACACCGGCACTCCAAACTTCACTACATCTTTTAAGGTATAATTTCCCGCGTTAAACACCATCACATTGGTTTGATAACCAAAAGGGCTGATAAAGCTGCCACTTGCAGCAAAAGCCACCGCCATAACAAAAGGTAATGGACTTACCCCAAGGCCAATACTAATGCTATAAGCAATAGGAAAAATCAAGGCTGCAGCCGCACTGTTTGTCACTATTTCAGTACTTAGTAAGGTTAAAATAAATATGGCTATTAACACGAAATAAGCACTTTGCCCATACAACACAGATTCAATATTAATGGCAATAAGTTCAGCAACACCACTGGTTTCTAAGGCTTTTGCTAGCGTTAATGCCCCTAGCACTATCATCCAAATCTCTAACGGAAAACGTCGTTTGACTTCATTAATGGTTAAACAACCAGTAAAAATTAAAATGGCCACATAAAAGATCATGCACTTTAGCAATGTTACTGAAGTTAGCACTGAAACAGCTATTGCACTAATAAAACCAAATAACGTTAAATTATCACGCCAGCCAAACAACATATTGTCAGGTTGATGCCCTGATAGAATATAAAAGTTTTTAGATAAATTAGTGCGTGTACTAAAATCATTACCCACCGCTAACACTAAAAAATCTCCCGGCTGAATGATCAAAGAGCCAAGTTTACCTGAAAGTGCCACCCCTTCGCGACGAACAGCGACTACCGCAGCATCAAAACGCGCTCGAAAACCGGCTTGTTTCAAAGTTTTTCCCACCACAGCAGAATCGGGTTTAATTAACACTTCAGTCAAGTTATCCCTCAATAAACCATCTTGCTCTGCAAACAGGGTAAGACCATCAAATTGCTGTAATACCAGCACCTTTGAAACATCGCCCGAAAAAATTAACTTATCATTTGCCATTAACACTTCATCTGGCGCAACAGGTGAAATTAAACGTCCTTGGCGAATGACTTCGACTAAGAACAAAGCATCTAAATTTCGTAGACCATTTTCTTCCACGGTTAAATTGATCATTTTTGAATCGGGACTCACCCGAGCTTCGAGCAAGTATTCTTGATCGCTAGTCTGTGTTTTCACACTATCGGGTAAAACACGTTGACGTAAAATAATCACCAATAAACAGCAAAATAGCGCCACAATGCCGATAGGGGTAAAATCAAAAAAACTCAGCCCTTCACTGCCCTTATCGATCAACATAGTATTGATAATCAAGTTAGTAGAGGTGCCGACTAAGGTTAATGTTCCCCCTAAAATCGCCGCGAACGACAAAGGTAGTAACAATTTACCCGGATTAATCACTCGATTTTTCTGTACCGTTGAAATTAATGTTGCCACCACTGCAGTATTATTCATAAATGCAGAAGCAATAGCGGTAAAAGAGAGTGTACGTAAGGTGGAGAAGAATGCTGAGCCACTGAACATAACCGCCGACATACGCCGAAGTATAGAGGTTCGTTCAAAAGAAAATGATGCTAAAACCAGTAAGATTAACGTTACTAAGCCCGGATTTACCGCATTAGCCAACACATCGTTAGTATCAACATAAGATGCAGCTAAACAGGCTAACATTGCACCTGCAAACACCCTCTCTGGCACACGTTGAAACCGGATCAAACCAATAAAGGTCATCAAGAATATTGCAATTAGCAGCCACTGCATTGTATGCACGATATTTTTCCTTAAAGCAGCGTATCTTTTTGCTTTGTTTTACCAATTGCTCAGACAGAATACAACATTTGCCTGAGCAATCATCATTGAAAGATAAAGTCTATTTTAATTTAGAAATATCTCGTGCACCCCAGTGTGGGAAATGTTTGCGGATCAATGCGTTATATTCTAACTCAAAAGCGCTAAACTCATGCTGTTCGCCATTATTTACTACATGGTTGATCATCCCAGCCCCAACAGTAATATTAGTTAAGCGATCAATGATAATAAACGCACCTGTTGATGGGTTGTGCTGATATGCATCAAAATGTAATGGCTCTGCCACTTCAAAATTAACCGAACCAATTTCATTTAATGCCAATTGTGTAGTGTCTGATTGCACCATCGTATTAACATTGACTTGGTATTCCATCGAGGAAACGTGACCCGTAGTGATTTTACTGCCCTGTTTAATATAATACTCACGACCAGTTTCTAATTCATCTTCGTGCATCCACACAACCGTGGCATTAAATTCGTTGGCAGAATGCGGTAAAGCGCCTTTTTTAACGATCATTTCACCACGGCTGATATCAATTTCATCTTCCAAGGTTAAGGTGATCGCTTGGCCTTTATCGGCACGATCCAAATCGCCATCAAAGGTGACTATTGATTTCACCGTGCTTTCTTTACCCGAAGGCAAGGCAACCACTTCATCGCCAACACGAATATGCCCTGAGCCGATGGTGCCAGCAAAGCCTCTAAAATTAAGATGCGGTCGGTTTACATATTGCACTTGTAATCTAAATTCGGTGCACTCTTCTTTACCTTCTACTGTAATAGTATTAAGCAATTTCATCATAGTGGCACCTGGGTACCAAGGCATGTTCGGGCTCTCTTCTACCACGTTATCACCACGTAATGCAGAAATAGGCACAAAACGCACATCGGTGAAATTTAACTCATCAGCAAAGTCGCGATATTCTTTTTTGATTTCTTGATAACGATCTTGGCTGTAATCCACTAAATCCATTTTATTCACCGCAACCAGTACATGCTTAATACCTAATAGCGAACAAATAAAAGAATGGCGGCGGGTTTGCACTTGTACGCCATGACGAGCATCTATCAAAATAACGGCTAAATCACAGGTTGATGCACCCGTTGCCATATTGCGAGTGTATTGTTCATGACCAGGGGTATCTGCAATAATGAATTTACGCTTATCCGTGGCGAAATACCGATAGGCTACATCAATTGTGATGCCTTGCTCTCGTTCAGATTGCAATCCATCGACTAATAACGCGAGATCAACCTCTTCCCCCGTTGTGCCTGATTTTTTACTGTCACTTTCAATCGCAGCTAATTGATCTTCAAAAATCATTTTCGAATCATGTAATAAACGACCAATCAGGGTGCTTTTACCATCATCAACGCTACCACAGGTGAAAAAGCGCAACATTTCTTTATTTTCATGTTGCTTTAAGTAGGCTTCAATATCGCTTGCAAGTAACTCGGAGTTAGGGCTCATGGTTTTTCCTTGAAATACTGTGTTGCTGGTCAGAGTGTCTGACACAATTAACTAAAATTACGACGGCTTAAATAAGTGTATTTAAAAATACCCTTCCATTTTCTTTTTCTCCATCGAGCCAGCAGAGTCATGATCTATCACTCGCCCTTGACGCTCCGAGGTTTTAGTTAATAACATTTCTTGAATAATTTCGGGTAAGGTGGCTGCTTCTGACTCCACTGCACCAGTTAACGGATAACAACCTAAGGTTCTAAAGCGAACACTTTTCATCATCACCTCTTCGCCCTCTTCTAACGGCATACGGTCATCATCAACCATAATTAATGTGCCATCACGCTCAACAACTGGGCGCTCTTTTGCGAGATAAAGTGGTACAATTTTAATATTTTCTAAATAAATATATTGCCAAATATCTAATTCAGTCCAGTTAGATAACGGGAATACACGTATGCTTTCACCTTTATCGACTTTGCCGTTGTAGATATTCCATAATTCTGGACGTTGACTTTTCGGATCCCAACGGTGGTTTTTATCTCGAAATGAATACACACGTTCTTTGGCACGCGATTTTTCTTCATCACGTCTAGCGCCACCAAACGCGGCATCAAAACCATAATGATCCAGTGCCTGTTTTAACCCTTGAGTTTTCATAATATCGGTATGTTTAGCACTGCCATGCTCAAACGGGCTAATATTCATTTTAAGCCCTTCAGGGTTTTGATGGACTAATAACTCAAAGCCATATTCATCCGCCATCTGATCGCGAAATGCAATCATCTCCTTGAACTTCCAAGTGGTATCAACATGTAAAAGCGGAAATGGAATTTTGCCTGGCGCGAATGCTTTGCGCGCTAAATGCAATAATACCGCAGAATCTTTACCGACAGAGTAAAGCATCACAGGCTTATCAAACTCAGCAGCCACTTCCCGCATGATATGAATAGATTCGGCTTCTAATTTTTGTAAATGAGTTAAGTTCATCGACATCTTATAATTAAGTCCATATTTAATAATGATGAAGATTTTGCCATAACTTACACATAACTTCTATATAAGAAATAACCCTGTTATAGCATTAAGGAATAACAAAGTACCCAAATATAATGCATTTATTGATTTTCTTTCTTATAGTGATTAATGAGTGACAAAGTAGAATCAGAAAGCCCAGCTGGTGCTTCTCCAGCCATGGCAACTAACACCTGATGACTTAAGGTTTTACCCAGTTCCACCCCCCACTGATCAAACGAATTAAGCTGCCATAACGCCCCTTGAACAAATATTTTATGTTCATATAACGCGAGCAGAGCACCTAATGTTTTAGGTGTCAGTTTATTTATCAATAAGGTATTACTGGGGGTATTGCCCTTCATCACTTTATGAGGAGCTAATGTTGCAGCTTCTTCTCTCGTAACCCCTTGTGAGACTAAGTCTTTTGTTGCTTGCTCCAGTGTTTTTCCTTGCATTAAAGCTTCACTTTGAGCAAAACAATTAGCCACCAGTACGTTATGATGCTTAGCTAAATCAGTCTGGCTTTGCATGGCAACAATAAAGTCACAGGGAATAATATCTTCACTTTGATGCATTAATTGCATAAATGCATGCTGGCCATTGGTGCCTTCTTGACCAAACACGACAGGAGCGGTTTTCCACTCAAGTTTTTCTCCCTGAATCGATACCGACTTACCATTGCTTTCCATATCTGTTTGTTGCAAATAGCCGGGTAATGAGCGCAAAGAGTGATCATAAGGCAAAATAGCTAAACTGCTATACCCTAAACCATTGCGATTCCAGATCCCTAGCAAGGCTAACAACACTGGCATATTGTCGCTCAATGGAGCATTGAGAAAATGCTGATCCATTGTATTAGCACCACGCTTTATCGCTGAAAAATTATCGTTCCCAATAGCCAAAGCTAGTGGTAAACCAACCGCTGACCACAGAGAAAATCGGCCACCTACCCAATCCCACATCGGGAGAATATTGTCTTTTGCTATACCAAATTGCGTTGCTGCATCAATGTTGGTACTCACTGCCAGCCATTGCTGAGCGATAATATCTTCTGTCACCTGGCTCGCTAACATCCACGCTTTTACTGTTTGAGCATTAAGTAAGGTTTCTTGAGTGGTAAAGGTTTTAGAGATTACTACAACTAGGGTAGTCTCAGCGTTTAGCTGGTTCAGTTTTTCTTGTACTGCGCCGCCATCAACATTTGCCAACACATGAACATCTAGTTCAGGGTTTTGATATGGCTTTAATGCGGATAACCCCACCTTAATACCATAGTAAGAACCACCAATACCTATCGCTAACACATCAGTAAATTTTTGCCCAGATAAAGACAAGCGTTTACCTTGATAAACATCATCAACTATGCCAGCCATTTTTTGCTCGGTGGCAATAACCTCTGAGGCTATTTCTCTGCCTAAAGTTGTTTTTTTATCCTGCTCAGACGCTCTTAATATTGTATGTAAAACTGCACGATTCTCGGTACGGTTGATCTTCACGCCGTTAAACATCTGGGTAATTTTTTCAGACAAACCAGCGTGGTTAGCCCAATCAACCAATGCGGTTAATTCACTCTCTATAATATTTTGCTTGGAATAATCTAAAAAAATATCAGCACAAGTGACTGACATTTTTTCTACTCGGCTTGGATCGTTAAATAAAGGGGATATAGCGCGGTTTTTTGCCTTATTGGCTAGTGCAATAATATTTGCTAGGTTTTCCACTATGCATTATCCCTTAAGTATAGTCCCTTAAACATTTTCTCTTAAACATAGTCCCTTATGCATTGTTACCAACAATTTCACGTAAATACTGTTTAAACTCGGTAGCAAGTTCAGGATGACGTAAGCCATACTCAATATTAGCCTTCATATAACCAAGTTTAGAACCACAATCATGTGACTTTCCTGTCATATGAAATGCTTCCACCGTCTCAACTTTCATTAAGCTGGCAATGGCATCCGTTAATTGAATTTCATCCCCTGCTCCAGGCGGGGTAAACTCCAATAAATCCCAAATAGCACCAGATAATACATAACGACCAACCACAGCAAGATTTGATGGTGCTTCATCCTGAGCAGGTTTTTCAACCACCGCCGTCATCACTTTGGACTGTCCCGCTTCTAAAGCATGGCCTTCGCAATCGACCACACCATAACTACTGACTTTTTCCATCGGCACCGGTTCAACCATAATTTGGCTGTGGGCAACTTCATCAAAGCGACGTAACATAGCCGCAAGGTTTTCTGTTCTTGGATTGGCGCTAGCTTCATCTAAAATCACATCAGGTAACACAACAACAAAGGGCTCATTACCGACTATTGGCCTTGCTTTTAATACCGCATGCCCTAATCCTTTAGCTTCCCCTTGGCGTACATGCATAATCGTCACCCCTTTTGGGCAGATAGCTTGTACTTCTTCCAATAATTGTCGTTTAACGCGTTTTTCTAAAGTGGTTTCTAACTCGAATGACTTATCAAAATGATTTTCAATGGCATTTTTCGATGAATGGGTTACCAAGACAATTTCTTTAATCCCTGCATCAATACATTCATTAACAATATATTGAATCAGTGGTTTATCGACTATCGGTAACATTTCTTTGGGAATCGCTTTGGTTGCTGGCAACATTCGTGTTCCTAAGCCGGCAACAGGAATAACCGCCTTGGTAATTTTTTTCGTCATTTTACTCCCTTAATCGTATTTTTATAGATATTTACGAGGTATAAATTTTACATGAATGATACTATTAATGTCCTTATGAAAACCAGTATTTGGTGCTTTTTCTCTCAAAGTATATTACAAGTTTGCAACACAGCTGTTCAATATTATCCCGTTTCTCAGATGTACAAGAAAACTAACGCCTACAATCAAGCTTTCAACACACTGAACTTGCACTTCACGCCTTACAAAGGTATAAATGCCGCAGGTAAAATTAAATTGCGCCAATTGAACCTGATTATCAGTCTTATCTAATTTATAAAAAGAATAATAATGCTCAATATTCAGTGCGCCCCAGTAAGGAAAATTATATGACAACGCAAAGCGCTAAGACATTTTTCGGTCAACCCGAAGGTCTTCAAACATTGTTCTTAACAGAAATGTGGGAACGCATGAGTTACTACGGCATGCGCATGCTATTAGTACTCTTTATGACAGCAACTTTACAAGATGGTGGTTTAGGTTTAACCGTAGCTTCAGCCGCCGCCATTTATGGCTTGTATACCGGTAGTGTCTACTTTATGGGTTTACCTGGCGGTTGGATTTCAGACCGCTTACTCGGTGGTCAACGCGCCGTTTGGTACGGTGGCATTATCATTATGTGTGGACATATTATCCTAGCATTTCCAAGCGATAAAACGTTTTTCATCGGTTTGATTGTCGTCATTTTAGGCACAGGTTTATTAAAACCGAATATCGGCGCTATGGTTGGACAACTCTATTCTGAAGAAGACAAACGCCGTGATTCCGGATATGCCATCTATTATATGGGTATTAACTTAGGGTCGGTATTAGGTTACACAATCTGTGGATACTTAATGGAAGATCAAGAAAACTTTGGCTGGCACTGGGCATTTGGTGCAGCGGCTGTCGGTATGGCAATTGGTTTAGTGCAATACCGTAAAACACTCGGTAAATTACACGGTGTTGGTGACCAGCCAGCAGCTCCATTAACGAAAAAAGGTAAGCAAGTTAGTTGGACAGCCATTGGTGCAGTGTTAATTATGATAGTGACAGTAACCGCAATGGCGATCAATGGGGCAATAATTATCGACCCTGTTTCTGTAGCTCAGTATGTTGCTGTTAGTTTTACCATTATGTTTATCCTATATTATGCATCAATTTATATGTTTGGTAATTTAACACCTAACGAGATGAAACGCTTAGGCGCCTTATTGTTAGTGTGTATTGCCTCCGCATGTTTTTGGTCTGGTTTTGAACAAGCCGGCTCATCAATGAACCTTTTCGCTCGTGATTATACTGATCGCCTTATCGGTAGTTTTGAAATCCCCACAGGCTGGTTTCAATCACTCAATTCAATGTTCATCGTATTGCTATCGCCTTTTTTTGCTGCGCTTTGGATCAACTTAGGTAAGCGCTTTGTTAGCCCATCTTACGGCATCAAATGTGCAGTTGGTTTGATGATCATGGCCAGTGGTTTTATTGTGATGTTTTTTGCCGCACAGTACGCAGCGTCAGGAATGAAAGTCGCGCCATATTGGTTAGTAGCCACCTATTTCTTACATACCGTTGGTGAACTTTGTTTAAGCCCAGTAGCATTAAGTGCCGTTAGTAAGTTATCGCCACGTCGATTCGCCGGTCAAATGATGGGGGTTTTTGTATTAACCTACTCTATCGGTAATATTATTTCGGGCTTATTAGCCGGTAATTTTGATCCAAACCGTGTTGATCAATTACCAAACTTATACATACAAATCAGCTTATTCAGCATTGGTATTGGTATCGTTATCTTACTATTTGCATTTAAATCTCGTATCTGGGAAAACCTAGCCGAAGATAAAAAACCAGCACATGCTGATGAACAAGAAGCGGCAACGCTAAATATCTAATATGAACCCAGCGGTGGCAGTGCCACCGCTTTTTTTATGCATAACCATCACAACAGACAAGCACTGCGACAACAAATTCGTCAAGCCCGTAGCGCACTCTCACCAGAGTTTCAACAACAAGCATCTCAGTTGTTAGTTAAACAACTGCAAGGTATTAATGCTATTGCTTGTGCAAAAAAAGTAGCAATTTACTTAGCCAATGACGGCGAACTTAATACAGCCGAGTTTATTCAATGGTGTTGGTCCCAAGATATTGCCACGTATATTCCTGTGCTACATCCATTTAGTAAGGGACATTTACTGTTTCTGCATTATCAGGCAAGCACTGAGATGGTCATCAATAAATATGGCATTAGTGAACCAAAACTTGATATACGCCAAGTTTGTCCACCAACCTCATTCGATATCATCTTTACGCCATTAGTGGCTTTTGACCGCACAGGCGCCAGATTAGGTATGGGCGGGGGATATTACGATAGAACACTTGCCAAGCTCACAGCACCAGAGCCTAAAATCATTGGGTTAGCTCATGATTGCCAAGAGCTACCTGCAATCCCTACAGAGAATTGGGACATCCCATTAAAGCAAATTATCACGCCTACCACTTGCTATCAATTTAGTTAAATATAATCACACTGGTAAAAATTAGCCTGCTATAATAGCGCTGTTCATATTAACGTAACCTCTTAATTAGGAATGGTCATGACTCAAGACGAAATGAAAAAAGCAGCAGCACTTAAGGCATTGGAGTTTGTACAAGAAGATACCATAGTCGGTGTTGGTACAGGTTCCACTGTTAATCATTTTATTGATGCTTTAGCGACGATGAAGCACAAAATTGAAGGGGCTGTTTCTAGCTCGGAAGAGTCAACAAAGCGGTTAAGAGCTCTTGGTATCGAAGTCTTTGATTTAAATAGTGTCAGTGAAATTGACGTTTACGTTGACGGTGCAGATGAAATCACTGAGCACATGGCTATGATCAAGGGCGGCGGCGCAGCACTAACGCGTGAAAAAATCGTCGCAGCTGTCGCTAAAACCTTCGTCTGTATCTGTGATGAAAGTAAACAAGTTCCTGTACTTGGCAAGTTTCCTCTACCAGTAGAAGTGATCCCAATGGCACGTAGTTATGTGGCAAGAGAGCTTGTTAAATTGGGTGGTGATCCTGAGTATCGTCTAGGGGTTGTTACCGACAATGGTAATGTCATTCTGGATGTGCATAACTTAGACATAATTGATCCAACAGCACTGGAAGCTAAGATTAATGCCATTGTAGGGGTTGTTACCAATGGACTATTTGCCCATCGCGGTGCAGATATTCTGGTATTAGGCACTAAAAACGGTGCAAAAGTCGTAAAATAACACTTTAGAGTTTATGCACTATATGGTAGTTTAGAAACTTATTTTGGATATCTAGCCATCTAAACAATATTAGCGAGAGCGAATAAGCACATGAGTAATAAATCATTAGCGAAAGAAAAAATTAGGATCTTGTTACTTGAAGGCGTTCATCAAAGCGCCTTAGAAGAGTTAAAATCTCAAGGTTACTCAAATATTGAGTACCTAAAAACCTCACTATCAGAAGAAGACCTGATTGAAAAAATTGCTGATGTGCACTTTATTGGCATCCGCTCCCGCACTATGCTTACCAGTCATGTCTTAAGTCACGCGAAAAAATTAGTCGCAATTGGTTGTTTTTGCATTGGCACGAATCAGGTTGACACCAAAGCAGCACAGCAGCGCGGCATACCAGTATTTAATGCGCCGTTTTCTAATACGCGTTCTGTTGCGGAGTTAGTGATTGGTGAACTACTATTATTGTTACGCGGGATCCCAGAAAAAAGCGCCCAAGCTCACCGCGGCGTATGGAATAAATCAGCCGCAGGTTCGGTAGAAGCTCGAGGTAAAACCCTTGGCATTATCGGCTACGGACACATTGGTACTCAATTGGGTATTTTGGCAGAAACTATCGGTATGAAAGTACGTTTCTACGATATCGAAACTAAACTGCCGCTTGGCAATGCTAGCCAGGCGCCTAGCTTAACCTCATTATTGCAAGAATCTGATGTGGTGAGTTTACATGTACCAGAAACACCACAAACTAAAAATATGATGGGCGCTGCAGAGTTTGATGTGATGAAAAATGGCGTCATTTTCATTAATGCTTCGCGTGGTACTGTTGTTGATATTGACGCATTATCTGAGGCGCTTAGCAGTAAAAAGGTGGCAGGCGCGGCAATCGATGTATTCCCTGTAGAGCCAAAAAGTAACGATGAAGAATTTATCTCGCCACTACGTGAATTTGATAATGTCATTCTTACACCACACATTGGTGGTAGTACAAAAGAGGCGCAAGAAAATATCGGACTTGAAGTTGCCAGCAAAATTGCAAAATACTCCGACAATGGCTCTACACTTTCAGCGGTCAACTTCCCTGAAGTATCCTTGCCAGGACATTCAGGCACAAGCCGTCTATTGCACATTCACCATAACCAACCTGGTATTTTAACTAAAATTAACTTGGCATTTGCTGATAATGATATCAATATTGCCGCACAATATTTACAAACCGATGATCAAATTGGTTACGTTGTTATTGATGTGGAAACCGATCATAGTGAAACGGCA
This sequence comes from Thalassotalea sp. G2M2-11, assembly GCF_017168195.1. Lineage (GTDB taxonomy): Bacteria > Pseudomonadota > Gammaproteobacteria > Enterobacterales > Alteromonadaceae > Thalassotalea_E. The sequence continues at coordinate 683,160 of NZ_JADNYL010000002.1, forward strand.
TTAAAAGCATTAAAAGCGATTGAAGGTACGATTAAAGCGCGTATTCTACATTAGCCTAATAAACAACGCTGGAAAAGAAAAGCCGAGATTACTATCTCGGCTTTTTTGTGTGGTGACTCACCTGATCTAGTTGTTAACTAAACAAATGGTTAAAAAAGCAAGTGCATACAAACCAAAGCAAATAGGCCCGCGACCACATCATCAATCATGATCCCAAATCCACCATGACAATGTTTATCCAACCAAGAAATAGGCCACGGTTTAACAATATCGAAAAAACGAAAGAGTACAAAGCCAGCCAACACTGAACTGACACTGACAGGCACTAAGATCATGGTGATCAAAAAGCCGACAAATTCATCCCAGACAATTGCAGGGTGATCATGAACTTGTACGGCATCAGCTGCGTATCGACAAATATAAACACCTGTAACCATCATCACAATAACCAATGCAATATACCATGGTGCAGATAACAGACTAGCCATAAAAAAAACAGGTACTGCCGCAAGTGTACCAAAGGTGCCAGGGGCTTTTGGCGCAAGTCCACTGCCAAAACCTAAGGCAAGAAACTGTATGGGATTGCTCAGCTTAAACGGTAATTGAGTATGATGATCATTGGTCATTGTCAAAGTGCTCAAAACCTTTACTATTAATTTGTGTCGGTTGGCTATTTAATGTGGTGGTGATTTTACCAGAATGATTTAACTGACCGATACAAGTTATCGTTTGTCCGACATCTGCCAAGGCTGTCTCCATGCCAACTTTCTTATCTTCAGATACGGTAAACAAGAGTTCGTAATCATCGCCGCCCTGCAGGGCTAATTCAATCGCTTGTTCAGCTCCGAGAGTGTCATAAAGTGCATTTGAAATGGGTAACTGATCAAGCACTAAGTTAACTCCCACATTAGAGCTAGTACAAATATGCTGTAAATCTGCCAATAAGCCATCAGACAAATCGATTGCTGCAGTTGCATATTCCCTTAAGGTTTGTCCAGCTAGTACCTGAGGCGAAGGATAGTCTAAACGTTTTTTCACTAAGGTATAAGTGTCAAATGGTAGCTCTAATTCACCGTAATAATGTTTAAGCGCCAATGCGGCGTCGCCAATTTCACCTGTTACATATAACCAATCACCCGGTTTTGCACCGGTACGGGTGATTTGTTTGTCAAATGGTACTGTGCCTTGAGCCGTTACGGTAATGCTTAATGGTCCTTGGGTGGTATCACCGCCAATCAATTGCACATTATAAAATTCGCATAGCTCAAAAACACCTTCACAGAATTCTCCTACCCAGTCTTCATCGGCTTCGGGCAAGGTTAAGGCCAATGAAATCCATGCAGGTTCAGCACCCATAGCAGCCAAATCAGAAAGATTAACGGCAATGGCCTTATGACCTATTGCTTTCGCATTGGTAAATTCGGGAAAGTGCACACCAGCAACTAAAGTATCAGTAGTAACTGCAATATGCTGACGCTCTGGCGCTATCAATAGCGCGCAATCATCGCCGATACCTAAGGCAACATCTTTACGCTTAACCACTTGTTCAGTGAAATAACTTCGGATCAGTTCAAACTCTTTCATGGTAAAACTATTCGCTTATTAACTGAATAAAAATCAAACTCATTAGTCATTAAAAACTAGAAAGGCGCTCTTTGTCAGGCGCCTTTCATATTTCTAAGCAATCAACGGGCTATTCGTTAGGTCTAATCAATTTAACCGCTTTATCAAGTACACCATTAACAAACTTATGACTGTCATCAGCGGCAAAAAGTTTCGCTAATTCGATCGCTTCATTAATTACCACACGATAAGGCACATCTGAGCAATCACTTAGTTCATAAATAGCCACACGAATAATTGCTTTTTCAATGTGATCAATATCGCCTAATGGACGATCAACATGAGGTTCAATCGCTGCATCAATTGAACCCACTTGACTCGTAACGCCACGGAATAATTTTTGAAAATATTCAATTTCAAAACGACGTTTCGCATTTTCTGTTAAGAAATGCGTTTCAACATCTGTGACTGAATTGTCGCTCATTTGCCATGAATAAACTGCTTGAACAGCAAGTTCACGGGCTTTTCTTCTAGGTGATGGTTTCACAAAAACATCCTAATTAAAATTTGCTAGCTAGATTATAGCTGAGATAGCACATTAACCATTTCTAATGCACCAAGTGCTGCTTCACCGCCTTTATTACCGGCTTTAGTGCCAGCACGTTCTATCGCTTGCTCTATAGAATCTGTGGTGATCACACCAAATGAGACAGGGATTTCTGAATCTAAACATACTTGTGCAAGCCCTTTGTTACATTCGCCAGCAACAAAGTCAAAATGCGGTGTGCCACCACGAATAACTGCACCGATGGCAATAATGGCATCAAATTTACCACTTTTCGCAGCTTTTTTAGCAACTAATGGCAACTCATAAGCACCAGGTACTTTGATCACTGTAATATCAGCATCAGCAACATCACCATGGCGTTTAAGGGTATCAATAGCCCCTTCTAATAAGCTATCAACAATAAAATGATTAAAACGAGACACTACAATGGCAAATTTTTTGCCTTGAGCAACAAAAGAACCTTCAATTACGTTCATGTAAATAGACCTATCGATAAAAATTGTCGCGATTCTACCAAAAAAAGCTCAATTTAGGTACTGGTTTGTCAGGAAATATTCAAAGTACCTAGCGAGGGAAAAACAAAAAAGCGATGATGTTAGTCATGGCTTGCGTTAAAATAAGCAAAAAAGATTATCTTGAACATTATGACCATTTACTTTTCTTCTAAAAATATTCCTGAATTAGCCAACTTATCAATCAAAGAGCGCCAAGAAGTCATCGCAAAAGCACAACAAAAGTTCACCGCGCCTGAAAAATTAATACTTAACTTACTGAAATTAATAATGCTAGTACCGCCGTTTTTGTTCTTAGCGAGGCAAGAGTGGACAAATTTAGCGGCAGCAACCGTTATTATGTTATTGGTACACTATTTTATTAATAAACCGCTTCAGTATTTGATCTGTCGAAAATATATAAAGTAATGCAAGATGCAGTAAATAATTATTACTTATAAAGCCAACGATGCACGCGCTTAATGAATTGAAAATTAGAAGATAAATAATACCTAATTTTTGCTTGCATATGCCCACTTCCCACTTGTTTAATTAGCATTTTTAATGGCATCGGCTGTCTTAATCGTCGTAACCGCATAAACGCTTGGTTGCATTTATTTATGCTCGTCATCAAATGTGCATGTTTATCAAAATACTGATCGTAGCCTTTGACACTTTTCGGATCACCAATCATACGCTCAGTTGTTGCCGTATCATTTACAATATAACTTGCATGACCAATACGGTATGCAGGGCCATAAGTAATTATTAAACGTGTCCATAAGTCGTAGTCTTGACAAGCAACAAAATTTTCATCAAAACCGCCAACGGCGATCACTCTTTCCCGTTTGACTAATACTTGAGTTGTTGCTTCGTTATAACTGAGCTGATGTGCGAGTGTAATAATGCCTTGTTTTGCATCAATCAAACGTTTTTTCTTACCGTAATCCCAGTACATACTAGAGCAAACAAAGGCATAATTGTCATTGTAAGCTGCATGTAAACGAATTAGACGCTCGGGCAAAAATTCATCATCATCATCTAAGCCTGTGATAAACTCACCTTTAGCATTATTAATGGCAATATTTCTTGCAGCGCAGGCGCCAATACTGGTCTCATTATGTACGACATAAACATTATCATGGCGCTGAGCCAATTCATTCAAATAGCCTTTAGTGCCGTCAGTAGAACCATCATTAACAATATGAATGTCAATATTAGGGTAAGTCTGAGCGAAAACAGAATTGATTGCGCGCTTTAGCAAAGCTAGCCTATTTTTCGTGGGCATATAAATAGAAATAAGCGGCAAATCACCGCTCGTTTGGGTATTATCGATTTGACTCATCTCGCTCCCATTGGAAAACAAAACCTAATTGATATTGTAATCTCGCCATAATTTTGGCATATAGCTTACAAGCAATAAATATTGGTATTAACCAAGCATTCACCTGATTAAATCCGCTCAGTTCCGCAGCTGACTTATCAAAATAACCTAATTTTGCCAACTGAAAATTACCTCGTTCAACGCGCGTTAACACCGCAAGTAAGTTTTTTAGGTTTTTAGGACATATAAATTCAAACGAAATATTACTTAATATCTTATATTCATGATGATGAAATTGTCGGCGAATATATTCGTCATCAGCAATAACATCTGGTAATGGCGTAAGTTGTTGAACCGCCGCTTGAGATAAAGCAATCACATTGGATAGTCGATGTTTTTCATTGTATTGAGAACGCTTTGCCACTCGATAATATGCTTTAACCCACCATGAACTTTTTTCATATTGAAAATGTAACTTAGGAGCAGCGCAATGAAGGTTTTCAGTTTTTAGTTGCTCAACCAATTGAGTAATATTCTGTCCAGAAACCAAAATATCTGCATCTAATAACACAACAGGAAATTCAACAACTTGAGTTAAACCTAAATTAATAGCAGATATTTTTGATGCTTTGACAGTTTCTAACACATTTAAGCGAATGTGCTGTTGTTTTAATAGAGCAGACTGCTCAACAATAAAACGTTCGACGACAGCAAACGTTTTATCAACACAACCATTACACACCACAATAATATGAGCATATTGTAATGCTTTGTCGTGCAACAAATAAGAGAGTGTTTGAGTGATCAGTTGTGCTTCGTTAAATGCAGGAATTATTATACTTTTCATGCCGCTATTATACGCACAAGATTAATGACAAGGTAGTAACTTTCATTACTCTTGAAGAATGAGCTGTCGCACTTTCTCAATTAATGAATTTGATAGGTTAGCATCTTCTATGAGAGTCGAGCTATCTACAGTCATCACCTCAATATTATTTTTAAGTGCTGATACACCTTCTTTATAATTATACTCATCGAAAGTATACACACTAACCCCTAGTCCTAACGATTCAGCATAATCATTTAATACATTAATTTGCTCCTCCCCCAAATGATAATCTAATTCAACCATGCTCATACCACATTCATGTGCCTGCTCTATCTCAGCTAACATGGCATCTTGTGCTTTCACATAATGAATACGACTGAGTTTGATAAAGGAAATGATTTCTTGATACTTTCGCTCAGTTAACACTTCTCTGATGTTATAAAGTGTCGTTTCATATTCAAAGCTACGTAATACAAACATCCTATTTTGATTAAAATATTCATATTCCCCGCCTTCGCTTTTGTATTTCATTAGCACATCTAAAAAATTTCTAATACTTTGTTTATTTTTTATTTTTCCTTTTACTTCAAGAAAAATATTTACGTCTGACTGTCTTAATAAACTGTTATCAACTATCTTCTCAAATGAAACTTGTTTCGAAGCTAGTTCGTGGCTCACCATAGCTTGTTTGCTTCGTCCATTAGGAATAACGATATCCAACTCAATAATATCTACCCGTTCTTCAATCGCCGCTTCAATTACCTGATAAGTATCTAAAACATCAGCGCTGTCGTTGATATAACAATTGTGACAAGCAATTGCGACTTTATTACCTGTTGTAGGACTTTCAGCAAACTGTGCATCTAACCCTTGCCAAAAATAAGTTTCAGAATTAGTAACAGGAGTAATATCAGTACAATTGTTGGTATCCTTATTATTACAAGCGGACATAAGCGCCAACAACACCAGCATACTGGCTACAAAAATTTTTCTCATATTAAAAACATTACCTATTTAATGAGTACTTTGTTGGTAATTCATTCCTTCACGATCAAAGTACGCGACATGCGAATTAATTTTTCTTTGAAAGTATCAATATCATTTGATTTATCTTTTGTCCATAACACTTTAGACAACGCAGTATTTGAGGTAACATCATGTACTGTAGGTGCTTATTTTGACTATACATTCATTAGGATTAAAATTCGTTATCCGTGATTAATCTGAGTTATTTCATCGATAAATGTTTCCTGCTATTTTTCTTTAATGTAGAATGCAATTCCTTCAAGCATTAGATAATTCTATTTAGAATGTAGCTCAAAGTATTTTAAGATATCTTTAGCTTTAATAATTTTAATTATATAAATAAAAAATGGATGGGAGTATTAATCCTTTAATGTTAAAAAATCGTCCCGAAGTGATACTTATGGTATATGGAAAAGGAGGTCATGCAGCACAGATGACTCGCTTTATTAATGGCGCACCTGAAGAACTAAAAAGTATACCGTTTATAGCTTTAACTGACGTTGAAACAAAGGATAATAACTTTATTCGCCAATTTTATTGTGTAGAAGCACGTGACAAATTTTCTCATTTTAAAAATATTATCATTTTTATCCTGTATTTTTTTTGGTCACTAGCCCAAATAACTCGCATAATGATTAATTACCGGGTGATTGCTATGATTTCAACAGGTCCTGGGGTTGCTGTTGTACCAGGAATAATTTGTCGGTTGTTTAACATTAAAGTTGTCTACTTCGAGTCATGGTCTCGTGTTTTTACGCCATCTCTTGCAGGAAAGGTTATGTATCACATTGCTAATTTGTTTTTTATTCAACATGAATCATTAAAAAAACATTATCCTAAGAGCCGCTTCTTCGGTAGATTATGAATATTTTTGTTACCGTAGGTCATACTCATTACAATGCTTTATTTAAGGCTGTAAATGAGCAGTTATCACCAAAAAAGTATCACATTGTCAATCAGATCTCTGAAGGGACATATCTTCCTGACAACCATCGTTATTTCAAATACACTGCTCACGTACAAGATGAAGTAAATAAGGCTGACTTAGTTATCACTCATGCCGGTGCAGGTTCTGTATTTAATTTATTAGAAATGGCAAAACCAACTCTGATTGTGCCTAATTTTGATCGAATAGATAACCATCAGCAAGATTTAGCTGATTTTGTCATCAAAAATAACTATGCTTGTGTCTGCACTGATCTACAGCGACTTGAGGAGTTCGTGTTAAAATCAGTTAATAACCAATTCACTCCATATCAGAAAAATAACTTTTGTGGTTATGAGAAAATACTTGAAATCATAAAATAGTTTATCATGACACTTACAGAGATTGCCGCTTTAGGAACGCTATAACCTTGTACGATATGTTACGGCTTCTTGTTTAAATTCAGCCATAAAAGAAGTTCTGTTTATTTGTTTTGTCATTTAACACCTCAATCATTGGATTATATTCCAGTACTAAAGTGTCTTATTTGATTATTGTAGATCACATTAAAATACTAAAAATCATTTAAATGTTACACTAACACCAGAAACTGAACAGAAAAGCTTCGTCAAAGTCAATTATTATCTAGCAGCGAGTTTGCATTGGCACGTAGGTACTTACTCCCCCAATAAGCCCGTAGACTAAATACCAGAATCTCTACCAATAAGACGCATATCGCGACAGAATATGCGGCAGTATAATCGAACCAATAGCAAAAACTCAGTAAAGATAATTGCAATGCGGCACCTAAAAATACGCTTCTGTTCGCCAAGTTGACCTTCCCTAACGCTCCCAACAAAGGATAACCTAGCATAGTAGAGGGCGTAGTAAACATTAAGGTGACTAAAAAAATGAGTAATACTGAATTAGCATTGACAAATTCTATACCGAATAAAAGTTCAATAACCTGCTCACCAATAACAGATCCTATCAATACACCTATTAGACAACATAAAACCGCCCATTTCATTACTTTAAATAAAAGGGAAAAATTTCTATTTTTAAGCATGTTAGGATAGATAGCCTGAGACAGGGGAGAGAAAAAAGCTTGCGCTCCTTTGTATAGTTGTTCAGCAGCAGAATAGTAGGCAACTTGAACACTCGTTCCCCAAAGCCCTAAGAAAACTGTCCCCGCCGCTGTATATGTACTAACCGCGGCGCGAGACCAAAAAAACTCCATTGAGGTCTTAAAGGTTTCCAATACGCTTTGCCAACCTGGCCAAGTTGGGCGATATCCCAATTTGTAAATTAGAGTCAACCCTAACAATGCTGCAACACAATAAGTGACACCATTAAATAGTGCTACGTATACGTAATCTTCTTTAGTTGACACAAAAAACACGACCAGTAACAAAAAACTCAAGCGTGAAAGTAATGAGAATAAAGTTATATATCCCATTTTTTCAATACCATGAAAGAACCAGACTGGCTGCAAGGTTGTGCCAGCTAGAATTAAAATACTTAGTAGTAATAGTTCCCGATGTTCAGCATATTGCTGAGTATTCAATGCATATAGGAATATTGCAGCGGACACGAGCATGAACAGTAAGATCCTGCAGCAATAGATAGCGCCGACAACCTTGTTAATCTTTACTACATCGCCTCTGATTTTACTTAAGGCTACTGGGGCGTATAAAGAGAATCCATAATCAGTAATAACAAAGCCTAATTGCGCTATCCCTAAGCCAAAAGCGACTAGTCCATAGTATTGAGCACCAAGTACATGGGTGAGGTATGGCAACATGATAAACGGCAGCACCATATTAGCGATTTGAATAACAAACAAAGCGCCGGCGTTTTTAAATACCCGTTTCTGCTCTTGCTTATCGTCATTTGCTGGCATGTTGCTTAATCTATCACTCATGGTAATTCATTTAATTCGACTAAACCTTTCACCTATAGAAGGCTCAGATAGTTTTTTGCAGACTGGCGTGTATGAAATTCACTTAAATCAACAAGCGGACAGAAAGGCGAATCTAGTTGTAATTGCATGGCATTTGCTAGCGCATCCGTATCAGGAAACGCTACAAGAGCGGGTGAATCATCACCGAGTAACATTCTTGGCCCTGTTGGGCAATCAAATGACACTACAGGCCGTCCTAAAGCTATTGCTTCAGGTAATACAATAGAAAGTCCTTCCCACCTTGAAGACAATACAAACAGTGAGCTTTGGCGCATAAAATACCAAGGGTTATCCGTGTATCCCAAGAAATGTACGCGATCTTGGACTCCTAAGGTACGGCATAGATTTTCCAAAGATTCTCGATCTTCACCTTCGCCAATAAGCACCAGATCTGCATCAGGTATTGTCGAGGCTATTTTCTCAAATGCAGTTATGAGTAAGTCGAACCCTTTTTGCTCAGCAAGTCTGCCAGCCCCTAATATAACTCTTTTATTTGCCGGCCAGCCATTGAGTTTATTTGGCGTACGCTCGCTAAAGGTAAAAATATCAGGGTCGATAATCGGGTTTTTTATTGCTTTTACATTATGTTGTTTCGATTTTGGAACTGTCACTTTTAATTGTGCGGCTATTTCATCGGTTACGCCAATAAAAGCTTTGGCCTTGTAATATAAATATTTGTATAGTTTTTTCGTATACCAACGTACGTCACCTTTGGATTGACCGGGCTCCAGTGGCACATGTCTTGTCACAAACCAAGAGTATGATGGCTTTTTGAATAGCTGTGCCAAATAAGTGAGAATATTTCCTTGCTCTTTACCCGAGATAATTAAATCAACGTGGTTTTGCTGAAGATATCGCCTTAGCTTTATTACAGACTTAATAAATTGAAAACGGCCAGTCGTTGCACAACATACATGATGAACCTTAATAGCTCCAGAAAGCTGCTGCGCTACAGGCACATTTTCAAACGTAATTATAGTGCAATTGCTTCCATTTTCTTGCATTCCTTTTGCAAGTTGTACTGCATATCGTTCCACTCCACCTTGACCAAGGTTGGGTATTACTATAGCGACGTTCTTGTTTTCAATCATCTAATGTCTCATTCGTTTCATACAAATTTAAGTTATTATTCTATTATTAATACCAACTAATGCCTGAAATGCGCCACAATCCGCTTACTTGAATCATGATCTTTATAATCAAAGCATAGATCTTTAATACGTTGTCTGGCTTCGTTTGAACTTGTGGTATTTTCAGGGTTCAAGAGAAATTCTTCTACCTGCTCCATCGTTGTCACTACTGGTCCATACACTACTTCGTCAAAGGGCATATAAAACTCCCTGCTTTTAGCCAAATAGTCATCTAAATCGTGAGCGAAATAACAAATCGGCCTATCCAACAAAGCATAATCAAACATGATTGACGAATAATCTGTTATTAACCCATGAGTATGAGGAAGTATGCAATAAACATCTTGACCTGAATCGAGCAATTCAATATTGCTACATTGCTGAACACTTTCAACTAAAGACAATGGCGTTAACGGGTGAAGTTTTAGAATTAAAATAGTATTTCTTTTCGCTAATTTTTTATCCAACCCAATAAAGTCCCAATTTTGCTCTTTTATAAAGTTCGGAGCATGGTCACGCCATGTTGGCATAAAAATAAATGCTTTATCGTATGTTTTAATTTTTTTAATGAATTCTTGCTCATGGATAGATGACCAACGGTTAAGCCATTTTGAGCTATAGTTTTCATCCCAGAACAAAGGTTCTAACCTAGGATAACCTATATTTAAACATTGCTCTGCAGGAACGCGCAGTGCGCTACTAAAGGACATATTGCTTATATATTCAGAGGTAGAAACTAAGTTTTTATAAATCTCATCATCCGGAGTATATAAAAATATTTTTCGGATAATAAATGATAATTTTTTATAGCGGTTAGCGAAGGAATCAACATCAAAGTGGATTTTTTTTAGTGGAACCCCATGCCAGAGATTTACCAACCACGCTCCTCCAGAGGCAACATAGTTTACATCAGATGAACATACATTAAAAAACCAATATTTACTTCGAAATGCTAGCCATATCCCTGGTAAACTCCAACGATAATGAGCTTCTGCTCCTTTTGAACGAATGTAACGACTATCTTCACGGCTTCCAGCTATCCATATTGCCCGAATATCTGGCGCATGCTCGACTGTATGACAATATAAATATTTTGAGTTTCCCTCAAAACCATAGGCAGAACCAAAAACCCAAATCTTGCTATTTCTAGGAAAAAATTTACTCAACAGATAAAGCAAACAAAATAGAGGAAGAAGCAGAGTCGTTATTAGTTTCTTCATCAGATTAAAACGTGTATTTTTCAAACAATTCACCAAAGTTCAGTATATAACTACAAAATTTAATTATGAAATAGCCGCCACCATTTGGGGCGCGATGTTAACAAAAAATGAAATTTATTGATACTGGCTTTTGTCACCGTAGAAAAGTATAAACAGTACTTCTATAGAGTGAATATTGAAAGCCTATACGCTTTATTTATCAGTGATTTTAAGGCCAAATGATGGATTAAATATGACAGGAATTAAGATAGACCACCTTATAACGTAAAAAGCCAAATTCAAAACCCTTTACTATTTTTTAATTGTTCAAAGACAACAACAGTAAAATAAATTAATTAACTTTGTGATTTTAAGCTGTTCAATATAAAATGCTTGCCAAAATCGATTTTTGTTGGTTTTTGTTCTTTTTATAATCAGGTTATACACATTGATAAAACACACAAATTTAAATCGAAATAACTACATTTTTCTCTAAATGAATATAAAACATTGGCGACTTTTATTGTTGTTAAGGTATTTTTCTTTTGAAAGTAAATAACTTATCAGTACATTATATTTTTTGGACTTTCCTCTTACTATTTCCTGCCCTTTCGTGGTTGCCAGGAGGAGTTGGTACTGCGCAAAAATTGCTTCACATTAGCGTTTTTCTATTTGTTATTACCTTAGTGCTAATAAAAAAACCCGCTAGGCCTGATGCTAAAATGGTGTATTTTCTTCTAGGCTATGTATTAGTTACGGTATCGTATTATATTTTTACAACCTTAGTTTTCACCACAAATTTGAGTTGGATGGATGTAACAGATTTCACTCGCCCTATCGTTTATTTAGTCTATTTATCCATTCCCCTTTTATACCCTCTATCAGGTGAACAACTAAAAGCATTAATGAAATTTTTTGTTGTCGCTTGTGTAATACAAATAGTGTTTTCAGCTTTTGTATACTTTCCAGCATTGTGGGGCATTGCTGATATATATAAAGGTCGCATGAGTGATGACGTCGTTGTTTTCCACTTTTTTAGGTGGTCTGGTACTTATGGTTATCCATCAGATTTTGCATTCTATCTATCATTTTTTATATATTATCAATACTTTAAATTAGTTGATGCTAAAAATGAATTTCAGTTCAAAGATTGGCTTTTTGTTGGGGTTGTTTTTCTTGCCTTAATTTTAACGCTATCTAGAGGGGGAATTGGTACAATTATTATAATGCTTGGCCTAAGCTATTTGTTCGGTAGAGGTAAAAAAAGTAAGGCGGTTAATGCAACGCTAATGTTAATCATTGTGGTATCTATTACTCTCGCTACGAGTATCTCCTTAACATTTGAAAAATCGAATATGCTAAAGCTTGATTATATCGAGAGTATGTTTGGTGGCGAAGAAAAAGACTCATCAACCAATCACCGTGTCGTTGAAATGGAACTTGCTGTAGAATACTTTGATAAATGCTTCCCTTTTGGCTGTGGCTCAAATCGAATAGAGCTTAAAAAGCGTATTAGTGTTATTGAAAGCCTTTATGGATATCAATTAGCGAAATGGGGCGCTATTGGCTTAATATTATATTTTGTATTGCTCTTTTGGATGGTTAACATTTTATACGCGTCAGCAAAAACTCATAAAAAAGGGAGCTTTGAATCCATTTTTTCTTATGCTACTTTACTTTTGGTTTTGTCTATCCCTGTCGCTTTTGGTTTTTCTTCAGCGATGAGTGACAGGTTTAAAACACTCCCATTACACTATCTCTTTATTGGCTATGTGATCAACTTGCATGCAATAAAGAAAAGACAACAGAAGATTAAGGTTGAAAGACTTGAAGTTAAGGACGTGAATTGAGACAAAATATTATGAAGAAGTTGGATGATAAAATATCTATTTGTTTAGATTTTCCTTTAATATTGTCTTCTGTTAAGGGCGAAAAGCAAACATTAGTATCTTTTGTTAATCCATTTTCATATAACGTATTAATAAAGTCACCAGAACTTATTGATGGTATAGATTATTTTTATTCTGACGGTAGTCTACTGCAAAGACTTCACAATATTTTCCATCCAAAATCAAAGGTTGCTAGACTTAGTTTTGATTACTCTTCCATTGCTGGCGAAGTATTTGAGTATGCTCAAAATAATTCGCTTAAAATAGCATTGGTTGGTGGTACATCTGCCGAGATACTTAAAGCTAAAGAAAATATTGAATATTGCTTTCCCTCTTTGGATATTACTTATGCTCGCTCTGGATATTTTGATGATCAACAAAATAAGAATGAAGCATTTAAGTGCATTGAAAAGTCAGGTGCAGATATTTTAATTGTAGGAATGGGGACCCCTATTCAAGATCAATTTATTATAGAAGCTAAAGTTAGCTGTCCAAACGTTAAGTTAATGTTTACTTGCGGAGGGTTTTTAACTCAAACTTCAATTAAAACAGATTATTATCACCCTCTCATTAAAAAATTTGGATTGAGGTGGTTACAAAGAATGGTAATGCATAAGCATGTTCGCCAGCGCGTAATTAAAGATTACCCTAAATTTTTAATTTCCTACTTATATGAACATATTGCGATGCTAACATCTCGTAAAAGTTAACAGATAGAAGATATTCTAAATTAGATACAACTCACATTTAAGCTCTGTCAAAATCTGTTGTATTTAATCAAATTGGTGTAAAAATATCCTTGTGTTTTTTACACCTAAGAATTCACTAATAAATGGCGTAAATTAAGTGATAAAACAAGAAGAAAATATAATGCAAGATGAAGAAGTAAATTTCAGTGAGTTATGGCGAACCCTCTGGGCAAGAAAAATAACGATTATTAGCGTGACTCTGGTATTTTCAGTCGCAGCTATATTTTTTGCATTATCAAAACCTAATATATATAAAGCTTCAGTTATTCTAACTCCTGTTTCAAATGAAGGAAGTGTCGGGGGATTAGCTGCATTAGCGGGCCAGTTTGGTGGTTTAGCTAGTATGGCTGGAATCAACCTAGGCTCAGGCGGTAGTGATAAAACAAACTTGGCATTAGAAATCATTAAATCACGTTCTTTTTTAGAGAATTTCATTGCAAAGCATAATTTATTAGTACCTATTATGGCTGCTACCCATTGGGATGAAGCTACTGATAAGCTAATATTAGATGATGATATCTATGATCAAGCGAATAAAAAGTGGATAAGAGATGTTAAAGCGCCCAAAACCCCTAAACCATCCCTATGGGAAGCATACAAAGAATTCTCTGACCTTCTATATATAGATTATGATAAAAAAGCGGCAACTATAATAATAGATATTGAATATTACTCCCCTAAAATAGCTCGACAATGGCTTGAATGGTTAATAGCTGATTTGAACGCATTTATGAGTAAGCAAGATTTTGAAGAAGCCAAAGCGTCAATTGATTATTTAAACAATGAATTAAGTGGAATAAAAGTCAAAGCGATGGAAAGCGTCTTCTATCAATTGATTGAAGAGCAAACAAAGAACATGATGCTAATTAGTGTTAAGCCTGAATATGTTTTAAAAACTATTGATCCACCTCAAGTACCAGAGGAGAGAGAGAAACCTAATCGCGCTCTTATTGTAATTTTAGGTACTATACTTGGAGGAATGCTATCGATAATTATTGTATTACTTCAAAGACGTAACAATGAATAGAACCAATTTCTTAGAAATACAGTCAACCTGACTTGTACTCTATTTCTATATTAAGTGCTTCCTTCTATCAATGTATCACAATAACTAAAAAGAAAATGACAGGGCTAGACGATGAATATCGTTCATCCCTGTTAGCAACTGGATTTAAAATGCGCTAGCCGTGACCTGAATAGTTTTCCTAACTATCTTTCTTTAACAATTTCAATTAATTCGGTGGTACTAATCGAGGGAGTTCGTGGTAAATAAACAACTTTACAAATATCTGAAAATTCGTCAAATTTCCCTTGCCAGTCATCTCCCATTACCAAAAAATCGGCTTTATGATCAATAATATACTGTCGTTTGAGCTCTAATGATTCTTCATAAAACACATGATCAACACAAGCAAGAGCATCAACAATTTCTGCTCTACTATTCTGAGGACATACAGGGTAGCGTTGTTTTTTTGAAAAATTTAGTGCATCTGTTGATACACCTACAATTAAATAGTCACCATATTCAGCCGCTCTTTTTAAAATATTTAAATGACCAACATGGAAAATATCAAACGTACCAAAAGTTATGACTCGAGTCATTCAGACAACTTAATCTACTATGAAAAATTTCGCGTATTCTACAGCAGATACCTATAAGACGCTAGCGCTCAAAATCAGCTTTCTACCGTAAAAAATTATCTTTAAATACACTCAAGACACTCTGGTTTCAGTTTTCTTCTTTATTGTCTCAGGCTGGCTAATATGCTCTGCAATCACCGACCACATTTACTCGGCTTTTTCTTTATAAGTTTGGCTACTCGAGAGCAATTGCAGTTTTGTCTTAGCTAATGATAAAAGGGTCGACTCAATTAAAGAGGATAATTGTGCAGAAGTTAAGTCGGCACTTAATAACATATCCGTTTGCTGGTACTCATCAAATAACTGTTCATATTTATGACTCCAACTCGTTCCTATACATGGAGCTATAGTAGGGCGACAGCTTAAATATTGAGCGCCAAAATATACTTAATATGGATTACAGTATTCAATTACACACCAAAATTTTAAAAGTTCTACCTAAGTAAACAAAATGCAACTACAAAAAAGTAAACATATTGTTAAATTTGATACCCCAAAAGAAGAAAGTCTTTGTGATATATTTCTTTAACTTTTCTTACTGACTGAGCACTAACACTTACTTTTTTCTTTACTTTTTGACTGCTATTTTCCCAAGGCAAATTTTCTGGAAAAATATACTTCTTAGAAAACTTCTGCCAATCCTGCTGCAAACTTTCATACTTTAATAATTCATCTACTTTGCAATTAAACTCTCGATCAAAGACAAACAAATATTGAGGATAAAATAAGGGCTGTTCCATGATGAAATCAGATGAAAACACGTTAACGACAAAACTATCAAAATCACTAGAGCGCTCTTCGATATACTCTTTTAATTTCAAATCTGAAGAAGATTGGTTACCTCCTTGAATGCTATAGTTATATGCAGACTTTAAGCGAGACAAAGGCTCTCTAACTATCGCAAACTTTACATATCTCTCAAAAAAGTAGTCATTAGACTCATAAAAATCATACCATTTTGCATGTTTTCTCCCGTTATTATCCCCAAACAGTGCTAAGACACTACTACCAGCATTTTTAGGTATGTGAACAAAAATACATTTATGTTTATGCATAAATGGTTTGAAAGGATAATAAGATAACGGAATTCGCTTGAAAATCTTTTTCTTGAGGTTACCTAACATTCTCTTTAAATTAATATTTCTGTGAATTTTTATTAATGATATCATTTACCATCAATAACAAGCCAACAAAATAATTAGTTGGCTGGCTGTTTTAATGTGAAATTGAAATGAATATTTTGGTTCTTCCATCATGGTTTGAAAATGCAAGAAGCCCGACCCTTGGCTCTTTTTTTAAAGATCAATCAATAGCGCTACTTAACCTTGGGCATAACGTAGCGATCATCCACCCAAACGCTGTATCTTTTAAAAGCATACAACATTGGAGACGAAAAAATATTAGCAATGAAAATAGCTTACCTATTTACACTAGTTCTTATTTCACAATTCCCAAATTAAGACAATACAATATTAAAAGACGAGTTAAACAATTTGAAAAACTATATATTCAATACGCATCAGACTTTGGAAAACCTGACGTGCTTCACGCACATAGTTGTGCTTTAGGTCCTTTTGGCTCTGCAGGGCTTGCTGCACACTATATTTCACAGAAATATAAAATACCCTTTGTTATTACAGAGCATGCGTCATCTTTTCATACTAAATATTATCAGCGAGAAGAAGTACCGTTAATCCATAACGCATTTAGTGAAGCGTCAAGCGTAATAGCGGTATCAAAAAGTTTAGCTTACGATTTACATAAATTTGGTGTTACAAGAAACATTCACATCATAGGAAATATAATAGATATTGATAATTTCAAACTGACTAACCAAGTCAAAGAAAGTAATTATTATACTTTTGTTGTAGTTGCTTATTTACGCCCTATTAAGCAAATAGATGTGATAATTAAAGCCTTTGCCAAAGCTGTAACTATTAATTCAAATATTAAGTTGAAAATCATTGGAGATGGGGAGCAAAAAGAAGAATTAGTTTCACTTTCAAAAAAACTGAAAGTTAATGATAGTATTTTGTTTTTAGGTGAACTTCCTCGTATCCAAGTAGTTCAAGAAATGCTTACGTCAGATTGTTACTTGTTAGCGTCTCAATATGAAACATTTTCAGTAGCCGTCCACGAGGCGTTAGCGGTAGGGAAATCAGTTATATCT
The DNA here is from genome assembly GCF_017168195.1 of Thalassotalea sp. G2M2-11. Taxonomy (GTDB): domain Bacteria; phylum Pseudomonadota; class Gammaproteobacteria; order Enterobacterales; family Alteromonadaceae; genus Thalassotalea_E. The sequence goes on from NZ_JADNYL010000002.1 coordinate 700,627, forward strand.
TCTTGTTGTGGTGGTCCTGAAACTACCATTAAAGCACTTAATGAAACATTGCTCACATCATTTAACATTAATACTTTATCTGAGACCATGTTAAATAAAAGCTATGAGAGAAAAACCAGAGAAGACGCACAAACTAAAAGCCAGTACATTTATCAAAATTTTTCAGCTCAAAATATCGCAAGCAAAGTAAGTAACCTATTGGAAAAAGCCATTTCAGAGCAATAAAAGATGCCCCTTAAAATGAATTCAAAAATTGCGCTGTTTCAAAAGTCAATATTACCACTAGCAATAAAGGTTGCTACCGCAGCCTTAGGGTTAACATTTAATTATGTTGCAACCAGACACTTATCCGCCCATGAATTTGGATTGTTCTCTATTTCACAGCTGCTAATTATAATTTTGGCAACTTTCTGTAAGCTAGGGCTTGATACTGCAATAATAAAACTTAGCGCTCTTAGAGTTAACAATAAGGAGCAGCCCAATAATTATTACACAGCAGTATTAATATCATTTTCTATAAGCATATTAGTCAGCTATATTTTTTACCTTATAGGGGAAAGCACTCTTACCTATATTTTTAACAAAGCAGAACTAGGTAGTTTAAGTTCATATATTGCTGTAATGATTTTTCCTACGGTTTTCTTAGCTATTAATTCCGGTATGCTCAGAGGTGCTCAACGAGCCAGTTTATCATTAGTATTTAACGGGCTATTTACTTTAACTTTATCGACATTGCTTATTTTAATTAACTCTCCTCATAGTGCTTTAGCATTAATTAAGCTCGTGTTTGTCTCAAATTGCATTGCATGTTGTCTAAGCTTTTTAGTATGTTTCAAACTAGAAAGCTTTTTCTTAAATACGAATAAAAAACAATTAAAATCTCTACTTAATACTAGTATATCCTTATGGATAGTTTCTATAGTAGCTATAACCATCCAGCAATTTTCTACACTGATTTTAGCAAAATATACTAATGCGTCTGATGTAGGTATTTATTATATTGCCTTAAAGGTCTCATTATTAATGCCCTTTTTTCTCATTGCAATCAACGCAGTAAATGCCCCCAAATTTGCACAACTTTATGCTAGTGGAGAAATTCAGGAACTAAGATCGCTTGTAAAAAGTATTCAAATGTTACTTATAGGAATCGCTATATCTAGTAGTATCATAGTTATTGTATTCGCAGACTTTATCCTTAATATCTTTGGCCCCACATACAATCAAGGTGCCTTATGGTTGCAAATTCTAGTTTTAGGGCAATTTATCAACTTATCAACAGGCTCTGCTGTGAACTTGCTTATTATGACTGGTCATGAAAAGCAACACCGTAATAACTGCTTAATCATCGCACTTCTAACAATTGCACTTGGATTAATTTTAATCCCTAAGTATCAAGCACTTGGTGCAGCAATAACCACCGCTATAGCAATAGCTAGCCAAAACCTTTTAAGTTATTATTTTGTCAATAAAAAGGTATATAACACATAGTGTTTAGGCTAAAATACTCCAACATTTTTTGTTAGTTTTACTCCGTGATTTCAACATTCGATAACTGTTTATATATTCACATCCCAAAAACTGCTGGCCAAAGCGTAGAGTCAGTTTTTTTAGAAAGAGCAGGATTAAGCTGGGAAGAACGTGAAGTGATGCTACTAAAGCCTAATTCCAACCCTGAACTAGGCCCTCCTCGTTTAGCACACCTGACAACTCAAGAATACTTAGACTACGGCTACTTAACAAAAGAAGAGTTAAATAAGTTATTTAAATTCACTATTGTCAGAAACCCTTGGGATAGGTTAGTTTCTGAATACAGATATAAGCAACACAAATATACCTTTAAAGACTTCTTGTTTAAGCACTTCCCAGAAGAGGGTGTAGATGATTACAGGGAGCATAATGGCATTTATAGACATGTCATGCCGCAATATCAATTTGTTTACGATAATAACGATAACTTAATGGTAGATTTTGTCGGTAAATTTGAAAACCTTAAAGAAGACTTTGCCACCATTACCAAGCAGTTATGTGGTAGCCCGTTAGATCTTCCACACAAAAACAAAACTCAAAATACTTCATACGTTCACTCGTTGAAAAAGAAGTTACTCCTTAGCAATCCAGAGAAAAATAAACCTTCATCTTCTTATAAAGATTATTACGATAATGAATCAAAAGAGTATGTTCAAAAGCTTTACATGAAAGATATAGCGTACTTTGATTATTCATTCTAATAGCAAATTAGTGGCTTTCCTAAGAACCCTACTGGCATACGCATACTAGTTTAGCAGCTTTGCCTTTAATTTTTTATAAGGTGCTATTCCAGCATGATGTCACAGAAAATAATAATAGTTTTCCCAATGAGCTATTTAAAGCCTTAAACCTTCATCATCTTTACAATCTAACCGTTAGTAGTTTTCACGTTATCACTTAGTTGTATCGCTCTACCTTGCCATTTAAGTTTGGGCTATTAAGCTAATGTAAATATCTATTAAGTCTACTTCTAATGTATGTCAATGAAGCATTATTTAGCATTCATGACTGTTATCCATTTTTATTATTTTATTCTGAAAGAAAATTTTTAATAACATTTAAATTTAGAACGAGAATATCTCGGGATATTATTTGGGAGTCGATTAAGTCTATTTAACACTAGAACGTTATAGCCCCCAATTTGAGAGACTTTTATATCGTGGAATCGTGTAGTCATATCTAAGCCAACATGGTAAGTCCGGCTAAGATGAACGACCTTCTCGTTGATTAGGCCTAATTTATGATCTTCAGGGCGAGGTTTACTGCTAATACTGCCTTGTTATCCATTTTTATCATAGATTCTTTTTTAATTATAAAATTTTCCTCTACGAATACCAAAGTAACCTAATACCTTAGCAACATTACTGATTTTCTTTGCGTGATTAAGAATTTTTTATTTACGTACAATGTTTTGTAGATGTTAGATACTCATAAACTCAACTCCAGATTTTTATTTAACCGTATCAAGAATCAAAGTCGAAATTTTTATATTTTTTAATTTGCTCCAATAAAAAAGCGAGCCTAAGCCCGCTTTTTTTTATAAGTTCAAACTAATTAATTATTAGTTGCTACCAATGATACCGATTGATAAACGGTCAGTATTTTCTTGGTTGATGAACTTAGCACCAGTAGTTACTTTAACATCATCAGCTGGAACGTTAGTTGTAATTTCTAACGCTACTTTGAAGCCAGCAGCTGTACGGTCATAACCGTCTGCTAATAAAGCTGCTTCAATTTCAGTTAACAAGTTACGAACACCTGGAGTTGCTTGAGATACTAAAGTACCGCCGTTTTGGTAAGACGTGTGCTCACCTTCAACCATGTAACGTAATGTGATGTCACCAGTTTGTGAACCATCGTTAGTGTGACGTAAGAATGGTTGTGTGTTTGGACCCATAGGCATATATGGTACTTCAACAACAGAACCATTCAATGTCCATTCACCAATATCAGCACCAGAAACAACTGTTGTTTCGCCCGCTGCAGCGCCTGTACCAGCACCATCAGTACCAGCATCAGTGTAGTCAACTGTTACAGTTGCAGTGTAATCAACAGTAGGAATTACTGCTGCTGCTGTAGCATCATCGACCGCGCCATCAGCATCAATTGTAAACGTTAATGTACCCGCTGCAGCACCTTTGATGGTAACAGTATCTGCTGTAATATCTGCTGCAGCAATTGCACCAGAAGAAACAGTAAATGTACCAGCTGCAACCTGAATACCTGCAGTATCAGCATCTGTATCTAAATGAGAAAATGAACCGCTTACAGCAACATCAAATGTAGCAGCAGTTGCATCAAAATCAGTTGCAGCAGCATCATCTACAAGAGTAATTGTAGCAACATCTACAACATCGCCAGATTCAAACTTAAGACGTTGAGTTTCTACATCGATAACTGCGTCAAAATCAGTGTCCGCTGAACGATCTACTGAGAATTGTTTTTGAGCCGTGATCATATCAGCAGACGACATTGTACCTGCATCAATAGTCACATCTGTTGATGTTGCTGCAGAATAAGTTACAGTAGTTTTAGCACTACTTAAAACAGATGCAGTGTCAAATTCTAAAGCTGAAACTGTAAGAACTGCACCAACAGTACTTACCAACCCTGCACCACCATTTTCTTTAACTTCAGTTACACGGTATGTAACAACATTATCTGATGCACTTAACAAACCAACAACAACATTAAGATTATTAGTAGCATTAACTGCAGTAACAGAAGTAGGTACTGTTGTAGCGTCTAATTCACCACCAGAAAAAGTTAAAGTAATAATATCACCAACTGCATATTCAGCACCTAAAGTAGCAACAACATCACCCGCAGTGATTGAAGTCATATTAGCAGCGCCTTCAATAGACACATTAAGAGCAGCAGCTTCAGTACCGGTTTCAATATCAACAGCTGCGAATGAAGCAACTGAAGCAGTCGTTAATGCTAAAGCGATTAAACTTTTTTTAAACATTTTAGTTTTCCTTTGTTTCATGAAACTTGAAGTATTATCAACAATAATATCCCAAGATTTTATTTTCGTTAAATTAACACTTAGGGTTATTAACACTTAGGCCGTCGCCTAAGCGACTTCTAACAATAAGCTAGTTTACGCAGCACTAAGCTGTTGTCAAGTTATTATTACCTGACATTTAAAGGCAAATCATTAGCTTGACCATTTTTTAAGCGAAATACATACCGTAATCCAACTTGGGTAAACGCTAACCTACATTTTTTTAAAATTCAACCTTAAATAACAATAAAAGAGTGATTAATCTCATTTTTTTTAATATTTATTAAAAATCTTCAACATTTAGTTGTTCTAGCGCTTTATTGAAGTCAGATTTTATTCTATCCCAGTCTGAAGTTGAATCAATCACCTTAGGTGTTACAAACACAACTAACTCCGTTTTATCACCACTTTCGGTATCAGCTCTAAAAAGCGCTCCCACTAAAGGTAAATCTCCAAAAAAAGGTACTTTAGTTTGTTTATTGCTTTTATTTTCACTAATTAAGCCCCCAAGCATCACAGTTTGTCCACTTTGTGCGATGACCTCGGTTTTAAGGTTACGTTCAAATACCGATGGACTACCAGCCACCGTAGAACCTGAATCTAGCTCATTACTAATCGACTGATCAATTTCCATAATCACTAAACCACGAGCATTAACCGTTGGTGTGACGTTAAGCTCAATACCTGTTTGTCGGTACTCAATCGTAGTGGTTTGTTTATCACCATCGCTAAGAGGATCAGTTGTGGTTGCGCCAATGACAGGAATATCAGTACCAACACTGATCGAGGCAGAGACACCATCCCTTACAACAATAGAAGGCCTAGATAGTACATTCACTAAACTATTGGTTTGCAGCATATTTAAGGCAATTTGCCCTTTAGCCCCCTGCAATAGATAAGATAAACCACCAAAGCCTTCGCCCATAAACGCACCATTAGTGGAAATACCATAGTTACCATTTGCAAAAGCAAACTCTACCCCTTGTTTAAACTCATCAGTCATTGATACTTCAGCGATCATCACTTCTAACAGTACCTGTTTAGGCAGCACATCCAAGCGTTTAATTAATGGTAATAATTGTTGATATGTTTCACCAGCAGAGTAAATCACAATAGCGTTGGCACGTTCGTCAACCACCATTTGCATTTCAGCTGAATTAACGGCTACTGCAGATGGCGAAGTGGCTTTATTAGTTTTATCTTCGCTAGTCAAGCTGGTAGAAACAGATGAAGAAGATGTTTGGGGCTGCCCCCCCCCAATTAATGCTCGCAAGCTATCACCAATATCAACCGCTCTAGCGAAACTAGGATGAAATATAAAATACTGTTTTTGATTGGTCGCTAACGGTTTATCGATTTCTTGCGCCCAAAAAATCGCGCGTTCTATTACCTGTAAGTTATTTGCAAACAGCACCAATTTACCTAGTTTTTCAATAGGCACGATCGCTAGTGCTTTTTCGGTACTCCCTTGAGAAGATACCGAAATCCCTTCTTGCTCAAGTAAGTTTTCTAACTTTTCCGCAAGCTCCTCGGTCGTTGTATAAACCCCTTGATAGATTCCAACCTGTCGATCTTTCATTGAAGGTGTATCCATTAAACGGATAAACTCTAGCGCTTTAATAATATCTTTTCGCTTCCCTCTAATTGTTAAGCTTTGCCTCTGAATGTCAGTTGTCGCTCGAACACCAATTAATTGTCTTATTGTGTTCCCCAATGAAACTTGTAATCCAAATTCAAATGGGATCATTTGAATAATATCTAACGAAGTATTGGGAACATCGTCATTAAACTTTCCATAGCCGTAAACAACGTCAGCGCTATTACCTTCACCTTCCTTCTTATGAACGTAGAAAATATCCGCATCAAATCGAATCACAAAACCACGCTGATTCAACAGTTGTTCCATTAATAGAAAAAGTTTCTTCTCTGAAACCGGTTCTTGAAGATTAAGTGTCACGGCTTTGTTAGATACTTTAACTTCTTCACCAATTACATAACTAACCTTTAACTTTTCTCCTAGAATAAGGTGTAAAAGATCTTCAAGTGACAATTGGTCTGCCGTTAGTAGAATGGTTTTAACATCACTAAAGTTATTGATAGGTTTTGCAGAGCCGTCGCTTAGAGTTTCTTCACTATTAAATGGGTTCACATACTTAACACTCTCATTAACTGCCCCTTCATTATTCTTACTATCGATAAGCTCGGCATTATCAACCTTTATCTTTGCTTGCTCTGACAAGTAAGATTTCTTGGGAGAAAATTTACTACTATTAGTAGATGTGCATCCAACAGAGAGCAATGCTATACACATACAAAGTTTAACGCTTAATCTTTTATTCATTTTATTACCTATTATTGCTCTATTTCTCTGCTTTGCTCTTATACATGGTAAGTTCCAGGCTAGACTGGCTATTTTGTCCTTGTAAAACCACCGTATTCACTTCACCAAACGTGAGTGTAAAACCATCAATAACATCGTTACTTTTTAAAGAGCGCGTAGTCAACTTTCCCGTGTTATTATCCTTCACTTGAATAACAGCGATATGACGAGGCTCTTTACTGCCAGCATTCTCCTTTAATATTGCCATCAATCTTAATGTACTCTTATTTGCCTTTATCCAACCTTTTTCAGCTGAACTGTCTTCTTTCTCTTTTTTAGAGGGTGTCTTTTCATTACTTTTATCAGACACAAACCAAAGCCCTTGGTAAATTTTTGTAATTTGGTTCACCTGTAAAATTTTTTCTTCAGGATTAATAATAACTTCAACAATATCTGATATGGGCTTGGCTTTAGATTGCTGATCAAACTTAACTAGCACCCTTTGATAAAAGTCATTTGCTAACAAGTAAATAAATATCGCACTCACAACGATAGTCACTGGCTCTTGTAATATCTTTTTTATTTTTTTCAATAATAACATATTACTCTTTTCCTGTTAGCTCACTAAAAACTGCACTATCAAGAAGATTATACGCCAATGTAACTCTTCCATTTATTCTCTTTATGATGCCTACATCACTACGCTGAAAAATTAATTTTAATGAGACTATATGAGCTGGTTTTTCTTCCAAACTAAGAGCTAAAAGATGCTCAATCACATCTTTAGCTTTCCCTTCAATACGATACTCTAAGTATATTGTATTGATTGACTTACCTTCTTCAAAGGGAGCATCTTTCCAGCCAATACTTTGCAGTTTTACACCTAAAGCGTCTAACATATTCTCGATATTTCGCTGAATATCTCTTTTAGTTTGAGCAACATTATCGTCTGAGTGATAACGTGAATATAGATTTTGCTCTAACACTTTAAATTTATTTAGCGAGGCTATAATGTCAGACTCGTTATTAATCAACGCTTGTGTTTTTATCAAAGCCTTTTGTTGCAGTTCAAGACGTGCTGATACTTCATCTTGCCACTCAAATATCGGTAAGATAAAAAACTTTATCGCAACAAGGACGACGATTAAAGTAAGTGCATTTTGGTGCTTCTTTAGGTCATCCAACATTAGTCATTCTCCATTGAAGCATTAAATTCTCTATTGGCTTTTAATTTAAAGCTAATGTTGAACTGTTCTCTTCCTCTTGATTTTCTGATTGGAGAATCAAAGGCAGCGGTCAATACATTTACATGCTTAACAATCAACTCCAACACGTCGGATGCTGATTCAGTAAACCCTCTTACGATAACGGTACTATTGTCCAATTCAATATTGCTAATACTAGATACCTTAATAACAGGCACAAGGACCTCCCAAATATCGTTAGCATTAGTGTTAGCAAGATAAATTTCAGAGACCGCCTGATAATTTTCTAATTTTTTCGCTAGCACAGCATCTTTACTTAAAATAACAGAAGCTTCCGACTTTAGAGAGTCAAGTTTCCATGCAACATAATTGTCTTTGACTATCAAATATGAGCTACTCAGCAAGAGGTAGCATAAGCCAATGAAAACAATTGGAATCATTACTTTTTTAAAGATTTGTGCGGTTCCAACTCGGCTTGTTCGCATCATAAACGGCGCTAACTTTAATTTATTAAGGTGCGATAATGCCTTAATTAAAGTATTCGGGAACTGCTCTGCCTTAATGGTAGAAAGCTTTGAAAAAGTATTTCCTACAGTAGAAGAGAATCGCTCAAAACTGTTAATTAAAAAATTATGCTCAGCTGAGATAATGACCGAATTAACTTTGGTCAAATATCGACTATGAGCTCGTTCGTCGCCATCAAAAAAATATTGTATCGCTTGATTTTTTTCAAGTGTTTCTGAAAGCAATACGGTTTCCGGTACTCTTAAAAATGATTCAGGTACTTGCTCATCATAACGCCACACATTCAGTTCAACTTTTTGGTCGGAAGAATTTTGCACTACAGCTAATTCTTTAGCGTCTAGATTATGTTTTAACAGTCTTCTAAGTTCGGACTTACCAACATTTGGAAATGAACGTGTTGTTTCATTACAGTATTGACTGGAAACGATCAATAAGTAAGGCGAAAAATCTTCTTGAGCAGGGACTAGACAATAATCATTCCCTTCCATTTTGAATCGATTCAACTGCCCATTGTAGTATCCAATCTTACTAATAACAGATTTAATAAGCTTATTTTGGTACTGAGATATAATACTAGAATAATTGCTTTTCATTTATTTAATGTCTTGTAAAACGTTAACTGGTGCAACGGGAGGCCTAGCGTAAGGAAGTAACGATACTACCTGCTTTCTAAGATAAATAACACTATTTACCGTCGTTTCTACTTCAAAAGCCAAACGAGACGATGCCGTAAATCTATAATTGTCCAATAGTTCGCTACCAATAAGCGTTTTTAAACTTGCTCCTGATAATTCACCTCTAGTTCTCAAACTTAAGGCCGCTTCTGCAATATTTTCACCCAAAACAGCCTTTAATATATCAGAAGTAGCAGCCATAAGGTTTATCTCTCCAACCGAGTACAAACTAAAGTTTTCAAAAAATATTTTTTTTTCTATTTCTGAAAGGTTGGTTATAAATACAATTTCGGACAAATCAGAAATAAATCCATTTCTTACTTGTTTACCAAATAAGAGTTTTTCATTTCCTCCCAAAGCATCATCATTTTTATCTTGCCAATCGAGTAACATTTGCCAAAGGAATTCTGCACGACTTTCGTCAACACCATTAACCAAAAATAGTTTTTTAAACACATCTTTATAAAAAACGTTTACATTAAACAACCCTGCTTGATCTTGAACTCTAATTACCGAACCTTCAGTAATTATCGGCGCATTATAAAAATTCAATTCCACTCTCGGTGACTCTTGTGAACCAGTAACTAGCACTGGCGATTGAGAAGAATGGTTTGTGAGTAAACTAAAAAGTATATTAGAGGTAACTGCATGGTTTTTGACAATTGCCAGAGCACGATCTTGAGCCAATCTTGCAACTTTCAACTGATCAGATGTTTTACTACTTAAATATAATACGAATATCGACAACACAGCGACGATTATCAATACTTGTATCATAGCGATTCCTGCACTCTTCTTCATCCGTTAATCCTGATAATAAGATGATAATAAACGTGAAGAGGTCTTATCAAGTTGAATAACGATCGAAGTTTGCTTTCCTTGTTTTGAAAGTTTTATTTCAATAGTCTCTGGTAATAGCTGATTTGTGATACCTGAAAAACGATTTCGCCACGAAGGAGATATATATTGTTCGGGCTCTTGATATTTTTGTTGATAACTATCCCACCCTAAGTACTGAAAACTAACACTATCCATGTTTTTAATTAATACCATCCCTTGTTCAAGTTCAACTTTTTGGTCAGCATAAATAATTGGTTGTGATAATTCAGAAGCATAGTACATCAAATCAAGCTTTCCGTTGGCATTTGTAATCGCTTCGACCCTGAACAACTCGGTTTTAGCTTCACCTACCAAACCAGAATGAGTCACAGATAATATACGATGTTCATTTCCAGTAAAAAAAAGCACAGCCTTCTTGTCAATTTTATTTTGATACACAACATAAGGAAAAATGCCAGAAAAAACTGAAATCATATAGTTAATTGCTCGACTATCATTTTCAGCTATATCAAATTTTTTGGTGACATCCTGCCAATTATCAGCAAGCAAGCTGTATGAAAATGATCCCACTAATAACAACAACGATAATATGGAAACTGAAATAAGTAGTTCAATCAAAGTAAAACCTTGGCAACTTCTACGAGTCATTCCAACTCACCTCGTTATAAGAGAATTGCTGCTGAGTCTTTCCTATAAATACTATTAAGCTTACTTGCCAATATTTATACTTCTTAGCTTTTTCGGTAAAGTTTCCCGTATCTATATCATAAACAGGTAAAGGTGACTTGTAGTCTATGAGGTTTGCCGACCAGCTATACTCAGCCCCCCAGTCAGCCCCTTTACCCGAAATGAACTTATTATCTTGATTGGCTTGGGAACGTATATCCAATTGAACATTAGTGAGGATATTAGGTACAATGTTTGCGATATTAACATGTTTTTCAGCTTTATCCGAAGCAATTAATGCACTACGATAAATTACCGAAATAATGGCTAATGAAGAAAAAAGAATCATCGCCGCTACCAATACTTCTATTAAAGTAAACCCTTTATGATTCTTCGCAACAACTGATTTATAATTCATCTTTTTAAACAACATTTATTTAAGATTCTGAGAAAATGTCACATCTAAAGATATCTTCTGCCCATTAAAAGTTCCTTGAATAACCTTTTGTTCTGTTTTTCCTTTATTATTAAATACAAGCTTTTGAGGTTGGAAAAACAATGACTCAAACCTAATCTCCTCTATAGTTTGTTGTTTTTTAGGGTTATATAAAGAAACTAGCCTACCATTAAATTCTATCCAAAGTACTTGTCCTGAATAGAATGATAGTGAGCTAACTTTTCGAAGCCAATTTTCAATTGAAAGCCTTTCTTGTTTCGCTTGGGTTTTATCAATAATATTTAGAGCGAAAGGACCAACCATAGTCATAAGTAACGCGACAATACTGAGAACAATCATTAACTCGATCAAAGTAAATCCAATATTCTTTACATAATGGCTTTTAACTAAGAATCTCGGCATCTATATCCCCAATTCGTTTATCGATACCATACTCATTAACATCACAACTACAACACCGCCGACAAAACCTCCCATAAATAAAATCATCAGTGGTTCGAGTAAAGTTGTCATACGCTCAGTCCAACTTTCAAACTCTTGACGAGAACGGTTCGCTATTTCATCAAAAACACGCTCTAAATTGCCTGACTCTTCACCTACTTCTAACAACGATATAAAGAAGTCGGGATATAAAGAAGTCTGTTTAAGTGCAGGCGTTAATGAAGTTCCCCCTTTTACTTTAGTTTTCGCTATTTCCATCTCTCTTCTTAATGCCGTGTTTTTAATATTACCCGCAGAAAGTGATATCGCCTTGTCAATTTGAACTCCGGCTTTAACCATCAATGCAAGACCACTGTTAAAACGTATTCTTTCAACCGTTGTTACGGCCGTTTTTATTAAAGGTAATTTCAAGCAAGTTCGTTGCCACCATAAAATAAACGATTGTTTTTTTGAGAAATAAACCAAAGAAAATACTAAAAGTGTGAACCCTAGCACTAACATTCCTTGATATTGAATCATCCATTGACTCGTCGATAACATTAATTGTGTATACCAAGGAAGTTTATCTACTTCTGTAAACATCGCTGACATTTTAGGAATTATAAAGTTGAAGATAAAAAATACGCTGAGGATACAAACACAAAATATAACAAACGGATATGCGAGTGAACTAATTATTTTACTTCGCAAGTCTCGTTTGAACTTCAAATCATCAGCTAGACCTGAGAATATTTCCGATAAATTGCCTGAGGCTTCTCCTAGTTCGATTAAGTTACAATATAAAGGGTCAAAAACGTCATCATATACTTTAAGGGCCTCAGATAATGATTTTCCTTTCTTTAAACTTGAGCTAATATCAGCAAGCAGCTTAGCAAGCGCAGGTTTAGCTTTAGTTTTACGTATTATATCGATACCTCTATCAATCCTGACACCAGACTCTAGTAATAAGCTAAGTTCAGAAGTGAGGAATTCCAAATCAGCTAAACTTACTTTCCTCGAAAAACTAAATAAATTTTTACTATCATCTACTAGAGGTTTTATCTCAAAAGGAAGTAAATTTTGTTTTTTTAACTCAACCAGAGCTTCAGATTCTTCTGAGGCTTCTATTTGACCATCAATCTTTGCACCTGAATTATCATATGCTTTATAAGAGAAGATTGTCATTTTTTATCCTGCGACTCTTATCACTTCTTCTACCGTAGTTAAGCCCATAATAGCCTTAAGCAAACCGTCTTCTAACAACGTTCTTCGCTTTAGAGCCGTATTATGTGCTCTTGCCTTAGAAATAAATTCTGAGTCCTTCGGGAATGCCTTAATTTTATCATCACATCTCAGGTACTCTGTAATTGCCATACGGCCCTTATAACCTGTATTAGCACAATGCTCACAGCCCTTGCCTTTAACCAAAACTATATCAGTTAGGTTAAACCTTTCAGCTATTACCGTTAAATTGTACTTATCTATTAACTGAGTAGCATCTGGATGCTCAACTTTACATTCAGAGCAAATTTGCCGCGCTAAACGTTGCGCAACGATTGATACAAGAGCGGCATTGAGCAAAAACTCTTCAACACCAAGATCTAAAAGGCGAGTATAAGCACTAGCAGCATCATTAGTATGAACTGTTGAAAAAACTAAGTGACCTGTAAGCGCTGATTGAAGAGCAATTTGGGCTGTTTCTTTATCGCGAATTTCACCCAACATAATAATGTCAGGATCTTGACGAACAACTGAGCGTAAGCCAGCAGCAAAGGTAAAACCAATGTCACTGTTTACCTGTACTTGGTTAATCCCTTCTAATTGATATTCAACCGGATCTTCCAAAGTTATAATTTTTACGTCATCGTTATTCAGCGCATTAAGAAATGTATAGAGGGTAGTTGTTTTTCCTGACCCAGTAGGACCTGTTAATAGTACTACCCCAGCTGTAGTTTTAATATCTTCCCTAATGAGCGTTTCAATATCTGCTGATAACCCTAGTACAGACATATCATAGCGCACATTATCTTTTCGTAGAAAACGCATAACTACTGACTCACCATCGTTTAGTGGTAATGCAGAAACCCGTATATCAAGTTCCTGATTTGCAATTTTCATTTGAATTTTACCATCTTGCGGGCGGCGCTTTTCTGCTATATCCATCCCAGATAAGATCTTGAGGCGAGTCACAATAGGAAGTTGCATCCTGGGAGCAAGAGTCTCGACTTCATGCAAGACGCCGTCAACACGAAAACGTGCTCGATAGCGCCCGTTAAAAGGTTCTAAATGCATGTCAGAAGCGCCTTGACGAAGTGCTCTTGTAATTAATGAATTGAGTAAATTAACCGTTGGTGCCTCAGTAGCTAACTCCCTTAAACGAGCTTCTTCGTCACCAAGTAATTGAGTATCTTCTTCTTCAGAATTAAATGTTTCAAATTTAGCAATCAACATCTGTAGTTCAGACTCTGACGCAATATAAACAATCGGCTTTCTATCTTGCCTTATTAACCATTCATTTATATTTAACTCTAATGGATATCGACATGCAAAACTCCAAGTACTTTGATCTTTCCTTAATGGAACCCATTGATTTTCAATCAAAAATTTAACGTCAGACTCTTCAAAATCTGTAGCTTGAATATGTTCCCAATCTGCGATATCAAGTAATGGTAAATTCAGGAAGCGACTATAAACATCGGGAAGTTGATCATCAGGTAAACTCCCCATATTAACTAAAATCTGTTCTAGGCGCCCACCATATTTTTGTTGGTAATTTTTCGCTTTACTCAAATCTTCAGCTAAGACTTGAAATTCTTCAACAAGTAATGTTTCCAATTGCATTATTTGTGCACTATATCAGCATTATTATCTATACCACCTGGTTGTCCGTCTGCTCCATATGACAAAATTGAATATGGATTTCCCTCTTCACCAGGAATAACATAAACATAAGGGTTCCCCCAAGGATCTAAAGGGATATCCTTGGGTAAATAAGGACCATCCCATCGAGGTTTTTCACTTTTACGCAACTCTTCAAGCTTTTCAGGGTAATTTCCCATGTCAAGTCTGTACGTATCCAAAGCTGTTTCAAATGCATTCATTTGAGCCGAGGCTACACCTCGTTCTGCATCAGACAACTGACCAAAAAACTTTGGTGCCACCAAAGAAGCTAATAATCCTAGTATGACAATAACAATTAACAACTCAATTAACGTAAAACCATTAACTTTTTTCATATTCAACTAAAAAGGATAAAAACAGGTAAACAGGAGTTTATCAGCACAGTGTATAGCTGTCGATAGTTATACTTAACCGATAAACTTTTGATACAAAAAAGTATTATTTTACAGCGCGAATAAATTTCCATGCATGCTGCAAAGCGTAAGAATAAACTAAAAATAATACGATAAAAGTAGATAACATCAACCACTCTGGAACAGCCAACACTTCGGCTATGATACCAATTAATGAACAGAATATTGCTAAACCACTAATAGCCCATAATGCCTGCCTAGAAGATAAACCTAATCGCATACAAATATGATGAAGGTGGCCGTTATCGGCCTTAAAAGGCGAAACACCTTTACGAATACGACGTAGCATAATGGCAAACATATCCATCAAAGGCACAGCAATTATCCATAAAGCGGTTACAGGTCTAAATACCGCTTCGCCATGAGCAGTATTTTGAGTAGAGAGCGCGAGTAACCATATAACAGTTAGCCCCATGAACATGCTACCCGCATCCCCCATAAAGATCTTTTTTCCTCTAGGGTTACGCGTACTTACGTTATAAAACAGATAAGGAATAATTGCCACAACCAAAATAAGTGGCAATAAAATATCTGCAGACTTATCATTTAATAACGTTAAAACTGCAATTGAAGCGATAGATACAATACTCATTGAACCCGCCAAGCCATCAATACCATCTATCATATTAAACGCGTTAATTGCTGCAACACAGGCTAACATGGTAAACAGCATGCCATAATTACCAATTTGTACATTGCCTGAAGAAAAGATATTACCAAAATCCTGAATATAAACTCCTGCACCAAAAACCATAAGGGTTGCAACAATCCCTTGGAATATCATCCGAGGAGCAACTTTTAAATCATAGATATCATCCATGGTGCCAATAAAAACTAACAAGGCCGATGAGATAAAATAGAGGTTAAGAATTTGGCTTTGTTCAACAAATAACGTAGAAGCTATTAGTACACCTGTATAGATTGAAATACCACCAATAAGCGGGATAGCACCATCATGCTTTTTACGCTCATTCGGTAGATCTACTAAACCAATTTGAGGCGCTAACGGTAACAAAACTTTAATAGTGAAGACGGAAACAAAGAAAGCGACAAATAAAGCACTTAAAGTAAAAAACATTAAAAAGCCTTGGTTTTATAGCTCTAACAATTAAATTACAAGCCGATTAAAAAATTGCGCTAATTATAGTCCTGTAATCATTGAGAATCTAGGCTATTACTAATAAAAATTACTTCTGATAACTAATTTTAACATTTTAAATTAACAATTAATTAACAAGTCTAATAATAAAAGTAGGCTATTCTTACCTATAGCCTACTTTCATATATTGTTAGTTGCTAGTTATGAGTTACAAATTTGAAATAGCAGCAAGCGCCACTGAGGCTTGATATACAATTTGGGTAGCAACTTGCCATAAAGTTAAATCTTCCATGTAGTAAGAATCAAGCGGCACCACGACAGTATCACCCGGTTCAAGTTGGCTTCCCTCACTAGCAAACCAATTACGGTTATTTGGGATTTCTACGCGACCGTTAGCTTTGATCACATATATACGACTATCATCAGCTTGTTTTTTCATTCCACCACTTAGCTCAACATAATCAAATGCATCTAAGTCCGGTTGATACAGGTGAGATGAAGTCACTTGTACTTGACCAACCACATTAATCGAATTCTGTTTCGCAGGAATGTAAAGCATATCACCATTTTCAAGTATCACATCCGATTGCTCATTCGCCATTATTAATGGGATATCTACGATTAACCTGCCGATAGGCTTAACACTGGTGAGATCAGCAAGTAATTGATTTGTCTGTTCGTAATCGAAGGTCATATTTCCTTCTCGATCAGACAAGTTTTTAGAAGCTATTTCCATACGTAAGCTTTCAGAAACTTTAACAAGGTTTTTTAACTCTAGTTGTTTAATTGCTTCGCGAGTGAATAATGATCCCTCTAAATATGCATAATCGGTAAAGCCACCAACACGTTTTATCAACTGTCCAAGCGTTTCACCTCTGCGAATAGTATACTTACCGGGAAACATAAATTCCCCCTTAAGTTCTACCGTGTGATTTTCCTGCCAAGCAGGAATGTGGTGAACATTTAGCCGATCTTTACTTTTTAGCAGCTTATTTTGATTATCATTGCCCGCTAAAGCACTGGCTAAATCTATCTTCAATGCTTGTTTTTGAGCTTGCCCTTGCACAATATCATTGCGTGTCATTTCCGCATTAACCAAATAGGCTGACTCTTGTAAACCTCCAGCGGCTTTTACTAAATCATCAATTCGACCATTTTTCACTAATGGATAAATACCAGGGTATTTTACGGCGCCATCAACTTCAACTAATTGTAATGGTTCACCAGAAGCAGCTTGACGTTTTAACTGTTCTATCACTGACGCCAATAACCTTTTTCTGGAAAAAAAGTTTAATTCACGAAGTTCTGGCTCAATTTTGGCGTCTCCAGTAAGCTCTTCTATCGATTTATAAGTTTGCTTGAGTGTTTCCTCTGCTTTATCAATTTCTTCGGTGAGATTAAACGCACTTTGCGAATTTTCTTCATCATAATATTGCCAAAACTGTTTATCTTTAAATTTTTTCTCAGCATTTTCTTTTTCAATCTCAAGTAATTCATCCTTGGTGAAAGCTAAGCTTTCTAAGCTATCAATATCTGTGGAAACTATTTCTTGATTTGAGAAAACTAAAATCTTATCGCGCGACTTCAGCTCAATATTATCAACTGAATTTTTATCACTAACAGCATCAAAAAAGTTAAACTGAAGTACTTCAATATTGCGGCCAATATCTTTTTCACGAACAATCAAGCTGTATGTTAAATCGGCATCATTCGATAAATACGCATGAATATTAGGAATAAGATCTGAAATACGCTGCCCTTGGTACCATTGATACTTCCCTGGCCTTTCAACTGCGCCAATAACCGTGACAGAATTTTCAACAATCTGTGATGTTTTCAATACATTGACATAATCTCCACCTTTAACTTGTCCTAATAAAGCCTTTGGATCAGTTAAGTCAATATTTCTAACCGTGCGTAAATTATCTTTATTAAAGCCTTCAACCACGGTTGAAGAAGGGTATGCTGATGGTAACAAACCACCTGCCATTTGGATCACGTCGCTAAATGTTTCATTTTCAACTAATTCGTAAATTGCAGGCCTCTTAACTTCTCCATCAACAGTGACCCTATCTCCTACGGGAGCGATAAATACAACATCTCCTGACTGAAGCATTAAATCACTCGATGAATCGCCTTTGATCAATAAGTCATACAAATCTAACTTGGTTACAAGTTTACCACCACGCTTGACTTGGATATTACGTAATGAGCCAACATCACTAATACCACCTGCAGCAATAATAGCGTGGGTCACACTAGACAGTGAATTTAAAACATATTGACCTGGTTTGTAAGCATCTCCCAGCACGAAGACTCGAATAGAACGTATAGACGCTAAGGTAACAATGACATCAACACCTAATATCTTGCTTTTTATTTCTGTTGCTAAAAAACGTTTAGTTTCAACAAACGTCATCCCTGTGACATTAAAAGCCCCCAGTTCAGGTAAGACAACATCACCTTCACGTGAAACCTCTATCTCAAATTCATTATTTTCTTTCCCAAATATTTGGATAGTTAACGTGTCGCCCGGTCCAACTAGATAATTTTCAGGAATCGCGATATCCATTGAAGGGGCAAAAGTAACCGGCTCATTTGCGAACACCTCATAACCGAATGGTTTAGGCTTACCATCATCCTCTTCTTCTTCAACTGTAAATTCTTCGTCAAATATAGGATTGCCTAACTCATCATACTGAGTGCCTCGGGGGAACAGTTGCGATAGTGCTTGTTGTTCTTCTTCAACACCTTTGGATTTTTTGCCTGCAAGCTGTGCCCGTAACACTTTATAGTCAATTCCCATACTTTGAGCTAACGATTTTTGTTGGGCAGGTGGCAACCGTTTAAATTGCTCAAGTTGCTGAGGCGTAATATTACTCGGTAACTGTGCAGCCTTTGCTTCATTTAATAATGTGCTAACAAAGGTTAAAAAAATAATAAGAATTAATCTATTCATCGAAAAAGCCAATACAATTGTTCGGTTGTTGTTATTAACTGAAGAGATCACTCTTCAATCTCTTCAAATTCGTCCATAAAAGCTTCTAAATCAGCTTCACTTTCATCTTGTTTAATGGGTGGATTACCATCATATACTTTGTAGCGTATATTCTGAAAATAGGCATTTTTAACAAATTCATAAGAATCTACAGAATCGTTTATCAGTTGCTCTTGATCTACCAACGCAGCCCTCTGCTCTAACGCTAATACGCCAACACGAAAAACATTAGGCCAAAAATCAATGACTGCTAACGGCCAGTAATAGCGATCAACAAAATCACCCACTTCTTCACGCACAGATGTTGGTCCCATTGCTGGCACGACTATATATGGTCCATCACCAACGCCATATGACCCTAGTACTTCACCAAATTCTTCCTGCTTCCTCATCCAACCGAAATCACTGGCAGGATCAAAGAAACCAAATAAACCTATGGTTGAGTTAAGCACAAAGCGACCTGTACTCTTAGCAGCATCAGCAAATTTTCCCTGCAAAAGGTTATTTATCACTGCTGATGGTTCATTCAAATTTAACGCCATATTATACAAACCAGCACGAAAATCTTCATTAACATGCTCCACATAGGCTTGAGATGTTGGTTTAAGTACGTATTTATCAGCATAATCCCATGTAAAGGTCCAAAAAGGTCGATTAATTGACTCTAGTGGATCTTTCGGATCGCTCACTTGAGCATGCTGTTGTTCTGGTGCAGACGCACAGCCAACTAATGTAAACAAACTTAATATCAGTAGTAGTTTTGACTTAACATGAGAAAACTTAGCCATAAGTTGAATGATTACCTTTGTCTTTAGGGCATTAGCAAATTGTGGCAAAGTTTATCATGCGTTATACCATGACGGTATACATTGGCACGTAAAAATTACAAAATGTGTTAGAAATTTGTAAATAATATTAAATGTCTGTCCCTGTAACCTTACTTTTTCTTATGCATGTTGATCAGAATTTCAGCCTCAGCCAAAGGCAAACCACACTCTGTTACGATCTCATCAACGTCAGCCCCTAATGCCACCATTTTTTGCGCACGAGTATAAAGTCTATCTTGCGGTTGTTGTTGCTGAAGCTGAGTGAATTGTTGCTCTAATGAGCTAAACTTCTCTTGTAAGACCTTGATCCTATGTTCAAGCTGTTGACTCACTTGTTGGTGTTCTAGCTGCCATTGCTTAAGTGCTTCTTGATGGGTATCCGCACCTTGTTGTTGCTGATGGTGGCTTTCTCTAAGTTCATTGATAACAAAATCTATGCTGGATAATTGTGTTTCTAGCGATTTTATTCGATGAGTAAATTGTTTCTTAACTAGCTGATATATCAAAATAACACTGAGTACAAAGACTCCAGCAATCACCAGCAACATCATGTTATCCATAGGATTGTTGTTTACTCTTAGGAAAGATCTAGCAATCAATAACGCATTCAGTAGTGCAGCATACTAAATGCGCGCGTTCATTTAAAACTGTTTTAACTCATCCCACTCTTCATCAGAAAGTAACTTATTCAGATCAACGAGGATAAGTAACTCACCATCACGGTTTGATACCCCTTGGATAAATTTAGCACTTTCATCATTACCAACATTAGGGGCAACATCAATTTCCGACGAACGCAAATAAACCACTTCAGCAACACTGTCAACTAAAATACCAATGACTTGTTTTTCGGATTCAATAATCACTATTCGAGTATTGTCACTGACGTCACTGGTCTCAAGGCCAAAACGAGAACGAGTATCAATAACGGTAACCACATTCCCCCGAAGATTAATAATACCTAATACATAAGAAGGCGCACCCGGAACAGGTGCGATCTCAGTATAACGCAGTACTTCTTGCACTTGCATTACATTGATACCGTAAGTTTCATTGTCTAATTGAAACGTCACCCATTGAAGCACTTCATCATTTGTATCGACATTCTCATTCGCACTGCGTCTTTCATCAGACATACTGCTCGCCTCTTAAACATGTTATTTTTAAATTTATCTGTCTTTCAATATAGTACATTAGAGCATTAATATATATTAATCTCTTAACGGTGAATATTGGCACCTTCTTCAAGCATATGAATTAATGACTCTACATCAAGCAATGCACACATACGCTCTTTTACCAGCCCAGCTAACCAAGGTCGTTTACCTGAACCTTCCAGCCACTTAACTTCATCTTGCTCCAAAGTCACTGTGTCGATTAAGTTTTCAGCCATTAAACCCCATTGGCTATTATTTAGCATAATAATATATTGATATTCTAATGCATTAAGCAATGATTCATTACACTTTTCAGGCATCACCCATAATGCGGTATCAACCACATTAATTTTTTCTTCACGATGCAGCATCACCCCTTTAAACCATTCAGGCTTGCCCATCAATGGCGTGGTTTTATCAACATTGTGAATACCACCTAGCTCAATGAGTGGCACAGCGATGGTTAAGCCCGCCACATCGAAAAACATCGCTTGAAAACTACCTTTTCGGTAATCTTTCTCTGCTTTAACCACAAATTCCGCTTGGCTTTTTTGAGTCATTATCTCTGATGTGTCTTGTACTAACTCATCTTTTACTTTGACTTTTTCAGATGGCTCAGGCGGCTTTTCGACTATTTTATCGTGAGTCTTGTTTTCCGACTTCACAGAAGTAATAACATCAAGTTTACTGTCATCAACTTCATTTAAAACACTGGCTTGCTGAAGTAAATTATCCAACTTCTGCTTATTTGCAAGCTCTACTTTCGCTGCCGCTTGCTCGTCAGACTCTTCGGTCAAAAGCTCAGCAAGGTAGTTTTGCATTAATTTTTTACTAGCAGCTAAAGATTTACTCATTGATGTCTAATTCTTTCTTTGTAACTTTATTAAATAGTCTAGCAGATTTTTATACGCAATTACGCCGCGTGTTGATGAAGAAAAATCTGACGGTACTCGCTGAGATTCACTGGCATTACGAAAATTAGTATCAATAGGGATCACACCCGGCCAAACTTTATCATCATACAATTCTTGTAATTTTCGATAAGCAAGGAGTGACGCTTTTGTACGTTTATCAAACATGGTGGGCACTATGGTATAGGTAAAAGGGTTTTGCTGTTCCCCTTGCATAATTTCCATGGTTTTCATCATACGATCTAAGCCCTTCAAGGCCAGAAATTCTGTCTGTACTGGCACAATAATACGATCAGAGGCAGCTAATGAGTTAACCATAAGAACACCTAACACCGGTGGACAATCCATCAGCACATAATCATATTCGTCAGACAATTTTTGTATCGCTTTCTTTAACACTAAGCCCATACCACCTTTGGTTCCTAAAGAACGATCTAAAGTGGCAAGTCCCATTGTAGCAGGCAATATATCAATATTTTTATACTTTGTCGGACACAAGCTTTGCATGATTTGTTCTTTACTGGATACTTGAACAAACAAATCATAAACACTCAATTCAAGATCTTCTGATTCAATCCCAAAATAATAACTTAATGATGCATGAGGGTCGGTATCCACTAATAATACTCGGTGACCGTGCTCAGCAAGCAAACCACCCAACGTTATCGTTGTTGTCGTTTTACCAACACCGCCTTTCTGATTTGCTACTGTCCAAACAACCAAAATATCACCTTTAGTAACCGATTAATGGATTTACTGTACTTCTTTTAATATTGCCTTAGGGAAATCAAGTAACGAAATACTCGCCGACGAAATGCCCGCATTAGTCACCGCTTGTGGCATACCATAAACCACACACGACTCTTCGTCTTGCGCCCAAACAGTTGAGCCATTAGCTTTTAATAAACGGCAACCATCTCTGCCATCAGAACCCATGCCCGTCAAAATGATACTCAGTACAGATTCACCAAACACTTTAGCAGCAGAACCAAAACTAATATCTACGCTCGGCTTAAAAGCAACTCGTTCAGACTCATCCGTCATCACTTTAATTTTTGCTGCCCCCGCTTTACCTTCAAACACCATTTGCATTCCACCTGGCGCCAGATAAGCACAGCCTGGTTTTAGTATATCGCCATTCTCTGCTTCCTTTACCGATATATTGCACAAACTATCTAAGCGGGATGCAAATGCTTTGGTAAAAGCGGCAGGCATATGCTGAACCATAATAATTGGCAATGGAAAGTCACTCGGCAATTGTGTTAATACTTTTTGTAAAGCCACAGGACCACCTGTCGACGTACCAATCGCTAATAATTGATAAGACTTTCCAGATTTCTTAACTGTAGAAGTCGAAGCTCTAGTAGGCTCAACTTGGCGATGCACACTGCTTTTTTCGCTAGTGACCGGCTTTCTTGCAACTGTTCGTGCAGTAAATCGAGTACTCGCTCGGCCTCTTTTTCTCGCTAACTCGAGGACACGTTGCCTTAAAACACTACCAGCATCACTGGATGTTTTTGCGATCTCATTAAACTTCTTCGGTAAAAAATCTAACGCCCCAGCATCTAACGCCTCTAATGTGGCTTTAGCTCCCTGATGTGTTAATGAAGAAAACATTAAAATCGCAGTTGGCGAACTCGCCATAATTTGCTTAACCGCTTCGATGCCATTTAATAATGGCATCTCTATATCCATGGTAATGACATCAGGCTTTAATTGCTTTGCCTTTTCAACAGCTTCGATACCATTGACAGCAACATCGATGACAGTTAAGTTTTTATCGCTGTTGATAATATCACTGACGCGGCGACGAAAAAAGCTTGAATCATCAACCACTAACACCTTGTAGGCCATTTATCATCTCTTTAATTTTTGCTTAAGAACGCAATTTTTTATTAACAACAGATTTCTTCGCGTAGAACTTCAACATGCTAGGAACATCTATAATCAAAGCGATCCCTCCATCACTGGTTATCGTTGCGCCAGCCATTCCCGGAGTACCATGTAATAATCTATCTAATGGTTTGATCACAACTTCTTCTTGACCTATTAAACTATCGACCACAAAACCGACTTGCTGTGTTCCCAATTGTACAATCACTACATGGCCTTTATCTCTAGGCTTGTCTTCATGCCCTTTCACTAACCATTGATCCAAATAAAATAACGGAATTGCTTTTTCACGAACAATAATCGTTAACTGCCCATCAACAACGTTGGTATTGGTTAAATCTAGGTGGAATATTTCATTGACTGCAGCCAATGGCAAAGCAAACGTTTGCTCACCAATAACAACCATTAATGTAGGTAAAATCGCCAGTGTTAATGGTACTTTTATTTCAAGAACTGTCCCTACCCCTAGTTCCGAATCAATATTCACAGTCCCATTTAACTGTGTGATTTTCGTTTTTACCACATCCATGCCAACACCACGACCAGAAACTTCTGAAATTTCAGTCTTAGTTGAAAAGCCTGGGGCAAAAATTAAGTTGAAGGCATCATGATCTGACATGCGATTGGCAGTTTCGACGTCCAATACACCTCGTTCAATCGCAATTTCTTTCAATTTTTCAGCATTCATACCCGCACCATCATCTTTGATGGTCAGTAGAATATGATCACCTTCTTGTGATGCTGTCAGTATTACGGTACCTTCACGTGGTTTGCCGCTAGCCTCTCTTACATCTGGCTCTTCAACACCATGATCTACTGAATTTCTCACTAAATGCACTAATGGATCGGCTAAGGCTTCTACTAAATTTTTATCTAAATCAGTCTCTTCCCCTTCCAAGACCAACTTAATTTCTTTGTTAAGACTTCTTGCTAAGTCACGAACAACACGTGGGAACCGGCCAAACACTTTTTTAATCGGTTGCATGCGGGTCTTCATTACTGCCCCTTGCAGGTCAGTGGTTACCGCATCTAAATTTGAAACTGCCTTAGAGAGTTCTTCATCTTCTTTGGTCATTCCCAAGCTGGTCAAACGATTTCGCACTAACACCAGCTCACCAACCATATTCATAATTTGATCAAGCCGTTGCGTATCAACGCGCACGGTTGTCTCACCTTTAGCAGTTGCTGGCGCAGCTTTAGTATCCCCAGAAGCTTTTTTAGGGGGGGTTTTTACTGGTTTTGCAACCGCTGGTTTACTCGGTGCTTTTGCTGCAGGTGCTGCAACAGGTGTAGGTTTTGCCGTTTCGCTTGGTGTTTCTACTTTTGCTTGACTAGGTACGGCTTTAGGAGCCTGCCCCTGTCCATGCAATTCATCAAGTAAACTTTCGAATTCGTCATCGTTTATCTCATCGGAAGAATTGCTAGAGTGTGCTGCTTGTTTAACATCCCCCGAAAAAGCGCCTTCACCATGAAGTTCATCTAATAAACTTTCAAACTCATCATCAGAAATTTCATCGGAACTAGTGGATGATGCTGGCTCTGGTGCTGCAGGAGCAGAACTACCATGCAATTCGTCAAGTAAACGTTCAAACTCATCTTCAGTCATTTCATCACTAGATGAATCTGATTGCTCAACAGCTTGCTCTTTCGAAACCGTTGGCGCAACAGCAGCTTCAGTCTTAGGTTCCGCGGCAGCTTCTTCCCCTTCTGGAGCACTCAAACGATTCAACTCGGCCAAAAGCTCAGGGTCTGCAGAAGTTAGCTCCTCTCTTGCCTGAACCATTTCAAACATTTCGTTAATGGTATCAAGAGCTTGTAAAATCACATCCATTAATTCTGGTGTAACAGACCTTTGTTGATTGCGTAAAATATCAAAGATATTTTCTGCACCATGACAAACGTCAACCAGCTCATTTAATGATAAAAAGCCCGCGCCGCCTTTAACCGTATGAAAACCTCTAAAAATGGAATTGAGTAACTCTGCGTTGTCAGGATCATTTTCAAGCTCAACAAGCTGCTCAGATAAACTTTCAAGTATTTCTCCTGCCTCAATTAAAAAATCTTGAAGTATTTCTTCATCTGCATCATAAGACATTCAGCAACTCCTATTAAAACCCTAAACTAGATAAAAGGTCATCAACATCGTCTTGATCGGCAACGACATCGTCCCTTTCTTGTTTATTAACAATTGGACCTTCTACTAAATTTTCACCAACTTTTGGTTTACTAACTTCTTTAGCTTCTTCAGATGAAATACCAAATGCCGTTAACATATTGATCAAGCTGTCTTCGACTTCTCTCACCAGATCAATCACTTTACGAATCACCTGACCAGTCAAATCTTGGAAGTCCTGCGCCATTAAAACGTCAGTCATTAACTCGTGCATCCTTGCGGTTTCTTGATCGGTTGTTTTGAGCAACTTATCAATATCAACGCAAAGCCCCTTAAATTCATCCACACTCAATTCACTGTGAGTCAATTTTTGCCACAGTGGGTTCACCGATTTAACTTGAGCTTGAATGTTATCCACAACGGGAAAGATAGATTCGACAGCATCCATGGTTTTATTCGCGGCATCTTCGGTGCGACTGATCACATAATTCAACCGCTCTTTAGCATCAGGTATATCGGCTGTTGCTAAATCATTAAGGCGTGAATCTAATTGAAAATTCATTAAAGAATCATGTAATTGGCGAGTAAGCTTGCCTATTTCAGCAAAAAGCTCAGAATTAATTGGATTTTGAATTTCTGCAATCAATTCATCAGCTTTATCTTGTTGATCCGTTTCAAGAAACTCTACAAGCTTTTTCGCTTGTTCAAGTGAAACATGGACACTTGTATTTGTAGTCATGCAACGTCCTTACGTAACAACAAACTTATGATTATCCTAAGCGTTCAAAAATTTTATCAAGCTTAGTTTTTAACGTTGCTGCCGTAAACGGTTTAACAATGTAACCATTAACTCCCGCTTGTGCTGCCATCACTATTTGTTCTTTTTTTGCTTCCGCTGTCACCATTAACACAGGGATATGCGATAAGTTATCATCAGCTCTAATTGCTTTAAGCAAATCAATACCTTGCATCCCAGGCATATTCCAGTCAGTGACAACAAAATCAAACTCACCTTCTTTTAGCATGGGTAAAGCGGTATTACCGTCATCAGCTTCTTGAATATTAGTGAACCCTAAATCACGTAATAAGTTTTTCACGATACGTCTCATTGTCGAAAAATCATCAACAACAAGCACTTTCATATTTTTATCCAAGGCACCCTCCAGGGAGATCAATCAAAATTCTATATTATATTGTACTTAACTTTGCCAAGATTGCATACGCGCTTTTAACCGATGTAATGCTTGACTATGAATTTGGCTAACCCTTGATTCACTTACATCAAGCACTTGACCAATTTCTCGTAAATTTAACTCTTCATCGTAATATAATGACAGTACTAAAGCTTCTCTTTCGGGTAAAGTAGTAATACACTCAGACAGTGCTTTTTTAAAGACAATTTGTTCAATCTCTTGATACGGATCATCATTATCCCCATCTTCAATACCTTGAACGATATCTTCACTTACGCCCAGATCTTCGATACCAATTATTTTACCTGAACTAACTTCATTAAGAATATGATGGTACTCATTTAACGAAATATCAAGTTTTTCAGCAACTTCAACATCCGTTACATCACGGCCAAGTTCCGCTTCTAACGATTTTATTGCTTCACTGACCATTCGACTATTTTTATGCACCGAGCGTGGCGTCCAATCGCCCCGTCTAATTTCGTCAAGCATAGCGCCACGAATTCGAATACCGGCAAAGGTTTCAAAGCTTGCTCCTTTGGAAGCATCAAAATTATTAGCGGCTTCTAAAAGCCCTATCATTCCAGATTGGATAAGATCTTCAACAATGACACTCGCTGGAAGTCTCGCAAGTAAATGATAGGCAATGCGTTTAACCAATACGGTATGTTGCTCTAATAAAGCACTCTTATCAAGATGCACGTTATATGTATTCGCTTTTACCAAAATTGCCTACTCTTTTCGACTAATTTTCTAATAACTGCTCAATAAAAAACTCTAAGTGTCCAGAAGGGTGGTGAGGTATGGGCCACTTAACAACCCTACTGGCTAACGCCTTGAACGCCTTCGATGCTGGTGAATCAGGGAACGCTTCTACAATTGCTTGTTGTTTTCGCACTGATTTTCGAATATTTTCATCATAAGGGATCACAGCAACTAAGTCTAAGGCGACATCTAAAAAACGGCCAGAAACTTTGGATAATTTATCAAACAACTGTTGTCCTTCTCTTGGACTTCTCACCATATTAGCCACGACTTTAAATTTAAATACATCATGATCACGACTTAATAATTTCATTAATGCGTAACAATCAGTGATAGATGTTGGCTCATCACATACCACTAACAATACATCTTGGGCTGCACGAGCAAAACTAAGTACCATATCAGAGATACCAGCAGCGGTATCAACAATAAGCACATCAAAATCTGTGCGCATATCACTAAATGCACGGATCAAACCAGCATGTTCAGACGGTGATAAATCCACCATGGATTGCGTACCTGAAGTTGCAGGAATAATTTTAATACCTGCTGGCCCTTCGATAATAATATCATCGAGTTCGCATTCACCAGATAATACATGAGAAAGATTACGCTCAACTCGCAGGCCAAGCATGACATCAACATTAGCCAAACCTAAATCAGCATCGAGTACTAACACTCGTTTACCTTGTTGAGCTAATGCGATTGAAGTATTTAATGATACGTTAGTTTTACCAACTCCACCCTTACCACCAGAAACTGCTATGACTTTTATTTGATTATTTTTCTGCATTTTTCTTAAGCCACTTGCCTGATCTATCATTCATTTTACTCTACTAAATTCGATGTTTATCACATAGCAACTGCTTGTGATGTTGGCATTGGACGCCGAGAGTCCTGACGATTCACTTTTGATGAAAGCCTATCTGCAAGCGTAACCAATTTGCCACTATTTGCAACTTTAATGTCTTCAGGAACTCTTTGTCCGTCAGTAAGATACCCTATTGGTAAACCATTTTGAATAGAGGTAGCAATAATTTCACCCACACTTAGACTTTCATCAAGTTTAGTGTAAATACACCCTGCTAATGGCACCTTTTTAAAGCGATCAACATTTTCTTGCATAACACGTTGCTGAGCATTGGCTGCCAATACAAGATAATTGCGAATTCTAACACGGGAATTAGTGATTAAGGTAGCTAAATGCTCAGCTAAACGCATATCTCTTTGCCCCATACCAGCCGTATCAATTAATACTAATTTTTTGTCAGAAAACTGTTGTAGTAACGTTTCTAAAGCCGCGCCGTCTTTTGCTAATTTGACCTGACAGCCAATAATACGGCCATAGGTTGTCAACTGTTCAAAACCGGCAATACGATAATTATCAGTTGAGATCATCGCCACTTGATCTGCACCATGAATTTGCGCAAAACGGGCTGCAAGTTTAGCGATTGTGGTTGTTTTGCCAACCCCTGTAGGACCAACTAATGAGACAACACCACCTCGGTGAATTATTTCATTATTTGTTGTATGTAACTGCTGTGCTAGTAATTTTTTCGCTTCAGCCCACGCATTTTCTTCGTTCAGGTTAGCTGGAATACAGTGAGCTATTTGCTCAGCAACATGCTCATTGAGGCCTAAGGCCAGTAATCGATTGACCAGTAACGCTTTTAATGGATCTTTCTGTGCCATATCCTGCCACATTAATCCCGATAACTGATGTTCAAGTAATTGACGCATCGACAGCATTTCTTGGCGCATTTGTTCCATTTCTTCGGAGTAGTTGACCGTAACGGCTTTTGAGCTTTCTCTCTCTTGTACAGCACTCACTCGTTGAGGTGACAAGTGGCGGCTTTCTTGCTGTTGAGCACGAGTTTGTAATGACGAAGTCTCATCAGATACCTGAGTTGCACCATGTGAGCTTTGTTCTAAACGATCGGTAAATGCTTTTAATTGTTGCTCAATATCACTTTGAGCATTATTGGCTGGAGCATGATTCTGTTGCTTAAATTGTGCATCAGGTGCGGCTGTTGGGTTTGTTGCTTGAGCTTTTGCCTGACGTTGTAACAACGCTGATAAACTATCGGCAGGCGCACTTTCATTGGCGACACTCGTTGAATTTTGACCTCTAATGGACACCACATCATTGTCAATATTTCGACCATGTACCGCAGGGCTTGTCTGTTCAGCTTTTTCACCACTAAACTCACCTTCGGCTGAAGCGGTTTGTTGAGCATAATCAACGGCTGCCATTAACTCGACACCTTCAGGTATCTTTTTATTTGACATGATCACCGCGTCGGCACCTAATTCAGCTTTGATTTGTTCTAACGCTGATCTCATGTCTTTTGCTACAAAACGTCTAATTTTCACGAAAACCCCTTACCGAAAGCTCAACGGTATAATGCTTACCAATTATTTTCTCTGAGGTGATTACTGGCCTATAGAGCTGACAATCTTAATTTGCTTGTCATCGGGTACTTCTTGATAAGAAATCACTCTCAAACCAGGGATAGTGTATTTAACAAATTTAGCCAACACAGTTCTCAATATGCCTGAAGTTAACAGAATCGGCGTTTCTCCCGCCATTTCTTGTTGTTGTGCCCCTTCAGTTAATGACTTCTGTAGTCTTTCAGCTAAGCCTGGTTCAATACCTGCACCATCATCACCTGCCATTTGCATTGACTGGTGCAACATTTGTTCCAACTCTGGTGACAAAGTTATGACGGGGATTTCTGTTTCCGGTCCGACAAGCTCTTGCACAATAAACTTACGCAGGGTTATACGTACAGCAGCAGTTAAGACTTCTGCATCTTGGCTCTTAGGACCATATTCCACTAAGGTTTGTACAATACTACGCATATCTCGAACGGCAACGCCTTCATGCATCAAGTTTTGAAGGACTTTAACTATAGTACCTAAACTTAAGGTGTCTGGGATCAACCCTTCGACTAATTTCGGATGGTTTTTCGCAAGAATATCTAATAGATTTTGTACTTCTTCGTGACCAAGTAATTGCGCGGCATTATTGGTTAATACTTGACTCAAATGAGTGGCTAATACTGTCGCCGAATCTACCACGGTATATCCTAAAGCTTGCGCCTGTTCACGTTGCGATTGGTTGATCCAAACAGCATCTAAACCAAAGGCAGGATCTTTAGTGGCAATCCCATCAAGCTTACCATATACCTGCCCTGGGTTAATTGCTAAGTCATGATCATGACGAATTTCAGCTTCTCCTACCGTCACCCCCATTAACGAAATTTGATAAGAGTTAGGATCAAGATCTAAGTTGTCACGAATATGCACGGCAGGTACTAAAAAACCAAACTCTTGTGATAGCTTCTTACGTACCCCTTTAATACGATTCAATAATTCTCCCCCTTGGGCTTTATCCACAAGAGGTATTAAGCGATAACCTATTTCTAGGCCGACAATATCGACATGATTGACATCATCCCAGCCAAGATCTTTGATCTCTTCTTCCTGCTTTTTGTGCTCAACTTGTTCAACTTCCAGCTTTTTAGCATCCTCTAAAACTTTTGCTTTTTTATATCGTGTGCCAACAAAGGCTCCCCCAGCGATTAATACCGCGAATAATAAAAAAGCAACATGGGGCATGCCGGGTACAACCCCCATAACAAACATGACACCTGCAGCAATATATAATGATTTCTCCTGCCCAAGCTGATTACTGACTTGTGCGCCCATGTCTTCACTAGTATTTTGACGCGTTACAACAATTGCAGTCCCCACAGAAAGTAGTAAGCCAGGGATCTGAGCCACTAAACCATCACCGATGGTTAATAATGTATAAATTTCAACCGCACTATCAAAGCTTAGATCATGCTGAACCATGCCTATTACGAGACCGCCAATAATGTTAATAAATAAAATTAAAATGCCCGCAATAGCATCGCCTTTAACGAATTTACTCGCACCATCCATCGAACCATAGAAATCAGCTTCACTTGTCACTTCTATTCGTCGCTCTCGTGCTTCTTCTGCATTAATGAAACCGGCATTTAAATCAGCATCAATCGCCATTTGTTTACCTGGCATGGCATCCAAAGTGAAACGGGCTGTCACTTCTGAAATACGTCCAGCACCTTTAGTCACTACCACAAAGTTAATAATGATCAAAATAAGGAAAACCACTAAGCCAACAGCATAGTTACCACCAATGACCACAGAGCCAAATGCTTCGATCACTTTACCAGCAGCATCAGGCCCTTCATGACCTTCTAGTAGCACCACACGGGTACTAGCAACATTGAGCGCCAACCTTAATATAGTAGCGATCAGTAGCACCGCTGGAAATGAGCCAAACTCTAATGGTTTTAAGGTATAGACAGTGATCAACAACACCACTAATGACAAAGCAATGTTAAATGAAAACAGGATATCTAATAAGAAAGAAGGCATGGGCAGAATAACCATACCTAAAGCAGCCATAACTAAAAAAGGCGTACCTAAGCCAGATAAGACGCTGAATTTTTTTTGTTTAAATTGATTAAAATGAGCTACTAGTTGCATTTAACCGACACGATAAAAAATTGACATATACCGTAAATCAGCAAATGTTGTACCAATTATTTCTATTAGTATTAATCGTTGTTAATATTTAAAATCATCAGGGATAGGTAAATTATTCGCTAATGGCACAGGACGAGAGCCTTTGCCTTTTTGAAATTCATTCAACTGAAAAATAAAGGCGAGCACTTGCGCCACAGCAGCAAATAATTCTTCAGGAATATCTTCATTAACCTCAGCCGTATAGTATAGCGAACGCGCAAGCGCAGGAGACGCTATAATTTCTATGCCATGCTCCTTCGCTATAGTGCGAATATGAAGTGCCATTTCATCAATACCTTTAGCAATAACTTGTGGTGCTCCCCCTTGTTCAGCATCATACTTTAAAGCCACTGAAAAATGAGTTGGGTTAGTGATCACCACATCAGAATTTGGCACATCAGCCATCATACGCCGCTGTGACATTTCATATTGAGTTCGTCTAATGCGCCCTTTATTTTCAGGGCTACCTTCCGAGGTTTTATGCTCATCTTTGATTTCTTGCTTAGTCATTTTTAACTGACGAGTATGATCCCACTTCTGATAAGGAGCATCGACAGCAACGATAATAATTAATGACATACCAAGGGCTAAAAACATCCACAACAGTAAATCAACGGCATGACCAAAATTTAACGGAATGGCTTCAATGCTTAATGAAAGAATTTGTTCGAAAAGACTGGTTAATAGCAAATACGCGGAAAAAAACACCACAAAAAACTTTAATAACGATTTAACAAGCTCAACATACGCTTTTAAGCCAAACATCCGCTTAAAACCTGCGATTGGTGATAACTTACTCGCCTTTGGTGCCATCGCTTCCCAAGAAAAACTGATGCCACCAAGCATAGTATTTCCAATAAAAGCAGCGACCATAATAATGGCAAATATCCACCCCATAGGTACAAAGACTAATGAGGCATTAGTACTGACCACCGCATAAAGGGCATGTATATCCATGACCTCTTGTCGGCTGAGTGAAAATTGGTTGCGCATAATTAAACGAAGGTTTTCAACCAATGAATCACCGACAATCATCAATGCTACGGCACTACCGATAAGCACAAACATAGTGCCTAAATCTTTAGAGCGAGCAATTTGCCCCTTTTTTCGTGCATCCGACAGCTTCTTCGCCGTCGGTTGTTCCGTTTTTTCACCCGTATCTGACTCAGCCATTAACTCGCCTCGCAGTCAATCAAATGACAACTAAACTCTAATGCGCGTTGCCATTGTGCTTCAAAATGGGTTAAGAAATTTCCCATCGTCAACCACATGATCAATAAACCTGAACACATGGTGATCGGAAAACCAATCGCAAAGATATTCAATTGCGGTGCCGCTCGGGTCATGATACCAAAAGAGAAATTAATCAATAACATTGCCGTTAAAGGCGCCATTGCTAGCGATAAAGCGGTAGCAAACATCCAGCTGCCCCATTCAACAATTTCTTTAAATTTGACCGCATCAAAACTTTCTAATGGAATAGGCAAGGTATCAAAACTGGCAACAATGTAATGTAAATAGGCTAAATGGCCATCCATTACCCAGAATAACAATGATGATAAAATTAAGAAGAATTGACCTACAGCAGGGACATTCATACCACTGGCTGGGTCGACTAATGACGCAAAACCAAGACCGGTTTGCATTGCGATAATTTGGCCTGCCATGGTAAAGGTGTTGACCACCATAATGGTGACTGTACCAAGCATTACCCCAATGATGGTTTGCTCTACCACTAAAATTGTGGTTTGAAATGAAAACAAATCACCGACGTTCGTTGGCGGTATCGCTGGCATGATGGCAATTGTGATGGCAATTGATAAAAAAAGTTTTATCCGCCTAGGTATCGCTTTTGCGCCTAAGCCAATCATTGACATGATTAATGCAGACACCCTTGCTAGAGGTAACAGAAAATCTGCCATGTACTGATTAATAACTGATTCGGTAAATTCCATCAGCTAGTCCCCTTACTAACTGATCACACTAGGAATACTGGCGATCAAGCGGAAAGTATAATCCATCAATTTTTCCACTAACCAATGGCCCCCCATAATGAGCGCGAGTAATGTCACGATCAGGCGAGGTAAAAAACTTAAGGTTTGTTCATTAATAGAGGTTGCTGCTTGAAAAACCGCAACCATGAGACCGACAATAAGGCTAGGTACAATAATTGCGCTAACCAATAAAATAACTAGAAACAGTGCATCTCTTAAGATATCAACAAAGACTTCAGGGCTCATCAGGTTGCCCCCATACCATAGCTGGTTGCCAACGTACCTATGACCAAATTCCAACCATCAACGAGCACAAAGAGCATTAGTTTAAAGGGTAGTGAAACTATCATAGGGGATAGCATCATCATCCCCATCGCCATCAAGATACTGGCCACGACAAGGTCAATAATCAAAAAAGGAATAAACAACATAAAACCAATTTGAAACGCAGTTTTTAATTCACTAATAACAAAGGCTGGAATGATCACTGTCATCGGTAAGTCGGTCGGTTTATCCACTTGGGTAATGCCCGCCATTTGCGCTAAAGTATCAAGATCTTTTAAACGTGTTTGCTCCAGCATAAAAGCTCTTAACGGCACTTTTGCCACGTCTATTGCTTCTACTGAGGTTAATTGCTCTTTTAAATATGGCTGTATCGCAGATTCATTAATCTTGTTATAGACAGGTGTCATAATAAATAATGTCATAAACAAGGTTAAGCCAATAATTACTTGATTCGAAGGGGTTTGCTGCAAACCAAAGGCTTGTCTAAGAATCGCCATTACCACAACAATACGGGTAAATGAGGTCATCATGATCACTGCTGCCGGAATAAAACTCAGCGCAGTCATAAAGATCAAAATTTGTAACGTAATTGAATACTCTTGCGAGCCATCGGGATTAGTGGTTAATTTTAATGCCGATAGTGACAAGTCATCTGCGGCGTATACACCAGAACTCACAAACACTAATAAAAACATCAACAAATACATTATCGGGTTTTTATTTACTGATTTAAGCATTACGTTTAGCTCTATTTTTTTGACGTTGATTTGTTAAGAAAGTGACTCAAAAGATTGACATCTTTCGTCATGGGCGAGTTTACTTCCAGTGGTTGCTCCAGTGTTTTGATCAGTGTCACTTGCTGCTGACTCACCCCAAGTAGCATTTGTTGTTCGCCCACTTGTACAACCACCAATTTTTCTTTCGTGCCTAACGGTAAGTTAGCAATCACTTTCATACCAGCAACAGAATTATTAGTAAGATTAAACTTTTTCAGTAACCAAGCGCTCACAATGATTAAAATTAACACCATTAATAGCGACATGATCATACTGGCGGCATCCAGATTCACATTAGCATGTTTGCCCACCTCTACCGCCTCCTCTTGGGCGAGGCATCCCCAAGAGAAAATAAGAGTTGATAAAAATAGGAGTTTTTTCATTAATCGATATCTATTTAAGTTTTTTGATGCGTTCAACTTGGCTGATAACATCAGTTAAGCGGATACCAAATTTATCATTGACTACTACCACCTCTCCGTGAGCAATCAGTGTTCCATTGACCAATACATCTAATGCTTCCCCAGCCACGCGATCAAGCTCAACCACAGAACCTTGATTAAGCTGCAATAAGTTACGAATACTAATATGACTACGGCCTACTTCCATAGAAATGGTGACGGGAATATCTAAAATCGCATCTAACTTACGCTTTTCTTCTCCTGTAATGGGAGCATCTTCTTCTTGCAGTTCATCAAGCTCAACTGCCTCGGCTCCATCTTCTGCGGCCTCGGCATCGGCTTGTTCATCCATTGCCTCGTCCCACATACTTAGATCTTCATTTTCGTTTTCATCACTCATACTAATGCCTCTACTTAATACTCTAAATCATCTTCTAACTGGTGAAGCTCAGCATCACTATCTAAGCGTTTACCACCTTTTGTTAGTATGGTCAGTTCATTCTTAACAGACTCAGGACGTTTAATTTTTTCTCGGATCTGTAATGCCACATTGTCACGGCTCTTACCGAGTTTCGCCCTAAATGTCGGTAACTCTTCAATTAATACCGTAATGTGCTCTGGCATCTCTATTGGAATAATATCGCCAGCTTCTAGATCCATAATTTTAGATAAGGGCAAATCCACTTCTAAAAACTTGGTAGACAACTCCACCGGCACATCTAATATTTCGTCTCGTAATGCTTTTGACCAACGCATGTCGGTGTCTTCTTTATCACTTTGTACACCGGCATCTAATAGCTCCCGAATAGGTTCTAACATCGAATAAGGCAAGGCAACATGAAAATCACCACCACCGCCATCTAGTTCGATATGAAATGAGCTGATCACCACTACTTCGGTCGGGCTAACAATATTAGCCATTGATGGGTTTACTTCAGAATCAAGGTATTCAAAAGAAACGTCCATTACCGGCGACCATGCTTCCTTATAATCTTCAAAAATGATTTTAAGCAGCATTTGGACGATTCGGCGCTCTGTGGGGGTAAATTCTCGACCTTCAATTTTGGCATGATAACGACCGTCACCACCAAAAAAATTATCTACCAAAATAAAGACTAAGCGCGCTTCCATGGTAATAAGCCCCGTGCCTTTAAGTGGTCTAAAACGCACCATATTCAAACTCGTTGGTACAAATAAGGTGTGAACGTATTCACCAAATTTGATCATTTGAATACCATTAATAGACACTTCAGCAGTACGGCGCATCATGTTGAATAAGCTAATACGCATATGCCGCGCAAATCGCTCATTGACCATTTCCAGGGTTGGCATGCGTCCACGAACGATACGATCTTGTGAAGAAAAATCATAGTCACTGGTGCCTTCACCTCTGGCTTGGTCTTCAACTACCTCTTCTTCTTCAACTTCATCAACACCATGTAATAGCGCATCAATTTCGTCTTGTGATAATAAGTCACTCACGCGTTAGTCTCTTTATTCACTTACATTCGTTAGTATTAAGCGGTATTACTGCATAACAAAACCAGTAAACAATACTTGCTCAACCACTTTATCGTCTTCCACATCCATCATAATCTTATGTACTTCAGATAATGCTTGCTGTTTTAATGATGTTTTGCCAGCACTCGTTGCCAAATCATCGGCATTCGATTGAGAAAACACCGCTAACAAGGTACTTTCAATCAGCGGAATATGTTTTTTTGCAGACTCTTCATTTTCATTACCTCGTACCAATAGCTGCACACGGATTTCAACAAAGCGGTCTCGCGCCGCACCAGGAACATTAAAGCGAAAGGGTCTAGGCATAGGTACATATAAAGCCGTACCCATTTTGGCTTTACCATCGCTTGACGTTGGCGCAACTGAAGAGCCATCGTCGGTATCCAATGCGGCATCTAATTGTGCTTGGCTAGCCTCTGGCTCTCCTCCCATAAAAAAGAAGTACGCTCCGCCACCGCCAAGAACGAGTACCGCGACAATTGCAATGATGATGATCAGCTTTTTCTTTTTACCTGAATTATCTAATTCTAATTCTTTTTCTTCATCTGCCATTTCAGCCCTCAGTTAGTCAAATACTCTATTGTTAAACTATATCCTCGATTGCCTTGATAGCAAAAGGTTTTCTTGCATTATGCATAGTAATCTACACCAGTTGCTGAAGCTTTATACAAATTTTGTCCCGAAAAACTGATACCTGAGTCCAAAGCATCCTCTTCTTGACCAGCATGGCCGTTTTTCGCTCCTGCTGATTCACCTTGATTATCAGAACACGACTCACGCTGTTCAATGTCGGTATCACCAACATCAACGCCACTATCAGCAAGCATATGTTTTAATTTATCCATATTTTGTTCTAATGCTTCTTTCGCTTGCTGATTTTGTACAACAAAGCTCACTGCCGCTTGTTCATTCTGTAAGTTTAATCTCACCTGCATGCTACCAAGCTCTGGTGGATCAAGTCGAATATCAAGTTGTTTGATTTTCTGGTTAACCATAACCATGACTTTATCTTTTAACGCAGTAGAAAAATCTTTACGGTATATAGCAATGGTTTCATTTTGGATGTTGATCGCAGATTTAGTTGCTTGTACTGACACAGAATCAGCCTGCGCTTTAGCCGCCGTTTGATGTATTGCAAACTCTTCACCGGCAATAATTGATTGCGGCGTGATGGCTGTGGTTGCTTCATTAACAGGTACAGTACGCGTTGTCCCCTCAGACACAACTTTAGCAATTTCTTGCTCTTTAACATTCACCACTTTATCGGCAAAAATCGCAGCATTGTCTTTGGCAGACTGCTGTGGATCTTTCTGTGCTGTGGCTCCTTGTTGTTCTCCCTCAGCTGAGACAGCAGATTTTGCGGTTGCTTGATTAATCATTCGTTCACTTGGGACATCTGCCGCTTTAGTGTCTACAATTTTTTGTTCTGCCCCTCTAATGGCGTTCGCGATAGCATCACTTACTTTGGCATTATCAGTGATCACTGGTTCAATAGTTGCTGATGAAGCCTCTGCTTGACGATTAGCTAGCTTAACCACTTGCTCAAGCTCAATACTGTTATCGTCCCCTGTTGTACTAGCGGTATTGACACTGGTAAGTTTATTTGGCTGACTAACTTCAAGTTCAGGAGAGCTGTTTACAAGGCTTTCTTCAGAAGCTTCAACTAATTTAGCCGCATCAACAGCTTTGTGATTAGTTGAAAGGCCTTCTTCAGCTAATGCAACAGCTTGTTTAGCTTCTGTGGTTAAACTATTAGCCGCACCTTCTTGTTTAACAGTCCCCTTTAACTGACTACTGTTTTCACTTGCTTGACTAGATGAATTACCTGAAAGGGTTTGCGCCGCCTTTGTTTGAGTATTTGCCTGCTCTCCATCTACAGAAGGCTCAGCTTCGACCAATTTCTCTGCACTTTTTACATGCTCATTAGCAACAACAGCTTGCTTAGTCGCATTGTCTGCATTACTACGCAGAACCTTAGCTGTTTGCTCTCCAGCTTTTAACATAAGATCTTCATCTGAGATCACTGTCGTACTCTTCTGTCCTTGCTCAAACTCAACCGCAAGCGTTTTATCTTGTAAGATGATGCTTGGCATATCTTTTGGCAGGCCTTTTTCATTCAGAGCAACCACTTTAGTACTTCGCTCTGTTGACACGGTATCAACTGCTTGAATAAATGCTAATAGTTCACTTGCCGTATCAGATTTTTGTGTATCACCTACTGACTTATCGACGCCTTCTGGTGTTTTATTCGCCGCGGTATTATCTGTTGATACACTCTCGGGATCTTTAGCTTTCTCAGATTGAGCATGATCAGACGATGTTTCTTGCTGGCTAATGTCTTTCTGTGTATTTTTCGTATCTGAAATAGTTTCGGTTTGAGCGGCTTCTCGAGGCTCTGCGCTCTCGGATGAGTTTTCACTGTGGAGAGTCTTTGCATTTTCTGACACTGATGCCCGACTTGATTTGCCACTTGCCTGCGAATTATTGCCGCTTTTTGCTTGCTGATGTTTTGCCACTAACTGTGAAAACTCTGTATTTTTACTTCGAGCGTCAGCTGAACTTCCACTTGAAACACTTGCTGAATCAACAGTTTGAGGGGCATCTATCGCTAAAATACTGACTTGTGACATAATTTAACCTTAGCAAACATTACATTAAAATTGTTTAATACCAAATACGTTCAACCATAAACTTTGCAATTCTCGTTCCAAATCATACGAGAGCTTGATTTTTCCTTCTGATAAATTGCTGAATGGCAATTTCATCAAACATATTCTGCTCTATTTTGTTCGCTCTTTTTTGTAACTGTTTTTGTTTCTTTGTCATTAACAATTCCACTGCTTGTACTTTTTGATGCTGCGCGAACCACTGTTGTCTGCGCTGTTCCACAAGAGCCTTTGCTTGCTTAATTGCTATTTCAACTTGCTCAGCTGCGTTATCAAGTTTAGAGACAAAAGCATGAAAATGACGATATGTTGAACTTTCTATACCTGCTATGGAACGCTGATTTAAGCGTTTCATATACTCCAATCGAAACGCCCCAACACTCTCTAATCGTGTGAGATTCTCCTGATAATCACGCTCAGCTAATTGCAATTGCTGTGCGGCTTTTTGCTCTTTATCTGATTCAAATTTCAATAAGGTTTCAAGTTGACGGCTTGACATAGTCGATACCTCGTAGATTCGTCTTCACTATGCTGGGTTGCCAGCAGCTTGTTGATTATTAGCATGGGCCTGCGCTGCCGATAGAATTTCTTGTAATTGCACTAAGCTTTGATCATACGGGATCACTTCAGTCATTTTTTGCTGTAGGAAAAAATCTATTACCGGTAGTAATTGAATGGCTTGATCAATACGCGGGTCACTCCCTTTACTGTATGCCCCTATCGCAATCAAATCTTTGTTCTGCTGATACAATGAGTACACTTGTTTTAACTGGCGGGCGAGCTCTTGATGTTCGGCACTTGTTACCATAGGCATTACACGACTAATAGAGCCCTCAATATCAACCGCAGGATAATGACCTGAATCAGCCAACTCTCTCGATAACACCACATGACCGTCTAAAATCGCTCGTGCAGCATCAGCAATTGGATCTTGTAAATCATCACCTTCTGTTAATACGGTAAAAAATGCAGTTATTGAACCTTGCCCTTCACCACCATTACCGGCTCTTTCCACTAATTGCGGCAACTTAGAGAACACTGAGGGCGGATAACCTTTCGTGGCAGGTGGCTCTCCTACGGCTAAAGCAATTTCACGCTGGGCTTGCGCATATCGGGTAATCGAGTCAATCAGTAATAGAACATTCATCCCTTGATCGCGAAAATATTCACTGATCTGAACCGCAGTTTCACAACCTTTCAAGCGCATTAATGGTGAGTTATCAGCAGGAGCCGCAACCACGACAGATCGGGCTCGTCCTTGCTCACCCAAAATTTCTTCTATAAATTCTTTTACTTCTCGGCCACGCTCTCCCACCAGGCCAACCACAATCACATCTGCGGTAGTACCTCTAGTCATCATGCCCATCAACACACTTTTACCAACACCTGAGCCGGCAAAGAGTCCCATTCGTTGTCCCTGACCAACAGTCAAAAAACTATTAATGGAGCGCACACCAACATCTAACGGCTCCGAAATAGCGCGGCGCGCTAACGGGTTGATTGGTTTATTACTGTAGTAATAATCTTGGGAATGTTTAATTGGGCCTTTACCATCAAGTGGTTTACCTACACCATCAACAACACGCCCCAGTAAATCCATTGATAAAGGGAGTCGTGCCTTTTTATTAAGAGGCACAACTCGGGCACCAGGCGATACGCCCTGTAAACTTTGCTCCGGCATTAAAAATGTGATTTCTTGGGAAAAACCTACCACTTCGGCAATCAAATCACCTTGTGCGGTTTCCACTAAACATTGGCTGCCAACATGCGCTTTAACACCAACTGCCTCCAGCGTTAATCCCACCACCCGCACTAAGCGCCCAGCAACAGATACATTCGGTTTATGAATGAATTGCTGGCAGTTGCTTAATCGCTGATTTAGTCGTTGCACATCGATCATCGGTGTTTTGACACTCTTTGACAGTTATTTATTGATGTAAAGCATCCTGCAAAAATGAGTCCAATACTTCTTTAATGCGAGTTTTAATTGTAAGGTCAATATTTGACGTACTGTTTTCAATTTGGCAACTGCCCTTTTCTAATTGAGGCGCTGCCAATAACCGCCAGCCTTGTTCTTGCACATATTCTGGGGTGAATTGTTGCTCAACCAGCTTAATATCGTCAGGATGAAGTAAAATTTGTGTTTGTGCTTCTTGGCTAGGTAAAGCTTTCATTCCTGCCGAAAGCGCTGATAAGAGAATATCAGGGTTAGTTTTCGCCTCTTCTAAGGTAATAGCTTCCGTCAATTGTACAACTAAGTGTAAAAGTTGCTGTTCAACGTTATTTTCCACTTGTGCTAATGGCTGGTGAAGTTGCTCTGTTAATGCATGCCATTGCTGGGCTAGTTCATCAATCGTCTGTTTACCTTGCTCTAACCCTTGTTCGACTCCTTCGACATGACCTGACTTAAGTCCTTCTTCATAACCGGCCTTTTTTCCTTCATCAAAGCCAGTAGCAAAACCTTCTTCTTTACCTTGATTAAACCCTTCTTCATGAGCCGC
The DNA here is from genome assembly GCF_017168195.1 of Thalassotalea sp. G2M2-11. GTDB lineage: Bacteria > Pseudomonadota > Gammaproteobacteria > Enterobacterales > Alteromonadaceae > Thalassotalea_E. The sequence goes on from NZ_JADNYL010000002.1 coordinate 743,257, forward strand.
TTGCCGTATCTGTTCAATGTCTTCAGCAGTTAAAGGAGCAACTTCTTCCTCAATTTCTTCTGGTGGCTCATAATGCCATTTCGGCTTTTTGCCTAAAGCATTAGTCGGCAGTTGCTCTTCATCTATCTCTTGTTCAACGGAAGGCAAAGACCAGACATCTAGCGATTCTTGTTCGTCTGCCTTGACGACCTTTTCCGTTTGTTTAATCGAATTGAAATTTTTCATCATATATCTTTAAGGTGTCTGAGGTTATAAGAACTCATCACCACCGCCAGCACCACCTAACATGATTTCACCAGCGTCAGAAAGACGACGGGCAACCGATAATATTTCTTTCTGAGCAGCTTCAACTTCACTGATCCTGACAGGTCCCATCGCTTCAAGATCATCCACCATCATTTCAGCGGCACGTTTAGACATGTTGCTCATGATTTTCTCTTTCAATGTATCGTCAGCGCCTTTAATTGCTTTCATCAGTGCATCTTGTTGCACTTCACGCAGAATGGCTTGTATTCCTCGATCATCAACATCGGCAAGGTTTTCAAAGACAAACATAAGATCTTGAATTTGTTGACTCATTTCTTCGTCATGTTCACGAATTGAATCCATTAGCATACCTTCAATATTGGTATCTAAGTAGTTCATAATATCGGCTGCAGCTTTCAGGCCGCCCATTTTCGCAGCTTGTGCGCCGGCTTGACCAGCAAATTGTTTTTCCATAATTTCGTTTAACTCTTGTAAGGCGGCTGGTTGAACTTCTTCTAAGTTCGCGATACGCATCATCAGATCTAAGCGTGGTTTCTCGGCAAATTGACTCATGATTTCAGCCGATTGTTCAGGTTCTAAATAAGATAGAACAATGGTTTGAATTTGCGGGTGTTCATTGCGAATAATATTCGCCACTTGTTTCGAATCCATCCATTTCAATGAATCTAAGCCTCGGGCACCGCCGCCCATGACGATTTGATCGATTAAATTACCGGCTTTATCTTCACCTAAAGCGGCCGTTAAAGCTCTACGAACAAATTCTTCACTTTGGAAACCAATGGTACTGAAGTTTTGGATCTCATTGATAAACAGCTTATGCACCGCAGTGATTTTTTCTTGCGTAAACTCTTCCATGGCAGCCATGATCATACCGACCTGCTGGACTTGCTTAGGCTCAAGATGCTTTAATATTTGTGCGGCATCTTCTTCTGATAAACTTAACAAAAGAATTGCTGCTTTTTCAGCACCATCTAATTTATCAACGTCAAAACCACCTTGTGCTGGCGTCATATCTTGCATTTCATCACTCATCTTCTATCAACCAACTTTTCACAACTTGCGATGACAGTTCAGGCTCATTTGCAACTAAAGCACGAACCGCTTTTAATACATCTTCATCACGATGCAGATCAGGTAACTGTAAACTACCATCAGAAGCAAAACCAACAGCACCTTCATCAAAGTCTGATGTTAGCATATCCATGGTTTCATCACCTAAATCAATATGCGTATCTAACGATTTTTCGCCATAATCAGATGGTGTTTGATCTGGATATATTAAACGTTTCAGCATTGGGCGTACGACAGCCAAAATAAGGATAATGATCACTAAACCACCCATGCCCAGTTTTGCCATTTTGAAAAACCACGGTTCTTGGTAAAACGGTAATTTTTCTTTTTTATCCATTTCCATGCGAGAAAATGGGAGGGTTACCACTTCTAACTTGTCACCCCGTTGTAGATCAAAACCTATACTGCCCTGTAATAAACGACGGATATTGGCCAGCTCAGCGGCACTACGAGGTACTTGAGTGACCGTAGGTTCTGCGCCCTCTTCACCTTCTGTTGCTGGGCTAGATTCATTCAAATAGTCTAAAGCAACCGACACACTAATACGGCGGATCACACCAGTTTGCTGTTTGGTATAACTGATCGCTTCATCAAGTTCATAATTTTTAGTTGATTCTGAGTGTTTACGACTCGGTACTGCTTTACGGCCATTACCACCAACTGCATTTTCAGGAATGTTTGAGTCTAATGGAGGCTGATTACTTAATGCTCCAGGAATACCACCAACCGAGCCACCAATAGTACTATCTTCAATTTTCATTTCACTGCGAAGTGCTGGTAGGTCAGGGTTGTAACGACGCTGAGTTTCTTCGGTATTGGTAAAGTCCATGGTAACATCAACTTGCGCAGTATAATTACCTAAACCAACAACGGGAATAAGAATGCTGTCAATTTTTTCCATGTATTCTGTTTCACGCTTTTGTTCAATTTCAAACTCTTTACGTGAACGCGATGAGATTGAATCCTGTGAACCAGAATTTAATAACCGGCCATTTTGATCAGTTACTGTCACGCGATTTGGCTCTAAATTTTGTACCGCAGAAGCAACAATATCGACCACAGAATCCACTTCTTCTTCAGATAATAAACGGCCTTTTCGTAAGGTTAAGACCACGGTCGCTGAAGGATTTTTTGAACGTTTGGCAAAAACATTGTCTCTTGGAATAGCAAGTAACACTCGGGCACGACTAACCGTTTGTAGCTCTTCTATTGTACGAGAAAGCTGTTGTTCACGTGAATGTTTTAAACGTTCACGCTCTAATCGTTGACTCACCCCAAAGCCCATGTCCTGCATAATAATTTCATTACCTGCTTCAGGTTCATCGGTTAACCCTTCACGAGCGAGTAATAACCGAATGTCTTGATATTCTTCTAAAGGTACAGAGATAGTGTTATTTTCTTGACGATAATCCACTTTATTGGCATCAAGAAAATCCATGGTTTTGATCAGTTGTTCAGTCGGTAATTTTGCTAAATAACGATACTCAGGTTGATTTGCCCACAAAATAACAAAGACAGCAATTGCTAAACAAATCGCTAACGCCATAATTAAAGTGAGTTGGCGCAGTACATCCACATTACCAATCGCTGATGCAAAGCCCGATTTTTGCTCATCCATCGATGAGTCAGCATTGTCATTGGCAACAAGATCTGAGCCACTATCAGGTGCTGCTAATGCTGTATTACTGGTATCTGCCACTTATCTTCTCCGCTTAAATTTTGCGTTACAACCTAAATAAACTTACAGGTGATTACACCGGCATACTCATGATTTCTTTATATGCTTCAACAAACTTATTGCGCACTTGCAAGGTGGCATCAAACGCGACCCCTGCTTTAGCGGCAGTGACCATAGTATCAGCCAATGTCACACTACGGTCTCCCATTTCAAAAGCATTGCGTTTATCTTTCGCTTCCATTTGTAAATTGTTCACGCCATCAACCGCTTGCTTCAGCATATTGCCAAAATCACTACTGGATGAGTTAACCGCCTTTACAGAAGTTTCTAAGTTTTGTGTACGATTGCCCATGGCTTCCAGTTGCATACTTTGCATTTGGGCATACAGTGAATTTGATTTGATATCCATGGTATTCTCGCTTGTGTCAATTTATTGATTGATTAACGTCTATAGCTAATAAAGCAAGCAAGATGCCAATTAAGAAAGGATTTATTATTTTATATAAAAAATTGAAAAGTAATGATTTTTTAACGAAGTACGATCTGATAATTAGCATACATCAGCCAATGATGAGTCATTGGCTGATGTATTTAAAAGTTAATTAGGCGGGAATTTCAATGCCACTTTCACGCATCCTTGCTATTTTATATCTCAAGGTACGAGGACTTATGCCTAAGCGCTCAGCAACCGCTTTTCGACTACCCTGACAAGCTTGCAAGGTATCCAAAATAATTTGGTGCTCTTGCATTTTTAACTCATTGCCGAGTTTATCCTCAGATTTTTTCTCTTCGGGTAAATCCACCAACGTGGGCGTATCAAAATTTTCAATCAGTAGGTCAACAGCATCAATTTTTTGCTCACTGTGTAAAATCAATGCCCGTTGGATAACGTTGTCTAACTCTCTCACATTACCTGGCCATTGATAAGACATCAGTTTACTACGTGCTGCTGCGGTAAACTCAGGAATGGCTTCGCCACTTTTTTGGCACAAGCGTTCAACTAAATGCTTTGCTAACGGAACGATATCATCTCTGCGCTCAGCTAGCGGTAACCAAGTTAAAGGAAACACATTTAACCGATAGTATAAATCTTCTCGAAACACTCCTTCAGTGACCGCCTCTTTAAGATCTCGGTTACTGGTTGCTATGACCCGTACATCAAGCTTAATGGCTTTTCTACCTGCTAAACGCTCTACCTCTCGCTCTTGTAAAACTCGTAAAATTTTAGCCTGCAAGCCTAAATCCATCTCGGTAATTTCATCGAGTAAAATAGTGCCGCCCTGTGCTTGTTCAAACTTACCAGGACATGCTTGGATTGCACCAGTAAACGCCCCTTTTTCGTAACCAAATAAGGTTGCTTCTAGCATGTTTTCAGGGATGGCTGCACAATTAATAGCAACAAAAGGATTACCTGCTCGAGCCGAATGATGATGTACATATTGCGCTAACACTTCTTTACCCGAGCCACTTGGCCCTAGCACCATCACGGATGCATCGGTACTTGCCACTTTTTTTGCTAAATTAATTAACTCAACACTACGAGCATCTGCAACCACCGGCTGGTAAGATTGGTTAGATTGTAATGGCACATATTGGCTCACCATATTTAACAACACTTCGGGGGCAAATGGCTTTGCCATATAATTACAAGCACCATCTTTTATCGCTTGGACGGCATCATCAATTGTGCCGTAAGCTGTCATGATAAGCACAGGTAAATTAGGGTGACTAGCCTTAACGCTTTTTAATAAACTTAAGCCTGACATGCCTCCCATTTGTACATCACTGACAATAAGATCTATTTGATGATTTTTTAACGTGAGTAATGCTGCTTCGCCTGAATCGGCTTCAACACATTGGTAACCAGCTAACTTAAGTGTATCGATTAATGCTTCTCGTAAGCCAGCATCATCTTCAACCACCAAAATTTTACTATGACTCATCACTAGCCTCCTTCAATGGCGATGCCTTTATGCCGGTATCTGTACTAGACAGCTTTATGCCTTCTGTACTGGACAATAATGGCAATTTAATACAAAAATGTGCACCTTCACCTTCTTTACTTAATAAATAAACATCCCCTTGATGGGCTTGAGCAACAGATTTGACCACAGCCAAGCCTAATCCTGTGCCTTGAACGCGCGAAGTATAAAAAGGTTCAAATATTTTAGCCGCTAACTCATTACTGATACCCTTACCATTATCTTTCACGCTGACATAGGCACAGTTGTCGCGACAATAAGCAGATATATCAATCACAGCTCCCGATGAGATCACCGCTAAGCTATTATGAATTAAGTTTTGTATCGCGCCGGTTAACGCACTTTGATTGCCTAATACGTGACAATCATCAGGACAGAATTGAATATTAACCTGTGCTTGTGCTTTTTCAATTAAAGCATCTAAGCCATCGGTTGATGCGCCAACAATGTCATTGACCGATAATGCTGAAACCACTTGTTGTTTACCGCTTTTAGCAAATAACAACATATCGTTTACTTGTTGCTCTAAGTCTTGCAACCGGCACATCAGTTTTTCTTGGAAATTTTGACGCTCATCTGACGGTAAGTTTTTATTCTTTAAATTTGCACCATAAAGCATGGCAGAAGATAAAGGGGTACGAATTTGATGAGCAAGTTTTGATACCATTTGCCCTAACGAAGACAATCGTTGTAATTGACTCAGTTTATCCTGTAGTAAACGCGTCTCGGTCAAATCGGTGATCATGATCAACTGACCCGGCTGATCAACTAACGCGGTAATTTCTAACTTCACCCGACGCCCATCATTAAGTGAGACTTCATGCCAATCATCTGCTCTTGGTTTAAATGACCGACGAATAACATCATACCAAGGCTGGCCTAAAATAGGTTCATCGAGCAATTGGCTGGCAATTTTATTTATTTTTACCACTACACCATCACCATCAAGCATGATCATGCCGGTTGGCATCACGTCAATGAGCTTTTCTAATTGACTGGCTTGTTTACGCAGTAAAGCTAACTCTCCCTGATAAGATTCTTGTTCTAAGATCAGGCGATTTTCTTGATAGGATTGTTCAACAAATTCAAACGTTTTTTGACGTACTAAGTAATCACTTCGCGCAACATTGCTAGAAGATTCTGTCGTTTGATTTGAATAGGCAACAACCATAATGCTTTACTCGATAATTAATAACTACCCAGATAAAGCAGATTTTATGCCAACAAACTTTAATTATTTATAACAACAACTTAGAAGGAAAACAATGAACGTCAATTAATTGTCTTACAAAAAAAATAAATTTTACTAAAGAAAAAGTGTCTTGTATCCGATAAATAGTTAAGATGTATTAATAATAGGTTGTTGTAATTCAACTGTATCCCTTAATGATAAATACTATGACAGAATATTTAGATACAGAAATTGCCTACTGGAGTAGCCATGTTGGCAGCTTAAATGCTATGCAACGTATTGAATGGTCTCTGGATAACTTACCACAAGAATTTATTCTTTCCTCGAGTTTTGGCATTCAATCAGCAGTTATGCTCCATATGACCACACAGATATACCCCAATATACCTGTGATACTCACTGACACAGGTTACTTATTTCCTGAGACCTATGAGTTTTTAGAGCAATTAACTGAGCAATTACAATTAAACCTTCATGTCTATAAAGCAAAAGAAAGTGCAACCTGGCAACTCAAAAAATATGGTAAGTTATGGACTCAAGGAACGGAAGGTTTAAAAAAATATCACTACATCAATAAAGTTGAACCATTCGATCGAGCAATGAAGGAGCTTAACGCGAATACGTGGTTTTCGGGAATTCGCCGTGAACAATCAAGTTTCAGAAATAGCGTACCTTTTGTCGATTCCATTAGAGGCCATATAAAAGTCCATCCTATATTAGATTGGATGGCTAGGGATGTACACGAATACCTTAAGAAGCACCACCTACCTTATCACCCACTCTTTACAAAAGGTTATACTTCGATAGGTGATACCCATAGCACCAAGCCGATTCATCATGTAACTACAGAAGATGAAATCCGATTTAACGGCACACAAAGAGAGTGCGGCTTGCACTGTGTAAATAAGTAAACAAGTACTACTCCGCTTTTTGAATATTATATTTACGCATTTTTTCGACTAAGGTGGTTCTGCGCATCCCCAACAACTCAGCAGAACGAGCGACAACCCAATCATTTTTTGCTAATGCTTGATTAATTAATGACACTTCCAAATCAGCTAAATACTCTTTCAGATTTAAACCGCTTTCGAGTAAAACATCCACTTTATTTTCAGAGCTGTCGTCATTAAAACTATCGAAACCAGTATCATCTTCGTCGTCATAATCAAAACCAGAGAACATCTCATTAATCGCCTCCCGCTCTTGCAATTCTTCAGGGTATTCAGGCGTGTATTCCTCAACATCGATATGGCGATATTTTTGCGGTAGCTCACTGACATTCACCACTTGCTCACCATACATAATGATCATACGTTCAATCAAATTCGATAACTCACGCACATTGCCTGACCAAGGATGTTCTTGCAATGAAGCAATAGCTTGTTCGGTAAAACGAACGCTTTGACCTTGTTCCTGTTCAAATCGTGCAACCAACTCTTGTAGTAAAGATGGGATATCTTCTTTACGTTCTCGAAGCGCAGGCGTTTCAATCGGAAAAACATTTAAACGGTAATATAAATCTTCTCGAAAGCCGCCATCTTTGATCATACTTTCAAGATTCTGATGCGTTGCAGCAATCACTCGCACATCCGCTTTAATACTTTTAGTTCCACCAACACGCTCAAAGGTACGCTCTTGCAATACCCGCAATAGTTTTACCTGCATCGGCTGCGGCATATCACCTATTTCATCAAGAAAAAGAGTGCCTCCTTCGGCTAATTCAAAGCGTCCTTTTCGGGCTGAAATAGCGCCAGTGAATGCCCCTTTTTCATGGCCAAATAATTCACTTTCAAGTAAATCAGGTGGAATAGCACCGCAATTAACTGGTACAAATGGTGCTTTGCTGCGATTTGATAAATTATGAATATTGCGAGCCACCACTTCTTTACCCGTACCTGATTCACCTAAAATCAAGACATTGGCATGGGTAGATGCGACTTGTTCAATTAAAAAACGCACATGTTGCATTGGTGCACTTGCGCCGATTAATGAGCGACATAACACTTTATTGCCAGGGTGACTAGCATGTTTATGGGGTAACTTATTATGATATTGGTGGCAGTGATGTACGACTTCCGTTAACTGTGCATAATTTAACGGAGTGGAAAGCTCATCAATAACATTAACGCATGTTTCAATAGCATTTTTATCTATCACATCATGTAACACAAACGGGCAGGCAGGATTATCTTTTATCAACTGAGAAATTTCAGCGGTTATTTCGCCACAAACAATCACAGTCAATGGCTGTCCCTCTTCACTGAATAAATCAGTGATCTTATCTTGTGTTCCTGTACTAAAGTGTTCACCGATAAAGGCCAATACTGTTTCCAACTGATGACGTCGAGATGCGTCATTATCAACGACAAGAATATGTTTTTGACCGCTCATAATTCTTTGATAACCTGCTAGTTTTTCTCATATAAATAAGATTGTATCGGGGAACAGGAATTTATCAACAAAATTTTGACACTTATCAGGGAAAAGTCAGTATTTTGACAAAAATACAATTATACTTTAATAAAAGCCATTAGGTTCATACATGACAATTTTAGAACCACATGCACCAGTTTTCACATCAACATAGATGAGTTTATTTAAACGTTCTTTAATCGCCTGATGTTTTTCTGGTGGAGCTAAAAACATCATAAAACCCCCGCCGCCAGCACCTAATAACTTACCACCATATGCACCAGCAGCAATCGCCAGCTGATATAACTCGTTAATTTCACCATTAGTTATTTCATCAGCAAGTTGCTTTTTCAAATCCCAAGATTCACGCAACATACCGCCTAAATCTCGAATATCACAGTGAGAAGATTGTAATAAATCTCGAGCCTGATACGCCATATGAGTCATTTTTATAACTTGCTCTTCTCGTTGATTAAGGTTTTCGATTTTCTTACAAGCAATGTTACTAGCAATACGGCTTAAGCCAGTAAAAAAAAGCATAATATGGGAGTTCAACATCTCCTCAGTAGCATTCTGCATAATCAAGGGAGTCACATTAATTTTTCCGGAAGTTGTAAACTCAATAAAATTTGTTCCTCCGTGAGCAGCCCAACATTGGTCTTGAGAACCCACATGCTCTTTAATAATATTTTGCTCAATATCAATGGCTTTTTCAGTTAAATAATTTGGAGAAGTTATTTCACCACGCATCGCCTTAATCGCATTAATTAACCCTACTGTAAATGATGAGCTTGAACCTAACCCAGAGCGAGCAGGTAAATCTGCTTGATGTTGTATTTCGATGCCCGTGTGTTGTTCAAACACTTTTAGCACAGCCTTTACTGCAGGATGCTCTATTTCATTGATCGTACTAGGTAATTCAACTTTGGAATAAACAATACGATGCTTATGCTCAAAAAATGGCGGCAAATTTCGTACAGTTAAATAACAATATTTATTAATTGCCGTACCAATAACAGCCCCACCATGTTCTTGATACCAAGTAGGGTAATCACTCCCTCCTCCAAAAAATGACACCCTAAAAGGGGTTCTCGAAATAATCATATACAATACTCTCTTAGCACTTCTGCAGCTTGCTTAAAACTCTCTGGCGTACCTATATCGATAAATAGTCCCAATTCCACCTTAAAATAATGCAATCGATTTAACTGAGGGATCAAAAAATCTTGCTCAATACTTCCGCAGTTATACTGATGAAACTCACTCACTGTATCGGCAGAAAAATAATAAACACCAGCATTTATCCAACCTTTGGAACTATTTCCTTCATCTTTCTCAATAAACTGCGCCACAAACTCATCATTTTTAAATTTAACCTGACCAAATCTCGCAACATTTGGTACTTCAACGACACCTATTCCCATATCACTTTGTCGTTTCTGCATGGTGGTAACAAATCGAGTTAAATCAACATCAATAAATGTATCGCCATTAATAACAATGCATTCTCCTGTAGAAGTTTGTGATAGCGTGTAGTTTAAACCGCCAAGCGTCCCCTTTGGTGAAGGCTCAATAACAGTGTCAATATCAAGACATAATTCTCTAGCTAACCGCTTAATCGTTGGTAAAACTAATTCAGCCTTGTAACCCAAAGAAAAAATCACTCGATTCATACCTTGCTGCTTGAGCCATTTAAGCAATATCTCAACAAAAGGAATATCATTAATCGGTGCCATAATTTTAGGTTTATCAGCAACAACAGAGCGCAATCTTGTACCTAGCCCCCCCGCTAATACAACCACGGGTAAAGGATTATTATTAGTCATCATTAAGGCTCAACATCGACAATATCACGACACAAGCGAGCCCCACTCATTTTTTCAATATGCGTTCGAGTGTCCTTGCCAAATTTTTGCTCTATGAAGTTTAGATAATTTTCATTTTCAAAGTATTCATGAAAAGCATCATCTCTAAATTTAAGTACAGTAGCAGCAGACTCAAACTCTGTCGCCAATGGCAAACAGTCTTTACTATGCTGAGAATAGCCACTCCATTCTTTGGGTAATTCAATATTGTTTTGAATTGCATCGCGATACAGTTTTGACCCCGGATAGGCCATTGCGGAATAAAAATTGGCAAAATCACAATTAAGATTTTTTGCCAAATCTAATGTTGCTCTCATCGTGGTTAGTGAATCATTAGGTAAACCAAATATATAATTACCAATCACGTTAATATCAGCAGCTTGAATATCATGAACAATATTGACGATATCCTCGCTATTAAGTGATTTTTTTGCACCATCGCGCACGGTTTCATCTGCAGATTCAATACCTAACGCTAGCCAACGAATACCAGCTTTACGCATTAATGCTAGGGTATCTTTCCTTACAGTATCTACGCGTGCATACGCCCAGATATTTAGCTCTGACGCATAAGGTTTCTCAGCTAATAATTGACAAATTTTTAAATAGTGATTTTTTTTCAGCACAAACATTTCATCAACTATTTTGAACGTTTTTACGTTATAATTTCTGACTAACACATCTATTTCATCAACTACTACTTGTGGGCTTCGACAACGATAGTTACTTTCATGAAATGGCGCGTTAATACAACAAAACACACATTTATATGGGCAACCAAGCGTTGTGTAAATCGAAGCATATGGCATGCGTTTATCCATTTCACCAAAGCATTGCCAATTGTGAGCACGGTAACTTTTCATTGGCAGCATATGCCAAACGTTACCATGTAGCTCATTATCCAAATCCGTAATTAACGGCGGATTGGGATTGTTAATGATTTGACCAAATTCATCCTGCCAAACAAGTCCTTGAACTTCACGTAGCGAACTATTGTTTTTAAGTGCCTGAATTAACTGTGCACAAGTTTCAGGACCTTCACCTGAACAAGCGAAATCAATAGGCTCTTCTTTTAACGTGCGCTCAGGTAACGCCGCAACATGGCCACCAACAATAACAATTTGACTATCAAGCTTTTGTTGCTTAAATTCCTGTGCCAAAACTCTTGCTGCTACCATAGATTGCGTTGACGCTGAAGGTTGGTGACCATAAACAACAAGCACGATTAAGCGAGGAGAAGCACCTTTAACCCTTTCTACAACTTCTTGTTCATCTAATCCTAACGCTTCAGTATCTAAAATATCCGTGCTGAATCCTTTATCGATAAGATAGCCAGTAATTAACCTCGCCCACATAGGTGGTTCAATCGCAGTCAGTTCATCACCTAATGATTGGTAAATACGTTTTCTACCACCGGGATTGATCACCAATACATCTAACGCATCTGACATTAAAATGGTCCTTTAAATTGTTTTTGATAGGCAAGTTCAGCATCCTTAGGGTTAGGCTGCCAAGACAAAGCTTTGCTTTTATCAATTAACGACAGAGCTGCTTGAGCTATACTCACAGGGTTTGGATAAAACCCAGCTTCTAGACTTGGTGTTGTTGGGCAGGTTGTTGCAGCAAAGCCTAATCGCTTAACTTTTATCGGCTTATCGATTTGTTCGCAGACATCAGCCACAATTTCTGACGATGCACCACAATTTAACCAACCATTATCCACCACCAGTAACTTTTCAGTCTGCTGAACAGATTGAATAACCGGCTGCATATCTAAAGGAGCTAAGGTTATTGGATCAATAACGGTAACCTCATACCCTTCTTTACTCAGTAACTCTGCAGCTCGTAATGATTCGATCACCATATTAGAAATTGCAACAATCGTTAAATGCTTGCCTTGTTTAACAACTTTAGATTTACCAATTTTAACTTGATAGGGGATTTGAGGCACATCAGACTCGGTATTAAATAACAGTCGATGCTCCATAAAAAGAACAGGATTAGCATCGTTGACCGCCGCAAGTAATAAACCTTTCGCATCATAAGCATTCGATGGTGCAACTACTTTCAGCCCAGGGATATGCATAAACAAACTATGTAAGGCTTGCGAATGCTGCGCACCTTGTCCCCATGACTTCCCAATAATACAGCGCACCACTAATGGCACTTTAACCTCAGCACCATACATATAATGAGCTTTAGCAGCAATGTTGATTAATTGGTTCATACACAGCAGTAAAAAATCCATGCGGATATGAATATGGATAGGCTTCATGCCTGACATAGCTGCGCCAATTGCAACTCCAGTCATAGCATCTTCTGATAATGGAGTGGTAAATACGCGGTGCGCGCCATATTTATCCACTAACCCCTTGGTAGTTCCTTGAATACCAAGGTGATCATCAATATCCAGTCCCATTAAAAAGGTTTTATCATCTATAGCTAACGCGGTGTCTTGCCCTTGATTAAGTGCCTGTGCATAGGTAAGCAAATCACTCGTAGCAGAAGAAGGACTTTCAACCAATTCACTTTCTCCACCTGTTGCAAAGACAAAATCATGTAATTCACTTACATCAGGAAAAGCGCTTTGTTCAGCAAATTTAAATGCTTGTTCCACTCTTTCATTTGCCTGTTGATGAATTTGTGCTATTACTTCTGCAGATATTTTTTGAGATAAAATATTTAAAGGATCATTTTCCAGCCACCATTTTGCATCCTGCTCTGAACGATAACCTTGATCAAAATCGGTATTAGGACCAACATGCTGATACCAACGATAGCAATCAACTTCAATTAACGCAGGTTTTTGCTGTTGTCGTACCTGATTAACAACAGTATTAGCAAGATCGAAAAGTGACAATACATCACCATCTTTATGTTTAAATATATCAACACCAAAACCCTGTACTCGGTTTTGTAAATTACTATCCGCCCAACGCTTTTCTACTGGTTCATGTATGGCAAAATGGTTATTTTCAACCACAAAAACAATCGGTAGTTGGTGCAGTCCTGAAAAATTTAAGCTTTCATAAAAGCAACCTTCTTCTGTTGCACCATCACCTAAGAAACACACCACAACATTATCCGTTTGCTGTAATTTTTGACTTAATGCGTAACCAGTTGCAACAGGTACGCCTGTGCCAACAACGGCAGATGTACCAATAACGTTAACTTCACTACCAACAAGGTGCATGGAGCCACCACGCCCCTTTGCACAACCAGATGATTTACCATACATTTCAGCAATCAGTTTTTTAGGGCAGCCTCCTTTTGCTAAGTATGCAGCATGCCCTCGATAAGTCGCAGCGACGTAGTCTGTCGCTCGAAGTGCTTGGCATAGTGCTACACTGACGAATTCTTGACCTATTGATAAGTGCACAGGGCTCTTTATTTTGTCTGAAGGATAAACTTCTGCAACTTTTAGCTCTAATTGACGAATAAAATATAACGATTCATACAACTCTTCAATTTTCTTCATCCATACCTCTATCCAGCAAGTGGCTTATATTTTTTAGAAAGACATTATCAACCATCAATTTCTGACCTTAACCACATTTGAGTTACTCTCGATATAGCTATCTCAAGTGTCAGTTATTTTTATTATACTTAACAGACAAATAATAAGATAAGGATACCTACTTTTAAAGTAATACCTCAATGTATAAATATTATGTTTACCCATTATTATTAAGCATTACAATATATGCCTGTTAACCAATCCAACACAAATTGAGGCCAATTCCCCACTGAATCAAATAATGAGGAAGTATTCAATTGCTACTTTAGCTCCAACTGTTTTTTAATGCGTAGAAACAATTTATTGACACTAAAAAATTAAAACGGTAAAAACATTTTAAATATAAGCAATTAACATTCCACATCTCCATAGTCTATATAGCAACCAGTACTTTGGCATGCTACCTGCTTGTGATTTGAGAGAATTCACTTCCTCTTCATTTAAAAGCATGCTGAAGAGGTAAATTTCAAGTATTTACAATAAATATAAGGCGTGAATTGTTATGTACGAAAATACACTGGTCGTAGGCATACCAAGAAGTGGATATGCATTAACAAATACTATAATAAAAAAGATACTCAATTATGCTCAAAAAGGGGCTACAAACTCTGAAAAATTTTCATTTATCCACAGAATCGAGCCTATCTTAAGTGAATATTTATACCATCAATATTCTACAGTTTTTAAAAAACACAATGTGGCCACTAACTTACTCGTTAATGGTGAGTTTAAACGAATTATGGGGGGGCCTCAGTGGCTTGCTGACGGAAAAAATTGCTTTGGTGTCAGAAAGTATTTTGGTTTGAAAGATATAGGTGATATTTTACTCACTCATAATTTTCATCCCGCTTTATTTAACTATTACTCTCATGTTCATTCCCATGAAAACCCTAAGATTTGGATTGAAAATTCAAAATTCAATCACTACCTGAAAATAACCACGTTAAGAAACCCCGCAGGCATTCTCAATTCATCTGTTCATTCATTAAATGCGCTAACTAGCGAGTACATTCAAAAATACCTACCTAGAGAAAATGAGACAGTCTTACGAGAACAAGTCGCAATTAATAAACTATCTGACTTAGGGGTAATTGAGGGATTAATCGACTTTCAATTAAATTATTTTAACAATTTACTCTCTGTGCAAGGTGCTTATCACACAGTGTATTGGGAAAATATTATTGAACAGCCGATACAATCGATATTAGAAATAGCCAATTTATTAACGATCAATATACCAAACCAGGTAGCTAAGAACATTTGGGCCTCAATGGATCACAGAAATACTTTTATTAGTCATAAACATAATTTTAGAGAAAACAAAGGAATTGTCGGAGATTGGAACAACTGTCTCACAAATGAACATATTGAATTATTAAAAAGCAAAGGATTCGATCAAATAGCCATGAAATTGGGCTATCCTGAATATCAGTATTTTGATGAAAGTCAGTATTCCACATTTCAAAAACAGGTATCGGATAATTTAAAATCAAACTATATACCACCAATAATAGATGAAAACTTAAGAACCTTTTCCTTTAATAAATCTAACATTGATGATAGTAATTTCGGTTTTAAAAAATACTTAGGTAATCATGCCTCGATCACTCGTTTTGCTTGCCCTGATCAATATAATACCTTAGCAAAAGATTTGCTTGAAACGTCTGAATTTGCAACTGAAAAGGTAAATAAAATATTAACTACAATTGATAATACATCAAAAGCAGATGATGCGTTTACGCAATGCAAAGAATCGCTTAAAGCACTCGCAATAGAAATAGGAAAAGAATCAACATATATAACGGCAGAACATTTAACCCAAGACTTTTATCAGCAAAATGCCCTCCGCTTAATCCAACTTGCTTTAGCTCATCAACCTATTGCAATATGGGGAATATCAAAAGATTTTGATAACTTGGTTAACGCTAATATTAAACAAATGACCAACTTAATAAAAAATGGACATATTCAACTATTTGACCTGCTCGAAGCTCAGAATATTATTTGGGGAGCAAAGGTTAAGTCATCCACAGCGTTAGCACAATTCAATGGCAAAATAATATTAACACCTTCCGCTATTTCTGTGAGAAACAGTATGAAAAGTATAGCTAAACAACAAGGTTTTATTGAAAAAGTGGTTGATATCTATGAGAACAATTAATAACTGGGCTGTTACTTCTTACGGTTACTCTGCCTCTCGTTGGCTTAGTTATGTATTGGCTTCAAACCATGATGTGTACGTAGCCCATGGCACTTATGCTTTTGACTCTATTGTTACTGGAGATTATTTTAAGGAGAAAGAACTAGCAAAAAATAAAGTAGAGAACTTAGATGCTTTAACGAAGGGGAGGGAACTGATCGCACAAATAAAATCAAGCTCATTGACCGACTTATATAGTCACTATCATGAACTTTACCCTGATTATAAAAGTTATGGCAATGTACATAGCTATGTATGCAGAGAGCTATTTTATAAAAAAGATTATGAGGTAGTTAAACCCAGCACCTTTCACTTAATGAGAGACCCCATATGCTTTATAGAAAGTCATAGTTCAGGTGTTATTTCAGCAGAAAAGACAACTGAACTTAAAGAGGCTTATCAAAAATTCTTTACCTTATTTATTGAAAGGTTCCCAGAAATAGTGGCTTGTAACTGGTTTGATAGAAATAGTCTTGAACAAAAAGCATTCTTACTAAGCGTTTATACTTTGCACAATATTGCCCAAGATGAAATTAGATATGGACCTCAAATGCAAACAATACACATGGAGAAAGCAATAAGTAATATTCAATACCTTAGAGATACATGTGAAGCCATCACACTACATGAATATGATATAAATACTTTACAAACCTATGTAGATGGGGGGGCTGTGAACAACCATAGAAACA
The DNA here is from genome assembly GCF_017168195.1 of Thalassotalea sp. G2M2-11. Classification (GTDB taxonomy): domain Bacteria; phylum Pseudomonadota; class Gammaproteobacteria; order Enterobacterales; family Alteromonadaceae; genus Thalassotalea_E. The sequence goes on from NZ_JADNYL010000002.1 coordinate 760,133, forward strand.
AGAATAATAGTATCAACAGTCATAAAATATTTGCAAATTGGAAAGCTTGGCAACATCAAGCCTTTGACTTTATTATAGAGCAGAAAAATTATGCTCAGTGCTTCCATAAAATGGGATATAAATGGAAAGCAGATGTTACTACTTTCTAAAAGATGTTAAGGTTAAATTATATGAAAAAAAAAATTTGCTGGGTATATGGAAATCACTGGAATTTTGGCATAGTGGTAGCTGACACGCTACGTATGTTTCATAGCGCGTGCCTTGAACTTGGCCTCAATTCTTCTATCGAAAAAGAATTATCCCCTAATGCGCATAATATTTTACTTGAAAACTTTAACCATGATTATCGAAAAAAACTTGAAGCTTTCTCACAAGAAGGAGGTGAGTTCTCAATCATTGCAACTGAGCTATTAAATGAAGATAGCTTTAACAATACCTCAAATAATACCAATGATAACACTCAATATGGTAAAAACGACTATTGGTTAGAACGATTCGACAACTTTTTGAAAGTTGAAAGGTTAGCAAAATCAGTATTTCACCTTAACCCCAGCCAAGCCCTATTATTTAGTAAACTACTAAAAAGAAAAGTAACATTTATCCCGCACGGGTATGTGGATGGTTTTTCATCGGTACGGCACAGAAATAGCACAGATAAAGATATTGATATACTTTTTACTGGCTCACTAACTCCGTATAGAGAATCGATAATAAATCAACTATCCCCTACTAAATGTAATGTGTATATAGCAGATGTATTAACAGCAAGTTTTCATCGAGACGACTTGGTTGCCCGAGCAAAGGTCTGCTTAAATATAAAACAGGATGCCGATTGGAATGTTTTTTCAAATTCAAGAGGCCATTATCATATTTCAAACCAATCTTTCTTATTGACGGAAGAATGCTCTGACGCTTGCCCCATTATAAATTATGTTGAAATTGCACAGATAGACATCATTCAAGAAGCATTAAATACTTTAGAAACAAATAGTTGGCTAGAAAAATCATATAATTCACTACAAGCATTTAAAGAAGAACAACGCCTCAGCCTCATTGCTCAAGAATTGCTTATCAACTTAAGCCTATAAATAGTCAAGTAACCTTTGTACCCATGAATCAGGACGACCTATGAGCTGCCATTGAGCTTGTCCCTGATTGACTAATTCATTGAGCATATCATCATCATCTAATAAACGTTCTATTTGTTGAAGTAAGCTTTCTTGGTTATAGAAATAAAGAATTCCATTGCCTGAATCTAATAATTTCCTAGTTTGAGCGTTATCCTCTTCTAATAAAGCAACACCACAAGCTAATGCTTCACGGACTTTACCCTTACATTGTTCTCTAAAAGGATACGTTTGCGTATTTATACAGACTTTTGTCGCTTGCAAAGCTTTAGCATAATCAGAAATATTTAACGTTTTTTCACCATGCATCACCCCACCAATGTGATGAAAACGCTCCTTATAAGTCCTTTGCAAAAAATCAATCCACTTTTTTCTATGTCCAGCAGCACTACCAAATAGAGCGATGTCATACTTTTTTTTAATTGATGAATCAAAATAAAAAAGATCAGGGTCAAAAATTGTAGGGTGAAAAACAACTTTCTCAGTGTTATGGTGAAACTGATAAGGCGGTAATCCTTTTTTCATATTTTCAATGCGGGTAATATTGCTATTTTCAATACAAAGATCATTCCATTGTAAGCAATCTCGCTCAAATGCAAGATAAGGACTATTTTCACTTTCTTCATCATAATCCCACCATACAGTAATGAATTTTGTTCCCTTTGCTTTTTTCTTAATTTCTAACCAGTGCTCGACCGGTAAGCAATCCGAAGGATGAGTTGGGCAATAAAAAATAATATCAGGCTCAAAACATTCAACTTCCTTAAGTATTCTAGCTTGCATTTGTTGATTAAATTCAGCGTTATTATCATTTAAGTAATAAAGTCTGTGTAATGAGAGAGCAGGCAAACGTTCGCTAAGTTCTTCATAAATAGCTTGTTCATAAGCTTTACTTGAAATAACAACATGCTCACTGTACTGAAGAATGTCATCAGGTGAAATAATTAGAACTCCTTCAAGCTCCCCCCCCCATAAAGAACTATCCCTATCAGCTATTGCTTTAATATTAAATTGCTTAAATTGCGCTAAATGTTGTTGAGTATGAATACCCGCCCCATAAATCACAACAGGCTTACCCTTCAACCTAATATTAAGGTTAACTATATTTTCTGAAATAATTTCTTTATAGAAATTATCATATGTTCTATCAAAACATAAAACACTGTAACTATTTACAAAACTGGACTTAGTAATAGGCGCCACAACTTCTGCTCTCGCTGCACTATCTTGATATCCTTTGATTTCAAAATTTTGTACAATAAAAAGCCACTTATACGTCATATCACACTCCGTGATGTCGAAAACATTTAAGTAATATTTGAAATATCAATGATATTAGAAGTATCAATAATAGTGTTCAATGTTCTATTGCTTTGGGTATCTTGCTCATATTTCAAATTTTTCTGATTTAAGCAAAATTTAAAATAAGAGCAGCTATAACAAATACTAGGTTCAGCCATTAATTTTTTACGTACATAATTAGCTTTATCCCCATACCATATACTTTCTAAAGTTTCTGTATATATATCACCTATAGCATGCCTATTACATAGCATAACTTTGCCATCATTCTTAATTCTTACATGAACAAATGGAGAGAGACAATCAACAGGCATTCCCTTCATTTTCCCTAATTGAAGCTCATTAATTGATAAATGTTCTCTCACCGTAGCATCTTTAATAATTAGATTATTTTTAACTTTATCTGGATAGATCTCTTTTAAGTTTTCAGATACAACCAAAGCAGAACTTATGATGACATTAAACTCATGTTTTATAGCATAATCAATAGTACTAATAACTTGATTTTTATAATAATCAATATTTGAATAAACAAAATCAGACTCATTAAGTACGGTATCATTAACCCGATAAACAGCAGCAATCAAGCCAATCGCATTAAACTTTTCCCTCTCTGCAAATTTTACAGTTTCTAATATATCAGGAGCATTTTCGTTAATAATAGTGCTGTTAATCGTAAAATAAACATCATCTTTAGTTACACTATTTTTAAACTTTAAAAACCTTTCTGTAACTTTATCAAAATTCGCATTAATTCTTATTTTTTCAAAAGAAGTTTTATTAGCACTATCAAATGAAAATGTTACCCGATAAAAATTTACATCTTTTATATCATTGATTAATTTATTACTAAATTTAGAGCCATTAGTTGTCATACTAATTTGAAGCCCTTTATCTGATAATTTCTGAACAATTTCAGCAAAGTCTGGATGCATAGTTGGCTCAAAAGATGTCCCTAAAGCGACATGAGTTCCCTTTGGAAAATGCCCAATGTTATCAAGAAAGCGTTTATCTAGATAAACATTATCAGGCTTCATCACACTAACATGACACATAGTACATTTAAAATTACACCCCTGTATGGGTTCTATTTCTATAATTTTGGGCAAAGGAAATTCTGGTAATTCAATGTTATTCATATGGTGCCACCCTACTTAAGTAAAATTCAACAGTACTTTTAAGTCCTTGAATTAATGTTATTTTAGGTTTCCAGCCCAACTGAGAAACTAAGGAGTCATCCAACGACTTTTTCATCATGCCATCGGGTTTGCTTTCATCCAAAAGAATCCCCCCTTGATAGTCAACAATCTGTGCTATAGTTTGAGCCAATTGATAAATAGAAACGGTTTTTCCTCCCGATAAATTTATCAACTTATCATTGCTGTAATGTTGAGCCAGAAAAACTAATCCTGAAGCCGCATCATCAACGTGCATAAATTCCCTGAGCGGCTTCCCCGTTCCCCATAAGGTGACACTTGATAATTGCTGCTTTTTCGCCATCACAAATTTATCAATTAACGCCGCAATCACATGCCCTGCATTAGGATCAAAATTATCGCCAGGCCCATATAAATTGGTTGGCACAACGGTAATAAAGTCTTTTTGATATTGTTGATGATAAAACTGGCATAACTTAGCCAGTGAAATTTTCGCTAAGGCATAGGCTTCGTTAGTCGGCTCTAGCGCTCCACTCAGCAAAGAAGATTCAACAATCGGCTGCTCAGACAGTTTAGGATAAAAGCAAGAAGAACCTAAATTTATCAGCTTTTGTACGCCATATTTTGCCGCACCGTTGATCACGTTAAGCCCTATGGTTAAATTTTCGCTAATAAACTCAACCGGCTGAGTTTTATTTGCTTCTATGCCACCCACTTTAGCTGCGCAGTGAAAAACAACCTCAGGTTGCTGCTCTGCTAACCATTGTTCTGTTGCTTGTTGTCGAGTTAAATCTAGCGCTTTGCGTTCAACCGTTAATAATGTCACTCCCGCGACATTTGCTAGCTGTCGACATATGGCAGAGCCAACCATACCCGTATGGCCTGTCACCCAAACTCGCTTATTTTCTAAAGTAAAAGTTGTCACAAAATCGCCTAAACATTACTGTATTTGGTATTAGAAATCATACGGTAGCCCTTAATAAGCTCCTTAATACCATCATCAAGCGAAACTTGAGGTCTGTAACCCGTTGCTTCTATTTTCGCATTCGAGACTATGTAATCTCGCTTGTCAGGATCTTCTCCTATCGGCGCCTCTAAAAAGACAAATTTTGGCAAATGCTGCTGAATTTTTTCACATAATTCTTTTTTGGATAAATTAGCATCAGACAAACCTACGTTATAAGCCTGTCCTTTCATACTATCAAAGTTATTCAAACCATGAATAAATGCATTGGCGACATCTCTGATATGAATAAAATTACGTTTAAAATGCGATTCAAATAACACTATCGCACTATCTTTAACGGCTCTATAGACAAAATCATTCACCAATAAATCAAGGCGCATTCTTGGTGACATACCAAAAACAGTAGCTAACCTAAAGCTAACAGCATTACCTTTAGCTAATACAGCTTGTTCCGCTTCTACTTTACTGGTGCCATATAGGCTAATTGGTCGCAGTGGTGATTCTTCATTACAATATTTACCCGCTTCACCGATACCATAACCGCTGTTGGTAATCGGCATCAATAGCTGTTGCTCTTGACTCATTAATTCGGTCAACATCACAACTGCATCCCTATTAGTGCTGACGGTTCCAATTTCATCACGACCACAAAGCGGAGCACCAACTAAAGCCGCTAAAGGAATAACAACATCTGCTTTCGCAAGCAATGGCGCTATTTGCTTTTTATCCCGGCAATCCCCTCGATAAACATCAAAGTTTGGATTTAAGCATAAAGTGTTTAATGGATCCTGATTAAACATAAAGTTATCTAGTACGGTGACTTGATGACCTAAAGCAAGTAATTCAGGTACCAGCACTGAACCTAAATACCCGGCACCACCAGTGATTAATATATTTTTCTTATCTGTTGAGTACGTCATTAAAGCTCACCTAAAATTTGATGTAATGTATTAAGTTGTTCAGCCAAGTCAACCGGATGGTTACCAATAAAAAAGCCATAATCATGCGCATAATCCGCATTAGTCATCTCACCAACTGAAGACCAGTTAAAATACTTAATGGCGTCGTGGCGCAAAAAGTTACCACCTGTGATCATTCTATAGCCTATATCTGCCTTTTTTAATGCTTCAAATACTTGCTCTCTGCTAATACCAGCTGCTTTTTTTACTATCATAGGAAAACAAAAAGCAGAGCTTTTACCATGTTCTTGTTGAGTGATAAAACGAGGATCTTGACCGAACAACTGCTGAAAAAGTCCTAAGTTTTTCCGGCGAATCTTAGTGAACTCAGGTAGCTTGGCTAACTGTTCAATACCAACCACCGCATGCAGTTCACCAGGGCGTACATTATACCCAGGCAAGATAAAGCGATACGCTTCGTTAAAATCATCATGCTGTTTTTCAAATAATAATGAATTATCCGGTTGACCTCTGGTCCAGCCATGGTTTCTCAATGATAATGCGAGTTGATAAAGCTCCTCATTATCAGTGACCAGCATTCCCCCTTCCATCGTTGAAATATGATGTGAAAAGAAGAAACTAAAAGTACCGATATCACCAAAAGTCCCCGCTTTTCGGCCATTTAGTTCAGCATCTAACGATTCACAATTATCTTCAAGAAAATACAGCCCGTGATGTTTAGCGAAACTCTCAATGACATCTAATGCCGCAGGATTGCCCAAAATACTGACACCAACAATCATTTTTGTCTCAGCTGTAAGCGCATCTTCTAACGCACTAACATCAATATTCAAGCTATCAAGTTCGACATCAACAAATTTTAATTTCAAGCCATATTGCTGCAACGGATGATAGGTTGTAGCCCATGATATCGCAGGGACGATAACCTCATCACCCGGCTTCAACGGCGAATCTTTCTTAAAACATAAAGCGGCAGTGGCAATCAGGTTTGCTGATGAACCAGAATTCACCATCACTGCATATTTTTTGTCATGATACGCTGCAAATTGCTGCTCAAATTTTTCGACATATTGCCCCATGGTGAAAAAGCCACTATCAATGACTTTTTTCAATGCTACATGTTCTTCTTCGCCAAACGTTGGCGTCGCCAATTCATAAAACATAAGTTCTCCACACTAAAGCTGTGATTTTTATTTTTCTCGGATAGTAAGCATGTCAATTAAATCAATACCATCCCAAATATGAGAAAATACTAATGACTGCCCTAAACTGACGACCCTTTTCGCAGTTATCTCTGTATTAGCCACTTTGCTATTGAGCACATTCTCATCAACACCAAAACAGGCAATGGTTTGACAATGCTCCAACACGTCTAACTGCGCAATGCTCATTAGTTGCATATCCAGAAAACACCATATCCCGCAGTGAGCATCCACAATTTCTCTCGATATTTCCTCAACAGCGATGAGAGTTAGCATTTGATTTTTTACTTCAGCGGCTACTGGTCTTTCACTTAAAATGCCAACCTGCTGCCAATACAGTGTTTTTGCAATATATTCTGACTCATTTAGCGGCATTTCGTCGCTGATAGCCAATAACTTGGCAGATAACATCTCCCAAAATTGCTGCTGCAAATTTTGCGCCGTATTAAGCCAATAGATCACTTTTGGTGAAGAACACGCTTGTTGATAAAATGCTTTAGTATCACTTAATAAGCCATTCACTGCTTCAATCACTTGCTGTGTTGTTTCTAGCTGAATAACAGCAACGGAATACCGATCAGGAAAACAGACATCAACAGCATCTGCTTTTGCGGGAATTGCCGATATCGATGATATGGTGTTATTACTACCCCAAATCACTCTGGCATCAGCTAATTTTGATAACTGTTGTGTAACTTGATCATTTTTTTGATACTGAACTATCTTGATGTAATCTTGGAGAAAATAAAACGCATTATTACTACCAACAAACTGATTCAGTAAATAGATCAATTTATCAGCAATGACACTGGTTTGACTACTTAAGCGCAAAATACTGATATTACCAGCAAATAAAGCAACCACCAAAGAATAGAAAAATAAGGTATCAACATTACCTGGTGCAATATGAAAAACAATACCTTTTGCTGTTCTTTCTTGCCCTGCATACTGCTTAGCTATTCGTGCTAAGTTTGACTTTCTTAGCCAAAAACCTAATGCCACAATATTGGCATCTTTTTCTGAGTTACGGATCAAATAACGCCCAAGCTCACTCAAAGTATCTAGTAACTGCTGAGCAAACGGTGCTAATAATGTTTCACTATCAATATCAGCGATATGCTGTTTTTCTGATATTAAAGGAAACCGCCAGTTAAGCTCAGTCAAATTAATTTTGTGTGTCACTACAACCTCGCACCTGAGCCTGTTCAATACGTCCTAACACACTAAAATACTTTCCTTTACGTCCACATTGACAATCATCTTCACCAAGTAAAATACCAATATCTTCAGTTATAATCGCATGGCCAGGATAACTAGTCGGCAATAAAGAATTCACCTGAATAACACCTCGTTCCCCCTTAGGCAACTCTTGCATATTGGCAACATTGATTATTTGGATATCACTCCACACTGGACAATGTAAATGCCCCTGTTCACATTCAACATATACAGTTCCTGTTTGTTCAACCATGCCATAGAAATTATGGATATGAATATTGCCTAACACCTGTTTTGTTTGTTGCTTAAAAATATCATTAGACACTGCTTGCTGTTGAAGCTTTTTCCATCCTCCGCTATGCAACAAGATCCCTTGTTTAAACGGATAGCTACGAGCTAAGTTTTGCAATGCTTTAACAAAATATTGCCATACCATAAAAGTAAAACCAAAAATGAAAACCTTCTCATTTTGATAGCGGCTAAAAAACTCTGTTATCGCGTCTTCATTAATCGACATATCTTCATTTAATGCATAAGTATGATGATAACCAAATAACGATAACCCTTGTATACCGACACCTCTAGCCGAATATGAACGTTTATCTTTTATCACATTAGGATGATCAATGATCAACATCGGCAAGCGTTTTTTTCCGAGCCATTGCTTAATAATTTTGGTTAACACTCGTTGCTGACGGGCAATATTTTCTTTATCCAGCGCTATTTTCGATACTTGTGCAGAAGTGGTACCAGATGAGGTAGTAATTTTTGCAATATTTTGCTGCTCTACACTAGATAAAAAATGATGTTTAAAAATATTTGCTGCTAATGCAATAGGCGGTTGATTTTCTTTAAAAAAAAATCTAGGTTCTACTGCGTCAATAATACGACGATATGCTAGGCAAGACTGGTAATGATGCTGACTGAGTTTAAAAAGCTCTGTACTAAACAACGCTTTTTTATCGGCTTTGTTCAGTTGATATACCGGTAATTCAAGCAACTCAGTCCAATTTGCCATTAAACATCCCCTAACTGTGAATTAATAACGCTTTGGTAGTCCACTTTTCCTGACGATAACCGAGGGATAGTGTTAACCTGTGCAACCTTAATAAACTGGCTATGTACAGATAAATACTGACTTAACTGCGTTTTAATTTGCTTGATATGTTGAAGAACATCACCTTGTTCGCCCCGAATTATCTCATTTACTAACACAACAATAAGGGCATCATCTACTCCTGTACAAACAAAGTCACTATTGCTATCTAATTTCAATAACTGGCAAATAAAGCGTTCAACCTCATCTAAGCTAATGCGATGTCCTTGAATTTTAATAAATCGTTTTAATCGGCCTGCGATATAAAAATCACCTTCTCGATCATAATAAGCTAAATCGCCAGTCGCTAAAAAAGCAGGGGCTTGTACAAAAGATAAATCATCTCGCGATTCTGCATAACCCTGCATAACATTCGGTCCTGAATAACAAAGCTCGCCATTGGTATATTGAGAGTTAACTTTATTTCCTTGTTCATCAATCAACCATAGTTTTCCGTAGGGGATCACTTGACCTATTGATGTCGGCTTTTGTATCACTAGTTCCGGCGCTAAAAAACTGATCCGTGCCGTCGCTTCCGTTTGCCCATACATCAGATAAAACTGCTTATCATGGCTCTGGCACCACTCAGCTAATTGCTCAACCTGTTCAGCCGTCAATTTGCCTCCAGCAACAGCAAAAAAATCGACATCCGCAAATGGCAAACGCTTAAGCCCTAGTTTCAATAACATCTGATAATGATAGGGCACTCCATAAAAACAACGCACCTGATACTCTTTGAATAATTGCCAAAACTCTCGACTCATTAAGTTTCCATCAGTTAAAACAAGCATTGCCCCTTGTGCTAAATGACTATGTAAAACAGACAAACCAAAACTATAATGCCAAGGCAAAGTTGTCATTGTGGTCGATGCAGAAGTAATTGGTAAAAATTGACAAATAGATTGACAATTTACTGCCAGATTATCATAGCTGAGCTTTACTAACTTTTGACTAGCAGTAGAACCAGAGGTACTAATAAGTAATGCTATATCAGCATGAATCTGCTTAATTTCATTAGACGATTCAAAGCAGCACCAGTCAATCTGTTCATCACGAATAATCGCATCCACCTGATATAGCTCAAACATGTCATTGAGTTCATTGTCTGATATTGTTCGTTCAACAAACCACACAGTATGACGGGCTTGTAGCGCGGCTAAATAAAAAACAAGCGTTGATAAATTAGGCTCTGCCACGATCACTAGCAGCAATTTATCTTTCGCCGTTAACAACGTCTTAGCTTGCTGCACTTTATCATCAAGCTCTTGATAGCTAATTGTATAATTTGACTTAGGCTCAACAATCGCAGTTTTAGAGCCGTAATGCTCTGCTAAAATATCAGTATGCCAGAAACAAATGCTGTTCATTTAAACAACCAAACCACCGTCTACAGCAATAATTTGCCCCGTTATGTAACTTGCTTGTGGGCTTGAGAGAAAACAGGCGACATTAGCAATCTCTTCAGCACTACCGAGCCTTCCCAGAACCGTTTTTTCCGCCAGTTGCTTTTTTTGTTCAACAGAAAAATGTGCAACCATAGGCGTATCAATCACCCCTGGCGCAATGGCATTGACTCTGATACCCATTCCACCAAGCTCTCTTGCTAGTGATTTAGTTAGTCCTTCCAAACCAGACTTTGCTGCGGCATAAACACTTTGTCCCTGGGCCCCCTGTTGTGCAACCACAGAGCTAAAAAAAGTGATCACTCCAAATTTTGTTCTCATCATTAATTTACTGGCCTGTTGCGCCAATAAAATACTACTAGTTAGATTAGATTGAATCGTCTCAACAATGTCCTGATACTTACTCATCATCACTGGCGCCTCATATAAACTACCAGCGCAATGCACAAATACATCTAACCGTTTAAATGTCTGGTGTATATCTTTAAATAACGCAGTAATTTGCTCAGGTTCATTGTTATCACTAATCAATGAAACAATTGGGTTTTTATATTGTTTGGCTAAGGTTTCATGAAGCGCATTAAGCTTTTGCGAGTTTCGCCCACTAATAACTAACGTCACTCCTTGTTGTAAGTATTGATGGCAAACGGCCGTACCTATTCCACCGTATGCACCTGTGACCAATACAATCATAAAAACCTCGTTACCTTTTACTATTCAAATGACAAGTTTTCATCGTATTTCAATAAAGTGGCCTTAGCCTGATTAAACGAGCTCATATCAATAATATCATCAATATCGATCATCACATCAAAATCCGCTTCGAGCTGAGCGATCAAAATCATATGCGCGGTAGAGTCCCATGCGGGATGTTCACTATAAGAAAGAGAGTCATTTACCTCTTGCTCGCTAATTTCTAAAGCGGTAACAAAAGCGCTTTTTAACTTTTCTATTGCAGTCATTAAAACTACCTTAAACTTATTATTTGCTGAATATCATACGCTAAAATCGCAAAATTTTCGCTAATTTCATCTTAGCTTGATCAAAATTAGCTTGATTTAACTCCATGATAACCATACCACTTTCGTCAGTTCCAGTTATCTCGTAACCCAGTTGCGTATTATATCGTATCGCGCTTTGATTATGAGGCAATACATGTGCCAGTAATTTTCTACATTGACAACAATGAAATAAGTAATGAATAAAAACCAAAGATGGTGAAAACGCCAAAATACTATTACGATACTTTGACTCAGGATCAAGGTACAAACCTAGCTCAATAGTCTCTGCAATCAATAGTGGTTCTGATGTTAAACTTTTACCATAAATAACACCGATATGTTGCTGTTTATAGCTGATCATTAAGTACTGTTGATCATCACGATTGCTAAGTAGATGAAACCATTGTTGCTGCTGTTCCGTATTAATATAGCTTTGATCAACCATATACTTTGTAATATCTGGATGATTACGCCATTGTCTAACCTGTTCAATGTCATTTAACGTTAATGGCGTTAATTCAATTCCAAAACCTGTGAACATTTTTGCTGAATGTACATTAGTCATTCTATACTCCCATAATGCTCTGAGCTATACGCTCAGCTCCCTTACCATCAACCAACGACTCAGTTTTATTATACATTCCTTCCAGTTCATCAAAAGACTGCCACAAAGTTAACACCCTATCTACTGCCACATTAACTTGCTTAATTTCTCGTCCATCAAAGACATCACACCAACCATAATTTTGATGGCATTTAGCTGAAAGCACCTGATTTTCGGCAACAATTAAAAACACACTAGGCACACGGCAATACGCAAGTTCGTAAACAATAGCTCCCGGCGCTGTTAATGCTAAACGAGTATTATTAAGCAGTTGCGCCATATGTTGACATTGATGAATATGTTTCATGCCATATTGCTTCGTAAGTTCGTCAATTTCGTTAGTATTTTTACAACCAGCCCCTGTAACCACCACAACTGAAGCCAACAATTCTCGTGGTGCAGATATCACAAGTTTTTGTAATACAAGCAAGGTTAAACTGCCAATATCACTGCCACCAAAATTAATTAACAAATGTGTTTTATCAGCTAGTGATTTAGTATCAATTGTCAGAAATTCCTTGCGCAAAACGCTATAAGTTAAGCCGAATAGTCCCTCTCCCTGAGCTGATAATTGATAGCCAAGTTGGTCAGCCGCCGGCATAGCATTAATAATGAAATCGGCGTGAAGATCTTCGAGCTCATTTAAATCATCAAAGGTCGCTATTTTTACTGGTAGTTGTGCTAATTGCTGACGATAATCCTGATCAAATTGATATCCATCTAAAAAAATAAGCTTTCCCCCTAACTGTTTGATTAATTTTGCACAATATGCCAACTCATCGGTCTTCGTTGACTCAGCAGGCAAGTGAATTAACTGAACTTGCTTTTGTTTAAGAGAGGCTTGTAAAAATTGAGGTAACGCTTTTGCCAAGACAGAAATACCGACATTGGAAGACAATAAAGCTTCGATTACTGCCAGACAACGCATTGCATGACCAAAACCGATATCAGCGTTTGCGTCAAAGCGAAAAAGAAGATGACAATTCATCACTTAACTATTTTTATCAATATTTCTAATTACTTGAAATGCCTCGGCGGCTTCAAGGCCAACACTCATTCCACGAAATTTAGCTAAAATATCGATTCCTTGAAATGATCTTGGGTGAGGAAAAGCTCTCATTTCTTCCTGATAACAAGCCAATGCTTCAAGTTTTCTTGGCAAAAACTCAGAGATATCAGAGAACCAATTCGCTTGAAAGCCGTTCGGTTCTATGTACCATTCGGTACTTGATAATACTTCAAAAGCTAATATTCGCTTAACACTGCTATCAGGTAACGGCCGAAATGCGGTAACTACTGCTTGAGCAGTTAACCTGTGATCAATATTTAAGTCGTGTTGACTATGCGTATAAATAACCTCTGGTTGTAACTTTAAGCAGTGCCGCTCTATGGTTTGTGCAATTTCCAATAAACTAACGCTATCAAGCTGATTATCAGGAAAATCACATTGAACAACCTCTTGTATTCCCAATAGTTCAGCAGCTTTTTTTAGCGCTTTTCGCCGCTGGTCAATCGCTAAAGCATCTTTCTGTTCAATACGTGCAGACACCCCATTGGTTAGCACTATTAAACTAATATCATCACCTTTTGCGGCATGTTTAGCTAATGAGCCTCCACAACCTAATGCTTCATCATCAGCATGAGCTACAACTACTAACACCTTAGTCATTTTTTAAAATGCTCCCAAGACAATGCCGTTCCTTTTTTCAAATCATACTGCACTTGCTGACCAATCACATCAGTATAATGTTTCGGTGCCAGTCCTAAGCCAGGTCTCACAACTCGGATGTTTTCAGCAGTTAACACTTCACCTTCAACAACGTCTTTTGCAATATAAATTGAGCGACGATATTTTTTTGATGCTTGCTCTGATCTAGCACCGCCATAAAGCACCTTTCCAACGGCTTGAGCTGCCTTTTCACTTTCTTGAACCAAGAACTTGAATTCATAAGGCTCTAAAGAAAATTCAGCATCCACCCCACCTGCAGCTCGCGAAAGTACAAAATGCTTTTCAATAACCGTAGCTCCTAACGCGACACCAGTAAGCGCAACCCCGACGCTTAAAGTATGATCCGAAATTCCCACCTGACAATTAAATGTCTGTCGTAAATGCTCAATAGTTTTTAAATTAGCTTCCGCTGGAGAAGCGGGATATGCACTGGTACATTTTAATAGCACTATTTGCGAGCAGCCATGCACTCGTAATGTATCAACAGCTTCCGAAATTTCAGTTAACGAAGCCATCCCTGTTGACATAATCACAGGTTTTCCCGTTTGAGCGATCCGCTTAATAAGTGGGATATCATTATTTTCAAACGAAGCAATTTTATAGCAAGGCACATCTAAACTTTCGAGAAAATCAACCGCACTAATATCAAATGGCGAACTAAAGGCGATCAGCCCTAACTCTTTTGCTTTATTAAATAAAGTTCTGTGCCACTCCCAAGGGGTGTAAGCCTTTTGGTATAAGTTATGAAGAGAATTCCCCTGCCATAAATTATCATTTTCTAATATTTGAAAATCTTCGCTATCACAATCCAAAGTCATAGTATCTGCAGTATAGGTTTGCAGCTTAATAGCATCAACACCAGCCTTTGCCGCAGCCTCTACCATTTCAAAAGCAAGTTCAAGCGACTGACTATGATTACCAGATAGTTCCGCAATGACAAAAGGTTTATGCTGCCGACCTATTCTACGACCAGCAATTTCTACTTCAAAAGGCAAAGCTTTATTCATTATTTTTCCTTAATACTAACAATAGCGCGTACTTCATCACCATGAAAACTTGCCTGAGTAAAAGTGAAATTAAAATATTCAGTTTCAATGTATGCATGAGGATAACCATCAGCATCAAGCATTCGAATATAATCGTAAATATCATCAAGTTGCTCTAAACTAACAAGATTACTTTGTGCTGGCGTCCGACGTTTAAAAGTTACCACTTCCCCCACCTGAGGAGTCGGTTCCATATCATTTTGAATAATTTGAAAAATCAGCTGAGCAACTAATTCATCGGCACGTTGGAAAATTTCTCTAGCACTTCCTGATAATGACATTAGTAATTGTGCATAAATAGGCCCCGCATCGAGTTCCTTGGTACATTTAAAAGCAGTCAATTTAGTTTCTTTTACTTTTCGAACTATCAAGTTCTGTAAAGGACTACCGCCTCTACCAAACGGCAGGTCAGTCATATGAAAAACTACACAATTAAAACTTTCAACGATCTGCTTAGGAATAATATGAGACCAATGTGGTAAAAATATATACTTAGGCTTTAGCGCCAATAATTTGTCATATGTAAAATCACTTGGCCTAGTGATTAGGTGCCAATTTCCTTGTAGGGTTGCTTGCAACTGTTGAACAAACTCTGCATGACGGGTATGTTGTGAAACAACTAAATAGTTACTCATTAGGTGTGCATTTCCTTACCAGCAATATCCACTTTATTGACCTAGTTCGGCAAGATACGCCTGATACATATACTCAGCTCTACGCCAATCATCCTCTGTATCAATATCTTGAACTAAATAGTTTGGCAAAATATAAGGAATGGAAAACTCAGAAAATGTTCCGCCTTTTATTTCCACAAAATCTTGTGCCAACGCCCAATAAAACTGCCCTGCATCATGATAAACATCAGGCAAATCTTGAGAACGAGCACCAATAGACTCTGGGTTTAATAGAGATATATTTTTGTTTTCAACGTTAATTGTAAATGAGCGCTGCACAGGATAGTCAAATTTCCCCACACTAAACGCATAATACTTCCCTTTACAATTCATCAATTGCTCCAATGCCTCTTGAAGGTGTTGTTGTTGAACAAAAGGTGCTGTCGCATATAAGCAGCAGACATAATTGAAATCTACGCCCTGTTTTTGTAGATATTGTATCGCGTGCACAACAACTTCGTTGGTCCCCGTATAATCATCAGATAAATTAGCAGGTCTAACAAATGGCACTTCTGCACCATATTTTCTAGAAATAGCTGCAATTTCCTCATCATCCGTTGAAACAATAACATGCTCAAACAACTGAGACCGTAGTGCCGCTTCAATGCTGTACGCAATAATGGGTTTTCCACAAAATTCCCGAATATTCTTTCGAGGAATTCTTTTACTGCCCCCGCGAGCAGGAATAATTGCAATATTCTTCATTTGTTCCCTAATTTACTCTAACAAAACTTTTTTATTATCTCTGATAGAACAAGCAAAATCTCTGCCTAAATTAATTTTATTTTTACTACTATCATTAGAATAATACGAGTAAAAACAACTACCAATACTTAAATAATACTTAACATGCTTTAAAAAGATGTTTACTATGAGCTTAATTGAATGGCTCACTTTTTGCTATTACTCTTCATCATGAGTAAATTCATTATATTAAAATATTGATAAGGCAATTATGTTATCCAATCACACCATCCAAGGGTTGTACTAATGTTTAATAATAAAAATATTCTGATTACAGGTGGTACCGGTTCTTTTGGTAAATTATACGTTAAGACACTATTAGAACGATATCAACCTCGCAGAATAATTGTCTACTCCAGAGATGAATTAAAACAATATGAGATGCAACAAACGTTTAATGATAGTGCGATGCGTTATTTCATTGGTGATGTTAGAGATAAAGAAAGACTAAACCAAGCGATGAATGGTGTAGATTACGTCATTCATGCCGCAGCCCTCAAACAAGTACCCGCTGCCGAATATAATCCAACCGAATGTATTAAAACCAATATCACTGGTGCAGAAAATGTAATATCTGCAGCAATTAACAATAATGTTGAAAAAGTTATCGCATTATCAACTGACAAAGCGGCTAATCCTATAAATCTTTATGGTGCAACAAAACTCGCTTCAGACAAATTATTCGTTGCAGCAAACAATATGACAGGTGGCCATAACACCCATTTTTCAGTGGTACGATACGGAAATGTTGTAGGTTCCAGAGGCTCTGTTGTTCCTTTTTTTCAACAACTTATAGACAGTAACGCCTCTGAATTACCTATTACACATGAGAAAATGACACGATTTTGGATAACCTTACAACAAGGCGTAGATTTCGTTTTAAAAAACTTTTATCGCATGGTTGGAGGCGAAATATTTGTTCCTAAAATTCCATCAATGCGAATCAAAGATTTAGCACAAGCTATGGCACCAAATTTACCCATTAAAATTATCGGAATCCGTCCCGGAGAAAAATTACATGAAATCATGTGTCCCGCAGATGATTTTTACCACACCTTAGAATTTGAAGATCACTTTGTCATTACTCCAACGATTAATTTTACTAGTCGCACTAACGACTTTAGCGTCAACGTGCTGGGAGAAAAAGGTAAAAAAGTTGCCGAAGGTTTCGAATATAACTCACAAAACAATCCAATATTTTTAACAATAGAACAACTATTAGAATTAAATAAGTTGATTAACTGATGATTCAATATGGCAAGCAGAATATTTCTGAGAATGATATTCAGGCTGTTATTGATGTGCTTAAGTCTTCACACTTAACTCAAGGTCAAGCTATAGAAAAATTTGAACAAGATCTTACTAAGACTTGCCAAAGTCAATATGCAAGAGTTTTTTCCAATGCTACATCCGCCTTACATTGTGCTTGTCTGGCTCTAGACATTCAAAAAAATGATAGCGTATGGACATCTCCAATCTCTTTCGTAGCTTCTGCCAATTGCGCCCTATATTGTGGTGCAAAAATAGATTTTGTCGATGTCGATCATTTAACTGGCAACATATGTGCTACTGCTTTAACAGAAAAACTGATTGCAGCTAAAAAAATCAACAAATTGCCAAAAGTACTTATTGTTGTCCATCTAGCAGGACATTGTTGTGACATGGAAGCAATATATAAATTGAGTAAAGCTTATGGGTTCAGTATTGTAGAAGATGCAAGCCATGCTATTGGAGGTACATATAAAGGCAAACTCATTGGTAGTTGTCAATATTCAGATATTACAATTTTTAGCTTCCATCCTGTAAAAATAATTACTTCAGGTGAAGGTGGAGCAGCACTGACTAATTCAAAGTCATTAGCAACAAAACTTTCACTGATAAGAAGCCACGGAGTAACTCAAGATCCAAATTTGCTGACAACCAAAAGTGAAGGTCCTTGGTATTACCAACAGATTCTACTTGGCTATAATTACCGAATGACAGACATTCAAGCCGCCCTTGGCGCTTCACAACTAGAAAAATTGGATGAATTTGTTTCACAAAGAAATAAGCTTGCAAACCGCTACCACTCTCTTTTAAGAGGTAGTATGTTTCACCCATTAACCCCATATAATGATTGCTTATCTGCGTATCATCTTTACATTGTACAAAATTCATATTGGTGCAAAAACGATAAATTACGTATTTTTACACAAATGCGAGAAGCTGGAATACAAGTGCATGTACACTATATTCCTATTCACCTTCAGCCTTACTATCAAAACTTAGGCTTTAAGCAAGGAGATTTCCCTAATGCAGAGCGCTATTATCAAGAATCGATGACTCTACCATTACACCCCGCACTATCAGAGCATCAACAAAACTTTATAGTAAAAACTTTATTAGAACTAAGTGAGCCGGGTAATAACAAAACAGTACACAAGACAAATAAAGTGACAAAAAAATGACTTCTTCTATTCTAGAAGCCAATTTGGCAATTATTCTGCGACGTTGGCCAAGTATCTATCAACAATTAACAACCGCAGACTTATCGAACTACTCTGTCGAAACTGATAATAACACGTTAATTATCAATGATATTCAATTAACAAGCAATTATGAAAGAGAAAAAGAAGCCCAGCTACAAGCTCAAAGAATTCCTCAAGATAGTACCAAAGCTTTCATCTATGGTCCTGGTTTAGGTGATACATGCAATTTATTGTTAGAACGAAAACACCTCAAAAATTTGCATGTCATCACTTTAAACCCTGTCATATTTTTGCATGTATTGAATTCTATTGATAACACACGTTGGCTTAATAATAAAAAAACTCACCTTCATTGCGCGCCCCTATTTAATGAGTTGCACTCCCCTTTTTTAGCTAACCCTTCTGAGTTGGTACTAGCTAGTGATGAAAATGCTCAATTAAGAGATCGAATTGAATTAGAATTAAATAATGAAAATATAAAACTCCAGTTTACCAAAGATGAAATTCAGGAAAAAATCTTAGCTAACATAGACTATATAGAAAAAGACCCCGACATCACTAAATATAATATAGAAAGTATAGATGAGATCTTTATTGCCGCTGCTGGTCCAACTCTAGAATATCATCTTGACTGGCTTCGTAAGAACCCTAGGTACATTATTTGTGTAGACGCCGCTTTAAAAACGATATTAAATGCTGGTATCACACCAAATATAGTGATCTCGATTGATAAACATGTTTTTCATTTCTTTGATGATATTCCATATAAAAAAATTTGTCATATCCCCTTACTGTATTTTCCATCTGTAGATCGACGTCTTTTAGAGTATTGGAAAGGCCCCAGGATTTGCTCTTATAGTCAAACGCCAATGTTTTCTAAAATCAAGAAATTGAAAAAATTAACACCTTTATTTTGTGCAGGTAGCGTAATTCACCCTGCCATAGATTTTGCTGTGAAATTAGGCGCTAAATCAATAATTTTACTTGGCGCTGACTTTTCATATCCAAATAATAAATCTCATGCAGGGACATATTCACCACCTAAATCATTTATTGATGTCAGTATTGTTAATCACTGGATTTTTAATTACTTAGGAGAGAAACAACCTACCCAAGCAAACTTTAAGGGTTACGCAAGAGATTTAGAAAAATATATAGCTGAACACCCTGAAATATCATTCCTTAATGGCAGCGAGCAAAGTGCTAAAATTGAAGGTGTACCTTTATGGATAAAATAACGCAAATAACAGAAATATCTGCAGCTGGAATTCAGGTAGCCAACTACTTTCGATTAGGCTATGAAGGTCAAGCAAATAAAGAATTGATAATTTTTTTGGATAGGTTAGAGCTTCTTCTATCAGCGCAAACTGGAGAAGTTAAAAATTCAATCTTAACTTTAACTGAAGTTATGTTTCAGGCTCAAACACGCAATGATATGTTATTTTTGGCAGATATATTGCAGTACGAATTACTACCGTTATTACATAATTTATAATTTTATTATTAACCTCCATATATCACCTAATTATTGAGAATAATTATGACA
Organism: Thalassotalea sp. G2M2-11; assembly: GCF_017168195.1. Lineage (GTDB taxonomy): Bacteria > Pseudomonadota > Gammaproteobacteria > Enterobacterales > Alteromonadaceae > Thalassotalea_E. Next base: position 780,337 of record NZ_JADNYL010000002.1, read on the forward strand.
AAACCATCTTCGATAGAACCTTTTTTAAAAAATGCTTATGAAGATAGGTACCTTTACAGCGTAAATAGAAACACTTTTACAAAAAGTAAGGCTTCTGAAGTATTTAATAAGTATTTTCCAAAGCTACTAAAGGAAGAGTCCACCTTTTACATCTTCGTTGGTAGTGACTCAGGTCTGCTGGTAAATTATTTATTAGAAAATAATTTACCAGCAGAGGTTAAGTTTTTATTTATTGAATTAGATAAAGTTTTCAGCACTATATCTTCTCATATTCCTAAAAGTAATAACAAAGTTCAAATAACCGACTATGCCAACTGGCTTGAAACAGCCCGTTCGATGAATATTGATGCATATATTTTTAAACAAAAAACACGCCTGATAAAATCCCTATGTGCAACGGATCTTTTTGAGAGTCATTATTTTCATTTATATCAAGATATTGAATCTAAATTTCAAGAGTATTCGTTTCAACTATTATCTATAATTGGAGGTTTTGAGTTTATTAAAAACCAACTAATTAATGTTTCTGAAAACATAATTCCTGCAACAGTTTTAAAAAACTCACTCCTCGATAAAGTTGCAATAGTTTTAGCTGGAGGGCCATCTCTAGATAAAAATATAAGTTGGATCACCAAAAATCAAGATAACTTAGTTATCATTGCCGCTTCTCGTATTTCTAAACAATTGATTAAAGCTAACCTCATTCCTGATATTGTCGTATCAGTTGATCCTAAACATAACTCCTTTGAAGTTAGTAGAGAGCTCCTTTTATTGCCTCCATCAGTACTATTTGCTCATACAATGAATGTCTACCCTGGACTGATTTCACAATGGCATGGGAAATCTGTATACATTGGGGAGTTATTACCTTGGAAAAGTAAGTTAAATATCGAAAACTTTAATGGTGAAGGGCCTACAGTTACAAATACTGCAATAAGCCTAGCTTACTTAATGGGGATTAAGAATATTTTACTAGCGGGTGTTGATTTATGCTATTCAAGGGAAGGACAAAGCCATGCTTCTGGTAGTATTGAGCAAGAAACAATAGGGACAAACCTTTCTTTTATTGGAAAGAATGTAACAACTTACACTGGAGAAGTTGCTCAAACAACAGCTCAAATGGCATTAGCAGCAGAAATGTTAAACATCCAAGCAAAAGAGTACTTAAAATACGGTATAAATTTAATAAACCTATCAGAGAATTCAGCAAGGTGTGAAAATATCCAATACCATCCTACATGTAATTTAACATTTACAGAGACAAAAGGTGACGTTCAAGGTATTTTAGATAAGTTAGTGTCAATACCAGAAAAAAAATTTAGAAAGAAACATAACACTCAATTATTAACAGAAGTCCAATCTTTAATTTTAGATTGTCATCAAATCAATAAGTTAAGTAATAAAGCACTAAAACACAATAATTTACTTTTTGCTAGAAATACGAATGATGAAGAGAAATACTTTCATAAAACTAAAATTGATCGTATAGAGAAACAATTAAATAGTAAGTTTAAAGTAGCCGCAACTTTTGTAAAAAAGTTCAACCTTCAACTATTTATCAATTGTATTCCTACATCAGATATGGATGATTGGGACGATCAAACAACTAAAAAAACTGGTGATTTATACTACCAAGCTTACTTTAAAGGAAGTGAATTGGCTATAAAGCACTTACGCGAAGCACAGAACAGGATAACCAGCCGCATTTCAGAGCTAGCATCACGCCCAAATTTAGTAGAAATATTCAAACAGTGGGATCTTGATAATCAACCAGGTAGATACCGTATTTTAGAGTCATCAAATCAGATAAAACCCGTTGACTGGGATAAAACTTCAAAAGATCTATTACTTAAATCAAAAAATAAGTTTCAGGAAATTATCACCGGCGAAACCTCGTTTAAGAAATATTTAGAAAAAAGTAGACCCAAAGACAACCCAACTAAAGGAGTCTACAAAAAAATAAAATTACTTTTTAACCAGAAAGATAAGGAAAATCTAGAAATTCTAACTGAAAACTTATTCGTTTTAGCTAACAAACATGATAAGGCTGCCCCATTATTTTATTTAGCTCAAGGATATTTACTCAGCTTAGAAAAAAAATACGAAGATGCTTTACATTCGTTTGAGGAAGTCAGTGATACATTTTTAAATGAAGATGAATTTAAGCATATTGCTAATTTGGCTCTAAAACTTAAGCTACCAGAATTGGCGGAGTCTGCTTTGTCCGCTTTAATTAACTTTAATGAAATTTATCTGCCTCTTTATGGCAACTTTTTAAAAATCATTGGTAAAACAGAAGCTGCAATAGAAGCATATACTCAGTATTTATCCCATTATAGAAATGACGTCTATAACTGGGTAAAGCTAGGTCAACTATTTATGCTCCTAAATGCGCAAGAGTCTGCTGACATGGTCTTTAAGCAAGTATTAGCTATTGAACCTGACAATAAAATAGCACAAGAATATATAGATAAAATTTCTTCTCTATAAAAGATGTAATAAAAAACAGGAAAGGTATTAGGTCAAAGAAATAGTTAACCTCTTTTCACTTGGCTGTACATATTTAATGCTTTAGATATTTTCTGTTGATTAGCATTTTCAGCGGCGACGCTGATACGTTCTTTTAGCAATACAGCAAGTTGTTTTTCGTCGTCTTTTTGTAAATGAGATAAAAATGTCTGATATTGTTGATACAGTGCGTCATCATCACTATGTTTAGCGACTACACTAGCCAACTCTTTAAGTAAGGAAAGTCGTTTGATAAGTATCTGTTCTGAACTTTCATAGTCCTCGCTACTCGCAGTAAGGATTGCCTCAGCAGATAACGACGATATCTGCTGAAAATAATCATCTATAAAACAATCAGGCGCCGACGGCATTAGTCTGAGCCTGCTCTTTTTGCTTTAGTAAATCTAACCCTTGTTGTTTTTCATTTTCTGGAATTTGGACCCACGCATCCCTCAACGGTGCTAGTAATTCAACCACTTCATTTAATGCACTCACATCTAACGACACACTTGCATCATTAATACGATCAATACAATAACCATACAAACCATCAAAGTTAGATGAGATTTCAGGCTGGCTATCAAAATCTAAAGAGTTTTGTAATGCTTGTAAAATATTAATTGCTTTGCTGAGCAAGGTAGACTTGTTAGCAAGCTCTTTACGTTCTATCGCACCTTTTGCTTGCGCAATACTTTCTAACAAACCATTGTACATCATAGATATAACTTGATGAGGATCGGCTGTAGCTAAGTTACTCTCAATATCGACACTTTTATAAGCTTTTAAATTCTTTCTCATGAGACTATCTCCTAATGAATTAGATCTCAAACATCATTAATCTTTCTTTTTCGGTAATACCAATGCCGAAGTCAGCCAATCACTGGTTGCATTATATTGTGCGACGGTAGAATCAAGAAACGTGAATTTTCTTCGTAACGTATCTTCATAATTTCTCAATTTGTCTTCTAATGCTTGATATTCATCATCTATACCAGATAGGTTTTGATTTAATAATGTTTGTCGTTTCGTCAAAGAACCATCAGAATCATTGTAACTTGCAATAAGATCACGCATCTGGATGGATACACCGTCAGAAGATGCAAAAAGCTCGCCAATTTCATTCAACTTAGTTTCCAAGGCACTATCTCGTTTCTCAACTCCGCTCGGTAACGTACCAATTCCAAAAGAAGAAACTTCCAATAAGCCAGATTTCGTAACGGTAATACCAATGTCATCCAATGAATCAATTGACCCCGATAAGCCAGAGACTGTATCTGAAATAATACTATTGAGTTGCTGCTTCATCTGGCGAATATTTGGATCAAATGCTAGTGCACCACTCTCAGGGTTTGACAAACTTGTCATAGTATTGACTAACGCATTATAACCATCAACAAATTCCGTGATTAAGTTCTTACCATTCTCTTCATCCTGAGCAATCGTTAATGTTGAAGGACTTCCCATATTAACTTTGTTAGCAGTAATGGTGACATCTTCGATGACATTTTTAAATTCATTGCTATCTTTAGTAATTTTATTGCCATCAACCCAAATAATTGCACTTGATGCCGCTTGAACTTGTGTAGCACCAGCATTGGAAATAGAGTCTAAGGTTCCGGTTGAAGTAACAGATAGATCATTCGTATCACCAGTAATTTCAGAGCTATAGCTTAAAAACGTTCCACTGTCTGTTGAGATTACATTGGCAACCACACCAAAGTTATCAGCATGTTCATTAATTTTATCGCGAATAACAGATAAAGTATCTGCTGCATCAACAGTGATATCAAAGCTGTCAGCTCCGACACCAAATGTTAAAGTGCCAGACCCCACGGTATCAGAAGCAGCCGTGAATGTTTTCGCAGATTCAACCCGAGAACCTTGCGCTAGTTGTTCAACTTCAATAGAAAATGAACCATTACTGGCAAAACCATTCGTGGTAACAGAGATATCTTCTGTACTGGTATCTATAGTTTGTTTATTAAAATCAGTGGTTTCTGATAGCTTTTTTAATACCGATTCAAACGTAGAAAGGGCTGATTTGAATGCACCCACACCTGAAATTTCAGTTCTAAGACGATCTTCTTTTTCCTGTAAACGAATTTCTGTCGGAATAGCTTCAGCATTAATATATGCTTCAATTATTCCTTCTAAATCTAATCCAGAACCAATACCTGCGGATGTAATATTCATCACAACCTCCTACTTAATATTTAACTATACTTTCTCGTCAAGAAATATACCAGTTTTCTGGTCAATATCTTGACGTACTGCATGAATTTTTCTAGCCATTTCAAGCAAGTCCTCAGAAGGAAACTGCTTTATTAATTCCTTACTGTCAGAATCAAACACTTTAATAATTGTCTTATCTGAGTGTTCATCTAATGAAAAGTTTACATTACGCTTATATAAACTCATAAACTCAGAAACAGTATTAAAAGCTTCCTCTAACTCTTGCTCTTCAACTTTTTCTTCCGCTTTTTTATCAATAACCTTATTTAAACTATTTTCATTTTCACGCTTAGCTTTTGTCTCTTCATTAGTAGAAGGAAAAATAGGTGCGGTATTAGTCGATACACGCTTTTCTTCATCTACTACAACTTGAGTTTTGGGTTGTGCAAATTCAGAGAGATGGTTAGGTGATTGACTATCTATTGCAATAGGCTTAACCATAATGAACTCCTACTTAATAAAAATGCAAAATGGCACCCTTAGTGAGTGCCATTATCTACCTTAACTTATTATAACCTTAGTTTAGTATTATAATAATGACAACGCTATTTGCGGTTGTTGGTTAGCTTGAGCTAACATCGAACTTGATGCTTGTTGTAACACGGAAGTTCTTGCTAGCATAGCAGTTTCAGCAGCAAAGTCAGTATCTTGAATACGTGAACGTGATGCCGATACATTTTCCGCGGTATTATCATTACTACGAATAATTGAAGCGAAACGGTTTTGCTTCGCACCTAAGTCGGCACGTACACCATTAATTGTTGCTAGTGCCGCATCAACAGCAGTAATCGCAGTTTGTGCGTTAGAGAAAGTAGTTAAATCACCAGCTACACTTACACCACCAGCAGATAGGTCTTTACTGATAGTAATATTGATTGTTTGACCCGCATTAGCACCGATTTGGAAATCTTCTGTGTAAGTACCATCAAGCAATTTTTTACCACCAAATTCTGTATCAGTTTGAATACGCGTTAATTCTAATTCCAACTCTGAATATTCAGCATCTAGTGCAGTTCTGTCAGCAGTGGTGTTTGAACCATTCGACGCTTGTACAGCTAGAGTACGCATACGTTGTAAGCTGTTTGTGTATTCATCTAATGCACCTTCAGCTGTTTGTGCAAGAGAGATTGCGTCATTGGCGTTACGAGATGCTTGGTTTAAGCCGTTAATTTGTGCCGTTAAACGACTAGAGATTTGTAAACCTGCTGCGTCATCTTTTGCACTATTGATACGTTTACCTGAAGATAATCTTTGATAACTAGTACCTAAAGCTTCTGTTGAACGATTCAATTGACGTTGTGAATTTAACGATGCGATGTTACTGTTTACGATTAATGCCATGATAAAAGCCTCCGGGCCAATTCGCCCTGTTAGTTATTTAGTTTTCGAGGCTAAATAACAATTCTTTATTAACGCCTCTTGAAACCTTTATCGGACACCGAAAAAAAAACTTTAAACATTTTAACAAATAAATTTGGATTTTTACCCACTACCACGCTAACCATCTGAATAATAACAAGTTTAAATATTAAAATAAAAACACAAAAACCTTCTAAAAAGAAGGTTTTTTGCTTAATCTCTTTAAAATAAGACTTATTGTAACAAGGACAATGCTATTTGAGGTTGCTGATTAGCTTGTGCCAACATCGAGCTCGATGCTTGTTGCAGTACCGTTGTTCTCGCTAATGCAGCAGATTCAGCTGCAAAATCAGTATCGGCAATACGAGAGCGTGATGCTGAAACATTCTCAGCGGTATTCTCATTACTACGGATGATAGAAGCAAAACGGTTTTGTTTCGCACCTAAATCAGCTCGTGTTCCGTTAACAACTCCTAACGCCGAATCAATATTAGTGATCATGGTTTGTGCACCAGAGAATGTTGTTAATGTACCATTAACACTTAATCCACCGGCAGTTAAATCTTTACTAATAGTGATATTAATTGTTTGTCCAGCATTAGCCCCTATCTGGAAGCTTTCGGTATAGTTACCATCAAGTAGCTTCTTACCACCGAACTCGGTATCCGCTGAAATACGTGTAAGTTCTGTTTCTAATTCAGTAAACTCTGCATCCAATGCAGCTCTATCTGCTGTTGTATTTGAACCGTTTGATGCTTGTACCGCAAGTGTACGCATGCGCTGTAGAGCATTGGTAAACTCATCTAATGCCCCTTCAGCAGTTTGTGCTAGTGAAATACCATCATTGGCATTACGGGCCGCTTGGTTCAAACCATTGATTTGTGCTGTTAGACGACTCGATATTTGCAAACCAGCTGCATCATCTTTTGCACTGTTAATACGTTTACCTGAAGATAAACGCTGGTAGTTAGTTTGTAATTCGTTTGTTGATTTACTCAAGTTTCTTTGCGCATTCAATGATGCGATATTACTATTTACGACTAAAGCCATTGCTATCATCTCCTAAGTTTTAGGTGTGGTTCGTTTGCTGATAACAACACTAATTAAGAACCACTATCAAAATTTTGTCAGTTAAACTAATGCACACCCTATGCCAAAAGTTATTTTTAAATATAATTAAATAAAGACAGTCCCTTGATTTGTACAAATGTTTGCTGTGCTGCCTGAAGCGCTACTTGGGATTGCTCAAAAGTAGCAATGGCTTTAGCAAAGTCGAGATCTTCAATATTAGAGCGGTTAGCAGACATAATAAGTTCTGCATCTGCGTGATTATTCTCTTGTGTTTCAATCAGTTTAAGCCTTATACCTGCATCGGTACGTCTGCTGGTTATATGGTTAAGTCCTTCATTGAGTTGCGTTAAAATTTCGCCGTAATCAACACCATGCTGAACAGGATCAGCTGGATTGTCGCCAACATTCATCCAATCAATAGCTGCTTTGATAGTGTCAAAAAGGCTAATTTCTTCCGTTGGAGTAATGTCAAATTCATCCCCCGGCAAAGGATTGCCACTTAGTTGAACTTCGATACCATTAAAGGCAATTGTCTGCCCTGGCACGTAACTAGTGGTGGAAAACACAGTAGCACCAGCACCATTGTTATCGACTACGGTTAAATCAGTAGGTGAGGTAAAAACAAACTTATAATCACCCGGACTTGTTATCGGGTCATAACTACTTGGATCGGCAATTACGGCACGTTGTACCGTAACTCCAGAGTTATTGTTGACATAATTAGGCGTAAAATCACCAATAGCATTTTCAACTTTTTCAAATGCTTCATCCCCTGGCTGATTAGTTTCAACCATAACATTTTTAGCTACTTGAACTTCTCTTTTTCCACTATCACCAACATAAACGACACTATTATCAGGCTGAAGGTTAAATGGACGTTTTTCTATTTGATAGCCAGCAAAGATGTATCCACCGGTTTCATCTTTCGTATTCGCAATATCGAGCATTTGTGATTGGCTATTACCTGCCAATTGCGCTAAAGATTTCAAATCTTCGTCACTTAATGAACCATTGTTTGCTTGAATAAATAACTGCTTTAACTCCTGCATTAAGCTTTCGGCATTAGCAAAAGAGGTATCTTGTAAATTATTCCGATTTTTAGCCTGAACAATATTACGTTGATACTTTTCTAAATTAGTTAATTCATTTTTGTAGCCCGTCAGCGTACCATAGGAAACAGCGTCATCTTTAGCAGTAAGTACTCGCTTACCACTTGAAATATATTTCATCTGATCATTGACACCCGATTGTTTATCACTCAATCGCTGGCTATTTTGAAAATAAAACTGTGCGGTAGAAACTCTCATCACATACTCCTACTACACTGCTGCCAATAAAGTGTCAAAAATGGTATTAGCAACAGAAATTATACGAGAAGATGCTTGGTAAGCTTGCTGAAATTTCATCATATTAGCGGCTTCTTCATCTAAGTTAACGCCTGAAGTTGCTTGGTTGCGATTATATGCTTGCGTAAATAAAGCTTGAGCGGTATCTGCAACTAACTCGGCCGATTTTGCGTTTGAGCCTACACGTGCAGTTGACTTGCCAATATTTTGACCAAAAGTTTCTTTGCCGTTATTCAACACACCTTGTTCTTGAGTTAATGCCATCATGACGGCATTACCTCCGTTACCAATACCAAAGGCATCATTAATTTCAAATACTTCTGGCGCCAGAGGCCCTTGACCAACGGGATCACCACTTAATTCAATTTGAAAAGCCATGGTTGCTGGCGCTGGAGGTAAGTCAACAACTGCCGTGCTACCAAGAGGAAAACTACCTGAGGTGATCGCACCAGCAGTGGAAGGCGGATTAGGCGGTGTCACTCCCGCATCATAAATTCGGTAATCATAATTCGCACCATTTTGATAAACATCAATAATCAAACCGCTATTGGTCACGTTAACAAAGTTTCGCGCTGCAACAGGGTCATCCATAGTAATGATATTTAATTCACCTGAGCTGACATTGTTTTGTGATGCGGTTGACTCTATCGAGGTACTGGCGGCAATACCATCACCTTGTTTCAATGTAACCTGCATTAAAGCAGCACTATTTTCAGTCGGGCGAACAATAAACTTATCACTAATAGCAGGTGCGCCTGAATCTATCACTAAAGAAAAACCTAGCCCAGTGTCATAGCTATTAGGTGGTGTGAGCACTAAAGTTTGGCTAGTTTGATCGGTTAAGTTGGTCATCAGATAATTCGTACCATCCCACTCAACTTGAAACTCATCCGTCGGTAATAAAGCAACGTCGGTAACATTAATGCTTGCTTCAAGCGTACCTGTATTACTAGAAAACTCAGCGATCCTTCCCTTCATTAAAGCGGGAGTATTAATGTCAGTAAATAAATTCAACCCTTGTTGTTTATTCAGATCTAACCCATCCGCTTGGCCTTCATTTAAGGTATGTGAAATAGCCATAGCTAAACGATTCATTTCGCTACGTAATTTGGGTAAATGCTCATCTCTAAACTCAAACTTAGCACCTAACGCACCTCCCATGGTTGCCGAGTTCAGTGCCACCTTGCCATTTGGGCTGTTTAATTGAAGCTTAGTTTTTAACGGGTCTGGATCGCCTGCTTCAATGGTTAGGGATAGCGGGGTAATACCTGCTACTAGCGTTGAACCACTACCAATCATGACTGTCATAACCCCATTAGCATCTTCAATGGTATTCACTGTGGTGTATTCACCTAGTTCAGAGACTAATTGATCGCGACGATCAAGTAAGTCATTCGGTTGTCCATGAATGGTTAAATCATTATTTTGTAGTATCTGATCATTAATTTTGGCCAACTCATAAGAAATCTTAGTAATTTTATCAGCCATTAACTGAATTTCACCGTTGGCAGATTTTTCCATTTGATCAATATTTTCGTTTAAGGAACGAAAATCACTACTTAAGATTTCTGCTTGAGATAATGCAATACTGCGTAGCCCTAAGTCACTTGGGTTATCGGCAATACTGTTCATGGTCTGATAAAATTTATCAATGGAATTATTTATCGATGTCCCCGAAAAACTCATCACTTCATTCAATTGGTTTAAATCGATATGTAAACTGTCAGCAAAACCTAAGTTGCCTTGATTAAGCAGCTGCTCTTTATAAGAAAATTGATCATAGATACGGGTAATATCTTGAATATAAGTCCCTGAGCCAATAAAATTACCACCACCGCTGTAAATACCTATGGCTGCATTCTGTTCAGCTCGCTGGCGGTTATATCCTTCGGTATTGACATTAGCGATATTGTGACCAGTCGTCGCTAACTGCTGCTGGGCGGCTAATAAACCACTCACCCCAGTTTGATATAAATTAACCGACATAACTGACACTCCTACAAATTAAGTCACATTGAAAAACACTGAGTTGTGTTATTTCATGGCCGTTTAGCCCATTTATTTCACTAAACTGGATACTTTTTGCAGAGTTGCCATGATCTTCTTGGCATAATTTGGATCTGTCGCATATCCAGCACTTTGTAAACCATGCAGGAAATGTTCCACATTACGAGATTTTGATAATGCGCCTTGATAACGCTCACTTGAAGAAAGAAATTCAATGTAATCCTTCACGCTGTCACTTAAGTTTTGATAGACCCTAAACGGTTCTTTCTTCTTCACCATAGCGCCTTGCTGAAACTCTAACGTTTCTTTATGGGTTTTATCACCAGACCAACGACTATCAGCCTTAATATTGAACAAGTTATTTGAACTCTGTCCATTGGCTGTTTTAATGATTTTTTGCCCCCAGCCTGTTTCTAATGCAGCTTGTGCAATCACTACTTGAAAAGGTACATTTAACTTGCTTTCCACCAGCTTTGCCGGTTCAGTTAATGCCGTAACAAAGTCTTTTGGCTGTTTAAACTCTGTATCAGAAAGTGAAGAAGTATTAACTTTAACTTCATCTTTTTGACTCACATAGTCAGGAAATTGACGACGCACAGGTAAGGTTAAGTCAGCACTTTGGTTAGAGCTTTTAACAGCAGTATTAAGATGAGTATCAGGATTAAAAAGGCTACTCGGGGTAAAATTTTCACTATCTCCACCCAATTGACGAACAATCAGTTCCGATAAACCTAGCGAGCCGTTATTCGATAGTTCTAGCGCCAATTGCTGATCATGCATATCACGATAAAATTTAGTGGATTGCGAATTGAATGGACTATCTGACTCCAACACATCTTGCGCACTACGCATACTTTTTAACAGCATTTGCATAAAAATCGCTTCAAATTGCTTCGCTGCTGTTTCTAATGCGGCTTTTTTCTCACCTTTATCGCTGGCATTGGACTGTTGGCGAATACTATTGAGGCCATTTAGATCAAGGTAATTTTGTGCTTCATTCATCCGGTTCATCGTCTTCATACCGATCATTAAATGATGATCAGTTCCCCTCTTAAAGCGCCAGCTTGTTCTAATGCTTCTAGAATCGCCATCACATCACCAGGACCAGCTCCGACATTATTGATAGCCCGCACTAACGTGTCTAACGTGATACCAGGGTTGAAAACAAACATTCGGTTATCACCTTGATTAACATTCACAATAGATTGCGTGGTTACCGCAGTTTCTCCATCAGCAAAAGCATCAGGCTGCGTAACTTCTTGTGTTTCATTAATGGTGACCGTAATACCACCATGAGTAATAGCCGCTGGTAATAAACGCACATCTGAGCCAATCACTATGGTGCCGGTGCGAGAATTTACAATCACTTTGGCTGCTGGAGAATCAGGTTCAAACTCTAAGTTCTCTAATACCGCTAGAAAGCTCACCCGCTGGCTGGGATCTCTAGGTGCTGTCACTTGTACTGACGTATTATCAATCGCATGAGCAATAAAAGTTGCTGGATCGTTAGGGTTAGCAAATTCACTGTTGATTGCTTTTTCTAACGCTTTAGCAGTGCTAAAATCAGCATTGCGCAAATTAAAGGTAATATGATCGCCTGAGCTAAAAGGCGAATCTACTTCTCGCTCAACAATTGCACCATTTGCAATACGGCCGACAGTTGGCGTATTAACGATTATTTTAGAGCCATCAAGCCCCTCGGCTCCTAAACCACTCACTACCACACTGCCCTGTGCAACGGCATATGCATTACCGTCAATGCCCATTAAGATTGTTTGTAATAATGTGCCACCCCGTAAACTTTGCGCACTTCCCATTGATGAAACGGTTATATCGATGGTTTGCCCCGGTTTAGCAAATGCGGGTAATTCGGCATGCACGGCAACGGCGGCAACATTTTTAATTTTCGGCTTCAAATTAGTCGGCATGGTGATACCAAAATTGCTAAGCATGGTCTTAAAACTTTGCTCGGTAAACGGACTTTGCTCACCTGTGCCAGGCAAACCTACCACTAAGCCATATCCAACTAACTGGTTTGCTCTCACACCAGCTACATCAGTCAAATCTTTAATTCGCTGGGCGTAACTTGGTAGGTTGATTAGTACCAAAGCTAATATGATAATTTTCACAATTGATGATTTCATCGTCATCTCCTACAACATGCCAAGGTTATAATGGCCACCAAGTACTACTAAAGAATTTCGATAACCAGCCTTGCTCTTGTACTTCAGCAAAAGCACCTGTGCCTGAATATTGAATACGTGCGTTCGCAACTTTTGATGAAACAATGGTATTACTAGAACTAATATCCTGTGAACGAATGATGCCAGTTAAGCGAATGTATTCATCCCCATTGTTAAGCGTCATCCATTTTTCACCTCGGATCATCAAATTGCCATTAGGTAATACTCGCAAAACATGTACAGAAATATTACCGCTAAGGCTGTTACCCTGATTAGTTTTTGAATCCCCTTTAAAATCAGATTCTTGATTCAAGCCAAATTGCAAAGCGTCATTTTTAAACGTCACTGGGGCGCCAGCTAAACCAGTAATAGGATCGAGTAAGGCACTATTTGCTTTTTTCAATTCCGTTTTGGCATTTTTCTGGGCTTGGGTACTTTCACTTAAAATCACTGAAATGATATCTCCCACCCGATGTGCTTTCGAATCAGAGTAGATATTATTAACGTAATTAGGCTTAAATAATGAACCTGTTGGTACTATCGGCTCTTCTTCCATAGCTGGTAAAATTGGTGCAAATTCAGGATCATCAGGCAATGTTTTGGCCTGCTCAATACTTGCACAACCTGTTAACGTCATCCATGCACATAACAAAATGATCAGCGTTTTCATATGACGTACCTCAACCACTATAACTGTTGATTAATGTAACTAAGCATCTGATCAACGGCTGAAATAACTTTTGAGTTCATTTCATAAACACGCTGACTTTCGATTAGATTCACTAATTCTTCAGTCGTATTAACATTAGACGTTTCTAATGCCCCTTGTACTAGCATGCCAAAGCCTTCAAGTCCGGGAACACCCTCTTGCGGCGCACCACTAACTGCGGTTTCAACAAATAAGTTCTGGCCAACGGGCTCTAAACCGGTCGGATTGACAAAGTTTACCGTATTAATTTGACCGACAACGGCAGGCTCAGGTTGCCCTTGTAAGGTCACAGAGACTTCACCATCTTGTGAGACAGTGATGCTCAGTGCATCTTGTGGAATGGTAATTTGAGGCTGCATTAAATACCCTGCACCTGGCGTTACCATATTCCCCTCTTCATCCATGGTAAATTGACCGTTACGGGTATAAGATAGCGATCCATCCGGCATCTGTACTTGAAAAAAGCCTTCCCCTTGGATCATCAGATCAAGAGAATTATCCGTTGTTATCATATCGCCTTGCGAATGAATTTTTTGCGTAGCAACCACTTTAGTGCCTGCCCCTAAGGTTAAGCCTGATGGCATTTCTGTATCTTGGGCAGAACGGCCTCCTGGTTGATTGATCGTCTGGTATAACAGGTCTTCAAACACCGCTCGGCTCTTTTTAAAGCCCACCGTACTCGCATTTGCTAAGTTATTTGAAATAACCGCAATATCTTTAGTTTGCGCATCTAAGCCTGTTTTACTGATCCATAATGCTGGGTTCATATATCACCTCAATAATTCATTTAGAATGCACGCAATAGCGATGCACTGGCTGAATCAATTTCTTCAGCGGTTTTCATAAGTTTCAATTGCATTTCAAATTGACGTTGTAGTGTGATCATTTCAGTCATTTCCCCCACAGGATTGACATTGCTTGATTCAAGCATGCCGCTTCGTATTCTGACATTCACATCCACTTCAGGTTGTTCAATTTTTCCCCGAAACAAACCGTCATTACCTCGCTCCAATGTTCGAGTATCTGGGTTAACAAATTTGATCCGCGCGATTTCATCTTGAACAGTACTTGGCGCGCCAGCTGGCTGAACCATAATGGTACCATCAGCTGAGATCTGGATATTATTTACTGGTAATGGCAACGTTATTGGACCGTTATCACCCATGACTAAATCACCACTAGTCGTTTGCAAGTAACCTTCCTCAGTGAGCGATAAATGACCATCTCGTGTATAGCCTTCACTGCCATCACGTGCTTGTACCGCCATCATACCTTCACCTTGAATGGCAATATCTAAATCACGGCCAGTGGTCAATAACGCCCCACTGTCAAAGTTTTGGCTAGACTTTTCAGTCATAGCAAAAACACGTGTTGGTAACCCTTCACCAAATGCTTGCATAGCACGAGCTTGTGCGAGATCAGCTTTAAAGCCCGTGGTTTTCGCGTTCGCTAAATTATGCGCATTAACCGACAACGCTTTCATGTTCTGTTTAGCGCCACTCATGGCGATGTAGAGCATCTTATCCATTATCAATCCAAAATTAATCGAATGTTATCGAATATAAATGCAATTACAGTGCCAGAGGTAAAATAAGGAGAAAGTTGATTGTACATCGTTGCTCCTCACATCCATGTGATCGCGACATTACCTACAAGGATGTAGGTACTTAATTTTTGTCTGGAACATAAAAACTGACCATACATCCTGTACATACACGAAATTATGCTCCTGCAATTTCGACATACCGTACATCCTGTACATACACGAAATTATGCTCCTGCAATTTCGATATACCGTACATCCTGTACATACACGAAATTATGCTCCTGCAATTTCGACATACCGTACATCCTGTACATACACGAAATTGTGCTCCTGCAATTTCGATATACCGTACATCCTGTACATAAAAAAGCCCTTCTTAGAAGGGCTTTGAGAGGAGTAAGAAACTCAATTAACGAATTTGTAATATTGTTTGATTCAATTGATTATCAACTTCTAATGCTCGAGAGTTTGCCTGGAAATTTCGCTGTGCAGAAATTAAATCAATCAGCTCAGTAGTTAGGTTTACGTTCGACTGCTCTAACGCCGAAGAGTTAATAGTACCATAGGTTCCTGAACCTGCTTCACCCGCTAATGCCTCACCTGAACTAATGCTTTCCTTCCATGAAGTATTACCTATTTGCGTTAAGCCTTGCTCATTCGCAAAGTTAACTAAAGCAATACGTGAAAGCGGCTCTGACGTACCGTTACTATAGGTTGCACGAATCAAACCATCAGTACCAATATCAATACCTGTTAATCGACCAACGGCTAATCCATCTTGTTCCAGTGACGTCACTTCAAAGTTTGAAGCAAACTGAGTAGGTTCATTTGGATTAGGTGCTAATGGATCTAAGTTGAAATCGATTTGTATCGTTTGTGCAGGATCGGCACCATTAGGTAAATGGTTAGTAAAGTCACGGGTTACTAGACCTCCTTCGGCTAATGTAGGCTCTTGCGAAACAAAATCACCAGATGTATCAAAAATTAACCGACCTCCAATAACCCCCGTCGGAGATAAGGGTCCAGAAACAGTACCACCAACAGGGTTCGTAGTACCGCCAGCCGGATCGACCAAATCAATCGGTTTGCCATCGACACCAGCAAAAACTAGCCACTCATTTGGATTTGTACTTGGGTTATCTTTGACAAAGTAATAGGTCATCACATGACTATCACCTAATGAATCAAAAATAGTGACAGAGGTAGAGTGGTTAAACGTTAACGGATCATCAGGATCAAAATTACCCGGTGCATTGGAAATATACGAATCACCGGCAGGTAAGTTCATACGAATATCCACTTCTGATGTTTTTTGTGGTGCACCGGAAGCAGTTGGAATACGAATAGGTTCAGCTGTTGATAAACTGACAGACGCTGAAGTACCGTCAGCATTGACCGGGAAGCCTAATAAATGCTCTCCGGCCGAGTTAACCACAAAGTTGCTATCATTAAGCTTAAATTGACCTGCTCGGGTATAGGATGTTTCTAAACTGTCAATTTCAGGAACAACCGCATAAAAACCATTACCTGTAATCGCCAAATCAAGCGCATTATTAGTAAATTGGATACTGCCTTGTTGAAATTGCTGTGCAACATCAGCCGTTAATACCCCATCACCCACTTTGGTTTTGCCTGATGCGAGTAATGATGCAGCATATACATCAACAAATTCTGCACGTGACTCTTTAAACCCAGTAGTATTCACGTTGGCAATATTATTAGATGTAACATCTAAGTCTTTTTGTGCGGCGTTTAATCCGCTTAATGCGATATTAAATGACATAACTTCACCTCATATAAAAATTCTGTAATAACTTTAAACCTAAAAACAAACTCACCCTTCTGAGACTTCAACCACATCAGATAATGCCATTGAACTGCCACCATTTAGGTTTAATAAAATATTGCCACCAGCACCTGCCAGCGTGACACTATCCACCTTCCGGTAGGTCATTGCCTGGAGTTCAGAGGCTTGTCCTCCAACTAAGCCAGCAATTCTAAATCGATATGCCCCCTCTGGTGCCGGTTCACCGTCAGACATTTGACCATCCCAAGTAAAGGTAAATTCTCCGGCTTTCACATTACCAACGGGCACGGTTTGAATAATCTCACCTGCGGTATTTTCTACATAAATATTGACGTTTGATGCTGCTTCATCTGTGATCAATTTACCTTTGACTTCTTCTCCGCTAGCCATACCAAAAACATTATCATCAACGAGAACACTACGCCCCACTAACGAAGATGCTTGTAACGCTTGGCTTGACGACATAGACGCAGCAAAACTACTAAATTGTTCATTAAGTTCAGAGACACCATCTGTAGTAGAGAAAGCTGTCATCTGAGAAATCATCTCATTATTCTCAACAGGTTTTGTTGGGTCTTGGTGTGATAATTCCTTTGTTAGCAGCGCAAAAAAATCTTCTTGCGTTAACATACCACGGTCATTTTCATCCGCTTTTTTGTAATCTTCTTTCTGCCAACGCATGTTTTCTAATGGGCTTCCGCCAGTTACCGATTCCATAATCACTCCTAGCTACTAACTACGACCTAACATTAAGGTTTTATTCAGCATGTTTTTTGCTGACTCGGCTAATTGAATGTTAGTTTGATACGATCGTGATGCCGAAATCATATTGGTCATCTCTTCAATCACATTGACATTCGGTTTATAAATATAGCCATTGCTATCTGCCATAGGATGCTGAGGCGCATATTCCACATTCAATGGTGCCTCGCTTTCCACAACACCTAACACTTTGACACCAACAGACTCTTCTTGCCCAGCGGCAGCTTTTTGCATCTCTGCGGCAAAAACTGGATGCCGAGCACGATATGTTTGATCAACACTGCTACTTACACTGTCAGCATTTGCAATGTTACTCGCCGTTGTATTTAATCGTACTGACTGAGCACTCATGCCCGTCGCCGATATATCAAAAACGTTAAATAAGCTCATTATCCTTTACCTCCAGTGATAGCTTTTCTCAGCCCTTTAATTTTACTGTCAAGAAACCGAATACTTGCTTGATAGTGTAGTGAGTTTTCTAGATACAAGTTTCGTTCCATTTGTACATCAACTGTATTACCATCACCTGTATCTGGTTGATTTGGAATGCGAAAATCAACACTATTGTTCATTTCGGTACGCACATCCAAGTGTTTTTCATGCGTTCGGGTCATGCCGGCTTGCTGTTTACTTGCCGCTTGGGCAAGCGCTGCCTTAAAATCCATGCCCTTCGCTTTATACCCAGGCGTGTCTGCATTTGCGATATTTGCAGAGATCACTTCTGCGTTCTGTGCGCGTATCTGTAAACTTTGCGGGAGAATACCGAATGCTTTATCGAAACTAATGGCCATGAGGCTACCTCCAATTCTATGGAAGTAACCATTCAATTTTTATGCCAATAATAAAAAGATGTGCTAAACGTTTTTTTGATAAACGATACCGGGATTACAACGGATCATTTCGAATTTTTGGTTGAGTCCAGATAATGACTCTGAGGCACCTAGAAATAGGTAACCGCCGGGATTTAATACCCCATAGATTTGTGACAATATTTGTTTTTTTATCTCAGGAGAGAAGTAAATCAAGACGTTACGACAAAATACAATATCAAAACGCCCCATTAAACTATAGCTACCTAACAGGTTTAAGTGACGAAAACTCACTAACTTTTTGACCGGTTCTTTGATCTTTGACATGCCATTTTCACCTGGCTCAAAAAACAAACGTTTTCGCTCAGCTGATAAGCCTCGAGATAAAGATAATGTATCATAATGAGCATATTTACAGTGCTCTAACATAGTATGAGAAATATCAGTGCCAATAATTTGAACATTACCAGGTAAGCTGCCCGGATTCGACTGCTGATATTCCATCGCGGACATCCCAATAGAATAAGGTTCCTGACCAGAAGAGCTTGCGGCAGACCATATCTTTACTGGTGTACGCTGACCTTTGAACTCAGGCAACAAACGTTTTTTTAATAATTCGAACGGATATTCATCACGAAACCATAATGTTTCATTAGTTGTCATCGCATCAATAACCGCCGAGCGTAACTGCCTTTCCATCGGGCTTAATGTACGAGTTACTAACTCACCTAGGGTTTCTACATTAAATTTTGCCATCAGTGGCGCTAAGCGGCTTTTTACTAGGTATTGTTTACTTTCACCTAGCACTATTCCACATTGCTGCTCTAGAAACTCTCTGAATAAATGATAACTTTTGTCATCAAGTTGACGCGCTGGCACTATATATTTTCCACTTTAATACTGACTAACCAAATCAAGACAGTTCTTCAACTTTTAACCATTTTTTCACTGCAGTCGCTAATTCATCAGGATGAAATTTTGGAATAAAATCTTCCGCGCCTACTTTTTCAACCATGGCATTATTAAAGACACCACTTAAAGACGTGTGTAAAATGACCGGCATTTTACGTAATTGCTCATTACTTTTGATCTCTGCCGTTAAGGTATAACCATCCATTTCTGGCATTTCAATATCTGATATCAACAGTGCGACCTTTTCATCAATAGAATCACAGCCTTGAACCATTTCATTCAACTGGTTAAGCGCATCTTGGCCATTTTTCGCTAACACCATTTTCAGGCCGAGTGGCTCAAGGGCTCGTTTCACTTGGTTGCGCGCCACAGTTGAATCATCGGCAATCATGATCACCCGCTCACCAAGACTTTGACCGACAGTTTCATCTTTAACCTCATCACTCAGCTCTGTAGATATCGGGCTAATTTCGTTAAGAATTTTTTCAACATCCAAGATAGATACCATTTCGTTATCTATTTCGGTTACTGCCGTCAAATAACTTGATTTCCCAGCGCCTTCTGGTGGGGGTAAAATATCTTGCCAGCTTAAGGTCACAATACGCTCAACCCCAGAGACCAAGAAACCTTGCACACTGCGATTATATTCAGCAATAATAACAAAAGAATTCTCATCCGGCTTAATTTCTGGCCCACCGGTCGCTTTACTTAGATCTATAACTGAAATGGTCTGCCCTCGAATATGAGCAACCCCTTTAATAAACTTATCTTGTTTAGGTAATAATGTTAAACGAGGACAAGGCATTACTTCTCGTACTTTAAACACGTTAATGCCGAATCTTTGTGACCCAACTAACTTGAACATTAAAAGCTCTAGTCTATTTTGACCCACCAACTGCGTACGTTGATTTACCGAATCTAAAACTCCAGCCATATTAACCTCGTTGTAGAATGCCCTAACAGGATACCGCACTATTAGGCACAATTCTTGATTGTACATTGATATGATTAGATTCGCCTGTATTTTGACGGATTTAATCTATTTTCTCGCTCTGTAAATTAAGCATAGACGAGTATTTCAATTTCCCTAGTACTAGATTACAAAATTTATGAGCAAATTAAAGATATTTATAAGTTTTTCACTTTTGACCATGTTAGCGACTTTGGACTGTGTAGCTACGACATATGATGCCGAATACATTACAAAGCTAGCGAAAACTTATGTGGAAGAACATACCGAACAACCACGTCATGGTAAAATTGTTGTCACTCCTGCAGCCATAGACCCTAGAATCAATATTAAACCATGTTCAGTTCCTTTAAGTGCAAATATACCCCAAAACTACTCCAGTAGAAATCTAAATGTGAAAATTTCCTGTGAAAGTTCAACACCCTGGCAATTGTTTATACCGGTACAAGTTGAAACAACCATACCCGTTTTAGTTGCGAAGACAAAAATTGCTAAAGGCAGCACTCTAAACGAACAAAATCTCGCTATTGAATGGCGTAACCTCTACCGTATTCGTGGAGAAATCCTCAATGATATTGACCAAATTAAAGGTGCTCGAAGTAAACGAACATTGATGCCTGGTCGAGCCGTTACTAAAAAAGTAATTTGCGTTGTATGTAAAGGTGAAGTTGTCACCATTGTTGCTCAATCTGATAATTTTCACATAAAAACATCTGGAGTTGCTTTAAAAAATGCGACATTTGGTGAACAAGTAAAAGTTAGAAATACCCGTTCTGGAAAAACAATCACCGCCCAAGTGCAATCTATCAATCAGGTAGCAATTAATTTATAAATAATGTTAAAGTATTGAAAACTTTTGCCGATACAAAGACATAAAAGTCGTACTAATTGCCAATAGGATCACATTATGGCTATGAATATCAATAACTTGAGTAATAACACTCAAGTTAAGCAAAAAGTCGAACAACAAACTCAGGTGAAGCAACAAGCGACGCAAAACTCTGTCTCGGCTGAACAATCAAAAGTTGCAAGTAAAGATTCGGTTTCAATTACACCACAAGCGAAGCAACTTGGTGAACTTCAGAAAAAGGCCAATGAAGGTTCGGCAGTTAACCAGAAGAAAGTTGAACAACTGAAAAGTGCTATTATGTCTGGCGAATATAAAGTAAACCCTGAAAAATTAGCAGCAAGCATAGCTAACTTTGAGTTTAAACTTGGCTAAGCATTAATAAGTTTAAGGATAATAATTAGTGTCAACAGATTCCGGCCATTTGCCACAACTTCAAAAACAGCTTGAGCAATTACAACAGCTTGAATCTATTATTGATAGTGAAAAGGCGATCCTCCAACAGCAAGATCCAGCTAAGCTTACTGAAATCTCAGAGCTGAAAAATCAACTTTTGATTGATATTCAATCATTGGATCAACAGTTTGAACAAAGTGTGCAATTTAAACAAGATAAAGCACAAGGGGTCTATGCTGATATTCTGGCAGAAATTGAAAAAGTGCTGCTTAGTTGCAAAGAAAAAAATCTCGTCAATGGTCAAATTATCCAACATTCTGAATTAGCCGTTGAACGCATGAAAACAACCCTTTTACAAAATCATAATAAGTCATCAATGACCTATGACAGTAAAGGAAAAACCAGTGGTGGGTTAAGTAGCTTAGGCATAAAGGCCTAACCTGTTAAACTAGAAAACCTTCAACCATTGCTCACATTTTCTAATCAAGCTCAACTTATCAATAAAGCTCAACTTATCAATAAAGCATTTAACTTCATTGCAATGCGTTAATTAATATAAGCAATCGGCTTAGCTGAAATGCATGTTATTACTAACATATAAAGATGAGAAAATACTCCTGCAATTTCGATATACCGTATTTCCTATACACACACGAAATTATGCTCCTGCAATTTCGTTGTACCGTATTTCCTATACATAAAACCGGCTATAAAGCCGGTTTTTTAACTACTTTGTGATTGAAAAAATTAAAAATACTGAACGTTTTTAATTTCTCTCTGATTGGAAGAGGCGAGATAAAGGTCATACACTTGTTTAAAGTCCAACAGTAACTCGGTTGTATAAGTGTCACCAACAGGGTAGCTTTTCAACACTTTAGCCCCACGGATAAGTCCATTGACTGATGTCGTTAGCTCTTGATCATTTATCAATAGATTTGACATCGTAGTTGAGTCGTTAATCTGCTGCCCATACACTTGCTCTGCTAATTCGGCATAAGCCGCCAATTTAGAAGCTTTAATCGCCATTAGCATACGCTGTGTTTCATTGTCAGACTTTTGTAAACTAATGGGTGCTTGACCCACCGCCTTGATCACCGGAAACGAATCTGGTTTCACGCGTTGCCATTGCACATGTTTATCATAAATAGTGCTACAACCGCCAAGTAAAAGTGATGAAACTCCAAGCATAGAGGCTACTAATAACATTTTTTTCATAACATCCCCCTATTGATGAATCTCAACCGCCCTTGCTTCATCGCTAAGCATTTCAGCTTCTCTGATGATCATGCCGTCTTTCATTCTGACATTTTCCATACGATTTAGCTCTTCACCCACGATCCAATTAGGAATAAATGATTGGGCCGTAGCAACTACAACACGTGATTGCATACCTATCATACGCGCGTTGACCAAAATACCACCGTCTTGTTTCATCATGGTACCAGTTACCACATAGTCAATAATCTGGCGTTCTGGTAATTCTTTCCAGTCACGAGTGAACACATAATCACCGTCTTTGGTAACGCGAATATGTCCTGTGGTTTTAAAATCGACAATAATCAAACCATGACGTTGTAATTCATGGATAAAGCTTTCCGATAATTGATTACCCAACCAATTAGTTGACTCTAAATCTTTTAAGTCAACAAACGAAGCAACCGCTATCGGTGTTTTTGGGGTGACAAAAGTACTACTTTCAAGCATTTGATATGCAAGCCCTTTTACCACATCATTGATTGCGTGTTTAGGTAGTTCAAACGCATCTATTTCACCTTGCTCTTGTTGAACAACACGGTAGAAATCATCCCCATCAGACATCATGCTACATGAAACCAACAAGGGTAATGTTAATAGCAACCACTTTTTCATTGAGTGCTCCTCAATTACATCCAAATTTAATAGCAAAAACCAAGCATATTTTAAGCCAACTCTACAAACATTCGATTTAGGCATAAAAAATGCTTAACATTAAACAGTAACAATCAATAATATTTGTATACTCTTGGCGTATCTGAACCAATCAAACAACTCGGCATCAGATGCTTCATGCTTATAGCTTAGAACATGCCAAGTTTTTTTATAGGATTAACTATGCGTATTATCGCTTTAACTTTATTAACATTACTGTATTGGTCATCTGCTCATGCGCAGTGGTATCAGGCACAAGGTCAGGCATACATCAGTAAAGATAATGCTAAAGCAGCTAAATCTAAAGCGGTGGAAAATGCCTTAAAAAAAGCATTATTGGTCGCGGGGGCATCTGTCTCCAGTGTTCAACAAGTCATCAATGGTTTATTAACACAGGATGAAATTAACATTCGTGCAAGTGGTACAGTCCGTTCATTTGAGCTTATTGATGAATTACATCAAGACAATAGTATTACGGTTACCATTCGTGCCAATATTTTGCCGCAAGAACGTCAATGTTTTTCTGCCGATTACCGAAAGTCCCTGTTGATCACAAAAAGTCATATCAAAAATAGAGAGCAAGCCAACATCGGCGGGATATATCAACTCGATAATACCCTTGTCAAAAAACTATCTCATGCTATTCGCCAGCAAGGAATGTATTTAGAGACCAAGCTTGCATTAAAAAACAACTCCGCTTTTTCTCGTTATAACAACAGCATACAAGTTGAAGAAATCAAACGAATTGCAATGACATTAGCTGATTTAACCGATAGTCAATATGTGATGTTTTCAGAAATAGAAGATATTTCATTTGCCGATACCGAAAACAATAGCTGGTCTTTTTGGCAAGAAGATGAATTTAACCGTTACTTTAATTTTGCGGTATATATTTATAATGGCGCTAATGGAGAATTAGTGTTTAGCAAAAACTACTATAACGAAGCGCCCTGGACATTCACCAAACGTGCCCAAGTTGACGTATATTCCAAAGCCTTTTGGCAAAGTGAATATGGTCAAACTATCAAGCACACGTTAACCGATATTGTCACCGACATTGACGACAACATGATGTGTCAACCAACTCGCGCCAAAATCATCCAAGTGGCAAGTAATCAGGTACGGATTAACATTGGCAGTAATCATGGTGTTAAAGTTGGTGATGAATTCTCATTATTACACTTGAAAAACTTTACTAGCAGTGACGGTAAATTATACGCAGGATTTAATGTCAGCCCTTACACAGTTAAAGTCACGGATGTTTCTGCTTACAACGCTCTGGCAGTGACCACTGAAAACAATGCCTTAGGAAATATTCAGTTAGATGATGTCGCAGTTAGGTATTAACAATACGAAACTTTACAGCATTAAAAAATTTGATAAAATCTATCGCCTTAACTGCTGTCCTCATAGTTTAACTGGATAAAACTGCGGCCTCCTAAGCCGCTGCTCCAGGTTCGAGTCCTGGTGGGGACGCCATACTATCATTGTGTTTCTATTGCTCCTAAAAACTAATCAAGCATACCTATAGTCAACATCTTGAACAGTAGCCCAATTTTACTGCCCTTTGGGCTACAAACATGGCTAATTACAAGCCACTCATTTCTTTATTCACGGCAATAATTTCATGCCACTGGTTTTTAAATACTCGAGCGTAATTGGCACGAAATGCTTTAAAACTACCTTTACCGTATATTTTTTCAAAATGTTTACTAAATTCCCAATCATCATCAAACTCAGTCCAAGACTCAAAAGAAGACAGCGCCATCAGATGGCGTCCATTAGTGTTACCTTGGATAAATTTGTTTTCCATTACCGCCCAATATTTGACTTTGCCTATTTTATCAAGTGTCTCTTTAACCTGAGTTAGCAAGTACTTCACAACTTCCTGATCTTGATCTTTATTCACCGTTAAATACCGAGAAACAAATTTTTCTGGAGAAGGCGCTTTTTCACCTAAATTATTGATCTCTAAGCCTTCAATATTACGCCATATTTCACTTTGCTGATAAGAGCTAATATAAGGGTTAATGTTATCAGCCCAATCTTGATCGTGCTTTTTATTATCAGGTCGTGCATCTAACTCTGAGAATGTCACAGGCCCCATCACCCACAGGAGTTCGTTAGCACTGGGACCATAAGTAATATTAAAGATTTTGGTTTTTAATGGAGCTTTGACATGATATTTTTTAATATGCTCTCGCATATTGTTGGTGAGTTTTTTAGCATCTGTATTATTTATCGTGAATCTAAATGTATCCCATTGAGTATATGATTTAGTTTGTTCTGCTAATACTGAAAAAGTGAACAGTAGCGTTGCTACTAAAATAGATATTTTTTTCATAATAGTACCTTCCATTATACTATTACAGCTTTAAGCCAAGTGGCTAAAGAAGACTTCAATAATATTGATTATCAACAGAGCCAGTATAGTAGAGAAAAACGTTATTACCATTTAACGCTAGTAAATCAATACTCATGAAGCAAGCAATCAGCTTTTTTCCCATAAAAAAACCTCGCTTATGCGAGGTTAATTTTTATAGCCAACTAAAATTAATTGGCTTGTTCTGTCTTTACTTCCATGTTCTCAGCTACTGAGGTGTTACTCAATATCGCTGACAATGCTAATACAAATACGGCAAATATTACGGTTGTCAGTT
This sequence comes from Thalassotalea sp. G2M2-11, assembly GCF_017168195.1. Lineage (GTDB taxonomy): Bacteria > Pseudomonadota > Gammaproteobacteria > Enterobacterales > Alteromonadaceae > Thalassotalea_E. Next base: position 806,369 of record NZ_JADNYL010000002.1, read on the forward strand.
TGATCCCTTTTGAAGACGATTTATTCATTCTAATGTCCTACTTAGGTATTATTATTATGGTCAAACTTTACTACGCTACAAAACTTATACGATAAACATCAATATTTCAATGATTTATCTGAAAAATTACTTACAGCACTGTTATTTTTTTAAAAAATATAACAAATCGCATAATATCATTTGCAGAGATACCCCTGTCTAGGCGAAAATAGCGTCACTTTTTACACCCTCAATTTTTAAAACAGTTGGAGCAATTATGCCGTCGCGTCAAGAACTCGCCAATGCAATCCGTGTATTAAGCATGGATGCTGTTCAAAAAGCAAAATCAGGTCACCCAGGTGCCCCCATGGGGATGGCAGATATCGCCGAAGTCCTATGGCGTGATTTTCTAAAACATAACCCAAGTGATCCTAACTGGGTTGATCGCGACCGTTTCATTTTGTCAAACGGCCATGGTTCAATGCTCATTTATTCGTTATTGCATTTAACTGGTTATGATTTACCGATGTCGGAACTACAGAACTTTCGACAATTACACTCAAAAACGCCAGGTCACCCAGAATATGGTTACACCCCTGGTGTGGAAACAACAACCGGCCCACTAGGCGCAGGTGTCTCAAATGCTGTGGGTATGGCGATTGCTGAAAAAACCTTAGCTGCACAATTTAACCGCCCAGGTCACGATATTGTTAACCATTTTACCTATTGTTTCTTAGGTGATGGTTGTTTGATGGAAGGTATTTCCCATGAAGCATGCTCATTAGCAGGCACTTTAGGCTTAGGCAAATTAATCGCCTTTTGGGATGACAATGGCATTTCTATCGATGGTGAAGTTGAGGGATGGTTCACTGACGATACACCAAAACGCTTTGCCTCATATGGGTGGCATGTTATTGCCGATGTTGATGGTCATGATGCCGATGCTGTTGCAAAAGCTATCAAAGAAGCGCAAGCAGTCACTGATAAACCAACCATGATTTGCTGTAAAACAGTAATAGGTTTTGGCTCACCTAACAAACAAGGTACCCATAATTGCCACGGTGCCCCGTTAGGAGACGATGAAATTAACGCGGCACGTGAATTTTTAAATTGGTCGCATGCACCTTTTGAAATCCCTAATGAAATTTATGCTCAGTGGGATCAAAAAGAAAAAGGGCAAACGTCACAATCTTCTTGGCATGAGAAGTTTGCTGCGTATCAAGCCGCCCACCCAGAACTAGCAGCAGAATATGAACGCCGTGTGATCAAAGGTGACTTACCAGCAGACTTTGAAGCAAAAGCCAACGCATATATTCAAGAGTGCCAAGCAAAAGCAGAAAATATCGCTTCACGTAAAGCTTCACAAAATACCATTGAAGCCTTTGGTAACATTTTACCTGAATTATTAGGTGGCTCTGCCGATTTAGCCGGCTCAAACTTAACATTATGGTCAGGCTCGAAAGGTATTGAAACAGATGCTGCTGGTAACTACATTTTCTACGGTGTCCGTGAGTTTGGTATGTCAGGCATTATGAATGGTATTTCATTACACGGTGGTTTTATTAACTACGGTGCCACCTTTATGATGTTTATGGAATATGCCCGTAATGCGGTACGTATGTCGGCCTTGATGGGCATTCAAAATATTTTTGTTTACACCCATGATTCAATTGGCCAAGGTGAAGATGGTCCAACACACCAACCAATCGAACAATTAACAAACTTACGTACTACCCCGAACATGGTTACTTGGCGCCCGGCTGATGCCACAGAATCTGCGGTAGCATGGAAAAATGCTGTACAGCGTCAAAATGCGCCAACATCCTTGGTATTTTCTCGTCAAGGATTACCAGCACAAGCACGTACGGAACAGCAAGTAACTGATATCGCTAAAGGTGGTTATATTTTACGTGACAGTGAAGGTACACCAGAAGTGATCCTTATCGCTACAGGTTCAGAAGTCGCACTAGCACTTGCTGCAGCCGATACACTTGGTACACACGTGCGTGTTGTCTCTATGCCTTCAACCAATATTTTTGATGCGCAAGATGCACAATACAAGGAATCAGTACTACCAAGTAGCGTAACTAAGCGCGTCGCTATTGAAGCTGCACATACCGATTTCTGGTATAAATATGTCGGTTTCAACGGTGCCGTTGTCGGCATGACAACATTTGGTGAATCAGCACCAGGTGGCGTACTAATGGAACACTTTGGCTTTACCGTTGATAACGTGGTTAGCACAGTTAACAACTTAGCTTAATCAAATCGCCACGACAACATCAAGCTTGTCGTGGCGTTTCCATTCATGAAATATAAGTCATTATGTCTGTAAATATCGCTATCAATGGGTTTGGCCGTATTGGTCGAAATGTTGCCCGTGCGCTCTATGAAAACAACCATCGTCAAGATTTCAAACTTGTTGCCATCAATGAAATTGCAGAACCTGCTGGTATCGCACATTTACTCAAATATGACAGTAATCATGGCCGCTTTGCCTTCGCGGTAAATTTAACCGATAACATTCTCAATGTTGCTGGTGATGATATCAAGCTGTCTCATCATCAACATATTGAGCAGATTGACTGGCATGACGAACAGGTCGATATCGTTCTGGATTGCACAGGTAAGTTTGCCACTAAGCAAGAAGGTGAACAATATATTAGCCAAGGGGCCAAAAAAGTATTATTTTCACACCCTGCCGATCCAAACGTTGATACCACCATTATTTTTGGGATTAATGATGATAGCTTAACCTCAGATGATCGCGTGATCAGTAACGGCTCATGTACCACCAATTGTATTGTTCCAGTGATCAAAGTCATTGACGATGCTTTCGGAGTGGAAAGCGGCACAATCACCACTATTCATTCATCAATGCATGATCAGCAAGTGATTGATGCCTACCATCCTGATTTACGTCGTACCCGAGCAGCAAGCCAATCAATTATCCCTGTTGATACTAAATTAGCCGCAGGTATTGAACGTATTCTGCCGAAATTTGCTGGGCGTTTTGAAGCCATTGCAGTTCGTGTACCCACAGTGAATGTCACCGCGATGGATTTAAGCTTAACCGTATCAAGTGATGTTTGTATTGCGGAAATTAATCAAGCAATCAAAGCCGCACAAAACAACGGCCTACAAGGCATTTTAGGGTATACCGAAGAACCGTTAGTCTCGATTGATTTTAACCATGACCCGCACTCAGCGATTGTCGACGGCAATCAAACGCGGGTGAGTCACAAACGCTTGATTAAAATGCTTGTTTGGTGTGATAACGAATGGGGCTTTGCCAATCGTATGCTTGATACCTCCAAAGTAATAGCAAAATACCTTTAAAACGAATGACAGATGATTTTTACTTTAACCATTTAATATTAAATAACAGGAATTACCCATGTCAGTGATCAAAATGACCGACTTAGACCTTAACGGACAGCGAGTACTTATCCGTGAAGATTTAAACGTACCCGTCAGTGAAGGAAAAGTCACTTCTGACGCACGACTTAAAGCCGCGTTACCTACCATAAAACATGCGTTAGATGCTGGTGCAAAAGTAATGGTAATGTCACATTTAGGTCGCCCAACCGAAGGTGAATTTAACCCAGAGTTTTCATTACAACCGGTTGTTGATTACCTCTCAGACGCTTTATCAGCTCCTGTAACATTAGCTTCAGATTACTTAGAAGGTATCGAGGTAAATGCGGGCGAGTTAGTTATTTTTGAAAATGTACGTTTTAATGTCGGTGAAAAGAAAAACGATGATACATTAGCAAAAAAACTAGCAGCACTATGCGATGTCTTTGTTATGGATGCATTTGGCACGGCACATCGCGCACAGGCCAGTACCCATGGCGTTGCCAAATTTGCTCCTACCGCCTGTGCAGGGCCTCTATTAGCCGGTGAATTAGAAGCACTTGGTAAAGCATTAGATAATCCTGCTCGCCCAATGGTGGCAATTGTCGGTGGTTCAAAAGTATCAACAAAACTGACCGTATTAGAATCACTTGCTGGTATCGTTGACCAGCTTGTTGTTGGTGGCGGTATCGCTAATACCTTTATTGCCGCACAAGGGCACAATGTGGGTAAGTCATTATATGAAGCGGATTTAATCGATGAAGCCAAGCGATTGACTGCACAAGCAATAGCTAATAATGGCTCAATTCCTGTCCCAACTGACGTAGTGACTGGCACAGAATTTTCAGCATCAACGCCTGCAAATTTAAAAGCAGTCAGTGAAGTTGACGCGCAAGATATGATTTTTGATATCGGTCCAGATTCAGCACAAGTATTAGCTGATATTATTGCTAAAGCGGGCACCATTGTTTGGAATGGCCCTGTGGGGGTTTTTGAATTTGACCAATTTGGCAAAGGTACAGAAACTATTGCTCACGCGATTGCTAATAGCAGCGCATTCTCCATTGCCGGTGGTGGTGATACATTAGCCGCTGTCGACAAATACGATATTGCCGATAAAGTCTCTTATATCTCTACCGGCGGTGGTGCTTTCTTAGAGTTTTTAGAAGGCAAAAAATTGCCAGCCGTTGAAATCTTAGAACAGCGTGCGCAACAAGGATAAGATACAATCGTTATGATCATTCAGCCTGCAAATAATAAGTTGCAGGCTGAATAACTCGTCAAAAATAAATCGCCTCTCGCAATATCAAAAAATTTCTTCATATTCTTTACTGATATTTTCGTAGTAAAATTACATAAATATTGTCTTAATTTCATCAGAAACTTTCGATTTCCTACTAATATTTTAGTAATTGTTAATCAAAAACGAAATTTCACCTTCCCTTAGAGCTAATACCTGTCAACAGGCATTTTTTAACCAGTGCACAGCAGTATTTTTTTCTGATACAATTACGAAATGAAAGCAGTTAACTTTCACTATGAAACTTATCTGTTAAAAATCAATTGTTAGCACAACCCATTTAAGCGATATTTTTTAGGAGTTATTTCATGGCTTTAGTTTCAATGCGCCAAATGTTAGATCATGCAGCAGAAAATGGATACGGCATTCCAGCATTTAACGTGAACAACTTAGAGCAAGTTAGAGCAATCATGATTGCCGCAGACAAAACTAACAGCCCGGTTATTTTACAAGGCTCTGCAGGTGCGAGAAAGTATGCTGGTGCACCATTTTTACGCCACCTAATTCTTGCCGCAATTGAAGAGTTTCCTCATATTCCTGTGGTTATGCACCAAGATCACGGTACCTCTCCAAGTGTATGCCAGCGTTCAATACAGTTAGGTTTTTCTTCTGTGATGATGGACGGTTCACTCATGGAAGATGGTAAGACCCCTTCAAGTTATGAATACAATGTCGATGTCACTCGTCGCACTGTTGAAATGGCTCATGCTTGTGGTGTTTCAGTAGAAGGCGAATTAGGCTGTTTAGGCTCTTTAGAAACAGGTGAAGCCGGTGAAGAAGACGGTATAGGTGCTGAAGGAAAATTAACCCTAGAGCAAATGTTAACTGATCCAGAAGAAGCGGCTGACTTTGTCAATAAAACTCAAGTCGATGCTTTAGCAATTGCCTGTGGTACATCTCATGGTGCATATAAATTTACTCGTCCACCAACAGGCGATATTCTAGCAATTGACCGTATCAAAGCAATTCATCAACGTATCCCCAATACCCACCTTGTCATGCACGGCTCATCTTCAGTACCGCAAGAGTGGTTAGCCATCATTAATGAATACGGTGGTGAAATTCCTGAAACTTACGGGGTACCGGTTGAGCAAATCCAAGAAGGTATCAAAAACGGTGTCAGAAAAGTCAATATTGACACCGATTTACGTTTAGCCTCAACTGGCGCAACTCGTCGTTTTTTAGCCCATAACCCGAGTGAATTTGATCCACGAAAATTCCTCAGTGAAACCACTAAAGCAATGACAGATATTTGCATTGCCCGTTATGAAGCGTTTGGCACGGCAGGTAACGCAGAAAAAATCAAACCTATTTCATTAGAAAAAATGTTTGAAAAATACAGCCAAGGTGAGTTAAACGCTGTAGTTAAATAATCTGCTCTCTCCCTTTAATTACCAATGCCATCAACTAACAATTGATGGCATTTTATCTATTAAGGCATGAAAAAACTTAATATATACCTTATTCTGCAAATAATTCTTACCATATTTCAATTTATTATTGGTTAGCCTAGATCAATTGTTTATAATTCTGTGCAAAATAACAAAAGGAGAATACCATGGAAGCAATAACGCAATGGTTTCAAGATAACCAAGCATTAATTCAAGAGTTTTTGATCAAATTTATTGTCGCAATCGTCATTCTATTTGTCGGTAAATTACTCGCCAAAATGCTCAGTAAAGGTATCCAAAAAATACTCTCGCATAAAGGCGTTGATCAAACCGTCATTTCTTTCGTGGGCAGCCTAGCTTATGGCTTGTTATTGCTCGTTGTATTTATCGTAGCAATCTCTCATTTAGGTTTTAACACTTCATCGCTAGTCGCTATTGTTGGTGCTGCAGGTTTAGCCATTGGCCTCGCTTTGCAAGGCTCATTGTCTAATTTTGCTTCAGGCATACTATTAATTTCATTCAAGCCATTTAAATCAGGTGATTTTGTCGAAGTTGCTGGTAATGCCGGTATTGTTGAAGAAGTCCATATTTTCTCGACCCAATTACGCACGGGTGATAATAAAACAGTCATCATTCCAAACGGGGCAATCACAAGCGGCACTATTACGAACTATTCGAGAAAGCCAACCCGTCGCATTGATCTCATTATTGGTGTCAGTTATGACGCCGATTTAGCCAAAACAAAAGAGGTATTAACAAGCGTTGTTAATAACCATGAATTAGTGTTAAAAGATCAAGACATCACTATCGGTGTTAGTGAGTTAGCTGACAATTCCGTTAATTTAGTTGTTCGTCCTTGGGTGAAAACCGAAAACTACTGGCCTGTACATTTCGACTTACTTGAAACCATTAAAGTCGAATTAGACAAGGCGGGTATTGAAATACCTTATCCACAATTATCTGTACATGTTAATCAAGAGAATACAAATGAATCATAAACTACTCCTCGCTAGCCTATGTTGTTTACCGTTTATCAGCGCAGCTGAAGACAGCAAAGCTGAACAATCCCCTATTACTGCATCGGCAGAATTAGGTATGTTATATAAAACAGGTAATACCAAAAGTGCGGATATCAAAACAGGCTTCGATTTTAAATATGAACAAGAAGCTTGGCGCAGTAGTATCGCGTTAGATTTATTGGTAAAGAAAACCGAAAAAATCGATGAAAATGGCAAAGAGCACTTTGACACTAGCGATCAAAAGTGGACATTTGAATCAAAAACTAACTACACCTTAGGCGAAAAAGGTAAGAACTATGTCTATGGCGCACTATCTTATGAAGATAACCGCTTTAGTGGTTTTGAAAACCAAAGTTCAATTTCGGCAGGTTGGGGTCGTGAATGGTTTAAAAATGAGAAAGCATCCTTATTTGCCGATATCGGTCCGGGTTATAAGCGTGATGTAACTAAGGCCACCGAGACAGTGCCAAGTGAAACGAAAAGTTCGTTTATTATTCAAGCACAAGCGTTATACCTTAGAAAAATTAATGAACACGTTCATTTCAAGCAAACATTAACGGCTAAATACGCCCCTAAAAGTGGTGAAAACAGCAAATATAAAGCTGAATCTTCTATCACAACGAAGTTGATCGAAACCTTGGCATTAAAATTCGCCTTTATCATCGATCATAACACCGAAGTAGAGCCTGGTACTGAACGCACCGATACACAAACAGCGTTAACCCTAGTCTATAGCTTCTAATTAGATACATTTATATGCTAACGAAAAATGCCAGTCAGTGAAAAGCTGACTGGCATTTTTTATTTATTTACATTCGATAAAAATGATGACATGAAAACTTGAACAAAATCTTATGCTAAGGTTCAAGCTAAACAAGTCACCGCTATTGTCGATATTATTGCACTAACCCATTTCGCACTAAACCACGCCTGACATTTTTACACAGCTTTGCCAAGCGAGAAATTTCTCCCAGTTTTGGCGTCACATTAGCGGCAAGTTTAGCTTCCCAATCACAGAGCTCAGTATCGACTAGCTCAAGTAATTTTTTCGGGCAACCGACACACGAAATTCCGCAAATATTGGCATCCGGTTCATTAAAGGGGAAATCATTTCTTACTTGAGCAATTAAATCGCCCATTGCACTTTTACAATCAGGTTTTCTCGTCATGCTTAACTTCTCAACAACTCAATAAACACATCATTTGCATGTGTTCAAGCCATGCCAAGATGATCATCACGGCAAACTGTAACTAACCAAGCAGCCAAATCCTCTGTTTGCTCTAGCGGCAACATATGGCCAGTTTGAGTAAAGACTTGTAAATGCATCTGCTCATCAGCATTCATTGCCACTTGCAATTTAGTGACATCGACTAAGTTATCATTCTCACCCACGGCAAAATATTTAGGGCAAGCGACTGCTTGTAATTGTGACATTAAGCTTTCTCGCTTAGTAGTAGCTGATAGCTGTTGCACTAACACCTTTTCACCAAGTGATTTATCCATTGCGGTGATCAACTCAATAATATCTTTACGCTGATAAGCACTTGTATCCAATAGATGCAAAATACGTTGACGAGGGACCCCTCGGTAACCTCTTTGCTTAACCCAAGCGAGTGTTCGTGCTCGCTCTTCTTGCTCTTTTGTTGGTAACGAGCACGGAAGATTTGATAACACAATGAGCTTTTTAACTAACTGTGGATACTTTACCGCAACAGCACTCGCTAAATACCCACCTAAGGAAAACCCTACTAAGATGATATTGTGATGATGAATTTGACGGTTAATGTCATTGACTATCTTATCAATTGTCGATAACTCAGCTATAGTTAGAAAGTGATAATCGAATGGCAAATCATCCTGTTTTTGTAGTTCAGACACCAAAGGTGACCAAAGCCGTTGATCACACATGGTGCCAGGAAGAAAGTAAAGGTGTTGCTTCATCTAACTACTGTAAGTACTTATCAAAAAACTGAATATCAACGTACTCTCCCTGCTCAACACGTCCTTGTTCTTGTGCTAACACTATGTAGCAATTCGCAGCGGCCATACTAGTTAAAATACCTGAGCCCTGACTCCCTGTTGATTTCACCACCAATTCCCCTTGAGCATTGTTATATGCAATACCACGTTGAAAATCCATCCTGCCCGGTGATTTTTTTAATGCGGATTCAGTTTTAGCTTTGATCAACACTGGCTGTTGATAAGCGACTTGTTGCATGTTCAATAATGCTGGAAGCGCTAATTGATGTGCAGTCACTAACGCTGATACCGGATTGCCTGGCAAACCAAAAAAGTATGAATTAGGTAATGAACCAAAAGCGAACGGTTTGCCTGGTTTCATCGCTATTTTCCAAAAATTAATATCGCCTAATTCACACAAGACTTTCTTAGTATAATCCGCATCACCGACTGACACGCCACCAGAGGAAATCACCACATCCGCTTGTTTATCAGCAAGCATAAAAGCATTTTGTATCGCCTGTTCATCATCTTCAATAATGCCAAAATCAATCACTTCAACACCCAGTTTATCAAGCATTGCCTGCAAAAAATGACTGTTACTTTCATAAATATCACCCTCTGACAATGGCTGACCAGGCTGTTTCAATTCGTCCCCTGTCGATAATAATGCCACTTTTAATTGACGATACACTTTGACTGTATCAATACCAAGCGATGCTAAGACACCAACATCAATACTTGTTAATACTCTACCGGCAGAAAAGACGGTTTGCCCTTTAGCAATGTCTTCCCCCATGCTGCGCACATTATCTGCTTGCTTTCGTTGTGCTAAAAATTGCACGATATCACCATCAACTTGACAATTTTCCTGCATTTCCACGGTGTCACAATCTTCAGGCATTTTAGCCCCTGTCATGATCCTGACACATTGCCCTAGCTCACATTGCCCTTGAAATGGCTGGCCAGCCATTGAACGGCCCACCATAGTTAATGACTGATTGTGCTGTAAACTTTGGTAGCTAAAGGCATAGCCGTCCATCGCTGAATTATCATTAGGCGGCACATTCACTGGGCTAGTGATCGCCTGCGACAGCACTCGACCCAATGCCTGTGTTAATGGCACGGTTTCTGTTTCACTGATCGGCTTTATCGCCGATAACATTTTTTCCATTGCCTGATCAAAAGGTAATAATCCAGGAGCCGAACAACAATCAACCATTTTTAATATCCAACAAATTTTCAATACCACCATTATCTGTGATCTCTATACAGATAACTATCCTCTGTCTTGTAATAAATTGATATATATCAAATTTAGAAACTCGTAATAATATTATTATTTTATTATCAATATTTGCTATAGTAATAGCGAATACCAATTTGATTAATGATTTGCTCACTCAGCGAAAATTAAAAGGTTTTGATTGCAGCTAATGGTTATTCCCTTAGTAAGATCAGTAACGCAGCATATAAGCCTTTTAAACTCGCCCTTTGGGAGCTTGTTAGCAGCGCGATAACTGCAGAAAATTTACTTGATGTAGAATAACTACATCTGTGCAAATTTTATTTGTTCTCACACTGCAAACATAGCTCTGAGTTGACTAAATCATTAGTCAATTTGGTATAAATTCGCCGAGCTTCTCGCGCTAACCTAATTTAACCAAGTTAAATCAGTATGTGTTATTAGCCGTGATTAAATTCGTTAATCGCCAGGGTTAATTTGGAAACAAATTTGCCTCCCGACATTTGGAAAGGTGGAATGTTAACAGACAACTTTGGTCGTAAGTTTTATTACTTACGCCTTTCAATTACTGATGTGTGCAACTTTCGTTGCAACTATTGCCTGCCCGATGGTTATCAATGTGACAATGATCGCAACTTTCTTTCGTTGCCAGAGATCACTCGCATTACGAAAGCCTTTGCGCAAATGGGCACAGAAAAGATACGCATCACCGGCGGTGAACCTTCCTTGCGTAAAGACTTGCCTGAAATAATAGCAAGGTGTAAGCAAACCCCTAATATTAAAAAAGTCGCTATTACCACCAACGGCTATAAATTACCTGAGCATATTGATAATTGGCTCGATGCTGGGATTGACGCTATCAATGTCAGTATTGACAGCTTAGATCCGCGTCAATTTCACGCCATTACCGGACACGATAAATTAACACATATTCTCAAAGGGGTTGATATGGCATTAGCCAGCGGTATTCAAGTGAAAGTGAACACTGTGTTAATGCGCGAATATAATGGCTATGACATTCAAAGCTATTTAGATTGGCTTAAAGATACACCTGTGACGTTGCGCTTTATTGAGTTGATGCAAACGGGCGATAACCAAGAGTTTTTTGATGCTCAACATATACAAGGCTCACGTATTAAACAAAACCTGATGTTAGATGGTTGGCTGCCTGTCATCAAAGAAAGAGCTTCTGGCCCAGCTCAAGAATTTTATCACCCTGACTATCAGGGAAAAATTGGCCTGATCATGCCATACAGCAAAGACTTTTGTTCCACTTGTAATCGCTTACGTATCAGTGCTCTTGGTAAATTACATTTATGCTTGTTTACTGAGCAAGGGCTAGATTTAAAAAGCTATTTACAACATGACGATGTAGAGCCATTAAAAGCTCGTATTGCTGCCATGATGCAAGATAAAAAAGCCACTCATTTCCTGCAAGAAAATTTAACGGGTGCAACAAAAAATTTAGCCATGCTAGGTGGGTAATATTTGATGACAAAACCATTACAATGTTTAGGGGTTGTGCTTGCGGGTGGCCGTTCTTCTCGTATGGGGCAAGATAAAGCACTACTACCACATAACCAAGCCAACATGCTGGCATTTAGCCAAAATCTGTTAGCACAAACCAAAGTTGATCAGGTTGTCGTCAGTGGCAAAACCCATGGTATTGCCGATACCTTTGACCAGCTTGGTCCGATGGGCGGCATTTATACCATTATTCAACAATATCAGCCGAAAGCATTATTAATACTGCCAGTTGACTTACCACTGATGAATGTTGAATCGTTAACACAGTTAAAGCTTGCTGGTGAGCTTTCGCAGCAACCAAGCTATTTTAACAATCACTATTTGCCACTTTATTTACCAGTTAACGCTTTTGTGAAGCAGTTCTTTGAACGGACATTTACCAAAATACAATCGGCAGAGCAAACCAAAGGACCTTCAATTCGTACCTTACTGCAACAACTTCCTAGTAAAGCATTAACGCCCAAAAATAATCAATGCTTGTTTAATACCAATACGCCCGAACAGTGGCAACAAGCACAACAACAATTTTCAAATCATAGGAGTACTCATGTCTAGTCATGGTTCCAGCACATTTATTCCGTTAAATATTGCCGTCCTTACCGTTTCAGATACTCGCGATGAAAGTAATGATACTTCAGGTCAACTGCTAGCTGAACGTGTGGTTAGCGCGGGTCACCAGCTAGCGGAAAAAGCCATCGTAAAAGATGATATTTATCAATTAAGGGCCATTGTTTCAAAATGGATTGCCGACGAAAATATTCAAGCAGTTATCAGTACTGGTGGAACAGGATTTACCTTACGTGATAATACACCAGAGGCGTTATTGCCGTTGTTCGATAAAAATGTTGAAGGCTTTGGCGAAATTTTTCGCGCCATATCATTAGATGAGATCGGCACTTCAACCATACAATCTCGCGCCTTTGGCGGCATTGCTAACCAAACAGTAATTCTATGTGTACCCGGTTCAACTAACGCATGTCGCACGGCTTGGGATAAGCTGATCAAAGAACAATTAGATGCTAGCCATCGCCCTTGTAACTTTGTACCCCATTTAAGCACGGCAAATAGTCAAGCATGTGAGAGTCGCGGCTAATGAATAACAATGAAACACAAGTCGCGTTAAGCCATGTTAATCAGCAAGGTGAAGCGAATATGGTGGATGTCACAGAAAAATCCCTCACTTCACGTACCGCAACGGCACAAGGTTTTATAAAAATGACGCCACAAACCTTGGCTCTTATCAACCAAGGCGAAAATAAAAAGGGGGATGTTTTTGCCGTTGCCAGAATTGCCGGTATTCAAGCAGCAAAAAAATGTAGCGATTTGATCCCACTCTGCCACCCGTTGATGCTAAGTAAAGTACAAGTAAACTTTGTAATAGATGAAAAGTTAAGCCAAGTGAAAGTGACAAGTTTATGTCGGCTGACAGGACAAACTGGCGTTGAAATGGAAGCATTAACAGCGGTATCGGTCGCTTGTTTAACGCTATTTGATATGTGTAAGGCAGCCGATCCAGCGATGGAAATCTTTGGTATCAAAGTATTAACCAAAGAAGGTGGTAAATCTGGCTCATGGCAAGCAAAAGCCTAGGGAGTATGTGATGATTAAAGTAGTTTTCTTTGCCGCATTACGAGAAAAGTTAGCTTGCAGTGAACTATCAATTGAAAGTGATAACATATCAACGGTTGAGCAAGTCAAACAACACCTGATAATGCAACAGCCCGATTGGCAAGCACACATACACAATAACGCATTATTATCGGCAGTTAATAATGAGATGGTACCCGCTAATCACCCAGTAAAGTCAGGTGATGAAGTAGCATTTTTCCCACCAGTGACGGGTGGATAATATGCAGACAGACATTAAAATTTCGGTACAAACTGAAGACTTTTCGCAGGCAGAAGAAGTCGCTCTACTAGAACAAAGCAATCATAGCGATGGTGCCGTAGTGACATTTTGTGGTCGGGTGAGAAACCGTAATCTTGGTGAAAATATTCAAGGCTTGTTTCTTGAACATTACCCAGGAATGACAGAAAAATCGTTAAGCAAGATCATCGAACAAGCCAAAAGCAAATGGCAGATCAACCGAGTCACTGTCATCCATCGTGTCGGGCAATTATCGGTCGGGGAACAGATTGTCTTTGTTGGGGTCACCAGCCCACATCGCCACGATGCATTTGCTGCCAATGAATTTATTATGGACTTTTTAAAAGTGAATGCGCCGTTTTGGAAAAAAGAGCTGAGTGATAATGGTGAAAAATGGCTTGATGCCCGTAGCAGCGATCAAGATAAAGCCAAACAGTGGCAATAACTTATGTATATAAGACACGCCTTTATTATATTAATACTACTGCTGTCTTTTACCAGCTTGGCAACGCCAAATAACAAGGTATTACGTATCGCGGTATCGGCAAATTTTGCTGAGCCGCTGAAAGCCTTATTGCCGACATTTCATCAAAACACAGGCATTCATACGCAAGTCATTACTGGCTCTACTGGCAATTTATTTCAACAAATTGTCCATGGTGCCCCATTTGATATTTTCTTAGCCGCCGATAGTATTCGACCAAATAAACTAGTCGAACTGGGTTTAGCCGATGCAAAACAGGTTAGCACCTATACGATTGGCGAATTAGCCTTTTGGTCTGCTAAATGGCATGACGCAAGTGCACCGCCAAGCATTGAGAAGGTAATCCAACAGCTAACCCTAAAAGAGCAGCGCTTCGCCATTGCTAACCCGACAATAGCCCCTTATGGCAAAGCCGCGAAACAAGCGTTAACCTCGTTAAAGCTTTGGCCAATACCAGCAAACAAACTAGTGACCGGCATTAATATTAACCAGACATTTCAACAACTAAGAACGGGCGCTGTGCCAATTGGCATCGTCGCCCACAGTCAGCTAAAGCAAAATAATTTAACTGGCATGCTGATCCCAACAACGCATTATCAAGCCATCACCCAGCAATTAGTCATTTTATCCCATTCAAGCCAGCAAGCTCAGGCAAAAAAGTTAAGAGATTTTCTATTATCGGATCACACACAAGCACAATTGCAAGCGCAGGGCTACCAAGCAGTTTCCTCCACTCAACAAGCAACAAGACGGATGATAAATTAACACTATGATCGATTATTCATCCGACTGGCAAGCGCTAGCAACCACAGTAAAAATGGCAGGGATCACTACCCTGTTACTCTTATTACTTGGCACGCCATTGGCTTGGTATTTAGCAAAAATGCAAAGTCGGATGAAAGTATTGCTTGAAGCCGTGGTTGCACTGCCGCTAGTCTTACCGCCAACCGTACTCGGCTTTTATTTATTGATTGCATTTGCGCCCAATTCCTTATTGGGACAATGGTGGCAACAAGTGTTTGGTTACCAGCTGGCTTTTAGTTTTTCAGCTATCGTGATTGGCTCACTGTTGTATTCATTACCCTTTGTCGTACAACCTTTACAAAAAGCGTTTGAACAATTACCCAATAACTACCTTGAAGCGGCAGCCGTTCTGGGTGCAGGACCCATTGATCGTTTTTTTCATGTGGTGTTACCTATCACTAAAGCAAGCTTTATTACCGCAGCCAGTTTAGGGTTTGCTCACACGGTAGGGGAATTTGGTGTAGTGTTAATGATTGGCGGTAATATTCCCCAAGAAACAAGGGTGTTGTCGATTGCGCTATTTGATCATGTTGAAGCCTTTAATTATCAACAAGCCCACATGCTCGCACTTGGATTGATCATAGCGTCTACCATTTTATTATCACTCGTGTATTTGATTAATCATCCACGCCGCAATCAAAGCCGTCAAAGTAGCGGAGTCAACTGATGCCACAACTGACTATCGATATCACCAATTCACACTTGGGTTTTGATTTTGCCATTAATCAGTCATTGAATTTGCAAGGAATATTAGGGGTTTTTGGTCACTCTGGTTCAGGAAAAACCACCTTATTAAATACGATTGCCGGATTAAATAGCACCAGCGCAGGACAGGTTTTATTTAATAACAGTACTTGGTTGGACAATACAAGCAACACCTTTATCCAACCCGAAAAACGTAACGTCTCACTAGTATTTCAGGATGCACGCTTGTTCCCGCACCTTAACGTCATCGACAACTTGAAATTTGCAGTAAAACGATGCCAATCTTCACAACTCAAATTTGACGATATTATTGAGCTAACACAAATCTCTCATTTGCTAACTAAGTCTCCGGAAGAAATCTCTGCTGGAGAAAAGCAACGAGTGGCACTAGCAAGAGCAATTTTGGCTGAGCCACAACTATTGCTACTTGACGAGCCACTGAGTGCATTAGATCAAACCAGTAAAATAGCTCTTATTCATTTACTGAAAACCGTTCACCAACAGCTGGCATTGCCAATGATCTATGTCAGTCATAATCTAGATGAAATTCAACAGCTAGCAAATCAGCTATTAGTACTCAATCAAGGAAAAGTCACGCACCTAGGAGATGTTCATCAGATCATCCATCAGCTCAATCATACCGGTAAAATTCAGCAGCAAACCAGTTTATCATTAGCAGTGTGTGTTCAAGATGACTCCCACGGGTTAACTAAATTACAGTTAGGTGATCAATACATTTATTTACTCAGTGAGCGAGTAAAGCAACAGACAACACAGCTGCGCTGTTATATTTTTGCCAACGAGATCAGTTTAACCACAACCGAGGCAAACAACAGTTCAATTGTGAATCAGCTTAAAGCACAAATTATTGATATTACGACCAATCAGCACCAAGTGCTTGTGCAACTGGCTTGTCATGGGCAAAATTTTTTCGCCAGCATTTCATCTTATTCATTAGAGAAACTGGCACTGGCTCCAAAACAATGGGTGTTTATGCAATTTAAAGCTAGTGCAGTACGCACTTAATCGAGGACATAGTGTTAACCAGTAACGAACAGCTTCGCTATAGCCGCCAAATCATGCTTGATAAAATCGGCGAGGAAGGACAAGTTAAATTACGAAATGCCAGTGTACTTATCGTAGGTA
The DNA here is from genome assembly GCF_017168195.1 of Thalassotalea sp. G2M2-11. Taxonomy (GTDB): domain Bacteria; phylum Pseudomonadota; class Gammaproteobacteria; order Enterobacterales; family Alteromonadaceae; genus Thalassotalea_E. The sequence goes on from NZ_JADNYL010000002.1 coordinate 823,154, forward strand.
TGGGTGGGCTAGGAAACCCCGTCAGTATGTATCTGGCTGCCGCAGGTGTTGGCAAATTAATTATTGCCGATGGCGATCAAATTGATGTCACTAATCTACAACGACAAGTGTTATTTACCGAGCAAGACATTCAACAGAATAAAGCGGAATGTGCAGCGGAAAAACTTCAGCAAAATAACAGCGATGTTGAGATTGAAGTCATCGACGAGATGATGGATGAAGAGTTATGCCAATATTATATTGCACAAGTGGATGTGGTCATTGATTGCAGTGACAATATCGCGACCCGCTATTTAGTTAACCGAGTTTGTGTTGAACAGCAAAAACCTTTCGTTATGGGAGCTGCTACCGGTTTTGACGGTCAGCAACTTGTGGTTGACCCAAGAAAACCAGACAGTGCTTGCTACCACTGTTTATTTCCTGCCTCAGAAAAAGCACCGGCACAAAATTGCCAAACCGTAGGTATTTTAGGCCCAGTTTTAGCAATGATTGCAGGATTACAAGCGTTACAAACAATCAAACTATTAACTGACATTGACGTAAAATATAACCAGCTAAATCTCTATGATGGCTTTAATAATCAGTGGCAACAGTTTTCACTCAATAAACAAAGTCAGTGCAGAGTCTGTGGTAAATAGTCAGTAATAACTGGCTAGCGGGCATTAAAAAGCCCTCTGACAATGGAGGGCTTAGTACAACATTGAAAATAATGATTTGTTATTTGAAGAGTCCGGAGTTTCTATCTGTTACGGCTTCTCGCCAACCGCCAAGCCACTCAGATCTTGCATCATGATTTTGATAAGGACAATTTTCTTTATTTCTGCCTGAAAGGCCTGCTTGATAACCATTTGAATGCGCTCTACCTAAACGATCTCTTTTTTGTCTTCTCATATACGAGTCTCCATAACTAATTAATAAATATAGTTTTATTAGATGTTTGGTGGCCGATATAAAACAACCATCGACACTTAATTTAAGAACAAATATCGTGCTTTATCAAGTATAAAAACCATAACAAAAGAGTAAGAATGTGTGAAAAATTGCTGTTTTTTCGTCGCAAAAAATTGACATAAAATATTTAACGAAAAAACAATTTATTAGCGAATGGCAATAGCTCATTTTGTACTAAACAAAAACTTTATATAATAAATTTGTTTAAAAAACATTCAAAACATTAGGGCGTGTTGAACTTTACTGTTTAAATTTCGCTCAAAACAAACTCATTCCAATAACGGCTGCATCACTTGCTCTAAACCATTAAGTTTAATTTCATACACTAACGCTAATTGCTGCCCCAATTTCCCCTCAGGAAAGCCTTTACTGTGAAACCACACTAAATAAGGCTCAGGAAGTTGTAATAATTTACGGCCAGCATACTTACCAAACGGCATGGTTTGATTGATGGCAGCAACCAAGGCTTGTTGATCAGAGAACATGATGAATTTATTACCTCTGGCGTTCCAATAAAGATAGGGAAAATACTCAACAGCTATGATGACATAAAAATGTCATAACTGGTGCCTATAATTCCCAAAAAATTTATCAACAAACTAGAGAATTTATATGTCGATTGTTAGAAAACGAAGCGCTGCTCACAAAGCTTACATACCGTCAAATGCCAGAGATAACCAATACATTCTGGCCGAATTTGCCATCACTGATGCATTACTCAACAAAATTTCACCTGACTTTTCAGCCGATAGCCCGCAAGCGTATTACCAGTTTTATCAAAGTTTATCGCAATTATTATTCACACTCTGTAAAGATTATTCGATACAAAGCAGTATTTTTGTTGCCAATGATAAACTGGTGAGAGTGCGCTACAGCCAAGAAATGCATCAGTGGCAAACGGGTCAGCAAATTTTATTCTATTACGATCCGCAAAAACATCAGTTACAAAATACTTTTTTTGATGCCAACATCAGAGTGAAAAAAATTACCCTACTATTTTTAGCAACAGGCGATGAATTGCGCATCAATGCCGCTAATTTTCACAAGAAGGTACGGCAGTTACTGAGCAATTACCAAGAGTTACTTGCTTTACAACCTGAGGCTTTTAGGGTGCGTGATCATCAACACCTAACCTATGATTTATTTGCGAAAAATAAAGGTTGCATGGGCGTCACCGCACATAAGTTACGCGCAATTACACAACGATATAAAAGCCAACAGTTAACACTGCCTGCAAATCACCATGCGATCACCTATGCGGTGGTCAACCTAAACATTGATCATCATTTATTATCACTGATTGAAATAGATCCCAGTTCAAAAGATCCATATAACCCGTTATATACTTACCTGACAGATACTTTTTCACTAGTTGCAAAGCGTTTCAACCTCAATAACGGCGCCCTGATTGCTAATGGTTTAGTTCCCATTGTCCGTCATAGTTTACATGAGCTGTTTTCATGTATGGGTGAATTACAAATGCTGGGGTATAACCCAGCGTTAAGTCCTTGCGGTATTGTCAGTAAATGGCAAGCAGATCAGTTAGTTGATAATGTTCAATTAATCTTTGTTGCTTCAAAAGATAACAGCGATGAACATGGTTTTGGCCGTTTTCTCAACCAAATTGAACAAGCAATGCGCTTAATGTCGACTGAGTTAGAAATTCCAGCAGAAAAAGAAGAAATCACCGTCCGATTTCACCAGCATATCGCCTATAACTTTTAGTACGAATCTATATGCAATAATTTATGGTTATTTGCCCTATGATTGATTAATATGCCGCTTTATCCTCTTAGTTCTAAGGTAGAAAAATGACCGACAATATTGAGCAAGCCACCCTAGCAGGCGGTTGTTTCTGGTGTATTGAAGCCGCCTTCAATAGTTTGCAAGGAATTATCAAAGCCGAGTCAGGCTATATGGGAGGAACGACTGACAATCCAAGCTATGAACAAGTGTGCCAGGGCGATACTGGTCATGCCGAAGTGGTACAACTCACGTTTGATAGCAATATCATCAGTTATCGTGATATTTTGGAAATATTTTTTACTCTACATGATCCAACTCAATTAAACCGACAAGGTAACGATATTGGCAGTCAATACCGCTCTGCCATTTTTTATCACACGCAAGCACAGAAAGAAGCTGCCGAGCAAATTATTGCCGAAATGAGCGCGAACAACACATGGCCGCAGGCAATCGTTACTGAAGTAGTCCAACAGCAAACCTTATACAGTGGTGAGCAATATCATCAAGGCTATTTCAAAAACAACCCAGAAAACCAATATTGCCAAGCCGTGGTTTCTCCCAAACTAGCCAAATTCAAACAGAAATTTGCTGAAAAATTAAAGTAGTTTTCTAAGCCAGTTTCTCTGGCATCACTTCATGTAAAAAACAAACTAAAAAGCAGCCTATCAGTGGCTGCTTTTTTTAGCGGTTCTGAAGCGAGCCAATTAATACATTAAGGTATAGAGTTTTCGGCGAAATTTTGTCGCCAGTGGATCACCATCAGGTAACGCTTTTAAAATATCTAACAACAATTCTTTACTTTTTTGATCACTGCCATCCTGTTGAACCAGCGAAAACAACAGGTTCAATGCTTCCTCATGGCGATTGACTTGGCTATATTGTGTGGCCAATTGCTGTTTTAACTGTTGGTTATCGGGCGATGCCTCCAGCTGAGATTCTAACGCCTGAATTTCAGGAGAATCAGCGGCTTCACTTGCTAGCTCCAATTTCGCTTTCACTGATTCAAATTCACTGTCTTGATCAACCATTTTAATCGTGGCTAATAATTGTTCTGCTTCAGCAATCTTTCCTGTATGAATATAAACATCTGCCAACACTAATTTAATATCAGCACGTTCCGGGGCTAATTGATATGCTTCTGATATCAGTGAAAACGCCTGATTAAACTCATTTTCACTGACCAATGCACGAGCTTGTTGCAATAACGTGTCTTCTGGTTTTGGTAAGCGTTTCGCCAAAAAGGCATCAATATCTTGCTCTGTTTGCGGTCCAGACAAGCCATCAATAGGTTGCCCATCTTTGACCAAAATGGCCGTAGGCAAACCTTGAATACCAAATTGTTGAGCAATTTGTGCCTGACTTTGACAATCAACCGTCGCATGAATGACATACTCACCAGCAGCAGCTACTTTTGCCGTTAACTTATCTTTTAATTCGACACTTTCTGGGATTTGCTCAGCCCAAAAAGAAACCAACACTAATTTATTTTTTGATTCTTCTAAAGCAAGCTGTTGAAAATTTTCCAACGTCATTTCGACACTATTTACTGACACAACACGTATTCCTGTTCACTGGTTCTTGTCTTTAATTTGGGGGCTTTATCGGCAAAAACAAGCAATAAAAACAATATTCCTAGTAACAAACACTACTCAACTAGGCATTTTAGGCATATAGTATATAAAGGAAGTTAGCAGTATCCCTAGATAATAAATACCACATAAAATTTATAAAATACTATGGTGCAAATGCTGATCTTCAAATACTTGGTTTTACTTTGTTGTTTAATCATTGCCTCAAAAATATGGGCTCAAAATAGCGAAACTATTACTGTTGATTATTGCATCGACCCAAACTGGGCTCCGTATGAGTCAATCGAAAACAAACAACATCAGGGCATTTCAAAACTATACCTCGATTTGATCGAACAGTATTCCCCTTTACGCTTTAACTTAATCACCACCCATACTTGGGAACAGAGTTTACATGGTATTAAGAGCAGTACTTGTCAGTTATTACCTTTATTAAATACATCTGCTGAACGGGAAAAGTTTTTAACATTTAGTAATATTTATTTTCGCGCCCCCAATGCCTTATATAGCCATTATGATCAAGCTATGGTTGGTAACCTGACCAGTATTACCGATCAAAAAGTAGCGGTTGTCGCGGGTTATCGCATGCATGATTATTTAACGCGAACCTTTCCTAACATGCACTTAGTCACTGTAACCAATGAACAAGAGGGATTAGTCAAAGTCGCTAATCAGGAAGTGGATTATTTTGTTGGCTCTTTTTACAGCGCAAATAGAGTTATTCAACAACTATCGCTTTCACAGCTAAGAATAGCGGGCATCGCAGAGTTTCCCGACAAATTACGTGTTGGAGTAGCAAAAGATGCTCAGCATCTATTACCGTTAATTAATCAAGCAATCAATAAAATATCAACAACAGAGCACAACCAAATATTTAATTCATTGAAAATGGCTGATCTTGTCAAACGTTCCAATTACGCGATAGTGCTCAAAACAAGCTTTGTCTTATTGTTGGTCACCTTGGCATTACTTGCCGGCTTTATCTATTTTCGCCAACAAGCAAAAAAATTGGCAGATAAACATCAAAAGCTACAAGCATTACACAATGAATTAGCGGATAAGAATCATCAATTAGCCCAATTATCTATCAGAGATCCGCTGACTAATTTGTACAACCGCACTCACCTAGCAGAAGTCATTGAACAACAGATCAAACTTAAACAACGTTACGACACTTCATCCTGTTTATTGATGATAGACATTGATGATTTTAAACGAATCAATGACAAGTTCGGCCACAAAGCGGGAGATGAAATTCTGATAAAATTTGCGAGCACCTTAACAAAGTGCGCTCGTGATTCCGATATCGTGGCCAGATGGGGTGGTGAAGAATTTTCACTACTTTGTCCTAACACAACACCACAAGAAGCAGAGCAAATAGCTCGTCGTTTTCAAGATTCATTAATGACAATGAATACTGAGCAAATTCAAGCCGTAACATGCAGTATAGGCATTGCAGAATTGACCGAAAATTGCTCTGCTGATGATTGGTTTATTGTTGCCGATAACGCGATGTATTCAGCCAAGAACCAAGGTAAAAACAAAATTATAATGCAAAGTAATGGCTGATAGTCAATCAACCATTACGCTCATTGATTAGTGATTAATTTCTCTAAGTAAATCTCGGGCGATGATCACTTTCTGGATCTCACTCGTGCCTTCATAAATCGAAGTCACTCGCACATCTCTTGCCATACGCTCTAATGGATACTCTTTAATATACCCCGCACCCCCCATTAACTGCAGTGCATCATAACAAGCAACATTGGCTTTTTCTGCCGCAAATAGTTTAGCCATAGAGGCTGCTTTACCAAAAGGTTGCCCTTGTTCTTTGGTATATGCCGCTTGCATCAATAATAATCGTGCCGCTTCAAGTTCAGTGTATCGCTCAGCCAGTTTCCATTGTAACCCCTGGAAATCTGCAATCGGCTGACCAAATTGTTTCCGTTCAACCATGTATGCTTTAGCATAATCCATCGCAGCAAGTCCTACACCTAGTGCTAACGAACCGATACCAATACGACCACCAGCTAACTCGCCCACTGCAACAGCAAAGCCTCTATTTTCTTGCCCTAACATCGCTGAAGCAGGTATACGACAGTTCTCAAAATGAATTTCATTGGTCGGTGAGGCTTTTTGCCCCATCTTGTCTTCCGTTTTACCGATTGTCATGCCTGAAGTACCCGCTTCGACGATAAAGCATGAAATACCTTTACCTTTTGGGGCACTCGTATCAGTAACTGCCCATACAACAAAGACCCCAGCAAAGGTACCACTGGTGATATATAACTTGCTACCATTAAGGATATAATGATCGCCGTCTTTGGTTGCCGTTGTTTTCATGCCGGCAGGATCGGAACCTGCAGTATTTTCCGTTAAACAAAAAGCCCCTGCTTTATATTCGCCACTGCAAATTTTCGGTAGGTAGCTTTGTTTTTGCTCTTCATTACCTACCGCTTGGATAACCTCAGCTACCATGTTAGTCACTGATGTCGTCACTGCTGTTGAGGCGCATGCTTTAGCTAGTTCTGTGATCGCTAAGCTAAACGCAACAGTACCGGCTTCAACACCGCCGTATTCAGCTTTCACATTTAACCCCATAAAACCTAACTCTGTGAGTTTGGCTAAATTAGCTAAGAAAATTGCTTGATCCTGAGTTTCATCAAGCTCTGCTGCCACGGGAGCAAGCTCTGTTTCGGCAAACTTTCTCGCCATATCTTGAATCATCATTTGTTCTTCGGTTAACGAAAGATCCATACTGTCCTCACATTGACTCATCTCTAATCGCTATAGTGTAAACAAAGATCGAAAGTTACACACTAATTATTTGACGTTTACGTCAACTTACCGTTTAAATTTAATGCGTTTAAAAAACAAATAAACGCGCTAATAGCGCGTTTATTTTAATTAAAATCAATAAGTTAAATTTTTATCTTATGACCCCAACACAAACCATAATAAACCGGCCCCTAGGATTAATCGATAGATCACAAAAGGCATCATGCCCATACGAGCGACAATAATTAAAAAGTAATGGATACAGGCATAAGCACTGACAAATGCAAGTACGATTCCCATAATCATCGCATACCAATCAACGGGCTGCGCATCGATGATCAACTTCGCACATAAGTAACTCCCCGCCATGGCAATAGCAGGTATCGATAATAAGAATGAAAAGCGAGCGGCGTTTTCTTTACTCAGTCCTAACATTAAGCCCATGGTCATGGTAATACCCGAACGAGAAGTGCCAGGGATCAACGCAACCGCTTGCGCTAAACCAATATACATTGCGCCTTTAAAGCCAAGCTTTTCTAAGCTCACATTTTGTTTAGCTTTAATATCGGCATAACCAAGCAAAACACCAAATAATATAGTGGTGGCTGCCATGACTAAAGCGGTACGCAAATAGGCTTCAATAAAATCTTTTCCAAATAAACCAAACAAACCCGCAGGAATTGTGGCAAATAGTATCCACCATGCCAGCTTGCCATTGAGCTTTTGTTCATAGGTAAGCGCAGCATCATCTTCTTTATTAGGTGTTAAGGTGGCATACCAAGCAATCAACATATCGGCAATTTCTTGGCGAAAATACAAACATACCGCTAATAATGAGCCTACATGCACGGCAACATCAAACGCTAAGCCTTGTTCCACCCAACCGAAGACTTGTGAGGGAAGCAATAAATGCGCTGAACTTGAAATAGGTAAGAACTCAGTCAATCCCTGAATTAATGCTAAAAAGAAAATTTCCAATGTTGACATAAAGACTATGATCCTAATTCAAACGACCAATCTAATGGTACTTTACTGAGTTGTTGTTGTGATTTATCGTAACTTTGCCATAACTGACGAAATGATTGATTCAAAATGGGATGGATAACATCAGGCGCTACTTCTGCAAGCGGCCAAAGCACAAAAGCGTTGTAGGTAATTTCTTCTCTCGGTAATTGTACTGGAGCCTGACAAATCAAATCATCAAACAGTAGAATATCCAGATCAAGCGTACGAGGACTAAATTTTTTCGCGTCAATTTCACGACCGTGTGCAAACTCAATCTCACGTAATAATTGACTTAACGCTTCAATAGATAACTGAGTGTCAAAACCAACAACCATATTAAAAAAAGGAGAACCGTCGAATCCAACCGCCTCACTTTCAAATAACGATGACAGCCTCAACTGACCAAAATGCTTGACTAGCGCATTTAACCCTTTAGATAAATTTGCTTGGCGATCTATATTGGTACCCACTGAGACAAATACTTGCGCCATTATGCTTGTTGCCCCCGCTCAATTTCTACCCCTACGGTTTGCGCATTATGCACAGCATTAGGTTTGTTAATGGCAAGTTTCAGCCAAGGAATATGATACGACTGCATTAAGTAGTGCGCCAATCGTTCCGCTAATGTTTCAATCAAATCCACTGGGTTATCATTGGCAAACTGCTCTATTTCTTCAGAAATTTTCGCGTAATCTAACGTTTTGGCCAATTCGTCCTGCTCAGCCGCAGCTGCGATATGCCATCCCATCGCTAAATCAATCACTAAGGTTTGTTTAATTTCTTTTTCCCACGCGTAAAAGCCGATGGTAGTTTGAATGCTTAACCCTTTTATAAAGACTTTATCCATTTTTATTCTCTGGCCAGTGTGATTTTAATGACAAATTCATAATAAATGGCGAGTTTACCTGCCTAACAGTAGAAAAACTAGTTTAGGACAGGGTACAATTACTAATCAATGACCCAATTGCTAAGGATATTTGCTCGAAATGTTATTACTAACACTGGTATTAACAGCAATGGCCTATTTAATAGGCTCAATATCGAGTGCAATCTTAGTATGCAAATTGCTGGCATTACCCGACCCTCGCACCCAAGGCTCTCAAAACCCTGGTGCTACGAATGTTTATCGCATTGGCGGAAAAGGGGCAGCAATTAGCGTATTATTTTTTGATATCTTAAAAGGCACCGTTCCTGTGTGGCTGGCATATTTTCTTAAAGTCGATCCTTTTGCTCTTGGGGTTATTGCCATCGCAGCCTGCTTAGGCCACATGTTCCCCATTTTTTTTCAATTTAAAGGTGGGAAAGCCGTTGCAACCGCCTTTGGCGTACTGTTACCTATCGGACTTGATTTAGGAGGCTTGTTAGTACTTACTTGGCTTAGTGTAGCTAAATTAACTCGCTATTCCAGTTTAGCGGCAATCGTAACGGTATTATTAGCACCATTGTATATTTTACTTTTAAAGCCGCTTTATACTTACCCTGCCATGATGCTTTCTTGCCTGATAATATTTCGTCACAAAGACAACATTATTCGCTTAATAAAAGGCACCGAACCCAAAATCAACGATAAAGCATTTAAACACTAATGTGCTAAAGCGCGGCTAATGTATCTAATGGCCAACGAGGTGTCGCTTTAAAAGTTAAATCAGTATCGACATTCGCTTTTAATCGCTGCATGCCAGCATAGGCGATCATCGCACCATTATCGGTACAAAACTCTGGACGAGGATAGTAAACTTTACCACCAAGTTTTTCAGTGATTTGCGCTAATTTTGCTCGTAATTCACTGTTGGCACTGACGCCACCAGCTATCACTAAACGCTTTAATTCACATTGCTGTAATGCACGACGACATTTAATCGCTAAGGTATCCACCACCGCTTCTTGAAACGCGTAAGCAATATCCGCATGCGTTTGTTCACTCATTACTCCCTGAAGTTCTGTTTCTTTACGGATGCAATTAGCCGCGAACGTTTTCAAACCACTAAAACTAAAATCAAGCCCCGGTCGATCGGTCATCGGACGTGGAAACTTATACTTTCCTTTTTGCCCTTGCTCAGCCATTTTTGCTAAAACAGGGCCACCAGGATAATCTAAACCTAGAAGCTTTGCTGTTTTATCAAAGGCTTCACCTGCTGCGTCATCAACAGATTCACCTAATAACTGATAATGCCCAATGCCATCGACTCGCACTAACATAGTGTGACCACCTGACACCAGTAGCGCCACAAATGGAAATTCAGGCACGTCATCTTCTAACATAGGTGCAAGCAAGTGCCCTTCCATATGATGAACAGGCACGGCTGGAATATTCCAGCCATACGCTAAACTTCGCCCAATTGAGCAACCAACCAATAATGCGCCTACTAAGCCTGGTCCTGCGGTATATGCGACACCATCTAAGTCTTTTGGAGTCATGTTAGCGTCATTTAACACTTCTTTAATCAGTGGCAGAGTTTTACGAACATGATCACGCGAAGCTAATTCAGGCACCACACCACCGTAGTCGGCATGCACAGCAATTTGACTATAAATACGATGCGCCATAATACCTTGCGACTCATCGTAAATAGCGATGCCTGTTTCATCACATGATGTTTCAATACCTAAAATCCGCATAACGCTTTACCAAATCCACTTAACATAAACTTTAATGAGGCGATTCTACCTATTAACAACAGTTTTCTCCAGCTCATTTCAATTATAACTTTACAATACGGCATGCTTAGCATTAGAATACGTCACCCATTTTTGATAGAGCGGGTGAAGGGCGAAACAATTTGTTAAGTCTGAAGCCGATTTATATAGATACATAACTAAGGTAAGAGGCACAATGCCAGTAATTAAAGTAAGAGAAAACGAACCATTTGACGTAGCATTACGTCGTTTTAAACGTTCATGTGAAAAAGCAGGTATCCTTTCAGAAGTTCGTCGTCGCGAATGTTATGAAAAGCCAACATGGGAACGTAAGCGTAAAAAAGCAGCGGCTGTAAAACGTGCTGCGAAAAAACTTTCTCGTGAGAACGCTCGCCGCGTTCGCATGTACTAAGCATTACCTTAGTTATTTGAGTTTACTTCTAATAGTAATATGAGCTTACATAGCCAACTCAAAGATGAAATGAAAAATGCCATGCGTGCCAAAGACAAAGCTCGTCTTGGCGTTATTCGCATGGCATTGTCTGCTATCAAGCAAGCCGAAATTGACCACAACACCGAAGCGAACGATGAAAACATTATTGCTGTATTAACTAAAATGGTTAAACAGCGTAAAGAGTCCATCAAAATGTTCTCAGAAGGTGGTCGTGATGATATGGCTGCAACAGAGCAAGCAGAAGTTGCTGTATTAGAAGAATTTCTACCTCAGCCACTCAGCGAAGAAGAAATTCAACAATTAATTAACAATGCAATTACCGACTCAGGAGCCAGTTCAATGGCTGATATGGGAAAAGTAATGGCCATATTAAAACCGGCCATGCAAGGCAAGGCAGATTTAGGCAAAGTCAGTGGCCTAGTGAGAGCTGCGCTTAATAACTAATTAGCGAATAGATTTTTTAAAAAAGCCGCTTCTTTTTGAAGCGGCTTTTTAATTTTCACCTTTAGATAAACAGTTTTTTTCATTGTCTAGTCACCAATATCAGAGGTAAACTAGCGCATCAATTGTTAATCACACGAATAGGTTTTGTACATTAATGGCAGGCATGATCCCTCGACAATTCATCGATGATTTATTAGCACGAGCTGATATTGTAGAATTGATCAACCTGCGAGTACCATTAAAAAAAGCAGGGAAAAATTACCAAGCCTGCTGCCCATTTCATACCGAAAAATCCCCCTCTTTTACTGTCAGCCAAGATAAACAATTTTACCATTGCTTTGGTTGTGGTGAACACGGAAATGCTATTTCATTTTTAATGGAATTTGATCGCTTAGAATTTCCCGATGCAATAGAAGAATTAGCCTCCCATTACAATATGGAGGTGCCTCGAGAGCAAAATAATCAGTCCCCCGCGCAAATTAAGCAACAACAACAGGCATACCAACAAAAACAAGATGATTATGCCTTAATGTCTGACATTAGTCGTTTTTTCCAGCAACAATTAAAAACGGCAAGTAATAAAGCTATTGCCGTTGATTACCTTAAAGGACGAGGTTTAAGTGGCCAAATTGCCAAAAAGTTCGGTATAGGTTATATCAGTGACCAATGGGACGGCATGATGAATGTCTTCGGAAAAAACCCACAAGCCATTCAACAGTTAATTGATTTGGGCATGGCAATTCAAGGGGATAAAAATAAACCTTATGATCGTTTTCGCGGTCGAATCATGTTCCCCATTCATGATAAACGAGGGCGAGTCATTGGTTTTGGTGGGCGAGTCTTAGGTGATGGCACACCGAAATACCTCAACTCGCCTGAAACACGTATCTATCATAAAGGCCAAGAGCTCTATGGTTTATATGAAGCTAAACAGGCCAATAAACAACTGGAGCGTATTGTCATTGTTGAAGGCTATATGGATGTCGTTGCACTTGCTCAACATGGTGTTGATTACGCAGTTGCCTCATTAGGCACAGCCACCACACCTGAACAATTACAAACTTTATTTCGCACCGTTAAAGAAGTGATATGCTGTTACGATGGCGACAGAGCGGGTCGAGATGCTGCATGGCGCGCAATGGAAAATGCCCTACCACTCATTCAAGATGGCTATTCATTAAAGTTTGTCTTTTTGCCCGATGGCGAAGATCCTGACTCACTTGTGCGCACCCAAGGCCAACACGCATTCGAGCAAATATTAAGTAATGCCTGCCCGTTAACGGAGTTTTTATTCGAGCAGCTCGTACAGCGAGTTGATATGAGCTCGTTAGAAGGCAAATCAGCACTGCTAGAATCCTTTCAGCCATTACTGGCGAAACTACCAGAAAGCGCAATCAAAGATGGCATTATGACAAAAATCGCGCATAATTTTGGTGCGGGTAGTGATAAGCAATTGGCAAAACTTAGTCAAAATGTGCGGCAATCGAGTGTACAAAAGGTGGCAAAAAAACAACCGAAAGTCACACCGGTAAGATTAGCTATTGCATTATTGCTTGAGCATCCCCATATAGTACATGCGCTGCCAGATCCCAACGTACTGACATCAATTGATATGCCGGGTGTCACCTTGCTGAATCAATTGATCGCATTATGTAAGCAGAGTGAAAAAGTCAACAGTGCTCAACTTATTGAGTACTTTAGAGGAACGCCAGAAGAGCAGCAATTAACAAAACTGATGTGCTGGCAACATCATGTAACGGAAGAAGCTGCTGAGAATGTATTTTTAGACAGTATAGAGAAGTTATTAGATAACTTTGTTGAGCAACGAATAGAAGTGTTGCTTGGCAAACAAAGAACTGGTCAGATGGCCAAAGAAGAACGGCAAGAGTTGCAAACATTAATAGCTGCACAAAAACAAAGTTAACTTTGCTGAACTTGCTATAATTTACAGTAATAAACTAAACAGACGTAACTTTAACGCTGGTAATTTTACAAGCAATTTGCTAAAATTTCCGGCTTTACTGTTCGTAATTTGATAGCCAAAAAGGTGGACACTCGTCAATGGATCAAGCCCCACAATCTAGACTTAAAGAGTTAATAACCAAAGGTAAAGAGCAAGGTTACTTAACTTTTGCCGAAGTTAATGATCATCTTCCTCAGGATATAATCGATTCAGATCAAGTTGAAGACATTATTCGCATGATCAACGACATGGGTATTCAGGTGTTTGAAAATGCACCAGATAGCGACACTTTAATGATGAGTGAAGCCAATACCGATGAAGATGCTGCCGAAGCTGCTGCTCAAGCACTTGCTACTGTAGAAAGTGAAATAGGTAGAACAACCGATCCTGTACGTATGTATATGCGTGAAATGGGCACAGTTGAACTATTAACACGTAAGGGCGAGATCGTTATCGCCAAACGTATTGAAGAAGGCATCAAAGAAGTACAACGCAGTGTTTCCGAATATCCGCCTGCAATCAACTATTTATTAGAGCAATGGGATAACTTTGAAGCTGAAGAAGGTCGTTTAAGCGACATTATCGTTGGCTTTTTAGATCCAGATGCCGAAGAAGAAGAGATCCCCGTTGCGGCTACTCATATAGGTTCGGAATTATCTGATGACGAATTAGATGATGAAGATGATGATGGTACAGATTCTGACGATGAAGAAAACGAAGAAGAAGAAGATACCGGTCCTGATCCAGAGTTAGCGCGTGAAAAGTTTACCTTACTACGTAACGCATATGAAAAAGCCAATAAGATCATCGAAAGTAAGGGCCGTGGTCACGCAGATGCACAAGCAGCAATTGATGAATTAGCGGAAGTATTTAAAGAATTCCGTATTGTTCCTAAAGTGTTTGATCGATTAGTGAAGAACATGCGTAGTGTGATGGATCGTTTACGCGTCCAAGAACGTTTGATCATGAAGCACTGTGTTGTTGGTGCTGGCATGCCAAAAACCACCTTTATCAAGATCTTCCCTGGTAACGAAACATCAAAAGAATGGTTTGATGAACAAAAAAATGCGGGCTTGCCTCATTCTGCCAAAATGGCTGATATTGAAGCAGATGTAGAACGTTGTATTTATAAATTAAATCAACTTGAGGAAGAAACCTTCCTTAATGTGCATGGCATAAAAGACATCAACCGTCGTATGTCAATTGGTGAAGCTAAAGCGCGCCGTGCCAAAAAAGAAATGGTTGAAGCAAACTTACGTTTGGTAATTTCAATTGCGAAAAAATACACCAACCGTGGCTTACAATTCTTGGATCTTATCCAAGAAGGTAACATTGGTTTGATGAAAGCCGTTGATAAGTTTGAATACCGTCGTGGTTACAAGTTCTCTACTTATGCGACTTGGTGGATCAGACAAGCGATCACTCGTTCAATTGCCGACCAAGCAAGAACCATACGTATTCCTGTACATATGATTGAAACGATTAACAAATTAAATCGTATCTCTCGTCAGATGTTACAAGAGATGGGTCGTGAACCTACGCCAGAAGAATTAGCTGAGCGTATGATCATGCCAGAAGATAAAATCCGTAAGGTACTCAAAATTGCCAAAGAGCCAATTTCAATGGAAACTCCTATCGGTGATGATGAAGATTCGCACTTAGGTGATTTTATTGAAGATGGTAGCGGTGAATTACCAGTTGACTCTGCTACTTCAGAAAACCTTAAAGGTGCTACACATGAAGTATTAGCAGGCTTGACCGCACGTGAAGCTAAGGTTTTACGTATGCGCTTTGGTATTGATATGAATACCGACCATACGCTAGAAGAAGTGGGTAAACAGTTTGATGTGACCCGTGAGCGAATTCGTCAAATTGAAGCAAAAGCATTACGTAAACTACGCCACCCTTCACGCTCTGAGCAACTCAAAAGTTTCTTAGACGGCGAATAATCATAAGTCACAAAAAAAAGCTCCTAACGGAGCTTTTTTTATGGCTACTGATCACTGATCAGCGATATTTACGCGCTAACATGGCAATATCACGAATTGAAACATGTGTACCGCGACGTTCTAATGCGCGGATCATGCCTTCAGAGTTTTTGCCGTACTGATCTACAAAAGTGATCATATCGTTGGCGTTACATTTAACATTATCAATAACAAATTTATGACTATATCCTGTGGCTTTAATGGCATTCAATGTTGCTGCTCGATTACCAGTAACAGCTGTCATACATAATTTAGTTAATTGGCTATTGTCCCCTGCTTTCAATTCTACCGCTTGACTCGATAATGCAACACCAGAGGTTAAAACAACACTTAGGATAATTTTGCTAATAGTTTTCATGGTACTCTCCGTTAGTGAATTGACAAACTACACTCTAATAGTGGCGCAAAAGACAGATTAAGTTGCACGATTCATATCGCTAAATGTAAGCGTTAATGTCTAAATAATTTTAGCTTGAATTTTATATAAGTGATTAAAAAGACAAATAAAAACATGGTTAAAAAACCACCAACACAATCTAATAAACACATAAACTTTTACATTCGTTCACCAAATAAAATCAAATTCGTTATTTATCGCACGATAGGTAACAAATAAGTTACTGCATATGCAGTAACTTACTGCAATTGCTTAGTTTTCGGCTCAGAAAATG
Organism: Thalassotalea sp. G2M2-11; assembly: GCF_017168195.1. Classification (GTDB taxonomy): domain Bacteria; phylum Pseudomonadota; class Gammaproteobacteria; order Enterobacterales; family Alteromonadaceae; genus Thalassotalea_E. Next base: position 839,380 of record NZ_JADNYL010000002.1, read on the forward strand.
TTTGACTGGTGAGGAACTGCTGATCAGTTAGACTAGCTAAAAAGGCCAATAAGTCCTCTTTATCTTGCTCGGTCATGGTAAAGCCACGCATGAAAGGCGATTTTAGTGGATTGTTACGGCCATCCCCTTGATAAGGTCCATGGCTAATATTTCGGCCTCCTGCCGAATAAAAGTCTAACACTTCAGATAAAGTGGCAATACTACCATCGTGCATATAGGGCGCAGACTTTTCAATATTTCTTAACGTTGGTGCCCGAAATCGCCCATTATCTCGCGCTAATGTAGAGACTTCCGCCAAACCTATGTCTTTCAGAGGGTAACCATTTGACTGCTCGACAAAATATAAGCCAGTATTATGAAAAGGACGGCGATCGAGCAACTGCTTTTCATGACTGGTTGACTGAGTAAAATTAAAACCACCATGACAATGATGACACTCTAGCTTCTCGGAAAAAAATAAATTCATTCCCCGCAATGCTGACGCTGACAAGGCATTATCATCTCCAGCATAGGCATATTGATCAAAAGGTGAATTTAATGAAATTAGACTACGAACGAAACTTGCCAACGCCCTGACAATCAGATCAAAACTGATGGCTTCCCCCGGAAATGCCTGTTCAAAAAGTTGACTATATTCTGCGGTGGTAAAACGAGATAATACTTTTTCTTCATGGCCTGTAATACCTAATTCTACTGGCGATTCGCCAAACATAGGCAATAATATTTGCCGTTCTAGTTCAGTTAAACCATCATGCGCCCACGTTAAGGTTTTATTGTAAGCAATATTGACCAATGCAGGCGCATTACGCCGATGTTGCTCTCCCGTACTACCAACAGATTGCGCTATGTTTTCTCCAAACGCATACTGCTGCTGATGGCAAGTAGCACAAGACTGCTGCTGATTAAACGATAAATTATTATCATAAAACAGCGCACGACCTAAGCGTACTTTCTCTACAGTCATCGGATTATATTGCGGCACTTGAGGTTTAGGAAAACCCGCCGATAATGGCCATTGATATGCCTTGACTGGTTCAGACGGCTTCGAACATGACAAACAAGCAGCACTGAGCAAGATGATCAAGCTCTTGATAGCTAACTTACTCATGGTTCATCCTAAAAATACCCGATTCACGACCCGTCGATAAATGTTGTAGTAATTGCTGACAGACCAAGTTTTGTCGTTCTGACTGACAACTGGTTTGCTCTGTTATTTGAACGCCGTTGATCAGCTTAGCCAGATCAAAGGTAAGCGTATCATCATCTTTGTTTATCGGTAATTCAAAGGTATACAAATTAGGATAACGACAGCCATTGGTTGGCGCTCTCATCACACTTGGCGATTGACACCCCGTTGACCCTAAATGAAATATCCAATTATCTTGCTCACTGACTAACTCTATGCGAGCAAACTTGTGACCTGTTTGCCATACCCAAAACATTGAAGACACATTTAAAGGCGTCTCTTGCGTTAATGGGTTTTGGTGATTAAGCGAAAATGGCACGCCGAGAGCAAATCGTATTGCTTGGAAATTATTGAAAGTAATTCCTTGCTCAAACACTAACTGCCAATACGCTTGCTTATGCTGAGCACAGTGTTGTCCAACTAGCGCAAGTGTTGAGTTTTGATTGGCGTTTACTTTCAATGGCAGTTGCTGCCATTGGCCTTGTTGATTTTGGATCTCAATATTGGCCAGGTAAAACTGCGCCTGCCCTAATTGCCAAGATTTTCCATTTAGTGCAATAGAAGCACTACAATCTAACACTTGCTGATCAAACACCATATTAACGCTAAGCTTAGCGCCAGTTTTCATTGGTTGGCAAGCCGATAAACTCAGCATTAATATCATCAAAAATATGCGAAAAAACATTTAAAATTATTCAACTTATTGCGCTAACTGCACAGTTTATTTTACATTACTATAACATTTACAACAGTGGGAAAATTCAAAAAGCCGTTAGTTATTGCTAACGTATATTAAAATGACTCATATCATTAACCGCTGCAAGATAAAAAGGAACAGCTATGGTCAGTTTAGCCCGTTATTTAAGCGCAACATTCTTGTTGCTAACGGCTTTTTGTGCATTTGGGCACTCAGAACATGATAAAGCGCGTTTTGTCGCTCCTCAAGGACAAGACATTGGTCATTGCGCCAATGTATTAAGACCATGTAAAACCATTCGCTACGCAGCATTAAAAGCCAATAAAGGTGACAAAGTACTGGTTGCCAGCGGCACATATAAAATTGAGCATATCGAAGATTTATTTTACCTGCAAAGTAATATCGTGCCGATTAAAGGGGGGTTTAACCGCTTTGACCACTATCAGAACCAAAGCCCTAACATTAATGTATCCACATTAGTGGGTATTCCCCCAAAATACGCAGCTAAACTCGAGCACAATGGCTTTAATGTCATCACAGATACTAAGTCACTTAACCAAAATAAAGTGTTATCAGATAAACTTTTAGCCTATCAGCATCTGTCTCAAGCACAGCAAGATATTGTCTGCGTTGATGGTTTAGCAGGCGATTATCCCTGTCAGAATATTGATTTACTCGCCCATATGCCGCTAAGCGACTTTTCCCTTAATGCCAGTGCTGGTAATGACGTTTGGGGACATGTTGATTTAAACACAGGTAAAGAATATGCCATTATTGGCTTGAACCGAGGCACTGCAGTAGTAGATGTCACCGACCCGACAGCTCCGGTAGAAGTTGGCGCAATTTCTGGTAAATCGGTTACTTGGCGAGACATTAAAGTGTATCAATTTTTTGATCGCACACTTAATTTATGGCAAGCCTATGCCTATGTCACTCTCGATGGTTCTTCTGCTAACTACACAGATAATGTCACTATCATTGATTTAAATAACTTGCCGCACTCTATCAGTGAAGTTGAGAAAAACACTTCGGTTTATAAAGCCCATAATGTTTATATTTCTAATGTAGATTACTCATTGAACATTGCTAATTCATCAGCTACACCACTATTACACTTAATTGGTACAAACCGTAAAAGTGGCCAATATTTAAATTACGATCTTTCCGATCCCAGCAAGTTAACCTTAATAACAGATAACTATTCTAGCTCTCATAGTAATGGTGGACGCCCATATAGTCATGATGGCGCATCAATGACCATTACCGACGAAAGAAAAAACAGTGATTGCGTTAATGCACAATCGTTTTGTACGGTATTTATTGATTTTAACGAAACAGAAATGCTGCTTTGGGATATTACCGAGCGCACCCAAGTCAGCTCATTGGGCAAAGGAACATATAGCAATGCACAATATGTTCACTCTGGTTGGTCGAGCGAAGACAATCAATACATTTTTGTACATGATGAACTTGATGAGCGTAACCTAGGCATCAACTCAACCCTGAGAGTATTTGATATCTCGAACTTACAACAACCTACACTGGCTGGAACATGGACTGGCGCATACAACGCAATCGATCACAATGGTTTTGTTCGTGGTAATCGTTATTACATGTCAAACTATGAACGAGGTTTGACAGTACTTGATATCACCAACCCGCTCTCACCTGTAGAAGTAGGTTACTTTGATACCTTTACTGCGGGTAACAACTCCTCATTCTCAGGAGCTTGGGGCGTTTATCCATTTTTACCATCGGGGCATATATTAATCAGTGATATCAACAGTGGTTTATATATCCTCAAAGACAACACTAAGTCTTCTGCCAAAGGGCAATTTAGCTTTTCGAGCGCAGACACAACAACCGCACAAGGTACTATTCTTACCCTTTCTGTCACCAGAAATGGTACTGATCTTGAGGATAGCGTTTCAATAGATTATCAAATAATCCAAGGAAGTGCCGAGTCGGAAAGCGATTATATTGCACAGTCATCAAACCTGATTTGGCCAGCAAACGATAATAGTGCGAAACTTATCACTATAGAAATCAAAGAAGATATTACGGGCACAGAGCTCAAAGAAAAATTCTTTGTCCGCCTATTTAACCCAACAAACGGTGCCACACTAGGCCAATACAGCTACACAACCATTCATATTGACGGCGTAACAGATTCCGGCGCTGCCACCTTCAACACTCAAGCCACGTCAATCGCTGAAAATAGTGGCCAATATATCGCAGAAGTTAACCGTATTGGCAATACAGAAGGCGAACTATCACTGAGCTATGAATTAATCAGTGAACAAGCGACATTAGGCGAAGATGTGCAGCCATTATCTGGTCAATTAACATGGGCAGATGGCGAAAATGATACCAAACATATCACCGTAACCCTGATTGATGACCAACAAGAAGAGAATAATGAAGACATCACTTTAGTGTTAACCCCGATTGATAATGCCCGTATTGGTACTTATGGTGAGTTAACCATTACCATTGCTGATGATGACCAAAACACTGCGCCCACAGTATCAATTAACGAAAATTTTCAAGCTAATACGGGCCAGTTCGTCACCTTAACCGCCCAAGCAAGTGACCCTGAAGATGATGCAATGAGCTATTTATGGCAACAAACCGCGGGAACATCGGTTGAGCTGAGCAAAGCCGATACCTTATCAGCGACCTTTACCGCACCGAATAGCGCAGAAAACCTAACTTTTAGCTTTACCGCTACAGATTTTAAAGGTGCCGCTAGCACGGCTGAAGTAACCGTTACCTTAGTCGCCCCTACAGCAACGCCTAGCACTACCAGTAAGTCTTCTGGTGGCGGTGGCCTAGCTTGGCTAAGCTTACTCTTAACGCTTGTTTTCGCCACCAGAAGAAAGAACCCGTAACAAAGTTCATATGCTGATGCTTTCCATGAGCAGTTGATAGTTCTCTCAACTGCTCAACAAATAAGCTAACAGTATCAAAGGGGTAAATTTTTAATTAGAGTATAGTGACAATAAAATAAAAAATGCTTATACTGCACGCCGTTTTACAAATCCACCTTGGATAAACATTTCAAATATATTGCTCTAAAGCACAAGTACATGTGCATCTTGAAGGTCAATGTAAATGTTATCACAAGTTTTGTGAAAATGGGCCCGTAGCTCAGTTGGTTAGAGCATCCGACTCATAATCGGCAGGTCCCCCGTTCAAGTCGGGGCGGGCCCACCATTTTCACTAATCTTCCTAGTCAGTGACTTCAAAAATCATTTAATAAACTACTTATAGGCCTGTTTGCCGATTCATTTTTCTAGAACTTAGCCCAAAAATCTCCAGTAAAGAATAAACAGCCTTGTATAAAGCGACTATTTTGTGTTGATTGCCCACACTTAAAGGTAAAACTTCAATTTGATGAAAAAACAAAGGGGAGGTATGTTTTTCTACCCTTTGCTATGTCTTTACTCATAGTCAACAGAATAAGTTTCTTCATAACTATGAGAATAAAGCTCAAACAGGTTACCAAATGGGTCCTCTAGATAAACCATTTTAGCTGGTTTATTGTCATCATCTGGATGATAACGCATTACATCCATTCTCACTTTTCCACCAAACTTCTCTGTATTTTTCATCACAGTTTCAAAATCATCTGTTTGTAGGCAAAAATGAAATATACCTAATCGAGAAAAATTAAGATCATGACGCTCATCTCTATTTTTCATTTCAAAAAGCTCAACGCCAATACCATCTGTAGTTACCAGATGAGCAATATTAAAACCTTCAAAACCTTTACCAAAAACTGCTATACACATTCTACCAATTGCTGTCTCTCGCTCTTCAACAACTTTAGTGTTGTTCATAACGATTTTAAGGCCAAGTACATTCGTATAAAACTCAACGGCTCTATTCATATCACCGACCATAATACCTACATGATTCATTTTCATCATTTTCTCCAAATATGATTCTTAATTCGTTACTTGATCTGAAGGCAACATTTTAAAAAAACATTTTCATTAAGTTAAATTATCATTAATAATGATATTAATAATTCTTTGTTATGGTAAAAATGTGTTAAATCCAATCTGGCTTAAGACGTTCGTTACTTTGGTTGATACCGGCCATTTTACACAAACTGCTGAAAAACTATTTATGACTCAACCTGGTGTTAGTCAGCATATTAATAAGTTAGAACAAGCTTGTGGGCACTCATTGCTAAAACGAGAAAAGAAATCTTTCGTGATCACTGAACAGGGCAAGTTAGTATATGAATACGTGAAAAAGTTAGTATTAGATGAACAAGCGCTCATTGAGCAAATGAATTTTGATAATCCTTACTCTGGAGAGTGCACATTTGCCTGTTCTGGCTCTGTTGCTTTATTGCTATACCCTAAGCTACTAAAACTTCAAGCCATACATCCTGAACTCGTTATCAGCCTTAAAGCTGCTCCAAACTACCAAATATTAGCTGAGGTTAAAGAAGGAAGTATTGATCAAGGCATAGTCACAGACATCCCAAATGAAAGCTTTTTTGATGTAAAGCAACTTGGCCAAGAACCATTGTGTTTAGTCACTCCTCTGAGTATTGATAACAAAGCATCAATAAAGGAGATGTTAATGGAGTTAGGGGTAATTTCTCACCCAGATGTAGAGCATTATTTATCATTGTACTGTTCACAAAGCAATGAACAAGAATTACAACAACTTGATATCAACAGCATTCCTGTGAGAGGCTTTATCAATCAAATCAGTCAGATTTTGCAACCCATAGCCGAAGGCATTGGCTTCACCGTACTACCTAAAAGTGCTGTGGACAGTTTCCATAATAAAAAATATTTAAAGATAATTGCGCCAAAACACTCTGTCGTTGAAACATTATATTTGGTCAAAAAGAAAAATCGCTCATTGCCTGCACGCTTCAAAACGTTTAATTCTGTCATTGAAAATGTTTGGTAGTCTCTATGCTTTTACCCTGAGTTAAAAGTTTGCTCTGGTAGTTTAGCTCTTTATTAATAGAGAGTTTTTTCGATAATTGCTTCTTGCTTTGATAGCGAGGATTGTGGTTAAATTTTTCTTCCCGGTATTCTTTTCACCACCGGCAAAGCATTAGCGGATAAATATCGAATACTTCAGCAACTTCCTTTGACATTACATCGCTATTTAAGCTTAGTTCGCCCCCTTTGATTTTGAAATCGATCAGATACTTAAAGTTGAGTATATCTAGGCACTGTAGCCTCCTCAATGTGATAAGGAGCTGCCCACTAAAACAGGTCAAGACCACATTATTTATTCGCTCCCTTAGCAAAAATCAGCACACCCTTGTTCAAATGAGCGAACTGCTTAAATTCTCCATTTTATTCCTAACTATTGCCTGATAAAGTGCAGACAATTTTTAATGTGTTAAGAAGATGATTATGAGTGAATCAATCCCTCCTTGTCCTCAATGTGAATCAGAGTACGTTTATCAAGATCAAGCATTGTTGGTGTGTCCTGAATGTAGTTACGAGTGGGATCCAAACGAGCCAGATGAAGATGCCATTATAGTAAAAGATGCTAATGGTGCAGTACTCACTGATGGTGACAAAGTGACCGTTATTAAAGATTTAAAAATTAAAGCGAGCTCACAGGTGATCAAAATTGGTACTAAAGCCACGATAAAGCGAGTACTAGATAAAAAAGATCACCAGCTAGACTGCAAAGTTGATGGTGTAGGCGAGATGATGGTTACCGCTAAGTTTGTTAAAAAAGCTTAAGTGCGCTTGAGCTCATCGTGATTTGGTTTAGCGGTAGGTAGCAGTTAAATCGGTTTGCCTTGAAATTTATTTAAGCGACAATTAATTGTGATTGATACACTTGAACACACTCTCGAGTCAATAGTCAGTGCTCTACAAATATAAATTACAGGGTAGCTCAGTTTAACAGAGGCTACCCTGAAAGTTACTTCACTTGTTTGAACAATTTTTTGTAATGAAAGCCTTGGACAAAATCAACTTTAATGTGCTGTGCAAAGCTGAGATCGTCTTCGGTTTCGACCCCTTCTAAAATAATTTTTTTACCCGCAGTATGCGCATAATCTACGAGTGATTTTACTAATAACATGAAGTTTCGATTGTGCTGATTGGCTAATACATGCTTGTCTAATTTTACATAGCTCACCAGCTGAATAACTGCGGTAGAAAGCATCGACTGAGGGTTACAAACATCATCAATAGCGGTTTGAATATTATTTTTTGCCAGATTATTGATCATGGAGAGGCTCATGATCGCATCGTTAATCTCAGAGTTCTCAATCAATTCAACGATGATATTTGAGCGATTAAAGTCTTTAAATAATTTTAAGAAAGGATTTTTTTCCTTAAGCTCTCCCGAAGAAAAGTAAGAGTCCTGATCCAAATTAACAAATAGATCTGCTTGCTTTGATGCGTAAGCCAGTTGCAGTTTTTTTTGTAAGTATTCCACTTGAAACAGACTTAATGGGCTATCGTGCAGTGAGGAATAAACGATATCCGGTGGAATTTTTTGATTATCTACGTCATAAAATCTCGCTAAACTTTCATAGGCAAATATTTCCTGGTTGTTAATACAAATAATAGGTTGATACTCAACACCAAACCGTTGATTTTCAATAATATCAATAAGGCAAGAGGCAGATAAATGATGTTTGTTTTTCATGAAGAAATTAAATACAAAGTGTATTTATTGGTTCCAACAGCTTATAGAGGAACCAGAGTGTAAATGAGAATTATTCTCATGTAAATAAGAAGGCATTCGACTGCCTACAAGTTGACCAAATCGTTGTTTAGATGAGCAATAGTTAAGGTTATTACAATGAATAATAGTAGTTTTTCTACAACCAATAAAAAGTTATTGGTTGTAGTAATACATTGGAAGAAATGAATCAGTTTACTGTTTTGGCTTTGCTGTTTTGTTTTTATAAATGACCAAAGCAACTAGCAGGAATGCTAATAAAAATAAGCCAAACGTTGAACTGCTTTGGTCAGCTTCTACATCAGCGGGGCTAACAATATTCTGGCCATTACCGGTTAATTGGTAGGTTTGATAATATTCGTCATTCATTTTTAAGGCGTTAATTTCTACCGTTTTTCCTAACAGAATTTGCGAGCGATCATCTTCACAATATTCACGTTTAAATTTTACGGTTAAATTGTAGGTAAAATCAGACTCTTTTAGGCTTAAAGCCGCTGCACCTTTATTTGGGCAATGAAGCTTATGAATGGTACCGTTAATTGTTTCTATATTGGTTAATTCGGCATAAGGCGTCGCATGATAAGCGCTCATCACACCAAATATCGCAAATAACGCAGCAACCGATAATAAGAATATGTTTGTATTTTTACTCATAATGCTTGTTAGCTTGTCAATTTCAAAAAAATCATTGTCGAGTTATAAAAGTTAAGTTGAACATAACACCATGAGGTTTGTCTTTAATTTTATTTGCTTGCCGACAAGTTTATTGCGATTTATTGATTTGCTCGACATTTAATGGCGCCTGTTAGTTGCTGATCAAGCCGTTTAACCCCTTCTGGACAAAACTAGGCAAAGCAAATGCCGCGCTATGCAGTGGCGCATTATAATAATCGAAATTAAGGCCACTTTGATCAACACGCTTAGGCTCAAAGTCATTTACCGGGTGATATTTTTTAGAAGCAAAGGTAAAGCTCCACAACCCTCCTGGATAGGTAAGATTGCTAAAGCTATACAGATAACACTGTGGAAATACGGCATTAAGTACCGTTAATAGCGATTGTTGGATATCCATGGCATACCATGAAGACTCGCCTTGAGAGACAACAATGCCATCATCAGCTAGGCAGTTATACACATCTTGGTAAAACTCTTCACCAAATAAAGGCTGTGCTGGTCCAATAGGATCGGTACTATCAACAATAATGACATCAAATTTTTCATTGGTATCTTTAACAAACTTAACTCCATCACCAATGATTAAATTGATTCTCGAATCATTTAATGCACAAGAGGTTTGTGGGATGTGCGCTTTACAGGCATCAACGACCATACCGTCAATTTCCACCATAGTACATTTTTCAACAGATTGATGGCGAATGACTTCTCGTGCTGTGCCACCATCTCCACCGCCAATAACCAGTACATTTTTGGGAGCAGGATGAACAAATAATGGCACATGAGAAATCATGTCATGGTAGGCAAATTCATCACGCTCGGTAACCATGACGAGTCCATCATTGAGCAACATTTTTCCATGGCCTTTAGTCTCAACAACATCCACTGTTTGAAACTCGCTTTTCCCAGAGAAAAGTACCTTTTCAACTTTAAACTTTAAGCCTAAAAAATCTTGAAATTTTTCTTCAATCCATAAATTAGAGTGCATGGTGTTCTCCAGAAATATCAAGCATTACAGGCTTGGTAAATGAGGTTTGAGGTTGAATAAAGTTAGCAAAATGAACAAGGTAACCATTCGATAATGTATTACAAACTAATGAACTGCTAACATATTGGTCAGGGATAACCGTGTTAATTTGATCTTCAAATGCCGCTTCGTTAAAGGCAAGTAAATCAAAAGACACTGGTTTTAATATTTGTAAAATTTTGGGCGCAAGCTCAAGCAGGTTAAGGTTTGACTCAAAAGAAATATAACTACTACTATCTTGCGGCGTCACATGAATGGTCAAGTATTGGTCATCTTTAATGGCATTTAGCGAATAACCATATGGATCAAATACATAGTCATCGATAATAAAGTTTGGTAATAACTCATCAATGCACAAAAATGTTCGTATTTGCTCTTTAGTTAAATTAGCTTGTGTTAAGTGCTCGGAGGCATGCTTGCTAATTTGATAGGCAAGTAACTCATAAGTTTTGTCATTAATGTCGGCTTGATACTCATTGTCTTGATGGAAAATATAATTATGGTGAGAATCTAACTCACCAAAGCGATAAGCTCTTCCTGAAAATATATTTGAGAGCATTTTTATATCATCGCCGAAACAACTTGGTTGTGCCTGAGAAAAATATTCGTTTTTCCGTTGATAAATCACTTGTTTAATTAGCGCATTATCAAAGTTATTTAAAAAAAAGCTTACCGAGTTAACCAAATGTGTTTGGCCACAGGTTAAGATTAAAAACCTGTCTTGCCAAACAAAAAGGCTAGATTCAGACAACAAGAACGCCTTGCAATATGGGTTTTCAATAAATGAAAGAATTTGAGCATTACAACAGCTGACTAGCTCACACCAGAAATCATAGTTAATATCTGTGAGTAAGTTTAGTTGGCTAGCATCGATATGTATTTCTGCTTTTTTTTCTGAACCTTCAAAAAACAAACGCCTGTCCTCAAAGTGCGACACAAAAAAGGTGCGCTATTTTACAAATAAAAATTGCTTTTTCAATAGAATTTTTGTCACTTAAACACATTTAGTGATTAGCTAAAGTTAAGCCCTGTTCATGTAAAATGCAATGAGTGAATGAAGTAATCATATCTGTCAGTTAAATTGTTAAAAAAACACTATACTTTGGCTAAATATTTTGCATAATTGCGCGAAAAATATCTTAGGTCATTGAGTGTGCCAAAACTTAAACATATTGATGTCAACTTAACACCTGCGCCTACTGCTTATGAATGGTCGCGAACCACTCCAGCTATTTACAAAAATAGCAGCCATATTATTGGTTTTGAATTTGATGGTACCGCCTGTTTTCGTAAAGGTGCTAAAGCAGGCCCTAATGCAATACGTGCAGTATCAGGAGACATAGAGTCGTATTCGCCATACTTAAACGCGGATTTAGCAGATCATCCGTTTGTTGACTTAGGTAACATCCCCATAGATAAAAGTATTAACAAGGATAGCGAGCCTGCATACATAAAGCAGCAATTTAACCTTGCTTGTGAGACGTTTAACCAGCTCTTACAAGGTGTGTCATTGGCTGAAAACAAGGTAAAAATACTGACACTTGGCGGCGAACATTCTATTTCATATGCGCCTATTGTCCGTTATTTACAAGAATATCCTGATTTAGTCGTACTCCATTTAGATGCCCATGCTGATTTACGTGATGGCTATTTAGGCTATCACTATTCTCATGCTTCTATTATTCGCCGTATTCATGATCATTTTACCGAGAGTAATACCTTGATCCAGTATGGTATTCGCTCAGGAACCAAAGAAGAATACCACTGGATGAAAGACCATAAGACAATTAAGCAGAGTCGTGATGAGTTTTTGGCAGCCGTTGACGCCATTCCAGCAGATAGACCTGTTTATCTTACGTTAGATCTCGATTATTTTGATCCGAGCTACTTCCCAGGTACTGGCACACCTGAACCAGGTGGTGAAGATTTTCATTCGTTTGTGAGCTTATGTAAACGTTTACGAAATAAAAACTTTGTCGGATGTGATGTAGTCGAACTGTCACCAGAAATAGACAGTACAGGTAATAGCGATGTGTTTGCGACTAAGGTCGTGCGTGAATTATTATTGTGTTTAGCTTAACGGGGAATAACGTTGGAACATCAAAACCTTTCTAAAGATATGGAACAAGCCAGTAACAGTGTAGTTTGGTCTGTTGAAGAAGCAGAAAAAACATATCGTGTGAAACGATGGGGAAATGGTTACTTTGCTGTTGGTGAACATGGCAATATTGAGGTAACTCCTCGTTATGATCAGCCAAAGTTAAAGATTAATTTACGTGAAATCATTGATGAAATGGCAAGTGAAGGCATTGAATTTCCTGCTGTCATTCGCTTTCACGATATTTTGCGTTCGCAAGTAGAGCAGCTAAATCGCACCTTTAGAAATACCATTGAACAGGCGCATTACGAAGGGCATTATTTAGGGGTATTTCCGGTTAAAGTAAACCAAATGCGAGAAGTTATTGAGGAAATTATTGATGCGGGCGCTCGCTTTAACTATGGCTTAGAGGCTGGCTCTAAACCCGAGTTAATCGCCGCATTGGCTTATAATACTAATGAAAACTCTTTAACCATTTTAAATGGTTACAAAGACGAAGAATATTTACGCTTAGCATTGTTAGGCACAAAAATTAAGCGCAAAATGGTGATCGTAATCGAGAAGTTTAGTGAACTAACTAAACTTATTACACTATCAAAAATGCTTAATATTGAGCCTATTATTGGTCTGCGCGTAAAAATGATGGCCAAAGGACGAGGCAAATGGGAAAGTTCAAGCGGTGAGCGCGCAAAGTTTGGCTTAAGTATCACCGAAATACTCAATGCCGTATCCCTGCTTGAAAAAGAAGGTTTACGCCATACCATCAAGCTTTTACATTTTCATATTGGTAGTCAATTAACGGATATTCGAGCAATAAAAGAAGCCGTTCAAGAAGCATCATTAATTTATGCTCGACTTGTTAAACAAGGCGTACCATTAGAGTATGTTGATGTGGGTGGCGGCTTAGCAATAGATTATGATGGCTCACAATCTACCAATGACTCTTCCTGTAATTATTCAATAGAAGAATATATTAATGACATTGTCTATGGCTTTAAACAAAGCTGTGATCTAGAAGAAGTTCCACATCCCAATTTAGTCAGTGAGAGTGGTCGAGCAATGACGGCCCATCATTCATGTGTAGTGACTAAAGTAATTGGCGAAATTCATCCAAGTGGTGCTAAGTATAATACTCGAAAAACAACAGGTGAGCATATTATTGTGACTAATATGCGCACCATTGAAACAGATTTAAACCAAAGTAATTTTCAAGAAACCTATAATGATATCGCTCAGTTAAAAGAGCAGGCATTACAGGCATTTAAGCTAGGTATTATGTCATTAGAAGAAATGGCAAAAATTGAGACCCTGTATTGGCGTATTTTGTCTCAAGTAGATGCATTGGCACAACGACAAGAATTTGTGCCAGAAGAGCTAAAAGAAATTCCTGAGATGATGTCGTCCCAATACTTAGCTAATTTTTCTGTGTTTCAATCTGCGGCAGATTCATGGGCAATAGATCAAGTACTTCCGATAGTGCCTATTTCTCGATTGAATGAACAACCAACAAAGTTATGTAGTTTGGTTGATATTACCTGTGATAGTGATGGCAAAATAGATAAATTTATTGGTGAAGACACTATTGCTAAGCATATTCCTATGCACCAGTTAAAAGAAGGTGAAGATTACTTTATTGGTCTGTTTTTAACAGGAGCTTATCAGGATGTCATGGGCGACATGCATAACCTATTTGGACGATTGAACGAAGTACATATTGTTAGTTATGACGATGATCCTAAAGATTTTTATATTGAAGAAGTTGTCAAAGGTTCATCTGTCGATAAAGTGTTATCGACAATGCAATATACACCTGAAATCTTAGCTCAGATGGTAAAAAAGGAAATAGATAAACAGATCCAACGTGGAAAAATTAAGCCTAGAGAAGGTGTGCAATGGATAGACTTTTACGAAGATTGCTTAGACGGATACACCTATTTAAAATAAATAGAAATGATATTAGCCGCTAATGAGGTGGCTAAATTCATTAGGCCACGATCGTTCAAGCTCAACATGCCATTAAACATTCGTGCTATGAAAGTAGGGATTGGTTTTGATGGGTGCAATGTCGACTTTTATAAGCACTCGGGCATACGCCAAAATATTGTTTAAAAATACGACTAAAATGACTTGAATTACTATAGCCTAAGGAGAAGCAAACCTGCGTTATTTGCTGGCCTTGTTTAATTAACTGAGCGGCTTTTTTTAATCGCGCCTGCTGCTGGTATACCATAGGGGTACAACCTAAGTGATTCTTAAACTGGTGAAAAAATTTCGTTCTGCTCATGCAAGACAACTTACATAACTGTTCTATATCTAACGCCTCATTTAAGTGATTATTAATATAAAAAAGCGCCGAGTTTAAACCATTGTATTCAGGGTCTCTTTGACTGTGATGAAGTAAAAAATGTCGTGTTTGGTGACGTAGTAAACGAACAATTAACTCGGAAACGGCAAGATCTATCATCACGCTACGGTCTTGGTGTTTTTCAGCAAATATTTGTACTATCCGATACAACAAAGCTTGTGTATTACTATTGTGATGCGTATGCACAAGTGTATGTTGATAATCCCATTCACCATATACCTCACTAAGTGGTGAACTGGTATTTAAGCCATTGGCGATTTGCTGAATACGTTCTTTCGAGATCTCTATGGCTAAACAAGTGGTTGGCTCATTAAATTTCGCTTCTGGAAAATCAATCTCTACGGGCTGATTAGGCGCCATAATAAAAGATTCATGGGGGAAAAATGCCGCCTGATATTTATCAGATGCGCAATGCATCACTTTTTTTCCGGTTACCATGCCACAGAACAGTAACTGATCAGACATCAACGCCACACGATCAGCCTGTTCATAAGTATCATAAATACTTAACTCAGTATCAGGCCCAGCAAAACTTATTTTGTTTTCAACCAAAACTTTCGGGTTTTCTCTGCTCTTTCTCAGACTTCCGTGGATCATAATAGGTCTACCAAGGTTAGGGTTTGTTGCCCTTCTATTCTGTTCAAAATAAAACCAGTTGATTATCAGTATCAATTTTTAGAACTGAGAGTCAACTTTTTTGGACTATCAGAATAACTCATTTCCCAATACCTGATTAAGGTTAGTTGACTACACAATAAATACAACTAGAGGAAAGTCTTATGATTTATGCAACACCTGGGGAAACTGGTTCAATTGTTACTTTTAAAGAGCGATATCAAAACTATATTGATGGTCAATGGGTCGCGCCAGTCAATGGTGAGTATTTCGATAATATCAGCCCAGTCAATGGCAAGCCTTTTTGTCAAATACCTCGTTCTGATGGACAAGATATTAACTTAGCATTAGATGCAGCCCATAAAGCCAAAGCGGCATGGGGTTCAACCTCCGTGACAGAACGTTCTAATATTTTATTAAAAATTGCTGACAAAATAGAAGAAAATTTAGAGTATTTAGCCGTTGCAGAAACTTGGGATAACGGTAAAGCGATTCGCGAAACCCTTGCAGCTGATATTCCATTAGCCGTTGATCATTTTAGGTATTTCGCTGGTTGTCTTCGAGCACAAGAAGGCTCTGTTGGCGAAATAGATGCAAACACCGTTTCATATCATTTTCATGAACCGTTAGGCGTCGTTGGTCAAATCATTCCTTGGAATTTTCCTATCCTTATGGCGGCTTGGAAGTTAGCACCTGCCCTTGCTGCAGGTAATTGCGTGGTATTAAAGCCAGCAGAACAAACGCCAGCTTCTATTTTATTATTACTCGAACTTATCGGCGATTTATTGCCACCAGGAACACTCAACGTTGTTAATGGTTATGGCGCAGAAGCAGGACAAGCATTAGCTACCAGTAAGCGTATCGCTAAAATTGCTTTCACAGGTTCTACCCCTGTTGGTTCACATATTTTGAAATGCGCGGCTGAAAATATCATTCCTTCTACCGTCGAGCTTGGCGGTAAATCCCCCAACATCTATTTTAAAGATGTAATGGATTTAGAAGATGAGTACTTAAGTAAATGTATTGAAGGAACAGTATTAGCATTTTTCAACCAAGGGGAAGTATGCACCTGTCCTTCAAGGTTATTCGTGCATGAAAAAATATACCCTGAATTTATCGCTAAAGTGATCGAGCGCTCGAAAGCGATTAAACGAGGAAACCCTCTAGATACTGAAACCATGGTAGGCGCACAAGCCTCACAAGAGCAATTTGATAAAATCATGAGCTATATCGCTATTGGTCAACAAGAAGGCGCTGAACTATTATTAGGCGGTGAAGTTGAGTCGCTAAATAATGAATACAAAGATGGCTATTATATCCAACCTACCTTATTAAAAGGCAATAATGATATGCGGGTCTTTCAGGAAGAAATCTTTGGCCCAGTTATTTCTGTTTCAACGTTCAAAGATGAAGAAGAAGCACTGGCATTAGCCAATAGTTCTGAGTTCGGTCTGGGAGCTGGCGTATGGACACGTGATATGAACCTAGCTTATCGAATGGGTCGAAAAATAGAAGCTGGTCGCGTATGGACAAATTGTTATCATATGTACCCTGCTCATGCCGCCTTTGGTGGTTATAAAAAATCTGGCGTTGGCAGAGAAACTCATAAAATGGCACTAGAGCACTACCAACAAACGAAAAACGTGTTAGTGAGTTATGACATCAACCCTCTCGGGTTCTTCTAAACTCGCAGTATTGTCTAAACTCTCCGTAATAAAAGGCAAATCCATACGGATTTGCCTTTCTTTGTTGAATACACACAATTAGCTCAAAAAAAATAAACACTTTCAATTTATTCGCACAGTTGGATAAATTGCGTTAAGGCGTTTTTGATTTCGACAATATCAAACACATCGGTGGCTTGTTTAAGTTGTTTCGCCAGCATTAATAAACTATCAGACTGCTTAACGTTAGCTAAAGCCTGTAGTTCATCGGCAAACTGTGCAATCTCTGTTAAGTTATTACTTTGTTTAAGTTTTTTGCATGTTTCGAGATACTCTTGCCTAAGGATATTCTGTAGCTCATCATCCAACGACACCTTTGCTCCCTCAGACATGGGTTGTCTAACCTCATATTCCTCATAAGGTAAATGCTTCTTGAGCTCAGTAATTAATTCTTCTTTCAGTACTGGCTTTCTTAAATAACCAGCAAAATTTTCACGCCGTTGTCGTTCATAGTCATCACGCATAACAGAAGCTGTCAGTGCAACAATCGGTAAATTAGGCTGTGATTGTTTAATCATCGTTGCCGCTTGATAGCCATCCATCACTGGCATTCTTATATCCATTACGATTAAATCAAAGTCTTGCTCGTTGGATAGTTGCACGGCTTGCTCACCATTACTCGCCTCTTCAGAGCGAATATTTAACGTGTTAAAAATTTCTATTAACAGCCGACGGTTATCAGCAATATCATCAACAACAAGCACCTTAATATCATGAAAGCGCACCGCACTAGCCGTTGATTGCTCTGCAACTTGTGTTTCACTATTCTTTTGAATTGACGTGACATCGATTGAGCTAAGATAAACAGAGAAACAAGAACCCTTTCCTTGTGTGCTAGTCACTGACAATTGACCATTCATCAGTTCAGTGAGTCGCCGACTTATTGTTAAACCAAGGCCTGTGCCACCATATTTTCGAACACTTTGACCTTCTTGTTGCTGGAAACTTTCAAAAATATGTTCCACCTTATTGGCGGGAATACCAATACCGGTATCTTCAACATCAATTCGCAAATCAACCGTACTATGTATTATGTTTTCGTTGATTGCAGTGGCGCGTAAAGTAATACTGCCTTCATCGGTGAATTTCACTGCATTACCGACCAAATTAAATAAAATTTGTCGGATACGAGTGGAATCAAGTAGTAACGATTGAGGAATTTTTTCATCAACCTCAAGTAGAAAATCTAACCCCTTCTTACGTACGTTCATGGTAAATATGTTACTAATATCTTCAAAAATAATATGGGGGTTACACACTTCTTTGGAGATGGTCAGTTTACCCGCTTCTATTTTAGATAAATCAAGAATGTCGTTTATTAACAACAGTAACGAATTGCCCGCAGATTTAATTGTTTTAACAAAAGATTTAAGTTTTTCATCCTTTATTTGTTCATAAAGCAATTCAGTAAAGCCAATAATGGCATTCATTGGCGTTCGAATTTCATGACTCATATTCGCTAGAAATTCTGATTTAGCACGATTAGCTGCTTCCGCACTATTTTTGGCTTGCTCCAGCGCTCTTTCCATTGAAACCCGATCATTTAAGTTCACAATAAGGTGCAATAAAGCAGCTTTACCATGATACTTGATTGGAATAATCGAGAGCAGCCCCTCAATCACTTGCTGGTCAAGGGTATTAATTTTGACTTGTTTATCATGAACATTATCAACTTCCCCTTGATAAAAGCGCTCAGCCGAGATCATGCCAACTTGTTCTTCTTGCATAGCTAATTCGTCAATGGCATGAACATTGGCCATGATCAGCAAATTTGTCTGAGCATCAACAACATAAATAATCACTGGCGTATTATCTATGACCACAGATAAGTTTCGTTCACTTTGCTTGAGCTCTAACTCTGTTTTTATCCTAAGTTCAATTTCCGTTTGTAATTTACGATTCCAGATCACAATAATACTAATAATCAAGATGGCTATTGCAACGGTGAAGGCAATCAGTTGGTAGTCGGTTTTGATCACAGGTTCTTGATTGCCCCATTTATCAAGGATCTGTTGCTTTTCTATGGTACTGATACTGGCAAGTACCTTATTAAATATCGGCACTAATTCTTGAAATTCAGGTTGAATAGCAAAGCTGATATCCAGTTGATAATCGGTTTTACCGACAATTCTGAGCCCAGTATAACCATGTTCTGCAATCAGGTAATTTACCTGAGCTAATGAACAAACAAAAATATCAGTCTTACCTAATGTTAAGTCTTGTAAACCTTGTTCGGCAGAGTTCACAAGCTGAAACTTTTTATCAGGAAAGCGCTCAATTAACGCTGAAGTACTGGAGTAATCATCAATCAGGGTAATACGCTTGTCTAATTCTTTACTGATATCATCAATATATTTATGCTGATTTTGCATCACCAACACAAAAGGACTTTCGATAAAGCTGTCGGTAAATGATAACTGCTCAAAAGCGCTATAATTCGAAGAAGCAGCCCCTATATTAACGTTATTTTGCGTAATGAGCTCAGCACTTTCTTGCCAGTTTTTAGTGGGTATGCGCTTAAACTCAATATTGAGTGTTGCAGCGATAATTGATAAGTACTCGGCTATCATCCCTCGGTGCTGCTGTTGCTCATCGATTGATTCGTACGGCATCCAATTTGGATCCGAAGCAAAGGTAAAATAATCATGGTTAAGCAACCATGAACGTTCAGATTTTGTCAAATTCACTTTGACATCGCTCGACAAACTGCGATTTATTAGCCACTTATCAAGGATATTATTAAGCTGCTCCCCTTCAATATGTAATAATACTTGATTGATTATCTCCCTAAGAGGTTGGTAATCATCGCGCATAGCAATATGTAGATAGTTTGTCGGTGCATTAGGTAGAGTTTTAAACGGTGTGATATTGGTCACGGCTTTCTGACGAAGTAAATAGTTCACTACTGCATGTGAGTCATACATCGCATCTGCTTTGTTCTCTACGATAAAATCTATTGCCTGCCCTGGAGATTCGACAAAAACCAAACGCAAACCAGGCAACAACTGTCGTATTTCTTCTGCCATTGCACTATCTCGAACTATTGCTAAACGAAGACCATTTAACTCACCTATATTGTTAATTTTGATATCATTGCGAATAAAAAAATAATTCAACAGATTAAGGTAAGGTTTCGAAAACAATAAATGCTTCGTGCGAGCAGGTGTTTTGAACGTAGCAATTAATAAATCTCGTTCTTTACGTTCAACTTGCGCCAACGACTTTTCCCATACGTTGGTGGAATATTCGAAAGTTAAGCCAGTTAATTGGCTAATAGCCGTGAGTAAATCATGCCCGGCGCCATCATGCTCACCCTGCTCATTTTTAAATTCAATGGGCGCCCACGCATTATCACCTGCAACTCGAATAACTGGGTGTGCCGCTATCCACTGCTTTTGTGCTTCAGTTAAGACAAGAGGTGCTATTGGCTGTTCTTTTTCTGCAATTATCTGTGGTGATATTGACCATTTTTCTAACAGTGTACGTTTTTGTGTTGGCGTGATCGCATCAATACCTTTGTTGATAATAGAGATCAGTTCTGGGTTATCTTTAGTGGTTGCCATTTTAAAAGCAAAGGAGTGGCTGCCTTCAATCGGCTTAACCGCTTTAATATTAACTAAACCATCGACATCAACCTGATATTGAATCGCCGTATATGAATCAAAAATCAAATCAACTTGATTATCTAACAGCATCTGTATCACATCATCCAAACTATCCGCCATGACAATCTGAAGTTTGGGGTATTGCGCTCTTAATAACTCCTCCGCTGCATTATCGGCGACAATTGCTACGGTTAATCCATCAAGCTGAGGGTTTTGTGAGATATCTAATGATTGTCGAGAGAAAAAATAATCAAGAGAGCGTAAATATTCTTTCGAAAAAATAAAGTATTTATCACGTGCTTCATTTTGATATATCGCAGGTAATAACTGGTTCTGACCTAATTTGGTACTTTCTAATGCCAGATGCCAATTGCTCACATTATAATGTAACTTCAACCCTGTTTTTTTCGCGATTAATACTAAAAAATCATGCGCAAACCCTTGGTGATCGCCCTGTTGATTAATAAAATCTATTGGAGGTAAGTTAATATTCCCCGCGACATTAATCTTCGGATGTTGGTTTAACCACGCTTGTTCTTTTGACGTTAACTGAATTTGCAGGTTTTCTTCATTATCTGGTGTGGTAAACCAACGACTGTATATCGCACGATGCTGTTCTGGCGTTATCGCATCAAGCCCTTTTTGAATAATACTGGCTAAAATAAGATTATCTTTGTGAGTTACGATATGAATAGGATTCTTACCTAAATGACGTGTCGACTTAAATGGTACTATGGTCGTGATCCCCTCCATTTCAAGGGTATAAATAAGTGCTCCATAAGTATCAAATAACAAATCAGCTCGATGCTCCAGAACAGCATCAATTGCCGCGCCAAAGGTGGCTACATCGACAATTTCAATCTCAGGAAAATGCTCGCGAATAATTTTTCTATGGGCATACCCTTTAGGGAGAGCCAGTCGCTTACCATTTAGATCATCAAATGTTTGGACATCAAGATCCTTACGCACAAAAAAGTAATCAAGGGCTTCAAAATATGGTTTCGAAAAATGGAGGTATTGCTCTCGTTCTGGGTTTTTATATACAGAACCAAGAATATCTATTTTTTTCTGTTTGATGTTGGTTAAGTGATGTTGCCAAGTATCAATAACCACTCGATAATTTAGCCCAGTGTAACGAGAGACTAAACGTAAATAATCAATGGCGATACCCTGATTCACACCTTGTGCATCAGTAAAATTAAAGGGGGTCCAATCGGGGCTCCCGCCAACAATAATATCAGGGGTATCTTTCAACCATTGTTGCTCAGCAGCCGTTAGTTCAACTTGTGAGAATTCTTGCGCTTGCAAACAACTACAAACACAAAACACTATTATCCAGCAACAAACAACACGGCAAATAAGCATATTACTGCTTCATAATCGCCAAAAATTGCGGCAAATTATCAACCAATATTTTTACCAGACTAGGATCAAAATGCGTACCGCTATTTTCTCTAATGTAATTGACCGCATCATCTACCGTCCAAGCAGTTTTATATTGGCGTTTATGGGTCAACGCATCAAACACATCAGCTAATGCAACAATACGACCGAAAATATGTATTTCTTCACCTTTGAGCCCTCTTGGATAACCTGAACCATCCCATTTTTCATGGTGTTCACGGGCAATAATTGAAGCGGCAGTGGTTAAACGGCGTTTGGAGTTTTTGAACAGTTCATAACCTTTTTGAGCATGGGTTTTCATGATGGTCATTTCTTCATCCGTTAAGCGACCAGGTTTATGTAAAATTTCTTTGGGGATGTAAATTTTACCTATATCATGCATGGGCGATGCTAAAAAGACACTATTGACTTCTTCATCACTCAGCGAAGGTACGTGTTGAGCAAGTAATTTACATGTTTCTGCAACCCGTTTAATATGCTGCCCCGTTTCATCAGAGGTTGATTCCATTACCTCCATTAACACATAAATCATTTCACACTGATTTTCTTCTATCTCTAGGGCTAAACGCTCTGCCTGTAATCGTGCTTTATTTTCAACTTCACTGGCATATTTTTTGAGATCAATTCGTGTTAAAGACAATTCAATATGCGTTTTAACTCGTGACAGTAACTCATTGGCATGAAATGGCTTAACAATATAGTCAACTCCGCCTATTTCAAAGCCTTTAGCAATCGCATCGGCATCGGCTTTAGCGGTGAGGAAAATGACCGGAATATCTTTAGTATCAGCATTTTTTTTTAATTCACAGCACACATCAAAGCCGTTCATTTTTGGCATCATGATATCGAGAAGCACCAGATCATAGTGGCTATTTTGAATAAGGTTAAGCGCTTCTTCACCATCAGAAGCAAATGAAAGGGTATAACTTTCTTCTTTTAATATATTCATTGCCACTTGAATGTTCTCTGACACATCATCAACAATAAGAATATGTATATCACTTCCGCTTTTCACTACTACTCCCTAACAAACTATACAACGAACCTGCCCATTTAAGACTCATTTAGTACTAAAATTTAACACTGCCACTTGCCCTTTTGCCCCTGCAAACAAAAATTTATCATCATCCGCAGCTAAAGTATAAAAACCTTTATCTTCTACTTTAGTATTGTTGCTTAATTTTTGCCATGTTAGGCCATGATCAAACGAGATATCATTGCCAGTTTTACCTGTTGCGATACATATAGCCCCTTGGCATGCCATCGCGGTTCTTAAGCCATGTTCACCACTATTGACTTTCTGCCACTTGCCAGCAATTTTTGTTGCCATGTTAGGGTATTTAGCGCGGCGCTGTTGATAATCCCCCCCTAAAACGAATAACTGACTATGATGATTGAGTGCCAAACCATAGCCTCCTGCAGTTTGTGTCTGTTGATAGAGTGGTACTGACATCCGCTGCCACGTTTCGCCAAAATCATCACTTTCATATACAGAGGCAGCAAAGCCTCCTGTGGTTATCCAAGCGTTACCATTTTTTCCTACTATCAGAGTATTGCCGCTGGCAGCAAAGGCTGCCTCTTTATCAAGAATTACGGGTAAATTGTCTTGAGAAATACGACGCCACGTTTTACCACCATCGAGTGTTTTTTTTACCACGTAGTAACCGTCAACCGGATCACCTAACAATAAACCTTTCGCCTCATCCCAAAAGGCAATTGAATCAAAAAAGCCCTGCTTATCTGTATTTTGATAAATCAATTGCCAAGTGTTGCCCCCATCTTGTGTTTTAAATAATACCGATTGTTGACCACTGCCCACGCCCATCACTATTGCCGTTTGACTGTCAAATAATGCGATATCTCGAAAATCCGTTATCAAACTGTGAACAACAGATTTATTAGACCAAGTAAGACCTCCATCTTGACTGACAAATACGCTATTATCTATTCCTGTCACCCAAAGCGAATCTGCTATCATTGCAGAGCCTCGTAACGAAGGCTCCCCAGTTATTGATGTGTGTTGCCATTGAGGGATGGATACCGTTTGTTTCGCAACAGCAATAAACGAAATACATAAGCTAAGTAGACTAAAAACAAGGATTTTTGATTTTCGCAACAACGACACTTTCAACACAGTTTAACCACCTAATGAAACATTTAATTTTTTAAACATACAATAAAACCTAAAGCAGAAATACCAAAATGTATTAAAATTATTGTAAACCTGTTGCTTTTGAGCGATAGTAATTTGCTTAAAGTTGAGCTGATAAACCTATTAAATAGCGAATGTTAGAAGTTGATGAAAAGATAATTGCAGACATAGGCCGTGGTTTTTCTGTACCTCCACAGCCAAGTTTATTAATAGAGCTTCAACAATTGATGCAAGCACCTGAGCCTGATATTAACCTTATTGCCACAACAATTTCGCAAGATGTGGCGATCTCAGCAACCATCCTAAAAACCGTTAATTCCCCAGTTTATGGTCTTGCTCGCTCGATTTCTGACATCCACAGAGCAGCTCGTTATATCGGCATTGAAGGCATAACATTGTTGGTCACCAATTGCTTACTCAGAAAAAGCTTTGATCAAAATAGTTGCAGCATTACCCTTGAAGACTTTTGGAATAACGCCAATAATATTGCTAATACCAGTGTTATTATTGGAAAGTCTTTAACCCAATCTGTTTCTAAAGATCGATTATTCACCTTAGGGCTATTCCACGATTGTGGCATTCCAGTGATGGCATCAAAGTATCAAGATTATGCCGACACCTATGAACATGCGTTAAATACCCCATCAGAAACCTTAACCTCAATTGAAGATAGCGTTTACCAAGTTAACCATGCCACTTTAGGTTATTATGTCGCTTCGTCATGGCGTTTACCCAGAGACATTTGTCAATTAATTCTTTGTCACCATGATAGAGAACTCCTAACAACATCTCGCGATCAAGCACAACGCTTTTATTTCGCCATCCTTAAAATGGCGGAAAACATTGTCCACAACCATCAACATTTTCGTGATGCTCCAGACTGGGCTTACATTTGTGATTCTGTGTTAGCAGTATTGGATTTGAGTGATGATAAATATCAGGACTTGCTCGAAGACTGCGCTGAACAGCAAATATAGAAAGATAACATCTAATTTTTCAATTAGATATCCTATATATTACGCTAAAGTCGTATTGCAAAATTTCAATTTTGATTAATACTAACAGCCATAGCACTTAATGAAGAAGTTCGGTGACATTTCGTTAAGTAAAGCATAATATTCACCAACAAAATAGCACAAATGTACTACCTTATAGGTACACTTGGAATGATATAAAGAGCGAAATGGATATCTCAAAATCAACAAGCAACGAAAAGTTTATTTATATTTTGCAACATAGTTTTATTCAGGAAGCGATAAAAATTGGTAGTAGTGAACGATCGCCAGAGTTAATTGCCGATGAGCTATCGCAGCAATTGAATTTACCCGGTAGATACCTAGTATTTTCAGCTATAAAATGTCTTGAAGCCAATCAAATAGAACAACGAGTGATGAAATCAGTCGCTCCTTATCGAGAAACCACTGGCTTCTACCAGTTATCTCCACAAAGTGCGCTCAATATTATTAAACGAGATATCATGCGCATCCCAATTAACGTGCTATTTGAACACTGCCATTAAGCAACTCAGTGGAATTACTAGGTAACCTACAGTGCTTATACCTATGTTATGGATAAGCACTGTAGTATTATTTCTTGCTAACTCGTTGCACGATAAGCTTTTTCGTTGTCCTTTTTATTAAATACCCAACGAATATCTTCTTTGATTAAGTATAACGAAGGAATTAAAAATAAGGTGATCACCGTAGCAAAAACAATCCCAAAACCTAATGAAATTGCCATTGGGATAATAAATTGTGCTTGGAGACTTTGCTCAAAGTAAAGCGGAAAAATACCAAAAAATGTGGTCAAAGACGTTAGTAAAATAGCTCTAAAACGTTGCGTACCTGCTTGACTCACCACATCAATCATTTTCATACCTGAATCTTTTGCTTTATTGATAAAATCCACCAGGATCAATGAATCATTGACCACCACACCAGTTAACGCAATAAAGCCGTAGATAGACATCATATTGATGGTTTTACCGAGTAACCAGTGACCAAAAATAGCGCCAATAATACCAAATGGGATCACCGACATGATCACTAATGGTTGAGTATATGACTTAGTCGGAATAGCAATCAGCACATAAATAAGAAACAATGCTGCTACACCTGCCATCGCAAGCTGTTGGATAAAGTCTTGCTGCTCTTTACTTGCGCCTTCCACACCATATTGCACACTCGGGTAATGAGACAAAATTTCTGGGATACTGGTTTGACTCATGTCGCCGATAACTTTACGTGATTCTACTTTTTCACTATCAATATCGGCAGAAATAGTAATAGAGCGTTTTTGATTAATTCGCGTAATAGATGAAAAACCTTGGCCTATCGCGATATCAGCCACTTGATAAAATGGCACTAATTCACCACTTGGTG
This sequence comes from Thalassotalea sp. G2M2-11, assembly GCF_017168195.1. GTDB lineage: Bacteria > Pseudomonadota > Gammaproteobacteria > Enterobacterales > Alteromonadaceae > Thalassotalea_E. The sequence goes on from NZ_JADNYL010000002.1 coordinate 865,999, forward strand.
TTCGGATCCACATATCTTCAAGATCAGAAATTGATAAGCGATCTTCTTTCGGATAACGTACCATCACTTTCAGCTCTTCTCTTCCTCGTTGGATACGTTGTGCTTCGTCACCATAAAATGCCTGACGCACTTGCTTCGCTAAATCAGCTAATGTTAACCCCAATACTTCAGCCTCAGGACGAATGCTTAATTTAATTTCCTGACTCCCTCGGCTAAACGAATTACGAATATCGAACACACCGTCATAACTGGATAATTTGTTCTGAATATCATGCGCTGCTGCTTCAAGTTCATCATCATTTTTACCAGTTAACTGAAATTCAATTGCCGCACCACCACCAGCATTGGTACCAGCAAAAAAGCGTAATTCTTTGGCACCAACAATTTCTCCAATTTCTGCTCGCCATAATTTTTCAATCTCATAGGCATCTAAGCTTCTATTTTCTGACTTGACCAACTCTAACAAGAATGTCGCTTGGGTATTTCCCTGTGTGAACACCATGGTGTGTTTAATAAAACTGGTACCATCAATTTTATGTTCATCTGCTATTTTATGGGCAGCATTGACCACTCTCTTAATGGCTTTATTACGTTCATGCGGGGCTGTGCCATCGATCATGGTGATATTACCTTGGATGAAATCACTCGGCACATTAGGAAAAACTTCAACTTTAACAAAACCACCAACAATTAAAGACATGGTTAAAATCAGTCCAGCAGTAAATATCGCCAAGGTGTTATAACGCACCTTAAGTGCCTTTTGTAAACGAGGTTGATAGCTATGATGGATAAAATGATCAAGTTTTTCTTTAAAACGCATTTGCAGACGTTCTAAACGATTTGCCGTTTCATCGGTCAATGGACGATATTTCATATGGGCCAAATGAGCCGGTAAAATCCACTTTGACTCGATCAATGAAAATATCAAACAAAACGAAACCACCAGCGCAATAGCACGGAAAAAAGCAGCAAAAGTCGCATCTATCATCAATAGCGGCGCAAATGCTGCGATTGTGGTTAAGACACCAAAAGTCGCCGGCATCGCAACTCGCATGGTACCGCGGATCACGTTATCGTGAGAATGACCATAGCGTTGAATTTCCGAATAGGCACTTTCTCCGATGACGATTGCATCATCAACGACAATCCCAAGCACCATAATAAAGGCAAATAAGCTCAGTAAGTTAATAGAAACTGACCACTCACCTAGCAATGGCATCATAAAAATGGCGCCAAGAAAGCTGATAGGAATACCTAACATGACCCAAAACGCTATACGGATCCGCAAGAATAATGTTAATACCAAGAACACGAGTGCAGCTCCCAGTAATAAGTTACTGATCATCATGTCGAGTCGTTCAGACAAGTAAAAAGACGTATCGCCCCAAACGGCTAGTTTCGCCCCTTTTGGCAATTCTTTATTTTTCTTTGCAACGTATGCTTTTACTTCTGCCGCAATCGCCAGATCATTTTGATCCCCCGTGGACTGCACCATAATACTGGTAGTATGTTGACCATCAAATTCAGCAAAGCCCTCACTTTCGACAAAACCATCCTGAATATTAGCAATATCCGCTAATAAAATTCGGGTGCCGTCTTTAGCCGTTTTTAAGACAATATTGGCATATTCTTGTCCGGTATAAGCTTGCCCTTGTGTTCTCAATAAAATATCACCACCATAGGTTTTAATGGTGCCGCCGGGCATATCGAGTGAAGAATTGCGTATTGCGCGAGTAATCGCATCAAAAGTTAAATCATAACGTTGTAATTTGTCTTCAGTAATTTCAATACTGATCTCATAATCTCGTTTGCCAACTACTTCAGCGCTATTCACACTGGGTAGTAACATAATGTCATCGCGAATACCCTGCGCTAAATTTTGTCTCGCTCTACGTGACATATCCCCACTAACTGACAACCACATGACTTGGCTTTTAAATTCTTGCTTGGTAACAATTGGCTTTTCTGTTTGTGCCGGAAAAGTGGTGATAGCATCAACCTGCATTTGCACTTCATCTAACTTTTCAGCCAATGAGTAACCAGATTGCAGCTCTATAGTCACGATACCTATGCCCTCTTGCGCACGTGAAGTAATACGCTTAAAGCCTTCTATATCTTCCAGAGCTTCTTCAACTTTTAACACCACACTTTTTTCAACTTCCTCAGGCGAAGCGCCTAAGTGCGGCACCATCACCTGAATCGTGTTTGGATTGAAATCAGGAAACATTTTCTTATTAATCTTCTGATAAGAAATAAACCCTGCCACCAAAATAAACATCATCAACAAATTGGCAGCAACGCTATTACGTGCAAACCAAGCAATAGTACCTCTAAACTGTTCTTTACTAACTGACATTAGGCATCACCTGCTAATTGTTCAGCTTGTTTCGAAGGTTGTTCGTTATCGATACCATTGACTCGTAAGGTCATCCCTTCAATCGGGGTTTCTAACTTTGTCATCACTAACTGATAATCAAGATTAAGATCATCTTGCGTATAAATAAAATTGCTATCCGTTCTAAGCACATCCACTGTCTGAATATGAAGTTGGTTATTTTGATCAAGTAAGTAAACCGTATTAGCACCGGTAATAGCGCTACGCGGGATCGCAATAACATTATCTATGGTTCTGCCAGTGATTGTTGCATTAACAAAAGTGCCCACTCGCAGTTCTTGTTGATGACCTTCGGTTAAAAGCGCATACGGATCATCAACTTTGGCCACTAAATAATGAACGCGGCTTTGACTATCCACAACCCCTTCATATCGGCTGATACTTGATGGCCAACTTACCTGCTGAGCACCAATAGATAATGATAAGTTGACAGCAGAGCCATGCTGTTTCTTCTCGCCCACTTTAGGTAATGACAAAAATGGAATATCGCGCAATTTAACCGGTAAACGCACTTCGGCATAATCAATTGCAAAAGTCGTCGCTATGTTACTACCCATCGCAACGTATTGACCAATATCAACATTTTTTGATTGGATCATCGCATCATAAGGGGCGCGGATTTTAGTGCGCGCTAATGTCACTTTTGCTTGCTTTACATTCGCTTTTGCTGCTTTGACTTCAGCTTGTGCTTTTTGTAGTTGAGGTTGACGTAATGCTACCTGTGGCGCCTGCTCAAGTGATTTGCCGGATAACAACCATTCTTCTTTTGCTTGTTTAACCCTTGCTTGTTCCTCAACTAACACCGCTTGTGCCGTCGTTAACCGAGCTTGTGCCTGCACCAATGCCACTTGATAATTAATATCATCAATCGCCAGTAACACTTCACCCTTGTTAAAAAAACCTCCTACTTTAAATCGTTCATCAACCTTGATAACTTGCCCTGATACCTCAGATATCAATTGTGTTTGTGTTCGAGGCTTTACTGAACCTTGCGAGGGGATCATAAAAGTGACAGCCTGTTTTACCAAGGGTGCGACCTCCACTAACGGTGCTTTAAGCTCCACTGGCTTTTTCGCGGGTTTTGGCGCTAAAGCTCCGACAATAACCAAGACAATAATAGCAGCCAAGATAATGGCAAAAGGCATTAACACATAACGCAGTGGTACCATGCGTGGGCTAGATTTCATAGAAGGCTTAGGATCTGACATAAAGCGTCTCAAGTCATTTGTTAATATAATAGAGGGGTTATTATCACTTGGATGTGATTAATTTCAACGCAAATAATGTAAAATTATTGTAAAGATACTAATTGGTCGTAAATTTAGCCCACGAAAGCAATAACGTACGGAAATCATTGAGCCCACACTCTGAACTATCCTGACTATCGAAGTGTAACTCATCACTTTGCAATTCATCAGGCAGCTGACTTTCACCATTAAGTAATGCATTTGCTTGGATTTTAATATCGTCACGACTTAATACCACCGAGTACTCACAACCAGTAATGACCTTCTCTTGAATTGCTCCCGATTCCACCTGATCAATAACAGTGAGCAACTCAGTCAATTTTTCAGTATTGTTGCCCACTTCCAGTTCTAACCACGGCCCTATGATCTGATGCTCAAATGAAAACTTAGCTTTAGCGTAGCCTGTTACCGTATCATGAATAAACTCATACTCCATAATCACCTCACCGCCTAAAAACGAAAGACTAATTATACCTTTTGTTCTTAAGTATAGAAGAGATCCTGCAAGCGCGATGCTAAAATGACAAACTTTCATAACGATCACTGACCATACATCTATCAAGGTTATTTTTTTATGGTAACGACAATTTTATTTTGAACAAAATCATCTAATTGCAGTCTATTGGCTCACCATTATTCAAAAAATAACCGCATTCACGTGTCCAAAAAGCATTACCACTATGCCTGCTACGCCATTTTACTTCATGCAATGCTGTTATGGATCATCAGCCAGACACTAGTGATCCCAATACCGCAGCAGCTCAAACCTAAAGCAATTACCAGTTACTTATATCAAGCTCCTGCAAAACAGCCACCACCAGTTGAGAGCCAATCAACAACTGATGAACCTATTAACACAGAAAATACAGCGAGCATAGAGCATACAGAAATGAATGAATCAGTCACCGTCAGTGACGAATTAACAGCAAAGAAAGAAAAAAACCAACAAGCACCATCAAAATCTCAACAAAATGCTGATAAAGCCCTTAACCCAGCTATCACGCAACAAAAATCCGAAACACAAAAGTATCATCGCTTTTCACCAAGCCAACAATTGCAAGCGTTAAGTCAATCACTTGATAATCAGAACATATCAGAACAAGTATTTGAATATAGTAGAAAAAAATCTCCTTCAATTATGCACGGCACACCTAAATTGGTCCCTCACTCTAAAAAGCAGCCATCAACCGATGAGAAAATCAGCCAAGCCACTCAACAATTAACTTCAGGTATGAAAATCATTAAAGGCGATAATGGCAGTTGTGTGATTGAACGTGATTTATCATCCGTAGGTATGGAAGGAATAACAGTACTCGAAGGCTTTAGCTGCGGCCAAACAAAGTTTGAAAAGAATTTTAATGCGCATATGAAAAAAGTACTAAAAAAACTGGGGAAATAATCCTTGTGAGATAAAACAAGTTAACATCCTAAAGTTACAGGGCATTTTCATTCAGGTCACAGTAGCACTTTACACAATACTCGACTCTATCATAGGTAAAATTGATAGCACCAACACCGCTGCCATGCCTCGGTTAAACCACACTAAAAAAGACTGATTTTCCAATACATTTTTTAACCCTGCACCAATCATCAGCCAGAAAAATGAACAAGGTAAACCAAACAGTAAATAAACTAATGCGATAACTGCCACTTCTGAAGTAGCGCTCTCTTGAGCAGAAGAAAATGCCACAATCGCGCTCACCGCCATCACCCAAGCCTTTGGGTTTAACCATTGAAAACAAGCCGCTTGCATAAAAGTAAACGGAGGCTGTTTAATACTACCGCGCTCAATTTGTGAAATCGTCGCAATCTTATAAGCTAAATACAATAAATACAGTATGCCGATCACTTTCAATACGGTATATAACATAGGAAATTGTTGAAAAAGTGACACTAAGCCAAGCCCGACACAAATAACCATGATCGGGAAACCCAAATTAATCCCTAACACATGAGGGATTGTTTGCCGAACGCCATGATTAACACCCGAGGTCAACAACATCACATTATTAGGACCAGGTGTACCAGAAGAAGATAAAACAAAAAGGATCAGCGCAATAATTTCCATTTATTAGCCCTTAGCTAGGGGAGTGTCAAATAACTATACTCAACCAAATAACAAACTTACATGTACAAATAATTAAAAATGATACCTACACAGTTTTGCATTTACACAGAAAACGCCGCCACTAAGGCGATTTCAACAATAGAGTTTATTTTTCTATGTGATTAACAACAAACTAGAAGATAAAATTTATTGTTTCGATAGTTCAACCATAATTAAATCATATGCTTTTTTTATACTTTCATCATCGGTTGAAAAATAATCAGGCATTACTCCTATTTGCTCCCAAGTATCATTTGATGCAGGTTTAGTGATAAGCGCGTAAGGGAACTTCAAAACAATATCGTTACCAACCTTTATTGATTGAGTTAAATGCCCAACCCCCATTGTAGTTTGACCAATGACAACAGCCTTCTCAAGGCTCTTTAGTGAATAACTAAAAAACTCCCATTCACCTGATACGAATGCGGAATTAATAATATATACAGGAACTAAACTCTCAAATTTTTCGTGCTCTGTAATAGGTAAAGAAGTTAAATCCGATGTTTCATTATTTAAAACTAAATTTCCGATTACAGTGCCTGATGGAACAAAATAACTGATCAACGTCTGAACTAAATCTAAACTAGCACTATTAGCTAAGCGTAAATCAATTATTATTGCGTCTGCGACAGTCATAAGCCCCAATGCGTCAACTATCAGCTGATATGTTTCCTCAGAAGAAAAATCGCCTTTAATATTTAAGTAACCTATATTGTCATTTGAAATTTCAAAATCGACCCCGCTATTGGGTGCGTTAAGAATTTCTACGCCACCTTCCTTGTATCGTATTAGAGGCTTTTCCTCTATGACATCTATGCTAGTATCATGTGTCGCCTTAACCAAAGCAGCTCTAATGTATTCACGAAAATGGCTTATATTTTGTTCTGTTTTAAAACGTCCTGTATTCAAATCGGTAAGAAGTGTTTGAGACACGTATTCGGCTTTACTTGGATACAAATATAAATTATCCAAAATATGGATAATATTTTTAATTACCGTGTTCATTTCCTTTGCTGTTATAACATCCATCCGCGCTACATCTTCTTCCGAAGCTTTTACCAGAGATGAGCAAAAGATAACGATAAATACGATTAATATCCTTTTCATATATTCCTAAACTTAAAAATGGCTTATAAACTTATATCTGTTGCAGTATTACTCTTTTCAAGAACTTATTATCAAATATCGTGATTAGCTCTCACTACACTCATCGATTTTAACTATCTTAAATCACAGTGCCCCCCCCCTTTTACTGTTAAATAAACATTGATATTTACGAAAAAAGCTTGCGGGCTCTTATCTTTTTATCGCTCACATTCATGTGAAATTTGCTCGTTAGAAGTCCCTTAACCACAAAAGACACATGCATAGTTACATCAATTGAGTATTGTTTGCTCTTTGCCCCTGATAAAATGAAAAGCGGCAATATCATCAGAGCATAAAAAAACGCCGCATGATGCGGCGTTTTTCTCACTAAAACTTTTAATACATTAATTAAGCAGGTTCTTGAATGATCACTTGATCTGCTTTTTTGGTGTATTGCTCCATTTTATGGAAATTCAAGTAACGGTAGGTATCCGCTGCCGTTGCATCAAGTTCTTTAGCGTACTTCATGTACTCTTCAACCGTTGGTAAATGACCAACAATTGCACCCACACCCGCTAATTCTGCTGATGTTAAGTAAACATTTGCACCTGTTCCTAAACGGTTCGGGAAGTTACGGGTAGACGTAGAAAGTACTGTTGATTTATCTGCAACTCGTGCTTGGTTACCCATACATAATGAACAACCTGGAGTTTCTATACGGGCACCAGCTTTACCATAAATGCTGTAGTAACCTTCATCCGTTAATTGATCTCTATCCATTTTCGTAGGAGGTGCAACCCATAAACGCGTTGGTAGTGTACCTGCGAATTTATCAATCAATTTACCTGCTGCACGGAAGTGACCGATATTTGTCATACAAGAACCAATGAATACTTCATCAATTTCAGTACCAGCAACTTCAGACAATAACTTGGCATCATCAGGGTCATTAGGACAACAAACAATTGGCTCTTTGATTTCATTTAAATCAATTTCGAGCACATGGGCGTATTCTGCATCACTATCGGCTTCCATCAATGATGGGTTAGCTAACCAGTCTTCCATCGCTTTAATACGACGTTCGATAGTACGTACATCACCATAGCCTTCACTGATCATCCACTTAAGCATGACAATGTTAGATTCTAAATATTCTTTAACAGCATCTTCTTCAAGCTTGATAGTACAACCACCAGCCGAACGTTCAGCCGAAGCATCAGAAAGTTCAAATGCTTGCTCAACCGTTAAGCCTTTAAGGCCTTCAATCTCTAATACACGACCAGAGAATTCATTGATCTTACCTGCTTTTTCAACCGTTAATAGGCCATTTTTGATGCCGTAGTAAGGAATTGCATGCACTAAGTCACGTAAAGTAATACCTGGTTGCATTTCACCTTTAAAACGTACTAAAACTGATTCAGGCATATCTAATGGCATAACACCTGTTGCTGCTGCAAAAGCAACCAAACCGGAGCCAGCTGGGAATGAAATACCTAATGGGAAACGGGTATGAGAATCACCACCAGTACCAACAGTATCAGGCAATAACATACGGTTTAACCAAGAGTGGATAACACCATCACCTGGACGAAGCGAAACACCACCACGGTTCATAATAAAATCAGGTAAAGTATGGTGGGTTTGTACATCAACAGGCTTAGGATAAGCAGAAGTATGACAGAACGACTGCATCGTTAAATCTGCAGAGAAGCCTAAACAAGCTAAGTCTTTTAATTCATCACGCGTCATTGGGCCTGTTGTATCTTGAGAACCAACCGTTGTCATTTTAGGTTCACAATATTGACCAGCACGAACCCCATCTACACCACATGCTTTACCAACCATTTTTTGTGCAAGGGTATAACCTTTTGAAGACGCTTGAGGATCTACAGGCTTAGCAAACAAATCAGTTTCTGGCATGCCTAACGCTTCACGTGCACGACCAGTAAGGCCACGACCGATAATCAATGGAATACGACCACCGGCACGTACTTCATCAAGTAATACAGGGCTTAGCTTAAAGGTTGAAATTACTTCATCGCCTTTTTTCACTACGCCTTCATAAGGATAGATATCAATGATATCTCCCATATTCATTTTTTGTACGTCTAATTCAATAGGTAACGCACCTGAGTCTTCCATGGTGTTATAGAAAATTGGCGCAATTTTACCACCTAAACAAACACCACCAGCGCGTTTATTCGGTACACATGGGATATCATCTCCCATAAACCATAATACAGAGTTAGTGGCTGACTTACGTGATGAACCTGTACCAACAACGTCACCAACATAAGCAAGTGGAATACCGTCTTTTTGTAATTCTTGAAGCTGTTTGATTGGACCAACTTCTCCTGGCTCATCTGGCGTAATACCTTCACGTTCCATTTTCAGCATCGCTTTTGCGTGTAATGGAATATCAGGACGAGACCAAGCATCTGGTGCCGGTGATAAATCATCGGTATTAGTTTCACCAGTCACTTTAAATACTTTCACAGTGATCTTTTCAGCAACTTTTTCACGCGAAGTGAACCATTCGGCATCCGCCCATGATTGCATCACTTTTTTCGCCGCCGCGTTACCCGCTTCAGCTTTTTCTTTTACATCAAAGAAAGCATCAAACATTAATAAAGTATCAGATAATCCTTTTGCGGCTTTGTCAGCTAAAGCCGCATCATCTAATAAATCAATCATTGGCTGAATATTATAGCCACCCAACATAGTGCCTAATAATTCAGTCGCCTTTTCAGCCGATAAGATTGGTGAGCTTGCTTCATTTTTTGCAATCGCAGCTAAAAAGCCAGCTTTTACATAAGCCGCATCATCAACACCTGCTGGTACACGATTGGTGATAAGATCCAATAAAAACGCTTCTTCACCTGCCGGAGGGTTTTTCACTAATTCAACTAGCGCAGCAGTTTGCTCTGCGTCTAATGCTTTTGGTACTATGCCTTGTGCGGCACGTTCTTCTACATGTTTACGATATTCTTGAAGCACGGCGTCCACCTCTGTGATAAGAAACAGTATTTACACGTTAAGACAAATACTGTTATAAATTAGAAATTCGGCGTGATTATACGATAAGCCCGAAACAATTAAAATCTCACAAGCATTCATAAGAATGATAGTTGTTATAAATTACATATATAAAACTTATCATTCAAAATGTTACACGCCACTTAACTGGTATACCAGCATTCAAAGTTGATGTAGATTAAAGATAGTCTATTTTTTCGGGCACACAAGGTTAGCCGATAACGAAGGTTGAATATAATTCGGACTTATTCGACGATCATCAAACTGCTCTATCCCATCTAATATCTGTAAATTAAATTGATAGCTTTGACATAAATGATAAGCATGTCGTAATAAGAAAGTCGCTAAACGATTAAAACGTCGATTTTCGTCAGTGAGTACTTCAATATGATACTCTACATCTGAAATCCGCTGTTGTTTATAGTGCAGCTGATGATCAAAATCATAAAGTTTTTCAACTTCTGCCGCTGATGTAACAACAGAAAATAACAAAAGTACGAATATACATCGTTTGAGCTCATTCATAAAAAAATCTTTTTTCATCATGTTTGTACAAATTATAACGCAATATAGCTTGTTCGGATATTTTGTTGTTAGCACCATTTATTAATGAAAACTTAACCTTATTAACGTAATATATACATTTAAAATAACACTAGGGCGTGTTGATCTTTGCTGTTTAATTTTTGTTCGAGATAAAAGCGTTTTAAACGCGGCGTGAGGAATGACGCTTAGTCATCTAAGCAAATCTCCTCACAACAAAGAGTAAAACGCTTTTAGCCGAACCTTTCAGGCAGCGTTTGTTGTCATTTCTACTATGTTAGTGCTTTATCATGTGGAACAACCACATATCAAAAGCACTGCTCTTTATAAATTTCCAACAAACTGCTGCAAAAACAAACTTAAAAGATCAACACGCCCTAATATTCTCGAACACACTAAAGACTAAAGGATTTTCAAATGAGTCGGTATAACTTCTCTCAAAATAAAATAGCTAAACTGCTTCCAGCACTAGGTCTTACGCTGGTAGCTCAACCATTATTTGCTACAGAGCAACCAGACGCCAGCTCATTAGTTGGCCAAAGCTATATCGGTGCTCATGGCATGTATATTAAAACAGACAATGATCGTTTATTCACAAACGATAGCAATTCATCAATTGATCATGGTTCAGGACTAGGTGCTGAATTTGGCTACCGTATTTCAGAAAAACATGAAGCTCGTTTATCTTATACGAATATCAATGTGAATACCGATAACCAAGGTTATGATGTGGCAGACGGCTCAAGCGTTGCGTTTGACTTGCTATATTTCCCCTACAAAAAGAGCTTATATTTTGTCGCGGGTGCAGATTTTTTAGATATTGATAATTCAAACCTTTCTGCTGATTTAGGGGCTGGTTATCGTTATTTTATCAATAACAACACCGCATTCTATGTAGAAGGGAAAGGACATTATCAAATTGATGACAATTACACTGACTTTTCTACCAAGATTGGCTTTGTTTATTATTTTGGTCGAGATGCTGCTCCGATTAAACCGATTAAAACTCACAGCACACCTGTGAAAAAAGTCGCGAAAGTTGTCAGCCAAGATAGTGACAAAGATGGCGTAATCGATAGTAAAGATAAATGTGCCAATACACCTATCACACACAAAGTTGATGCTTTAGGCTGTACTGTTTATATGAAACGCCAGCAGACCGTAGAATTATTAGTCAACTTTGATAACGACAAAAGCGACGTAAAAGCACACGAAATGAAAGAGATTGCTAAGGTCGCCGACTTTATGAAGAAATACCGTCAAACAACGGTGACTATTAATGGACATACTTCAGCTATTGGTAAAGCTGAATACAATCAAAATCTTTCTGAAAGACGTGCAAAAGCAATTGTTGATATTTTAGTGAATGACTTTGGCGTTGCTGCAAACCGCTTAACTGCAATCGGCCATGGCGAAAGTCAATTAAAAGATCCAGCTAATACTGCTCAAGCACACGCAATTAACCGTCGTACGGAAGCAACCATCACTGGCGCTGAAAAGGTACCTGTTACTAAGCGCTAACAGCAAAGTGAATACAACAGAGACAAAAAAACCAGCAAGATTGCTGGTTTTTTTATTTATTTATTATTGTTCAGGTTACTTTTTCTTTTTGACCGCTTTAGGATTCGGTAAATCAGTAATTGAACCTTCAAAGATTTCTGCCGCTAAACCAATTGATTCATTTAACGTTGGATGTGCGTGGATTGTTAAACCAACATCTTCTGCATCAGCGCCCATTTCAACCGCTAAACAAATTTCACCCAACATTTCGCCAGCGTTGATACCAACAATAGCACCACCTAAGACACGACCCGTTTCTTTTTCAAAGATCATCTTAGTTTTACCTTCAGTGCGTGCAGAAGCAATCGCACGACCAGAAGCAGCCCAAGGGAAGTTTGCCACTTCAATATTTAGCCCTTGCTCTTTTGCTTCACGTTCAGTAACACCCACCCAAGCCATTTCAGGATCGGTATAAGCAATAGAAGGGATACAACGCGGATCAAATACGTGTTTCTTACCAGCAATCACTTCAGCAGCAACGTGCGCTTCATGAACCGCTTTATGCGCAAGCATAGGTTGACCAACCACATCACCAATCGCGAAGATATGATTAACGTTAGTACGTAATTCGTTAGAAACATTGATAAAGCCACGCTCGTCAACATTAACACCCGCTTTATCAGCAGCAACTAAGTGACCATTTGGCTTACGGCCAACAGCGACTAAAATTTTGTCATAACGCACTTGACCTTCAGGAGCATTCTTACCTTCAAATGTTACGTATAAACCATCATCTTTAGCATCAACAGCAACAACCTTAGTTGATAACATCATGTTGAATTTTTTCTTATTGTACTTAGTATAGATTTGTACAATGTCTTTATCAGCAGCTGGTACTAATTGGTCAGCAAACTCAACTACCGACACATTCGAACCCAAAGCGTTATAGACTGTGCCCATTTCCAAGCCAATAATACCGCCACCAAGTACTAGCATTTCTTCAGGTACGTCTTTAAGCTCTAATGCCCCTGTTGAATCAATCACACGAGGATCATCATTAGGGATAAATGGCAAATCAATCACTGAAGAACCACAAGCGATAATAGCATTATCAAAAGTGATCGTTGTTTTGCCGTCAGCACCTTCTACTTCGATGCTTTTATCAGAAGTAAATTTACCAAAACCTGTCACCGTTTTCACTTTACGCGCTTTAGACATGCCGCCTAAACCACCAGTTAATTGCCCTATAACACTTTCTTTCCAGCTACGGATTTTGTCTAAATCAATTTCAGGCTTACCAAAAGTAACACCGTGCGATGCCATTTCCGCCGCATCATCAATCACTTTAGCAACATGAAGCAATGCTTTTGATGGGATACACCCAACATTTAAACAAACACCACCTAATGTTTCACGGCTTTCAACTAATACCACATCTAGGCCTAAATCAGCGGCACGGAATGCTGCTGAGTAGCCACCAGGACCTGCACCTAAAACTACGACTTGAGTTTTAATATCGTTACTCATGCTAACCTCAAATTAATTTGATTTAACCAATGATAGATTTATTAAAAAATACCGATTGGATCTGAATTTTTTATGGGCGAAGTGTACTCAAAGTGAATAAAAATCGCCATCTTTTAATCAAAGAATGTCGGTAATAATAAACCTTATTTGAAAGATTTCATTATTACCGATCAAAAACTACTAACTATTACAGTATCAGTTTACGAATATCGCTCATAACTGATGCTAAGTGCACAGTAAAGCGTGCCGCAATTGCGCCGTCAATTACACGATGGTCGTAAGACATAGATAAAGGTAACATCAAGCGTGGTATAAATTCTGAACCATTCCACTTAGGCTTCATCTCTGACTTTGACACCCCTAAAATAGCCACTTCAGGCGCATTAACAATCGGTGTAAATGCCGTACCGCCAATACCACCAAGGCTTGAAATAGTGAAACATCCACCTTGCATATCGTTAGCCGTTAACTTGCCGTCACGTGCTTTTTTACTGATTTCCAGTAATTCACGTGATAACTCATGAATGCCTTTCTTATCAACATCACGTACCACGGGTACCACTAAACCATTTGGCGTATCAACTGCAACACCTATATTGCAATATTTCTTCAAAATTAAGCTTTCACCATCTTCGCTTAAGCTTGAATTAAAAACTGGGAATGCCCGTAAAGCATCTGCTGCCGCTTTCATAATGAACACAAGAGGAGTGATCTTAAAGCCTAACTGTTGTTTCTCACAAACAACATTTTGTTCTTTACGAAATGCTTCAACGTCAGTGATATCTGCTTCATCAAATTGCGTAACATGTGGAATCGTTACCCAGTTGCGATGTAAAAATGGACCAGAGATCTTTTGAATACGAGATAATGGTTTTTCTTCAATTTCACCAAATTTAGCAAAGTCGACCGGTTTACTAGCAACTACCTGTAAACCACCTTCACCTGATGCTACAGAGCTACCAGCATTGGCTTTTGGACGCGACAATTCATATTTCACATACGATTGAACATCTTCTTTTAGAATACGTCCTTTATTACCAGAACCTTTGACTAAAGTTAAATCAACACCAAATTCACGGGCAATACGACGAATTGATGGCGAAGTATAAATATTACCTTTTGTCGTTTTACCTGAACTTGGATGATGCGGCACTGGCGCTGGTTTTTTCGCTGCCGGTGCAGGTGCAGCCTTTGGCTCTTCACTGACAGGTGCAGGCGCAGCAGGCTGTTCAATTGCGGCTGGCGCACCACTGTTAGTTTCAAGTTTGATCACTAATGAGCCTTGCTTGACTTTATCACCAGTGCTCACTAAAACTTCTTTAACAATACCGGCGTGTGAAGACGGCACATCCATGGTTGCTTTATCAGTTTCTAGTGTGATCAAACCATCTTCTTCCGCGATTTCATCGCCAACAGCGATTAACACATCAATCACGTCTACTTCGCCATCTTCACCAATGTCAGGCACTACGACATCAATCACTTCACTACCTGAGCTTGCAGCTGGTTCAGGTGTTTCTGCTGCTGGTTCTGGCTTGCTCTCTGGTGCTGGCGCAGAATCTTGTTCTGCCGGAGCTTCACTCGCTGGTTCCTCTGTAGCCCCAGCGGCTTTCATCTCACCAATTAAGTCGCCTTCTTTGATCTTGTCACCAACATTAACGCTCAACGAGATCAACTCGCCTGCATTAGGAGCTGGAATATCCATTGACGCCTTATCCGTTTCAACGGTAACAATACCTTCATCAGCTTCTAAAGTATCGCCAACAGCAACACAGATTTCGATAACTTCAACTTCGTCACCACCGACATCAGGAACTAGAATTTTTTGTACATCAGACATAATATTTCTCCTATTTCCTTATTAAGCGTACAGTGGGTTAAGTTTGTCAGTATCAATATCAAAACGCTTGATTGCTTCAGATACAACACTCGCTTTAATTTCGCCACGATTGGCCAATTCAAATAATGACGCAACCACGATATAAGCAGCGTTCACTTCAAAGTGGCGACGTAAGTTGGCACGACTATCACTACGACCGAAACCGTCGGTACCTAAACAGCGATACTCGGTATCAATAAAAGCACGTACTTGATCTGAATATGCTTTAACATAATCAGTTGCCGCAATCGCTGGACCATTTTCTTTAGTGATCACTTTGCCAATATATGGTACTTGTGGTTTCGCTTCTGGGTTGAGCATGTTATGACGAGTCACTTCTTGACCTTCACGCGCTAACTCATTAAATGAGGTAACCGAAAAGACGTCACTTGACACATTATAATCATTCGCCAAAATTTGCGCGGCTTCTCGAACTTGCAACAAGATAGTACCTGAGCCCATCAGCTGCACATTCGCTACTGATTTTTTCGCTTTCACGGTTTCTAACTTATAAATACCTTTAATGATTTCATCGGCAATTTCTTTATTTTCAGGCATTGCAGGATGCTGATAATTTTCATTCATCAAAGTTAAGTAGTAGAAAACATTTTCATTTTCTTCATACATGCGGCGTAAACCATCACGCACAATTACCGCAACTTCATAACCATAAGTTGGATCATAAGTGACACAATTTGGGATCAAACCCGCTTGCACATGCGAATGTCCGTCCTGATGCTGCAAACCTTCACCATTAAGGGTCGTACGACCAGCGGTAGCACCTAATAAGAAGCCACGCGCTTGGCTATCGCCTGCTGCCCAAGCTAAGTCACCAACACGTTGGAAACCAAACATTGAGTAGTAAATGTAAAATGGGATAGTGGTTGCATTACAAGTAGAATAAGAAGTACCCGAAGCTACCCATGATGCCATGGCACCAAGCTCGTTAATCCCTTCTTGCAATACTTGACCTTTTTTATCTTCACGATAGTAAGCCACTTGATCTGCATCTTGTGGAATATATTTCTGACCTTCGTTAGCGTAAATTCCCACTTGACGGAACAAGCCTTCCATACCAAAAGTACGCGCTTCATCAGGAATGATCGGTACAATACGCTTACCAATTTTTTTGTCTTTTAATAAGCTGTTAAGTACACGGACAAATGTCATGGTAGAGGATACTTCACGTTCACCTGAGCCTTTTAAAATCGCATCAAACGTTTTTAATGGCGGTATCTCTAATGATTCATCAGCTTGCTGACGGCGTGCAGGCAATGAGCCACCTAATGCTTGACGGCGCTCACGCATATATTTTAATTCAGGGCTATCTTCATCAAACTTAAAGAAAGGTAAATCTTCAATCTTGTCATCAGGGATAGGCATATTAAAACGATCACGATATGCTTTAATTGATTCAAGGTCCATTTTCTTGACGTTATGAGCAACGTTTTGTGCTTCACCTGATTGACCTAAACCATAGCCTTTAACCGTTTTCGCTAAGATCACCGTTGGACGACCTTTGGTATTCATCGCTTTTTCATAGGCAGCATATACTTTTACCGGATCATGACCACCACGATTTAAACGCCAGATATCTTCATCTGACATATTTGCTACCATAGCGGCGGTTTCTGGGTACTTACCAAAGAAATTATCACGGGTGTATTTACCACCTTTGGCTTTACAGTTTTGATATTCACCATCAACGGTTTCATTCATTAACTGTAATAACTTACCTGAGGTATCACGGGCTAATAATGCATCCCAATATGAACCCCAAATCACTTTGATCACTTCCCAACCTGCACCTCGGAAAGTCCCTTCAAGTTCTTGAATAATTTTACCATTACCACGAACAGGGCCATCCAAACGCTGTAAATTACAGTTGATAATAAAGGTTAAATTATCCAAGCCTTCACGTGCTGCTAAGCCAATTGCACCTAATGATTCTGGCTCATCGGTTTCACCATCACCTAAGAAACAATACACGCGCTGACCTGAACAGTCTTTAATACCACGATCGGTTAAGTACTTAAGAAAACGTGCTGTGTAAATCGCTTGTAATGGACCTAAGCCCATAGAAACCGTTGGGAACTGCCAAAAATCATCCATTAAATGTGGATGCGGGTAAGACGATAACCCTTCACCATCGACTTCTTGACGGAAGTTATCCATTTGCTTTTCAGTTAATCGCCCTTCAACGAAGGCACGTGCATAGATCCCTGGAGAAATATGACCTTGAGCGAAAATAAAGTCACCACCATCTTCAGGGCTTGCCGCTTTAAAGAAGTGGTTAAAGCCAACATCATACAAGGTAGCCGACGAAGCAAACGAACCAATATGGCCGCCTAACTCTAAATCTTTCTTTGAAGCACGTAATACTAATGCTGCCGCATTCCAACGAATAGCCGCACGAATTCTTGCTTCGATGGTTAAATCACCCGGCATATGAGGTTCTTGTCCAGGTGGAATAGTGTTCACATAAGCAGTTGTGGCATCAAACGGTAAATGCGTACCGCTACGACGTGCATGGTCAATTAATTTTTCTAAAAGGAAATGTGCTCGATCCGGACCTTCATTTTCCAGTACGGATTCCATTGATTCAATCCATTCTTGTGTTTCAATGGCATCAATATCATTCTTTGGGAGCTCAGACATAATTACTTAGTCTCCGATTTGTTATGTAATTAAAATTGGTCAATTAAAGTAAACTCAATGACAACTTCGTTAACAAAGTCCACTTTAATCTGCTATTTGTTGGACATTCGTCCACGTTAGGCAATCACGTACCTAACAACTACTTATCTCTTTCTACTTCTGCATTCTGCGCATCGAGCGCTCCATGCGGCTTTGCTCTTCTGTTAAATTCAGCAATACTTCTTCAATAAAAGCTAAATGACGATGACTTGCTCCCCAGGCTTTTTGCGGCTGGCCACTAATAATGGCATCCATCAAATTGGTACGGTATTCGGCTATTTTGCTAAATACATCGGGACGTTGCGCAAGTGTCGTCAGGTTTTGTTCAATATTATCAATGACTATTGCCGCCATGCTGCGTGCTAAATGTAAAATTATTCCGTTATGGGAAGCCCCACAAATGGCAAGGTAGAACTCGAATACCGCTTCAGCTTCTTGGTGGTAATCATTATCAAGCTGTGCTTCACCAATGGCATTATGTTTACGTTGAATTTCTTCAAAATCAGCTTTCGTGCCACGCATCGCGGCATAATAAGCAGACATGCCTTCAATACCATGGCGAAATTCTAATAAATCAAACTGAGATTCATTGCTTTGCGCCATTAATTCAAATAAAGGGTCAGAAAAGCCTTTTAAAATCTGCTCGCTGACAAAAGTACCGCCGCCTTGACGACGAGTCACTAAGCCTTTGGCTTCTAATTTTTGGATCGCTTCACGTAATGACGGACGAGAGACATTAAACTGACTCGCCAACTCGCGTTCAGCTGGTAATTTCTGACCCGCTTTTAAGCTACCTTCCAAGATCATCTCTTCTAACTGCGACAAAATCACATCAGAAAGTTTCGCTTGTTTCACTGGCTGTTTAATGTTGTCAAGCACCATAAAAATTCAATATTTTAAGCAACAACCAAGAGAAAAAACCTCTTGGTAAATTGGTATTACCATTAATAAAAGTGATGTAAAAATAGCAAAATAGTGGTTAATTGTAAATAGAACATAGAACAGTTGCTGAAAAAAACAACTATAAGATTGACTAATACCAATGGAATTAATGATTTGATCATTCAGCGAGAATTAAAAGGCTTATAGGCAAGGCATTGATTGCAGAGAATGGCTATTCCCTTGTCAAAATCAATAACGTAAGCATATAAGCCTATTAAACTCGCCCTTTGGGAGCTTGTCATGAAAGTGATAACGTTACAAATTGCTTTGATGGAGAATGACTACACCTGCATCAATTTGCTTTGTTCTAACTTCCATGACACAGCTCTGAACTGGCTAAATATTTATTTCCATTGGTATAAAATCAACAATAGTGATTAAGCGATATTTTGCATAAAAAACGCTTAAACGTGCATAAACAAAGGTAAGCAAAGCAGTCTTGCTTTGCTTACGATAAGCAGAAGGCTAACTCATCACACCAGTTAAAATAAGCAAGGCGATAAGGGCTAAACAAAGTAATAAGGTGCGCTTTGCAAGTCGTACCAGTAAACAAGGTTCTGCTGTGCAATCTTCTTGATCAACCATAAAATCTTCTGATTTTTGCGCAACCTCAGTCAAAATCAAATGTGGTAATTTTCCTACGTCGAATAAATTTTCTAACCAGACAGGTAGCGCGCGAGAAAAGTGACCCACCAACATATAACCAAAGGCAACGATACGCACCGGTAACCAATCTAACCAAAACAGTAGTTGGTAATTAAACTGCTCTACTTGTAATTGCTCTGCCGATTTTGTACTCGGATCTGGTGCTGATTCTTGGCTATCAGTTTCACTTTGCCCTTGTTGTTCTACCACTTTACTCACTAGCCGATAAGCTAATGCGCCTGGGGCGCCAAACACCACAAAAAAGAGCATAATCGCAATAAAATAACGGTAATTAAGCCAAATGAGCATCTGACCAAAGCTCATTTGCGGTAAGTTTTTATCTTCTAATAATTGTTGATGATGCATTTCACAGCTAGTTTGCTCACCGCGAAAGGCACAGAGTAAATATTGCTTATAAGTGTCTCGTGTTTTGATACAACCAAAACAGGCAATTAAAATAAGAGTAGAAAGGAGAAAGTGCACTAAACCATCATCAACTAATTGCAATAAAAAGTAACACGCGATAACAGGGGTTAATATAAAAGCAATATTAATGATAGTTGAACGCTTTGATTTAGCTCCACCAAGCAAGCGATTAAACCACTTACTGTAATGAGTAAAATGCACATTAAACTGCCATGTAGCAGAAGAAAAATAGCGCTCGGCAGCCAAAGCAATTAGTAAACTTATTAAACTCATGATTTATATCCGTTAAATTTCAAACTATTCATTATTAGGGCGTGTTGATCTTTGCTGTTTAATTTTTGTTCGAGATAAAAGCGTTTTAAACGCGACGTGAGGAATGACGCTTAGCCATCTAAGTAAATCTCCTCACAACATAGAGTAAAACGCTTTTAACCGAACCTTTCAGGCAGCGTTTGTTGTCATTTCTACTATGTTGCCCCACATGGATGTGGGGTAAGGTGATTTTGCAGGAGCACAAAATCTTTAGTGCTTTATCATGTGGAACAACCACACACCAAAAGCACTGCCCTGTATAAATCTACAACAAACTGCTGCAAAAACAAACTTGAAAGATCAACACGCCCTAGTCTCAATCAGTTGCCGGTAAAGCTCCCAATCAAAGGCCTCACCAGGATCGGTCTTTCTGCCAGGTGCAATATCACAATGACCAACAATATTATCCGTTATTTTGGGATAATTTACTCTAAGCACATTAGTTAACAAACTAAGTTGTTGATATTGCTGCTCAGTATAAGGAATATCATCAGTGCCTTCCAGTTCTATCCCTATTGAATAATCATTACATTTTTCTTTACCATTAAAACAAGAAATTCCAGCATGCCAAGCCCTGTCATTAAACGAAACATATTGAATAATCTCACCATCACGACGAATTAAGCAATGTGCTGAAACTCTTACTTGAGCAAGGTCTTTAAAACTAGGATGAGCATCAAGGTTCAACCGTCCCAAAAATAGATCGGTAATATAAGGTAGGCCGAATTGTCCCGCTGGTAATGAAATATTATGAATCACCAATAAACTAATATGCTGGCTAGCATCCGGCTCCCTGTGATCAAAGTGAGGTGAGCGACAATGTTTGATACCTTGCAACCAGCCGTCGATTAAGGTTAAGTGCGCAGAATTTTCAGAAACATTTGAGCGTTCAAGCTGAGTTGTCATACAATAGCCGCATAAATTTAAGGCAAGTGGTAATATCATACTGCGAGCCACAGATGAATGAAAGTCATGAGCGAACCAACAGATAAAAACGATCAAACCCTACAACTAGGCAAATATTTTATTTGGTTCGCTTGGCTGTTAACGTTAGGGTTACTGGTATTTTTCTTTCAAGAGCTATTAGAAAAGCAATGGAATCCAAACCAGGATCCCAATTACCGACTCACCAGTACAGGTAAAAGTGAAGTGGTATTAATGCAAAATCGACAAGGTCATTATGTCACTCAAGGTTATATCAACGATCTGCCCGTGACTTTTTTACTTGATACCGGAGCCACCAATGTTTCAATCCCTGTGCATATTGCCGAGCAACTTCAACTA
The DNA here is from genome assembly GCF_017168195.1 of Thalassotalea sp. G2M2-11. Taxonomy (GTDB): domain Bacteria; phylum Pseudomonadota; class Gammaproteobacteria; order Enterobacterales; family Alteromonadaceae; genus Thalassotalea_E. The sequence continues at coordinate 887,625 of NZ_JADNYL010000002.1, forward strand.
AAGAGTATGGGAAGTCATATTGCCCAAACAGCAAACGGTAATGTCAGGGTTTATCAAACCCAAATCGCACAACTTAATATTGGTAACCTTTACCTTTACAATGTCAGCGCTAGTATCAACCCAGGCATGAAGTCTGATGAAATATTATTGGGCATGAGCGCCCTAAAAAAGGTAGAATTTACCCAATCAGGAAAAAAACTGATCCTTCGAGAACAGTAAAGTCACTAGCAATAACCATAGAGAATTAGCCAATATGCTCGCCCCACAATTATTAAACGATATTCAGCAAACAGTCACTTGGTCGTTATGTGAAGATTTAGGTGTAGATAATAAAAATGACTTACTTAAAGCACAAGATATCACAGCTAAATTAATTCCCGCACAACATAAGGCTGTTGCCAATGTCATCAGCCGAGATGATTGCATTATTTGTGGCGTTGAATGGGTCAACCAAGTATTCAAACAACTTGATGATATCAATGATTTGACAGGCGATGAGGCAACAAAAATTACTTGGTTTGTCCAAGATGGCCAAGCAGTTAAAGCAAATACCACCTTGTTTGAGTTATCCGGCAATGCTCGTATCCTACTCACAGGCGAGCGCAGTGCACTAAATTTCCTGCAAAGCTTATCAGCAACCGCTACGACCACCAGTCAATACGTTGAATGCTTAGCAGGCACCAGTACAAAATTACTCGATACCCGAAAAACCATTCCCGGTTTACGCAGCGCACAGAAATACGCAGTAACATGTGGTGGCGGCGTGAATCATAGAGTCGGTTTATTTGATGCCTTTCTAATTAAAGAGAATCATATTGCTGCATGTGGCGGTATTGCTAATGCTATAAATACCGCCAGAAAAAATCATGCGGATAAAACGGTAGAAGTAGAAGTAGAAAGCATCGATGAGCTCACTCAGGCATTAAACGCACAAGCTGACATCATCATGCTTGATAACTTTACCCCACAAATGATTGAACAAGCAGTCTCGCTTACTCAGCAGATTGCCAAAGGCAACACTAAACTGGAAGTGTCAGGTAATATGACCTTAGACACACTCACCCGTTATGCAAAAACAGGGGTCGACTTTATTTCTGTGGGTGCCTTAACTAAGCATGTTAACGCCATAGATCTCTCAATGCGCTTTGTCTAAGATATTACAGAACGTAAAGCACAGTAATTGATATTCAATAACTGCTGTATAGTCTTCGATAGTCAATTCAATGCTTAACTGTTAAATACTTGTATCGGCTATTAAATAACCTTTAACAAAGGTTAATAAACTGTTAACAAACCAGCTGATTTTGTTGAAAAAATAGCTAAAAGACGAAAAATTAAAAAAAATGCATCACAAAATTTTACATTTGCTAATTTTTGTCGCAGTATAAATTCAGCCCCCGTAAAAACATATGGAATTTTTACTATGAAAAAGACACTACAAAACTTAGCAACAGCAAAAACTAACAAAGGTTTTACCCTAATTGAATTAATGATCGTAGTAGCGATCATCGGTATTTTGGCAGCAGTCGCCTTGCCTGCTTATCAAACATATACAGCGAAAGCAGAATTTTCAGAAGCAGTTCTAGCAACAAGTGGACCTAAAGCTGCAGTAGAAGTTTGTGCTCAAAGGTTAGATACAGTAACAGGCTGCTCAGCTGGTAGCAATGGTATTGCCACACCAGCAGCGTCAGGTATTATAACTGCAATTTCAGTAACTGATGGTGTAATTCAAGTTACAGCAACAGCTGGGGGTAGCAGTTATATTTATGAAATCGAACCTACATTAACTGCAGCAGGAAATGTTACTTGGGCTGTAGATACTACTGCATCAACATGTGTAGCTGCAGGTATTTGTTAATTTAATTGACCCTATTATAAAAAAAAAGCCCTATTTAGGGCTTTTTTTTTGACAAATAAATAGAAACTTTGTCTTTTCATTCAAGTTTAGGTTACACTTATTTTACACAGAACATAGTTTATTCAAGGTGTTATGAAAGGACTTCACCAACAATCCAGTGTGTTATCAGCATTATCGAAACATAATATTGTCCCCACTGATATGGTGGATAAAATCAGTGCCGATTTTATCCAGCAAAAAAAGCCTTTTGTACAATACTTGGTTGAAGATAAAAAGTTTGATGCCCACCATATTGCCAATATTCTTGCCCGCAGTTTTGGTTATCCGTTAATCGATTTAAAACAATTTGATACCAGCTTAGTGCCTGAAGGCATTCGCAATGAAAAGCTGATCCGCAAACATAATGCGCTGCCGCTATTTTTACGGGGTAAAGTGTTGTTTGTTGCCATGTCAGATCCTACTAACCTTGATGCCCTAGAAGAAATACAATTTAATACCGGCTATTCCACTGAATTGGTGCTCACCAATGAGCAAGGGCTCCATAAGTGTATAGAAAAAGTCTTAGAAGAAGAAAGTGACGCCTTAGATATCTCTGACATGGATACCGAAGAATTATCCGGCATCGATGTACAAGAAGAAAGAAAAGAAGATGATCCCGTCAGTGGCGATAAAGAAGATGCGCCAATCGTTGTTTATATTAACAAAATATTACTTGATGCCATTAAAAAAGGCGCGTCAGATTTACATTTTGAACCTTATGAGAAAGCCTATCGCATTCGTTTTCGTGTTGATGGTATTTTAACCGAAGTCGCCAAACCGCCGATCGCCTTAGCATCACGCATGGCGGCACGTTTAAAAGTAATGTCTAAACTTGATATTGCCGAGCGCCGTATTCCGCAAGATGGTCGCATCAAACTCGCGTTATCTAAACGCAAATCGATCGATTTTCGTGTTTCTACCCTACCTACCATGTGGGGCGAGAAAATAGTAATGCGGATACTCGATTCTTCCAGTGCCATGTTAGGCATAGATATGCTAGGTTATGAACCTGAGCAAAAGAAAATTTATATGGATGCCTTAGCACAACCCCAAGGTATGATACTGGTGACAGGACCTACCGGCTCAGGTAAAACTGTTTCTTTGTATACCGGTTTAAATATTCTAAACACCCCTGAGCGAAATATTTCCACCGCAGAAGATCCGGTAGAGATAAACCTTGAGGGCATCAATCAGGTACAAATAAACACCAAAGCAGGGCTAACTTTCCCGAGTGCACTACGCTCATTTCTTCGTCAAGACCCCGATATTGTCATGGTCGGTGAGATACGTGATTTAGAAACGGCAGAAATTGCCATTAAGGCCGCACAAACCGGACACTTAGTATTATCCACCTTACATACCAACTCTGCCGCCGAAACCTTAACCCGATTACTGAATATGGGCGTACCAGCCTATAATGTCGCCAGCTCTGTTAGTATTATTATTGCCCAACGATTAGCCAGACGTTTATGTACTCAATGCCGTGAAGAAGAAGAAGTGCCTGAAGCTGAGTTAATTAATCAGGGTTTCCCTGCTGAATTAATTGGCCAATTTACCTTATATAAACCAGTAGGCTGTGATCAATGTACAGGTGGTTATAAAGGGCGAGTTGGTATTTACGAAGTGATCAAGCTCAGTCAAAACGTTGCCAGCATTATTATGGAAGGTGGTAATTCGCTTGATATTGCGACACAATGTCAAAAAGAAGGCTATGATAACTTAAGGCAATCTGGTCTTAAAAAGGCAATGCAGGGTATGACCAGCCTGGAAGAGATTAACCGAGTGACTAGCAGCTAACTTTACATAGGGTAGAATATGGCAGTTTCGGCAAGCAAAGCAAAAGTGATAGCACCAAAAGCATTAGACGTATTTCAATGGCAAGGGGTTAACCGTAAGGGTAAAAAAGTTAGCGGTGAACTCTCTGCTGCCAGCATGATAGAGCTTAAAGCGCAATTACGTAAACAAGGCGTTACTCCTGGGCGAGTTAAGAAAAAGCCTAAGCCATTATTCGGTTTAGGCGGCGATAAAGCCATCACTCAAGCAGATATTGCCACCATTACTCGCCAAATCGCCACCATGTTAGGTGCTGGCGTACCTTTAGTACAAACCATTGAAATGATCGGTAAAGGCCATAATAATGGCAAAATGCAAAAAATGCTGTCAGATATTGGCAATAAACTACAATCAGGTATTCCACTATCAGAATGTTTAAGAGAACATCCACTGTATTTTGATGGTCTTTATTGTGATTTAGTACAATCGGGTGAGCAATCTGGCGCGTTAGAAACCATTTATGACCGGATCGCCACCTACAAAGAAAAAGCCGAAGCGTTAAAAGCCAAAATTAAAAAAGCGCTGACCTACCCTATTGCTGTTATGGTTATTGCTGCAATTGTCACCTCCGTATTACTTATTTTTGTGGTACCGGTATTTAAAGATATTTTTGACAGTTTTGGCGCCGAATTACCTGCTTTTACTTTGTTAGTACTGGCGATTTCAGATGTAATGCAATCTTATTGGTATATTGCATTAGGGGTATTATTTGCCGCCGGATTTTTATTTAGACGCGCCCACCGTAACAGTCAAAACGTCCGCGACAGTGTTGATAAACAAATTTTGAAACTGCCAGTTGTGGGTGATATTTTAAAAAAGGCCGCTGTAGCCCGCTATGCCCGTACCTTATCCACCACCTTTGCTGCCGGTGTCCCGTTACCTGATGCGTTAGAGTCAGCCGCAGGCGCATCAGGTAATGCCGTCTTTCGTGATGCGATATTAGAAATTCGTGCTGAAGTTACCTCGGGGATGCAAATGAATTTGGCCATGCGTAACTGTAATATTTTCCCCGATATGGTCATTCAAATGGTCGCGATTGGTGAAGAATCTGGTGCGGTAGATGATATGCTTGCCAAAGTGGCTAATGTCTATGAGCGCCAAGTAGATGATGCCGTTGATAACTTAACCGCATTACTTGAGCCGATGATCATGGCAGTGTTAGGTGTGGTTATCGGGGGTCTCATTGTTGCTATGTACTTACCTATTTTCCAAATTGGTATGGTGGTATAACAATACTGCAGTTTTATCGGTTGTTTGTAACTTTATTAACTTAGCTTTGTACACTGCGCTCATTTAGAGCACAGTGTATTTATTTTACTTATTAAGTAGGTTGTCGTGTTAGCCAATACCCTTACCATGTTTGAACTTTATCCGTTCAGTTTTTACCTTTCTATTTTCATACTCTCCCTAGCTATTGGCAGTTTTTTAAATGTTGTCATTTACCGTTTTCCCAAGATGCTAGAGCAAGAATGGTATCAAGACTGCCGCGAGTTTTTAGCCGAAGAAGTCAAAGATATACCCGCTAAAAAATATCAGCCTCTAACCTTATCAAAACCAGATTCCACCTGCCCTCATTGTGGTCACAAGATACGTTTTTATGAGAATATCCCAGTCATTAGCTGGCTAGTGTTAAAAGGCAAATGTAGTCAATGCCAACAAGGCATTTCAATGCGCTACCCTTTAATTGAAGCAGCAACCGCAGTATTAAGTGTAATTGTGGCGCATCATTATGGCGTGAGCCAACTAACACTCTATGTATTGCTGTTAACTTGGGGGCTAATTTGCCTCACGATGATCGACTTTGATCATATGTTACTGCCCGATCAATTCACTTACCCATTATTATGGTTAGGACTGTTAATTAATCTCAATGGCTTAATCGTTCCAATTGAAACGGCTGTTATTGGTGCGGTAGCAGGTTATATGAGCCTTTATTCGGTCATGTGGCTGTTTAAACTGCTCACCGGCAAACAAGGCATGGGCCATGGTGACTTTAAGTTACTAGCCGTTTTTGGTGCTTGGTTTGGTTGGCAATTATTACCCTTAATGATTTTAATGTCATCTGCTGTCGGTGCCATCATTGGTATTACCCTAATGCTCTTTAAAGGGCATCAGCGTGAACAGGCGATCCCATTCGGCCCATACCTTGCCATCGCAGGTTGGATTTGCTTAATATGGGGTGAGGGTATTTGGCAGTGGTACCTCAACCTACTGGTTTAATCGGTCAAATATGGCAAATTATATAGTTGGATTAACAGGCGGAATAGGTAGCGGAAAAACCACTATTTCTCGCTTTTTTGAACAATTGGGCGTGACTGTGGTTGATGCCGACATCATTGCCCGTGAAGTAGTAGCAAAAGGCAAACCCGCGCTAGAAAAAATTGCTCAACATTTTGGCAAAGAAATATTACTGGAAAATGGCGAACTTAATCGTGCGCTATTAAGGGAAAAAATCTTCCACGATGCACAGGAAAAAGCATGGCTAAACCAGTTAATGCACCCCATTATACGCCAAGATATCTTAGCCGCATTAACCCAATGCTCTGGTGATTACTGTATTTTATCGGCTCCTCTACTATTCGAAAATAAGCTCAATGAAATTACCAACAGAAATTTAGTCATTGACGTTAGCCCAGCTAGCCAAATAGCACGAACCACGAAACGTGACAGTGTTAATCAACAACAAGTTGAAGCGATCATCGCCAGTCAAATATCCCGCGAACAACGCTTAAGCTTAGCCGATGATATTATCGAAAATGAGTCTGCAGATCTGTCACAAGCAAAACAGCAAGTGGTACAACTTAACGCTAAATACCAGAATCTTGCCGCTAAATAGCAAACTATTACACTAATTTATAAAAAAATTAGCCATTTAGTATTGCACTAGGTAAGATAGTCGCAACTAGTAGATTTATTTGTGGATCATGTCAACAGTATTATATGAACATCCGCTCAACGAGCGTATCAGAAGCTACTTAAAACTCGAGCAACTTTATGCTCAGGCGAGTGACTGTTTTTCATCTAATATTGAACTGAGCCAGCAAGTGTTTTTTTCAGCTCTGTTCGCCATTATTGATACTTTAGAGCGTAATGATATTCGCGGAGTACTGATAAAAGATCTCGAAAAATTAGAACAAAATCTGGTGCTATGGTCGCGTTCACCCGAAATTGACGATCAAGCCTTAGAAGAAAATATTAAAGAAACAGTTTCCCTACTCTGCCTTCTTAAATCACCGACCCAACAATGGACACAACTAAAAGAAGATAAGTTTTTAACGGGTCTTAAGCAACGTTATGCCATGCAAGGCGGCACTGCCAGCTTTGATGTACCTCAGCTTAAATATTGGTTAAATCAACCCATTGACACCATTAAAGCTGATGTAGCGATGTGGTTATCTCAACTCGATCAGATATTTAGTGCATTAGCTTTAGTATTGAAGTTTTTACGCCAACGTGCTGAGTTTGAAACCATATATACCGAAAAAGGTTTTTATCAAGACACAGGTGAAGGTATTTTTCTACTCCGCATCAAAGTCGATAGCAACGCCCATTATTATCCAACGGTAAGTGGTAATCGTTTTCGCTATTCAATTCGCTTTATGATGCCTTGCCAAGAATCAGGGCGAAAATATTGTGATCAACCGATACAGTTTCAAATTGCTCGCTGTTGATCTGGTATCACAGCTCGTCATTTTTTATAATAGCAACCAATAACACATTAGATTAAGCATTAATATGACCTTAAAAGTTTCCTGTCCCACTTGTGAAAAACAAATAATCTGGCAAGTCGAAAATGAATTTAGACCCTTTTGCAGCAAACGTTGTCAGTTGATTGATTTAGGTGATTGGGCAGAAGAAAATCACAAGATATCTCAACCGATGCAAAAAGATGTCGAACTGAATGAAGAGATGCTTGACGCGCTTGAAGAACAATTTTTACAACACAATAAGTTCTTTGTTGAGTCAGAATAACCAAGTAATTCGTCGGATGCTCTTTGAAGCTTAGCAATCGAGTTTTGACTGTGTTTATACCAATGGAATTAGGTCGTATAGTAGGCCTTTATTTTAGCGACTATCGCTTCATTCGCAGCTGGAAAGTCAATTTTCGATAACTCTTCTAGAGCAAACCATCCTTGTTGCTGACCTTCTTGCGCATTCGGCTCGCCAGAAAAATTATCTACTAAATACACATCGAGCAGCACTTGTTTATCGCCATAGTCATGAGAAATTTTCATTAATTCTGTACAAGCTAATACGTCTATGGCAACTTCTTCTTTAAGCTCTCTAGCAAGCGCTTGAGCCACAGTTTCGCCTTGCTCTACCTTGCCGCCAGGAAACTCCCACTTACCTCCCTGATGCGCGTGATCAAGTCGTTTGGTTAAAAAAAACTGATGATTTGAGACAATGACACCAACAGCCACATGCACTTGTTTCATTTTAATAGCTACTCCCAAAAAATAATGCCAATCAATTGATTGGCATTATGAAGTGAAATCTGGATGGTTTAGTTAGGTCAACTTACCATGACATTGTTTATATTTCTTACCAGAACCGCAAGGGCAAGGTTCATTTCTTCCTACGCGAGGCATTTGTTGCTGTGCTGTAGGGTTCTCAGATGACTCGTGCGTATATTCTTTTGGCACATCTTCGGCTTTGCGATGTTGTTCTTCAACTGCTTCAACATCCGATTCCTCACGGATCTTCACCTTACTTAAAATGCCAATCACATCATATTTAAGATTTTCCAATAATTCTGAGAATAATTCAAATGACTCACGCTTGAACTCTTGCTTCGGATTCTTTTGTGCATAGCCACGTAAATGAATACCTTGACGAAGGTGGTCCATCGCCGCTAAATGTTCTTTCCAATGAGAGTCTAAGCTTTGTAACATCACTGCTTTTTCAAACTGGCGTAGCACATCAGCACCGACCATTTCTTCCTTCGCTTCGTATTCTTGCTCAACCCGCTCAAGAATTTTTTCACGTAAGGGCTCTTCATGTAATTTACTGTCTTGTTCAAGCCATTGCGCAATCGGCATTTCGATTGCCAAATCACCCTTAATACGCTCTTCAAGCCCAGGAATGTCCCACATTTCTTCTAAAGATTGCGGCGGAATATGTTGATCAATTATGCCATTAACTACGTCTACACGAATTGCACTGATCACGTCTTTAATGTCTGATTCGTCCATTAACTCATTACGTTGCTCATAAATGACTTTACGTTGATCATTTGAGACATCGTCATATTCCAGCAATTGCTTACGAATATCAAAGTTTCGACCCTCTACTTTACGTTGAGCATTCTCGATACTCTTGGTTACCCAAGGATGCTCGATGGCTTCACCACGTTCCATGCCTAACTTACGCATCATATTGGTAATACGTTCTGAAGCAAAAATCCGCATTAAACCATCTTCCATGGATAGATAAAAACGCGTTGAACCAGCATCACCTTGACGACCAGAACGACCACGCAACTGATTATCGATACGGCGGGATTCATGTCGTTCAGTAGCTACAATATGTAAACCACCTAACTCCAACACCTTATTGTGCTCTTCTTGCCACGCTTCTTTTGCTTTAGCGATATTTTCTTCTGTTGGATTTTTTAACTTAGCAACAATGGCATCAAAATTACCGCCTAACACGATATCGGTACCACGTCCGGCCATGTTTGTTGCTATAGTCACCGCGCCAATCTTACCGGCATCAGCAACAATCTCGGCTTCCTGCTGATGGAACTTAGCATTCAATACCTTATGCTTAATCTTGGCTTTCTTCAGGTAAGAAGATAAAAATTCAGAGGTTTCAATGCTGATCGTACCAACCAATACCGGCTGACCACGTTCTACACAATCTTGTATATCTTCTAAAATCGCTTCAAATTTTTCTTCTGCGGTAAGATAAATTAAATCGGGTAAATCTTTACGGATCATCGGTTGGTTAGTTGGAATAACCACCGTTTCCAAACCATAAATATGATTAAACTCAAACGCTTCAGTGTCTGCAGTACCTGTCATACCTGACAGTTTTTCATAGATACGGAAGAAGTTCTGGAAAGTAATAGAGGCCAATGTTTGGTTTTCATTTTGAATATCTACCCCTTCTTTTGCTTCCACAGCTTGGTGTAAACCTTCTGACCAACGACGACCTTCCATGGTACGACCGGTATGCTCATCAACGATCACAATTTCGCCATCTTTAACGATATAATCGACATCTTTTTGGAACAATTTATGGGCGCGTAATGCCGCCATCACATGATGTAGTAAAGTGATGTTACCCGCTGAAAATAATGAATCGCCATCTTCAATTAAACCTTGCTCATTCATGATCTCTTCGATACGTATCTGACCACGTTCAGTAAGATATATTTGCTTGGCTTTCTCATCTATGGTGTAGTCACCTTCAACAAAGTCTTCTTTTTGACCAACTTCTTCTTCTTTATCTTCTTCATTTTGCAAGTCTAAACTCGGCACAATGGCATTGATCTTTTTATATAGCTCAGAGCTATCTTCTGCTGCACCGGAGATGATCAATGGAGTACGCGCTTCATCAATTAATATTGAATCGACTTCATCGACAACCGCAAAGTGTAATGGGCGCTGTACTCGCTCTTCTGGTGAGAACGCCATATTATCGCGTAAATAATCAAAGCCAAACTCGTTGTTAGTACCGTATGTAACATCCGCTTGATAAGCTGCTTGCTTATCTTGTGGGCTCAAACCAGGAATATTACAGCCAACCGTTAAGCCCAAAAATTCAAATAATGGTCTTGCCCAATCAGCATCACGGCGGGCTAAGTAGTCATTAACTGTGATGACATGTACACCTTTACCCGTTAAAGCATTTAAATATGAAGGTAGTGTTGCCGTAAGAGTTTTACCCTCACCCGTTCTCATTTCAGCAATTTTGCCATCGTTAAGCACCATACCGCCGATCATCTGTACATCGAAGTGGCGCATACCAAAGACACGCTTACTCGCTTCACGTACGACGGCAAATGCTTCTGGTAATAAACTATCTAAAGTTTCTCCATTGGCAATACGTTCTTTAAATTCAGCAGTTTTTGCTTTTAACTCGTCATCACTTAAGGCTTCTAATACCGGTTCTAGAGCATTTATTTTTGTTACTTCTTTGCCCATCTGTTTGAGTAATCGATCATTACGACTACCAAACAACTTTGTCATTAACTTTACAAACATCTTATTTAAACCATCTAAAAATGAGTAGCAGAAAACTGCTGCTTTAAAATAAAAGTGATCGGCCGAAGCCGATCACAAAAAAATATCATTTATCGTGTGCTATTTAGCTTTGCGATAGACATACTTTATTGGATTAATTTGCGTATTATTTCGCAAAATTTCATAGTGTACGTGTGGGCCTGTTGAACGTCCTGTACTCCCCATTCGTCCAATTACCTGCCCTTTACTTACCACGTCACCCACTTTTACCAATATTTTCTTATTGTGACCATAGCGAGTTTTAAGCCCTTTGCCATGATTAATTTCAATTAATTTACCATAACCGTAGCGATCACCCGCCCAAGTAACAACACCTGCTGCGGTAGTGATTATTTCTGAATCTTCTTTGCCAGCAAAATCAACCCCTTTATGAGTCGCAGGGCGACCAGTGAAAGGATCTTTTCTGGTACCAAAATATGAAGATAACCAACCTTTAGTAATTGGTCGTCCAGATAAATAACTCGTATTTTCTATATAGTGACCCAATGTAAGAGATTCAAGCATAGTTAACTGCTTTTCTTCAATTTCTAGCGTTTTTTCGACTTTTGCTATCTCTACTAACAATTCATCGAGTGATTTTTGCTCACTCAAATGCTGAGTCATTGGCCCGCCACTAGGTGGCGCTTGATGAAAATTAAACTCTTTTTCGGGTATATTTGCTTCGTCGGCTAAACGATCCCCTAAGGCATTTAACCTCAATACTTGGCTCTGTAGCTCCGCCAGTTTCATGGTCAAAGCTAATACTTGTTGTTGATTAACCGTGCCAGTTTCATTTGATTGTTCAGGTGATTGCGTTACTGAGTAGCGCAAATTTTCAGGCTTAGCGTCAGCTGACATGATCAGATGGACAATAAACCCTGATATAATAGCAAATACCGTGATCGCAGAAATCCAATGAAACTTATTTAATTTCATTGAAAATCTAACGTTTTTTCCACGATACAGTAATGTTAAACTCATAATACTCTTTTATGGTATTGTTAGTAATTGATACGCTTAATTACTAGCTGGTTGAATGATGGCAAGAAAAACTAAAAATCCTATAGATGCATCCCACTTGCTAAAATCTTCGTCAGGCACTTTGGCACAAATTGCAGCAAAAACCAACTCTTTAACTTTGTTAGCTGACATTGTACGACAAACTTGCCCCGACCTGCCAGCAGAAGTATGGCATATTGGTAATTTTCGTCAAAATTGCATCATCATTGAAGTGATATCAAGTATCTGGGGACAACGGCTCCAGTTCGAACGCATGAAGATTTGTCAGCAACTTGCCCAAGCGACTAATAATGATTTTAATCAGATTGAAATTAAGGTCTCACCATACCGCAATAAGCAAGCACCAATTAATCAACAAACGCCCGAAGCAAAAACACAATTTATCTCAAGTAAAACCGCTAAACAATTAAATGAAGTGGCAGAGAATGCGCCAGAAAGTTTGAAACGAAAACTACAACAATTAGCCCGATTAGCGAAGAAATAGCCATAAAAAAACCAGCAATATTGCTGGTTTTAATGTTCAGATATGTCGCGATTAAAAGTTTGACGCACTAACTTCCTGAAATTCAATCGGAGAAACGGTGTCATCTTCATAACTCACCCATTCCCACGCATCAGTTTGCTTAAATACTTCACGCAACAATAAATTATTCACGCCATGTCCCGACTTATAGGCATTTAATTGCCCTAATATGCTGTGTCCGCACATGTATAAGTCACCAATGGCATCAAGAATTTTGTGTTTAACAAATTCATCATCGTAACGTAATTCGTCTTTATTTAGCATTCGATATTCATCTAACACAATCGCATTTTCTAAGCTTCCGCCCAGAGCTAAATTGTGTGAGCGTAAAAATTCAATATCACGCATAAAACCGAACGTACGAGCACGGCTAATTTCTTTAATAAATGAGCAGCTCGATAAGTCCATGGTCATCGATTGACAAGTATTAGCGATCACAGGATGTTCAAAGTCGATAACAAAATTAACTTTAAAGCCTTGATGCGGCGTTAATTCCGCCCACTTATCACCTTCTTCAACCCGAATAGGTTGTTTGATGCGAATAAAGCGTTTAGCCGCATTTAAAGTTTCAATACCTACCGATTGTATTAAATAAACAAACGGTAAGGCACTACCATCCATAATTGGAATCTCAGGGGAATCTACATCGATAATCAAATTATCAATACCTAAGCCTGCTAATGCAGATAACAAGTGCTCGACGGTGGAAATCTGTACACCTTGTTCATTCACTAAACAGGTACATAAAGTTGTTTCACCAACGGCATCAGGTGTCGCTTTAATATCAACAACGGGATCAAGGTCTACACGGCGAAACACAATACCTGTGTTTGCAGGCGCAGGACGGAGAGTGATCTGCACCTTTTCACCTTTATGTAAACCAACCCCTACGGCTGATACTTGCTCTTTAATTGTACATTGTTTAATCATAAATAGCCTTCTTAAGCCTATATTCCACTATAAATAGCACGCCTGAAATCGGCGGGCGCATAATATAGCAAAAAAGCCTAACAAAATCAAAACCTCAGCTTGTAGCTTTTAAATTAATTTCAAATTAATCCTTAGTCAGCCTGTTTTCTTAAAAACGCAGGGATATCCAAATACTCATCAAGGCTTTCTTGTGACACAGTTTGGGCTTCTCTGATTGATTCAGGTGAGACAACTGACTGAGTACTTGGTTCAGGCTGCGCATTAGTTATAAACTCTTGTCCCACGGCAATAGGTTCTACCGCAGGTGTTGGGTTAACTAACGTGATATCTGGTTTACGCTCAGCACCAATACCTGTAGCTACAACCGTTACACGTAAGTCTTCTGTCATTTCAGGATCAATCACTGCACCGACAACCACAGTAGCATTTTCTGAGGCAAAGGCTTTAACAGCATTACCAACCGTTTCAAATTCATCAATACTAATATCCATGCCCGCAGTGATATTAACAAGAATGCCGCGTGCGCCAGCTAAGTCAACGTCTTCCAATAATGGGCTTGAAATTGCAGCTTCAGCCGCTTCTTCAGCACGATCTTCACCTGATGCTAAACCTGAGCCCATCATTGCCGTGCCCATTTCTGACATCACAGTGCGCACATCAGCAAAATCCACATTAATAAGACCTGGACGAGTAATAAGTTCAGCAATACCTTGTACCGCACCTAGCAAAACATTGTTGGCGGCTTTGAATGCATCGAGTAACGATGTGCCTGGACCTAATACTTTTAATAACTTTTCATTTGGGATAGTGATTAATGAGTCAACACTTTTAGCTAAGAAGTCGATGCCTTGCTCAGCATAGTTCATACGTTTTTTACCTTCAAATGGGAATGGCTTCGTCACAACCGCGACAGTTAAAATCCCCATTTCTTTGGCAACTTCCGCAACAACAGGCGCAGCACCAGTACCAGTGCCTCCACCCATACCAGCAGCGATAAATACCATGTCAGCACCTTGTAAGGTTTCTTTGATGGTCTCTCTGTCTTCTTCAGCGCTGCGGCGTCCAATTTCAGGGTTAGCACCCGCACCTAAACCTTTGGTGACATCACTGCCTAACTGTAAAGTCACATTCGCCGATGAATTACGTAATGCCTGTGAGTCTGTATTTGCCGTAATAAATTCGACGCCTTCAATGGTCTGGCTCACCATATGTTCAACGGCATTACCGCCACCGCCGCCAACACCTATGACTTTAATTACCGCTTCTTCGTTATGATCTTCCATTAATTCAAACATTTTTCTCTCTCCGATTATTATCGTTTTGTTCCACCAAAACTTCTTGCTCTACCAAATACAAGTAAGTGTTACTTACCCATAAATTTTAAAATTCGCCTTTAAACCACGCCAAAATACGTGAACCAATACCTGCGACACCTTCTGTCGACTTAGTATCATTGCTACTTTGATCGCTTGCCTGCATGCCATAGTGTAATAATCCCACTACCGTTGAGTATGTTGGATCGTTAACGTACTCTCTCAGCCCTGCAACATCATGAGGTACTGCAATTCGCACTGGCATTTGAAATACATCTTCGGCAAATTCCACCACCCCTTCCATTTTCGAGGTACCACCTGTTAATACATAACCTGCCGCAATTTGATCTTCTAAACCACTTTCACGCAATTCTTCTTGGATCAATTCAAATAACTCGTGATATCTCGGTTCCACAACTTCTGCTAAGGTGTGACGAGACATCGAACGAGCAGGGCGTCCACCAACACTCGGCACTTCAATATTTTCTTCCATGCTCACCATTTGACGAAGTGCACACGCATATTGCACTTTTATATCTTCTGCGTGGCTTAATGGTGTTCGAAAAATTTTAGCAATATCGCTAGTCACCTGATTACCCGCTACCGGGATCACTGCGGTATGACGTAAAGCCCCCCCCGTAAAGACGGCAATATCCATAGTGCCGGCACCCATATCAACGACACAAATGCCCAGCTCTTTTTCATCATCGGTTAAAATTGAATAGCTCGATGCTAGGGCGGAAAAAATTAACTGATCGACTTTTAAATCGCAGCGCTCAACACACTTAACAATGTTTTTTGCCATATCATTAGCACAAGTGACAATATGAACTTTCGCTTCCATTCGCACACCTGACATACCAATAGGGCTTTTAATGCCATCCTGACAATCAATGGAGTACTCTTGCGGCAAGACATGCAGCATTCTTCGTTCTGCCGAAATTGGCACAGAGCGCGCGGTATGAATGACATTATCTACATCTTCTTGGATCACTTCTTTGTCGTTAATCGGCACCATGCCATTTTCATTTTGACAACTGATATGCTTACCTGAGATGCCCAAATAGACAGAGCTAATATGACAATCCGCCATAAGTTCAGCTTCATTAATGGCACGCTGTATTGACTGAATCACTAAATTCAGATCATTGACTCCGCCCTTATCCATTCCTCGCGCTGGCTGATTCCCGACACCAACAATACTTAGTTGGTTATCAGGCGTAATTTCACCTACCGCAACCGATATTTTCGAAGTGCCAATATCTAAACCTACAACGAGGTTTCTTTCATTAACTTTTGCCATTAATGTTAAACTCTTTCTTTTGCCATTTGCGGTTTCCAACCAACGGAAAGCCCAGTTTCATAACGTAAATCAACATATTTTACTTGCTGATCTGCTTGTTTATTTGCTTTAATTTTTGGGTATACATCCATAAAACGTTGTACCCTTTTAACACGATTTTCTCGCCCTAAATTGAGGATCACCCCATCGTCTAATGTCAACTGCCATGAATACCGTTCAGATAACAGTAATTCATCAATGGCTAAATTGGCGTAGCTCAATAAACCATTAAAATTACGGTAATTTTCTAACGCGATACCTTCACTACCCTCGGGACCATATAATGACGGTAAGAAGTGGTTAATTCGCTCACTATCCGCCTGAAATGCGACCCCTTGTTCGTTTAATAAAAAATCGCCATTCCAAAATGCAATCGGCTTTTGATCGACTACGTATATTTTTAATTCGTTTGGCCATTGTTTACGTACCGACACCGAATATACCCAAGGCAAGCTTTCAACTCTCTGTTGAACAACATTGACATCAACATTAAAGAAGTTGTTCAGCGCTATGCTTTCTATTTGCTGTTCAATATCAGCTTTTTTGGTATAGGGCATTTCACCACTGATCACCACCGATGTAACTGGCGCTGTTTCTTCTGCCGAAATTTTTCCAATGACGAACCAGCTTAATGCACCTAATGCGACAATTACCGAAACAAAAAACGTTACACCAAACCAAAAACTCCAATGAAGTTTTTCTGGTGTTTGTTCAGCTAAGCTTAATTGTTCGCTACGTTGTGACATCAGTCGTGTGAACTCCCTGTGTCTTTTTCTGCGCTCAATTCAAGGATGCGAGTCACCAGTTGCTCAAAACTTAGACCCGCCACCTTTGCCGCCTTAGGTACTAAGGAAGTTTCCGTCATGCCTGGTACGGTGTTTACTTCTAATATTTGCCAGTCATTATTTTCATTACGCATCACATCTACGCGTCCCCAGCCTTGTGCACCAGTTGCTTTAAACGCTTGTAACGCCAGACTTTGCAATGTTTGTTCATCTTGTTCAGATAAATGACAAGGACAGTGATACAAGGTACTTGTCGATTGGTACTTTGCCTGATAATCATAAAACGCATTGGGCGTTTCCATGTGTATCGCTGGCAAGGCTTGTTCCCCTAGAATGCTAACGGTATATTCGGGGCCATTAATCCATGCTTCTACTAACACTTCCGCGTCATAAGAAAATGCGTCTGCCAATGCCTTTGTCAGCTGTGTGGCATCATTTGCCATCGACATGCCAATGCTTGAACCTTCATGAGCAGGTTTCACCATCACTTTACCGCCAAGCTTAGCGAGAATGTTGCTGGCTTTTGCTTCATTAAAATGTGCTTTATCCACCACAACAAACGGTGCCGTTGGTAAACCACATGCTTGCATGACTTGCTTACTGCGATTTTTATCCATAGATAATGCGGAACCAAGGACACCCGAGCCTGTATATGGGATCCCCATATATTCAAGCGCACCCTGTACACAACCATCTTCACCGCCACGACCATGTAGAGCAATAAATACTCGATCAATGTTTAATTGGCTTAACTGAGATAAACAGTAACCTTTAGTATCAATCAAAGTGACCTTAAAACCTTCTCTTTTAAGGCCTTTAGCTATGGCCTTACCTGAAAGCAACGACACTTCACGCTCTGCAGAATCACCGCCATACAGTACGGCAATATGCTCATTTTTAATGTCTGTTAACTTACTCATCACCACCACCTGCAAATATCGGGTTACTAGCAAGCTGGCGAGACACCATGCCAATATTACCAGCGCCTTGTGTGATCACCATATCACCATCTTGTAATTGAGCCGCTAATAACTCTGGTAATTGCTCCTGATCACCAACATAGATTGGATCAACTTGCCCACGTTGACGTATACTGCGCGCTAAGTTCTTGCTATCAGCAGTCAGCACAGGTGCTTCACCGGCACTGTAAACATCTAACAGTAATAAACAATCCACTTGCGATAACACATCAACAAAATCTTCATATAAATCACGGGTGCGAGAATAACGATGCGGCTGAAAAATCATCACTAACCGATTATTCGGCCAGCCTTCACGCATCGCTTTTATCGTCGCGGCAACTTCGCGCGGATGATGGCCATAGTCATCAATTAACACCATGTCGCCTTTCTCGGTATGTAAATTCGCTAAGTGCTCAAACCGTCTGCCAATACCGGCAAAACCCGCAAGTGAAGTCACCATAGCTTCATCATTAATGCCTTGATCGGTTGCCACTGCGATACCCGCTAACGCATTTAAGACATTATGTTGTCCTGGTAAATTAACACTTAAATCTAAATCAGCCTGTCCTTCACGCTCCACCGTAAAGTAACTTTTGCCACCACTTTGCTGATAATTAGTCGCCACTACATCAGCGTCCTGAGAAAAACCATAAGTGATCACCTGACG
The DNA here is from genome assembly GCF_017168195.1 of Thalassotalea sp. G2M2-11. Lineage (GTDB taxonomy): Bacteria > Pseudomonadota > Gammaproteobacteria > Enterobacterales > Alteromonadaceae > Thalassotalea_E. The sequence continues at coordinate 906,123 of NZ_JADNYL010000002.1, forward strand.
ACTGATGCGAGGTAAAATCTCACGTACCACTGGGTTATCAATACAAACAACGGCTAAACCGTAAAAAGGTAGGTTATGTAAAAACTCAATATATGTATCTTTAAGCTTTTCAAAATCACCATCATAGGTTTCCATGTGGTCTTCATCGATGTTTGTCACCACGGCAACCATAGGTTGTAAATGTAAGAAAGACGCGTCACTTTCATCTGCTTCAGCGATAAGATAACGACTTGTCCCAAGACGGGCATTAGTGCCAGCACTATTAAGTAAGCCACCAATGACAAAAGTAGGGTCTAAGTTAGCTTCTGCATAAATACTGGCAATCAAACTGGTGGTTGTAGTTTTCCCGTGCGTACCAGCAACCGCCACACCATGACGAAAACGCATCAGTTCAGCCAACATTTCTGCGCGTCTTACCACCGGAATACGTAGCTTAGATGCGTGAATTAATTCAGGATTTTGTTGATCAATCGCAGTAGATACAACAATGACACTCGCCCCCTCAATGTTGTCTTGATGATGACCAATCGTAATAGTTGCACCTAAGTCACGTAAACGTTTAACAACCTGATTTTCACCAATGTCAGATCCGGTAATTCGGTAACCTTCATTCAATAATACTTCTGCGATACCACCCATTCCAGCACCACCAATACCGACAAAATGAATGGATTTTACTCGGCGCATTTCTGGTATTTTAATCGGAGCCATTGCTTGATTATTCTCTTTACTACTCATTATTTCACTAGCTCCATACAAGTTTTTGCGACACGAATGGTTGCATCAGCATGGGCTGCATCATGTGCCGCTTTAGACATAGATTGAAGCACCTTGTCTGAAATAAACAGACTATTTAGCATTTGCGCTAAGCTGGTACCATTAAACTCTTTCTGCGGGAGCATTTTTGCCGCATTGCGCTCGACTAAATACAAAGCATTTTTCGTTTGATGATCATCGACTGCGTGTGGCAAAGGCACAAATATCGCAGGTTTTGCAGCCATTGCTAACTCTGACACCGTCAAGGCACCAGCACGACAAATCACTACATCCGCCCATTGGTAGGCCTCGGCCATATCATCAATAAATTCCGTCACTTTGACATTGTCTTGTGGCAAGCCATAGTTTTTATAACTGTCTAACACCGCAGATTGATTGCCTTTGCCGGTTTGATGCCAGACAGTAATATTTTGTACCTTTATCTGCTTCATCGCTTTTGGCACGGTTTCATTCAGCACTTTTGCCCCTAAACTACCACCAACAACCAGTACCTTTTTGGTGCTTGCTGGTCGCTCAGGTGCAATATTTTCTAACGCGACAATATCACTGCGTAAAGGATTGCCCACCACTTGATGTTTTACCCGCGCTTTAAATGCGCCAGGAAATGCACTCAACACTCTAGTCGCTAACACACTTAAAAAACGATTACTTAAACCCGCAACGGCATTTTGTTCGTGCAACACTAATGGCTTAGTTAATAACCAAGCAGCAAATCCCCCTGGAGCACTAGCATAGCCGCCCATACCTAAGACAACATCAGGTTGTACCTGACGAATGACAGACATCGATTGCCACACAGATTGCATTAACTTGAACGGTAGTTTTAACCACGCTTGCCAGCTTTTATTACGCAGACCGGCAATATTAATAAATGAAATTTCAAAGCCATGCTTAGGAATGATCTCTGCTTCCATACGTTTTGCGGTACCTAACCAGTGAATATCCCAACCTTGTGCCGCCAAATAATCGGCAACGGCAATACCAGGGAAAATATGTCCGCCAGTGCCGCCAGCCATTACTAATAAAGTGGGACGAGTTTTATTCATTGTCATTTTCGCCCTCCTTTTTTCTTATGATTGGCTGTTGCTTGAATGCTCTGTAGTCGCATTTCATGATCGATACGGATCAGCACCACTACCGCGATAGTCATAATAATCATCGAACTGCCGCCATAACTAATTAACGGCATAGTCAAACCTTTGGTTGGTACGATACCTGCGCTCGCCCCAATGTTGACTGCCCCCTGAAAGCTAAACCAAATACCAATGGCAAAGGCAAAGAAACCTTCAAAATATTTTTCCTTCTGTACTGCTCTTCTACCCAGCATCAAGGCTTTAAATACTAATGTCATGCTCAACACCAACACTAAGCAAATGCCAATAAAACCAAACTCTTCCGCCAGCACCGCCATAACAAAGTCGGTGTGTGCTTCGGGTAAATACTCCAGTTTTTGGATACTATTGCCTAGCCCTTGCCCCGATAGTTCCCCTCGTCCATATGCCATTAGCGATTGTGTCAGTTGATAGCCGCTGCCAAAAGGGTCTTTCCAAGGATCTAAAAAGCTGGTGACGCGCGCCCATCGATAAGGAGAAAAGTACGCTAACGCTGAAATAGCCGATAAACCAACCGCAGCAACACTAATAAACTGCCATAACTTCGCCCCTGCTAAAAACAGCAGACCAAAGGTTGTGACAAACATGACGACAACGGTTCCTAAATCCGGTTGAAACAATAATAAACTGGCTAAGGCACCAAAAACGATCAACGGCTTGATAAAGCCTTTAACGTTTTCCATCACTTCATCGCGACGGCGCACTAAATAAGCCGATAAGTAACAAAAGAAAAACAATTTTGCCGGCTCTGCCGCCTGTACTGTGATAGGGCCTAATACTATCCAACGGGTTGAACCATTAACCGTACGCCCGATTAATAAGACCACCACCAATAACGCGATGCCAAGTATCAATAAATGTGTACTGTGTTGATGCCAGCTTGCTAGTGGTATTTGTAAAGTGATCGCAGCGATAGCAAAGCTTAAACCGATATAAATGATGTGACGAGTAACAAAATGAAATGGATTATCAAATAACCGTTCAGCCACTGGCATAGAAGCACTAGCAACCATAATTAAGCCAATCACATACATGGCAATCGCTAAAATGACATAACTTCGATCAAACGTTGTCGTTTGCACAACTTCACTTTCTTTGAGTAAAGGGAAGCGAAGTGCTAGCGAAGGAAGAGATAATAACGCCATTAACATGCCTCCTGTAATGCTTGGACCGCATCAACAAAGACTTGCCCGCGTTCTGCAAAGTTTTTAAACATATCAATGCTGGCACAAGCAGGAGACAACAACACGATATCGCCAGCATTAGCAATACTGCTTGCCTGAGTGACAGCTAACGGTAAGTTAGCTAACTGCATTGAGTGCTCAGATAACGCAGCTATTTTGTCACCGTCTTTCCCGATAGCAAAAACCTGTGCTACATGCTGAGAAAATACGGGTTGTAATGGCGAAAAATCTGCGCCCTTACCATCTCCTCCTGCAAGTAATATCAACTTATTGCTTGCTTTGAGTGTTGGTGCTAACCCATTAATAGCGGCAATAGTTGCGCCGACATTCGTTGCCTTTGAATCATTTATCCAAATAATATCGTCTCGCGTATCTACCCGCTGGCAACGATGAGGCAAACCAGTGAAGCTGTCTAAGGCTTGCACCATATTTTCTAATGACCAGCCAGCACTAACACCTAAGGCTAACACCGCAAGGTAATTCATCGCATTATGAATACCAGCAAGAGGTAAACTATCGAGTGCAATCAGTGGCGTTTCACCATATGCAAGGTAGATATTTCCGGAGACAGTCATTAAGCCAAAGTCTCCGCTATCAGGCTTGTCATGACCAAACGAGACTACTTTACTGTCCACATGCTGTTGTTCAGAGGTGATACTTGTGTGGCTCAAGCTATCGTCACGATTAATCACGGCAACATTAGCCAATTGATAAATTTTTTGTTTAATCGCACTATAACTAGCCAATGTTTTATGACGATCTAAATGATCATCACTGACATTTAACACGGTGGCAGCTAGCGCTTTCATGGTGGTCACTGTTTCTAATTGAAAGCTGGACAATTCTAAAACGTAATAATCAATATCATCGGTCAGTTGATCTAACACTGGCGTACCAATATTACCACCTAGCCCAATGTTATAACCTAAAGCTTCACCGATATGAGCAAGCAATGACACGACAGTCGACTTACCATTTGAACCTGTCACCGCCAAGATTGGTTTATCTGTCAGTTGACAAAATAACTCAACATCTCCCATTAATACCGTTTCCGGTTTGATTAATGATGAGATGCCCTCAGCACACAAATCAATACCAGGGCTTGCAATTATAACATCCGCTGTTTCTATGGCCTGCTGCTGCCATTTACCCAGTACAAGGGTATGGTCAGGATATTGCTGATCAAACACTTTAGGGTCAATAATGTCTGCTCGGCTGTCATTTACCGTACAGCTTAGCTGATGTTTTGTTAAAAAATTCACGCACGACATTCCTGTCAGACCTGCGCCTAACACTAAAATGCGTTTGTTTTTTAACTTAGCGATAACTCGCTCTAACATCATAGCTATATACTCTTAACGTAACTTCAAAGTAGCTAAGCCGATTAATACCAGTACCAATGAAATAATCCAAAAGCGGACGATAACTCTGGGCTCTGGCCAGCCTTTTAACTCATAATGATGATGAATAGGTGCCATACGAAATATTCGTTGCCCTCTCAACTTATATGAACCAACTTGTAAAATAACCGACACCGTTTCCATCACAAAAACGCCGCCCATAATAAATAACACCAGCTCTTGTCGAACTAATACCGCAATCACACCAAGCGCAGCACCAAGTGCTAATGAACCGACATCCCCCATAAACACTAAGGCTGGGTAAGTGTTAAACCATAAAAAGCCAATACCAGCACCGACAATCGCGGTGCAAACAACCACTAATTCACTGGTCATGGGAATATAGGGAATATTTAAATAAGTGGAAAAATTGACATTTCCGGTGACGTAAGCAAATACGGCAAAGGCTCCTGCGACCATAATGGTTGGGACAATCGCTAAGCCGTCTAAGCCATCGGTCAGGTTAACCGCATTACTGGTTCCGACAATGACAAAATAAGTCATAACAATATAGAAAATTCCCAATTGCGGTAATACATCTTTAACAAATGGAATGATCAAAGCGGTTTCTTCAGGGCCTTGCGCTAAATAATACAGCGTAAAAGCGGTACCGAAGCCAATAATCGTCTGCCAAAAGTACTTCCAACGCGCGATTAAGCCATTTGAATCTTTGCGGATCACTTTACGATAGTCATCAACAAAGCCGATGATGCCAAAGCTAACAATGACGAACAGTACTACCCAAACATAATGATTAGTTAAATCACCCCATAATAGTACGCTTGAAACAATAGCCGCCAAAATGAGAATACCTCCCATGGTTGGCGTACCTGATTTTGATAAGTGGCTTTCAGGACCATCATCACGTACAGTTTGACCAATTTGCATCCGCTGTAATGCGCGGATCAATTTAGGGCCAAAGTACAGTGAAACTGCCAAGGCAGTTAAGGTAGAAACGATGGCACGAAACGTTAAGTATGAAAAAACGTTAAAGGCACTGTAATACTGTGTTAAAAACTCACCAAGCCAAAGTAGCATTATGCAGCTCCCTCTTTCATTTTATGCGCTTGCCAGCGAATAATATCGTTCACTACATATTCCATATGAGAGCTACGGGAACCTTTGACTAAAATCGACACTTGCTGCGCTTCATCAGCTAATAAATCCTGTAATTGTTCCAATAACTGATCCCGCTCACTAAAATGCTTACCACGTCCTGTATGCGCTGCAAAAGCATCAGCCGTACTTTGACTAAGTACACCTAATGTCAGTAAATCATCAATGTTTTGCTCACTGGCATATTCACCCACTTCTTGGTGGTAGCTGCGAGCATCAGAGCCTAATTCACCCATATCTCCTAAAATTAATATTTTACGTCCAGGGTAACTGGCTAATAAATCAGTCGCGGCTTTGATCGATTCCACATTGGCGTTATAGCTATCATCAATGAGTTTAAAATTGTCATTAATATGATGAAGGTTTAATCGCCCTTTTACCGGCGTCATTTCTGCTAACCCTAAGCGGATATCGTCTAACGTTGCGCCAAATTCAATAGCGATAGCTGCGGCTGCCACGGCATTGCAGACATTATGTCTACCAGGGACTGACAACTCGATAAAACATTCGCCAATTTGTGTGGTTAAGGTAAAGCTGGCGCAACCATTTTCATCTAATATCACGTCACCGCTGTAACAGTCAGCTCGATTAAAACAAGAAAAGCGTCTTACCGTTTTATCTGTCAAACGCCATTGCCATTTATTGGCTAATTTACAATCTTGATTATATAACGCGATACCATCAGGTTGTAATCCTTCATAAATTTCACCTTTAGCACGGGCTACCCCACACAAATCACCAAATCCCTCCAAGTGAGCTGCTGCAATATTATTGATCACTGCGACATCGGGTTTGACTAAACTTGAGGTATAAGCAATTTCCCCCATGTGATTTGCACCAAGTTCAACCACGGCAAAATCATGCTCAGGGGTAAGGCGTAACAAGGTTAATGGCACGCCAATATCATTATTAAAATTGCCTTGTGTCGCTAGCACATTACCTAATCGAGCTAAAATTGCCGCGACCATTTCTTTGACTGTTGTTTTACCGCTACTCCCTGTGATCGCCACTGTTTTTGGTGCCACTTTCGCCTTAACGTAGGCACCAATTTGTCCTAATGCTTTATGGGTATCTGCCACTACAATTTGTGGTACATCTAGTTGACAATCATGATCCACAATCACGGCAGAGCATTGTTTATCCACCACTTGTGCTAAAAAACGATGACCATCAAAATTCACGCCTTTGAGGGCTAAAAACACATCATTTGGAAGTAATGAGCGACTGTCTGTGACTATTTGATCAATTTTTATATCGTCACCGATTAAGGTACCATCGACCGCTTGTGCTATTTCCGATAAAAGTAATGGGATCATAACTGTGCTCCTTGAGCGTACGTTGAACGCACAAGTTCTCGTTCGTTATAAGAAATTTTTTGTTCACCAATCACGATATAATCTTCATGGCCTTTACCCGCCAGTAAGACCACATCGTCCTGCTTAGCTTGTTTCAAGGCCGAAAGCACAGCTTGTTCACGCTCAAGTACTACAGTAATTTCATCTGGTGCTTTACAGCCTGCTAAAATATCTCCAGCAATTTGTTCTGGCTGCTCGGTGCGAGGATTGTCATTAGTTACTATCATGCGATCACTATACACTTGTGCAATTTCGCCCATTAGCGGACGCTTACCTTTATCTCTGTCTCCACCACAGCCAAACACTACCCAAAGTTGACCTTGACAATGTTGTCGACAGGCAAGTAAAGCATTTTTCAACGCATCAGGTGTATGAGCATAATCCACTACAGCCAGCGCTTTCCCAGCAGCACTAAAGGCTTCCATACGCCCCATAGTGGGTGTTAGTGTTGTAACGGCTGTTGCTATATCCCCGAGGGCAACATCTGCATCCAGCAAAACGGCAATTGCCGCCAATAAATTATCCACGTTGAAGTCGCCAATTAAGCAGCTTTCAATAGTGATATTGCCTAAATGGGTGGTTAATTTAAATGACACCCCTTGATGCGTGTGGCAGATCTCACTTGCGTAGGCAAAGTGTTGAAATTTGGTAACCGACAGATCACGACCATAAACAATCAATGGGGCTTGACTCAGCCACTTTGCTAACCATTGCTGCGCGGTGGCATCATCACCATTGATGATTGCGGTTTGATCTTGCTTGCCACTAAATAACGCCCGTTTAGCCTTGGCATAATTGTCCATGGTTTGATGATAATCTAGATGATCACGGGTTAAGTTGGTAAACACTGCAACATTATATAAATCAGCACTCACTCGGCGCTGTTCTAATGCATGTGATGAAACTTCCATTGCCACATATTGTTGGCCTTGTTCAACAAACGATTGCAACCATTTCATCAACTCGGTAGCGCCTGGCGTGGTATTAATAATGGGTAACAAATTACCTAGTTTTCCTGCACCATTCGTACCGATGACAGCACACGCCTTTTGCTGTGCACTCAATAATTTTGCGATCATTTGGCAAGTACTGGTTTTGCCATTAGTGCCAGTTACCCCGACCACAGTAAGCTGTTGTTGTGGTCGCTGATAGAATTCACTGGCAAGATTAAATAGTTGCTTATTAAGCTCAAAGAAACGAATAATGACTACTTCACTGCCATCAGCACTGTATTCCACCGTGTGCGAGCCATGCGCTGAACCATGTTCAGTTTCAAGTAGCACAACATGACAGTTTTGTGCGAGCGCCTGTGGAATATAGGCACTCCCCGCTTCTTTTGTGCCATTGACGGCACAGAAAATATCACCCGCACTAAGCACTCGGCTATCGTTAACTAAATGACGTTCTTGTTCTGGCAATGTTAAAGACACATCAATATTAAACTGGGCTAATACTTGGCTAACACTTTGACCATTAGAGCTAAACATGCGTTAACTCCTTATCACTGATCTGCTGTGCAGCAGTTTTTTCCTGATCAGGTGCAATATTTAACAAGCGTAATGCACCTTTCATTACTCGAGAGAAAACCGGTGCAGCAACTTCGCCGCCATGATACAGATCACCACCTGGCTCGTTAATCACCACCACTACGGCAAGCTCAGGTTTTGACAAAGGTGCAATACCAGCAAATAAGCCAACATAATCATTGCCATAACCACCAGCTACGGCTTTAATTGCGGTGCCAGTTTTTCCACCAACTCGATAACCTTCTACCTTAGCTAGCGGCGTATGATCGTTCACAACCGCTTCAAGCATAGGCAACAAGTTTTCAGTTGACGATGCTGAGAAAATACGTTGTTCGGCACCAAAAACAGGGTCATCATTACCGCCCTTAATAATGGTTAATGGTTTTTTAACACCACCATTTGCCAGAGAAGAATAGAATCGCGCTAACTGTAATGGTGTCGCGGCAACGCCGTGTCCCCAAGATAATGTGGCTAATTCAAATTGTGACCAACGACTGCGATCATGCATGATACCAGGGCTTTCACCAATAAGACCTACGCCAGTTTCTTCACCAAAGCCCGCATCGAAAAATTTATCTAATAAAAATTGTTTTGGTACGGATAAGGCGAGCTTGGTTGTGCCCATATTTGACGAGTGCACCAAAATATCAGTAATACTTAACTTGCCTCGGTTAATGGGGTCACTGACACGACTACCACCTAAACGCATCCAACCAGGCGAGGTATCAATAATAGTGTCAGACTCAACAGAGCCAAATTCCATCGCGATTAACGCAGTTAATGGTTTCAGTGTTGAGCCAGGCTCATAAAAATCTGTGATGGCACGATTTCTAAACCTATGAATGGCTGTATTGGCACGATTATTTGGGTTAAAGGAGGGACTGTTAACCAAGGCTAAAATTTCACCGCTATGGACATCAGCTACCACCACAGAGCCTGACGAGGCTTTAAATGCTTTTACCGCACCTTTTAACTCTTGATAAGCCAAGGCCTGAATACGCTGATCAATACTTAACACTAAATCTTGTGGTGGCACAGATTCAACATCTTCAATGACTTCAATGCGGTGACCTTTGGCGTCTTTACGATAACGTTTTTTACCGTTTTCTCCGGTTAATAGTTGATCATAAACGCGCTCAACCCCTTCAATACCTTTATCATCAACATTGGTAAAACCCACCACATGCGCACTTATTTCACCTGCGGGATAAAAACGTTTTGATTCTTTACGTAAATAAATACCAGGGATCTTAAGTTGCTTAATATAGTTTGCCATGGCAGGTGATACCTGACGTTCGACATAGACAAAGCGTTTAGTCGGGTTGCGTGTAACCCGTGCCTTGATTTCATTAACATCTTTATCGAGCACATCGGCAAGTGCCTGCCAGTGATCGACTTTTGCCAAGGCATTATTTTCGACCACTACTTTTGGATCCGCCCAAACGGTTTGTACCGGCACACTCACCGCTAATTCATGACCATTACGATCAACGATTGAACCTCGATGCACTTTATTAGCGCTGATCCTTAACGAACGTAAATCGCCTTGCTTTTTCAGCATATCTGGCTCAATTACTTGAATATAAGCCGTGCGAGCAACTAACCCCAAATAAACAAGCGCAATCACAGACAGCACGAGGTAAAACCGCCATGCGACTGTAGTTGGTTGATATTTTGTTGCTTTTTTATTCACGCTTACCTTCGTTTACTCTTTAATGATCACTTCTGACTGAGCATTTGGTTTCACCATGTTTAATAATGCCTCGGCTTTACTCTCAATGGCACTATGCTCAGCCAAACTGTTTTGTTCTAACAATAAATTACGCCATTCAATATCTAGTTCATCTCGTTCAGTTAACAACTGCTCTAAATGACTCGTGCTTTGACGATTTAAGTGGGTAAAATAAATTACCGCAAACGCCGAAAAAACCACGAGCAACAACAATAAATAAGCAAAAAAATGTTGCTTAATGTCATGCCAAAGCTCAAAAGCCAATATGACCTTTGCATTCGCCATAGTTAATCCGCGAGACGCTGTGCAACTCGCATTACTGAACTTCGCGAGCGTACATTTTCTTCAACTTCTTGCTTAGTTGGTTTCTGCTTACGACCAACTAAAGCCAATTTTTTACCTTTATTTAATTCTGTTTCCGTTATCGGCATACCTCTAGGCACTTGCTTACCTTGAGATTGCTTTTTCATAAACTGTTTTACTAAGCGATCTTCTAATGAGTGAAAGCTGATCACCACTAATCGCCCGCCTGGCTTCAACACGTTGAGTGATGCGTTCAATGCTTTTTCAATTTGTTCTAATTCGCTATTAATATAAATGCGGATCGCCTGAAAGCTTCGTGTTGCGGGGTGTTTTTTAATTTCTCGTTGGGGCGCGGTTTTCTTTATAAGTTCAGCCAGTTCACTGGTTCGAGTTAATGGCGCCTCATCTCGCGTATCAACAATGGCATTGGCAATACGCCAAGCATGCTTTTCTTCACCAAAGGTTTTCAATACCCAACTAATATCTTCAACATCTGCACTAGCTAACCACTGTGCCGCCGTTTGGCCACGGGTTGTGTCCATGCGCATATCCAGTGGTCCATCTTTCATAAAGCTAAAACCACGTTCAGCTTCATCTAATTGCGGAGAAGAAACACCTAGGTCAAGTAGAATGCCATCGACTTTACCCAGCAATTGATGTTGCTCTGCTATTTGTTGAAGTTCAGCAAAACCATGATGTTCAATACTAAAGCGACTATCTTGCGCATATTTCTTTGCCGCTTCTATCGCTGTGGGATCTCTATCAATGGCTATTAATTGCCCTCGTTCTGAGAGCTGAGATAAAATAAGCCCCGAGTGGCCGCCGCGACCAAAGGTACAGTCAATGTAAATACCGTCTGCTTGTATCGCGAGTCCTGTGATTGCTTCGTCAAGCAGCACAGAAATGTGAGACTTATCTGTTTGCATTTTGTAAACGCCGTTTTGTAATAATTCTATGTGTTATAAAGATAAATCAAGTAATCGTTCAGTTAATTCGATTTCACCTGACTGTATCTTGGCAATGCCTTGCTGCATTTGATGTTGCCATGCCTGTTCGCTCCAGATTTCAAATTTCTTCAGCTGACCAACTAACATTATGTTTTTTTCTAAACCGGCATGTTGACGCAACGGACCATTAATTAATAAGCGACCACTCTTATCAATCTCACAGTCGGAAGCATTACCTAACAATACTTGCTGTAATATTCGCTCCTGTGGATTCATACTCGATAAACCACAGAGTTTTAATTCAATTTCTTCCCATTCAGGGACAGGATAAAGCAGCAAACAGGGGTGTTGGATATCAACGGTGCACACCATTTTTCCTTGGCAATCAGCAAATAGCTCTTCGCGATACCTTGTTGGTATCGTGATCCTATTCTTGCTATCAAGCGTAATTGCACTGGTGCCTCTAAACATAACCCTATTTTTATTTTTGGAATCTACCTAGATCCACTATTTCCCACTTTTCTCCACATTGTTACAGTTTAGTGAGTAAAGTAAAGTGATGTCAAGCAAAGAATCTTTAATTTGATCGCCATGATCACTAATAAAATAAAGGGGTATGAGGAAGTTTATGTTTTTGTGGGGTTTTGTGGATCTGCGTCCCAGAAAATGGCAAAAATTTTATTTTTTACCATGATATTTTGAATAACAAGGGGGATCAACGACTAAATATTTGATAATCATGTGCAATTATATTCAAAGACAATTCTTGCCCTTGTTGGTAGCACACATCACTGTAATAACTTAATTGTTGAAATGAAAGCCTTGGTTCATCGGACAGACTGGCCAATAAATAATGAAAGCCTTGCTCCGTTATACTAACATGATGAACAACCACATTGGCAGGTTGCTCCGCGGCTATTTCAACGTACTTTGGTTTCACTAATAAATAATACTGTTCATCAACCTTATTGTTCTCCAATCTCTCAGAAGAAAATTCGCTCAATGGACCTAAAGCACTTTGCCATTTGCTAGCTTGTTGTTGTACGGGTAACCAACTGCCTATTTGTAAAAAGTCAGCGACTTGCCAGCTAGCTGGCTGTTGAAAAACATGTGCGGGTGTACCTGATTGTAATATGTCACCATAATGCATTACCGCTATTCTATCGGCAAAGGTGAAGACTTCATCCTTATTATGGGTAACAAAAATGGCGGTCATCTCTAACTGCTTCAGTAAACTACGTAACTCAAGCATTAATTCATTACGTAACCTAGCATCTATATTAGAAAACGGCTCATCAAGTAATAATAGCTTAGGCTGTGGGGCTAATGCTCGCGCAATTGCTACTCGTTGCTGTTGACCTCCCGATAGTTGATGAGGATAGCGCTGCTCTAATTCGGTTAACTTTAACAAGGTTAATAAGCGATCAACGCGCGCAGCTTGTTCATTTTTTGTTAGATTGGCAATGCCAAAGGCAACATTTTGTTCAACGGTTAAATGCGGGAATAATGCATAATCTTGAAAAATCATTCCTATTTGGCGATCTTCAGCCGGGGCAATATAATCATGCGAGGCGACGAGCTCTTCATCCAACACTATCTGGCCGTTGGTTTGCTCGATAAAACCTGCAATAGTATTGAGTAAGGTGGTTTTGCCACAACCACTCGGGCCGACTAACCCCAAGATATTCCCAGCATCGAGTGTTAAATCAATGTTTTTTAACAGCTGCTTGTCTCGCAGTTGCACGTCTAGATCGCTAATCGTCAGCAAAGTTGTCAAACGTTACTCTCTTTTATTCAAATAAATAATGGGCAATAAGCCAAATAATACAATGAGCAAGGCCCCCAATGCACCTCGTTCAAGCTGTTCATCAGATATTAATTGATAAATCTGTGTACTCAAGGTGTCAAAATTAAACGGTCTAAGTAGTAATACAGCTGGCAGCTCTTTCATTGCTTCAACAAACACCAACAGCCAAGCCACAAAGATTGATGACTTTAAAATAGGCAAATGCACTTTTAATAAACTACGCCCTAATCCAACGCCTAAACTGGCAGGTGCAATATCAAGAGACGCAGGGATTTGCTCCACCCCACTTTGAATCGTACCATTGGCGATTGCAGCAAAACGAACCACCAGAGCAAAAACAATCGCAAAAATGGAACCTGATAACAGTAGTCCGGGACCAGAGAACGACAAGGCTTTAGCAAGATCGTTAAGCCAATGATCTAATGGCCCAAAGGTGGCTAGCATTGCCATTGCCAGTACAGTTCCTGGAATGGCATAACCTACCCCGGATATTTGTAGCGGATATTTACGCCACGTATGTGAATGTAAGCGATTAAACAATACCAAGAGTAATGCTATCAGCGTGGTAATAGTTGCGGTAAAGACTGAAACTTTAACACTGTTTAGCCCTGAGCTTAGCAGTTGTTGAAGTTGGGTTAAGGTTGCATAATCAATGGCCATCTGCACGAGTAACAAGCATGGAATGACAAATCCCGCCAACACGAGCAGCCAGCAATACCCTGCAAACAGTAAATGTTGACCTGTGCTCAGTTGCCGTAATTGTATGTGGTTATTCGGTCGGTTTGATTGATGTCGATGACCCGCCCTCGCCTTTTGTTCGGCGACAACAGCAAACAGTACAAATAACATCAAAATACTCGCCAGTGCATTGGCAGTGGATAGATCGCCATATTCTAACCAAGTATCATAAATGGCTGTGGTTAAGGTATTAACAGCAAAATATTGCACGGTGGCAAAATCCGCCAGCGTTTCCATCAAGACTAAACTGGCGGCAATCGCAATAGCAGGCCGAGCTAATGGCAACGCCACTTTGATAAAACTTTTGGAAAAACTATAGCCGAGGCTGCGGCTGGCACGCAGTAGTTGTTGGTCCTGACATTCAAACGCGGTACGTACCAACATATACACGTAAGGAAATAATACCAAAGCCAGCATAATAGCAGCACCAGTAATGGTTCTGATATCAAAGAACCAATAATCACTGGGTGATTGCCATTGAAAATATGCCCGTAATGCCCTTTGCACGGGACCGGCATAATCAAACAAGTCAGTATATAAATACGCGACTAAGTAAGCTGGCATGGCTAACGGCAACATTAATAACCAACGCAGGTATCGCCGCCCCACCACATTGGTTTGACTAATGATGATCGCACAAGGCACGCCAAAGAGCAGCGCAATAAACACCACTAATACTGCCAATATTAGCGTATTACTAATGTATGTAGGTAAAACAGATTGCCAAAGGTGAGAAAACAGCTCGCTAGAAACAAAGATACCTGAGGTAAGCATCACTAGCACTGGTGTTATTAACGCCAGTGCTATTAACCAACTCGTAAAGCTCCATGCTTGACTTTTATGACCAAGGCTCAAAATAAAATTCTATTACAAGTCAAATTTAGCCTGATCAATAAGCTTTATCGCAGCTTTACGGTGCTTGGCGATTTCCGCTAACGATAACTCATCCGCTTTAAATGTTCCCCAAGAAGCCACCAATGCTGATACAGGAACACCGACTCTTACAGGGTACTCCATATTCGTTTCAGCATACATTTGCTGGGCTTTAGCTGATACTAAAAACTCCATCAATTTTAATGCGTTGTCTTTATTAGGTGCATATTTTGCCATGGCAACACCCGAAATATTCACGTGTGCGCCGCGATTATTTTGATTTGGGAAATTAATATTAACAGCGTCAGCCCATACTTTTTGTTTGTTATCTTTAAGCATTTTGCCAAAGTAATAACTATTTCCTAAAGACAAATCACATAGATTTTGATGAATTGCTTGTACTTGACCACGATCACTGCCTTGTGGCTTACGTGCTAAATTGGCTTTTAGTCCTTTTAACCACTGCAAGGTTTCCTCCTCACCATGCTCAGCAATCATAGAGGCAACCAAGGCAACATTATATGGATGTTTACCACTGCGTGTACAAACACGGCCTTTATATTTAGGGTCGGCTAAATCTTCATAATTAAGGGCAACCTCGCCTAAACGCTTCGCTGAATAAATATTTCTCACCCGAGTCGTTAAAGCAAACCACGTATTATCTGTCGCTTGAAACTGGGCAGGTACTGCTTGTTCTATCACAGCTGATTCAACTGGTTGTAGCAATTGATTTGCCTGTAACTCAACCAATCGACTGATATCGGTGGTGAGTAACACATCAGCAGGGCTGTATTCCCCTTCGCGTTTTAATCGTTCTGCCATGCCTTTTTTAGCAAACACCACATTGACTTTAATCCCCGTTTCTTTGCTAAAAACATCAAATAACGGTTTAACTAAAAAAGGTTGGCGATAAGAATAAACGTTCACTTCTGCCGCTTGCGCAACAATGCTGGGTAATAATAAACAGGTTAATACAATCTTCTTTAACAAGGAGGTATTTAACATCTTAGTTCCAATCCAAATAGAGTAATGATGGTAGAGTGTAATTGGCTGCAAGCCTAATGAACAAACGAGGTACTGTCAACATTTTTGAGAATAGTTCTCATTTGAATTGATTTACATCAGTTTATCATCAGATAGTCAGCACTATCTAACTTCAGTTTTGTAAAAGTAACGACAACATAGGCAAAGGTAAACAAGCTTACGCCTTGTTGATGACTTCAACAGGTGAATGTTCGCTAATATAGGCGATAGCATCAGATGACAATACGCGATTTGATAAATAGGTTTTTCCGCCAGCGTGCTCAATAATCCAGCCTAGTTCAGTCTGCATCAAGCGGGAAATATCTGACCAAGAAATCATTGTTTGTTGATAGAAAGAGTGACTTTTAATGCCTTGTTCATCAATCGTTAATGTAACCTCATTATTGGCTGCCTTGCTTAGCAGTTGCCGAGCGACCCACCAAGGCTTTTTATAATAAACACTTAAGGCTTCTAATATGCCCAGCGCAAAAACAAACCAAGCAGCGTA
The DNA here is from genome assembly GCF_017168195.1 of Thalassotalea sp. G2M2-11. GTDB lineage: Bacteria > Pseudomonadota > Gammaproteobacteria > Enterobacterales > Alteromonadaceae > Thalassotalea_E. Next base: position 922,524 of record NZ_JADNYL010000002.1, read on the forward strand.
AGGGTTAACCTCAGTGATTAGCACCAGTAAGGCTCCAAAAAAGATAAAAAATATCGATTTAGCATAAGCACGACCAACACTGATTGGTTCAACCGATTGCTCAAAACATTCATTAAAATACTGTTTATCTAAAACATAGCGCTGTTGGTAGCAAAATTCTGTATTCATTAGCCATCATCTGTGGATCATAAAAATAATCACACGTTAAAAGAAAAGTGTATTCTAACGAGAAGCACCTATTGATCAAAGCAGTAATTGCACCGCACCATTTGAGCAAGCAAAACAGCCTGCTTAGCGAATGAATGCTTAACCTGCATTTTTATCTGACGGCTCTATATCGACCACTTCCTCTGGCGATGACGTTCTCTCTAAAAGTTGTCTGATCTTGTTCTTTGTTGCTGCGGTTAATTTACCACGCGCTTGCTCTTCCTTTAGCATGCTTGCAATTTGGTCAAACAATTGATCGGCATTATTGTTTGATAAATGATTGTTAATCGTAGCAAGTGGCGACTGCTTGGTATTTGTTTCAGCTGTATGCTCACTCTTAATGGGTGGCTGCTGATGGGCAAATAAATTAAGCCATATATCCGTTTGCTGCCCTAATTTCATCAATTGATTAAACTGGCTTTGCTCTTTCGATGGTTGACGAAAAATGTCGAAGAGCGTACAAACAAAGGATACAGGACTGAGTAATAAATCCCTAAGTGCATCGAATGCTAACTTAATTTGAAAAATTAGTAAGCTTTTCACCATAGTCCAACGACTATATGAGTTTTCTGACATGATTTACCTTACGCGATTAACACCTTTCATTTAGCTGCCATATCTTATACCAATGGAAATATTAGTAACAAAATAAATTGCTAGCAGTTGTAAAAAATTAGCGTAATATTTTTAAGGAAAAATGATTTTACTGCCGATGCTGACCATTTAAATGCATCAAAAAGTTTAATGAAAGCATCGCTATCATTAGACAATAAGAATCAGACATAAATGCGCCCTAATGTTAGTCACACATTAAGGCGCATGATCATGAAACAAAGAAGTGGAATTTGCTTTGCACCTTAAGTGTAGTACAGCTTTGCGCAATTTCTACTAAATTAGTTAGCGAACAAATATATTTAGCGATTAGCAATTGCTTAGTTATTAAAAATATTAACAATTAAGTTTTCTGGCCGTGTTCAATTAATTTAAATTGGCTATTGTTTTCCCCATAAATATACAAATCACAACTGCGCCAAGCAGACGGTAATTTCCACGAATTATTATTTTCTACTGTATATACATGGCGCTTGTTAGCACAACGAACATCTAACTTAGTTAACCTGCCACTGATCTCAGTTAAGGTAAATTCATTGCGCACTAAGCTATAATGCCAAAAATCTTTGTTGCCGATATCGCCGGCAACGACAAACGCTTTTTCACTGGCAATGAGGTCTTCAACTTTTTCCATTAAATTATTGTACTGTTGACGCTGCTCTGAGTTGATATCAAGTTTCATTAACTGCTGATAAACATCGGATGCCATTTTAAACTGACTTAACTTTATCGCTAACATAAAACGATTACTTAACACCGAGTGTTTAAATTGTTGAGATTTCTCATCATCATTAATAAACGAGATGTTAGATAAATGTGCTAACTGTTTTTTTGAATCACCCAATTGCTCCGCGTGTAAAGCCAGTAGGCTTTGCAAATAATTATGTTCACCAATATGGCGATATTTGAATGATTGTAATCGTTCTTTTAAACGCTCAAATTCTGGATAATCTTTTTTCTTTAATGCATCAATTGCTAACTGATACGCTTTACGAAATTTTTTCCTGACACCATCGCTTCCCCCTTCCATTTTAAAGCTTATTTTTACCGTATTGACACATTGTTGGATCGGCTCACCATTTTCCATGGCAGGTTCGTAGCGCCAATTTTTTATCGCTTGTTTGGCAGCTTTAGTAATATCTTTACTGCCAGATGATTTCAGTTCCACCACATTTGAAACCGTGCCATCTTTTTCAACAATAAAGCTAAACTTTGCCCAACCTGCGCGACCTTCACGGGCGGCTTTCATCGGGTATTTAGGATTTACGCGCTTTATCGGTTCAGGCTGAACCACAGCGGCAAGTTGTTTAGATAGCTTAATACTGTCATCAGCGAAGGCGTTAGCAGTCAAGCAAACGAATAAAAACCATAAGAAAAAATTAAGCATAAGGAGCATTCCATTGACTACATTAGATGTTAACAAACAATTAACAATTTAACATATAGATAGCTAAATGGCATGATCTTTTTCATGCTAGACAAAGACTTGCTTCATATAACAACTCAGTTACTATAATAACCATCATTCTATCCGTCATTTAATTAATGACACGTTCTCACCATGGGAGCATCGTTTTGCCACATTTATCCACCGTTAATCGCATCACTGAACAAAGTTTTGGTCAACTTTCATCTGGTGAGCAAGCAAGTTTATATACCTTAACCAACTGCCACGGCATGCAAGTAAAGCTCACTAATTACGGTGCGATAATTGTAGCTATTTATGCGTTTGATAAGACACAGCGTTTAACGGATATTGTACTCGGATATGACAATGTTGCAGACTATGAAACAGATAGCTACTATTTAGGCGCCATTATTGGTCGATACGCAGGTCGGATCAAACATGGCAAAATACATATTCTCGGCAAAGATCACCAGCTTGAGCTAAACGCTCCTGATAGCCAACTTCATGGCGGAAAATCAGGACTCAACAAGCAGCTTTGGCAAGCTAAATGCACTGAAGAACATGACTCAGCATGCGTAAGCCTAAGCTACACTAGCCCAGATGGAGAGGCTGGTTTTCCCGGAGAAGTGGCCTTCACGATTAATTATCACTTGAATGATAACAATGAGTTGATCGTTGAATATTTTGCCAGCACAGATCAACCAACCTTAGTAAACCTCACCCAACATAGTTACTTTAACTTATCGGGTCATAGCAGCAACAACATTTATCAGCATTTAGTGACGCTCAATGCCGATAATTTTTTACCTATGACAGAACAAGCTTACCCAACTGGCGAAATCACACCAGTTAACGGCACAGTGCATGATTTTACTTCGCCAAGAAAAATCGGTGAAGCAATGCATAGCGATGACAAACAAATACAAATTGCCAAAGGCTATGATAATTACTGGTTAGTAAATGAAGATAGCCTAACAGAGCAAGCTTTTGCCGCTCAGGTCGTAGCCCCCGATACAGGGATCACCATGCGCCTATTTACCGATCAACCTAGCCTGATTCTATATACAGCCAATTACATTGACGGTAGCCAAGTTGGAAAAAACAACTATCGCTATCAACAACACGGCGCATTATGTTTAGAGCCACAACGAGCCAATAGCAAAGCGCTAGGTGCAACGTTAGATAATACTCTGCTTATGCCTGAGCAACCTTTTTATAGCCGCTCTCGTTATTTATTCAGCGTGGATAAATAAAACACAAAAAAAGGAAGCAATATGGCTTCCTTTTTTAGGACAATGATTAGAGATCAAATTACACATCTAATAATCTTTTAATATCTTCAGTGATCTGGTCTATTTTCATAACATCAATCGGCGCAATAAAAATAGTATCATCGCCCGCTAATGTACCTAAAATACCAGCAGATTCCCCCATACTGTCCAGCATACGGGAAATCAACGGCGCACCACCAATACCTGTTTTCACAATAATTTGGGTATTATTATGTTTAACACTGACAACAACCGATTGTATCGCCTGCCTTGATTTAGGAATAGCAAGCTCGTCAGGTAAAATATAAACCACTTGATTACTGGCATTACGCATTTTCACAGCGCCCAGTTTTGACAATAAACGTGAAATTTTTGCCTGCGACATATTTTTAAAGCCCTGTGTAGCTAATGCATCAGCTAACTGGCTTTGAGAACCATAACATTGCTCTTTTAATAAGGCTTTAAATGCCAATGCTAATTCCGCTTCATTTTTCTTACGTTCAGATGTCATTATCGTCCTAATCACCATACTAGAATAATTAATATTTTAGCTATTTTAATCAGTAAATCCCACTTTTTATTCACTATTTAATGGTAATTTACAGTAATGACACCGACTTATGGGCTTTATGTAAGAAAAACAAGCACAACAAGGTGAATATTTATACTTTTATATGTCATCAGCAATGAATGGCTTAAACCACTAATTGCCGTTGTTCATCTATTCCCATGGATAAAATAAAAGGTGCTTGCTTTTGTTTGTTAATAAAATCAGCTTTACAAGTCAGCCCCAACCACTGGTGTTCAATTAAACATTGAGCAACAGCTCCTCCTAATGTGGCGCCAGGCCCTAATATGATTAATTTATCTGGTGCATATTCTTTTATTGCCACTTCAATTGCCTTACTAAAATGATAAGGCTCAGTCACTTGCGTGCCTAAGGTGTAATCATATAATGCCTGACAATCAGTGGCATAAGGTTGCCAAATATTTCCTAAACCATCAACTAATGGCACCGTTGGCGCATGAAACAAATTACTTGCCAGCAATTGTTTAGCTTTTGTTGAAATATCATTGAGTAACGGCGTGTGAAATGCAGCATGATTAAACAAATTCATCGGGTACCTGTCATCTATAACAGGTAGCTTTTCTTGTATTGCCTGTAATCCTTTATTATCACCACCGAGCACAATATAGCCACCAAGATAGATAGAAACATACACCTGACAATCCGCTTGGCGATTAACTTGCTCCACTAAATCAAGCACCAGCTTTTCTCGGGCACGGTCTTTTTGCCAATACTGATCGACAATAGGGTAAATAAGCTGACCACCAATTACTCCATTTGTCATCATTGAGCCCATGGTATTGATCAGCGCTATCGCACCGTCATCATGCAATGCACCAGCAACCGCTAAGGCAATGTACCAACCCATAGAATTACCAGTGACAGCAACAATATCGTATTGCTCTGAGTTAATGGCTTGATAATCGCTGTGAGCACACGCGTATATCAGTGCAGAGGCATTTTCACCTGCAGTATGAGTGCGCATGCTATATTTTTTCATCGCATCCAATTCGCTGATCAATGGCTGGTTTTGTGCTTGTCGATAGTTATCTATATAAGCAATAAAGTCTTTTTTATCAGCATGTAAGCGCGAAAGATAACCAAGCTCTTCTTTATTATATGTGCCTCTTCCAGGACAAATCACCACAGCTCTTTGTTTTCGGGTACGGGTCATTTTTTCTTCCTAGTTATTTGTGTTGCACAATGCTATTGCCATTTCGACAATATCATCTTTTGACGGTAATACCTGATACGCAGCACTACCCAATGGAATAAAGCTATCATGAGCACACAAGCGCTGAACATCTCGAGCTTGCTTATCAGTACATTGCTCGGTCAATAATGCCATTATCGCTTCGCTAATTGAGCCAGTTTGTCGACATTCATCAACAATCAGCACTTTTTCACAGCGGTTAACCTGCTCGATGATCCCTTTCTCATCCAAAGGTGCTAACCAACGTAAATCGACAACCCGACAATCAATGCCTTTATCACACAATATTTTTTGTGCTTGGCGAGATAAATAATAGCCATTACCGTAAGTTAATATACATAGCTGTTGACCGTCTCCAGCAACATTAACAGATAGTTCACCAACCGACTCTTTTGCAACTTGTGCCGGAGGCTGATAATCAAATGTCCATAAGCCATCGCCTTCTTGGTGCAAGTCTTTCGTCATATAAAGAGCGATCGGCTCTAAAAATACCACTACGCGTTTTTGCTCATGCGCCAACTTGACCGAGGTTCTTAACATTTGTTGAGCATCAGCGCCGTTAGAAGGACAAGCAATAATGAGCCCTGGAATATCGCGAAATACCGCAAAAGAATTATCATTGTGAAAATGCCCACCAAAACCTTTTTGATAAGCTAAACCAGCAATACGGATCACCATAGGGTTGGTGTATTGTCCCTGACTGAAAAACGATAATGTCGCGGCTTCACCCCGTATTTGATCTTCAGCATTATGCACATAAGCCAAGAATTGGATTTCGGGGATAGGGAGAAAGCCATTGTGCGCTAATCCTATGGCACCACCTAAAATAGACTGTTCATCCAATAAGGTATTTAACACTCGATTTTGACCAAAACGATCAACAAGCTTGGTCGTCACATTATAGACACCACCTTTACGAGCAATATCTTCTCCAAGCATGACAATTTCGCTATGCTCCGCCATTAAATCCATTAACGTCCAGTTGATCAATTTTGCAAGGTGCTGTTTTTTAGTCAGATTATGCTTCTCGTGAGCAAACAACGCCATCCGCTCTTTATCGCTAATCGTATTAATAGCTGTTGGCGCTGTTGTTACTTCAGGTGCAATACTGGCCATCACTTCTTCTGCCGAAGTAAGCCTTGGACGCGTCACAACTTGCTGTGCAACATGAATAATCTGTTCAGCAATGGATTGATAAATATGTATCACTTGTTGTGGTGACAATATCTGCTGTTCAATCAATAGGCGCGCGCTATGCAATAATGGATCATTTTGCTCATTGGCATTAATTTGCGCTTCTTTTCGATAAACAAACTCAGCATCAGATCCTGCATGACCCAATAGTCTGATCAGTTTGACATGCAAAAACACCGGCACTTGCTTTTCACGTGCAATTTTTGCCGCACGCTTCGTTGCTCGATAGGTATCTAATAGATTCAGGCCATCACAACAAATGTATATTAGTCCAGCTCGATCTCGATAGTTAGCCGCCACCCATCCGGAAGGTGTTGAGGTTGAGATCCCAATGCCGTTATCTTCACAAACAAACACGATCGGCATAGGAATTGATTGATATGCCGCCCAGGCAGCACTATTAATGGCGCCCTGCGCAGTGGAATGATTAGAAGATGCATCACCGAAACTACAAACAATGACACTATCGTTAGGCATTTCACCTTGGTGCTTAAGTCGTTGTGCTAAACCAACAGAAAATGCGGCACCCATCGCTTTAGGTAAATGAGACGCGATAGTACTGGTTTGTGGTGGGATCGATAAGGCTTTGCTACCTAATACCTTATGACGCCCACCAGAAATAGGATCATCTTTAGCGGCAGCAAATGATAACAACATATCATAAATTGATGTTTGCCCATCGACTTGCTTACCGCGCTGAATAGTAAAAGCCCCACTTCGGTAATGTAAAAAAGCCATATCGGTGGGCCGAAATGCTTTGGCAATAGCAGCATTACCTTCGTGCCCAGAGCTTCCAATGGTATAAAAGCTTTGACCATTTTTTTGCATCTCACGAGAGTGCAAATCTAAATGACGGCTGATAACTTGTGTTTCAAATAGATCAACCAATTGTGTAGCTGAAAGCCCAACTTCTTCGGGGGTTAGCTGACAACTTAATGGCGGCAGATCAAATTGTTCAACCGCTCGAACAAAATTTTCTTTCAAGCGCTGATTACGATCAGACATGACAGATCCCTATAGTACTAGAGCGTTTTAATTTTTAGCTATATAGTTTGTTCAAATTCAAATTATCCTAGCTATAGCGCTGACTATTGGCATAGTAGTCTATGACAACAGTCAACAACAAAGGTAGGGTGCTTTAGCTTGAACTATTCAGGCAGCACATTTGTACAATCACAGCAAAGTTCAACACGCTCTGGTTATTTTTTTATTTTAATAATCAATACACTAGTTTAAAAAAATGCCTGAATACCTGTTTGTGCACGACCAAGAATAAGCGCATGAATATCATGAGTACCTTCGTAAGTATTCACCGCTTCTAAGTTGATCATATGGCGTATCACATGGAACTCATCAGCAATACCATTACCGCCGTGCATATCACGTGCGATACGGGCTATTTCCAGCGCTTTACCACAAGAATTTCGTTTAACCAGTGAAATGGCTTCAGGAGCTAAGGTGCCGGCATCCATTAATCGACCTACTTGTAAACTGGCAAACAGTGCTGTGGTAATCTCTGTTTGCATATCTGCTAATTTTTTCTGTACTAACTGAGTAGCTGCTAATGGACGACCGAACTGTTCGCGATCGAGCGTGTACTGTCTGGCGGCATGCCAACAATATTCTGCAGCACCTAATGCCCCCCACGAAATACCGTAACGAGCTTTATTTAAACAACCAAACGGGCCTGACAAACCTTTTACATGCGGTAATAAGTTTTCTTCAGGGACAAACACATTATCCATCACCACTTCACCTGTAATAGAAGCTCGCAGTGAAAATTTACCCTCAATTTTAGGGGCTGATAAGCCTTCCATGCCCTTTTCAAGAATAAACCCTTTGATCACACCATCAAGTTTGGCCCAAATAATAAAAACATCGGCAATCGGGGAATTCGTGATCCACATTTTGTTACCCGTTAAGCGGTAGCCACCATCAACTTTAGTTGCTCTTGTAGATAGGCTTGCCGGATCAGAGCCTGAATTAGGTTCGGTTAAACCAAAACAACCAATTAACTCACCGGTCGCTAATTTAGGCAAATACTTCATTTTTTGTTCTTCAGTACCATACGCATGAATTGGATGCATCACCAAAGACGACTGCACACTCATGGCACTACGATAGCCACTATCAACACGTTCAACTTCACGGGCAATTAAGCCATAAGTCACATTGTTAACATTGGCACAGCCATATTTTTCCTCAATGGTACAGCCTAATAACCCCAATTCGCCCAGCTCACGCATAATTTCAGGATCGAATGTCTCATGGCGGTTTGCTTCGAGTACCCTTGGCATCAACTTATCTTGACAATATTGATGTGCGCTATCTCTGATCATTCGTTCTTCTTCAGACAACAATGAATCGAGTAATAATGGGTCTTGCCAGTTAAAACTTGGTTTTGAGGTTGCATTTGACATAAGTATTCCTAAATTTGTCGAACAGACAGGCTAAATTTTGTGTGGCTGTAGATTAATAAATAACATGATAAAGTTAAAATATAGTTTTTCTTCACTAGCTATAGAATAAAACTATACCTTTAGTGTACAGTTACTCTAAAAAGTCAGCAGTCATCGCGTTATGGATTTAAAACACCTTAATTATTTTATTCATGTTTACGAGCAACAAAGCTTTAGTGCTGCAGCAAAAGTGTGCTTTATTGCCCAACCTTCAATTTCTTCAGCCGTCGCACAATTAGAAACTGAAATTCATCAGCCACTATTTATTCGTCATGCCCGAGGTGTTACCCCAACCGAACACGGGATAAAATTATATCCGCTCGCTAAGCAGTTACTTGGCCAAGCCGATGCGATCAAGTCATCATTTAAAGTAAAGGCTAATAGACACAGTTTTTCTCTTGGTGTCACACGCGGACTCGGGGTCAAAAGAATGAGTGTATTACTTAGGGATTTCACCGCAAGCCAACCGAACATTGAACTCACTTTGGTACCACAGTATGAGCAGTGTGATGCCAGAATTATTATTAAAGAAGAGTTAAAAGATGGTGAGAGTTATCATTCAATCTGGCAAGAAGACTATTTAGTCGCTATGCCGCATAACCACCCATTGTCATTGCAAGAATCTATTGAACTCCACGACTTTGACGGGCTCGCTTTTATCCAACGTACCCCATGCAGCGCATGGCAAAGCTTAACCGATACTTTTACTCTGACTGGTGTTGAGCTTGATATTAGAGCGAAAATTCAAACCATCGATTATGCGCTGGGATTAGTGCGAGCAGGTTTAGGTTGTGCACTAGTCCCTGCACATCGCGAAATCATTGAGCAACAAGATCTCGCCTTTAAAGCCATTAACGGTATGCAATTAACCCGGGAAATCGTATTAGCCTATCAGCAACAAACACCTCTATTAACTAAGCTGATCAAATTGACCCAAAGTATGGAACATTAACATTGAGCGATCGGGCGGGCCTACGTTGTTTTTGATGTTATTGTTAAGCCTTTATCAGATGGCATTTCACTTCACATCAACTTTTGTTTGACGTAACATAGCCAGCTCATTTAGATTCAGTTAACAAGACATGATCTACACATAGCTCACTCTGTTATCCCTATGACATATAAACCAAGATGCTAGAGCTAGTAAATGGACAAATTCCTTGATGAGTAAAGTAGTCAACCGCCAACAAATTAACCACGTTTTGTCATTCTATGACGCGTCTTTAGACACCTGTACTATTGCCCCTTTAGGAAATGGATTGATCAACTGTACTTATCTTGTAAGTAATCAAGACAAGCAATTTGTGCTACAACGCATTAATCACCAAGTATTTAAACATCCTGAACAGGTGATAAACAACGCCGAGTTGCTCAGTGAGCATATTAAACAAAAGCACAAACTCAACCAATACGCTTTATCACCGATTTGGCAAATCCACACCAATGCAGGCACTGCCATCGTTAAAGATAATGGCAGTAGTTGGCGAGCGCTTAATTTTATCACCGATAGTTATACTGTCGAATCAGTATCGTCGCCCGAACAGGCAGCACAAGTTGCAACTGCCTTTGGACAATTTACTGCCGCCCTGGCAGATTTTCCAGCCGGTAAGCTCAATGAAATTATTCCTAACTTTCATCATTTAGACACCCGCTTGGCGCAATTAACCCAAGCGGTAAACACAGATCCAGCAAAACGCCTACAACAATGTCAGCAAATCGTCGATTTCTGTCTTGCCCAGCAAGACTTTATTGAGCAGGTCGCTACGCTAAGTGAGTCATTACCCATTAGAGTGACTCATAATGATACTAAAATTAATAACTTACTCTTTAGCCGGGCAAGCGATAAACCTATCGCAGTGATTGATTTAGATACCTGTATGGCGGGTTTTATCATGAATGATTTTGGTGATATGGTGCGTACCTGTTGTTCAACAGAGCCAGAAGACGGTACCAACTTAACCAATATGGCAGTGAAAATAGAAATATTTCAAGCACTTGCCCAAGCCTATATTAAAAGCTTTTCCGGCACCATGAGTGAGCTTGAAAAGCACAGTTTAGTCGTAGGCACACAGTTATTACCTTTTATGCTCGGTATTCGCTTTCTCACCGATTTTATCAATGGCGATAACTACTTTCACACCAAACACCCATTGCACAATTTAGAACGTGCGAAAAATCAATTGCACTTTTTTACTTTATTACAAAAACTCGCACCAAAATTAAGTGACATTATTCAGGCATGCGATTAACCTAGAGCCAAGTGAAGTACTTTTCTCTCGAGCAAGCGAGCCATGAATTTGGCGAATAACCGCTTTGAACAAGAGTATAAGTTGCGTTCTTCCCATTTGAAAACTAACAATAATAACAATGACAATTGAGCAATCCCTGACATTACAACAATTTTTTCCGTATCAGTTAACTAAACTGCAAGCCGCAATCAGCGACAGTATTGCACAAATTTATACCGGAAAATTTAATCTAACCCGACAGGAATGGCGCATTCTTGCCATACTAGCGAGCAATAGCCCATTAACCGCAAAAGAAATTGGCACACAAGCGAACTTAGAGAAAATGCCTGCCAGCCGTGCAATTCAACGTATGGATAACAAAGCATTATTGGTTAAGACAGCAAATAAACATGACAAACGTTCATCGTTATTACAACTTTCAAGCAAAGGAATAGCACTCTATCAAGAGTTAGAGCCTTTGGTATTAGCGCGTGAACAACAACTTCTCTCGGTATTAACAAGCGATGAACGGCAACTGATTAATGACATCATGCAGAGGCTGCACCAACAAGCACAACAGATTGATTAAAAAGCGCTCTATTTCTATCCAAACAATTAGTTCATATTTAATTTTACATTGAAATACAAAGAGTTAGCAACTTTTCTTGCTACTTAAAAACTTACTGGTGATCACTGCTATTGTCGGCCAAAACACCGTGTTAATGACATCATGAAGGCTTGCCGACCAGCGCAGATAGCCAAACGTTGCTAAGTCATCACGTAAATCTAATGCTTCCATTAAACACGCGATTAAAAACACAGGTACCAAGGCCCAAAGATCAACTTGCTGACGCCGCCAAAAAATAATCGCCAGTAAAAAAACAGCTAAACCAATATGAATATGAATCGCATCCCGAGAAAGATCTACCAGATCCAAGATAATAAGCTTAATATGTTGATAGCCCGAAGTTTCTATGCTCATCTTCACCTTAATTAATGTCGTTGCTAAAGTTTTTAACCTTCCATACTGACTTCACTTAACACATGCTGAATAGACGAGAGCAGTAGTTCCGCCGTCACCGGCTTAGCAATATGCAGATTCATACCGGCGGCATAACTGCTTTCTTTATCTTCTTGTCTGGCATGTGCCGTCATGGCGATAATGGGTAAATCCTGATATTTGCTTTCGCTGCGAATTAACCTAGTTGCTTCAAGTCCATCCATCACTGGCATTTGAATATCCATTAAAACGACATCAAACTCTTTCTGAGCAAGCATATCTATGGCTTTCTGGCCATTGTCGACAATGGTCACTTTCGCCTGCATCGATTGTAATAACTCTTTTGCCACCAATTGATTCACTAAGTTATCTTCCACTAACAATATTGAGACACCTTGCAGTGACTTATGCTCAGTAGGTAGTTTTTCAACATTTTCCGCATTAGTCTGTCCATTTTGTTCGGCTGACAAAGCCTGTTCATCAAGTTCAGCTAAAGCATTACATAAGCTATAGCGGTATAACGGCGCTTCACAAATAACATAAGGAATTTGATATTGATTCAATAAATCATAATGATGATTAATATCCATACTTTGACAAGTTTGGTAGACCATGACTAAACACTGCTGATCTTTTGTCAGGTTTGAATGAGTACATGCCAGTTGTTCACTAAGTGACTGACACAAAGAGTCATTGACTTGCTCAACTTGCACTAACAATACATTAATAACTGCCTCTGGGGCTTGCTCTACTTCAGACAAACATTGAAGCGCGTCATAATGATAACCATAAGAGGTTAGTAATTGGGTAAATTCGACAGGTGGCTCAAATTGTAATGCAAAAAAGTTGATGCTCTGCTCACGTTCAAATTGTATCGCTTGCGCATCATAATCGAACGGTAAAACAAAACTGAATGTTGAACCAACGCCAAATTCACTGGTAAGTACTATTTCACCGCCAAGTAAATTTACAATACGCTGACAAATAGATAGCCCTAAACCTGAGCCACCGTATTCACGTGTCATCGACTCATCCGCTTGAACAAAGGCTTTAAATAAATCTTGTTGCTTACTTTTTTCAATGCCTATGCCTGTATCAGCCACTGTAAACTTCACCAAAGCTTGTTCTGTTTGCTTATCCAGACACTCAATGGTAATTGAGATCTCTCCGTCATGAGTAAACTTAATGGCATTATTGAGCAAATTACTTAATACCTGTACTAAACGCATCTCATCCGTTATAACATGTGAAGGTACATTACTGCCAATACGTACATGAAATGCGACCTGCTCACTATCTATATTATTAATATTCAGCTTAATCGCTTGATTTACGGCATTATCTAACACACAGTTTTGTTTATTGATCGACATGTTGCCCGATTCAATTTTGGCCAAATCCAATAGTTCATCGACTAAATGAAGTAATGCCACCGATGCATCTTGTGCATGGGTTAATTGTTGCAATTGCTGATTCGTTAAAGCAGTTTGTCGTAACAATGATTGCATGCCATAGATTGCATTGATCGGTGTGCGGATTTCATGGCTCATATTCGCCAAAAACTGACTTTTAGCCTTATTTGCCAATTCTGCTTGTTCTTTAGCATTTTCTAATGCGCTATTGATGGCATATTGCTTGGTGACATCACGAATAATGACAATTGAACCAAGCACCTGATGCGCTTGGTTATAAAAATCTGAACTAAATAATTCATAGGTATTATTACTCGTTTCAATTACTTCAAAGGTGCCACACCGACTCTTTTGCGCTTGAAAGTCTTCAGCACATAATAATAAGGCGCGGCCAAGTTTATTATCGATTAATGTACCAACTTTAGTCCCCAAAATATCTTGCTCAGCTCGGCCAACAAACTGCTCAAACGCCAAATTACATCCAATTAAATGCCCCTTAGTATCATTGAAAATTAAATAATCAGGAATGGCATCCATCACTGAATGCAAAATGGCATAATCTTGTTGATGCTGTTGGCTTTTTTCTCTTAAGGCTTGTGTTTTTTCATGCACTCTTAAATCGAGCACATTATTTTGATCTTTTAGTTGCTGTAGCAAGCTTCTATTCTGGCTAAATATATCCCCCACCACCGCAAACCAATGGTGCCATCCCTTAGGAGGGCTAATTTTACCATGATCACCTTCAGCACTATGAGAAATATGGCGAATAAAGCGTTGAGTGGGAGCAATAAAGGTCTTATGAGTGACAAAATAAACAACAAGTAATAGCGTTAGCTGACCCAAAAATAATTCGATAAAAAACCAAGTATAACGCTGAAAAATTGGCGTTGAAAAAAGCTCATAACGTTTATATTTAACAATCATCCAGTCGTTGGCTGCAAATGCTTGATGCTGGATCAACCAAGGGTCACTGTGCTGTGACTCAGTTTGATAGCGAATAGACGGTGCTTGTGTTAATAGAGTATCGTAAGCTAAACCTTGTAACGCTTCTGGTAAAACCGCATGCCACTCTTTGGGAGTATTCAACATTTCAGCGTTAGCATTTAAATGCAGTAGCAACTGTTGCTGACGATTAATAACCACATAATTAAAATCGTCTTCAACATGTTTTAAAATCAACTGTTTTATATGTGCTAAATCAATACTGAGCATAGCTGCCCCTGTCAGCTGTTGCTCCCGAAAAACCCCCGAAGATAATGCAACCGATAAGCTCCCAGTTGCAGACCCCACATAAGGCTGAGACCAAATTGGAGTAAAAATAAGTGGTGAAGATGCTTTAACCTTTACAAAATACTCCTGCTCCAATAGCCCATCATGATACTGCCAAGTTTGACGATCAATCCAAGGATACAGGCTAATAAAGCGTTGCAGCGAAAGATAAGAAAACCAATTAGCGATTTGAACCGTATTTTGCGCCGCAATGAAAGCAGGTGTTAGCATATTAGCCATGGCTAATTCTTGCTCAATATTTGCAGTAAAGCTATCGGACTGACCGATCCCTGTAATATTGACACTTAATCGCTGCCGGTGCGCTAATATGTCATGTTGTGTTTTATCTGAATAATAACGCTCCCCCTCCTGCTTAAGCGTTGGCATTGACGCTAAAGATTTGGGAAAATTCAAAGAATAATCGGCAAAACGTTTAATCGCTTCTAGTGACTCTAATGCTTTGTTTAATTCGTTATCAACAAGGTTCGCCAAATTATTTAAGGCGGATAATTCCCGTTGTTCGACTACGGCTAGCTCCTGATGATAGCGATAACTTGATAGCGCAAAAGCAACCACCATAATCGCAACAAAAAGACCAAGAATAGACAACTTGTAAGTCGCCACTACTTGGCTTTCACCTGAAAATTTAAATAGCACTGAAATTTAACGACCACAATTCATCAATATTTATGCTATCGATGATATAACGAATTACATCAAAGATCATGTCTAAGCTTAGCTTTGTGTTGGTAAGTATTGACAAACTTAATGATCGTTCATGTGATTTACACTGGTATTCAGAAAAAAACCTCTTTGTAATAACTCGCTATTTTTCTGATAGATAGCGACTAATGTTGGCTGTAAAAAACGGTTCTTAGATAAAAAAGTTGATATTTAATTGAAACAAAGCTAAATTGGAAGCGCTTCCAATTTTAATAAATCAAAAGATAATAATCACAATGAAACTTACATTACCGATTAATTCGCCAATGAGATCACCACAATTTACCTATGGTATAGCAACAGCTTCATTTCAAATAGAAGGTGGTATTGAACACAGGCTACCTTGTATTTGGGATACTTTTTGCTCGCAACCAGGGACAATTGCCGACAACTCAAATGGTGCTGTTGCATGTGATCATTATAATCTTTGGCAACAAGACATTGAGATGATCAAAGACCTTAACGTTGATGCGTATCGACTCTCTATTGCGTGGGGCCGAGTGATGAATGAAGATGGAAGCATTAATCACAACGGCATAGAGTTTTACCAGCAAATTCTCGATAAACTAAAACAATACAATATTAAAGCGTTTGTTACTTTATACCACTGGGATTTGCCACAACATTTAGAAGATAACGGCGGCTGGTTAAACCGAGCTACCGCTTATGCGTTCCAGCATTATGTAGAACAAATTGTTAAAGCATTTGGTGATCGTGTCTATTCTTACGCCACATTAAACGAACCGTTTTGTAGTGCTTACCTTGGCTATGAGCTTGGTATTCACGCCCCAGGGCTTAAAGGAAAAGAATACGGAAAAAAGGCTGCCCATCATTTATTATTAGCTCATGGTTTAGCCATGCAGGTACTGAAAAAATTAAGTCCAAATACACTTAATGGTATCGTATTAAATTTCACCCCTGCCTACGCTATTTCAGATAATGACGCCGATATAAAAGCGGCAAAATATGCCGATGATTACCTAAATCAATGGTATATAAAGCCAATCATTGATGGCCAATATCCAGCAATAATTTCACAACTTGATGCTGAACATCAGCCTGAGATCTTGGACGATGACTTAGCCATTATTTCTCAACCAATTGATTTTATGGGTATCAACTATTACACCAGAGCTATTTATCAAGCAGATGAAGACACTATTTATCAGGAAATAAAGCCTTGTGATGTTGAACTGACCGATATGGGATGGGAAGTATTTCCACAAGGATTTAGCGATGTGTTAATTTCGTTAAATAAAACCTATGACCTGCCACCTATTTATATCACCGAAAATGGTGCAGCAATGAAAGATCAGAACGATAAAGGTGAGGTTAATGACGTAGATAGGTTTAACTATTTTCAATCTCACTTACTCGCAGTCAATACAGCCATTGAGGCAGGAGTTGATATTAAAGGGTATTTCGCCTGGAGCTTAATGGACAATTTTGAATGGGCAGAAGGCTATTTAAAAAGATTTGGCTTAGTATATGTTGATTATCAGACACAAAAACGTACGATAAAGAACAGTGGTCATGCTTTTAGTCAATTAATTGGTAGTCGTAAGTAAACCAGTTAATATCAGGAAGAAAAACACAATATGCTTAGTGTCAAAGAGAAAATAGCTTACGGACTTGGTGATACCGCGAGTAATATCATCTTTCAAACCGTGATGATGTTCCTACTCATTTATTATACCGATGTCGTTGGTTTATCACCCGCTATTGTCGGAACACTGTTTTTAGTGGTTCGTATATTCGATGCAGTAACCGACCCATTGATGGGCGCACTAGCTGACAGAACTCACACTAAATGGGGACAATTTCGCCCATACCTTTTATGGTTAGCACTACCGTTTGGCATTATCAGCGTATTAGCTTTTACTAAATTTGATTTATCCGATAGCGGTAAAATCATCTATGCCTTTGTCTCTTATACTTTATTGATGATTGTTTATACTGCCATCAACATTCCTTATTCCGCCTTAGGTGGGGTACTCACCAACAGACCTGAAGAGAGAGTTTCAGTACAATCTTATCGCTTTGTCTTTGGTATGTTAGGCGGACTTATTGTTGCTTCTGGTACTATGCCACTAGTGGATTGGTTAGGAGATGGTGATAAAGCGATTGGCTTTCAAAACGCCATGTTAGCCATGAGTGTATTAGGTGTCGTATTATTTATACTCTGTTTTTTAGGGACAAAAGAGCGAGTTCCCCCACCAGTAACACAACAATCATCCTTTAAAAATGACCTTAAAATGCTCTGGCAAAACGATCAGTGGCGCATATTGTGTATTGCAGGGTTGCTGCTGCTAAGCGGTCAGGTACTGCGTGGGACTTTAGCGGTTTACTATGTAAAATATTATCTGCAACAAGCCGATCTAATCACTGCTTTTATGACCTTAGGCATGGTAGGCAGTATACTTGGCTGTGCCCTTTCGCAATTTATAGCTAACAAAGTCTGTAAAATTAAAGCTTATATCTGGCTGCAAACTATCGCGGCTTGTATTTGTATTCTCAGCTACTTTGTTGCTGCTGAGCAATTAATACTCGCCTTTGTCTTATTCTTCTTATGGAACTTTTTTCTACAGATGGCGACCCCATTACTTTGGGCAAAAATGGCTGACACCATTGATTATGGCCATTGGAAAACCGGTATTCGCATTACCGGTATGATCTACTCTGCCGTCGTATTCTTTATAAAAATGGGGGTAGCAATAGGGGGGGCACTCGCTGGCTGGTTACTCGCTTATTATAATTACCAAGCAGATGTCGTTCAAACAGCCGCCACACAACATGGTATATTATTATCATTTACCTTGTACCCTGCCATAGGTTCATTATTAGTCGCGTTAACGATGCGTTGGTATAAACTTGATAATGCGCTAATCAACCGTATTCACACAGAACTGAATCAACCCGCCAAATAACCAAATAGCACTGCCCTTTCTTGGGCAGTGCAAATGCATAACCAACTCACAGTTCAAATAATACAACTGAGCTATTTTAACTTCATTAAATCAATAAATAACCGCAAACTGATTAAAATCAATACACGAACTCCAATCACAAGAA
This sequence comes from Thalassotalea sp. G2M2-11, assembly GCF_017168195.1. Lineage (GTDB taxonomy): Bacteria > Pseudomonadota > Gammaproteobacteria > Enterobacterales > Alteromonadaceae > Thalassotalea_E. The sequence continues at coordinate 941,160 of NZ_JADNYL010000002.1, forward strand.
CACTTTAAATTCAACAGGTTCAACGCAATTAAAGAGTAATAACTCTAATAAAGTTTACTAATTTTGCCATTTTTTCATTGACCTTATTATCGATCTACCTTAAGTTATGGAAGCGCTTCCAAAAACCAAACGCTAAATTTTTTAACTTAATTTGGAAGCGCTTCCAGAAAAAATTCAACTATGCTGAGTGTCTAGGGGAGAACAATGAAGCAATATAATTTAAATAAAAGTCGACTAGCGAAAGCTATCACTATAGTACTTGGTGCTACGGCAATATCATCAGCTACAGCAGTTAATGCGGCTGAAGAAGCAAAAAAAGAAATTGAAGTTATCGAAGTTACTGGTATTCGTAGTAGTTTAGTCAAATCAGTCGATATTAAACGTAATGCAAATGGTGTGGTTGATGCAATCACAGCAGAAGACATCGGTAAATTCCCTGATGGCAACTTAGCAGAATCTTTACAACGTATTACGGGTGTTTCAATTGATCGTAGTAACGGTGAAGGCGCAAAAATTACCGTTCGTGGTATGGGCCCAGAGTTTAACATGGTGACCTTAAATGGTCGTCAAATGCCGACCGTTGGTGGACGTGCATTTGATTTTAGTAACATCGCTACCGATGCCGTGAGTGCTGTTGAAGTGTATAAAACAGCAAAAGCCGAATTACCTACAGGTGGTATTGGTGCTACTGTAAATATGATGACTGCACGCCCATTAAACAACCCTGGTTTTAAAGCCGTGGTAAGTGGTAAAGCAGTTCATGAAACTTCTGTTGATGATGTAGGCAGTAAGTTCACACCTGAAATCTCAGCTATTGTTAGCAATACCTTTGCTGATAACACAATTGGTGTTTCATTTTCTGGTTCATACCAAGATCGTGATAACCGTGAAGAAAATGCCAATGTAGATAACTGGATCCCTAATGTGGGAACAGGTACTGGTATTATTACTAACAATAACACACGTGCTGATGGCGCTACTTGGTACCCGCAAAATGCTGGCTATGGTATCAGTGATAACAGTCGTCAACGTACTAATGCGCAAGCAGTTCTTCAATTTACACCTTCTGATAAAGTCACAGCAACATTAGACTACACTTACTCAAAAGTTGAATCAAAGCGTGACTTTAATGCCTTTGGTATTTGGTTTAACAACGGTGGTTCAATCATCGAAGCAACGGTTAACGAACGTGGTACTTACACATCAGTTACTGAAGCAGGTAATGACTTTGCCACTAACGTAGGTCGTGGTGAATCACTTGCTGAAAATAAATCATTAGGTCTAAATGTAGAGTGGCAAGCAACAGAAACATTATCATTCGAATTTGATGCTCATGATTCTTCAGCGACCACAGATGGTGTCGGTTTAGGCCATGACGCTTTCTTAATCATAGGTAACACTTCTTGTGGATGGTGTGGTTTTGTTCCTGGCGCAGGTCCAAGCACAGCCTCAATCGATGAAAAAACAGCTAATTACTTTAGCGGTGGTGTACCAATTTATGACATGACCTTTATTGGTGGAGACGGTAACCCACAAGATGGTTTATTACCTTCTGATATTGGTTCATTATTTGGTGGTGCTAGTGACAATTCAGGTGAAAACGAAATGTCTCAGTACCAATTAAAAGGTATTTGGATAAATGATGGTGACGGTGCATTAGCCAGTATTAATTTTGGTATCTCTCGCACCGAACAAGACTTTAAAAACACCAGTGCATTCTCGGGTTTATTACCAGCAGGTTGGTGGAACTGGTCAGCACAATATTGGGATGATGCTAAGTGGGAAGTTGCTAGCACTAGTGGTCTGTTAGATGCATTTGGTAATAGCGGTGATATCCCAATTGACTCATACTACACAGCAGACTTTGATTACATTCTAAACGGCTATGAAACCATTGTTGACACCTTTGCACAATGTTGTTTCAACGAGTCTTGGGGTGATGAATTCCAAAATGCTGATGGCACAGGTAAATTCTGGGCCGGTAACATTGACTCAGATGCACGAGTAAACGAAGTTGTTACCTCTGTTTATACACAGTTCAACTTTGAAGATGAATTCAACGGCATGCCTGTTAATGTTGTTGCTGGCTTACGCTATGAAGAAGCAAAAGTCACTTCAAAAGGTTTAGAAACACCAATTACAGATATTATCTGGGCTGGTGGTAATGAATTCACTTATAGCACTTCACCAGATAAAACCTTTTCTTCTGGTGGCGCAACAACGAAACAATTCTTACCAAGTTTAGATGTGAGCCTTGAAGTAACTGATGAAATTATCACACGTTTTTCTTATGCTCGCTCACTTGCTCGTCCTGATATCGGTGCAATGCGTTCAACAAGAGACTTTGTTGGTACACCAAAAATTGGTCAACGTAAAATCATTTCAGGTAACCCTGGGTTAAATCCATACATCTCTGATAACTTAGACTTTTCACTTGAGTATTACTACGGTGAAGGTAGCTACGCATCAGTAGGTTACTTCAAGAAAATGGTTGATAACTTCTTAGTTGATTCAAGTACAAAAACTACCGTTCCAGGTATTCGTGACGTATATAATGGTCCACGTGCAGAAGAAGCCCGCGCTCAATTAGAAGCTGAAGGTATTCAAGCTACGGATGTTAACGTATTTGCCCGCATTAACGAAAACATGGGGCTTGACGATTTAACAACACCGATTGCACCTAATAGCGATGATCCGCTAGCAGTGTTTGACGAATCAAGTACTGCCAATGGTGAACAAGCGAATCTTTACGGTTGGGAATTAGCTGCACAGCATTTATTCTCTGACACAGGCTTTGGTATGATGGTGAATGCCACATTCGTTAGCGGTGACGTAGAAGCAGATCGTGATGCCATTGAGCAAGACTTTGCTCTACCTGGTATGAGTGACTCGGCAAACTTCTCAGTTTTTTATGAAAACGACGATTTATCAGCACGTATTTCATATAACTGGCGCGACGAGTTCTTAGCAGGCTTCGATCAACACGGTTCACCTGTGTATACCGAAGCATACTCGCAAGTGGATGCTAACGTAAGTTACTCTGTAACAGAAGACTTTACCATCTTTGCTGAAGCGTTGAATATCACTGAAGAAACACAACGTACTTACGTGCGTTACAGTGAACAACTACTTCGTGCTAACCAATATGGTGCACGCTTTAACATTGGTGCTCGTTACGTTTTCTAATAAAGCCTCGAGTTAACCATAAAGTGAAAAGCCGCTAGTCCCCCCAGCGGCTTTTTTATTTTATGGTTCAAATAGCGAACTACATTTGTCTGACAAGCCAGAAAAACATACTCAGACTATCAACGCCCAATGTTCTCACAACTTAACCGAAGAAATTATTCATCGAATTAACTAGGATAAAATTTATTATATGAAAGTTTCATAAAGACACCTTGGGTTTCTTAAAAAAAGCCAAGCAATAGACTTTAAATACCCAGCTCTAACTTCACCGTTTACGACCTATGCCACCAAGCTGTTAAATGCATCGGTCATATACACTTCAACTTGGAGGTTTTCATGAGCCTAAGGTACATCAGACAAAATATTAATGTTGTCCCATTCTTTTGTATATTCATTGGAGTATCATTTTTGCAGGGGTGCTCCGATACTCAGCATGAATTAACGTCTAGCTCAAGTACGCCTATACAGGTTTACCAGCAATGGCACCCAGTAGCGCTAAACTTTTCTGGTCCAGAGACTTCCGAGTTGGACGACAACAACCCTTTCCTTAATTACTTACTAACGGTCACATTTTCTCAAGGTGATCAGCAATACAACGTACGAGGATATTATGCAGCTGACGGAAACGCTGCTATAAGCGGTACAGATGCCGGCAACGTTTGGCAAGTAAAGTTTCGACCACCCAATACGGGCACATGGCATTACCATGCCCAATTGCAATATGGCGAAAACATCGCGATTTCCGGCAATAATGGCCAACCGCTTGAGTTAGAATATGCTAAGGGACAATTTAAAGTTCAACCTAGCGACAAGGTAGCCCCAGACCTTCGTGGCATAGGACGAGTTTCTGTAAAAAATGGTTATTTCTATTCGCCTAGCTCAAACCAGTACTTGCTTAAAGTGGGTGCTAACGGGCCTGAAAATTTCCTTGGCTACTATGCGATTGATGGTACCTATCGCGTCGTCCAAGATGTTCGTGACGGTGAAGCAAATGTCGATGAAAAGCTACACCTCTATTCAGATCACAAGAAAGACTGGCAGCATGGCGATCCAACCTTTAGAGGAGGCAAAGGCAAATCAATTTTTGGTGCTATCAATTACCTCGCAAGTAAAGGCATGAATTCGGTGTACTTCCTTACTCTCAATATCAACGGTGATGGTCGCGATGTCTGGCCTTATGTTGATCACAAAGATTTCACTCGATTCGATGTCAGTAAGCTCGCTCAATGGGAACAAGTTTTCGAGCACATGCAGCAACGTGGCATCATGCTACACATAGTGACTCAAGAGACTGAAAACGAAAGGCTGCTAGATGATGGTAATGTTGGTCCCATGCGCACGCTGTATTATTCTGAGCTTATTGCGCGTTTTGGTCATCATCTCGGCTTAGTATGGAACCTGGGCGAAGAGAATGGCTATGCCAAGTGGTCTCCACCTCCTCAAGATGATAATCAGCGTAAAGCCATGGTCGATTTCTTTGCAGAGAATGATCCCTATGATCACCCCGTTGTTATTCACACCCATGCCGAGGTAAATACTCGAAAGCCTGTGCTCGATCCACTATTGGGCTACAAAGGGCTCGATGGGCTATCCCTACAAGCGCACGACCGCAAACATGCAGGCGATGTAGTGCGAACCTGGCAGAAAAACTCTGAGCAATCAGGTAATAAATGGCTGATCACCATGGATGAAATCGGCATGTGGCATACAGGGGCTGATATTGATGCCAACGATCCGGGACATGTCAGTTTACGGGGCGATGTACTTTGGGGCACCCTGCTTTCAGGAGCAGCTGGCGTTGAATGGTATTTCGGTGCCAAAGTCCCCCATAATGATCTGACTTCAGAAAGCTGGCGCGTACGCGACCAACTTTGGACTCTGACAAAACACGCGCGAGACTTTTTTGAAAACTACTTACCTTGGTGGCAAATGCAATCTAACCTACAAGTGGTAGAGCAAGAAGGCACATACGCTTTTGCCAAATATCAAGAAGTTTATGCTATTTATTTTCCTCATAAAACCCAGACATTTAATATTAATTTGACGGGTGTTAAAGGGGATTACCAAGTACATTGGTACAACCCTGTCGAGGGAGGGAGTTTGCAAACGGGTAGCGCCAAAATCATTCAAAGCGGCAGCCTAGTTAACCTAGGTAAACCACCCGCTCGTGAAGATAAAGATTGGGTAGTGTTACTAAAACGAACTCTGTAATAACAATAGGATTTATCCCTAATGCCGTTCGCTTGGAGGTGAGCGGTATTTTTCAATGATTTGTCCAAACCAAAACCTACCCAAGCTACAAGTTAATTTTGGCCACTCATCCGAAATGCCCATACGATGTTCAGATCTTTCGACTAAAAAGGAGAAGTCATCACAGACAAAGACGATGATTTTTGCTTGATATTGGCACAGACGTTTTAAAACACCTAATCACAGCAGGCAAACTGAAAACCATTTTTATTGTGTTTTTTTACTTGATACATAGCATGATCGGCTACCTTAAGTAAGCTTTCCATGGACTTACCATCATCCGGAAATCTAGCAATGCCAATACTGGCTCCCAGTTGCACCGAACCAAAAGAAGGTTCAAATGGTTCACTGATTATATCAATAACTTTTTGCGCCACACCTGCGATGTCAGTTTTATCATCAATATTCGCTTGCATAAGCACAAATTCATCACCACCAATTCTTGCGATTAAGTCAGAATTGCGTAATTGGCTAGTCAGCCGACTGGCGACAGCCTTTAATAACTCATCCCCTGCATGATGACCATATTTGTCATTAACTCCTTTAAAGCCATCGAGGTCGATAAACATAATGACAATATTTTCCTGTCGCCTGTCTGCTTGTTTAAGTAATGCAGCTCCCGTTTCCTCAAGTTGCCTTAAATTAGGTAAATTAGTCAAGGCATCAACATGCGCCATTTGTTTTAATTTATTTTTAGTTTGTTCTACCTGTGCAATGGCTTGGTGTAAGTCAGTCACATCATATTCCACCACCAATAACAAAAATTCGCCAGTCAGTGGGTGACGAGTTTCCCTAATATCTAACGTATGCTGTTTAATACCATGAATTGTTTGCATCTGATAAGTCCAACGACCACCATGTTCAGCAATCGCTTGATTCAGGCAGTTATTACCCTGTTGAGCATTGGCAAATCGGGCTGCAAAGGTCGATTGTGCAATACCTTTTTCACGAGGGTTCACTGATAAATATGCGTTGGTTGCTGCAGGATTTTCGACCACAATTTCACCGGATAAAGTAAAACTAGTTACCAACACTTTGGTATATCGCATAGCTTCAACCAGCAAAAGGTTCTCAGGGATTTCACCCAAGCTGACACTTTCATTAACAAAAGCAATAATGGCTCTATGTTTTTCTGGCCCCACCAACACGGCTTTATGCTTCATATACAAGGTTTTTGCTTTGCCATTGGGATATGTCGTCCAGGGATCTTTAGTTAAGCCTTCAGCGACTGCTCGTTCAAACGTTTGTACCGTTCTGTCTCTGGCTCCTTGAGTATCTCCAGATAAGTCTTTGTTTATTAGTTGTTCAAGCGTCGTTAATCCCCAAAAGTTCAATGCAGCTTCATTGCCCCACCACCAACCATGGCGGTCGATATCAAATATCCATACAACGTCAGGAATTAATTCATATAACGTTAGCTCATTGTGATCTTTTATATGAGGAAGGTGAGAATATTCGGATTTCATGGCTTAGATAAATGAGACCAATTAACAACAGAATAATGAGTTTACCTAGTGTTAGCGTATTTATAAAGCATAGAAGCTACCACCCTTTGACGATAAAGTTTGGAGTAACCTACTGACACCTTTTAAAAGCTAGCTGATACCGTTAACTTAATGTTACGACCATAGTTTTTAAAGCCAACCGCCATTTCACTGTGATCATCTAAAGCATTAGCAATATTTAACCTAAGCTGTATCGCAGGTTTTACTTGCCAAGCAGATGATAAATCCAGACGATAATGACTGTCCATTTTGATCATGCCGGTTGGAATAGCACTATCATAATATTGGCCGTTAGCCGTTAACCGGGCCGTAAAATTAAGTTGTTCAAGCGGTTGATAGTGCAAAGCAACGCCGGACTTAACCTTAGGTCTTCTTCTTAATTTAGCGTCAGTGTCTTTTAATTCGGTATGGTTATAACTCACTTGCCCAGAGACAAATAGCCGTGAATTAACCTGATACTGAGCAATTAACTCAATACCTTTAGCGTCTACTTGAGAGCGGTTAATATTGGTAAATGCCTCAGGATCAAAGTCGACTAAATCACTAAAACGGTTGTGAAATATACTCGCTGTTACGTTAAATTGCTGTTCAGGAAAGTCCGTTTTAGCACTGACAGCATAATTTTTACTACGTTCAGGTTGTAATGCTTTATTACCAACAAAAGGATGACCTAAGGCAAAAAAGCTCGGTAGTTTAAATCCTTCGCTATAATGAGCAGAGATCTGTGTCTCACTCGTGAGTTGATATTGGGCTAACAGTCGATGGGTATTGATAGTTAAGGCGTCACTATCATCATAACGCACCCCCGCAGTAAGCATTAACGGTTCAAACGCCAGTGCAGCTTCAGCAAAAATGGCTTTTGATTGTCGATGTAAACGATAATTGGCTGGCACCCAAACACCAAAATCAATCAAGCTTTCCATGCCGCCTTGTTCATCGGCATAACTGGCACCAAAGGCAAAATCAATCTGCTCAGACAGCCGATAACGTGAGAGCAAGCTAATATCACTGCGCTGGTAATCACTGTCGGTTTGTAATGCTGGCACACCATCAATCACTCCAGGCGCTATGGCTGGACTATCAACTTGCTCGTTTCTATCAGACAAAGTCCCTTGAAGTTCTACACTAAGTTGCTCAGTCAATGCATAACCTAAGGTTAAGGCACTATTTTGTTGTTGAAATTCTATTGATTGTGGCTGACGAATAACGGCTAACCGTTCACCACCACTATCTTCGGCAAATGCCTGGCTGTTGCCCTCGGCATAAAAACTATTAAGCTGCCAATAAAATGGAGACGCTTTGACGGAATTAAGCTTCACTGTAAACTGTTGACGTTTAAATGTATCACCAAACGTACTTTGATCGTCACGCTGTATGCCGCCAGTCACACTTAAATCAACTAAATCAGCAACACGAGTAGCGATATGAACACTTCCGCCATAACGCCCTGCACTCGCTAAATTAATCGTTGCATTGGCTAAATCACCTTGTTTGGCACTTTTGGTAGTAATACTGAGTACCCCTGCTAAAGCATCACTGCCATAAACCGTTGAATAACCACCATATAGTAGTTCTACTTTTTCAACTGTTGCAGGATCGACTGTCGCTAAATCAAAGGCACCTCCACGACTATTGGTCGGGTCGTTCACTTTCACACCATCAAGCAACACCACTACAAAATTAGGATCACCACCACGCACCGATAGAAAAGTAAGGCCACCAGCGCCACCTTGCTGAAACACATCAACGCCAGGTAAACCTCGTAACACATCCGCAAAACTGTTAGCCGCTAACGCAGCGATCTGCTCTGCATCTAGCGTCACTTTTGCCAATTGGTCATGACTCGTTTTCGGCAAATGTGTACCTAATACCGTGACATGCTCTAGATTATCACTAGTGACTGGAATATTTTTTTGTTCGACAGTGATATTACTGTTATTAGCAACAGCAGGCGATGACGCAACAACACAGGTTGCGATTAAGGAAAGCGCAGACTTCATTTAACCATTATTCTCGTTATTATTTAATTGAAAGTTGCTGATTATCAATCAACACAATACGTGTTTTTAATGTTTGATCTTGTTGCTCTTTTGGCGTTCCCATCATTTGAGCAATCAATAAGTCCATTCGAAATACGCCAGCAACAATGTCTAATTTGCCATCATCAGTGACATCGGTTAATTCAAATGACACGATACTTTGTGGCTGATTGGTAATATTGTGACGAGTAAAGCCTTGTTTACCATCGTTTTCAAACCAAATAAGGCTTTGTCGATTAGCATCTTGCCAGAAGTTATTCCAACTACCCGCGACGACATCTAAATCACCATCATTGTCTACATCCCCCGCAACAGCAGATGCAGCGCCGTAAAAGCGGCCGATATCATGGTAGTGAAACACTAAATTTCCTTTATTCTCTAACCATTGCACCCCGTGGTAAGGTTTAGGATCCATATGTAAATCATTAGCATCGCCATTGGTCATGAGAATATCACTGTCATTATCACCATCTAAATCAACAACACGCATGCCGGTGAAACCAAACATAGGATGAGGCGCTTCAGCCAATGCATGTTGTTTAAACTGACCTTTGCCTTGATTGATTAAACCAAGCACCATCTCATACTCTTGCGCGAATAAACTCACAATATCTAATTTGCCATCATTATTTAAATCAACAATAGAGACATTTAGCGCACCGCTGGCACTGATAATATCGTGTTTAACTAATTGTCCTTTACCCTTATTTTCTAACCAAGACACTTCACCCACATTGCCGCCACCAAATACCGCAACGGCAATGTCTAAATCGCCATCGTTGTCTAGATCTGCGGCTCTTGCATCAGTGATCCGGCCGACTCCATCAAGTAATAACTCTTGCTGAAACTGACCTTTTTCGTTTTGTCTTAATAATACAATTTGCCCTGCAAGAGCGGGAGAAGGAGGAATAAGCCCTAAGGCAGCGATTAAAATGTCTTTATCACCATCTAAGTCATAATCAATAACTTCAGTATGGCTGGGCACTTTGATATTGGTAACCACCTGCTCATGCCAATTGTTCTGTTGGCGAGTTAACAAAGAGACTTGATTACTATCGGCATCTGCAATTAAAAATTGAGCATTCTTCTTATCAGATAAGTTTATTTTATTGACATTAACTACCAGAGGCGTCATCGATAGTTCGCCAATACCTGACCTAGCGATGGCACTTTGATCAGGGTTAGTAGCAAAATTAGGTAGGGTAATTAACGATTCTGGCGCACTACCGTAATAATAGGCTTTGATATTATCAAGCGCTTGGCTTGGAATAAACGTCGTGCCCATGCGTTTTTTCGCCATATCAGCCATGACATCAACCGCTCGAGGCCAAAAATCTTTTGGCATGACATCTGGCGGTGGTACCTTATGACAAGCACCACAATATTGATTCACTTGTTGCTGAATTTCTTTCAGCGAGGCTTGTTGGGCCTGTGCAGGAAGTGTATTCAATACACCCGATAGCATCACTAACAGATAAATAACCAAGCTAAGGTACTTTATTACGAACACTTTTTATCCTTGCACTATGTATTAACTAACCATTATAAATTGGGGGCTTTATGTCCCTCTACATGGGTTGCGCCATCACCAACTGCTTCACATCCCGCACCAGTTTGTGGCGAAACCGAACATTCATATACTCTAACATAATCAATTTCAAATGCTTGTGGAAAAACAGTGGCATCAATACCTTTTTCATTAACATTAGCCGACCATGCGCCGCCAATAGCAAAGTTTAGGATCAGGTGAAATGCTTGATCAAACGGTGCACTGCCTTGGCCATTAATTAAATTACCATCATCATTCATATATTGACTGTACCAGCCATCTTCGGTTTGTGTTGCATAATGAATATCATCAACATACCAGCGAATTTCCCCTTCTTGCCACTCAACCGCATATTCATGAAAGTCATCTGCTGGGTTAAGCCCATCCGGTAAGTGGAATGCTTGCCCTGAATAAACATTTTCAGGCCAGGCTCGGCCATAATGTAAGGTGCCATGAACACGAGTTTCTTCGGTCCCTGCAGCAACACCCGTTTCATCCGATTGCGCTTTAAGGTTTACCGCCTCAACAATATCTATTTCACCTGAGCCAGCCCAGCCACCATAAACCCACTCGGTTGGTAACATCCATATTGCAGGCCATGTCCCCTGCCCTTGAGGTAGCTTTGCGCTTATCTCAAAACGTCCGTAACGCCAATCTGCTTTATGCTTCGTGCGTAAACGTGCCGAAGTATACGGCAAGGTACGGGTATTATCAGGGTTATAATTCGGATCATCATCTTGTGCAGCTGGACCGCTAAAGTCCTCTTTATGAGCAACAATTTTTAATATGCCTTGCTCAATATAGGCATTTTTTTCACGGTCGGTATAACATTGTTGCTCATTATTACCACCGCCATAACAATTAACTTCAAAACCCCACTTGGTATTATCAATTGTTGTTTGCTCAAACTCATCTTGCCAAACCAGCTGCCATTGGTCACTGATCAGCGATGCTTCTGTAGGATCGTTATACGTTGTGTTATTAGTATCATCACCTGTTGAGCCCCCTGTTGAATTGTCATTACCATTATCAACAGGATCTGTTGGTGTCGTCACAACAGATGTCGGTTGTTCACTTTTGTCTGAATCACCAGAACCACAACCTACTAATAAAGCTACGCACAGTAAACTAGTGTACTTTGCATTGCTCAACAAAAGAGTATTCATCTTCATAACATGACCTTTAGTTAATCTTTATATCATTCAATTTAGCTATCATGCTTTCTCAAATGATAGCAGTATGATAATGAATCCGCTTATCATACTGCTTTGCTTAATTTTATATTGCTTATTGACAGTTAATATCAGCCTTAGGGGCTAAATCGGGTACTAAGGCGATGTCAGCAAAACTCAGTGACAATGTACCTTTGGTCGTTAACTTAAATGGCGAATATACCTTAGCGGCATCTAAACCCGCCTGAGTAAAACATGCTAGGTCAACGCTAATTGTTTGCCATTGGTTCAACTCCAAGGCATTGAGCTGCTGAGAAAGATCAACAGCACCTTTACATTCCCCTTCGCACGCCATGCTTAACCATACTTTTTCAGAAGCTTGCTGCTCAACTTTCAAGTTAATAGATAATGCTGACTTCAATTCAACATAACTGCGGATATCTTCTGGGAAGCTACCACTAAAATATATTGATGCTTGCTCATTGCCATCAAACGTCACGGCACGAGCATCCTCTTGCACCTGTTTATCAATGGTTTTATAGGAGATAGCACCCATATGTTGCACATTGGAATTGATTTGTCTGACTTGATCGCCAGACTGTAAAAATGCTTGCCAAGGTTTTTGCACTGCCCGATCAAAAATAGATAAGGCAGTAGTTTGTTCAGCAGACACTTGGCTTTGTTCGTTCAGCGTATTTGATAGTTGACTTTCTTGACCATAAGTTAGGCCATAGCCATATGGAAGTAACGGCTGATATTGTTTATCAAAGCGATTAATGCTTGTTTGCTGCGCTGTTGCCGGCCATGAAAATGATAATTTACCTTTAAAGTCATGAGCAATTTCACCGTTTGTTTGGGTAAATAACACATCAGCAATGGCAGCACCTTCTGAACCAGGTAACCAAGCGGCAACAAAAGCATCAGAGGCATTTAATTCCGCGTTAACCCACATAGGTCGACCACTAATAAAAATAGATACCACTGGAATACCGTCAGCTTTTAAACGCTTAAGCAGCGCTAAATCTTTTTTATCACCTCGTTGATATTCAAGGTTATCTAAATCACCGTTACCTTCGGCGTAAGGCTCTTCACCAAAGACAACAATCGCAACATCAGGTTTTTGCTGGTATTGACCTTCAACACTAAATTCAACCCTAGCGTCACTGTCTGCTAACTTAGCTTTGATACCATCATAAATTGAACTACCACCAGGAAAATCTTCATTGGTATTACCGGTACCCTGCCAAGTAATTGTCCAACCACCTGATTGTTTACCTATGTTATCGGCGGCATCACCAGCCACTAAGACATTTTGCTGACGATTCAGTGGTAATAATTGATCATTATTTTTCAATAAAACTAAAGACTCTCGTACTGCTTGTTTGGCAACATCACGATGTGCTTTTGCGCCAATCAGTTCAGTTTTACCCGACAAAGCACGTTTTGCTGGGCTTGGCTTATCAAATAACCCCGCTCTAAATTTCACACGCAAAATTCGGCTTACGGCATCGTCAATCCGCGCCATAGGAATTTCACCACTTTTGACTTGGGCAACGGTGTTATCATAAAGCGGCTTCCAAGCACCGGTTGGTACCATAAATACATCTAAACCCGCATTAATGGCTTGAGGACAGTTCTCGTTGCTACAACCTTTGATTTGGCCATGGCCATTCCAATCACCGACAACAAAACCATCAAAACCCATACGTTCTTTAAGCACATCAGTTAACAAGTACTTACTACCGTGAATTTTCTTACCATGCCAACTATTAAATGAGGCCATCACTGATTGCGCGCCAACCGTCAAACCACCAACATACCCTTGTGCATGGAGATCAAACAACTCTTGCTCTGAGGCAATATTGTTACCTTGGTCATCACCATCAACCGTACCACCATCACCAATAAAATGCTTAACGGTACTGATCACATGGTTATCATCCAGAAAGTTTTTCCCGCTTACACCTTGTAAACCTTTGACAATTGAAGCTGCATAACTTTTTACGATTTCAGGGTCTTCTGAATAACCTTCGTAAGTGCGTCCCCAGCGATCATCTCGTACCACAGCCACCGTAGGAGCGAATACCCAATCAATACCAGTAACCATAACTTCTCTTGCGGTAACATGAGCAATTTGTTCAATTAATTCAGGGTTGTTCGCCGCCCCTAAACCAATATTATGTGGAAATAATGTCGCACCAATGACATTGTTATGACCATGCACCGCATCAGTACCCCACATAGTGGGAATAGTTGAGCCATCTAATGAATCATCAATCGATGCTTGATATAAATTCTCCGCTAAACGGATCCAGTCAGCAGGTGTTGCATGTTTATTATTATCAGGAAACGCTCCACCACCATTTAAATAAGATCCAAAGCCATATTTGCGCATATCAGCTACAGTAATGTCTCGAATTTCTGGTTGGATCATCTGAGCAACTTTTTGCTCAATTGTCATTGAGGATAATAGCTTCGCAACTTTTTGCTCGATAGCAGGATCTTTTTTTACCGCAATATCGAGTTCCGGCCAGATATTAACATTATGGGCTGGCGCAGGTTTCGCGACTGTTGTCTCAATTTTCTTCTCTTCAGCCTGCTCCAGACAACCTGATAACAATAAGCTTAAGGTCGAAATAACGAATGCAAACTTTTTGTTCATTGATTTTTCTTTCAGCATTTTCATCTCCTTAAGCATCCCGTTTAACCGGCTTACTACCAACAAGACCGAAGTAACCAATATAGAGATAACAGATAATAGGTAAAACAAAAGACAACTGTAGGCCAATAGTATCAGCCAACACCCCTTGCAGTAATGGCACAATAGCACCACCAACAATAGCTAAACATAAGATACCTGAACCCTGACTAGTATGCTTACCTAAACCAATGATTGCTAAACTAAAAATTGTAGGAAACATGATTGAGTTACATAAACCAACAAGCAGAATTGACCACATAGCTAATGGTCCCGATGTTGACACTGCTATGGCAATTAAGCTAATCGCCGCAACCGCATTGAATGCTAACACTTTACCTGCTGGAATTTTTTGCATTACCGCCGCGCCAATAAAGCGACCGACCATTGCTCCTCCCCAATAATAAGCAATATATTTTGCTGCCTCGCTTTCTACTAAGCCAGCAATATTGGGATCATTTAAAAAGCTGACTAAGAAGCTACCAATTGAGACTTCTGCTCCTACATAGACGAATATTCCAAATGCTCCCAGCACTAAATGTCGGTATTGCCATGCACTACCATCAACATCTTTATGTTCATCAGGTTGTTCAACATGAGTAATAACAGGCAGATTAAGACGAGAAAAAATTAAGGCAAGTAGCAATAAACTTCCAGCTAACATCAGATAAGGAAGTTGTACAGATTCAGCATGCTGTATTTTAGACATGCTATCTGTCACAGTATCTAAAATCAGATACGCACCAAAAAACGGCGCAACAGTCGTGCCCAAAGAATTAAATGCTTGAGTCATATTTAATCGTGACGAAGCGGTTTTCTCGTCACCTAAAATACTGACATAAGGGTTTGCCGATACTTGTAAAATTGTCACACCACTTGCCAGAATAAACAAAGCACCAAGAAATATAGGGTAACTTAACATCGCCGCCGCAGGATAAAAGGCAAAGCAGCCAAGTGCTGCAACAACCAAACCGATGACAATCCCTTTTTGAAAACCTATCGCCTTAACAATTTTTCCAGCGGGTAATGACACGAGAAAATAAGCACCAAAAAAGCAAAACTGAATAAGCATTGCTTGACTGTATGATAAATCAAATACGGCCTTCAAATGAGGGATCAAAATGTCGTTCAAACAGGTGATAAACCCCCACATAAAAAACAAGGTAGTCAGTGTGGTTAGAGCAAAGCCGTACGACTGACCTGTTACCCCCGTAGATTGTGGTGTAAATTGACCTTGAGCTGATGTACCAGCCATTATTTCCCCCTTAGCGAATATTCAATCATGCTATTGTGTAATGTTGTTATTTCTAGTCACTATGAGCGATAAGCATCACACTCACCGAGACTGGAAGCGCTTCCATTCTTACCTGTACAAAAATAAAAAGCAACCGTTTTCCATAAAAAACTGGAAGCGCTTCCAAAATTTTGCGTTTTATGCGATAATGATCAGTATCTTGATGATATGCTACCCACTTTAAACTGGTGTAGTTTATTTCAATCGTGTTAAAGTTACCCAGATAAGAACATGCAAATCTCTAAGGACAACAATGGCAACCATCTATGAAGTTTCTGCACTCGCTGGTGTCTCATTATCATCGGTTTCTCGTGTATTAAACGATCATCAACATGTTAGTGAAAAAACTAAAAAGAAAGTCATGGATGCTATGCAAGAATTAGGATTTCGCCCTAACTCTGTTGCTCGTTCTTTAGCATCAAACCGCTCTAATTGTATTGGTATTCTGGTCTCTGAGCTTCATGGTCCTTTCTACGGAGCCATGTTAAGTGAAATTGAAACAGAACTACGCAAAGCAGGAAAACATTCCATTGTTACTGCTGGTCACAGTAATGAACAAAGTGAAAAAGAAGGCATTGAATTTCTGATCGACAGAAACTGCGATGCTTTAATTATGCTCGTTGATGCTCTGCCTAATGAATATTTTGTTAAGCTTAAAAAGAATAAAACACCATTTACCGTGCTGAATCGTCATATTCCAGAAATCGAAGACAACTGTTTTTATTTAGATAATGAATTAGGTGGGTATCTGGCCACCAAACATTTTATTGAACATGGTCATAAACATATTGCTTATATCTCTGGCCCTTTATCAAAACAAGATGCTACCGACCGGTTTCATGGTCACCAACGAGCATTAAAAGAAGCCAATATACCTTTAAATGATGCTTTAGTTGTTGAAGGAGACTATCTCATTCAAAGTGGCAGAGATGGCATGGCCAGCCTATTAGATACAGGTATTAATTTCACAGCGGTGGCTTGTGCCAACGATGAAATGGCTGCTGGTGCCATGAAAACAGTGAGAGACCGAGGCTTCACTATGCCTGATGATTATTCCATTATTGGTTTTGATAACGTATTTTTTACTGAGTATCTCTATCCGCAACTCAGCACGATTAATTTCCCAATTAAAGATATGGCTAAAATGTCAACGCAGTGGATCCTTAAACACGTGTATAAACAGAAAAATATTGATGTTGAAAACTTTTTCAAGCCAGAGTTGATCACTCGCGAATCGATATCTCATATATAAAAATAAACACTCCCTAAACATCACCAGTGATCACATTCATATATTTTCCATGTGATCACTGATAAGTCTCATCAAACAACCTTCAAAACACCTCGATACATCTGCATCTGACAATGAAACTGATACTCGCCTGGTGATAAACTCGGTAGCGTCACCTGCGTCACTGTATTTAATGAGAGCTGTTTGCTAATTTCCAAAGCTGGGAGCAACAATGTTTCGGCACATGGCGACTCATCTTTACGCAAAAATTTCAATGTAACAGGCTGATTTGCCGGTACTTGAATCACAGATGGCGAATAGACGCCATTTTGTACTTCAATTAACAATTCATGGTTATTCACTGTGGTTTGTTTGGGTTTATAAAGCCAAAACCACCAAATAATCAGCGCTATTAGTAAGAAGCCAAATAAATTAATTATCATCATGATGATTCTCCTTAATGTTCTTTAGCTTTAAATAAACGAAGTCGATTAGCATTCGACACCACGGTCAGTGACGAAAACGCCATCGCGGCACCAGCTATGACCGGACTAAGCAAAATACCAAAAAACGGATATAAAACGCCGGCAGCAAATGGGATCCCTGCTACGTTATAGACAAAGGCGCCAAATAAGTTTTGCTTAATATTGCGCAATGTTGCTTTACTAACAGCGATAGCATCAGCAAGGCCATGTAATGAACCGCGCATTAACGTAATGTCAGCACTTTCAATAGCCACATCAGTTCCTGTACCGATGGCAAAACCAACATCAGCTAATGCAAGCGCAGGTGCATCGTTGATGCCATCTCCTGTCATACCGACAATTTCATTGTTATCTTGTAATGCTTGTACTTTATTGGCTTTATCTTCAGGCAGCACTTCAGCATAAAACTCACGAATACCCGCTTTCTTCGCGACAGCTGCAGCGGTTTCCCTATTATCACCAGTGAGCATGATCACACGTATATTATTTGCCTGAAGTCTTTTAATCGCGGAAATAGAGTCCGACTTTATCGGGTCGGCAACCGCGATAATTGCAGCAAGTTCACCATCAACAGCAAAGTACATCGGAGTTTTGGCCTCTTTGGCTAGGGATTGCGCCTGCTCAGTAAAGTCTGTCAACTCAATATTTTCTCGTTTCATCAATTTGTCATTACCGAAAAGCAAGGCCTTCTCATCGCACTTAGCTTCAACACCATAGCCTGTGATGGCATTAAACGATTCAATATTAAACAACTCGATATTTTGCGCTAACGCACTTTCAACAATCGCTTGCGCCAAAGGATGCTCAGAACCACTTTCTAAACTTGCAGCAAGTTGTAACACGCTTTGCTCATCACTAGCATTGGCTAACACAATATCGGTGACACTAGGCGCACCTTCGGTAATAGTGCCTGTTTTATCTAGCACCATAGCGGTAATTTTAGAGGCGGCTTGTAATGCTTCGCCGTTACGAATAAGTACCCCTGCTTCGGCTGCTTTTCCCACCCCGACCATCACTGACATTGGCGTCGCCAATCCAAGTGCACAGGGGCAAGCAATGATCAACACAGTTGTCGCTGAGACAACAGCAAAAGCAATCGCAGGTTCAGGACCAAAGTTAAGCCATGCGAGCGCACTTAAAATTGAAATAATCATAACAACAGGCACAAAATACGCGGCAATCACATCCGCTAACCGTCCTATCGGTGGTTTGGAATTTTGTGCTCGCTTCACCATATTAATAATACGGGCAAGTGCCGTATCCTTTCCGACACGCGTTGCTTTAAATAACAACAGCCCAGACTTATTTAGCGTCCCAGCAACCACTTCATCTTGTTCAGATTTCTCAACCGGCATTGGCTCACCAGTTAACATAGATTCATCAATCGAGCTATGACCGTCAACCACAATACCATCGACAGGGATTTTCTCCCCAGGTTTGACTTTTACCACATCATTGAGCAGCACTTGCTCAATTGCAATTTGCACATCTTTGCTATCACGAACAACTGTCGCTGTTTTGGCTTGCAATCCAATCAGCCGTTTAATGGCTTCAGAGGTTTTTCCTCTGGCTTTGATTTCCAAAGCTAAGCCAAGATTAATCAAACCGATGATCATTGCTGTAGCTTCAAAATACACGTGCCTCGCCATCAATGGCACGGCATCAGGAATAAAAACGACCACCATTGAATACAACCACGCCGTACCCGTACCAAGTGCAATCAAGGTATCCATGTTAGCAGAATGATTTTTTAAACTTTTCCAAGCTCCCAAATAAAAATGCTTACCTGAAAAATACATTACACCAAAGGTTAACACGCCAACGATCAACCAAGACAACCTTTCTAGGTTACTTTCAACGGTCATCTCACCAACCACTATGCTGTATATCATTAAGGGCACACCGAGCGATAAAGCAATCGTCATATCGCGCATCAACTTTTTATAATATGCCCAATCAGCTTCTTCTTTTTCACTAAGCGCATCAATCGCGCCACTATCATCGAGTGGCTTAGCATTATAACCAACAGATTCTACCGCTTTGACTAATGCTTCAGCCGTTACGCTACCTGTAACGGAGACGGTTCTATCTGCAAAATTCATTTCCGCACTATCAACACCCTGTGTTGCTTTCAAAGCCCGTTCAATTTTACCAACACAACTGGCGCATCCTGCACCTTCAATAATAAGCTGCTGAGTACTCTCAGTCTCAGGATTCGTTACAGTCATCACTTTCTCCCAAATGAGTGTGTTCAAAACTATCGATTAAATGACAAACCATATGAGGTGTAGGTGCCTTATCTTCCATCGTACCCCATTGTGTTAAGGCAGATGTCATATTTTGTCTCAGTGCTAACATGGCTTGAAATTGCTTTTCCGTTTCATCTAAACGCTGCTTAATCAAGGTGCGAACTAACGGACAGGCACTTTTACCATGCTCAGCTTCACTGATAATTTGCTTGATATCAGCAACCGAAAACCCAAGTTGTCTGGCACTTAAAATAAACTTCAATCGAGCAACATCTTTCGCCGAATAAAACTTATAGCCATTTACAGATTTATTAGGGTGTATGAGTTTTAGTCGCGTGTAGTACCTCACCGTATCCGGTGTTGTACCTAGACTTGTCGCCAGCTCTGTTACCTTCACATTCGCTCCTTAATTTCTCACCTACATTGTCATTTTCAAACCAAGTGTAAACCTGTGCCTTAGACACAGGTCAAGCTTATTTGATCATTTCATTATTTTATATAATAAACTTCTGTTTAGTTGTTGTTTTATCACGCGGCAAGATTTGCAATTACCTTAACTAACAGCGTTTCTGGCATATCCTTCATCCCTTGCAATAATATAAGATTAATCTCTCAAAATAGGTAACTTTCCTATTAAATGAAAATACACTTTTTTAGTTAGCTAATAATGAAAAGACGGTTTGAAAAATTAAGTACCTAAAGTGGGAGGTGTCCATTTAATAATCATCATATCACCTGCAAGCGGCGCATATGTGAAAGATGACTGAGGGATTTTAAATGCTTGCCGAAATGTTTTAAAAATCATTAATAAGCAAACAAGTAATAGATTAGGGCATGCTGATCTTTGCTGTTTAATTTTTGTTCGAGATAAAAGCGTTTTAATCGCGGCGTGAGGAATGACGCCTAGTCATCTAAGCAAATTTCCTCACAACAAAGAGTAAAACGCTTTTAGCCGAACCTTTCAGGCAGCGTTTGTTGTCATTTCTACTATGTTGCCCCACATGGATGTGGGGTAAGGTGATTTTGCAGGAGCATAAAATCTTTAGTGCTTTATCATGTGGAACAACCACACATCAAAAGCACTGCCTTGTATAAATTTCCAACAAACCGCTGCAAAAACAAACTTGAAAGATCAACAAGACCTAATTAATTTAATACTTTAGTTTGACTCTAATCTGCAGGGCCAACAACGCTGGTTAACACTGCGGTTATCGACAAAATAATCAATGCTATGATCATTTCTACCCTAATAGATCGAGATAACATTGCTCGACTTTCACCCTGTTTAAGTTGTGGCACCAATTTCAATTTATGCTTAGCAGCGATAGCTAAAATAGCGATAACAAACAATAACTTTAACAACATGATCTGCCCGTAACTTGAGCTTAATAGTGCGTCAATACTGCCAACTAGTTGTATCACCATCCACAGACCTGCGAATAACAATATACTGACCATCACACTTGCCTGCTTACCGAAGGTTTCCATTAACTGATAAAGTTTATCATCTTGCAACAAATCACAGGCTCGTTTTAATGGGTAAAGCGCGCCAAACCACCAAGCCATTGCCAGCACATGACACATAAGCAATATTTGTACGAACATACCCAGCTCAGAGATATGCCCTAATAAGGTAAATGAGTAAGTAAGTGTTAACACACTTA
This sequence comes from Thalassotalea sp. G2M2-11, assembly GCF_017168195.1. Classification (GTDB taxonomy): domain Bacteria; phylum Pseudomonadota; class Gammaproteobacteria; order Enterobacterales; family Alteromonadaceae; genus Thalassotalea_E. Next base: position 962,482 of record NZ_JADNYL010000002.1, read on the forward strand.
ACAGAAAAGTAGCTTGTCTAAAGTAATTTTTTAACGCTGTAGAGCGAAAAAAAGGTACCAAGGCTAATATCGCTAACATTACTCCAATGCTTCGAAGCAAAGTAGCATCGCCAACTGTCGAATCCCACAAAATGGCTAACATATCCGGAGCAAAAGCACCTTCAATGCCTGATTCGGCCATTGCTCCTGTACTGGCGAAGAACCAAACTAGATTAGCAATCAAAGCAGTAAACAAAGAAGCTTTCACCCAGTTACTTTGATTCAACTGTTCTATCATCAATTTGTCATTAATTTTAGCTTGAATCATCACTAGATTGAAAAATGTATATCCAGCAATACTAGCGAAGCCAAGATAAAATATAATTTTTGACAATACTATTATGGTATTCCAGAGATACATTTCCATGCTAATTACCCCATTCTCTTAATGGACCATAAAGCCAAAGCTGTCTTTCATCTTGTGGCCGTCTTTACCTAAAAAAGTGATATTAACGGTATAACTTGCTGGTGCCATCTTAGGCAGTTGCCAAGAGAATTGCTTACTTGCTGCTTTCACCGGCTTAAAACCAAAGTTGATTTTATCACCTTGGTTATTTCTCAATGACACTTTAACCACGCGCACCTCTTTGCTAAAGGTTAAAGACAATGCTTCAGGCGCTTTCATCAACATCGCACTGTCCGCAGGCACACTTTTTTCAAGATGTACATGTGCAAAAACAGTTGAACTGATCGCTAAGCTGATAACAATTAAAAATTTGATTATTAAATTCATGACTACCTCTGTAAAAACAAGTAAATATAATAGAATAACAACCTTCAATTTATATAATATTTCAAATGAAGTTGTGGCTGACCAAGCTAGCTAACAGGAAAGTTTCAATTAAATTATAAGTAACTGAAGTGAATGATAATGTTTCCTTCCCTTTATCATCATTACATGACTTTAGTTAACTTTTCCAACACAGCTGTTGTATATACCACAAATCTATTGTATAAAAATAGAGCGGTATATACTACAACAATAAAAAATAACATAAAACATTTATCAAGAAACCTAGCAGGAGTCCTTATGAAACTGTCACCAGTTGCAAAAATAGTATGCCTGGCTTTACTTAGCTCAAGTACGGTAGTAGCTCAAGAAAGCCCCCAAAGTCAAAGCATGGAAGAAGATATTGAAAAAATACAGGTTACGGGTAGTAGAATTAAAAGAACAGATATGGAAGCTGCCAGTCCAGTAAGTGTGATCACCTCCGATCAAATTTTAGCTACTGGAATTTCTAATGTTGAAAACCTACTACAAGAAATGTCTTTTTCAGCAGGTGTTGCTGGTAACCAAACCAACGCTTACTGGACTAGTGGCGGTTATGGTACAGCACAGGTTAACCTCAGAGGAATGGGAATTAAGCGAACTCTAGTACTGCTTAACGGTAGACGCATTGTCGCTGGTGGCACAGGCGCAAACAGTTCTGTTGACTTAAACATGATCCCTACCTCTATTATTAAACAAATAGAAGTGCTTAAAGATGGTGCATCTGCAGTCTATGGCGCGGATGCTGTGGCAGGTGTTGTCAACATCATCACTAAAAAAGACTTTGACGGTGCAGAGTTAGATATCAAAACAGGTATGGCTGATGATGGCGATGGAGAAAGTCAAGATGTTAGTTTGAGTCTTGGTGGAAACTTTGACAAAGGCAACTTCTTTGTCAACGCAACTTATAGTAATAGTGAAGCTGTACGTCAATCAGACCGAATTGATTGCCCTGTCTATGGTACTGAAGAAGGAGAGCTTGTCTGTTTCGGTAGTGGTACTACTGAAGGAGGTCGCGCGTTATTACCAGACGGAACAGCGATACAGTTTAACCAAGATCCTGATACGGCAACCCACGGCAATGACTTTGGACCTTATGACAGCAGCAAACATGGGTTTGATTGGTTGCCATACTTAAATGCGGTCAGCCCGCTAGAACGAGTTAGTATTGCAAACTTTGCTAATTACCAAATAAATGATTCAATGAAAGTCTTTTATGAGGCAATGTACACCAAGCGAAAAGCTCAGCAAATTGTCACACCACGAAATGGTTTTGGCGGCATAACTGTTGACGCAGACTTCATGTATAACCCAACAGGTGAGCAAGTTGAGTTTCAGCGCCGACGTAACTCTGAATTAGGTGCACCATATTTCTTCCAAGAAACAGATACCATGAGAATTGTCCTAGGCTTAGACGGTGAATTTGATAATGGCTGGTACTGGGAAGTTGCCTACAACTACGGACGAAATACAGGCTCTGATGGCTGGACATTCGATATAGATCCAGCAAAAGCTCAACAAACTTTAGATGACAGTATATGTACTTACGATAATAGTAATGGCATTCCTTGTGGAGACTGGTTCGGTGCCAATGAACTGAGTCAAGAAGTTATAGACTACGTAAAATATCGTCGTGAAGGCACTGGCGGTAATGAAATGCGCACTTGGAGTGCTAGCTTAGCCGGTGATTTATTTGAATTACCCGCGGGTACCTTTGCTTTCGCAGCGGGGCTCGAAAAACGTTGGGAAGAAGGCTGGAGAAATCCAGATTCAACCGTACTTGCGAATGGTTTAGAAGATGAAATTTCAGGTGAATTTAGTGTTACTGAAGCCTATGTAGAATTTTCTGCTCCGCTATTAGAAGACGTAAGTTTTGCTCAAAAGTTAGACGCCGAAGTCGCATTTCGTTATTCAGATTATGACACATTAGATGCAGAATCTACGTACAAGCTTGGTCTAACGTGGAAAATTAATGAAGAAGTCATGCTCAGAACGGTAAAATCTACTGCATTTCGCGCCCCAGTTATCACTGAGCAATTTGGCGGCACAAATGGTGAAAACCTAAGAACAATAGACCCTTGTGAAAATGCAACAGGCGCTATTGCCAAGAATTGTTTAGCCGATAATGTCCCTGAAAACTTTGTTCAAGATGGTACAACGGTATTAACTAATGTGGGTGGCAACCCGGAAGTAGGCCCTGAAGAAGCCGACACACTAACCGCTGGTTTAGTGTGGAGTCCGCAATTTCTTGATGGTTTTTCAATGACGGTTGACTATTTCGATATCGACATGAAAGGAGCGATCACGTCAGTGAATGGATCTGATATGCTTAAATTATGTTATGAAGATCCAATCGGTAACTCTGAATTTTGCGGGACTTTTACCAGACATCCATTGACTCGACAAGTCACTGAGATCAATCAACGACCAGTAAATGCTGCGACAGAAAATGTCTCAGGTGTTGATCTAAATATGGACTATCGCTTTGAACTGCAAGGATTACACGCAAAAACCACTTTGGATATTACCCGTCTGTTAACACATGAAAGTACACCATTTGCTGGTCAACCGACCATAGACAAAGTAGGCTATATTACAGAAGATCAAGGTAGCTATACTAAATGGCGCAGTAATTTTAACTTCTCGGTAATGGCAGATAATTGGTCAGGAGGAGTGTCAGTACGATACATTGGCGCAGCCGATGACGTAAATGGCGGAGACTTTGATCCACTTGGAAAGTCTGTTGATGCGGTATTGTATACAGATGTACAAGGTTATTATCAACTCACCGAAGATTTGAAAATTTCTGCTGGTATCGATAATATCTTTGATAAAAAAGCACCATACCTCACCTCTTGGAATGATGCTAATACCGACGTAATGACATATGATCTTATTGGTCGCAGAGGTTTTGTAAGACTAAATTACAAATTTTAATTTGAAGTTTATGTCTTGAGAGCAAAATAAGCTCACCATTATTGGTGAGCTTATCTTTATGCAAAGCTATAATTTATAAATTAATATTGGATGTTGTTGTAGGCTATGCTGCTACCAAAATATAAAGAAATAAGTAATTTCATTTTAACAGAAATTAATAATGGCAAATGGGCAGAAAATGAAAAACTGCCATCAGAGAATGATTTAGCAGATATACTGTCGACGAGTCGTATGACAGTGCGTAAATCTATCGAGCAGCTTGTCCAAGATGGGGTACTTTATCGTCGTCCAAGTGTTGGTACTTTTGTCGCACCAATTAAAGTGCAAAGCTCATTTTTAGAGATTAGAAATATCTCGCTAGAAATCGCTGAACGAGGACATAAACACACTAGCGTAGTGCTTAGCAAAGTGCTGATGCGCCCGAATGAAAAAGTATTAAAATCGTTAAAACTAACAGCCGAAGCAGAGGTAGTTAGAATTGTGATCTTACATTTAGAAGACGACCGGCCGTTTCAACTAGAAGAGCGTTACGTCAATACCGCGTTAGCACCCAATTTTATCAATCAAGACTTTAGTAAATTAACCTGCACTGAATACCTCAATAGTATCTTACCGTTAACCAGCGCAGAAATATCGATAGAAGCAATTATGCCGCAAGGGGTGTTAAAACATCACTTAGAAATGTCGGATTCTGTTCCGTGTCTTAAAATAACGCGAGTGACGCTCTCCGGCGAAGGCACTGTAAGTTTTGCCAACCTTTACCACCCTGGTAATACCTTTCAACTTACGGGTAAACTAGTATCTATCTAATCAACCTCAAGTTTGTATAAGAAATAGCGTCAAAGCGTGTTTAAGCATACATTTAGTTCAATCTATCGTAGAAGACAGTACCTCATATGCCTTTTGATATTGACCATTAGTCGCATAAATTTTAGATAACTGTCTTTGTAACTCAACTTTATCTTGTTTAAGGTTATTGGCATTAGCATGCTCTATCGCGGTTTCAAATTTGCTATAGCATGTATCATCGTGAAGACGGCATGAAAACTCTGCAATATTTTTATACATCAGTAACTGCACTCTCGATGATTGCGTCTTAAACGCGCTTTGCTGAGCCAATAAAAGAGATTTTTCAGCATCCTCAACCAGCTGAAGTTTTTCTTGATACTGTGCCATTCTTGTCAATGAAAAAGCTTGATTCAAATAATTATTATCTTTTAACGCCCATCGGTATGACAACTCCATTGCTTTAAGTGCTGCTTGAAAATTTCCTCTAAATTCCTCTACTCTTGCGAAATTGTAGTAGCTGATTGAGGTAAAATGTAAGCTACCTAATTGCTTGAAGATTTTAATAGTATCTTGCGAAATCTTAGACGCTTCCTCAAAACGCTCTAGGCTTCTTAAAATTGTTGTATACCTTTGAAGCAATATCGCTTTATAAAGATCGTCATCTAGAAAAGATAAATATTTCTTAACCAGTTTTAGGTTATGTGCTCTTTGAGAGTCTTTATTCAGTTGTATATTTGCTAAAATCACTTCGAGCAAAGCTGCGGTCTCTAAACTAGGCTCGCCAATGCTTTTTGCTTTTACATAAGCCATTTGAGCAGTGATCAGGTGAAGATTACTTTCTCTTCTTTGAAAATGCCCTCTTGATTTATTGATCAAGGCTCTTGTATACCAAAAGTCATTTAATACGCCCGAAGAAATCGCTTCTTGTACAAAGTAAAGTATCTTTTCAGGTTGATCGATGTAATAAGCAAGTTCAGAGATAATGACTTGTAATTTTACTTTTTCATATATAGAGATATCGTCATTTAGTTGAGCTTGTAGTTCATAAAAATATTGTTCGGGTTTCTGGCTAATCCCCTCATTAATTTTATCCATTTCTAAATTCAGCGAAGCAGCACTACCAATTGCTGATCCAAACAAGAACATGATAGTCACTAAAAATTTAACCATAGTATAATCCCTTGACTCTATTACTTTCCCTAAATAGCTTAACTGACTCTGTAACCAAATAAGTACAGACATAGTACATTAACACGATTGCTCTCCTTTAAAAGGAGACAACCGTATTAAATAACTCACTGACTATTTTTCGGCCTCATTTTATAGAAAACTATCATAATGAATCGCTTCATTTGTAACACCAATCTTCTTTAATTTTGACATGGTTTCATCCATCATCCCTGTTGGTCCACACAGGTAAAATTGTGCAGAAAGCAACGTTTTTTGAGCAAAATTAGTAAATAACACTTGCTGTGCATATCCTGTCGCGCCTAACCAATCGTCCGGTTCACCAGAAAGTACCGGTGTGAAATGAAAGTTTTCATATTGTTGGCTCAGCGCAAAAAATTCATCTTTGTACAATAAATCTTCTTCATTTCTTGCGCCAAAATAAAAATGGATAGGCTGTTGAGTATTTTGTACCAGCAATTTTTCAATAATAATTGCTCTTAATGGTGCCATACCCGAACCAGCACCTATAAAAATCATAGGTCCAGCATAGCTTGCATCAGCGTAAAATTCTTCAAATGGCCCTAGCGCTTCAACAGATTCACCAACAGCTAGGTTACACATGTAGCTTGAACCTAGCCCAGAAGGTACCCCTTCTTCTGGAGCTCGTTGATACTTGATAGCAAAAACTAATTCATCTGATTGCTGACAAGCAGATGCCATGGAATAGTTTCTTGAACTGGCTTTTCTTGGATATTGGTAGTTAGCGATAGTATCCCAAAAATAAGCAAAATCTTCTGGGATCTCTTGAGGTTTCGAATAACCAATTCCTTCTGGAATGAAAAATCGCATAAAGGCACCTGCCTTATAAGTTAACGGTAAACCGTCAGTCTTAAAGCGCAGCTCTTTTATATCCGGAGTTAAGAATTTACTGGCAACTAACGTTAAGTTAAATTTCTTCGCATCGGTTATATCAAATAATGTCATATCCTGAACGTCATTTGAAAAGTGCTGACAGGCTAAACGATACCCTTGATCTAACTCTTGTTGTGAAAATTGAGCCAAATCTGAAGATGTCGGAGGTGCAGGTGGGTTGATTAGCACTTTACAGCGCCCACAGGTTCCTCCACCACCACAACTTGATGGTAACGAAATGCCATGTTCCACTAAGCCATCAAGTACATTGGTGGCAGTAGAAAGTGTTACTTGCCCCAAGGATTGCTGTTGCTGATCAAATATTTTAATGGCTCGTTTTGAGGAGAACACTGACAGCTTATACTGCCCCCTTTGAAGCAAATCAATCGTCCAAATAAGCCCAGTAAATGACAGCCATAACGTAATAAAGGCAAAGATAATAATTGGAATATTATTAAAGCTCCCCTCATTAGCATAATCCATGAAATGGAGCATAAAAAATATGTCTGCCAACCTTTTATTAGCGTCACTATGACCAACTATACGGCCAGATCCCGCTTCTATGTATACGCTGGTATCAAGATCATCAGCAAAGTTAACTTGCCAAGTCGCATTTTGTTGTTTAGGAAAATCAGCAATAGGAGGTTGTATTAATTGAACACTGTCAATCTTACCTGGTCCATTATATGACTGCATCGCGATACTTGATGCCATTTCGCGGCCTAGTTTAGTTTCCCTACCGGTATAGGCATCATACAAGCTATAGGCATTTTTAAAGTTTGGATATAACCCCTTTTCATGGTTAACAATGTAATATGGCTGGCCTAATAACTGTGTAACATTAATAGATATCGCCGCTTTTGCTTGCGCAAGAATCTGCTTAGGCTCTAATAACCTTTGTTTATCAAGTGCCACTTTATTCTCTACATTAGCACGATACGCATGGCCACCCGCTTTATGGTGATCCATCAAGTTAAAATAAATCCCCGAACCTAACCACAATAAAAACTGGATACCAACGATAATGGAAGCCCATTTATGAATTTTTTTCACCCAATCCATTAAATATTCCCCCCTTTTGCATCCAATTGAGTATCACTATTGTTCGTTTTAAATACGCGATAGAAAGTCAGTATTAAGCCACTAATGCCAGCAAAGATGCCTAACAAGGTGAACCAAAATAATAACTGGTTATCAATTTCACTGTCTTCATAGTCCATGACATGGAACCTGAACATCCAGTCGAAAATTCGCCACCACTCATGACGCTTTGCCAGTAAAGCACCTGAGCGTGCTGAGATATATAATGAAGGGCTACCAAAATCATCAAAATTCACGCGCCATGCCGGCAGAGCATCATGTACTCTGCGGCTCAATTCAAACGGCGGGTTATCTTCAATATACTCGACTTCGGCCACACCACCTGAGCCGGTATACTCAAATTGCGCTGCTTTAACTGCCTGCTGCTTAGATAACGGAGATAGCAGTTCACCGTTTTGAGCATCAACAATGAAATGAACGCCATCTTGCTTAAAGCGATATACATCGCGGTCAATAAATTTAGCTAACTGTATTTTTTCTGCATTAGGGTAAGCTTGATAAAGCGCTTGCTGAGAATAATGAATATCTTCTACATTCAGTTTTGTTTGGTGATTCTGCACTAAACTGTCACCGTGAATGTAGTCAATATCAAAAAATACCATGTAAGCGCCAGTTACCGACCAAATAACAAACTGAGCCCCAATAAATGCCATCAGCCATTTATGTAGTTTTCGGCTTGTTTTAAGCAGACTGAAAGTATCAGTTGAGCGAGGTTTTAATCCGCTTGAGCGCCACAGAAAATAAACTGCGGGTAGTAGCAATAACGTTAAAATAACCGCACTCGCCATACCGCCTACCATAGGCGCAGCAATTCGGCTCATCACTTCAGAACCAGCTCCCGTCCCATATAATATCGGTAGCAAACCAACGATGATCGCCGCTGCCGTCATCATGACAGGTCGTACCCGCATACCAGCCCCTTGCAACACGGCTTCTTGCAAATCTGACACCGTTGGAGTGCTGTTATCAGCCAGACAGCGTTCCTTTAGCGCATTAAACGATTGGTTTAAATACACCAACATGATCACGCCTATTTCAACAGCAACCCCAGCAAGGGCAATAAAGCCGACACCAACTGCCACTGAAAAATTGAAGCCCTGTAAATACATTAGCCAGATACTGCCAATCATGGCGAGTGGCAAGGTGCCCATGATAATGGCTACTTCAACAAAATTTCTGAAGTTTAAATACAGTAAAATAATGATGATCGCTAATGTTAACGGAACAACATAGGTTAGTTTTTCCTTAGCGCGTAGCATGTATTCATACTGCCCAGACCATGTAATTGAATAGCCTGCAGGTAATACTAATTTATCAGCAACTACCTGTTGCGCCTGTTGAACATAGGTACCGACATCTACACCATCGATATCAACAAACACCCAACCATTGATCCGCGCATTCTCACTTTTAATGCCTGGAGGTCCATCTGCTACATAGACATCTGCGACATCGGCCAGTGAAATACGCATACCGTTTGGTGTGACAATTGGTAACCTTGCTAGTTGCTCAGGTGAATCACGGTAATCTTGTGGGTAACGTAAATTAACCGGATATCGCTCTTGCCCTTCAACTGTTTGGGTAACATTCATGCCACCAATAGCTGACGCTACCACTTGTTGGACATCAGCGATATTAAGCCCATACCTTGCAGCCTTTTCGCGCTTAATATCAACCTTAAGATAGCGACCACCGGCAACACGTTCAGAATAAACAGACGCAGTACCATCAATATCCATCATGATGATTTCAAGCTGCTTGCCAATATCTTGAATGACGGAAAGATCTGAACCTGCGATTTTGATCCCCACAGGGGTTTTGATCCCTGTAGCTAACATGTCTATCCGTGTTTTAATTGGCATTACCCAAGCATTGGTTAAGCCCGGAAATTTCACTAATTTATCAAACTCTTTTTTCAAGCTTTCGGTGGTCACGCCTTCTCGCCACTGCGAACGAGGCTTTAATTGAATAAAGGTTTCAATCATAGTTAATGGCGCTGGATCTGTTGCCGTTTCTGCACGCCCAACCTTACCAAATACCGTTTCTACCTCTGGCACAGTTTTAATCAACTTGTCAGTTTGCTGTAATAACTCACGCGCTTTACCAATAGAAATTCCCGGATAGGTAGTCGGCATGTACATTAAATCGCCTTCATCTAATGGCGGTATAAACTCACTACCAATTTTATTAACCGGCCAAAAACCGACGACAGTGACCAATAATGCTGCAACTATAGTGGACTTAGGAAATTTCAACACTAGCTTTAACGCTGGCATATAAACCGCCGTCAACACTCTATTCACCGGGTTTTTGTGTTCAGGTAATACTTTGCCTCGGATGAAATAGCCCATTAATACTGGTACTAATGTAATAGCAAGCGCTGCCGAAGCGGCCATTGCATAAGTTTTAGTAAATGCTAATGGTGAAAACATGCGTCCTTCTTGTGCTTCTAAAGTAAATACAGGCACAAACGAGACGGTAATAATCAATAATGAAAAGAATAACGCAGGTCCCACTTCACTGGCAGATTCTGCCACAATTTGCCAACGATTTTCCTTGGTTAACGGCGTTTTCTCCATATGCTTATGCATATTTTCAATCATCACGATAGCACCATCAATCATGGCTCCTATGGCAATGGCTATACCACCTAGAGACATAATATTGGCGTTAATACCTTGCATATGCATGACAATAAATGCAGCTAGAATACCAACAGGTAAACTAAAAATAGCCACCAATGAGGAGCGAACATGGAACAAGAACACAATACAAACTAAGGCAACAACAATGAATTCTTCTAATAGCTTGTACCAAAGGTTTTCCACTGCTTCACCAATCAAGCCAGAACGATCATATACGGTGACGATTTCAACCCCTTCAGGTAAACCTTTTTTTAAGTCTTCTAATTTAGCTTTAACACCATCAATGGTTTTTTGCGCATTTTCACCAAAACGCATCACCACAACACCACCGACAACTTCCCCTTCACCATTAAGCTCAGCTATGCCACGTCTCATCTGCGGCCCAAGAGTAACTTGAGCTACATCACCAATGGTTAGTGGTGTTCCTTGTGAATTAATCCCTAAAGGAATCAATTCAATGTCTGCAAGACTTTTAATGTACCCCGAAGCTGTCACCATATATTCAGCTTCCGCCATTTCCACCACAGAGGCGCCCGTTTCTTGGTTACCGCGCTTAAGGGCTGTCTGAATATGGCTTAATGGCACATCGTAGGCTCGCAGTTTGTCAGGATCCACTTGAACCTGATATTGCTTCACCATACCACCGATAGCAGCAACTTCTGACACGCCAGGAACCGTTTGTAATTCATACTTTAGGAACCAGTCTTGCAAACTACGTAACTGGCTAATATCTAAGTTGCCTGTTTTATCGATTAACGAATATAAATATACCCAACCAACGCCTGTCGCATCAGGCCCAAGCTGCGGCCGAGCAGTAGCCGGTAGTGATGGAGCCACCTGGCTTAAATATTCAAGCACTCGGCTTCTCGCCCAGTACAGATCGGTATCTTCATCAAATATCACATAGACAAATGAATCACCAAAAAAGGAATAACCACGAACAGTGACGGCGCCCGGCACCGACAACATCGCAGTAGTTAATGGGTAAGTCACCTGATCTTGCACCACTTGAGGTGCTTGACCTGGATAATTGGTTTTAATGATCACCTGCACATCAGATAAATCAGGTATAGCATCTACGGGAGTGTTCTTTAATGAAAACAGCCCACCACCAATTAAAATTAAAGTAGCAAGTACGACAAAAAAACGATTGCCTATTGACCACCTAATAATTGATTCAATCATAGTCGTTTTCCTCAATTAATGGTTGGTGTGATCAACAACACCTGAGGTTTGCTCATGGCTGTTTTGCTTTATAGTGACATGTGAGATTTCGGTGATAATGAGCTCATCGTGCACTTCAAAAGTAAATGAGATCTCATCACCAGGATTGAAATCTGCCATTGATACGCCCTCAGTGACGATAAAATCCATGGTCGCAGCGGGTCTGTCCCATTTTTCAATGGCAGCTCGGCTGATATTAACAATACGATTTTGATGATCAATTGTATTTATCACCCCATTGACCGTTGCCATGGCGACGTCATCACTGCCTTCTTCAGGCTCAGCCATAATATGAATGGTAGTAATTTCATATCCACCATCGCTTGTTTTACTCACTTCAAAATGAAGCGACTGTCCAGAAGTTAATGCGTCCATATCGACATTGTCTGCCACATTAAAATCCATGACCATTTCAGGCCAATTCCAAGCTTCAACCGGATCATGAGAAACATTCACCATGCGATGATCTGTCATGACACTGTTCACTTGTCCCTGCACCCACACTGAATTAGGCTCTTCGTCATGAGTCATACGCTTAAAATCTGATGACTTACTTGATTCTGAGTCAATTAAAAATTGTGCAGAAGTTACCACAACATCGTCTTCAGATAAGCCCGCTAGAATTTCAATATTGTTATTATCTACCCGACCAATGGTGACTTCGACTGATTTAAATTGACCTTCACCCAAGGCAACCACAACCCTGTCTTGTTTACCTGTGCGAATAACCGCTTCTTTAGGAACAACTAACGCACTTTGGGCTTGATTGGCATGGATAGAGATTTGCGCAAACATATTGGGTTTTAATTGGAGGTCTGAGTTATCAAATTTTAATCTCACCCGAAGGGTGCGTGTTTTACTGTTCAATGTTGGATAAACATAATCCACCACGCCAGTCCATTCCCGGCTTGGTAAATAATCAAGGGTCATAGAAACTGGCAAGCCCTTTTCAATCTGCGCAACATCACGTTCAAACACTTCCGCCTCAACCCATACTTGATCTAACTTGCCAATGCTAAACAAGGTATTTCCTGGCTTAACAAAAAAGCCTTCTCTTATTTTTAAGCCATCAACCACACCCGCTTGAGGCGAATAGAAGGTAATGTTTTGCGTTACCTTACGTGTTTTTTCAAGTGTTTGAATAAACTCTAACGAAAGTTGCAACGCCTTTAAGCGCTCTCTTGCCGCATCGATAAGTGAGCGATTTTGCCGCTTTAGTGCAATCAAAAACTCTTCTTGCGCATTAACTAATTGTGGCGAATAAAGCGTATAGAGTGGCTGCCCTTTTTCCACAGGGTTACCTGCGGCTTTAACATAGAGCTTTTCAATCCAACCATCCACACGTGGATGAATATGTACTAATTTGTCTTCATCATACTGAACATATCCTACCGTTGAGATCTCAGTATGCATATTTTTTAGTTCTACCGGTGCAGTTCGAACACCTAAATTATTAATCACATGAGGGGCTATTTTAACGGCACCTGGGCCAAAATCATCATTGGATGAAGCTTCGTCATAAACTGGAATAAGATCCATGCCCATAGGAGATTTACCCGGTTTATCCCGACGATAATTGGCATCCATTGGCGCAACCCAATAAAGCGGTTTTTTCTCTACAGCACCCGTGTCAGCATTATTCTCCTCTGAATTGCTATTTTGAAAAGTCGATATTGATCCAGCCCCGATTGCGGCACCAATGACAGCAGCGATAAGTAATTTTGTATTGGTTGACATTATTTTTCTTCCCCAAATGTGTTCGATAGCGCTGGGTTAGTTAACCCATGATGGTCAGCGGTTGACTGAGCAAAAAAGTAATTAATCCGTGCAACGGTTTTGAGTAGTTCAACGTCAATTCGTAATGCCGATATTCTCGCATTAAGCTCTGCAATTCTCGCCCGAACAACTTCAGCAAAATCACCATCGTCGTTGGTATATGCGGTTAATGAAGCTTCAGCTTGATCATGTGTTTGTTTAAGCAACTGCTTTTGATATAGAGATTGTCTTTGTGAAAGACGATTGAGTTGTTTTAGCTCTTTCTCAACTGCACTGATCATTTGTTTGATTAATAGTAGCTTTTCAGTTTTTACCGCTTCAGACTCAGCGATAGATGCAGCAACCTGCTTGTCTTGCTTATTTGCAGTAAATAACGGTAAATCAAAGGTAACACCGACAGAAAATAAATCCGCTCGGCTATTCCCTGACGGCATATCATCGCGGTAAGCATAACTAGCATTAAGTCCCCACTGCGGTTGATACTGCTGTTTAGCTAACGCCACACCTTTTTCTACCACCTTTTGCTTAACATCGATGGTAAGAAGCGCCGGGTGTTTTGCCAGCTCTTTCGCCAAACGATTACGTGAATACTGTGATGGCCTTAATAACGCAGGGGCTGCTAACGATATCACTGGCAGCTGCTCAGAAACTTCAAACGACATAGGTTGAGTATCAAAGTTGAAAGCCTGTGCTAAATTGCTGTCATCATAGATATGCAGCCATTCATTTAAGCGTGCCATTGCGCTTTCTAACTTTTGTTTTTCAACCGTCAATCGATCCTCCAATTGGATGATTTCAAGTTGAGCTCTGATCACATCTTGTTGGCGAGTTTTGCCGATTGCATTGGAATAGCTCGCCTTTGCAACCTCGGCCATTTGATCGAACAAAGCGCTATCTTTTTCAATGAGCGCAATTGTCTGTTGCGCTAAATAGATATCTAACCAAATTTCAGAAACCTTGCTTTTTAACTGAGCTTTACGCTTCTCCCGTAATAATGGAAATTTTGAAGACTCAATTTTAAGTTGATTTTGTTTGATCGCTAAACTATCGCCTCTGGGCAACATTTGGGAAACACCAACCTTAAGCTGCGTCATCGCTTCTTGATCAAGGTCCCAAGTATTGGTGGGTAGGTTCATCATACCAAGAGACACTCTAGGATCTGGCAACGTACCAGCAGCAACACTACGATATTCAACGGCTTTTTGCTTTAATCGGCTATCATGCAGCCAAGGGTCGTTTTGTTGAGCCAGTGTAATTGCTTGCTCAAGTGATATCACACTTTTAGCTTGAGCGGTAACAGCCGACATACCAACCATCAAAGCAAACGTTAGCTTCGACAACCCTAAATAACTAACTTTCATTAAAACTGCTCCTCATAACTATTCACTTTGTGATAAACCTCACTGGTGCCATCATTAAAAAGAATGAGTATGTTATAAGGCATGAAACGATCACTCACTTCCATGCCAGGCGAGCCAACAGGCATGGCAGGCACCGACAAACCAATGGCATTAGAATGTTTTTCAGACAGAAATTGTTGAATATATTTTGCAGGCACATGTCCTTCAAAAACAAAGCCTTCTTTGCTCACCGCCGTATGACAAGAACGATAGTTGGGCTTTATACCTAGCTTTGATTTAATAGGGCTAATGTTGTGGAAGTTCTTTGAATACGCAATAATACCTTCATCTTCAATATGCGATATCCATTTCTTACAACACCCACAAGTTGGCGTTTTATACACCATTAACTCAATAGGTGATGTGTGTGTTTTATTTTCATTAGCCTGAGCTAACACCGGTAAGCACAGCAACATTGCTGCAATAGTTATATATCTTTTTATCATTTTCGCCTCCAGACTATGCTGGACATTATTTTGGCGCAATCACGCTAAAATGTATTAACAAGAAAAGTTATTTTTGTGCGCAAGAATAATACTTAGTAAAAATTAGGCGCACTGATCCTGTGTTAGGCGAATATTGGGGGGCGATACAGTGAAGCAGGAATTGAATTAGTTTGTTCAGTAGTATGACTTTCAACAGCCTCATTAAATGCAATAGCATCTGACAACGCATTATTTGCATTAACAAAAGTCACAGTGCTGCAAGCACTTTTTGGGCAATGACAATCCGTTTCACAACAATCTTCAGAATTTGATGATTGCATTTGCATATCACTATGATCCATTCCTGCATGAGCAGTAAACGATGAGTGTTCCATAGTCATATGGGATTGGTGAGCATCTGATGGCATTTCACAAGACATAGTTGTATAAGCCAATGCTTGACCAATAAAGGCAACAAGCATAGCAACCACAACAAAGACTTTTGATAATGACTTTAACATACAAACTCTCTACAAAAACTGCGTCGATTATATGAATATTTACTATCGATGTAAATAACCAAAATATTAGATGTTGATATATGTCAGATTGATACTCACTAATTTAACTCGCTTAGTTATGCAGCTATGTCTTTAAAAAGCCGACGAAGAAAAAACGATTCATTGCTCAAATTTTGCCAAGCAATCACCCAAGATAGAGGTTAATGACTCTATCTTGGTGCTTGATGATATCTCATTGAATATTATAGATTCTCTTCAGCAAACGATGCTAATCGTGAACGTACCACACCATTTAAATTGATAGTCGTACTGCCAGGAAAATCTTTAAAACGCTCAACAATATAGGTTAAGCCAGAAGTCAGTGCGGTTAAATAATTACTATCTATTTGCGCTAAGTTACCTGAACAAACCAGCTTAGTCCCTTCACCACAACGGGTAATAATGGTTTTTAGTTGCGACGCCGTTAAATTCTGACATTCATCTAATAAGACAATAGCATTTTGAATACTACGGCCACGCATAAAGTTGACCGACTTAAATTGAATATTGGCTTTATCCATAATGTAATTCAGGCTGCCATCCATGTTCTCATCTTGTTTATGTAACACTTCAAGTGAGTCAGTAATAGCGGCTAACCATGGTGCCATTTTCTCTTCTTCGGTACCTGGTAAAAAGCCTATCGATTCTGCAATTTCGGGGGTACTTCTGGTGACAATAACTTTGTCATATAATCCACGCTCTACCACTTGCTCTAAAGCAGAAGCTAACGCTAATAGCGTTTTACCACAGCCTGCAGGGCCCGTCATTATGACTAAATCGATAGTGGGATCTAACAATGCATCCATCGCCATACCCTGATAAATATTTTTTGGACTGATCCCCCAGGCTTGCTTCCCTAATAAACGTTCACGGCTTAGGTCTTCAATAGCCAATTTATCATCGCTAACACCAACAACTTTACCTGCAAAATGCTCTCCCTCATCAATCAAATATTCATTCATAAATGCATTAGGCAAAATCTCTTTTCTCAGATAATGAGTTGTGGTGCGCCCTTCAGTTTCACTTTCACAGTCAGTAACTTGCTGCCAAAAATCACCTTCAAACTTATGATAACCTTTAGTTAAAAACTGAATATCATCAATCAGCTGATCGGTTCGATAATCTTCAACATGGTTTAAGCCAGCGCCTTTTGCTTTTAACCGCATGTTGATGTCTTTAGTAACTAAAACTACCTTACGATCTTTGCGCTTGTTTTGAATATAAATAGCGGTATTAATAATACGATTATCGTTGTCGTTATAAGATAGCTTTCCAGCGGTTTGCTCTAAATTATAGTCATTAAATATCGACAAACAGCCAATACCAACTTCACCATCTTTGGCAGGTAAAGGGACGCCCGCTAACACTTCTTCGGGAGTTGCATCAACTAAAGCATCTTCGAGAGCTCTAATGGCGACACGAGCATCTCTACTAACGTCTTTACGTCGGTCTTTAATGGAATCAAGTTCTTCTAATACCGTCATTGGGACAACAACGTCATGTTCTTGGAAAGATAGAAAGGCAAAGGGTTCGTGTAAGAGAATATTGGTATCTAGGATATAAATGGCTTTTTCTTCGGTCATAAAAAGTTCCCTAACTATTGATAAACAATGAGTCAATCAATTGGCAACCTTTAGCTAAGAACTTAAGCTGACAAAATGATCAACAATCAATTTTGTAGCAATAACCTCCTTGAATAGCTCTCGTGAATAATATTTACTGAGATACACTCTCACTTTGACACCTTATGACCTTGCTTGCAAGCAGCTTTTTAGTAAATCAAAAAAACTTGATTGTGTCAGATAAAAGCAATGGATGAACAAAGTTTTATCTTAGGTGAAAAGCAAAATAAAAAACCAGCACTGAATTTAAGTGCTGGTTTTTTCTACGTCATAATCTCTTGTGCTAATGAGAAGTCACATTCTCATTCTGCTCAATTGAGATAGAAGGCGTACTTTTTTTACGTGTTATTAGTCCTTTTAAATCTTCAATAATGACATAAAGACTTGGAATAAGTACTAAGGTAACGATCGTCGCAAATAACACACCAAACGATAGAGAAACCGCCATTGGGATCACTATTTTGGCTTGCATACTGGTTTCGAAAAATACAATAGGTACTAAACCGATAAAGGTAGTTAACGAAGTTAACATAATAGCCCGAAATCGCTTACTACCAGAGTGCACAACCGCTTGGTGCAATGGAATGCCGGACTTACGAGCATTATTCACATAATCCACCATCACCAATGAGTCATTCACCACCACACCTGCTGCGGCAATAATGCCAAACACAGATAAAGTATTTAAATCCATCCCTAGTATTAAATGACCAAATACTGCGCCAACCACACCAAATGGTATGACCGTCATGATCATCAATGGCTGAGAATACGATTTAAGTGGCACGGCAAGTAATGAAAAGATCACCATGAGCGAGATAATGAAATCACGCATCTGATCATTAGCACTATCCAATTCCTCCTGAATACGACCAGACACTTCACTTTGCACCAACGGGTACTGTCTGAGTAATTGTGGAATATAGTTATCACGAATATCTTTAGCAACTTTAAACGGCTCGACTTGATCGGCATCGACTTTTGCCCAAACATTAATCGTGCGATTGCCATTTTCACGACGGATACGGGTCACACCATCAGTTAAACTAATGTCTGCCAGTTCAGACAAAGGTAATTCAGCTCCATTGGGCGCTTGGATCATCACTTCATCAACATGACCAACCGAACTGCGTTGTTCAAGCGGATAACGGATCATCACCTTCACTTCTTCGGTATCACGTAAGATACGTTGAGCTTCTAAGCCATAAAAACTATAACTAACTTGTGATGCAACATCCGATAAGGTTAAGCCTAGGCTATACGCCAATGGTTTTAAGGTAAACTGTACTTCCTTCGTGCTGGTTTGACGGCTATCATTGACATCACCGACACCTTTTAATGAATTTAGCTTCACTTTCAATGCTTTCGCCGCTTGGAGTAGCTGTTCATCATTTTTACTTTCTAATCTAAAGGCGATATCGCCATCTTCACGACCACCACCAAATAAATTATCTGAAATGTTTAAGGATTTCACACCTGGCAAGGTAGGAATTGCTTTACGCCACATGTCAGCCAAGGCAAAGGTATCCATGACCCGCACTTCAGGATCGACTAGTTTAACCATGATCTGGCCGCGCGTTCTGCTACGCAAGTCCACCTGCATATCAGAAATCATCTTGTTGCCATGCTCTGCTTCTATTTTCTTATCAATGTCATTGATAATATTTTGGATCACTAACACGGTATCTAAGGTTGCTTTTTCAGAAGCATCTACATTCATTTCAACTGAAATTCGTGGAAAATCATGCGGTATCTTCGGCTGGCCAACAAAACGAACAATACCACCACTAAATAAACCGGCACTGATCAACAAGATGCTAATAAAAAACATCAACACACCATAACGATATGCAAGGCAAGTTTCTAACCAGCGTTTATAGTAGTTTTCAACGAAATGTTTTAAACCGTTATCCATGCTACGACGAATTCTGTCCAAAGGGTTTTTCGGGTTGAAGACCTTCTTCTTCATATTGGCCAAATGCGCAGGCAAAATGAGCTTAGATTCCACCAATGAAAATAGTAGACAGAAGATCACCACAAAACCGATAGATTTACCAAACGCAGAGCTTGGACCATCACCTAAGACAAAAGGCACAAATGCCGCTATCGTGGTTAACACCCCAAATGTGGCTGGCATTGCTACCCGTTTGACGCCACGAATAACACTCTCGGTGCTATGACCATTTTGCTCAATCTCATCATGGGCGCTTTCCCCCATCACAATGGCATCATCAACAACAATACCTAGCACTAAGATAAAGGCGAATAAACTGGTGATATTAATCGTCACATTAACAAAATCAGCAGGCATCATTAATAATGTACCTAAGAAACAAACTGGTAGCCCTAACATCACCCAAAAAGCTAATCGCACACGTAAAAATAAGGCCAGAATTAAAAAGACTAACACGGCACCACTTTTCATGTTGTCTAGCATCATGTCTAGTCGACCTTCCAGGTAATAGGTCATATCAACCCAAGTTTCTAGTTTGACACCTGAAGGTAAGATTTCTTGCTTTTGTTCAACATAGCTATTGACCACCTTTGCCACATCAGTAATGCTTTGGTTATCCGATGCACCAATGAATAAGGTAGTGGAGTTTTTACCATTGAATTTTGAATACTGTAGGCCTTCTTTGAAGCCATCATTAATGTTAGCTATTTCACCTAATAAAACCTTAGTACCATCAGCCATAGTAACAACAGGTATACGTTCAAATTCATGGCCGCGATACGCTTGGTTTTCAACGCGCAAGTTAATATAACCATTTTCAGCTTTGATTTGCCCTGCTGACATATTACGTGAGTAACTTCTCACCGCATTGGCAACATCTCGAAAGCTTAAACCATATTCACGTAATTTATCTTTCGAAACTTCGATAGAGATTTCATAATCTAAACCGCCAAAAAACTCAGAAACATTCACTAAGGGAAGTTGCTGGACTTCATCATGAATCTTACGTCCAAGCTCTTTCAATTCAGCATTGCTAATATCACCATACAAGCTGATATACATAACTTCTTGACGAAATTTTTCACGCTCCACCTTGATCCGTTCCATACCATCAGGAAAGCTTGGTATTGAATCAATCGCTGATTTTACCTCTTCTAACACCACCTGCGGATCATAATCTAATTCAACTTCAAACCAGCCATTTGAATAGCCTCGATTAGAATAAGTAATCACTCTTTTCAGGCCTTGAACAGATTCAAGTGCCTCTTCTATCTTGATGGTAATGCCTTCCTCAACTTCTTGTGGGGCGGCTCCTGGATAAGGCGCGGCAAAAGAAATCCAATTGATTTTAACTTGAGGAAACATTTGTTTATTTATCGTTTGTGCGGTTAAAAAGCCACCGACAATAATAAATATCATTAACAGGTTTGCGGCAACGCTATTACGGGCAAACCAAGCAATTAAGCCTTTGTTTGTATCTTCCATCACTTAGTCCTTCACACTGGCAATTTGTGTTTCAACTTCGTTCTCAGACTCTAATTCACTTTCGCTATCGGTTGGCAACGCTAATTTCATCCCATCTACAGGATAATCCAGTGCAGAAATAATTAATCGATCACCACTCGTTAAACCATCAGAAACAATGACATCACCACCATCTTGACGCGCAATATCAATATCAACATATTGTAATTTTGACTCTTTATTTAAAATCGCAACCTGACCATTCTTTACTAAGTAGCGTGGCAACTTAGTTGCTTTTGTTAGTTCAACGCCTAAGATTTGCGCATTCACGTAAGAACCGAAGCGTAATGGCGTTTTTGTCGCGTCTGAACGTAAGGCATAAGGATCTGTGATCTGCGCCACCAAGTAACTCATACGGCTTTGTTTATCAATCACACCTTCACTTCTAGCAATACTTGCCACCCAAGTCGTTTCTTCGCCAGCATAAGTACCAACTAAATTGACAGTCGCTTGGTTCCCTTGTTCCACCAAATACTGTAACTGATTATCCGGCACAGGTAAGCGCACTTCAGCAATGCCGGTTCCTAAAATTTTTCCAACTCGGCTGCCTGTGCCAACAAAAGCTCCTAAACCAATATTTCGTTCTTCAATCATGGCATCATAAGGTGCTCTTAATTCCGTGCGTTCAAGGTTGCGCTTAGCTCGTAACACCGATGCTTTTGCAGCTTCTACCCGAGCAATTTCCTGCTTTAATTGAGGTTTACGTAAGCTTAACGCAGTAGGAGAAGCATCAGTGATGCGTTGCCATTCTTGCTCAGCCACTTTACCTTGTGCACGCTCCTGTTCTAAAGCTGCTTTTGCAGAAGCTAGTGACGCTTCTGCATCAATCAATGCTGCTTGGTAATCACTCGGATCGATTCGTGCGAGTAACTGATCTTTCTCGACAAAACCACCTCGAACAAAAGTCTCAGAAAGCTCAACAATTTGACCGCTCACCTGAGCAACAATTTCAGTTTCATATTTAGGTTTTACAATGCCGTAAGAATCGACATTTAAGGTCATTGGTGTCACCGTAACTTCTTCAACGGCCACAATAGGGGTGTTATCTACTTTTGCCTTTTCGGCTGGTGGTTTTTTCATGCTTGAAAAGGCCAAAAAAAGTAAAATGCCAGCGATTAATATAACAATCGGGACAATAATCTGTTTTTTTCTAGTCACCACGAATTCCTCAGGTAAATTAATTCTATTGTAATAATTTCTTATTTTTATCAATTTTAGCGAATAACGACACTGCTATGAGATAAAAGTTGTAAAAGCTTATTACAAGGATCAAGCCAACCTAAAGAAAAACAAAAAAAGCAATAAAAAAACATGCTAACAGCATGTTTTTAATCATCTTTATTTTAAACTAGTATTTTTAGCTAAATAAGTATTATTTAGTCAGTTTTCAGTCTATGACAAAAAAAGTGGTTAAATTAACCAACTTTTAGGCTCTATTAAACTTTAATAAAAATTCTTCGACAAGATAACCAGTAAAGTACCAACCATTGTAAAAGCAGCATACCGCTAAACAATATCATGTCATGCCAAGCAGCCGGTAATGCATCGATAATACCACCAAATAAGCTACTGCTCGTGTAGCGCCAATTAATCAAACTAGTACCTAAATAAGCAACAATAGAATTAGTACCAATCACAGCAAAAACTTTTGCCCACTTGTTTATTTTGAGCCAATCAATCACCCCATAAAATAGCGTTAACAGCAAAAGACTATAGCCAACGGTAAGTAATACAAATGAACTCGTCCACAGTGTTTTATTGATAGGAAAGTAAATATCCCAAGCATAAGCAAGAATCACTAACGAAATACCAACAACAACAAAGTTAATCACAATATACCAAGGCATTTCTTTATGTTTGATCATAAAGCGTCCTGCAAAAACGCCACAAAGCGCATTCACAATCGAAGTCAGATTTGATAGCAGTCCTTCGGGATCTACAGCAAGGTTGCGATACGTAGCTCCAGGTAGAAAATGCTGATCAATCCATACATTTAACGCACCATCAGCACTGAAATTTCCGCCACCAAGACCATCAATAGTTACCACACTCAATAACAACCAATAACCTACTAAAATAACGACAGCTGTCAGCCATTGGGCACGTTCACTGACATACCAAACGAGCATAGCAGCAACGAACCAAGCAATACCGATACGACCAAGCACACTGGCAAAGCGCACATTCTCAATAGAAGCAGGAATACCTTCGCCCCAGCCATGGTTATAGATTACCCCTAAAAATATCAGTAATAGTAAGCGCTTTACTCCCGCTTTTACTATTTGACTGGCTTTTTCTGCGGGGTAACTCGATAAAGGCTTAGCCGCAATCCCTAAACTGACGCCAGATAGAAAAATAAATAATGGAAAAATTAAATCGTAAGCGGTAAATCCATGCCAAGTGCTATGCTGCATTTGCGCTTCTGCCACTTTGAAAACAGACCATCCTGAAATGATAAACAGCGCAGCAAATAACTTCTCAGCACCTAAAATCCAAAACATGTCAAAGCCACGTAACGCATCAATTGATAACAAACGTTTCTTTTCTGTAGATGCCACGTGCTGTGGTGTTGTTAATTCGCTCACAGGTACCTCAAGTATTTTTTATCACTAATACGCCAAATAGACAGCGCTGTCATTTTTAGTAATTCTAATGCTCCAATCAATAAATAGCAATCACACCAACACCAATAGTAAGTAATGATCAATATCCTGCAACTCACTTTCTTATCATTTATTACTTGCTAAACAGCAGATTAAGCTTAAGAATACCTGTCATTAATGACAGATCTTTGGTGCGATATGCTTGCAAAAATAGCTAATTTTTTTAATGAATTACAAAAAGATAACGCAAATACTGATGAACCGTTATCATTAGAAATGGCCTGCACAGTACTATTATGTGAAGTCATGCGCGCTGATGGTCAGTTAGACGCTAATGAGCAGAAAATGCTAAGCAAGACCATTCAGCGTCAGTTTGCTCTTGAACCTCAAGCAGTTGAGGAGCTGATCAGTAAAGCCAAAGAATTAAGTGAACACGCCATTGATTTTCATCAGTTTACTTCAAAAGTTAATCGTCATTATAACGCTCATCAGAAAACAGAAATGGTCGCACTATTATGGAAACTCGCATTAGCCGATGGTGAAATAGCTAGTATTGAAGAACACGTTATCCGTAAAATCGCCGATCTACTGCACCTAAGCCGCGCTGAATATGCTAGGGCTAAAAGCATCATACTTACCTAAGGCGTTTTACCCTTTGTGTAAATACAAACAAAGTTCGACTCGCCCTGAGAGTTGTTGGTAAAGAAATATTCAACGGTTCAATTCAAACTAAGGTATAATAACAAGCAGTTATTTATCATTTACTATTCTGAGTTGAGCATGGCAAAAATTGGCCAATTTAATACCCTTCCTGTAATTGCTGTGATGGCAAACGGCGCATATCTCGATGCTGACGAGCTAGGTGAAATATTATTACCAAATCGCTATTTACCAGAAAATTGTCAAATAGGTGATGAGCTTGACGTATTTATCTACTTAGACTCAGCAGATCGCCTGATTGCCACAACAGAAACACCCTATGCGCAAGTTGGAGAGTTTGCCTCTTTAGCGGTTAAGCAAGTAAACAAGATTGGCGCTTTCCTTGATTGGGGTCTACCAAAAGATCTATTAGTACCTTTTAATCAACAACATAAAAAAATGGAAGTAGGTAAACATTATCTCGTGTACCTATTTGTCGATAAAAGTACTGAAAGAATTGTCGCATCCAGCAAACTCGATAAATATTTAGATATTTGGCCAGCCGAATACCAAGAGGGCGACGAAGTTTCATTGACGATTGGCGCTAAAACTGACCTTGGTTTTAAAGCGATTATTAATCACCAACACTGGGGATTAATTTTCGAAAGTGATATTTTTCAACCGCTCAAAACAGGTAAAAAGGTCACTGGTTACATCAAACAAATAAGAGAAGACGGTCGAATTAACTTAACATTAAGCCGCACGGGTAAAAAGAAAGTTATCGATTTTAGTGATAAGTTATTAGCACACTTAGAAAAAAATAATGGTTTTAGCCCGCTGCATGATAAAAGCTCCCCCGATGACATTAAACGAGTGCTTGGCGTGAGCAAAAAGACCTTTAAAGCCACTATTGGTAATTTAATGAAAAAAGGGCAGTTGGTGATTGAAAAAAATGGCATTCGCCTCCCTTAAAGCATACTACAACCATAAAAACAGGCGCTAATGATAGCGCCTGTTTTGTTATCACAGCTTAGAAATTAACGCGACCAATTAAAAACTGCCACGAATGCCTAGCTCAAAACCACGTGCAGGTAATGGTGAAACATCTTTGAGGAAGGAGGCATGCACCCGCGCTTCTTCATTGGTAATGTTATTGGCTTTGGCAAAAATAACGAGATCATCTCCGATGCCGTCGATGTAGTAATTAAAATTTGCATCAACCATAGTATATCCATTGGTATTTGTTTCTAATGCAGCCACCTTATCTTGCTTAAAATAATGGCTAGCTGATAACTGCATACCGAAACTATCCCCTTGATAAGCAAGCTGCCCACCAATACGCATTGGTGGAATACGCGGTAAATAACTACCATCATCGAGCTTAGCACGAATAACATCACCAAATAACGTTGAACTCACACCGTTCCCCCATTGATAAACCAATTCAGCTTCTAGACCATACATTTTCACATCATTTTGCTGATACTGATAAACAGGTAAACCTTGCTCTTCTACTGACTCTTCATGCTCATCATGTGCTTCATGCTCATCTTCTTCATGTTCAGCATGCGAAAACTCGCCAGTATTAGCCTGATAGTAGTAATCATCAATGTGATTATAAAACGCACTGATAACAAAGCCTAAATCACCTTCAAACTTTCGCCATGTCAAATCTACATTCATTGCTGTTTCTAAATCGACTTGGCTATCTCCTATATCAAAGTGGAGATCATCACCACTGCCATGCACATGATACATGGCGCCTAACTCATAAGTATTGGTGCCAATATGTGGGCCATTTGAAAACAATTCTGTTGCCGAAGGCGCACGTTGTGAAAATGAGCTCGAAATGCCAAGATTATAACCGGCGCGATAATCCCACACCACACCAGCTGAAATACTTACAGGGGTAAATGCTTCAGCACTAAAGTGACTAAGCGCTTCACTTTCATGAGAATGAATATCTGCTTCCTCCGTTAATTGTGTTTCTAGCTCGACTTTTTCAATACGCGCGCCAAGTTGTATCAATAATTGTTCAAAATGTTTTTCTTCTAACCATGCAAGTGCAACAGATTTTGTCTTTGATGGAGGAGTGAATGCTTCTTCCCCAATCGCTTCAAAGTCGCTGGTTTTATAGTGTAAGGTCCACGCTCCTTTCCAGCCCTGATATTCTTTGTGATGAATATCAAAACGCATCTCTAACATTTCATTATTAAATTGAGTCCCTACTGCTCCATTCTCAATTTCCTGATGCTGGTAATCGGTATAAGACGCTTTACTAGCAACTTTATTGATAAAGCTTTGGTCAAAATTTAATTCACTTAATAATTGAATTCTGTCTTGGGTTAAATCACCTTCGACACTTTCCTCAGCATGTTCGTCTTGTTCTTCGTGTTCATCATGCTCTTCATGTTCATCAGCATGGCTATGACCAGGTATACCGTATGTTCGAGACATTTGGCCATAAGCGAACCCAACAAAACCATTCTCAAGGATATAGCTAGAGCCGATTGTAAAACCCGATGCCTTCGCGGCACTATTTAATAAGATCCCTTTCGCACCTTGCTCTTCTTCGTGGTCATCATGGCCGTCTAATTCTCCCTCATGCATTTCTTCATGATCTTCTTCATGTTCATCATGCGCTTGCACTGACTCTGCGAAACCTGGAATATCATAATTATTACCGTCACGCCAAAATGCATCCACATGAAACGCAAGTTGACCGCTATAAGAATCTGCGGCAACTGACACCTCATTCTCATCGGCAACATCATTATGCTTAGCCATATAGTTAACCGAGCGCTCAAGGGTGTTAGGTACGCGATTATCAACCACGTTCACCACGCCACCAATTGCACCACTGCCATAAAACAAGGTTGCTGGACCTCGCAGCACTTCAATTTGTTGTGCCGTTGCAGTTTCAGATGAGACCACATGATCAGGGCCAACACGTGAAGCATCACCGACATCCAGACCATTTTGGGTGATCAGCACCCTAGGACCATCCAGTCCACGAATAATAGGACTGCTCGAAACTGGGCCGTAATAAGATGAATGAACACCAACCTCATTTTTTAAAGTCTCACCTAATGTTGAAGCTTGTTTTAATCTAAGCTCATCACTGGCAATAACATTCACTGGTAATGCTGATTCGATATTCGAGGAATGTAAAGGGGTGGCATGTACATCGATAACTTCAATAGAAGATGATACTAAGGTTAAAGACAAATCCATAATGTCAGTTTGACCGACAGTGATGGTTTTATTTTGATGACTGTACGCTGACTTAGTTACATGTAACTCAAACGTACCTTCACTAAGATTACTAAGCTCAAAACGGCCATTTTCATCAGTAAACACTTTTTGCTTACTTTTTCCTACCGCAATTTTGACATTTTTGACTGGCTGACCCGCACTATTTTTAACAATACCACTGACAGATTGTGCAAACACAGGAATACAAAAAAATGACGACATCGACAATGCCGCGGCAATATGATTTAACTTCATAATTTTCCACTTAAAATTTTATTAATAACTTGTAAAACGAACTAATTAAAAAATTAAGCAGCTATTGGAGGGGCTCTAAGTGGCGGTAAGTAGCAAAATTCAACCGATAAAGCAGTTAAACTATCCGCTTTTTCAACTAAGGAAAAACTCCCTAGTTTGAAACTTACTAGCTTAAGTGAAGTGGTTGGTTTATCAATATTCTGCTGACAAAGCTTACAATCAAGTTGCTCGATAGAGCTATTGTGATCAACCGAATATTCGTGACTATGGGTGATCGACGCGCACAACAATACAAACAGCAAACACAGGCTGATTGAAAATTGACGAGCAATCGAAAAATAAGGCATAGCGAAAATAAACGTAACCGAAGATAACTAATGTGACTAAATTAAATGTGATAATATAACAATTAAAACTGCCGTGCAATATTATCAAGTAATAATCAGCGTAATAAAAAAGCTCCAACGGAGCTTTTTTATTTCAAGCGAGAAGTGACTATTGCGTACCACCTACCGTCATTTCGTCTACTTTGAGTGTTGGTTGACCAACCCCCACCGGCACACTTTGACCATCTTTACCACAAACGCCGACACCTGCGTCTAGCGCAAGATCATTACCTACCATGCTGACCTTTTGCATCGCCTCGGGTCCACTACCAATTAAAGTTGCCCCTTTAACAGGCGAAGTGATTTCACCATTTTCGATTAAATAAGCTTCGGCACTGGTAAAAACAAACTTTCCAGAAGTGATATCCACTTGGCCGCCAGCAAAATGTGGCGCATAGATGCCTTTTTTTACCGACTTTATAATATCTTCCGGTTGATGCTCTCCGGCTAACATATAGGTATTAGTCATGCGGGGCATGGGTAAATGCGCATAAGATTCACGTCGACCATTACCGGTAGGATTTACTCCCATCAAAGCCGCATTATGCTTATCTTGCATATAACCTTTTAAAATACCTTTCTCAATTAAGACATTATATTGTGCCGGTGTCCCCTCATCATCAATATTCAATGATCCACGACGATTGGCAATTGTGCCATCATCAACAATAGTACAATGCTTAGATGTCACCTGTTGGCCAATTTTTCCTGAAAAAGCCGATGAACCTTTACGATTAAAATCACCTTCAAGCCCATGTCCTACTGCTTCATGCAATAACACACCCGGCCAACCCGATCCTAAAACAACGGGCATCGCGCCTGCAGGAGATTCTATCGCCACTATGTTGACTAATGCCTGACGAACAGCCTCTTCGGCATAAGCAAGATATCTTGCTTTGTTATTTTCTGCTTCAAAAAAATAGCTATAATCGGTTCTCGCGCCACCGCCGGCACTACCGCGTTCACGCTTGCCATTACTTTCAACCAGCACCGAGCAATTTAACCGTACCAAAGGACGAATATCAGTTGCATAAGTACCATCACTTGCCGCCACTAATATTTTTTCAAAGACCCCCGACAAGCTCACAATTACTTGCTTAACTCTTTGATCCTGTTGGCGTGCATGCGCTTCCACTTCATGCAACATGGTAATTTTTTGCTCTTGAGTTAAGCTGTCAATCGGATTAATACTTTGATAAATCAATGCATGTTTATCCGTTTTAAAGGCATGCACTGTCGCACTATTACCTGAGTTAGCAATCCCTTTAGCCGCATCAGCTGCTTTAGTTATTGCAACAGGGCTAATATCATCTGAGTAAGCAAAACCCGTTTTTTCACCAGAAATAGCTCTTACACCAACACCTCTTTCAATATTGTATGAGCCTTCTTTGACAACACCGTCTTCAAGTAACCAAGACTCATGAGAGCTCGCTTGAAAATATAAATCAGCAAAATCAATGTTACGCTGATAAATTCCTTGTAACGTCTCATTTAAGAAACTTTTATCTAATTGGCTTTCCGCCAAGAGCTCTCGCTCAACATTATTCATAAATTTTCAACTTAGTGATAAATTGGTTGTGCTCTTGCACAGGTATCGCTTGACGAATTTTTGCTAAGTGCGCTAAATCTACATCAGCACTGATGATGCCGACACCTTGTTGCTTACAGGTAATAATTTTCCCCCAAGGATCAATGATCATGCTATGCCCCCAGGTCTCTCTACCGTTTTCATGGTTTCCTACTTGTGCAGCAGCTACAATATAAACTTGATTCTCAATTGCTCGCGCCCTTAATAAGGTTTCCCAGTGTGCTTGACCTGTGACCTTAGTAAAAGCACTGGGCACTGTGATGACATTCGCACCTAACTGCCTTAGTGCTCGGAACAATTCAGGAAAGCGCAAATCATAACAAATCGTTAACCCTAAAGTAACTCCTGCCATGGTCAATGTTGTCAGTTCATTTCCTGGATGAGTATAACGAGACTCTAAATAATTTCGTTCACTGTCTTGCACTTCAACATCAAACAAATGCACTTTTTGGTATTGCGCTAGCATTTCACCACTAGGTGAAAACACACAACAAGTATTGGTGAATTTATTCGATTGAGGATGAAATAAAGGAATGCTGCCTGCAACTAAAGTAATTTGATGCTTGGCAGCTAATTTCGCTAAAGCTGTGGTCAACTCGCAAGAGGCTTCATTTTGTTGCGCCAAGACTAGTTGTGCCTTGTCTCTTCCACCAAAATATAAACAGCACTCAGGTAACACCACAATGTGCTCATCTGTGATGCTTAACTGCTTGAGCTGTTGTTCTATGGTGGCTAAGTTTTGCTGCACATCAGGCACTGATGTCATTTGTATAGCAGTTAATTTAGCCATCAATTTTATCCTGCTTTTCTTTGGTTTTATTCGCCTTCTCACCCAAGTCTTTTTCAGGATCAACCGTGGTTAGTGAATCATTTTTCTCACTAGGTAAATTCTCAACGATTTGCGGTGGAGAATCACGACCAACACTAATATTTTGGGTTTTACGATCAACTTCCCTAAAATTTGGTTTATCTATGCTACCTGTCACTTCGAACTTATACTCAGACACCACCTTTGAGGTGATCACTTCATCAATGGCAATACCAGCAAGGAAAGTAACAGGGTTTAACGTGGCGATCCAAGCTATCGCAGGTAAGCTCGAAGTTACATTTGGCTTATAAGACATACGATAGTCAAGCTCTTCACTATTTAAGTCAGTATTACCTTTTACCGTTAAATCACCAGCATTGCCTTTTAAAAAGGTATTTTTAGTGTAAATGACGCCATCTCGTAACTGAAAATCCCCTTTTACTTCACTATAAAACATGCCATCACTGAAAATATCACGGAAATCGAATTTGAGCTTACGCACTAAGGATTGCAAGCTCAGTATTGAAAATGCTCGTGCTTGATCGGGTACTTCAGATAGATAGCCTTCATCTAATTTACCCGTCAATTCACCATTTAACTGTGCAATAGCAAAATCATGTGGGCCGCCACGCCAATGTAGGTCAAAACTCGATTTTAAGCCGCTGTCTTTCACTGTTGAAGGTATAGCCAAACGCTCTAACTCTCGTTCTATATCGTTAGAAGATAATGAGCCAACAATTTGGCTCTCAGACGAGGTTTCGTCATGGTGCCAAAGCACATCAAAACTTAATTTATTGCCTTTACGTTTAGCGACAAAATTTTTCATGGTGACAAGTTCAGGTTTTGACCGCTCAAGGGCAAAGGTCACCTCGCCTAAATTTAAATTACCATAACGACAATCGAGGCAATCAAAGCGCATTGGCGGTAACCCGCGAAATAACTCATCATTTTTATGTGAGTCAAAGACACTGGTGAGCTGTTCCTTTGCCTGCTGTTGCTTAGGACCAAACAGTAACTTATCTGGGGACAATCGAATAAAGTCAGCATTAACATCTAATCCTTGTGTATGCCAGTCAGGATAAAATTTTACTGCCGCCCTTGCTTCTTTACTGCTTAATTCTAACAGCCACCAACTCAACTGATCTTCTAAATTAAATGACACGCCATGAATGGCCTCATCCCAAAAAGTTAATGTTGCAATATCACCACGAATTCTCTCCGGTTGCGCTAACAAGCCTCTTTGAGCGGGTAATTGCGGCTCACTCTTCTCAAGACTGTCAATAATATCGATGATCAAAGGTTGCCACTGAAAAAAGTCTGCTTCCGCCAAATTAGTGGTGATATGAAAACCACTCATCGGGAGATACATAGGTTCATCGCCCAATATCAAATGAGCCTGTGAAAAGGCCACTTGTTGGTGCTCAAGATTTCCGTAAAAATTTAATTGTTCACCAATTTGGGCATCAATGGTCGATTGTTCTTTGTCACCAAACACACTGACCGATGCCGTCACTTGTTGTTCTGGTGTTTTTTGATATGGCGCCGGTAAATTCAATTGTAACTGACTCAACTCAGAATCAAGGTTCAGTTGATAAGTAAATTTACCATCATGACGATTACTTAGTACTAACTGACCTTGCCAGTTAAGCTCACCCGAGCCATATGAACGCAATAACGGAGGAAGTTGTTGTTGCCATTGTTGCTCTTGCCAATGAGCAGACAACAAGATGTCTGTACGATAACTATTTTCCTGAGCTTGTGCCGTTACAGCAAATTTCATTGGCATACCTCGCCAAACAGCACTTAGCCCATCAGTGGTAATTTGATCATTTTCGAAACTGAGCGAGCCATTGAGCTGGCTAAAATGCATTTGTGGTGACTGTAAGTCGATAACATTATCTTTAAATGTAATATTCCCTTTGGCAATTGCACTGTCAGTATCATTTAACGGCAATAACAGATGAAAATCACCAGCGATTTTCTCACTGACCACGACTTGCTCAAGCACAGCGCCAACACTATCACTAAATGGGCTTGTCATCATTAAATTAGCAATAAGCGCAGGGTTTGTTCCATCAAATGTCGCATCAACCATTAAGGTTTGTTGTTCAGAAAGATCTTCGATTGCCGCTTCAACCCCTTTCACTTCAATACCACTTAAGGTGCCATCACGACCAGTGATCAACATACTGTTATTTGTAAAATTTAAATTAGCATTAAAATGTTCTATCGCTGGCCAGCCCTGGTCAAATTTAAACGAAGCGTTAGTTAGTTCAGCATCCACAACAAAAATTCCATTTCCTTCACCATAAGGAAATGCAGTTAAAGGACCGTTTATCATCACAACAGCTTGCGCTAATTGCCCTTTAACCAGAGCAGCGTTTAAATAATTAACTAAGTTCTCCCCCATTAATAAATGAGGATAAAAGCTCGGTGCATCCACTACATTTGCTTTAGTGGCTGTTGCCAGTAACGACAACTCAATATCTTTTTCCGGCTGCTTAAACACCGCCAATTCACCACTAAGGGTTAATTGTTTTGAAGAAAATTGAAAATCATCCGACGATAGTTGCCAGCCGTCTGTTTGTTCAACAAAATCCAATGATGATGTCAGAGATTGATACTGAATCGGCCTAGCAAAGTGTTGAGCAAAATCTAACGCACCTTGCTCAGCGTGAATGTTGGCGTGCAATTTTCCTGGTTGATAGATCAGCTCTCCACTGAGGTTTTCAACACCAGGAATGCCATCACCGTACTGAGTATTAACTTGAGCAAGACTGGCAACTAACGACATACCGTTAGGTTTTTTCTGCCAAAAGATATCGTGTAATTCTCCGGTTGGTGCCAGTTTTTTAATCAGCGAACGAGTCTGCTCATCTTTTACCAATAAAGGAAGTAAGTGAGCACTTCCTGCGATATCTACATTAGAAATATAGCTTGTTTGCGTTTGACCATTTTGTTGCAGACTAAAAGTCAGCGGCTGCCATTGATGCTTATTTGATGTCACATCAATGGGTGAAGAATACACGGTTAACTGATCGGGTTGCGCCAAGTTGTCAATCATTACCTGGCCTTGTTCAATATTGAGCGTATTGATCTTGCCATTATATTGCCAGGCAATCTGGTTCTGTCCCAAGGCTAATTGCAATCTATCCAACTGCCCCTGATCAATTGACAGCCAAGCATCAAAATTAATGGTTGAATGAGTATTTTCGTCAGCAATCGCTAACACTTTACCTAACCATGGTGTGATATTAAGCTGATTAGCAGCCAAGTACAGCGTGCCCTGCATATCTTCAACATGCTCACCTTGCACATCCAACTTAATGCGTAAATTATTTGAGGTAATGCCATCAACAATAACATTACCTTCTGCACGATGGTTATTTCCTTGGTTAAGCCAATGGAGGGAATCGATCAACAAAGTACGACTACCTTGCTTAGTTCGATAAATGACTTGACTGTTATTAACTGAAAATCGACCTATTTGTGAAAAAAACAACTCAGTCAAATTGCTCAATAATGCTGAATTATTATTCGAAACCTCAGTTTCTGAAACAATGGTTTTATCAAACAGAACTTTCACCCCACTTAGTGAAAAATCCTTAGTGATTAAGCGTCTATTCTTAATGCTTTGCCAAAAATCAACATTAAGATCAAACGCTTGTACATATATTTCTGCTTCATCAGTTTGCAGCAAGCTCACATTTGATGCCACTAACGTCGGGCCTGAGCTTTGCCAGCCCATATTTAATGCCCCGATGATAATATTACTGTTATAGGTTTGATTAATATAATCTTGTAGGTCAGTGCGGTAGTTATGAGCGTAAGGTAACAGTAAACGCAAGGCACTGATCAACACAGCAAAGATCACCAAAAAAATGGCGATACTTTTGTATGCTCTGTTTAACCAGCGGTTAGAAACCTTCGAAATACTCATCTACCTACTTAATTCTCTTTGCTCTTAATAAACCTGTGAAAACGTATTGCTCCTCCTTGAGTAGAACGCTTTATTGCTAAAATGGTTACATCATAACCACATCAAATTGCTCTTGGTTGTACATATTTTCCGTTTGAATCTTAATTTGCTTACCAATAAACACTTCTAATTCTGCCAAATTATGATATTCATCATTAATTAATGATTCACTAACGGCTGAAGACGCGTAAACAATAAACTTATCCGTATCGTAGGCACGATTGACCCGGACAATTTCTCTCAAGATTTCAAAGCATACCGTTTCTACGGTTTTTAAATGTCCACGTCCGTGACAAACCGAGCACTCACCACATAATACATGCTCTAAACTTTCTCGCGTGCGCTTACGGGTCATTTCAACTAAACCTAAGGCGGAAAAGCCACTAATACTGTATTTGACGTTATCTTTCATCATTGCCATATCTAGGCTATGTAACACACGTCGCTGATGGTCTTCATCTAACATATCAATAAAATCAACAATGATAATACCACCTAAATTACGTAATCGTAACTGTCGAGCAATTGCTTGTGTGGCCTCAATATTGGTATTAAAAATAGTTTCTTCAAGATTTCGATGCCCAACAAAAGCCCCAGTATTAATATCTATGGTGGTCATGGCCTCAGTTTGGTCAATAATTAAATAACCACCAGATTTTAGTTCTATTTTTCGGTGTAATGCTCGCTGAATTTCATTTTCAACATCAAACAAATCAAAAATCGGTCGCTCACCCGGATAATATTCCAACGTACCGGCTAACTCGGGAACAAATTCTTGGGTAAAAGTACTTAACTGATCAAACGTCAATTTAGAATCCACCCGAATACGCTCTAGATCAATACCAACAAAATCTCTTATTACTCGAAATGCCAGTGATAAATCTTGGTAAATGGCAGTACTGGTTTGTTTACGCTGTTTACGTTCAAGCACTTTTGCCCATACACGGCGTAAAAATTCCGCATCATGACGAAGCTCATCATCACCCGCGCCCTCTGCTGCAGTTCTAACAATAAAGCCGTGGTTTTCTGAACAATAAGGCGTGACGATATCGCGTAAGCGCTTACGCTCATCAATATCTTCGATACGTTGTGAAATTCCTGCATAGTCAGCATTTGGCATTAGTACTAAATAGCGTGCCGCCACAGTGATATCAGTGGTTAACCTCGCGCCTTTGGTTCCCAGCGGATCTTTCACTACTTGTACAACTATGTATTGGCCTTCATGCACTAGGCTGCGAATATCAGGTACTTGTTCCTTCCGTTCCTCTTTACGCTCATCATTATTAAGGATCAGTTTGGAATTAATATCTGAGGCATGCAAAAATGCCGCCTTTTCAAGATTGATATCAACAAATGCCGCCTGCATCCCCGGTAATACACGGATCACTTTGCCAAGATAAATATTACCAACCAGACCACGTTTTGCTTCACGCTCAACGTGAACTTCCTGCAGTACTCCATTTTCAATTAATGCGACTCGCGTTTCACTTGGGGTCACATTAATGAGTAATTCACCACTCATCATTTTTCCTATTACTGGTCATCTGGCTGTTGTAATGCTGAGTTCAAACCAAACTCTGCTAATAATTGTGTTGTTTCACATAAAGGTAAACCTACGACTGCGCTGTAACTTCCTGTTATTCTTTTCACAAATTGCCCCGCTATTCCTTGGATGCCATAAGAACCAGCTTTATCTTTAGGCTCTCCGGTTCGCCAATAGTTCAACATCTCGCATTGTGTTAATTGCTTAAACTCCACTTCGGTAGATATTACCATTGACTTGATTAATGAACCCTGAACAACAGCGATTGCTGTTAAGACCAAATGACTTCGCCCCGAAAGCATAGCTAAATGTGTTAGACACTGTTGCTGGTTTTCTGGTTTGCCTAAAATACAGCCATCTTGCACAACGCAAGTGTCTGAGCCTAATATAATTGTAGTATCTGACTGATCATTCGCAATATATTGCGCTTTTTCTCTAGCTAAACGCTCAACATATTGTTCGGGTGTTTCATCAGCTAATTCACTTTCATCAATATTGGCAGGCAAACAGGCAAACTCATAACCAAGTTGAGCCAATAATTCACGTCGTCGTGGTGATTGAGAAGCTAAAATAAGAGAGTTCATATTATCTAATTTTAAAATGACGTCGTATTTTTCGAAGTAATAAAAATGCCCAAGGCCACAAAATAATTGATGTTAGTACAGGGTATAAGTAACTCGGTAAAAAGACGATATCCAATAAAAAGCGTTGAAACCAAAACACCAGTAAATGATATAAAGCGGAAAGTACACCGACAATCAGCGCCTGCTGCCATACTGAAAAGTTTCGAATTTTTTGATAATTGCCAGCAATAATATAAACCGATAGCGCCATAGCAGCGGCATGCACCCCGAGTACAGAACCTAATAACACATCAAGCAGAAACCCCATGATCCATGCAGTAACCACATTGACTCGGCTAGGCAACGCTAAGCACCAGTAGATTAATGCCACCAATACCCAATCAGGACGAAACGCATCAGCGCCAAGGGGTAACGGCATAATAGAAGCCATTAAGGCTACTAACAAAGTCAATATGATCACTATACCATTATGAGCGAACATCACTTTGCTCCTTTAACGCGGCCAGATCATCTTTTGATGAAAATATCTTGGTGGGTTTTTCTGGCCAGAGTAGTAACAAATAACGCAATCGATCAATTTGTGCTATCGGCTCACTCTGCACTAAGGCAAATGGGCGTGATTCATCTTGTCGCACTGCTGATACTCTTGCCACAGGATACCCTTCAGGGTACTTACCGCCAAGGCCTGAAGTGACCAGTAAATCACCCACTTTAATATCAGTACTGTGCGGCACATAGTTGTGGCTCAGTCGGCCAATATTCCCTGTGCCATTAGCAACTAAACGTACACCATTACGTTTGATCCTCACAGGCACTGCATGTGTAACATCGGTGATCAGCAGTACTCGACTTGATATGGTGCCAACGTGGAGAATTTGCCCAACAATGCCCTTGTCATCAATCACCGCTTGTCCTTCAAACAAGCCGTCATTCGCTCCACGATTGATCACGACCTGATGAGAATAGGGGTCGCTATCAACCGATAAAATTTCAGCCACCATTTTTTTAGTATCGGTGCGCACAGGAGAAGCGAGTAAGGAACGAAGTCGATCATTTTCTTGTTTCAGAATATTAAGCTGCATTATTTGCTCCTGATAACGCAGCTCATTAGTCTTATATTGTTGATTTTGCTCAATTAATTGTTGCCGCGTTACTAAGTTTTCTCTCGCCCAATCTAATGCTAATTTGGGTGTTGTGGCTAAATATTGCAACGGGCTTACCATAGATTGCAAATAGCCCCGAACAAACTCGAAACTATTCATCTTATGATCAAAAAAAATCAATAAACTAGAACAAATCAGCACCAGAACTAGCCGGTGCTGAGGTGAGGGTCCATGTTTAAATATGGGATTCATCGAGAATATGGGTTCTCTTCGCTATTTAATATATTAATCAATTGATAAACACTAATTTTCTAAATGAAAAATAATCAGTAAACATCATAGCATTACTTTATGCGCCGATAGTTCACTTTATAACAAGGAAAAAGCACGGAGTTGATAACTATCAATGAGTACATTTGACACCGTTATAAAGTGAAATAGCAAGTATAAATATTGCTATTATTCGTAGGCGAATAAATCCCCACCATGCATATCAATCATTTCAAGCGCTTTACCACCACCACGAGCTACACAAGTGAGCGGATCATCAGCAACTACCACAGGTATTCCCGTTTCTTCCATTAATAAACGATCTAAATCTTTTAATAGCGCACCACCACCAGTGAGTACCATACCGCGCTCAGAGATATCTGAAGCTAGTTCTGGCGGCGATTGTTCTAATGCCACCATAATAGCACTGACGATACCTGTTAATGGCTCTTGTAATGCTTCTAAAATTTCATTGCTATTTAAAGTAAAGCTGCGTGGCACACCTTCAGCTAAATTTCGGCCACGTACTTCAATTTCAACTAGCTCTTCACCCGGATAAGCCGAGCCAATTTCATGTTTAATACGTTCAGCCGTAGCTTCACCAATTAAACTACCAAAATTACGCCGTACGTAGTTGATAATAGCATCATCAAATTTATCACCGCCAATGCGCACCGATGATGAATACACCACACCATTTAATGAGATAATACCAACTTCTGTAGTACCGCCACCGATATCAACCACCATAGAACCTGTTGCTTCTGATACTGGCATACCCGCACCAATAGCTGCTGCCATTGGCTCGTCAATTAAATACACTTCACGCGCACCGGCACCTAAGGCTGATTCACGAATGGCACGACGTTCTACTTGTGTTGAACCACAAGGCACACACACTAAAACTCGCGGACTTGGGCGTAAGAAGTTATTACTATGTACTTGTTTAATAAAGTACTGCAACATTTTTTCGGTAACAAAGAAATTAGCTATAACGCCATCCTTCATTGGGCGAATGGCTTCGATATTGCCAGGGGTACGACCTAACATTTGTTTTGCTGCCGCACCAACAGCAGCAACACTTTTCGAACCTCCTGCGCGGTCTTGACGAATCGCCACTACCGAAGGTTCATTTAACACTATGCCTTGATCTTTGACATAAATCAGCGTGTTAGCGGTTCCTAAATCGATCGATAAATCGTTAGAAAACATGCCTCTTAATTTTTTAAACATAAGGTCTCTATGTCCTTGCTACCTCACCACAGCAAAAATGCTACAGCGTAATGAAATTATTTTTGTAATTGCCGCTAATCATACCGCAGACTTTACAAGAAGTGATGCCTGTTTTTGTAAAAAATGGCAGTTTTTTGCATTTTTTTTCACAAAACATTAAAAACTGACGCTTTCACCGCTAATTCCCCACTTCTCGCCACGATATAATACGGTCATTGCCGCGAAATAGACCAAAACTGATAGTGGCGCTTGGGTTCTCATCATAGTCTCCATCACCTTGCCAATCATATTTCAACCATTTAGGTACATCATATTCAAATTTCAATGTGCCTCGTTCATTATTTCCATCACCATCGCTGTCATTTGGCATAGCAAAAATAAACGCTTGATACTCACCATTATCAAAACTTAGTAGTGGATTAGGTACTTCGACGGAAGTATCGTTTGGCGTAATAGGTTCACCATCATCGGTATCCAATAAACGGTATTGCCAGGCAGTGAGTGGATCATAAAAATTGCCTGATATCACTTTACTACCATAACCAGGCACTAAACAGATTTCATCGCTATTTACTTCAAAACGACCATTACTGCCAGCCCCAATCCACTGCTCTATTTTCATCGGTACGGGTAACTTTTCGGTTTCAGGGCCATAGGCATTGTCAATTGCCCAACGTCCAAAGCGAATACTTGTCGCGACAGGGTGCAATGTTAATACGCCAGAAAATTTTGAATCATAACTTGGATCAAAATCAACCGCAGACACGCCATCCCCATCGATTATAGAAGTGATTTCTAAATTAATATCAGAATCAAATGGGCCTACTTGAGAATTAGCTTCATGCAAATAAACAAAATTATCTTCATTTGAAAAACGATATGTTAGCACTCCCAACTTTTCAGTAATGTTTGGCGTTTCAAGATCCGCGGTTAATTTGACTAAATTGGTATTATCAACACCTAGTTGAGTACCATCGGTAGCCGGTGTAACCAAGGTGACATTAGCAGTATCCAACTTTATAAAATCACCAGTATAATTTTGAGTAGTACTACAAGGACCTGATGGACAGTAAGATTTAGCCGTGATGGTAAATTCAGGCTCAACACCGTATTGCAATGCTCCTTTGGTAGGATCAGCCGCATCCATTTGCCCAACGTAAGTATATGGCCATGGTGTAATACCACACTCACTGCGAATATCACCATGAGTGACAATATCTAGGTCAAAATGATCAGGGATAAAACGGCCAAGGTAACTGCTCCCTTGGGCTTTATTATTGGTATTATCAGGCGTTATAGTCGCTTTTTCCTGTACGAAAAGTTGATAAATACCTACTTCAGAAAAAGTCACTGAGCTACTTTGATATTTTCCATCAACAAAAGGAACATCAGCTGGATAAGTAATAGGTAAAGTCACAGATGAATAAAAATCAAACAGAGAGCCATCAACCAATTTACCATTTACTCCATCAACTGGTAATAATCTATGTAAGGCTATATTCACATCAATACCCGTGAAGTTTGTTGTCACTTCTGGGGTGCCATCTCCCCACCAATCAGCATTTAACGCTTCAATTAATAAATTAAAATTTCTACCGGCTACTTGAGTCACGCTCCCATCATGAGTTGACTCGACTAATGAGTCACCATTGCTGTTTGTTGGCGTAATACGAAAGCTATCAGGCCTAACGGTGAATTGGCCGTTATTTCCTGTGATTGTAAAAGCAGGGTTATCAACCGTTGCGGGAACAGTG
This sequence comes from Thalassotalea sp. G2M2-11, assembly GCF_017168195.1. Classification (GTDB taxonomy): domain Bacteria; phylum Pseudomonadota; class Gammaproteobacteria; order Enterobacterales; family Alteromonadaceae; genus Thalassotalea_E. The sequence continues at coordinate 1,003,329 of NZ_JADNYL010000002.1, forward strand.
TATCTGGCATGTAAATCAATAATGCCGGCATCGAGGTACACATTAGGAGGCAAAATGGCCGTTGACGTGTCATCAAATGTTAAGTTTACCGTTTGATAACTACTGGGCGAACCGATATTTCTTGGGATATCGAGATGACTGGCAACCGTGCCCATCTTATAAGCCAATCCATTATTAAGAGCAGTAGTCGTTGCTGGAGATATCATCTCAACAGCAAACTCAATCGCTTTTTCATTACCGTCATTAAATAACGGCACACAGCTTTGAATATCTGTGCCTTTTTTAACCGCTTGAATCTTCACGTTGTTATTAGGAACACCAGCCACTTCAATATCATTAAGACCAGTAACTTTAAAGCCAGCATCACTAAAGTTAATAATACAATCACCAGCGTTATTATTATTACAAACAAAACCATTAGGAGCAGTGACCGATTCATTAGCGATTGATAATGTGACAGGTTCTGCCACGGTATAGCTCAATTCCGCTACAATCGCACTATTACCAGTGTAATTGACTGGGGTAGTGACGGTATTAGACGCTCCGGTTGCCACTAAATCTAAATTAATTGCTTTTGATGATTCCACACAAGCATCACCAATGCTACTAGTACATGCACGAATCGTTATATATTCGACTTCGCAAGTTAAACCATTACCATCATGGATAATTTCAAAATGATCGACAACTTCTGGTGACGACTGACAAAAACTACGGGCGTCCATATCATTCACATAAGAAGCATTGTACTGATAGACACCGTCGCCATATACAGCCAATGCACCACCGACCGATAAAGCACCCGTAATATCAACTCCTTCGGTAGGGATACCAAGAGTCGCTGAACCTGCAACATAAATATTAGCGTTAATATCTGCACCAGCCTCAATAGTTAACGCACTGTTGACGACAATTAATACATTACTCGGGTCGCCACCGGCATTTAGTTGTGTGCCAGCAGGAATTGTTACTGCGTCATAAAAATACAAAACGGCAGTACCATTACCGGAAAAAGAAATATTTGAATTACTGGGTAAGCCCCAAGAATCAAAGGCATAAACACCATCAACTAAAGTAGTTGATGTAAAATTTCCAGTCGACGTTAACGAAAAAATATCAGCAAGCTGAAAGGTATTGATTGGGCTACAATTTCCACCATTACAGGTACTGTCGGCGACAGAACTAAAAAAAGTATGGCTTCCGTTAACAGCGAAGGTAATATCACCGGGAAAGATTTCATCACAGCTCAAAAGGTCACCATTATTTCCTTTCGTTGGTGTACATTCCCCCCATTTACTTACATCTATTTCACCAACCGGGTTTGCACATAAATTATTTTTTGCTCCCTCGACATAATATAAAGTTGATACATCATCAGCTGCCTGCCACTTCCATTTGCCACCAGCCTGAGTTTCACTGTTAGCATAACGAAAATAGTGAACAACCTTGCCATCTTTATCTAAAATGACCAGCTCTTCTAACGTACTATGAAGAGAGTGTCCTTCAAGTACGTAAAAGGTACCAGCATCCTGCGTACAGCTACCTGAACATAACAGAACACTGCCATCATTATTTCCTTGTCCTTCATAAGAAAATGTCCAACCATCAAAATCAACGGTTTGTTTAATAAAAAACTCGATATAACCTTCAACAACATTAATTTCACTAAAAACTAGTTTACCTGCGTCAGGTGAAGTCTCTAACGATGTTGTGCCGGACGATTGCCCCGCATGGGAAAGATTCAAAAAAGTGAACGATGATAGCGTAAGAACCAATAAAATGAGTGAAAAACGAAAAGCACGTAACAATTGCCTTTTCATCAAAAAAGTAATTCCCTCAGTTAAATTTTGAAATGCTATATACATGAGTTATCTACAAAAAACGACCACAACTTAAAGGTAACGCTATCAAGCCTATTAAGCAAGTTAGCTAATCGATATTAGGTAAGACAACTTAGCGATAAAAAAGAAAAAGCCCTGCATCCTGCAAGGCAATATTTCATGAAACGAAATGGAGTTATTTCAGTATTATTTTACAAGACGTGAACGTAGTGATAAGGCGATTAACGCCAATGCAAAAATCATTAAGGTTGTTGGTTCTGGCACTGAAACGGCTGATTGTTGAAAATATGTTTTTCTCACATAAAAGGTTTCATAATAGCTTGTACCGCTAGAATTCTTTCCATTGACACCTGAACTAGCCCATTCGCTACTGATTAAGCCATCTTGAAAGTTTTTCACATTAGACCAATCAATAATTTCGTAGCCATTTTCAAGATTATTATCTGTATCTAGTTTTAAAACGACGTCATCAAATACAGTATTCCAAAATTGAACCGCATGAATAAAAGTACGCTCGTCACCTTCACCAATAGTAAAATCGGCTAACGTAAAATTTGTCGTTAGAATATTTAAATCAAAATCACTCGCAAATTGCCAACCATCATGCAATGAAGGAGTAAATAATTGATTGGTACTTTCAAGGGTAGGATCGCCCCAAAATTCTACGTTTATAGGAGATACCCATGCAAAATCAATCGAGACATTTTCATCGCTATATGTCACATAGTGATCAGATGTTAATAAAGAAGTATCAGTTATTAAACTCGCATGAGTTATGATTGAAAATAAAAGACTAATACCAAGAAAAACTTTAGCTGCAAACTTAATCATTAAAAACCTCTTATTAATGAGTAGACGACTTTACAATTGATAACCATAAAGCAAAAACCAAACCAACCCAAAACAAACCTTACAAATCAAAACCTTAACTAAAAAATAAAATCCATACATTTTAATTGTGTAAAATAACTTTACAGTTTTATGTAAATAAATCGTTATAATTCACGTGCTTGCACTTCGAGCGTTCTGGATGTGAGCACACCTGCAATATTACATTGGCCAGTGCTGGTGATAGTGTAATAACGTGTTCCTGCAATCTGCTCATCAACGCAATTTAATGACGCTATAGTACAATTTTCCAACCCTGTGATAGTCGACAATGCTGGTTTTGGATCCGTCAATGCGTTACACGCTTTTGCTGGCTCATTTAATGGAAACACTTGCTGTAATCGCCATTGTAAACCAATTTGTGCCGCATTATAGGCGCGAGTCCCAAGTACTTCATAAGCAATTGTCTCAGCACTAGTACTCAACATTCTGACTAAAGCAGCACCAATCACTGTCATGACAACAATCACAAAAATAGCAATGACTAATGCACTGCCCTGATTATCTCGTTTAAGGAACATTGGGAATTTGCACCTCATTATTAAAGGCCACCTGCTCATTGTTTAAAGCAAATACTAAACGAATTAACGCCGTGGCATTACGTGTTTGACTAGCGCTTATTACTTCAAATGCAGCAACAACATCATCTGAATTTGTATATGCATTACCATTTTCATCAAGATAATTCGCTAAGTTCTCCGCCATTAATGTACGACTTATGTCATTTTGATAACGCACCAATTCTTTCCCTTCCACGCAGTAGCTGACATTATCACCATAAAAATAAAAACGTTTAGTAGGAGAATCAGTAGCAAATAATTTTGGTGATGAAAAAGACAAAGTCCAAGGTGCGGGTGCCACCGCTGAATCATCTAATACCGAGAATTCATGGTTTTTATCCGATGCAGGTAAATAGTCAGCTGGCGATATAGGATAAACAACCACACGACTAGCCATTGAAAAATTATCTTTATTAAAAGGGATCAGCTCAACTTGGTTGTTTGCCGACTCTGGAGATACAGGTAAATCGAGATAAATAGTATTGGCGGCTATTGGAATAAAAGTTAAGCAATCAAAGCCACTGCTGTTATCCACCTCGATACTATTAGGCGCAGCGTTGCGTACTTCTCGATTTAAGCGCTCAACCGCAAACCTTGCCGCCGAGATTAACTCATCTCGTTCACTAGTTTCAGAAAATATTCGCGCGCCAAATTGTAAAAAACTGCTAATACCGACAGATAAAACCCCCAAAATAATGATCACTGTGACCATTTCAATTAAGGTAAAGCCCTTTACTTGTCTTGACATTAACATCAGAAATTCGCTCGGTAAGTTGCAAATTCAATATCGAAACCCGTTGGGGTTGTCACGGTTAAACGTATGAGTTTTGCCGTGTCGGTGTCGGTATTAGTAGCAACACGTTCACTGCATATACCATCATAATTTCCGTCATTACATACAGTAATACTCATAGAAAATCCTTGGTACCAATCGCCTAATTTATCCCCTAATGAGTTTTCGATATCAGCGGATGATAAATTAAGGCCATCATAATCATCTACATCATCAAAGTTAGCACGATTATCGCTTTCTTCATTGCCTAAAGCATTATTTAACGTACACACCAGTGCAGCTTCACCACATCGCAAAAGCCCACCCGTTTTATCTGAATTTTCATCGAAGGCTTTTTGCTGAATTTCATTAAACATCGATTGGGCTAATTCAGACGCTTTAATTTGATGAAGTTGATCTGCGCTTTGCTCGGCTAACGGGTAAATTAAACTGGTCAAAATTGAAAAAGAAATCGACAGCACCACAATCCCGACTATAGTTTCAATTAAAGTAAAGCCATGAGGTTTAACTTGCATGAATATAGCCTTCTGGCTCAATGGTGATGGTTAGTACTTGCTCTCCACCATTAATTGAAATGATGCATGGTATCGTGGCGCAACCTTCAGGACGTCCCATTTGATCAAAAGAAAAGTTATCACCACTAAAGGTAATGTTATGGTTACTATCAACACTGACACTTGTTAGGCCTGCTGAGGTATTGTTATCAGACCAAGCAGTTTCATCACAATGATTACTACTGGCATCTGTTTTCATCAAGCCTAATGTTTTGCCATCAGCAGCTATTTTAAGCCGATGACATTGCACATTATCAGTTTGTTGCATCGCTCTTAGCTGAATAGCGCGCAAAGTTGAAATGATCTCGGTACGGTAACCATACTCTTCAAAGCCACCAGATGATAAAAAACGCGGGATCACAGTGACAGACATTATCACTAAAATCATAATGGTAACCACTAGCTCAATTAGGGTAAAACCTTGTTGAGCTTTTAATAGTGAATATTTAGCGTTTAATATCACAATAATTCACCGTCTATGTACAAGGGTTCACATCGATAGTTGGTTTTTCGCCTAGACCAGCTGTTTTATAAAATACTAAACAGCTCTGTAAAGAGCTTACAGGTTCATCATCATCTTTAAAATAAACAACCATAGCCCCGTCAATCGTTGTCGTGAACTGATAAGTTTCTAGCTCTATATCTATTAATTTATCCGACCAATCATTTATATCGCTTAATGGATGACCATAACTTATATTGAGCATTGTTCCACTTCCAATATCCACGGTCGGATTGTCACTACTAGGCAAAGTGTGATTTCCCTTTACCAGTGATTTACTGTAAACCAAGGCAGCAGCTCCCTCCATTGATGCTTTAATCGCTTCTAAGGTGGCTGTTTTAGCTTCCGCTTCAAAATTGACGAACTTAGGAGCAGCAGTAGCAGCCAAAATACCTAGAATGACAATCACCACTACCAATTCGATTAGTGTAAAACCTTTATCTTTATTCTTCATAGCATGATAACACTTCATTAAAACAATAAAGGAGGGCTTTGCCCTCCTTTAATATTAGAATTATATAAACTAGCTAGCAACCTGAAGTTACAGATACAATAGCAGGTTTTGTATTAGAGTCAGTACTTTCAATAAATGAAACATAACATTCTGCGGTTACTGCTTCTGCAGCAGTTAAAGTACCTGAATTAGGTGTTGGATACCAAACAACTCTACCATCAGTTCCTGTTGTTCCATCCGTTGCAGATAAAAAATCTGCCGCCTCAATATCTAACAACGCTCCCCATGTTGTTTCAGCATTATTAGGCCAACCATCTACAATGCCTACATTATCAGTACCACCATTAATTGATAAAGTGCTTGTGCCGGAGGTTTCATTGGCAATCAATGCTTTTGAATGCACTAATGATGTCGCTGTTTCCACAGCAGCTTCTAAACCTTCGATTGTTGCGCCTTTCGCATCACCCGTTAAGTCAATAAATTTAGGTGCAGCGGTGGCCGCTAAAATACCTAAAATGACAATAACCACTACTAATTCGATTAGCGTAAAGCCTTTTGCTGTTGATAATTTTTTCATCACTACACCTATATTTTTTAGATTGTTATATTAGTTTTTAATGGTAATTTCTACATTGCTTGACGCTGGAAAATACCTAAAATAGTTCGCCACATTATCAATCCCTGTTGCGGTATAGTTTCCTGAACCATCTCTAGCGATGGTTTCCCTCAAATAATAACTACAAAATGGTGCATTAGTATTTGTGCTGTCTTTAACCACATAATAATCAGCTGCATTTACTCCATCTAAATCAGTGATATCAGTAGAGACTTTAGGGGGCTGTTGTAAAATATTGTTCCACACTTGCACACAATTAACATCACCAATAGTGGCAGTTGCTGTGGTACCAAGTACATAGCCCGGTCTAATGTTATTCGCTTTATCTTCTACCGTTAAATACAAAGTGGTACCATCATAATCAACAAAGTTTTGATTACTCGTATTTTTAGAGCGACCTTCTGCTTCCCATTGTGCACGAGCTAACGAAATTGCCGTAGCAAAACCACCTGCCATGCCTTCAATATTCGCCTGTTTAGCTTGATCGGTTAGATCAAGGAATTTGGGAATTGCTGTTACGGCTAAAAAGCCTAAAATCACCACAACAATCACAAGCTCAATTAACGTAAAACCTGATTGTTTTCTCATAACTACCTCAAAACCTATTTTGTTAACTTAACCTTAGTTAAGTTTTTATAACTGCTATTATTATTTTCTTAAGATTACAATGTTTTAACATTTTTTTACAATATTTTCTTATTGCATCGACGCATTAGCCACTTTCCCGTTAGCAAAAAAATAATCAAAATACTCACCTGACGGTAAACTAAAGCGACAATGACTTTGCAATGAATTAGTACTATCCTGTACCATTAAAACAGCAACCGGTTGATTAATAAACGAAAAATCGTCACTAACAAGCGCTCTCCATATTTGCTGACACGCATCATCAAAGCCAGTAAAATCAACCCAACCTCGTTCATTAACCTTGATGCGTAAAATAGCACCATCTGGCTCTTTAACCAACACCGTATCGGGTTGGTTATCCATAAACCACTGCGCTCGAATTGCCGTAACCTTTGAAGAAAAGTTTGTTGCAACAACATCAAACCCCACTTGGGTAAATTCACGTTCCTGTTTGAAGAAGTAATACAAAAACACGCTCATTAGTAACGCAATAAACACCACCATGACAATATTTTCGCCTAGTGTTTTTTCTCGATTATTTGCGTCACCTTGTCTGGTCATTATTTACCTTTAAATGCTGACATCATATCCCACATTGGCGTGAAAATACCTAACGCAAGTATCAGAACCATACCTGCAACAATAGCGATTAATATCGGCTCTATTCTTGCGGTTAATGTTCCAAGCTCATAATCCACTTCGCGTTCATAATAATCGCCCACTTCTTCAAGCAATTCATCCACTCGCCCTGTCTCTTCCCCAACAGACACCATTTGTAATACCAACGGAGTAAATAAGGTACTTGCAACAGCAGAGCGCAATAAACTTTCACCACTTTCAATAGCACTGCGCATTGCAATGATTTTTTTACTCATAAAGCTATTATCTACCGCATCAGCCACTAAGGTTAACCCTGAGGTCATTGGTACACCTGCTTTTAGTACAATGGCAAAACTATGAGAGAAACGTGCTAGAATAGAACGTTCAATAATAGAACCAACAATCGGTAGTTTAGTCTTAAACCTGTCCCATTTATATCGCCCTTTAGCGGTTCTTACATAAGCACGAGTACCAAAAAACAAAAACACTAAGACGACTAACATATACGGCCAAAAATCTAAGAAAAAGTTAGAGCTGGCAATCAACACTTGAGTTGCCCAAGGTAAGTCTGCTCCTAACTTGGCAAACATATTAGCAAAGGTCGGAATAACAAAAATATTTAAAATTACCATCGCTATCGCTATCGCAGCCAAAACAAAAGACGGATACCTTAGTGCTGTTTTCACTCGCTTACGTGTTTCTTGCTCTCGTTCAAAATAACTAGCCAACTTAAGAAAAGCACCATCAAGTTGTCCGGTATTCTCCCCAACATGTATCAAAGAAATAAATAACGGAGCAAATAGATGTGGATGTTGGTTTAGGGCAGAGGATAAGGTGTACCCCCCTTCTAACTGTGTTGCTACTTCTGCTAATGCTGTTTTGAGCTTAGGTGAATTACTTGACTCAGACATGCCATTAATTGCACGTAAGATAGGAACTCCTGAGCGTACTAATGCATACATTTGCCGACAGAAAACAATAAGATCATCCAGTGAAATCGCGTCGAATCCAAGCAGATCGCCAATATCGATTGGCGCACTCGCTCCAGCAGCCTTGCCACTTTTTGCCGGCTTAATCGAAATAGGAATAATTTGCTGACGTGACAACTGCTCAGCAACCGCTGACGTAGTTGCCGCCTCTATCAGTCCTTTGACTTGTTGCCCTCGGCTATCTCTTCCTGTGTAATCAAATGCCGCCATTAAATTTTAGCTCTCTGTCACTTCACTCATTTCAACTAAACGCAAAACCTCTTCTGCACTGGTGATGCCCTGACAAGCATAATCAAAGGCCGCCATAGCTAACGGCTTAAAACTTGGGTTAGCTTTCGCCAGTTGGGTAAACGCTTCTGCATCGTCACGCTTCAATGCCGCCATCATGCCTTCATTCATTTCAAGTAATTCAAAGACACCTATTCGGCCACGATAACCTGTATATTGGCACGTTTGACAACCTTTACCTTGCTTAAAGGTCGCATTCGTTGCACGCTCTCCCGCTAAATGGTTTAGCCAAAGTTTTTCCTGTGCACTGGGAGTATGCTCAGTACTACAATTATCACATATTCTGCGTACCAAGCGTTGTGCGATTACCGCACGTAAAGAACTCCCCACGAGAAAGCCTGCCGCTCCCATATCAACCAAACGAAGCGCGCTGGTGATGGCATCATTGGTATGTAATGTAGATAGCACCAAATGCCCTGTTAACGCGCCCCTTAAACCAATTTCTACGGTTTCACTATCACGCATTTCCCCCACCATAATGATATCGGGATCCTGACGTAATGCTGTACGTAACACACTAGAAAATGACAAATTAATTTTGCTATTAATTTGCACCTGATTAATACGGGGTAAACGATATTCTACCGGGTCTTCCACCGTAATGATTTTTTTGGTCGATTGGTTAAGCTCACTTAACGCACCATACAAAGTAGTTGTTTTACCACTACCGGTGGGGCCAGTCACCAACACCATACCATGAGGGCGAGAGATTTGATGGCGAACTCGTTCCACCATTTCACTTGGCATACCGGTTTCATCTAGCGATAACAAACCTGCCGACTGATCAAGCAAGCGCATCACCACTGATTCACCATGCTGTACTGGCATGGTTGACATCCGAACATCGATGCTATGCCCTTTAATTTGTAAATTGAAACGCCCATCTTGCGGTAAGCGTTTTTCAGAGATATCAAGCCCTGCCATGAGCTTTAATCTCAGTACCATGGCTGAGGCAATTTTATTTTCTTTTAATATGTTTTCTTGCAAAACCCCATCAATACGTTGACGGATGCGCAATAACTTCTCATCGGGCTCAATATGAATATCTGAGGCACGCATTTGTACAGCATCTTCAAACACTGACTGTAACAACTTACCTACCGTTGCATCGCCACCATCATCAAAAGAGGTCGACAAAGCAAAGTCTGTCGTTTGTTCATACTCTTCTTCAAGCTGGCTAGCAAAAGATTCAATATCAGCAGTGCGACGATAGAGAGTATCGAACGCTTCAAATAATTGAGATTCCATCACCACGGCGAGTTTAATTTTTTTCGGTGATAGCATTTGCTCTAAGCTATCAAGGCCACTTAAGTCCGCAGGATCACTCATGCCAATTAAAACAGCATCACCTTGATCTTCAATAATAATTGCTCTCAGCCGCCTTGCATGTACTTCGGGTAATAATGCAGCCACTTCAGTTGGGATCCGACGTTGACTAATATCTAAAAATGGCACATCTAATTGTTGCGCCAAAAATTCCAATAGCTGTTTCTCACCAATATAGCCAAGCTCAATTAAGGTACTGCCCAACTTACGTCCTGTTGATTTTTGACTATTAAGAGCCTGCATTAGCTGCTCATTGGAAATGATGTGCTCATGAACCAATAAGTCACCCAGTCGCATTTTTAATTTAGGTGCTGCCATAGCCGATTATTCTCCTAGTTCCTGAAGACGCTGACGAGCAAACTGTCGAGCACTGTCAGAAATGTCACTATTATCTTTTACTTTCAAATAAGCACTCTGTGCTTGTTCAAACTGACTATCACTATCGTAAGCAACCGCCAAACCTAACCACCATCGACCAACATTAGGCTGTAAGCGCACTAACAAAGAATATGCCTTAATTGCCACTTGGTATTGTTCTATTAATTGTGCGTTACTGGCCAATAATGCTTGATATTCAGTATTTTCTATATCCGCTAGCGCCTTTAACGTTTCCACAGCAGCAGCTCTTTGACCTTGACTTAAGTATACACGGGCTTTCATTAAACGGTATTCACTATCAAATGGTGCCAATGCAATTCCTTGTGATAGTAAATTAACAGCAGCTTGATATGATTTACGACCGAACCATAAAGCAGCCAATTGTTTTCTTGCTGTTTTATTTTTCGGCGCAATTAATAAGATATCTTCAAAAAGACGCTCGGCATCCGTTAATTGATGACTGTTTAATGCTTGTTCTGCCTGAGTTAGCTTTTTAGCCACTAATTGTTGGGAGGTTAATTGTTTACGTGAAATTGACAGTTGCGCAGGCTGCTCTTTGACAACAGGTGTTTGTTGAGCAATCTCTACTAATTTATCATCTGTTGTTTGTCGCTCTTTGGCATTAGCAATAACTGCGGCTGATTGTTGTGCCATTGGCTTGATTGCAGCTGTGGCTGCATCTGCTGATTGCAAAGCTGAATTTGATTCACTTTTTTCTAACGCTGTGACATCAGACTTTGCTAATGGCTTTGCTAATGAATCGCTAGCTAGCTTATCGTTATTATGGACAACGGCATCTTCATCCGTTGTGTTCTCGGTTTCAATCGCCTCTGTACGGGTATTTTTCTGTATTTCAACGGGTTGAGTGGTTGCCCTTTGTGTGACTCTTTCCGATACATCGCCTTGCTGATTATTAGCACTTAGTTGAGCATTTTTTAGCTGTTGATTCTCTGAATATAATTGCCAAATATAAATTCCTAACACATTAATCAACAGGATAAAGATGATGGTGATAATCAGCCATTTTCGCGTACCTTTATTCGCTGAGACATGAGCGGAGACGGGTTGACCTTCAACTGACGATTGTTGGCGCTGATCTAAATCTTTTAGCATCTGATTGATAACGCTCATCGCATACTCCAAAAATATAATGTCGTGCTCAATACCACGATAAACATCAAAGCTAAAGACAAATAGTGAGAGGTATTCATCAACTTTCCGTTTACCGCTTCAGTGTCTTTGGCAGCTAGCTTTAAATGCCCATTGGTGATTTGATACTGTCCTTGGCCGTAACATAACATCAACATTTTATGGCAAAGAATATTGACCAGCCGAGGAATGCCCTGAGATAACTTTGCAATTTTTTGACAAATCGTTCGATTAAACAATGCGGCTCCTTTGTAACCTGCCACTCGTAATCGATGTTCAATATATTGTTCAACCTCAAAGCCTGTCATCGGTCTCAGCTGATACGAAAAAGTCACTCGCTGTTTCAATTGCCGGAAATTATCTTCATTTAAACGTTGATCCAGTTCAGGTTGTGCAAATAACACCACTTGCAGTAATTTTCGGGTTTCTGTTTCTAGGTTAGTGAACAACCTCAAGGCTTCTAAACTTTCTGCAGGCAGCGCTTGTGCTTCATCTAAAATCAGCACCACCGAATGGCCATCGTTATGTAACTCCAATAACCGTTGCTGAATACGTTGGGTAAGTAGCTGCACCGACATACGCTGCGCATTTTTCACGCCAAGCTCAACAGCGACAGCTCTTCGTAATTCATCCGGCTTCAAATATGGGTTCGGAATATATGCCGTAACGAAATGTGATGGAATTTCGTTTAATAGTTTACGGCAAAGTAACGTTTTACCTGTACCAACTTCCCCAACAACTTTAATAAACCCTTCTCCCGTTTTAAGTGCCGTCAGTAAAACGTCTAACGCTTCATTATGGGGTGCAAGCCCCAGATAAAAGCTGGTATTGGGTGTTAAAGTGAAAGGCAATTCCTTTAAGCCAAAGTGATACAAGTACATAAGTTCACTAATGTCTATTAATCATTAAGGTTAGTTTAATTGCTCTTCTTCAGGAAACCACTCTTGTAACAGCCTTCTTGCATCTTGTAATTGGTTTTTCCAGGTGTCTTGGCCGATCACTTGTGGCTTCAACATAATGATCAATTCTTTTTTCTGAGTCGTTTGGCTCTTACTTTTAAATAGCCCGCCAAGCAGAGGAATATCCCCTAGTAATGGCGTTTTTGATTCCAAATCAACTTTACGTGTCTCAATTAAACCACCGATAACAACAATTTCTCCCGAGTTAGCCCGAATAATAGTGTCTGACTCTCGCACACTACTTTGTGCTAACGGTAAAGAAAAATCATCACTGCCTAAGCGGATCGTTTTCACTTGTTCATCAGTTAATGTCACAGAAGGGTGAACATGCAAGATCACTTCACCGTTTTCATCAATTTGAGGGGTCACATCTAAGGCAATACCAGAGAAGAACGGCGTTAACTCAACTTCTGGTGTCGTGGTGGTTGCCGTACCAGTGGTTGTTGTACTGGAAACTTCAGTGACAAAATATTCATCTTCGCCCACTTTAATTACCGCTTTTTGATTGTTTGTTGCAGTGATCCGTGGGCTAGACAAGACTTGTACATTCCCTTGTGATTGCAATAGCTCGATCACCCCAGAAAAATCAGCATTGACAAAACTTAATGCCGTGGTACCGCCTATCGCCGATGAAATCACATTACCAGCGATATTTCCTGTGGTCGAGAATGTTAAGTCCGTACTGCCAATATTACTCAATACTTGATCCCATTTTACGCCCTGTTGGTAATCATCATTTAAGGTGACTTCCATAATCTTAGCTTCAATAATGACTTGTCGACGTAAATGACTTTGAGTGTCATTAATAAACTTTTTCACCGCCGCTATTTCATTAGGTAAGGCTCTAATTGTGATAAGCCCTGCCTGTGGTGACACGATCACCGAACGACCATCGCTATCGCCGACTAATGAAGTAAGTGTTTCTTTTAATTCAGTCCAAAAGTCAGAGGTATTTTCAGTATAAATATTGATACCGCTTGCAGTGCCATTTTGATTGTTTTGCCCGTTCTGATTATTCGAGTTACGATTATTATTGTTATTATTGCCTCTATTGTTTCCTCGACCATTTTGATTGCCATTCGCATTCGGATCATTTTCTGATACCCCACCCGAATTAATACTGGTTGACGAACTACCAAAACGTTTAACAAATAAATAATTAAGTGGGATGGTTTCGGTACGGATCCCCGCAGGATGCACTTGAATAACTTTGTCATCAGAGCGAATTTCATAGCCATAAAGCTTCTCGATAACATCCAAAGATTCTAATAAGGTTACATCTTTTAAATTGAGGGTAATTTTGCCTTTAACATCGGGGTGAACCGCGACACTATAATCAGAGTCTTGTACCAATGCAGCGAAAAACGCTTTAGCATCTACTTGGCTAGCCGCAATCTCTAAACGTTTTTCCGCTAATAGGCCTTGTCTTGCATTGGCAAAATTTTGTTGCATCAGCTCTTGTTTAACCGAAGAAGGGACAGCAGAGAGTGGCTTTTTCTGTTTCGTCGCTTGTGATTGTGCAATCGCTTTATCCAGTTCACTTTTAACATGAGTTGGCTGTGGTGGTACCGATTGACAGCTCATCAACAACATTAAAATGGTACTGACACTGACATATTTAGAAGCACTATTCATAACTATATTTCTTTTCATTTTAATTGGTCACGATTGACGAAAATATCGACATTTTTAGTTCTTTTTCAGCAGAGGTTAATACCGCATATTGCTGAGTAATAACAGTTAAGGTATACGGGCCGATACGATCCCCTAATGCCATTAACTTGCCATTAATCACCACATGCTTTTGCTGGCCATTGGCGATGATTGATTGCAATGCATATTTGCTAATATGTTTAGTCGCATTTTTACCGACCCCTTTACTATAAAAAGGTTTAGTTGGATCAACTGATTTGCTCATACCAGCAAAAGAGCAGGTTAGTAGTAATAACAGCAGAATTTTATACACCAACAAACTCCTTCTTTGTACTCAAGCTATATAGCTCAATAGTTAATTGGCCTTTGGGATATTCGGTTAATTGATAATCAAAAGATTGCCAAAAAAATGTCCAATCAAGTTTTTCGAGCTGTTGTAAGTAATCCCTTAAGGCAAAATAACGTCCTTCCAGCGTCACTTTAATACCATGACGATAAAGCTGAAGTGAGTGTGCACGTTGCTTTGGAGTGCTTTGTTCATCGAGCTCAACTGTCTGCTCAGGTGGTGACGATAAAGTAATCACTTTAGGATTCATCACTTCAAATGATAATAAACTCACCGACTTTTGCGTTTTTAATAAGTCAGTGAGTGCATGGCGCATTTGGATAGGATTAATTAAATCTGTTGTTAATGTCAGCAGTTCGCTATCAACAGCTTCAAGCTTTTTTTCATACTGCGCAATCTGTAAATTGATCGCGTCATTAGGGTTTTGCTTTAACGATTGTTCTAAGATAGTGATGCTTGCTTGACTAGAGGTTTGATGAGCCTTTAGCTGTTTGACTGCTTTACTAATGGTTGTCGTTTGCACCATCTTCGGTTCTATCACAAAAGAAAAAAGACCAAATATGATCACTATCAAACCAGTAAATAGGATCAAATACTGCTCTCTGGGTGTTATCGAGAGAAACTTAGCAGAATATTCTTGCCATTGAACTTTCACTGTTAACCTCCACGCTGCATAAGTTGCGTATTAGAACTCACAGTAAACTGCGTCACCTTATCTTCATTCTCACTCAGGCTAAAGTGACTAAATGACTGTCCCGATAAAAACGTCGACTTTTCAAAACCAGCTAACCAAAGGGGAACAGCATCGGGTTGCTTTGCCACACCAGAAAATAACATCTGGTTTTGAATTATTTTCACTTGTTCAAGACTAATATCTTGATGGTGTAAGTTTGATAATTCTGTCATTGCACTTGAAAAGCCAGCGGTGTAAGTTGAAGCAACGTTCGTTAATTGTTGATGCAAAGCTTTCTTATTCGCTAACAATAATTTTACCGTTTCAAGTTTTTCTTCTAATAAAGCATCGGCTTTATTTTCACTCACTTTTTGCTCGAGTTCAGCTAAATAGCTATCTGTGGCTTGTTTTTCAGCATTCAATTTAGCTTGTTCATCGGATAACTTCGAGATTGTCATCTGAGTGTAAACGATCCAAGCGATCATCACTATGGCTGCAAAACACCATAAACCAATGACGCGAGCTAACGACAGCAATGGCTGTTGAGGCATTAACTCATCTTGCATTAAATTAATTGATAATTTTTGCATGATGCTTCCTCCCTGCTGCCATTAACTGTATTGCCCCAACGCAAGCGGCAAACTGACGATATTCTGAAAAGCCCTCGGGCATGGTAAAAATGTTAACGGTAACATCGGTATTTTCTGACAAACGACGAGCAACAAAGGCTTCATGCTCCATCGGCAATAATACTTCGATGGAACGAATCGGTGCTTGCTTGAGTTGACGTTCGAAATAATCAGTCGAACGCTGGATTTCCAAGCTCAACGAATCAATAACACTTAAATCTAATTCTTCTTGGCTTTTTAATTCAACTTGTTCAAGGCCTCTGATCCTGCGATGAAAATATAAGTCGCCATTTTTAACGATTAACAGCAGCACCCCTTCACCAGGTTGTTTACACACCAGTAATTTTGCTTCATTTTGCGGGGGTAATAAACTAGCAAAAGCAAATTCTTCAATAGTGATAGTATCAACCGATAAGCCTTGTTCTATAAGTGGTGTAATATATTGGCTTAACATGTTTTTATCGGCACACACCACATTAATTTTTTCCAGTCCACCCGCCAGCTTAGGACCATCAAAATAATCAACAATCATATCTTCAGGTGCAATGCTAACTAAATCTTTTATCTGCCATTTTACTGCTGAATTAACTTCAGCCTCAGGGACTTGTGGTTTGTCAATTTGCACAATATGATTCTGAGAAGCACACAACACAAGGTTACACTGACTATTGTTAGCTATTTTTTGACTCAGTTTCTCGATGACTTGATGATATTGACCATCAACGACTAACTGACTATTACAAACAGTTTGTTGTTGACCTAAGGCACAATAATCTAGATCATGATTTTTGATACTCACGCCGATAGTACCTGCAGCTTCAGGTTGAGAAAATAGTCGACGTACTCGTGTAATCAAGCTCATTTATAGGTATTATTATCTTCGCTATTTATCTTAATTTCATTATCCCTAATTCTGCTATATCCGCAAGTTTTTTAAGGTATTTATACTAACTGAATAGAAAATTCGTCCAATTATGAAGCCATGTTCTGATTTACAGTCATTATCCCACCCACTATTTGATCAATACCAAATCCAGGTACAGATCAAGCGTGATGATTTAATTCATCCGATTATCTCTGGAAATAAGTGGCGCAAGTTAAAGTACAATATTGAACATATCAAGCAGCAACACCATCAAGGTATTGTTAGTTTTGGCGGGAGTTACTCAAATCATATTCACGCACTTGCCTATGCTGGCCATTACAAGCAATTTAACACTATTGGCATTATCAGGGGTGAGCCTCATTACGCGAACAACTATACCTTACAATGTGCACAAAAATGGGGAATGAAACTAATATTTGTTGATCGCAAAACCTACCGTAAACGCCATGAAACAAGTTATTTAGCACAATTACAGCAACAGTTTCCAAACTACTTTATCGTGCCAGAAGGGGGTAGTAATCACCTGGCATTACCTGGTGTCTCAGAAGTATGCCAAGAGCTTGAAGCTCAGACTGAATTTGACACCTTAATCACCCCTGTCGGCAGTGCTGGCACATTGTCAGGGCTGATCCTCGGTGATCAAGGTAAGCACCAATTGTTAGGCGTTGCTGTGCTCAAGCAAGCTCAATATTTAGTGAACGAAATTAATCAATTTATTGGTCATCATGCACAACTAACCAACTGGCAATTGCTCACTGATTACCACGGAGGTGGCTATGGTAAGTTTTCATCTGGCGATTTGAGCGCACTCAAAGCATTTTCTGAGCAAACTGCCATACCATTTGAGCCAATTTATTCAGGCAAAATGATAGTGGCGTTACTTGATTTAATTAAAAAAAACACTTTCCCTGCGGGACACCGCATCGTATTACTTCACACAGGTGGTTTACAAGGATTACATGGTCTTGTTGAGCAACAACGCATTAAGGCAGATGAATGGCCTTTGCCACCTGAGCTACCGGTTCAGTAAAGTAGTGACCTTGTCCGCCATTCACACCAATACGCATTAACACTTGCCACTCTTCGTTACATTCAACACCTAAGGCATAGACTTCTACATTATTGGTGGCACATAGGGTTTTTAGGCTTTGTACAAAAATTTGGTTCTCTGGCTTCTTATGAATATTTAATACAATACTTCGATGCAATTTAATAAAGCTAATCGGGCAGCGCATCAGATAATGTGAGCTTTCAATATATTGCCCTACCTTATCTACCAACAGCTTTATTCCCATTTGATTAAGGTTATTGAGCACAGGCATTAACTCATCGAGGTGATTCACTAAATGATATTCACTGATTTCAATGATCAACTGAGCGGCTTGTATCTGATGCTCCGTAAGTACATGCAATACTTGCGCTGTGAAATCTTTTGTTAATAGTGATTCTATCGAAATATTCAAACTACAGTATGCTTGCTGACTATTGTCATAGGAAAGTAACCGGCAAACTTGCTCCAGCACTAATAAATCAATGGTGTTTGCTAAACCACATTTTTTTGCCATAGGAAGAAAAACTCGAGCGCTGATCAAACTGCCATCAACATCTCTTACTTTAGAGAGCACTTCATGGTGTAGTGTCACCTCTCCATCTTTCGCTATCACAGGCTGAAAAAACAGTACAAAAGCATTATTAGCAATGGCTCGTTCTAAAAAAGTACGCCATTGCAATGAACCTTTAGCGCACACATGCTCAACTTCGCCTGGCTCATACATAAACCACTGTGATGGCCCTAAAAGTTGAGCTGAACGTAGCGCCATATCCGCTTCCGATTTTATTTGATAAGCGCTTTCTGCATGAGAAAAATAACTCATGCCAATATGAACAAACTCTTCATGATTAACCCCTACCGGTAAGGGCACAGTAGAAAAGCTATGAATTAACTTAGTCGCCAGTTTCTCTGCCTCTACGATGAAAATGCCAGGAATAACAAGTGCTATTTCAGATTCACTACGCCTTGCTACATAGCTATTAGCAAATGTTTTCAACCTATGTTTAATTGTACTAACTAAGGTGGTTAATAACGTATTGACTTGCCGTTCACCATATAAGGAATGAATCACATCAAAATGATTAAAATGAATGAAATAAAGCACGCCTTGCATTTCTTCTTCTTTTAGCAAAGCTTCGAGCCGACTATTAAAGTATTCTCTATTACCGACCCCAGTTTGAGCATCTAACAGAGCACTACCGCGCACCTTCATATCAAAATGACTTTCAACTTGGTTAGCGCGAGCTAATTTCTTCAGCAAATCGACAATTGTTTGAGTAAGAAGATGCTCATTTTTTGGTAAGTTTGGATATGTTTCGCTTACTTTAGCTTGCTCGGCCCAATGCTCAAGTACGATCAGAGAGCGTAACTGATCTTTAACACCTCGCAAGTAACGTCTTATAAATAAAAAGATGACAATCGCTAATCCCATCGCCACCATCAAGACAGACAACAAATACAACCCTAGGTTGTTTTGATGTTGATAGAGATAATACATTGAAAAAACAGCAATACCGGTAAACACCAGTACTTTTAACACTAAAAAGATAAGTGATCTTTGTAGCTGTTTTAGAGAAAATGACATTTTTAGGCTGTCTATGAATGATTAGCTTGTTCATAGTGTAGTCAATAATGATGCCAATTACACTCAAGGCATAAAAAAACACCGTAACTTAAAAAGTTACGGTGTTTCTATTACTAACGATAATTGCTAATTAAGCTTCAGCAATTACATTAACTTTAACACTTGAGTCAACATCAGAGTGTAAGTGAATAGCGATATCAAATTCGCCAGTTTCACGGATAACACCGTGAGGCATACGAACTTCAGCTTTAGTTACTTCAACACCCGCTTCAGTTACCGCATCAGCGATATCACGAGTACCGATAGAACCAAATAGCTTACCTTCTTCACCAGCTTTAGAAACGATAGTTACTTCAGCTAATTCAGTTAATTTAGCAGCACGTGCTTCAGCAGCAGCCAAGTTATCAGCTAATTGCTTTTCTAACTCAGCACGACGAGCTTCAAAGTGCTCAACATTTGCTTTAGAGGCAAAAACCGCTTTACCTTGTGGTAATAAAAAGTTACGTGCATAACCAGACTTAACAGTAACTTTGTCACCAAGGCCGCCTAATTTGGCGATTTTATCAAGAAGAATTACTTCCATTTTCAAAACCCCTTATTAGGTTACTTGTGTAAATCAGTATACGGTAATAATGCTAAGTAACGAGCACGCTTGATCGCACGACCAAGTTGACGTTGATATTTAGCAGCAGTACCAGTGATACGGCTAGGAACGATTTTACCACTTTCAGTGATATAGTTTTTAAGTGTTGCGATATCTTTATAATCGATTTCGCTAGCACCTTCCGCTGTGAAGCGGCAGAACTTACGACGTCTAAAAAAACGAGACATGGATTTCTCCTAATTTCAGTATCTATTGTACTGATAAACAGCCAATAAACACTAATTAATCATTTCAATTTGTTGAGCATGTAATACGAGCAAAGAGTTACCATTTCTCGATTCATGACGATTAATAAAGCCCGTCACTTTTATATTACTGCCAACAATTAATTCACGAGTTAATTGTGATAATTCACTTGTTGCCACTACTTGTATTCGCACAAACGTTTGTCTGTTCATGCCTGCTTCATTTTGTACAGACTGATGGTCTATTGAAAATTGGCAGTGTTCAATACCCGCAGGGCTAGTTGAAAATTTTGGTGCTTTAACCACAACTCCAACTAAAACAAGGCAATTAGTTATCACAGAGCACTTATTCTTCGCTTGCTGCTTCTTCAGTTTGCTCAGCAGCAGGAGTTTCAGCAACCTCTTTCTTAACTTCGCGGCGATCTTCACGACGGTCATCTTTAGCAGCAGCCATTGGCGATGCTTCAGTTACCGCGTCTTTTGTACGCATGATCATGTTACGAATAACAACATCGTTATAACGGAAAGAAGTTTCTAATTCATCAATAACTGTTTGAGGCGCTTCTACGTTCATAAGAACATAATGTGCTTTGTGCAATTTATTGATTGGGTATGCTAATTGACGACGGCCCCAGTCTTCAAGACGGTGGATTTTGCCTTCAGCAGCATTGATCAAGTCAGTGTAGCGCTGGATCATACCAGGTACTTGTTCACTCTGATCAGGGTGAACCATAAATACGATTTCGTAATGACGCATTACGAGCTCCTTACGGTTGTAGCCTCTTATCTGGCTCAGCCAACACCAGTATTGAGGCAAGGAACAAAAAGTTCAGGCTGAATTAAGGTCGCGTATTGTAGGGAAATTAACCAGCAAAGGCAAGTTAAATCTCACATTAACCAAGGCGCGCCCAACACAGGTAAATTCATTACCTAATTCAGTAGCATACACCTAGCACATATAAGCCCAATACTCACGAGTTTGTTCAATACAACCTCCCCCCTTGCTTATCGCTTTTACACACTGTTAACAATTGAACGAAAGTTGATCTTGAACAAATAAACGCAAATGATAATGATTTGCATTAACTTGTATTATATTTATAATTCCCGCACTTTCCTAATTTGATTAACGAGTAACCCATGAAAAACTTTTCCTACATCCACCTTGCTCTGCTAGCAAGTTTGTCACTATCCGCTTCCTCCTATGGCTTTAACGAGCAAACAGAAGCCGAAAATCAAACGTTCGAAGTGATTGAAGTACGAAATTTCAGGCAAAAAATGGATCAAGCGGGTCGTTTAAAAGATGTCATTCAACAAACTGAGATCCTAGACAGACTCACAATAGACAATAAAAATGCACTCAGTCTAACCGCAGCGATTAACAATGAGCCTGGGGTGAATGTGTCAAATGAGTGTTCGATGTGCGGTGTTAAACGCATCATGTTAAATGGTATGAAGGGGGAGCATACCACTATTTTAGTCGATGGATTACCCACTCACACGTTAATTTCTGGCTTTTATGCGGTCGATGCCATTGCTACAACCGGTGTCGATAGAATTGAAGTGGCACGTGGCGCAGGAGCCTCATTGATTGCCCCTGAAGCAATTGGCGGCACAGTCAATATTATCACCAAAGAAGCGTATGAAAATACGGCAAACCTTGATATTGCTACAGGCTCCCATGACTTTACCGCAATCAAAGGGATGGCTACTGGTATTTCTGAAGATGGTAAAACAGGCCTGACATTTATTGCTCAATATGACAAACAAGCTCAAGAAGATCATGATGACAACGGTGTGAGTGAAGCACCGCTTATTGAAAATTTATCCTTTACCTCGCTATTAACACAAGACCTCAATAATACCAGCAATGTGCAAGTGAGGTTATCGACAGTCCAATCAGAAATTTTTGGTGGTCCTATCATAGGTAAGCAAGTGAAATCGATAGGGGCAGCAATTGCTGGTTATGATCAACAAGAATCAGAGCACTTATTCATCAATGACGACGTCAGCAAACAATATATAGGGAAACCTTGGGAGACCACGGAATGGATTGATACTTCACGAAATGAAGCTTATGTGAAGTATCTCACCGAATTAAGTTCCAACACTATTGCAGAGTTTGCTATCAGCTACGCGAAACATGAGCAGGACTCTTTCTATGAAGGCATTGATTATCAGGCAAACGACACTATGTGGTATGCCCGAAGCAAATTCGACATGGAATTATCAAGCGAGCATTTCATCACCTTTGGTTTAGATACTCGTCGAGAAGAAATGCGCTCTTCGACCGATGCATTAGAAGCCGTTGCGGCTTATCAGAGCGATGCCTTTGATTATGAAACTAAAGGAATATTTTTACAAGATACCTGGATACCCAACCCAGATATTGAGATCGCCCTCGCACTACGACTTGACAGCGTCACTGCCAACTTTATTGATCCACACAAATCAGGTACAGAAATTGACGAAACTTTCATTGCTCCACGACTAGATATTCGCTATTTTCATACCGAACAGCTGACTTCACGTTTTTCAACCGGTCGAGGCTACCGGGCACCACTGTCATTTTTTGAAACAGATCACGGCATTTTAGATGCAGAATTAGGCTACCAAATTGATATTCACGCGCTGGAAGAATCACTATCAGCGAGCTATTCATTAAATTATGACACTGACCTTGTCGCCATAACCGGTTCTATTGCCCACTCAACAGTAGACAACTTGGCAAGTTTACAAGAAACCGAAGATGGCGTTCCTTTATTAACGCAATTACAACAAAGCGCTGCAGTCACTACCTTTGATGTTACGGCAGGTTATAACCTCACTGACAATTTCACTTTGAATCTCGGTATTGAAAAGTTTCACTATGATGATGCATTCAAATCATCCTATGCTATCGCTCCAGTTGAAGAACGTGCAAATATTGAACTCCAATATCAAAAGGATAACCTTAAAGTATACTGGTCAACCGTATGGTTTGGCGCAAAAGATTTAACTGAATATGGTTATGAAGGTTATGATCGCCTTAATGATTTAACTTCAATTAAAACCTTAACAGGGAAGGCATTTTCTACTTCTGATATTAAAGTACAGTATCAACTAACAACGCATATAAAACTGTATGCAGGTATTTCTAATATCTTTGAAAAAACTCAAATTGATAGCAGTGGCACGCCATTATTTTATGATGCAAACGGAGGCTATGATGTGGCTTATATTTACGGCGCATTACATGGCCGAGAGTTATACGCTGGCGTAGAAGTAAAGCTTTAGTCGAGTATTAAACGATGACGCTCAATAACATGGTAATGATAAAGGGGCTCATAGTACTGATATTCATCAGTGCGATGAGCGCTACCTTTACAGTAAAATCAACACCTTTTACCTTAAAGCCGCTACACACTAAAGAACAAACTTATCACCTAAAAAACAATAACTTAGCTACTATCAGTATGATATTTCAACCCAATTGTAGTTGGTGTAAAAAGCAAGGAAAAACCTTAGCAACAGCAATTAAGCATTGCCAAGGCCTGTTAAACATCTCATTAATAGGAACCAATGGGAATCGACGACAACTAACACATGAGCTCAAGCATTATTCCTCTGATATTCCTGCATTTATTGCCGATCGACAATTTTTACGAAAAATTGGGGGTTATCAAGCCTCACCAACGACACTGATTTTTAACCGTAAAGATAAGTTATTAGTCAAAAAACGTGGCTTTATACCCGCAGAACAACTTGCCAATGTTTTAGATATGTTGACGCAGGGTAAATGTCAGCTTTAATAAGCATGAACATCTTTGCTTAGTGGCTATAAGACTCATAATTAAACACATTTAAATAAACACGGTCTAAGCCTTGATGATCATCATGGGCAAACTCAATATCATCTTCACCCAAATGGAGTTTAATCTGATTAATATTATTAAAAAAACATGCGGGGGTTAGGTTATTTTCACAGAGTTTTAAAACTTGTGTGGTGACCACGGCATTCAAATAACCTTCAAACTGAACGCGATCAAGTGCCAAATACCCTTCTGCTTTCATGTCTTGAATAAAAGACTGGCAAATCTCCCATTGACATTCATACGGATCAGGGACAACTTCAGTGACTAGAATATGACTTGGTTGTTCAATGCGTTGAAATAACTCATGACTTGATATAAATGATACCGTGGTAAAAAACGGTTCAAATTTTTGCTGATAAGCTAAGTTTACCAACTTAGCAAGTGGTTGATAGGTACCAACAAATGCAACTGCTTGTACTTGTTTATTTTTTAAAATATTAAGCGCCAGATTAATATCACTGGTATTACGTCGATAGCGTGTTACCACTTCCGGTTCAATACCATGGCGTTTCATAACATTCAAATAACCTTGCTCGACAGCTGCGCCAAACGCGTCCGCTTGAATGAGTAACCCTATTTTTGTGAATTTCTTAACATTAACTAAATAGTCAATTTGAGCACTCGCTTCTTGATAATAACTGGCGCGCAAATTATAGACATTTTCGATCACTGGACTTCTTAAAAATTCAGCTCCTGTAAATGGCGTTAAAAATGGCAGCTCAGTTTTCTTAATAATAGGTAAAATTACGTAAGTTGTAGGTGTTCCTACATAATTGAAAAAAGCAAAAATATCATTTCGTTCAAGAAACTTCTGAGTATTCTTTAACGTCTTGTACGGTTCATAACCATCGTCTAGCACGACTAAGTTAATTTTTCTTCCTGCCACACCTCCTTGCTTATTAACTCGAGAAAAATAAGCGTTCGCCCCTTGGTTTAAGCGAGTGCCTAACTTTGCAGCAGGACCAGTGGTAGCATTAGAAACGGCTAAATTTATCGGTAACAGCTCCTCTGCTTGGAGCTGAAATCCGCCACAGAGCAACTGAAATGCGACAATAAATACTGATAAAGTATTTATTTTATTCATTCGTAAAAAACAAAGCTAAATGAATCATAACCACAACATTACTCCTCAGAAACACGTTAAAACGACCAATAACAAGAATTACCTTAAGGCTTTATCAAGTCTAGTTTAAATGCTTAGAATTAAAAGCATTTATTTCTCATTCTCGTTTAAAAAATAATAATTGCTATAATTAGCGATTATAACCTACAGCAAAGAAACAATAATGATTCGCTGGTTAATACTTTTTCTTATAATTTACCAACAAAACACAACATTATTAGCTAATGAAATTAGTCATGATGAGATCAGAGTAGTTGGTCAGCAATCAAAAGAGGATCTCGGGCATGAGTACTTTACCCAGCTTATTAAACTTGCTATCAATGCAAGCACTCCAGAATACCAACATAAATCAATCTCTATTTTAAAATTAACTCATACCACCCAAGGTCGCACAGTAAACCTTTTAGAAAGAGGTGTTCTCGATGTTATTTGGACCGGCACAAATCAAGCAAGGGAATCTCAATTTATACCTATTCGTATTCCATTATTCATGGGGTTACTGGGTTATAGAGTATCGCTTATTCATCAAGATAATTATTCACAATTTGCCGCTTTACTCGACAGCCCTGAAAAGCTCAAATCGTTGACCGCATGTCAAGGAGAGCATTGGCCTGATTCGGATATTTTAGAAGACAATGGCTTTAATATTTCACGCATCGTTAACTTAAGTTCAATGTTTAAAATACTCGCCTATAAACGCTGTGACTACTTTCCCCGAGCAATTTTTGAAGGTTACTCTGAGTTAGATATTGTCAAGAAAGAGTTTCCCAACCTCGTAATGTTTGATGATCTAGTCTTGCATTACCCTTTTGCAATTTACTTTTTTGTCAATAAAAACAAGCCTGAATTAGCACAACAAATTGAATATGGTTTAAGAGAACTAATTAAGGATGGACGTTTCTTCAAATTAATGAAGAAACATCCATTTTCGGCGCAAATATTTCCATTAGAAAAGTGGAAAAATAAAAAGTTTTTACATCTACGCAATTCAGAATTAACCGAAAAAACTATGTTGGATAATCCCAAACTCTGGTTAAAACTCTACGAATAAGCATGTACTAATACCAATGAAATAGTGTTTTTTACAGCTGGCGTTGTCGCACTATTTCAAATAAACAAATACCTGTTGCCACCGAAACGTTTAAGCTAGAAACAGTCCCTGCCATTGGCAATTTCACTAATTGATCACAATTTTCTCGAGTTAAACGACGCATGCCTTTTCCTTCTGCGCCCATAACTAATGCCATAGGACCATTCATTTTAACTTCATATAAACAAGTATCAGTTTCACCGGCAGTGCCAATGATCCATACTCCCATTTGCTGTAACTGCTTCATCGTGCGGGCAAGATTAGTCACTTGTATTAACGGCACAGTCTCTGCAGCTCCCACTGCAACTTTTCGTACAGTGGCGCTTAAACGTGCAGCATTATCTTTAGGAACAATAATTGCCTGCACCCCTGCGGCATCGGCATTACGTAGACAGGCGCCCAAGTTATGAGGATCAGTCACCCCATCAAGGATCAACAAAAAAGGATCTTTGCTTTGCTGCTGCGCCGCTAACAAAATGTCATCAAGATCGGCTTCAGTGAAGGTCTTTCCTGGTGTTACTCGCGCAACAACCCCTTGGTGCTGTTCCCCTTTACTTTTATCGTCCAACACTTTTCTATTTACCAGTTGGGTGGGAATGCCATACTTACGTGATAAATTGATAATCGGCTTTAAGCGTTCGTCATCTCGACCTTTTAACAAAAATAATTCAATAAATCGTTCTGGTGAACGTTTAATTAACTCATTAATGGCGTGGATACCAAACACTAATTCATCATTTTTGGCCATGAATTTATTCTCTAACTTTGCTTTAATTTTTCAAAAAGATCAGTGGCTACTTTGTCGCCTTACGCGCATTTTTTCCCGGCCTAGACTTTCTTTCTTTACGCTTAGCAGCCTTTGGCTTTTCTTTTTTATGCTTTGTTTTTTTACTTTTTGTTGTACTAGTTTTATGTGATTTACCATCTTTGTGCTTGGCTTTACTTTTATTTCGTAGCGGCTTCTCTTGATGAATTGGCTTAGCTCTGCTGATCACTGCATTATCACCCGATAACACTAAATCAATTTTCTTTTCATCTAAATTAACCGCGGCAACTTGTACCTCAAGCACATCACCAACATGAAATTTATTACCCGTTTTTTCACCGCTTAAACACATTCTAATATCATCAAAATGATAGAAATCACGCCCTAAAGACGTAATATGCACTAAGCCTTCAATATGTAACGCAGATAAACGAACAAATAAGCCAAAATTTGTTACTGTTGAAATGACACCAGTAAAAACATCGCCTACGTGGTCTTGCATAAACTCGCACTTTAACCAATCGGCAACATCACGTGTTGCATCATCGGCACGTCGTTCAGTCATTGAGCAATGTTCGCCAAGTTCTGACACTGCTTGCTCATCGTAGCTATAACAACCATCGTTGGCCGGATCATTCTCCTTAGCCTGCAGTACAGCTTTAATCACCCGATGGATCACTAAGTCGGGATAACGACGTATTGGTGAAGTAAAATGACTATAAGAGGCCAGCGCTAAGCCAAAGTGACCGAGATTCTCGGCTTGATAAACCGCTTGCTTCATTGAACGTAACAACATGGTCTGGATCAACTCCTGATCCGGACGTCCTTGCACTTTAGCAAGAATATCACTGTAATCTCTAGGCTCAGGTAACTCATCCTCGTTATTCACTCTCGGCATTTGCAAGCCAAGTTCAGCCAGATAAGTAACAAAATTATTAAATTTATCTTCACTTGGCTTATCATGCACACGGAATAAGCCCGGCACTTGGTGCTGCTCAACAAACTGAGCGGTTGCTACATTTGCTAAGATCATACACTCTTCAATCATTTTATGAGCGTCATTACGCACTACCGGCTCTATTGCTTCAATTTTGCGATCGGCATTAAAAATAAAGCGTGATTCTTCTGTTTCAAATGCAATTGCTCCTCGGCGTTCTCGTGCAGTAACCAAAGAAGTATATAACCGATGAAGTTGTTCTAAATCAGTAACTAACGGTGCATACTCTGCTCGAAGTTCATTATCACCTTCAAGGATCGCTGCCACCTTTGTATAAGTAAAGCGTGCTTTTGAACGCATCACAGCAGGATAAAATTGACTACTAGAGAGTTGTCCGCCAGCACTGATGGTCATTTCACATACCATAGATAAGCGATCAACATCTGGATTTAATGAACATAAGCCATTTGAGAGCTTTTCAGGCAACATTGGGATCACTTGGCTTGGAAAATATACGGAATTACCGCGTGCAATTGCTTCATCATCTAAAGCAGAACCAGGCCTGACATAATAGCTAACATCTGCGATAGCTACCCATAAACGCCAGCCTCCACTTGGTTCAGCTTGGCAATAAACAGCATCATCAAAATCTCTGGCATCTTCACCATCAATGGTAACCAAAGGTAAATCTCGTAAATCTATGCGCTGTTGTTTAACCTTCTCTTCAACCTCATCGGCAATAACGGCTATTTCTTGCTCAACTTCGGCTGACCACTGGTGTGGTAAATCATGTTCTCTTAACGCTATTTCAATTTCCATGCCTGGTGCCATATGCTCACCAAGCACTTCCACTACTTGCCCCACCGCATTATTGCGTTTAGAAGGTCGTTTCGTGATGTTAACCACCACCATCTGACCATGACGAGCCCCTAACTTTTCATTCGGATCAATTAAAATATCTTGTTTGATCCGCGTATCATCGGGAACAACAAAATTAATATTATGCTCAACAAAAAAACGCCCAACAATGCCGGCTTTACGCGGTTCAATAACATCAAGCACTTTTATTTCTTGTCGGCCTTTACGGTCAGTGCGATCCACCAGTATCGCCTCAACCACATCGCCATGGATCACTCGCTGCATCTCATGAGAAGAAATAAATAAATCCTTCGCTTTTTTGCCTCCAACGGGGACATCAGGCGTGAAAAAGCCGTAGCCATCGCGATGACCCGTCACTTTACCTGTTAACACATGATTTTTAGGTGCCAGCGCATACTGTTTAAATTTGTTAAAAATCACTTGCCCTGAATTTTCCATCGCGCGCAAGCGCCTTTTTAGGCCAATTAAATGATGTTCTTCATGATAATTGAAGAGCTTACATAAGCCCTTGAACGTTGGTGGTGTCGTTGATTTTTCGATGGTTTCAAGGATCAACTCACGGCTGGCAACAGGGTTGTCATACTTTTTTTCTTCACGTTGTTGGTGTGGATCTTTAATGATATATCTTACTTATTTAAATGATTTGGCTTAAGTATATCCTACTTAGCACAATTATCATTCATTTATTACCTTTACCATAGGTAATTTTACTGGCATAAATTAAATTAGAACTTCCCTTTTTTGGCAGCATTTACTACACGTTCAGGCATCTTTTCCGCTAATTTAACTAACAACTGCGTTATTTTCTTGTGAGTGGGTTTATCATCAGTGACCGAATGATGTAACTGAGCATAGAGTTCAGGGTAATCTAATGGACTTCCCTCACCACTATTATAAATTTCCGCCAGACGAATTTGTGCCTTTAAATTATTTAAACTTGCTGCTTCTTTTAAGTATATGATCGCTTGTCGTAAATCTGGCTGCATAAACTTACCAATATGATAATATCGCCCTAGTTGCTCAAGTGCTTCAGGTAAACCTTGATCGGCAGATTCACGCATATAATGCAACCCTAACAGTACGTCTTTTTTCACACACACACCGTAGGCAAGCATATCTCCCCATAGAAATTGAAATGCAGGTTTTTTGGAAGTTATCGCGCGAGCTTCAATATCTTTTACCAACTGGCATTCATCCAGCACAACTTGCCCTAAGTGTTTATTATCTTTGATTAAATCTAACAACTGATCATCCGTATATACTTGCACGACTTCTAATTGTTCAGCGTTCACTATTGAGGAACAAATCACAGTAACAAAACAAATCAATGGTAATATACGCATATTAAATCTCTTAAAAAAATCTCACTAGCCAACTTGTTATCGGCCTATTCACTAAAATATTAAGCCAAGCTTTTGACAAATAACACACTGGACTTATTATTACTGATAGATAAAGCAATTTTAATACCAATTGCAACTATAATATCCACTTGCTCTCTTTGTATAAAAGTTACACAATGAACACGGTGAAATATACCAAGTACATTAATAAATTAACCTTACTCATTAAGAGTTTATGCGTGTAATGGGTATTCAGTAATGATAAGGCTGTAATGATGACGAAAACGGCAGAACAACTAACAACAGAGCTAAATTTACTCGTTCAGCATTCAAAAGAAAATGAAGTAATTGCCCGCAAGTTATTTGAAATAGAAACCGCGGTGCTTAGTTGTCAATCTAGTGAGCAGTTACTTAAAAACTTACTCGATCTCATTCAAGAAAAATTTAACCTTTCAGGTATCTATTTACTACTCGCATCACCTACTCCCATTAATTATCTAATCAATGGCAATTTACAGTCTTCTTGGCATCAGCGCCAAACAACCCAAATTGACGGAGAACAACTCAAAAAATATCACCCTGATAATCAGCCGTTTCTTTGTAATCATGTTGAAACTTTTAAACAGTTTGTCCCACAACATTTGCTAGCAAACACCAAATCAGTAGCATTAACACCTTTAAATTTAGAAGGAAAACTTTTCGGTAGTGTATTATTTTGTGATAACAATGCTGATCGCTTTACCCCTGAATTAGGCACCTTTCACCTTCAACAACTGGCCGTTAAAGTCAGCTTGTGTTTATCGAATGTATTAATAAGAGAGCAACTCGATTATATGGCGCATTATGATCGCCTTACCAATGTCGCTAACCGGCGATTGATGGAAATAAGTATTAGCGAGGAACTCAATCGACAAAAGCGCTACGGCAATCCGTTTTCAATTCTGTTTATCGACTGTAACAAATTTAAACAAATTAATGACACCTACGGTCATGATTGTGGTGATAAAGTACTGGCATATGTAGCCACTCAATTAACAGAATTGATCCGTGAAAATGATCGCTGTTTTCGCTATGCCGGTGATGAGTTTGTTGTTTTACTGAGCAACCAAATCGAACAGGAAGCTTGGTTAGTGAGTCAGCGTTTATGTCAATTTTTTATTGATCATCCGATGCCCTATGAACAAAGTTACCTCAATATTACTATTAGTTGTGGCGTTGCGACCAGTGATGGTAAACACACCATGGATGAGTTACTTAAATTAGCGGATGAACAATTATACTTACATAAAAACAACTCTGAAGATACGCAGCAAATAACAAACGCTTAACAGCCAATGTCACTGTGATGGATAACTGACGGTAAATAATGCCATTATGATTGTTGAACTCGAAATATCGAAACTAAAAGTAGGCCACTATGTGGTTGATATAGTTAATCAAAGCTCTAATTTTTCCTTGTCTCAACCTGGACATGTTAAAACTGATGCCGTCATTCAACATTTAATCAATAAAGGGGTTAAAACGGTTCTTATTGATAAGAGTAAGACCTTGTTCCCTAACAAAAAAGCAGCAACGCCTCCTCAACGAACAGATAATGCTTCGGTCGTTTTTAATGTTCAAAAAGCCAAGCAAATTTTTTCAGAATCAAAAGAAATTCAAAAGAAGGTATTTGCAGATGCTCAAGAAGGTTTAGCATTAGATGTAGAGCCAATAATCGATATTACCGATCAAACCATTAATGAAATTTTTAAAAACTCTGATGCGCTCGCATGCGTTATCAATCTGAGAAACAAAGATGAATACCTGCTCGAACATTCAGTTTCAGTGTCTATATTAATGACCATCTTTGCCCGTTATTTAAAAATAGAAAAGTCGATTATTCAGCAATTAGCCATAGGTGCATTTTTACATGATGTCGGCAAGATCAACGTGCCAGATCACATTTTAAATAAACCAGCTAAATTGACAGACGAAGAATTTACTATCATGAAAACTCACGTCAATCATTCAATTGACGCGATTAAACGCACGGCAGGTCTGTCTGAATTAAGTTTAGAAGTAGCAGCGCTACATCATGAAAAACTCGATGGTAATGGTTACCCATTTCGATTAAAAGCAAAAGATATTTCCACTTATGGCAGAATGATCAGCGTTTGCGATATTTTTGACGCACTAACAGCCAATCGTTGCTATAAAGATGGTTATAGTCATGTCAAAGCCTTCACCATATTGCGCAACTTAGCGGAACAAGCTCACTTAGATAAGCGTTTAGTCGATTTATTTATCAAGTGTATGGGCGTTTACCCGGTTGGCTCTTTGGTTGAATTAAACTCAAAACGTATAGCCATTGTCGAACAGCGTAACGCTGAAGATCCCATCAGCCCGAAGGTACGCTCTTTTTATAATGTCCCGTATCGCCACTATGTAATGACCGAAGATATCGATCTCGCTAAAGATAAAGATTACATCATCAAAGGCGTAAGAGCCGATGATTTTGATCTGGATATGAACAAAATCATCGAGTTCTTATTAATGCAGGGATAACATTATTTTCTAAAATCAATCTCTGCATTAGCGGCAAAATAACTGAACAAGGTATACACAGTTGTTGCTTGCTTCAAGGCATCAACTTCTATCTTATCCAACGTATCATTTTCAGTATGATGATAATCAAAGTAACGGGAACCATCAGGTGCAAAATTCATACTCGGCATGCCTGCAGCACTTAACATTCCCATGTCCGATTGTGCTTTAGCATCATTTGCTTGAGAAAACTCAACACCTAAAGGCGCTAAAAACGCTGCCAATTCTTTGGTTTGCGCTAACGCTTTTTGACCGACACCCGTGGTCATTTTATATATTTCACCTGTACCAAAATCCCATTCGGCGCCAATAATATGATTATCAATCTCATCTTTATGATCGATCATATACTGCTTTGCACCAAGTAACCCCACTTCTTCAGCCGCAAATAAAATGACTCGAATGGTGCGTTTAGGCGCTTGTGTTAATTGCTGAATTTGCTTGGCTGCTGACATGACAATACCTACCCCCATGCCATCATCTAAAGCTCCCGTGCCTACATCCCAGCTATCAAGGTGAGCACCAATCGCAACAATCTGCTCTGGAAACTCACTACCGGTAATTTCACCAATCACATT
Organism: Thalassotalea sp. G2M2-11; assembly: GCF_017168195.1. GTDB lineage: Bacteria > Pseudomonadota > Gammaproteobacteria > Enterobacterales > Alteromonadaceae > Thalassotalea_E. The sequence goes on from NZ_JADNYL010000002.1 coordinate 1,036,678, forward strand.
AGCCGAACGAGCCACTACTTTTTCATCGGTACTCGGTGTTAATTTTAAATAAACTTTAACCGCTTCTCCACGTGCAAGCTGGTTAACCAACATATCGGCATCAGGGTTAGAAAGCGCCGCTGCAGGCACTTTATTAATGTTCGCTTGATAACGCATCACCCCTGTATGGCCAATACGATTATTGTCTGTGCCCACTGAACGAATTAAAATTGCCGATGCTCCTTTTTGCGCCGCAATGGATGCACCATTGACTCGCGCTCCAACCGCTTGTCCGTAGCCATGACCATCGACATGTCTTTCCATACGATAAGAAATAAAAGCAATTTTTCCCGCTAAGCTGTTATCCGCCACAGCGTTTAAATCATCTAAGCTGTCAAAGTGCGCTATTTCTGCGGTCAGTCCATTTTTACCTGTGCCGACAGAGCCTCCTAATGCAACGGCAACCAAGTTTTGAGGATAAGGGGCTAACACTTTTGCCTGCGCCTCGCCTCGTTGCCAAAATGTCCCCGTGACTTCTTCTGTCCATACTTTATCAAAGCCGAGGCTTTGCATTTTATTTACTGCCCATTCTACCGCTTTTTTATCACCTTCAGAGCCCATTAAACGAGGGCCTACTTCCGTAGTGAGTGACTCGATAAGTTGATAAGATAAATCAGACGACATACTGGTCTGAGATAATTGCTTCATGGTTTGCTTTTGTTGTTGATTTAATACCTCAGCAGATGCTGTGGTAGTCAATAGTGCACCCCAAAGAAATGCAGAAATCACACTAGATTTGATGATCTTTCGCCAAAATACGTTCACTACAAGTAATCCCTCTAATTACAAAAATTAATGCATCATTAAATAGAATATTATCCGCTCACGCAAAACTTTTATTAAAATCTTGATAGAAAATGGAACAGTGACAATAAAAAAGCCAGCGAATGCTGGCTTGATATGAGATATAAATAGATTTAGATAGAAAAAGATGCGCCACAACCACAAGTTGTTGAAGCATTCGGGTTATTGACTAAAAAGCGACTGCCTTCGAGCCCCTCAACATAATCGACTTCGCCATCCACAAGATATTGTAAGCTCATTGGATCGATCACCATAGTGACCCCTTGTTTTTCAATAGTCATGTCACCTTCATTAACTTTTTCATCAAAGGTGAAACCATATTGAAAACCAGAGCAGCCGCCACCTGTCACATAGACGCGCAATTTAAGGTTCGGATTTTCTTCTTCGGTGATCAACGATAGCACTTTACTCGCTGCCGCATCAGAAAATTTAATCGGTAATTCAGTATCAGACATAGTACTCAGGTTCTCTTTTTACAACGGTGCAATTATCTTAAACTTGACTAGTTTAATCAAGTATTAGCGAGCTAGTTTGTGGATAAACTTCCATAACATTTTGCCATAAGTAAGTTTTATCAATACGAAAATACTTTTGATTACGGCGTTTGGGCAAAGTGGCTGCAATGTTAAATTGTTCAGGTTTAAATTGTTCAGGTAACGTAAACTCACCTTCAAACACCTGAAAATATTGAAAATTAAACGTTAAATCCTTTTTGGTCAGCGACGATATTGTTGTCATTGCTAACTTATGAGGCTTCTCATTCAGACTACCATTTAGCGTCAGTTCAACATAGCCTTTAGCGTATCGTCTCCTGACTTTTTGCTGTACTAAGGTCAGTTCAAAACGGTAATGATTTGGGCTTGCTGTCGGAAAGACTGAAAGTTTATCTATCACTAAGCCATCAGCTTGTTTTTCTGGTGCCATCACTTTTTCATAAAACGCGAGCTCTTTTTTTACTTGAAAGTGCTGCTGTTCCATTTCTTTTAATAGCTTTTGAGAACGCTGATTCGCTAAACGCTCAACTTCTAATTCAACCTCAAGCGTATTAATGCGGCGCTGTTGTTGTTCTTGTTGCGCATAAAGTTTATCAAGTCGTTGCTGTTGCTCAAGCATAGTCTGCTTTTGATAGCCATGGAAAAAATTTCCAATACGATAACCACAAAACAAACAAGTGATGATCAACAGCAGCAATAACACTGCAGACTTGAAAGTTCCAAGGCGCGTAACAACCGTATTTAAATTTATTTTTGCTAACCAACTCATATTAAAAGTATTATGATATCCAATAACTCATGTTCTATTTGACTCTAGCCAAAAGTATTTCTGTATATGATGTCGTTAATCTCACTAAAAAAACGATTAGCATTACCAAGAACGTCATGGCAGCTTTGCCTACTTGCCGCTATTGGCGGTGCATTCTCTGCATTACTAATAATTCTATTTACTTTAAGTATCAAGTGGTTACAACAAATTTACACTGACCAAATCGGAGATTATAGCACTTTAGATATGGTAAGTCGTTTTCATTTACCAATTATTGGCGCATTATTAATTTTAATCTTTGCTCGCTTAACCGGTTACCAGTATTTACGCACCGGTATTCCGTTTGTACTTCACCGTTTAAGGGTCGCTCATGGCATCATGCCATTGAGAAACACTTTAAATCAGTTTGTCGGAACAGTGATTGCGTTAGCATCTGGTTTCTCGGTAGGTCGAGAAGGCCCAGCAGTGCATTTAGGGGCGGCATGTAGCAGTTATTTAGGTAGCTGGCTAAGACTACCATTTAATACCATACGTACTTTATGTGCTTGTGGTATCGCTGCCGGTATTTCTGCTAGCTTTAATACCCCACTCGCAGCAGTTATTTTTGTTATGGAAGTAATTCTTCGCGAATATAAAATCCATATTTTCATTCCGGTAATGATTGCTGCTATCGTCGGGTCAATGATCACCCAAAAAGTATTTGGCCCCGCCCATGCCTTAGAGTATTTTGATAAGATCCAATTAACCGTCAGCCATTACCCTGCTATCATCATTTTGGGTATTATTCTGGGTGTCTTAGCTTTTGCTTTCAACCGCTATCTCACCTTACTGATTAAACACTCGAGTACCATTCATATTGTGCCACGTATGCTACTCGCCGCTTTTATTACTGGTGCATTAGGTTTTACTATTCCTTACGCAATGGGTACCGATGTTAGTGCCGTTAACTTTTCCATTGCTAACGAGCAAAGCTTTCAATTACTACTTGGTTTACTTATCGCTAAAATGCTGATGACCATATCCGCATTAGGCCTTGGTATACCTGGTGGAATTATTGGCCCAATCTTGGGCATAGGCGCCATTGCCGGCACTTGTGCCTCAACCATTGTCATGCATTATCTTCCTAGTGAGCACTTGCATACTGATTTCGCTCTAATGGGCATGGCAGGTTTTTTAGCCGCCACCTTAAATGCTCCTCTTGCCGCGCTACTTACGGTAGTCGAACTATCGCATCAAATCGAAATTATCATCCCCGCACTGATCGTGATCACCTCTTCTTGTTTGACCTCTGGACAATTTTTCGGTAACCGTTCCGTGGTTATCATGCAATTAGAAATACAAAACTTGCTTTACCGCGAGCCCCCTATTGAAAAATCATTACAACGCATTGGGGTCATCGGAGCAATGCAGGAGAATTTCATCATTTATGATGAGCTTACGCCAGAACAATTATTAATGGATGAAGAGTTATTACAAAGCCGTGATTTTATCCTCACCAAACACTCCTCATCAGGAGAAAACCTCAGTTGGCTCGAAATCAATACCTTAGGCGAGCAACGTAATATCATCGAGCATGAATTACAGCCGTTATCATCTCAAGCTACCTTAGCACAAGCATACCTCTCGCTAGTTAACCGACGACAAGGGGCTGTTGCTATTTATGATAAGCATCAAGATGATATTCTTGGTTTGGTAACATTTGAACAAATACGACAATATTTATTGGAAGGAAAAATTGACTCATGACAATTCTTTGGCTCAAAGCATTACACGTAAGTTTCATGGTTGCTTGGTTTGCGGGCATATTCTATTTACCTCGCCTATTTGTTAATCATGCAGAAAGTGATGAACCTAAGGTGATCGACCAATTAAAAGGCATGGAAAAACGCCTACTATACTTTGTTACCCCTTTTGCATTTTTAACCGTAGGTTTTGGTATTGCCATTATCTATCAATATGGTTATCAATGGTTTGCCAATGCGGTTTGGTTGCATATCAAAGTTACCTTAGTACTTATATTAATTATTTATCATGGCTATTGCTTTAAACTCGTTAAAATGTTTCAGCAAGACAAAAATCAGCGCTCTGGCAAGTTTTATCGTATATTCAATGAGGTACCAGTATTAATACTATTTGCAGTAATCATTCTCGCTTACCTCAAGCCGTTTTAGCGATTTGGGTTATCAACTTATGCTCAACACAATGACAATCTAGGTTAGCTGACCTAAATCAACAAGCAATGAATAAAAGGTGGCAATTGTTCAGTTAAAATTCTCAATTGCTATAAGTTATGCTATATTTCAGCCGCAAAATCGGAGCGAAAGACTGCCCCTGTTGTCAGTGTTAAAGCATATTCCGACATATTTCTATGACCTTACAAACATTAGGTAAAACAATATGATGATCTTTGAAGGCGATCACATTCTCTCCGTTTCACAGTTTGATCGTGATGCCATTGGTAAAATACTAACTGTCTCAGCCCAAATGACTCCTTATGCCATGCGTCAAAAGCGTTGTCATGTGCTTGAAGGTGCGATTTTAAACAACTTATTTTTTGAGCCGAGTACCCGTACCCGAGTTAGTTTTGGTTCGGCATTTAACTTATTGGGCGGCTTTGTCCGTGAAACCGTTGGTCAAGAAAACTCGTCACTAGCAAAAGGTGAATCATTATTTGATACTGCTCGTGTTATCAGTGGCTATTCTGATGTTATTGCAATGCGTCACCCACAAATGCATTCAGTAAGTGAGTTTGCTAAAGGCAGTACCGTGCCGGTGATCAATGGTGGTGACGGTGCCAATGAGCACCCAACACAAGCATTACTTGATCTTTTTACCATACAATCAGAAATGAAGCCGCATGGTAAAACACTTGATGGCATTCACATCACCTTAATGGGTGATCTGAAACATGGTAGAACAGTGCATTCACTATCGAAGCTATTAAGTCTATATAACGATGTGCACATCACAATGATCGCGCCAAAGGCCTTGCAAATGCCGGATGATGTCCTATCGGTACTCGATAATGCAGGCCACAAGATCACCTTAACCGATACCGTTGAAGGTAACTTAGCTTGTGATGTCATCTACCAAACACGCATTCAACAAGAAAGGTTTGCCAGCCCAGATGAAGCAGAGCTGTACCGCGGACACTTCAGTTTAAATAAAGAGGTTTATCAACAATATTGCCAAAAACATACCGTCATTATGCACCCATTGCCTCGCGATTCACGTCCCGAAGCCAATGAATTAGATAATGATTTAAATGATTTTGAAAACCTCGCCATTTTCCGACAAGCACAAAATGGTGTACTGGTGCGTATGGCTTTATTCGCGTTAACCTTAGGTGTTGAAAATAAGCTTAACCAATATGAAAAACCTGTCACTTGGCATTCTCAAAAAAGCCCTTTGGCTACCAATTACTAACAGCATTAACTACAAGGCAAGATAATGGATAAATCGCAACAATTATTCGATCACGCACAAGCAATTATTCCTGGTGGAGTTAATTCTCCTGTTCGTGCTTTTAACGGCGTCGGTGGCACACCATGTTTCATCAAACGAGCGCAAGGCGCCTACATCTTTGATGCCAACGATAAATCATATATTGATTATGTTGGTTCATGGGGACCAATGATCTTAGGACATAACCACCCAAAAATTCTCGAAGCAGTAATGGAAACCGCTAAGAATGGTTTAAGTTTTGGTGCACCCACTGAACTTGAAATTACCATGGCTGAGAAGGTGCGAGAACTTGTGCCTTCAATGGAAAAATTGCGTATGGTCAGTTCGGGCACAGAAGCGACCATGAGTGCCATTAGACTTGCTCGTGGTTATACGGGGCGAGATAAGATCTTAAAGTTTGAAGGTTGTTATCATGGTCATGCCGATTCACTATTAGTCAAAGCAGGCTCAGGCGCATTAACCATGGGTGTACCAAATTCACCTGGCATCCCTGATGACTTTGCTAAGCACACACTCACAGTTACTTATAATGATATTGAGCAAGTCAAACAAGTATTTGCTGAAATCGGTGATCAGATTGCCTGTATTATTGTTGAGCCTGTTGCTGGTAACATGAATTGTATCCCGCCGGTAGAAGGCTTTCTTGAAGGCTTACGAGAGGTGTGCGATCAATACAAATCGGTACTGATTTTTGATGAGGTCATGACCGGATTTCGTGTCGCATTAGGTGGCGCTCAAGCGCATTATCAAATAAAACCTGACTTAACAACACTCGGTAAAGTTATTGGTGGTGGTATGCCAGTGGGTGCCTTCGGTGGTAAAGCAGAAATCATGGATTACATCGCGCCCGTTGGCCCTGTATATCAAGCAGGTACTCTATCGGGTAACCCAATTGCGATGGCAGCAGGTTTAGCTTCTTTAAATGAATTAAGCCAAGGTGACAAACATAAAGCACTGGCACAAACCACAGAAAAACTGGCGATGGGTTTTAAAGCGGCAGCTGATAGAAATGGGGTACCATTAGCCATTAACTATGTTGGCGCAATGTTTGGCTTTTTCTTTACTGAAGAAGAGCAAGTAACCAGCTTCACTCAAGCAACCGCTTGCGATGGGGAAAAATTTAAACGCTTTTTCCATATGATGTTAGATGAGGGTGTTTATTTAGCGCCATCTGCTTTTGAAGCAAGCTTCTTATCCACGGCACATACTGAAGAAGATATCGAAAAAACCCTCGCGGCAGCCGACCGTTGTTTTGCGAAGTTATAAACAGTGACCATATAGTCGCACCTTAACAATAGGTGCGACTGACTAATCTACCTGCTGAGCTATTAGCTGCTGTTCAAGCCATTGGTACGCTTGCTGCCAGCCCAATTCTAACCCCGAAAACACACGATAATTCCACCGATCAAAAGCCCGAATTTGCGACAAGTTTTCAATCATCTCTTTGCTGATTTCAGAATAATAAACAAAACCAATCGCCTTTAACCGTTCATACGAAGCAACACTCAGTTTTGCTTCGTAACTATAGCTGTAATTATTCACACGGTTAATAAGCAAGCCAAAATCAGAATCAATGTGTCGATTGATAAAATCATGACCTTCTTCGAGCATCTCCAACGACACTTCAACCCCTTCATCAGCAACCACTTCTACAATATTGTCTGACAAAATATTGTAATAAGCAAAACTCAAGCGATGCTTCATATAGCCCCCTATTTAAACTCTCTAAAAAGTGAAAATATTATTATTTTGTTAAAATCATACGACTTGATTTAACTCTAGTTGAGTTTAATAAAAATACAACTGACAACCTGTCAAAACCAATAAATAAAAGGCGTTGAAAGAAGTTTACAATAGATAAGTTAATGAAGAATTTAAAGAATTATAAATGTAACACTTTACAAACTTTTTACTTTTATTGGCCTCTCAAGACTCGCGCAATAATAGTAAAACGAAAGATAATAGGATAAAAAAAAGCCGACATAATGTCGGCTTTTTGCGCAGAAAAATAAAGATTAACGTTTTGAGAATTGTGGACGTTTACGCGCTTTGTGTAAACCAACTTTCTTACGTTCAACTTTACGTGCATCACGAGTAACAAAACCAGCTTTACGTAGATCACCACGTAATGTTTCGTCGAACTGCATTAACGCACGAGTAATACCGTGACGAATTGCACCCGCTTGACCAGAGATACCACCACCAACAACAGTGATGTTAAGATCAAACTTTTCTAACATTTCAACTAACTCTAATGGTTGACGAACAACCATGCGAGCTGTTTCACGACCGAAGTACTCAGAAATGTCACGCTTATTAATTGTAATTGCACCGTTACCAGCTTTCATAAACACACGAGCAGTTGAGCTCTTGCGACGACCAGTACCGTAATATTGATTATCAGCCATTGCTTACAGCTCCAAAAGTTGTGGTTGTTGTGCAGCATGCTTGTGCTCAGCACCAGCATACACTTTAAGCTTACGGTACATTTCACGACCTAAAGGACCTTTAGGTAACATACCTTTAACAGCAAATTCAATCGCACGCTCTGGTGCTTTATCAATTAACTTTTCAAAGCTAATTTGCTTAAGACCACCAGGGAATTCAGTATGCGAGTAGTAAATTTTACCTTTCGCTTTATTACCAGTTACTTTTACTTTCTCAGCATTGATAACAACGATGTAATCACCAGTATCACAGTGAGGAGTATATTCTGGCTTATGCTTACCGCGTAAACGGCTTGCAATTTCAGTAGCGATACGACCAAGAGTTTTATTCTCAGCGTCCACTAAAAACCATTCGCGTTGTACGCTTTCTGGCTTAGCTACAAAAGTTTTCATTTAAAAAACCCAATATTAAAATGTTACTAAAAAACAACCTTTTACTAAGGTTATCAGTTAAAAGACTACGCTATTACCCCTTCGAGTATCGAGCCTTGTGTCTATATCTTGGGAGATAATAGACATTTGTAACGTCAGGGAGCGCGCATTATACAGAAGAAACCCAAAGAAATCACGTATGTTTTTTAATCTTTTTTTAAAATAACAATGAAGGCCTTTTTGATAGTCTCAAATCGGCAAGGTCTTCACTTAATCTAAGGTAATTTCAACCACAGAGACAACATCAACGCTAGCCACATTTAGAATCGCCGCAATTTAAACAGGTGGCGCAACCATCGAGTAACACCACGGATTTTTGATGGCATTTTGCACACTTACTTGCCGTTGCCGGAAAGGCGTTTTGCTCACTTTGTTGTTCTGCCATCGCTGCTTGCTTTTTTTGTTGAATATAAGCTTGCTGATGCGCGTCAATTTCGCTGCTCGGTAGCATATCTAAGGTTTTGAGGTGCGTTTCGATAGTATGACCAATATCAGCCACCACGGAAGGCATAAAAATACCTGTTCCCCGTTGATAGTAACCCCCTTTTGGATCAAATACTGCTTTTAATTCCTCGACTAAAAAGGTGCAATCCCCTCCCTTGCGAAATACCGCTGAGATCACGCGCGTCAAAGCGACTACCCAAGAATAAAATTCCATGTTCTTTGAATTGACAAAAATTTCAAACGGACGACGAATTTCCTGTTCTGTGTCTTGATTAAGCAAAATATCATTGATAGTGATATACAAGGCGTGATCAGAAATTGGTGGTTTGATCTTATAGGTTGAGCCAATTAACATTTCAGGCCGTTGAATGTTTTCATTTAAATTGGTGGTTGGCGCATTCGCCGCTTCGGTTTCTTCTGCTTCGGCGCTTTTCACTTTAACCGCCGTGATTGTTTGATTAATTTCTCTCATTTTTTTGTCCTCTAGCTCTAAGATTAAAGCTTGCCGTAATAGCCTTCTTTTAACGCATCATGCAAATTAGCAGCGGTGTGTGTTTCACCGTCGTAGATTAATTCTTCATTACCTTTAGCCGTGATCACTGTCCCGTCATCTAAGGTAAACTCAAATTCTACAGAGGCTAAATCCGTTTCTTTAACTAACACTCCTTGATGTACTTCAGGATTAAATCTAAAGGTGGTACAGCCTTTAAGACCTTTATCGTAGGCATACATATAAACATTCTTAAATGCCTGATAATCAAAGTCTGTCGGTACATTGATGGTTTTTGAAATAGAAGAGTCTACCCAATATTGTGCCGCAGATTGAATATCAACATGTTCCTCAGGAGTGATGCTCTCACTGGCCACAAAGTATTCAGGTAGCTTGTTTTGCTCATCCGCACCATACACTTGAGCGTCACCATTGACATAGTGGCGATAAGCAAGTAATTCAAAACTGGCCACAGCAACCGATTCTTTTGACTTTTTACCTTCACGTATAATATTGCGGTGATATTCATGGGCAAAGCTTGGTTCAATACCATTCGAGACATTATTGCCTAGACTTAGCGCTAATGTGCCAGTAGGCGCGATCGAGGTATGATGAGTGAAGCGAGCCCCTACTTCTGCAAGTGCTTCAATTAGCTCTGGTTGTTCTTCAGCGATACGTTGCATATAACGGCTATATTTTGCATGTAGTACCGAACCTTTGATCTTATCGCCAACTTTAATACCATCAGCTCTCATTTCTGGGCGTTTGGCTAGCATATGCTCGGTGACCACAAAAGACTGAGCAAGTACTGGTGCTGGACCTTTCTCTTTGGCTAAATCAAGTGCCGCCTGCCAACCGGTAATGGCCATAACTTTTGACACTTCTTCAGTAAATGCCACGGCTTGCGGGCTATTATAAGGAATTTTCAACATGGTCAAGGCAGAGCCTAACCCTAAATATCCCATACCGTGTCGGCGTTTGTTTTGAATTTCTTCTTGCTGTTGTTTAAGCGGTAAACCATTAATTTCAACAACATTATCTAGCATACGCGTAAAAACATTGACCACTTCTTTAAATTTGGTCCAATCAAATTGAGCCTCATCGGTAAACGGTTGCTCAACAAACTTCACTAAATTCACCGAACCAAGTAAACAAGCACCATGAGGAGGAAGGATTTGCTCGCCACATGGATTGCTGGCACGTAACTGTTCACAAAACCAATTGTTATTGTATTCATTGGCATGATCAATCAATAAAAATCCAGGTTCAGCGTAATCAAACGTATTACTCATGATCATATCCCATAAACGGCTTGCTGGGATGCTGTCATATATTTTACAGGCGATTTGCCCTTGTTCATTGACAATATAATCATGTTTTTTTACATAATCATCGGCAAAGTAGTTTTCGCGAAAATGAATGTTAGCCGTATCTGATAGTTCGATTTTATCTGCCGCTAATTCTTTTTGCGAAATGGGAAACACCAATGGCCAGTCTTGCTCATTTTTTACTGCTTCAACAAATTCATCAGTGATCAATAACGACAAATTAAACTGCCTTAATCGCCCATCTTCACGTTTTGCTAAAATAAACTCTTTCACATCGGGGTGAGAGATATCAAATACCCCCATTTGTGCGCCGCGTCTTCCGCCTGCCGAACTGACGGTAAAACACATTTTGTCAAATATATCCATAAATGACATTGGGCCAGAGGTACGGGCACCAGCACCGGCAACATAAGCACCACTAGGGCGCAAGGTTGAAAATTCATAACCTATGCCGCAACCAGCTTTGAGTGTTAGGCCGGATTCATGAACACGTGAAAGTATGCCGGTCATTGAATCTTCGATAGTGCCAGACACAGTACAGTTTATGGTTGATGTTGAGGGTTTAAACTCACTAGCTCCTGCATTAGCAATGATCCTGCCCGCCGGATACGCGCCTGACTTAAGCGCCCAAAGAAACTTCTCACGCCATTGTTTCTTTTGCTTAGGTTCAATATCTGCTAACGCATTAGCAACACGGGTAAAGGTTTCTTCAATAGAATGTTCTTGTGGCTGACCCGTTTTATCTTTGAGTCGATATTTTTTATCCCAAATATCGAGTGAGGCCGCTTGTAATTGAACTTGAGTATCAGCAGATTCGAGCAATGTCTCAGACATGTTTTCCATCCTTTTATCATTGTTATTTTTTGCAATAGTTTACGAAGCAAAGACAAAAGGAAAAGCCAAAACACTATATATTGCGATCTAAATCAAATAAAAACACAATATATAGATAAAATTAAAAATTGGCATGAAAATAAAATAGCAGCTCTCAATTTCATTATTTTGTGACAAATATCACCAAAAGGAGTTAAGGCAAATGCTCACTCGCCAAATAATCATGAGACTGCATTTCCTGTAAGCGCGATAAACAACGCTTGAACTCAAATGCTAAGCCACCATGATGATAAAGTTGTTCCATCGCAACTTCGGCAGAAATGATTAATTTCACATTTCGTTCGTAAAATTCATCCACCATGGCGATAAATCTTCGTGCGGCATCATCACAATCCACATCCATTTGTTTGACATTAGCGAGTAAAACCGTGTGATAAATTCGGCTTAATTCCATATAGTCACTTTGACTTCTCGCTGATTCACATAACACCGCAAAATCAAAATGTATCACCCCTTTAGATTCTTCAATTGCCGCGAGTTGACGATTGTTGATCTCGATATCAATATTGGCCTGCCCTTTTTCTACCGATAACTGCTCAAAATATTGATGTAAATTTTGTTCAGCTTTCTGATCGAGTGGGAAGTGATAAATTTCCGCCTGTTCTAAGGTGCGTAAACGATAATCCACACCACTATCAACATTAACCACATCACAATTAGCGTTGATCAATGCAATTGCCGGTAAAAAACGGGCACGTTGCAGGCCATTACGATAGAGCTCATCAGGGATAATATTCGACGTTGCCACTAGGGTGACATGATGAGCAAATAATTCCTCAAACAAGGTGCCTAAGATCATGGCATCGGTTATGTCTGATACAAAAAACTCATCAAAACAAATAATGCATGTTTCGTCGGCAAAACGTTTAGCAATAATTTTCAGAGGATCTGCATGACCAGATAAAGACTTAAGCTCTTGATGAACACGGTGCATAAACCGGTGAAAATGCACGCGCATTTTATTATTAAAGGGTAAGCACTCATAAAAAGTATCCACTAAATAAGTTTTACCACGACCAACACCGCCCCAAAAATATAACCCTTGCACATGCCGACGCTCAGACTTTGCCACCACACGCTTCCAACGGTTTAACACCTTTTTAAAACCTTTTACCGGTAAGGGTTTATTTTGTAGATCTTCAAACAATCGCTGTAATTGTTTTACCGCGTGTTCTTGCGCAGCATCATATTGAAAATCATCACGAGCTAAATCTTGGTTATACTTTTCTATGGGAGACAGATTAATCATTGCTATTATTTAATTAGGTAAGTTTTTATGCTTGAAAAATAAAATTTAGTATACATATTTAATTTTCAAGTAAATGAAACTTACTAGAGTGTGTTAATCTCTATTTTCACCAATTTTTTCCGCGAATACAATTTTCCGCGACTAGATAAAAGGTATAACCGTTATGAATATCGTTATTGGAATCATCATTTTTGCTGTTGGCGCTTTAGTAGGTTTCGTCGCTAATAAAATGTTTTCAGCAAATGAACAAGAACAGAAACAACTTGCTGAAAAAGCCAATCAAAGCGAAGCAACGCTGGCCCAATATAAATTAGATGTCGCTGAGCATTTAGATAATTCCACGCAATTGCTAGAGCAGATGAATGCTACTTGCCAAAAAGCCATGAAACAAATGGAGCAAAGTACTAAGTTATTGCAACAAGCGACCCCAGATGAAAGTGACGTGATGCCATTTTTCTCAAAAGAAACTCAGGAGCAATTAGCACAAACCGTAGCACTTCGTCACACTAAAAAAGCGATTCGACAACAGGAAGGTGCCATCACTGAGCCACCATTAGATTACTCAGGAGAATCGAGTGGCCTGTTTGCTGATATGAAACAACCTGTTACAAATACTGAAAATAAAGAGTAGGAACTTCTTTACGCTAAGAAAGTCTCTACTTGGGTATAAAATAGTTCATTAGGAGAATTTTTACACATGAAAAAAATGTCTGTTTTAGTGGGTAGTATTTTACTTTCAAGTTCTTTAGCTTTATCCAGTTTACCCAGTCATGCCAACTTGCCACCATCAATAAATGGGCAGCAATTACCAAGTTTAGCCCCGATGTTAGAACAAGTGACTCCTGCAGTGGTGCTGATCTCCGTTAGAGGCACTCATGAAATCAAGCAGCGTAATGTGCCCGACGCCTTTAAATTTTTCTTTGGCAACCCAAGGCAACAACAATCCCCGACAAGAGAACGGCCTTTTCAGGGATTAGGATCTGGGGTGATTATTAATGCCGAAAAAGGTTACATCGTCACCAACAACCATGTCATTAATGAAGCCGATGAAATTCAAATCACTTTAAAAGATGGCCGACAATTAGAAGCAGAAAAAATTGGTGCTGATGAAAATACCGATATCGCACTGTTACAAGTCGATGCAGAAAATTTAAAACAAATCACCATTGCCGATTCTGACAAATTAAGGGTCGGAGACTTCGCCGTTGCTATCGGTAGTCCCTTCGGCTTAGGTCAAACTGTAACCTCAGGTATTGTCAGTGCCTTAGGCCGTAGTGGTTTAAATGCCGATAATTTTGAAGACTTTATTCAAACGGATGCCGCGATCAACAGTGGTAATTCTGGAGGTGCACTGATCAACTTAAATGGCGATCTTATCGGTATCAATACTGCCATCATTGGTCCTAGTGGTGGCAATGTCGGCATTGGTTTTGCCATCCCAAGTAATATGGTGAAAAACCTAGTCGATCAGATTATTGAATATGGTGAAGTACGCCGTGGTGTACTTGGTGTTGCTGGCCGAAGTGTCACTGGCGAATTTGCAGAGGCGATGGAGTTAGAAGAGGCACAAGGCGCATTTGTTGAACAAGTCACTAAAGATTCAGCAGCTCAAGAGGCCGGTATTGAAGCTGGCGATGTGATCACTAAAGTCAATGGTAAAAAAATACGCTCATTTAGTGAGTTACGCGGAAAAATTGGTTCTATCGGTGCGGGTAATAAAGTCAAATTAACCGTGATCAAATCAAACGGTAAAACCAAAACCTACACTGTTACCCTCAAAAATACCGAATCAGCCAGTGTCGAGCCTGCCAGTATTCATCGGATGCTTGAAGGTGCTAAGCTCGATAACAACACCGATGGCTATGGTATCAATGTTACCGATGTTGAAAGTGACTCCCCTGCAGCTATGATAGGCCTGCGCAAAGGCGATATTATTGCTGGCATCAATCGTCAACGTATAAAAAATATTGCCGAGTTAAGGGATTATTTAAAAGATAACAAAGGTATCTCATTACTGAACATTATCCGCGGTAATACTAACCTGTTTATTCGTATTCGATAACCTATATTGATAAGTGAAAACGGTGCTTAATTGAGCACCGTTTTTTATGCCTGCTCAAATAGCCATTTAGCGCAAATCCAACAAAAATCATTAACGAAGTTAAAAGTTTATGCTACTCTTTCGGTTAAAATAGAATAATAAAACCACCGCTTTGAAACTAAAAAACATAATAAAATACATATTAAATTCAGCAAGTTATGGAATACTACTTGCGGTAATGCTCTTATTGCTTGTGCCTGAGTTGCGCGAAAGTAATGCTTCATGGTGGAATATATTCCAGCTAAAAGATAAACCACAACCTGCACTGTCATACGCCAAAGCCGTTAAGCTAGCCGCGCCCGCTGTTGTTAATATCTATTCAGAAGAAATACAAAGTAATCCAAATTACCTTCGTTCGCCTCGTAAAATCAATCGATTAGGCTCAGGCGTGATTATGGATAGTAATGGCTACTTATTGACAAATTATCATGTCGTACAAAATGCTAACCTGATCAATGTACTCTTACAAAATGGTCAACAGCATCATGCGGAATTAATTGGTTATGATATTTATACTGACTTAGCAGTCTTAAAAGTGAATGCTAAAAATTTGCCGGTCATCCCGCAAAACGTCAATCAAAAATCAATGGCAGGCGATGTCGTACTAGCAATTGGTAACCCATTAAACTTAGGGCAAACCATCACGCAAGGCATTATTAGCGCCACTGGCCGTATTGGCTTGAGTAACACCAGTTACCTCCACTTTTTACAAATGGATGCGGCGATCAATAAAGGCAATTCCGGAGGCGCATTAGTCAATACCAATGGTACATTGGTTGGTATCAACTCAAGACAATTCACTGAAATCAATCCACAACTCAATGATATTCAGGGAATATTTTTTGCTGTGCCGTATCAGTTGGCCTATAAAGTCATGCGACAAATTATTGAAAACGGTCGGGTAGTGCGAGGCTACTTGGGCGTTATTTCAGATCATTACAATCACACTGTTAAAGGTTTTACTATTACCGGCATAGAGCCTAATGGCCCAGCCGATCTAGCCGGACTGAAAATTGGCGACGTAGTTTACAATATTGCCGGTAAACCGATAGAAAGTATTACTCATGCCTTAGATTTAGTGGCTGAAACAGATCCTGAGACGGTATTACAATTTCAAGTGTACCGTGACAAGCAATCACTAACGATTCCGGTAAAAATCATCGAAAAACGTGGAATTTAAAACGGCGCTAATATCATTGATATTAACGCCGCTTTTTTAGCTCAGAGAGTGTTTGTTATCAGTATTAACTCACATTAACTCTAGTAATATTTGCACCGAGTGCTTGTAGCTTATCTTCAATATGCTGATAGCCACGATCGATATGATAAATGCGATCCACTTGCGTTTCAGTGTCTGCAACCAGCCCTGCAATCACTAAGCTGGCAGAAGCGCGGAGATCGGTTGCCATTACTTGCGCACCAGTTAAACTTTCAACCCCTTTGGTAATAGCAGTATTACCTTCTAAGGTAATATCAGCTCCCATACGCTGTAACTCTGGCACATGCATAAAACGGTTTTCAAAAATGTTCTCAGTGATGGTTGCCGTGCCCTTGGCAACCGCATTCAGCGTAACAAATTGCGCTTGCATATCAGTTGGAAAACCAGGGTGAGGAGCGGTGCGAATATTCACCGCTGTTGGGCGCTTATCCATCGATAGCTCGATCCAATCATCACCAGTATTCACCGTCGCTCCGGCTTCTTCTAACTTACGAATGACCGCATCTAAACTGCTCGGCTCAGTATGTAAACACTTAACTCGACCTTGTGTCACGGCAGCAGCCACTAAAAATGTGCCTGTTTCAATGCGATCAGGCATCACTCGGTATTCATTGCCACATAAACGCTCTACACCTTCTATGGTTAAAGTATCAGTACCTGCACCTGAAACTTTAGCGCCCATCGCATTTAAGCAATTAGCTAAATCAACAATTTCAGGTTCACGTGCTGCATTTTCAATAACCGTAGTGCCTTGTGCTAATGCCGCAGCCATCATCAAATTTTCAGTACCTGTAACACTGACAGTATCCATGAAAATATTGGCGCCTTTTAGGCGACCTTGGTTACGGGCAATAATGTAGCCATTTTCAACATCAATATCAGCACCCATTAACTTCAAACCATGAATATGCAAATTCACTGGTCTAGCGCCAATAGCACAACCGCCAGGTAATGAAACTTCAGCATGGCCAAAACGCGCTAACAATGGCCCTAAGACCAAAATAGATGCACGCATAGTTTTGACTAACTCGTAAGAAGCCCGATGTTGGTCAACATTACTGGCATCAATGATAAGAGAACTTTCATCTAACCATTTAACATCCGCGCCCAATTGAGTTAATAACTTAACACTGGTATTGATATCATTTAGCTTAGGTACATTATGAATAGTAATTGCAGTTTCAGATAATAAGGTGGCCATTAATATAGGCAAGGCAGCATTTTTAGCGCCAGAAATAGTAACTTCACCTTGTAGTGGCTTTCCGCCAATAATTTTAAATGCGTCCAAAAGAGTCTCTTTTATAAATTAACTGAAATTATAGAGGAAGGTTAAACATTTTCTCACGTTGCCAATCAGCAGTGGTAAATGTTTTCACAGTCACAGCATGAATTGAACCGTCATTAATTGCCGATGCTAAAGGGGCAAAGACAGTTTGTTGCTTTTTAACCCGACTTAAATCCGCAAAAAAATCAGCGACCGCAATTACCGTACATTGTGAACCATCAAATTTCACGTGTAATTCAGCTAAATCAAGTGCGTCATTAAGTAATTTTTCTATATCAGAAACTTCCACATATCTCTCCTATTTTCAATAGTGACAGTGATTATATGTGTTATTCCACTGGCAAGAAAGAATCTACCGCACTTAATTTTGCTAATTTGATTAACTCGTGCGGTATATTGATAATTTTCAACGATATAGACTGTTGTTTCGCATACTCAATAATGAGCAACAACCAAGCAAGACCGGCAGTATCTGACTGAGTCACTTTAGCTAAATCAATCAATTGAATTTGCTGGTTGAGCAAGCCAGTTGATTGTTTTTCAAAACGCTTTATCACGGTACGACGTGTTAACTCACCGGTAACAACTAATCGTTTCCCTTGTTGTTGAACATTGACTTTATCCACTAGCAGAACCTACTTAAAAACAATGTCTTTGTCGGCTTTTTCTTTTAGCATAGCGGTCACATGCGGCAAGCCTTTTTGTCTGATAAGACTACCTAATTCCGCCTGCTTACTATCTAATAAACTCACGCCTTCAGCGACCATGTCATATGCTTTCCATTCATTGGTATTTTTACTTTTTCGCACACGAAATGAAATATCAATGGGTTCTCTACCTGGTTCAACAACGGTGGTTTTAACGGCAACAACCCGCTCGTCACTAAAATCTTTTGCTGGGGCAAACTTAACTTCTTGCTGATCATACAAAGTAAATACTTGCGCATATGAGGTGATCAAGTAATCACGAAATACCGGCACAAATTCCGCTCGCTCACTTTTAGTTGTTTGCCTAAAGTTACTACCGATCACTTTAAACGCCGCATATTTATAATTGATATAAGGCAACAATTCTTCACGTACGATAGTCTTAAGTAAATTAGGTGTTTGCCTAATTTGGTTTTGTTCATTAGCAAATCGTTTGAATGTCATATCAGCAACAGCACGGATCATGGCATAGGGGTCTTTGGTATTGACCTCGCTCCTTTGCTCAGAGCCACCATCTGCAGCAGCATTATAAATTGTTGCTTGTGAAGCTACTGCCGCGTCATGGAAATCAAATGCCGCAACACTGTTCGTTGTCAATAAAGTGCTAGCAAATATGGCACTGGCTAATAAACACGATTTTTTATGACTAAACATTAATTTCTCTTCCATTATTAATCACCACTCCCTTGGCTAAATAAAAATTGTCCGATCAGTTCTTCTAACACGAGAGCCGGTTTAGTGTCTTCAATAAAGTCGCCTTCAACTAGCGTTTCAACTGACTCATCAATAAACCCAGGCAATAACCCGATATATTGTTCACCAAGCAAACCTGCCGTCAATATGGAGACCGACGTTGCCTCAGAAAAATTGTCATATTGTGCATAAATTTCTAACGTGACAACCGGTGTATAATCTTCTTCATCAAGTGAAATCGCACTGACTCGCCCGACAATAACACCACCAACTTTAATTGGTGAACGTACTTTCAAACCACCAATATTATCAAATTTCGCATACAAATTATACGTTTCACCATTACCTGAAATGCCACTATCAGCAACTTTCAGTGATAGCATCAACAAAGCAGCAATACCTATTGCTGCAAATAATCCAACGAATAATTCAACTTTTTTTGACACCATGTCATCCACCAAGTTCTCAAAATAAAAACAAAAACACCTAATTCACTCTATTATTTAGTGAACATCAGTGCTGTTAAAATAAAATCTAACCCTAATACTAATAATGACGATTGCACCACAGTTGCAGTCGTTGCTCGACTGATACCTTCCGATGTTGGCTCACAATCGTAACCTTTATATACCGCTATCCAAGTCACAACAAAAGCAAAAACCACACTTTTGATCATGCCATTTAATATGTCTTTTTCAAACGAAACCTGCGACTGCATTACCGACCAAAAAGTACCGCTATCGACACCAAGCCAATCGACACCAACAAGATGAGCGCCTAATATTCCCACGGCTGAAAAAATTGCCGCTAATAAAGGTAGAGAAATAAAACCAGCCCAAAAACGTGGCGCTATTACACGACGTAAAGGATCTACCGCCATCATCTCCAAGCTAGACAACTGCTCCGTCGCTTTCATCAAACCAATTTCAGCAGTCAATGCAGAGCCTGCACGGCCAGCAAAAAGGAGCGCGGCAACTACAGGGCCGAGTTCTCGCAATAAAGACAAAGCGACCATAGGACCTAAACTTGCTTCCGCACCATAACCGACCAAAATGGTATAACCCTGTAAGGCGAGTACCATACCGATAAAAGTACCAGAGACAATAATGATGATCAGCGATAATACCCCAACGGAAAACAATTGCTCGATAAGCAATGGCGTGCCTTTACGCGGGTTAGGTATGTGTGACAACGCAGACACCAGCATTAAAATAGCACGCCCCAATGCACTAGTGCGTTCAATAACTTTGCGCCCTAATCGAATAAGTGAGTCAATGATCATATTGATTTACCTAGTAATTCGTCCTGATAAGCGGCTGCTTTATAATGAAACGGTACCGGCCCATCAGCTTCACCTTTAACAAATTGTTGCACCAAAGGCGACTGTTGTTGAGTAATTTGCTCAGGCGTGCCATGACCAATAATTCTCTGCTCAGCAATGATATAAATGTAATCTGCAATCGACATCACTTCAGCCACATCATGAGAAACCACCACAGAAGTTAAACCGGCAGCATCATTGAGTGCTTTGATCAAGCGCACAATAACGCCCATAGAAATAGGATCTTGACCAGCAAAAGGTTCATCATAGAGTATCAATTCAGGATCCAACGCTATTGCTCGTGCTAATGCGGCACGTCTTGCCATACCGCCAGATAATTCACTGGGTTTTAACTCGCGCGCCCCTCGAAGGCCTACCGCTTCAAGCTTCATCAACACCATTTTTTCAATCAGTGTTTCTGATAATTTAGTATGCTCGCGAATGGGAAATGCAATATTGTCGTAAACCGACATGTCCGTGAACAAGGCGCCACTTTGAAATAACATACTCATACGTTTACGCACTGAGTACAGCTCCTGGCGAGACAAAGTCGGTATATTTTTGCCATCAAACAATATCTTGCCAGACTCAGGTTTTAACTGGCCACCGATCAGGCGCAATAAGGTTGTTTTACCTATACCACTAGGCCCCATGATCGCGGTCACTTTTCCTTTCGGGATGGTTAAACTGATGTCATCATAGATAACACGCTCTTCCCGTTTAAACGTCATATTTTGAATATCAACCAGAGTTTCTGACATATAAAATCAACTGAACCATCGAAATTGTTAATAGACGGTGAATTCTACCTCAGCAATACTTAGACTTCATCCGAAAATCGTAATTTATTGTAATCAGCCTACCGAGTGAAATGTAAAAAAATGTGAGTATTCTCAGTTCCAAGGGGGTTTTATGCTGATGTCAGCAGGTTTTCTTGATTTTTTGCCATAAAAATACCACTCTTTTGAACATTTTACTCTTTTGCCCTTTTTTTTTTACTCGCAACCAGCGACAATTCAGCCTCAGATTCTGGAGTGTTTAATGCTTGTTCAAATAATAATTTTACTTATTTCATTAGTGACCTTAGTTTGGAGTGCTGACAAGTTTGTTTTTGGCGCCTCTTCTCTGGCTAGAAATGTTGGTATTCCGCCAATGATTATCGGCTTAACCATAGTTGCAATGGGTTCATCAGCGCCAGAAATGATGATAGCTGCCACCGCCTCTTTAAATGATAATCCAAACACTGCTATTGGTAATGCCATTGGTTCAAATATTACCAATATCGCTTTAGTGCTAGGGATCACTGCGATACTTCACCCGCTTTCTGTCTCATCAAGTACCGTAAAGCGTGAAATACCGCTCATTTTAGCCATCACCGCATTAGCTTACTGGATGCTGTCTGATCATCACTTCAGCTTTATTGAGGGGCTAATACTGATTATTGGTTTTTTTGCTTATATCATTACTCTTTTAGTCATCACACTCAAACGTTCTAAAGAAGATACATTTGACGATGCAATGCTCATTGAAGCAGAGCAAGAAATACCTGAAGGCGTAGAAACACCAACCGCCCTAATATGGCTTACAGTCGGCATGATTCTTTTACCGTTAAGCGCTCATTATCTTGTCGATGCCTCTGTCTTTATTGCCAAAGCATTTGGGATTAGTGATTTGGTTATCGGCTTAACAGTGATTGCCATTGGTACTAGTTTGCCCGAACTTGCTGCCAGTTTAATGAGCATAGTCAAAAAAGAAGACGATCTCGCCCTGGGTAATATTATTGGCTCAAACATTTTTAATATACTGGCAGTTCTATCGTTGGCAGGCCTAATCGCCCCAGGTGAAATAGACAACAATGCCTCATTACGTGATGCGCCTTATATGTTAGGGGTCACACTGCTGTTGTTTATTTTGTGCTTTAGCCGTCATTTTGGTAATTTCCGTATCACCCGCTTCAAGGGTATTCTACTACTCATTACCTTTGTCGCTTATCAACTGCTATTATTTAGTCAATTAAAGAATTAATCACGCCATGAAAAATTTTAAACAGTTAGCCACGCAAGTGATCAACATTGAGCAACAAACCATTGCTGAGCTTGTGCAATATATTGACGATGGCTTTGAGCTCGCTTGCCAACTCATGTTTAACTGTCAAGGCCGTGTCATTGTTATCGGCATGGGAAAATCAGGTCACATCGGTGGTAAAATTGCCGCTACACTAGCCAGTACTGGCACTCCTGCATTTTTCGTACACCCAGGTGAAGCCAGTCATGGCGACTTAGGCATGATCACCCAAGATGATGTTGTGCTCAGTATTTCCAATTCAGGGGAAACCAGTGAAGTTCTGGCTATAATTCCTGTGATAAAGCGCATCGGGGCAAAATTAATTGCCATGAGCAGTAATCCAAGCTCAACCTTAGCTAAGCTGGCAGATACACATGTTTGTATCAAAGTATCACAAGAAGCTTGTCCATTAGGGCTTGCGCCGACTTCAAGCACCACTGCAACCTTAGTGATGGGTGATGCTATTGCTGTTGCCTTGTTAAATGCGAAAGAGTTCACCGCAGATGATTTTGCGCTATCTCATCCTGGCGGCAGCTTAGGCAAACGCTTACTATTGCGTTTACAAGATATTATGCATCAAGGAGAGCGCCTGCCAATTGTCAATGAGCAAGCGAAAATTAAAGATGCGTTGGTGGAAATGTCACTCAAAGGTCTGGGCATGACGGCGGTGATTAATAACGAACAACAACTATCGGGCTTATTTACCGATGGTGATTTACGTCGCATTCTCGATGAAAAAATTGATATTCACCAAGATGAAATAGCATCAGTGATGACGAAAAACCCGACCGTTGCCAATCAAGAAATGCTTGCCGCTCAGGCATTAAAAATTATGGAAGATAAAAAAATTAACGGCTTGATCATCATCGATGATAACAATCAACCGATTGGCGCAATGAACATGCATGATTTACTCAAGTCAGGAGTCTTATGATGGTTAACACTCTGTACGGTGAAGTGAGTGAAACAATTCTAGCGAAAGCAAAAAAAATTAAGCTATTCGTCTGTGACATTGATGGTGTATTTTCTGATGGCCGCATATATTTAGGTAATGACGGTGAAGAGTTAAAAGCCTTTCATACTAAAGATGGTTATGGCATTAAAGCATTAGGCGCCAGTGGCGTTGATGTTGCCGTGATCACCGGCAGACAATCTAATATCGTCCAAAACCGTATGACCGCACTTAATGTTAAACATATTGTTCAGGGGGAAGAAAATAAACTGCCAGCGCTAACCGCTATGATAGAGCAACTAAACTTAACCAAAGAGCAGGTCGCCTATATCGGTGATGATATGCCGGATTTTGAATGCATGAATCATATTGGTTTCAGCATTGCTGTCAGTGATGCCCACCCAGCAATATTATCACTTGCCGACTATACCACCCAAACTCGCGGTGGCTTCGGTGCTGTGCGCGAAGTATGTGATCTCATCATGCAAAGTCAAAACACCCTACAATTTGCATCAGGCGCCAGTGTATGAGTAAAACGAATGCGCTCACCTTAGCCTTTTTTATAATCTCAGTGATCACTTATGCCTTTATTGAGTGGCGTCAAGCAAATGTAGAAGATGAGCATTTTATTGATCAGCAAGTCAACCCTGACTTTATTGCTGAAGCACTGAACAGTGAAATATTTAAAGCCAATGGACAGCTAAGTTACCAGATAAATGCCGATCGGATGGAACATTACGCCGAATTAGCAGTCACACACTTTGAGTTTCCTAAATATACCTTATACCCAAAAGATAGCGAATCACCATGGAAAATAAGTGCTAATGAAGGCACACTTTACAATAATAATAGGGTAAAATTAGCAAACCGTGTTAGCTTGATCTCATTAGATGACAAAAGCTTAATTCAAGAAATTAATGGTAAACATTTAGAATTAGATTTAAAAACTAATATTATTAGTTCAGTTGAAAAAATTGAGATCAGAGGTAAAGATTTTTCAATGCTAGGCTCTGGACTAATCGTTGACTTAAATACCAAACAAGTAACCCTAACAAACCATGAAAAAACCATATATCAACAAATTCAAGAGTAGTGTCCTAAGCTTCGCTATTTTCCTATCGTTACTTGGATATGCTCATGCTGCCGAATTCGATCTCAAGCAAGAAATCAACATTGATGCAAGCAGGCAAGCCGCTGACTTAAAAAATAAAATTTTTAGTTATATTGATAATGTTGTCATCTCTCAAGGTTCGCTCACCATTAAAGCAGATCTGGTACAAGTATTAACCGATACGGACACCAACAATAAAACCTATATTGCTAAAGGACAGCCGGCAACATTTACTCAAACACTTGAAGATGGCACGCCCATTTTTCTTCAAGCTAACGAAATCAAGTACGAGCCAGCTAAAAGTACCGTGATTATTTCTGGCAATGCCGAACTACGCCAAGAAGGTAGTAAAGTTAGCAGTAGCGTGATCACCTATAACTTTCTGACAGAACAAGTTTTAGCCAATGGCGACAATAAAGAGCGGGTGAAAACCGTATTACAACCTAACGCATTAGAAAAGAAAAAATAATGAACAGTGCCACCCTTATTGCCAAAAATCTTGCTAAAGCCTACAAAGGCAGAAAAGTCGTTAAAAATGTCGGCATGAAAGTCCAAGAAGGGCAGATCGTTGGGTTGCTTGGGCCAAACGGTGCAGGCAAGACAACCTCATTTTATATGATTGTTGGTCTAGTCAGTAACGATAGCGGTAGCATCATTTTAAATGACGAAGATATCACCTTGTTGCCGATGCACGAACGTGCACGTAAAGGTATAGGTTACTTACCACAAGAAGCATCCATTTTTCGTAAACTCACGGTTTATGAAAATATTATGGCGATTTTACAAACCCGAAAAGACCTCAACGACATTGAACGAGAAGAAAAACTTGAGCACTTAGTTGAAGAATTTAATATTGGTCATATTACTGAAAACTTAGGGATGAGCCTTTCCGGTGGCGAAAGACGCCGTGTAGAAATAGCAAGAGCACTGGCTGCAGAACCTAAATTTATTCTATTAGATGAACCATTTGCAGGTGTTGACCCGATTTCAGTAGGAGATATAAAAAAAATTATCCTACACTTAAAACAACGAGGCATCGGGATATTAATCACCGACCATAATGTACGAGAAACATTAGATGTTTGTGAGCATGCATATATTGTTAGCCACGGTGAACTTATTGCCGAAGGTGATGCGGATCAAATTCTTGCGAATCAACAAGTAAGAGATGTATACCTTGGTGAGCAATTCACGCTATAGTTATGGTATGCTTTTGATTAAAGTAAATGATAATAATTAACAGGAAAATAATTCATTAATGCGCCCTAGTCTGCAGCTCCGAATTGGACAACAACTTACCATGACGCCGCAATTGCAACAAGCAATCAAGCTGTTGCAGCTATCCACCTTAGATCTTCAACAAGAGATCCAAGAGGCGTTAGAAAGTAACCCATTACTCGAAGTCGATGAATCAACACCTAACAACCAAGAATCTCAGCCTGATAACTTAGAAGAAGCATTTTCTGCCAATAGCACGGAACAGAACAATACCAGTGATGGCAGTGAAGATTCTAGCCCAACGGCAGACGAAATCAGCACCACCGAAGCAATGAGTAAATCGGATATTCCTGAAGATCTTAATATCGATACCACATGGGATGAGTCCTTTAGTGCTGGTGTATCGAACACAGGGATTGGCGTTGCTTCTGAAGATTATACTTACCAAGGCGAAACAACCGATTCCATTCAAGATCACCTGCGTTGGCAAATGGGCTTAACCCCATTTAGTGAAACAGATTTAGCGATTGCCACAGCGATTATCGATGCAATTGATGACGCTGGTTACTTACGGGTGACCACAGAAGAGATCCTAGAGTCACTTGGCTTAGAAGATGTCGAGTTAGATGAAGTTGAGGCGGTGTTAAAGCGCATTAATATGTTTGATCCTGTCGGTGTTGGGGCTCGCTCAATTTCAGAATGTCTGTTGATCCAATTAAATCAATTTGATAAAGAAACGCCTTGGTTAGCAGAAACGAAACAGGTCATTACCGAACATATCGACCTACTCGGAAACCGTGATTATCGCCAGATTATGCGTAAAACACGTTTAAAAGAAGATCAATTACGAGAAGTTATCAGATTAATTCAATCTCTTGATCCTCGCCCTGGTGATAGTGTCATCAAAAGTGAAGAGCAATATGTCATCCCCGATGTTTCCGTTGAAAAGAAAAATGGTCGTTGGGTGGTGGAATTAAATCCAGATACAGCACCTCGACTTTCAGTAAACCAACAATACGCTTCGATGGCGCGTTCAATGAAGTCTTCAAGCGATAGCCAATTTATTCGTTCTAATCTACAAGAAGCAAAATGGTTTATTAAAAGCTTAGAAAGCAGAAACGAAACGCTATTAAAAGTATCAAATTGTATTTTGCAACGTCAACAGGGCTTTTTTGAACATGGCCCTGAAGCTATGCGGCCCATGGTACTCAATGATATTGCCGAAGCGGTAGATATGCACGAATCTACAATTTCTCGTGTGACCACGCAAAAATACATGCATACCCCGCGAGGTATTTTCGAATTGAAATATTTTTTCTCTAGCCATGTCAGTACTGAAAATGGTGGAGAATGTTCATCTACTGCGATACGCGCTTTAATTAAAAAGCTTGTCGCAGCTGAAACGCCAGCTAAGCCATTAAGTGATAGTAAAATGGCTGAATTACTCGCTGAGCAAGGCATCAACGTTGCTCGTCGGACGATAGCCAAATATCGTGAATCATTATCGATTCCACCGTCAAATCAACGTAAAAGTTTACTTTAACTTAACAATAAGGATTTCCGCTTATGCAAATTAATCTTGCCGGTCACCACGTAGAAATTACCGACTCATTACGCGAATCTGTTCACACCAAGTTTGCAAAGCTAGAACGACATTTTGATCACATTAATAACGTGCATGTCGTACTCACAGTAGAAAAATTGAATCAAATTGCCGAAGCAACGGTCCATATGAATGGTAATGAAATTCATGCCAAAGCAGAAAATGCCGATATGTATGTTTCGATCGACTTATTAGTGTCAAAACTTGATAAACAAGTATTGAAATACAAGGGTAAGCTTAATAAGCATTAATCCTCTTTTATCAAATACCAACAAGTATTATGAATTTACCAGATATAATTACTCAGAACTGCACCTTGTGTGCAGTTTCTGCTACTAGTAAAAAGAAAATATTAGAAATGCTTTGTGAAAAAGCTGCTGAGCTGACGAGCGACTATCAAACCTATGAGCTGCTTGAGAGCTTAATGGACAGAGAAAAAGTTGGTTCAACCGGTATTGGCAATGGTATCGCTATCCCTCATGGTCGGTTAAACAAAAGTGAGCAAGTCATTATTGTCGTAGCGACCTCAGCTGAGCCGATTGAATTTGATGCCATCGATAACCGTCCTGTTGATATATTTGTTGCTTTATTTGTCCCTGAAGCACAATGTCAGCAGCATTTATCGACCTTACAAAGTATTGCGCAAGTGTTGTCAAACAAACAAACCTGCAAACAAGTGAGAAAGTGTCAATCAGATAGCGAACTTTTTCAACTACTTAAGCATGCCCATTAACGCCTGCTTAATCACGCACAAGGATCACTTATCATAATGAAGCTTACCATCGTCAGTGGTCGTTCAGGCTCAGGAAAAACCGTAGCATTAAGAGTGCTTGAAGATCTCGGCTATTATTGTGTCGATAATATTCCCGTTAATTTATTACCTGCGCTGACCCATACAGTGATCAATGACTACGAAACGGTTGCCGTTAGCTTAGACGTTCGTAATTTACCTGACGAACCCACTGACATTTCAGAAATTTTAGATTACTTACCCAGTGCGGTAGAAATGAGCATTGTCTATTTAGATGCTGATGACAGTGATTTAATTCGTCGTTTTAGTGAAACTCGTCGCCTACATCCATTGATTAAACAAAATATAGCTTTAGATCAGGCGATTTCATTAGAGAAAAAATTATTAGAGCCTATTTCCAGCCGAGCCAATTTATACATTAATACCAGTCAACTAACGCCACACCAGTTAGCTGACTTGATCCGTGAACGTGTGCTTGGCAAAACGACTGGCAACATGGTGGTGGTATTTGAATCTTTTGGTTACAAGCATGGCATGCCCAAAGATGCTGACTTTGTGTTTGATGCCCGTTTTCTGCCTAATCCATTCTGGGAAAAGGATCTCAAACCATTCACCGGCCTTGATAAACCAGTACAAGACTTTTTAGCAAGTCAGCCGATTGTCACTAAGTTTGTCTGGCAAATTAATAGTTTTATGATGACTTGGTTACCTCATTTAGAGCGTAATAACCGCAGCTACATCACCATTGCCATAGGCTGTACTGGCGGTAAACATCGGTCAGTGTATATTGCTGAATTATTAGCGGAAAGCTTCAGAAAAGAGCGTAGTGATGTACAGGCTAGGCATCGTGATTTGCAAGTAAAAGCCACCTAACTCACTTTTGGATATATCGATGTCAACGCAACAAAAACGCTCATTAGTCATTTCAAACAAGCTTGGTTTACACGCAAGAGCCGCCACTAAGCTTGCCCAGTTAAGCCAAAAATTTGATGCAACAGTTACCATTGAACTTGATGGTAAACAAGCAGATGCCACCAGTATTATGGGATTAATGTTGCTCGCCGGTGGTCAAGGAAAAACCGTTACCATCATTACCGATGGTCAAGATGCAGAGCAAGCGCTGGCGGATGTTTGTCAATTATTTACCGATAAATTTGATGAAGAAGAATAAGCTTTCTTCATTTTAGCCATCACTTTTCGTACGTTATTTTTTGTTAAAGCCAGAAAAAAAAGCTGATAAAACCAGTAAGTTGAGATAAACTAATTGCTACTGGGCAGCTAATAAATTTAATAATTATTTAACTTTTTCGTAATTTCGTCTCAGTATTTTCAGTTATTTCTAATTTCGTTTTATAACGGCACGGGACAGCTATATGCCGGAAAGTTCAGAGCAAGAATACAGCCAACAACGATTACAACAAGTCAATGAAGCACTTGGCAGTGGTATGTTCGTCTATGTTCGCAAATTATTGCAGAACATGACGGCTTACGATTTAGCGCTGCTTTTAGAATCGTCCCCCACCAAAAGCCGTACTGTGCTATGGCAATTAATTGATCATGACCATCATGGTGAAGTACTTGAAGAACTCAATGAAGAAGTTCGTAAAAGTATACTGAAAAATATACGTCCAGAAAAATTAGCCGCTGTTGCTGAGGGCATGGATGTTGATGATTTAGCTGAAGTATTTCGTACATTACCAGACAGCGTCTATCGTGAAGTACTTAATTCGATGGACTCCCAAGACCGGAGTCGAGTAGAAGCCGCGTTATCTTTTGAAGAAGATACCGCTGGCGGTATCATGAATACCGATACCATCACCATTCGCCCTGATGTCACGGTTGATGTGGTATTACGCTACCTCAGGTTGAAAAAAGATTTACCCGAAGCAACCGATTCATTCTATGTGGTTGATCGCAATGATATTTTTATTGGTGCCGTGTCGCTCACCGCCATTATCACCAGCAAACCTGAAGAAATTGTCTCGAACCTGATAGATGAAGAAATCACGGCTGTTGATGCCGATATGCCAGAAACAGAAGTTGCTCAGCTCTTTGAGCGTTACGACTGGGTATCAGCGCCAGTAATAGATAAAGAAAATCGCTTATTAGGCCGTATCACCATTGATGATGTCATCGATATTATTCGTGAAGAAGCTGAACACTCAATGATGAGTATGGCGGGTTTAGATGACGAAGCCGATACTTTTGCGCCAATTCTTAAAAGTACACAACAACGTTCCATCTGGTTGGGTATCAATCTTATCACCGCATTATTGGCGGTTGCCGTATCCAGCATGTTTGAAGACATTCTCGGTCAACTAGCCATTTTGGCTATTTTAAATACCTTAGTACCCAGTATGGGTGGGGTCGCCGGTAACCAAACATTAACACTGGTGATCCGTGGTATGGCTCTCGGTCATGTCGGTGAAAGTAACGCAAAAATCTTACTTTATAAAGAGCTTGCCGTAGGCTTTCTTAACGGCGTTATTTGGGCGCTTTTAATTGCCACTGTGGTTACAGTCTGGAAACAAGATATTATGCTAGGTGGAGTGATTGCGTTTGCGATGTTAATGAATTTAACCGCGGCAGGGATTGCAGGCGTTAGTATTCCTCTTGTATTGAAAAAGCTAGACATAGATCCCGCATTAGCAGGAAGCGTGGTGTTAACAACCATCACTGATGTTGTCGGTATTTTTGCTTTCCTTGGTACCGCCACACTTCTGCTGGGCTAGTCTGCTTAATTACCCGCCACTTGCATTTCATCTAGCAAGAGTGAGCCAGTGCGGATACTGCCTTTCATGTCAATATCATTACCAACGGCGACAATCTGCTTAAACATGTTGGCTAAATTACCCGCAATGGTCACTTCAGACACAGGATAGGCTATTTCACCATTTTCCACCCAAAAGCCTGCCGCACCGCGTGAGTAATCGCCGTTGACAACATTCACCCCTTGCCCCATTAATTCAGTAACTAATAATCCCGTACCTAGCTGTTTAAGCATTTGATTAAAGTCACCTCCAGTCGATGATACTTGCCAATTATGAATACCGCCAGCATGACCAGTAGTTTGCATGCCAAGTTTTCTCGCAGAGTAACTGGTTAATAAAAAGCTTTCCAATACACCGTCTTTGACAATGTCCCGATCAACGGTAGCAACACCTTCACTATCAAACGCACTGCTGGCTAACGCTTTTTTAATGTGCGGGCGTTCCTTAATCGTTAAAAATTCAGGAAAAATAGGCTGCCCTAAGGCATCAAGTAAGAACGACGATTGTCGATATAAATTGCCTCCACTAATCGCCGCAATAAAATGACCAAAAAAGGTATTCGCAATATCTGCGCGAAACATGACGGGTACTTTCCCCGTTGGTAATTTTCTAGCATGCAGCCTTGAAAGCGCCTCATTCGCTGCATTAATACCGACTTTTTCTGCTTGTGCTAGTAAAGCAAAATCGCGATTAATTGTATAATCATAATCACGCTGCATATCTTCACCCTCACTCGCTATCGCAACACAGCTTAACGAGTGACGAGAACTTGGATAACCAACTAATTGACCATGACTATTTCCGTACACCTTAAAGCCTTCAAAGCATGCTAATGTCGCGCCATCAGAATTAGTGATACGTTGATCACTGGATAACGCGGCATTTTCACATGTTTTAGCAATCGCAATCGCTTCGTCAGTTGACAATTCTTTAGGATGATATAAGTCGAGATCGATGGGTGACATCGACAACAGTTCTTTATCTGCTAAACCAGAAAATTCATCTACTGATGTGTATTTTGCAATATTGACCGCGGCTTGTACCGCTTGTTTTAATGCACCATCAGATAAATCAGCAGTCGAAGCGCTACCCTTTCGACCTTGTTGGTACACAGTAATACCCAATGCACCATCATTGGTAAATTCAACCGTTTCCACTTCACCTAAACGAGTACTAACACTCAACCCTTGTTGCTTACTCATTGACACTTCAGCGCCATCTGCACCCAGTGATTTTGCTAGCGATAATACCTCGGCAACTCGGCTTTCTACTTGTTCCATTTGTTTGGGAATACTAATTGAATCTGTCATTTAAACGAATATCTCATATTTGTTGCTAGAGCCTCTGACACCGATTGATGTATAATGCTTATTACAACGTAAATTTATCAATTGTTATTATTATGCCCCAGTCTGAACACGATATCGATGAATTCGATGAAGAATATAAAAGTAAAACAGACTTAAAGCGTGAAATGCACGCTATGCAAGATTTTGCCCTTAAGTTGGTGAAACTCAGTAAGCATCAACGCAGCAAAGTCCCCTTTAGCGACGGATTATTAGAATCCCTAGCCTTAGCCGATAAGATCAAAAACAAGCCTGAAGCTTTGCGTCGTCACGTCAGATATATGGCGAAAGTATTAACAGAAAATGATCTTGAGCCTATTCATAAGGCACTTGATATCATGGCGAACAAGCATCAACAAGACTCTATTAGACATCAACAACTTGAACAGTTACGTGAAGATTTACTCAGCCAAGACAATGACTTTATTGAAAGCGTGCTTTCTGACAATGACACCATGGAACGTCAAAAGTTGCGCCAACTTATTCGAAATGCCAATAAAGAGAAGAAAGCTGAAAAGATAGCCAAAGGCCATCAAGAGCTACTCAATTACCTAAAGCAGCATGTCGCTGTATAGACTAACGAAGTAATACATCAATAATACGCCAAGCATGTTACATGCTTGGCGTATTATATTTAACTCTCAAAAGCGAAGTGTTAGCTATAAAATAAAATACTTAGCAAACACTTTATAAAGCTCAGTCCCCTGATTCACACTCGCTGATGCAAAGTGAAGAATAGGGATCACATCTTGATCCAATGATAAATAATGTAACGGATCACCATCTCCGTAATTATCCATGCGCAAAATACGCGCCAATGGCTGTCCTGCGGCTAGCGGTTGACCAAATTCAGCAAGATAATCCACCATGCCTCCCATCGGCGAATAATAAGCCTTGTAATCTTTTAAATAACAGCCATAACGGGTCATTTCTTGTGGGACAAACTCAGTACTATCTATTACCCCTTTATGCTGCAAATAACATAAAATACTTTTGGCATCCGTTAATGCTACATCCAGATCAATTTGTTCCTGTGAGCCTAACTCAACCGTAAAGCTTTCTTTATTTATCCCATTCGCATCAATCGAAAACTCAATGCCTAATTCAGCAAAAGCTTGCTGCAGTTTCCACCAGGGACAAAAGGTAGCTTCATCCAGCGCTCCATCAAAGACATTAGGGATTAGTAACGTATGAGGAATATCGAAATACTGTGCGCTTTCTTGGGCATATTCTGGGCAATACAAGTGCTTACTTGAGATAGGCCCTGTATGTAAATCTAAAACAAAATCGGCTTGATGAGCCAACTGTTGAAGTTGATAAGCAATGCGCTGCCCCGTGGTCAAACCATAAATATTATGATCAAGCTTTTGATTTATTGTCTCAAGCATCAAGGCTTTAAAGTCACGCTCTATGGTAGCGTTATCTTTACCAATGCATTGTTGCACAAATGGTTTTATGATCGACTCATCAAAATGATACATCCGGTTCCAGTTAACCCCGGTAATAGGATCAAAACGCCCTAAGGTATATTCACCATTTTTATGATTACAGCCCACAGGATTAGCATACGGTACTAAGGTAATATCACCGTTTACCTTTAAATCACGCAGTAATTCGAGCAACTGAAAAATAACCGCATTACCCTGCACTTCTGCACCATGCATATTCGCTTGAATATACACACTTGGCGCACCTGCCCTTCCTTTAAAACGATAAACAGGTACAGTTAATGCCGCACCGCTGGCCATTTCCCCTACATGCATCACTTCTTTTGTAAATTCTGTCATTGTTATACCTAACTACTTAACGTAAATACCAGTTAGCTGACTCAGCTGTGCGAATCTCTGTTAACTTGCCTGAATGCCAAACCCACTCACTGGCAATTTCGTGACAAAGAAAAAACGGCATACTTTCAGTAAATCCATACGCTCCGCATAGCCCAAATACTAAAACATCATCAACCGAAACATCTTCCGGTAGAGAGAATTGGCCTAATTTATCCATACTGGTACATAATGGTCCATGTACATCATATTGTTTTGACTCAGATTGTGATGTGCGCAATAAGGCAACAGGAAAAGGCTGATCAGTAATAGCGGGCCGTAATAAGTGGTTAATACCGCCAGCAAGTACTAACTGCGCCTGCTGATAATTCATTTTTTTATCTACCACAGGGCTGAGATAATAACCACAATGTGCCACCGCAAATCGTCCAAGCTCTAACCAAAGCTCATCAACACCGGCTTGCTGCTTGATTTTGGCCAGATCCGTTATAATTTGCTGCCAGGACAAACCAACACCTTGCTGTAAGTAATCAATACCTAAACCACCACCTAAGTCGAGTATTTTCAGTGTCATACCAATATCATTTGCTAACTGACACAAAGGCGGGACCATTTGTTGCCACAATTGGTACATCTTCTGATTACTGAGCATATTGCCCCATTGGAAAATATGTAAACCGCAGATATCCACACTTGGGAAGTCAGTCACCTTGATACCTTGCCACTCTGCCACCGATAATCCAAAAGGGGTTAGTGCATTGCCACCAAGGGGATTTTTTTCACCTTCAGGCCACTGCAATTGCACACGTAACAAGACTTGAGGGGTCACATTTTCAGCCTGTGACGCCTCATTGAGCCATTGCAGTTGATTTAAGCTTTCTGCAACAAAAACCCTAACGCCTTGCTTAATAAAGGCATGGATCTGTTGTTTGGACTTTGCAGGTCCTGTATTGAGTATACGCTCAGGTGCAATGCCTTGTTGCAGCACCTGAGCAAGTTCGCCACTGCTGGCGACATCAAAATTAAAGCCTGCACTATCCAGTGTTTGAATCACACGTGATAAGGGATTCGCTTTCACCGCAAACCACAGCTTGATCACATCTTGCTGTTGTAAACTTGCTAAGTGAGCTTGGAGCTGTTCCAGATCATATACAAAACAGCCATTAGCAACGTCTAACGTTTTTGATTCAAGCACTTGTTGTTGCAATTCAGCACTAATAGCGGGCGATAGCCATTGAGGATGATTAGCCATAGTAGCAACCTATTAACGTAAGACAGATTCAAGTTCTAGTGAGGCATCACTTTTTTCATCGCGATATTTCACGATCAGCGCACATGCCATATTCAATCCGTGTGAACTTGCCCACTCACCTTTGATTGGTCGAGTTCCCGGCACAACAACAGCACGCTCAGGAATATCCGCACCTTTTTCAAGCATCACTTGATTGACACAGTCATAAACAGGCACAGAAGCAGATAATGAAACCCCTGGCGCTAACACTGCCCCCTTTTTCACCACAATACCTTCGACAATAACCACGCCGGCACTGAGAAACGCATCGTCTTCAATAATCACCGGGCTAGCCCCTATCGGTTCTAACACTCCGCCAATTTGTACCGCAGCCGACACATGAACGTTTTTGCCAACTTGTGCACATGAGCCGATTAACGCATGGCTATCAACCATAGTGCCACTATCAACAAATGCCCCGACATTAATATATGCCGGTGGCATGATAATCACCCCAGGTGCAACATAAGCTCCGCTTCGAACCGATGAACCACCAGGGACCAATCGTACACCATCTGTAACACTAAACTGGCGAGCAGGTAAGTTATGCTTATCGACAAACCCTTGATAGTTACTATCAAAAGCAACGTTTTCGCCCGCTTTAAACGCCGCAAGAATTGCTTCTTTTACAGCAACATTGGCATGCCAGTTACCTTGCTCATCTTGATTTGCTGCACGCACAGTACCTGCTTCTAATTGTGCTAATGTTTCTTGCCAATTCATTACTACTTAACTCCGATAATTTGTTGAATATTATTCGCTTCACTGGGCTGACTTTGGGTCAACCACTGATTAATTTGTTGATCAATTTCAGTGAGTTGCTGTGATGTGGATAGTTCTTTCTCGGTCAAAGGCTCACGCAGTTTCGGGGAAATTAATAAGCCCTTTTCAGCCATCAACACTTTGGTGGCTATTGGGCTTGCCACTTGAAAAAGCGCTGCTACCGCATTATGCCAAAGCGGAAATAAGCCTTTATGCTCTCCCGCCAGTGCTTGTTTTACGTATCGATTCGTTGCTTTTGGCCAAACATTACCTGCGACAGATACTAAGCCTTGCACATCCGCGCCAGCTAAATATGGCATCATGGCATCTTCGCCGCTGTATAGCGCGACTTTGGGGCAATGTTGTCGAAAATTTAAAATGGTATTTAGATCACCGCTTGCTTCTTTAATCGCCCAGCAATTAGGATGATCTTGAATGTTTTGTATTGCCGCTACGGGAATATTGACGCCACTTCGCGATGGCACGTTATAAATCATGCAAGGGGCGTTTGCTTGCGATAATAAGGTTTGAAACCAGTGGGTTAATCCCTGAACACCGGGCTTTGCATAAATAGGTGAAGCAATTAAATAAGCATCGACACCCAGTTGATCACATTGTGAGATCCATGCTTGTTGCGCAGCTAAGTTATAACCGCCAACCGCGACCATAATAGGCACATCGAGTGCCAGTTTTGTAACACACTCAACAATGGCAAATTGTTCACTGGCGTTGAGTGCCAGCCCTTCACCTGTGCTACCAAGCAAAGTGATACCATTGCCAGCATTAGCTTGACGCTTTGCCAGTGATACTAGGGAGTCAAAATCAACCGAACCATCTTCATGCATTGGCGTAACCAAGGCTGTCCATAGTACAGTATTGTGAATATTTTGTGTTGTTTGATTCATTTCTCACGAACTCTATTTGTTCGGAGAACTTAGTGGCGTTTGCAATACGCTCACTTACCAAGAGAATGGCAGAGAGGCTTACAAAGGCCAGAAGCTCTCCACCATTTACTAACTTAACTAACTAAAATGATTAGTTAAACAAGGTGACAATTGTTAGGATTCAACCTAAACAACCGATAATAACATCATCAAATATATTATTACCTCGGCGTTAATCTCCATCGTAATCAATCATTAGAGTTTGATCTCTTCATGAAAACTACCTAGTTAACGCTCCTCTTCTGGCCCTTTTGTCTACCAACACACTTTATGGTGCTGGCCAACAGGAATAAGGGACGCGATTATTAGAACATTTATTCTAAACTTTATCAATAAAGTAAGTCGATAAATGTATTCAAAACTAAACTTCCTTTAATCAATCACCCAATGTTTGATCTCTTGCTCAGACAAGTATTCACTGGCCTGACTTCCTCGTAACAAGGCGAGAGTCGCTAATAAACCTGCTTGAATACATTTAGGAGCTGCGACGGTAATTGATTTGGGTGGGTTCTTGACTGGCCAGCCTGTTTTAACGTCCAGCACATGGCTATAACGAACACCATTTTTTAGTAAATAACGATTAGCATCGCCGCTGGTGGCAATCGCCCCATAACGAATACTGACCATCATCACACTTTGCTCAGTTAAACTTGGGTGTTCAACGCCAACCTGCCATGCTTGATCACTATTGCGAGGGCCATTCACTGCGAGATCGCCACCGAAATTGATCAATACAGGCATTACGGCTTCTGTCTGTTGTTTAATAATGCTTTGGACAATATCCATCGCCTTATCCACCGCATATTCCTTGCCGATACCACCAAAATCAATCTCCATGTTTTTAGCCATAGTAAATCCATGACGATCAAAGCTTACCCGTTGCCAGCCGACCAAAGGTAGCCATTTTGCTATTTGTTGCTCGGTAGGAATATTATCAGAACAGTCGAAATGCCATGCTCGGCGCAGCACGCCAGAAGTGATGTCAAAAAGTCCATCACTGAGCTGGTAGCACTGTTCGGCAAATTGTAACAATAAATACGTTTCTTCATCTATCGGGCATCGCGTACCAGCGTTTGTATTTAGCTGCCCACAAACGCTGGTGGTTTGATAACGAGAATACTTATCTTCAATGCGCCAAGCTTCAGCAGCAACCTTTTGTCCTATCAGCATGGCTAATCTTTTATCAAGCGTATCAATGAGCACTTCACAAGGACTTGCCATGGCAAAGAAAGTTAAGGTAAAACCACCATCTCTGGTGATACATTCGACCTGCCTATCCATTGATTTCCCTACAAATAATTATTCAATTTAAAAAGAATAACTAACTTGTGCAATGATTGCATCAACAGGCTCATAAAGTTCAACATCCTTGAGCGCACCAATCGCCTCAGTGCCATTGTTTTTTGGTGTTTGGCGATAATACTCCAATCTAAATGACAAACTATCACCACTGCTCATTGGTAGCCCATATTTAATTCCAACAGTAAACGCATCCATCTCACCAATCCGATAATCAGCACTCAAGTAATCTAGCGCCATAGCGTCGTCTTGAATAAACGGTTGATAAAACTCGGCCGCAGACTGCGTATAATAGCGTACATGAGGTTCAACAAAGTGGCCGTTATTCAGTGATATGCGGTAACGCATATCAAGTGTATGAGAATCAATTTGCCAATCATCGGTCATAAAGCGATAAGATGCATCTAAAATGGTATTATTGAAATGAGTTTTAACTTGACCAAAAAATGCATGTTTGGTTCTAGTATCTGGCCTATTTTCATAGATAGCACGCTGGCTCATGCCATGTTGATCGACCACACTAATAACTTTAAACGGATCCGTTAAATAGCCACTAACATCTGAATAACTATAATTGAGCTGTACTATAGTGTTACGGTTGATCACTTGGGTGAGGCCGAACAATAAATCTAAGGTATTCTTATCCTCCGTTGAACCATCTCTTATTTGAGCAAAGGCATCATCAAATTCAGGCGTCCCAAAAGAATCAACTGCCATAGTCGTAAAGGGCTTAGCTAAGCCACCTTCTGGCTCTATTTGATCAAAAGCATAAGAAAAACCAGCTGAAACAGTGGTATTTTTCTTATTAAAGTCTCGCGCTAAATTACTGTTTACTGAAAGCGATAAATAATCATATTCTTTTGAAAGGTTACCACCAACACTCCAGGTATAATCATTAAATAAAGGTTGTGTCCATTGTCCGGTCAGCTGTACACGCGTGTCCTTGAAGGTATCGTCTAGTGGAGTCTTATCCGCTTTGATATGATATTGACCATTGCCAGAAGGACGAGTAAAGGTTTGAGCATTTGGTTGAGCAACCGCACCATTTGCCGATGCTCCCGTAAGAGAGTCTATGGTTAATTTGACATTTAAACGTTGATCATTGGCGAAACTTTTTTGCCCAGCCACTATCGCTTCGACAGCACTTACACGTTCGCTTTCACTGTAGAACAACACCGCAGTATCAAATTGCCATTGCTCACTGCTACTTTCTGTTGCACTTGCCTGCGCTCCGCCTAATAACGCGCAAGTAGCTGTGGTTAAAAGTGCTTTTACGTCACGTCTTTTACTTAATTGCATCCGCAACCTCCACCACCAAAGCTTTTCCCGCCACTTGAAGCTTCTTTACTGAAATAGATATGATCATCCAAAGCAGCATCGATTGGTGAAGCCGTTAATGCCATTTCCTTTTTTGCTAAAATATCTCTTTCCCAAGGCTCTACACCAAGTGAAGAACAACCAGAAAGCAATAAAGCAAAACAAGTTGCGGTAAATAACAGATTTTTGTTTTTCATAACTACCCCATTAAGTTTATTCTTGATTTATAACTTTCCAACCTTAAGGCAACCTTAAGGTGACTTGTGCCAGATGTTCATTACTGTTTGGTGCTCACCACAATCCACGGTAGAATATAAAAATAATAAGACATAAGTTAGACTCTGTAATGCATCTTACCAATCTAAGCCAATTACTTGCACGCAACGAAGACCTATTAAAAGCTAAAACTCCATTGCTAATTAACATGCCTGATGATGATGCAGCCCAGTTAATCAAACAGCAAAATCCGCAAAGCCAAGTCAGTTATTACGATACGAACTTTGAATTACACCTTGCTCATCAAGCTAAACCTAACCATGCTTGTATTTTTGCGGCACAATATCAAACCGACATCACTCATGATTTAGTGATCATCACCTTTCCCAAAAGTAAAAATGAATTATTGTTTACCCTCAGCATGTTGGCTGACTGCACTACTGAAGACACCAATATTTTATTGTTAGGTGAAAACAAAAGTGGCATAAAATCAATCGCGAAGCTGATCAAAGACCTCTGTACCTACTGCAACAAAGTTGATGCTGCTCGCCATTGTCTTATGTTTGAAATCACACTAAGCAACTCTCAACAGGCATTTAACCTTGATGATTGGTATAACTACTATCAAGTCGAGCTAGGTCAGACATCATTTAAGGTCGCAGCATTGCCAGGGGTATTTAGTCAAAAAGGCTTAGATACGGGTAGTAAAGTGTTACTCGAACATCTACCTAATAGCATTACAGGCAGCTTACTTGATTTTGGTTGTGGCGCAGGCGTTATCGCCACCTTTATTGGCTTAACCCATCCACAGACAGAATTAACATTAGCTGACGTCAATGCTCTTGCATTAACTTCATCGCAAAAAACATTAGCCATTAATGGTTTAACCGGAAAAACAATTGCAACCAATAGCTTGTCACATATCCAAGAAAAGTATCAATTTGTTATTTCAAACCCACCTTTCCATCAAGGCATTAAAACCCATTACCTTGCCACAGAACAATTTTTAGCAGGGGTTTACCAACAGCTCACACCTCAGGGGAGATTACTGATTGTTGCCAACAGTTTTCTACAATATCAACCAATTATTGAGCAAGCGTTTGGTCATGTAAATACCATCGT
Organism: Thalassotalea sp. G2M2-11; assembly: GCF_017168195.1. Lineage (GTDB taxonomy): Bacteria > Pseudomonadota > Gammaproteobacteria > Enterobacterales > Alteromonadaceae > Thalassotalea_E. The sequence continues at coordinate 1,077,410 of NZ_JADNYL010000002.1, forward strand.
TAAAAAGCAAGGCTTTAGTGTCTACCAAGCAAAACGACAATAACTCTAAGTAAATTAATTTATTAGCCCGTGTTATTAATATAACGAAATAGTTGCAATCTAGTGAAAATTCAACAATTATCCAAAGAGATGAATTAACAATTTAACCAGTAACGCATGCAAGCACAAAATAATACAAAGTCAGTTCGTCATATGATCCTAGTGTCAATGCTAGGGCTTATATTTACCTTTGTTTTTATTGCCATGCTTTTTGTCGCCAGCATTTTTCTTGATGAAGCCGAACAACAGCAAGAACAAAATATTATTAATTTAACTCGCTATGTGAGTGCGTTAACCGCCGATGATCTCTATACAGGACAGCAGCAATCGCTCGCGGAGAAACTGACAACCTTTAAAGCAATAAATAACATCCAGCATATAGATATTTACCAACTAATAAACAATAACACTCAATTAGTGGCGCGCTATGATTATATCAAAGGTACAGAATTGCCAAGTAGCGGCCAATTATCAGAGCAAGATATTAAGCTTTATAATCAGCCCCGTATCGACAATGACATTGTCAGGTACGCTCTGCCGATAAAAAAAGATCAACAAACCCTTGGTTATGTATTTACTCAAATAGACAGTCACCACGGACTCACCTTAAAGAGTCAGCTTATTATCACATTATCGATCGCCTTTATTATTTTACTCATCATTGCATTTTTCATTGCTTTTAGGCTCGAACAACAAATCACCCTTCCACTTAACGTATTACGCAATGAAATTTTACAACTCTCCAAATCTAAAAATTACTCGGATCGGGTAAGTGAAATGCCGATTAAAGAGTTCGATTTTCTTGCGCGTAGCATTAATAATTTTTTAGGAAGAATTGAACGACAAATTAAACAATTAGATCTAGCAGAACAACAAAGTTTGAAACTGACAAGTGAATTAGAAACGAAAGTACAGTCTCGAACCAACGCCCTGAAAGAATCTAATCAAGAATTGTTATCTACATTAGAAAAATTACATCAATATCAAGACCAACTGGTAGAAAGTGAAAAAATGGCATCACTAGGCGATATGGTTGCGGGTATTGCCCATGAAGTAAATACTCCGATAGGCTTAGGAGTGACCGCATCCACCTTACTATCAGACAGGTTGCATGAAATTTCTTCGGCATTTCACGATAAAACCCTAAAATCTAGTCAGTTAAAAAGATTCCTTGCTGATGGCGAAGAAAACGTCGGGATTATTTATCGTAACTTAAAGCGAGCAGCCGAATTAATTTCAAGCTTTAAAAAAGTCGCCGTCGATCAGTCCAGTGAAGAGTTTAGACAATTTAACTTTTCAGAGTTACTCAGTGAAATTTTACTTACCTTGGCCCCCCAAATTAAGAGCACTCCTTATCAAATCGACTTTGACTGCCCCGCTGAACTCATGGTGGTTAGTAAACCTGGGCCAATCAACCAAGTGATGATAAACCTGATCTTAAACTCTATCACCCATGGCTTTGACCAACGAGATCATGGTTCAATTAAAGTGAAAGTGATGAAGCTGGGCGAACAACTTAACATCCACTATCAAGACGATGGTAAAGGCATAGATCCCGCCATGAAAGAGAAAGTTTTTGAGCCGTTTACCACGACTAAGCGCGGAGAAGGTGGCAGTGGCTTAGGTTTACATTTAGTGTATAACCTAGTCACACAAGCATTGGGTGGGAATATTCGTATGGAAAGTGATCTCGATAAAGGGGTGATATTTGAAATAAACTTCCCTATTAGTGAGCAATTGTTATAGAAAGATAACCCCGCCTCTGGTAACAACTTTGGTCAAATTTTTGCTATTTTCTGCTATAGATAGCCTGTACACATTGTTTTTTAGGGACAGCCTGTATAACATAGATAACAAGATAGATTAACATTTGTGAATAATATGAATATTTAGTTAATCAGCTATAATATTCAAAACCTTAATAGCATAACAACTGGAAACTTAGGTATGCAAAAACCTCACATTCTCATTGTAGAAGATGAAGACGTTACACGCTTCAACCTCCGTAATTTATTTGAAGCTGAAGGCTATACAGTTTCAGAAGCTATTAATGGCGAGGAAATGGAAAAACAACTCAAACAAAGTGCCATTAACCTCATCATTATGGATATCAATTTACCGGGTAAGAATGGACTATTACTTGCGCGAGAACTCACTGACAACAGTGAGCTAGGGCTCATATTTTTAACGGGTCGAGATAGTGATATTGATAAAATTCTCGGTTTAGAAATTGGCGCGGATGATTATTTAACTAAACCATTTAACCCAAGAGAGCTGACGATTCGTGCGCGCAACATCCTCAATCGAATTTCCCAAGGTAAGCAAGAATCAGATAATGCGATCATTCGCTTTAATCAATGGGAGTTAGACGGTAACTCTCGCAAAATGACTGCACCTGATGGTAATGTCATATCAATTCCTCGCGGAGAGTATCGAGCACTTAGGTTATTAATTGCCAATACAGGGCAAATAGTCACTCGCCAGCAGCTTATTAAAGAGATGACTGGTCGTGATTTACGCTCGAACGACCGTACCGTGGATGTCACCATCCGTCGATTACGTAAACATTTTGAGTCCGTTGAAGATTGCCCCGAACTAATCAATACCATTCATGGTGAAGGGTATCGCTTTGTTGGTAATGTTGAATAACAGTCTCACCGGCTCTTCATATTTAATCAAGGCTAGCAAAACTAGCCTTGATTACTTTCCAGCCACTGATTAAAAGCGTCAATTGCCGCAGTATTCAATTGTGAAAGTTCAGTGAAATGTATTTGTTTTTCTGACCAGCTGTCTGTCAATTTTTCAATATCAACTAATTTAGCATGGACATCAATTAAGCCGGCACTGCCAGTTGCGCCCTTCATTTTATGACAACATTCCTGCCACTGCTGTTGAGATTTATCGGTGAGTGCTTGGTCAATATCTTGTAAATATACAACCGATTGTTGCGAATATAAATCCAACATTTGCTGCACAATCTCTTTACCTAGGTTATCCATGTAACCTGCTAACAATGTCGTATCTAATTGATGATGTTCTCGCACAACTACTTCCTTTTTCAAGTAACTAATTGGTATTGTATCAAGCTCATTGATAATGTCATCTCCAACGCTTGACAAAATATTTCTGCCCCAGCTAAATCCCGCTATTTATATTGCTTTTATTACTCATTTCATTCAAAATAGCCGCCTTTTTGTGGTGCGATGTCGTTCACCATTAAACAAACGCCTAGCTAACGCAAATTATTGTTAGGCATCAACGTTATTTTCGTTATGACTGTAGTTAGGAAAGACCTAGCCCTTTACATAACAAAACACACTTCGGAGAAACCATGTCTACAATAATGCCTGATATAGCCAATCACACTACAGCCCAAACTGAAGGGACGTTAGATTGGGTTGGGATGAGCAACATAGAAATGCCTATTATGCTTACCGCAAAAGGCGAGTCACCTCGCATGGTTTCAGCGTTCGTTGATGCCCTAGTAAACCTTAAAGATCCGCAAGCTAAAGGCATACATATGTCGCGCTTGTATCTACTACTTGATCAATTATCAACAGACAATGAATTGAATTATCAAAGCTTAGTTAGTCTATTAGATGGTTTTATTTCCAGTCACCAAGAGCTAAGCGATAATGCAAAAGTTGTGTTTCACTTTGACTATCACTTACGTCGCAAGTCATTAATCAGTGGTAAACAAGGGTGGAAAGCATACCCGATCACGATAACGGGGCGTTTAGATAAAGGACAGCTTGCCATTGAACTTGCCATTGATGTGCGCTATTCATCCACTTGTCCTTGTTCAGCAGCCTTGGCGCGCCAATTGATTCAAAAAGCATTTAAAGAGTCGTTTAATGACAGCAATAATGTTGACTTAGATAGCATTCATGAATGGTTAGGGACCACTGATGGCATAGTTGCCACCCCCCATAGCCAACGCTCCGTTGCTGAAATTAAGGTAAAGCTTAATACCGCCACGACAGAGTTTCCTATTACTGATATCGTCAACCTCGTTGAAACCGCTTTGCAAACCCCAGTACAAGCAGCGGTAAAACGTGAAGACGAACAAGAATTCGCCCGACTCAATGGCCAAAACTTAATGTTTTGTGAAGACGCCGCACGCCGTTTACAGCATGCAATGAACCTGACCTCCGAGTTTGATGACTTTTGGTTAAAAATAAATCACCTAGAATCCCTTCATGCTCATGACGCAGTAAGTATCACAACAAAAGGCATTCCGGGAGGGTACCTCCCCTAGGATAGCAATAGTTCATTATCACTAAGCCAGCATCATTGCTGGCTTTTTTATTTGTTACCTTTGTTTATACCATAGTAAAAAATAATATTTACTCGCTAAACCTGTATAGACAACATGACTATTTCTTGAATAAATAATCAATATTTTTACAATTTATCAAGCACCTATAAAATGTAATAAAACTACATTTTATTACCTTTAACAGACAACAACACATCATAACTGATTATTATTCTCATTTTATTTTATCAAAAACCCACAAATAACCACCTAAACCCTTAAAAAACAGCGAGATATACAAATGTAAAAAAATTACGAGCAAAAACTCTATTTTTATTGACCTTTGCCAAATAAGTGTTTAATGTTAGGGGTTCCTCTTAGGTCAAAACAGATTATTTATGCATTTTTTGCATGACTTTATCCTTTTTAAAATCTGTAACCAAGTCGGTATTTTTATAGGAGAAACAACATGCAACTTTATGATCCCAATAGTCAAAAAGATAACTGCGGATTTGGTCTAATTGCCCATCAGCAGGGTGAAACCAGTCATAAACTTGTAAAAACTGCAATTTCTGCGCTCGATCGCATGCAACATCGTGGCGGTATTAACGCAGATGGAAAAACCGGCGATGGTTGTGGTTTATTAATGCAAAAGCCTGATTCTTTTTTTCGAGCAATCGCCGAAGAAAACAATTGGAAGCTAGGGCGTAAATATGCCGTAGGTATGATTTTTTTGAATCAAGACCCTGTGATTGCAGCAAAATCAAAGCAAATACTCGAAGAAGAGTTAGACCGAGAAACCTTAACAATTGTTGGCTGGCGAAAAGTACCAACCGACCCTTCAATTTTAGGTGAAATAGCCGCCAGCAATGTGCCGGCTATTGAGCAAGTATATGTTGATGCCCCTCCTGGATGGCGCAATCGAGATCTAGAACGTCGTTTATATATGGCACGTCGCCGTGCTGAAAACCGTATTGATGATGAAAAGTTTTATGTTGCCAGTTTGTCATGCTTAGTGACAATCTACAAAGGCTTAGTCATGCCGGTAGATTTGCCTAACTTTTATCTAGACCTTGCTGATATTCGCATGCAAACGGCTATCTGTGTTTTCCACCAGCGTTTCTCTACCAATACCTCACCACAATGGCACTTAGCTCAGCCGTTCCGCTATTTAGCCCATAACGGTGAAATCAACACTATCAAAGGTAATAGACAGTGGTGTCGAGCACGTACTTATCGTTTCCAATCACCTTTATTGCCAGATTTACGTGATGCCGCGCCATTTGTGAATGAAACAGATTCTGACTCTTCATCACTCGATAATATGTTAGAACTGTTTTTAGCCGGTGGTATGGACTTATTCCGAGCCATGCGCTTGCTAATGCCACCAGCTTGGCAAAATAGTCCATTAATGGATGATGAATTAAAAGCATTCTATGAGTTTAACTCGATGCACATGGAGCCCTGGGATGGTCCAGCTGGGGTAGTAATGACCAATGGTCGTCATGTTGCCTGTAACCTTGACCGAAATGGCTTACGTCCTGCCCGCTATGTGATTACCAGAAATGGCTTTATCACGTTAGCCTCTGAAGTCGGCATTTGGGATTACGGTGAAGATGAAGTGATAGAAAAAGGTCGTGTTGGTCCCGGTGAGATGTTAGCCATAGACACCTATAACGGCAAAGTGTTTCTATCGAATGATATCGACAATGAATTAAAAGGTCGTCACCCTTATCGCGAGTGGTTAGATAACAATATCCGTCGCTTAGTACCCTTTAATAAATTAGCTGCAGAGCAAATCGGTAAACGCGTTTTTGATGATCAACACATTGCTGAATATCACAAACTATTTAACTATAGTTATGAAGAAATTCAGCAAGTGATTAAAACACTCGCTGAAAATGGCCAAGAAGCAACAGGATCTATGGGTGATGACACGCCGATGGCTGTATTATCTAGCCAGCCTCGTACCCTTTATGATTACTTCCGCCAGCAATTCGCCCAAGTGACTAATCCACCAATAGACCCATTGCGTGAACGCTATGTAATGTCGCTAGGTACGTGTATTGGCCGTGAGCATAATGTATTTAATGAAACAACCGGACATGCTAATCGCATCTTGTTTGAAACACCGATCTTGATGTATACCGGTCTAAAACAATTACGCGAACTCGATCCGAAGCATTATCGCTCAGACACTTTAACGCTAAATTATGATCCTGAAGAAGGCTTAGAAGCTGCTATCAGAAGACTTGCCGACGAGGCAGTTGATCTGGTAAGAAATCAAAATACTGTTATTTTAGTGCTATCGGATCGCAATATACAAAAAGGCTTATTACCTATTCCGGCGGCAATGGCTGTAGGTGCGGTACAAAAACGTTTAGTTGCTGAACAACTACGTTGTGATTCAAACATTATTGTTGAAACTGCGTCAGTACGTGACTCGCACCAGTTTGCGGTACTACTTGGTTTAGGTGCTACCGCTATCTATCCATATCTGGCGTTAGAAACCGTCGAACAATTGGTTGATCAAGGACAGATTGAATTATCGGCGCGTGATGCCGTAATTAATTATCGTAATGGTATTAATAAAGGACTACTAAAAATACTCTCTAAAATGGGTATTTCGACCATAGCAAGTTATCGCTGTGCAGGGTTATTTGAAGTTATTGGCCTTAACCAAAACATTATGCAACTGTGTTTTCCTGAGCTGCCAAGCAGGATCGCTGGCGCAGACTTCGCTGATATCGAACAAGATAATATCAACCTCGCTCGTAAGGCATTTCTAGCGCACCAAAAAATCAACCATGGTGGCTTATTAAAATATGTGCACGGTGGTGAATACCACGCTTACAATCCTGACGTAGTGAGCTTGTTACAAAAAGCAGTGCGCAGTGGTGAATACAGTGACTATCAACAATTCGCTCAAGAAGTTAATAATCGCCCTGCCGCCGCATTGCGAGATTTAATTGCTCTAAAAGATGATACGCAAGCCATTAGTATTGATAAGGTAGAGCCAGAAAGTGAGTTATTTAAACGCTTTGATAGCGCAGCAATGTCAATTGGTGCATTGAGCCCTGAAGCTCACGAAGCATTGGCGATTGCCATGAACCGCCTCGGTGGTTTTTCAAACTCTGGTGAGGGTGGTGAAGATGAGCGCCGCTTTGGTACCGTAAAAAATTCACGTATTAAACAAATTGCCTCAGGCCGCTTCGGTGTAACACCGCATTACTTAGTGAATGCCGATGTGTTACAAATCAAAGTTGCTCAAGGTGCAAAACCAGGTGAAGGTGGTCAATTACCTGGAGATAAAGTCACACCATTGATTGCAAAATTACGTTTTTCAGTGCCTGGTGTTACCTTAATTTCGCCACCGCCACATCACGATATTTATTCTATCGAAGATTTAGCACAGCTGATTTTTGACTTAAAACAAGTCAACCCTAAAGCCGTGATTTCCGTTAAGCTCGTTTCTGGCCCAGGTGTAGGTACCATAGCTTCAGGCGTTGCCAAAGCCTATGCAGATTTTATCACCATTTCAGGCTATGACGGCGGCACAGGTGCCAGCCCATTAACCTCAGTGAAATATGCGGGTTGTCCTTGGGAGCTTGGTTTAGCGGAAGCTCATCAGTCATTAGTTGATAATGGCTTACGTCATAAAGTACGTTTACAAGTCGATGGCGGCTTAAAAACTGGTTTAGATATTGTTAAAGCGGCAATTTTAGGTGCTGAAAGCTTCGGCTTTGGTACGGCTCCTATGGTGACCTTAGGTTGTAAATTCTTGCGTATTTGTCATTTAAATAACTGTGCAACAGGTGTTGCCACACAAGATGATGTATTACGAGAGCAGTACTTTAAAGGCTTACCTGATCAAGTGATGAATTACTTTAAATTTATTGCTCATGACGTCCGTGAGATACTTGCTAAGCTGGGCGTGGAAAGCCTGACAGCCATCATAGGTCGCACCGATTTATTAACACCGCTGGCCGGTATTAGTGCGAAACAGCAAAAATTGGATTTATCGCCAATTATTGCCCCGGTGGTTGCTGGAGAAAATACCGCATTACACCAAACGGAAGCCAATATCCCATTTGATAAAGGTCTGCTTAATCAAAAACTTGTTGACACTTGTCTTGATGCGGTTACCCACAGTAGCGGCGGTGAATTCCGCTTCAGCATTCAAAATACAGATCGTTCCGTAGGTGCAGCTCTTTCTGGTGAGATCGCACGACATCACGGCGACCAAGGCATGGCATCTACTCCGATAAAAGTACAACTATCGGGCACAGCTGGCCAAAGTTTTGGTGTCTGGAATGCTGGTGGATTAGAAATGACACTTACCGGTGATGCCAATGACTACGTTGGTAAAGGCATGACAGGTGGTAAATTGACAATCAAACCACCTAAAGGGGTTGCTTATCAGAGCCATGAAACCATGATCATGGGTAACACTTGCTTATACGGTGCTACTGGCGGCCATTTATATGCTTGTGGCCGAGCGGGTGAGCGTTTTGCCGTTCGAAACTCAGGTTGTCATGCAGTAGTCGAAGGCACAGGCGATCACACCTGTGAATATATGACAGGTGGTATTGTCACAATTCTTGGTCAAGTTGGCGTTAACTTTGGTGCGGGCATGACAGGTGGCTTTGCTTATGTACTTGATGAAGCGGATGACTTAGCGGTACGCTTAAACAATGAATCAATTGAAAGTTTACCAATTGAAGATCTCACCATACATCAAGAGCATTTACGTGGCATCATCAGTCAACACTTTGAAGAAACAGGTAGTCTTCGGGCACAAGACATTTTAGCCAATTTTGATAAGTTTGCCCCGTTATTTAAATTAGTTAAACCAACAGCTACAGATGTTAAAACCCTACTGGGTCATCGTAGCCGTTCATCTGCTGAACTTCGCGTTCAAGCGCAGTAATGATAGAACGCGAATTGAGGAAGAGTTCACATGAGTAAAAATGTTTATCAATTTATCGATGTCAATCGCATTGATCCTCCCAAAAAACCGATTGACCAACGCAAAATCGATTTTGTTGAAATTTATAATCCATTAAGTAGCGATCAAAGTGCAGGACAAGCCGATCGCTGTTTAGATTGTGGTAACCCCTACTGTGAATGGAAATGCCCAGTGCATAACTATATTCCACAGTGGTTAGAGTTAGTGACCGAAGGTAAAATATTTGAAGCCGCTGAACTATGCCATCAAACCAACAGCTTACCCGAAATGTGTGGCCGAGTTTGCCCACAAGACAGGTTATGTGAGTCTGCTTGTACCTTAAATGATGAGTTTGGTGCTGTTACCATAGGCAATATCGAGAAGTACATTACCGATACTGCATTTGCCCAAGGTTGGACACCTGATTTATCACAAGTGACGAAAGTAGGTAAAAAAGTTGCCGTTATTGGTGCTGGACCAGCGGGTCTCGCCTGTGCTGACGTATTGACACGTAATGGTGTCGACTGTGTCGTGTTTGATAAACACGCTGAAATTGGCGGTTTACTTACCTTTGGTATTCCGTCATTTAAACTTGAAAAATCGGTGATTAAAAAACGTCGTGAAATATTTGAAGGCATGGGCATTGAATTCCGCTTAAATACCAATGTTGGTGTGGATATCGAATTTAAGCAATTAAGTGATGAATATGACGCAGTATTTTTAGCCTTAGGGACGTACACAGATATGTCGGGAGGGTTTGACAATGAAAACTCACCAGGTGTATATAATGCCCTCGACTTCTTGATCGGCAACACCCAAAACGTCATGGGGTTAACAGAAAACGTGAAGCCCTATGTGAACTTTTCTGGCAAGAAAGTCGTTGTGCTTGGTGGTGGTGATACCGCGATGGACTGTGTCCGTACTTCAATTCGTCAAGGCGCAGAACAAGTCACTTGCGCTTATCGTCGTGATGAAGAAAATATGCCAGGCTCACCTCGTGAAGTACAAAATGCTAAAGAAGAAGGCGTTAACTTCCAATTCAACATTCAACCACTTGATATCGCTGTAGATAATGAAGGTAAAGCGTGTGGGGTAAAATTTGTTAAAACCCAACTTGGTCAGGCTGATAGCAACGGTCGTCGCCGTCCAGAGCCTATAGCAGGTAGTGAATTTGTCATGCCAGCTGATGCTGTGGTGATTGCCTTTGGCTTTTTACCAAGCCCGCCACAATGGATGAAAGACGCCGGTGTTGAATTAGATGAAAAAGGGCGCGTGATCGCAGTAGATAATAGCGAATTCGCTTTACAAACCTCTAAGCAAAACATATTTGCTGGTGGCGATATGGTACTTGGTTCAGACTTAGTCGTTACTGCGATTGACCAAGGACGAAAAGCTGCATTAGGAATATTAGACTACGTGCTCAGCTAATCTAACCCTCTAACTTTCCCAAAAAAGATAGCTTTGGCTATCTTTTTTTATTTGAATAAAGTGTCTCTGCAAAGGTGTCATTAAAACAGTACTATGACAATCTGTTATACTAGATATTGATTGTTCAATTGGGTAGTAGTTGATGTACAAATTAGTGAACTTCTTCAGTTATATCTTGGTATTATTGTCACTATACCCTCTGAATGCTTTTACTGCTGAAACAACTTATTATCAAATTGATGTCGTCACTGAGTATTTAGCGCCTTATCAAACTCAAAATAGTGACGGCTCGCTCGGCGGCTTTGCCACTGAAGTGATACACGCCTTATTTGAACAAGCCCAAAGCGAAGCTAACATCACTGTAATGCCTTGGGCTCGTGCCTACCAAACCGCGATAACTAATGAAAATATCATGATATATTCAATGGCCAAGACAGCAAAACGGACACCTTTATTTCGCTGGGTTGGCAAGTTAACAAAAGAACGGTTATTTTTTTGGGGATTAAAAAACCAATTCTTTCAGGATGAAATCCCTCTGGCTTTATTAAAAGGTAAGCGAATCGCAGCAACAAAAAATTCAAACATTGAAAAATACTTAACCCGTCATAACTTTTTCAACACTCACCTTATTACCAGAGAAACCCAAGCCATACGTATGCTTTATCTCAATCGAGTAGATCTTATCATTGACACAGAAATTAACATGATTGCAAAAACACGAAGCCTAGGCTTAGATATTGATATAATAAAAAAGATAGGCGAAGTAATAGAGCTGAACAATGATTTAGCTATCGCCTTTAATCTCAACTCAGATGAAAAAATGGTAAAACACTTTCAACAAGCTTATGGTGAGATCAGCAAAAACGGGGTACTCAATCAGCTTAAACAAAAATGGCAAATCACAGAAACACAGTAACCTGATCAAAAAAATGCGGACAACTGCCCGCATTTAATTATTAATAATTGTAAAAGTGTAGGTTATACCATGTCACTAAAAGGGTTGACGCTTGGCAATTCAATGGTATTTTTCATACCAGTCATTGAGATGCTAGCCGCGGTTAATTCCACATCTTGATCCGCTAATACACCATCACCAAACTTATAGATCAAATCAAATTGTGCATTATCCGCTTGATGACGATACGCTTGCTGAGCATATTCAACGGAAATCAATTTATCACGATAACACTCCATGGCTTTCGCGCCATGACGTTTCTCCATCATAGATAAGGTCACATTAGGTGAGAAAATAGTCGCGGTTGCATTGTTACCACCAAAGCCTTTTGAATTAATAAATGCAATATCCATATCCTGACATTGCCAATGCTCAGTGGCAATATTTAATCGCTCGTCATAGACATCGTCTGCCACTTTATCAATGGTGGTGATACCCGGCATAATATTATATTCAAAAACCCCTAGCGCCCACGCAACCTGATCACCACTAGCAGGGCCAATAGTATGACCTAAATATGCTTTAGGCGCTGCTACAGGCCAATTTGAGATACCAAAGCTGTCAGCGATACGGTGATATATTAATGATTCCGTGACACGATTTTGCGGTGTACTAGAGCCATGCGCTAAGATAAAACTACGTTGTTGTACCGCTTCTTCGCCGAGAATACTTTTTGCTAAAGCGACCGATTTGGCCATAGTAATATAATTACCTGGACCCGGCGCTGTAATCGACTTTTTGATGCCATCTGCATTGGTATACACATCCGCGATAGAACCTAACACTTTAGCACCTAGTTCCAAGGCTAAACTATCATCCATAATCACCAAAAACTGAGCCGCTTCACCGATAGTAAAGCCACAGTTCTCGCCAAACGGTCGGCTAGTTCTTCGATGATCGGCTTCACCTTCGGTGATACCATCAAGTTTCTTCAACCCTTCTTCATTTGCTAAGGCACTCATATTACCAAAGCCTTCTATCACCTCTGGTGTGATAGAGCAGTCATTACCACCGACAATAGCAAGTCGAATACGCCCAGCCTTGATATCTTGAACAGCCGCTTTTAAATTATATAAAAAAGTCGCGCAGGCTCCGGTTGAAGTAAATGTTGTCCCGACACTACCTGTGACATAAGCATTGATAAAGTCAGTTGACATGGTATTTAAACCAAGCGCTAAGTTTTTCGTTGAAACACGCTCTCCTCGTAAACGATTTTGCATCATACCGCCATGGCCTTCGGCCTGAACTTGGCCAAATACCGAAGCTGAATAAGTGCCTATCTCATCAGGACTGACATGACTGGCCAGCGTATCCCACGAATAACCAGTGGAATGGATAGCATCTGCCGCGCCAAAAATTGTCGCTTGTAACCCGCGAGGCTGGTATCGGCTATTGTAAAGCACTGCTGGATCGAACCCAGTAGGAAACTGCCCCGCGGCTTTAATCGGATTGTCTCGTGTTGAGGCATGCATCACTTCAACTTCGCCGGCAATTTCAACCCGCACACGCTTATCACTAAGCTCTGTGATTTTCCAACTTCTCGGTAACGGTACTGGTAAGTCTCGAGCACGCGTTTCAAAACAAATACCTGTCTCTGAAGACTGCATGGTTAATTTTTGTTGCCAAGAGGTCGCATCCGGATCAAAATGCTCTGCTTCAATTTTGCGAATAAGCGTTCCTGCTAAAATTTGTTCACCAAACTTTGCTTCCACTTGATCTGGAGTCACTTCATTACCGTCTTGATCTTGTAACTTACCATCTGTGTAAGTTAATAAATTCATCAAAGTCGCTAAGCCAACAAAAGTTTCTTGGCGTGCTTCTTCATTTAATTTATCAATCACAATACGACGAAAACCTTGGTGAAATGAAGTTCGTCCAGCGGCATTGATACCACCCATTCCAACAATTACTGGTAATGCAGTCATTAAATTTTCTCTCAATATAGGGTAACTAAAATACTTATTACACTAGTGTAAAAATAAACCTTCATAAATAATGGTTAAATTTAGCCATTTATTATGCCAAAATAGCCAAAAGTAACCAAAACATCATTCATATGCCGAGATCACGTAAGTTACGCGACAATAAAATCACTATCGCCCTAGTGTTATATGATCATATGTTGGCGACCAGCGTGAGTTTACCGTTAGAAATGCTACGTGCTGGTGAAGCAATTGGTATTAGAGAAAACAAGAAAGCACCACGTTTGGCCATTCAAATGGTGGCAGAAACAACCGAAGCGGTAACAACGCGAGCTTTAATCAAGTTACTGCCCGATACCAGTGTTGCACAGGCCATAACACCTGATTACGCATTTATTCCCAGCTTATGGCGCAATCCACGCCCTGGCATAAAAAAACAACCTCAACTCATAAAATGGCTAAACAATATTTGGCATCAAGGCAGTACCTTAGTAGGCGGCGGTACTGGTGTTTGTTTTTTAGCAGAATCCGGTGTGCTAGACGGCCACTCGGCAACGACCCATTGGCATTATGTTGAACAATTTAAACGTGATTACCCAAAAGTTGAACTTAAGCCTGATTTTTTTATCACCCAATCAGAACGCATTTATTGTGCAGCCAGTTTAAATGCGCTGGCAGACATTGTCGTTCATATTATTGAACAAATTTATGGCAAAAGTGCAGCACAGCATGTTGAACGTAACTTCTCCCATGAAATTCGTAAACCATATGAAGAACAACGCTATTTAGAAGGTGCCGTCAACAGGCATTCCGATGAGTTGATCACCCAAATTCAATTCTGGATGAAAACCAACTTAAGTGCAGATCTGTCATTACGCGAATTAGCCGAACAGTTTGGCATCAGTCAACGCTCGTTTACCCGACGTTTTAAAGCCGCAAACGGGGTAAACGCCATGAGCTATTGGCGGCAATTAAAACTTGAATTAGCCAAGGATTTACTGACATCAAGTAATTTGTCGATACAGGAAATTGCGTTTCAAGTGGGTTACCAAGATCAGGGACAGCTGACAAAACTATTTAAACGTGATCTTAACACCACTCCCAGTCAGTACCGTAAGATGGTAAAACGAAAACTATTTAGTCAGTAATTGAGCGACAACGTTTTTTACTGACAAAATTCATCTTGCAAGAATGCAATTAAACGCACCACTGAGTGATTAGCAATACTGTAATAAATAGTTTGCGATACTCGGCGAGTTTTCACTAACCCATCGTTACGTAATCTGGCTAAATGCTGGGATAAACTCGACTGGCTTAAATCTACAAACTGGTTTAATTCAGTCACTGAAAGCTCTTTTTCCCCCAAGTGACATAAAATCAATAAGCGATTCTCATTACTCATTGCTTTTAGTAAATCAGCCGCTTGTCCTGCATTATTTCGCATTTCGGCAATATCTATTTCAGTATTTTTACTCATCTGCACTAACCTTAGTAAAACTTACAATTGATTTTACATTAGTATATGCTAATATAAAAGTATATTAACAAAACCTAATATAATAAAGAGGCCACATTGTGTTGCGTTATTCACAATTACTACAGTTTGTCTTAGCTAAGCCTAAAGTCATTTACGCAATTGTCATGCTAATGGTCGTGACCAGTTTAGCCATGATGCCAAAACTGACGATAGATACCGATCCTGAAAATATGCTCAGTCAGGATAATCCCGATCGTGTACTGCATAACCAAGTAAAAACACAATTTAATATGCCCGATATGATCGTCGTTGGTGTGGTCAGTGAACAAAGCATTTATCAACCAGAAACACTGGCAATATTACAGCAACTGTCTGATCAAATTCTCGACATTGATGGTGTTATCACCCAAGATTTACTCTCACTCAGTGTCGTGGATAACATTCGCCAAGAAAGCAATGGTGGTATCCGTTTTGAGTATTTAATGAAACAGGCACCAACAACGCTAAAAGCAAGCCAAGCTGTCGCTCAAGCGGTAAAAAGATTACCTATGCTAAATAATACCTTGGTATCAGGAGACGATAAAGCCGCTGCTATTTATGTCCCAATTGAAGCCAAAGATCTTAGCTACCCAGTGGCTCAGCAAATACGAGCAATTAGTCAGCAATTTGCCGATAACCCCGTGCAATTTCACATCACAGGCTTACCCATTGCCGAAGATCAGTTTGGTTATGAAATGTTTGTCCAAATGGGGGTAGCTGCGCCATTAGCAGGTTGTGCGATCTTTGCGTTACTCTGGTTTTTCTTTCGTAATATCCCATTGATCATTGCTCCAATGGCAGTCGCGATGGCGACAGTAATCATTATTATGGGCTCATTAATTGGTCTTGGCTTTACTGTCCATATTATGTCGTCGATGATTGCGATATTCTTGATGCCAATTGCGGTCGTTGATTCAGTCCATATACTGTCAGAATTTGCGGATCGTTATCGTCAAGGTGATCATGTTGATTCTGTCATTCAAAAAGTGATGTCTCACCTGTTTACCCCGATGCTGTACACCTCAATTACCTCAGCAGTCGGTTTTTACTCTTTACTGTTAACCCCAATTCCACCCGTTAAAGTATTTGGCGCCTTTATAGGTACCGGTATTTTATTAGCCTTTGCCCTAACCGTGCTGTATTTACCTGCGTATTTATCAAGATTAAGCCCAAAAGCTTTGACCAATTTACAAACAGCCGTTGCTCACATGGAGCAAAAAGGGAAATTATCCTCGGTACTTCATTGGTTGGGTGCGATTGCCACTCAAAAAACAAAAACGATTTTAACCGTTTTCTCCTTGTTATTAATATTTAGCCTAGTGGGTATTTCACGCATTGAAATCAATGATAATCCGGTTAACTGGTTTAAAGCCGATCATGAAATTCGTATTGCTGACAAGGTACTTAACCAACACTTTGCCGGTACGTATGATGCGTGGTTAGTATTTAAGAACAAAGAAAACACCAATGGCCAACATACGCTTGAATTTAATGAACTTGTTAATCAAGCCACTGTTGCAGGTATTGATACGACAGCTATCAAAGCCAAGCTTGAGCAAAGCAATCAACAAGCACTCTTTGATCAAGCCATGTTAATTACAATCGATGATTTAGCCTTTAGTGTCACTGATGAGCAACTGCCGTATGTTGAACGGTTATTACAATTTGTTGATAAGCAAATCAATGCGCAAAAACTCTTTATGCAACCTGCGATGCTCAATTGGCTCGCTAAGCTTCAACAAGCAATGAACCAAACCGACTTGGTGGGTAAGTCTAATGGCTTAAGTGATATTGTTCGCACCGTTAATCGTGAACTACATTCTGGTCAAGCTAGTGATTTTGTTATTCCCAACAGCAGTGAAGGGGTCGCACAAACCTTATTACAATATCAATCATCGCACCGCCCACAAGACTTATGGCACTTTGTTAGTCAAGACTATCAACAATCGTTGATCTGGCTGCAAATGACCAGTGGTGATAACCAACATACCAGTGCAGTGGTTGATTGGGTCAACCAATACATTGAGCAACACCCTTCCCCTATGCCTGTTGATATTGAATGGGCGGGTAAATCTTACTTAAACATAGTGTGGCAAGATGCCATGGTCAACGGCATGATCAACAGCTTGTTATCATCTTTTGTCATCGTGTTTTTAATGATGGTGGCATTATTCCGTTCATTTAAATACGGAGTGATGGCCATGTTACCACTGACCTTCACCATCAGTATGATTTACGGTTTAATCGGTTGGTTCGGTAAAGCCTATGATATGCCTATTGCGGTGTTGTCGGCACTCACTTTAGGTTTATCGATTGATTTTGCCATTCACTTTTTACAACGAGCACGTGAACTAGAAAAAGAAACACAAAGCCTGCGTAAAGCGTTAGCGATGATGTTTGAAGAACCAAGCAGAGCAATATCGCGCAACGCTATCGTTATCGCCGTTGGCTTTACACCATTATTACTGTCGCCATTAGTGCCTTACATTACCGTCGGCTTTTTTCTGGCGAGCATTATGATGGTCTCAGCCATAGTGACTCTATTGTTGCTACCGGCACTATTAACACTTATTAAAGGTAAAACCAACGCCAGCAAGGCAGTTTAAGGAGTTATCATGTTATTAATTATACGATTGTTGGCTATTGTCATCATCAGTGGCCTAATGTCATCGCTGATATATGCGGCAGATGTCAATGAAATCATCAAAAAAAGTAATTTAGCCTCATATTATGCAGGCGATGATGGTCGTGCCCAAGCACGAATGATCATTGTTGATGCCAATGGTAATAAGCAAATGCGCCTGTTTACCATCTTACGCAAAGATCAGGCTGATCTTGGTGATCAAGACATGTTGGTATTTTTTTCTCGCCCTACCGATGTCAAAGGTACAGTATTTCGTGTAACGAAAAAAATGACCTCTGATGATGACCGTTGGTTATATTTACCCGCACTTGATTTAGTTAAACGAATTTCCGCAGGTGATAAACGTACCTCGTTTGTTGGCGCTCACTTCTACTATGAAGATGTATCAGGAAGAAACCCAGCTGAAGACAATTTTAGTTTAATTAAAGAAACACCAGAGCACTATGTGATCAAGGCTACACCTAAAGATGCTAACTCAGTGGAATATGCCTATTATCATGTCACCATAGACAAGCAAAATTATATTCCTATGCAAGTGCAATACTTTAACCCATCGGATGTTGCGATTCGGGAATTAAAGGTGTTGAAGCTTGAAAATATCCAAGGTTTTCCTACGGTATTGCACGCTAAAATGACCCGTTTAACCGATGGTAGCTATACAGAAATGCAGTTCAGAGGCGTAAAATACAACATCGGTTTACCCGACAGTATTTTCTCCGAGCGAAGCTTACGCACGCCACCTAAAGCCTGGTTGAAATAATAAAGTAGAGGTAAGCCATGTTGCGTCCAATCGTTATTGCTATTGCTATCTTTCTCAACTGCCTAATTATACCGTCATCAGCACAAGCCGAAACTCCCACATGGCAAAGCGCTGCGGCTGTTGATGACTGGAGTGAAGAAAGCTGGGATGATGACAACTGGGGAGAAGAACAACACTCCCCTTGGCAAGTCACCGGATTTATTGAAGCCGCCTACGGACAGTTTTTACAAGATAATATCGTCAGCTCAACGCAATCATTGACAGAATTACGTGGCCGTATCAATGTCGATTACAGTCATTCAGTATTTCAATTAACCGCGAAAGGAGACGTGTTGTTTGATAACGTCATTAATGATAATCAATGGCAAACTCGTGAGCTCAACATTGCTTTTAGCCCAGTAAACAATCTTGATATTAAAGCGGGCCGCCAAGTGTTGACTTGGGGCACAGGAGATTATGTTTTTCTTAATGATTTGTTTGCTAAAGATTGGCAGTCATTTTTTTCAGGTCGTGATGATCAATACTTAAAAGCGCCATCTGACAGCATAAAAGCAACTTGGTATGGTCAAAACCTGTCAATCGCCCTGGTCTGGACTCCCGATTTTACTCCCGATAACTTTATCACTGGCGAGCGTTTCTCTTTTTATTCACTCAATGATCTCGCTCAAGTAGCGCCCGCTCAATATTTTCAAGTAGATCAAACAACAGGCTCACAGTGGTCAAGCCGAATAGCTACGACCATAAACTCAGTTGAATATGCCATTTACGGGTATCGTGGTTACTGGCCAACGCCGCAAGGAATGAAAATGGCTGACAATACAAGTTTACTCCCCTATTTTCCTAAACTAAATTCATGGGGAGCCAGTGCCCGTATGCCATTGGCAAACGGCTTATTCAATGTAGAGTATGCCAATTACCTTAGCCTCGAGGATAGCAATGGAAGCAATCCATTAATTGCCAATAGCCAACACAGATTTTTACTGGGGTATGAGACAGAGTTATTCAAAAATTTTACCGCCAGTGGCCAGTTTTACCTTGAACACACGCAAGATCATCAAGCCTATGTAAATAGCCTGCCAATGATGGAATTAGCAGTCGAACAGAACCGTCAGGTAGTCACGCTACGCTTCACATATCGAGCGATGCAGCAACGCCTGCAGTGGTCGCTATTTAATTTTTACTCGCCGACAGATGAAGACGGTTATCTTAAGGCATCTGTTGATTATCGTTACAGTGATCGCTGGTCAGTCGCTTTAGGTAGCAATATTTTTTATGGTGAACAGGCACATACATTTTTTGCTCAACACGAACAAAACACCAATGCGTGGTTGCGTATCACCGCGCAGTTTTAATCAAAAAATTAATTTAATCGTTAAGGAGTTCTCATGACATTAGAAAACGCTGTATTAAGATTTGCCGGGGTTATGGTGCTGCTTTCTGTCGCCTTGACCGTTTATGTACACGCTAATTTTATCTGGCTCACTGTTTTTATCGGCGCTAACTTGCTCCAGTCATCTTTTACTGGCTTTTGTCCTGCGGCAATCTTCTTTAAAAAGTTGGGAATAAAATCGGTGGCCGATCAGGGACAAAAATAGCAGAAAAACACTGGGTTCTATGAATGACTTGTTATAAGCTAAGCGCATGATAACAAGTCATCAAGCCAGCTAACACCTTATAACAGTGTTCGGTGTTAACCGTGTTGAACCAATAAAATAACAGAGTATTAAATGAGCGATTTATTAACGGCAAAAAATCAAATCAGTCAAATGTTGACCATGCAAGATGCAATGAACTCACGTGTGAGCGAAACATGGCGTGATAACGGCTACGAATGGTACCGCGCTATTTGGGTAGAATGTGCTGAAATGTTAGATCATCACGGCTGGAAGTGGTGGAAACATCAAGAGATTGACGTAGCGCAAGTGCAGCTTGAATTAGTCGACATCTTTCATTTTGGTTTAAGTTTACGATTAATGACAGGTGACAATGTCGAAAGTATCACTAATGAGCTTGCAGTAGAGTTAACTCAAACTCCCCAAGAAACAGATTTTAAATTAGCATTAGAGCAACTCGCTTCCTCGGCCGTGACAGATAAAGCCTTTAATGCCCAAGCATTAGCCGATTGCATGCACTTGATGTCGATGGACTTAGATGAGCTTTTCCGCCAGTACGTGGGTAAAAACACCTTAAACTTTTTCCGTCAAGATCACGGCTATAAAGAAGGCAGCTATATTAAAGTTTGGCAAGGTGAAGAAGATAATGAAGTGCTTGCTAAATTAGTCAAAAAATTAGATGCCAGTGCTAATGATTTTCAGCAGCAATTGTATGACGCACTCAAGGCACACTATCCAAACTAATCAAGCTCAGGTTTGTATAAGAAATAGTGCTAAGTTTAATCAAACAATAACTTAATAGTACCCTATATTGCTAGCTTGATATTTTTGTCTGAATTCAAGGCTTTTTGGAGCAGAAACAACTAGTTATTTCGCTTCAAAATAACGCAGAAGTCAGTAAAAATAGCTGCTAGAAGCGCATGAATTATGCGAAGCTGAGGTTAATTAACATGGCAACATAATACACAGTGATTATGTTGCCTAATCTATCGGGACATTTGAATCATGCGTGACCTACTGCTCATTTTGCTATTATTGCTGATCATGTCGCTTAACCTGTTTGATCTGTATAGTGATCTCTTACATGGCACATCAACTTGGCATATTAGTGTAGAAGCGCTATTAGTGATCGCCACCGCTGCCGCGGCAATATCTTTGATAAGAAAACTTAATGCTCAAGCAAAGTCTTTAGCGAGTACGAAAAAGCAATTGCTTGAAGCCAACCAAAATTTCTCCAATCTCTCAGCTGAAATGGTAACCGCGCGTCATAACTACAGTGCATCTATCCATCAGCAATTTAATCAATGGCAGCTAACGAAAAGCGAACAAGAAATCGCTCTACTAATGCTTAAAGGGCTTAACTTTAAAGAAATCAGTACGGTACGAGAAACAAAGGAAAAAACGGTACGTCAGCAAGCTTCTAATATTTATAGCAAAGCAAATGTTGAAGGCCGACACGAATTTTCTGCCTGGTTTTTTGAAGACTTCCTCAATTAAACTCTCAAATAAGTCAATTTTAACAATTTGAATTTACTGTGTTTTTTTATGCTATAGACAAATGTCCGATGTGAATATTAGCTCATCAGTGCTATAACAATTGCATCACATCGATATAAGGAGTGACTCTGATGTCTTCAGATAATCAATTACATAAATATAGCCCTTCCTTACGCACATTACACTGGCTAATGTTCGTACTCATTGCACTCACTTTCATTTTTATTGAATTTCGTAGTTTATTTGATAAAGGTACCGATGAACGTGAACTGATGAAACTTATTCATTTTACCCTAGGATTTAGCGTATTCATCTTAATGCTGGTTCGTTTTATCGTGCGCTCACAAAGCACAAACAAAAAAGCAATATCTACCGTACACCCTAAAGTAGCAGCATATATTCACCTGGCTTTTTATGGTCTATTTTTACTGATGCCGATTTTGGGTTGGTTAACCCTAAATGCTGAAGGTAAAGATTTAGTCTTTTTAGGGCTAGAGTTGCCTGCGTTGATCAACCCAAATGAGTCATTGGCAGAGTTATTTGAAGAAACTCATGAAACTATTGGAAAAATACTTTACTTGCTCATTACGCTGCATGTACTTGGTGCCCTGTTCCATCACTTTGTTAAAAAAGACCAAACCATTAATAAAATGACCTCATAAAAAGAGCACAACCATTGTCGCTGTTGCAACTAGCTGCACAGCGACAAAGTTACTAAGCTGAAATAATTTCCCGCACTCCAGCCTCTAATATAGTTAAGCCTGCTTGCTTCCCATATTCAATAGATTGTTCCACTGGTAATTGCTCTAACCAGAATGATTTCAGCGCAATAAGTGCGCCGACTCGGTTCCCTGTCGCGCAATGGATCAAACAAGGCTCATTTGCCAGTAATATTTGTTGAAGTGACTGACAAGCATCCAAAGTACAATCATTAAGGCCAGCGACAGGAATGTGACAATAACTGAGCGACAATTGCTCGACAACTTCTTGTTCATTGAAATCATTAGCTTCAGTATGCGGACGCAAATTAACGACGGTTTTAACCCCTTTTTCCTTCAAAAGTTTTAAATCTGCAATACTGGGTTGACTGCCAACAATCAAGTGTTCATTAGGTAGCATCACATTCGTCATTTCTAATTGATTTAATAGCGAGCTTGGCATGAGTTCTCCTTCAATAGCCCTTATTTTATAAGCCACCTCATTATATTAACAAAACATAAATTAGCAATAAATAATATAGAAAATAAAAATTTCGCTATGGCACAATTACTGCTTAACACTAGTAACATTCTTTCTGTCAAAAATTTGAACTGCTGGAGATATCTATGGAACTTATACTATTTGCTATGATCAGCCTAGTTGTGATTGTTGCTTTGCTAGCCAGTCGATTAAATGATAATAGCTTTCCTTTTCCATTCGACAAAAAAGCGATGGTATTCACTCCTGCGGAGAAAAACTTTCAAAATCTACTTGAACAAGCAGTTGGAGAAAACTATCGCATCATTAATCGAGTGAAACTGTCTGACATTGTCACCGTTCGTAATGGAGTTTCAACACGAGCAAGTCAAACCGCCGTCAATAATGCAGATAATAAATATCTAGATTTTGTCATTTGCGAGAAACAAAACATGAAGTTACTAGGGGGAATTGACCTAGTCGACACCAACGGTAAAGGCTACAAAGTGAAAAAAGATTGGTTTGTCAGTGGCGCAATGGAGGCTGCAGGTATTCCTCACCTACGGATAAAAGTTAAAAACAACTACAGCATAGAAGAAATAAGAGCATGTATTAAAAATCGAATTATCGGCAATAACACCAAAGCAGAGCCTAAAATTAAAGGACGAGTAATACCAGCACCCTTAGTGAAAGCCAGACCAAAAAGTAAAAATCAACCGGCAGGTGTGATCAGTAGTGCAGCAGCCAAAGCATTACCAAATACTAAGGTGGCAGCAAGGCAAATTCCGCACCAGCAACCTCATGCTTTACCTCACTAAAGCAAAATCTTACATCCAGAGAAAGGGCTGATAAAAGCCCTTTTTATTGTTTATAGAACAACATTATTTTCAATGCGTTGTTTTTGCCTAAGATTGACACTCATTATTATCACAGTCAGAAAGAAATAATTTCAACAACTGCAAGTTATCACGTTATAATTTCCCCTATTCACAATGATAGAACAGTAGATTATGAAAGCAGGCATTATTGGCGCAATGGAGCCAGAAGTAGCGATTTTAAAAAAACAGCTTAGTGACTTATCAGTATCAGAAGTCGGCGGCTATACCTTTTACCAAGGTAAGTTAGCAGAGGTTGATGTCGTGATTGTACAATCAGGCATAGGCAAAGTAGCGGCAGCTTTAGCAACCGCTTTTCTGATTAAAGAATTTCAACCTGATTATGTTGTTAATACTGGCTCCGCCGGCGGTTTTGAGCAGTCGCTAAAAGTTGGAGATATAGTGATCAGCTCAGAAGTACGTTATCACGATGTCGATGTCACTGCCTTTGGTTATGAAATTGGCCAACTCCCCGCAAACCCAGCGGCGTACATGCCTCACCCTGAGCTTGTTAAAGCGGCACAAGCAGGTATTGCCCAATTAGAAGGCATTCAGACCTTAGTGGGACTCATTACCACAGGTGACACCTTTATGACCAAAGAAGAAGATATTGCCAAAGCTCGGGCTAACTTCCCAACGATGGCAGCCGTTGAAATGGAAGGAGCCGCCATTGCACAAACCTGTCACCAGCTGAAAGTACCATTTGTCGTCATCCGTTCAATGTCTGATATTGCAGGAAAAGAATCACCAACCTCATTTGAGGCATACTTGGAAACAGCCTCGGTTAATTCTTCCCAGCTAGTGTTAAACATGCTTGATGCTCTGAAAAACACTTCATCGCTCAGTTAGTTTGAATCGCTGATGGATTATTTGTTGCAACTACCCGATAGCGCGCAGCACATTGTCGTGTTGTTTGTGGTAGTTGTGATCAAGTTATTAGTGAGTCATCATTCCCAATATACCAGTAAGCACTTTTTCTATTTTTATTGTCAGCAACTTGCCAAAAAAGTAAACAAAGACAGCCATAGCATTAATCATAAAAAAGTAGCTGGAGCAATTGCTACTTTGATCACCTTATTACCAATTGTGGCAATAGTTTGGCTATTCGAAGCTTTTATTGCCGTACCTTTGCTTTGGGATGGTGTGTTATTATTTTTTGCTTTTGGGCCACTGATGCTTAACTCAGTAGCAAAAAAAGAGGCAGAATATTTATCACAGCAAAATAAATATCAGGCAAAACAACTACTCGCCCCTTACGTGTTAAGAGAGACAGAGCAAATGTCACCGCTAGGTTTAACCAAAGCGACGATTGAAATGCTATTATTACGTAAATTTCAGCAACAATTAATTGTTGGTTTTTTCTTCTTATTGCTTGGACCATTAATGGCATTGAGCTATCGCATGCTATTAGAAATGCACTATAGCTGGAATATTAAACGCACCACTTATACCTCATTTGGTCGCTTCGTTAATCAGTTGATCGCTGTGTTGCTATGGCTACCCAATCGAATATTTTTATTTGCCCTGATCCTCACCTCAATCAACCGTTCAACCATGCTGCACTGGCGCTTGGTTAAGCAGCACTTTTTCCGTCTAAACAACAATATTGTCATCGGATATTTTGCTTATTGTTTAGGTGTGCAATTGGGCGGTGTGGCAATATATGACCAAGAAAAACTTAGGCGCATTAACTTTAATACTCAAGCAAGACAACCAGAAGCCAAACACATAATATATGCCATTAAACAATTAAACTTATTGATGACACTCATACTCGGTGTAGTACTAAGTGTGTTTATTATAATTGCTATACTAGGGCCAGTTGAACTGCCTGTTTAAAGTTCTGGGCTCTCAAAATAAAAAACAATACAGGCACTTATTATTAACAATTAAGGATAGGTTATGAAATCATTACAATTCGTTATCTTAGTTTCTGCGCTATGTATTACAATGCTTTGCAATGCAGGACAAGAAGTTAAACAACTTTCACAAACACAAGTATTAAGCCTACTAAATGCGCCAAAAGCAGAGCCTTTTGTGATTTTAGATGTTCGTAGCCCTGAAGAGTTTGCTCAAGGACATATTAAAGGTGCCCTTAACATTAGTCATGATCAAATAGCGCAACAGTTAAATCAATTGGAGCAATATAAAGATACTATAGTCGTTGTACATTGCCGATCAGGACGTAGAGCTCAAGTAGCAGAGTCGGTGTTATTAGCTAATGGTTTTTCAAAGCTGCACCATTTAACGGGTGATTACAACGGCTGGGTCGCTGCGGACTTACCATTAGTTAAATAACGAAGAAAATAGCTTAGTTTCATGTTTGAACTACTGTATTGGCTCGATTTATTCGGGGTGATTGTCTTTGCCTTATCGGGTGCATTAATGGCAGGCCGTTATCAACTCGATCCCTTTGGTGTAGTAGTGCTTGCGGCGGTCACTGCAATAGGTGGTGGTACCATACGAGATGTAGTGTTAGATACTCAGGTATTCTGGGTTGCAAACCCTACCTATTTGTACGTGATATTGCTAACGGCTATGTTAACAATCATCTTTATCCGCCGTCCCAAGCGTATCCCCAAACGGTTTTTATTAATTGCCGATGCTTTTGGATTAGCCTTATTTGCCGTATTAGGCACACATAAATCGTTAAGTTTAGGGGCAACAACGTCTGTAGCGATCGTCATGGGCACCATATCTGGCGTTGCAGGAGGAATGATTCGCGATGTGTTATGTAATGTGATCCCGATGATCCTCAGGCAAGAAATCTACGCTTTGGCAGCCATGTTAGGTGGCTGCCTATTTGTTAGCTTTAGTTGGTTTGGCTTTAGTGAAAATAGCGCCATTATCTGCGCAATTTCAGGGGCGTTAGCTCTAAGGCTAGCAGCAATATATTGGCGAGTATCGCTGCCCGCTTTTCATATCGTTGACAAAGAAAAGTGACCGCTTACGCTTCTATCCCCCAACCGTCATTGTAACCATCAAATTTCGCAGCAATTTGTTCAAACTGCGCTTCTTGAGCAATAATGGCATCATAGTCAGGAATAATAGTGACAGTACAATCTAAATCCCAAACATTTGGAATTTCGTCAGGGTGAACCTCAACCATGATCTCTGGGGCTTTATCTCTTAAATAATCGGCCATAGCCTGAGCCTGAGCCTGTTGTTCGAATAATTGAAAAAATACAACTTTATGCGGCACGGTTAAATCGATACCAGCAGCTTGCATTTCAGCCAATACTTGGCCTGTATCATCGTTGGGAAAACTCATAAGTGTCCAATTGATTAGTGTCATTGATATTATAACGATATTTTCTTAATAAAAGTAATCGCTTTTTTATTCAATATGCCTATCGGCCAGTGTACACAAATTGTCATGACACCTTGCGATTGCACTGTCGAAAGTGGGTGGACAATCAATCGCCCGAGTTTTATCTGGCTCTGCTCGGGCAAGTTTTGCAGCACCAATAGTATTGATGGCAATAAGGCAGCTCAAATCAGCAAATTTTGCCTCAACCATCACACATTGCTCATCCATCACACACGTTAAGTTTTGCTTAATGATCGGTTTCAACGTCGATTGAACCTTGATTGGTAAAGTAAGGTGCGATGAGGCCATTTGAGTTACAGGCTCCTGAGGCTCTGAAAGTGATGTTCCGGCTTTAATGGCCGTCACTCGCTGCTCATTTTCATGCAACAAACTGCCTAGCCCTAACAAAATAATGGTAAAGCTAAACAGTACTAATACCGAGATGATTAACCACTTAATAACACTATACATTGCATACTCACAACGACGTTGTTTTAGGTAACGTACTTAACATCACTTCAATCGCTCGATAAATTTTTTCCTGTTGCTCAAAGCTATTATCGTCTTCAGAAAAGTTCAGCGGATAAACACTTCGCCAAATCGCGCGGTGATTTTCTTTATTGACTATATCTAATAATAAGCTCCCCGGACGCATGGCAAAGGTAACCTTGCCCTGCTCAGCAGTATTTTGGCTTAAGCAAGGTCGGCAATATTGCACACCTTTATTGTAACGATTTAGTTCACTCATCCGGTTGATTAAATGGTAACTGATCAATACATCTGCCTGCGCACTACTTTGATATTGAAGTCCCTGCGCATCTAATACTTGTTCAATGGCCAGTTCAATACTATTACGGGTCGTGTCGCTGATATTTTGATAGTCAGAAAAATGAGAATTACGCGCGAAAGTGCTATAACTTGCTACCGTCGAAAAGTCATAATAGGCACTGAACTTAGCGTGTGTCGCCCGCTGTGATGAGCAGGCAATCATAGTCAAACAGAGCGATGTAAAAACAAAGACTTTTAATAGAGACATAGACACTTAATATTTTAGCTACTGAGTTATTAGCCTACCGCAGAGCGTTAAAATATCAAGCGAAACTCAAGGTTACATCAATACCGATAAATCAACTTGCTCAAAACTTAGTACCTGACCACCAAATTCTTGCGCAAATTGCTGAGCATCCACTTTTTTGGCAAAGCTCGCTAAGGTAGCCCCCATCGCGCCCGTTTTATTTGAACCTGCGACAAACCAAGCCGTTCTCGCATCAATAAAATAACTATCATTAGGCTCATCCCAAGGAGACTTACTCATATCGTGAACGTAGATTGTTGTGACATTGCGTTTATTTTCCGGATCAAGGTAGAAGCTGAACATATCTCGTGTCGAACAGAACTTGTGGACTTTGCTACTTTCTTGTTGATTGACACCGTTTTTGTAAAGCTCGGCTTTTGGACCTGAAAAATTCGCCACCAACATACCGCATAAATGACACTCATCAGATGTTTCAATTGCCACGGCAGGCAGCACAGTTTGATGATTCTCTTCTTGCTTTGAACAGGCTGAAATAAACAGTAACGTAATGGCGAGTAGTATAGATAATTGTTTCATTAGAGTTTTTTCTTCTTAAAAATAAAAGTAGCACCAACCAATGGTAGAATAACCCAGGTCAATAGTAGTGAAAATAATTGCCCTTGTGACAAGCTTGATTGAATGGCAATCGCTAATGCACCATTAACATCACTGCTATCAAGGCCAGCCAAATTAACTAAGCGAAAAATATCGGAAGGATTTAGCATCATCAATTGGGTTAACCCTTGTTGGCTCACTCCTTGTTCAACGCCCACCAACAATGCCAGTAGTGCTAAATCAAACACTAAGGCAAATAAAAACCAAGTGATCAGCGCTAAACCTGCCGCTTTAGATTTTTCGGTCACCGATAAACTAATGAGATAGGCAATCGCGGTAAAGCTTAATCCTAACATCACAGCGCTTAAGATAAAGGTAGAAAAAATACTAAATACCGCGCTATCATCCATTTGCCAATACAAGACAACCGCTGAGCTGCCAAAACCAACTAGCGTTGCCAGTGCAATAATGCCCCCTTGACCGACAAACTTGCCCAGTAACAGTTGTGTTTTACTTAAGGGATAGGTTAACAATAGTAACAAGGTGCCACTTTCTTGCTCGCCAACAAAGCTGTCATAACTAAGTAATAAAGCAATAAGAGGGATTAAAAATACCGCCAAACTCGCTAAACTCGCAACAGTGGTAGAGAGTGAGGCCACCCCTACCACGCCTGATGCTGCCGCGCCAAAGTAAGTTAAACCAATGGATAACACAGCAAAAATCAAGGTGATTGAAAGCAACCAACTATTACGGAGTCCATCGTGAAATTCTTTGCTTGCTACCGCTAATATTGCTTTCATGACTGACCCTCTTCGAGCTGTAACTGTTGGCCTTGCTCAGCCTGATGTTGTGTTAAATAGTATTGATAAACTTGTTCAAGGTTTGCCGGTTCAACATCGACATTCAGTAAAGCTTCGTAAGCAAGCAACTGGCGTAGTGTTGTCAGTTTATTGGCTTCAGGGACAAATAACGTATCACTGTCTGGGTGATGATTAAGATATTGCAATAAATGACTATCTTGGCGCAATGCACCATTTAAACCATATGGCGTAATACGGGTAGGTAAATTCGCTTGCTTTCTAAGTTGCGCTAACGAACCTGATGCCAACATATTACCAGACGATAAAATCATTGCACGATCAATATGTTGCTCAACTCCAGGTAACACATGAGAACATAAAATGACACTGGTTCCCTGACTTTTCAATTGATCAACGGTTTGATAAAACTCCGCCGTGGCAATCGGATCTAAGCCAACGGTAGGTTCATCGAGTAATAACAGTTTAGGTTGACCAATAAAAGCTTGTGCTAAACCTAAGCGCTGACGCATACCTTTTGAATATGTCTTCACTTGGCGTTTCATCGCATGTGCAACTCCTACTTGCTCAAGTAAGCCTATGGCATGCTTTTTATCAAAGCCCTTTAGACGAGCGAAGTAAGTCAGTACTTCTAGACCGGTGAGTTGTTCATAAAAACTGACATTTTCAGGTAAATAACCCACTTGTGCTCGCATGTGCCAAGCGGCTTTAGAATCAGGACGACAGCCCATCACTTGGACTTGGCCATGACTCGGTGATATCACCCCCAAAATCAGCTTCATCATAGTGGTTTTGCCTGCGCCATTATGACCAAACAAGCCAAGTACTTCGCCTTCATTTAAATGCATTGATAAGGTATTCAATGCCGTTAATTTAGGGTAATGCTTTCCAACATCCGTTAATTGAACAAGCGGAGCGGTTTTCACAGGATCTGACATATTTTTACCTCAATGCTCAATCTTTTGTATGGCGCCAACTAAAGTCTCATCCTTTGATGTGTTATTTATCACCTCATTGATATTCATTTTTTGGTGAGGTGAACGCATCAAAGGAAAGCTGTCTTTCACGCCAGGCGGCTTTAACACGGGAAATTGACGTTGCACCCAACGCAAAATAATCACTGCGGGGCTATCCATCAACATTTTCATTTCTGGGTATTGCCACACTAATTTGTCAATACCATCATTGGGTTCAAAGATAACATCACCGATATCATCACTATTCATATCCCAACCAAGGTAATTACTCCAAAAATTGCCTTGCTGCTGATAACTCCACTCTTGCTTCTTATTGGAAACATACTTCACTTGTAGTGGGTTATTAATAAAACTATTGCCAAAAATTTTCACTTTTTCAGAACCCGCAGTCAGATGAATACCTATCTCTGCCGTATCCACTAAGTTATGGCTAATGGTGTTGTAACCTGAGTTATAGACAAACAACCCTTTACCATCTCGTCCTAATACCTTGTGCTCTGGTTTGGTCCAGACATCTTTCACATAGTTGTGCGAGATAGTGGATTGCGTAATATAGTTAAGTAAAAAGCCATAGTCTTCACTTTGAAATGACTTGTTATGTGCTATTTTTAATCGGCGAGAACTCATCATGGCATAACCAGCGCGGGTGTTATACGCCAAGTTATTGAGGATTGAGTTGTCATAAGAATACATGTAGTGAATGCCATAACGAAGGTCGTGCATGGTGTTTTTTTCAATGGTATTGTTTTGACTGGCCTGCACATAAATACCATCCCTTACTTTACTGGTTTCATTTTCAGCGATGATACTTTCTTTCACACTAGCCAATTGAATACCATTGCCTCTGTCTGCAGAACGCAACGCGGTGTTACCTTGAATGGTATTACCAATCACTTTTGCCCGTGTTGCTTTTTGTAACCAGATGCCAAAGCCATCACCTTTAAGTTGATTGTGAGAAATCACAATATTGCTGGCCTGATTATCTGAATAAATTCCCGCGTTCTGCTCGGTCAGGTCATCTCCCCAATTAATAATACGTAAATTTTTAATCGTAATATCAGAGTTTTGTAATAGCAGCGCATGTCCCTGCCCCTGCGCATCGATCACTGCGCCAGCTTTCCCCGTTAACTGAATGCTATGTTTAATCACAAAGTTGCCACGATAAGTCCCTTTGTTAAGCACGATTTCATCGCCATTACTCGCGTTATCAAGCACTTGCTGTAAATTTTCTGTTGGCAAAACATTCACTTGCGCGGCATTGGCACAAAGTGAATTAACCAAAAGTACGAACAAACTTATTAAACAGTAATGTTGAATTTTTGTCGCAACAGTCACAAAAACATTCCTTCTTAAAAATGTGACATAAATCATATCAGAGCATGCTAGGGTAGCATTTGATCTTGGTTAAATAATCATGACTAAAAAAATAATTTTCGCCTATTAGGACTAATACCAAGTGAATTTAGTATTTGATCATTCAGCGAGAGTTAAACTCGCCCTAGTATTAAAGAGTTCAATACGATTCAAACATAAAAAAGGGGCTATTACAGCCCCTATTTATTCAGTGTCAGTATTGAAACTTATGCTTCAACCAGCATACGACCACGCATTTCCATGTGTAGCGCATGACAGAACCAGTTACAGTAGTACCATTGTACCCCTGGTTTATCTGCAGTAAAGGTGATAGATGCAGTCGCTTGTGGACCAATCTCCATTTGAACACCATGATTAGTCATACAGAAACCATGAGTTACGTCTTCAACTTGGTCTAAGTTGGTGACAATAACTGTTACTTCGTTACCTAATTTCACCTTGAACTCATTCATTCCGTAATTAGGAGCTACCGATGTCATATAAACACGCACTTTGTTACCGTCACGAATGACCTTGTTATCCGTCATTGGATTAACACCATCACGTTTTGCCTGTGCTAATGTTTCCGCAAAAATAGGATCATCACGTGTCCACAGCTTGTTAGGCTTCATTTTGCTGCGATGTACGATCATACAGTCATGTGGTTCCGCATAAGTTGGACCATCATGAACAAGTTTCATTTCATCACCAGAAATATCAATCAACTGATCATTTTCAGGGCGTAATGGACCAACTGGCAAGAATCTATCTTTAGAGAATTTACATAAAGAAATTAACCATTTACCATCTGCATCACGGGTTTCACCTTGTGATGTATGGTTATGACCTGGTTGATAATGAACATCAAGTTTTTGGCGAATATAATTCACTTTCTTGCCGTTATGCGCAGCAATTGCATCTTCGACATTCCACTTAGCAATTTGGCTATCAAGGAATAACGTCGTATAAGCATTACCCTTGTTATCAAATGCAGTATGAAGTGGACCTAAACCTAATTCAGGTTCTGCAACAATCGCATCACGCGGCTTAATTTTGTTCGCAAATAATGCATCTAGTTTATCAATCGCAATAACAGATACTGTTGGTGATAACTTACCGTTAGCAACAAAGTACTTACCATTAGGTGAAGTGTTCATACCATGCGGTGACTTAGGTACAGGAATATAACGCGTTAAGTCAGAGCCCTTACGACCATCAAGTACAGGAATATCATTACCATTGTATGTTTTGAATTTGCCAGCTTTTACTGCGGCTTCACACGCTGCTAAACTGAAAACAACCACGTGGTCACGTTCAGAGGCAATCATCTCCCCTAAATTCATACCCATTTCAGAGTTATAACAAGTAGAAGCAAAATACTTACCGTCATAATCAGCATCAGTATTATCTAAGTTACCATCAACCATGACTTGGAAAGCAACTTCCATCGTTTCAGCGTCAATGACATTAAACAATGAACGATAAGTGCTGACATCTTCTAAACTCGCCTTACCATCGTTGTTCATCGGAATTTCAAATTCACCGTTACAAATCACATACTTAGTGTATGGTACTTTTTGTACACGTAAACCATGGATCGCTTGTACGTTAGGCACGGTTAGCATTTTGTCACACTTCATCACGTCACAACGAATACGTGCAACACGAGTATTGGCTTTATCGTTGATAAAAACGTATTTACCATTATAGCTACCATCAGTCATACTCATATGCGGATGATGTGAGTCACCTGCTAACAAGTGAGCGCTGTCACCTTTGATACGTTTACTTTCTTCTGTTAAGCCCCAACCTGTCGCACTATCAGTATTAAATACAGGAATACGCATTAATTCACGCATCGATGGGATACCCATAATACGAACTTCACCCGAGTGACCGCCACTCCAAAAACCATAATATTCATCCAAGTCGCCTGGATGAACAAATGGACTATTACCCGCTTCTTTAGCACGTGCTTGTGCCATTGAAGAGAACATTGCGGCAGTCATAGGAGCAGCAACTGCACCTGCACCTAATAACGCGGTTTTACCAAAAAATTTACGTCTATCTTCATTTTCTAGCTCTACGTTATTAGAGCCGTTTTTGTCGTTACTCATACTCTTCTCCACTTTTGTACATTCTTTTCTCTATTAATAAACTTTATCTACTAGCCAACATTGACTGCAGGGATCTCATTTTCTTTATTTTGCTCAGCAAATCGATTTTTCTTACGCGCTAACTTTTTCAATGGCGGACATTTTTCGTCATTGAAATAGGTGATTTGACAATCTAAACAGTAATGACACTCTCGCATATTGATCGTGCCATCGGGGTGAATGGCTTGAATTTCACATTCTTTTGCACAGGTTTTACAAGGCTGACCACATTCTGGACGACGCTTAAGCCAATTAAATAAACGCACATTGTTGCCAGTAGAAAGTGCTGCTCCGAGCGGACACAAATAGCGACAAAAGAACTTACGGTTAAACAAATTAATAAAGAGTAATAACAAGGCCCAAAGAACAAATGGCCATTCACGATCAAACTTCAATAAAAAGGTAGTTTTAAACGGCTCTATTTCAGCAAACTGTTCTGCGGTCGCTAATGAGTCTAACGACAGCCCAAATAAACCAAGTAAAATTAAATATTTAAGTGCCCATAAACGCTCATGCACAGCAAATGGCGGCTCTATCTGCGGTAACTTGATATAACGAGCAAAGACATTAAGTAGCTCTTGCAATGCGCCAAATGGACAAAGCCAACCGCAGTAAACAGCACGACCCCATAGAATAATCGTCACCGCTGCAGCACACCAAAGCATAAAGATCACCGGATCTAATAAAAACAAATCCCATGAGAATTCAGACATAAACGCCTGCAAAAAGGTGAAAACATTTACCACAGATAGCTGACCGCCCCAGACCCAGCCGATGAATACGACGGTAACAATCAAAAAGCCATGACGGAAATTATGTAAAAAGGTTGGATGCTTAACTAAAATATCTTGGAAGAACAGGGTTGCTAATAAAATTACCATTAAGGCAATAAGTACCATCACTTCAATATTTTTCTCTTGCCATACTTGTTGAACCAAGGTTAATTCAGGCTCTGGCATAATCACTGGCGGACGATCAACGTATTGTTCTAACGTATGATAATCCCCTTTAAAACTAGTAAAAATACTATCAACCGCACCAATTTGACGGCGCACTAATAATTCCAGTTGCCAATCGACACCAGGGTTAAACTCATGATGCTCCCGAATAATAAAAATTGACATTTCTTTAAATTCAGGCGCACCATCAATGTATATATCTGTGATTCTGTGATGATCTAAGTCTCTAAATGAAATTGCTTCATCTTTTTGGAGAATTTGAACTCGATCAAATATTCCACCTCGAACATAGCCCGAACCTTTATAGGAATAACCATTGCCCATTAAACCTATCGCATGCTCTCCAGGTTTTAATGTATTGAGCAACCATTGGTATTCAGCTTCACCTAATAAATTTTTGCCTACATTAGGTAAATTAAGTTGGGTATAATAGATGTCAGCAAACATGTCTTTTTTCTGTTCAGGTGCCGCTTGATCAATATGCTCAGCTTCAGTACCGATAAAGGCGTCATCGACGGCTTTTCGATCTAAATACAGTTTACGAATAGAGCCATCACCCACTAACGTTTGCCAGTCAGCTTTTTGAAAAACATCTGGGTAGATTGTTGCCATTGGCTGAATGATTTCTTGTTTGGCACTAATAATACCGAGTGAGCGAGCCACTTTGGTCGCAGACTTCACAATAGCGACATTCATCACCATTACGGTAACTGTTGCACCTGATAAACCGTCGATATGGATTGTACCACCTTGAGTGTTACCCCCCACCTTCAAACGATCTTTAACTGATAACCCTGGGTACTGATCAGCAAAATCATACAATTTCGTTTCTGGTATACCTGCCAGTATAATTGGCTCATGGTGCTCTAATACTTTCGCTCCCAGATAAACACCCTTTGGATCAATCGCCACCAACATATTAACGGGCTCACCCGAGTAGGCGGGGATTTTGGCAATGTCATTTGTTTCAAAGGCATAACCAATGATTTCATCACCTTTATAAATGGTCCAAGTTAATGGATCTCCTTGTTTTTCACTTATTTTTGTCAGCTCTGGAAATATTTCATGGATCAGTGGGATAGGATCTTTAGGTGGACTAACGAATAGTGCATGTGCTGGTAATAACACAGACAGCAAAAGACCTAACACAACTAAGCTGCGTACGATCAGATGTTGGCTTTTTAACAATTTTCTATTCATATTCTTGATGACTGTCCTTCGCATACAAAACAGATAAAACTGCGACAATATGTCGCACATACTACGCTTGAATAGCGAAGGCGAAATGATCCAGATCAAAAGAATTGCAGATAGGATTTGGGGAGTTATAGTGAGACGATTTAGATCAAACTAATCAATTTAACCTTATAGTTTATATGGATTTATAAGGCAATTTAGCGAATGGTGATATCAGGAGAAGAGTCAATAACACCATCGGCACTAATCGCGGTAATGCTGTCATCTTGCATCATAATAGCTAAATTTCCCGCAGCATAATGGCGAATAAATGCTAATTCATAACCATACTTAGACAAGCTGCTCGCAGAAAACTTTTGCGCTAACGTTAATTCAGACCACAAGGCTTGATAGTCGGCTTGTATACTCCGCCTTTCAATCAGTGGATCTCTACTTTGTTTAGACTCCATCAACTTGCTCCAATAATTAATTCACCGTAAATAATCAACATAAAAGCCAAGCATATAACATTCCACTTATTTTATTAAATTAAGAATCAAATTGTTAATGCATTGTTTTAATAATCAAATAATTAAAGTGTAAAAAATACTGACAAAAACTAACGATAATACAAACTGAGGTCTCTTTATGACAAAAAAAAGCCAATCACTATGGATTGGCTTACATTGCTAAAATTTCTTATTACTTAACAAGCACTTTAGCAAACTTTCGTTTACCTACTTGATAAACCGCTTCACTATCTTTGCTGATAATCAACTTATTATCCGTTACTTTTTCACCGTCTATCTTTGCTGCGCCTTGTTTGATCATGCGCATCGCTTCAGATGTACTTGCCACTAGCCCGGCTTCTTTCAACAAATTAGCAATGGCAATTTCACCCGTATCAGTTTCAATAGTTAATTCCGGCATATCATCAGGTACGGCACCTTTTTGAAAGCGATTAACAAACTCCTGATGGGCAGCCTCTGCTGCATTTTCATCATGAAAACGAGCAATTAATTCTTTTGCTAAATCAATTTTAATATCACGCGGATTTGCCCCTTGAGTGACCCGATCTTTATACGCTTGAATTTCACTAAGCGGTTTAAAGCTCAATAATTCAAAATAACGCCACATCAAATCATCAGAAATTGACATTATTTTACCGAACATCTCATTAGGTGAGTCTGTGATCCCAATGTAGTTATTTAAAGATTTCGACATTTTTTGTACACCGTCTAAACCTTCAAGTAATGGCATCATCAAAACCGTTTGAGGACGCTGACCTTCAGACTTTTGTAATTCACGTCCCATGAGCAAGTTGAACTTTTGATCCGTTCCACCTAACTCAACATCTGATTCTAAAGCAACAGAGTCCCAGCCTTGTACCAGCGGATACATAAACTCATGAATGGCAATAGATTGACCACTTGCATAACGCTTCTTAAAGTCGTCTCGTTCCATCATTCGAGCCACAGTTTGACGAGAGGCTAGCTTTAACATACCGGCCGCGCCTAACTTATCCATCCAGGTAGAATTAAATTCAACCCGGGTTTTCTCTGGATCTAATATTTTGAACACTTGCTCTTTATAAGTTTGCGCATTCGCCAGCACATCTTCTTGCGTTAACGGTTTGCGCGTAACATTCTTACCCGTTGGATCACCAATCATGCCGGTAAAGTCGCCAATAAGGAAAATCACTTCATGGCCAAGTTGTTGAAACTGGCGTAATTTATTAATCAATACCGTATGACCAAGATGTAAATCTGGTGCTGTTGGATCAAAGCCTGCTTTTATTTTGAGAGGTTTACCTTGCTTTAACTTTTCTAATAATTCATCTTCCAGCAAGATTTCATCACTACCGCGTTTTAATTCGGCAAACGCTTGGCTGACATCTGACATCGGTTTGGCTCCAACTTCATCATTAATATTTACAATTTAAGTGGCGAATTCTACTGCAATTTTCGACCTAGGGGAAAGCCAAAGATTGTTTACTTGCATATTATTTTGTTATAGTGGACGATAATTGTCGTATTAAAAACAGGCTCACAGGTACTAATTCTTTGAAAAGCATTAAAAATTTCTATCACGAATTACCGAAACAGCATAGAATATTTATCTCAGTTCTTGGCTTAACATTACTGTTACTGCTTTTATTACCCTCAGAAAAAGCAACGGCTAGCCGCCAAACCGAACAATCTTCGCTTGAAGTAGGCAAGCGTTATCAATTATCTGTACCTGAAACAACACCTGTATCAACATCACAATCAAGCGGCGAAGCTGATGAGCCCGCTAAACCTCAACTAACTTGGCAAACAGCAAAAGTTAAAAAAGGTGACTCTTTAGCAAAAATTTTTAAACGTTTGGGCTACAGCGCTCAAACAACCTATAAAGTCAGTAAAGCAGAAGGTGAGCATAGCCAATTACTTAAAAAGTTAAATGTGGGTGACACCCTACGTATTGCCAAAAACTCACAAGGACAATTAGCCACGCTTGAATATCCGCTTTCCAAAATTGAGACCTTATATGTCAGCTTAGATGGTGACAAATACCAATCTAAAAAAGAAACAAAAAACGTAGAAGTGCGTGAAACAATTGCTCATGGGGTGATCAAGTCAAACTTCTGGCATGCGGGTATTAGTGCCGGTTTAGACGATGGTCAAATCATCAACCTCGCTAACATTTTTGGCTGGGATATCGACTTTGCCCTCGACATACGCAAAGGTGACAGTTTTCATGTGGTTTATGAAAATAAATATGTCGATGGTGAATTTATCGGTACAGGTAAAATACTGGCAGCTGAATTTATTAACCAAGACGAGCCATTCCAAGCTATTCGCTTTTCTGACGGTGAATATTATACGCCCGACGGTAAAAGTATGAGAAAGGCTTTTTTACGTGCACCAGTGAACTTTAGGTATATCAGCTCTAATTTTAAGCCGAAACGTTTTCACCCAATACAAAAACGTTGGAAAGCTCACCGAGGTACCGACTATCGCGCTAGCAAAGGCACGCCAGTGGTGGCATCAGGTAATGGTAGAGTCACACATTCAACCTATAATAAATACAACGGCAACTATGTCTTTATTCAGCACGGTAATGGTATCGTGACTAAGTATTTACACTTTTCAAAGCGTGCCGTTAAAAAAGGGCAGCGAGTAAAACAGGGCCAAGTGATTGGTTATGTCGGCTCAACAGGCTTATCTCAAGCGCCACATTTACATTACGAGTTTTTGCTTAATGGGGTACATAGAAACCCAAGAACGGTGAAACTCCCTGATGCTAAACCAATTGCTAAAAAATACCGACAAGCATTTGCAAAAATTGCTGAGCAACGATTAGGTGATTTAGCAGGCTCGCGCTTAGCATTAAATTCGTTGCAACAAGACAACATTCAAGCCCCCTAATGAACCCGGCAAAATATTATATTGGCATCATGTCCGGCACCAGTGCTGATGGGGTAGATTTGGCACTGGTTGACTTTTCTAACCATGAAGTTTCGCTCATTGATCATCACTATCAGGCTTATCACGATGAATTAGCCCATGATATTACTTCACTGTATTCAACAGGTGATAATGAAATTGAGCGTATGGGTGCTTTATCAGTCGAATTAGCGCTGTTTTTTTCTCAAGCAGTAAATCAATTACTGACAAACAATCATTTAACTTCAAGCGATATCATTGCCATTGGTAATCACGGACAAACAATTCGCCATCGGCCACCACAGGCAGACAAGCAATACCCTTTCACCTTACAGATTGCCTGTCATCAAACACTTGCCTGTTTAACAGGGATCCGTACTATCGGAGATTTTAGAACAAAAGACATTGCCTTAGGTGGTCAAGGTGCCCCCTTGGTACCAGCATTTCATCGTTATTTATTTGCAAAGCAACAGCAAGATGTCTTTATCGCCAACTTGGGTGGTATCGCTAATATTACCTTTTTACCGCAAGATAGAGACCAAGC
This sequence comes from Thalassotalea sp. G2M2-11, assembly GCF_017168195.1. GTDB lineage: Bacteria > Pseudomonadota > Gammaproteobacteria > Enterobacterales > Alteromonadaceae > Thalassotalea_E. Next base: position 1,117,389 of record NZ_JADNYL010000002.1, read on the forward strand.
AGTAATTGGCTTTGATACAGGTCCTGCCAATGCTTTACTCGATTTATGGTGCTTAAAACATACCGGTAATCGAGTAGACAATAATGGCGATTGGGCCGCACAAGGACAGGTTAGCAACGCCTTATTGGATGATTTATTGAGCGATCCTTACTTCGCCCTCGCTCCACCTAAAAGTACCGGCAGAGAGTATTTTACTTATCAATGGCTCGAGCAATATCTGAGCCATTACGATATTAGTGCCGTAGATGTCCAAGCAACATTAAGTGCCCTAACCGCACAATCTTTGTCGATGGCGATCAAACAATTATCCCCGAAAAGTTTCGTATATTTATGCGGTGGTGGAATACACAATAAACATTGTTATAAGCAAATAAAACAATACCTTAGTGAACACTCTGTACAAACAATTAATACGTTAAATCTGAATAATAACGCCTTTGAAGCAATGGCGTTTGCTTGGCTAGCATTCGCATATGACAAAAAAATCTATGGCAACATCCCAACTGTGACGGGGGCTCAGTGTGAAACAATCTTAGGGGTCGCATTTAATCCCTAACAGGCTATAGATCTACCGAGACGGCTCTTTATAATATCATGTTCGCGTTCAAATAATAGACATCAACAGACTAGATATTGAACTATTCGAATAATAAAACATCTAACACCTGTGCTGTATGTTTCAACATTTGGCATTGTGAGGAGGAATTATGGAATTTAATGATATTCATATTGGTATGAAGTGCGGCAGCAAAAAAGGCAGTGGCACTGTGACATGGGTTGATGGGTCAACTCGCACAATCTATATGTCAAATTCAACCAACAATAATTGTTTTGAAGTTAACTTTGAAGAAATTATTGAAGATCCTCAAGTTCATAATAGAGAAGACACATACTATTAACGCCTAAGATCATAGTAATACCCCACCAGCCCCTCTCCTTTATCCGTGAGGGGCTTTTTATTACATATCACCTACGATAGGTTATAATTACTTTATATAGTTTCAGAACAATAGCGGCTCACGGTACTACTTCTTATGCTATGTAGTCATATCACAATGTTTAAAACAGTTTACCACTGGCTAAGATCAGGCTGCTTGCTTGCCACACTTTTATCACACCAAGCATTAGCAAACACCCACACGGAGCTATTTCTGGTAACTGAGCATTTACCACCATACCAAGTAGTAAATGAGAACCACCAAATATCAGGCTTTGCCGTTGATATCGTGCGCGAAGTCATTAACAGAACGGGCTATGAGTATCAACTTCATGCTTACTCTTGGTTACGCTCGTATAATTTAACCCTACAAAAGCCTAATCATTGTATTTTCTCTATCGCACGCATCCCAATTAGAGAAGAGCACTTTAAGTGGATAGGACAGATAACAGAAACCAATAACGCGGTTCTTTGGGGGTTAAAAAAACCAAACGCCCCTAAAATTACCGATATTAACCAAGCAAAAAACTACATTACAGCGGTCAATAAAAATGATGTGACCCATCTAGGTTTACTCAAACATGGTTTTATGGAAAACAAACACCTGTACGTGCTTGAGCACACCAAATCATTGATTAATTTACTGTCAACCCGCCCTGAAATTGACTTTATTGTCGCGGATGATATTACCATAGGCTATCGAGCAAAGCTGGCAGGCGTCGATATAGATGCTCTTGAGCGTGTCTATGAAATGAAAGACTTGCCATTGAATTTCTATCTAGCCTGTAATAAACAGACTGAGTCATCAGTGGTAAACACCCTAAAAAAATCATTACAAAGTGTTCATAATGATGGCTTTTATCAACAAACATTATCGCAATGGCAAGATAAGATGGTTAATGCAAAATCACCTGAGATATCGAACAATTAAAATCGCCCCGATTGATAATCAGCAAATGCTTGATTAATTTGTTCTCGAGTGTTCATCACAAAAGGTCCACCGCGTGCTACAGCTTCATTTAATGGCTGACCTGCGATCAACAAGAAACGGCTTGGTTGTAGCGCCTTTACTTTGACATGCTCACCATTAGTTAACACTATCAGCTGCCCCGGTTCGCCCGATACAGCTTGCGATTCGATTTGCTCACCAATGGCGATCTTACCTTCAATCAAATAAATAAATGCATTATGGTTATCACTCAATTGTTCATCTAAGCAACTGTGTTGTGGTAACTGCACATCCCAGTATGTTGGCAAGACAAATTTATTAGCAATAACACCTGTTGTTCCTTGCTGAGTCTGCCCCGCAATCACTTTAATTTTCACGCCATCTTGGTGTTGCTCAACCGGTATCTGTTCATTTTTAAGTTCTTGATATTTAGGTGGCGTCATTTTTTCACTGGCGGGTAAGTTAACCCATAATTGAAAACCTGCCAGCAAGCCATTTTCTTGCTCAGGCATTTCTGAGTGAATCACTCCTTTTCCAGCGCTCATCCACTGTATATCACCGCTTTCAATCACCCCTTCATTGCCAAGGTTATCTCGATGACGCATTTTACCAGCAAGCATATAAGTGACTGTTTCAAAACCGCGATGTGGGTGCTCAGGGAAGCCACCGATATAATCTTGTGGCTGATCTGAGCTAAAAGCATCCAGCATTAAAAATGGATCTAACATTTCTAAATAGGGTGTACCGATCAAACGCTTTAATTGCACACCATCACCATCTGAAACAGCTAAACCATTAATGACTTGTTTGACTTCTCTTATTTGAGCCATGTTGTTCTCCCACTATAATGAAAGTGCTAATACATCATCTAGTTCGGTATCTGATGCATCAGCTAAATTAATTGTAGCTGCATCTACCACGGTAACATCCGTGATCCCAATAAAACCCATCACTTGTTTCAGGTAGTTGGTCGCAAAATCAAGCTCACTGCCAATAGGTACACCGCCTGAAGCCATTACCAGATATACTTTTTTGTCTGCTAGTAAGCCTACAGGGCCTTGGTCAGTATATTTAAATGTCAACTTGGCGCGAGCAATCAAATCAACCCAGGCTTTAAGTACCGCAGGAATACTGAAATTATAAATCGGTGAAGCAATCACAATATGTTTAGCTTGTTGTAACTCCCCCACTAACTTGTCTGAGAATGCCAATGTTTCTTTATGATGAACTTCTCGTTCTTCAGGGGCGGTAAAATTGGCATTCACCCATTGCTCATCAATAAATGGTAAACCGCTGGCCAAATCACGTTCCACAACATCAATCGAAGCTTCTTGTTGCACAAGCTTATCAACGACATATGCCGAAACTTTGCGTGTAATTGACTCTTGTTGGCGACTACTAGAATTAATATGTAATACTGTTGGATTTTTCATCAGGTTTCCTCCTCTATAACGATGACTTATCTTGTGGCATACCATTGTCAACTGACACATAGCCTGCACCGTTGGCGACTAGAAAGATAAAGCCGCCCGCAATGGCAATATTTTTCATAAAAAGAATAGACTGCATTTGGTCTGTAAAGTCGAAATGAAAAATCAACGCTGAGACAATGCTAAAGCCAGCTAATAGAAATGCCGTAATACGTGTCTTGAAACCGATAATAATGGCGATTGCACCTGCTATTTCTAGTAAAATAACCAAAGGCAATAGTTGTCCAGGTACGCCCATTGCTTCCATATAACCAGCAGTACCTTGGTAACTTGATATTTTACTGATACCTGCCATTAGGAACATTACACTAATTAAGATCCGACCAACTAAGTTGCCGTAGTTTTCAATAGTTTTCATGTTTATCTCCAAATAAATAAATGAATGTTGTTTACATACCTCCAGTTTATCGTTATAAAAAAAACAATAAACAGTAAAAAAATAAACACATTGTTCTCTTTACAAGAACAAAAGAAGGTTCTATGAATCCCTACGAAGATATGCAGACATTTATTCGCATTGTTGAAGCTGGCAGTATCACCAAAGCGGCAGAGCAAATGAATACCGTGAAATCTGCGATTAGCAGGCGACTGACAGAGCTTGAAAAACGGTTAGGCGTATCATTAATTACTCGTACTACCCGTAGCCAAACCTTAACGGCATCAGGCCAAAGTTACTATCAACAATGTTTACGACTGACGGATGATTTATTAGAAATTGAAGCCAACATTCGCAGTGAACACCGCGCACTATCAGGCAGAATAAAAATTGCAGCCCCTTTAACCTTTGGCATACGCCACTTGAGCCAAGCATTGAGAACCTTTAACGATATTCACCCAGACGTATCATTTGATATTGACTTTAACGATCGAAAAGTGGATTTGATCCAAGAAGGTTTTGATATGGCGATCCGCATTGCCAAATTACAAGATTCCAGCTTAATTGCGAAACCGCTTTTTCAATCGCAAGCAATATTATGTGCAAGCCCGAGTTACTTAAAACAGTACGGTACACCAGAAAAGCCTGAGGACTTACTAACAGGGCATGTGCGAGTACATTATACTGGCGGTAAAAATACTTGGTCGTTTCTATCAAGCACAGGAAAACAAATGACTTGCGAGTTACCTAGCGTAATCAACGCCAACAATGGCGATTTTTTATGTCAATCAGCCATTGATGGCAAAGGCTTACTCTATTCCCCTGATTTTATTTGCTATAAAGCACTTCGCCAAAAACAGCTTATACCGCTACTACGTGATTATTGGTGTAACAATACCATTGATGGCTACGCTATCTACCCACAAACCAGGCACTTATCACAACGCGTCAGAAGTTTAGTCGACTATCTAAGTCAATACTTTGGTAAATCACCTTATTGGTCTTTAGAATAAACTAAAAAAGCCGCTTAATAGCGGCTTTCTAGTGAATTTTTCAACATTTATCTTTTTGTCTTTGGTTAGAACGGAATATCGTCATCAAAGTCAATCGTTGGCTCTTGTGGATTTACTTTAGGCGCTTGTTGTTGACCTGACTGCTGATAACCACTTTGCTGTTGACCACCTTGTTGATAGCCACCTTGCGATTGTTGCGGTTTATTATATTGTTGCTGCGGTGCTGGCGCCTGCTGATAAGCCGCTTGTTGCTGAGGTGCTGCTTGTTGGAAGCCACCTTGCTGCTGTGCCACAGGCTGCTGAAAGCCACTCGGTTGTTGTGGAGCTGACTGTTGGAAACCGCCACTTTGTCCACGAGAATCTAACATTTGCATTTCATTGGCAACAATTTCGGTGGTATATTGATCAACACCTTGCTGATTTTGCCATTTACGCGTTTGTAAACGTCCTTCTAAATAAACTTTCGAACCTTTTTTTAAGTACTCGCCCGCTATTTCAGCTAAACGTTGATAAATAACAATTCGGTGCCATTCCGTTTTCTCTTTCTGTTCACCCGTTTGCTTATCTTTCCATGTTTCAGAAGTTGCCACGGTAAAGTTTGCAACCGCGCTACCATTAGGCATAAAACGCACTTCTGGATCTTGCCCTAAATTTCCAACAATAATGACTTTATTTACACCACGACTGGCCATGAGTTTTTCCTACTTCGGTTGACAATAGTTAATAAACCATTGACTGATAAGCATTAATTAAATCACCTTGATTAACACTTACCCAATTTTAACAGTTAAGAGATCCATTCTAACACTGCTCTTTCTAATACGATAGAGCCAATTTTATTTCTTTAAATAATCTGTCATTTTCTCGACAATAGATGGTGGAATTTTCACTGTTTTTTGTGTTTGATAATCAAAGTGTACCATCACCGCCGTACCCGACGCACAACATTTGTCTTGCTGCCAAAGCTCTTGATAAACATCAAATGATGAACTACCAATACGGCCGATATAGGTGCGCACTTCCATCGGTTGTTGATAATACATTTGCCCATGAAAAGTGACATCGATTTTTGCCAATATCAATTTCCATTGCTGTAAATCTAGATCAGGGGTAAACCACTTAAAAACTTCATCCCTTGCTCCTTCAAACCAAACAGGCACCATAGTATTATTAATATGACCTAAGCCGTCTGTATCGCTAAAACGTGGCTTAAATGTTTCTGAAAAGTATCTATCTGACATCGGTTTTCTCATATATTCATCGCTATAAAACCCAGGCATTGTAGTGTATTCTTTAGCAGTAAATCACTAAAAATAATTATTTATGACCGACTTTATTGAAATATATCCCAACGCACTTTCGGCTGAATTTTGCCAACAATTTATTACCGCCTTTGAGCAAAGCCCACATAAAAATGAAGGACGCACAGGTGGTGGTGTCGATACCAATAAAAAACTGAGCCAAGATATTTACTTAAATGAACACAAAGAATTTCAACAAGCGCTAAATACCATCACACAAGCATGTACCGCTAATATTGTCGATTATATGACTAAATATTATTTTAGTGTGATCAGTTCGATCTCTTTAACACTCAAGCATCCCAAAACGCAAGAGCCTGTCTTGCTCACTCAAGATAATTTTGAGGAAGTAGGAAAACCAAATATCTTTAACTTAATTAAATACTTGTTTCGTATTGCACCAATCAACGCGCAGAAGTATCAACAAGGTAAAGGCAATTACCAATATTGGCATTCAGAAATTTTCCCTCAAATGGGTCATAATGATGCCTTACACCGAGTATTACTGTTTTTAATTTATTTGAACGATGTTGAACAAGGAGGAGAAACCGACTTTTATTATCAGAATAAAAGCATTAAACCAAAAGCAGGCTCAATGATCATTGCCCCTTGTGGTTTTACCCACACCCACAGAGGTAATATTCCGCGCTCGAATGATAAATACGTATTAACTTCCTGGGTTTCATATAACCCGGCTCAACAAATTTATACGCCAACCTGATCAGTTAATCAGCCCTCGTCAGGAGGGCTTAATACCAAGTGAATTAAGTATTTGATCATTCACCGAGAGTTATTTCAATCGGTATAACATTACAAGAAACGTTTTAACAAACGATCTATTTTCGCTAAGCTTAGTCGCCGTAACTGTTTTCGAGGTTGTATGGGATAGTCTTTCAGTGACTCTAGCTGGCTATAATGCATTAGTGGCTTAGTGTTAGCCAATATCGCTTGGTATTCATCATTAAATGTCGTTAATAATGACTGCTCAGGATCATCAATTAATAAGCCATTCTCTAAATCTAATGACCAGGCACGCGGGTTTAAATTACTGCCGGTAATTAAATGATAACGCTCATCAACAATCACCCCTTTGGCATGGTAACTATTGTCACCATCATGCCACAGCTTGACGCTAAGCTGGCCTTGGTTGATGTAGCTTTGCCAACGTTTAACAAAACGCCTTAAAATTTGCTCATAAATATACGGGATAACGCCAATGAAACTGAATGTATCATCCGGTTTGATAAAAAAATCGCTTGCCGTTTTATCACCAACAACCAAGGTAATTTTTACACCGCGCTTCAATGCGGCAATCACTTGCTTAATCAGCCCTCGCGGCAAATTGAAATAAGGAGTAAAAATAATCACCTGATGCTGACTTTGCTTAAGTAATTGGCAAATTGTCTGGTTAAGTTGATTGTTGCGTTTACCACAACCAATTAATGGCAGTATTTGCATTCCTTGATTAGCAGATGCTTTATCTACGATATAGCGAGCCTTTTTTACCTGAATAGTAGTACTACGGCCTATACGTTTTTGTTGTTTAATACTCAATGACTCAGGCGTATTTAACACCATAGCTAAGCCACTTTTTACAAAGCTATCCGTTAAATATTGCACCATGGTGTCAGCCAATGGTGCAGAATGTATCTGATAGTAACGGTCAAGACGATACTTATCCTTGTGGTGCATATAAATATTATTGATACTCGCGCCGGTATAGAGCACATGATCATCAAATACCATGCCCTTTAAGTGAAGTACGCCAAGTAGCTCTTTACGCTTTACCGCCACGCCATAAATACTGATTTGCTGTTGATGTTTCGCCGCCAGATCAATATACATTTGACGGTTGCCTAATGATACCGCCTGACCAATAAGCCCACGTTGTGCTCGATGTGCATCAACAAACAGACAAATATCCAGTTGTGGAGCTTGTTGCTTTGCTTGATATAAGGCATCAAGTACCTCTCGTCCTGCCTCATCATTTTCTAAATAAAGCGCGGTAATATAAATTCGCTGTTTCGCTTGTGAAATTAAGCTAAGTAAGCGCTCGCTATAGGATTTAGCAGAGGGTAAAACTTCAATATCTTGTCGGGCAATATTGATATTAAAATCCGTCATAGCCTTCCTTTTTATTTTCTACGCGTTAGTTTATGTCATTACAGGGGCTTTTTTATTATTGAGCTACGCACTTGCCTGCTACTCCCCCATGTTCTCTGTCACCGTACATCAGTAAAGTTGTTGCTAGTTGTGAGCCAGATAGACAGCGAATAACGGAATATACAACATTAACACGCGCAATAGAAATTAAGCTTAGAGACTACATTTGAAAATGAGCAGTTAAGTCTGCTGATCTTGGTACAGATAAAGCGAAGTTAAAAAGATAAAAGGAGCCATAATGGCTCCTTTATATTCGATACAAAGTACGATTAAATAGTGATCGCTAGCTCGAGTGCTTGGCGGATTGCTCGCTTAGCATCTAATTCAGCCGCCACATTTGCGCCGCCAATTAAGTGCGTGGTTACATTAGCATCTTGTAACGTGTTATAAAGTGAACGTTCCGGCTCTTGGCCTGCACAAATAATCACTGAATCTACCGCTAATAATTTGGCTTGTCCGTCTACTTCGATATGTAAGCCTTGATCATCAATTTTTTGATAACTCACACCATTAAGCATGTTCACGTCATTTTTCTTCAAGGTGGCGCGGTGGATCCAACCGGTTGTTTTACCTAAACCAGCACCAACTTTTGAAGTTTTACGTTGTAATAAATATATTTCCTTGTTCGTTTTTTCATGCTCAGCGCGTGGCAATAATGCCGCATTATGTTGATAAGATTTATCCACTCCCCAATCTTTCATCCATTTTTCTGGCTCATTGGTTAACGATTTTTCTTCCACTAAATAACACGCAACATCAAAACCAATACCACCAGCTCCAATGATGGCAACTTTATCACCTACAGGCTCTTTGTCGCGTAATACTTGCAAATAGCTTTTCACTTTCGGGTGATCGAAACCCGGAATATCTAACTGACGCGGTGCAATACCTGTTGCCAGAATCACCTCATCAAAACCCTGCTCAATTAAGCCTTGTGAGCTCTGTTCACTATTAAGCTGCACATCAACATTGAGTTTTTTCAACTGCACATCAAAGTAGCGTAGCGTTTCATAAAACTCTTCTTTACCGGGTATTTGTTTTGCAATATTAAACTGTCCGCCGATCTCACTTGCTCGATCAAATAGCGTCACTTTATGCCCTTTTCTTGCGGCATAACAACTAAAAGCCAAACCAGCAGGACCAGCACCAATAACGGCTAGTTTTTTAGCTTTAGTAGAGTTAGTAAGCACCAACTCTGTTTCATAACAAGCTTGTGGATTGACCAAACAAGAGGCTCGTTGCTGTTTAAAAACATGATCTAAACATGCTTGGTTACAACCAATACAGGTATTAATTTCTTCGCTCTTATTTTCAATTGCCTTTTTAACAAATTCTGCATCGGCTAAAAATGGACGCGCCATAGACACCATATCGGCATGACCATCCGCCAACACTTGCTCAGCAACCTCTGGGGTGTTAATACGGTTAGTAGTCACTAAAGGCACAGAAACTTCTTTTTTCATCCGCTCTGTGATCCAAGTAAATGCAGCCCGTGGTACCGATGTTGAAATGGTAGGAATGCGCGCTTCATGCCAGCCAATTCCAGTATTAATAATGGTGGCGCCAGCCGCTTCTATGCCTTTTGCCATGGTCACCACATCTTGCCAACTGTTACCACCTTCAACCAAATCAAGCATCGACAAACGGAAGATGATAATAAACTCTTTACCTACTTTTTCGCGTACCGCTTTAACAATTTCACAGGCAAGGCGCATTCTATTTTCAATACAGCCGCCCCACTCGTCGGTCCGTTGGTTAACTCTTACACAACTAAACTGATTAATGAGGTATCCTTCAGAGCCCATAATTTCCACGCCATCGTAACCTGCTTTTGCAGCAAGTTTAGATGAATGTGCAAAATCTTTAATGGTAGATTTAATTTGACGCACTGACATAGCGCTTGGCGTAAAAGGATTAATAGGCGATTTCTTTTTACTCGATGAAACACTAAACGGATGGTAGGAATAACGGCCAGCATGTAACAACTGCAAACAAATTTTAGTTGGGTACTGATGCACGGCTTCGGTAACTTTCTTGTGTTTGCCAACTTGCCAGAAATGACTGAGCTGTCCACCAAATGGCGCTAATCGACCTCGAATATTTGGACTAATACCACCAGTGACAATCAAGCCAACACCACCTTTTGCCCGCTCTTGATAAAAAGCGGCTAATTTGTCAAAACCACCTTTTTCTTCTTCAAGTCCAGTATGCATTGAGCCCATTAAAGTACGGTTAGCAAGCGTAGTGAATCCGAGATCTAATGGTTTGAGTAAATGTGGGTATGCTGAAGTTGTTGTCATAGTCATTTATCTTTTCCAGTTGCTCGATTTAATATCGAGGTCTTACCAATGCTAAATAAAATAATCGCATCAATAATAAAACACAAGCTTTATTTTGACACCTGTCAGATTAAATTATGATACCATCAGTGAAATAAGTAAAATACAGTGCGCTAAGCCTCTAGAAAACAATTACTTTTATGAAAAAAGCTGTTATTGAACAAATTTTAAAATATCTTGAACATGAACTTGCTCAGCTGACAAATGCGGCGCAAGCAGCTCATTCAGCGGCGATAGACGAACAATCCATTGCCGAAACGCAATACGACACGCTAGCGATTGAGGCAGGTTATCTGGCACAAGGACAATCACTACGCGCCGAAGCACTCGCTAAAGCTATTGCAGCAATTAAGGCTTTGCCGTTAATGGAAAGTTTTAAGGTAGAATTAGGGGCATTGGTACAACTGTCTCAACACCAAGCAAATCATCAATGGTTATTTATCGCGCCAGCTGCCGCAGGATTTAATTGTCAAATTAACGGAGAAACAATCACAGTGATCACCCCAAGCGCCCCGATGGCTAAAGCCTTAATGGGTAAAGCGCTCGGTGATGAAGTGACACTTAAAATCGCCCAGCAATCACTCGAAGATGAGATCATCACACTACGCTAATACATTCAGTCGCTATGATTGACTGGCAGGTTTTAGTAACAACTTTATTTGTTTAAAATCAGCAACTTTGTCGTCTATTTTTAAATAGGCAACTGACTCAGTATGCACTAATGTCGCCTCAATCACTCCAGGTAAGTTGATTAATTCATCTGCAACATCTTCAGCTTGCTGTTCACAAGTGATGGTGGTACGAAAACTGTAGCTTTTTGATTTTTTCATCTGTTTCATACCCATTGCGGCAGCAAACCACACTAAACCAAAACATGCCATCACCAAAAAGATCATGTGTTCGCCAAATTGGGCCGCAATCGCACCGCCGAGTAACCCACCAGTAAATGCTCCCATAAATTGGCTACTCGAATACACGCCCATAACACTGCCTTTCATACCAGCCGGAGCGATACGCGATAAAATTGATGGCATGGTTGCTTCCAAATAATTAAACGCGGTGAAAAACAACACCACAGAAATAACCAAAGACGCCAGCGATATTGGCAAATACCAAAGCAACAGCAAAGTCATTGAAAAGAGGAAAACAATGGCAGCAAACATTTGCTTTTCTTTTTGCTTTTTAATGCCCCAAATCATCAATGGCACCATTAAAAAGAAAGAACCAATTAACGTAGGTAAATACAATTGCCAATGTTGCTCTAACGCAAGACCAGCAACAACAAACTGCTTAGGCAAAGTAACAAAACAAGCCGTTAATGCCATATGTAAAATAAAAACACCAATATTGAGGCGGAATAATTGTGGATGGATGATCAATTGCCCGATTTTCTCGGGAAGAGCGATATTATCACCTCCTGGGGCTTTATTGACTGAGTAAGGCACCATAAATTGGATCATCAGCATAGCGCCAACCGTTAAGATCGCCGTCACCCAAAACAAGCCACTTAAACCAAAAGATTCCGCTACGATAGGACCTAACACCATGGCGAAAGTAAAAGATAAACCAATAAACATGCCGATGGTCGCCATCACTTTCGGACGCTGCTCTTCTCTACTTAAATCAGCGGCTAATGCAAGAATGGCACTGGCAATGGCGCCCATCCCTTGCAAGGCTCGACCAATAACTACACCGTAAATAGTCTCTGACATTGCCGCAACAATGCTACCCAGTAAAAAGATCAATAACCCGATGAGAATAATAGGTTTTCGGCCGTATTTATCTGACAAGATCCCCATAGGGATCTGCAATAATGCTTGGGTTAGTCCATAAGCACCAATCGCTAAACCTATCCAAATAGGACTAAAGCCAATTAACGTTTCACCATAAATAGCAAAAACCGGCAAAATCATAAACAAGCCTAACATTCGCAAACCAAATACCATTGCTAATGAAAAAGCCGCTTTTTTTTCAATACTATTTAAACCTGAGTCACTCATGACAAACTACTCAAACCTATGGAGGTGGCAAAAAAATCCGCGCTAGTTTACCACGACATCCCACTGAACAAAAATAGAGATTATTGATTAAGTTTGCCTAACAATTATGCAATAATGTGCGGCTGCGATTTACCATGGACACATTATGAGAAATATCGAAGTACGAGGCGCTAGAACCCATAACCTTAAAAATATCAATTTAGACATTCCTCGCGATAAACTGGTCGTGATCACAGGCTTATCCGGTTCAGGAAAATCTTCATTAGCATTTGATACCTTGTATGCTGAAGGGCAACGTCGTTACGTAGAATCTTTGTCGGCTTACGCCAGACAATTTTTGTCGTTAATGGAAAAACCTGACGTTGACCACATTGAGGGGCTATCGCCGGCGATTTCTATCGAGCAAAAATCTACTTCTCATAATCCTCGCTCAACTGTCGGTACCATTACTGAAATTTACGATTATTTACGTTTACTGTATGCCAGAGTTGGTGAACCACGTTGTCCAACTCATCAACAACCTTTGGCAGCGCAAACCGTCTCACAAATGGTAGACAAAGTCTTAACCCTAGACGAAGGCACTAAAGTAATGGTTTTAGCGCCAGTGTTACAAAACCGTAAAGGGGAGCACATCAAGTTGCTCGATAACCTTGCCGCGCAAGGCTATATTCGTGCTCGAATTGATGGGGAAGTGTGTGATTTATCCGATCCACCTACCTTAGAACTTCATAAAAAACACACCATTGAAGTAGTAGTCGATCGCTTGAAAGTGCGCGAGGATATTCAATTACGTTTATCAGAATCATTTGAAACAGCGTTAGGGTTAACCGCAGGCACAGCAAAAGTCGCGTTTATGGATGAACCAGACAAAGAAGAATTGTTATTTTCAGCCAACTTTGCCTGCCCACATTGTGGTTACAGCATGCAAGAGCTAGAGCCGCGTCTGTTTTCTTTTAACAACCCTGCCGGCGCTTGTAAAACCTGTGATGGCTTAGGCACACAGCAATTTTTTGATCCTACCCGTGTAATAGCGAATCCAGAGTTAAGCCTTTCCGGCGGTGCTATTCGTGGATGGGATAAACGCAATTTTTATTATTTTCAGATGCTACAAGCGCTAGCGGAACATTTTGATTTTGCCGTTGATAAGCCATTTAATGAACTTAGCCAAGCTCAACAAAAAGTGGTACTCCACGGTAGTGGCAGCGAAGAAATTGAATTCAAATACATGAATGATCGTGGCGATATAGTCATTCGCAAGCACCCGTTTGAAGGTATTTTAAATAATATGGATAGGCGCTACCGCGAAACGGAATCAAACGCGGTACGTGAAGAATTAGCTAAATATTTAAATAGTCAGCACTGCCCTGAATGCGATGGTTCACGTTTACGATTAGAAGCAAGAAATGTTTTTATCGATAATACCCCGCTGCAAAATATCGCAGAGCTTGCCATCGCCGATGCCTTAGCCTTTTTTCAAAACCTCAAGTTAACTGGGCAGAAAGGGCAAATAGCCGAGAAAATATTAAAAGAAATTAACGATAGATTAGGCTTTTTAGTGAATGTTGGTCTTAATTATCTCAACCTATCACGAAGCGCTGATACACTATCAGGCGGCGAAGCACAGCGGATCCGTTTAGCTAGTCAAATTGGTGCAGGCTTGGTTGGTGTCATGTATGTACTGGATGAACCTTCTATCGGTTTACACCAAAGAGATAACGAACGGTTGTTAAAAACACTGATTCATTTACGTGATTTGGGCAACACAGTCATTGTTGTAGAACATGATGAAGATGCCATTCGCGCTGCCGATTTTGTCATTGATATAGGCCCCGGTGCAGGGGTTCATGGTGGCGAAATTATTGCGCAAGGTGTCGTTGACGATATTTTAGCATGTGAACACTCACTTACAGGGAAATACCTTTCTGGTAAAGAAGAGATTGAACTACCTAAATCTCGTACCCCGATGGATAAGCAGAACGTTATTCAATTAAAGGGCGCCACAGGCAACAATTTAAAAAATGTTGATCTGATCATTCCAAATGGCTTGATGACCTGTATCACGGGCGTATCGGGTTCAGGAAAATCGACTCTCATTAATGACACCTTATACAAACTGGCACATACGCAATTAAATAATGCCACCACCTCAGAGCCTGCACCATACAAGAGTATTGAAGGGTTAGAACAACTTGATAAAGTAATCGACATCGATCAAAGCCCTATTGGTCGTACACCGCGTTCGAATCCTGCCACTTACACCGGCATATTTACTAATGTTCGCGATATTTTTGCCGGTACTCAAGAGGCTCGTTCACGTGGTTATAAACCAGGGCGCTTTAGTTTTAATGTTAAAGGCGGTCGTTGTGAAGCCTGCCAAGGTGATGGAGTGATCAAGGTTGAAATGCACTTTCTACCAGATGTCTATGTGCCTTGTGATGTCTGTAAAGGTAAACGATACAACCGTGAAACCTTAGAAGTGAAATATAAAGGGCTTAATATTCATCAAGTATTAGAATTAACCATCGAAGACGCTTTTGATTTCTTCTCTGCGATTCCAGCAGTTAAACGTAAGTTACAAACCTTAATGGATGTTGGGCTCAGTTATATCAAACTAGGACAATCGGCCACAACCTTGTCTGGTGGTGAAGCACAACGCGTTAAACTGTCAAAAGAGTTATCAAAACGCGATACTGGCAAAACCTTATACATTCTTGATGAACCAACGACTGGTTTACATTTTCATGATATCAAACAGTTATTACATGTTATCCATCGATTACGTGATCATGGCAATACTATTGTCGTTATTGAACATAACCTTGACGTGATCAAAACGGCAGACTGGATTGTTGATCTAGGACCAGAAGGTGGCTCAGGCGGAGGCGAAATTTTAGTTGAAGGCACACCAGAGCATATTGTACAAAATGAGCGTTCACATACCGCGCACTTTTTAAAGCCCTTATTGGTTCAACAGTAAGATTGATAAAAGTCATTAACACCATTAAAGCGGGTTTTTAACCCGTTTTGATGGTGATTGAGCAAGAAAATGCTGAGCAAATTTCTCCAACGAAGGATGCTCAGGGTCTGAAAAGTGAGTCACCTTTAACACTTTGCCACTAGGGGCAATAAAAACAATACCGGGTGTCCCTTTAATGCCATACATTTGTGCAATTGCATCACCTTCAAGCACCGCATCGAATGTATAACCATGATTACGCCAATATAGGTGCGGTTTCCAATCTTCTTTAATATTGACCGCAATCACCTTTAAACCTTGCTGTTGATATTTGTCATTCAATAGAGTAATACCTGGCAGGAGCTTTTTACAATACGGACACCAAGTTGCCCAAAAGACCAAAATAACGGGCTGTCCTTGATAATCAGATAATGTCACGGCTTGGTTGTTTAAATTAGTTAAAGTCCAATCTTCACCTAAATATGTTGAATCAATAGCCGCGTCATTGGCTCTGACATGGGTACTAGTACTAACAGCAAAGAAAAAACAACACAGAACACTCCATGTTTTGATCATACTTTGGTAATTAATTAGCTTCATAAAGTCCATCCTGCATTTTTCTTTGTCTGGGCAAATTGTTGTTTCATTTATCCCTCGACAACTGATATTGATGTTAAAAATCACAACTCTTGCGGTTTAGTGATTCTTCTTCAATAATGTTTTAATGTTTACAAGACCGATGTCATCAATATTCGCTTTCATATTGAAAAGAAACTAGCGAGAAGCTACCTGATAAGGTTAAGATACTGATGTATATTCTTTATTCAGTTGCATTATGACAATTAATCATCAAACTTCTTGCTACCAACACTGGCTAATTTACTTAATGGCATTTTCTAGTGGCTTCTGCATTATGGGCATTGAGCTACTGGGCGGTCGCATCCTCGCCCCATTTTTTGGTAGTAGTGTCCACATTTGGGGCAGTATTATCACCGTATTTATGTTGAGTTTATCATTCGGATATTTGCTCGGTGGCAAGTACTCAATTAAACACGCTAATTTAACTCGCTATGGCGTGATATTTTTACTAGCAGGCATCATGGTATTGCCTGTAGCGCTTTGGGCTCCCAACATAATGGAAACTATTTTCATGACGATTGAAGATACACGTTATGGTTCATTGCTTGCCTCCACTGCATTATTTTTTATTCCAACCATTATTTTAGGGATGATTTCACCTTATTCTGTGCGATTACTCGTTAGAGACAGTATGGATAGCGGCCATGTCGCTGGTAAGTTGTATTTTGTTTCTACTTTAGGTAGTGCTCTAGGCACCATTATGACTTCCTTCTATCTGGTATTATGGTTTGAAGTGAATGCAATCATTTTCACCTTCTGTTTTATCTTAATTTGTTTAGGCGCAGTTGCTATCACAGTCAATCAGCTTAGTAGAGCACAAGCAAGCCAATTAACAGAGCCGCATCATGAATAAAATTGTTTTCATCCTGATATTAGTTTGTTTTTCCCTCAGCAGTTATGCCAAGGTGATACATCAAGAACGCTCGTTATACCGTAATATATTAGTAGAAGATACTTTCAATCTTCGCTGTTTAAGATTCAACGTAAAAACCAGTAAAACCAACCAAAGTTGCCTGTATAAGAATGAGCCTCAAAAGCTAGTATTTAATTACACAAAATTGCTGTTCGCAAGCTTACTGGTAATGGAAAAAGCCCCTGAGAATATTCTGATCATTGGTCTTGGCGGCGGTACTATGTCGAATACCCTCAACCAACTCTATCCGTCGGCTAAAATAACCAATGTCGAGATAGATCCTGCGGTCATCAAAGTGGCTCGACAATATTTTGGTTTTTTCGAAAACAACAATGTCATTTCAAAAGTGCAGGATGGCCGTATTTTTATTAAACGAGCCACGCTCAAAAAACAACAATATGATTGGATAATTCTTGATGCATTCAACGGTGATTATATCCCCGAACATTTAATGACCAAGGAATTTTTACAAGAAGCAAAACAGCTACTTACTCCTCAAGGAGTCTTATCGGCCAATACTTTCTCAATTAGTGAGTTGTATGCCCATGAGTCGGCTACTTATCACGAAGTATTTGGTGATTTTTTTAATGTCAGAAATCGTCAAAATAGTAACCGGATTATTTTAACGACCAATCAAGGTTTACCCGATGGCAAACACATAACTGCTCGGGCACAAATACTTAATCAGCAACTTAAACCTTTCAATATCAATATTGTAGACATAACGACTAATATGACATCTACGCACGACGTCAAAGATTGGCCTGCTGACACTAAAGTACTAACAGATCAGTTTTCTCCTGCCAATTTACTTAATTATTAATGGTTAACCAGTCAACTGCCAAGCCCTAGATTTAACTGCTTCATTAAGCCTAAAAGCGCTTGGCTTGCTGGTGTATTGTTCTGAGATAAACCAGCAACAACGCCTTGTTGATCGGCAATTGAACGGTGTTGACCCAGCTTAGCTTTGGCATCAATATGTTCAACATCCATGGCAAAACCGACAATACCTTTCGCGAGCTTTTCTTGATAATCTTGGCTGACAATGGTGCGATCACACAATAAACGCGGCTCATATTTTTGTAATAGTAAATTTAACGCTTGTTGGGTCGCATCAACCTCAAGTAGGTGAATAGTCCCCTGAATATGGATACTGGCGTAATTCCATGTGGGGACTGCAGGTACACTTTGATACCAAGACGGTGAAATATAATGGTGTGCACCATCAAAAATGGCTAAACATCTATTATTTGCAACTTCCTGCCAATGACGATTATTACGGGCAAAATGACCTAACAACTGATTTTTTTCTGCATCATAATACAGTGGTAACCGACTTGCTTCTAATGATGCCGACACTAGCGTTGCAAATGCATTGTTTTCTATAAAGGTGATTATTTGCTCTTTATCGGTAAATTTCCATTTATCGGGTACATCCATAAATATTTTCCCCACAGAGTGATGCTTGAAGCTTAAACACTATGGTCAGAGATAGCGTTAAATGATCATTTTATTGACAAGCTTCTAACAAATCAAAGGTTTCTCCGATTATCTCTTGCGATTTTGCGAGCGACCCAATATGATTGAGATTATTAAAATTATATCAATTAGTAAGTTGAAGTTAATCTGTGACACAGTTACTTTTAAGGTTGCAGTATCATACTCTACATGGTTCGGGAATAATAAAAATGCGCTTGGCTTTACTCGCAATGACAGTTAGTTGTCTTTCAATTGGTTCACAGGCTTATGAACTAGCCCCTATAGAAGATAAATCAGTTGAAAGTTTACAAATTCAGTTAAGCAATAAAGAGACAGAATATGAATCGTTTATCAATTCATTAAGCTCTTTAAATACACAAGTTGCTAATGAAACAGATAAGTTAGGCTTATTACGCAGCCAAGGCTCAGAGCTTCAAGAAGCAAGAGCGCAAGCACTGCTTAATATGAATGAGCAATATGAAGCCATGGTTGATAACCCAGACCAAGATATTGCCCAAGCACAAAACGCCTATCGTCAAGCCATCCAAAACCAAAAACAAAATAAAGAAGATATTAAAGCTAGCGTAAAGCTACTAGCCGAGCTTAAGCAACAACTTGCCCAAGCCAATATTGAACGTTTTACACTCGCCAATGCCAGAGAAGCATTGATTGAAGAAATTCGTATCGCGCGCGTCAAACGCTTACAGAAAGAATTTGAACAACAAGCTACGTTAGATGCGAAACAAGTTGTTAGTTGTGATGCCCAAGAAACATTAAAACAGTGTATAACTCGCAGCAATCGTTTAGCCAAACAAAAAGCTTCTAAACAGTTTGTTGACAGTTTGTTTGCTAATGCCACCGAATCCGACATTATTAATGAAAATAAAACAGATTCTGCTGCACAAGTCAGATTATTAAATCATAAAGTGATCTCTGGCGAATTTAGTGGTCAAGGTAATTACACCACTAATATTAGTGTTGAATTGCAAGGCTCATTGCCAAATGCTGAAGCCTGTAAATTATTGCAATTATCGGCTCGCTATTGTACCTACAAACAAGAACATGCCAGTACTGCAGCTGTAAATATTGATGCCGGCAACGAAATCTCTTTTAATGATGATTCGGTCATGTATGAATTAACCGTTAGATCTGATCAATATGATGATGAGGTTTTTATTGACGGAGTGAGTTACGGTTCAACAAAATTATCAGTCATGCTTGCTTCTGGCTTTCATGACGTAGTGATCACAAAACCTGGCTATTTAGATTATCAAGAAAATATTCGCTTAGATAAAAATAAACTAGTCAAAGCTGAATTAGTGAAAGCATCGATTAACTTTGCTAATGGTGAGAAAATTCAAGACATTTTACCTGGCGACGAATTAGGGCCAGAGTTAATCGGCGTACCCGCTGGTCGTTTTCAAATGGGTGATATGAAAGGTGCAGGTTTAAGCAATGAAAAGCCTGCTCGTGGTGAGCAAATTCTTAAATCTTTTGCCATCGCTCAAAACCCTATCACTGTTGGTGACTTTAAGCGTTTTGTTAAAGCGACTAACTATGTTACTGAAGCTGAAAGTGAGAATGGCTGCGCCGCATTTGTGAATGGTCAACCGGAATACAACAGTGTACTAAACTGGCGTAATCCAGGTTTTAAACAAACAGATGACCACCCTGTTGTTTGTGTCAGCGATAAAGACAGTAAAGCTTACTTAAGCTGGTTGTCACAACAAACCGAGCGTATTTACCGATTACCCAATGAAAAAGAATGGGAATATGTTGCCAGAGCTGGCAGTGTAAGTAACTATTGGTGGGGCAATGATATAGGCAATGGTAAAGCAAACTGTGCTTATTGCGGCAGCAAATGGTCCAATATCAGTACATCTCCAATAAAATCTTTTAGAGCGAATAAACTTGGCTTGTTCGATATTGTAGGGAATGTCTGGGAGCTCACCAATGGCAATAAGGTAGTAGCTCGTGGCGGTTCATGGAACTTTGCGCCAAAACTTGCTAGAACTTCCGTTCGATTGGAGTTATCACCTGGTTTTCGTTCAAACTATGTTGGCTTTAGAGCATTAAGAGAAAATTAATTTATCTTACACTGAAGATCAAAAGGAGTATGTTAACTCCTTTTTTTGTGCCTGCTTTTTAATGAAAGCGTACTGTTTTTTACATTTTTAATACGTTTTAACTGCGGTTTGGCTGTTACATCTACTCTTGATTGCTTTGCTGTCTCGCTAGTAGAGGCGCTATCTACCTTTATTGCTGTTTTTGACGAGTTTGCTACAGCATCATTAATTGCTTTCATTTCAGTGTTTGTTAAATCACGCCACTGCCCTGGTTTCAGTTTTTCAAGGCTCACTGACATAATACGCGTACGCTTAAGTTTTTTCACTTCATATCCTAAGTACTCACACATACGACGTATCTGACGATTCAATCCTTGCGTTAAAATAATACGAAAGACAAATTTGCTTTGTGCTTGAACAATACAAGGCTTAGTGATCGTACCAAGAATAGGCACACCACGTGACATACGTTCAATAAAACGTTCACTGATTGGCTTATCTACGGTCACCACATATTCTTTATCATGAGCATTTTCCGCACGTAGAATTTTATTAACAATATCTCCATCACTTGTCAGAAATATCAATCCTTCAGATGGCTTATCAAGCCGTCCAATTGGAAATATTCGCTCTTTGTGATTGATAGCATCAATAATATTGCCTTTAACATGACGCTCTGTCGTACAAGTGATCCCAACAGGCTTGTTATAAGCGATATAAATGCGATCTGATTTATTATCTGGCATAGCACCAATTGCTTTACCATCGACCAATACCTTATCACCAGGCTGCACTTTAGTGCCTAACTCAGGATGTTTACCATTAATTGTGACACGGCCATTATCAATCAGCTTATCTGCTTCTCGTCTAGAGCAATAACCTGACTCACTAATAAATTTATTTAATCGCTTTCCTGTAGAACTCACAACAATATCCGCCAAAATGCCAATAGCACTATTTTATCTTAGATCGACACAAATCTTTAGCTTTATAGCGGAAATCTTTTTTAACCTTAAAGCACAATATACAATTGCTTTATCGATTAACACCAACATATTTAGGACGAGTCACTTGGTAAACCTGCTAAAACACCCATATGATTAACTAATAGTGATACGTATAAAGTAATCTGTAGGGTAAAGCTATCGTGGTAAGCTATTTTAGAGCACTCATTCAAAACCTTCCTAACCGTTTCTTTTGGCTTGCCAATACTTTATTCTGGCTCATTCTCAATACTCTAGCAGCAAGTAATGCTTATCGTGTACGCACCGAGGTTTATGGAAAAAATGCCGATTTTGCGGAACTATGGTTACAATTTTTACCTTTTTGGGGGAACTGGATACTGGTAGCGCCATTTATTATCGCCTCAACCGCAACTATCAAGCTTGAAAACAGTAATCTTAAAGCATTTATCACTAAAAACATTGCGACTACGTGCTTCTTTCTTGGTTTTTACTGGTTATTAACCGCTATTGAAGTGCATATAAAAAAGCATGATCTATTCGATTGGCAAGGCTGGCTCGCATCATTTAATGACGTTGCTTACAGTTTGCTTCATATTGATTTTCTCGTCTATTTATCAGTTTTTGGTGTTGGTTACGCTATTTCATATTACAACAATGCCAAAAAGCAAGCGGATGCCAATCAACAACTGGCTAAGCAATTAGTCGAAGTAGAATTAAACTCACTACGCTCACAGCTCAACCCGCATTTCCTATTCAACACTCTTAATACAATATCAAGCTTGATCAGCCTAGATGAGAAGAATACGGCGGTAAAAGCATTAAGTGAATTAAGCGCTATGCTGAGAAAAGTGTTAGAAAACCAACAAACCCAGCTTATTCCAATTAGGGACGAATTAGAGTTTATCCACAGCTACCTTAGTATTCAGAAAATGCGCTTTGAGGAAAAATTATCATTAGAAATAAACGTCAATGATAAATGCACTGAAGATCTGATCCCATTTATGTTATTACAGCCCTTAGTTGAAAATGCAGTACAACATAGCTCACAGCTGGAAACAGATCATAACGCTGTCAAATTGATTATTGAGTGTGACGAGCAGCATATTTTGATCAGGTTAATTAATAAATTTACCCATAAAGATAAGCATAAAGGCTTCGGTATTGGCATTACCAACACCAAAGAACGACTCAAAAAGCTTTATGATGAAAATGCACAATTAACACTTACACATCTTTCTGACGATTACTTTGAAACTTTAGTATCTCTGCCTCGCACATCATCTAATAGTGGCTGATATTCTTTACAACATTACCTAAACTTGTCAATTCATCGCCCAGCAAAATCATATGTTGAAATCCTAGTTTAATCTAACCCCGTTAGTCGACCAACTAGGTTAGATGAACGGCTTTAATAATGGTTATTTTCGATAACGATATAGTAAATGTATTGAATTATCTTTAACTAAGAAGCGTCAATGAAGAGGGTTAATATTGACGATTAAAACACAGATAGTAAAAAGCCCAGTCAGAGACT